>OY763410.1:1037500-4592133 GCA_963667415.1 Dehalococcoidia bacterium | reverse complement strand
TACGTGCGCGCCACCGTCGGCGCCGAGCGGATGCCGCCCTTCTCCATGATGGTGCGCAAGCCCGAGCCGGGCAGTCTGGCCGTTGCCCACCGCATCCGCGCCGACGCCGCGGCCTACGTCACGCCTCAGGCGGAGATCGCCGCCCAGCAGGAGCGGGGCCGCCAGCGGGTTCACGAGTACCGCCGCGAGGTGGAGCGCATCCGCCAGAGCCAGAACCCGCCGGACCCGAAGCAGCAGCCAGCGCCCAAGAACCTGGGACGGGACGGGCAGCGCAGCAAGCACTTCCAGCCGCCCACCGGCGGGGCGCAGCCGGACGGTGAGGAGTCCGATGCTGGCGGCGAAGCCGGCGACGGCGGCGGTGAAGCCGAGGGTGAGGACCTCAGCCCCTACCGCCAACTGCTGATTGACCGCCAGAACACGACGACGGAGGAGGGCTGACCATGAGATTCAACCGTTGCCAGGCCGACGCCCTGCGGCGCCTGGCCGATATGCCCTTCCTGGACCGGCTGG
Source organism: Dehalococcoidia bacterium (assembly GCA_963667415.1). Taxonomy (GTDB): domain Bacteria; phylum Chloroflexota; class Dehalococcoidia; order Lucifugimonadales; family UBA3495; genus VXOI01. The sequence continues at coordinate 4,591,623 of OY763410.1, read as the reverse complement.
AACTGGCCGCCCTCACCGGCTGGTCCCGGGGCGCGGTGTACCAGGCCGTCGGCAAACTGGAACGCGAGGGGATGGTGAGAGCCGTCCCCCACGCCTCGCCCCTGGCAGCCCCCACCCGCCGCCACGCCCTCACCGCCGCCGGGGTGGACCGATTGGCGGAGCTGGACGGCGTATCCCTTGACGAAACGCTTTTCCTGCTGCCCGTCTCACGCCAGTGGCGGCGGGGGCTGCTGGAACGCCTGGACGGTGTGGCCGTCATCTACCGCCTGGCCTCGGCCATAAACCAGATCTATCACCCCCTGGTATTCCGCTGGTACCGGGCCATGCCCCTGGACGCCGCCCTTGTCCTGCCCGACGGCCGGACTTTGGCCGTGGTGCGCCAGGGCAACACGGCCGACCGCACCGCCTTCGGCAAGCGCGTCTGGCGGCTGGGGCAGTTGCCGCCCACCAGCGCCGTCCTGATCCTGCTGCCCGACGAGGTGCGCCTGCGCCAGGCCCGAAGGCTGGCGGCGGCATTGTCCGGCCCGGTTTTCCTGGCCCTGGAGAGCGACGCCGCTTCCGCCGGGTCCGGGTCCGCTGTCTGGCGCACCCCCTCCGGTCCCGCGCCCCTGGACCTGCAAACGGCATTGGCCCACACCGGGCCGCCCCGGTCCTGGCCCCTGCGGAAGCCGCCAAAACGGGCCGCCATGCCCGATGATCTGGACACGGGGGCCGACTGCCTCCTGCCGTCCCGGCTCAAGCCGGTGGAGAAGCGGGCCGTGGACCTGCTGGCCGACTGGCCCTGGCTTTCGCCCCAACACCTGGGCGCATTGCTGGGCGTAAAACGCTCGCGTTTGTCCCAGGTGACGCGGCGGCTGCACGAGTTGAAGCTGTTGATTGACACCGGCGTTGACGGGGAGCGCCGACTGGCCCTGTCCGATAGGGGGCTGGTGATGCTGGCGCGCCGGGACCGTTCCTCCGTGGGCGACGCCCGCCGGCGGTGGAGCGCCGCCCTGCTCGACCCCGGCGCTCCCCTGGACTGGCGCAACGTCGCCGGAGCCCGGACCCGCCAGTTGCTCCGCAACGTCGAGCACACCGCCGCCGTCCACGCCTTCGCCGCCGCCCTGGCCCGCCAGGCCCGTTCCCGCTCCCGGGAGATCGTGCAGCTGGACCCGCCCCGCCGGGCGTCGCGCTACTTCCGTCACCAGGGAGTGCTGCGCTCGGTCCATCCCGACGCCTTCGGCATCGTCCGGCGAGGCGAAAATACCTGGCCCTTCTTCCTGGAGTGGGAGCGCCGGGCGGTGCGGCCGGCAACCATGGCCGCCCGCGTCGCTCCCTACCTGCGCTATTACACCACTACCAGGCCCACCGACGACCACGGCAATCAACCCCTGGTCCTGGTGGTCTTCGACGACCCCATCGCCCTGACCCACTTCCTGGAAGTCGCCGCCCGCGAGATGGCACGCGCCCGCGTGCGGGTGCCGCTCCTGGCCTCTCACAGGGAACTGGTGGAGAGCGCCGGGCCTTTGGGACCGGCCTGGATTGCCCGCAGCGGCGACCCGCCGGATTACGCCTTTCAACCCCGCTGAACACCCACGCCAATCTTGGAGGAAACAATGAGAATCTACTACGTGATGGAGACCCAGGGCCGACGCTGCCACGTCCGCACCGCTCTGGGCGTGGACGCCCGGGCCTGGAACCGGCTTTACCGCCGCGTCCGTGAGTGGCGCCGCCAGATGGAACAAAGCCACGGCATCCCCGCCGACGCTTGCCTCTACCCCAGCGACCTGCTGACCAACCCAGCGTCGTCCTGCGGTTGTGGTTGCCACGACCAACCGGCGTCGCTACAAGCGGCGGAGATCGTGGCCCAGGGGCTGCGCGTCATCGAGGACCTCGCCGTGGAGACCGGCGGCGTCCAGATAATCAACGCCTGCCTGGACATGGACGAAGCGCCAGCCCACCGCCGGGTCGCCCTGGACCGCCTGTTCAACCGAGTCAACGCCACCGCCGCTCGGGACGGTGGTTACGCCTTGCTCATCTTCGGGCAGGAACCGGACGATACGGTGGTCCGCACCTACGAGCGCCTGCGCAGCTACAACCCGGTTCCCGTCCGCGACGGCGGCGACGGTTGGCACACCCGCAACCTGCCCATTGAACGGATAATCGGCGGACCCGTCTTCCGCAATCCCGATACCGACTGCCTGCTCCAAATTGCCGGACTGGTGGCCCAGACCCTGCTGTGGCGGGAGGAACCCGGCGCCGGTGTGGACTCCGGCGCTTTTGCCGTTCTGGACCGCGCCCTGAACCGGAGGGCGTCGAGGAACGATTCCCGGGGAGTGGTCAGGAAATGAGCAGGAAGCTCGGACCGGACAGGGCGGAGCTCCGCCTGGCTGCTCCGTATTATGCCACTGAACGCTGCAACGACAATTGACGGCGGTAGCGGATCACGCTAGGCATTGGCTACCACCCTGCCCCTCGCTGGTAGGGTTGAGACCGCCCGCAAAGGCCGTCTGTGTCTTCGTACGAGAACGGCTCAATAACCGCTGACGTTATCCAAGGTGAGAGGGATGAGGAATCCCTACTTTGATGGGTGACTAAGGCAACAGGAACTTGAAAATCGCCCAGACTGCCAAGACTAACAGGCCGAATACACCAATCATCAGGAGCCCGCCCCTACTTTGATTGGACCCTATAAAGGGGAGCATAAACCCGAAAGCCGCCAACATCGCCACTATGAAGAGCAGCCCCAAAATAACTAGGAACGGAAGGTCAAACGGTGATGCTTCAGCGCCATTGGCAACCCACAGATACGAACTGGCGATGCCTCCTATGCCGCCTAGAATCATCAGGCCCTGGCGTGCCCTAATGGCCTCGATCAAAAAGACGGTTGCCACGCACAGCGCAACCAAGCCGTCTTGCATCGTTACCTCTTTTTCAATTCCGGCCTGAATGAATGCCAAAACCGCAACTATCGCGGCTGCTGTGATCCACCACCTAGCCAAGAGCCACATCATCGTCCTCCTTTATTGCCCTCGCCGCTGTTGCACCGCGCAAGTTTTTAGACGCACCGATCCATTTCAATAGGGGAGCAGGCCATTATTTACCAACGTCGGCACCGCCCGTAGATTCCGGTAGGAAGTGCCAATTCAAGAGGCACCGGGGATATACACAGTGGATACAATAGTCTATCAGAGCAAAGAAATACGGAGTTAGCGAAATGGCGGGATTGGAATCGGTGCTTAATCCGGACGGGGTTCGCTTTGTTGAAATCGTCGATGACTTGGGCCTGGACCGATTGGAAACGCGGTACACGATCATGGACGACAAAGAATACAAGGAGCTACTTGAACACGATCTAAGCGAAGCAATGCGGGTCTACTGGAGCGAAACCCTCGGCAGGGCGCATCTCGCCTCTGCTACAGCTATTTTGAGAAGCCGACGTTGGCTTTCCGGTGTTGAGCAAGCCTGGGCCCAGAACAATCTTGTCCTTTTCGCCGCTGCCCTTCGAGGTCTCATGGAATCGGCCGCCGATGCCTCCACCGCCCTCATCGGCACTCCGTTGACCCTAGCACATCGCCATGCTGCGATTACTGAATCCCTGGAAGGCCGCGCCACCTCCTTGCTGTTCTCTTCAGTGTTAGAGGACGAACTTATTCACTACTCCCACGCACGGAGTCTCAAGGCACCGGAGCGGGCCAATGCGCCACCGACCCACAAGGTGCGTCAAGTGCAGGAATACCTGACAATCTTTGGGGACCAGAACGCCCACAGCATAAAGCAATGCTACAGCGATTTGTGCGACCTGACGCACCCGGGGGCCTCTTCAGTGACCATGTGGCTCGACACCGATGACCCGACCGGTTCGGAGTTCAGGCTTTCAACACGCCGGGACCAGACGCTCATCGCCGATTTACTTGACAATTATCCAACGATGACTTTGGAACTGTTGATGTTCGCCTTCAACGGTCCGGTGATAACCCTCAATATCCTCAACTATTTCCCCATTGCAGTCCTGCACACGCCCGCACTGTTGAATTGGTAACTGGATGGGGTTCCCGCTTGGACAAAGTGTCGAAATGAACTGGAACGCGAGGGAGCCCGACCAAGGGCATTTGCTCCATAGTCCAGCAGGTATGCACCAATCCACGCTTCCCGCTTGACGCTGCGGCCACGGCAGCCATAACATTTGAGTACAAATTAGGCAAGGAGGCAAACGCCATGACAGCCTCTTACGCAACTCTGGCCCACGTTTCCGACCTCGTGCACACCGAGATTACCGGATACCTATCCAATGCTTTCGTCATCGCCGAAGTGACCTCGGAACTGCTGCCGGGACCTGACGGCGACGACTACATCAGAACCACTGTCATCCTCGAAGACGACCATCCCGAACTCGACCCCCGCGCTCTCAACAAATTCGCTCTCCACATAGACCCACTGTGCAAGGAACGAGGCTTCGACCGGCCGACCATCGCCTACGCGGACCGGAGCGAGATTCCAGCATGACCACCGGGGCCGTCCAGCCGGCCTTTCAACCCCCGGTCCCGGTCAACTGGGTAGAACTCATTGCCGCTGGTCGGTCAACCCTCATCCCGCAACCGCCGACCGCGCAGCCCGCGCCTGGAGCCGTCCGACGGGCCATCAGCACCGCCTACTACGCGGCGTTCCATGCCCTGGCCGCCAGCAACGCCGACGCGCTCATCGGTCCCGCCCATGACCAACTGACAGCCGAGGCCTGGATTCGTATCTACCGTGGCCTGAACCACAACCATGCCAAAGCTCAACTCCAACAGAACCGCGCCTACCTGTCATCCGATGCCCAGATATTCGCCGACCTGTTCCGCGACCTCCAGAACGAGCGGCATAACGCGGACTACAACCCGCGGGCAATTTTCACCGCTCGGACGGCGACCACCTGGTTGAACAAAGCCGAAGCCGCCATCGTGGATTTCCTTCAGACCATCCAAAGCGAACGCGCCGCAATAGCTATAATCACCCTGACCAGAACGCGGTGAACACTCGGAAAACCACGGCGTACTCCTTCCTCGTTGTCCAAGCGTCACCCTTGGGCAGCTCAGCCTGAGCTTCTTCCAGGCCGGCGCCGCCAAACACGCGAAAAGGCCGGACGGAATAACCCGTCCGGCCCTGCGATGCGGTGATTTCAGATAATCTGCGCCAACTACCCCAGCGCTTCGCTACCGTCCTCCGGCTCCCCCAACTCCGGCAAGAGCAGATGGAGCAGCCCCATTCCAGCAGCCAATCTGAACAGCGACACCAAGTGGCCGGAACCCGGGGTGGCCCCGGCCTTCCAGCGCCACACGGTCCGGGCGTTGACCTTGAGCCGCCGGGCCAGGCCCCGCCAGCTCAGCCCGGCGGCCTGCCGGAAAGCGTCCAGCCGGTCCGGGAAGTCCGGGGGGAACTCCTCCGGCTCGATGTGATAGACCCACTGCTGGCGGCGGCCCACAGAACTACTCCCGCACCGGCCAGGGCTGGGATGCGTCCAGCAGCAATACCGCCACGCCGCCGGGCACGGAGCAGGCGAACTCCACGATGGCCCGCAGCTCGTCATCGCTGGGGGGCCGCCCGATGCGCCACAGGGATCCCCGGCGGGCGGGCAATCCTGCGGCCAGGGCGACCTCTTCCAGCGACACGCCGGAGCGGTCCTCCAGCCGAGCCAACCGCACCGGGAAGTCCTGGGGCAAGGACGGCGCCGGGAACCGCAAGAACCGGTCCCGCTCCGTTCCGCTCATGTGCCTACCTACCAATCTCGCCGCCGCCTTCCCCGCCCCTGACCCATAGGGTCAAGGCACCGGCGTCGCCCTGGCACAACACCTCGGTCCCGCCGGGGATGCTGCGGGCCAGTTCGGTGAGCGCCAAAATGTTGGCGGCGGAGGGCTTTCGCTCGCCCCGCCGCCACAGCAGGATGGCCCGGTCGGTCACGCCCAGCAAGGCGGCCATCTCCTGCCAGGTCAGTCCGGCCAGGACCTTCAGGCCCTCCAGCCGCCGCCCGAAGTCATCGGGCCAGGCCGGCGGACGGAACTCCGCCAACAGGTTCCGCTCTGCCAACGTCATGCAGTTACCTCCTCGGTTTGTAAATCACGATCAGGTCCTCGTCCAGGAGCAGGTCCAACCCACCGGGCACCCGCACCGCGAGGCGCACCAGGGCCAGCATGGCGCCGCCGTTGGGTTCGCCGCCTTGCGTGCGCCAGCGCAACAGCTGGCGGGGGTCCACCCCCAGGGCGTCGGCCATCCCCTCCCAGGTGAGACCGGTCAGCTCCTTGAGAGCCTCCAGCCGCCGGGGGAAGTCATCGGGCATCAGGGCGACGCCCGGCGGGACCGGGCGGTAGCCGGGCGGTTGGCGTTCCTCACTCATCTATCTCCTCCAGGATGAAAAGGTCATCGAAGCGGGTGACGCCCAGGGCGTCCATGAAAAGCTGGCGGGTCTCGCCGGAGGCGTAGCGCCGGCCGTTGAAGATGTCGGAGACGAAGCCCGGGGACCGGCCGATGCGCCGGGACAGATCGTTCTGGCTCATGTTGAGCACGTTGAGCCGTTCCCAGGCCTTGCGCTGGTGCAGCCGGGCCCGGAAGACGGGCTTGGTGCGCTTCACGGCTATTCCTCCTTCTGCCCCGGACGCCGGTTGCCGTCAACCTCGATGTCGGGGTCGGCGGCAACGGGATACGCCTCGGGATGTTCCAGGTAGTGGCGGGCGATGATGCGGGCCAGGACGCGCAGCCCTTCCATGCGCTGGCGCTCCTGGTTCCTGGTGAGTTTTCGCTGCTTGCTCAAAGACTGCGTCTCTCGCTGGCGTCCGGCCTGACCCTCCGGGGGTAGCCCGGAGGGTGCCGGTGCGTTATACTCGGCCTGGGCTTTAGATAGCCCGTTCTGCGGGTCTGAGTGTAGCAATCTCCCTCCACAACAGGCAATGGACAGAAGGGCTGCACCGGCGTATATGGACAAAGTGTTTACTGTTATGTAACAATCAACTCGCAGAAACGTAACACCTGTTCGGCCCCAACACCGACGGACGGGGGAGTGCCAATCATGGACCAACCAGAGGACAGCCTGGAAGTCGAGGAACGGCGGGAAGCGGAGGACTACGAGGAGATCGGCGCCCTGCTCAAGCGGCTGCGGGGACGGGTCAGCCTGCGGGAGGTGACCCGGCGCACCGGCGTCTCCAGCTCCTACCTGTCCCAGATTGAGAGAGGGGATAAACAGCCCGGCGCCAACGTGGTCCGCAAGCTGGCCGAACTTTACCGGGTGGACGTCCAGCGGTTGCTCCACCGGGCCGGCCACGGGCCGCAGCCTGACCCCTACGGCGACGAGGCCCAGGACGTGGAAAGGGCCTACCGCTTCGTGCTGGACGACCCGGCATTCCGGGTGGGCACCCGGCCCGACGGCCCCATGACCCTGAGCGCCAAGCGGTTCATCGTGGAGATGTACGAGAAGTTCACCGGCAAGAGGCTGTTGGAATGATGACGAAGACCCTGGGCGGCTTCTGCCGCCACCTGCTGGACGACGACCCCTGCCGGCAGGCCCTGGACCCGGAGAAGGTGGCCGCCCGTTTCGTGGACTATTTCGGGCTGTCGGCCCGTCCCACCCTGGAGGAGCTGACCTGTCTGGCGCAGCGAGCCGGGTTCGGCGAAGTGCGGGAGGAACAGATGGATGGGTTGAAGGGCGCCCACGTGGGCCAGCCCGGGGGCGAGTACCACATCTACCACCGGGAGGACCTGTGGGAGGGCGCCAAGACCCAGACCGTGCTCCACGAGCTGTACGAGATCGTCCTGGAGAACATGGCTGAAACCGATTCCAACGGCCCGTGGGACCGGAGCGTGTGCCCCCAGGCGGAACGCTTCGCGGCGGCGGTGCTGATGCAGCCGGACATCTTCATCCCCTACGCCCGGGCCAGCGGGCTGGACGTGGCGGTACTCCACGACCAGTTCGGCTGTTCCTACGCCTCGGCAGCCCTGCGGCTGGCCGAGGTGCTGCGGGACCAACCCCTGATGGTGGTCCTGTACGAGCGGGAGGAGCGGGGCGACCCGGCGGGCTGGACCGAGCCGCCCGTGCTGTGGGCCAAGGTGGTGAAGCGGACGGCGGGCTTCCGGCCCCGCCGGTCCCGGCTGCTGGGCGGATGGCGGGGCGGAATGCCCAACCCGCGCCGTCCCGTCCCCGAAGGATCGTTGGCCGAGGCAGCGGCCCACAGCGGCCGGCCGGAGTACGCCGAGGGAGACGGCATCGTCGCCATGGCCACGCCCATCCTGTGGAAGGGTCGCCTGGCCAAGGTGATCGTCGTGGCGGCGCCCTGGGAACATCGCAGCGTCCTGGAGCCGCAGTTGGGCCGGCGGGATTGGCGGCACTATCCCCGTAACCACGCCAGGGTGGTGACCGCCGCGCCTTGACGGACCGGGCCGGACGGCTGATAATAATAGTAAGACAACCTATTATCACAGCTGGCAAAAAGAGAGAACATGCCCCCACGCCGGAAATCCAGGACCATCACCTTCTCCCTGCCCCCGGAGATGTTCGACCAGGTGCAGCGCGTGAAGGACGAGGAGGGCCGCGACATGAGCGAGTTGGTGCGGGAAGCCCTCCGCCTGTACATGGAAGAAAGAGAACTGCGCCGTGAGCAACGCCTGGAAAGGCTGCGCTCCCGACGGGCTGACCGGGAAGATGATCAAGGAGGACACAGCGATGAGTAAGAACACCGACCTGGCCCCGGTGGCTTTGTACGCCCGGGTGTCCAGCGACCGGCAGGACGTGGACCTCTCCGTGGCCGCCCAGCTCCGGGCGCTCAGGGACTACGCCGAGAAGAACGGCTACCTGGTCGTCCGCGAGTACATCGACGAGGCCGAGAGTGGCAGGATCGCCGATAGGCCCCAGTTCCGTAAGATGCTGGACGAGGCATCCAAGCCCGACTCTCCCTTCCAGGAAATCTTGGTCTGGAAGTTTTCGAGGTTCACCCGCAAGCGGGAGCACGCCGTGGCCTTCAAGTCCATGCTCCGCAAGAAAGGCATTCGCGTCGTCTCCATCACCGAGCACGCCGACGACACCCCCACCGGCAAGCTCATGGAGGCCATCATCGAGTCCGTGGACGAATTTTACTCGGAGAATCTTGCGCAAGAGGTGACGCGGGGGATGCGCGAGGCCGCCTCCCGGGGCTTCTGGATGAACGCCAGCGCCCCTTACGGCTACCAGCGGGTCTATGTCCAGGACGGGGCCAAGAAGCGCCCCCGCCTGGAACTCAACCCGCCCCACGACGCCGTGGTCCGCCGCATCTTCGACCTGACCCTACAGGGCAAGACCTCCCTGGACATCCTCAAGACCCTGAACAGCGAGGGCATTCCCTCCCCCAACGGCAAGCAGTGGCGCAAGACCACCGTCCACAAGCTCCTCACCAACGAAGCCTACACCGGCACTTTGGTCTGGGGTCAGAAGGCAAGGGACGGACAGGAGCCGGTGCGGGTGGAGAACGCCTTCCCCGCCATTGTCTCCCAGCAGGAGTTCCAGCGGGTCAGGAAGCTGCTGGAAGCCAGGGCGCCCAAGGTCACCCACCCCCGCCGCGCCGCCAGCCCCTACCTGCTCAGCGGCCTGGCCAGGTGCGAGACTTGCGGCAAGGCCCTTACCGCATCCGAAGCCAAGAGCGGGAAGTACACCTACTACGTCTGCCAGTCCCTGCTCAAGCAGGGCAGCGGGACCTGCGACACCCCCAGGCTCAACGCCAGGAACTTCGAGGAGATCATCGTCTCCAACCTCCGGGACAATATCCTCACCGAGTCCAGCGTCCGCGACTTAGTTAGGCTGGTGGACGAGGAGATGGACGGGCTGGCCCGTGAACAGCGGCAACACCTGGAGACCATCGAGGCCGAGCTGGAAGAGGTCAAGCGGAAGCTGGACCGCATCTGGCATTTCGTGGAGAGCACCGACCTGGACATGGCCGACGCCTCGGAACGCATCCTGGAGCACCGCCACCGCCGGGAGCAGCTGGAAGCCGCCGCCGAGGAAGCCCGGGCCGTCCTGTCCCAGCGTCGGGAACTGCTGGATAGCGCCGACATCATCGCAGCCTTCGCCCAGGACATGAGCGAGTTCCTCAAGACCAGCGAACTGACCGAGACCAAAGCCTTCGTGCGGTCATTCGTCAAGGAGGTGCTGGTGAGGCCCGGCGGAGCGACGATTGTCTATACGATCCCCACGCCGGAAGATAGTCCCATAGGGGGAGCGGACGCCGCCGAAATCGCCTTGAATGGCGGAGTTCGCAGTATTGGACATGGTGGTGGGCCTGGATGGACTCGAACCATCGACCTCGGTCTTATCAGGACCGCGCTCTAACCGCCTGAGCTACAGGCCCGGGGTGGGGAGTGCCTCTACCTGCGCGGGGCGTCCGGGCGAACGCTCCTTGAAGCACTACCATTCGATTATATCCCTGCGCCTACGGGCGTTCAAGTCACTCAGGCGGAGAGGCTTCGCTCTCACCCAGTGGCGGGAGGGAGCGCTGGCGGCGCTGGCTGAATATCGGAGTGCGATTACAACAGTTTGCCCCTGCTTTGCCATCGCCCTTTTGGTATACTATATTAAGGATCGAGACCACTTGCCGAGCGGGTGTAACTCAGTGGTAGAGTGCTTGCTTCCCAAGCAAGACGTCGAGGGTTCGAATCCCTTCGCCCGCTCCATCCGCCTCCACCCCGGTTTCGGTATTGCCGTTTTGGCGGCTTCGGCTGCCCCGTTTCCGTTGCCCGCAGATTCGGCCTGTGGTAAATTACCCGCAATCAATTCAGAAGCGCATCAGGAGTATTGCATGGCTTACGTCACCCCCCGCGAGGGCGAAGGCGCAGAGAGCCTGGTCAACCGCTTTCGGGCTTCGGTACAGCACTCCGGCATTCTGAGAGAGCTGAAGGACCGTCGCTTCTTCAGGTCCAAGGCGCAGAAGGAAAGGCTGGCCGCCCAGCGTGCGGCACGCCGCCGACGTCGTCAGAGCCGCCGCAACCGCTAGCCGGAGGCACGGGATCCCTCGCCGCTGTCTACGCGTCACCACATAAAGGCGCAGCGGGTCGGAACAACCCGGAGGGCCGGGTCGCTCCTGCGGCTGTTGTTGCCTTGCCGCGGTTCACAGCATTTGTTACCATTTTAAGCAGCTGGAGGGATCGCATAGAGGCCTAGTGCGGGCGCCTGCTAAGCGCTTAACCCGTTAAAAGCGGGTTCATGGGTTCGAATCCCATTCCCTCCGCCACCTCGCCCTCCCCGTCAGCGGCCAACACGACCCCTATTTTTATCAAGCCGGACTTGCCGTTACTTACACAATGAATAGCTATCATATCTGGACCATCGGCTGCCAGATGAACACAGCAGACTCGGAACGCCTCGCTTCCGCGCTGGAGCAAATGGGGTTGGAGTCGGCTGAGGATGCCAAGGACGCCGACGTGGTGGTCCTGAACTCGTGTGTAGTGCGACAGTCGGCTGAAGACAAGGTGGTTGGCAACCTCGGCGCATTCTCGCGGCTGAAGAAACAGGACCCCGACCGGGTCATCGCGCTGATGGGCTGCATGGTGGGACCGAAGACGGACCAGCTGGAGCGCCGCTTCCCCTACGTCGACGTGTTCATGCGCCCGCAGCAGTTCGAGCCACTGCTGGACATGGTTGGCGAGCGCCTGAGCCTCGACTGGGAGGGTTGCGTCGGCACCCTCGCTCCCACTCGCCCCGACGTTTCCTGTCACGTGCCCATCATCCACGGCTGCGACCTGATGTGCACCTTCTGCATCATCCCCTACCGCCGGGGACGGCAGGTCAGCCGTCCGGTGGACGAGGTGGCGCGGGAGGTGGAGTTACTGGTCTCCCGCGGGGTGAAGGAGGTCACGGTGCTGGGGCAGACGGTGGACGCCTACGGCCACGACCTGAAGGACGAGGAAGACGGACGCCCTGACCTGGCCACGCTGCTCACGCGCCTGAACGACGTGGACGGGCTGGACCGCATCCGCTTTCTGACCTCGCACCCGAACTACATGAGCCGCGGCATCATCGAGGCGGTGGCCGAGCTGCCCAAGGTGTGCGAGCACATCAACCTGCCGGTGCAGGCGGGGGACGATGAAGTCCTGGCCAGGATGCGGCGCAACTACTCCCGCGACGAATACATCTCGCTGGTGGGACAGATCCGCGACACGGTGCCGGGAGCGTCGCTCAGCACCGACATCATCGTGGGGTTCCCGGGCGAGACGGAGGACCAGTTCCAGCGCACCCTGGACCTCGTGGAGCAACTGCAGTTCGACAAGGTGCACTGCGCCGCCTACTCCACGCGCCCCGGCACCACTGCAGACCGCAACATGGAAGACGATGTGCCGCACGGGGAGAAGGTCGGCCGCCGCCAGAGGGTTGACGCCCTGCAGGAAAACATCCTCACCGAAATCAACGCCGGACTGGTGGGCAGCGAGTTCGAGGTACTGGTGGAGGCGAGGAACAAGGGGAAATGGCAGGGGCGCACCCGTTCCAACAAGCTGGTGTTCTTCCCCATGGCAGACGATGACCGCGATCGGCTGGGGCAGTTGGTCAACGTTCGCATAGAACGGGCCGGGCCGTGGTCTCTACAGGGACAACCGAAGTAGAGTGAGGAATGCGGAGCGAGGGAGATCAGGTGAAGAAGGTCCCCGCTCCGCATTCCAATTGAGAGGGAATCGAAGATGACAACCCGTCGCCGTCCCATCGTACCCATCACCGAACTGGAACACTCTGCATTCTGCAAGACCGAAGACGAGCTGCCCGCCAAGCCCCTGGCCGAGGAACTGTCCGTCAACGTGCGCTGGCAGCAGATTCCCACCGAGTACCTGCACTACACCGCCGACGAACTGGACGCCCGCATTCACGCCGTGCGGCAGAAGCTGGGCAGCTCCGTCACGGTGCTGGGCCACCACTACCAGCGGGAAGAGGTGATCAAGTACGCCGACTTCCAGGGGGATTCCTTCCTCCTGTCACAGCAAGCGGCCAGCAAGCCCGACGCCGACTACATCATCTTCTGCGGCGTTCACTTCATGGCAGAGACGGCCTGCGTGCTGGCGGCCGACCACCAGCGGGTGATCCTGCCCAACATCACCGCCGGCTGCTCAATGGCCGACATGGCGCCCATGGACGACGTGGATGACGCATGGGACGACCTGATGGAGGTGCTGGGGCCCGGCGAGATAGTGCCGGTGACCTACATGAACTCCATCGCAGGCATCAAGGCGCTGTGCGGGCGCAACGGCGGCGCCGTCTGCACCTCGTCCAACGCCGACGCCGTGCTGCAGTGGGCCTTCGAGCAGGGCAAGCGGGTGCTCTTCCTGCCGGACCAGCACCTGGGCCGGAATACTGCGCTGAAGATGGGCGTTCCGCTCGACGAGATGGTGGTTTGGAACCCGTTCCGCAACATGGGCGGCAACACACCGGAGCAACTGCGCCGGGCGAAGATGGTGCTGTGGCAGGGACACTGCTCGGTGCACACCAGGTTCACAGTGAAGCAGATCGAGATGGCCCGACAGCGCTTCCCGGACGTCAATGTGCTGGTGCACCCGGAGTGCGTGATGGAGACGGTGCAGGCCGCCGATCTGGTGGGCTCCACCGAGTTCATTCGCAACCAGATCAACAACGCGCCGGCCGGCAGCGTCTGGGCCGTGGGCACCGAGATCAGCCTGGTGAATAGACTGGCGCTGAACAACCCCGACAAGACGGTGTTCTGCCTGGACCCGGTCACGTGCCCGTGCTCGACGATGTACCGCATCCACCCTGCCTACGTCCTATGGGTGATGGAATCGCTGCTGGAGGGGCACGTGATGAACGAGATCACCGTGCCCGAAGACATACGCCGGGAGGCACAGGTGGCCCTCAACCGGATGCTGTCGCTGCGGTAGGTCAAGAGGTACAAAAGTGGACTTGCGCATCTCGGAACACAGGGAAATCACGATTCCCCAGGAATTCCTGGATCGCTCTGGATTGCGGCCAAACGACGAGGTAGACATCACACCGACCGAGAGAGGACTACTGATCAGCAAGTCCCCTGTGAAACGTGATGCAATTGAGAGCGTTTATGGCTGTTGGGGTTCCGGAGGGAATACCGACGACTATATGAATGAAGTCCGTGGACGTTGATCACAGCGGTCGACACTAACGTCCTGGTGGACATATTTCTAGCGGACCCACTTCACGGTGCTCTTTCCAAGGAGTGGCTCAGGCAAGCCCAAGAGCATGGTTCAGTCACTATCTGCAATATTGTTTACGCTGAACTGGTGCACGGATCGCCTGACCGTAAATCTCTCGACGACAACATCGAAAAGCTGGGCCTGACGGTCTCGCCCATAAGCAACGATGTTGCATTTGAAGCAGGGGTACGGTGGTCACAGTACAGAAGGTCAGGAGGACCCCGGAATCGCATATTGGCTGATTTCCTGATTGGCTCACACGCCCTGCTTTCTGCGGATTTGCTGCTCACTCGCGACAACGGGTTTTACCAGACTTATTTCGCGGACTTGAAGACTTTCATAAGCCCAGAATAGCGGCTGTTGGTACCGGAGGCCACGCCTTGCCTGAGTTTCCACCTGAAGTTTATGCCCTGATTGACGCGGCCATCGCCGAGGACCAGACGTTCAACGACCCCACGACCGCCGCTGTCGTGCCTGCCGAGATCCGCGGCGTCGGGATGCTGCGGGCCAAGGCCCACGGTGTGCTCGCCGGCGTCGAGGTGGGGCTGGCCGTATTCCGCCGGGTGGAGCCGGCGCTGGAGCTCGAGGCCCTCTTGTCCGACGGCGCTGCGCTGTCCCCGGGCGACGACATTGCCCGCGTGGAAGGCCCGGCGGCAGGCATCCTGCGGGCCGAGCGCATCGCCCTGAACTTCATGCAGCGCATGAGCGGCATCGCAAGCGCCACCAACCGCTACGTCCGAGCCATCGATGGCACGCGCTCACGCATCGTGGACACCCGCAAGACGGCTCCCGGGCACCGCTACCTCGACAAGTACGCCGTGCGGGCCGGCGGCGGCTACAACCACCGCTACAACCTGGCCGACGGCATCCTGATCAAGGACAACCACATCGAAGCAAACAGGTTCCGGGAGATGGGGCTGCGGCAGGTTATCGAGCTGGCGCTGGAGCGGGCATCCCACACCATCCGCGTTGAGGTGGAGGTGGAGTCGATTGCGGCCGCCCATGAGGCGCTTGACGCGGGGGCCCACATCATCATGCTGGACAACATGCCGGTGGACATGATGCGCGAGGCAATGGGATTCATCGGCGACAAGGCAGTTGTGGAGGCGTCGGGCGGCATCAATTTCGAAACCGTGCGCGCCGTCGCCGAAACGGGCGTCCACCTGATTTCCATTGGCGAGCTAACCCACTCGCCCTCGGCCCTGGACATCAGCCTGGATCTGGAATTCGAGTAGCCTCAATCCGTCGCTGTCGCTCGGGCGGTAGTGACGTTCAGGACGAACCTATGGCCAACGCCAAAGATACCATCAGCACCTGCCTGGGACGGAACTGGGCAATGGTCGAGTCTGCCCTTGAAGGGCTGGATGAAGAAGCCCTGGCCCGAATTCCAGCCGAACAGTGCAACTCTGCCGCCTGGATCCTGTGGCACATGAGCCGGGTGATGGACACGTTCCTCCACAGCCGCGTCAAGGAGACGCCGCCGCTTTGGGTGCAGGACGGTTGGGTCGAACGGTTCGGCATGGCCGCCGATCCGGAGGACCGGGGCGTGGGCTGGGACGCCGAGCGGGTGGCCGCCTGGACTCCGCCCTCCCGGGAGAGTCAGCTGGGCTACTACCACGCCGTCAAGTCAGCCATCCAGGACTATCTGGCCCAGGCCACCGAGGACGAACTGGCCCGGGAGATACTGTGGCCGCCCGTGGAGGAGCCGCGCCCCATCGCTGCCTGCTTCGGGCAGGTGATGTGGGACTACCTGTCCCACGGCGGCCAAATCGCCTACCTGCGCGGGCTGTTCCTGGGCATGGGCTGGCACCGCTAGAGTCTCCGGAGTCTGCCTCCCCGGAAGCCACTATCTGCGGGAACGCTGACGGTCCGCACTGTCCAGCAGGATGGTGACCGGGCCATCGTTTTGCGACCGTACCTGCATATAGGCCTGGAAGCGGCCCGTGGCCACGGTCAGCCCCGTGTCGCGCAGCAGTGACACGGTGTGCTCGTAGAGCCGCTCGGCCAGTTCGGGTGGCGCGGCGCGGTTGAAGTCCGGTCTGCGGCCTCGGCGGGTGTCGGCGTAGAGGGTGAACTGGCTCACCACCATCACCTCGGCCCCAACGTCCTGAGCCGAGAGGTTGAACCGGTTGGCGTCGTCGGCAAAGATTCGCAGGTTCGCAATCTTGGGGACAAGATACTCAGCGTCGGCTTTCTCGTCATCGTCAGCCACGCCCAGCAGTATCAGCAGGCCACGGCCGATTCGTGAGACTTCCGCGCCGTCGATTTCGACCGATGCTTCGGCTACTCGTTGAACCAGGGCACGCATGGAAAAATCCATTTTGTGGGAGATTCAGGATTCACAAAAAATCAGCCGGCCCGCGTCGGCGCGACCGGCTGAATGTGATGCTCGCTCTCAATCGAGAGGGACAAAGCCCGCAGGAACGTCTAGGTGGAAGCGGCGGCTCCTGCTGTGGTGGAAGCAGACTCGCTGCTGCCGGAACTGCTCGAACTGTCCGAGCTGGAAGAAGACGAAGACTCGGAGGTCTTGCTGTCACTATCGGACTTGGAAGACTCGCTGCCGCTCTTGCTGGCCCCGCTTTCCACCGGAGGCTTGGGCCGACCGTAGTCCGTGGTGTAGAAGCCGCTGCCCTTGTAGATCACCGGGACGGCGTGGTACACCCGGCGTCCCTCGCCGGAGCACTCGGGGCAGGTTCCCTTGCCAGCTTCGCTGAAGCTCTGCCTCAGCTCGAAATGGTTATCACATTCAACACAACGGTAATCGTATCGAGGCACTTGTCATCTCCTGGCATTCACCGCCCGGCGCGTCGACCCGGCGGATACAGGGTCTGAATTGCGCAAGCGTACAGGTGGAAAGGTGGCGCTCGGAAGGAATGACTGCTAAAACGCAACCCAAATAATTTATCAGCCGCACTGCCCACTGTCAAATTGGCGCAGTCCTTTGGGCACCGAGGCAGATTACCGCGAGTCCGTAGAGGCAAAGTGTGAATATTTCGTGCACACTAGCCAATTCAGACAACAAAGTAGCGCTATTGGGCGAAAACAAGCTATAATCGGAATGTCATTGCTGAATTTCGCTATTGACACTCAAAATACTAGAAATTATTATGTTTCGTCGTGTCCGACAGGGCCAACCGGGGTTGGAACGCAAACTCACCGGCTTGCGCCGCGTGAGCAGGTATGGAGCATAGCACAATGGACGAGCTGGACCGCAAGATAATAGCCCTGCTGCAACTGGACGGTAGAGCGTCCAACGCGAAAATCGCCCGCGAGGTGGGGGTCAGCGAAGGCACTGTGCGCCGCCGGCTGCGTCGCTTGGTCAAGGACGACATGGTCAAGGTCGTCGCCGTACCCAACCTCGAGAAGCTGGGTTACGCCACCACCGCCCTCATCGGCATCTCCACCGGGCCGGGGAAGTCCGACACCGTCGCCGATGCCATCGCGGCCATGGAAGAGGCCCACTACGTCGCCATCACCACCGGCTCCTTCGACGTGTTCGTCTGGGCCGGCCTCGAATCGGCGGAGAACCTCGGCAACTTCCTCCGCACCAAGGTGGGCGTGGTTGACGGCGTGCAGGGCACACAGACCTTCGTAAACCTCTCCATCAAGAAGCGGGCCTACGGCCTGGTGCTGTAGGAAAGACCCCTCCCGCCCTTGCCGGCAAGGCTGGAAATCCTTGCAAACCCCCTGCGCTGTGCTATAATTTGCGCTGGCTGGTCTGAAGCCACGGCGCAACGGCCAGCGACACCCATAATTCAAGAAGAGAGCCGACTGCAATGACCTACATCATCGCCGAGCCCTGCGTTGGCCTGAAAGATTCCGCCTGTGTTGACGTCTGTCCGGTGGACTGCATCTACACCCGCGACGAAGACGACCAGTACTACATCAGCCCCGACGAGTGCATCGACTGCGCCGCCTGCGAGCCGGTCTGCCCTGTCACCGCCATCTTCGCCGAGGACTCGGTTCCCGCCGAGTGGCAGGACTACATCGCCAAGAACTACGACTACTTCAAGAACACCGACCCGGCTCAGCTCAAGCGCAAGTAGTCCCCAGCACACCGCGTATACCCTTGAGAAACGTGGGGGCGGGTGTAATGCCCGCCCCTATGTCTGTGGAATCTCCCGCGCCTCTCCCCCCTACCCCAGATCGTCGAGACAAGCCTCGACTGGCTTGCTGAGGCAGGAGAAGATCGGCGTGTCCAGCAGCGTGTAGGGTCGCGCCTTCGACTCCCGCAGGTCCATCACCAGGTCGAGGAACGACGACGGGTCGTCGGTCTCGAATCCCAGCACGAACTCCTGGTCGTCAATGCCGAATGAGTAGGCGGTGCTTATCTTAATGTCCGGGTACTTGTGGCCGATGACGAAGTGCTCGTTCATCAGTTCCTGCCGCTCTTCCTTGGGCAGTTGGTACCACTCGTGGGTCTTGATGAAGGGGTAGACGAACAGGTACTTGCGCCCGACGATGCGCATGGTTGACGACGTGCCCTCCTGCCCCTCGTGGCGGTGGTTGACCACATAGGGCGAGCGACGGGTCATCGCCAAGTACGAGTAGGGCGTAGTGAGATAGGGGGCCAGCGCTGTGCGGTTCAGCTGCGCCGCCAGTTCGTTGATGGCCTCCAGCGTGGGGCTCACCATCCACAGCATCATATCGGCGTCCCCACGGGTCCCCACGAGGCTGTAGCTGGAGATGCTGATCCGGTCTGAGAACTCGTCGAGCACCGAGGCGAACTCAGCTTTCATGTCACTAGCTGAGGGTCGGACCTCGTTCAAATATTCGGTGCCACTAAAGCTCGAAGGCACTTTCCACTTCGGGTCGACCTTGAAGAAGGTGTACTTGACGAAGTCTCGCCGTGTCTGCTGTTCCTCGTGATGCGGCATGGAGCCCTCGCTTGCGTCATCGGTCGTGGATTGCGGCAATCTTAGCAACCCGACGTCGGCCCTGGCAAACCGACGCTAGACCGTCGGCTCGCCTAGGCCGCCGTGCTCGGCTGGCACGGCCTCGTCCTCGCCCGGCCATGGCGGCGTGGTGTGACAGAGGAAGCGCAGGGCGGTTTCCGGCGATGCGGCGAACTGGAACCGCCAGCCTGTGGGAATGACCAGCGAGTCGCCGGGTGACACCGGCTGCGGCGGGACTGACGCGGCTTCGGCGTCGGGCGGGCAGCGCCACACCTGTCCTTCGCCTTCCAGCAGGTACCAGATTTCCTCGACGGTGCGGTGGTAGACCGGGCGGGAGACCTGCCCAGCCGGAAGCGTCACCTCCACCATGCTGCTCTTCGTGGCCTGATGCCTTCCGTCGGCCAGCAGCCGTATCTCCGAGCCGTCCGGCGCCGTGGCGTCTGGCTGGGCGGCGCGCCGGTTGGGCGGTGGCGCCCCGGCAGATGAGTCGCTGTCGTTCATGCGTTTCCTCCACTACCGAAGCTGGTTTTGTCGGGGGCGGCTATCCGGAGCCGTCTACCCGGAGCCGTCTATCCAGAGATGGTAAGGCCTTCACCCACGACGCTCCAGTATGGCAGGGCGAAGGCGAACAGCACCGCAACGGCCACCAGGGTCATTATGATGCCGATGCGCAGGACCTCCGGGGGGGAGATGTTGGCCCGCTGGTAGATGAACACGGCGCCGGCCGCGGCGGCCGGGTAGAACACCACGGAGTCGCCGACGATGACCACCGCCAGGCCGCAGACCAGCGGGTTCAGCCCCAGCGACTCGCCGGTGGACATTGCCACGGGGATGATGAAGGCCAGGTAACCCGCGATGTTGGGCATCACGAAGCGCACCACCGACGCCGCGACCGCCATCGCCAGCATCAGCAGCAGGGGCGAGTGGGAAATGCCGCCCGCCGCCGACACCAGCGTGTTGGCAAACCACTCCGCCGCCCCGCTCTGCACCAGCGCGCTGGACAGGGACAGCGATGTCGCGATGATGAAGAAGTTGCTCCAGCCCAGGTTCTGCTCCAGGTCGCGCCACGTCAGCAGCCCGATGCCCGGCAGCAGCATCGCCACCATCGCGATGAGCGCCGGCACTGCGGGCGACAGGCCGTGGGCGAAGTCGGTGAACCAGAGCATCGCCACACCCAACGCTATCAGGCCGGCCCTCACCTCGCCAGAGGCCAGGGGCACTCGGCCCGGTTCCGTTCCCACGGCGTCCCCGGCGGCCGGAGATACCGCAAAGCCGGAACGATAGAGCAGGAATACGGCCGCTCCGCCCACGACAAGAATCAGCCAGAAGGGCAGGGCCATCAGCACGAACCAGCGGGTCCACGAGAAGTCGGCGATGAGCGAGGAGGCCACCACCGGCGTGATTCCCCCCGCGAGCAGGGCGGTTGACCCCAAGCGATTGAGAGACCCCATCGCCATCATCACCCCTTTGTTCAGCGGGTGTGTCCTGCCGATATTCCAACGCTCCATCACCTCCTCGTAGACGTGCACCAGTATCGCTCCTCGGGTCGAAGCCGAAGGCAATGCGAAGGTGAGGGCGGCGAAGGAAACCAGCATCTGCACATAGAGGGCCCGGGGACTGCCCTTGGCCAAGCGAATCAGATAGCCAGCCATGCGGTTGGCCAGCCCGGATTGCTGCACGCCCAGGCCCAGGGTGAGCACGCCCAGCAGGAAGTAGGGCACCGGTTGCGAGAACCCGTACAGCCCCGCCTGCAAGTCCGGCACCGCCCGCAGGAGGGTGAGCAGCAGGACGGCCGCCATGCCGGTGACCGCCAGGGGCAATGCGCCGGTGGTCCACAGCCCGACTGCCAAGGCCATGACGGCCAGCGACCGCCGCCCTTCCTCGGTGAGGCCGTCGGGGGTGGCGACAAGCATCACCACGGCAAAGGCCAGCAGGGGCAGCGCAAACTTCATCACGGCGACGCCGTGACGGTTGCCAAGGACTTTCAGCCTGCTTGTGGCCTCCTGGGCAGTCATATCAGGGTCTGTGGACAGGAACCAACCTCCGGAAGGGACCAACGGCTAACCATTGTGCGCAATCGAACTGGCTAATGAGAAGACCCCCGGCGGGCCGGGGGTCCTGGCTGCGTCGGCGTATGATGCTTTGGCTCAGGTCGCGGCGGGCTTGCGGCCCTTGCGAGACAGGAAGTCCGAGAAGCCCTCCTCCACCGTCAGGCCCCGGAAACGACCCTGGCGCCCCTCTATCTCAGTCCGGAACTGCTCTTCCAGCGAGTTGCCGGTGTGCTCGATGAGGAGCTGCTTGATGTTGTTGACGCCCTCGGGCCGGTTCTTGGCGATGCCCGCGGCGACTTCTATGGTCTTGTCCATCAGCTGCTCCGACGGCACCAGGTGGTTGAGCAGGCCGATGTGGTAGGCCTCGTCGGCGAACACCTCGCGCCCGCTGTACAGCAGCTCCTTGGCCTTGCCCCAGCCCACCAATGTCGGCAGGCTCCAGGTGGCGTTGAGCTGACCGTAGTTAACGGCGAGGAAGCGGAAGCTGCTCTTCTCGCAGCCGATGAGGAAGTCGATGCTGGTGGCCAAGACTGTGCCGCCGCCGTAGCAGAGGCCGTTGATGGCCCCGATGATGGGCTTGCTGCTGGTGGCCATGTGCCAGGTGTAGTTGGCGCGCTCGGCGGCGCCCGCATCGCGCTGTTCCTGGTTGAACTCTCGGTTCTCGTGGATGTCGGCGCCGGCGGAGAAGGCCCGCTCGCCCGCGCCGGTGATGACGACCGCGCCGATGCCGTCGTCGGCCTCGGCCTCGGTGACGAACTCGTCAAGCTCGCGGACGAGTTGCAGGTTGAGGGCGTTCAGCACCTCGGGACGGTTCAGGGTGACGATGGCGACCCGGTCCACCTGGTCGATGGAGATTGCGTCGAAGGCCATGACTGCGAAGACTCCTTTGCCATCCGCCGCAGCGGCGGGGCGAGCGTGTGCGTCAGTATTGCCCAGAGTTTAGCGGCGCAAACGCCCGCGCACAACCGAGGGGGTGGGAGTGGGCGGGACGAGAGCGGAGGGAGGAGGAACCCGGAGGACCAAGGACCATTAGTCCCGGCGACGCCGGAACAGGACGTGAATGGCGAATGCACGTCTATCGGACGCAACGGCGTTGTCCAGGGAGTCAATGGCATCATCAGCCTCGTCAATGAGGAGCAATACCCGTTCCCTTGAAAAAGCTGCAGAGGGTGAGTAGTCAGCCAATTGGCGTTGATACTGCATGGTAACGAACCTGCGTGCGAAGTTCTGTATTTCAGTTGAAAACTGGCCCATAGCTGACTGGTCATCACATTGATTTCTCGCGTGCCCATGTTCCAGTGCCCGGTAAGTCTGCTGCCAGGATGCCTCCCGACGGCTGGAACCGGCCAGCATATTGGCGGCACACAGGGCGAGAGCGTGAAAAAGGGCGTAGTATGCCGTGCTTACGGCACGACGCAAGTCCGCTTGACGGGGGCGGCCACGACCTCCGCCTACCGCACCAGAAGCCAGGTGCCCTGCAATCCTGAGCAAATCCTTGGGATTCACGGAATCTGCTCCTTATAGAATTTCTTCCACTCAGACACAGGAATGAAGGAATGGCCGGGTGTGTGAGGCAGTTCTCCTTCAGGCAACTGCTGGAGAAGTCGAGTTTCAATACCGATAGTCCACTTGGTATCCAGCTTTTTCCGGTCCCCGTCATATACGATGTAGATGTGCAGGAACTCGTCTCCGTAGTGGTCTAGTTCCGGGTTGACGATTATAGGGTCGAATACGAACTCGTCCTTGAAACGCTCCTCCAAGTCATTCCTGATAAGGGACTCTACTCTCTTGATGACTTCCTGCGGCGTCGTTGGTCTCTTGCCGTACTCCAAAAATGACTGGTGCATTGCCGCCCTCCCGGGGTTCCATTGCTTCTCACATCTGCGATGACAGCAACCGAAGTCTCAACTCACAAGAACGGCTACCAAGGTTGCAGTTACAATATACACCTTGAAGACTGACTAACCGCTTAGCAATGCATTTCCAAAAGAGACAAGCGGAGAATCTTTTCGCAGATGTCGAAACTGAGAACCCCCATGCCCCAACCACACCCCCTCCGCATCCTCGTCCTATGCACCGGCAACCGCGCCCGCTCGCAGATGGCCCACGGGTGGCTCCGGCATCTCGGCGGCGAGCGCGTCGCAGTCGACAGCGCGGGCACGGCGCCCAAGGGCTTGCATCCGCTCTCGGTGCGCGTGATGGCCGAGGTGGGCATCGACATATCGGCGCACACGTCCGACCACGTCGACCGGTACGTGGCGCAGGACTTCGACCTGGTACTGACGGTGTGCGACTCGGCGCGGGAGACCTGTCCGGTGTTCCCCGGCGCGAAGCAAATGCTGCACCGCGCCTTCGAGGACCCGGACGTGCCGGGCCTGGACGACGACGCGCTGTTGGCAGTGTTCCGCCGCTCCCGCGACGAGATCGGCGCGTACTGCCGCGAACTGCTGGCTACGTTGTATAGTGACGCCGATTAGCGAAATTCCGCGCACAGGAGACCTGCAATGAAGACCGTCCGCATCTACCAGACCGGCGGGCCGGATGTGCTGAACTACGAGGACGCGCCCGAGCCGTCGCCCGGGCCGGGGCAGGCGCTGGTTGAGATCAAGTCCATCGGCGTCAACTACACCGACGTTTCCAGCCGCAAGGGCACCAACCCGCCCGACGCCTTCCCCTGGACGCCGGGCCGCGAGGCCGCAGGCGTGGTCACCGCCATCGGCGACGGCGTGACCGAGGTGGCCGTCGGCGACCGGGTGGCCTACGCCATGCACACCGGCACCTACTCGCAGTACCACGCGGTGCCGTCGTGGCTGCTGGTGCGCATCCCCGACGGTATGTCCTTCGCCGACGCCGCGGCCACGATGCTGCAGGGGATGACGGCGCACTTCCTGGTCTACGGCATAGCGGCGCTGAACTCCGGCGACCGGGTGCTGGTGCACGCCGGGGCCGGAGGCATGGGCCTCTGGCTGATACAGATGCTGAAGAACATAGGCGTCGAGGTCTTCACCACCGTCTCCACCGAGGAGAAGGCGATTCTGGCCAAAGGCGCGGGCGCTGACCACACCATAATCTACACGAAGCAGGACTTCGAGGCGGAGGTCCGCAACGCCACCGGCGGCATGGGCGTCAAGATGGTGATGGACGCCGTGGGCGCGACCACCTTCGACGCGGGTCTGCGCATCCTCGGCCGCCGGGGCGTCATGGCGCTATACGGACAGGCAGGCGGCGCAGTGGGACAGGTCGACAGCGGCGCTCTCCGCAACGGCTCGCTGTCTCTCATCCGGCCCAGCCTCGGCGACTACACAGCCACCCGCGACGAACTGGTGCAGCGAGCCGACGACGTGCTCCGCTGGGTGCGGTCGGGCGAGGTCAAGTTGTATGTCGGCCTGGAGCTGCCGCTGTCGGAGGCGCAGGAGGCGCACCGCCGCCTGGAGGGCCGCGAAACAACCGGCAAGATACTGCTCACGCCGTAGGAGGGGTCAGCCGTCCTGGCGGCGTCGCAGTTCGGCCTCAAGCTCACGGACGCGGGCTTCGGCGATTTGTGCTCGCTCTTCTGCCGAAATCCGGCCTTCCCTCTCCTCGAGGAACGTCCGCAGGTGTTCCTGAGCCGCCGGGTCGTACCAGCGCAGTTGGCCGTGGTCCCAGCAGGGATCGAGGCCCAGCACGTCGCTGTGCCCGTGCAGGTGGTCGGGTCCGACTTCGACGATTTCGATAGGCTGGTACGTTTCGTCCACCAGCCGGTCCCCTGCTATCGGGGCGTCGTGGCGCTCGCCGCCCGTGGGGTCAAACCGCCAGTATTCCGGTATGCCAAAAGCGGCATAGTCCACCCGCTTGCCGCGAACATCGTTGTCGGCGGTCCCTTCGGAGGCCACTTCCAGCACGAAGTCCGGCGGCTTGCCAAGGTCGCGGATGGAGTAGCCGTTTTGCTGGATGGCCTGCGCCCGGTCGACGTCGAAGGCGACCAGCAGGTCCGGTATTCGATGCCCCTCGGACTGGCTGGGAGTCAGTCGTACCGGTATCTCGCTGAGAATGACGGTGGTGTCGTGGTTGCCGAAGTGTTCCTCGAGGGCGGCCTGGTGCGCGGGACCGTCCAGGTAGATTGAGTTCTGCAAGTCATCCCTCGGCGGGAAGTCGGGAAACACCTCCAGCCTTCCTGCATCCACCGACAGCTGCTTCGGCTTGCTGGTCATGGCTTTCCTCTTTTGCCAGTCGAACTACTGCCATTATAGGCCATGAAGCTTGCACGCCACCGTCAGATGTAGTCCACCTACTGCGCCACCCACCCGCCGTCGATGACCAGCTCGCTGCCCGTGACGAACGACGCTTCGTCCGACGCCAGGTACAGCACGCCGTAGGCCACGTCGATGGCCTCGCCGTAGCGCCCCAAGGGTATGCGCGACGTCATCAGTTCGCGCACGGCGGGGTCCGCGCGGCGGAAGTTGGTCATCGGCGTTACGATCGGCCCGGGATGCACCGAGTTGCAGCGGATGCCGTCGCCCGCGTACTGGATGGCGGTGGACTTGGTCAGCAGACGCACCGCGCCCTTGGAGGCAATGTACTGGGGGCTGGACTCGTTCATCGCCACGATACCCAGCTGGGACGAGATGTTGATGATCGACCCGCCGCCGGCCCGCTGCATGGCCGGAATGGCGTGCTTGGTGCCCAGAAACACGCCCTTGGCGTTGACCGACATCACCCGGTCCCACTCCTCGACGGTGGTGTCCTCGATGCCCCCCACGGCGCTCACCCCGGCGTTGTTCACCAGGATGTCCAGCCGCCCGTAGCGCTCTTCGGCCAGGGCCACGGCCTGACGCCAGTCGTCCTCGCTGGTGACGTCCAGGCGGACGTATGAGCACGCTCCATCCGGTATGGACCCGGCGGTGGCGTTGCCCTCGTCATCCAGCACGTCGCCGATGACCACCTTCCCGCCCTCCTGGGCGAACAGCACGGCTTCCTCTGCGCCCATGCCGCGAGCACCGCCGCTGATCAGGGCTACCTTTCCTTCGAGACGCATGGGGAACCTCCCATCAAGAGACAATTGGACGAATAGTATGCCGGAAATACCGACGCCAGCACGCGGAGAGAATGCGAATGCGATCGCTGCACCGTACGCGCTCCCACCCGGGCCTCGTCGATCAACCCCCGTGCCTAGTACCGGGTCTGCTGATTCATCGGCGAGTACGTCCCCGGATGCACGGCACACAGCCCGGCGTCGACCGGCAGCACGATGCCGGTGATCCAACGGGCCTCGTCGCTGGCCAGGAACAGCGCGGCGTATCCGATGTCCCAGCCGGTTCCCTCCACCTGCATCGGGGCCGAGTTGCGCCGGTACTGACGCAGGTCGTCGTCCATCCGAGGCGCGACCATCGGCGTGTACACCAGCCCCGGCGCGATGGCGTTGACGCGGATGTTGTCCTGCGCGTGGTCGGCGGCCATGGAGATGGTGAGGCCGATGACGCCGGCCTTGGAAGCGGTGTAGGGCGTGCTCATGTGGGCCCGCAGTCCCGCGATGGACGAGATGTTGATGATGGAGCCACCGCCGGTCTGCATCATGCGCGGGATGACAGCCTTGGCCGCCAGCACCATGGTCTTGAGATTGACGTTCATCACGCGGTCCCAGTCGGCCTCGCTGACCTCGACGACGGTGCCGCGTTGGGAGATGCCGACGTTGTTGTCGAGGATGTCGACGCGGCCGTAGCGGTCGATGGCGGCCTGCGCCATGGCCTCGCAGTCGTCCAGCTTCGTCATGTCGCCCTGGAAGGTGGAAGCCTCGCCTCCCTCAGACTTGATGATCTCGAGGGTTTCCTTGGCGCGGTCCTCCATCTGGTCCACCAGCAGGACCTTCGCGCCCTCGCGGGCCATGAGGATGGCCGCGGCCTTGCCGTTGCCGATGCCCTCGCCGCTGGAACCGGCGCCGGTTATGATCGCCACCTTACCTTCAAGCCTGGGAGCCCGTTCTGCCATGGATTCAACTCCTGTCGTATACAGTTGATGGCGCGGCAAACGCCGCCGGATGCGGCCCACCGCAGCGCGTACAATCGGGTATACCAAGGCGCGTTGTCAAGCGGGGGCTTTATCCGCGCAGACCACAGAAGGTCGTAGAATGGATGTAAGGTAAACCAACTCAATCCCACCACACTTCTGACGTTGACCACTTGAGTAAACTAGGTCACATGTGCTATATTGGCTTTCTGTTATGAGTGAGCTAGACGCGACAGAATTTAGGGACCCGATTCATGGATTTATTGACGTTTATTCCCATGAACGGGAAATTATCGACACTAGGGAGTTCCAACGGCTTCGTCGTATTCACCAACTAGGGTTAACCCACTACGTGTACCACGGAGCGGAACACAGCCGATTTGGACACGCTTTGGGCGTGATGCATCTAGCAGGAGTAGCAGTCGGAAATCTTGTCGACCGCAACTCGGACTTGGTAGCGGCCACTTTGTCGTGGTCTAAAGGGGAAATTGCACAGAATCGAAAACGCCTTGTCCTCTTAGCACGTCTTGCCGGACTGCTGCACGATATCGGGCACTCCCCATTTTCTCATACCGGTGAAGCGGCGCTCTTCCCAGAGGGCGAACGACACGAAAGCCACGGCGCGAAAATTATCTCCACCTCAGCTATTGGCGAAATCATTGAATCCGATCAAAATTGCCGAGCATTTAACATTAGCAAACAAGACGTAGCAAATCTAATCCTAGGTGTGACGACTTCGGCGGAGGGCTTCGTCCAAGAACTAATCTCTAGTCCTTGGGACGTCGACAAAATGGACTATCTGCTCAGAGATTCTCACTATTGCGGCGTGCAGTACGGTTCCTTTGACCTTAATCGCATATTGAATACCTTGACGTTAGATGGAGAGGCAGACACTGGTAGTCTCAAGTTGGCTATTGATGAAGGCGGAATCCATGCCCTAGAAGCCTTTGTCTTAGCTCGGTACTACATGTTCACGCAGATATATTTTCACGACGTGCGTCGAGCCTTTGACTTGGTACTCACGGACTTCATCGCGGAAATTCTGGCTCGAGAATATCCATCTGGGCGATACCCGGCACAAAACTCGATAAACGAATATCTGCAGTGGGACGACAACCGAGTTCTAACTGATGCAGCCAAAAATGCTGATTCCACCAAGAAGAATCTAGCTTGGCGAATTATCAGTCGACAGCATCCAAAAGCAATTTACGAAACCGAAGATTCTCCAGATTCGGGAATAGCTCGGAAGGTAGAACGAGATCTGGTTCAAGAAGTTCAATCGCAATTTCCTGATAGCACCTTTTGGCTAGACAAAGCAGTTGATCACCCCGACAGATTCAAGCTCGAAGAGATGATGGTAAGATTCACCGGAAAACCTCCAGTTTGGAGGGAATTTAGGAGGATTTCCAGACCACTTCAGGGCCTGCAAGAAATCGGCAAATATCGCCTCTACGCGGATGTGCGAGGAAACGAACAATTAGAACTGACTATCCGGAATCATTGCCGTGCAATTATGGCATAGGCAAGAAACTCTGATAGATGCATGAGGCGCAAAATGACCACACGAGAACTACGGCTAGCCATAGCACACAGGGTCGTATCACAACTAAAGGATGTTGGTAAGATCCGACTTCAGAAGCTGTGCTATTTCTTGCAAGAGTCTTATCAAGTACCCACAAAATACACTTTCAAAATGCATCACTACGGGCCATATTCCGAAGCCTTGGAGACCGACCTCGCTCGGTTGCGGCTCACGGGATACGTTGCCATGAGCCCCGATCCTAGAGGGTATGGCTTTCACATATCGCCTGTTGACTCTCCCGAATGCGAATGGTTGGAAATATCGAACGAATACTTTCGATCTATTGAAAGCGCCTTACGCCTATTCGGAGAATGGTCGCCTTCGAAACTGGAGCTGGCGGCTACCATCCATTTTGTCAAAAACCTTTTGCCAAATGAATCGACTATCGAGGTTCTTCGTCGAGTGAAGTCTTTAAAGCCAAAATTCACAGACATCTACATTGCTGACGTGTATAGGGAGCTGGAAGAAATGCATCTTTTGGGTCAGGAAAGAGTATGAGATCACCAATGAACCACGCTTCGGTCTAGGCAAACGTTTGAGACTCCTGACTCTTGCATCCGGGGCGCGGCATTCGGGCCCGTGCTTGCCCCCGTACTCCAAGCCCCGCCCTAGGCTTTCCAACCCAACCGCCACCACCAACAGCGTTCCAATTCAGTTGCCATGACCTGCAACGGCCCGACATCCCCGAGAAGCTTTTCTCCCCCAGGGTGGGGTGCCGGAACCCAGACCCCCGTCGCCAGGAGATGGCCCCACCCGACCCGAAACGCTACCCTGCCGACACTTCCCTCTTGCCCTGAAGCTGCGCCTGTCGTACAATTGTTCTTAACAAGAACGCCCCGAACCACCCAATCGGCCAGTCTCAATTAAGGAGCAAAATTAGCGGGTTTGGTACACATTGTTACAAAATGTTACACCCCTACGAGAGGCCCTTCGCATACTGATACTGGACTCCCGATAGTACCCCAAGCAAAGTCATGGCGCTTTGTCTCATTCCGTCTGCCAGAAGCATGGGACTCGGGAAGAAAGCCACAATCCGGGGTCGCCTGATCGGCAGGACCACCTGATATGGAACCCCGCCAACCTCGCCCCCTTCCTTGACGACCCCACGCCCATCCCATAGACTGAACGCGGTGCATTCTGGAAACAATTGCACCGTCGGCCCTGCCCAAGCGGTGAGCGGTCGGCAGAAATCAGGCCGGAACCAGCCAGGTCGCCCCGCCAAGTGGCAGAGAGGCGGCCGTAGGAACGTGAAGGCGCAAGCACATGGTTGAACCGACAACTCGCGGGGGCGACGTCGCCCTCTTCATCGACTGGGAAAACTTCAAGATCAGCCTCGCCGGCGGGAACCGCAGCCCAAACCTTTCGTCTCTCAGGGAAGAGGTGTCCAACCACGGGCGCGTGGTGGTCGCCAAGGCCTACGCCGACTGGGTGACCAGGGCCCCGGAATTGCGGGGCGCCAGCCAGTTCAACATCGACCCTCCGTCCCTCTACGCCGCAGGCATTGAGCCCGTGTTCGTTCCCACCCGCATCCCATCCACCCAGGCCTCGTCGGCCAACGGGATGCGCACCTACCGGGTGAAGAACAGCGTCGACGTGAAGATGACCGCCGACTGCATCGAGTGCGCCCACTCTTACCCCAACATCAGCACCTTCGTGCTCGTGTCCGGCGATTCGGATTTCCTGCACGTGGTGAACGCGCTCCGGACCATGGGCAAGCGGGTGGTGGTCATCGGCGTGTCGTGGAGTACGTCGCGCCGCCTGGCAGACCAGGTCGACTCGCTGCTGCTGTACGACAAGGACGTTGACCCCATTGCGCCGCAGCCGGCGGTGCTCCCCCAGCATGCTCCGCAACGCCAGGCCCAGAACGAGGCTCCGGAACTGGCCGAGGTCATCCGCTCCATCGAGGAAATCATCCGGGACGAGCGCGCCGCCGGCGGCAACCCGCTGCTCACATCGATCAAGCAGCGGCTGATGCGCCGGTACCCCAGCTTCGATGAGAAGAAGCTGGGCTTCTCGGGCTTCAAGAAGCTGATGGCCCGGGCCGCCGAAGAAGGGAACATCAAGCTGATTCACGCCGGTCTCGTCGATTGGGCCATCATGGCCGACGAGGAGACTCCGGAAGGCACGACCGAGGAAACTCCGTCGGGCGTGGCCGCGAGGCCGAGCCGCCGACGGGGCGGACGCCGCCGCCACGGTGGACAGCGCGACGGCGACGCCACCGACTCCGATGAGGAAACGCCGGATGGCGAGGCCGAAGATTCAGCCGAGGAGGATGAGGACGCGCAGGACTTCGCTGTCCCGGCCTTCGACGATTCACTGGAGGAGACGGCCGCTACTGACTTCGAGGCTCCCGCGGTCGCACAGGCCGAGGTTGCCGTCGATGAGCCTGCCGCGGAAGAGCCGGAACCTGCACCGGCGGAAGCGACCGAGCCAATCGCTACAGCTGTGGCCGAAGAGGCAACCCCGGTCGAAGCCGCCGTACCCGAGGATCTGTTCGCCAGCGACCCGGGGCTGGAGGAGGCCATGCGCGAGGCGCTGGCATCCGGCACCCTGCCCGACGAGCCGGAGGATGGCAAACATACCGAGCGGGTCTCGGACCTCTTCGTGATGGCCGACCACCTGGAGCACCGGCACGGCTTCAGCCACGTGTCCTTCAACCTCATGGTGGCCGAAATCTGCACCGCGCTGGAGCAGGGACTGGAAGCGGGCAACGCCGAGATCGCCCTGCGTTGGACCGATGCAAGCTCACGGGATTACGTCAGCAAGATGCTGCGCGGACTGACGGATGCAGACTTGTTCCGCCGCGCCGTGTACTCATGGCGCGAAGAGGAAACCGGCCGCCGCCGCCAGCGCCGGACCTTCAACCTGAACCGCACCAGCGATCTCGTGGGCCGGGTGCTGGTTGCACGCCTCGGCCCCGGCGCCAACGGAACTCCCCCGGCGGAACCCGCCTCGGACACGGAGCAGGAACCCGTCGCGGCCACGGAGCAGCAGCCCGCCGGTGAACCGGAGCCGCAACCCGTGGCGCAGGCGGAGCCAGTCAGCGGGGACAACGCCACAGAGCCTCCGGAGGCGGCCATTGAACCGCCGCCTGCAATGGAGCCTCCACCCCCACCGCCGCAGGACGACGAGGACTACGACGAGCCGCAGCCAAGGAACGTGCGCCGCCGTCCCTTCACCAGCCGCCTGCTCAGGAGTTGACCGCCGCCACATCGCCAGCACGACCAACGGGGCGCGCCACAACGCGCCCCATTTCTTCGGCGAACCCGTTTCTTTGGCGTGCCCCGTTTAAAAGACGCGGAAACCGCTACGGGGAAGCGGCGACCTGCACCACCAGCTCCGTGGCGTCCCGCACGATCCACGCCGCTCCGTATCCACAGGGCAGCGCCGAGTGGTACTGGGCATAGTGGATTCGGTACTCGCCTTCGGGCAGGGCCTGCGCCGGGTACACCCACTCGTGGGAGGACTCGATGGTCGCCAACGGGTCCGTTTCGAACAGGTCCTTGTCCGGCCCGTCCAGCCAGTAGTCGCTGAAACGGGGCCCCTGGAAGGGCGGTCTCACTATGTTCAACACATCGGCGTCCTCGGATTCCCCAGCGTCGAGTGTGGCAACCAATCTGGGGAAGGGCTCGGGTTCGGCGAATCCCCCCACCGTCAGCTCCCGGTAAGTCCCCTCGATCTGGTCCCGGACACGGGACCGCCAGATGAACGAGCCGAACACGCACGACGCGTATTGCCCGTCCATATAGGCGTCGATTTCCTCGATTCGTGCCGACATCTCGCCCAGGGATATCCGCCCGCCGCCGCTGCCGGACAGCAGGTGGAGATACGTTGAATCGTCGGACCCATCGAGCCACGCCTCACCGATGACCGGCTCTCCTTGCTGGCCCTCACCGTCGTCGACCCTGCCGAAGTGGAGGTCTCCGTCCGGCCCTCTCCGGGTCAGCAGGAGTATACCGTCCCCTCTAACTACGAACTGTGCCCGGTTGCGAGCGGGCCATGTGGCAGCCAGGTAGCGTGCCTCTTCCTCGGTCCTGAGGCGGAAGGCGTCCGGGTAGGACGTGTACACAGGCCCGCTTTCCAGCAACACGGTAACCTCGCCCGGACCGTCGCCCTTCAGGTACCCGGCAACTTCGAACCTGTACCTGAGCTCGACCACGTGGCCGTGGTAGTCGCTCTCCCTCGTGGTGTGCTCGAGGGACAGGAATCTCGCCTGTGCAATCACGTCCGCTGCGGCGATGCGCACGGCCATCTCCGGCGACTCGTCGATCCAGTCCGGGAAGTCGACCTGTACAACCCCGAGCGCAGCCTGTGGCGTAGGGCCCCGCGTGCTCTCCACGCCCGGAGTGGGCGTGTGCGTTGCGGTGGGAGCGGCCGTGGTTGTCCCGGCGGTAGGTGAGGCAGCGGTGGGCATGACCGCAGGCGAAGGCGGCACTGCCGCAAGCGAGGGAGATCCGGCGGGCGTGGCCGTCGCTGTCGTTTCAGCAGCGTCCGAGCAGGCCACGCACAGAACCGCAAACGCCACAAGCAGGACGGGAAGAAACCTCATGCCCAGCCGTTTCGCTCTTCGCGGCCTGTGCGTTTCAGAACAGCGACGGGACTCCCACGGCGACGGGAGGGAAGGCGGCTTCCCACCCGCATCCACGCTAGAAGTCCAGTATCAGCGTCGACCAGCCGAAGTCGCGAGCGCCGAGACCCTCGGCGGTGTAGGGGTGGTAGTACTCCCGGAACCCCGATTTGGCGATGCACTCCTTGCTCTTTTCAACCAGTGGCTCGCTCAGCTCAGGGTAGCCGTGGCCGCGCAGGGAGTGGGACAGGAAGTAGTTGGTGTTCATCCACGACGGGCCGCGCCAGATGAACCCGCCGGGGTTGCCCGGCATGAACTTGGGGTCCGACGCCGGCACCGAGGGCAGCGGGTAGGGAGTCCAGAAGTGTTCCGTCGGGCGCACCCACCGTTCCACCAGCGTCTCGACCTGGTGCCGCGGCAGGTCGGCCATGATCAGCGGCATCAGCGAGCTGATGGTCACGGTCTTCAGCGGCTTCTCATCCACGCCCGACAGGTCGAAGAACGCGCCGGCCTCCTCATCCCAGCACTTCTCGACCAGGGCGTTCAGCACCTTGTCGGCCTCTCGGTTGAACTCGGCGGCCTCTGGCGAGTTCTCCCCGCCGACCTCGGTGTGCATCCTCGCCAGGGCGCGCAGGCAGAAGCAGTATATTGAGTTGACCAGCACATCCTCGACGTGGAAGATGTCGGCTGCCAGCACGGCGTGATCGTCGTGGCGCAGGGGCTCGTACGCCGCGTACACCTTCCTGAGCGCCGTGATGAAGCCGCGGTTGCTGAGCTCCTCGAGACCGAGAATCTCGTCGTACTTGGGCGAGCAGTCGGTGCCGGCCTCCTCCGGTTGGATGACGGCGATGAGACCGTCGTTGTCCGGGTCGCGGGCCTCGCGCAGGTAGCGGTAGTAGGCAGTCAGGACGGGTAGCGCTTCCCTCAGAAACTCCTCGTCTCCGGTCACGCGGTAAATGCGGGCCACCGCGTAGGCGATGATGGGCGGCTGAATGGTAGCGCTGACGTGGGGATCAGTCATGCCCACGATGTTGCGGCTGAGGAAGTCGGGCTGCTTCTCCATCTCCCAGAAGATGATGTGGGGGATGAAGCCGCTGGGTTGCGCGCCGCTCATCAGCGATCGCATTTCCTTCTTGGACTGCTCCGGGTCCAGGTGAAGCAGTGCCAGGGCGTGAAAGCAGGAGTCCCAGAACCACTGGAACGGATACCCGGTCAACGAGGGGCAGACAAAGCTGAACTCCTTGCCGTTCCAGTCAGCCACCCCCTCGCGGAGGTTGGACAGCAGGATGCGGCGTGCGCCCTCTTCCAGTTGCTCTCGAGAAATGGCGCTTGTCATGTCTGAGCCTCCTGGGATGTGTCGTTATGGTGTCCCTTGCTCTGGCGGCGCTGGTTCTATACCCGTGCTGGCTCGCCCTCTGAAGCAAAGGGGTTGATAACCCGGATACCATCGTAGTCCTGTGCAGCGCTCATGTCCTCAGAGTAGACAGCATCGCACCCGCTCTGCTTTGCCGCCGCCAATATCAGGCAGTCCCAGTAGGACAGGCGGAACGTCTCGCGGTACCACATTGCCCTGTCGAATGTTTCCAGAGTGATGGGCTGCACTTGGTTTCGTAGCAGGCCTTGCATGGTCGCCACAGCTTCATCGTGTGCAAAGGAGCGTGGGCGAGACGGGCGGGTTAGCTGCGTGTAGAACTCTCCCAACACCTGTACGGACACGGTGAGGTTCCCTGCTTCCTGCACTAGGAGGGTTTCTGATATACGCTGTTTTTCCGCTTCCTCAGGGTCGGTGCTCACGGCGTACATCGCTATGTTGGTGTCAACGAAGCGCATCGCGGTCGTACAATTCCTCGCGACTGACGTTGTCGGACACACTGAGTCTAATGCCCTTGGCCCGAAAGTCCGCTATCACCTCGCTCAGAGGTTTGCCGGGAGCCCCAGGCGCTCCCTGAGGAAGGTTGCTCAAATAATCCTTGATCATGGCGGAGATAGTCATTCCCCGTCTTTCAGCCCATTCCTCGGCTAGACAATAGGTTTCTTCGTCGACGGAGACGGTGATGTTCTTCATTGTTTCACGAATTCTCTGTCAGTATGCTTCTGAGTATATGTCCGGAACACATGCTCCACAACCGGAAAGACTTGACGCAGCAATGCTATAGAAGCCGCCTACCGCTCGCCCCGGTACACCTGCAGGTACTTCTCCGCCACCGCCGGCCAGGTGAACTCGGCGAGAGCGTAGTCGCGTGCGTCCGCGGTGAGCTGCCCCCGGGCCTCGTCGTCGTTGACCAGCTCGGTCAGCCGGGCAACGGCAGCGCGGCGGTCGAAACGGGGCGTCACCACCGCGCCCCGGTGCAGCAGTTCGCGGTTGGAACCCACATCGTGAGACAACACCGGCGCGCCGTAGGCCATCGCCTCGAAGAACACCAGCCCGAAGGCCTCGTAGTGCGAGAACAGCGCGAACAGGTCGGCCCGCGCGTACCAGCGTGCCAACTCGTCGTCAGACACCTCGCCGGTCACCACCACCTCGTCCTGCAGCCTGTGTTCGGCGACGTAGGCAGCGATGGCTGCGGCGTCGCCCTCGTCCCGGCCCACCAGCACCAGGCGCACCGGCTTGTTGAAGCTGCGCCTCGCCTCGCGATAGACGTCGAGCAGCCATAGCTGCGCCTTGTGGCGGCCCAGGCGACCTACGCAGAGTATGGTCAGCGGCGAGCAGGCGCCGTCGCCGGCCGTTGGCAGCTGCGGGTTCTGCCAATCGGAGCGGGCTGTCTCCATCGCCACCGCGTCGGGCAGCGGTGCCCCCCAGCCGATGATTGTCTGCTTGCGTTCCTGAGCGAGGTAGGCACGGCCCAGGCCGCGGGATTCCTGCTGCGTTAGAGGGACAATGTCGTCGACGGCACGGCAGAGGGCGGCGTTCAGCGGCGCAAGCCACCAGCGGGACAGCGGCAGTGTGTGGAAGGACGGCGTGAAGACGAACCGCGCGCGTCCCCGCCATCTGTAGCGGACGCAGTAGTGCCCCCAGAACCAGCCGTCGCCGACGAAGTGGACCACGTTGGGACGGAACTCCTCCAGGTACTGTTGCACTCTACGAGGCGAGAACCACACCAGCGGCACAGAGTATAGCGGCGGCGACCAGTGGGGGAAGCCCGGCAGCCGGTAGACCTGCACGCCGTCGGGCAGGGTCTCGCGGTCGGGCCAATCGGGCTGGGCCACGCGGGGGAAGGAGTACTTGGTGGTGAGCACGCCCACTGCCTCGACCTGCGGCGACTGCTGTATCTGGTGGGACAGCTCCTCGATGGCGCGCTCAATGCCGCCCAGGTACGGGCGGTAGTAGGGGGTCAGGTACAGCACGCGCAGCGCCTGTCCTGAGCCCGGCCGAAGGGGCGCGCTAGTCACCGGCGTCCTCCAGGGCGCGCATCCAGGCGTCGGCGAGGCTGGCGACCGGCAGGTCCACGGCTGGCGGCCCGCCGTTGGAACCGTCATTGGTGGCCTCGTCGCCGATGCGGATGATGAACCGGTCGTTTCCGGTACGGCCCAGCGACAGCACTGGCACGGCGCGCGTGCGGGCAAGGTCCTCAAGCAGGTGCACGCTATCCCGCGCAACGGTGACTACGATGCGGGAATGCTTCTCGCCGAACAGCGCCGTGTCCCAGCGTCCGGCGTCCAGGATGCCGCGGAAGCCGACGCCACCGAGGATGCAGGACTCGGCCAGCGCCACTGCCAGGCCGCCATCGGAGCAGTCGTGGGCGGACAGGACAATCCCCTGCCGAATGCCCTCTCGAACGGTCTCCTGCACTCGCTTCTCCAGTTGCAGGTCGATGCGCGGCCGCCCGGCGGTTAGGCCGTGCATCACCTGCAGGTACTCGCTGCCCGACAGGTCCTCCGATACGGCGGTACCCTGGCCTTGGCCCAGCACCATCACGGCCAGCCCCTCGGCCGGAAATCCTGCGCCGACCGCCTTCGTCGCGTCGTCAAGAAGCCCCAGTGCTCCGACAACGGGCGTCGGGTGGACGGCCTGACCCTGCGTCTCGTTGAAGAGGCTGACGTTGCCGCTGACCACCGGAGCGTCGAAGGTCTCGCTGGCCAGTGCCATACCGCGGATGCATTCCTCGAGCTGGTAATAGATGTCCGGGCGCAGGGGATTGCCGAAGTTCAGGCAGTCGGTGAGAGCCAGCGGACGCGCGCCCGTGCAGGACAGGTTGCGGCAGACCTCGGCCACCGCTATTTGCCCGCCCACGTAGGGGTCGAGGAAGCAGTGCCGCCCGTTGCCGTCGACGGCGACGGCGATGGCCTTGCCGGTTCCCTTCACTCGCAGCACCGCGGCATCGCTGCCGCCGGGCCCGGCGACGGTGTTGGTCTGCACCTGGTGGTCGTATTGCCGGTAAACCGAGTGTTTGCTGGCGATATTGGGCGAGGCCAGCAGCCTGAGTAGCGTTTCCGCCGGACCGCACTCCGGCAGCGGCAGCCCGGCCAGCGACATCTCCCGTCGGGCCACGTCCTCGGCGGATGGCTGGCCCTCCAGCCGGTAAGCCGGTGCGTCGGACAGGGGCCGTATGGGCAGGTGAGCCACGGCGTCAGCGCCGTCGCTTATGCGCGCTTCGGGCTCTGCGATAACTTCGCCGATTTCCCGGCACTCCACGTCCCAGCGCTCGAACACGGCCTTAACTTCATCGACCCGCTCGGGCAGCGTAACCAGCAGCATTCGTTCCTGGGACTCTGACAGCATCACCTCGTAGGGAGACATTCCGGTCTCCCGGCGATGCACCTGCGACAGGTCGATGCGAATGCCGCGCCCGGCCCGGGCCGCCGACTCGATGGCAGCGCTGGTCAGCCCCGCCGCGCCCAGGTCCTGTATGGCCAGCACTGCCCCTGTGTCGAGGGCCTCCAGGCAGGCCTCAATGAGCACCTTCTCCAAGAACGGGTTGCCCACCTGCACCGTGGGGCGCAGCTCCGCTTCCTCCTCGAAGGTACGGGATGCCAAACCCGACGCGCCGTGAATCCCGTCGCGCCCTGTGTCGGCCCCGGCCAGCAGCAGCACACTGCCGGGGACACGCGCCGCAGCCGAGGCCAGACGCTCGGACTCAATCAGGCCGACGCACATGGCGTTGACCAGCGGGTTGTTGGAGTAGGACGGGTCGAAATAAATCTCGCCGCCCACGTCGGGAACGCCGATGCAGTTGCCGTACCAGGATATGCCGCGCACCACGCCACCGAACAGGTGCCGGTTCACCGCCCCGTTCTCCGGGTCGTCGGGCGGCCCGAACCGCAGGGAGTTGAGCAGCGCGATGGGTCGTGCGCCCATGGCCAGGATATCCCGCACAATGCCGCCCACGCCTGTGGCAGCCCCCTGGAATGGCTCCACCGCCGAAGGGTGATTGTGGGACTCCACCTTGAACACCACGGCCAGACCGTCGCCGATATCGACCGCGCCTGCGTTTTCAGCTCCGGTCTCCGAGAGGACCACGGGCGACGTGTGGCTGAACATGCCCAGCAGGGGCCGCGAGTGCTTGTAGCCGCAGTGCTCGCTCCACAGCGCCCCGAACATCCCCAGCTCCACCGCGTTGGGCTCGCGGCTGAGGCGTTCCACGATGAGGTCGTACTCAACGCGGGTCAGGGCGATTTCGTCCAGAACTTCCTGGGAAACGGGCATGGTTCACCGCCGGGCAGCTTGGGAATCACCCCGCAATACTACCACTTGATTAACGGAAATGGGCAGGGTTGCCGCCTGCGTCGCGAACACCGCCGATTGTAGTAGGATGGCTGCGCCCACCGCATGGCAAATCAAAGAATCCGTGGGTGCCATCCGGCTTGGAGCAGCTTTCAGTACCCGATTGCGGTACCCCGGATGCACCGGAGGACAAGACCAGATGGCAACTTCTGACATAAGCGACGGGACAGGCGTCTATGTGGCCCTGCTTCGTGGCATCAACGTCGGCGGCAAGAACAAGCTGCCGATGAAGGACCTCGCCGCAATGTTCACAGACGCAGGGTTCAGCGACGTCCGGACCTACATCCAGAGCGGCAACGTCGTGTTTCGCGCTGACCCGACACCGGGAGAAGACATCCCATCTCTCATCAGCGCATCCATCTCGGACCGCTTCGGCCTGCAAATCCCGGTTGTTATCCGCACGGCCCATGAGTTCCGTGCCATCGCGGAGGCCAACCCCTTCGCGAACCACAGCGATGAGCCGGACAAGCTCCACGTTGCCTTCCTGTCCGACTTGCCCGACCCCGCGAACGTCGACGCACTGGACCCCGACCGTTCTCCGCCCGACGAGTTCGCCGTCGTTGGCCGCGAGGTATATCTCCACTGTCCGAATGGCATGGCGCGCACCAGGCTCACCAACGCCTACTTCGATTCCACGCTTGCCGCCACCAGCACCATGCGAAACTGGAAGACGGTACTGAAGCTATTGGAACTGGCCGCCGCCCACGCCTGATTGACCGCAGCGTGCAGACTCGGCCGAGACGTGGCTGCCAGAATTACGGGTTGTCCACGTCAACATCTCCACTCACTGAAGACGGACCACTGGACAACCTTCCTTCCAGTAAAATCTCGCCGCCTTGTACGATGTAGTAAGGCACTTCATCTCCAAAGAATCCGTGCACCTGCTCCTTGTCCGTCGTCGTAATCATCACCTGCGGATAGTCCGAGGCCTTCTCCAGAACGCGCCGACGGCGGTCGGCGTCCATCTCGGACAGGGCGTCGTCCAGCAGCAGCATCGGCCGAGCGCCTCGAACGGCAGACAGAGTCTCCGCCTCGGCCAGCCGCAGCGAGAGCGCGAGAGTGCGGGCCTGCCCACGTGAAGCGAACGCGCCCATATCCACCCCGTTGACGACGATGTCGAAGTCGTCGCGGTGCGGTCCCGCGGCGGTGGCCGCCGTGGCCCGCTCCCGGCCCACCACCGCCTGCAGCGTTTCGTAGTACCCCGCAGCCATGCCTTCGGCACTGGTAGCCAATGGGACGCTGGGCCGGTAGCGCAGCTCCAGCGCCTCGCCGGGGCCGCCCAGGTCCCGGTGGTGGCGTACGCAGGCGGGCGTGAGGATGTCCATCACCTCGTGCCGTCGCCAGATCAGCCAGCTCCCCTCGCGCACCAGTTCATCGTCCCAGAACTCCATCTCGTCGGGGGCGGCCCGGCCCTCCCGTCGCAGCCGCAGCAGGCGGTTGCGCTGCTGCACCACCCGCTGGTAGCGCTGCAGACACTGCAGGTACAGCGGGTCGGCCTGCGAGATGAGGATGTCGAGGAAGCGGCGGCGGGCCGAGGGCGGCCCCTGCACCAGGTCAACGTCCTGCACGCTGAACAGCACGGCGTGCACTAGGCCCACCAACGACCCGGCGGTCCGCCTCATCCGGTCAACGCGTATCTCCTTGTGCACCCGGTAGCCCGGACCACTGGCCGACTCCGATGGCGATGCGCGGTAGCCGACTATGACGCGGCGGCGGGAGGGAGTGCCGCTGTCCGAGTCCTCCGGGGCATCGTCCTCGACCACCCCGTCGACGAGGGCCTGCCCCCCTTCGAGCGCAGCGTCGAAGTTGACCAACTCGCGCTCGTTTTCGGCGCGGAAGGAGCGTGCAATGGCGAGGAGATATACGGCTTCGACCAGCGCCGTCTTGCCCTGGGCATTCTGACCGTGGTAGACCGAGACACCCGGCGGTACCTCCAGGTCAACCTCGGTCAGATTGCGGAAGTTGCTCAAGCGAAGGCGAGAGAGGCGCACCTACTTGCTTTCCCGAAGTTCCTTTTCCTTGAGCTGCCATTTGGTCAGAATGATGCCAGGGCCAAGCAGCAAATTAGTCACCATGTCATCTTCTTCCTCGGCTTGCTCGCGCCGCTTCAGAAGTGCAGCAAGTAGTTCTTCGGCCTCTTCGTCAGCCAGTTCTTCCCGCTCCAGTTTTATGAGCAGTTCGTCCCAACGTTCTTGCAACATGGGATTACCCGGTGGGTCAGCTCCTCTTCGCAGATTTAAAACGCCTACCAGCCTGAATTCCTCCCATACGACTTCCATCCGTGCATTTGTAATCTTCATTCGCTCTGCATCATTGGGTGAAACCAATGTCTCCAAAGCCTTCAGCCGACCCTGAATCGAGTACAGGAGCCGAAACCCGAAGATTGCCAGGGTAACCAGAGCACCGGCAAAGGCTACTAGGACTGCCGACGCGATCGTAATGGCGCCCTGCGGTATGTCCAGGAGCATCATCTGGGTTGTCTTCTACTCTCCCTGCAAGCGCCGTATCTCGGCCTCCAGCTGCTCGGCCTGCCCGGTCTCCCCGGCGGATAGACGGAAGCAGCGGTCCAGGTACAGCTTGGCCAGTTCCGAACTGCGCTCCGAGGTGTCCTGGGCCACGGCCAGCAGGTTCGACACCTGGAACTCCTCAGGCAGATGGCGGGCCAGTGCCCGTATTTCCTCTCCCACCTCGTCTGCGGCGGTCCGGTCGGACCCCTCCACGGCAAACCGGAGCTGTCCCAGCAGCCTGGCCAGTTCGCTCAGCTTGTCCCCCTCGCTCATGAAGCTGAGCAGAACCTCGTTAACGCTGAATGATGAGTCCAGCACGTCTTCGGGCTCGTCGAGCGCGGTCTGGCTTTCGAAGGGGACCGCAGCCTCCCCGGCGGATGCGGCGGACTTGCCGGCGGCAGTGTAGAGCTCGGCGTACTTGCTGACGGCGTCCGACACCGCTTCCATCAGTCGTGGCAGGTCGAAAGAGAACATGTTGCCGCCGTACACCAGGTCGTCGCCCCGCTGTCGGCTCAGGTCCTCCAGCACGCCATATCCGTCAACGGCCTCCGGCACCGGCGGCATGGCGAAGGCGGACAGGTCGTTCAGCGGCAGCGCACCAAGATGAGAGGCCAGAAACGGCGGCACGTACTTGGTCAGGTCTGCCTTGATTGGGAGGGTCACAATGTAGCTGGCGTAGACCTTGTCAGGCTCGGTGTCCACCTTGAAGTACAGGAGAGCATGCCCTGCAGGACTGCCTTCCTGTCCCCGGTCGAAATAAAGGTCCATCGCTGCACCGCCGCCAGTTCGATTACGTCAGATGCCGGCCGCCAAGACACAGCGGGCCCGCCCTCCAATTATAGCACCGGCCACCTGCCGCCCCGATGCGTCAAGATTGACGGCCTGCGGCAAAATCAGTAAGGTATAGCCACTTGCGAGATACGTAGAACACCGTAGCGGAGGCGCGGGAAATGCCCGATCCGGAAGTGAAGCTTTTCGACTACGACAAGATCGAAATCGGCGAGGAACTGGGCTCCTACGAGTACACTCTCACCCAAGAAATGCTGGACGGTTTCCGCGCCTCCATCGACGACCCGGAGGCGGTGTTTCCGACCCTGGCGGTGAAGCACGACGCCACCGCTTTCGCCATGGTCTACGACGACCAGACCGGCGGCGTCAACGCCGGCAACGAGGTGGAGTTCTTCAACCCGCCCATCCCGGGCAAGAAGATCCGCGTGACCGGCCGCATCGCCGACAAGTACCTGCGGCGCGACAAGCCCTATATGGTCATCGAGGCCACCGCCATCGACGAGGACGGTCGCCTGCTGGAAAAGCTCCGCACCTACCAGATGAAAAAACCCGACGAGGTGGGCAAGAAATGGCACCCGCCCGCAGGAGCGCAATGACCCGGAGGTCAGCAATGACAGAGGACATCAAGCCCGGACAGCAGATTCCCTCCGTAACCAAGAGCGTCACCCAGGACACCATCAACCAGTTCGAGGACTGCGGTATCCTGGACCGCCAGAACATCCACAACGACCCCGAGCTTGCCCAGAAGCGCCTCGGGACCACCTACCCCATCGCATCGGGCCGCATGTCCGTGGCCTTCGCCTCGGAGAGCATGCGCCGGTTCTTCGGTCCCGAGGTCTTCAACCATACCGGTACCGTCAACCTGAAGTTCCTGCGCCCCGTCAAGGGCGGCGACACCATAACCGTCACCGGCGAGGTGTCGGGTCAGGAACAGACCGATGACGGCGCACAGGTGACCGTCAACCTGTTCTGCGAGAACCAGAACGGCGACCGTACCGCCATCGGCGTGGGCACCGCTGTAATCAGGTAGCGACCGCAGCCACCGGAATAGTCAGGAATCACCAATGGCAACGACCACAGACCGGATAAGCGAACTCTTCGACGACGCTCGAGTGCTATTTGGCGACGCGCTCGATATGCTGGCGGAGGGCAGAATCCGCAACGCAGCCGAAAAGGCGTGGGGCGCTACCCAGCGGTCAACGGACGCACTCGTTCTGGCCCGCACAGGTACCGAACCGCAGTCCGAAGGGGAGGCGCACCGGGCGTTGCTACGGGTAAGGACCGCGTATCCTGAGACAATTACCTTGCACGGCGAGTACAGTACCAGGTCGGGACTCCTCCGCATTAATTGCATTGTCGACGGCAACTGCGAGCCGGAAGAGGAAATGACGGCTCTGATTCGAGACACCGACTCCTACATCAACGAGGCAATCACTCTGGCAGGGACGCAGTAGCGAACCCTGTCCGAGCAGGTAATTCAAAGCGAGAGAAGAGATATGCCAGGCTCCGAACACGGCAAGGTAGAAGCGGAAATCGTATATTGTGTGGCTTGAGGCTACTTCCCGGTCGCCACGTGGCTGGCGACAGAATTCTTCAAGTCCGACGCTCCCGGGGACGTCGCCATCAAGATGACCCCCTCTGACCGGGGTCGCCTCGAGGTGTACCTCGACGGCGACGTGATCTTCGACCGCAAGACCGACGGCGGCTTCCCCGATCTCGGAAAGGTCAACGAGCTCAAGATGACCATCGCCGAGAAGTTGTTCGATCTCGAAGACGCGTAGCTGAACCGGGCCCTTTGCTCCCTCATCCTCTGCTTGAGTCTTAGGGTCAGGGCGTTGCCCGGAACATGCCAGGCGTCACCCATTACCACCATCCCGGAGGATCATCTTGTCTGACCCTCAACACGTGGAAACCGTGCGCGCCGGATCTGCCGCTATAGCCCAGTGGCGCGCCGCCAACCCCGGCGTTGCGCTGGACCTGCGCGGTGCAGACCTGCGGGGAGCCAACCTCGCCGGCGCAGACCTCAGCGGAGCGGAGTTGTCCCGCGCCAGCCTGCCCGACGCCGACCTCTCGGGGGCAGACCTCGAGATGGCTGACCTGGGGCGAGCGTCCATTTCCGGTGCCAACCTGGCTTCGGCCAACCTCACCAACGTCAACCTCTTCTGGGCCGACCTCAAGGGTGCCGCCATGCCGGACGCCATCGTCCGCCACTGCCGCATGAACCGTGTCAACCTGATCGGCGCAACCCTGCACCGCACCGACTTCAGCCAGTCGAACATGATCGAGGCCGACCTGCGCAACGCCGACCTAACCGACGCCCTGTTCGTCTCCACCAACATGAACGGCGCAGACCTGTCCCGATGCAGCATGAAGGGCGCAGACTTCACCCGCGCCATGATCCGCGACTCCATGTGGATCGCCACCAACATGACCGGAGCCAACTTCAACCAGGCCAGCCTCCACCGCTCCGACTTCACCCTCGCCAAGTGGGACAACACCACCCGCTTCCCCGACGGCTTCGACCCCGAGGACATCGAGTTCCTCGACGTCGGCGTCTAGGGTGGACGCAGGCGTTCCGATATGCCCACCCTCCTCATAACCGGCCCCGCCGGCTCCGGCAAGAGCAGCATCGCCTACGGCCTGCTGGCCCTCGCACGGGACGCCGGCCGGTCTGCCGCCTACTGCAAGCCCTCCTCGACCACGCCCGAAGCTGACGCGGACCACGCA
Source organism: Dehalococcoidia bacterium (assembly GCA_963667415.1). Classification (GTDB taxonomy): domain Bacteria; phylum Chloroflexota; class Dehalococcoidia; order Lucifugimonadales; family UBA3495; genus VXOI01. Next base: position 4,546,668 of record OY763410.1, on the reverse strand, counting down.
TTTGCGTCGAGCGTGCTAACAGAAGCCCTGGGCGTTGCCGTTGGGCCTAAGCCTTCGGCAGACTCGGAAGATAGTGCGGCGGCCCCCTCCGCAATCACCGACCTTGCCCAGCAGTCCGACGTCGTCGTGGTCGAGGCCGCAGACGGTTCCCCGGCGGGAGAACTGGCGACGGCCATCGATGCCCGGGTGGTGGAAGTCCTCCCCTACGCCGCGGGCCGTAACTGGGCCAGCGCCGTCGACGAAGCCGCAGCGCGCTGGGGTCAGCGGCTCGCCGGGGTGGTGGTCAACGCCGTTTCGCAGTATCAGCGCGACGCGGTCACGGTCGCAGCCGCAGGATCGCGGGCAAACGTTGACGCTGTCGTGCTCCCCGAGAGCCGCGCCATGGTCGCTCCCACGGTGGCGCAGATCGGCGAGCAGCTGCAGGCGGAATGGACCCTGGAGCCGATCAACGAAGACGCCCTCATCGAGCGCTATCTAATCGGCGGCAACATCATGGACAACGGCCCCACCTACTACGGCCGCTACAGCAACCAGGCCGTCATCACCCGTACCCAGCGTCCCGACATCCAGCTCGCCAGCATGCTGCCCCAGACCCGCTGTCTCCTCCTCACCGGCCCGGGTGAACCCACCGAGTACGTCAAGGCCGAGGCCCGCGAGCGCGACATTCCCCTCCTGCAGGTCTCTACGTCCACCATCGACACCGCCGACGCGCTTGGTCGACTGCTCGCCGCGGCCACGCCCCATAACTTGGCCAAGGTGCGCCATTTCGCCGCCCTGCTGAAAGAGCACACCGGCGACGACTGGCTCTCCGGAGTCGTTGGCTGACCCAAGCCATTCGATCGGAGCATTCGCCACCCATCGCCCCAGTGACATGACAACGTTCCAATTTAGGTTGTTTTTCGCCACCCTACTCTTAAATCCTGCGGGCGGGAACCCAAGTCCCGCCTCATTCCTGACCCCACCATCTGACCCGAAACGATGCCCTGCTGAATTCTCCCCCTTGCCTCGAGGCATTGCCTATCGTACAATTGTTCTTATGCAAGAAGCCCTGAACAGCCCGATTGACCTGTCTCAATCAAGGAACCAAAATGAGCGGGTTTTGGACACAACTTTACACAACTTTACATTGTCACGTGAGGACCCCCCAGATGAGATAATGAGACCGGTCTTTCCCGACCGTCATCCAACCAAAGGAACGGGATTTCGTTCCATTCCGTTTGCCCAAAGATTGGGGCTCGGGGGCGAAAGCCTCAATCCAGGAATGCATGATCTACCAGACCTCCTGATGCGCAACGCTGCCCCAGTGACATTTCTCCCTTGCCAGCCGCGATTACACCTCGGTACCATCAAATAAGCGAGTTGTTGCCGACCCCAGTCCGTCCGCACCGGCGATGCCACCCCACGGCAACCAGAAGTTTTCCGAAGTCTTACGCCCTTGGGAGTCTTTCGCGTGACCGTCTTCCCCTTGGAGCCGGATGACGCGGCTCTGAACGGCACACACACTTGTCCTGCCAGTGGTCACTCTGGGTCGACAATCTAACCTGTCTCAATTGAAGGCTACAATACATAGACTTTGTTACAAAACGTTACAAAATGTTACACTTCCATATAGAGGGCCCTCGAGTAATTAATGAGACTGAAGACCCGAGTTGCATCCTTCCAAAGGCATTGGATTTAGGCCCAACCCATCCACCGGAAGGACGGGTTTCCGAAGGTAGGCAATCCCGGGACGAGGGCACCCGATTGACCGGATCGTGCGACTCGAAACGCCATCCACGCGCTTCCCTTTGCCTTGACTGTCACCCAACACCCGGCATAGAATTGCCTTAACTGCCCGGCATGGGGCAGTATGCTGTTGCGACAGCACCGGAGGGATTATGCCAATTACCAGAGACGGCGTTGAACTTACCGTTGAGATCACCGAAAAGGCCGCCGAAAAGATCCGCTACTTCGCCGAGAAGGAAGGCGAAAAGGAGGGCGTCGGCGTGCGTGTCGCCGTCAAGGGCGGCGGCTGCTCCGGCCTGACCTACGACCTGAAAATTTCCGGAGAGTACACCGACACCGACAAGGTGGTCGAGCAGTACGGCGTAAGAGTCATCGTCGACAAGAAGAGCTACATCTACCTCGTCGGCACTCAGCTTGACTTCTCCGACGGCCTGAATGGCAAGGGCTTCGTCTTCGACAATCCCAACGCCAAGAAAGCCTGCGGCTGCGGCACCTCCTTTAGCGTCTAGCCTTAACTCCGCCGCAACGGACGGCAAGGCCCGATTCGAAAGGCGCAAGCGCCGTCTTCCCTGAGCGAAGGCGGCGCTTCTCGTTAACCTTGGACCATACTCCCCACGCACGGAGGCCCCCATGGCGCTTCATCAGCCGCTCAACCCTGTCGCGGCAGACCGGTCAGCCGAACTCTCGGTCCACCGCACGGGGTACGGGTGCCTGAAAGCCACCGGCGACGACGCCCTCGACCTGCTCAACCGCCTGTCCACCAACAGGGTCGACCACCTCGAGCCGGGCAGCTGGGCCCCCACCGTGCTCACCAGCGACCGCGGCCGCATTGTCGACCTGCTGTGCGTCGTCAACGCCGGCGATTGTGTCTATCTGCTCACCAGCCCGGGGCAGCAGCAGCCGGTCATCGAGTGGCTGGACAAGTACACCATCATGGAAGACCTGGAGGTTGAAGACGCCTCCGGTTCGATGGCCGTCATTGCGCTGGCCGGAACCGGCGCCTCAGGAGCCTTGGGCCTCCAGGAGGAGGAACCCGACTACCTGCCGGGCAGGACATATCCCGCACCAACTGTGAACGTTGGCGGCGTGGAGGCCATCTCAGTCGGCCGCCCCCTGGGCGAGTTGCCCTGCAGCCTCCTGATAGCGCCCGCCGCCGATGCTGAGGCCATCACCTCCGCGCTGTTCACAGCGGGAGCGGAAGCGCTCGGCGAAGATGATTGGGAGACGCTGCGGGTCAGCAGCGGTGAGCCCGCCTTCGGCAGCGAAATGGGCGAACCGTACAACCCCTTGGAAGCGGGACTGATCGGCGTCATCGACTTCACCAAGGGCTGCTACATCGGCCAGGAAGTCATCGCCCGTCTCGACAGCTACGACAAGGTCCAGAAGTACGTGGCCGTCCTGCGCTTCTCCGAAGGCAGCGAAGCACACCTCGGAACGTCGCTCGCCCACGAGGGCCGCACCGTCGGAGCCGTCACCTCGCTGTACCGCACGCCGTCCGGCGAACTGCGCGGCCTCGGCTTCGTGCGCACCGCAGCCGCCCATCCGGGCCAGACCCTGGAGCTGGAGTCGCCCGCCACTGGCATCGCCACCGTCGAAGCCACCCCCAAGCTCTTCGGCCCCGGCCAGGACTTCAGCTAGCAACCGTGGGACTAACACAAGAATCCCCCGCGTTGCTGCGGGGGATTCCATACTTTGAGCCAGAGTGTGTTACTACTGGCCGTTGTAGACGAAGTTGACCTTCCCGTCCACCCGCTCCACCCGGAACAGCGACCAGAACTCGTACCCCGCGGCCTGGACAGCCTCCCGGCCACCCTCGTCCCGGTCTACTATGGTCATAGCGTGAGTCACGTTCCAGCCGCTCTCCTTTGCCAGCGCAATCGTGTCCATCAAGGAGCCTCCGGTGGTTACCACATCTTCGAGGATGGCCACCGGGCTATCGGGCTCGGGGAACTGACCCTCTGCCGCCGCCGCGGTGCCATGTTCCTTGGAATCCTTGCGGTGGTAGAAGGCACGGATGGGTTCACCATCCCGCAGGCCACTGAACAGCGCCACGTGGGAGACGATGGGAATCCCCCCGTAGGCAACGCCTCCGACGTATCTGATCCCCTCCGCGTCCAGCCTGCGGACAAGCTGCGTGGCCACGAAGAGCGCTCCCCTGGGATCCAGGGTCAGTTTCTTCGAGTCCAGATAATATTCGGAGACCTTCCCTGACTTGAGTTTGAATGTACCAAACAGCAAGGCACCGGACTCTATCAGCAACCTGGTCGGGTCTACTTCCGGTTGCTCACGGTTCACAGCAGGGGATTCAATCGTCATTCTCAACACCTGTCAGGACTGGTACAGCCCGTTGTCCCTGATGTATTGCTCCACCGCCTCCGGGATGAGACCGCCCACGGCCGCTCCGGCAGCGATGCGCCCGCGCAACTCGCTGGCGCTGACGTCGACTGCCGCGGAGTCTATGCAGTCGACCTGGCCGCAGGCGTAGGGGTTGCGGGCGTAGAACCCAGGCCAGTCGAAGCTGCTATAACCCGGGCGGCTCACAGCCAGCAATCGAGCCTGCTCAACCACGCTCTCCGGCTCGATCCACTGATCAAATCGCTCCAGCACATCCAGGCCAAGTATAAAAAGGAGCTCGGTATGTTCCGCCACCAGTTCGCGCAGCTCCCGCAGCGTCTCCACCGTCTTGGTGGGCCCGGTGCGCGTTAGCTCTATATCCGAAACTTCAAAGCCGGGGGTGTCTCCGATCGCCAGCCGCAGCATTTCGAGACGTTGTTCCGCGGTTGCCGTGGGTTTGCCGGCCTTAAGACGTGGCTGCGCTGCGGGAATGAAGATGATTCTCTCCAGGCCCGCCTCTTCCATTGCCCGCCGGGCGACCTCGAGGTGTCCGCGGTGCACTGGATCGAAGGTGCCTCCGAGTATGCCTACCCGGGTCAGAACCATTCGACTTCGACTTCGCCGATACGGATCGTATCACCTACCTCGATACCCTCGTCGATGAGACGGTCGGCCATTCCGGAGCGTCGCATTTCACGCCAGAGCTGCAGCAGCACTCGCTGGTCTCGGGTGTCGGCCAAGGCGCTCAGGCGCTCAAGTCGCTCCGAATCAATGACGTACACCCCGTCCTCGATTCGAACAGCCTCCGGACCTCGACCGTGCCTTGCCCGCACTCCTGCGGATACTGCCACACCATCGTCTTCCGGTTCGTCCTTGGGCATCTCGCTCAGAATGGCAGTGATGCGAGTCAGCATCGCGTCTATGCCTTCGCCCGTGGCCGCCGAGATGAACAATATGTCGCAGGCCTCACCATTCGTTTCCTTAACAGCAGAGTCCAGCCTGTGAGAGAGCTCAGAACGCTGTTCACGAACTTCAGTGACGTCCAGCTTGTTTACCACAACCATCTGTCGTTTGTCAGCGAGGTCAGGATTAAAATGCAGCAGCTCGTCGTGGACCATGCGATAGTCGGCGACAGGGTCATCCGAGATACCATCAACCAGGTGCACGTACAGTCGCGCGCGCTCGGCGTGGCGCAGGAACTGGTGCCCCAAGCCCACACCCTTGTGGGCACCTTCCAGCAGCCCGGGAATCTCCATCATCACAAAGTCGCTCTTGCCCGAACGCACGACTCCCAGAACTGGCTCAACCGTCGTGAAGGGGTAGTCGGCGACCTTGGCCTTGGCAGCCGAACAACGGGATATCAACGTGGACTTGCCGGCGTTCGGACGAGCAAGCAGGCCAACGTCGGCCAGCAGCTTCAGTTCCAGGAACAGCACCGCGGCGTCGCCCTTCTCGCCGCGCTCCGCCAGTACTGGCTGCTGGTTGGTGGAAGTGGCGAATCGGGTGTTGCCCCAACCGCCGCGTCCTCCGCGACCAACGAGCACCGGAGTAGTACTGCGTATGTCGGTAAGGAAGTCGCGAGTGCCATCGCGGTTCATGTTCCAGACAACGGTGCCGATGGGGACCGGAATATAGGTGTCCTTTCCGTTTGGGCCGCGCTTGTTCTTGCCCTTTCCGTGGCCGCCAGCCTCACAATACACGGTGCTGTTGAACTTGATATGCAGCAAGGTGTTGAAGGAGGCATCACCCACAAGGTAGGCATTCCCGCCGTCGCCACCATCACCGCCGTTCGGACCGCCCTTTGGACGGTACTTTTCGCGAAGGAAGCTGGCGCAACCGTTTCCTCCGTTGCCAGCTCTTATGTTCAGCCGAACTGTGTCAATCATTGCTTGTCCACGGATTACTTGTTATCAAATATATTTCTTCAGTAAGAAAATTATAGGCTAGAGTAACAACGGTAATAAGGACGTTGATAGCGTTGACAAGTTACTCTCAGCTATAGACCTGTTCTGGCTATCAGATACAGCCAGCAGGGATTGATCGACGTATTTTATCACGGACATCCTTGGCTTCCCGGTTCAGGTTTTATTCTAACCCTTTGATAATGTCGCAGCCTTCAGGGAATTCCTGCGCGGGGCGCTTCGTGTGCTGGATGAGATAACAACGGACTAGATGAGGTAAGGGTGTCGGATGTGGGTATTTACCAACTGCGGCAGGCGCATTATCCACATTTTTGTCGCGCTGTGTTTGTTATGATTGCCTGGCGGGCTGAGATACTGGCAGGGACTCTTCCGGCTAGGATAATGGATGAATCCTCTAATGAAGCCGATGGTCGTGCTGGTCTTTGTCTTGACGCTTGCCCTGATGGCAGGTTGCGGGCAGGGTACGGGCACTACGGAGGAAGGCCAGTCCACACAGGGCCGGATCGAAGGTTACGGGAAAGAGAGCTTCATGGTAAATCGGATAGCGTATGTGAACAACAGCGGCGACTTGCTACTGATCAATCCCGACGGCACCGGAGAGGAGAGACTGACGGGCGACGTGCGGGCTGGATTGCTGTCGCAAGCGTTGCAACGGGGCGACTCGTACAGCTGGCCGACGTGGTCTCCCGACGGCGCTAGGTTGGTAGCTTCCCAGGTGTCCATTACAGGAGAGAGTGCCGGGATTTCTCTACAGGTGTTCGACGTAACCACCGGCCGGAGGACGACAGCCCACGAAAACGCCATTCCCGAACCGGTGGCCGATGGTGCGCCGCACTACATCTACTGGTCTCCCGATAGCCGCTATCTCTCCTTCCTAGCCCCGACCCGCGATGGTCTGGCCCTGTTTGTGCGTGACCTGGATGGCTCTGAGGAGGCCTCCGCTCTGGTGGCTGGCGCGCCCATCTACTATCACTGGAGCCGAGACTCCGCAGTGCTCGCAGTGCATAGCGCCGATCGCCTGCTCCTGACAGAGCCCAGGCCGGATGGGTCGCAGGGCCAGGTCGACCTTGCGGCCGTGGGTTTCCGTGCTCCTGCGCTGTCGCCAGACGGAACGCAGCTTGCGTACGCGGCGATACAGGGCGAGGTGCACGGGGTGTTCGTCCGGACAGTTGGGCCGCCGCCCTTCACCGATATGGCGTCGCCGCGGCTGATAACAGAGGTTCGTGGTCTGTCGGCCTTTGCCTGGTCTCCCGACGGTTCTGCGATTGCGGTGTCCGAGCAGGCCAGCTTGGGGGCTCCCTTGCTCAGCCGGCTGTCGGTTTACCCCATAGATGGATCAGAGGCGACCGTATTGGCCGAGGAATCGCACCTCGCCTTCTTCTGGTCACCGTCAGGGGACCGCATAGCATGGATAGGTGTGGATGCCGCAACCCGGGAGATGGAACTGGTCGTGTCGGCTGTGTCGGGTGGTGAATCGCGGCGTCTCTCCCGTTTCAGTCCAACCGGCGAGTTCTTCACATACCTCAGCTTCTTCGACCAGTACGCCTACTCCCATTCGATTTGGGCCCCTGACGGCTCTGCATTGGTAATGGCCGGCACCGAAGGACAGCATGATGGTCGGCGCAATGGCAGCGGCCCTTCCGGTGGGCAGATTTACGTGGTGGACGCCGACACAGGAACCACCTTGAGAATCGCGTCCGGCAAGACGGCGGTGTGGTCTTGGAACTGAACCGTCTGCCATGGGTGGTGGCACTGCTCCTGGCGATGGCGGTGGTGGCGTGTTCACAACAGCCTACCGCCACACTGGCGCCCTCTCCCACTCCGGTCGACCCCCGCGCGGAACTGAGGCGCACGGTCGAGCGGTTGCAGCAACTGGAGTCGGTGTCCTTTGTCCTTGATCAGACCGTGGGCAGCACCGTGCTCACTCCGGGTGTGGAGATGAACCGCGCTTACGGCAGTGTGGGGATTCCCGGCAGGTTCGACGTCACCGTGGAGGCCCTGGTGGGCAACCTGTACGTTGAGCTGGGAATGTCGACGGTGGACGGCGTCTCGTACATGACCAACCCCATCACCGGCCAGTGGGCTGAGGTACCGCCGGAGTCCATCCCCATCAACCTGCTGACCTTGGGCAGCACCCTGGCCGGGATCGTAGAGGCCGTGCAGGCCCCCGAAATGGTGAGCGAAACCAGGCTGGAGGGACTGGACGTATATCACATACGCGGCAGCATCCAGTCCTCGGACCTCAGGGAGCTGGTGCCGGGAGCAGACGACGGGTATCCGGTAACGCTGGAGATGTGGATGGAGCGCCAGGACGGCACTCTGCGCAAGGCGACCATTACCGGGCAGGTTACCGACGACGACGTAATGGACGCGCTGCGGGTGCTTACTCTGGACGACGTCAACCAACCGGTTACTATCGAGCCGCCGCCCGGATTCTGACCGCGAAATGAATAACCGCATAAATTCCCTCAACTGCGAGGGAATTTAGCTATGGTGGCCGATGCCGGAGGCAGCTCGCGGGGAGTGAGTTCCACCTGGGCCATCCTGACTATCACCGGCCTCGGGGCCTTCATCGCCGCGCTGGACCAGACGGTGGTGGTTACCGCGCTGCCCAGCGTGATGGTGGACCTGAAGCTGCCCATCACCGAGCTGGACAAGGTCTCGTGGATCATCACTTCCTACTTGCTGGGCTACACCGTTGCCATGCCCCTGATAGGAAGGCTAGGCGACGTGTACGGCTACACTCGTGTCTACCAGGCTTCGCTGGTTGTGTTCTGCATCGGGACCAGCCTGGTGGCCGTCGCTCCCCACTTCGAGTGGATGATCGGCGCTCGGGTGATCCAGGCCATCGGCGGTGGTGGGACGGTGCCCATCGGTATGGCGCTGGCGACGACGCTGGTGCCGCCGGAGAGGCGCGCCCTTGCTCTGGGAGTGGTCGGCGGAGCGGCGGAGGCGGGCTCGATGCTGGGGCCGGCCTATGGCGGGGCCATCGTCGAGCTCTCGAGTTGGCGCTGGATCTTCTGGCTCAACGTTCCGCAGGCGGCGGTGGTCTTTGTCGCCATCATGTGGCTGCCCAACCGCCGGAACCGCGAGGCCAGGGTCGACTACCTCGGCGGCGCGCTGCTGATCGTTGCGTTGCTGCTGCTGTCGCTGGCCCTGTCTCGCAAGGACCTGTTCACCCTGGAGTCGCCGGTGCCCTTCATCCTGGCGGCGTCGGGCATTGGCGTTGCCGGCATGCTGGTGCTGGTGGAACGGCGCATCTGGCAGCCGTTGCTGGCGAACGTGTTCCTGCGTTCCTGGAACTTCATCGTTTCCAACCTGGCGCAGGCATTGGTAGGGGTGTCGCTCATCCTGGCGATGGTAACGGTGCCTCTGACGGCCGATACGGTGATGCAGAAAGATCCCTTCACCGGAGCGATGTGGCTGCTGCGCATGACCGGCGTGATTCCCTTGGCATCGGTGCTCGGCGGGTGGCTGGTGCCGCGATTCGGGGCCAGGCCGCTGACGGTAGCCGGGCTGCTGATGGTGGCGGCGGGCCTGTTCCTCTGCTCCAGGTGGGAGATTGGCGTGGACGACCCGGAGTTGACGCTGCAACTGCTGCTGGCCGGTGTGGGCTTCGGGCTGGTTATCGCGCCGATCCTGCACCGGGCCCTTTCGGCGATTGGAGAGGACTACCGGGCCACCGGCGCGTCGCTGGTCACGGTGTCGCGGATGATGGGGATGACGCTGGGACTTGCGGCAATGTCGGCCTGGGGCGTCGAGCATTTCCAGGTGCTGACGTCGGGGATCGAGTTCCCCATCCTGCAGCCGGGCGAGTCGTCTGAGTCGCACGCCGCGCGGCTCGCACAGTATTCGACCGACGTGAACACGGCCGGCCTGACCGTGTTTCGCAACTTCTTCCGCGCCGCGGCCATAATCTCGCTGGCGGCGATACCCTTCGCCCTGGTGCAGTTCCGGGACCAGAGGGCGGGCAGGTAGGCGTCGTTTCTACAGCGGATATACCGCCTCCAGGCGCTGGACCTGCGCTGGGGTGAGGCGCCAGCCGGAGGCGCCGCAGTTCTCCTCGGTGCGGGCGACGCTGTTGGTCTTGGGGATGACCACCACCGGCGAGCGGGTCAGGCACCAGTTCAGGGCCACCTGCGCGGGCGTTTTCCCAGCCTCGCGGGCGACGGTTTCCAGGGCCTCCCACTGCTGTCCGGCCCGCAGGCGGGGGCGCACGGCCAGAGAGCCGTCGGCAAGTGGGGTGTACGCCATTACGGTGATGCGGTTCTCCTCGCAGTGGGGAATCAGGTCGCGTTCGATGCTCCGTCGCTTCAGGTTGTAGAGCACCTGGTTGCAGACGATGGGGTTTTTGGACATGGCGGCCTGTGCTTCCCGCATATCGGCGACGGAGAAGTTGCTGACGCCGATGTATCGCACCATGCCCCGGTCCACCAGGGTCTCCATGGCCCGCATCGTCTCGGCGATGGGAACGCTGCGGTTGGGCCAGTGGATCTGGTACAGGTCGATGACGTCGTCCTGGAGCAGGCGCAGGCTCTTGTCGGCGGCGCGCAGAACTTCGTCGTAGCGCAGGTTGCTGCCCAGGACCTTGGTGGCTACGAACACACGGTCGCGGATGCCGGCGACGGCCTGGCCGACGGCGTCCTCGGTGCGGTACATCTCGGCGGTGTCGATGAGGGTTGCGCCCAGCTCTATGCCCCGCCGCAGGGGTTCCGGACCGCCGCGGTACTTCCACGTGCCCAGTCCGACCTCGGGTATCATCACGCCGGTTGAGCCCAACTCCCGGTATTCCATTGCAGGCCTCCGCCGCAGGATGCAGAAGTGTCCCCGGCTATGTTATACCAGTGTTGCGAATAAATGCGGGCCACGGCCCGGAGGTGTCGAGATGGAGTTCCAGGACTACGAGAATTTCGTAAGCAACAACAAGCGCGGGGTTATCACCACCTACCGTCGCAACGGCGCGGGCCACACGAGCATCGTGGTCTGCGGCGCCTACAAGGGCAAGGCGGCCTATGTCATTGTCTACGGCAGCTCGGTCAAGGTGCGCAACCTGCAGCGCGACAACCGCTGCACCGTGATGGCAGTCAGCGAGGACTGGCGGAGCTGCGTGTGCGTCGAGGGTACGGCGACGACGATGAGCTACCACGACACCGACGCCGAGACCATGCGCGTCGAGCTGCGCGAGGTCTTTCGTGCCTGCAGCGCCCACGGCGACCACCCCGACTGGGAGGAGTACGACGAGGCGATGGTCAAGCAGGATGGGGTCATCGTCCTCGTTGAGCCGGAACGCGTCTACGGCAGGGTCCGCGGATAAGCTTCCGCCGCTGACCAGGTCCGACCGGAAACCATGTGAAGACCCCGTTCGATCTTCGATCTATTCGTAGGCCGGGCGGGGTCTGGTGTGTCTTGACGCGCTGTCCGTCTAGCTCACGGCCAGGGCTGCGTCAGCCAGGCAGACCAGCTCGCCGCGCTGGTTGGTGCCTCGGACGCGGCACTCCACGATTGCCCGGTCCACCTCGCGGTGGCGTCCAGTTACTTCGCCGGCGAAGGTAACGGTGTCCCCGCTGCGGAAGGGCGTGATGGCCCGCATGAGCAGGCTGCCTCCGTTGTAGAAGGCCTCGGGCGGGAAGGAGAGCTGCAGCATCTGGTCGACGTAGGACATTGTTGCGGGGCCGGAGTTGACCGTGCCGCCGAAGATGTTCTGCCGGGCGAACTCCTCGTCGGTGTGGATGTTGCTCTCGTTGGGCCGCCCCGCCAAGCGGAAGGCGCTGCGGTTGTTGATGATGTCCTGGCTCTCGGTTATTTGCAGTTGGGCCAGCGACCTTCCCTCGCTGGCCGATTCGAAGTCCAGCGGACCACCGGCGGCTGGTGCAGGCTCCTGCCGCTGGGACTCCACCGCCTGGGTTGATGCGGCCGGAGTTCCGGAGCCGGATGGGACCTCGCGCTGTCCGCCGGCGTAGTCGAAGATGCAGGTGTAGTCGTATTCCACCGCCGTCTCGCCGCGCTGGTTCACTCCCTCGACGCGGAAGGTGACGAAGCGGCTGCCGCGGCGCTCGTACTTCTCCAGCACGCCGCGGGTGCCGGTGATGGTGTCGCCGGCGCAGACGGGTTTGTGCCAGTGAATCTCGCACTTGGCGAAGGGAGTCTGGCGGCGGGCCGTCTTCGACTGCTCCTGCGCAATGAAGCCGTTGGCCTCGGCGATTTCCTCGCGCAGCAGGGGCGCATAGGCCAGCACCATCGTCGGCATGGCCAGGGTCGCGCCGGAACCGCGGTATTGCGGGTCGTCGTTCAGAGCCACCTCGGCATAACCGGCGATATTCGCGGCGGTGATTAGCACCGTCGTCTCCGCGCCGTGCTGGCCGGGCTCAGCCGCCTCGTATGTCCAGAGCTTTTCCGCCTGTTCAACCACTATCGTGTCCTCCTGGGATGCTACCTGGGTTCTGTCCAGTTGTTGGCGTCGGGGCCGGAGGTGGGAAGGTCGTCCAGCACCTTCCGAATCACCCGGCGCGTGTGGGAGCCCCTGTTTCGCTTGAGGTGGCCGGCGGCTGCGTCAACGTAGGGCCGGCTGATGCGTCCGAGATACGAGGAAACCCCCTCGGCACGGATGCTGCTGAGGGCTTCCGTGTAGAAGGAAAGCACGTGGATGGTGCCGAGTTGCATTCCGGCCTGGAGCGCCCCGGCGGCAACCAGGGTGGAAACCACCAGCGGCGAACGCTTCTGTTCTCTCGCGGCGAGGTTCAGTTGAGAGAACAGCTCGGCGAGGCGGTGCGGTTCCGGAATCGACTCTGCATTCTCCCGCAGCAGCGCCACCGAGTCGCGCATATCTGAAATCGCCGTGGGAGGAATGTCCACGGCGTCGGCGGCCTGGCCGACGGCTCTGTCCAGCACCGTGAGCAGGTCGTCGACGGATGATATGTCGGTGCTGCTGGGCAGGACGTTGGCCTTCTTGAGTTCCTTGACGAATGCGTCGAGATAGACGCGAGTGCCGTTGGTGGCGTCGGAAGCCACGGCGAGGAACCAGAGGGGCGAGAAGCCGACGGTGAAGACGCTGAAGGCCTCGACGAAATTGCCGGCGACCTTCCGCTGAATCAGTTCCTGGCCCGACATTTCCTGCATCGGAAAACGTCCGCTGACCCCGCCGACGGCCTCGACGGTGATGCGCAGGGGCCGCGCGATGAGGCACTGGTAGATCTTGGCGTCGCGCACGGGTGGCGGCAGGACGTGGTCGGTAGTTTCCAGCAGCAGACCCCCGCCGCTGGCCGCCGTGGTGCGGACGAGGCGCTCGGGCAGCGAGACCACGTAGCCTGCGAGGGATTCTCGGGAGTCAGGATGCTCTTCGGAGGAGCCAGTCATTTTCCTGTGTCCTCACAAATCCGTTTGGGCGGTTGTCGTCATCATACTTTCTTTTCTTACAATCCGCTCAAACCCGATCATTTCCGCTCATTTTGCAGTTCCGCACCCTTGGCAGAGGTTGGGTGAGGTGGAATGGTCGCGTGGGGGAAAGCCCCGGAAATGTGCCTGTCGTTGTCCGACCGGCGAGGGATACGGGGGGTTGGATTCCCGCCTTCGCGGGGGCAGGTTTCGCGATAATGACGGGTTGGCTGGCGAAAAGCCAGGTAAATTCGAACGGGATCAATTTGGCTCCGGGTTGATTTGAGCTGGGAGTCCAGTCTCACTATCTGGGCTTCCTCGCGTAGAGGTGTAACATTTTGTAACGTTCTGTAACAAACCCGATAATTTTGATCCTTAATTGAGACTGTCCGATCCGGTGGTCCAAGCGCCAAACAGGCGGCTCGGGATGTTCTTTCTGAGAACAATTGTACGACTTATAACGCCCCGAGGCAAGCGGCGCTTCAGTGGCGGGCCCCGAAGCAGGTGGTCAGGTCAGCAGGGGGCAGCGGCGGCTGGCGCGGCTGGCCGCAGGCGGAGCTCCTGCAGGGTTGCGTAGTTGAAGGGATTGCCGCCGGACTGCAGGGTGGCGATCCACGACTCGCGGCTGGGGCGGTAGTGGGGGCGGCAGGTCTCCTTGACCGACGTGTCGACCCAGGCGAGGAAGGCACGGAAGTCCTCGATTGCCTCGTCGTTGCGTCCCATCACGGCGTAGACCAGGCCCCGGCTGTCGTGGGCCGGACCGCCCGGGAAGAGTTCCACGGCAAGGTCGCAGTAGGGCAGGGCCTGTTCCGGCTCCTGATCGATGCCCATCTGCCAGCACAGCGTGTTGTTGTACAAAAAGCTGCGCGGCTCCCGCTGATGTGCCCTCTGGAAGTCGAAGACGGAGGTAGTCACTCCGCCCATGACGGAGAACATCAACCCACGGTTGTAGTAGCCCGTTGCGGAATAGGGGTCAAGGTCGATGGCCGTGGTGAAGTCGGCCTCGGCAAGGTCCCAGTCGCCTTCCTCCCCACGGAGCAGGTAGGCGTTCCCCCGGTTGGTCCACGCTGTCGCCAACTCCGGTTGCAGCTCAATGGCCTTCTCAAGATCCTCGAAGGCGAGATCGAGATCGCCGGGGTCACCCCGCTGCAGGTAGGCCGCGGCGCGGTTGACCAGCGCCTCGGCGGAGTCCGGGTCGGCTTCGATGGCGCGTTCGAGGTCGTTGAGAGCACGGGCCAGGTCGCCCTCCTGGCCGCGCTCGAGGTAGGCCACGGCGAGGTTGTAGTGGTGGGAGGCTGCGGGGGCACCGAGGTCGGCGGCCCGGCTCAGGTCTGCGATGGCCCGGTCGGCGTCGCCGGGTCTGCCGCGCTCCAGGTACGCCAGGCCGCGGCCGTTGTAGCTGTCTCCTGACCGGGGCTGGACGGCCAGCACCTGGGTAAAGAGCCAGATTGCCTCGTCGAAGTCGGCGTACTGCCCGCCAAGGTAGGCGCGGCCCAGACGGTAGCGCAGTCCGGCCAAGGCCGCCGGGTCGGAGGGAGGGTCGGCCAGGGCTTGGATGAGCACCGTCTTGGCCAGGTCGAACTCGCGACGCTCCAGGTACAGCTGCCCGAGGGTCAGCAGGGCAACCGACCGGACCTCGGCCGTGAGGTCGATGTTGACGGCGGTGGGCAGCTCGGTGGGGGACGAGGCGATGTCCACCACCTGCGGTCCGCGGGCTTCGCTCTGGCCGCGGGGGATGGTGAGCGACGCCAGCACGCGACCGCTGTCGTACTCGCCCCAGATGATGATGGATGCCCCGGACCGTTCCACGGCCTTCATCGCGTCGGGCTCGTCGGCGATTTCCTCGGGCCAGTCGACGGTACGGACGCCGGAGAGCCGGGCGGTTGCGATCTCGCGGTCGATGCTGGTGCGCAGCCTGCCCTGGACGTTGAAGCCCTGCTGACCGGCGGTGTAGTTGGCGAAGGGTGCGATGGCGATCAGCGATTCCCCGGCAACCGCCACCGGGTAGTCGGGGCCGCCCGTGAAGCGCAGGGCGAGTACGACGGCCACCACTGCCAGCGCTGCAGCCGCCACGGCGATCGCGCCGGCGATGCGGAGCCGACGACGCTTGGGCGTGCCCGTGATGACGACTGCCGGTGTGGCTGCTGTGGTCACAGTCACGGGAGGGCCCGGTGCGTTGCCTGCCACGGCCAGCGCCGCTCCCTGCGGTTCCGGCGTCGGTTCCGGGGCAGGCGGCCCGCCCTCGGGCTGGAAGTCGGCGGACACCAGCAGCTCGTCGCGCTCCTCCGGCGTAAGGCGCAGAAGTTCGGCGCAGCGCAGCACGTCCTCGCGGTAGCGCGGGCGGCTGGTCACGCCCTCCTTCCAGCGGATGAGGGTGAGGCGGCTGACGCCGATGCGGCGGGCCAGGTCCGCGTCGGATATGCCGACGCGGTCGATGTGTGCGGTCAGCAGGTCGGCAAAAGTTGGCAAGTGTAACAACTCCGGCACACAATACGAAGGGATTGTTACATATCTGTCGTCGAGTGTGCATCTGGTGAAAGCGAAAATGCTCATTGCCGCAGACAAAGCCTGGAGGCGATGAGATGTTCCATACAATGATCAAGGCAGCTATTCCCTTGGCAATCGTGTTGATGCTGGCGCTGGCAGCCTGCGGGCAGGTGGAGGAGTTTGAGTCAGCCTCGACGGCTGCGCCTGCCGCCACGGCGGCACCGGCGGCGGCGGTGGTACAGGAGTCGGAAGCGCCGCCGGAGGAGCAGCCGGTGGCGGTGGCCACGGAGGGCGCGAGGGACGGCAGGTTCAGCGCCGGCGGCGCGGGACAGGTGAATGAAGGCGCTTACGACCTCACCTTCTTCCGGCACTACGGCGTCAATCCCTTCATCGACACCGAGGACGACCACCTTTCCACCTTCGCCGTCGACGTGGACACGGCTTCCTACACCGTGGCGCGGCGGTTCCTGGACGACGGCAACCTGCCCGACCCCGACTCGGTCAGGGTGGAGGAGTTCGTCAACTACTTCGACCAAGGATACGAGCCGCCCGACAGCGACGCATTCGCCATCCACGTCGAGGGGTCTCCCGCTCCCTTCGGCAGCGCCAACCACTGGCTGCTGCGGGTGGGACTGCAGGGGCGCGACATACTGGAGCAGCAGCGTCAGGATGCCACACTGGTGTTTGCCATCGACGTGTCCGGCTCGATGGCCCGGGAGGACCGGCTGGGGCTGGTGAAGCAGTCGCTGCGGCTGCTGGTCGACGAGTTGCGCTCCGACGACGAGGTTGCCATCGTGGTGTACGGCGACCGGGGCTCAGTGCTGCTGGAGACGACGTCCGCCCGGAGCAGGGGCGAAATACTCGCGGCCATCGACTCGCTGAAGCCGGGAGGCTCCACCTACGTCGAGGACGGCCTGCGCCTTGCCTACGGGCTGGCGGCTGCTGAGGTCGAGCCGGGGCGCACCACCCGCGTCATGCTGCTCTCCGACGGCGTGGGCAACGTGGGCAACACCGGGCCCGACGCCATCCTGCGGCAGGTGAGCCAGCACGTCGAACAAGGAGTGACTCTGACCGCCGTGGGCTTCGGGATGGGCAACTACAACGACATTCTGATGGAGCGGCTGGCCAACGACGGCGACGGGGCCTACCACTATGTGGACACGCTGTCGGAGGCGCGGCGCATCTTCGTCGACGACCTGACGGGTACGTTGCAGACCATCGCGAAGGACGCGAAGGTGCAGGTGGAATTCAACCCCGAGACGGTCAGCCGCTACCGACTGCTGGGGTACGAGAACCGCGACGTTGCCGACGTGGACTTCCGCGACGACACGGTGGACGCAGGCGAAATCGGCGCCGGCCACAGCGTTACCGCGCTGTACGAGCTGAAGCTCATGGAGGGCGCGCAGGGGACCCTGGGCACGGTCAATCTGCGCTACGAGGATTCCCTGCTGGGTGAGGTGAAGGAGGTCAGCCGGCCGTTCTACACCGGGAACCTTGCGCCGGCCTTCGAGGAAGCGTCGTTCGGGTTCCAGCTGGCGGCGGTGGTCGCCGAGTTCTCCGAGGTGCTGCGCGGCAGCTACTGGGCCCGCGAGGGCAGCCTGCAGGCCGTCGCAGCCGAGGCGCAACGACTGGTGCAGCTCCGGCCCGAAGCTGCCCACGTCGCCGAGTTCACGGCGTATGCCACCCGGGCAGCGCGGCTGGAGGGCAGGGCGACCGGCCGGTAGCGACCCGCACGCAGGTCGGGCAACGGAAGAGGGAGAGGACGAATCGCCTCTCCCTCGGTCGAGTCCCGGTTTTCGTCAGGGGCCGGCATCGCTACGCGGCGGCGGTGTCGTGCCTGCCGGTGGCGGTCCGTTGCCAATCTGCTAGCCGTTGATCAGAGCCGCAGTGGACCAGCCGGGGGCGCCGGAGCCTAGCTGTTAAAGCAGGGGATCCAAGGCAGCAGGCACTTGGATTCGTCCTGTCCGCCGCCGCCGGTGGCGGGGGCTCCTGCACTGGCATCGAGGAGGCTGGAACCGCGTTCGCCCAGCTGCGAGGCGCCGTGGGCCGTGGGACCTGCTTGCAGCGTCGAATCCGCGCAGTCTGCCGAGTTGGCGAGGGAGCACTCAACGGAGAGGGTGCTTCCATCTGCTGACACAGTGCCGTGGCTGCCGGAAGTCAACCATAGCAAACCGACCATTCCCGCCAGCAGAGCCAGGCTGATGATAAAAATCGTTCGTCTACCAACGATGCTTTCTCCGCCATTGTCCATTGTCCTGCCTCCTGCTCGTAATTCTATGGATATCAATAATCATCAGCTAGCATATTGTGTTTAGCAGGTGGTGGGTTTTGATATGTATTATTGTGAGCGGTGCGCCTTGCCGGTACAAGGAGTTTGTGTAAAAGCAATGTGTAACCTTTGTGTAGGCGTTGTGAATTGAAGCCGCTGGGCACTGGACCCGTCGCCGGGGCTCAAGGCGGGCCCAGACGCAGTGCTTGTCCTTCGTTCTCTCTGGGCAGAACCGCCTGCGGTATGATAAGACCCAAATCTCCAAGGAGGCTTACGATGAAGGTAGGGTTTATCGGACTGGGAACAATGGGAGCCAGCATGGCCTACAACTGTCTGCAGGGCGGCAACGAGATGGTCGTCCACGACATCCGGCGCGAATCGGCCACCCAGCACCTTGAGGCGGGCGCGGTTTGGGCCGACTCACCCCGCGAGGTGGCGGAATCCTCGGAAATCGTCTTCACGTCGCTGCCCGGCCCCACCGAGGTCGAGGCCGTCGGCCTGGGCGAGGAAGGCATCCTCGAGGGCATGAGCGAGGGCAAGGTCTACTTCGACCTCAGCACCAGCACGCCGACGTTAATCCGCCGCATCCACGAGCAGGCCGCCGCCCGCGGCATCCACGTGCTCGACGCGCCGGTCAGCGGCGGGCCCCGGGGCGCGGCCTCCCGCAACCTCGCCATCTGGGTCGGCGGCGACAAGGACGTCTTCGACCGCTGCAAGCCCGTCCTCGACAGTATCGGCGACAAGGCCTACTACGTTGGCCCCATCGGCTGCGGCGCGGTGGCCAAGCTGGTGCACAACTGCACCGGCTACATCGTCCAGGCGGCGCTGGCCGAGGTCTTCACCATGGGCGTGAAGGCTGGCGTCGAGCCCCTGGCGCTGTGGCAGGCCGTTCGCAAGGGAGCGCAGGGACGCCGCGGCACCTTCGAGGGGCTGGCCGAGCACCTGCTGCCCGGCAAGTTCGACCCGCCCGACTTCGCCCTGCGCCTCGCCCGCAAGGACGTCGACCTGGCTGTCGGCGTCGGCCGCGAATACGACGTCCCCATGCGCCTGGCCCAGCTCACCCTGCAGGAGATGACCGAGGCCCTGAACCGCGGCTGGGGCCACCGCGACTCCCGCGTCGCCATGCTGCTACAGGAAGAGCGCGCAGGCGTCGAGGTCCGCGTCGACGAGGCCATCCTGCAAGCCGCGTTGGATGAGGAACGCCAGTCGGGGTAGGGAGTTGTGATAGGGTTAGATAATCACGATGCTGCGGGAATTCTGGCGTAATGACGAATACGTCGTACCACTCTTTGAACGGGCAGTCGGTGCCAGGAAAAGGTGGAGTTCCCTGAGTCTGATTGTTCCTTCAGGAATGGAGGATGCATCCCTCATGGGGGAGCTCAGTCTAATCGATCATGATAGTCAATTGGAGCGGGACGGTCGGCTCCTTATTACGGGGGACTCTGAGAGAGAAGGAGAAATCTTGGTGAGGCTGTGGCTGGGTAGCAGGCTCTTGAGGCGAGGGCATATCGGTAGGGGACACCAGGAACCTGGGGCTGGCCCGTTTGTTCCTGGTCCCCACATCCACTATCCTACAAATGCCTTCGTCAACATCGACTCAAAGCGCGCCCGGTCCAGGGTGTATCGATGGGAGATTTCTCCCGCTGCGTCTCTTCATGAAGCATTGGAATCCTTTGCCCAGCACGTAAATGTCGCCGGGGCAATTCCGGAGATTTCGCCATGACTCAAAGAGTCTCTCTAAGCACAGAAACGGTGCAATCCTTGGTCTATCAGCAGTTGGAAGAGCGGCTCAAGATAGTGCCGAGAGCAGACACTGGCTTTAACTTGGGAACGACTTGCGAAGTAGTTCTTCCGGTCTATTGGTCAGATGGAGACGCTGCATCTGTGTATGTTGGAGAACGGAACGGCTGTGTCGTCGTTCATGACGGCGGTCAGATTGGGCGTGTGTTGGCGTGGGCGAAGGAACGGGGCCTTTCGAAAGAGGACGCACAGAGGGTAAAGGACCAGATAGCTGGGTTAGAAGTCGTATTCGAATCTGAATCCGGAATAGCATTTGCGGAGACGCGGTTGGAGAATCTCCTCTATTGGCTACTGGAGATGGGGAGAATAATGATTATGGTCCCCCACCTGTTCCCGGAACTATCTGAGTGATCCTTGCCGGAGGTCATGATCTGGCAGTTCTAACCTCCCTAACCTAACCCTCCGGGGTCCAGCGGAGGTTGGGGCGGCGCGCGGCCTGCGCCTCGTCGAGGCGGGCCACCGGCGTCGTGTGCGGGGCGTTGCGCACCAGGTCGGCGTCCTCGTCGATCTCGGCGTTGATCTGCTTCAGCGCCGCCACGAAGTCGTCGATGGTTTCCTGCGTCTCCGACTCCGTTGGCTCGATCATCAGGCACTCGGGCACGATCAGCGGGAAATACATCGTCGGCGCGTGGAAACCGTAGTCCAGCAGCCGCTTGGCGATCTCCAGTCCGCCCGCGCCGCGAGCCTTCTGCCAGTCGGCCGAGAACACCGCCTCGTGCATGCAGGTGCGGTCGTAAGGCAGGTGATACACGTCCCGCAGCTCGTTCATCATGTAGTTGGCGTTCAGCACCGCGTTGCCGCTGATGGAGAGGATACCTGCCGCGCCAAGCGTGCGGATGTACGTGTACGCGCGCACCAGGACGCCGAAGTTGCCGTGGAACCCGGCCAGCTTGCCGATGCTGTGCTCCGGCGTCGCCAGCGCATAGCCGTCCGCCTCCGACCCGGTCACCACAGGGGCAGCCAAGTACGGCGCCAGCCGCTCGGTGGCGCAGACGGGGCCCGCCCCCGGACCGCCGCCGCCGTGGGGAGTGCTGAAGGTCTTGTGCAGGTTCAGGTGGCACACGTCGAAGCCCAGGTCGCCCAGCTTCGTCCGGCCCAGCAGGGCGTTCATGTTTGCGCCGTCGCCGTAGACCAGCCCGCCCGCCTCGTGGACGATGCGGCAGACCTCTACGATGTTCGTGTCGAACAGCCCCAGCGTGCTGGGCAGCGTGATCATCACTCCGGCCAGGCTGTCGCCGGCGACGTCGTGCAGCGCCTCGAGGTCCACGTTGCCCTGGCTGTCCGACGCCAGCTCCACCACCTGGAATCCGGCCATCGCCGCCGACGCCGGATTGGTGCCGTGAGCGCTGTCAGGGATGGCCACCTTCGTACGCCCGGTCTGGCCGTGGGCGGTCAGGTACGCCTTGACCATCAGCATACCGGCCAGCTCGCCGTGGGCCCCGGCCAGGGTGGCCAGGCTCACCGCCGGCAGCCCCGTAATCTCGCCGAGGAACCCCTGTAGCCGGTGCAGCAGGTCCAGCGCCCCCTGCGACTGCTCTGCGGGCTGCATCGGGTGGATGCCAGCGAACCCGGGCAGGAAGGCGGTCTCGTCGTTGATCTTGGGGTTGTACTTCATCGTACAACTGCCCAGCGGGTAGAAATGCGTGTCGATGGAGAAGTTCCGCTGGCTCAGTCCCGTGAAGTACTGCACCACCTCCGGCTCCGAAAGCTCAGGCAGCGGCAGTTCATCGCGCAGCAGCGCCGCGTCGGGCAGCGGCTGCACAGGCACGTCGGACGCCGGCAGCACCGCTCCGGCGCGTCCCGGTACGCTGCGCTCCATCAGCAGTTTCGATGTATCGCGATTTCCGCCTTGACGCATTTCACAGTTCTCCAGTCGCCATTCTGTATGAATCGATAAATGTCTGCCCCTGACACATCAAGCCGTTGGCTGTCATTTTGGTGCAGCGAGGTCTCTCGTCTCTGGTTCGTTGGGTACCCAGTTTACTTGGGTCGGCTCCGCAGTTCCTCTTCCAACCTGCGGATACGCTCCTCGGCGGCGACACGAGCCTGGCGCTCAATGTCGAGCTGCGCCTCGGCGGCGGCTCGGGCGTCGGCCTGATCGTCGTAGCTGGCGATATAGACTTGGGTCACCGGATCGTACCATCGCAATTCGCCGTATTCCCAACACAGGTCAAGGTTAAGAACGTCGCTGTGGCCCCAAAAACGCTTGTCATCCACCCTGACTATGGTTATGGGCCGGTACTCGCCGTCCACCAGGCGGTCGCCGGCCAAGGCCACCGGGTAGAAGTTGCCGCCAGTTGGGTCGAAACGCCAATATTCCGGCACGCCAAGGGCAGCGTAACGCTCCGGCTTGTTTTGGTAGTCGTTGGGAGCGGTGCTCTCCGAAGCTACCTCCAAAACGAAATCCGGTGGCTTGCCCCTTTCATCAAGGGCGAAGCACCGCTGGGCAATTGCAGCTTCTTGGTCCACGTCGAAGGCGATCAGCAAGTCGGGATAGACCTGTCCCGTCCGCTGGCTGAAGGTCGAGACTATGGGCATCTCACTCATCACCAATGTGCCGCCTGTCGCTCCGTAATGCCTCCCCAAGGCTGCCTGCCAAGCGGGATGGTGAAGGAATAGAGAGTTCTGCACATTGTTCCTCGGAAGTCTTTCCGGGTATTGCTCCGTCCCTTTAGAGGATGGAGGGGCGGTTTGTCTTGTGGTCATAGCAGTCCTCTCCGAATGAGGAATGGGTGCAGACCGGTAGTATACGCTTGGCCATTGATGACGGCATGGGGCGGGTCAGCCAGGCTGCGCGGTGCGCGTCTCTACGATTCCGCCAAAGCCGACACCAGCCGGTCAATCTCGTCCTTGGTGTTCATTTCGGTCACGCAGAGCAGCATACCGTTGGGGAAGCGGTCGCTCACGTCGAGGCCGCCGAGGATGTTCTGCTCCATCAGTCGCCGGTTGATCTCGGCGGGCGGCTCCGGGCACTGGGCCACGAACTCGCGGAAGAACGGCCCGTCGTTGGCCACCGAGTAGCCGGGAATCGCGGCTATCTGCGATGCCGCGTACTGCGACTTCTGGTAGCACAGCTCGGCCACCTGCCGAAGGCCGGACTTGCCCATCGCGGCCAGGTAGATGGTCGAGGCCAGGGCGTACAGGGCCTCGTTGGTGCAGATGTTGGACGTCGCCCGCTCGCGGCGGATGTGCTGCTCCCGTGTCTGCAGCGTCAGCACGTAGCCCGTCTCGCCGTTGCGGTCCGCGGTGCGGCCGGACAGGCGGCTGGGCATCTGCCGGATGTATTCCTGCTTGGTGGCGAATAGCCCCACGTACGGCCCGCCATAGCTGGGCGGAATCCCCAGCGGCTGCCCCTCGCCGGTGACGATGTCGGCCCCGTAGTGGCCCGGCGGCTGGAACATCCCCACGGATATGGGGTCGCACGACACCACCGACAGCGCCCCTGCGGCGTGGGCCGCGTCCACCTGAGAGCCCAGATCTTCGATGCTGCCGTAGAAGTTGGGGTACTGCGTCACCAGGCAGGCGGTGTCGTCGTTCACGCCGGAGGCGACGTCGCTGACGGTTGCCACTTCGAGGTTCTGCGGAAGGCAGTAGGCCTCGATGACCGCGCGGTAGGCGGGCGATACCGTGTCCAGCACCGCCACGCGCTCTCGCCGTGTGACGCGACAGGCCATCAGCGCGGCCTCGGCCAGGCTGGTGGCCCCCTCGTACATGCCGGCGTTGGCGACTTCCATTCCGTATAGGTTGCAGATCAGCGTTTGGAACTCGTATATGACCTGCAGCGTGCCTTGGCTGGCCTCGGCCTGATAGGGCGTGTATGCGGTGATGAACTCGCCGCGGGTCACCAGCGATTTCACGATGGCCGGGATGAAGTGGTGGTAGGAGCCCGCACCCAGGAAGGACGGGCCGCTGCCCAGAGGACGGTTGCGGCCGGCCAGCGCCCCCAGCTCCCGCTGTATCTCCAGCTCGGGCAGCGGGTCGGGAAGCCGCAGCGGTGGATTGCGGTGCTCCGCCGGTATGTCGGCGAAGAGGTCGTCTATCGACGAGACCCCGATGGCGGCAAGCATTCCCGCCTGTTCGTCCGGGGTGTTGGGGATGTAGTGGGACTGGAAGTGGCCGTTGCCGTTTCCGGCGCCGCCGCTGCTCATCAGTGCAGCCCGGCGATGTAGGCGTCGTATTCCTCCGCCGACATCAGCGTTTCCAGTTCTGCCGGATCGGCCATCGTCACGCGGAGCAGCCAGCCGTCTCCGAAGGGGTCCGTGTTGGTGAGCTCGGGCTGGTCAACCAGCGCGCCGTTGACCTCGACCACCTCGCCGCTGACCGGCGAGAACAGGTCGGACACGGCCTTTACGGACTCCACTTCGCCCATCTTGCCGAGGTGGGTGATGCTGTCGCCAACCTTGGGCAGCTCGAAGTAAACGATGTCGCCCAATTGGTCCTGGGCGTAGTCGGTGATGCCGACCAGCGCGCGTCGCGCCTCGGCATCCTCAACGATAATCCACTCGTGTTCTTGCGTGTATGTGCGGTCGCTGGGACTCATCTGGAATTTACTGCTCCTTGCGCCAGCCCCCGCAGTGCGCAAGACGTGCTATGTGGACGCTCTGGCTCTTGATGAACGGGGACGGCGATAGTGAGGAAGGGTGGTGACGGTGATCTCTTCGATGAGACCCCGTTTGTCCATTTCGAGGACAGTTCCCGGTCGTGAATATTCAGGAAAAACGTAGCCCATCCCCAAGCTGGTGTCAAGGGTAGGCGAATAGCAGCCGCTGGTCACCTGTCCTGCCGGGAAGCCCAGTACCGACAGGGCGTAGGTCGCCCGCGGAGCAGACCGCCCGGGGAGCTGAAGCCCCACGAGGGTGAACTGCGTGCCGTGGTACTGCTGTTCAAGGAGGCTGTCGCGTCCGACGAATTCCTTTTCAAATTCGATGAAACGCTCGAGGCCGGCTTCCACCGGGGTGGTCGCCTCGTCCAGTTCGTGGCCGTGCAGCGGCAGGCCCGCCTCGGTGCGCAGCACGTCGCGCGCGCCCAGCCCGCAGGGAACGGCTCCAGCCTCGGTGAGCGCCTGCCAGATGGCGGGGGCGGCAGCGGCCGGGGCCATGATCTCGACACCGTCCTCGCCGGTGTAGCCGGTACGGCCCACCAGCACCGTCGCGCCGCACATCTGCGTCTCCGTCCACGCGAAGGAGCGCAGTCCGGCCAAACCATCTTCGGCCAGCTCCCGGGCCATCCCCAGGGCGGCGGGACCCTGGCAGGCCAGCAGCGACGTCTGCATCGTCTGGTCGTCTATGTTCACGCGGCCGTTGAACTGCTGGCCGATGACGAGGCTGAACCAGTCGAGGACCCGGTGCCGGTTGCCTGCGTTGGGGATGACGAGGTAGCGGTCTTCGTCCAGCCGGTAGAAGATGGTGTCGTCGATGACGCCGCCCCGGTCGTTGCAGATCATGCAGTAGCGGGCTCGCCCCACCCCCAGGTCCGCCGCCGAACCGGTCAGCACCCAGTCGAGGAATTCGGTGGCCGACTCCCCGCTGATGTAGACCCGGCCCATGTGGGAGACGTCGAAGATGCCCGCGCCGGTGCGCACCGCTCGCACCTCGGCGATGATGCCCGACGGGTACTGCACCGGCATGTCCCAGCCGCCGAAGGGCACCATCCGTCCGTCGGCGGCCACGTGAACGTCATAAAGGGAGGTGCGAAGGTTAGCTGAGTTCATCTTGTTCCCTGATTGAATTAGGGTCTTGGGCGAAGGTGCAGGTCCTTCACTGGCGTGATCTGAGCCTGCCTGAATAAGCTCCTCGCCAGGTCCACAAACATGTCCCTGTACTCCTCCCACACATCCACATTGGGCACGCAGAACTTCACCTCTGGGCAATAGGTCGCAGGGTCGTCTGCCGACCTGGGAAAGTTCACAGGGCCGTTCCCTACATATATCTCATTCCTGAACGGGCGAGTCTCAAGACCGTAGGCTTCTCGGTGCGGGTCCCAGGTATCCAGAACAAGACCCGCATTCTGCCATGCCGCGGCCGCCCGCTCGAATTCCTCCTTGATCAGGTCAACGTATCCGCCGAAAAAGATCACGCGGACTTCGGCCCTGTCGCTGTCGCCACCACTCTCGGGCCCGACTTCGCCGATTTCAATGGCGGCCGTGCTGTGCCTCCTATTCAGGATTTGGAAGTTCAACCGAACGGGAAAATAACTTGCCCTCTCGCCGTGACAAATCAGGCCTTTGCGCCCGTCCACATGCAGTCGGGATCCGGGAAACGCTTCCGAGAAGGCGGAGCGCGCAGATTCCATGATTCCCTTGATGTGGGGCCATTCCTCTTCACGGCTACGGACCATTCGCATCAGATCAGTAAACCGGTTTCTGTCCTTGACTTCCCGCGGCAGCGAATGCGGGGCAACAGCCACTTTCCGCGCGAGAATTCTTGTTCCGGAATTCTCGAAGACCTGGAAGGAAACGAGAGAGATGTCGATTCCTCGCGTCGAGAGATATTCGGTGATCCGAGACATGCTGTCGTCTACCTTGCTGACTCCCGCCAGAATCACTCGAACGGGACGACTCTGCTCCAAGTCGAGTCCACTCGTATGCTGGGAATACCATTCTTCAAAGGGAGAGTGGGATCCATTCGTGCTTGCTCCAACACGAGCAGACAAGTGCCTTCCCAGTTCCTCCGTGCTCATCTCCTCTATTTCCGAAGCGTAGGCCAGCGCCTGCCCGAAAGCCTGGCTGGTCAAGCCTCCATATTTGAACTCCACCAATACCAGCCGGCCATTACTGTCCACAGCCAGCATGTCCGGTCCTGAGCTAAACTGTGATGCCCCTCCTGGTATTGCGGTCAGGTCCTCCTCAATCATCTCCGGGTGTCCGGCTATCAGCCTTTCGAGTTCTCTCGCGTATGGATACGGGTAAGGTGGGCCCAGCGGTACGGGGTTTTCCGAATCGGGAATAGCCCATAACTCAATCTTGTCAGTTGTCAAATTACTACCTCCAGTCTAATGCAATAGGGCCTAAATGCAAACATGGTCTATGACCGTAGTGGCTTTGTTTCCCTGTGCAATCCGGCGCGTGAGCATTGGGCAACCACAGGTGACGGGCCGCAATCATTCAGCGCAAATGAAGAGAGGATCGGCTGGAAGAAGAAAGAAGGGGTATCTTTGTCGTAGGCATGGGTGCTATCGGCGGGCTATAAGATTAGACGGGCTTCTCGCTCTCCGGGCAATATCTGCTGACGGCCCATACTCGTGGACTAAGTGGGTCGACGATACCGTAGCCAATGTAGCAAGGAAAGTCTGTGCAATTTGAAAAGATTCACAATTCTGCATGGAGATGTTCAGAAATCCTCGATGCCTTCCATTGCCAGCGAGTTGACAGGCGCTTGAAGAGTTGTGAGGAAGGCATGTGCAACTCGGCGTGCGCTGTAGAAATCAAGTGAACAAATGGGGCCGGCAGCACAAAACAGTGGCTTCCAACAGGCGACACTCGTGGTACTGCGCACCAGGCCCGTTGGCGCCCATTCCGCACGGACCTCAGGGTAGCCCGGCTTCCATCCCGATTCAGTCTCCCGCAGTTCTGCGGCAGGTTTCCCAGCGGCGCGCGCGCGCAAACAGTTTCGCCCTGGAATTGCGAACAGCGGATGGTGATCGACGACTTCTGCCTACCCGCCCGGCGCCAGGCGGAACCGCCACAGGGCCACTGCCAGGAACACCGCGGCGAACACCACCAGCGCCACCATCTCCGGCCCCACGTCCGCGAAGTCGGCCCCAAACAGCATCAGCTTGTTCAGCCCTCCGTTGGCCCAGCCGTGCGGCGTCAGGCGCGCCAGCGACTGCATGAACGGCGGCGTGATGAACAGCGGCCACCAGCTTCCCCCTATGGGCGCCAGCACCAGCGACGTCAGCACCCCGGCAGCCGACGCCGTCCGCACGTTGCGCACGAAGCTGGCCAGCATCACCCCGAAGGACGCCGACGCCACCACCATCAGCAGCGACAGCAGCACCACCGCCACTGGCGACGCTCCCAGGTCGACCCCGAAGGCCAGCGCACCGACCACCCACATCACCGTGACCTGCGCCACGCCGATGATGCCCCCGGCCAGGAATTTGCCCACGATCAGCGACTCTCGCCGCACGCCGTTGGCCATCAGGCGCTCCAACGTGTGCGTCTGCCGCTCCCGGGCCAAGGCCTCGGCCCCCATGGCGGCGGTGAAGAAGACGAACATCGTCAGGTAGCCCGGCAGCACGAAGTTCGACGTGTTGAACGGCGCGATCTCCCCCACCTGCTCCACCCGCACGCCGATGGCCGGGCCGCCCGTGTCCGACAGCATCTGCTGCATCACGGTGGCCGCCTTCTGCGGGTCGCCCAGCGCGACTACCGACGCCACCGTGGCCTGTGCCTCCGAGAAACGCGATGCTATCTCTTGGGCGAACCCGCGCAGGGCAGATTCGTCGGCGACAGGAATGTCGCCGACAACAACTTCCACCGTGGCCGACTCACCCGAAAGCAGCTTCTGCGTGAAGTCCTCTGGGAACGAAATGAAGCCGTCGAGTTCCCCCGACTCCACGGCCGCCAGCGCCTCCTCGTATGCCATGGACACAGCCAGCCCGTCCGTTGCAGAAACGATGGTCTCAACTGCCTGCACGGTGATGCCGGACGTCTCCTGCGTGGCGATTGTGAAGCCCAGGTCGGCGTTTTCCGGCCCCGCGCCACGCAGCGCCAGCGAGAACCCGATGACGAACACGAAGGGCAGCAGGAATGCGAAGGCCAGCGCGGCCCGGTCCCGGAAGAATATGCGTGTGTCCTTCACGGCCAGCAGCATGGCCTGTCGGGCTATGGTCTTCATCGGCGGCTACCGTCCCTCCGGCGTTGTCCGGAACAACACCCGGGCGATGGACAGTCCCACGACGGCCACGCCCGCCATCACGAGCATTTCGAGCCACTGCTGTCCCAGGCTTTCGCCCTTGCCGATGATGTTCTGCATCGCGTCGATGGCGTAGGCGTTGATGGTGGCCCTCGAGATGGCCTCCATCAGGCTGCCCTCCTCAATCACGAAGAACGTGCCGCTGAACACCACCATCACCAGCGTGAAGAACACCGCCGACCACGCCGCCTGGTTGCGGGTGCGGGCCACCGCTCCGATGACCAGCGACACGCCGGTGAAGGCCGCGGCCGCCAGCAGGGCGAAGGCCAGCAGCTCCACGTATGCCAGCGGGCCGCCCGGGCGGAACACGACGAACGCCAGCGACAGCATCACCACCGTCTGGAACATCGCGCGTGCCACCCCGGCCAGGAACTTGCCCGCGAAGAGCTGGTTCACGCCGAGCCGCGTGGTCATCAGCCGTTCCAGCGTGCCAGTTCGGCGGTCCTCGACGAACGACTGCGCCGCCAGCGTGACCGAGAACATCACGAACATCACTATCAACCCCGGCAGCAGCCGCGAGAACAGGTCGTCCGTCGATTTCTCATCCGGTTCTTCGCCCGGCCGGCGCACTTCCACCCCCACCGGCGGGCTGCTGCGGAGGGAGGCCAGCCGTGCCTCAACTTCGGCATCGACGGCATCTGCCGGCACATCGGAGTCGGCCAGCGCCTCCCGCGTGAAACGCCGGATGCGGGCCTCGGTCGCCATATCCCTCGCGACTCCCCGGACAATGGCTGCGACGATTTGCCCCGTGTCTCCGCCGTTGCCTCTCTGTCGGAACACCAGCGGCGCGGGCTCTCCCGCCTCCATCGCCTCGCTGAATCCTGCCGGAATCACCACCGCGAACAGGATGGCCGCCCGGTCCAGGGCTGCATCGGCGTGGGTCTCGGTATGCTCCTCCACCTCGATGGCGGCCAGCGAGTCCAGCCGCTCCACCAGCTGTCGAGCGTGCGGCCCTCCGTCCAGGTCCACCACGCTCGCGGGTGTGAACACCTCGCTGTCGCTGCTCAGCGCCCCGTACATCAGCGCGAACAGCAATATGGGCAGCGCGATGCTGAAAGCCAGCTCAGCCCGGTTGACCAGGAACAGCTTCAGCTCAAGCAGCGCGATGTGTACTGGACGCAACAATGCAGTCGGAGGGGTGCGGACGCTAGTCCCGCAGACTGCGGCCCGTGAGTTCCAGGAACACGGTTTCGAGCGTTACCTCTGCCGGGTCCCCTATCTCCGCCTTCAGTTCCTTCGGGCGGCCGAGGCGGATTAGCTGTCCGTTGTCCATTACCGCCAGCCGGTCGCAGAGGCGGTCAGCCTCCTCCATGTAGTGGGTGGTGTACAGCACCGTCATTCCGTTGTCGCGCAGGCCCTCCACGGTGTCGAAGATATGGCTTCGTGACTGCGGGTCGATGCCCACCGTCGGCTCGTCCAGGAACAGCATCTGCGGGCGGCTCATCAGGGCTACCGCCAGGTTCACCCGACGCTTCATTCCTCCGGAGAACTTTTCCACCTTGTCACGCGCCCGCTCCGTCAGTCCCACCGACTCCAGGTTCTCCGCCGCCGCCGCCTTCGCCTCACGGCCGCTGAGGCCCGCCATGCGCCCGAAAAACACCAGGTTGTCGGTTGCCGACAGCTCGGGGTACAGCGCCAGCTCCTGCGGGCACACACCGACCAGCCGCCGCACCGCGTCGCTCTCCCGCGTGACGGAATGACCGCCCACGGTGACGTCGCCCTCGTCCGGGGTCAGCACGGTCGACAGCATCCGAATCGTTGTGGTCTTGCCCGCCCCGTTGGGCCCCAGCAGGCCGAAAATCTCCTGCTTGCCGATGCTGAACGAGACGCCGTCCACCGCCTGCAGCCCGTTGAAGGACTTGCGCAGGTCGCTGGCGATGAGAAAGTCTGGGGAATCGAGCATCGAATTACATCCGTCAGCGTCGCCAGCCCCTCTTGTGCGGGGCGGGGCAGCTCTGGCTAAGCCGGGGTCTGGCGCGGGGCTTATTGCTCGCCCTGCTGTTGCATCGTGACGGTGGTGACGCTCCTTGCCTCAGCCTGTTCCAATTGCTGCTGCGGGATTCGGCTTCCAACCACCGCCGGGTAGGAGGTGAGGCCCGTTGCCTGTTGGATGATGGACGCTCTCTCCACAGCTCGAACGATGTCCTCTTCGTGGACGGTTACGGAGATTTCAGAGACAACGAAGACCGTCTTGCCGCCTTCCACAGCTCTTATAATGGCGTCGGTATTCAGAAGTTCCTGCCACTGGCTTTGGGTCATGCGCTCGGCATCCAGTTCGTCTTCCATCTGGTCCTGGAAAGACTGATGGAGGCCGTAGGCTGCCGAGTATACAAGCCTGCCTCGCCGCAACCCCAGCATCCGGCTGACTTCGCCGGTTAGCGTGCGGCTCACCCGGCGCTCGTATTCCCGTCCGTCGAGCCTCCCGACGGTTCCTGTAAGCCTGTCGACGGTGTTGTCCAGTCTGTTTACGGTGCCGTCAAGCCGTTCAACGGAGCCTTCCAAACCACCCAGCCGGGTATTGACTTCCGAAAACTGCCGCTGGGTTTGTTGCATGAAGGCTTCGGTCCGCTCCATGAACGCTTGTGTCCGCTCCATGAACGCCTCGGAGCGTTCCACGTACCGACGCGTCTGTTCCATGAACGCCTCGGAACGCTCCACAAAAGACGTGAGTCTCTCCGGCAGTTCGATCAGTTCTTTGCTCAGCACTTCCCGCCGGACTTCGTCCCGAAAGTCCGGGTCTTCGCGGAGCAGACGCAGGAATTCCCTCGGAAGCGTGCTCATCAGCGACTAGGCTCTTGGCTGCTTTTCGGTACTGTTCCCATGACTATAAACGGTATACGCTGCCCAATTGATAGTCAATCGAAATTGAATGACCGCTGGGCATCAATCCCCTACGGCGTCGGCGTGGCCACCTCCACCCGCCGCGGGTCGTAGCCGGCCAGCTCCACGAAGCCCCATCCGCTGACGGCCCGGTCGCCGACTCTCCCGGTGACCGACACTGCTCCTTCCCAGTAGGCCACGCTGAGGATGTCGCTGTTGAACTCCGACTGTTCCAGGAACGGTGCCAGCTCCAGCTCGATCTCGCCGACTTCCACCCGCCAGCTCACAGGATACTCGACGCCCGTTTCGGGACTGGTCCACGCGCCTTTTCCCGTCATGGAAACGGTATCGTCCTCGAAGTATGTGACCGCCTCGCCGTCTGCGGAGATGTATGTCCCGTGCGCCGCCAGCCTGCGCCGCCCCTCCGAATGCCACACCACCGCCACCATGAGGTCGGACCCGTCGTCGAACTGGATGCTGGCCCAGTCCCATCCCACGCGGTTGCTGGCTATCTCGCCCCACTGGTGGTCCATCCAGGCCGGGCCACGAACCGGCCGCCGCCCCTCGGCGTCCTCGATCCATCCCGTGACGTCCAGGCGAGTGCGGGAGTAGTAGTAGGTCGATCCTGCCTCAGGGCCCATGTGCACCAGCCCCGTTCCGCCGTGCAGCACCGGCGGGCGCTCGGGCACCGCCCGGAGCTCGACGCTGATGGGGCCCTCATCCCCGTCGAACCCGAAGCGCATGTCGTACCCGTCTTCGCCGCCTGTCATCAGCCACCCGCCCGTTTCCACGTCCACCCCCCGCGCGTCAGGCTGCTTGGGCTCCAGCAAGCCCGTTTCCGCGGTGTGGTGGACGCCCTGTCCGTGGTATCCCAGGGAGGCCTGCAGCAGGTGAGGCACGACCCCCGGAGGTCCTTCGGACTGGAACGTCACGAAGTGATAGCTGTACTCGCCGCCCTCGTCGTCCCGCAGCATTCCGTTGAAGTACCACCACTCGATGGGCGTGTCATGGGGGGACTCGTCAGCCGGCAGGAACACAAGGGGTTCAGGCGTGGGCGTGGGAGTATGAGTAGGCGACGGTGTAGGTGTCCGGGTCGGCAGTGCAGTGGGCGTTGCCGTCGGACTCGACGCGCATCCGACAGCGAGCAGGGCCGTTGCTGCCGCTAGGAGGAGAAGTGCCAGCCGCAGAGGAAACAGGGGCATTGCAGGTGTTCCGAAGGTTGATAGTATTGGCCGGGGGCCGTGTTACGCCAGGTCAGTTTACCTGATACCATCTTAACTGATATCGAAACGGCCTTAACTGATATCGAAACGGCCAATATCCGGATAACGTGCCGAGAAGTCGCAATACGGAATACTTCCCGCTAACAGAAGACCGAGAGGGCATAGGGGGCTTTAGTTATGGCTAACCTGACGTCGGCAGAGATCGAAGCGTTCCTGGCCGAACCGCGAACCGCCCACCTCGTTACCCTGAGGGCATCGGGGACTCCCCACGTCGCCCCGGTCTGGTTCCTGTGGAAGGGTGGCCGTGCGCTGGTCATGGCCGACGCGAGCGCGGTCAAGGTGCGCAATATTCGCCGCAATCCAGCCGTGGCCCTCAGCGTTGCGACCCCGGACCACCCCTACAACTACGTGTCCATCGAGGGCACTGCCAACATCGCCAGTGAGGGGCTTGAGGCAATGGTCCGCGAGACCTGTGTCCTGTATGAGGGCCCGCAGCGTGGCGCAGAGTTCGCCGATGAGTTGCTGGCCGACGAGAGGCTGACGCTCATCACCATTTCCGTCGACCGCTTCGTGTCCTGGAAGGAAGACGACGAGTAGGCTGGCGGACTTCGCCCGCGGCTAGGATGCGTCTTCGCGCGGCGGCAGCACCCCGTT
Organism: Dehalococcoidia bacterium; assembly: GCA_963667415.1. Lineage (GTDB taxonomy): Bacteria > Chloroflexota > Dehalococcoidia > Lucifugimonadales > UBA3495 > VXOI01. Next base: position 4,513,148 of record OY763410.1, on the reverse strand, counting down.
CAGCCACGCCACCAGGTCTCGGATCACGTCCCCGCTGATCTCGTGCCCCATGTCGTAGACGTGGAACTCCGGGGCGTATCCGGACTTCTCCAGGTAGTCCTTTGCGGCGTGCGCGGTGTTCTCGGCAATCATCTGGTCGTATCGCCCGTGTGCCACGAAGATCGGCTGGGTGCGCTCCGCGGGAAGCCGCGGGTCGAGCTCGTCGGCCCCCGGCAGCGTGGCGCTCAGCGCCACGAGGCCCGAGAAGGTGTCGGCTCTTCCCAGCCCGCAGCGGTAGGTCATCCCGCCACCCTGCGAGAACCCCAGCAGCACACTGTTCCCCGGCTTCACGTGGAACCGTTCCAGGACTTCCTCGAAGAAGTTCCCCAGCAGAGTCTCCGAGTTGGCGATTTCCTCCGGCGTCGATCCGCCCCTCGGCGTCATCCAGCCGAAACCGGCGTGCCCCAGGCCCAGGTTGAAGGGAATCGGAGCATTCGGGCAGGCATAGACGTACCCCTTCGCGTTGATTGCCGGGGCCAGTCCTGCCAGGTCGTGCATGTTGGCCCCGAAGCCGTGCAGCATGATCAACAGCGGGTACGACGCGTCGGGGTCGTAGTCGTCGGGCAGCACCGTCAGGTAGTGCAGACCTGGCCCTTCGTGAACTTCGCCTTTCATGCTGCCCCTTCGCCGGTGAGTATCATATTCAGCTTCGTAACACCTTCAATGGTATCACGTGGCCCTTTCTGGCGTGGTGTAGAATCTATGCAAACTTCGTGAGGAGTCATAGTTGGCTACCATCTACCACCTCACCACCAACGACGCCTGGTCCGCAGCGGAGGCTTCCAGCGAATACGAGGCCCCCAGCCTGGCCGAAGAGGGGTTCATACACTGCTCGGCCGACGAGGCACAGACCCTCCGCGTTGCCGAGCGACTCTATGCCGGCCGGGATGGGATGATAGTTCTCGACGTCGACACCGACCGTCTCGTCGCCGAGGTCAAGCGCGAGCCCAGCCGCTCCGGCGAGATCTATCCCCACATCTACGGCCGGATCAATCGCGACGCGGTAGTGCGCGTCCGCGACCTGTCCCTCGACGCCGACGGCCGTCACCGGCTGGACCCTTAGCCGGAATGGCCGGAGAGTCAGTCCCCTACTCCGACGAGGAAGTCGCCGCGGTGCATCGCGCCGTCGCTCCCCCGCCTCCGCCCGCGCCGTCCGAAGTGCTTGGCGCCACCGGAGGGCCGGTCCCCGAGTGGATGCGCCCCTTCTGGAAGCTGGTGGACCTGGAGCCTGACCTGTTTCGCCGCCTGGGTTCCGACCCATGGGTGGAAGCCCTTTCCCACTATGCCTTCTTCCCGCCTGTGCTGCGGTGGCGGGAGCAGGGGCGGGCCATACCCGAACTGCGGATCACCGGACGCACCCGCGGCCCTGCGGCCATCCTGCGTTCCGGCGAAGAACGCTCCGGCGTCGAAGCCATCGTCGTGAAGCCCTTTCAGAACACCCGCGAGGACGAAATCGCCCGCATCGCCGCCGGTGTCGGCGTCGGGCCCGAGCAGTTCCCGTCGCTTCCCGGCTACCTGACGGAGCGGTTCGCCGCCGGCGTCTTCTTCACCGACCTGCCCGCAGACCGGCGAGACCCCGATACCCTTCGCACCGTCGGCCTGTCCCTCGGCGGTATGCTGCGCAGGCTCCACGAGGCCGGCGTCTACTACAACGACGCCACCCTCGCCGACCCGGAAGGCCGCTCCCACCTGATCGTCGACGAAGACGGTGGCTGCACCCTCATCGACTTTGGCGTCTCGCTGTTGCTGCACCACCACCCGGACTACAGCCGGGAGGAAGTGCACAACTTCGTCCGCACCCTGCCGATGTACCGGGTGATGGCGGGAATGGCGGAGAACCGCGCCGAGATGGACGACTTCCTTGCCCAGTACGCCCGCCAGATGGCCGAGGTAACTCCCGCCGACATCATGGCCCGCGACCTGAAGTTCGCCCAGCAGGGGCTTTCCATCGCCGCCCGACGCATGGGTGAGGACATCATCGCCCCCATTCGCGACGGCTTCCTCGAGGCCTACCGCCCCCCTGCCCCGCGCTGACCGGCCGCCAAATGCAAAACGGGGCAGGCTTTCGCGCCCGCCCCGTTCGTCAGCTTCGCTCTACCTTCGCGTCCGGCTTCTACTTCAGCGACTCGATGTACAGGATGATCGAATCTATCTCGGCTTCCGTAACGCCCAGGCCAGTGGGCATCAACTCGCCGAACCCTTCCACCAGCTTCACGTATGGGTCGTTAATTGACTCACGTATGTAATCCGGGTCCACGATCGCCGATCCGCCGCCCTCCAGCGCCTCCGTCGTGCCCCAGATGCCCTGCCACGAAGGCCCGACCAGCACCGTACCGTCGGTGGAGTGGCAGGCGTTGCAGCCGTAAACCTCGTCAGACAGCCGTTTCCCCTCGGCCGCGGTCGGCTCGCCGGGGGTTACTGGGCCGGGTTCTCCTCCGGGATCCTCCGGCGTGGTAATCGTGAGGGCGGGAATGGTGGGCGCCAAAGTGGGCGCGGGCTGCGGAGTCGGGTCCGGGCACACGTTCTCCCCGTGCTCCCCTATCGAGTGGTCGAAGGCGCACGGCGCGGCAACGTCAGGCAACCGCGGCTCTCCTCCCAGCGTTGGCTTGACCGCGGTGAACAGGCCGATCAGCGCCAGTCCCACCATCACCGCCAGCACCATCCCCGCTATGAACACCCAGAAGAAGAGCTTGTTGTCGAACTTCAGGTGCATGTAGAACAGGATGACTATGGCGAACTTGATGCCCGACAGCAGGAACAGGAGGATGGTCGTGGCCGGTTGACCCAGGGCCTCTTCGATAACCTTTTCCCGAGGCCCGGGAAAATCCATGATGATGACGAACTCAACGATGGTAATGGCGAATAGCAGTATCGCTATGAAGATGTACTGCCCGAGGGACGGGTGCCCTCCGCCGCCGTGTTCCGTTTCGTGTGTTGTTGCCATCTGGGGAGTTCTCCAGGTCTTAGGAAGCAGGTTTCAGCAAGCTCGGCTTGCGATGGTGCGGCCTACCTAGTGGCCGATAACCCCCGGACCGGCGTCGAATCCGCCCACCAGGTACAGCAGGGTGAAGATTACTATCCATACAATGTCTACGAAGTGCCAGTACAGTCCGCAGATTTCCACGTCCAGCGCCGTGCCGGGATGCAGGCGGCCCTTGAACGAGATCACGAACAGCGCCAGCAGCCAGATGATTCCCAGCGTTACGTGGGCGCCGTGGAACCCTGTCAGCGTGAAGAAGGTGGCCCCGAACAGGTTCTGCCCGAGGGTCAGACCCTCGTTCTTGAACAGGTTGAACTCGTATACCTGGAACCCGATGAATATTGCGCCCAGGATCGCCGTGGCCAGCAGCCAGAGCTTGATCCCCGTCTGGTTGTTATCGTTCGTCGCCGCCAGGGCTCGCACCATCGCGAAGCTGGAGCACAGCAGTACGAAGGTGCTGATGGTGGTTATCGGAATATCGATGATGTCTATGGGGTAGGGCCCGCTCAGGCTCTGCCCGCGATAGACCATGTAGGTGGCGATCAGGGAGCCAAAGAACAGGCAGTCCGAACCCAGGAACACCCACATCAGCATCTTCCGGTGGTTCAGGCCGGTGGTGGTGTAGTCGTGTCCGACCGAGCCGCCGTGCTCACCGTGCCCGGTTCCCCCGTGGCGCGTCTGCGCCTCGCCGTGGGCCGCGTGGGCCGGTTCGTGGTGGGCCGTTTCTGGTGCGTGGGCCAAGGTTGCTGTCTCCTACCCTTCTCGCCTAGTGTCCTTCTTCGGCGGCCGGTGGTTCGTTGGACCAGCCGATGACGCCGATGAATGCGATCAGTCCGCCCAGGAAACTGACTCCGTAGTGTGACAGCAGGCCGCCTCCGATGAGCCCCACCCCCGCAGCGGTGATGATGGGCCAGTAGGACGGGCTGGGCATGTGAATGGAATTCGGATCCACTGCGGGCTCCGGCTCAGTGATCGGGTTGCCGGCTTCCCGCGCCTCTTCCTTTACGATCCAGTAGTGGTCGCGACCAAGGATGGTCGGTACTTCGGCGAAGTTGTATGGCGGCGGAGGCGACGAGATGGTCCACTCAACGCCGGGGGCGTCCCACGGGTCGTGGCTGACCCGACGGGCGTTGCGGCTCTGCCAGATGGCGTAGATGAATACCAGTACGCCGATGAATATGACGAAGTAACCGACGGTGGACATCATATTCAGCGTGCCCCAGCCGAACTCCTCGGCGTAGGTGTAGATCCGGCGCGGCATTCCGTTCAGTCCCACGAAGTGCATCGGGAAGAACGTGACGTTCATGCCGATGAATATCAGCCAGAAGTTTATCTTGCCCAAGGTCTCGTTAAGCATCTTTCCGGTCAGCTTGGGCCACCAGTAGTAGATCCCGGCGAAGATGCCCATGATGGAGCCGCCGAACAGCACGTAGTGGAGATGGGCCACGATGTAGTAGGTGTCCTGCTGCTGGAAGTCCGACGGGGACACCGCGTGAGACACGCCGCTTAGCCCGCCGATGATAAACAGGAAGATGAAGCCCAGGGCGTACAGCATCGGCGTGGTCAGCTCGATGCTGCCTTTCCACAGCGTCCCCAGCCAGTTGAATATCTTCACGCCGGTAGGCACCGCGATAAGCATGGTCGTAATCGTGAACACCGAGTTGGCGATGGGTCCCAGACCCACGGTGAACATGTGGTGGCTCCACACCGCCCAGCCCATGATGGCGATGACGATGCCCGAGAAGATCACGAAGGGATAACCGAACAGCGGCTTCTTTGAGAATGTCGGCAGAATCTCCGACACGATTCCCATCGGAGGCAGGATCAGAATGTACACCTCAGGGTGTCCGAAGACCCAGAAAAGGTGTTGCCAGAGAATCGGGTCCCCGCCGCCCGTCGGGTTGAAGAAGTGTGTCCCGAAGTTGCGGTCCATCACCAGTTCGATCAGGCCCACGGTGATGACCGGCATGGCGAGGATGAGCAGGATGGACGTTAGCAGCGTCATCCACACGAACACCGGCATTCGCATCAGCGACATTCCCGGCGCCCGCAGGTTGATTATGGTCACCACGAAGTTCAGACCGCCGGCCACCGAGGATGTACCCAGGATCAGCAGGCCGATGGCCCAGAAGTCGAGCCCCATGTTCTCGCTGAACGGGTGCTCGGTCAGGTTGGCGTACGAGAACCACCCCGCGTCCGGAACCTGGTCGACGATGAAGCTGAAGTGCATCAGGATCGCGCCGAACAGGAATATCCAGTAAGACAGGGCGTTCAGTCTCGGGAACGCCACGTCCCGGGCGCCAATTGCCAACGGCACCACGAAATTGAAGAACGCAACCCCCATCGGCATGATCACCATGAAGATCATCACCGTGGCGTGCATCGTGAACATCTGGTTGAAGCGGCCGGGACCGATCAGGTCGGTGTCCGGCGTGGCCAGCTGGGTGCGTATCACCCCGGCCTCAATGCCGGACAGCAGCATGAATATGAACGCGGTCGCGCCATACATCACGCCGATGCGCTTATGGTCAACCGTGGTTATCCAGCTCCAGATGCCTGAAGCCCCGTATGTCGGGCGGGCTAATACCTCGGTTATTGTAGCCATAATGTTGCCGTTCCAGCCGCCGTATTCAGAAACCGGGGCCCGTTCTGTCGATGCCCGGTTCAGTCTAACGCAGGTTCAGTAGATACTCAATCAGAGAGTCTATTTGGTCGTCCGTGAGGGTGGCGTCGCCTCCATCCTCGTAGAAGGCCGCCTTTTCATGCATCCAGTTTCCAGGCTTGATGTCGTTCGGGCTCTTGATCCAGGTCCGCAGGTTTTCCACCGACAGGTCCGTGATGCCCGCCGCCAGTGTCTGTCGGGTGCGCAGGTCCGTCAGGTTGGGACCCGGGAAGGAGTCCTTGCCGTCGTAGAAACTCTCCATCCGGTCCTGGGCCTTGGATGCGATTTCCGGACCGTCGATTGTGTGACACAACGCGCAGTGGATGGCAAACTGCTGCTTGCCCTGTTGGGCCCGCGGTGTCAGTGCCTGTGGTGGGCCGTAATTGGCCACCCAAGCCTGGTAGTCCTCTTCGGTCATTACGGTGACACGGAACCGCATCTGCGCGTGGGCCACGCCGCAGAGCTCGGCGCACTGCCCGTAGTAGGTGGCCGGCAGCGGCTCGTCGATCATTTCCGAGTCGGCCATCAGCCACAGCGTGTTTTGTCGTGACGGCACCACGTCGACCTTGCCACCAAGCTTGGGCACCCAGAAGCTGTGCAGCACGTCGTCGCTTTCCAGGATGAACGAAATGGGCCGGTCAACCGGGATTCGCAATTCGTTGGCGGTGCTGATTCGCTTGCCGTTGCCGTCTGCGTCCGGGTACTCGAACTCGAAGTACCACTGGTGTCCGGTGACAGTGACCTCCAGGATTTCACCTTGATCCGTCGGAGGCTGGTCCAGCTCGAACAGGGTGAACACCGACCAGATGCCCAATCCGAGTATCAGGGCGGTGGGAACGATGGTCCACGTGACTTCCAATGCGGTATGCCCGTGGATCTGTGGTGGTCGAGGCTGGCCCGGACGCCTGCGATAGCGGATGACGATGTAGATCATCGCGCCTTCAACCAGCACGAAGACTACCACCATCGTCCAGAGCAGAACGTTGAACAGTTCCAGCTGCTTGTCCGCCACGGGGCCGATGGGGTCCCATGTGGACTGGTACCCCTTGCTGCACGCGGCGGCCAGCAAGAAAATGGCCGCCGTCGCTCCGAAAAGTGCCAGCTTGGACAGGCGATTCCGGAGTGGAGCGGACCTGGAGGTGTTTTCGTCAGGTGTGGGTTCCGGTGGGGACCCTGCCCTCTTCATGGGCAACAACCCCATAAATGGACTCCCTGGTGCGTTGGACAAAATGGACTATGTGCTTTTTTTCACTTACCGCGCGAAAGATTAACATAGGCCATAGTGGCTGTCAATCGAAATCTGGCCCCTTGTTGGGTACCTTCAGCCCGCAATGGAGCCTGGTATTGCTTATGTAAATGGGCCCGCAAAACCTTATGCCAATGGGCCCACAAACGGGGTCGCGCCAAGCCTAAAGCACCCGGTAAACGCCGTCTGCCATCATGGCCCCGAACAGCAGCGCCAGGTAGAGAAGCGAGTACAGGTACAGGTTTCGCGCCTTCTTCCTCTCCTGGTTGCGCAAAAGCCTCCAGGCCCCCCAGACAAAGACCGCACCCAGGACCGCGGCAGCCCCGAGGTACACCCCGCCCACCGCGCCGGTCGCAGCGAACACCAGCGTCAGCGCCACCAGCACCAGCGAGTAGGCGAATATGTTTTCCACCGTCTTCTGCTCACCGGCCACCACCGGCAGCATCGGCACCCCGGCCCGCTCGTAGTCCTGCCGGATCAGCAGCGAAAGCGCCCAGAAGTGCGGCGGCGTCCAGAAGAATATGATCGCGAACAGGTACAGCGCCGGCAGGTCGAAGGTTCCCGCTACCGCCACCCAGCCGACAACCGGCGGGATGCTGCCCGCCGCGCCTCCGATTACGATGTTCTGCGGCGTGCTCCGCTTCAGCCATCCGGTGTAGACCAGCACGTAGAACAGCGATGCCGCCAGCGTCAACACCGCCGCCAGCCAGTTCACCCAGTAGAACAGCACCCCGAACGAGAGTACGTTCAGCCCGATGCCGTATGCCAGCGCCATCAGGGGCCGCACCCGGTTCCCCGGCACCGGCCGCCGCGCCGTGCGCGCCATCATCGCGTCGATATCCTGGTCCAGGTAGTGGTTGATGGCGTTGGCCCCGCCTGCCCCCAGCGCTCCCCCCACGCACACCAGCAGCAGCGTCAGCAGGTCGGGCACTCCTCGCGCCGCGAGGAACATGCCTCCTATGGCCGTGACAAGCAGCAGCGAGATTATCGGCGGCTTGGTCAGCGCGATGTAGTCGGAAACGAACTGCAGCGGACCGCTCCGTTCCTTGCTCTTCTGCCCCGGCCCGGCTTCGACCACGGCCCCGGCCACCGCCTCGGATCCAGCCTCTTCCAACTCTATCCGTCCTGCTTGTTCAACCATCTATACCCGAACTCATGCACGCCTCATTTACGAGCTTGTTTCCCGCGAACGGCCCAGCGTCGTCGCCGCGACCGCCAGCCCCCACACGCCCGATGCCAGGGCCAGGTGCAACGCCCGCATCTCCACGTCGTGCCCGAATCCGGCCCAGATTACCCCGGCACCGGCCAGCACCTGCACCGCGAACAGCCCCACCGCCGACATCGACAGCACCCGTATCGCCGCCGGCTGCGTTCTTCCCCGGAACCCGAGGTGCAACGCGTAGATTATAAACAGTCCGGCAACCAGCGCGACATACCGGTGGGCCATGTGAATCAGCGCCAGCTTTCCGCCCGGGAACACGCCGCCCCACTCGTTGGTGCACAGCGGCCACTGATTGCAGGCCCACGTGGCCGACTCCGTGTTCGTCAGGTACGACCCCGACAGCAGCAGCACGAACAACGCCACGCACGCCCAGACCGACAGCTTCGGGAACAGCCGCACGCCGCCCGTGGCCCACTCGGCCGGTCCTTCCCGCAGGCCGCCGCGGTAGGCCATCACCAGCAGCAGGATGCAGCAGGCGAACGTCAACTCGGCCACGGCAAGGTGCGTCAGCACGATGTGGCCCGATAGCTCCGTCGCCACCGTAACCCACCCCAAGAGCGACTGCACGATGACCAGCGCCAGCGCGATGGTGGCGGGCCAGAAAATCCACGGCTCCCGCCGGTAGCGCACCCACGAGGCAATGGCCGTCGCGGCGATGAGGGGCCCCACCAAAAACGATGCAGCCACCCGGTGGGCGTACTCGATGATGGGTTCGGTCTCCAGCGGTGGCAGCCACTTCCCGGCGCACAGCGGCCAGTCGTCGCCGCACCCGAGCCCCGACTCGGTGACACGCACCACGCCGCCCAGCACCAGCATGGCGAACACGGAAATGGTCGTGGCCCAGGTCAACCGCCGGAACCAGCCATCTGCCCCGAGGCTGCCCTCCCGGAACCTTCCGCCGGTCGCTACTGCCACGGGGCGTCCTCGCAACGGCGGCTGGGTGGAAACGACGACCGGACGCCTGGTGATGGCCAGGCGCAGGCTGACTGGGGCGTAGGGAAAGAACGAAGAAACATGAGGCGGATGACGGTGTCTGCTCCCGACCGGATCCCATCGCTGTCCGGTCTTCCCGCGCTCGTTGCAGCGGCCGCTTTCTGCCGGAACGCTCGGTTCCCTCCGGTTCCTGAACATCCCGAAACGGCGACGAAAACCGTATCATCGCCCAAGACGCGTTGTCAATTGATGCCCCGGCCCATGGCTCAACCGCCGGTCTGCAACCCCGCCCATGGCCCGACCGCGGGTCTGCAACCCCGATTGACGCCTCCGCTAAATGACGAAAGATGACCGGCTGCCCTTTTCTTCGGTATAATGCCGCCGCCCGTGCGGGGTGATGATGGCCGGAGCGAGGGGAGGAGCCTCGCCTCAGCCCGTCCCCGCAAAGGAGGCGGCTGCGGTTGGAGATGAGGGAAATCCCCCGGGGTTCCCTCATCAGGAAGTAAGCTCAATCAACCGGCAGGCCCGATCACCGCGACACCACGATCGGCTTCCCCGTCTCCGGGTGCTCCAGCACCAGCGTTTCCGCTCCGTACACCTGCCGGATGGCCTCCGGCGTCAGCGTCGACTCCGGCGCCCCGTAGGCCACCACCCGGCCGTCGCCCACCAGCGCCACGTCGTCGCAGAACTGCCCCGCCAGCGTCAGGTCGTGCACCGCCGTCACCACCGTCTTCCCCGCCGCCGCCAGCTCGCGCAGCAGCCGCATGATCACCGGCTGATACGCCAGGTCCAGGTTCGCCGTCGGCTCGTCCAGCAGCACCACCGGCGTCTCCTGCGCCAGCGCCATCGCGATCGCCACCCGCTGCCTCTCGCCGCCCGACAGCTCGTGCACCGGGCGCTCCGCCAGTTCCTCCGCGTCGGTCATCCGCAGCGCAGCCAGCGCGATGTCGACGTCCGCCGCCGACTCCCACGCCAGCAGCCCCAGGTGCGGGTTCCGCCCCATCAGCGTCACCTCCAGGGCCGTCGTGCCCCGGGGAAGGTCCGGATTCTGCGGCACCATCGCCACCAGCCGCGCCCGTTCCCGGCCGCCGATGGCGTACACGTCGGTTCCCATCACCCGTACGGACCCCTCCGTCGGTCGCAGCGCCCCGGCCACCGCCCGCAGCAGCGTCGACTTTCCCACCCCGTTCGGCCCGGCCAGCGCGGTAACCGTACCCTGCTCCATCCGCAGGTCAACCCCGCGCAGCACCTGCCTCTCGCCGTAGGCCGCATGGACCCCCGTCGCCTCGATGCCTGCGACTTCCACCACCGCGCCCGAAGCGGCGTCGGCCCGATGTCCGTTCGAGCCCTCGTATCCGTTGTTCATCGCTCCGTTTCGCATGACTACGAAGTCCCCAAGCGCCTACGCCGCAGCAGGTACAGGAAGAACGGCGCGCCGCAGAACGCGGTCACCACGCCCACCGGCAGCTCCCCCGGCGACACTATCGTCCGCGCCACCAGGTCCGCCAGCACCAGGAACGTCGCCCCCACGATGGCCGACATCGGCAGCAGGAACCGGTAGTCCGGCCCCCACACCAGCCGCACGGCATGGGGCGCAACCAGCCCCACGAACCCGATCAGCCCCGAGAACGACACCGCCGCCGCCGTGACCAGCGTGGCCGCCGCGATGAGCAGCAGCTTCACCTTCTCCACCGGCACGCCCAGCATCGCGGCGTGGTCCTCGCTCAGCTGCAGCACGTTCAGCATCCGGCCGAACCCCAGCAGCACCACGATGCCCGGCACCGCGTAGGCCAGCACGATGCCGCTCTCCTTCCACTCCGATGATATGAAGCTCCCCAGCAGCCACGACAGCACCGGGCGCAGCTCCGGGTCGCTCCGCAATATCAGCAGGCTCGAGATGGCGCCGGTAAGCGACGCAATGGCCACCCCCGCCAGTATCAGCGTCGTCGTCGGCGTGCCCGTCGAGTTGCGGGCGATGCTGTAGGCCACCACCACCGCGCCGGTCCCTCCGGCGAAGGCCGCCACCGGCAGCAGGCTGATGCCCGCGAGGTACATCGGCACCCCGGTCAGGAACACCACCACCGCGCCCAGTCCCGCGCCCGACGCCACTCCCACCAGGTACGGGTCGGCCAGCGGGTTCTTGAACAGTCCTTGGTACGCCGCGCCCGACATCGCCAGCGCCGCGCCCACCACCGCCGCCTGCGCCACCCTCGGCAGCCGCAGCTTCCACATTATGGTGTCCCACGCCGCAGGAATGTCCGACGAAAGCTCCACGCCCGGCAGTCCCGCCCACACGATCTTCACCACCGACAGGAACGGCACGTGAACCGAGCCCAGGCTCGCGGCAAAGATTGCCGCCACGGCCAGCACCGCCAGCCCCAGCACGATCCGCCACCACGGGTAGCGCAGCCCCACCAGGCCGCCCGTCATCCTCCTGACACCCGCTCCCTCCGTGGGAGCGTGAGTCCTCTCTCCCACCGGTACAGTGGTGGGATGAGGGCGTCCACCGCCCAGGGGCCACCTGCCTTTTAGCCTTATGCCAGCCACTGCCTGTCTCTGCTTTCCCTGTCCTTCCTCAGCAATAGAGTGTGGGCAGCCTCGTCACCCGAACCCTCGTCGGCCGAACCCTCGTCACTCGAAAGATGACATCAGCACTTCCCGCCGGACGTACTCCACGCCCTCGGTCCCTTCATACCGGTCCCTCATTTCTTTGAAGGTCGCGTTTCCTTCCTGCGACTCGCCGTCGTTCTCACCCCTGCCGCCCTTCGGCAGATAGGCCCGCAGCAGCGTCTCGCCGTCCCCGTCCGAGAACCGCACGTAGTGGGAGGCGAGGTCGCCGTGGGTCTCCACGAATTGGATGCCTGCAACCAGTCCGGCGTCCAGGTGGAACCGCCAGTTGTCCGCCTCGATGGTCATCTGCTCGCCGTCAAGCTGCGGCCGCCGAATGCCCCGCGAGGTGTTCTCGCTGACCATATGCCCCGGCCCGACGATCCACATCAGCGAATCGCCCACCCCCGTCAGTTCCCGAATGATTGGCAGGGTTGCGTCCATTTCAGTCCCGAAGTCTTGCGTAAAGCTTCATGTTGAATTGCGGGAACGCCCTCAGTTGCCGAACTGCTTGGGATACACCCACGCGGCGAACTCCTCCACCGCGTCGATGAACCGTGGCCCCGCCACGCTGAAGGTGTTGCCTTCGCTCATCACGAATATGTGGTCCTCTGCGTGGTGCAGGTCCTCCGCCAAATGTAGAGTCGATAGCACCGGATCGTTCACCACGCTCTCGACCGAATCGGCCATGATGATGTCCGGCTCGTTGGCCACGATGATCTCCGGATTGATCTGCTGGTATCCCTCGAAGTCAGCCACGTTCTCCAGCTTCAGCAGCTCGAACACGTCGTTGACCAGCGTGTCCCGGCCGGGCGTCCACCAGTCGAACCCGTGGGAATAGACGGTCCGCGTAGGGTCGATCTCCGCCATCTTTCCCTCGATGGCCTCCACCCGCTCGTCGAACTCCCCCGCGACCTGCTCCGCTTCCTCGGTCGCCCCAGTGATGGCGCCCCACATCCGTATCTGGTCCGACACTTCCCTGAACCCGTGCGACAGGCTCTTTATGTACAACACCTTCAGCCCCGCCCGTTCCAGGTCGGCGTTGAACCGGTCGTAGAACACGTACACCAGGTCCGGCTCCAGCGCCACGATGGCCTCGATGTCCATGTTGAAGGCGTCGCCCACCTTCGTTATCTCCGCCGTCTCTGCGGGGTACGTTACGAAGCTGTGAGTCCCGACGACGCGGTCCCCCTCTCCGATTGCAAACAGCATCTCCACCGCGGCCCCGTCGTATACCACCATCCGCTCCGGCGCCGACTCGAACGCGACTTCATTACCATCCGAGTCCACCACCGTTACCACCTCAGGCTCCGGTGCGGCCGTCGGCGGCACGGCTGTCGGAGCAGCCGTCGGTGCCGGGGTGGCCGTGGGCGCGGCTGTGGGCGACGCAGGCCGCGGCGTCTCCGTGGGTGGCGCAGCCTGTGGCGTCTCCGTCGGCTCGGCCGCCATCGCCGTCGGCGCGGCCGGTACCGGTGTGGCGGTCGCCTGGACCGCTGTGGGCTCCGGAGCGCTGGTGGGAGCAGGCGTGGGGTCGCTCCCGCACGCCGCCAACACCGTGGCGAGCGCTGCGAAGATGGCAATTAACGTCAGCAGGGTTCGGGCGTGGGTCACTTGGAGACTCCGGCTGCAGATTCATGCCTTCCCGGAAAGAGAAGCACGTCGGCTCGACTGGGTTCCCAAAAAAAAGCCCTGCCCGGAGAGCAGAGCGTGTCGAATTTATCGAAACGAGCCAGCACCTTTCCTCGAAGGCTGAAACATCGCTGGGAGCCGTGGACCGGGCTCGCTCCGGCTCAGATGAACCGGGGCCTACCGTTGCGGGACAGCGCTGGAATTTGACCAGCTTCCTCGTTCAACCCTTTCGGGCACTCGCAGCGTAATCGTTCGGTTTTTAAAGGAATCCCTGTGTCCCGGCCATAATGCCCCATCGCGGCCCGCCTGTCAAACGCCCGTTCCGGCCCCGCCGCCCGCTCCGGCCCAGCATCGTTCCCAAACGGCAGGCTTGCCACCAACGATTCGTCTTTCCTGCGTAGTCGGTAACCCAAAACACCCCAGCATCCCTATCCCTCGGACCCTCTTGCCAGTTCCGACAGCCGGTCCAGCACAGACCGCCAGTGCGTCCGCATCATCTCCCGCTCTTCAAGGCTCGACAGTCGCTCCTGGTGAAACCTGACCGACGTCCTCTCCCCGGACCGGCCCAGGTATATTTGCAGCGTCGATGGCTGCGCCAGTTCCGGCGCGCTCCACGTCAGCCGCAGCCGCTCCCCCGGCGCCGCCGACCGCACCTCGCCCCAGCGGCCCTCGGTGGTGCTGTACCGTGCCCCCTTCCGCAGTTCCAGCGCGTCCGTCGTCCCCAGCCAGGCGTTGCGCCACGGACCCTCCACCATCAGCCGCCACGCCTCTTCCGTCGGCACGGGCAGCGTTTTCTGCACCCCAATCTGGAAGTCCGCGCCCGACGTCTGCCCCACGACCCGCAGTCCCCGCGCCTGTTCGTACCCGACCGCCACCGACTGCTGCCACCATCCGTTGGACAGTTCGCCCGGCCCGGCCGCCAGCGCAACGATTTCCTTGTGGCTCATCTCGCGCGCCCCGAGACCGTCCAGTAACTCCATCCACTCGTCCCAGTCCCTGCCCGTGGCCTTCCGCACCGCTTCGCTGGAAACCCCGCTGTATCTCTGCTCGCCTTCCACTCTTGCCATCCTAGTAACTGGAAATGCAGACCCGACTATAGCCCACGCCCATCGTCCGCGCATTCCCTTCCTGCGCCTCACGCCTGTTCTGCGTCTGCCTTGCGAGCCGCGATGATGACATTTGCCCCTTGCCTGCTTCGCAACGCTTTCCGTACGATGGTAGCAGGACGAAAATTTCAGGAGGATGGTAACAGGACGACGGCAGCAGGCGACTCCAGCGTTCCCGCCGTGCGTTAGAGCGCTGTACCGACTTCATCGTATTCACGAAACACTTTGCTCGGACGCCCTTGTAACTAGCGGAATTGCGACTGAATTGGCGAAAAGCCTCGCCGATATTGCCCGTCCAGCGCCCCTGTCGCCTAAGTCCGCAAAGCTGGAATGGCCGGATATGGCCCGAAATGACCGGATTCAGAATTTTCCCGCCCCGGCCGAAGTCGGGCCGTTTGTGGAATCGAACAGAAATAAACACCCTTTCGGAGTGCCTACCGCCGCGAAGATTCACCAGCTTTGAGCCGCGCCCACCCTGGGAATGAGCGGAAATGAGCGGAAATGACGGGGTTTTCAAAAATCTTCCGGTTGCGTCGCCTCGTCCGGTTGCCCGCTCCTATCGCGACGAGGCTTCCCGACCTATCCGTCTCGTATTGGAAGACCAGGCCCCCGCCCATCGAACACCTGCGAGTTTCACGCCCTTTCCTACCCCTTGCCGTGCCCTTTGGGTTCAGAATACCGCGTCTCTAGTCGGTAAGCCCGCCTCCACCAACGGCCCTGTGATATGATTTTTCACTGCTATGTCCCAAGCCCTGCAGGTCGAAGAACTGGTCAAACGGTATGGCGACGTCGTCGCCGTTGACCACCTTTCCTTTGCCGTCGAACAGGGCGAGATTTATGGCCTTCTGGGCCCAAACGGCGCTGGCAAGACCACCACCCTCGAGATCATCGAGGGACTGCAGCAGCCCGACTCCGGCCGCGTTACCGTCCTCGGCCTCGACGGCGCAACCCGCAACCGCGAGATCAAGGCGCGCACCGGCGTCCAGCTACAGTCGTCCTCCTACTACGAATACCTCGCCCTCCGCGAGATCCTGGGACTCCTCGGCAGCTTCTACCCACGCAGTCTCCCGCCGATGGAGCTCCTCGAGCTAGTCGGCCTCGCCGACAAGGCCCGCCGCCGCATCCGGCAGCTCTCCGGCGGCGAACAACAGCGCTTTGCCCTCGCCGCCAGCCTCGTGAACGACCCCGAGCTCGTCATCCTCGACGAGCCGACCACCGGCCTCGACCCTGTTTCCCGCCGCGACCTGTGGGCCCTCGTCCGCCAGGTGCAAGAGCGCGGCGCAACGGTAATCGTCACCACCCACTACATGGAGGAGGCCGAGGAGATGTGCGACCGCCTCGCCATCATCAACCACGGCCGCCTGCTGGCCTCCGGCACGCCCCGCCAGCTCATCAACCGCATCGAGGCCTTCTACGCCGTCCGGCTCGTCGCCGCCTCCCCGCTCACCGAGACGCAACTGAACTCCCTCGCCCAGCGCGTCGAGGCAGTGCCCGCCGTCGACGGCAACACCTGCCTGCTCCGCCTGCACAACGACCCCGCTGCCCTGCAGGACCTGCTCGACGAGGTCAACCGCAGCGCCGTGGCCCTCGAACAGCTCGAGATAACCCCCGTAACCCTGGAAGACGTCTTCATAGAGCTCACCCGCGTCGACCCCGCAACCTGAACGCCACCGTCCTGAAAGCGAAAGCCCGACCCGAAAGCGAATCAATGTAAAGCTCTCCCCGGAGGACCCGCTTGCTGGCAATCACCCTGGCCAACCTGAAGATGATGGCGCGCAACCGGCAGGGCCTCTTCTGGGCCTTGATCTTCCCGTTGCTGCTGGTCGTGGTCTTCGGCCTCTTCGACTTCCAGGGCGTTGCCCCCACCAGTCTTGCGGTCGCCGACTTCTCCGGCGGGCCCAGGGCCGAGCGGCTCCGCGAGAGACTGGACGGCATCTCCTTCCTCGACAGCGAGCACCTCGACATTGACGACGCTGAGTCCC
Organism: Dehalococcoidia bacterium; assembly: GCA_963667415.1. Lineage (GTDB taxonomy): Bacteria > Chloroflexota > Dehalococcoidia > Lucifugimonadales > UBA3495 > VXOI01. The sequence continues at coordinate 4,496,742 of OY763410.1, read as the reverse complement.
TGCCTGACGCCCGCCGTCGCCTGACGGACGGCGACCTGGGCTACCTGCTCCTGATTCCCGAGGAACTCGACGACCCGGCCGCCGCCAATCTCTCTGGAACCGCCCAGCCGGTAACCCTCGTCTATTCCACCCGCAACCCCGACCGCAACCAGTTGGTCGAGGGCGCAATCCACAGTCTCGTCGTCGAGGTTGGCTCCGGGGGCGAGCCGGTACTCCCCGCGAACTACGTCGTCTCCGAGGTCATAGACACGCCGGAGGTGGACTACTTCGACGTCGTGCTTCTCGGCCTGCTCGGCTTGGGCATAATGACCAACAGCATCATCTCCATCGCCGTCCGCATCAGCACCTACCGCAACCAGCAGGTGCTCAAGCGACTGCTGGTCACCCCGCTGCCCGTCTGGAAGTTCTTCGCCGGCGAGATAATCGCCCACCTGCTCTTGGCCCTGGTCCAGGCTCTCATCATCCTCGCCGTCGGCGTGTTCGTCTTCGGCGGCGATATCCACGGCAGCCCAGTTATCATTCAGCTCGTATGGGTGCTGCTCATCGTTCTTCTCGGAACGGTGGTGTTCCTGAACATCGGCTTCATTCTGTCCGCATGGGCCCGCAGTCCCGCCGCCGCCTCGGGCATGGGCAACGCCGTGGCCCTGCCGATGATGTTCCTCGCCGGCACCTTCTTCTCCACCGCGTCGCTGCCGTGGCTGCTTCCCTACGCCTCCCTCGCCCTGCCCCTCACACCCATGCTCGACGCCCTCCGCGAGGTCGCCATCAACAGCGCTCCCCTCTGGGAAACTTGGCCCCAGCTCGTCGCCATGGGAGCCTGGGCCCTTGTCACCTCCGCCCTCGCCGTCCGCGTCTTCCGCTTCAGCTAGGGGTTATAATGTCTGAGGAGTCCTGTTCAAGATAGGGCGTATGGTCGCAACCGACAGAATAAAAGAGATTTTCGAAGACGCAGTGTCGCTGCAGCGGGCTGCAATGGAAATGATGGCCGCTGGCGACATTCGCGATGCCGCAGATAAAGCTTGGTGTGCCACCAAGAGGGCAACGGATGCATTGATCTTGGCTCGCACTGGGGAGGAACCTGGAACGACCGCCATGACTTCAGACGGGCTTGACGCTCTGGCAAGGCGGGACGACATGGTCAAGACACTTGTCGGCCGCTACTACAGCCGCATACATCAACTTCACGGGCAGTGCTTTTACAACGGCAGGTGCGCATCGCCCGACACCGAGCGCCGCATCAGGGAAACCGCCGATTACATCCGCGACGCCGAGCAGTTGGCGTAACCCCACACCCAAATTCGCCCCGCCCTCAGTCCCGCAACCCCGTGGCAACCAGCACCCCGTCCCACTCCTCGTAGCTCACTTCGATGGTCTGGCCCAGCACCTGGTGCAACCGCAGGTGTGCCCCGTTCTTCTCCAGCGGACCGTCAGTGATGAACACCCACACCCGTCCGTCCCCGTCGCGTACTTGCAGCGTCTCTATCTCCGCCAGGTCCCGGTCCACCGCCTCCACCACCACGCCTCGCACAACCCTCAGCTCTCCGTTGCAGGCCGCAAAGCAAACGCCCAAGATGCAAAGCGCGCCCACGGCGCAAAGAAGCAGCGTATGTCTGAGCGGCTGCATGGAGTCCGGGCGTTCAGTTCAGGACGGCCTTCAGCGCCTCTTCCAGCACGACTTCCGAAGTGAACGCCTCGAACTTCGCCCTCACGATTCCGTCGCCGTCCACCACGAAGGTCCAGGGCTCCGTCGGCAGCCCCCACTCTCTCACCGCCTCCACCGTGTCGTCTATGCCTGGCCGCGTCCCCTGCTCGATCAGGTGAGGGTCCCTGAACACCTCGACGTGGATGACATTGGCCCGGCCAGTGTACCGTTGCAGCAGCCTTTCAAGCTGATCCACCTGTGGCCCACAGGTTCCGGTCGAGCAGTAACGCGGCGTCGAAAAGGAGACCACCAGCGGCTTGCCCTCGGCAATGGCGTTGTGTATCGAGATGGCATACAGCCCCGGGTCCGGTTCCTGCGCCGTGGATATGTGCGACAGGTCTGCGACATCGGACGCGACGGCGGTCACGCTGGCCGGCGCCGTGTCCCCAACGGACGGCGTATCGCTGGTCTCCTTCACCGTGAAGGCCGACTTGGCCAGCACCTGCTGGCCGTCTGGACTGGCAAACTCCGTCTCCAGCTCCCAGGTGCCGGCGACGTCAAAGTCTGGGTGCGCGGTGAACACCCCACCCGAGAAGGGCCACGACTCGAATTTCGCTGTCAGCGTTTGCCTGTGCTCTCTCCCGTCCGTGTTGGGAGGCAGGAAGTATGTTCGCACCGTCGCACTCTCCGCCTGCAACGGTGGGCCGTCGCGTCGCACCACCCCGTAGGCCAGCCGTTCCTTGCCCACCCCTATGTCGCTGGTGACGACCACTGCTGCGAACTCGGGCCCGCCGAACTCCTCCGTCGGCGGCACGATGACGTCGGAACCGCCGCAGGCCACCGTCAGCACTGCGGTGATAATGGCGACCAGGATACTGAGAGGCCAGTGTCTCCAGACCCTCCTTGGTGGCCGGGTCGTGGAGGGAGTGAGGGTGCTTGGCGGTGAAGTCTCAGTAGCCGATGGCACTGACTTGCCCGCCTTCCACCGCGATTGTCTGGCCGGTGATTGCCCCGGCCCGATTGGATACCAGGAACAGTATCAGGTCCGCGATGTCCTCCGGCTCTACCATCCGCCCGATCGGAATGCGCGAGACAGCCTGCGCCTCGGCCTCCTCCATGGTGATGCCGGCGTCGTCGGCCCGCCGCTCCAGCAGCATCGTCTGGCGAGGCGTGCGCGTTGTGCCCGGGTGTATGCAGTTGACCAGTATCCCGTCGCCCGCCACCTGGTCCGCCAGGTTCTTCGCGATGTTCGACACCGACGCGTTCGTAACCCCGTTGCTGTTGGTCAGCCGGCTGGCGGAGCGCGCCGCCATGCCTCCGATGTTGATGATGCGACCCCCGCCGCGCTGCTGCATGTGCGGAATGCACTCCCGGGCGCAACGGACGTAGCCCATGACCTTGACGTTGATGTGGTTCCACCAGTCCTCGTCGGCCAGTTCCATGAAGGGTGCGGCGGTGGAGTTGACTGCGTTGTTTATCAGGATGTCCACTCCGCCCAGTTCGGCGACCGTGGTGGCGACCAGGTTTTTGATGTCATCGGGCTCGCCCGTGTCCGCCCGCACCGCCAGTGCGCGACGTCCGGTGCGGGAACGAATATCGGCGGCCGCGTCTTCGAGTTCCTCAACACCCCGGGCGCAGATGGCGACGTCCACGCCCTCCTGCGCCAATGCGAGCGCCGTGGAGCGCCCGATGCCCTTGCTGCCACCAGTCACGATGGCAATCTTGCCTTCCAGTCCCAGGTCCATCTGTATCTCCTTAGTCCGAGGGAATGCCCTATTCTAGCGCAACCAACCGGTTTATCCTTGACCCGGCACGCAGCAGTCCACCAGCCCATACACGTCGGTCGCTCCTTCGATTCCAGACACCGCGTCCACCAGTCCCTGCAGCTTGTCGGCGGGCCAGTCCATCTGCGAGAAGAGCGGACTGAGCCGGTCGACCACGGTTGCGAAGTCCCACTTCAGCTCATCGCCCGTGAACTCGTCGCTGACCTCTTCGCCGGAGCGGGTGCGCACCGTGATTCGTGGCGCGAAGGAGCCCCGCGTTCGTTGTCCCACGACCTCCACCCGCTCCTGCAACGACATCACCTGCCGGTCGAAATCGGCGGAGTCTATGCCGGGGTCGAGCCGTTGGCGCAGCGGCGGGTAGCTCCCGTGCGTCCACGTGTATGCCGTGAAATAGTGGGTGCTGCCAACGCCGGGCATTCGCCTGTCCGTGTTCGGGAACGCCGGCGACGGGTAGGTCGTCTCCAGCCAGTTCATCTCGACTGTGACGTGCTCGATTTCCTCCGAAGGGATGTCGTGCGCAGCCCGCATTCGGGTGGTTAGCTCGATGACCGGACAGTTGTATCCCGCCGTCGGGTATATCTTGGGCGTCACATGCAGAAGCTCCCACCGCTCGCCGAGACCTTCCACCGTCTGCGCCAGGTCCGTCGTCCCGGGGCTGCCGTCCCCCGGCGGGTTCGACGAGAAGGTGTACGGAAGCTCACCCCGGTTGTTGCCCACGAAGGCGTTGTAGAATCCAGCGTCGCCCTCCAGGCAGGACTCCGACCCTCGCAGGTTCTCGCGGGCCAGCAGCGCGGCCATGATGCCGCTCCGGGTCGCGTTGGGCTCGTGGTACAGCATCTCCCGCCCGCTCACCCTTGGCCCCTCGGTGGTGCCTCCGGCGAAGGTGCAGGCCAAAGCCAGCGCCGTGACCGTCTGGTCCTCGTCCAGCCCCAGCAGCTTCGCGGTGGTCACCGCCGCGCCCAGCGTGCCGTAGACCGGACTGCACCGGAAGCCCCGCGCTTGCGTTGCCGGAATGAAGTCCCCCGCGACCCGCGCCTCCACCTCATACCCCGCCGCCATCGCCGTCAGCAGGTCCGCGCCGCTTGCGCCGGAGATCTCCGCCGTCGCCAGCGCCGCCGGGATGATGCAGGGGCCCGGGTGAATCAGCATCCGGTACGAATCTGTCTGGTTCGTGGCATGCATCAGCTTGCTGTTGGCAAAGGCCGCACCACCGCGTGAGGCCCTCGCCCCGTCCGCCAGCACAGTCGCGCCGTTGGGGTTGGCCTCCTCGTCCTTCACCAGCTCGATGGCTGCCTTCCCGTGTGCCGTCTGCGCCCCGACCAGCGATACGAACGTGGCGTGCAAGAGCGACGCCTTCAGCTTGTCCACCGCCGCAGAGGGTAGTTGCCGGTACTCAAGACCGGACACAAACCGTGCATGGGTGCGGGCCAGGGCTTCAGGCATGTTGATGTCTCCTGCGACGAAAATCGTGGCATCCCGGTGTTCGCGGCTGAGTGCCGTTAATTGACGACGAGTCGCGGGTGCGCGACCGGTTGCATCGGGTTGGTTCGTTCATCTCAGGTGAGGTCTCGCAGCTGCGGACGCAGGGCCAGCTTCATCACCGCCAGGAGGGCCACCGCGCCTATGATGCTGAAGAAGATAAGTATGTCGAATTCTCTGCTGGCCATGCCGAGCGCCGTACCGGCGGCAGGTGGGTGTTCGGTGTTGGTTATCGCCATCAGCAACATGGACAAACCGACTGCCATGGCCAGCGACAGGTGCAGCAGAATCTCCTTTTCGCCCAGAAACGTCTCTACCGGCGCTAGGAACAATAAGACTGCGAACAGCGACCCAAGCCCCAGCGCGACTGCATGCCCTCCCACCACCGAGCGAATTCGGGCGGCGGGGTTCGAAGGTGCGATGAAGACGCCGACGACGCTTGACGCCAGTCCAGCGGCGATGGCGGCAGTGGACAGCGAGTCCACAAAGGTCAGGATGGCCAGCATCACCAGGGTGGCCATCCCCGCCTGTATCACAAATCGCAGCGGGGAACTCACGAACCCCGGGTCTCGCCATACCCACTTCTCGCCCGTCTCCGGGTCAACTCCCGACAGCAGTCTCAGAAAGATGAGATTGTAGTCGAGTGGCCGAAGCCCCCCACGCAACAGTCGCCCGGACAGCAGAACGGCGGCCATCCGGCGTCGTCCGATTCGTCGCCGGCGACGGCCCCAGAAGAGCACCAGCTACAGTGTCCGCACCCAGTCCAGCCAGACTCTGGCGCAGGAAGTGGGCAGAATATGCTGCACGAAGCCGGTCACACCGGGAAATACCACCCGTTTGCCGTTGGGAAAGAGGTCGGCCGCCCCTCGAAAGTCTCCCAGCACTTCCTCGCGCAGGCTGGCGGCGGCCAGCACCAGCACCGGCGTCTGCACGTCCTTCAGCAGCGGCCCCAGGTCTCCTCCGGCGTTGCTCTGGAAACCGTGAACAATTTCAGCGGGCGTCGCTTTCATCTGGTCCGCGTACCAGCGGATGTAGGCTTGGGGCACGATGTCCGGGTCCAGACGCCGCCCGATGGAGTCGTCCACCCACGCCGAGATGCCTTCCCGCGCAATGAGATCGGCGCTCTCCTGGTGGTGGGAGTCGAAGCTGGTCGGGGATGTGCATACGGTCAGCGACAGCAGCCGGTCCTGGTGCCGCGTTGAGTAGTTCATGGAAATCGAACCGCCGACCGTTTCCCCGATGAGGTGGAATCGTTCCAGTTCCATCTTGTCCGCGAACTCTTCCAGGTCGTTGGTGAAATTGTTCAGCGTCCATGGATAACCGGCTGCCGGCAGGTCGGAGAGCCCCATTCCACGCATGTCGAAGCGTATGACGCGATAGTGACGGGCCACTGTGGGCACCCATCCGTACCACATCCGGTGGTTCTTCGCCATCCCGTGGTGCATCACGACCGTTTCCGGCTCCTCCCACGGATCGGTGAAGTCGTCCACCGTATAGAACAGTTCCGTTCCGTCTCTCAGTTGAACTTTCATGCTGCCTCCGGACCGGGGTGATCGGGGATGGGCTGTCGTGGTCTCAGTTGCGTTCGGCGGATCCGAGTCCTTTCTCCACGAACACGGATCGGGCAACCCGCATCGCCGTTCGTGAGTTGGTGTAGCTTCCGTAGAAAATCAGCTGGAAGAACACTTCCATGATTTCCTGGGGGGTTGCCCCCACATAGAGCGCTCCCTCGATGAGGCGTCTGATCTGGCGGTCGTACTGCCCCTGCACGGTCATCGCTGAGAGGCTGCACAGCGCGCGGGTCTTCGGATGCAGTCCCGGCCGGGCGTGAATCGCCCCCCAGTGGTACTCCTCGATGAACTTCTGTGCCTCCATCTCCAGCGAGTTCGGGTCGTCCACCGGGTAGAGCGGTGGCTCTCCCATCTGCTCGTCGTAGATGCGGAGCCCGTTCTGGTGTAGCTCTTCCACTGTCCTGTCGGTGTTGTAGTCTCGCGTGGGCGTGTACTCGATGCCCTGCTCCTCCAGGATATCCTTGGTGAGCTTCATGGCGGTTTCCACGGATGGAATCCCTACCAGGAACGTCATCTGGATGATGACCTCGACTATCTGGTCCGCCGTCACACCCAGGTTTAGGCTGCGTTCAATGTTGCGGCGCAGCAGGGGCATCTGCCCAAGAGCCGTCAGGGCCGCTACCGTGCACATGCAACGGTGCTCCGTGTCCAGGCCCGGCCTCGTCCAGACCGAACCCCAGAGGGCTTCGTCAACTATGCGCTTGAGGTCGGGGGCCAGCTGATCAATGCCTGGCAGGCTGTAGTGGCTCTGGTTGCCCCCCGCCATCCGCCTCCGCATCTCCTGGCCTCGGTTAAAGCGGTCTTCCAAAGTCTCCAAGGTGTAACTCCTCCATATTCCCGTGTCTCCCGGGTACGGTGAGGATGGAGCTCTTCGCCCCGGCGGCGAATTTCCTCCTCACCCGGATCCCGACTGCAACCTCCCGGCACCGGAAGGCAGTGGGCCTCTCTATCGAGTAGGTGTATCTCTTCGGGGTTAAACTGCCGCTGTCATAACCTCTTCGGAGAAGCGCGCCATGCGTTCCTCTGTCTCGTTATGGTGCGGGCTCCTGAAGTCGAAGATCAGGTGTGTGACACCCACTTCGGAATAGGCGTGAATGTCCTGCAGCACCGCATCGGACGAACCGGAAAAGCGTCGTCGCGGGCCGCCGGTGTCGCTCGCGGCGTCATATAGCGGCGCCTTCATCGAGACTTGAATCTCGGCCGGGTCGCGTCCGGCCCGCTCGGCGTGGCGGTGCATGTATACGAGGTTCTCCGCCAGTTCTTCCGGTTCCAGCGGTGCGGCCGGAATGGCCCCCACTGGATGCCAGGCGTTACCCAGGCGAGCGGCACGTCGCAGGGCCGCCCTGCTCTGCCCCCCTATCCAGATGGGCGGGTGCGGATTCTGCACCGGCTTGGGCAGGAAGATGATGTCCGAAAACTGTACGTGTTTGCCGTCAAAACTGGGACTGTCGGACGTCCAGAGCTCAATGAATGCCTGCAGATATTCGTCGGTTACCGCTCCACGCTCAGCGAAGGGCGGCGCGTCCAGAAGCTGGAATTCCTCCTCCATCCACCCGACTCCGGAACCGACGATCAGTCGGCCCTTGGAGAGCATGTCCAGCGTGGACAGCATCTTTGCACACAGCAGTGGGTTGCGGTACGGCACGATCATCACGCTGGTCACCAGCCGGATCCGCTCGGTTACGCCGGCCAAAAATGCCAGGGTGGTTATCTGCTCCGGCCATTCCCCTGCCCCGGAATTGCCCCCTGCCAGGATGCTTCCGGTGACACTGTAGGGATAGACCGAGCTGACCTCGCGGGGCATGAGGATGTGGTCTGGCGCTACCATGCAGTGGAATCCCAGCCGGTCGCCCAGTCTCGCAATGCTCGCAAGGGCGTCTGGCTGCGCTCCCTCCCCGCTGTTGGGCAGATAGAATCCGAACTCCAAGACCTTCCTCCGGAACCGGAATTTTCAGCAAGATTTTAGCACATCCTTGTATGGCGTAATTGGCGTCACGGTTCTCTCCGAGGCTGGCAACGGCAGATTCAAATCACGGCCCTCCGGGATGCACTGCGATACAATGTCCCAGCGGCTTGGGACGTCGAGTTCAAGACGCGGTTTGGGACAACAATATCTGTCTGAAGGTCAATAGCGCTGAGAGGAGGCCCCCATGGCGTTGCAGGAATTCATCCGCGAGTCCTTTGAAGTCAACTGGGAGTGGTTGGAAAGGTACATAGACGGGTTGACGCAGGAGGAAATCGAGTTTCGCCCCAGCGACCAGTGCCACTCCATCGGCTTCATCCTATGGCACTACGGGCGGGCACTGGATATGTGGACGCAGAGCCTTGCCCGCAAGCAGCCTCAGCTATACGAACAGGAATGGGCCGCGCGGTTGGGGCTCAATCCGGAGGCTATGGATGTGGGATTCGGCTACACCGCCGACGACCTGTCCAACTGGCGTTGCCCCGGCAAGGCCCTGCTTGTGGAATATGCGACCGCTGCCAGGGACAACCTGCTCGGCTTCCTCTCCGAGCACGACGATTCCTCTCTGACCACTTCCACCATGATCACCCGGAGGGGCGATGAAATCACTCTCGCGGGGATGTTTCGCATGCTGATTTGGGAAGTGAACCAGCATGGCGGCCAGGCGGGATACATCCGCGGCCTGCAGCGAGGGTTGGGGCAGTAACAACGTTCACGGTAACTGCACACTCCACCGCGTACGTGCAAACAAGCGGCCCCGAGCGCCGCTCGGCTCCAAAATGGTGGCGATTGTATCTAACTGGATTCGTCGCTCGCACCGCTATGTCAAGTGTTTATGTATTATGAAGCGATGTAATATAGCATGAGAACCGCGAGTGGATGCTGAATTTCGTCAGCATTGCCACTGTTTCGTCTGGTCGTGCTCTTCTTGACACCCCATCGCGCCGTCAGTAGACTCGCAGGTTGTCAACAGGTTTGACCGTTCCCGCGTTAAGCGAGCGACCAGCATTGCGTCAGGGGGTTTCCGTGTCCACCACGCCTTCTTTTTTGACCGAAGAAATGCGCAGTCGCGCAATCGGGACTGTGAGCGAGCCTAGGACCCTCGAGGTGGAGAAAGGCGCAATCATCAAGTTCGCCGAGGCCATCGGAGACGACAATCCCGTTTACAACGACGAGGCTGCGGCTCGCGCCTCGCAGTATGGCGGCCTGATTGCGCCGCCGACCTTCCTGCGCTCGGCCGTTGCTGCTCGTCCCGACCTGCCCTTCGACGTCCCTTTCGAGCGGGTCCTCGACGGAGGCAGCGACTGGGAATATCTCGAGCCGGTCCGGCCCGGGGATCGCATTACTGCCGTCTCCCGCATCGACGATATCACCGAACGCAATGGAAGCATCGGGCTGATGCTCATTCAGACAATCGTCATCACCTACACCAACCAGTTCGACCAGGTGGTGGCCACTCAGACCAACACCTCCATTCGCTACTGAACATCACTACCTCTCCCCCGCGGGGGTTCACGGGAAGGGCGTCCCCATAAGTGCGCCCGTAGATTGACTCGGAGGTCCGAAATGGCTGCGCAGTTAGTTTGGGACGATGTTGATGAAGGCACGGAGATCCCTCCCGTAGTTCGTCTTCCTTCCTCACAGCAGTTGGTGCAATACGCCGGAGCTTCCGGCGACTACTACCAGATTCACTACGACAAGGACTTCGCCCAGTCCACGGGGTTGGAAGACATCATCCTCCATGGTGCTCTGAAGAATGCCTTCCTCGGCACCCTGGTAACCGATTGGATGGGTCCCCGCGGCAACCTGCGCCGCCTGTCCTGCCAGTACCGCGGCATGGACATACCCGGCCATCCCATCACGGCACGCGGCGTGGTCACCAGCAAATACGAGGACGGCGGCCAGTATTTAGTGGACTGCGAAATCTGGCTCGAGAACGAAGCAGGACAGCGGACCACACCCGGCCGGGCAACTATCACTCTTCCGAAAAGCTAGGGCGGGTAAAGGTCCCCGCAGCAAATCTACATTCCCTAGGGGTATTACAGTTGGTTGATTCATTAGTGGACAAGGTGGCGATCATCACGGGATCCGGTCGCGGTATCGGTCGTGGCATAGCAATGGAAATGGCCGCCGAGGGCGCCAAGGTCGTGGTCGTCGACCCGGGCGTCAATGTTGACGGCACCGGGCAGGACCACTCAGTCGCAGGGCAGGTGTGCGAGGAAATCCGTGCCGCCGGCGGTGAAGCCGTGCCTTGCATGGAGTCGGTCACCACCATGGAGGGAGGCGAAAAGATCATTCAGACCGCCGTTGACAACTTCGGCAGACTGGATATCGTCGTCACCTGCGCCGGAATCCTTCGCGACCGCATGATCTTCAACATGACCGAGCAGGAATGGGACGACGTGATCGCCGTTCACCTGAAGGGCACATTCACTGTGGTCAAACACGCTTGCATCTTGTTCCGACAGCAGCGCTCCGGTCGCATCATTACCTTCTCGTCCGAGTCGGGCCTTGTCGGCAACTCCGGTCAGGCCAACTACGGCGCAGCCAAGTCCGGCATCGCCGGGTTCACCAAGGTCGTGGCCAAGGACATGGGCCGCTATGGCGTAACCGCCAACGCCATCGCACCCCGCGCCAACACCCGTATGATCGGCGACATACCCGCCGGTGCGTCGGAAATCCGGGCGCGCAGCGGTGTCACGCCCATCGCAGGCGAGGATACCCTCACCGAGATGGACCCCACCCACATTGCTCCTTTCATCTGCTACTTGGCCAGCGACTACGCAGAAAACGTCAATGGGCAGACTTTCCTGGTATACGGCGACACCATCTCTTTGGTGTCTCAGCCGCGGCCGGAGCGGTCGATATACGAGCCATCGGGCCACTGGGACATGGAGACTCTGGCTCCTCTCGCCCGCACTGTGCTCACCGAGGGAGTCGAAAACCCTGCGCCACCCACTCCACCGAGATAGTGGGTCCGGAACGTAGCTAGGAAAATCGAACTCAAACGAATGGCAAGCGAAGTAGACCGTTTCACTGGTTCGTGGCGTCTTCTGGCCTGTGAAGGTCAGTGGTCCGACGGTCGCATCACGCGACCGTATGGCGAAAAACCCGGTGGAATGCTGATGTACGACGGAGAAGGCGGCTTCTCCGGACAGATTATGGCTCGAGAACGCCCCTCGTTTGCAACTGGAAACCTGCTGAAGGGCAGCGACTCAGAGGTGAGGGCAGCCTTCGAGGGGTACGTGGCCTACTACGGCAGCTACTCAGTGGACGAAGCTGAAGGGCTGATGATTCACCAGGTGGAAGGCAGTTTCTTCCCCAACTGGATCGGCGACCGGCAGGTGCGAAAATACCAGTTCACCGGCGATGGCAGGCTTCAACTGAGCACCCTGCCCATCCAGGGCGCCCGTGCCGACCTGACTGTCGTTCTACTCTGGGAAAGGGCCTCCTGGTAGCGCTCCAGAACTATACGGACAAAGGAATTTACGAATGGCAAACCTTCTGACAGACAAGGTGGCGATTGTAACCGGGGCTGGCCGTGGCATCGGGCGCGGCGTGGCGCGCCTTATGGCCGAAGAGGGCGCCAAGGTCGTGGTCTGCGACCTCGGCGTGAATGTTGACGGCTCCGGTACCGATATGTCGGTGGCCGACACGGTCGTGGCAGAAATCCGCGAGGGCGGTGGCGAGGCCGTCGCCTGCACCGAGAACGTTGCGTCCATGGCTGGCGGCGAGAAAATCGTGCAGACCGCCCTCGACAGCTTCGGAAAACTGGACGTCGTGGTCACCGTGGCCGGCATCCTGCGCGACCGCATGGTCTTCAACATGTCCGAGCAGGAATGGGACGACGTCATCGCTGTCCATCTGAAAGGCACCTTCTCAGTTGTCAAGAACGCCTCCGTCCTCTTCAGGCAGCAGCGGTCCGGTCGCATCATCACCTTCAGCTCGACTTCCGGCCTGTACGGCAACTCCGGTCAGGCCAACTACGGCGCGGCCAAGGATGGCATCGCCGGTTTCACCCGCGTCGTGGCCCGCGACATGGGCCGCTACGGCGTAACCGCCAACTCCATCTCTCCCAGCGCCGCCACCCGCATGACCACCAGCATCCCCGACGAGGCCCGTGAGTTGCGCGCTGCCCGCGGCATCGGCACTGGTGCAAGCGTCACTCTGCGCGGAGAGGCCGACGACATCGCCCCCATGGTCACCTGGCTCGCTTCCGACGAGGCCCAGCACGTCAATGGACAGGTCTTCCATGTGACCGAAGGCCTGATAAACCTTCTCAATCAGCCGGAGCCGGTGAAGACCATCCAGAAAGACGGCAAGTGGACGGTGGAGGAAATCGCCCGCGTGTTCCCCGCCACCATTGGTCTCGAGTTGTACAACCCTGCCCCCAGCCAGGTCCGGGACTAGAAGAACCAGAGCCGCATAGTCCCTCGACTATGCGATAACCGTTTTGTGATCCCGCAGAATTCAGAGTAGAGAGTAGCTATGTTCAAGAATTTCTCCGCTTCCTATGCCGGACACGTGGTTGACGACAACCTGGGCTTCAACGGAACCCCCGCCAACGATCGCTGGTACTCCAACGAGAAACTGGCCGAAACCTATGACTGGGCATTGAACATCGCCCAGCACCTCGAAGCCAACGGCTACCAGGAATTCTGGATGGCCGAGCATCACTTCCAGCCGGAAGGCTACGAAGGCATCCCCAACCTGCTGATGCTGGGCCTGTACCTCGCTACCCAGACCAAGACCCTCAAGTATGGCTGCGGCTTCAACATCACCCCCATGTGGCACCCCCTGCGCTTGGCCGAAGACTTCGCGATGGCCGACATTTTGACCAAGGGCCGCATCATATTCGGCGTGGGCCGCGGCTACCACACCCGCGAGGTCGAGACCTTCGGCGCGCCCATGCGGGACTCCGACGCCAACCGCGAGCTGTTCGAAGAGCAGGTCGAGGTGATGATCAAGGCATTCAACGAAGATTCCTTCTCCCACCAGGGCAAGAACTTCCAGATCCCTGCCCGCGTCCCGTACCGCGGTTACGAGCTGGAGAAGCTGACCCTCGTGCCGCGACCCCTGAACCGGCCCGTCGAGATCTGGCAGCCACTGGTCAGCGGCAACCCCCGGGGCGTCGAGTTCATGGCCAGGACGGGCATCAAGCCGCTGCTGGCCAATACCCCCGAGCCAACCCTCGGCGAACGGATGCGAATGTTCCAGCAGGCCCAGTTGGACCAGGGTACGGAAACCCAGCTCGGGGAAAACGCGGCCCTCGGATTCCGCATGTTCCTCGCCGAGTCGAAGGAAAAGGCCATCGAAAAGGCCAGGCCCTACTACGAAGAAGCCATGAAGTTCGCCGCTCCCCTCGGCCTGATGGCCCTCAGTCAGGAGCAGATCGACGCCGTTGCCGCCGGCGGACGTGGTGGCGTCAAGCTGCCCACGCTGGAAGAGGCCGTCGAAGGTGGCGGATGGATTTGCGGCACTCCCGAGGTTGCGCTAGAGGCTCTGAAGAAGGCCGAAGAGAGCTATCCTGGAGTGGAGCGAGTCAACATCGGCTCCGTCATGGGCATGCCGCTTGAGGTCTTCAAAGACCAGCTCAGCATCTTCGCCGAAGAGGTGATGCCCGCCTTCCGGGGCTAGGAATTCTCCTGCGGTATAATGTCGTCAGCGGGTTTTCTGCTCAGGAACGAGTCTCATGGTCGCAACAAGCAGGGTTCAGGAATTCTTTGACGACGCCAGGGCCATGCACCGGTCTGCTATTGAACGGCTGGAAGCCGGCGACATTCGCGACGCTGCCGAAAAGGCTTGGCGTGCTACCAAGCGGGCTACCGACGCCTTGATTCTTGCCCGCACCGGCGAGGAGCCACGCACTACGGCACGAACTACTAACCAGCTTGATAACCTCGCTGATCGGGAAAGTAGCCTCAAGCCGCTGGTTGGCCGATATTACAGCAGGATTGGACAACTGCACGACGCCTGCTTTTATGTCGGCCACTGCAACGACCAAACTGAGCGTCGAATCCGGGAAACTTCCGTCTACATTGAGGATGCCGCGCGACTGGCCTGAATTCCGCTGAACCGGACTGCATGAATCGGCGCCTCCGGTCCCTTCCGGGGGCGCCTTTGCTATTCCTCCCGCATCGGGATGGTGCCCCACGTCAGCGAGTCCGCGTCCGTGCTCAGTCCCTGTTCCCGCGCCAACTCGCGGATGCTGAGCAGCGTGGCGTTAACCTCCGGAGTCACGAGCACCCAGTCGGGTTCTTCAGGAAACCAGTAAGGCGAGTTGATCCGGACCACCTTCTTTTCTTCGTTGTTGAGGTAGATGCCGAATCTGGAAGCGTCCTGCATTGTTTACTCCTCTTTCGTTTTGACAGGTGAGGCGTATATGCCCCGAAACTCCGGTGGCAACTGTTGGGCCACCCGCTCCATTATCATCCGAGCCATCCCCTGCATGACCGGCCGTGGTGTGCGGCCCTCCAGCACCGGCAGCGTGAACGGCGCACCGATATTGGCATTCAGCCTGCACATCGGGAAAGGCATCCTCCAGGCCCTGAAATTCTGGGTTCCGGTAACTCCCACCGGAAGGATGGGGGCCTGCGACTTCATGGCAAGGTAAACCACGCCGAGTTGCGCTTCCTGCAGCGAATGGGTTGCACTGCGTGTCCCCTCCGGAAAAATCACCACTGCCCGGTCGCTGTCAAGCAAGCCCAGCATCGTGCGCATCGTATCGGTGCTCGCGGTTGTGCGGTCGTAGGGGAAGACGTGGAAACTCCGCATCAGAAACCTTCCCACCGGGTTCGCGAAGAGTTCCCTCTTGCCGAGAAAGTACAGCGGACGCGGAAACGCGGATACCAGCACCGGTGGGTCGGTGAACGACAGGTGGTTGCAGGCGATAATTATAGGCCCATGCGGAGGCACGTTCTCCAGGCCGGTCACTCTGAAGCGGCCGAAGGTGCCGAAGCAGAAACGCCCCAGTTGCCTTCCCAGGTTATAGATCAAGGTGGGGTCGCCTCGAGCCATCAGCTTTGCCTGGCCTTTTGGTATATGGCGTCCACCGCTTGTTCCACGGTCAGGTCGCTGCCGTCAAGCAGCCAGGCGTCGTCCGCGGGGCGTAGTGGCGAGTCTTCGCGGGAGGAATCGATAACGTCCCGCGACTCGATTTCACTGCGCACGGTTTCCACCGATATGTCCAGACCCCGTTGCTCCATCTCTCTCCACCGGCGGTACGCCCTTTGCTCCGCCGACGCGGTCAGGAATACCTTCAGCCCGGCTTCGGGTAGAACTACGGTGCCGATGTCTCGCCCGATCATCACTATGCCGCTGACCGTGCCTGCCAGCGCGGCAATCTCCCGCTGCTGGTTCACCAGGGCCAGGCGAACTGTCGTGTGCTTTGATACATTGGACACGTTGTTGTCTACGCGAGATTCATACAGTTCCGGACCCAGCAGGCTCCCCGCCGCTTCCACTGGTCTCGTGACGTCGTCCGAGGATACTCCGTCGGCCAGTCTGATGGGGTTGGACGTTGCCAGCAGGCCCAGCTCAATGGCGTCCTCCGGCGACACGCCCCGTTCCAGCGCCAGCCACGTTATCGCCCGGTACATGACCCCTGTGTCCAGAAATCGCCAACCCAGGCGCTGCGCCAGCTTGCGTCCGACAACCGTCTTTCCCGAGGCAGCCGGGCCGTCGATTGCAATGTCGTGAATCATACCCGGATTATAACATCGGCCATTCTGGACAAGCCTGCGCTGCTACTGGGAGGACTGGTCGCAGTCCTGATCTTGACTGCGCTGGCCCGGTTCTTCGATGCCTTCCCCGGCGATGAGTGGGCATCGCTCCGGCTGGCCCACTGGCGGACTGACGAGCTCTCCGCCGTGGCCCGCGCCTTCAACGAAACAGGCTGGAAGGGAATCTTCTTCCCCTGGTTTCCCCTGGCCGCCATGGCTACGGTTGCCCTCTCCCGCCGCTGGGTCGATGTCGCGTTCCTTGTCGGAGCCGCGTCTCTCCCTTCCTTACTCAATCTGGCTCTCAAGGAACTGGCGGCGAGACCCCGCCCCGACGCCGCCTTGGCCCTCGTGGATTCCGGCGGCTATTCCTTCCCCAGCGGCCATTCCGTCTTTGCCGCCGCCTTCCTTGGAGCCCTCATCTACCTCTTGGGAAGCTGCGACCGTCTGACCGCCCGTCCAGCGCAGCGGTTGATGGCCCAGGCGCTACTGGCCGTCCTCGTACTCCTCATCGGCTTCTCCCGCGTCTACCTAGGGGCCCACTGGCCCAGCGACGTCATCGTCGGCTTCCTCTTCGGGGGCGCGTGCCTCGCTGTTCTGGCCAGTCTGCACCGGTCGATGTGGGTGCCGCGGTGACCGCCTTCTATCAAGTTGGCACGGGCTGATAAGCGACCGCTCCTTGTTCCGCCTTCCCTCTACGACAAGCCTGTCTCCTCTCGTGCCAAGAACTTCTTCTGATGTGGAGTCGAATGTTGGCTGTACCCGCGCACCCACCTCATCCGCCCACGGGAAAGTGACGATATTCGCTTGCGTTCCATCGAAGTGCCTTACTACGATAGTTGTGTATTCAATTGGGGGCTCAAGTACCGCCCACGGCCGGGATGCTCAGGACCGAAATCTTGCACAGTGTTACGAAATATGACCCATTTCGGGGGAGGGACATTGTCTCCCACCGGGTTGGCTTCCGGCCATTTGGTACCTTCAGTACCATCTGGTTGGGAGATGGACTGAAATCGTGAACTGGGTTGACACAATATCAATACTGGCTTTGGGCGTGGGTGCCCTGAATGGGATGTTAGCCGGGCTAATGAGGGTATGGGTGCCCTTTGCCTTCCTGATGGCCGGTATGGGATTTGCCGGCGGCCTCGTCTATGTCATCGGGCCCGAAGTTTTTGGTTCAGTCGAAAACGAGGTAAGGAGAGAATTGGCCGCTTTTGGCCTGGTTTTTATAGCATTTCTTGCCTTGGGCGCCCTTATCGTCAGGATAACCTGGCAGCCCCTGTCGATTGTGTCCACGCTGTTGGACGTCTTCCCCATGGGAATCCTCATCAATCGCGCGGGCGGTATCTTGTTGAGCGCTGTCTCCTCCCTCATATTCCTTTCCGTCATTATGTTGAGTCTGCAGTTGTACTCATATTCTCCGGTCGCCAAGGCGATCGACGATTCCTCCTTCGCCGGAAAGGTCTTTGCCTTTGTCGACCGGTTCACTACAGCAATGGATTTCACACCTGCGCAGGACGACTGAAACTGACGGAATTATGGTGCTCTGTAGCCCTTTTGGTCGTATAGGCTATAATGTTTCGTGACTGACGAATCACAAACAATGGACTGGTGAAGTACAGGCGTAGAACCCGGCGCTTTCGAGCTGCAACATAGACATCAGTGAGACCGGGAGGCGCGACTATTGGCCAGAGTGGTTGAGAAAACCAGAAATGCCTCGGCGAACGGTGTGACCGCCGTCTTGGAGGACGATAGAGAGCGTCCCGACCCCTACGTTCTCATCCGCGCCCCTGTGTTGGTGCTGAACCTGAACTATGTCCCCGTCAACGTCTGCTCAGTGCGACGCGCCATCGTGATGGTGGACAAAGGCAAGGCGGAACTTCTCGAGCAGCACGAGGGAAGTCTGCACACCGTCTCCGGCGAAATCGACGCCCCCGCCATCATTCGCTTGGTATACCTCGTCAAGCGCCCCTTCCTTCCTCGAAAGCTCTCCAAGAAGGAAGTCTTCCTCCGCGACCGCTTCACCTGCCAGTACTGCGGCAAGAAGGCCCAGGACCTGACCCTCGACCATGTCATTCCTCGCCGTCAGAACGGCGCCCACACTTGGGAAAACGTGGTCGCCGCCTGCAGTCGATGCAACCTGCGCAAGGCCGGTCACACCCCCGCCGAGGCCCGCATGAAGCTGCGCACCGTTCCCCGCGTCCCCGACCCCAACCCCTACCTCATCCTCCAGAACCGCACCATCCTGGAGGTCTGGAAACCCTACATCCCCTGGAACCTCGAGTAGAAGCGGCTCTGCGAAGCGACTACACCGCTTCTGCCACCATCGGTCGCCTCGGGGGGCGCGCGAACAGCACCAGCAGCATCGCCAGTCCACTGAGGACGGCGAAGGTCGCAAAGGCTATCTGGTAGCTGTCCGTCAGGTCGTAAACTATCCCCGCCAATACGGCCCCTATTGCCTGCCCGAAGCTGGTGAGAGGCTCCGTCACTCCGCGAATCACCCCCAGCGACCGGCGCCCGTAGTAATCGGCGTAGGCCACCGGTGGCACTGAGAGCAGCCCGCCCACGCCGAAGCCGAAGAGCGTGGAATACACCAGCACCTCCACAGTGGAATCAGCGATAATGAACAGCGCCGAAGACCCTGCGACGATGATTGCTATGACCGCCATCGCATACCTGGGCGGTATCCGCTCGGTTATCCATCCCCAGAAGAGACTGCCCAGTCCGAGGAACGCCGCGTTCAGGCTGATGCCGAACCCGGCAATGGCGGCGCTGAGTCCTTGGTCTCGCAGGTACGCGGCAAGGTGGGTGTTCACGCCCGCCTGCACCAGGAACACCGACCCCGTGGCCGTGGCGAACATCCAGAGCGCCGGTGTTCGCATCGCCTCCTTGAGCGTCCACACGGGTTCTTCGGACACCGCTGCCTGGGAAACGCTGGAAGATGCCTCGGCAATCTCGCTGGCTGGAATCGGAGCGTCGCCGTCCGGAGCAAGCCCCACGTCTTCCGGTTGTTGCACCAGCAGCAACCCCGTTGGCAGCAGGGCGATCGCCCACACCAGGATGCCCAGCGTTATCCATGCCTCGCGCCATCCCGTGGTGCCAATGATGATTGACGCAATGAGCGGAAAGGCCACCAGCCCGATGGAATGTGAACCGAACAGTATCCCGCTCGTGCGCCCACGCATCCTGATGAACCACCGCGACACCACCACCGACGAGCCAATCTGCACTGGACTCGAGAAGATGACCCGCCCAACGCCGTAAGCCAGGTAGAAGGCGACTGGTACCGTCGCCCACGCCAGCGACACGGTCGAAATCCCAAGGATTAGAACACTGGAGAACAGCACCAGCCGTGCGCCGTATCTGTCGACCAGCCAGCCCACCATTGGCGAAGCGAACGAGGCGGCGAGGCCCCCCAGGCTGGCCGCCCCGGCAATCAGCGCCCTACTCCAGCCAAACTCCTCCGAGAGAGGGAAGATGAAGACGGCGATGGTCAGGCTTGCCGCGGCGTTGCGCACCACCTGTGTGCTTGCCGCCGTCGCCAGAATCACCCAGCCGTAGAAGAACGGCGTCCGGGTAGCCAGCCGAGGACCCAGGTGAATTGATGAAAAGAAGCTGGCAAGCATTACGCCGGTATGTTACCAGCCGGGTGAGGAGATTTCAGCGTGGAAGTTCAGTTATTGGGAAAGACGGGTTTTTGACGCCAAAGCACTGTCCCGCAGTCCGCGGCGGTGCCTTGCAGTGGGTTTACTCCACGTTCAGCATCAGCGTCTCCAGCGCGAGGCGAGGGCTGACGTTGGCATCGAGAGCGGCCATGGTGTTGAGCAGGCGGCGGATGAAATCTGCAATCTGCGCCGTGGTCAACGATGTGGCTTGGGCCCGGAGACTATCCGCTTGGTCGGCGTTGTGCAGATATGCCTCAGCACCCTCCTTGATCAGCAGCAGGTCGCGATACCAGCGCAGCCACAGGGCCAGCAGCTCACGGGCCGCGGGTCGATTTGACCCGAACAGTGAAGCGACTTCGTTGGCGTACCCGAATCGAGCATCCAGCCCGGCGTTCACGGTTTCCTGCATCCGCTCCAGGTCGGCTGTTCGCTGCTCCAGCATTGGCGGGTCTTCCAGCGCTGTCAGAGCCCAGCCAAGGCATCCGCGGGAGAGCCGGTAGAGCATGTCGGCTTCCGATTCCGGCACGCCACGCTGCTGTGCCAGGTAGTCCAGCATATCCCGCCGCGACATGGGCAACAGAGGCATGGTTTGGCAACGGGACCGGATCGTGGAGAGCAATGCGTCTTCGTCGTCGGACAGCAGCAGGAACAGCACCCCCGGCGGCGGCTCTTCCAGCGTCTTTAGCAGGGCGTTGGCGGCGTCGACGGTCATCGTGTTCGCGCCGTCGATGATGATAACCGTGCGGGAACCTTCGAATGGATTGAGGTTGACCGTCCGCTCCAACTCGCGGATTGCGTTGATGGTGATGGCGGTGACGTTCTCCCGCCCTTCCACCTTACGGGTGAACTCGAAGTCCACCACCCGCACGTCCGCGTGCAGCCCGTCCGCGATACGCTGGCACTGCACGCAGCTACCGCAGGGCGGACCGGGTCCTCGGAGGCAGTTGACGGCCTGCGCCACTTCCCGCGCCAGCGTCAGCTTGCCCACGTGGGGCGGGCCGGTCAAGAGGTAAGCGTGAGCCGCGCGTCCCTGCTCCAGCGCAGGCTGAAGACGCGCCAGCAGATGGTCCTGTCCCAGCGTCCGCCACGTCACGCGTTTATTCTTGCCGCAGGGACTTCGGCGATGCTGGAGTCATCTTCCTGCAAATACTCCCCGTTCCCTGCGGTTAGACCACGTCGCAATACATCAGGTCCTGGTAGCTCTCACGACGCCGAATCAGGCGACTCTTTCCGTCCGCAGCCAGGACCATTGGCGGACGAGGGTTCAGGTTGTAGTTGCTGGCCATGGACGGGCAGTAGGCCCCGGACACCGGGATGGCCAGCAGGTCGCCCGACTCAATCTCAGGCAGCGACACGCCCTGGGCCAGCAAGTCGCCCGACTCGCAGTATTTTCCCGCGATTGTAACCGTCTCCGAAGCGTCGGCGTTGGCCTTGTTGGCCACCACCACCTCGTACTCCGCTTCATAGAGGGCCGGGCGTATGTTGTCGCCCATGCCGCCATCCACACTCACGAACTTGCGAACACCGGGCACGTCTTTGATTGCCCCAACCCGGTATAAAGCCACTCCCGCAGGCCCGATAATGGACCGTCCCGGTTCCACCACCAGCGTCGGCACTTCCATGCCCAGGTCCTCGCAGGTCGCGGTCATTGCGGTGCAGATAGTCTCGGCGTAGTCGGCCACAGACGGCGGCTGCTGGTCGCGGGTATACGCCACGGCAAACCCGCCGCCCGGGCTGAAGTGTTGCATCTGCAGGCCCTCTTCGCGGAACTCCGCTGCAAATCTCAGCACCAGCTCGGTTGCAACCCGATACGGCTCCAGCTCGAACACCGGCGAACCGAGGTGGAAGTGCAGGCCGCGCAGGTTCAGGTTCTTCGCTGCCAGTGCCTGCCGCACCGCGATGGCCGCGTGGCCCGTCTGTATGGAGAATCCGAACTTCGAGTCCAATATTCCCGTAGTGGTGTAGACGTGGGTGTGCGGGTCGATGCCCGGCGACACCCGCAGCAGTATGTCCTGCGTCTTTCCAGCCTCCCCTGCCAGGTGGTCCAGCAGCTCCAGCTCGTGGAAGCTGTCCACCACCACCCAGCCGATGGACTGCTGCAGTGCCTCCTCCAGCTCCTGCGGCGTTTTGTTGTTGCCGTGGAAGTACACATCATCCAGCGGGCCCCCGGCGTTGGCTATGGTGGCCAGTTCGCCGCCGGACACCACATCGAAGCCCAGGCCCTCTTCGTTCAGAACGCGGGCCAGGGCCGGATTGATGTAGGCCTTGCAGGCGTAGGCGACTTTCGCGCCGGGAGCACGCTGCCTGAATTCGTTGACGAAGGCTCGGCACTTGGCGCGAATAGTCGCTTCGTCCAGCACGTACACTGGAGTGCCGTACTCTTCAGCCAGGTCCAGGGCGCTGCACCCGCCGATGGTTAGGTGCCCCTGCGAGTTGATTTCGGCAGTGTCCGGGAAAACCGATTTCGGGAACATTCGGGGTTCCTCCAGGAGAATTGTGGTACCACTTCTCGGAGATGCCCAAAGAAGTATCGGTCGAGCTTTATGGTTCGCAAATCATAGGGTCTATCGCGCCCCACGCGCAAGGCAGTTCGCGTTGACGGGGTATAGGGCCAACATTATACTGCGGACAATTCGGCTCAGGCCGCCGAACTTACTTCGGAGGGGTGCTGCATTGAATATAAATATGACTGTCAACGGGCAGTCCCGGGAGGCAGACGTTGAGCCGCGCCTGCTTCTTGTGCATTTCCTGCGGGAAAACCTGGGGCTGACCGGAACAAAGATCGGATGCGACACCAGTCAGTGCGGCTCCTGTGTCGTTCGCATGAACGGCTCCACCGTCAAGACCTGCACCACCCTGGCGGTCCAGGCCGACGGTGCCGATATCACCACCATTGAAGGATTGGCCGCCGACGGTGAACTGCATGCCGTCCAGGAGGCCTTCTGGAACAAGCACGGTCTGCAGTGTGGCTACTGCACCGCCGGCATGATCATGACTGCGGTGGAGTTGCTGGAACGCAACCCCAACCCTACTTCGCAGGAAGTCAGGGACGGGCTGGAAGGGAACATCTGCCGTTGCACCGGCTATCACAACATCGTCCAGGCGGTGCTGGCGGCTGCCGAGGCCAAAGGAGGCTAGGCGATGACGACCAGAATATTTGGTTCCGGCATTCGCCGCCGTGAGGATCCGCGCCTCATCACCGGCGGGGCCACCTACACCGACGACGTTACCCTGCCGGGCATGGTGCACGCCGCCATCCTGCGCAGTCCCCACGCCCACGCCCGCATCACCGGCATCGACACCTCCGCGGCGGCTTCCGCTTCGGGTGTCATAGCGGTCTACACCGGCTCCGACACCGAAGGCGCGCTGGCCCCGATCCCCTGCGCCTGGATTCCCCCTGATTCCGATGTTAAACCTGTGGCTCACCCGGCCATCGCCAAAGACGTTGTCCGCTACCAGGGCGATGCTGTAGCCGTGGTGGTGGCTGACACCCGTTACCAGGCCGAGGACGCTCTGGAACTGATCAACGTCAGCTACGAGCCCCTGCCCGCCGTGGTGAGCCCGGTGGCGGCAATGGAGGCAGGCGCGCCCCAGTTGCACGAAGACGCCCCCAACAACCAGGCCTTCCACTGGGTGGCCGTGGGCGGCGACCCCGACGCGGCGTTTGCCGATGCTGACGTCGTCGTCAGCGACACCATCATCCAGCAGAGACTCGTGCCCAACGCCATGGAACCGCGTTCGGCAGTTGCCAGTTGGCTGGGCTCCATGGGCGAGTTGACCCTCTGGAGCACGAGCCAGAACCCCCACATCGCCCGGTTCCTCGGTTCTCTGATCACCGGCGTGCCCGAACACAAGATACGGGTCATCGCCACCGAGGTTGGCGGCGGGTTCGGCAGCAAGATCCCGGTCTATGCCGACGAGATGATCGCCGCCTTCTGCGCCATGCGGCTCAACCGCCCGGTTAAGTGGACGGAAACACGCTCCGAGAATTTCCTGGCCACCATCCACGGCCGCGACCATGTGGAGCAGGTGGAGATGGCGGCCAACAGTGACGGCAAGATCATCGGAGTCCGCTCCGTGGTCCACGCCGGCATGGGCGCATACCTGTCCACCGCTGCCCCCGGCGTGCCCACCATCCTGCACGGGCTCATGTACAGCGGCCCGTACGCCCTGGAAGCTACCCGAGCCGACATCTACGGCGTGTTCACCAACACCACGCCAGTCGACGCCTACCGTGGCGCGGGACGCCCCGAGGCAACGTTCCTGCTGGAGCGCATGATGGACCTGGTGGCCGCCGAGGTCGGCAAGGACCCGGCGGAGGTGCGGCGGATCAACCTGATCCCCAAGTTCGACAACGGCCACGATGTCTGTGCTGGCCTCACCTACGACAGTGGCGACTACGAGGCCGCGCTCGACATGGTCCTCGACCACGTGGGCTACGCCAACCTCCGCGAGGAGCAGGCCCACTCCCGCGAGCATGGGCACTACACCGGTATCGGAGTCTCCACATACTGCGAGATCTGCGGCCTCGGCCCGTCCCAGGTGGCGGGTGCCGTTGGCTTCGGTGGCGGCCTGTGGGAGAGCGCAGTCGTGCGCTTCCACCCGTCGGGCAAGGTCAACGCCTACGTCGGCGTGTCCCCCCACGGGCAGGGCGAGGAGACCACCTTCGCCCAGGTCGTTTCCGACACCCTCGGGGTCCCCGTTGACGACGTAGAGATAGTCCACGGCGACACCGACAACACGCCCATGGGCTGGGGCACCTACGGCAGCCGCACCACGGCTGTCGGGGCGGGCGCCCTGATGCTGGGGCTCAACAAGATCAAGGACAAGGCACGAGCCCTCGCTGCCCACCTGCTGGAAGCAGCCGAGGCCGACATCGAGTACGCCGACGGGCAGTTCTTCGTCCGTGGCGCACCCGACCAGAGCAAGTCCATCCAGGAAATCGCGCTCATGGCCAACGTGGCCTGGAATATGCCGGAAGGCATGGAGCCCGGCCTTGAGGCGTCAGCCTTCTACGATCCGCCCAACTTCGTCTACCCCTTCGGGGCGCACGTGGCGGTTGTGGACGTGGACCTCGATAACGGCCATATCGAGTTGCGCCGCTACGTGGCTGTTGACGACTGTGGCCCGCAGATCAACCCGATGATCGTTGAGGGTCAGGTTCACGGCGGAGTTGTGCAGGGAGCTGGGC
This sequence comes from Dehalococcoidia bacterium, assembly GCA_963667415.1. Taxonomy (GTDB): domain Bacteria; phylum Chloroflexota; class Dehalococcoidia; order Lucifugimonadales; family UBA3495; genus VXOI01. Next base: position 4,471,729 of record OY763410.1, on the reverse strand, counting down.
AGGCGCTGTGGGAAGGCGCGGTCTACGACGACAGTGGGCAGCTGCTCACCGGATCGATGCAGGACTACGCCCTGCCCAAGGCCCACATGGTGCCCGATATCGAGACGCTGTCGTCTGAAACCCCCTCGCCCCACAACCCGCTGGGTGTGAAGGGTATAGGCGAGACCGGCACCATCGCGTCAACGGTAACCATCTACAACGCTGTGATCGACGCGCTCCGGCCGCTGGGCATAACCCGGCTGGAGATGCCGTTGACCCCCGAGAGGGTCTGGCAGGCGATCCAGGATGCCAGGGCCTAACCGACCAGGTGAATTTCCAGAGGGCGAAATGCCCCAGGAGTTGAGCGATGTATCCTGCTCAATTTGAATACAGCAAGGCAGGGTCGGTGGCCGAGGCCATCCAGATCCTGCAGGGAGACTCGGAAGCCAAGATCATCGCCGGCGGCCACAGCCTCATCCCGCTGATGAAGCTGCGGCTGGCCCGGCCTTCCCGCGTGGTCGACATCGGCGGCATCGCCGGGCTGCGGGGAATCAGCGTCAGTAACGGCGCGGTCAGCATTGGCGCTCTGACCACCCACCACGAGATTGCCACCTCCGCCGACGTCCAGGCCAACTGCGGCATACTGGCCGAGGCGGCCGCTGGCGTCGGCGATCCCGCCGTGCGCAACCGTGGCACCATCGGCGGCAACGTATCCCACGCCGACCCGGCTTCCGACCTGCCCACCGTACTGACGGCGCTGGGCGCCAGCTTCAACCTGCAGGGGCCGTCCGGTTCACGCACGGTTGCGGCCGACGACTTCTTCCTCGGCCCCTTCGAGACCGCAGTTGGAGCCGACGAGGTGCTTACCGGGGTCAGCGTTCCCGCGCTGACCGCGAACCAGGTCGCCGAATACGCCAAGATGGCACACCCTGCCACGTCCTTCGCCGTGGTGGGCGCGGCCGCCGTGGTAACGCTTGAAGGCGACGCACACGGCCACGGGCATGATCACGGTCACGACCATGGACATGACCACGGCCACGGCCACGCACCGCGTTGTACCTCCGCCAGGGTGGCCGTCGGTGGTCTGACCCCCAAGCCGACCCGTTCGCCGGCCGTTGAGGCCGCACTGGCCGGCAGTGAGCTTACCCTGGACTCCATCGCAGAGGCGACTGCGCTGGTAGCCGGAGACCTGGGCAGCGACCTGCTGAGCGACGTCTTTGCCTCGGCCGACTACCGCCGCAACATGGCCGCCGTCGAGCTGAAGCACGCCCTCTACCACGCCGTGGGCTTGGCCCACCACTAGAATCACGGCCCACTGGAATCACAGCGACTGGGAACGGAGCGGAGGCGTCCCCCATCCTGTTGGGGGATGGTCTGCGCTCCGTTGGCATTATGGGGACGAAGAGCAAACGGGCTTTTGCCCAAATGTCTTGGAGCCTGAGATAGACCTGTTGAACTGAACTGCAATCCGGCAGGAGGTTGATTGCGTTCCAATTCAGGTGGCTTTTCGCCATCCAGGCCGTCATTGCAGCGCCCGCAGGAATCCAGTTCCTGCCTCATTCCTCACCTCACCGTCCGACCCGAAACGATCCCCTGCTGAATTATCTCCCTTGCCCCCAGGCTTCGTATAGCGTACAATTGTTCTGATGAAAGAAGCCTTGAACAGCCCGATTGCCCTGTCTCAATCACGGACCAAAATTATCGGCTTAGTTTCGAAGTGTTACACAATGTTACAAAATGTTACGCCCCTATGAGGAAGCCCTGAACAGCCCGTTTTCCCTGTCTCAATCAAGGACCAAAATTATCGGCTCAGTTACACAATGTTACAAAATGTTACGTCCCTACGTGAGGGCCTCCGGATGACGTTATGAGACCCGGCTTTCCCGGCTGTCATCCAACCAGAGCTAAGAGGTTTTGTTCCATTCCGTCTGACCGAAGATTGGGGATCGATGTGCAAGCCTCAATCTAGGGGCGCCTGATTTACCGGACCACCTGATTGGGAACCCTGCCACAGGAGGTTGAGTGTATTGTCTGCGGATCTGACAACCCCCTCAGAGGCAGCCGGCCGAACCACCAACAACCGCATAGCCTTGGGCTACATCCTGATAGCGGTAGTTTCCTACGCCCTGATTCCTGCAGTAATCGAGTTCATTGGCGGCGAGAAGCTGCCGTTTTTCTTTGTGGCCAGTTGGCGTCTGGGCGTGGCGGTCGGATGTATAGCTATCCTGGCGGTCTTCTATGTGCCCCTGTGGTTCAACAGGTACAACTGGGGAAGGTTCAAGTACTATCTCTCCACCTCGGATACTAAGGCTGTCGACTGGCATTTCCCGATTATCAACCTCCGCATTCGCGTCGACGAGCTTCGGATACCCCTGGTCAACTGGAAGATTCCCGGCGACTTCATAGACTGGCGTATTCTGCTGGCCATTCTCGGGAACTGCGAATACGGTCTGTTTGCCTGGGCCCTTCAATACATTGACATCACCATAGCCACCATTCTGTTTCAGTCCTGGCCCATTTTCTTCCTTATGCTCTCGGCCATGCTGCTACGGGAGAACATCCGGGACTTCCAGAACGGCAAAACCCTCCTGTCCATGTTCCTTCTGGTGAGTCTCGGCTTCATCGGGTTCGCGTTCATCATATTCAGCCAGACAGGCGAGATAGGAAAGCTCGGCGAAGTATCCATTTCCCGGATGGCCATTGGCATTGGCCTCATAGTCGTTGCCATGGCGTTGGGAAATCTGAAGGCATTTGGTATTTCTTGGGGAAGGCAGTTGGGCAACCGGCTGTCCGGCAGCATAACCGGCCTTGGCAGCTCCCCGGCAATGTTCTTCGTGCTGGTCTCGTTCTTGATTAGCAGCCTGGGTGCTGCCGTAGTTGGCGCAATTGTAGGGCTCGGCCGTGGCGAGACCCTCGACATGGAAGTGCTTGGCATGGCCTTCATCGGCGGTCTGGTGCTCAATACAACCGCCGGCGTGATGTGGCGGAAGGCCAACATGACCGACGATGACATCGGCTTCAACGCGCTGGGTTACGCCATCCCCGTGGTCGCAATCCTGTTCCTGGTTCTGTTCCAGCTCGCCGATGTATCCCGTATGGACTATCTGATTCTCGGTGCTACTGCGATTGTGGTGGCCAACCTGCTGATTAATTTCGAGGCGGAAGTACGTTGGAGCTTCGAGGCTCTGATCCTGGCGTTGGGTGGATGTGGAACAGTCGTTTACTTCAGGGAGGATTTGCTCGATTGGCTTGGAATCCCGAGTTGGACCTGGTCGGGAGACGGGTATTTTGGCTCCATTGCCATGGCGGCCACCGTGTTCACCCTGTTGCTGGCGTTCCGCGTCGCCCGGCTCGTGACTCGCACAAGCGAAGAAGAGAACCGCACGTTCGGCATCCTGCGAAGGCTGGACCTCCTGGTGAGGAAGGGTGTATTGGACGGCGAAGCTCGCGACTGCATCCTGGTCATTGACGAGTCAAACAAGCAGGCCACCCTCAGAGAATACTACTTGAGGGTGAGGGGCTATATTCGAGACGCCACTCCGGTCGACGACTCGGACAGGAATGCCTTGAACCAGGCGGAAGCCGACCTTGATATGCTGGTGCGTTCCAAGCAGGCCACCCCGGTGCTGGGTGAGATATTTGCGCTCCTTGTCTTTGCCGGGATCACTATTTCGCTCACCATGTTCACTAAACCGCCCGAACCCGATGGCTTCATTCGCATGTTGTTGGACCTGTTTGCGATGCTGGTCTCGTCGGTAATCATTTTCCTGATGACCTACTCGCTGGACCTGGACCGCGAACGGGACTCCCACAAGCTGGAGCGAACCTTGGAGGAAGGCGAGTATCTCCTACTGTTCCACGACACCGAGCAGAGACTGTTCGACCAGTGGCTGTCCATCGTGGTCGGGATATCGATCATCCTCGTGTACGCTGGATTGATGGCCCATAAATGGGTAGGATGGTTTGGCGGGTGATCCGGAAATTCCGTTGGCCCGCTACTTCTCTCTGTGGATGATCGATGAAGATACTGGTAATCAACGACGATGGCATAGAATCCAGGGGACTATGGGCCGCGGTGCGGTCCCTCAGAAAAGTCGGGGAGGTATCCGTAGTTGCCCCCAGGCGGGAACAGAGCGGCGTCGGTGCGTCCCTGACCCTTCACTCGCCCGTGAAGGTGATCGAGTGGACCCCCGATCCTGAGTTCCAGGAATCCTCCGCCGGGCTGCATCCCGTGACCGCCTTCGCCGCCGAAGGCACTCCCGGCGACTGCTGCATCCTGGCCCTCGAAACCCTTGTGGGATCAGTCGACCTGGTAGTTTCGGGCATCAACTCCGGTTCAAACACCGGTTGGGACGTCATGGTGTCGGGCACGGTGGGCGGAGCGGTGCAGGGCTTCAACCGCGGCTACTCCACCATCGCGGTCTCCGTCGGCTCGGTTTCCGCTCCCCGCTACGAGGTGGCGGGCAGGCTGTTGGAAGGCCTGGCACGACGCCTTTCGGAGCGGGACGGCGACCCGCTGTTCCTGAACCTGAACGTGCCGAACGTTGCACCGGACCAGGTGAAGGGAATCCGGGCCACCAAGCTGGGTGGGCTTTCCTACCGCGAGTCGGTGCGGCTGGAAGGCACCGACGGCGACGAGAAGCGCTACCGCATCGCGCGAAACCGTCCCGGCAACCAGACCCAGTCGGAAGACTCCGACATCATGGCCCTGAAGAACAACTACGTCTCCATCACGCCGCTCCGGCTGGGCATGGGCGACGACGCGGGCCTCCCGCAGGTGGAGGCCCTGTTGGACGGGTTGATGGACTAGCTGAGGTCTTCCGCGCGTCGGTTCCCCGATCGCTACGTGGGGTGTGCCCCTGATCGCTAGTCGTCGGCAGCTACCAGCTCCGGGGACAGCGCGCGAGACACGCCGATCATGGAGTCGCGGGTGACCAGCGCCGCCAGCGCCTCCTCGCTCATGCCTTCGCTTCCCGCCGGTTGTTGGGGTAGCACCAGGTACCGCAGGTCGGCGGTGCTGTCCAGCACAACCACCTCGGTTCCATCACCGATCTCGGTGCCGAACTCCCGCAGGACTCCGCGAGGGTCAACGACGGCCCGCGACCGGTAGGCAAAGCTCTTGTACCAGTCCGGCGGGCGGCCCAGCAGGGCACGTGGGTAGCAGGAACACAGGGTGCAGACCACCAGGTGATGCACGTCGCCGGTGTTCTCCACCACACCCAGCTTGGGCGTCGGGTCGGGCAGCTCGTAGCCCATCTCGGACAGCGCCGCCTCCGGGTCCGACAGCAGCTTGGCCTTGTACTCGGGGCTGGTCCACGCCTTGGCCACCACGCGGGCACCGTCGGCGGGCGAGCGCGACTCCACGTTATCCACGTTGCGCTGCACTTCCGCCAGCGTCAGCACACCCTTCTCGGCCAGCAGCGCCTCCATGGCGCGGACGCGGCGGGCGTGGTAGCCAAGCTCCTCGGTGTCCATTCCCGGGTGGGTGTGGTCGCCGTGGTCTATTTCGTTGCCGTGATTGCTACTCATTTCGAAGCCTCCTGTCAGGCTGCGTGCTCTAGCCACTGTTCGTATATGTCCACCTGCAGACGGTCGGCGGACGGGCCGTTGTAGTCGTCCCACAGGTCGGTCTGGGGAAACTCGACTCGATATAGAGGCTTGTAGGGAGTGCCGTCGCCTCCGTGGGCCAGCGACTCCGGGTCGGGGTATACGCCGCAGAGTGCCACCACGCGCCCGGTCTTTCCCTGCACATAGACCGGCGTGCGGTAGTGGGTCGGCGGGTTGCCGGTGAGCACCTTCACCATATCGCCGTTGTTGAAGGCGACCTGTCCTGTCGTGGTCATGTCAGCCTCCCGCGCTTTCCTGCCGGGCCATGGTGGCGTCCAACTCGGCGGCAGTGAGCACGCCCTTCTCGATGAGCAGAGCCTCTACCGCCTCGGTCCAGCGCTCGTAGTAGCTCAGTGATTCATAGCGGTCCGGGGTTAGGCCCTCAATGGCGCGACGGAGTTCGTCTACCCCAACCAGGCCCTTTTCGCCCAGGACGCCGCGGAGGGAGTCGATGCGGCGCTCCCAGTCCATCAGCACATGCTCGCCCTGGTCGATGGGATCGTCGTTGGGCCGCCCGCCCATATCGTGAACCTTGGCCATGGCAAACCCTCCAGCGTATTTGCCGCCTATGCTAATCGCGCCCGTCGGCATTGGCAAGGCTACAGCGGCTCCGTCCCTTCTGACAGAATGTCGATGTAGCGTTGATAACTGTACCTGCGGTCACGCTCCCGACCGGTAATCTCCCCGGCGATACCCAGAGTTTCTAACACACGCATTCCGGAGGTTGTTGCGGTGGATGTGAGCCCGGCCCGACTTCCCGTCTCCTGCAAGGATATGATCGGCCTCTCTATCGCCATTATTTCTAAGCCCGTTAAGCAATTCGTAGCAGGTTTCGCGGTGTTGCTTAAAGTACAGGCTCAAGTAGAGCATTGGTTCCCGCAGGACGCCGTCATTGACCGGCAGCAAGGCAATCAAACCGCCCTTGCGATAGCAAGAGAACCGGGCGTTATTCTTGAACTAAAAATAACGCCCAGCGCTGTTTACACTTTAGGCAGTTTCGTGAATTAATATCCCCGTTCACCCTTCCGGAGCGAACAGCCGCGCCGCGTCCAGGGCGCGCATGAACTGGACGTTGGGGTAGGTCTTGATGTGCTCAATGAGGCGCTCCAGCATCAGCAGGCGGCCGGGGCGGCCGATGTACTGCGGGTGCATGGTCAGCACGAAGGCGCGGCCGTAGCGGTAGAGGCCCTCGAACTCGGCGGCCCAGGTCAGATATACCTCGTCGGGGCTGCGCATCGGGCCCAGGCGGTTGGCCACTGGCGCGTAGACGAAGTTCGGGGCGTCGTCCAGCAGCCAGTGTATGGGAATCTCCACCAGCTTATGCCCGGTGCCCGGTGCAGTCTCGACGTAGGGCGCGTCGTCGCCCATCAGGCTGCTGTCGTACACGAAGCCGTGCCCGGCCAGCAGGTCCAGTGAGTGCTCACTCAGCTCCCAGCTAGGCGACCGGTATCCCAGGGGCTGCTCCCCGGTTAGCCCGCCCAAGATGTCGATGCCCCGCTTGAGGACGTCGTCCTCCTGCTCTCGGGTCAAGGTGGAGGGTGGCTCATGCATGTAGCCGTGATGGGCGACCTCCTGGCCGCGAGCGGCTATCTCCTTCACCAGGTCGGGATGGGTCTCGGCCACGTAGCCCGGCACATAGAAGCTGGCGGGCACGTTGTGGGCGTCCAGCATGTCCAGGATTCGGGGCGTGGCCACGGCCGGACCGTACTCGGCCATGGACATCAGGCTGGGATGATTGATGAAGTTGGGGTCGCGGTTCAGCCAGGACGACACGCCGTCTACGTCGAACCCCAGCATCGCCACGCATTGAGTCTCGCCAGGCCAGATTCCGGACATATCCCTGCCTCCATTGGGTCTCGCGATGTTGCTGATGCTTACTGTTACCGTTCAGTCGATCGATGAGAACTCGGGCAACGACAATACACGATTCACGAGGCGGTGAACGGCAGAACGGTCCCGCCGCAACTGGAAGTCCTCCATAAAATCGTGATAGAAATTTGCATGAAATTTTTCCGCCAACCCGAAGTCGGATGAGACCAGAGGGTCTCCCAGTTCCTCTGCCAGACTGTCGGCTGCCTCACACATGTATCGATGAGTGCCGAATTTCCAACCGCGTTGCTGAGCCGCAGCCATAATTGCATGTGCTGCCGCACCCCAGAGCTTTTCCGATCCTTGCATCTGGTCTCCCCGATCAAAATAACCATCCGAGTCGATCAGGAATTGCTTTGCGGTTGTTACATGTTCGTTGGTCAGCATAGTTCTATTCCAGCGCGCCATCGATTGATATCTACGGCGCTTCAATGCGGTCGAAGCCGGTGTAGGGGCGCAGGACCTCTGGGATGACTATGGATCCGTCGGGCTGCTGGTTGTTCTCCATTATGGCGATTATCACCCGGGGCAGCGCCAGGCCGGAGCCGTTCAGCGTGTGGGGCCACTGGGGCCGCGCGTTTGCCTCGGGCCGGTAACGTATGTTCGCGCGACGGGCTTGGAAGTCGGTGCAGTTGGAGCAGGAGCTTACCTCCAGCCATTCCTGCGAACCGGCGGCCCACACCTCGATGTCGTAGGTCTTGGCGGCGGCAAATCCCATGTCGCCGGTACACAACTCTAGGACGCGCCAGGAGAAACCCAGTCGGCGGCAGATTTCCTCGGCGTGGCCCAGCAGACGTTCCAGTTCATCGACGGAGGTTTCCGGCTCCACGAACTGGTACATTTCGACCTTGTTGAACTGGTGCACCCGCTTGATGCCCCGGGTGTCGCGTCCCGCCGCGGCCTTCTCTCGGCGGAAGCAGGGGGTCTGGGCCACGTAATACAGCGGCAGGCGCCCCGGCGGGATTATCTCGTCGCGGTAGAGATTGGTGATGGGAACCTCTGCCGTGGGTATCAGCCAGAGGTCGTCCTCCTCGTCGTGGTAGAGGTTGTCGGCGAACTTGGGCAGGTTGCCGGAACCTTCCATCACGTCGCGGCGCACCACGGCGGGCAGAGACAGCTCGGTGTAGCCGTGCTCGCGGGTGTGCAGGTCGAGCATCCAGGAGATGAGGGCGCGCTCCAGCTTGGCCCCGGCGCCGCTGGTGGTGTAGAAGCGGCTGCCTGAGAGCTTTGCGCCGCGCTGGAAGTCTATGATGCCCAGACGCTCGCCCAACTCCCAGTGGGGCACACCCTCGAAGCCCAGCTCCGTGGGTTCGCCCTCCTGGCGTGAGACTCGGTTATCGTCGGCGTCGCTGCCCACCGGTACGTCGTCCAAGGGCAGGTTGGGCAGACCGAGCAGCATCTCGTGGATGCGGGCCTCGGTGGTCTGGGCGCTGGCCTCCAGCTCATCCAACTGGCGGCCGAGGGTGCGCATCTCCTCGATGATTTCCTGCGACGGAGGCCCGCCGGAAGAGCGGGCGTGTCCAATCTCACGGTTGACCTGGTTGCGGCGGTTGCGCAGTTCGTCGGCCTGGGTGCGGTCGCGGCGCCACGAGGCGTCCAGCTCCAGCAGCTCGTCGACCGGGTCCGTCTCGCCGCGGGACTGCATCGCCTTCCGGATGGTATCGGGTTCGCGGCGCACCTGCTCAATGGCAATCATACTTAACCAATCACGCTTTTAGGAATTATGCATTGGAAAAAGCTTATCGAATAGTTTGTTAACCTTTACCGGATAGTCAAACTTGCCTATACCGATGACTCTCGTATTAGGTCTTGGACGTTTCTCGCCCTGTGCGTTTCCCTTGGTATGCTTACCCACTGTGTCGCCCAATTCGGGGGGGTCCTCAGGTCCGCCGCCATAAAACCGGTATTGCAACTCGACCGAATCATCGGAATCGTCCTGAAATACCCAGATGATGCATCCGCCTCGCTTCTCGGCGAGTTTGATGTTCACATTTTGCTTACTTGTCTTAGAGCCGAGCCTTGAGCTTTTGAGTTGGATGAACCTTAAGGTTCCTCCACACTCCAATGCCAAGTCATAACCGGAGTTATCGACTTCTGCCCTCATTACATCAACCGTTGATTGTCGATTGAACCAAGCCTCTCTCAAGATTTCCGACAGGAAGACGTACTCCCTCAGTTTTTCTAAGAAGCTGGAATTCAAGGATTCATCGTTAGTTAGAACTCTCTGCATCGCCACCTCCGTCATTTCTCATCAACTTCCGAGCTGGCGCATTTGGGGGAAGAGGACGACGTCCCGGATGGTGCGCTGGCCTGAGAGCAGCATGACTAGGCGGTCGATGCCGATTCCGAGGCCGCCGGTCGGGGGCATGCCGTACTCCATGGCGGTCAGGAAGTCCTCGTCGAGCCGGTCAACTTCCTCGTCCTCGTACAGCCGCCGGATCTCCTCCTGGCCCTCGAAGCGTTCGCGCTGCACGTGGGGGTCGTTGAGCTCGGTGTATGAGTTGGCGATCTCCATTCCACTGGCGTAGGCCTCGAAACGCTCCGCGAAACCCGGGGCGTCGGGCTTGGCCTTGGCCAGCGGCGACATCTCCACCGGGTAGTCCAGCAGGAAGGTGGGTTGGATGAGGTGCGGCTCTACCAGGTCCGACAGCAGCTTGTCGATGACGCGGCCCCGGCTCTCGCGTATGCCGGTGTCGACGCCCAGCGCGCGGGCGCGGCGCTGCAGTTCTTCGAGGCCCTCCCCGGTGTCAGGGAAGTCGTCGAGGTCGATGCCGGAGCGGCGCTGCAGCTCCTCCCTCAGGGACACGCGACGCCAGGGCGGGCTGAAGTCGATGACGTCTTCGCCCACGGCCACCTGCGCCGAGCCGGTGGCGTCGATGGCGAGGCCGGAGACCATCTGCTCGACCATCTCCATCACGTCGTTGTAATCGGCGTAGGCCTCGTAGCTCTCCAGCAGGGTGAACTCCGGGTTGTGGTCCTGGTCGATGCCCTCGTTGCGGAAGACGCGGCCGATCTCGTAGACCTTGTCGAAGCCGCCGATGATCAGTCGCTTCAGGTAGAGCTCGGTGGCAATGCGCAGGTACAGTGTCTCGTCCAGGGCGTTGTGGTGGGTGACGAAAGGCCGGGCGTGGGCACCGGCGGCGACGGGCACCAGCACCGGGGTGTCCACCTCGAGGAAGCCGCGGTCGTCGAGGAAGCGCCGGATGCCGGAGATGACACGGCTGCGCAGCCGGAATACGTCCATGTTCTCGCGGTTGGCGATGAGGTCGAGGTAGCGCTGCCGGTAACGGGTCTCGGTGTCGCGCAGGCCGTGGTACTTCTCGGGCAGCGGCCGCATCCCCTTGGCGATGATGGTGGCGCGGGTGGCGTCGATCGTGACCTCTCCGGTGCGGGTGCGGATGAGGTTGCCCTCGACGCCGAGGTGGTCGCCGAGGTCGAGGTCGCGGAGCATCTCGAAGTCGTCGCCGATGGTGTTCCTGCGGAGCATGACCTGGATGGAGCCGGAGGCGTCCTGCAGGTCTAGGAAGATGGAGCGTCCCATGTTCCTGAGGGCGACGATGCGGCCGGCGAGGGACTGGCCCTCGGCGTCCGCGTCGGCGCGGGTCCCGGCCTCGACGGCCTCGAACAGGGCGACGGCGGCGGCGTTGTCGCAGGTTCGGCTGTAGCGGGTGGGAAAGGGGTCGACGCCGCGTTCACGGATGCGGGCGAGCTTGGCCTCGCGGCTGGCCACATGCACGGAGGCCGCGGCTGTGGAGTCCGGTTGGGAAGGGTCTTCCTGCTGAATCTCAGATTGGTCGGACATTGACGTCAGTGCTCATTTGATGGCGATGATTTCCAGTTGGATTGTGCCGGAAGGGGCGGAGACCTCGGCAATCTCGCCCACCTTCCTGCCGAGAAGGCTCTTGCCCATGGGAGAGACGTTGGAGATCCTGCCCTGGGCTGGGTCGGCCTCGGCGCTGCCGGTGATGGTGTAGGTCAGCCGCTTGCCCTGCCGGTTCTTGACGGTTACCGTGGCGCCCACTTCGACCGAATCGCGCTGGCCCGCTTCTTCGTCGATGATGACGGCGTTGTTGATCATGCCTTCCAACGCCTGGATGCGGCCCTCGTTGAAGGAACGCTCGTTGTTGGCCTCTTCGTACTCGGCGTTGCTGACGGTGCCGCCGCGCTCACGGGACTGCTGGAACCGCTCGGCAATCTCGCGCCTTCGCACGGTGATCAGATGCGCCAGCTCATCCTGCAACTTCTTCAGACCATCGCTGGTCAGGTAAGTAGGCTGAGGCATCGCCCAACCCTCCGGAAGGGACAAACAGTATAGGAGAGCCGGCACGTTGCTCGACCCTCCTGTTCGTGGTTGATTCTAGCAACGGCCGGTGTGATTGTAAAGACGGCCGCTTGCGGAAGCCTGGGACGCTGCGGGAGTCAGACGGAGACGGGGTAAATGACCTGGATTACCTTGTTATCGCGGAGGGTCTCGAAGAAGGGATTGGGGTTATCGGGGGTCTGCAGCCAGCGACGGGTGAAGTAGGCGACGAGGTTGGCGAGCTGCATACCGGGGGAGTTGTCCGCGTCAACAAAGCAGAAATTCTCGTGGATTCCGGTGGCGTCGACGCCCTCCTCGGAGCGGAGGTACTCGGGCAGGAGGCGTGGCTCGATGTTGGTGCCCTCCTGGGCCACCACCATGGCGAACTGCGTAACGGGGAACTGGCCGGACATTATCTGGTCGTGGTCCAGGGTGGCCATGTTCATCTCGTCGAGGTACATGCTCAGGGCGAACAGGAAGCGGCTCATCACCGGCTCGATGGGGTTGTTCCAGAGCAGGGCGGCGGGTGAGGAGGACGAGGCGCGGGCCTCCGCGAGGGCCTGCTTGCTGAGGAAGGCGCTGATGACGGGGGCCTCGCGGCGGATGAGGATGTTCAGGCAGTCCTGGATCATCTCGGACCGGCGCTCTGCCGACCAGCCGGAGTAGTGGCGGAGACCCTGAAACAGGTCGACGGCACGAATCCTGGAGGGGGCGCCATCCTCCCCGAGGCGGGCGTCGAACTGGCGGCGGCAGAGGGCGTCGAACTCCCCGTTTATCGACATCATCTGGGTCTCGTGGAACATCAGGCCGGCCACCACTTCGTGGGGCTGGGAAGGGTCGTTAGCGCTGGTCCCGGTGCGGCCCGACTGTCCAATGTATACCAGGTGCATAGCGTCGTCTCCCTATCTGATGCCCTTGGACTCCTGTCGCCCGCAGTCGTACGGTGCGGCGCCAACAGGAACTGGTTGGGGTGGCAGCGGTTCGCCCTGCGTCAGCGGAAGAATGGCCGGGCCATAACCACGGCTATTCCTCTGCGCCTGCTTCGGATCCGCCTCCAGCGTCTGCTCCGGTCCCCTCCGCTCCTTCTTCGTCCTCCGCGCCCATTGCGCCCCTCGGCACATCGATGCGGGCCACCATTTCCTCCGCGTCGCCGAGCAGGGTTGCTCCGGAAGGGAGGGAAATGTCTCCGGCGCGGATGACACTGTCCTCGGAGGTCATCACCGCTAGGTCGACATCGGCCTGGGCCGGCATCTCCAGCGGAAGGGCCGACACCTCGATGGCGAAGAGCAGCTGGCTCACGGTGCTGCCGCTGCGCAGAGCGCCGGGGGCTTCGCCGCTGAGGACGACGCTCACCTGGGCGGATACGGGGCGAGACGCGTCGGCAGCAAGGAGGTCGACGTGCAGCACAGAGTCGCGTCTGGGGTCCCACTGGATTTCGCGAGCGAAGGCGAGGTGGTTCCCGGGCTCGCCCTCGATGGTGATGGTGATGGGCGAACTGGCGCCGGCGGCAGCCAGGATGGCGATGAGCGGGCGAGAGGCGCACTGGAGAGCGCGGGACTCAATGCCTGGCCCGTAGAGATGAACCGGGGTGATGCCGGCGCGCCTGAGGCGGCCGACCTTTTTGCCCAGCAGTTCCCTGGGCTGCAGCTCCAATTGTACCGCGCTGGTTGTCATACGGAATCTTCCCCCGAAGGTTTTAAAGCAACACCGAATGATACCACCCCCGGCGCACAAAAGGAAATGCCGGCGCGGGCGGCGCGAAGGCAATCGAAGGGGTCGCTTACCAGTGTGGGGCGAAGGCGAGCTCGGGCTCGAACCTTCGCTTGAGGGCCTCGATGCGGCGGCGGATATGGCCGAGGCTGTACGTTGGTTTACTCTCCGGATTTGACGGTTGGGACGAAAAAATTGAAAACCCGCTCATTTCCGCTCATTTCCGATCATGCCAGCTTTGTGACGCCCGGAGAAAGTGGTTGTTTGTGGACCATATGTGGCGCGGTTTTGCCGTCATCCCGACCCTTTCCCTCGCCAGAGTGGCGTACGTTCGCTTCCAGTGAGGTCACGTGGTGTATTCCGATGGCGATGGCTTCCCACTCCACGGTGGGCCGGTTGTCGCCGACGAGGCGCAGCCGCTGCATGACGGCGTAGCAGAAGTCGTCCTTGGAGGCACTGTTCCGCCCGGTGACGGTGGCGCGAACGGCGCGGGCCTTGTATTCCCGCGTGGCGATGCCCATTTCGTCGGCCCAGCGGAGGAGGGAGTGGTCCAGCAGCTTCGTGTCTACGGCACCGCCCCTCTCCGAGGCACGGGAACGTGCGAGGGTGGAGACCTTGTATCGGACAGCGATGGAACTGAGGGCTTCAACCAAGTGGGAGGTGCGCGCGGCGCGGTCGATGCCGCGGGGACCCCGCAAGCCGATTACCCCGCTGTCGACGACGGCGCAACCGTCGAAGACGGCCCAGCCCGACTGCCTCAGTCCGGCGGACAGGCAGAGGTGCCGACCGGGTTGCTTTTCTTCGGCGGTCTCTGTGTCGGCGGTCTCTGTGTCGGCGGTCTTTGTGGCGACCATCTCTGTGTCGATGGCATCCGTGCCGACGGAATCTCGGTCAATGGCTTCTCTGTCGCCCACCACTAGTCGGCCGCCTGGGCCAGGAAGTCATCGCCGTCCCACGACCACCGGGGACGGGGCCAGACGATTCGCAGCAGGGGGTCGCCGGAAGCTGGCGTTTTCGATTCGGGATAGAGGCCGGTGTAGTAGTAAACTCCGCACTGCAGGCATTTCCAGTCGCCTTCGTCATAGGCCAGGTCGCCGCGGCACTTCAGGCAAGCGCCCAGTCGGTAGAGGTTCATTTAATGTCTCGAGGGGGTCAGTCCCTGGATGTTTGTTTTAAAACTCTGCGCATAACCACAGTAACAGAATAAATGTTCGTAATCAAGATGGCATTCTGCATCAGCGGGAAGCGCGGCCAGAGGCTCGGCGGGCGGATAGTGGAATCTGGCAGGAGGGGGAAGCGAATCTGCCGCTCCTTGACCTTGCGTGGAGGCGATTCCTATAATCCGATGCAAGATTCCCGACAGGCACAGGAAAGTTAGTCGCTTGGTTCAGCCAACACAGCAGACCCCCACACAACAGAACATCGAAGACCTCACCGGCGCGGCCCTGGCCGAGCTTTCGGCGTTGGACACCACGGACGCCCTGGAGCAGTGGCGCATCTCGTACCTGGGGCGCCGCGGCAGCCTCACAACCGTGCTGCGGGGGCTTTCGGGCCTGGACATCGACGAGCGCCGCCGCATAGGCGCGCTGGCGAACCAGGCCAAGCAGTCGCTGGAGAGCGGGCTGGAGGCGCGGACGCGGGAGATCAACGAGGCCGCCCTGCTGCGGGCCGCCAGCGAAGACCGCCTCGACGTCACCCTGCCCGGACGGCCGCCGGCGGAGGGACGGCTGCATCCCACCACGCAGATTGTGCGCGAGATATGCGCGGCTTTCGCGGGCATGGGGTTCAGCGTGGTGGAAGGCCCCGAGGTGGAGTGGGACCACTACAACTTCGAGATGCTGAACATCCCCAAGGGGCACCCGGCGCGGGATATGTGGAACACCCTGTGGGTGGACTACACCAACGAGGCAGGTGAGCAGCCGATGCTGCTGCGCACCCACACCTCGCCGATGCAGGCGCGGGTGATGGAGAACCAGCAACCGCCGGTGCGGGTGGTGGTGCCGGGCAAGTGCTACCGGTACGAGGCCACCGACGCCACCCACGAGTGGCATTTCTTCCAGGTCGAGGGGCTGGCGGTCGACGAGGGCATCACCTTCGCCAACCTGAAGGGCACGCTGTACGAGTTCGCGCGGCGGCTGTTCGGCGAAGAGCGGCGGGTGCGCTTCCGCTGCGACTACTTCCCCTTCGTCGAGCCGGGCGTGGATATGTCCATAGACTGCTTCGCCTGCGACGGTCAGGGCGAGGGATGCCGCATCTGCCGGGACAGCGGGTGGATCGAAATCATGGGCGCGGGCATGGTGCATCCCAAGGTGCTGGCGGGCGTCGGCTACGACCCGGACAAGTACACCGGCTTCGCCTTCGGGCTGGGGCCGGAGCGCATCGCGATGCTGAAGTACGGCATCGACGACATCCGCCACTTCTACTCCAACGACCTGCGTTTCCTCCGGCAGTTCTAGTGTGGTGTAACGGAAGTTAATAGTAAAAGTAATCGCGATGAGGTATCCTCCGGGTTAGCAGTCCAGAGGAGGATGACCATGGCGATGGGACGACCGATGCCGCCGCTAATCTTGGATGACGTGGAGCGTGAAACCCTGGAACGGTGGGTTCGCCGTCCAAAGACCTCGCAGGCTTTGGCGCTGCGGGCCAGAATGGTTCTGGGCTGTGCCGAAGGCCGCAGCAATACCGCGGTGGGCACCGACCTGGGAGTGTCCGATGAGACGGTGGGGAAGTGGCGTTCTCGCTTCCTGGAACGGAGGCTGGACGGACTGTCGGACGAACCGCGCAGCGGACGGCCTCGAGCGGTTACCGATGACGACGTGGAGCGTGTGATTACGCTGACGCTGGAGACTGCGCCCCGGGACGCGACCCATTGGAGCACCCGGTCCATGGCCCAGCGCAGCGGGCTGAGCCACAACACGGTCAGCCGCATCTGGCGGGCCTTCGGATTGCAGCCCCACCGCACGGAGACCTTCAAGTTGTCGTCGGACCCCTTCTTCATCGAGAAGGTCAGGGACGTTGTGGGGCTGTATCTGAATCCACCGGACCGGGCGTTGGTCCTGTGCGTGGACGAGAAGTCCCAGATCCAAGCCTTGGACCGCACCCGTCCGCTGTTGCCCATGCGCCCGGGACAGGTGGAGCGGCGCACCCATGATTACCTGCGCCACGGCACCACGTCGCTGTTCGCCGCCTTGGACGCGAGGACCGGCCAGGTGATTGGCCAGTGCCACCGCCGCCACCGGGCCGTGGAGTTCCGCAAATTCCTCGATACCATCGAGGCCGAGGTGCCCGCCGACCTGGACGTCCACCTGATCGCGGACAACTACGCCACCCACAAGACGGCGCTGATCCGTAACTGGTTTGCCAAGCGGCCCCGCTTCCATATGCACTTCACACCCACCAGCGCCTCCTGGCTGAACCTGGTGGAGCGCTGGTTCGGTCTGCTCACCGAAAAGCAGTTGCGCCGTGGCGTGCATCAGAGCAGCGCCGAACTGGAGGCTGCCATCTACCGCTACCTGGACGTCACCAACGAGGACCCCAAACCGTTTGTCTGGACCAAGACTGCCGACCAAATCCTGGCCAATGTCGCCCGCTTTTGCCGACGTACTTTGGATACATCACACTAGAGCAGGGCCCGGAATCCCGCGCGGGCGGGAGGGACGGGATAGTCAAGACCCGGATGGTTATCACCTGATGAAAGTCCCCCTCAGTTGGCTACGCCAATACGTGAACGTCGATATTCCCCCGGACGAACTGGCCCACCGGCTGACCATGGCCGGGGTGGAGGTCGGCGAGGTCGAGGTGACCGGCGGCTGGAGCGAGGTGTTTGTCGGCGGCGTCACGTACGTGCGGCAGCACCCCAACGCCGACCGGCTGCGGCTGTGCACGGTCACGACCGGCCCCGGTGCCGACGGCAGTGCGGAAGAGATGGAGGTGGTGTGCGGCGCGCCCAATGTGGCCGAGGGACAGAAGATCTGCTTCGCGCGGGTCGGCGCGTACCTGTACAACGCCCACAGCGGCAGGCACGAGACGCTGGCGGCGGCGCAGATCAGGGGCGTCGAGTCGCAGGGGATGATCTGCTCGGAGCTGGAGCTGGGGCTGGGCGACGACCACACGGGCATCATCGTGCTGCCCGAGGACGCGCCGCTGGGCGAGCCGCTGTCGGACTACCTGGGCGACACGGTGCTGGACCTGGAGCTGACGCCCAACCGGCTGGACTGCCTGTCGATGCTGGGCGTGGCCCACGAGGTGGCGGCGCTGACCGGCGGGTCCGTGACCGAGCCAGAGGTGCGCTACGAGGAGACAGGAGCGCCGGTCGGAGAGCGGGTCAGCATCTCCATCGCCGACCCCGACCTGTGCCACCGCTACACCGCAACGGTAATCGACGGCGTGCGCATCGGGCCGTCGCCGCAGTGGCTGCAGGACCGGCTGACGCGCGCCGGGCTGCGGCCCATCAGCAACGTGGTGGACGTCACCAACTTCGTGATGCTGGAGTACAACCAGCCGCTGCATGCCTTCGATCTGGGCACGGTCAAGGACGCCACGGTCATCGTGCGCCGTGCCCGCCCCGGCGAGAAGCTGACGACACTGGACGGGGTGGAGCGCGAGCTGACCACCGAGAACCTGGTCATCGCGGACTCGCAGGACGCCATCGGTCTGGGCGGCGTCATCGGCGGGGCCAACAGCGAGATCGGCGACCAGACCGCCACCGTGCTGCTGGAATCGGCCAACTTCAACGCCGCCAACAACCGCGAGACCGCCACGTCGATGGGGCTGCGTACGGAAGCGACGTTGCGCTTCGAGAAGGGTTTGCGGCCGGAGCTTGCGCCCTTGGGCCTGCGTCGAGCCACGGCGCTGATACAGGAGGTGGCCGGCGGGACGGTCGCCCCCGGCATTATCGACGTGTACCCGGAGCCCGCGCCACCGCTGACGGTGACGCTCACCGCGCGGCGGCTGCGACAGTCGCTGGGGATGGACATCGACCTGGCCGAGGCGCGGAAGGCGCTGGAGTCGCTGGGCTTCACCTGCACCTCCGAGGGCGAATCGCTGGTGGTCGCGGTTCCGTGGTGGCGCAACGACGTGAACATCGAGGACGACCTGGTCGAGGAGGTGGTGCGGGTCATCGGCTACGACGAGGTGCCGACGGAGATGCTGTCTGCGCCCATCCCGTTCCATAGCCCGTCGCGCTCCATAGCGTTGCGGGAGGAGATACGGGACCTGCTGGCAGCCGGGGGAATGCAGGAGGTCATCAACTACTCGCTGGCCTCGATGGAGCTGATAGAGCACGTCGTGCCGGTGGACGAGGAAGCGCCGCCGATGCGGCTGGCGAACCCGATGAGCGCGACCCACGAGTACATGCGGCCGACGCTGCAGGCCGGGCTGCTGGCGACGCTGGAGGCCAACCAGTCGCAGGGGCCGGGGCCGTACCGGCTGTTCGAGGCGGGACGGGTGTTCCTGCCCCGCAGCGGCGACCTGCCGGAAGAGGTCGAGACCGTCGCGGGTGTGCTGGCCGGGCAGCGCGGCGAGTCGACGTGGCTGGCCGGGGCGGACGGCGGCGGGATGGACTTCTACGACGCCAAGGGCACGGTCGAATGGCTGCTTGAGCGACTGGGCATCGCCGCCGACTGGGAGCCGGGGGAGCACGAGGTGTACCAGCCGGGGCGCTGCGCCGTGGTGAAGGCCGGGGGCGAGATGCTGGGCCACGTCGGCGAGGTGCACCCGGTCATTCGCGAGCGGCTGGGGCTGGACTTCGCGCAGGTGGCCGGGTTCGAGCTGCGGCTGTCGGCCCTGCTGGCGGCGATGCCGGAGTCGGAGCGCAACTTCGCGGCCCTGCCGCGGTTCCCGGCGGCGACGCGAGACCTGGCGCTGATTGTGCCCGCCGACGTACCGGCGGGGAGGGTCACCGAGCTGATGCTGCGGCACAGGATGGTGCAGCGGGCCGAGCTGTTCGACATCTACTCGGGCGAGAACCTGGAGCCGGGCACCAAGTCGCTGGCCTTCCACGTACAGTTCCAGGCCGCCGACCGCACGCTGACCAACGAGGAGGTCAGCCGGTCGCTGGACGGCCTGCTGCGAAGCCTGGAGCGGGAGGCCGGAGCCACGTTGAGGAGCTAACGGTTTCCGGTCATAATGGATGGACTCCCGAAGGCCCAACGAGGATTCGATGACGTCCCCGGAATTCGACGAAATAGCCGACTACAAGACACAGGCCGAGGAGTTCCTGGCGAGAAGCCAGGAATACCTTGCCGCGGGCGACCTGCACCAAGCATCGGAGAAGGGCTGGGGTGCCGCAGCGCACATGGCCAAGGCCGTCGCCGTGGCCCAGGGCTGGGAGTACCGCAAGCACAGGGATTTCGTCCTTGTGATGAATCAAGCCAGACGGGTGGCGGACAATCCCCGCCTGCTCGATTTGCGCGGGCGGGCCGAGAGCCTGCACGACAACTTCTACGAGCGCAAGAGGCGACTGGACGCCGAAATAATCGGTGAGGACATCGACAGCGTGGCGGAACTGCTTGACCTGTTATCTCCGCTGACCGACCGCAGCCCGGGCAGGTAACATGGCCAATTAGTCCCTCGCAATAATGCCCATTCCCGAATCCGGAGGCGCATAATAGCGACCCACCACACTCGCCACGGCCACAGCCAAGCTGCCGAGGAGCGCGTCCGGCGGCTGGAGGCCGAAATCGCTCGCCGACAGAGCCCATAGCACACCGGCGCCCATAGATAAAGACGGACCGAGCCAGCACGGCACGGCATCTTCCACGGCACAGTAACCCAGAGGTAGTAATGACGTCCCCGGAATTCGACGAAAAGGCCGACTACAAGACACAGGCAGAGGAGTTCCTGGCTAGGAGCCAGGAATACCTTGCCGCTGGCGACCTGCACCAGGCATCGGAGAAGGGATGGGGTGCCGCAGCGCACATGGCCAAGGCCGTCGCCGTGGCCCAGGGCTGGGAATACAGCAACCACGCCGATTTCTCCGATGTGCTTTACCGCGCGAGGCAACTCTCCGGAAACCCAAGAATACGCCTCCTGGCCGGTACAGCCAATGACCTGCACGTCAACTACTACCGGCGTAAGAGGCACTTGAATCCGGGAGCTATCGGCGAGGACATCGACAGCGTGGCGGAACTGCTTGACCTGTTATCTCCGCTGACCGACCGCGGCCCAGGCAGGTAGCATCGTCCACCAACCCTCCTGCAAGAACCACCACTCCTTTACCCAAACTCCCGAAACCGGAGGCGCATCATGGCGACCCACCACACCCGCCACGGCCATCACGGCGCCCAACACGAGGAGGCGCCTCACCATCACGGCCACAGCCACGCCGACGAGGATATGCTCAGCGTGGAGGAGGCCTATGAGCGGGTGATGGCCAGCTTCGCGCCGCTGGAACCGGTGGAGGTCCCGTTGCTGGAGGCGCTGGGGCAGACGCTGGCCGAGGACATCACCTCGCCGCTGGCCCTTCCGCCGCTGGCCAACTCGGGCATGGACGGCTATGCCCTGCAGGGGGCGGACATCGCGGGCGCGTCGCAGGACGCACCACGCCGTCTGCCGGTGGTGGGCATCGTTGCCGCAGGGCAGATGCCGGAGCGCCCGGTCGAGGCCGGCGTCGCCATGCGCATCATGACCGGAGCGCCATTGCCGGACGGGGCCGATACGGTCGTTCCCTTCGAGGAGACCGACGAGGTGCAGCGCAAGCGGGAGGGCCGGCCGCTGGACGAGGTGGTCATCTTCTCGGAGATGCCCGTGGGTGCCAACGTGCGGCCCGCCGGGGAGGACGTGCGCCTGGGCGAGCTGGTGCTGGAAGCAGGGACTGTGATTCGCGCCGCCGAGGTGGGCGTGCTGGCGTCGCTGGGCCTGGACCGCGTGCGGGTGGTGCGCCGTCCCGTGGTGTCGGTGCTGGCCACCGGCGATGAGCTGGAGACGGCCGGATCGGGCCTGTCGGACGGCAGGATATACGACAGCAACAGCTTCAGCGTGGCGGCGTCGGTGGTGGCCTCGGGCGGCGTGCCCAAGCTGCTGGGCATCGCCCGCGACAACCTCGACGACCTGCACGCCAAGCTGGCGGCAACCGCCGGTTCAGACCTGGTCATCACGTCCGCCGGGGTGTCCAAGGGCGACTACGACATCGTGAAGGACGTGCTGGAGCAGCGGGGCTCGATGAATTTCTGGTCGGTCCGGATGCGCCCGGCCAAGCCGCTGGCCTTCGGACACCTGCGCGGCGACGGTTCACGAGAGGTGCCGCTGCTGGGCCTGCCGGGCAACCCGGTGAGCGCGATGGTGGCCTTCGAGATGTTCGCCCGCCCGGCCATCCACGCCATGCTGGGCCGCCCGGTGCGGCCGCGACCGGCGGTCGACGGCGTGCTGACCGGGCCGATACGCAACTACGACGGGCGACGGGTGTACGCCCGCGTGGAGGTCGAGAAACGCGACGGCGTGTACTACGCGACGCCCACCGGGCCGCAGGGCTCGAACATACTGACGTCGATGTCGCGGGCCAACGGGCTCGCCATCTGTCCCGAAGACCTGCCCGCCAAACAGGCCGGCGAGCAGGTTCGGATTATCATGCTGGACTGGAACGAAGAGGTGGAACTATGACCATGGTGGGACCCGAAACATCCGGTGCGCCGGAAGAATCCCTGGCACACAACACGCGCTACCACATCAGCCTTCCGCGCCTGGAGCAGTTGAACCGCTCGGCGCTGCACCTCTTCTACACACGGTTGAACGAGGCTTGCCCATCACACGGACAGCCCGTCAATGGGCTTGAACCCGCCGTACTGATGCGGGAAATACGGGAGTTCCATGCGGACGTCGGCGAATTCATCCGCCCGGACATGCCCATACAGGAAATACTGTTCCGCATGCTGCTGGCCCGGGGGAACGAGCCGCTGACCCTCGGCGAGCTGCACCGGGACCTGACGGAAACCTGGAGCAGCGCCCTGCGCCCCATCTCGATCGACGAAGATCGGCTACAGAACGTGCTGGAGGCCGACACCTACTACGGTTTCGCCGAAGTGTAGCAGTGCGTCGGTTACGTTTGGTTAATGGAGATGCAGATCGCCATTCGATGGTAGATGCATCTCCGTACTGTCTGGGAAAAAGGACAAAATACTGGCCGCCGTGACGGTTTGGCCGCGTTTAGCCCCTCGTTCTCCAATAGCAAAGCGAACTAGGCCCGGTTCTGGGCAGTGCTGTCCTGTCTCGTAGACCAACAGAGATAGATGACAGAGGGCTCTTTACTGCGACAACCTGAACCATAGACAATACAAGAACAATGACTATGCTAACCGCTTTTCTATCCGACGCACGAAATCTAACCTCAAGCCCACACGGGAGATGGACACATGCTCAAAGGAGAGCTAGGTTCGGAGCCCATGCGGTTCTACAAGAGGCCTGTTCTGGCAGCATTGAGCTACTGCCGAATTTCTAAAGACCCATTTCCCACTCCGCAAGAAGCCCAGGTATGGTTCCTCATAGGGAATGACATCCAGACGGCCTTCGTGCCACTCACCATCGTTAATGAGGACGAAAAAACGGTGACCGCCTCTCTCATCGGTGAAATGCAAGGGGAAATAATGGTGTCTTTCCCTCCGACGAACTTCGGTCAAACCAGATTTTCAGCAACAGAAGAGGACTTGCAGAAAATCGCCTCAGAGGTTGGTGGAAGACAAAGTTAGAATGGTTCTGTCCGACATAGAAATTCGTGCAGAGATTAGGGCCGAACGTCTCGTGTTCGACCCGCCCATATCAGAAAACAGCCCAAGAATCGACCGCTCGTCAGTTGATTTGTTGTTGCACGAAGAAATGCTTCTACTTCCAGATGAACCGCAGCCAGCTGTGATCATAGACCCGGACGCCCTGGAAGGCGGGACGATGGATATTCTGAGGAGGAACGGAACACCACATTCCCTTGCTCAAGGCCCATTACAACTACAGCCATACCGGCTTGTCATTGGAAAAACCTTGGAGTACATAGAATTGCCAGACCACATCGCTGCTCGTATTGAAGGCAAGAGCACCTTGGCGAGATTTGGGCTGTCAGTCCACGTAACCGCACCTACGGTTATCGCCGGTTTCCAAGGAAACTTGTACTTGGAGATAAATAACATCGGGCCTTTCCCGATCCAACTGAAAAAGGGAATGAGGATAGCTCAGCTAATATTGGAGCATGTTGGACTACCCCCGTCTGAAAGTTACAGCGGACGATACCACCAGCAGAGGTAGCGCGAATACGACGTGAATCCATAAAGCGTCGGAGAGGCAATGCAGCCTCCAACAGGACACACGCAAAATGACGCCAGGAGCGAAACACTCCTGGCGTTTTCACGTTACGGAGAGAGCGAAGAAGCGGTTGAGCTAGGCCGCGGTCGCGGCTGCTTCCAGGTGCTCGCGGGCAGTCTCGACCAGCTTGGAGAAGGCCTCCGGGTCGCGCACGGCGATGTCGGCCAGGATTTTGCGGTCGAGCTCGATGTTGGCCAGCTTCATACCGTGAATGAACTGACTGTAGGGCATTCCGGCGGAGCGACAGGCTGCTCCGATCCGCACGATCCACAGGCTGCGGAATTCCTGCTTGCGCTCCCGCCGGTGCCTGTAGGCGTGGGACCAGGCGTGCATGACCGCTTCCTTGGCCCACTTGTAGTTGCGATGGGATGAGCCGCGGAAACCCCTGGCTTCCTTGAGTATCTTCTTATGCCGGCGGTGCTTGGTTACACCGCGCTTAATTCTTGCCACAGGTAAAACTCCAGGGTGGTGCTATCGATGTTTGGGAACGCCGATTTGGGACGCCCACAGGCTATCGCTTGGTGACGCCGACAGGCTAGCCGTAGGGTATGAGCTTCCGCATCCTGGGAGCGTCGACCGCGGCCAAATCCATCTTGTCGGAATACTTGCGGGTGACCTTGTTGGGCTTCTTCCGGCGTAGGTGGCTGCTCATCCGCTTGCGGCGGAGCAGCTTGCCCGTTCCGGTGACGTGAATGCGGGCCTTGGCGCCCTTGTGAGTCTTAAGTTTTGGCATCGGCCATTTCTTCTTTCTGATCGGAATCGGTGTCTTCGGTCTTGCCGGCGGAACGCTGCAGGTTGCGCTCTTCGGTCTTCTGCAACGAAGGTATCAGCACCATCGAGAGTGCCCGACCCTCCATTGCGGGAGGCCGCTCCAGGCGAACATCGTCCTTCAGCTCGTCGGCCACCTTGCGCAACACGGACAGTCCCAGTTGTTGGTGGGCGGCTTCCCGCCCGCGGAACCTGACCGTAAGCTTGACCTTCGAGCCGTCGCCGATGAATTCGCGCACCTTGCGGACCTTGGCGTCCAGGTCGTGAGAGCCAATGTTGGGCCGGAAGCGCACCTCTTTCTGCTCGGTGCTCTTCTGTCCTCTCTTGGACTCCTTTTCCTTCTTGGAGGAAAGGTAGAGAAGCTTACCGTAATCCAGCAGGCGACACACCGGGGGGTCCGAATTGGGCGCAACTTCCACCAAGTCTACCTCGGCGTCCCGCGCCATCTGGAGTGCCCGGCGGGTTTCCATCACCCCCAGCTGCGAACCGTCGCCTCCGATGACCCGGACTTGGGGGCTGGTGATCCTTTCGTTGACCCGATATTGTCTCGCTATGCTGTCCTACCTCCAATGAATTATGCCCCATCTCAGCCGATGGGCATAACGCAATCTATCACACCCGCAGGAACGCGTCAACGCGATTGAGCCTTCCAAGCAAGGAATCCTGCCCATTTCCCCGGCTGTGACAGCCCCCGCGGTGACGCCGGCGCGCCTACTCGTCGTCGGGGTCGTCGTCCGGGTCCGGCAGCGGGTCGGGGGAACCGCCGAAATCCAGCCCCTTGAGGAAGGCCTCTATCTGCGGCGACAGCGGCGCAACCGGCGCGGCCCCGCCGTTGAGGCAGCGGAGTCTCCTCAGGCACCGAGAAACTCCTGCCAGTCTATGTCCAATTGGTTGATTGCAGATCGCAAGGTCCCGATTTTCAAGTCGCGGCTGCCCCAATCAGGAATAGTGGCATTCTTTTGTGTTCTGGGATTGAACCATCTTCTGTGAGAACCGCCCCTTCGTGTTGAAACTTCGTAACAACCCAGCCGCAACAGTTTACGAGCGGCATCCCGGTACCTCACGGAACTGAAAAGGCCACCACAGCCTCGACGGACACCGGGCCGTCGGCATCCTCCAGGCTGATACCCGGCGGCAGGGGACGCCCCTCATCTTCGTAGATTTCCAGGACTACGGCGAAGGCGTCTTCCGCGTTGGCCAGCGCCTCCGCAATGGTGTCTCCCTCGGTAATCAGCTCCGGCAAATGGGGAGAGGTAACCGTGTATCCTCCTTCGGGCTGAGGGTCCAGGACCAGTGGTATTTTCGCTATCATCGGCGCGCGCTCCGCTCTTCTATTCGGAACGGACTTCTTCCCGGTATTCCAAAGGCGTGTGACTAAGGGACCGGCAGCTCGCTGCTTCCCACTTGCCAGCCCCCGCGGTGACGCCGGCGCGCCTACTCGTCGTCGGGGTCGTCGTCCGGGTCCGGCAGCGGGTCGGGTGAGCCGCCGAAGTCCAGCCCCTCGAGGAAGGCCTCTATCTGCGGCGACAGCGGCGCAACCGGCGCGGCCCCGCTGGCGGCCTCGCTGTTCTCGCGGTCGTAGCGTTCTTCCAGCCGGCCCAGCAGCTTCGACACCTCGGAGGTATCCGACACGATGTTCTGCAGCGACGAGTACTGCTGCGAGCCGCGCTCCTGGTCCTCAAGGCGGGTGGGCAGGCCGTAGATGTGGCACAGGATGCCGGTCAGGCGGGCCGCGCCGTTGAAGTCCTCTTCGACCTGGAAGTACTGGGGCAGGTGCACCACGAAGATGCGCGTTTCCATGCCCTTCGATTCGGCGTGCTCGAAAACCCGGTGGCTGATGGTCGTGGGTCCCTCGTAGTCGCTGGGACGCACCCGCACCGAGCGGTACTCCTCCTCGTTGCTGGCGTCCAGGCTGCCTCCGCTCACCAGCAGGGGGCGGGTGTGCGGCACCATGTCATACATCGCGCCCAGCAGCGAGTAGCGCTTCACGCCCATCAGGTCCATCACCTCTGTGATGGAGTCGTTCAGGTCCTCACCATAGGCGTGGGGCTCCAGCAGGTGCAGCGTGACGATGTCCGGCCCGCTCTCCCGCTTCGCCACCTTGATGGTGGTGGAAGGGATGGTGTACTCGCGCTTGCCTCGCCGGATGCGCGTCCGTGGGCGATAGCGCGTGAAGTCGTAGAAACGGCCGGGCGTGACCAAGCGCCCGATTTCCTTCGCTTCCAGGTGCCGCTCGACGCGTCGCAGGGTGATGGTGCCCACCCGCCCGACGTCAATCCACGGCCGCAGCACCGCCAGAACGTGGGGGTCATTGAGTTCCGGCAGGGGCTCCTCGAATTCGAAATCTCCGATGCGCATGGCCATAGTTTGACAGCAGCGGACAGGCTTGGCAAGTCGACCGACCGTGCGCCTCCGGGCGTTCCGGGGCTTGCCCGAAGGATCGAACCGGGTCGTCGGCAAGCGCGGGTAGTGACATTTTCCCCTTGCATCCTTTTGTCACACATTTCTACGCTTGAATACAAGAACCTTTGCATTGCATTCCCCTGCGGCGCAGGCCGCGTGGGAAGGGCAAGAGCGGAAGTGAGAGAGTTGAGCGAAACGAAATGCCGACGATGCCTGTCTTCAAACCTGCTTATCCTGGAAAAGAGGCGCCCGGAGGACAACCCCGTCCTGCGCTGCCGCGAATGCGGCTACCTGTTCAGCCCGCCCGCATAGTCGCCATCGCAGCGGGCCACCCCGGCCGCGCGCCCTGGCCCTGCCGTCAGTCGTTGGCCTGGAAGTCGCTGGCCGACCCGCAAGGCGACGCCCGGTCGTCCCGTTCCGGACCGCCGATCGTGCTGGACCTCGCGACGCCGCCCCCGTTGGCCTTCGCCCGGGACGTGCTGGGCGTGGAGCTTTGGGACAAACAGGAGGAGGTGCTGTCCGCCCTCGCGCAGCACCGGCGCGTGGCGGTGAAGGCGGGCAACGGCCTGGGCAAGGGGTTCTGCGCCGCCGTGGCCCTGCTGTGGTTCATGCACACCCACCCAGACGCCGCCATCGCCCTCAGCACCGCGCCCACCTTCCGGCAGGTGCGGCACATCCTGTGGCGGCAGATACGCCGGCTGTACCGGCCGGCGGCGCGGCTCCTGGGCGGCACGATGCTGGACACCCGGTGGGAGCTGTCCGACGACCGCTACGCCATGGGCCTGTCTGCCGACGGCGCAGACCAGTTCCAGGGATTCCACAGCCCCAACTTGTTCATCGTGGTCGACGAGGCCGAGGGCGTCAGTGAGGAAATCTACGAGGCCATCGAGGCGGTGATGACGTCCTCCGACCCCCTGCTGCTGCTCATCGGCAACCCCACGTCGATGTCCGGCGGGTTCCGGCGGGCTTTCTTCGAGGAACGCAGCATCTACCGCAACATCACCATTTCGGCCCTTGATAGCCCCAACCTACGGGCCGGCAGTGTGGTCATGCCCGGCCTGACCACGCCCGAGTGGGTCGAGGAGCGCAAGCTGATCTGGGGCGAGGGCACCAACCTCTACAAGTCCCGCGTGCTCGGTGAGTTCCCCGACCAGGGCGATGATACGCTGCTGAGCCTCAGCGACCTCGAGGCCGCGGTCAAGCCGGTCGTCGACGCGGTGTCCTGGAGGGTCGGTGGAGAGACCGTTTTTGCCGCCGACCGCCCGAACCCCGAGGAGGTCATCCTCGCCGTCGACGTGGCCCGTTTCGGCACCGACCGCACCGTCATCCTGCGGCGCCGCGGCAACTGCGTCGAAAACCTCAATGTGCTCCGGCAGCAGGACACCATGGAGATCGCCGGACGGATCGTGGCCGCCATCCGTGAGCACCGGCCCGCCGAGGTCGTAGTCGACGAGATCGGCATCGGCGCCGGCGTCGTCGACCGCCTGCGGGAGCTGGGCCACCGGGTGCGCGGCGTCAACGTCGCCGAGAGCGCCCGAGACGACCGGCACTTCGCCAACCTGCGCGCCGAGGGCTACTGGCAACTGCGGGACCGGTTCGTCTCCAGGCGCATCATCATCCCTGCCGACCGTGCCCTGATCGGCGAGCTCGCCACCCTGCGCTACAGGTTCGAAAGCTCGGGCCGCGTCCGGATCGAGGCCAAGGACGAGATGCGCAAGCGCGGCCTGCCTTCGCCCGACCTGGCCGACGCCCTCATGCTGGCCTTCTTGCCCCGCGCCGGAGGCCTGGGCTTCTGGACGTAGGGCGCGGACGGCGGTTCCGACGCTGCCGGAGAGGCGGGCAGGGGCGGCCGGCGCTGTCTCGTTGCCCGCCCTTGTCGATTACTGGAACGGACTGTCCCTCGTTATTGATACTGGGAAAACGGTACGAAAATAGCGGAAATGTTACACAACTTTACAAAATGTTACACGTCACACGTGACCAGAAAATCGAGGAGGGTCTGACCTCGTGAAAATGATACCGCTGCCAACCCTGCGAACGCCCTGGCGCAAGCGCATACCCGCCTCGCCCACTCCCCCGGCGAGGCTCAAGGCCGGCGGCCCGGCCACCGCCGACGTCGACGGCTTCTCCGTCCTGTCCGGGGCCGGCGGAGGCTGGAACCGCACCGAGTACGGCGACTACTACGCCACCTCCACGTCGGTCTACGCAGCCATCCGCGTGCGCGCCGATGCCCTCACCCGCCCGCCGGTGGTGGTCTACCGCCGCACGACCGGGGAATCGGGCGCCCGGCGTCTGCCCGTCGGCCCGGAGCACCCGGCGCAGCAGCTCCTCGAGCGCGTCAACCGCTGGTACACGCGGGCCGACCTGTGGCGCGCCACGGAAATCTACCTGAACCTGTGGGGCTCCGCCTTCTGGATGCTGGACCGCGACTCCGCCGGCAACCGCGAGCTCTGGCCCCTGCGCCCGGACCGGGTGTCCATCGTGCCCGACCGCGACGAGTACATCCGCGGCTTCGTGTACCACGGCCGCAGCCGCCCGGTGGCCCTCACTCCCGACGAGGTGGTCTGGTTCCGCTACTTCAACCCGCTGGATGAGTATGCCGGCCTTTCCCCCGTCGCGCCGTCGCGTATGGCCGTGGACATGGGCAAGGACGGCCTGCGCTTCAACCGCAACTTCCTGCGCAACTCGGCCCAGCCCGACTTCGTGATGCTGACCAACGAGCAGATGACCGACGGCGAGGTCGAGGAGTTCTACCGCCGTTGGGAGGCGCGCTTCCGCGGCCCCGAACGCTCGCACCGTCCCGCCGTGGCCAGCTTCGTCCGCGACATCAAGACGCTGGGCCTGAGCCACCGCGAGATGGACTTCATCCAGGGCCTGCGCTGGAGCCTCGAGGAGGTCAGCCGCGCCTTCGGGGTGCCGCGGCCGCTGCTCTCGGACCTCGAGCGCGCCACCTTCTCCAACGTGAACGCCGCCGAGCGCTTCTTCTGGCGCAACACCATGGTGCCGGAGATGACCTTCCTCGCCGGGCAGGTCACCCGCAACCTCCTCCCCCTCCTCGGCTACCCCGACCTCGAGATGGAGTTCGACCTCGCGTCCATCGAAGCCCTCGCCGAGGACGAAAACGCCCGCACCGCCCGCGAGTCCCAGCTCCTCGACCGCGGCGTCCTCACCATCAACGAAGTCCGCCGCACCCGCAACCTCCCCGACGTCCCCTGGGGGGATGTGTGGGGTAGGAGGTAGGGGGAGTGAGGGGAGGAGGCAGTCTCACGAATTTGTCCTCTATGATATATTTCCAAGAGGTTAGGGAGGAGCAGCATGGAGGCCCGGGACGGAAGCCGTCAATATCGCAAAATGGATGCAGTTGTTCGAAGAGAGATTTCGGGTGCGCCTGAAGATCATAGTTGGAATCCCAAGAACAGAGACGAGGCGCGTGCGTCGAACATGCCCCAGTATTTGTCGAAAGAGGTCAGTCATAGGGAAGTTTCGGGAGCACTTCAAGATGTGTTACCAGACGCGTCTTACGAGCGGATCATAAGAGATGACGATGACCTGCAACTTTCACTAGGTCCTTTCATTAAAGGAAACGATCAATGGTTCAGGTCAGATCATGGGGATCAGTGGAGTAAGGCTGGTCGCCTGATCTTGGCCTGCGAAGACAATTTGGATTTCCTCACTTCGATTCAAGACGAGGAGATAATGCTAGTCGTGACCTCCCCGCCGTATAACTTGGGGAAGGACTACGAATCCAAATTGACTTTGTCTGAATACGTCAAAGCCCAGGAGAGGGTAATTTACGAATGTGTCCGTGTCCTACACCCATTTGGGTCTCTCTGTTGGCAGGTGGGTAACTACGTTAGTGATGGTGAGGTCATACCACTCGATTCACTGCTTTTCCCGATATTTCGAAACCAGGGACTTAAGCTCCGCAACCGCATTATTTGGCATTTTGGACATGGACTGCACGCTAGTCGGCGTCTGTCCGGAAGATATGAAACTATTAATTGGTGGACAAAGCGTAACGACTATAAGTGGAATTTGGAACCTATAAGAATTCCACCGAAATACCCCAACAAACGTCACTACAAGGGGCCTAAACGAGGTCAATTATCCAGCAATCCAAACGGGAAGAACCCGAGTGACGTATGGGATTTCCCGAATGTGAAAAACAACCATCCGGAAAAGACCGATCATCCTTGCCAATTCCCGGTAGAATTAGTTGAGCGACTTGTTCTTTCTATGACTGAAGCCGATGATGCGGTTCTAGATCCCTACATGGGAGTTGGCTCAACTATTATTGCAGCTCTCAAGAACCAACGCATCGCATATGGATGCGATATAGTGCCTAAGTATGTGAAAACCGCATGGCAGAGAGTTAGGGATCTGGATGCAGGAGTACTGCAGACCCGTCCAATGAACAAGCCCATCTATGATCCGAGCAAACGGAACGGCGGGCACTGATGAAAATAAAGGCGAAGTATTCGCACTTGAACGGTGAAGAGTACTTGTTAGTCCATCGTAAGGAACTCTGGGAAGAAGTACTGTCAGTAATCGAAAACATCGATGCTTCAATTTGCCGGACTAAAGTGTCTCGGGAGAAAACGATGCCTGGTAGGCTGTTGTATTCTCCGACGGACATGAACCGGGCATTTAAAGAGCGCCTCTCTGACCATGGCTGGAGCGAGCGTAGGAGCACCTTCTGGGTAACTTCCGATGAGGTGCTGTTGCGCAATATTTTTCATCAACCGCCTGAATATCAAAAGACAGCGATCGAAGAGGCTGGCCAAGTACCGATAATGTCTTACAACCAGACGGATTTTGTTAAAGATCGTGTGGCAGTAGAAATTCAATTCGGAAAGTACGCCTTTGTGGCACATGACTTATTTGTTAAACACCTTAGCTTCTACGTGTCCAATACTATTGATGTAGGAATTGAAATCTTGCCGATGAAGGAACTCGAACAGGAAATGTCGAGTGGTGTCCCATACTACGAAAGGGACCTACTGAATGTCCTGAGGCAAGGAAGAGGTGTTCCCGCGGTTCCTCTGGTCTTAGTTGGAGTGGCTCCGTAACATCATCAGTAAATCCGAAGGATAGCTGCCACTGCATGGTCATGCCGTGAGATGTGTGATCACAAATTCACAGAAGTGGACCGGTCGTTCAGGCCATGAAGATAAAGCACTTCGAGAACACGGACACCCTGTACATCGAACTCTATCCCGCCGAGGTTGAAGAGACGCGTGACCTCGATGAGAACACGTTGCTGGACCTGGACGGCGAGGGCCGGCTCTGCGCCATCACCATCGAACACGCCGGGGAGCGTATGACCATCCCGGCTTCTCATTCGAGCAGGTGTCGGCCTAGCCCCACCCCCCACCTACCCCAGCCAGTCGTCGAACCAAGCGACGAGGCGGGACAGTTACTCCTCGCGCATGCGGAGGTGGCCGGTGCGGGGGAAGGCGTGGTTGCTGCCGGGGAAGCGCACGAACCTCACCCTCCAGCCCACGGCGTTCAAGGCCGGGCCGACACGGGGGTCTGCGCCCAGTTACCAACAGAAGCCCGGCCCTCTAAGTCCTGCCGCGCAACCGCGGGTCCAGTACGTCTCGCAGGGAATCCCCCAGCACGCTGAAGGAGAATACCGCCAGCGTTATGAACAGCCCGGGAACAATTGCGACCACCGGGGCAAAGAACAGGTCTTCAACGCCCTTGGACAGCATCTCGCCCCAGGTGGGCGTGGGCGGCGGAATGCCGAGCCCGAGGAATCCAAGGGCGCTTTCCGTGATGATGGCCACACCCACAAGCCCGGTGAGCACCACCATGTACGGAGCCAGGCATCCCGGGGCGATGTGCCTCAGGATAACCCGCCAGTCGCTTGCGCCGATGGCACGGGCCGATTCCACGTACTGGCTCTCCTTAATCACAAGAGTGGTTGCCCTGACCACCCGTGCGCCGTAGGGAATGAAGGGCACCGCGACCGCCACCAGCAGGGTGTTGAGCGACCGGTCCAACGCCGCCAGCAGGGCCATCGCCAGGATCAGTACAGGGAAGGCCATGAGGATGTCCACTATCCGCTGGATGATGGCGTCAGTTTTGCCGCCGAAGTACCCGCTTGCCAGTCCCATGAGGGCGCCAATCATTGTGCCGGACGTGGAAGCAACCACACCCACCATCAGGGAAATCCACGCGCCGTGCAGTACCCTGCTCAGGACGTCCCGGCCGAGCCTGTCGGTACCCAGGTAATTGTCTCCTACGAAGGGAGCCTGGTACTTGGGCCCCACGCCTATTTCCTCGGGATCATATGGCGCGGCGAAGGGGCCCACCACCGCTATTACCACCAATATGAAAATGATGCTCAATGCAACCCCGCCGAGCGGAGACCGGCGACCGAACCGGGTCAGTGCGCGTAGGGGCCTCTTCCATGCGCTCCTGTCCAGCCCAGGGTTTAGTCTTTCTTGTGCGGCACTATCGGCGACCAATGGCGACCTCTGACTCTACTGGTAACGAATCCGGGGATCCAGCCAGGCGTAGAGCATATCCGTAAGGAGGTTGGCAACCACCACGATGGCGGCGAATATGAATACCAGGGTCTGGACCAGCGCAAAGTCTCGATTGAATACGCCGCTCACCAGCAGGGTTCCCCAACCGGCCAGGTTGAAGACTCTTTCGGTGACGACCACGCCTCCCAGCAGGGCAATGAATTGCAGACCACCCACCGTGACCACCGGAATGACAGCGTTTCGAAGACCGTGCCGGATGGTCACCGTCCTCTCGTGGAGCCCCTTTGCCCGGGCAGTGCGCATGTAGTCTTCGTAAAGGATTTCCAGCAGCGACGAGCGCGTCATTCTGGCAATGAAGGCCACCTGGAAGTAGCCAAGGGTTATGGCCGGCCAGAACATGCGCTTCATGTTCCCCCAGAAGTCTTCGAAGGGGCTGACCCATTGCACTTCGGGAGACCAGTTGAACCAGCTCACTTGCGCCAGGATGATCATGATGCCCAGCCAGAATACGGGGACAGACAGTCCCACGATGCTGAACACCCGAAGGAAGTAGTCCAGCCAGCTATTGTGCCGGATCGCGCTGAGTGTTCCCAAGGGAACACCCAGCAGAACGGCCACGATCATGGTGTAGACGGCGAGGTTCAGGGTGACCGGAAAGTGTTCGGCGATAAGGCTGGAAACCGTGACTCCCTGGCGGAACACCGATTCGCCGAGGTCGCCGAAGGTAATCATGTCCTTGATCCAACGCCCGTAGCGCTGGTACCACGGGTCATTCAGACCAAGCTGGTCTCTCACCATCTGCAGGGTTTCGGGGTTGGCTGCCTCCCCGAGCCGGGCAAGGGCTACGTCTCCCGGCATGATCGCCATGATGACGAAGATTATGAGAGATACCCCAATAAGGGTGGGGACTGCCATTGCCGTCCGCCGGGCGATGTACTGCTTCATAATCCGCCGTGTGGATCACAAATAACTACCGTGTGCCGTGCCACCGGAAATAAAGCGGATGTCCGCCGCAGGTCGGCGGACATCCGAAGCGCCCGAATTGTTATCGGCTGTTGCGGTTGGCCTCGGGCAGGTCGAGCCAGGTATAGGTCATTCTCGCGTTGGTAGTGCGGGCGCTGGCGGTGGAAGTGTGGCCCTTAACGAAGTCCCACTGCACCCGATTGAACTGCCACCAGTGCAGGATCAGGTAAGCGGCGTCGTTGGTGGCGATCTTGTCCATTTCCCATACCAGTTCGCGGCGCTTGTCGAAGTCCTGCTCTGCCTTCTGTTGATTGTAGAGTTCGTCCAGCTCTGGAATGGACCTTCTCTGATACCAGCGTCCTCCCTCCGTGATGTACAGCTGGCCGAAAGTGTCGATCGGATCGTCGAAGTCCAGACCAGCAGCTAGGCTGGACATGTAGTAATCGCCCGAGACCTCGTTGCCGCGGTGAGCTGTTACGTCCAGGGGCTGCAGATCAACTTCGACATCGATCTTCTTGAGAAGCTGCTGCACCACCTCGGCATTGGGGCATGCCCAAGTGATATTGCTGGAGCACTGGATGGTGATGGAATCCCAGTCGATCTCTCCGTTTTCGCTCTCGTAGGACTCGAGCAGCGACATGGCATTGGCTATGCGAACGTCCATGTCTGGACCGTAACCGACGAGGGAATCCTGTACTTCCTTGGGAAGGGCCCACGGGCCCAACGGGAAGTTGCCGGTGCCCACCGTGCCTGCCTGCGGGCCCAACTCGCCGATGGACTCACGCCGGATGGCCTCGCTCATGGCCTGCCTCACTCGAATGTCGTCGAATGGCGGCCTGGTGCCGTTCATGACGAAGTGGGAAACCGTGATGGTGGGTACAGGGTGGAATGACAAGCCATCTTCCTCCCCAGACACCGACTGGGCCAGCTCCGGGCTGAAGTTGATGCCGCCAATGGAGTCGTTAAAATATACCTTCTGGGTCCTCAATGCCGCCGCTTGTGCCTGCGGGTCCTGGATGATGTGGTATTCGATTTCATCCAGGTAAGGAAGATTCT
This sequence comes from Dehalococcoidia bacterium, assembly GCA_963667415.1. Taxonomy (GTDB): domain Bacteria; phylum Chloroflexota; class Dehalococcoidia; order Lucifugimonadales; family UBA3495; genus VXOI01. The sequence continues at coordinate 4,436,296 of OY763410.1, read as the reverse complement.
CATCGAAATAGTCCGGGTTGCGCTCGTAGCGCCAGAGAGTAGTCGTCGGTGGCTCCATCAGCCGGAAGGGGCCCGTTCCAATCACTTGGGTCATCATTGCGTTGACCGGATCCACTTCAGAAACGTGCTTGGGGATGATGCCGTTCCACCCATTGGAAAACAGGGGTACCAGTAAGGGTGAGAAGCCGTCGCTCTTCACCTGAACGGTGTTGTCATCCACCACTTCCACGCTATCCACTGTGGCACGGAACACGCCCTGCCGCGGGCTGACCATTCCCTCGGGCGGGTTCTTGATGCGCTCAATGGTCCACTTCACGTCCTCAGCCGAGAAGGGGGCACCGTCGTGCCACGTCACGTCTTCCGCCAAGTGGAAGACTACAGTCGCACCACCATCACTGATGTCCCAGGAACGAGCGAGATCGGGGATGATTTCAGCTGCAAGCTGATCGTAGGGGCTGGTGGCCAACAGGCCGTTGTATGCAGGGGCTGTGATTACGTACACGCCGCCGAAGGAAGTCTGGTGCATGTCGTAGAAGGGGATGGGCTCCCAGTTATTGGCAAGGAATTTCCCGCCATACCTGGGACTCTCGCCGTTGGCTTCAGCCAACGCTCGGGGGCCACCCTCCATGAGGAGTTTGGCTGCATCGGTGTACTGGGTTGCCAGTTCGCCGGACTCCGGGTCCGGCGCCCTGGTGGCGCTGATGCCGGCACCCGCCTGGGGGACGGCTGTTGCCGCCACGCCGCTGGAAGGCGTAGCCGCTACCTGGGTAGGAGCAGCTGTCGGAGCAGAAGCAGCTTGTTGGCCCGCAGCAGGCGCCTGGGTGGCCTGAGGAGCGGGAGCAGAGGTCGCCGTCGGGGCTTCTTCAGAGGTCGTGTCGCCACCACAGGCGGCCAGAACGGCTAGGGCGATAACGGCACACAAGGTGAGGATAATGGGAAACTTGAGTTTGCCTATCATTGATTGAGCACCTCTCCGTTCCGACCACCGAAAATAAACGGCAGCCCGCTGAATTCTGGGAATACTATATCAGCGTATGGATAGTGTCAATCAATTCGAGATATTCCAAGCCTCTATATATCAGAACTGAAGATATCAGTCCTTGATGTTACGCATTTCGTAAAATAAGATTCAAATTTCCGTCACCCCAGCCAGTCGTCGAACCAGGCGACCAGGCGGGACAGGTACTCCTCGCGCATGCGGGGGTGGCCGGTGCGAGGGAAGGCGTGGTTGCTGCCGGGGAAGCGCACGAACTCCACCGTCTTGCCGAGGCGCTTCAGGGCCACGAAATACTCCTCGCTCTGCGCCACGGGGCAGCGCCTGTCCGCCTCGCCGTGAAGCAGCAGCGCCGGCGCGGTCACGTTCTTGGCGTAGGTGATGGGAGAGCGCTCCAGCAGCTTCTCCGGCGTCTCCATCACCGACCCACCCCACTGGGGCTCGCCGAAGCTGACCCCGATGTCGGAGGTGCCATACATGGTGTACAGGTTGGTGCAGGGCGCGCCGATGACCGCAGCGCGGAACCGGTCGGTGTGGCCGATGACCCAGCCGGTCATGTAGCCGCCGTAGCTGTAGCCGTGGATGCCCAGCCGCGACTCGTCGACGTAATCCCGGCCGCAGACGTCGTCCAGCGCCGCCATCAGGTCGAGGTAGTCCTCGCCGCCCCAGTCGTCGAGGACGGCGCGCATGAAGGCGTTGCCGTAGGTGGACGAGCCGCGGGGGTTCACCGCCAGCACCAGGTAGCCCGACGAGGCCAGTGCTTGCTGCCAGGGCACGAAGGAGTCGTAGAAGGCACCGTTGGGCCCGCCGTGGATGTCCAGCACCAGCGGGTAGCTGCCGGCCGCGTCGAACCCCGGCGGGAACCAAAGCCGCGCTTCGATGTCGAAGTCGCTCCGTTCGACGGTGAACTTGGCCAGCGACGGCGCGGGATGGCCCTCGACGTAACCGGCGTTGGGGTCGACCGACAGCGTGGAGCCGCTGCCGGAAAGGTCTGCCAGGTGCAGCTCGGATGGCGCAGACGGCGAGGACGAGACCACCGCTGCGCGACGGGCGTCGCCGTCGAGGGACAGGCCGCCGGCGAGGCGTCCGCCGCCCCAGAGCTGCCTCGGGTCGCCGCTGTCGTCGCTGACCTCGTAGATGTAGCTCTCGCCGCGGCGCTCGCCGAGGAACACGATGCGGCCCCCGTCGCTTGTTTCAGGGCCGGGGATCCATAGTATGTCCGGCTGCCGGGCCGCTCCCGGGCCGCCGCCCAGGGTGGGCCTCTGTTCGTCGCCGGTTATGCGCCTTGGCTCGGCGCCCGGCTCGAGGATGTACAGCCAGCCCTGCCACAGCACCATGCCGGCCGGGTCCTCGGAACCGACCACGGCCAGCCGCTTCGAGTCCGGCGACCAAGCCACCGCCCCAACGCTGTTCAGGCCGTCGGACCAACACTCGGCCACTCCGCCCTCGGCGTCGACCACGTAGGCCTCGGTCAGGGCACGGAAGTCGCGGTCCTCGCGCCTCCCGGAGATGAAGGCGATCTTCGTGCCGTCGGGTGACCACGCCGGGCCGAAGTCGTCCCAGTCGCCGCGGGTGATCTGGGTCGCGTCGCCGGTCTGCACGTCGACCACGAACAGGTGGTAGTGGGCGTCGCCCCGCCAGCCCTGCAGGTCGTGCCGGTAGCGGATGCGGTCGATCTCGATGACCCGTGGGCCCTCGACCTGCCCGCCGGCCGCTGCGCCCGCCGCCGGCTCGGTGTCGGCGCAGAACACAATGCGGGAGCCGTCGGGAGACCAGGCGAAGTCCTGCACGCCCTTGGCCGCGCTGGTGAGCTGCCGAGCCTCGCCGCCGTGGGCGTGGATCACCCACACTTGTCGCGGCTCGCCGGGCTGCCGCCCGCGCAGGAAGGCCAGCAGGGTGCCGTCGGGCGAGAAGCGCGGGCCGCCGTCGGCGTTGCCCTGCGTGAACTCACGCTCGGTGCCGTCGGCCCCGGCCAGCATGAGCCGCGAGCGGTTCTCGGCGACACCGCCGGTGCCGTCGACCCATGACAGGGCGTAGACCACCCGCTGTCCGTCGGGCGACACTGCCGGGTCGGACAGGGCCTTGAGTTCATACACGAGGTCGGCGGCAACACTCATAGCAATCCACCAGGAAGACCCTGTGGATCCTCCAACGTCTTGGGCTATTATATGAAAAAATTGTGAGAATTATTTGCTCTGGAGGATGCAATGCAGCGGGATTTGGTGGGCTACGGAAGGAATGTGCCGCAAATCGAGTGGCCCGGCGGGGCGCGGATAGCTGTTTCGCTGGTGGTGAACTACGAGGAGGGCGCGGAACGGAGCACCCTCGATGGCGACCTTCACCACGAGACCAATAATGAGGTGCCGTCGCCGGTGCCTGCGGGCGACCGCGACCTGAACAACGAGTCGTTCTTCGAGTACGGCAGTCGCGTCGGCGTCTGGCGGCTGATGGACATGTTCCGCCGCTACGACGTGAAGTCTACGTTCTTCTGCTGCGCCCTGGCCCTGGAGCGCAACCCGGAGGTCGCTAGGGCGATACCGGCAGAGGGACACGAGGTATGCGGCCACGGCTATCGGTGGGAGGAGTACCACCTGATGGCCCAGGACGACGAGCTGGCGTCAATAGCTCGCACCGTCAAGTCGCTGGAGCGCACCACCGGTGAGCGCAGCGTCGGCTGGTTTACCCGCTACGGTCCTAGCCTCAACACGCGGCAGCTGGTGGTGGATCACGGCGGCTTCATCTACGACAGCATCGGCATGAACGACGACCTGCCCTACTACACCACTGTTAAGGGAGCGGGCGGAGCCGAAGCGCCCTGGCTGGTTGTGCCGTACAGCATGGAGACCAACGACGCCCGCTTCTGGCGGGGCGGGCTGTCCAGCGTTGGCGCGTTCTACGAGTACCTGCAGGACACCTTCGACGTGCTGTATGAGGAGGGCCGCTCCCATCCGAAGATGATGTCCATCGGCCTCCACTGCCGTATCGCGGGCCACCCGGCACGGGCCCGTGCCGTCGAGCGGTTCCTGCAGTACGCACGACAGATGCCCGGCGTGTGGTTCGCCCGCCGCGACGAGATCGCCCGCTGGTGGCTGGAGAAGTACCCGCCGGGAACGCTGGGCTAGGCCAGTTCGGCCACGGCGCGGGCCAGGGCGTCCACCTCTTCTTCGGTGTTGAAGAAGTGCAGGGAGGCGCGGATGGATTCTGGGTAGTGGACCTGGCGTATGACAATGCGGTGATCCTCCCAGATGCGCGCCACCACGGCGTCCGCGGACTGCCCGGCGACCTGGAAGGACACCAGTCCGGCGGACTGCGTATCGTTCATTGGCGAGAGGACGTTGACGGCGGAGATCTCGGCGAGCTGGGCCTTGAAGCGGGTGGCCAGCGAGACGTTGCGGGCCTCGATTTCAGGCACGCCGACGCTCTCGATGAACTTGGCAGCCTCGACGAAGGCGGCCTGCAGGGGCACGCTGCCGGAGCCTCCGAGGAACTTCTCCATGATGGAGGAGTTGATACGATAACTGTCGGGTTCGCCGGGCTCGCCGACCTGGGTGACGGCGCGGCCGCCGGTGTGGGCCGGGTGGACGCTGTCGATGAGGTCGCGGCGGATGTAGAGGGCACCGACGCCCTCGTAGCCCAGCACCCACTTCTGGCCAGGGATGGAGTAGTAGTCGAAGCCGTCGCGGTGAACGTCCAGCGCAATGTGGCCCCCGGTCTGCGCCCCGTCCAGCATGATCTCAGCGCCGTGAGCGTGGGCGACGCGGCAGAGGTCGGCGGCGGGCATACGCAGGCCGGTGGAGTACTCGATGTGGCTGACGAAGATGAGGCGGGTGCGATCGTTGATCGCGGCCTCGAACTTGGCGACGATTGCATCCCAGGAGTCGTGGGGGTCGATGTCCAGCACCTGGACTTTCGCTCCGTAGCGGTGGGCGACGTGCCAGCTGGGCGACAGCACGGAGCCGTGCTCGAGGTTGCATGTGACGATTTCGTCGCCTTCCTTCCAGTCGAGGCCGCTGAGGACGATGTTCAGGCCCTCGGTGGTGTTGCGGGTGACCAGTGTCTCGTCGACATCTGCGCCGAGTAGGCGGGCGGCGGCGTGGCGAGCTTCTTCCTGGACCTCGCGTCCGCTCTCGTAGACGCCGGGAGTCGTGGCGCCCTGTTCGGCCTCCAGCGCCACTCGCGCCTGCATCGCCTCAGCGGCGGCGCGCGGCGGCGGCCCGGACCAGCCGGTGTTCATGTAGGTCAGGTTTTGGAGGACGGGTATCTCGTCGCGCAGTTTCTGGACATCCATCTATATCAATCCCTGTTTCCGAGGCCGGGTGGGCTCAAATTGGGAAAGGGCAACCACGAAGGTTGCCCTGTCAGTCGTACGTGGGTCTCCCGCAAATGCTAGCGGGGGGAGTAGGGCGTGGGCCGGAGGATGGAGTGGGTTGAGACTCGCACCAGGGAGCCGTTCTCCTCGGAGGCTGCGCGGGCCTTCTGCCAGTCGGGGTCGTTCTGGAAGGCGGTCCAGCCCTTCTCGCGGGCCCCGAGGTCGGGGTAGCCGAGCATGTAGACCAGGCGGTTGCTGGTGCCGACGTCCTCGGTCCAGTAGGCCACGTTTTCGATGCCGTGCTTCTCGAACAGGCCCATGGTGTGGTTCTTGAAGCGGTTGTGCAGGTCGGGCAGCTTGCCGGGCATGGCGTCGTAGATGCGCAGTTCCTGGACGGCCGTCTTCAACTTGGGCTGCGGCGAGTAGGGAGTGAGGCTCATCAGGGAGTTGAGCACCTGGGCAACGATGGGGCCGTTGGACTCAGTCTCAGCGCGGACCTCGGCCCAGGCCTTGTCGGCCTGGAAAGCGGCCCACTTGTCGGCGCGGTCGGCAAGGCTGTCGAAGGAGAGGATGTAGGTGAGCTGGTTGCTGGCGCCGATGTCGTCGGTCCAGAAGCCCATCATTCCGATCTCGTACTGCTTGAAGAAGCCCATGGTGTGGTTGGCGAAACGAGCGTTGATGTCGGGCAGACGGCCGGGAACGGCCTTGTAGATGCGGTTCTCGTAAATCATCGCGGTCTCCTTAATAGGTTATGGGTGTCGGTTCCAGGAGTTGGCCGGTTTGAAGGAGAAGCCTTACTTTTTCTCGATGAACTCGAGCTGGACCCCATCGGGTCCCTCAAAGAAGACGACCCGCCGGTCTCCGGAGACTGTGGCTTCCTCGAGTATCGTGGCACCGTTGGCTTTCAGCATATCGATCATGCCCTGGATGTCGTCGGCGTCGATGGCGATGTGCTCCATGCCATACTTCTGGTCGCGGGTCTGCGTCTCGATGTGCTTGGTGACATTGAGGGTCAGGCCGTGCAGGTCGAGGCGAACGCCGATCTCACCGACGTCGGCAATCTTGGTCGCGCCGAGGGTGTCGATGTAGAACTGCGCAGTCTTGTGCGGGTCGGGCGACTTGAGGTGCACGTGGTTCAGGCTGAGGGCCATATCGGGCCTCCTTGACGTTGGGTGGAGTGCGTTACTTGCGACGAAACGGAGGGCTGAAATACCCTCGCTGGCAGAATAGTTTACCCGTGATGGTGAGTCAAGGAAACACGGCGTCGAAGCTGCTGCCGGGATGCCATCGGCAAATTCCCCAATGCCCCTGTGACGGCTATAATGCGCGCAGCTAACCTAGAGTATGGAGGGGGACTATGCCTGTAGAGCAACATGCCCCGGAACTGGCGCGCCTCATTTCCGCCGACGCCGAGATCGCGCGGCACACGCCGGACGATTACGGCGGCGACAACGGCCCGGCCGAGGGCCCGGTGTGGTGGCACGAGGGCGGGTATCTGCTGTTCAGTGACATCCACAACAACCGGCGCATAAAGTACGCGCCGGGCCAGGGCGCCAGTATCGACCACGAACCCACCAACCGGGCCAACGGCCTGACCCGGGACCTGCAGGGCCGCCTGATCGCCTGCGAGCACGACAGCCGTCGCGTTACGCGAAGGGAACCCGACGGGAGCATCACCGTGGTGGCCAGCAGCTTCCAGGGGCGCCGGCTCAACCGGCCCAACGACGTGGTTGTGAAGTCAGACGGCTGCATCTACTTCACTGACCCGTGGACACTGCCCACACCGCCCGAGCAGTGGGACCTGCAGTATTCGGGCGTTTACCGTGTAACGCCTGACCTAGGCCAGATCACGCTGCTGGTGGACGACTTCGTGATTCCCAACGGACTGGCCTTCACGCCGGAAGAGAGCGTGCTGTACATCAACGACTCGCGGAGGGGGCACATACGGGCCTTCGACCTAAACCCCAACGGCTCGCTGGCGCGGCAGACCGACCGCATCTTCGCCGACCTGACGGGCGACGCGCCCGGCGTGCCTGACGGGATGAAGGTGGACGTGGAAGGCAACGTGTATTGCGGCGGCTCCGGCGGAATGTGGGTGATGGACTCGTCGGGAAAGAAGCTGGGCTGCGTGGTGCACGGGGCCACAGCCACGACCAACCTGTGCTTCGGAGGTGACGACTGGAAGACGGTGTACTTCACCAGCCGCAATCACCTGGGGTCGGTGCAGGTAAACGTCGCGGGAATACCCGTGCCGGTTGCGTAGCAGAAGCAATTAATCACAGAAGGCGCAGAGAGCACCGAGTATAGATAAGTGAGACGGGTGCTCTCTTTGGCGAAAATCAGGGAGGGATTGACATGCCACGCATTTCATCGGTTTCGAGAGATCAGCTTTCGGCAGAGGACCAGCAGTATCACGACGCCATCGTCGGGACGCGCGGAAGCGTCCGCGGGCCCTTCGGAGTGCTGCTGAACAGCCCCAAGCTCGCGGCTCGTGTCGCCGACACAGGGGCCTTCGTGCGCTTCGAGTTTGAGCAGCCTGAGGCGCTGAAGGAAACGCTCATCATCGCCACGGCGCGGGAGATGAAGCAGCAGTACGAGTTTTCGGCCCACGCCCGGCTGGCCCGGCAGGCCGGGGTATCGGAGTCCACGATATCGGCCATCGCCGACGGCACGGCTCCAGCTGGGCTGGAGGGCGACGAGGCGCTAATGGTGAACTACGTGCACGAGCTGTTGCGCAATCACCAGGTCAGCGACGCCACTTTCAAGGCGATGACCGACCGCTTCGGCCAGAAGGACACGCTTCACTTCACGGTATTGTGCGGCCACTACCTGCTGGTGGCGCAGGTGCTGACGGCCTTCGAGGTGGAGCTGGGCGAGGGAATGGCGAAGGAGATACCGGACTAGGGTCGAGGACATATAACCGTCAAACCAAGAGCGGGCATCGTGCCCGCTCTTTAGTTTACCGAGGCACTGCTAGTGTGATGTATCCAAAGTACGTCGGCAAAAGCGGGCGACATTGGCCAGGATTTGGTCGGCAGTCTTGGTCCAGACAAACGGTTTGGGGTCCTCGTTGGTGACGTCCAGGTAGCGGTAGATGGCAGCCTCCAGTTCGGCGCTGCTCTGATGCACGCCACGGCGCAACTGCTTTTCGGTGAGCAGACCGAACCAGCGCTCCACCAGGTTCAGCCAGGAGGCGCTGGTGGGTGTGAAGTGCATATGGAAGCGGGGCCGCTTGGCAAACCAGTTACGGATCAGCGCCGTCTTGTGGGTGGCGTAGTTGTCCGCGATCAGGTGGACGTCCAGGTCGGCGGGCACCTCGGCCTCGATGGTATCGAGGAATTTGCGGAACTCCACGGCCCGGTGGCGGCGGTGGCACTGGCCAATCACCTGGCCGGTCCTCGCGTCCAAGGCGGCGAACAGCGACGTGGTGCCGTGGCGCAGGTAATCATGGGTGCGCCGCTCCACCTGTCCCGGGCGCATGGGCAACAGCGGACGGGTGCGGTCCAAGGCTTGGATCTGGGACTTCTCGTCCACGCACAGGACCAACGCCCGGTCCGGTGGATTCAGATACAGCCCCACAACGTCCCTGACCTTCTCGATGAAGAAGGGGTCCGACGACAACTTGAAGGTCTCCGTGCGGTGGGGCTGCAATCCGAAGGCCCGCCAGATGCGGCTGACCGTGTTGTGGCTCAGCCCGCTGCGCTGGGCCATGGACCGGGTGCTCCAATGGGTCGCGTCCCGGGGCGCAGTCTCCAGCGTCAGCGTAATCACACGCTCCACGTCGTCATCGGTAACCGCTCGAGGCCGTCCGCTGCGCGGTTCGTCCGACAGTCCGTCCAGCCTCCGTTCCAGGAAGCGAGAACGCCACTTCCCCACCGTCTCATCGGACACTCCCAGGTCGGTGCCCACCGCGGTATTGCTGCGGCCTTCGGCACAGCCCAGAACCATTCTGGCCCGCAGCGCCAAAGCCTGCGAGGTCTTTGGACGGCGAACCCACCGTTCCAGGGTTTCACGCTCCACGTCATCCAAGATTAGCGGCGGCATCGGTCGTCCCATCGCCATGGTCATCCTCCTCTGGACTGCTAACCCGGAGGATACCTCATCGCGATTACTTTTACTATTAACTTCCGTTACACCACACTAGTCCAGTTCCTGGCGTTGGACGAGGTGGACGAGCCAGCCACCGAGGCTTGCGGGGTGGATGAAGCCGATGTGGGAGCGTCGGCCGCCGGGGCGTCCGACGGGGTCAATCAGGGTGAGGCCAGACTTCTCAAGGCGTGAGAGCAGGCGGTTGATGTTTTTCACCTTGAAGCCGGTGTGGTGGAGACCTGCCCCGCGGTTTTCAATGTAGCGGCTGATAGCGCCCTGGTCCTGGCGAGTGCTGCCGGCCTGCCCGTATTCGATGATGCCCAGAGAGGCCGGGTCGACATTCTGCAGGAACTCGAGTTCCAGGTCTCCCACGGTGATGAAGTGGCAGCGAAGGCCGCCGATAAACTCGGGCTGGTGGTTCTGGTAGACGACGCCGTACTTGTCGGAGGTGAACGATTCGGTCTTGGTGGAGATTTCCACGTCGGTCTGGGAACTCTCAACCGGCCAGCCCAGCTTGCGAGCGAACACGTCCAGTACCTCGTTGTTGTCGGCGCTGGCCACGCCAAGGTGGTCGATGCGCTCCACCTCGCCGTCGGGGTTGGCGGTTACGGGAAGGTGGAGCGGGTCGGAGAGGTAGGTGATTACGCTGCAGGTGGAGGCCGGGTCCAGCAGGAAGCGTCGGGTGCCGCCCAGTCCGGGCTGCGGCTCTGAGGTGCGGACGTGGAGTCCGGCGGCGTAGGCGTCGACTCCAGCGCTGACCAGCCCGCCCACGGAAACTGCCATGTGGTGCAGGCCAGTCTTCTCGGCGCCGCCGACGAAGGGGTCGCCCAGCTCGAACAGAGCCAAGGCCGTCTGCCCCACGGGGAACACAGGAACCTCTCGGTCGGTGTCGCCCACGGCACAATTGGCGCGCGGCAGCTCAAAGTCGCGCTCCAGGATTTCCGCCACGCCGGGAGCGTCACGCACCACCACGCCGACATAGGCCACACCGTTGCCAATCATCGCTGCATCTCCGTTCGGGAATCTCTGCGGCCGCAGCCTCGAACATGAGGACCCGTGACTGTGTCGAGGGTACCGGCCCTCAGCATTATAGCCCCTGGGCTCGAGGTTGGGCCCTCAGCGCAATGGGTGTATTATCGGGGCAATTCGTTACAGGAGGGACTATATGCGGGTAATCAGGATTGCCGAAGTGGAGACTGTGCCCATCGACACGGCGACGCCGGTGCCCGGGTGGACGGGTGGCGACGTGCGGCGGACGCGCCAGCCGCTGATTCCGGAAGGGTCCAGCGAGAACTTCAGCAGCAGCGTGGTCAACTTCGAGCGGGGCGCTACCACCGGCTGGCACACCCACGAGAGCGACCAGATACTGGTGGTGACGTCAGGCGTGGGCACCGTGGCCAACGAGAGCGAGGAGCAGGAGATCACGGTGGGTGACGTGGTGCACATCCGCAAGGGCGAAAACCACTGGCACGGAGCGCGGGCCGAGTCGTATATGTCGCACATTACCATCACGGCGGTGTAGAGCGACAATCGAACGAATCAGACCTTCAGGAAAGATGGCGAGGGGCCGACACAAATTTCGGCCCTTTGTTGTTTGGTTCAAGCGGTGCCGGTCTATGCTGGGAAAGGAAGGGTTTTTCGCAGGGCATCGGCAATCTTTGCGATCGCGCGTTCGCTTACGCCATTGGCCCTGAGCATACGGGACAGGCCCGCCGCGTCTGTCGGGATGTTAACGGGAATTCTCCTCCCGCTACAGGCGTTCTGGATATCCCGCCAGGCGAGACGTATCGTGTCGCCGCGTCCGACATCATCTTCGGCGGCGGCACCCAGGTAACTGCATATCCTTCCCTCGGTAGTCAGAAACTCGATAACGTCCCATCTCGGGTATGCGTCACTCATTTCCGGACCTCCGCTGGCAGCGTTAAGCATTGCACAGGAGGCCGTTCCGGATTCTCGCTGTTGTCGCGAGAGGAGCGTCACGTGCGACTCGCTGTAATATAATATATTACGTTTGTCGATGTAGCTCGGATCGGCCCGCGGTGCAGGCGAGCGAAAGGGCCCGGAAATGTGAACCACGGATGCCGGAGTATCAGGGAAGGGCGTCGGCAAGCACCTCGGCGAGGTGGCGGGCGCGGCGGCCTGTGCCGTGCTCGATCTGCTGCCGGCAGGAGACGCCCATGACGGCCACCTCCCAATCGTCGCCCCTGGCGTTAACCTGCGGGAATAGGTACTGCTCGCCGATGGTCATCGACAGGTCGTAGTGCTCCTTCTCGTAGCCGAAGGAACCGGCCATGCCGCAGCAGCCCGCGTTGGTCAGCTCGACCCGGTAGTTGGGGGCCAGCCGCAGGGCGTTGAGGGACGATGCAGTGCCCGCCAGGGAACGCTGGTGGCAGTGGGCGTGGAACAGCACCTGCTTCGCGTTGTCCCTGAATTCGACGTCCAGCTTGTCCTCGGTCTTCAGCTTTGCCAGGAACTCGTCGATGAGGAACGACTGGCTGGCCACCGTGCGGGCCTGGTCGCCGGGAACGAGCTGCGGGTATTCGTCGCGAAGGGTCAGCAGACAGCTGGGTTCGCAGCCGATGATGGGGACGCCGTTGCCAGCGTAGGCGTGCAGCAGCGCGACATTGTGGCGGGCGTTGGCCTTTGCCGCGTCCATCATGCCCTTGGATATCATCGGGCGGCCGCAGCAGGGCGCATCGGCGAGCTCCACCTTGTAGCCGGCGGCCTCCAGCAGTTTCACCGCCGCCTGGCCGATCTCGGGGTAGTTGTAGTTCATGTAAGTGTCGTTGAGCAGAACCACCGTGCCTGCGGTGGCCTGACGCTGCTGTCGGCGGGAGCGGAACCACTGCGGGAAGGTCTGGCGAACGAACTTTGGAGCGCGGCGGTTGGGGTGAATGCCCAAGAACGAACTTGAGAGCAGCTTGCCCAGAGGGCTGGAGGCCATCCAGTTGGAGAAGGGCGCGAACCTGCTGCCCCACTTGCTGAGCCTGGCGATGTCTCCGAAGGTCTTGTTGCGGCGGGGCAGCCCGTTGGTCTTGTAGTAGTTGTCGAGGAACTCGTACTTGAGCTTGGCCATGTCCACGCCGGACTCGCACTCGGCTCGGCAGCCCTTGCACTCGAGGCACAGGTCTAGGGCGTCGTAGAGGCGCTGGCTGGTCATGGTGCCTTCGGGCAGCTTGCCGGACATGGCCGCCCGCAACAGGTTGGCGCGGCCGCGAGTGGAATGCTCCTCGTCGCGAGTTGCCATGAAGGACGGACACATGGTGCCGTCCAGTTTGCGGCAGGCCCCCATGCCGTTGCACATCTCGACGGCTCCAGCGAAATCGCTGTCGATGGAGAAATCGAGGCTGGATGGCAACGACTGGGCGCTGTAATCGGGGCCGTAGCGCAGGTTTTCGGTCATTGGCGGGCAGTCAATGATCTTGCCCGGGTTCATTATGCCGTCGGGGTCCCAGGTGGACTTGAGCTCACGGAAGATGTTGTACATCTCCGTGCCAAACATCTTCTCGGTCCACACACCCCGCACGATGCCGTCGCCGTGCTCGCCGCTGAGGACGCCGCCGAACTCCTTGGTGAGGTCGCTGATTTCGTCGGCGATGGAGTACATCCGGTTGACGCCCTCCTGGTTCTTGAGGCTGACGACCGGGCGGATGTGCAGGCAGCCGACGCTGGCGTGGCCGTAGTAGGCGGCCTCGGTACCGTGGTTGCGAACAATCTCGTCGAAGCGGCGGACGAAGTCGCCCATCGTCTCTGGGTCGACGGCGGTGTCCTCCACAAAGGGCAGGGGCTTGGCGTCGCCGTGCATGCTCATCAGCAGGCCGAGGCCATTCTTGCGCACGTTCCAGACGTTGGCCTGGGCGGCACGGTCGAGGAGGTTGACGCAGGCGTAGCCCATGCGGCGACGCTCCAGGTCGTGCTTCAGGGCCTCCATCTTGGAGGTCAGCTCGTCCTCGGACTCTCCGTAGAACTCGATGGCTAGGATTGCGCCGGGGTCCCCCTCAATGATAGACATGGCGTTGCCCAGCCCCAGCGACTGCCGCGAGCGGTCGAGGACGTTCTTGTCCATGATTTCGATGGAGGATGGGCCGTGATTGAGAATCTCCTTGACCGCCTCGCTGGCCTGAAAGATGTCGTGGAAGTGGGCCACGGACAGGGCGGTCATGGTGGGGCGCGGCACGAGGTTGACCTTGGCCTCGGTGGCGACGCAGAGTGTACCCTCGGAGCCGACCACCATCCTGGTGAGGTTGAAGCCGTGGCTGTTGGCCGAACCGGCGTAGGGTCCAAGAGGTTCGGTCATGAACTCGTCTAGGTTGTAGCCGCTGACACGGCGCATGATGTTGGGGTACCGGGCTCGTATTTCGGTGTCGTTATCCTGGGACAGGCGCCGTACGCCCCGGTATATCTCCGACTCCAGGCCTGCGCCGCTGAGCTTCGCCTCGAGCTCGGCGCTGTCCAGCGGACGAAAGTGAGTGGTGCTGGCGTCGGACAGGATGACGTCCAGCTCCATTATGTGGTCGAGGGACTTGCCGTATATGACGGAATGGGCGCCGCAGGTGTTGTTGCCGATGCCGCCACCCACGCAGGCGCGGCTGGAGGTTGTCGGGTCTGGGGCGTACATCAGGCCGTAGGGCAGCAGTTCGCGATTGAGCTGGTCGAGAACGATGCCGGGCTGAACGCGGGCCCATGAGTCTTCGCGGTTGACCTCCACGACCTGGTTCAGGTACTTGCTGAAGTCCATCACTATGGCGTGGTTGACGGTCTGGCCGGCCAGGCTGGTGCCGCCGGCGCGGGGCAGCACGGGGACGCCGTTTTCGCGGGCGACCTCGATGGTCGCCCGCACGTCAGCGGCGGTGCGAGGTATGACCACTCCCACCGGCTCCATCTGGTAGATGCTGGCGTCGGTGCTGTAGAGGACGCGGGAAAAGGGGTCGAAGCGTACCTCGCCCGACACGCGACGGCTGAGTTCCTGCTCCAGTTCGCGCCGCTCGGACGCCCGAATCCGGCTGGCGGTAATGGCAGCCATGGCTCCCCTCCTCGGTAACAACGAATGAATTACTGCGATTGTGGCTTATTCTACACGAACGGCGAAGAGTGACCGAACAACAGAAAAGGGGCGCTGAGTGCGCCCCTTAGCCGATAGGGAGGTGGACCCGAGGGGATGGCCGCGAAATCCATCCCGCTGCCGTCAGCATGACCCGTTATTGTCAGCTTGATTAGATGGAGGGCTGGGAGTAGCGGCGGTATGCCTCGGTCTCCGCCATCCGGATCTGGATCCGTTCCTGTTCCGTCATGGCGGGGCCGGACATCCAGTCATAAACCGCCAATGCGCCGGTTTCCAGCCGATGGATGAACCGAGAGCCCGTCTCCCGCACTTCCTTGATGCCCTGGTTCATAGTGACCATTTCCTTACCTTCCTCCGTGTTCAGTCTAGTTAGATTACGTAATACTGTTATGCATTACTAATTCTATATAATGATATATCTCGCTATATATCCTGTCAACAGATAATTATGAAGAATCTATATTTCAATTATAGATTCTATGCAAAGTAGGGGGAATCGCTGGAGGAGGGAAAGAAGGGCAGGGAATGGTCAACCAGAGAAGAAAGGCATGACCCGAGAGGAGAAGAGACGCATGGATGCGGAGGCGTCTTCGACTGAAATTCGGTTGAAGTTTACCTGCAGCGACGCGGTGTCGAATCCGCCCACCGCCTCGTGGTAGGACGCAATCTGCTCGCTGACGTCCGCTGGGGTGCCGACCCAGATGGTGCCGCTTTCAAGCAGGCTGTCGAAGCTGGCCTGTCGAAGCTTGTCCAGGTGACTGTCGTAGTTGGGGTAGTCGGAGGATGACGTGCCAGCGCCCCAGCCAGAGTCCAGTTCGGCGGCGGCTACCAGGGACCGGAAGTAGGCGTCGATGTTCGGCCGGGCAATGCGGCGGGCTTCCTCCCGGTCTTCGTGGCAGAACATGTGGAAGCCTAGGGCGATGCGGCCCTGACCAGGGTGTCCGGCCTCGCGCCAGGCATCGCGGTAGACATCGATGGCCTCCCGCATCTGCGGCCCGGCGAAGGGGACAAGCATCAGGTTGAACCCTCGCTCACCGGCGCGACGCAGCGACTCGGGCGTCCCGAGGGCGGCGGTCCAGAATGGCGGACGGGGCTGTTGGGTCGGGCGAGGTAGCGAGGTGACGTTTCGGAAGCGGTAGAACCGCCCTTCGAAGGTGACGTTCTCCTGTTCCAGGAGCAGCCGCACAGCCTCCGTGCCCTCTTCGAAGCGAGCGCGGGACTCGTCCAAAGAACGCTCGAATCGCTGGAACTCGTGGGGCAGGAAGGCCCGTCCGAAACCGCAGTCGAGGCGTCCGCCCGAGATGGCGTCCAGCATCCCGATCTCGCCGGCGACCTTGAGCGGGTGATTGAACACCGGCAGGACGGCGCCCGTGAGCAGGCGGGCGTTGCGAGTTCGCTGCGACGCTGCGGTCAGGAAGATGTGTGGCGCGGGGCTGTAGCCGCCGTAGGGCTCGAAGTAGTGCTCGACAGTCCGCACCTGGGTGTAGCCCAACTCGTCGCACAGGTCGACCAGGGAAAGGCACTCGTTCCAGTACTGCTGGCCGGACTTCTGCTCAGGGGAAACGTCGGGGAAGAACTGGAGCCCGAATTCCATATCGATCAGCCCGTGGCTACAGCGCCAGCTTGCCGGGGTTCATAATGTTGTTTGGGTCCAGGGTCTGCTTCAGCAGGCGTATCACGTCGTGCCCGGACCCCTGCTCGCGGGCAAGCAGGTGGTTCAGCTTGACGCCCACGCCGTGGCAGTACTCCATTGCCCCGCCCATGTCCTGGGCCAACTTGAGGACGCGGTCCACGGTTCGGGCCAGTCGCTGCCTGGCCTCGGATGGGTCACCGGACTCCGGCAGGATGAGCATTGAGAACAGCTCGGGGCGGCTCCAGATGGCATATTCGGATACCGCGATACCTTGGGCTGCCAGTATCTCGCCGGCCTGTCGCTTGTATTCCAGGACCTTCGACGTGGGCAGCGCCACGTGCAGGTAGTCGAAGCCGCGTCGTCGCCGCCAGCGGTTCCAGCGGACCTTGCGGGGCTGCATCAGGGCCGTCTGCTTGTAGTTCTCGGCCGAGTCGCGCCGAAACTCCCAGTAATGTTCCGTGGGTTCGGTGCCCAGCGAGTAGCCCCCGGCGGCATCGCAAATCGCTTCCGTGCGCCCGAACTGCGCGGCCACGCCTTCGTCAAAGCCCTCGAAAAGCAGGTGGAGCGTGACGTCGCCGTCCTCTTCGGTCAGGTCCAGCAGCGACGGACGGATGCCGACGGCCAGCATTTCTGTGGCTGCTCTGAATCCCTCGTCAAAGGTGTCGAACCCGACGCTGGCGAACCGACTGCTTTCTGGAAGCCGAAAAATTCGGATGGTGGCGCGAGTGATGACGCCGAGGACTCCCTCGGCCCCGATGAACAGGTGGTTGAGGTTGGGCCCGGAGGAATACTTGGGGATATCGCGGGTCTCGATGACCCGGCCGTCGGGCAGCACTGCCTCCAGCCCCACAACCTGATCGCCCATGGGTCCGTGAGCGCAGGCCCGGTACCCAACGCCGTTGGTGGAGATGGTGCCGGCGACGGTGGCGATGGGTACGCTGTACGGGTCGTGGCCTATCATCAGCCATTGCTCGGCCAGTATGGCCTCGAGGTCGCCAAGGACGATGCCGGCCTCGACCCGGGCGGTGAGGCTCTCGGCGTCGATGTCGAGGACGCGGTTCATGCGCTTGACGTCCAGCACCAGTCCGCCGTGAGCCGGAACGACCGCTCCCATCACGCCGGTGCCACCGCCGTATGGGATGACAGGAACGCGGTGCTCGTTGGCCCAACGCAGGACGTTGGCCACTTCAGCAGTGCAACCCGGCCGCACCACCACGTCGGCCAGGCGCTCGAAAGCGTCGGCGGCACCGAAGGCCCGGGAGGGGGACAGGGAGTCCCCGGTGTAGCGGTCGAGGGAGTCGGGGTCGGCGATGACGTTATCCGACCCGACGATTCGGGCCAGCGCTGGTAGGGCGGTGTTGTCCAGAGTTGTCGTCACTGGCGGAGCCTGTTCCCTATTGTTGGAGCCGGGCCAAACGCTGGGCCTGGCGGATGTAGTCGGCGGTGTCCCGTATCAGGTCGGGGATGTCTGGATCATCCACATGTCCATCGTAGGAGGCTTGCTGATGCAGAAACTGTGCCCTTGCGCTGTACATCAGGGGCATTCCCGAAAACTCGGGCTCTTGCCGGCCCATTCGCCGAATCCAGCTCGAGATGTGGTTGGTGTTTTGTGGGTCTTCTCCATGAGAGAGGGCGGCGGCCCTGGTGGCGGCGCGCGTTGCATTCCACGCCTCGCCGCAGGCATCCCGGATGTCTCCGGCCTCAAAGCGTTCCAAGGCGGAATTGTACTGATCCCAGGCGTCAGCGAAGGCTGTGCTGGCTGTTGTTGTCGTGTCGTTCGTCATTGCTTATCTGGAATTGGCGGAATGACCTGCTATACCCGCCTGCAAGGCGTGCTGGGTTAATCGAAAAGCGAAGGAGATAAAAGGACTGGAGACTATTGTAACCGGGGACTAGGGCGCGCGGAACTGCCAGACGGGGCCGTTGGGGGTGTCTTCCACCGACACGCCCAGCTCCTCGAGGCAGTCGCGTATGTGGTCGGCCTGTTCGAACTGACGCGCTTGGCGGAGAGCGGTGCGCGTCTCCAACAGCAACTCGATGAATGGCCCGGCGCCCGCGCTGCCCTCCCCGGCAGCGTCGCGTTCGGCGAAGGTCAGGCCCAGGATGCCACCCAGATGCCGGAGCGTGTCCTGCGCGTCGGCAACCGGACGGCCTTCGTCGCTGCTGCGATTGATGTCCCGCGCCAGGTCGAACAAAGAGGCCAACGCACGCGGCGTGTTCAGGTCGTCGTCCATCCCCTCGAAGAACTGCCGACGATAGGGCTCGGGGTCCAGCTGGTCGCCGTTGCTGCCACCATCGCGGTCGAGGGCGTGGCGCATGCGGTCTAGGCTGCGCTCCATCGAGGCACATCCCTCGTCCGAGTAGGATAGCGGGCTGCGGTAATGGGAGCTCAGGAAGTAGATGCGGATGGCGTCGGGTGAGAAGAGTTCCAGAGCCTCCTCCACGGAGACCAGGTTGCCCAGCGACTTGCTCATCTTGTCGCCGCCCAGCCTCAGCAGGCCGTTGTGCAACCAATAGCGGGAGAACGGCACAACGCCGGTGGAGGCCTCGCTCTGGGCTATTTCGTTCTCGTGGTGAGGGAAGACCAGGTCCTGACCGCCGCCGTGTATGTCGAGGCTCTCGCCGAGGTAGGTCATGGACATGCTGGTGCACTCGATGTGCCAGCCGGGACGCCCAGGGCCCCACGGGCTTTCCCACGACGGCTCGCCGGGGCGCGCGCCCTTCCACAAAGCGAAGTCCATCGGGTGTTCCTTGTTCTCGTCTATCTCGATGCGGCTGCCCGCCTGCATTCCCTCCAGGGTGCGGTGGCTGAGCTTGCCGTAGCCGTCGCTCTTCTCAACCCGGAAGAACACGTCCCCGCCCGCGGCGTATGCGTGTCCGGACTCCACCAGTCTTCCAATGGTCTCGATTATGGGGCCGATTTCCTCGGTCGCGCGGGGATAGATGTGGGCGCGGCGGATGTTCAGCGCGTCCATCGTGCTGAAGAAGTCTTCGATGTATCGCTCGGCCAACTCGGTGGGCTCGATACCCTGTTCCTCGGCCCGCTGGATGATCTTGTCGTCGACGTCAGTGAAGTTCTGGACGTGGCGGACGTCGAACCCGAGATGCTCGAGGTACCGTCGCAGCACGTCGAAGGCAACATAGCTCAGCGCGTGGCCGATGTGTGTCGAGGAATATGGGGTGACGCCACAGACATACATCTTGACGGTGTTGCCGTCGGCGGGGGCGAATTCGGTGGCTTCGCCGGTGAGCGTGCTGTACAGCTTCATTGGCCGGAGCTTGGCGGGCGGCAGCACGGGGCTGAGCCCTGTTGAGAATTTCTGGGAAGGCCTTTCAATCCTGTCGAGGGAAGAAGTCGACCGGCGCCTTTGTCATCGCGACATCACACAGGCCACGGCGCAGGCCGCAATCCCTTCCTCCCGGCCCACGAAACCCAGGTAGTCGGTGGTGGTCGCCTTGATGCTGACGCGGCCGACAGGCACCGAAAGCGCCGCGGCGATCCGCTCTTTCATGGCCGGAATGAACGTCCCGAGCCGGGGCGATTGCGCCAGCATTGTAGCATCTACGTTTGACACCCGCCAACCGGCATCTCCGAGAATCGTCGCCACTCTCTCCAGCAGCAGCAGGCTGGAAATGTCCCTGTACTGTGGGTCGGAGGACGGGAAATGGATGCCCTTGTCGCCCAGGTCGGCCGCTCCCAGCAGCGCGTCAAGCATCGAGTGGACCAGCACGTCGCCGTCGCTGTGCCCGGCGAGGCCCCGGTCGTTGGGCACCTCCACTCCTCCCAGCACCAGGCGGCGGCCCTCCGTGAGTGGGTGGGAATCGAAACCGATGCCTACGCGGAAGTCGGGGTATTGCTCCAAGGACGCTCCCTACGCTTCGGCCGTCGACCGGTGCGATTCCAGCATCTCCCGCAGGAACGCCTCTGCAATGGTCAGGTCGCCGGCGGTGGTCACTTTGATGTTCTCGTAGGTGCCCTCGAACATGCGCACGGGATGTCCCAGCGTCTCGACCATGGCGGCGTCGTCGGTGAAGTCACCCTGGCATGTACGATGGGCTTCGAGCAGCAGTTCGTAGCGGAAGACCTGGGGCGTCTGCGCGGCCCAAAGGGTGGCACGGTCGGGCGTGTCCTCGATGAGCAGTCCCGACGACACGCGCTTGATGGTGTCCTTGACCGGCGTTCCGGCTACGGCTGCCCCGTGCTCCGTGGCGGCCGCGATTCCCCGGTCGAGGGTAGCGACATCGATGCAGGGCCGCGCCCCGTCGTGCACCAGCACCAGGTCGCAGGGGGATAGGGCCTGCAGGCCGTTGTACACCGAATCCTGCCTTCGCGCTCCGCCTGCGCGCACCCGCGTCACCTTGCGCCAGCCGCGTTCGGCGGCAAGCCGCTGCCCCAAGGGGACGGATTCTGCGGCCAGCACCAGCGCTATCTCGCCGATGTGTGTGGACGCCTCGAACCGCTCGACGGTGTGCGCAATGAGGGGTGCGCCCAGGATGGAGGCAAAGGTCTTGTCCACTCCACCCATGCGAGAGCTACGGCCCGCGGCGACTATCACTGCGCCAGCCGAAGGCAATCCTTGCTCAGCCGCTGTGTTGGGCGAAGCCATAGGACTAATTCTCAGCCGGCTTTCGGCTGTGCGAAGACGATTCGTCCCGCGTTGGTCTGCAGCACGCGAGTGACCTGCACGTCCCGCGCCGAGTTGATGAAGCGCTTGCCACCCTCAACGACCACCATCGTCCCGTCGTCTAGGTATGCCACTCCCTGTCCGGCTTCCTTGCCCTCCTGCATTATGTCCACTCGCAGGTTCTCGCCGGGCAGGACTATGGACTTGACGGCGTTGGCCAGCTCGTTGACGTTCAGCACCTGCACGCCCTGTATTTCGGCGACCCGGTTCAGGTTGTAGTCGGTGGTGAGGATGGACGACTTCGTTCCCCTCGCCAGCTCCACCAGCCGCGCGTCCACTTCCTCGACCGCTTCCAGCCCCACGTCCATGACCCGCAGCGATACGGTGGCGTCCTTGCGGAGGCGACCCAGCACCTCGAGCCCGCGGCGGCCCCTGTTGCGGCGCATCGAATCGCTGGAGTCTGCGATGTGGCGTAATTCGTCGAGCACGAAACGTGGTACGAGCAGTGAGCGGTCGATGAAGCCGGTCAGCGTCAGGTCGGCGATGCGGCCGTCGATGATGGCCGAAGTGTCCACCAGGATAGCCCCGTTCTTCGACTCCGCGAGTGTTCCCACGTCGGGAATCTCGGCAAATTCTCCGTCATCGAGCACCGATAATTCCGGCATGGGTCGCGCACGGTCGAGGGCTGGCAGAACGGCCCGCACGTCCGCCTCGCGTTGTGCTCCCAACCACAGCCCTCCCGCTCCTAGGGCAACGCTGATCGCGACGGGGATGGCCCAGTCCATCATCCCGTCGAGGGCGTAGAAGGGGATGGAGACCAGCGCCGCAACGGCCAGGCCTATCAGAAGACCGAACATGGCCGACACGAGAGTTGCTCCAGGCACGCGGGATGCCTTGCGGGCGGCGGTGATGGCGCATTGGGTGAATGCCGCTCCGACAACGAGGCCGACCACGGTGAAGAGCAGTCCCCAAGGCAGGAAGCGTCCCTGCGTTTCCGACAGGCCGACCGCCAGGCTGATCCACCAGCCAAGCGCCCCGAAACCCACGGTCCCGGAAGCCCTCAGTGTCAAAAGGCCCAGCAATCGATTCCCTCTGTAAAGTCTAACGATTTTCGGCGCACAATTCGCCAAAATTGTTCGTAATGACGTCGATTAGCCTAACATAAACTCCCGTTGCGCGATAGCAGAGACGTGCCAGTGGCCACTGCTCCTCCGCCGTCGTTTACTCGACTGTGATGGGACCTGTTACTGGCATTCGGCCCTTGCCATCCGAGGTGGCGGCACACTACGTTGATGTAATGTTCAAGCATTCCTTCAATCGCCACGAACACCGCCTGGTCTGCGTCAATCCCGCGGAACCTTACATTGGTTGATGCTCTCCAGGACAAATATAAAGAGTCCTCTGGCCGAACAGGTTGTTTTCGGATGGACATTACGGTCGCACCTTCACACGCGCCGACAGGCCGGGTGTTACGAAATACTACGCATCCAGGGAAAGTTTCAGGGAATCTGTATCTCAGTAGAGGATTCGCGCGTCCTCGGGGGCAAATCAATAAATCTCGCTTTCAATCACCCTCCAGCCGCCATTGCCAGGTAGGCAAACAATCTCCCGCTTTCCCCGGACATGCTTCCCGGCTCATAGCCGTCGGCCGCTCTCAGAACTTCAGGACGTAGAGCGCGACGGCCACGGACGTGGCAAGGTTCAGGCTGGATACTCCCGGCGTCATTGGAATGGACAGCCGACGGGTTGCTCGGCTAAGCAGTTCCGGGCTGGCCCCGTGCCGTTCGGTGCCGAAGGCCAGGATGGCGTCCTGCGGAACGTCGCCCCACGGCATTGGCTCGCCCAGCGGGTCTATTGCGTACAGCGGTCGTCCCGTGTCGGGCAGACCGTCGGAGCGGACTACCGGCAGCGCGAATTGCAGCCCAGCGGCGGCGACAAGTGCAGCCGGGTGCCAGGGGTCCTGCGACCCGGTCACCAGCACGCCGGACGCGCCCGCAGCCGCTGCGACTCGCACCGCCGCACCGATGTTGAACAGGTTGCGAGGGTTTTCCAGCAACACCACCGGCGCGCCGCCGGTACCGTTCACAACTTCATCGGCGGATACCGAAGGACGACGGGCAATCCCGATTACTCCCGTGTCCGGCGCCACTGGTGAGAGTTGCCGGAAGTCCTCTTCAGCCACCTCGGTCAGCTCTTCCGACAGCCTAAAAACGACGTCGGGCGCAACCTCCGAAGCCAGTCTGAGTGCGGCATCTTGGTCAGGCGTGACCAACTCAAGGGTTTCCGCGCCGAATCGTAAGCCGTGCTTCACCGCGTGCAGCCCGTCCATCACCGCCAGTGAAGTGTCGCGGCGGGCCTGCCTGAAGCGGTCGATCATCGCGTGGTCGGTCATGGGTGTATATTACTGGCATCGCAGCAATTGTCGAACCCGCCGCGCCGCAGCTTTCGGGCGTGGTGGAAGTTGCCGGAGGGAATGTCATGGTCGAGCAGGCGCAGCGAGTACCGCAGCCGTCGCCCGGAGCCGGCGAATACCTGGAGCAGGCCATGGCCTGGTCGGACGAGGTGCGCGCCGGCGGCCGGTGCGCTCTGGACCTGGCATACGGCGATGACGAGCGTCAGAAGCTGGACGTCTACATGCCGGAAGTTGCCTCGGTAAGCCCCGCTCCCGTGCTGCTGTTCTTTCACGGAGGGTACTGGGTCATCGGCCACAAAGACCTGCTGGGCTTTATGGCCCCGGCCATCACCACCGCACCGGCGCTGCTGGTTTCCGTTGGTTACCGACTGGCCCCTGGAGCGAAGTACCCGCAGCAGGTGGACGACGGCCGGGCGGCGCTTCGCTGGGTGCACGACAACATCGCGGGCTATGGGGGAGATCCATCGGGCATCTATGTGGGCGGCCACTCAGCGGGCGGGCACCTTGCGGCGCTGATCACGCTGCAGCGCGAACGGTTGGCGGACTTCGGGCTGCCAACGGACGTCATCAAGGGCTGCTTCCCGGTCAGTGGCGTGTTCGACGTCACCGAAACCCCGGCCGACCGCCGGGAGGCCTTCCTCGAATCTGACGACCATGGCCGCGACGCAAGCCCGATGTACAACACCGAGGGCAATTCAACACCCTTCCTGCTGGAGATCGGGAGCGAGGATTTCGATAACCTGCGCGAGCAGCACCCGCGGATGCTGGCGGCGCTGCGGCAAGAGCAGGGGTATGTGGAGGAGATGGTGCGGGAGGGGCACAATCACTTCCAGATCAGCCTCGACCACGCCGACCCCGGGAGCCCGTGGACCCGCCGTGTGCGGGAATGGATGACGAAGGGAAGCGGCTAGTCGCGCTGGCCGGCGGGGTGGGCGGTGTCGGCGGTCTGCAGCAGCTCGTAAATGAGCTCGCGGGGAGTGAGGCGGATGATCGCCATTATCACCAGCAGGGTGAAGGCGATATCGTCTGCCATGAAGCCGGGTATCAAGTCGATGGGGCTGATCCAGTAGGCCAGCGCCAGAAGGGGCAAAGCGCGGACATACCAGGGCAGGCGTGTGTCGAAAGCCAGCAGGCGCAAAAAGGTCAGCTTGGCCCGCAGCCGCAGCCGCATGAACGAGCGATAGGGCTCGCGGTGTCGCAGGTACAGCACCACGCCCCAGCACATAAGTGCCGAAACCGCCAGCCCGGCTGCCGCCAGGATCAGCAAGAGTGTCCAGTCCAACCTTATCTTCCTGTCCGCTTTTCCTCCAGCATACACTAGAATGGACTGCGACATTCCAGAACAGAGGCCAGAGCAGAGGGACGATATGGGGATTTACCGTGTGTACGCGACCGACGACGGGGAAAGCCACATGGAGGAGTTGAATCTGGCGGAACACCCCGCCCTGCACTCCATGCTAAACGTGGCCGAGGTGAAGGTGCAGTGGTGGACCGAACCGAGGGTGATGGAGTTCCATCCGCTGCCCGACCGCCGTTTCATCATCCACCTGTCTGGCGAAACCGAGATCACAACCAGCGACGGGACCAGCCATCTATTCCTGCCGGGCGATTGTCGACTGATGGAAGACACTTCCGGCAAGGGCCACAGCCACGTGGACCGGGGACCCAACTCGGCGGCTTACGTATTCCTGCAGGACTAGGACCCCAAGGCGGTTCCGGCGGCCGGTAGCTTACGGGCGGGCGTCAGTGGCGGTGGCCGGTTGAGTGCATGATCAGGTTGCCCTTGGCCGTTTCGGTCATGACTTCGACCGCCTCGGCCAGGGTGGCGTCGTCGACTCCGAGATGCTTCACGGCATCCAGGTGGAAGCGCACTCAAACGCCGCAGTTGTTCATCGCCGACACCACGTAGGCGATGAGCTTCTTCGTCTTGAGGTCGAGCCTGCCGGCGGACATGGTCGCCTTGTAGTTTACCCAGTAGGCCTCGAGGTGCTCCGGGTTGTGGGCAACGAGCTGGAAGGTCTGGGGCACCATGTCCCAGCCCATGGTGGCCTTGATCTCTTCGTATATCTCCTTGACCCTGCCGGTGGCCTGTTGTTCGGTAACCAGATCTACTCTCGCCAATATGGGCCTCCTAGCCATTGAAGCGACGATCCGGGGCATTCCAGAGGCAGAACCGGTGTGCGATGAAAGCCCCCGTTGTTTCTGACGGTACCATAATCTGCCGTGATTTCGGGCATCTGTTGATGTTTTGGCCTGCCG
This sequence comes from Dehalococcoidia bacterium, assembly GCA_963667415.1. Lineage (GTDB taxonomy): Bacteria > Chloroflexota > Dehalococcoidia > Lucifugimonadales > UBA3495 > VXOI01. The sequence goes on along the minus strand of OY763410.1, from coordinate 4,410,912 downwards.
GGTTGTATGATAGTTTAAATTTTGTTCGGAAGGGGGATGTACAGGACATGCGCCGCGTTTGTCCCTTCTTTCAAAGCTCTCCGGTCTTCTTGGGAGACTGCGCAAAGCGGTCAATCCGGAGACGCGCCACGCCTGTGCCCGATATAGCGGGCCAATAGGGCGACGCTACAATCCCGGGCTTTTCTCCTCCCCTTATTCAAATCTAGAATTCCCAATATTCCTATATTTAAAATTTACGACAGGTGTCCCGACTAAACTACGGAATGACACAAAATGCGGGTGAATAGGACAGGAAATTTCCGCCTGACGGGTCTCCGCGGCAGATACGCCGGTCCTGCGTGGCCGCCGGTCCTACCACCGTGGGCGCAGGAATGGCTGTCTGCCATGCAGCGCCATCCCGCTTTCCTGTGGTCGCTGGAGCGCCGGAGAGCGTTTGCCGAGGTGGCCCTGTACATTGGGGCTTACCTGGTCTACGTCTTCAGCCGCGGCCTGGTCTTCGACGATCCCCGAGCTGTGGGCATAGTAAACGGCGAACGCATCGTGGCTCTGCAGGAGAACCTGGGGTTCCTGTGGGAGCCCGGTTGGCAGGCCTGGGCCATCGAGCACGTACGTGGGCTCGTGGTTTTTCTGAACTGGGCCTACATCATCACCTACTGGCCGGTTATTTTGGCGCTGGCCGTGATTCTCTTCCTGCGCCACCGCCGCCGGTACTACTACTTCCGGACGGTGGTGCTGCTGGACCTCATTGCGGCGCTGCTGTGCTTTGCGCTGTTCCCGGTGGCTTCGCCCTTCGCCATACCGTTGGTGGACCTGACGGACACGATACAGGCCTTCGGTCCCGCCTTCTACGGGACGGATTCCATGGCCGTCTTCTACAACACTTCGGCGGCGATGCCCAGTCTGCACTTCAGTTGGACGGTCATCCTTGGAGTGTACTGGTGGCGGTCGCTGCCGAAGCCGTTCAAGGCGGCGGGCATCATATACCCGATGCTGACATTCTTCGCCATCACGCTGACGGGCAATCATTTCATCCTCGACGCCATTGTGGGCGGAGTGCTGGCGGGCCTGTGCTTCGGGATCGTGGAGGCGTGGCAGCGGCTGACTCCCGCCCTGGATGTCTATTACCGATTCCGTCTCCGAGCAGAGCTGCTGAAGGCAGACCTAGCAAAGCTGCGGCCCATTGGCCGGTTCCCCGGTTTCGGTGGCGGTCCCCGTTCCGGCTCCGCTGGATTCGGCCGTTAGGCCCCGTACGCATCATCCCGCAGAAATCGTTCCGGCGGGTGCGGCTTTTCAGCGCTCCTGCCCCCACATCGGGTGGCGGAATGTGGGGCGCGGCAAGATGCGGTCTATGGGCCGCTGCACCGACTCGGGAGCAGGTTCGGGCTCCGGTTCCGCTGGCGTGGGGCGCCAGGCACGAACGGGGGAGCGCTCGGGGCCGATGTCGCTGAGACGATCGGCGAGTGCCTGGAGGCTGTTCAGGTTGTGAACGGGCAGGAAGTCATCGACGTAGGGCAGGGCGGCCTGCATGCCCTGGGTCAGCGGCTGGTAGTCGGGAGATCCGAGCAGCGGGTTGAGCCACATGAGGCGGTGGCTGCTGCGCTGCAGGCGGGAAGTCTCGCGGGCCAGCAGTTCCGGGTCGCCGCGGTCCCAGCCGTCCGAGATTATCATCACGATGGCCTGGCCGCGCAGGGTGCGGCGCAGCCACTGGTAGTTGAAAGTCTTGACCGCTTCGCCGATGCGGGTGCCGCCGGCCCAGTCGGGCACGGTGCGGGAGACCTCTGCGATGGCCTGGTCGATGCTGCGGTAGCGGAGCTGGCGTGTGATGCGGGTGAGGCGCGTGGCAAACAGGAACGCTTCCACCTGAAGAGGTGACGCGGACTGCCCCACGGCGACGGTGTGGATGAAGTGGAGCAGCATGCGGGTGTAGCGCTCCATGGAGCCGCTCACATCGCAGATGAGGGCCAGGGAGCGGGGTCGGCTCCTGGGGCCGCGTTCGGCCAATTCGAGCAGCTCGCCGCCGTACTGCAGGCTGCGGCGCAGGGTGCGTCGCAGGTCGAGGCGAGCGCCGTCGCCCGGCACCATGCGGCGGGTGCGCCGTTGGCCGAGGTCCCAGCGGAGGGTTGCCATCATGCGGCGGGCCTCGGCAACCTCCTGGCCTGAGAACTGGGCAAAGTCCTTTTGCCGCAGCACCTCGCGGGCGCTGTAGGTGCGGGTCAGGTCGATGCGGGAGACCGAGTCGTCGTCTGGGTCGCCCTCGAGGGCGAGGGAGTCGTCCATGGGCTCGTCGCTGCCTGCAGACACCTGGGGTTTGCGGAAGCGGCGCTGCTCGCCCATGGAGCGCAGGTCCATGCCGCTGCGGGCGGTGTTGGGCTTGCGCCAGAAGACCTGAAAAGCCTCGTCGAAGATGGGCAGGTCCTGCTTCCGATGGACGAAGATGCTGCGGGCTGCCTGATAGAACTCGTTGCGACGGCCGATGTGGACGTGCTCGGTGGCGCGCACCATGTCGAGCACGTTGGCGGGTCCGGCGTCGAGGCCGAGCCGTCGCAATACTTCGGCGAAGCGCAGCAGGTTGGGCAGGATGTGGCCGCTGCCGTTGACGCCGTCGCGGTTGAGCGAGTAGAGGTTGGTGGTCATTCAGTCCTGCCGTGCGATCCGGACTACGAGGCCCTGGCTTTGCGAGACTTGTCAAATATGAGCGGGACGGATACCAGGTGCTGGCCCCCGGATATCTCCGTTTTCTCCACTGAGGTTGGCGGTATTATCTGCTCACCATCTGCCAAGGCCTCGGAAGCATAATCTTTCAGAGCTTCCGCGGCGTTGAGAATCGCTTCATCAATGGTCTTGCCCATGGCCACAATTCCCGGCAAGTCGGGAATTGTAACACCGAAGGCACCTTCTTCGCCGTCTACCAGTGCGGGATAGTCGGGCATAGTTGCGTCCTCCTAATCCGGCCAGCCTGCTTTCTTGGCAATTGAGCGGGCAACGTTCTCAGAAACCGTTCTGTGGGGAGGCAAGGTAATTATGCCCGCAATTTCGGAGTGTCGATAGATGTCGTGCCCGGACCCGTGACGCGACAAGTACCAGCCCTCCCTTTCAAGTCTTTGTCTGATTCGCCTGGTGGATGTTTCCATTCCTGGGACAGATTGTCGCGTCAATATGGTTGGCACACAGAAGTTCGGCGGGCGGCCAGGCGTCTATCGGCGGGCGCCGCGCCGGGTGCCGCGGTTGCGGGAGCGTTCGAGGAGGGCGCGGACGGGTTCGCCGCGGACCTGCTCGATGTCGTCCTGGTACTTGAGCATGAGGCCGAGGGTGTCGTCGATGACGTCGGGCTCGAGTTCACGCGCGTTCAGGGCGAGGAGGGCCGAGGTCCAGTCAAGGGTCTCGGAGATGCCTGGAATCTTGTAGAGCTCGGTCTCGCGGAGTTCCTGAACGAAACCAGTGACCTGCTCGGCCAGACGCCTTGGCGCGTCGGGCAGACGCGAGGAGATGATCTGCATCTCCTTCTGGAAGTCGGGGTAGTCGATCCAGTAGTAGAGGCAGCGGCGCTTGAGGGCGTCGTGCACCTCGCGGGTGCGGTTGGAGGTGATGATGACCACGGGCGGGTGCGCTGCCTTGAATTGGCCGAGCTCGGGGATGGTTATCTGGAAATCGGCAAGCATTTCCAGCAGGAATCCCTCGAACTCCTCGTCGGCGCGGTCGAGCTCGTCGATGAGGAGCACCGGGGCGCGCTCGTGGGCGGCGTCGATGGCCTGGAGGAGGGGGCGCTTGATGAGGAATCGTTCGCTGAACAGGCCAGCCGTCGCGGACTCGCGGTCGACGTCGCCGCTGGCTTCGAGGAGGCGGATTTCGAGGAGCTGGCGGGCGTGGTCCCACTCGTAGACGGCGTGGTTGATGTCCAAGCCCTCGTAGCACTGCAGGCGAATGAGCTGCGTGTCTAGTGCGGCGGACAGGGAGCGGGCGATTTCGGTCTTGCCGACGCCGGCCTCGCCTTCGAGGAACAGGGGGCGTTGAAGGCGCATGGCGAGGAATATCGGGACGGCCAGGGCGCGGTCGGCGACGTAGCCCTGACTGCGCAGCAGTTCCTGGACGCTTTCTATGGAATCGGGGATGGCGGCGGTCGAAGTCAAGGGAAGGCTCTCCATTGGTGCGGGTGGCTTCATTGTAGCCGAAATGCCGGGTAGCCGAAATGCCGGGTAGCCGCAGTTGGCGCGTTGTGGGGGTTAGCGTTCCGAATCAGGTGGTCTGGTCGGTCAGGCGTCCCAGGATAGGGGGTTTCATCACTCGGACCCCAATCTCTGGGCAGACGGAATGGGACCAAGCGTCGTGCCTTTGGTTGGATGCCAGTCCGGAGAGACCAGTCTCATTGTCTCATCTGGGGGTCCTCACGTGACGGTGTAACATTTTGTAACGTTGTGTAACCTTGTGTCCAAAACCCGCTGATTTTGGGTCCTTGATTGAGACAGGGCAATCGGGCCGTTCAGACAGTCTTGCATAAGAACAATTGTACGGCAGACGATGGCTGGAGGCAAGGGAGAAAATTCAGTAGGGCTTTGTCTAGGGTCGGACGGTGAGGTCAGGAATGATGCGCTATTGGGATTGCCGCGGGCGGGAATGAAGAGTTGGGTCTCGAAAAACCACCTAAATTGGAGCCCTATCGTTGTGAACGAGCTGTCGTTACTGACGGAGTTCCACAACGGGAAAAGAGTTAGCGGGGAACCTCGCTGTCATTGAGATTACTTCGAATATCCGGCCATTTGCGGCCAACCGGCCGGAGGACCCATCGACCGGGGCCCCAGGTGCCGGCCTCATGGACAGGCAGAGAATTGCGAAATTGCAATCTTCCGCTCATTTCCGCTCATTTCCAATCATGCGGGTTGTTTTGGACCGGGATTCGGGCGCCCTTGGCGGGATACCGGCGCATGATTGCCCTTCCTTATGTGCCTATTGTGTGGGGAAGCCGGGACTTTCTTCGACACTGCGACGGGGATGGTAGGTCTTTGCTCAGTGGTACCGTACTCTCATATATCAACGATAGATGCCTGTTCCTGAACCTGGCAAGCGGCAAGTGTCAGCAAATCGGAAGCTAGGGGGAGAAAGAAGAGTGGGAAGGACCGTATCCTGATTCGGGGGTATCGGGAGACCCGAAGCGCAAGGTGGGTCAGCTCAGGCAGCGGGGACGTAGGTTGAGGTGAGGAAGCGGCGTACGAGGTGGCGGAGGCGGCCCCAATGGTCGTCGATCGAGTCGCGTTGCTGCTGGGTCAACTGGTTGTAGGTGGCGTCGAACTGGGGAAAGCGCCAGACGCTGAAGACCCAGAACTCGGGCAACGGGCCTTCAGGGGGTTGCTCGTCGAGGTAGCCGACACCGCCGGACAGCTCCCAGGAAACCAGGACGCGGCCGCGGTCGGCGATGGCGAGGGCTTCGACCCAGGAGGCGCGGCGGTCTTCGCCGCGGAAGGGGCGCATCAGTTCCAGCAGGTGGGAGAGACGTTGGTCGTTGTCGGCGGCCGGACCGGCGAACCTGTGGGTGTAGCGACTTTCCCAGCGCGGGCCGAGGGCAGGGACGACGAGGCCGCCGTCGGAGGCGATGGCGAGCGTGGAGGCGGCCTGCGACCACTGGATGGCCTTGTCGCGGGCGATGGCTTCGTGGGTTTCACCCTGCTCGTCGGGGACACTGGTGATGCCGAGCTCGGCGGGGGTGACCGGTGCGAAAGTCAGGCCGTCGAGCAGGTGGCGGAACTCGGCCTGCTTGTCGCGGTTGCCGGTGGCGAGGAGGATGGAGGTGGGCGCTTTCAAGGCTGGGAACGCCGAGTCCTCCGCAGAGGGCGCTGAGATGTCACCTGCATCCTGGGCCTCATCCGATTAACGCAAGCTGTCAGCGTGGACCGGCTTCTTTCAGGGGATGCGGGCTACGGCGCGGGTGCCGGCCCCGTCGCCGCCCTTGAGCTTCAGAGGGAGGGCCCAGAGCTCGAATTCCTCACCGACCAGTTCGTGGAGGTTGATCAGGTTTTCGATGAGGGGGATGCCCTGTCCCAGCAGCAGGCGGTGGACCGGGAAGTCGTGGATGGTGGACAGGGGAGTCTCGGGATGCTTGTCGATGGGGAAGTCGACGGCTACGGCGTTGACGCCGTTATCGGCGAGGTAGGCGGCGGTGTCGGTTCCGAGGTAGGGGCCGTGGCCGTAGAAGCGTGGGCCGCCGGACTCGTTCTCGGCCCAGGCGGTGAAGAGCACGGCTATCTTACCGGGGAGGGCGTCGGGGGCTCCGCCTGCGGCCTGCACCTGATCTATGGTCAGAGGCTCGAGGCCGCGGGCCACGTCGCGCAGGTCGATGAGTACTGCGGGGCCCATGTACCGCTCGAGGGGCATCTCGTCGACGGTGGCGGCGCCGGGCACGAAGTGGTAGGGGGCGTCGACGTGGGTGCCGATGTGGGTGGCAAGGCAAAGCCGCTGGTTGGAGCGGGCGTGGGACTCGTGGGTCATGAGCGGCGAGGTTTCCACGCCCATAAGTCCCGGGATTTCGCTTACGCGCTCGCTGCCGAGGGTCAGAGTCAGGTCGATCAGTCGCGCCATAGGTTGCATCCTCCGGGGGCAGAGGGCGGGCACAAGAACCCGATTCTGCGAATCAGTCGCCGGGAGTGGCCTCGGGCAGAGCGCCGGTCGGCGGTGCCGGCGCCGGTCTGGGTTGGCGACTGTACAGGGTGCTGGTCCGGGCCTCGGGAGGCAATGATTCCTCCCAGTCCGGAATGAGCACGCGCTTGGTGGACTCCAGGGTCAGGATAACGAGAACGCCGACGATGCTGAATCCCATGGACAGGGCGAAGACGGGCAGGTATCCGATGAGGAGAATGACCAGACCGCCCATAACAGTGGCGATGGCGTGGCCCATCATTGCGCCCATGATTTCCCAGCCATAGAGGGTGGCCATCGGTCCCGCGCCGAAATACTGGCGGTTGACCACGAGGTAGGCAGACATTTCTCCGCCGAAGCCCAGACCAAAGAGGGTGCCGAACAGGTAGAAGGCCCATAGGTCGTTGGCAAAGAAGAGCACAAGGACGGTTGCTCCCTGCAGGAACAGCGCCACAACCATCACCGGCTTGCCGCCAAAGCGCTCGGCCAGGATTGGAACGATGAAACGTCCCACGATGCTGAAAAGGGAGATGAAGAACAGAATCCAAGCGCCGCTGGTCACGGAGATGCCGATTTCGTGGGCATAGTCGATGACGAATATGAGCACGATACCGTGCCCGGCACAGCCCAGGCCGTGGATAGTGGGCAGGTTCCAGAAGGCGCGGGTCTTGCGCATGTGCTGCCCAAAGACCTTGAGGCGCAGCCTGAGCAATTCCACTGAAGGCACGACTTCGGGCGGGTCATCACCGCGCATACCGTAGGGCCTGATATTGGCGTCGGCGGGTTTGGACCTGAAGAAGATGCTGCAGAGGATAATCGAGCCGCCGCCGACGAAGGCGATGACCCAGAAGGTCTCGCGCCAGCCGACAGCGTCGAGCAGGGCCGCCACCGCAGGGGCGAGCAGGGCAGAGCCGATGCCGCCGGCACCCTGCAGCAGGCCGGTGGCGAGGCCGAGGCGACGACGGAACCAGCCGCCGATGGACGCCTGCAGGGGGACGAAGGTAAAGGCCTGGGTGATGGCCAGGAACACGCCAAAGGCGATGAAGAAGTGCCAAGCCTGGCTGACAACCCCCACGAACATCATGCTGACCAGGTACAGCACACCGCAGGCGAACATGATGGGGCGGGAGCCGAAGCGGTCGCCCATCATACCGGCGATGGGGGACATCAGCGAGCCAACCAAGTAGTAGAGGCCGATGGCCAAACTGACGGTGAAGATATTCCAGCCGAAGGCTCCTTCAGTGTCCTTGAGGAGGGGCACCATGATGCCAGCGGACATGCTGATGGCCTGGCCTATGATCTGAACCACGATCAGGATGGCCAGAATGATCCAGGCTCGGTGGAAGCGGAAGGGGAGAGATGAGGCTAGCTGTGCCATATTTCCTTATGCCGGCGGCGTACCGGGCCGGGGTGTCGGTTCGGGTAGAAGGGGGTCAATGGAGGGGGCAGGCCTTGAGGAAGCCTTGTCCCCACCATGTGTCGGACAAGGCGTCGTCGGAGGGGTCGCCACCGATGGCGCCGGCACCGAAGGCGTTGGAGGCCTGCTCTCCGCCCTCTTTACCAGTGACATTGGCGTCTTCGAGGTCTGCGCCGGTCAGGGCAAAGGTCAACTCCCGGCCCTCGGCATCGGATGCCACGGCCCAGGCCCCGAAGAAGACGATCAGCGCCACCGTGAAGATGACTACCGTCAGGAACACGAATGGCGCTGGTGCGTTGCGTATCAGGGTCAGCTTCCGACCTCCACGTCGAAGGGGAAGACCATGTTGTTGCCGTAGCCGCGGCCGTCCCACTTGTTGGGGAACTCCATGGGCTGGGTGTCGCCCTGGTCGTTGGTGGCGCGGCACATGATGGTGTAATTGCCCGCGGCGGGCGGCTGCCAGAAGTGTTCCCAGCGGTTCCAGGAGTAGCCGATGCGGGGGTGCAGAGTGTCGACTGGCACCCAACTCTCGCCGCCATCCTCGCTGAACTCGACCTTTACGATCTGCTGCTCGCCGGACCAGGCGGCGCCCGCAAGCTGATAGCCGGTCACCGGAATGATCTCTCCCGGCACGGGGTTGGTGATGATGGACTTGACCTTGAGCTTGGAGTAGTAGGTGTAGGGAATGGGCGAGCCGGGCTCGTTCTGGGTCATGTAGCGCTCGGTCATGTAGAAGCCCTTGAACTCGTGGTCCAGGACGTGGATGCCGGTCAGCCACTTGACGGAGTTCATGCCGTACCATCCGGACACGAGGAGGCGCAGCGGGCGGCCGTGCATGAGTGGCAGGGGCTCGCCGTTCATTTCGTAGGCCAGGAGCGTGTCGGGGTGGAGGGCCTTGGTCATGGGGAGGCTGCGCTCATAGGTGATCTCGGCGGGGTCTCCGACGACTTCGTCCGGCCCGTGGTCGGCGCCCTCGAACATGACCTCGACGGCGTTGTCCTTCACTCCGGCCATTTCCAGCACATCGCGAAGGGAAACGCCAGCCCATTCGGCGTTGCCCATGATGCCATGGCCCTTGATCTGCTCCATGACGGAGCTGATGCGGAGGGACTTGGTGTAGTAGTCGGGCACCGGGCTGTTGCCGCAGCACTCGAAGGTGACCTGGAAGCGCTTCTGGGGAAGGGCCTTGAGGTCGTCGAGGGACAGGGAAAGCTCACGCTCGACGAGCCCATCGACCTTCAAGCGGTAGGTGTCTATGTCGATCTCTGGGCAGTCCTTCCAGTGATTGCGGACATAGAAGAGATCGTTGGGGACGATGTTTTCCTGCAACGCCGAAGGGGGCGCGGCAAAGGTGCGCAGGCCGGCGTTGGTGGGGATGATCTGGGGTTCCGCGCGGGTGCCTATCTGCGGTAGGGCCATCTTTTCCTCCTAGTCACTGCGGCTTGCGCCTTTAATTTCGCTTGGTTTCCGACGCAGTTGCGACGCGGGCGGGATGCCCGCGACATCGTTTCAAGTCTTGAAGAGCTATTCGAGGAAGCTTGTCTGGGGCTCGTTGGTCGGGTAGGTTACGAGCAGGACGGCGGGGGTCCACAGGTGGTTGACGAGCTTGTGAGGGGTACCGGGCGGGCACAGGAGCGTGGTGCCGGCCCGTACCGTACGGACGTCGTCCCCAATGATGGCCTGGATGGCCCCAGAGGTAACCTGCATGGAAACGTCGGTGTTGTGGACGTGCATGCGACCTTCCCAGCCGGGGTCGATCTGCACTTCCTTGATGGTGAGGGACTCGGCCCCCTGGGCGCTGGACACGAAGTAGCGCTCGCTCACCCGGTCCACGGTGCGAGGCATCCTGATGTCGGAATGGTCAATGTAGGGCATCTTCACTCCAAAGAACCGGTGTATTTTACCACCACCACACCACGAGCGCATACACAAGGAGAACGCGCCGGAATGAGTTGACGACTCCCGGCGCGCCCGCCGTATCGCGAGGTCTGCCTGTCGAAGGAAGTTCGGCCTATTCCACGGTAACGGGATAGCCGACGATGGCGCTGAAGTTCTTGCGCATGTTGTTGTAGCGCGGCTCGCGGGACTGTACTCGTCCCACTTCGTCGGTGGCTCTGGACATTATGGTGTAGTCGCCGGGCGTGGCGTTCCACTTGTAGGACCAGCGGACCCACATGAACCGGTCGCGGGGCTGCTCGATGTGGGCCGAGTGCCATGTCTCACCGTCGTCGACGCTGACCTCGACATTGTCGATGGCACCGGCGCCGCTCCAGGCGTAGCCGCGGACCATGTGTTCGCCGGAGTTGAGGACCTTGGTGTTGTCGTTGGGGCTGGTGACGATGGACTTCACGCCGATGGTGGTTATGAGCTCCTTGTCGGGCGAATCGGCGGAGTCGGCATAGTAGTAGAACTGGTAGTGGTACCAGCACTCGGGCATTTCCTCAGTCACTTCGAGGCGGCGGAGCCACTTGACCGACCAGTTGCCGGACCAGCCGGGCACCAGGAGTCGCACCGGGGCGCCGTGCAAGTGCTCGAGCAGAGCGCCGTTCTGGGCCCACGCCAGGATGGTGTCGGGATGCAGAGCTTTCTGAACCGGGAGGCCTTTGTCGTAGTAGAAGGGGTCGGTGCCCTCCTCAGCGGTGGCGGGGACGCCGATGTCCCAGCCCTCGGCGCGGATGTACAGGGACTTGTCGGTGAGGCCGGCTTCCTGGAGGACGGCGTAGAGCGGGACGCCGGTCCATTCGCTGGCGCTGAGAATCATGGCCTCGGAGGTGCGGGAGGGACGGGGACCCTCTCCCTTCAGGTACTCGAAGAAGGTGGCGTCGGAGCCGGAGCATTCCATCACGGTACGCACGGACCGGCCTGGGAAGCGCTTCAGGTCATCGAGGGACAGGGTCAGCTGGTTCTTGACCTCACCGTCGATGGTCAGCGCCCACTGGTCGGCGGGGATGAGAGGCGGCACGTCGAAGTGCTGCACAGTGTAGTGCAAGTTGGTGGGCGTGATGAGTCCCTCGAGGTCCATCACCGGGGTGCGTATGCGGACGGTGCGGCCCTCATCGTCCAACAGGGTGACGGGCGTCACGTCCTTGGAGGGCCAGCCGTACCAGTCTCCGGTCAGGCCAGCGTTGGCGGCATCCGAGCCGATTGAATCGTCCATTCGCAGGAAATCGGGCACCGCCCCTTCTTCGCGGGTAGTCATTCGGTTTCCCTCCCCAATCAAGAGTAAATGTCTGCTTTCAACACGCGCGGAGGGGCGCACAGACGTGCGCCCCTCCATAGTTTCCAGATCCGTCAGGTGGTGGCGTACTTGTAGCCCAACTCGGTCTCCCAGCGGAGGTAATTCATCATCTCACCGTAGCTGCGGTCGACACCGAGGTAGTTGATGTCGGCGGGCGGGCGGACGATGCCGGTGAGGCCCTGCTCGATGGGGAGGCCGGCCTCCCGCCACTTCGCCATGCCGCCCTCAAGCACCGAGACGTTGGTGTAGCCCAACTGCCCGAGGGTGACAGCTGCCAGGGCGGAGCTGCGGCCGGTGGCGCAGGTTACGGCGATGGATGTGGATTTGTCGGGGGCGATGTCGCCTATCTCGATTTCGAGCCAGCTTCGGGACAGCCACCTAGCGCCGGGGGTGTGTCCGGCGGAGAAGTCCTGGCTGGTGTCGACAAACAGCACGACGTCGGCCGGGTTGTCGTGGAGCTGCTGAGCTTCTACCAGATTCACGCTGCGGAAGGCGTCGCCCAAGCCGGCGACCGAGGTGCGCTCCATACCAGAAGCAAGCTCGCGGCCGGATGCGGCCCACGCAGGCGCGCCGCCGTCGACGACGTAGACCTCCTGGTGCCCCATCTGGCGGTAGAAGGAGCCGGTGACGGTGGCTCGGGCGCGACCGTCGCAGCAGAAGACGATGGTGGAATTCTTGACGACGGCGAGGTCGTCGGCGCGCTGCACGGCCTGTCCACCGGGCCACCAGCGGAAGCCGGGGATGTGGCCGTCGGTAAATTCCTGGTCGGTGCGGACGTCGACGAGAAAGACCGGCTCGGTGTCGCGCCTGGCCATCAGCGCATCGAGTTCGTCGGGGGACAGGTAGCGAACGCCGTCTTCTGCGGCGAGTTTGGCGGCGTATTCCTCGGCGGCAGCGCGGCCCTCGTCGGAAACCTCGGGCAGTTCCACGCGGTCTGCGCCGTTCTCCAACTCGAAGCCGGCGAGCAGCCAGCCGGAAGTGCCGTTTTTCAGGCCCAGCGCTTCGATTCCCATGCGCTGGAGGACGCGGGTGCCGGTTATGCTGCGGGTGCGACCGGCACAGTTGAGGATGACGGTAGTGTCGTCATCAATTTCGTTGACAACGTCGGTGATGCGCAGGGCCAACTCGCCGCCGGGCATGCTGCGCCCGCCGGGTATGGCGAAGCGCTGGTACTCCTCGGGGGTTCGGGTGTCGAGGATGACCAGCTTGTCGCCGCGCTCGATACGCTCGTGGAGGTCCTCGGCGCTTATCTCGGGGACGTGGTGCACGACCTCCAGCATCTCGCCGAAGTCCTTGCTGGGGACGTTGACGCCCCACTCGGTGGGGAAGTCGCGGGCGGACCAGCGGTTGACACCGCCGTCGAGGACGGAGACGTTGGTGTATCCCAGCCGCTCGAGGGTGGCGGCGGCCAGGGGCGCGCGGCGGCAGTCGTCGTCGCAGACCACAACGTGGACGCCCTTCGCGGGCACCGAGTCTTCGATGATGAACTCGATGCGGCGGCGGGGAATGAGGGCAGCGCCGGGTATGTGGGAGCTGTTGTACTCGCCCGACTCGCGGACGTCTATAAGGGCGAAGGGGGTGTCGCCGTGGAACAGGGCATCCAATTCAGCGTCGGAAATTACGTTGGCCATATCAGTCGGCTCACTTTGCAGATTTTCAAGGTCGCAGAGTTACGCGGGCCAGCAACTCCGTCCGCGCGGGCCCGTGAGATGGCATTATGCGAACGGTCGCGGCGGGGTGTCAACCCGAAGCTGGGCTTATGCTATACTCAAGGAGTTATGGCAAGTGAGAACCCCGAAGTTACCGAATTATCGCTATTTCCGCTGAATCTGGTGCTCTTTCCGGGTATGCCATTGCCGCTGCATATATTCGAAGAGCGCTACAAGGCGATGATCGGCGACTGTATGCGTTACAACCAACCATTCGGCGTGTCGCTGATCCGTTCGGGGCAAGAGGTCGGAGCGCCGGCCGATCCGGTTACCACCGGCACGACGGCGCGGGTGTTGCGCTCAGAGATGATGGAGCAGGGGCGCATCAACATCATCACCAAGGGCGAGAAGCGATACGAGATCGTCGAGATAACGCAGCAGGAGCCGCATGTGGCGGCGGTGGTGCGATTCCTGGACGAGCCGGTGGGCGAGGGATTCGGCGGCATTTCACCGGAGTTGTCGGAGGAGTACACCAGGCTCATACAGGGGTTGATGACCCTCAGCGGCGGGTACACAGCCGACGTGACGATTCCAGAGGACCCGGTGGAGTTGTCGTACCTGATCGCGGCGAACCTAGACGCGCCAACCCCGGTGCGGCAGGAGTTGCTGGAAGCGCCCACGGCGGCAGACCGGCTGAATCGCCTGATACCGCTGCTGAAGCGACGCAACCATGCGCTGCAGGAAGAGATCGAGCGGCGCAACCCGTTCCGGGGGCCGCGACTGAACTAGGAGCGGCTGGACGACAGAAGATACAAAAACGCCGAGGAATGAGACCTCGGCGTTTTCATATATTATCCGCCAGATTCCTTGCTCCCTAACCAGCCATAGACCAAGCGGATGTAATCCGCGAAGGTTAGTTCATCTAGTATCAATTTCGATTCGAGGCATAATTGAGGTAGATCATTGCGAAACTCGTTGTATTGGTCCCACATTAAACTGCCGCTTTCGAGGCCAGTGTAGTATGAAGACAACCAGTTTCTTACCGCAATCACAAGTTCTCTAACGCAACCGCCATGTGATTTGATATCCTGGCCTGCAATATCGGACATGAATTCCTGATAACGGTACTGTTCTTTGTCGAGTATCAGACATCGCTTATTTGCGTACCTTGTTCCTCCAACCCTCGTAGCCCCCAAGAATAGCCCCAACTCTAGTGGCATGTTGAATCTAGGCAATCCGGTAGAATTCAATTCCGTGCGGGATATATCGTGGACTCCGAACTTACACTCCCGAATTATCCGCACGATCTTGTCAAATCTGTTTTGTCCGGAGTCGTCGAGTTCCAGAGAGCACCTGGGTAGCAAATTGCATTTGTAAATGGTGAAAACAAGGGCCTGGAACATTTGTTTATAGTCTTCGTCAAACGGACAATTAACGAAAACGTACTCGTCGTTCCCCGTGGTCATGTGTGACTGGCTGTTGTTTTGCGCCGAGACGAAGCGACTTTCCTGACCGCTTGACGGACCGTTTTCATTCTTACCGCTCCTTTCTTCCTGATTGGAGTCGGTCTGCGCTTAGGTTTAGCAGGCACGATGGGACCTCCTGTAGCCATACCTAAACATATCACACTCGAAATTTCACTTCTGCCTCGACAGGGCAGCCATAAGCACGAACATCCTACAAGTGGTGGCTTCTCACAAGTAGAGACCAACCGGCAATAACCCGTGAGACCGATTCACCTAAACCACTCGAGCCTGAAAAAAGCGGGAAAATACCCTTTGCTCTTCACCAACCAGTTCTTTGTTGGTTCCCCTAGGCGTTGAAGAGGCGGAGGGCGCCCTGCTCGGGGATTTTGCCGCTGAACAGTTCGGGGTGGATCATCTCGGCCATGATTTCGAGGCCGGTGACGAGGCGGGGGCCGGAGCGACTGGTGTAGGCGCTGGCGTCGACGACGTAGACGCGGTCGTTACGGACGGCGGGGAGGTCCTTCCAACCGTCGCGCTGGGCGAGGATGGGGACGTCCTCGAGGCCGCGCTTGACGTCGAAGCCACAGGGCATCATCACGATTACATCAGGCTGGCGTTCGACGACGTCATCCCATTCGAGCTTGAAGGTGCCGGTGTCCTTGTCGCCGAAGGTGTTGCTGCCGCCGGCGATGTCTACCATCTCGGGCACCCAGTGGCCGCCGCACATCAGCGGGTCGGCCCACTCGACGTGCAGGACGCTGGGCTTGGTGTCGGCGTCGGCGGCGCGGGCGGCAACCGCCTCGATGCGGGCCTCCATGTCGGAGGCTATCCGGTCGGCCTTCTCCTCCGTTCCGGTGGCGCGGCCCAGCATACGGATGTTTTCGATGATGTCGCCTAGTAGCTGGGGGTCGAGGGAAATGACCTCGGGCTTCTTGGCCAGGCTGAGGCTTACCTCGGCAACCTGCCGAGAGGAAATGGCTCAAACCTCGCAGACGGCCTGGGTGATGAGAAGGTCGGGCTCGGCAGCCTGCAGGACCTCTCCATCTATGTCGTAGATGCCCAGCCCCTGCTCCAGCCGTTCGGCGATGATTCGGCTGATTTCCCCACTGCTGGGGGGCTCCTGTCCCGTGAAGACGCTGCGCACCACCCAAGGCTTATTGCGGGCGTCGGGCGGGTAGTCGCACTCGTGGGTGACGCCCTTGAGGTCGTCCTGCAGGCCGAGCTGGTAAACGATCTCGGTGGCGCTGGGCAAAAACGAGCAGATGTTCATGTCATTCCTTTAATTTTCACCATAGAGAGTACAGAGCACACAGGTACTGAATGATTTCCCTGCTTTCCCTGTTTTGCCCTCCACTCTCGCGGCTTACAGAAACCTAGCGTTTCTTTTCGGTGTGGGAGGTGAGGCCGACGGTGGTATCAGCGGTCGCCACGGCGACCGAGCCATAGAGGGGTCAACGGCGTTTCCAGGTCTCGACTAGCTCGTGGGCCTGGTCGTCGTCCACGCCCCACATGGTGAAGTTGATGCGGATGGCGTCGTAGAGTGTCAGGTCGCCGGGAGTCTTGTCGGCGTCGCGGTAGGACTCGATGTCCACTTCCATCCAGTCGAGGGCGATGTCCTCGCTGTTGGCGATGCGCTCGACCATGTTGACGGCGCAGGCGGTGATGCCGGAGAAGAACAATTCGCCGGCTCCAACCTCGTCGCCGCCGGGGTCATCGGCGACCCAATGGTGGTTGCGGGCGTTGCAGATGGCGCGGCCCAAGGTGCCGGTGCTGTAGCTCTTTGCCGTGTAGGCCAGGGTCAGTTGAGCCATGGTTCCCTCCTTCCGATAGCGGTTGCTACTCGACTGTTGACTTGAGGGCGCTAGTCGGCGACGCGGTAGGCGACGCACTCGACGATTTCGATAGCGAGGGGCTTCTGGGCAAGGCCGGTGGTGCCGATGACGGCACGGCAGGGCGGGTTGGGAATGAACTCGCGATAGATTTTGTTGAACTCGCTCCAGAGGTCCATGTTGGTAAGGAAGACTATCATCTTGATGACGCGGGCGTAACTGGTGCGGGCGTCGGTCAGGATGGTCTCGACGTGGCGGAAGCAGGCGCGGTACTGGTCCACGTAGGTGTCGCCGACAGGGTTGCCCTCGAAGTCGGAGGACGTGGTGCCGCGGACGTATACCTTGACCGCGCGTACCTTGAGCATACGGGTGAGGTCTTCCTCGAAGTAGTCGGTGTAGAGGCCGGTGCGGTGCGACACGAAGCCGGTGGCCTCGTGGCGACCGTCGGCGATGATCAGATCGAGGAGCCGGTCACGCTCGTCGAAGGGGAGAGCCTGGGCGGCGTCGATGCTCATGGCGTCGAGGTCGGCGAGGGTGAGGGCGGCGCTTCCGGTCTGGGTCATTGCGGTTGTTCCTTATATGCGTGAATACAGGAGGATGCCCTTCCAAGACTGGTCGGGGACTGGCCGGACGATGGCCTATATTAGCCCCCGCCGGACGCGCTGCGCAAGGGAAACGGCTTTGACAGGGCCGGAATCCCGTCCATAATAGGGCTGGAAACGAAGAAGCGGTTGGAGCGAACAATGGTCACCATAGCTGAGTTAAAGGAGAAGTACGAAGGGCTGGATATGCAGCTTCCAGCCAAGGGCGAGGAGACCATCGAGTCTGATTGCCTACTGACCTTTGAGTACGAGTACCCGGAGCGGGACACCGAGGTGGTGATAGACACGGACGAGTTCACGGCAGTCTGCCCGTGGACCGGCCTTCCCGATACGGGAGAGCTGGTCATCAGCTATGTCCCGTCTCAGAGCTGCATCGAGCTGAAGTCGCTGAAGTTCTACCTGCTGTCGTACAGGGACGTGGGTATCGTGCAGGAGCATGCGGCCAACCGGATACTCAACGACCTGGTGGCCTGCTGCCAGCCACGGCGAATGAAGATTACGCTCGACTACAAGATTCGGGGCGGGCTGCATACTGTCGTGTCGGTGGAGCACGGCGGGGAGTAACGCCCAAAGCGGCGTCGTAAATCGTCGACGGGGTAATGGGCAACGAAGGACCGGGCTAGCCTGGATTCAAGCAGGGGGTGAAGCAGATGGACCGGAAAGAGATTCCTTTCCTGACCGTGGCGGCGTTGAGCCAGTTGATTCGTAACGGCGACGTCTCCCCTGTGGAGGCGGTCGAGGCCTACCTCGAACGCATAGCGTCGCTGAACGACGACATACGGGCCTACCTGACCGTGACGGAAAGGGAGGCAATGCACGCGGCCCGGGAGGCGGAGGAGGAAATCGCTGCAGGGCGCTACAGGGGAACGCTGCACGGTGTTCCGGTGGCAGTGAAGGACCAGATTTACACGCAGGGCATCCGGACCACCGGCGGCACACCGGTGTTCGACAAGTTTGTTCCCGACTACGACGCCACGGTGATTTCGCGTCTGAAGGAGGCGGGGGCGACTCTGCTGGGCAAGCTGAACATGACGGAGTTCGCCACCACGGGCCTGTCGCACCAGTTCGACCCGCCCCGGAATCCGTGGGACCAGGAACGGTCCAGTGGCGGCTCCAGCAGCGGAAGCGGAGCGGCCACGGCGGCGTTCATGTGCGCCGCGGCTCTGGGTGAGGACACGGGCGGTTCGGTTCGGTTCCCGGCGGCGTGGTGCGGCTTGGCAGGGCT
Source organism: Dehalococcoidia bacterium (assembly GCA_963667415.1). Lineage (GTDB taxonomy): Bacteria > Chloroflexota > Dehalococcoidia > Lucifugimonadales > UBA3495 > VXOI01. Next base: position 4,392,862 of record OY763410.1, on the reverse strand, counting down.
GCGGCCAACTTGGGGGCTTGTGAGCCGATACGGCGTGATGCCGGGAGTGCGTTCGATGGACACGGTAGGTCCCTTGGCGCGAACGGTGGAAGACTGCGCCATCATGCTGTATTCCATAGCTGGCCACGACCCACGGGACCGGATGACGCACCAGGAGCCGTTGCCAGACTACCGGGAATCGCTGACGGGCGACATCAGCGACCTGCGGGTCGGCATACTGCGGGAGGTGCTGTACCACGGGTCGGTGGATGGCGAGACGGGCAAGGCCATCTTCGACGCGGCCGGCGTTCTCGAGAAACTGGGAGCGAAGGTTGAGGAGGTGTCGGTGCCGATGGCGGCCCATGCCGGTCCGATCAACGGCGGCATACGGGTGGAAGCGCCGACGACTTACCGCAACCTGCTGCTGGAACGGGCGCAGGACATCGCGCACGACAACCGCATCGGGTATATGGTGAACGCCATAATGCCGGCGACGTACTACTACAAGGCGGTACAGTTGCGGACGTTGCTGCGTGCGCAGATTCTCAGTGCGCTGACGAACGTAGATGTGCTTATCCTGCCCACTTCGGGAGTGCCGGCGCAGCCGCTCTCGCCGGACCCCGAGATCACCGGGCCGGAAAACGTGAACCGGACTCCGTACCTGCTGACCACCGTGCCTAGCCTGGCCAACCTGCCGGCGCTTTCGCTGCCGTGCGGGTTCAGCGCGGAGGGGCTGCCGCTGAGCCTGCAGATCGCGGGGCGGCCGTTCGAGGAGGCGACGGTGCTGCGCACCGGGCACGCCTACGAGCAGGCGACGGAGTGGCACACGCGCCGCCCGCCGGTGTAGGCGGGACTATTTGACGTCATTGCCACCGAGGCCGAGCGTCGTTTCCCGTCCAATAGGCGGAACCTATGATTGACGCTTCCGATGGGCGCCAATAAACTCGTTCCCGTTCCCATAGTCGTGGGCCGTCAGGCCCTCCCCGGAGATTGCTGATGAATTTCGGAATGTTCACTGACTTCCACGTGCGGCCGGGCGCCTCGCAGGCTGAGGCGTTTGATGAGTCGTTCACGCAGGTAACCGAAGCCGACCGGATGGGGTTCGATACCGTGTGGCTGGCCGAGCACCACTTCAGTCCGGAGCGGGCCGTGCTGGCCTCGCCGATGGTCATCGCCAGCGCGATTGCGGCGAGGACGGAGCGCATACGCACGGGGCTGGCGGTGCAGGTGCTGCCGCTGACCAACCCGCTGCGGGTCGCCGAGGAGGCGGCCACGGTCGACCACATCAGCAAGGGGCGGTTCGACTTCGGCATCGGACGCAGCGGGCTGACGCGCTACTACCAAGGCTACAACGTGCCCTACTCGGAGAGCCGTCAGCGGTTCCTGGAAGCGCTGGAAATCATCATGAAGGCGTGGAGAGAGGATACCCTTTCCCACGAGGGCGAGTACCACACCTTCCACGACGTTACCGTCACGCCCAAGCCGTACCAGCAGCCGTATCCGCCGGTGCGCGTGGCGGTGGCCGGCGAGGACACCTTTCCGCTGGTGGGCGCGATGGGGCATCCCATCTTCATAAGCGCCAACACCGGGCGGGAGGCGCTGAAGGAGCGGCTGGCGGCGTACCGGGAGAAGCTGGCGGAGTCGGGAGCCTCGGGCCCGGCGGACATCGCCATCCGCGTGCCGGTGTACTGCGCCGAGACCACGGAGAGGGCCCACGAGGAGCCGCGGGAGAGCGCGCTGGGGGCGATCCAGTACGCTGTAACCGAGCTGCTCCAGACTGCTGCCAACCCGGAGATCGCCGAGCGGATGCGCCGCATCGCCGCCGCGCCGTACGAGCAGGTGCTGGAAGAACGGGTGCTGTTCGGGACGCCGGCGGAGATCGTGGACACGTTCAAGGGCTACGAGGAGGAGTTGGGAGTGACGGGCGTGGTGATGGAAGTAAACTACGGCGGGCGGATTCCGCAGGACCGGGTGAACAACTCGCTACGGCTGATCAGCGACGAGGTGATGCCGGCGTTCAAGTGAGGTTGGGGGAGTTATATTAGCGGCGCTTGACACGATGCCGGCCCCGTTAGCGGGGCCGGTAATTTTCTGTGGCGCTTAAACGCGCAACTTTCGGATTTGAGGTTCTTTAGGTAGGTGTACATGGGCATTCGCATCCAGCCAATGGAGGTCATTATTCCCAATGATGAACCGTTCAAGCACGACTTGCTTGATCGCAGGGACAAGGCTGAGGTTCTGACTAGCCTTGTAAGCAACGTTGAGGGCCCATGCACAATGGCGGTGGACGCCGCTTGGGGAGCGGGAAAGACCACGTTCCTCAAGATGTGGGCCCAATATTTGCGCAATCAGGGGTTTCCAGTCGTTGAATTCAACGCGTGGGAAACGGATGCCTCGGGAGATCCCTTCGTTGCGCTTACTACTGAGATCACCGAGCAACTCAAAGGGACTGCTGATTCGTCCAAACTAGACGAAGTCGCGACTCATGCTAAGGAGGTAATCCGTAAGCTAACCCCCGGTGTGATTCGATTCTTGGCAGGATTCGTACCAGGTGCAGGATCGGAGTTAGGCCACATTCTCAGCGCTCGCGCAGAGGAGGCAATGGCCGGATACTTCGATCAAAAGCAATCGGCAGCGCAGTTCAAGGCTTCCCTTCAAGAGTTAGCCAATTCACTCCGGGAATCCAGTGGTGACAAGCCGACCATTGTACTGATCGATGAACTGGATAGGTGCCGACCGTCGTACGCGATTGAACTCTTGGAGACTGCCAAGCATATTTTTGGCGTGGACAATGTAGTCTTCGTATTGGCAGTGAACCGTGAATAACTGGCCCACTCCGTGAAAGTTCTATATGGTGATGAATTCGATGCCGAGGGCTATCTGCGGCGGTTTTTTGACATCGACTTCATGCTTCCTTTGCCCGATCGGCAGGCATTCATCCAAAACATGCTCACACTAAATGGGGTCTACGAGTTACTTCACGGCTCCTCGGACCAGTTTGCCAATAGTCAAGTAGGACTGGACACTTTGACTACCTTCTTGGCTCAATCCGATTTGACGTTGCGGGATATTGGTCAAGCGATTCATCGATTGACAGTAGTACTCCTACCGCTAGAGAAAAACGCGCGCGTCTATTTCCGTACTCTGACCGTGCTTGCGGTGATTAGCGCTACCAATCCATCCCTTTACCGGCAGTTCATTGAAAGAAGAATTTCCGCCGAGGATGCCATAGATTCCTTGTTTCAGCATTCGCCATATGCGGAGCAACGATATAGTTCTGAAGGAACACTCGTTGAGAGTGTAATAATCGCAGCGAGGATGAGCGCTAGAGACTTTGGCCCCGCATCAACTATAGAAGAACGACAGGCAAGGTACCCGCTCTATTCTCGTTATTACGCTATCTTTGATGGCGGACATTCCTCTGGAGGCCGTCTCTCCGAGGAGTACCTTCACGCCATTAGAATTTGCGAGAATGTGGCTCATTTTCACATTGATAATTTTGGCCGAAATGAACCATTGGGATTTGAAGAAACCGTTCAACGATTCGAACTTCTTTCTCCTGACCTCAAAGAAGCTGCTACCTGAAGTCCACCCCTGTAACCTAAGGAATTGTAAATCTAACTCACCGGGCCGCCCAAAGGCGTTAGGGGGCCTTCGCATTGCATGAACTGGCCGTAGCCGGGTTGCTGTTCGAGTTTGCCGTCGTTGAGGAGGACCTGGCCGCGGAGGAGGGTCATGTACGGGCGGCCGGTGATTTCCCAGCCCTCGAAGAGGGAGTAGCCGGCGTTGCTCATGTGGTCGCCGGCCGTGATGACGCGGTCGACGCCGGGGTCGAGGATGAGCAGGTCGGCGTCGGCGCCGGGCTGGATTACGCCCTTGCGGGGATAGAGGCCGAAGATGCGGGCCGGGTTCTCGGCCATGATGCGGGCCAGCCAGGTGATGGGCATGCCGCGCTTGACCACGCCTTCGCTGTACATCAGCGGTGCCAGAGTCTCGATGCCGGGCGAGCCGAAGGGCACCGACGCGCCGTCGGGGGTGACGAAGATGTTGTCCCAGCCGGGCTTCTTGAGCTCCTCGGGGTGGGGCGAGTGGTCGCTGGCGACGATGGAGATGTGGCCCCGCTGCAGACCGGCCCACAGGGCGTCGCGGTCGGGACCGTCCTCTGGGCGCAGGGGCGGGCCGATCTTGGCCAGCGGGCCCACCTTGGCCATCTCGGCGTCGGACAGCAGCAGGTACTGAGGGCAGGTCTCGGTCCAGATGGGCTGGCCCATGGCCTGGGCCTGCTTGATGCGCTCGAGGCCGAGCTGGGTGCTGAGGTGGACGACGTAGGTGGGGCAGCGGGTGGCGCCGGCCATGGCGATGGCGCGGTTGATGGCCTCCTCCTCGGCCCAGTCGGGGCAGGCGACGGGGAAGAACTCGGGGTGCGTGTGGCCGTCGGCGATGAGCTTGTTCTCGAGATACTCGATGATGTTGCCGCTCTCGCAGTGGAGCTGCAGCACGCCGCCGCCGCGGGCGACCATCTCCATAGCCTCGCAAATGTAGTCGTCGTCGCACATCCGGCCTGGGCGCTTCTTGTAGGTCATGAACATCTTGAAGGACTTGAAGCCCATGTCCATGGCCTCGGGCAGCGAGCGCAGGATGGACGGGCGGTTCTGCAGGATTAAGTGGAAGCCGAAGTCGACGACGGCCGAGGCGTTGATCTCCTCGCGGATGCGGTTGCCGGCCTGGGGGAGGGACTCGTCGCCGTCGAGGGTGTAGTTGCCGAAGGGGATAAGGGTGGTCATGCCGGCGTGGGCGGCGGCCAGGGCTCCGAGTGCGTAGTCGTCGTGTCCGTCGAGGTGGACGTGGGCGTCGATGAGGCCGGGGAGCACGAACTTGCCCTCGGCGTCGATGACGCGGTCGGCAGGCGGCAGGAGGTGCTCGGGGGCGACGGCGACGATCTTCTCGCCCTGGATGGCCACGGCGGCGTCAAGGACCTGCGACGACGTCACAACCTGGCCGCCGCGTACGATGGTGTCTACTCTCGCCTCTGTTGCCATGGTGAGCCTCCGTTGTTGAATAGCTGGAATGTTGCTGCCTTGGTTCTAACGCAGGGAGTTCTGCAAGTCTTCGGGAGAAATTTGAAGCTGCTCAAGGATGTTCTTTAGCGTCCCACGGGGCACTTCACGTCTACCAAGAACCACAACGCCTGTGACAACGCGGTCGCCGATGTTTCGATGAAACATCAGGTGGCTACCTCGGGTTGCCTTTCCGCGATAACATCCCAAGCGGTACAGCGCGTTCACAAGTTCGTTGCTGGAACAGCGCGGGAGTCTGCTAAACTGCACTGGTGGCTAAGGGTATGGGAAGGGAGTAAGTCTTAATCACTTGTCCCAGGGGGACGATCACGTTAACCCCATCATGCCTTGGGGGATCTTGGTCTATACGGATGTTTCGTTCACGCAGGGTCCGTTCCAGTTCGCCGACTTCCTCCAATCCCTCGACATTCAACTCAATGGCTTCCTCCAAGTTGTCGAGAGCCTCGGAAATTGTATCGCCGCAACTGGCCGTGCCCAGTTCCCGGCAGTATGAGACGAACTGCCCATCCTCCTCTTCCACAACGCCGGTCAAAACGATGTAGCCGACTGATTCTTCAGCCATAGCTTGCTCCTTGACTGAAACCATTACCGGGTAATTCTAGCACGTGCGAATTTTTTATCGTCCACTTAATCTGCAGCATCTGCAGCATCTGCAGCATCTACAGCGGAGTTATGGTGCGTTGAAATTCGCCAAAGCCTAATCTACACTCGATTCACATTCCCGACAGGAGGACGCCCCCTATGGAGCTTCAGGACAAGATTGCCGTGGTGACCGGCGCGGGGCGCGGCATGGGCCGGGCGATCTCGCTGCAAATGGCCGAGGCTGGCGCCAACGTGGCCGTGGCCGATATCAACGCCGAGAACGTTGAGGAGACCAGTGTCGCGGTGAAGGCCTTGGGCCGCGAGAGCCTGCCAATCCACGCGGACATGGGCAGCGTTGCGGACATCGACCGGATGATCGGGCAGGCCAAGGACGCCTTCGGCCGCATCGACATCATCGTGAATAACGCTGGCATAACCCGCTACCTGTACGTGATGGACGTGCAGGAAGAGGACTGGGACCGCATCCACCGGGTGAACGCCAAGGGTGTGTTCTTCTGCATGCAGCGTGCCGCCCGCGAGATGATCGAGCAGGGACAGGGCGGGCGCATCGTCAACATCGCGTCCATTGCGGGCAAGGGCTACTCCGGCACGTCGAATGCAGCGTACGCCGCCAGCAAGGGCGCGGTGATATCGATGACGATGATTGCCGCCCACCAGCTGGGGCAGCACGACATCAACGTCAATGCAATCTGCCCCGGATCGACGCTGACGGAGATGGGGGCGGAGACCATGAGGGGACGCGCCGAAGCGTCCGGCGTCACCATCGAGGAGCTGGAGGCGAACCGGGACTCCCGCATTCCCATCGGACGGTCGAATACCCCCGACGACATCGCCGCGATGGCCCGATTCCTGTCGGGGCCCGGGTCCCGCAACATCACCGGCCAGTCGTTCAACGTGGATGGCGGGCTGGTGATGCACTAGGCGCAACGGGCGGCAGGGGCTACAATCAAGCAATGGAACTGACTGTACGGCTGTTTGCCCTGTACCGGGAGCGGGCAGGCACGAAAGAGTTTGCTCTGGAGCTGCCCGCCGGGGCGACGGTGGACGACCTGACGGACGCAGTACGGGTGCGATATCCGCGTTTGGCCCCGCCCGACGTCAAGATAGTGGTGGCGGTGAACGCCGATTACGCCGACCCCGAAGACGTTCTACACCCCGGAGACGATGTCTGCCTCATACCGCCGGTGAGCGGTGGATAGCCTGGACCGATAGCGAGGGCATCATGATCGAGCTGACCTCCCAGACCCTGGACCCGGAAAAGTTTACCAACGCCGTTCGCGCGAGCACCAACGGCGCGGTGGTGACGTTTCTCGGGACCACCCGAGACAACTTCGAGGGCAAGGGCGTTCTGACTCTGGAATACGAGGCCTTCGACGAGATGGCGGTCAAGAAGCTGGAGGAGGTCCGGCAGGAGCTGATGGCCGAGTTCGGGCTGGACGACGTGGCCATCGGGCATCGCACCGGCACGGTCGCCATCGGCGAGATCAGCCTGGTGGTCGCCGTGGGTTCGCCGCACCGCAAGGAGGGGTTCTACGCCTGTCACAAGGCGGTTGACCGGATCAAGGAAGTGGTGCCCATCTGGAAGAAGGAAGTCTACGAGGACGGGTCGCGCTGGGTGGCTTGCGAAGACCACGAGTTCACCCACGAACACGAGCCGGCGATACAAGCTGGGGACGGCTAGCGACTCGCTGTGGACTGATTCTGCCTCAACTTCGCTTGGCCTATCGAATTCACCCTCTCCCTCAAGGGAGAGGGTTTTTGTTAATCTGCGAACAGAGGCTCCATGGAATTGGCCGACTGGGTCAGGGCGGCTCGGATGGCGTGGCCTACGGTCTCGGCGCCGATGAGCTGCAGGCCTGGGGGTGCTTCGACTTCGGACAGGGCGGCGGCCGGCAGGATGCAGCGGTCGATGCCGAGGCGGGCGGCCTCGTTGACCCTGCGCTGGGCCTGGGGCACGGAGCGCAGCTCGGCGCTCAGGCCCACCTCGCCGAAGGCGGCAGCGGGCGGCAGTGGGGCGTTGCGGTAGCAGGACGCGACGGCGAGGATGATTGCCAAGTCGGAAGCGGGCTCCGTGGCACGGAAACCGCCCGCCACGTTGACTATGACGTCCTGCCCGGCCAGCTCAAGACCAGCGCGGCGCGTCGCCACGGCCATCAGCATTATCAGACGGTTGTAGTCGACGCCGTTGGCCACTCTACGAGGAGCGGGAAGCTGCGAGAAGTTGGTCAGGGCCTGCACCTCCAGCAGCAAGGGGCGGCTGCCTTCCAGTACGGGAGTCACGATTGCGCCGAGCTGCGGTCCGGCACGCTGCGACAGCAGTGCACGGGACGGGTCGGGTACGTCGTCGAGGCCACGCTCGGTCATCTGGAACACACCGGACTCATCGGTGGAGCCGAAGCGGTTCTTGGCGGCGCGAAGCACACGGAAAGCGCCGGACTCCTGCGACTCCAGATGGAGCACGACGTCGACCATGTGCTCGAGCACCCGCGGGCCGGCCAGCGAGCCGTCCTTGGTCATGTGGCCGGACAAGAATACGGGCCTGCCTCGATCCTTGGCCCAGCGCAGCAGGCGAAGACCGCACTCCCTCACCTGGCCCACGCTGCCAGGTCCGGAGGACTCGCTCTCGGTGTGCAGGGTCTGAATCGAGTCGACGATGACGAGTGCGGGCTGCTTATCTTCCAGGTGCTCAAGGACAGTATCGACATTGGTCTCGGCCAGCAGCAGGATACCCTTGCCCTCGATGCCCATGCGCTGGGCGCGGAGCTTCACCTGCATCGGGGACTCCTCGCCGGTTACATACAGAACCTGCGAAGATTCCGGTGCGCCATTGGCCAGGGACTGGGCCAACTGCAGCAGCAGCGTCGACTTGCCGACGCCGGGCTCTCCGGTCAACAGGGTGACGGAGCCGGGAACCACGCCGCCGCCGAGTACACGGTTCAGTTCGGAGGACGGGAGCGCTATCCGGGGCTGGGAGTCGGGGGAGAGCTCGGACAGCTCAAGGGCGGTGCTGCTTTCAGCGGCGACCCAGCCACGGCGCTGCGATTTTGCTGATGATGCTGCGGGAGCCGGGGTGCCCTCGACCAAGGGGCGAGGCGACCCGCAGAGAGGGCTGGGGCAGAAGCCCATCCACCTCGCGCTCTCGTGTCCACATTCCTGGCAGAAATAGACCGTCCTGCGCCGGTCGGTTGCCTTCGCCATGCCGTCCGCTCCTCACCGTGAGTACCTGCCTGCGAAGATTATACGGGCGGGCGGTGCCTTCTGTCGGCAGGCAACTGTCATCAGAATCCCGGTGGGGCTGGCATCTATTCGTTAGACATACCTGGCTAACGACTGGAAAGCATTTGAAAATGCAAACCTGACGTGAGTCGGCTGCCGGAAAATTCAAAGATCTCTCAATTCTGTAAAAATTCTTCACGATTCTCTTACAGAGGGAGATGTCATTTCCACGGCATTTCCATATGCGCTTGCTACTATTTTCAGTGTTCACCGGGCACGTGGTTTTGGTCTCCGGTGCAGAGCCGGAGAGAGAGATGTACAACTTGATTTTGAAGAGCAAGAATCAGACTGGGGACTCGGCGGAGGCAAGGCGATTCCTTGCGATGGACAGGTATGCCCACTACCTGAAGCGCGACTCGCTGCCGGTCCGGGTGGGGCGCAACCTGCTGCTGTCGGTAGGGACGTGGGTCTGGGGGCTGCAATCACGCTGGCCGTGCAGGGACTGATCCACTGATTGACGGGATGGACCCCGGGGTCCGGCCGGGAGGTCCGGGCGGGTGGTACAGTCGCAGGCAGTCTCCGGGCTCGCAGATCAGAAAGTGAAGGCCCCCGATGGTCGGGGGCCTTCACTTTGCCGTTCGGGGTTATAGCGCTGATTAGTCGGCGGGGGCCGGTTCCTCTTCCAACACCGGCTCGGCGTTGGCGCCAACCTTGGCCTTGATGGTTATCACGCCCTCTTCCACGTCTATCATGGCGACATCGCCGGCAGTCAGCCTTCCACTGAGGATCTCGTCGGAGAGGCGGTCCTCGATCTCATTCTGGATCAGGCGGCGCAGGGGCCTAGCGCCGAGCACCGGGTCGAAGCCGTTCTCGCCCAAGTGTTCCTTGGCGGCCTGGGTGAGTTCGAGTCCGACCTGCTTGTCTTCCAGCTCCTGCTTCACCTGGTCCATCATCAGGTCGACGATGGAGAGAATCTCCGTCCGGTCCAACTGGTGGAACACCACGGTGGAATCGATGCGGTTGAGGAACTCCGGACGGAAGAAGCGTTTCACTTCCTCCATGACCTTGTCCTTCATCCGCTCGTAGGCGCTCTGGTCGGTGCGGGCGTTGTCGGCCTTGACCATGAAGCCCACGGACGTCTCGCGCTTGATCAGGTCGGAACCAAGGTTGCTGGTCATCACCAGTATGGAGTTGCGGAAGTCCACCTTGCGGCCGCGGGCATCCGTCAGAGTGCCGGCGTCGAAGATCTGCAACAGGATGTTGAAGACCTCGGGGTGGGCCTTTTCGATCTCGTCGAGCAGAACGGCGCAGTAGTTCTTGCGACGCACGCCCTCGGTGAGCTGTCCACCCTCGTCGTAGCCCACGTAGCCCGGAGGGGCACCGATGAGGCGGGCGACGGTGTGGCGCTCCTGGAATTCGGACATATCCAGCCGGATCATGTTGTCCTCGTGGCCGAACATAAACTCGGCCAGGGTCCGCACCAGCTCGGTCTTTCCGACGCCGGTGGGGCCGAGGAACAGGAACACGCCTATGGGGCGGCGCGGGTCCTTCAGACCGGCGCGGGCGCGGCGCACCGACTTGGAGATGCTGACGATGGCCTCGTCCTGCCCGATGATGCGCTTGTGGAGCTCGGCTTCCATCTGGAGCAGACGCTCGGTCTCCTCCTTGGCCATGCGGGCGACGGGGATTCCGGTCCACATGCTTACGACTTCGGCGATGTCGTCGTCGGTAACGACGGTCTTCTCTTTGCTGCGGCCTTCCTGCCACTCGCTCCGAAGCTCGTCGACGTCCTGCCGATGGCGCAGTTCACGGTCGCGGAGTTCCGCGGCGGCTTCGTAGCGCTGGTCGGCGATAGCCTCGTCCTTTTCCTTGCTGACTTCTTCAAGCACCCTCATGGCGTCGGTCACCGAGGTTGGGGTGACGCTGCCGCGGAGGCGGACACGGGAACCGGCCTCGTCGATGAGGTCGATGGCCTTGTCGGGCAGGAAGCGGTCGGAGATGAAGCGCGCGGCCAAGCTGGCGGCGCTGTTGATGGCGTCTTCGGTGTAGACCACGTTGTGGTGCTCTTCGTAGCGTTCCTTGACGGCGTTCAGGATGCCGACGGTCTCGTCGGTGGTCGGCTCTTCGACGCGGACGGGCTGGAGACGACGCTCGAGGGCCGGGTCGCGCTCGACGTACTTGCGGTAGTCGTCAAGGGTGGTTGCGCCGATGCACTGGAGCTCACCGCGGGCCAGTGAAGGCTTGAGGATGTTGGAGGCGTCGACTGCGCCCTCCGCTGCTCCGGCGCCGACGAGTGTATGTATCTCGTCGATGAACAGAACGCAGTTGCCGGAACTCTTTATTTCTTCGATGACCTTCTTGAGGCGTTCTTCGAACTCGCCCCGGTACTTGGTGCCCGCGACCAGCGAGCCCATGTCCAGGGTCACCAGCCGTTTGTTCTGGAGAGTGTCGGGCACATCGCCGCTGGCGATCTTCTGCGCCATGGCCTCGACGATGGCGGTCTTGCCGACGCCGGGCTCGCCCACGAGCACCGGGTTGTTCTTGGTGCGGCGGCTGAGAATCTGGATGACACGCTGCAACTCGTCGTCGCGGCCGTGTACCGGGTCCAGCTTCTCGGACCGGGCGGCGTTGGTGAGGTCGACTCCCAAGTTGTCGAGGGTCGGGGTCTTGGTGTTGTTTCCCCGGGCCTGCTGTCCCTGGCCGGAGGTGTGGCTCAGGATGCGGTGGGTCTCGGAGCGGACCTTGTCGAGGGTCACGCCGAGACTTTCCAGCACGCCGGCGGCAACGCCCTCGCCCTCGCGAAGGAGGCCGATGAGCAGGTGCTCTGTGCCGATGTAGGTGTGGTTCATGCGGCGGGCTTCGTCGACAGCCAGTTCGACGACCTTCTTGGCCCTTGGGGTCAGACCGATCTCGCCCTGGGCGGGCTTTTCGCCGCGGCCGATGATGAACTCGACGGCGGAACGCACCTTCGAGAGGTCGACGGAGAGGCTGGAAAGCACCCGGGCCGCCACACCCTCCGTCTCGCGGACAAGGCCGAGGAGAATGTGCTCAGTCCCGATATAGTTGTGGTTAAAGCGCTGGGCCTCTTCCTGGGCCAGCGACAATACCCGCCGCGCTCGCTCCGAAAACTTCTCGAATCTGCTGCCCATAATTCCGCTCCTGGCCTGTGAGGGCGTATCTGGTGATATCCGGTTACAGGGGGGAGGTCCGCGATCCCGCCCGCAAACATCCCGACAGGGGCCCAATTATATTGGGCGCACCCGAAGGGTGTAAAGGCGTGTAGGGTGCGGAAACTTGCCTGTCCCTATCGTTCTGAGTCGGGAACAGTGGCAGAGGAACAGCGGGAAGGAGCAGTCCGGTACTCCGGGCCGCCGCCACGCCCGACCTGCCGTCAGCCACTTACGTGGTTGGCCGCGCCAAGCTCGTCCCGGTTCAGAGAGGTTCTAGGAAATACCCCCGGCGGTGACCTATTTTCCCACCCAGTCGCCCGAGCAGTATCGTCGGCGCTGAGGCGTTTCACTTCCGTGTTCGGGATGGGAACGGGTGGGGCCGCCTCGCTAGAACCACCAGGGAGCATTCGATTCGCTAGTATGCACTATTTTTCACAATCGCGCAAGGGGTAAATTTCATCGGCGGGGTTACGAAGCAGGAGGCTTGGTCAACGACACTTGGTTGGCCGTTGAGGCTTTCGCTTCAGCGGGAACGCCACGCTTCAGGGAGATGGAGCGGGCAGAATCCCGCGCCTTTGAGGGGACTGTGCCGGGGCTTCGGTCTCATTCTACGAGGGGCCCTCACGTGCGAGTGTCCAGTTGTGTCAAGTTGTGTAAAGAACCCGATCATTTTGGTCATTAATTGAGACTGGCCAATCGGGTGATTCGAGGCGTTAATCATTTATTGAGACGGGCCAATCAGGCGCTCCGGGGCGTCGTTTCCAAGAACAATTGTACGATTTGCGACGCCTCGGCGCAAGCGGGAGATTTCAGCGGGCGGGCGCCATTCTTCAGCGGCTCCGTCCGGTTTACCGGAACTTGTCCAGGACTTTTTCGGTGGTGACCAGCGTGACGCCCCAGCCGGCCATCCAGCAGGAGTGACGGCCGTCGCCTCCGGCCACCAGCACCACGACGTCGCTGGCGGAACGGACGATGGGGACCATGACGTCGTCACGGGACTCGTCGATCCAGGCCGGCCAGGTGCGGTTGCCGTAGTGGGCGATGCCCTTGAGCTGGCCGACGGGCATGCGGGCGTTGTGGAAGACGTAGTCCTTGACGTCGGCCTTGGTCAGGCCGGAGGCGGCGACCTCGGCGGCGTGCTCGGGGCAGAGGATGAGAATGACCTGTCCGCCGGTGGCCTGCTGATAGTAGTTGGCGATGCCCACGGTCTTCATGTTGCCGACGATGGTGCCGAGGACGCCGAAGCCGGTGCCGGAGGTGCTCTCCATGATGCGGTAGACGCCGAGGATGCCGGCGAGGGTGACCGTGCTGTCCTCGGGGGCGTAGCCCTTCTCGACGTGCAGGGGCTCCCAGGGGCTGCGGGCCTCGTTCTCGGCGAAGCAGAAGCTGTAGCGGCCCGGCGAGCTGAGGGTGGCCTTGTCCATCTCGCCCGGCGTCAGGCCGGCGACGTTGCGTACGATGAGGCGGAAGGCGCGTCCGATGGCGGCGTTGGCCCGGAAGCCGGGGCCGAAGCAGGCGGCGTCGGCCTGGATGCCCAGCCTCGGCGCGGCGGGACCGTTGACGATCATGACCTGGTTCGCGCCGCCGGTGGTGGCCGCGGTGCCGGCGAGGTTGAAGCCCTCGCGCAGGGAGGCACGGACGGCTGTCACGACGACGGGGAAGTGTTCGGGTGTGCAGCCGGCCATGACGGCGTTGATGGCGAGCTTCTCGAGGGTGGCGCGGGAGTTGCTGGGCTGCATGACGCCGAGGGAGTGCTGCGGGTCGGCGTCGACGGCGGACAGCATGGCGCGGACGGCGTCTTCGGTGGGGGGCACGACGGGGAGGCCGTCGGTCCAGCCCTGCTCCCAGAAGTAGTCCTGCATTGCGCCGAAGTCGGCTGGGACGCGGGCGCGGGAGGAGGTGAGGTGGGTGGTGGTCATGGGTGGCTCCTGAGGTATTCCCAAATTAGTCGCGGGCCAATTTTCGGTTCGGCGAATTGGGAGTCAACGTCAGGGAAGGTGCATTTGTCCTTCCCAGTGAGGCTCGCAGACGCTCAGCCCTGGTACAGGATCGGCCGCCAGTTTGCTGACGATCTGGTTGTCCCAAATGAATAGCTCACTGCATCCGGCGGCTTCGGCGGTGGCTACCTGAATGGCGTCCATTGTCCGTACGCCATAGTGGTTTGCTATCAGGCGGGCCGACAGCGCCACACCGCGGTCCAAGTCGACAAAGCGGGTCAGACTCCTGTCGAACAGCGAATCAATCGCACGGATTTGTGCCTGGTCCGAAGCTGCCAATGAATCTGTTCCTCGTCGCACCTCGACCAACGTTGCCGTTGAGGTAGAGATAGCAATCAGGCGGGCTTCACTGGCATCGAAAATCAATTTCGTTAGATCCAGCCGGGTAATTCCGCCATGCGCCGGGATTGTCTCTCCCTTCAGGGCGGCGATGTAAACGGAAGAATCTAGGTGGATTCGCCTATTCGGTTGGAAGCTCACCTCGGATCTTCCTCATATAATCCTCTGTGGAAAGGCCGCCGGTGAGATCGGGGATGCTACCCATCAGCTCTCTTATAGTAGGGATCTTGTTGTCTGATGAGCCGTCGGTCTGGCTGGCCTGACCTTTGCCTTCGGTCAGCAGGGCGACGATTTCGGGGGCGTAGTCGTGGGCCATTTGCTGGACGTCGGCTACGGGGCGGCTGGCCAGGGGGCTGGGGAGGACCACGATGCGGGCACCGGGCATGCCGAGGGAGGCGGCGCGGAGGTTGGCCGCGCGGGTGAAGCTGCTGGTGATGACGCTGACCGAGGGCTTTCCCTTCGATTCCGTGAATACCGTGTCGTGGAGACCCCACGCCGTGCAGGAGCCTCAATCGGCGATGGCGTGGATGATGGCGTCGCAGTCCCGGAGCAGCGCCTCCAGCTTTTCGTCGGGGTGGGCGGCGCTGTAGGTGGCCTTGCGGTTGTAGACGACCTTCTTGACGCCGTAGTCATTCAGCAGGGTCTGCTCCAGCTCCTGCATGAATGTGTCGGCGTGGTACTTGCGGTTCTCCAGCAGGCCGACGACCTTGCCCTCCAGCCCGGACAGGGAGGAGGTCAGCCCGATCTCCTCGGGCACGTCCTCGGCGACGGGAACCAGGATTTCCAGCGTTCGCTCTGCGGTGGTCATGATGCTCTCCTTGTTGGGGCGTCGTGAGGGCGTATGGCCGGTCGCGTGGGCCGTGTCCTAGCCGCCGAGCTGGAAGAACTTGCCCTCGGTCTTGATGGCGGGGGCGATTACCATCTCGGCCTTGTGGAGGTCGCGGATGGTGTAGGCGCCGCACATGCCCATGCCTGCCTTGAGGGCGCCGACGAAGTTCTGGGTGCCGTCGGTGCGTGAGGTGGGGCCGTAGAGAATCTGCTTCAGCGGGGCCTTGGTGCCGACCTTGACGCGGGTGCCGCGGGGCAGCTCGGGGTGGGGGTTGGCCATGCCCCAGTTGTAGCCGCGGCCGGGGGCCTCCTCGGCCTGGGCAAAGGGGGTGCCGAGCATCACGCCGTCGGCGCCGCTGACGATGGACTTGCAGATATCGCCGCCGGTGCGGATGCCGCCGTCGGTGATAACGGAGACGTAGCGGCCGGTCTTTTCGTAGTAGTCCTGGCGGGCGGCGGCGCATTCGAGCGTGGCGCTGACCTGGGGGACGCCGACGCCGACGACCTCGCGGGTGGTGCAGGCGGCACCGGGGCCGACGCCGACGAGGACGCCGTCGATGCCGGTCTCCATGAGCTCGTATGCCACGTCGTAGGAGACGCAGTTGCCGACGACCACCGGCACGTCGATTGAGCTGATCAGCTCGGAGAAGATGAGGCCGCGGTAGCTGTTGGACTCGTGCCGGGCGGTGGTGACGGTGGACTGGACCACGATGATGTCTGCGCCGGCCTCAACGGCCACGGGAGACATCCGCTTGGTGGTCTGGGGCGTAAAAGAAACGGCGCACATTGCGCCGGAGTTCTTTATCTGCTCGACCTGTGCCGCGAGAAGGCTCTCCTTCACGGGCTCGGTGTAGACCTGCTGGAGGAACTCGGTCACCTCGTCCTGGGGCGTGGCGATGATGTCTTCGAGGACCGTGTAGGGGTCATCGTATCGGGAATAGAGGCCCTCGCCGTTGAGGACAGCGAGGCCGCCGAGTTCGTGCATACGAGCGGCGAATCTTGGCGATACGGCACCGTCCATGGCGGAGGCCATGAAGGGAATCTCGAACTCGACGTCGCGGATGGTCATCTTGGTGGAAGTGAGCTCGGGGTTGATGGTCACCTGACCGGGAACAATGGCCACTTCGTCGAAGCCGTAGGACCGTTCCAGTTCCTTAAACAGCCTTCTTCCCATCGCCGACCCCCTTAAAAATCAGGATTGACAAGCATTATTGATTAACTCCCGATTTAATCATTTACAACATTGATTAGTCAATGAAAATCAGGGAAAATCAGGCTTGGAGAGTCACTTCAAATGCAGGAAAAGGCTGTAAGCCATTGAAGGCGTGATGAACGGATACGGTAAGTATCATTTTTCTTTTGAGTAACACATTTGGCAAATATATTGACGAAAACAGTCATAGCATGGTATGATTTCGTTATATTAACCGAGGGGTGAGCGAGATGGTTCAGCAGGTGGAGGTTTCTTCCGTTCAAGAGGTCCTCGATGGTTCCGTGGTATGCAGTCACCACTGGCTGATTCAGGCAGCGGACGGCCCGACCAGCGGCGGCATGTGTCGCATCTGCGGCGAGATCCGGGAGTTCAAGAACTATGTTGAGACGGCATCGTGGGGCGACACCCGCCTCATGCCCAGCAGCCAGGCCCCGGTCCGCCCGCAGGTCGCCATTACATCCGACGATTCGTGGGACGACGAATAGGCCCGTTCACCCCCTCAGGCGCGTAACCAGACGCAGGTTTTGCAGGGGCGGGTTCAGAATCCGCCCCTTTCTCTTTCCCCAGCGTTCTCCCTCCCCTCCCTTGCTCCGCTGCGCCGGTGTCGGCGTGCCGACGGCTGTGGCCGGCCACAGATGCCCGGAAGGGCCCCGCCCGGCGGCAATTTCCCCCCCGTTGAACTCCTCGGATTATGTGGTAGCGAATTCTTGGATTTCGCTCAAGATGTGGTATATCTGGGGATAAACCGGTTGACATACAGCTTTGCAGAGGCCCATATAATAGGGCTTCGTTGCTTGGCCGAAATCCGGGCTTGGCCGAAATCCGGCCATCCTGACCCGGCGCCCCTTTCCCGGCACCCTTGTTCTTCGGAGGCTCACCCGGTTTGGATTTTACCCATCTCCACGTTCACACCGAATACAGCATGCTCGACGGCATCAGCCGCATCCCCGAGCTGGTCACGCGGACCGGCGAGCTGGGCATGGACTCGCTGGCCATCACGGACCACGGGACGTTTTACGGCGTCGTCGACTTCTATTCGGCCTGCCGGGAGGCCGGCATCAAGCCCATCATCGGCTGCGAGATGTACGTCGCCCACAAGAGCCGCCACGAGAAGAACGCCACGGAGCGGAGCCCGGCCCACCTGGTGCTGCTGGCCCGCGACAACACCGGCTACCGGAACCTGATGCAGCTGGTGACCAAGGCCCACGTGGAGGGCTTCTACAACCGGCCCCGCATCGACAAGGAACTGCTGGAGGAGTTTGGCTCCGGGCTGGTATGCCTGTCGGGCTGTCCCTCGGCCGAGGTGCCGCGGCTGCTCATCGACGGCAGCTACGACGAAGCGGTCAAGGCCGCCGGCTGGTATCGCGAGCTGTTCGGCGACGGGTACTTCCTGGAGCTGCAGCAGCACGAGCAGGTGCCGGGGCTGGACGTGATGAACGAGGGTCTTCTGCGCATGAGCCAAGACCTGAAGCTGCCCCTGGTGGCCACCAACGACGCCCATTACGTGAACCAGCGGGAGTCGGGACTGCAGGACATCTACATCTGCATCCAGACCGGGACCACGCAGCAGGACGAAAAACGCCTGCGAATGGACGACGACTCGTACTACATCAAGAGCCCGCAGGAGATGGAGGACCTGTTCTCCGCCCTGCCCGCCAACATCCGCAGCGAGGCCATCGCCAACACGGGCGTCATTAGGGATATGTGCGATGTGTCGCTGGACTTCGGGCAGACCCATCTGCCGCGCTACGAGACTCCCGGCGGGATGGACGCCGACGAGTACCTGGCGCAGGTCTGCGAAGCCGGATTCCGGGAGCGCTACCCCAACGCGTCGCCCGAGGCCGTCGAGCGTCTGAAGTACGAACTCGAGGTCATTCGCTACACGAAGTTCGCCAACTACTTCCTGGTGGTGTGGGACATCATCAAGTTCGTGCGCGAGCGCAACATCCTGTTCGGCGTACGCGGCAGCGCGGCCGCCAGCGTAGTCCTCTACTGCCTCGGCATCACTGACGTCGACCCGCTGGAATACCGGCTGGTCTTCGAGCGCTTCCTGAATATGGAGCGCAAGGAGATGCCGGACATCGACATGGACTTCCAGGACGACCGGCGCGACGAGGTGCTGCACTACGTCATCGGCAAGTACGGCAACGACCGGGTGGCGCAGATAATCACCTTCGGCACCCTGGGGGCAAAGGCTGCCCTGCGGGACGTGGGGCGCGCCCTCGGCATGAGCTACGGCGACGTCGACCGAATTGCGCGAATGGTGCCGTTCAAGGCACGCAACCTGGCCGACGCCCTCGAAGTTAGCCCCGAGCTGAAGGGCGCCTACGAGAGCAACGAGGGCGTGCAGAACCTGGTCGACCAGGCGCAGGGGCTGGAGGGGCTGGTGCACCACGTGAGCACCCACGCCGCCGGCGTGCTCATCGCCGACGAGCCGCTGACCGAGACGGTGCCGCTGCAGCGCCCGGCGCGGGGCGACGAATCGAGCCCGGTGCTAATGACCCAGTTCAGCATGGACCCGGTGGCCCATCTCGGCCTGCTGAAGATGGACTTCCTCGGGCTCACCAGCCTCACGATCCTTGACCAGGCGGTCAAGCTGGTGCGCGAGAGTTGCGGCGTCGAAATCGACCTGCAGGCTCTGCCACTGGACGACGGCAAGACCTTCGAGCTGCTGTCGTCGGGCAACACCACCGACGTGTTCCAACTGGAAAGCGCCGGGATGCAGCGGTATATAGAGAAGCTGAAGCCGTCGAACATCGGCGACATCGCGGCGATGATCGCGCTGTACCGCCCGGGGCCGATGGAGAACATCGACCGGTTCATCGACGCAAAGCACGGCCGGGCGGCGGTCACGTACCCGCACGACAGCCTGAAGGAGTTGCTGGACGAGACCTACGGCATCATCGTGTACCAGGACCAGGTGCTGCTGATACTGCAGCAGTTTGCCGGGTACTCGCTGGGCGCGGCAGACATCGTGCGGAAGGCGATGGGCAAGAAGATTGCCTCGCTGATGGCCGAGGAGCGCCAGAACTTCGTGTCGGGCGCCACGGGCAAGGGCTTCGACGGGTCGCTGGCGGTGGAAATCTTCGACCTGATCGAGCCCTTCGCCGGGTATGCCTTCAACAAGGCCCACAGCGTCAGCTACGCCCTCATCTCCTACTGGACGGGCTACTTCAAGGCCCATTACCCGGTGGAGTACATGGCGGCGGTGCTGAACGCTCGTCTGGACAACACCGAGAAGGTAATCAGCTCGATCAACGAGTGCTTCCGGCTGGGCATCCCCATCTGGCTGCCCGACGTGAACCGCTCCGGCGAGTTCTTCACCATCGACCACGACGAGGAGGGCAACCCCGGACTGCGCATCGGGCTGGCCGCCATCAAGACGGTGGGCGAGGGCGCGGTGAAGCCGCTGGTGGAGGAACGCCGCGAAAACGGTGCGTACCTGTCCATCGACGACTTCTGCAACCGCGGCGGCGCTCCCGGCCTGAACCGGCGCACGCTGGAGAGCATGGTCAAGGCCGGTGCCTTCGACTCGCTGGCCCCCCGCGGCGCGATGCTGACGGCCCTGGACCGCATCGTGGCCACGGCGCAGCGGGAGGCGCAGATGCGCAGCAGCGGCCAGAGCAGCCTCTTCGGCGGCGAGGGCGGCGGGCGCAAGCCCAGCGAGCCGGGCATAGCCCTGGGCACCAGCGACGCTTCTCCCGAGGAAAAGGCAGGGTGGGAGCGGGAACTGCTGGGTGTGGCGCTGTCGCACAACCCGCTGCTGGCCCTGAGCAGCGCGGCCGGCAACGGGAACGCGGTCGTGGCCGTGGACCAGCTCAGCGAGGAAATGCAGGGGCAGCCGGTGACGGCCCTCGGCATCGTGTCCACGACCACCGAGCGGGCCCGCCGCGACGGGCAGCGCTTCCTGATAGTGACGATGGACATGCTGAGAGGCCAGCTCGAGGTCATCGTCTGGCCCGAATCGCTGCAGCGCACCGAGGACGTGTGGCAGCCGGGGCGCACCGTTCGTGTCGCCGGAAAGGTGCGGCTGCGGGGCGACCAGGTGGAGCTGGTGTGCGATGACGCCGAGGAGTACGCGCAGGACAAGCCGTCGAACCTGGCGGCCGCGCCAGCGCAGCCTGCAAGGGCAACCGGAAACGGCAACGGGTACGCCAGGGCCAATGGGAACGGGAATGGCAACGGAAACGGGAAGACGAGTGGGAATGGGAACGGCCATTCGAACGGCAATGGGAATGGCTATAGCAACGGCAATGGCAACGTACAGCACAGTGCCGCGGCCGCTCCGGAGGCTTACGGGGGCAACGGCTCCAACCGCCTGGTGCGGCTGATTGTGACCGAAGACGAACAGAAGCATGACGCCAACACCCTGCGGGAGGTCATCGGCGTGATGCTGGAGTACCCTGGCCGGGACCGCGTGAACCTCGAGATACGCACCGATGGCCGCCGGGTGCTGATGGAAATGCCGGTGGTCAGCACGGGGTACTGCGACGACCTGCGGGACCGGGTGGAGGACATTCTCGGCCCCGACACGATTACGTTGAGCCAGGAGATGCCGCTGGGCGTGTAGGCGGGCATGCGGTCCGGCGTTGCTGAACAGTGGCGGCCCATTGCCGCAGCGACAGGAACGCGATTTCGCTCGCAGGAGCGACAAGTTACGCGACCATGGCAGCAATTTCCCAAATCACAGTCATAATCGGTCCCAAAATTGCCGAAAATATTTCAAAATTGGCCGATTTGGCATTGATTAACATCAGCGGAGTCGTGAATAGCAGCGAAATCTCCTGTCCCGGCCATTGACGCGGATTTGACCTCCCTCGCCGGGCGATGCTAGACTGCCGGAAATTTGAGCCGAGTTGGTAATTTTAGTCCGCCTTCTCCGGATAACTGGTCGGGCGGGCGACAAAACGCAAGACACAAGCAATGGAAGCAACAATGACATATCGATCTACGAGGCCTCCGGTTGGGTCAACCAGCCTGAGCCAGAAAGAAATCCGCAACCGCGAAAATCACGCGCTCCCCTGCGAGCCATAGCGCCTCCCCCCAACAGAGACCGAATGGGGCCTCTCTTCTAGCACCACCTCGTTTGACCCAGCCCCTCGCGTACGCGAATCCGCGGCAACCTCGCGAAAACCCAAAAAAACAGTCCGCGGGGAAGTTTGCGCCCCTTTTTAGCCACTTTCTGGCAGGTCTCCCAGAAATTTCCTGTCGAGTCAATGACTCTTCACGCAAGTTTCAGTCATTTTTGAGAAAACAACCAAAAACATCAGAAATTCACCGCCGCACCACGGCACATCCATTCAAGGAGGGAACCATGCGCGAAGTACTACGATCCAAGATCCACAGGGCCTGGGTGACCGAGGCCAACCCCGACTACGTCGGCTCCATCGTCATCGACGAGGCGCTGATGGAAAAGGTCGACATGTGGGAGTTTGAGAAGGTGCTGGTCTGCGACGTCACCAACGGCAGCCGCTTCGAGACCTACGTCATCCCCGGTGAACGGGGCCGCGGCGACATCGCCGTGCAGGGCGCTGCCGCTCGTCTCACGGCCGAGGGCAACTGCCTGATCATCATGTCCTTCGAGGTTACCGAGACCCCGATAGACCCCCAGATGATTCTTGTCGACGAGAACAACGATTTCGTCGAATTCCTGGAGGGCATCAAGCATGTCGAGCCGGTTCACTGAGCAGGAAACGGAGTCCTACTACGACGCTGAAGACGCCATCTATCGCGCCATCTGGGACGAAGACGGCAGCGTCCACTGGGGTTACTTCGACAACACAACCGGCACCGACTTCCTGAAGGGCTGCGCCAATCTCGACCGCATCATGGTTGAGAAGGGCGGCATCAACGCGAACTCCAGAGTCCTGGACTTGGGTTGCGGCAACGGCACCACCGCCATCTGGCTGGCCGGATACTCCGGATGCCACGCAACCGGGATCGACCTGAGCGGGGTCCGCATCGACAACGCCCTGGTTGCCCGGGAGCGTCAGGAGACGGGACTTCGGGAACGGCTGGCCTTCGAGAAGGCATCGGCCACCGAACTGCCCTTCGCCGACGGAACCTTCAGCCGCGTGTGGAGCCAGGCTGTCATCTACCACGTGCCGGACAAGCGCTCCGTGCTGAAGGAAGTCCACCGGGTGCTGGAAAACGGAGGCATTTTCGTCTTCGATGACCTGATCAAGCCCAAGCAGGAAGTGAGCGCGGATTCCCAGAAGTACGTCTACGACCGCCTGCTGTACGATACGGAGTTCAGCTTCGAGTCGTACCAGGACGCGCTGAAGGCCCAGGGTTTCGAGGTGCTGGAGGCCCAGGATATATCCAGCCACCTTCGCCAGAGCTACCTGTGTTTGGCCGACCGCACGCCCAAGGACGACACCAGCGAGAACGCCGAGCATTTCGAATGGTTGACCACGGCCTACCTGGAAACGGCGAAGGCAGTGGAGAAAGACGAGCTCGGCTGGGGTCTTTACATCTGTCGCAAGTAGTCCCGTAGAATCTCAAGGCAGGACATCAAACGAATTCCCTCTCCCGCAACAGGAGAGGGAATTTGAAATGGAGGGAAATCAGATGGCAATGGAAGAGAGCCACAGGCGGGTGCAGTGGGTCTACGGCTCGACCACCAACGAGGAGCTGGAGGAGCGCTACGACCAGTGGGCAACGGAATATGACCAGGACCTGGACGAGGTGTTCGCCTGGAGCGCTCCCCAGACCGGCGCCGGTGTGCTGGCCCGGCTGATCCCCGCCGATTCCGCCGTCCTAGACGCGGGAGCCGGCACCGGGTTGGCGGGCAAGTGCCTGGCCGACGCGGGGTTCACCAACATCGCGGCGATGGACCTCTCCCGGGGTATGCTGGAGGAGGCCCGCAAGAAGAACGTGTACAACTCCTTCCACCAGATGACCCTGGGAGAGACGCTGGGCTTCGAGAGCCACCAGTTCGACGCTGTCATCAGCATCGGCGTCTTCACCCTAGGCCACGCGCCGGTCAATTCCTTCGACGAACTGGTGCGCGTCACGAAGTCCGGGGGCTACGTCGTCTTCAGCCTGCGCACCGACATGGTGGAGGATGGCTACCAGGCCTACTTCGACCAGCTGGCAGCAGACGGCCGGTGGAAGCTGGCCGAGGCCAGTGAGCCCTATCAGCCGCTGCCCAAGGGCGAGCCGGAGGTGTTCCACCAGATCTGGGCCTTCCAGGTTCTCTGACAAAGTCCAATTCGTTCCAACCGGCGTACACTGGGCGCGGGGGATGCATCCTCTGCGCCCTCGGCGTTCCACCCGAACCGGGAGTTGGCGGCATGCAATTTCCGTGGGCCAACATCGCGCTCATCGTTCTGTTCTGCCTCGAGCTGGTGACGGGCTACCTGGGGCTGACCCACAACAACCCCGAGTGGATCGCGGCGATGCACCTGCACCGCATCACGGGCTTCGCCATACTATTCCTGTTCATCTGGAAGTCCCGCACCATCCTGTCATCCTTCCTCACGCGGCAGAACTGGAAGAGGTCCATGGAGGCGATGCTGGGCTCGTCAGTGCTGCTGGCCGGGCTGCTGACGGTGCTGGGGCTAGGACTGGCGTGGACCCACTTCGGGCCGTACAGCTTCATGGGGTTTTCTGGGACCACCATCCACCTCAACCTGGCCCTGCTGCTGTTGCCCCTGCTGGTATGGCACTCGCTGCGACACAAGATCAGCTTCCGGATGCGGTACGTTGCCGGTCGGCGCAACGTCCTGCGCTTCGGCGGCATCGCGGTGGCCGGGCTGGCGCTGTGGCAGATTACCGATCGGGTGAACATCCTGGCGGGCGGCCCGGTTGCCGACCGCCGCTTCACCGGCTCACACCCTGAGAACGGCCCCGACTTCCCGGTGACGATGTGGCTCAATGACCGCACACCCGGCGTTGACGCCCGAAGCTGGCGCCTGCGGGTCAACGGGCACGTGGAGGAGCCGTATGAGATGGACTACGACGAGCTGCTGTCCTGGAACGCGCGGCTGACTGCCACGCTCGACTGCACGGGCGGCTGGTACACGACGCGGCCGTGGGAGGGCGCGCCGGTGCCGGAGCTGCTGGCCCGTGCCCGCCCGAAGTCCGGCGCCGGCAGCATCACCATACGCTCGCGCACCGGCTACTACCGCCGCTACTCGATGGACGAGGCCGGGCGCGCCATGCTGGCCACCCGCGTCGACGGCGCGCCGCTCTCGCAGGGCCACGGCTTTCCGGCGCGGATGGTAGAGCCGCACAAGCGGGGCTACGACTGGGTGAAGTGGGTGGACGAGATAACCGTCAACGACACCGGCAAGTTCTGGCAGCCGCCGTTGCCGATCACGTGAAGGGTGGGAACAAAGCAATATGCGAAAACTCGGCACAATCTAACATTTGCGGGAGGATCTCCATCCTTGTATCATTGGGACTAGTCATCTTCAACTCAGCGCAAGCATTCTCTTCACTGGCGGCGTTAGTGTGGAAACGAATGGTTGCTGCATCTGGGTCGACACCGATGACGTCGAAACGACAAGGAGGATCGCCACTCTATGACTAACAGAAAGGGCAAACAGCCTGCTGAGAAGGCCGGAATCAACAGTATTGATCAGCAATCAATCAGCGAAAAACCTCTCTTTATAGGTCGTTACTTGGCCATAGATTCCCACCTCACCGAACGCAACGGTTCTACGAATGACGTCTACGGCCTAGCCGGAGAACGCCCCGCAGGGCGAAAGCTCGTTCAGGACATAGCCAATGTCTGTAACCAGTTGCACGTCGAAGGCTACGATGTGGTTTCCATCTTCCCAATAGTCAGCGGCCGTGCCGTTGAGGCTACAGTAGAAGCTGCCCAAAACGTGCATGGTCGCACTTACAGCAAGCAGGTCGAGGTACACAGCGAGTCCTCAGGCGGTACATTCTCCGACCTTAGGGGGCCGAGACACGAAACGAAGCATTACGTAGACACTGGCGTAGGCTACAGCGTAACCGATGGGGCAGCTATCATCGCCAAGAGAACTCAATAGCCGTCTAGATAACCCCACTGCGTTGAGCGCCGCCACGCGGTGGGAAGTGTACAACTGGTTTACCAGTCCTGGGCGATGGGACTAGGTGGTGTATCGCCAGATTCCCTCATATCTTCCAACACTTCTCCCACAAGTCGCCGAATCCCAGAGAACGCTCCCTCTGGTGTGGTTTCAAGCCAACTTATCAAAGGAAATTGGTCGCACAGCCCGACGAACTCCCTATCTTCAGCAGACCAAATGACGTGATAGGTATAGTGGTAGAAGTTCATTGCATCTCTATTGCCGCCTCAGAGGAGCAGGTACGTCATGGTCGAATAGTATTCTCAAACCTTCACTTGCTTGGACAGGGATTCAATCTCGAATTGGAGAACCTCTTCGATTTGCGAGGGTTCAACGCCGGGAAACCACTCGACAAACTCATGCACCGTCGCGCCCTCTTTCAAGTGATTGAAAAGGGTGGCAATGGGAACACGAGTTCCTGCGAATAGCCATGCTCCCCCTTTCTTTCCGGGACTGCTCTCGACTGCTGAACATTTCGCCCACTCTGCCATGGGTATACCTCTCTTTAGTGCCTGAACTCTCCCCATTCTGCCCTACTCGTCCAGAAACTCCAGGATCACGTGCGCCAGCTCCTCGGGCTTGTGGTAGCCGATGTCGTGGACGGTCTCGGGTATCCAGTGGGCCCGGCCGTTGGGCAGCGCGGCCTCGGCGGCGCCCACCATCCGGCGGCGCAGCTGCGCGAAGTCGCTGTTGGCCCGTTCCGGCAGCGGTCCGGCGGCTATCATCAACGCCGGGCACTGCACCTGCGGCAGCGTGGAGGAGCACGGGTCGTCCCACATCGACCGAATGACCTGGGCCTGATTCTCCGGGCGGAGGATGTCCTGGATCTGGCCGTTCTCGTCCTCGTAGACCATCGTCTGGACGATGCGCTCGATCTCGGAGTTCCAGAACCCGGCCATCTGCTCGCGGAGGCGGCCGAGGAACTCCTCGCGATCGCCGGTGACGTTTCTGGGGCGCAACCGGTCGGAGAAGGCTTCCCACGTGGGCTCGGGGAAAAGTCTGCCGTCGAGAAAGCCGCCGTCGATCATCACTATGCGCCGCGCTCGGTCCGGGTAGTGGGCCGCGAAGTTGCTGACGACGTGCCCGCCCCACGAGTGTCCCAGCGCCGCCACCGGCTGCGCGAACGCGGGTATCTCGGCGCTGACATGGTCCAGCAGCGCGGCTATGTCGTGGGACAACGTGTGCCAGTCGTACCCTGAGGGCGCTTGCGTTGTCTGGGCATGGCCCCTCTGGTCGGGGGCGATTATGCGGTAGCGGTCCCGCAGCAGCTGAGCCACGATGTCGTACCAGTGGGCCGACGAGGCCAGGCCGTGCAGGGCCAGCATCGGCTCTCCGTCGCCGCCCCAGTCAAGGTATCGCATGTCCAAGCCGTTAACCTGCGCCCACTTGACCGTGGGCGCCGATGCGTTGTTGTCTGCCAATTCCATCACTCCTGAAAGGGTAGATTATCGCCTGCGCTGTCCAGCTCCAGTTGCAGCAGTTTCGCCTTCACGCCGAGCCCGCCGCCGCCATAGCCTCCGAGCCCCCCGTCGCTGGAGATGACCCGGTGGCACGGTATGATCAGCGAAAATCGGTTGCGGGCCATGGCCTGCCCGGCGGCCCGCATGGCCTGCGGGCTGCCCGCTTCGGCGGCCAGCCACCGGTAGCTGCGCGTCTCGCCGGGCGGGATGGTGCGGCAGGCACTCCACGCCGCACGAAAGAAGGGTGGTGTGCCGTCCAGGTCCAGCTCAATGTCGCTCAGCGCCTCCAGGTCCCCTTCGCTGTATCTAATTAGCTTGTCCACCAACTCGCTGAAGTACTCTGCATCGGGTTCCGCGTTCTCGACATCGGAGCCCAGGTCTTCCATCACTTCCTGCGGAGTGGGTTTGAGGGTGGCCCGGCGCAGGCCCTTGTCTCCCCCGACGAGGCCAATCCAGCCGGAGGGCAGTTGCTGCAGGTGATACTTGTGGACCGGCATTTTGTACCTTCCCTGTTCAAGAGTCTACAGAATCCGCGACCTGCGGAGAAGGGAGAGCCGCAACAGCGGGTAGCGCACGGCGGTCCAGGCGTCGGCGAGGACGCCGCTTTCGTCGTAGGTGTGGGCCTTGGCCCCGTAGCGAGTCCGCACATACGAGTCCACGATGACACTCACCGACTCGCTGTAAGCAGGCAGGCGACGACCGAGCTGCTCACCGAACTGGTATGGCGTCCTCGACGACGCGGCGCTCATTCCGCCAAAGGCCGCCAGGTCCCGCAGCCTGCGGTAGGCAGTCTCGGGCTCGCCGGTGACGGCCAGGTAGCGGCGGTGCGCCCAGCGGAGCGCCAGGCCGGTGGTGGCTGCGGCCCCCAGAGCTACGATAACCCATGCCCAGGGCGGCAGCGCACCCTCAGCGCCGAAGCCGACCCCCCCGGTTCCTTCGCCTGGCAGGGGCTCCAGCGGCATGCCGCACTCGAGGTCGAACTCGTCCAGGCACTCGAAGTCGAGTCCGCCGAGGAAGTTGTCATCCAGTCCCTCGGCCCCGACTCCACCGGGCGCCATCACCACCGGCAGGTCGGCGCCGGGGGTCGGCTCAAAGGGAATCCAGCCGTAGCCGGGGAAGTAGACTTCCATCCAGCCGTGGCTGTGGCTGTCTGTGACGTTGTAGGACGGTGCGTCTCCGAGGGGGTCGCCCGTGGTGTAGCCAGCCGCCATCCTGGCCGGGATGCCGACAGTGCGCAGCATCACGGTCATTGCGGATGCGAAGTACTCGCTGTATCCCTGGCCCTGCTCGAAGAGGAAATGGTCGACACCGTCGGCGTCAAAGGGCGGCGGGTCCATCTCGAGGTTGTATGGCAGGGTCTTCAGGTAGGCCTCAACGGCCAGGGCCTTGTCGTAGGGCGTTTCCGCACCCGCCGTCAACGACTCGGCCAGTTCCTCCACGCGCTCCGGCAGGTCCTTCGTCACCTGCGTGTACCGGGTGAGTATGTGCAGCGGGTATTCCTGGCCGGCGGCCCGAAGGTCTTCCGGTTCAGCCGACGAGACCGACGTGGTCACGATGTAGGGTTCGTATGCGGGGAAGACGCCGCCGCGGGCGCGCACCGACAGGATGTCGGGCGGCGAGGGAGACGCGTTCTCTACATCGGTAATCTGCACGCTGCTCGGCAGCGGCAGGCCCCGCATCCTGTTCCGGACGGTGGCGTCGGAGAATTCCTGCTTTCGCTGCACCGATTCCAGCAGCGAGCGCACCCCTTCGTTGGGCACTCCCGACACCAGGATTCCCGAGGTCGACGGGTCGGGAACCACCGCGACCTCGACCTCCGCGTCGCGGTCCACCCCCACGATGCGCCCGCCGGTGAACAGCACTTCCGATGTGTACAGGGGCAGCGCCTTGTAGGTGACCTCGACTCTCTCCCCCGCGTCAGGCATGGTGGCCACGCCGGGGAGTTCTCCCAGGGGAACGTATTCCGACTCCTCGGAAAGCCATCCCTTGCTGGTGTAGGTGCTGTAGGTGCGCGCCTTCCAGTAGAGCGGCGCGGGTGAATCAACGTGCAGCACCGTTGTCTTGGCCGGATTGATTGTCCCCTGGAACGCCATCACGTCGTCCCACACCCGAAACCCGATGGCCCGGCGTGCCGGAAGTCCTGCGAACAGGCGGTTGAAGTCGTCTTCAAGGCCGATAAGGGGATGACGCATGGACTCGTAGGCGTTGGTCACCGGCTTCCAGGCACCCCATATTGGCAGCAGGAAGGCAATGGCCAGGATGGCAATGGCGATGAAGAAGCTGTCGCCCAGCGTGAGCGACCGCAGCCCTTCGTCGTAATGGACGCCGCGCCGGTCCCACTCGCCCTGCCGCCGCACGGCCTGCACCCGCGCCACCAGCAGCAGCGCGGTGAACAGGTACATTGCCAGGTGCACGTTGGTGTTGGGTGGGAGGAAGGTCAGGTTCGAGAGCAGTCCCAGCCCGCCCAGCACGAAGACGCCCCAGAAGTTGCGGTGCCTCAGGAAGAGCCATCCCCCGAGGTAGCCGGTGAGCCAGGATGCCGTCACCATCCCGAAGGAGAAGGGCACCTCGTCGATGTTGATGCTTCCTTCCTGTGCCGCCTCGCCCCAAAGGGTCAGCCGTTCCCACAGCGCGGCGGCGGTGCCAAGCTGCTCGCCGTCGAAGCTGTAGGTCGTCATCTGCCACACGATGGTCAGTGCGCCGATGGCGATGCCGGGGAGTATGGCCAGCCACCACCAGATGGGCAGGCGATGGAAGACGAACGCGGTTAGCATCGCCGTCAGCAGCACGCCCACGAGGCTGGGCGTCGGGGCCCAGTCGGCCCGCTCCACCGACAGCACCACCACGCACAGGTTGGCGGCCAGGAAGAGGAGCGAGACCCAGCCATCCGCCGGGCGAAGCTTGCCCAGCAGCCTGACCGTGGAAGCGCCCGCCTCCTCGCTGTCCCACGACAGCGGCAGCCTGCGTCCGGCCGTTTCGCCGCCGGTCATTACCGCTCGACACCCAGGGCGGCCAGTTCGGCCCCCTCGAGGCTTTCGCGGTTCACCGGGCGGGATAGCGCGCTGTCGAGCCGTCCTCCCCGGAAGGCCACGTAGACCGGAAACAGCTCGGCCTCGGCCGCTGCCACCACTGACCGCACCGACCTGTTGCTCCCGAAGGACTCCGGGTCAACCAGCGCCAGTGACGCCTTGACGTTCAGTCGCTTGAGGTCCAGCAGCGCGACTATCCAGTCCTCATCCGTGTTGGCGCTGATGACGGTGACGGAGTGGAAGTGGTTGAGGTGAGGCCTCATCCCGTAGAGGAACGTCGGAAGCGAGGTCTCGGTGCCCGTTCGCGCTTCCGCCAGGTTTTCCATAATCCGGTTCAGGTGGTCGGGGCCGTTGTCCGGTCGCAGCAATCCACCCGGCTCCCCGTTTATCGCGAGGCCCACCGGCAACCCCATCTCCAGCAGCCGCTGCGCCAGGGACGCCGCCAGGGTCACCGCCATCTCTTCGGTGTTGTCCTCGGGCTTCTGTACGCCGTCCGGTTCTTTGGATGCGGGCGGGTAGTGGTGGGATGGCCGGTGGAGGTCGAGCAGCAACCAGAACTGCGCCGCCAGCCCGGAGTCGAACTCCTTGACCATCGGCATATTCATTCGCGCCGTGTAGGGCCAGTGGATGCGGCGATAGGCGTCGCCGGGGCGCCAGGCCCGCACCGAGGACACGTCGGTGGTCACCTGGTCGAAGTAGCGTGTCATGCGGCTGTCGGCGGGCAATCCGGCGAACCGCGAGTCCAGGTTGGGCAGCGGCTCCGTGGCCGGGTACACGATGTAGGTGTGTGGGTCGTGGAAGTTGCGGCCCGTGCGGAACAGGCCAAAGGGGTCCTGGCTCACCACGCGCACCTGTCCGCCCTCGAACAGCCCTCGGCGCGCCAGGTGCGTCTCGATGCGCCAGCTTCGCACCTGCTGCCGGTCCAGGGAAAGGCCTCGACCGCCGGGTTGGAGGGAAGCGCCGCCCACCTCGGTGACTTCCAGCCACGACTTGGGCATCCAGGTGTGGTTGGTGATGATCACCCGGCCCTCCAGGTGGCCGCCGACCTGGCCGCGGTCCCCGTTGCGCGATACCCGCAACTCCAGCCCGCGCAGGGACAGCCAGGCCCACACCCCGCCCACGGCGATGAGGAACAGGACCACGTAAAGCAGCCTGTGGAAGAAGGGAAAGCCGGTTCCGATGGCGTAGAAGAGCACTACGACGAACAGGACCAGCAGCCCGAATGTGCGTCTGTTGGCGGTGAACATCCCTGTCATCCCTTGCCAATCGGGCGACGGCGGAAACAGCCGCTTCGCCGGTGGCGGTATGATACACTAAATCACCTACGAAACCGCCCCCTGCCAGCATATTCGGGCCCTTTGAGGGTTTGTGCAGCAGACCGAAACCGCCCCCGCTTCGGCGAGGGCCATCATCGATAATATTTCCAAGGTCATCGTTGGCAAGACACCTGTCATCGAGCAGACCCTCGCCGCCCTCATCGCACAGGGTCACGTCCTGGTTGAGGACGTTCCGGGCGTCGGCAAGACAATGCTGGCCAAGAGTCTTGCGGCTTCGCTGGGCTGCGAATTCAAGCGCATCCAGTTCACCCCAGACCTGCTGCCCAGCGACATCACCGGTATCTCCATATACAACCAGAGCAACAGCGAGTTCGAGTTCCGGCCCGGCCCGGTAATGTCCCAGGTGGTCCTGGCCGACGAGATCAACCGCGCCACGCCCAAGACCCAGTCGGCCCTTCTGGAAGCCATGGAGGAATGGCAGGTGTCTGTCGACGGCATCACCCACTACCTCGGCTTTCCATTCATCGTATTGGCCACCCAGAACCCCATCGAGTACGAGGGCACCTTCCCACTGCCGGAGGCGCAGCTCGACCGCTTCCTGATACGGGTGAGCCTCGGCTACCCCGACTTCGCCGAGGAGCTGGCGGTGATCGAGCGGCAGGAGAAGATCCACCCCATCGAGTTCCTGGAATCGGTGGCCACTCCCGAAGACGTGATACGGCTGCAGGCGGCGGCGCGCGAGGTGTACGTCGACACCCTGGTGCGCGAATACATCGTCGGCCTGACCGAGGCCACCCGCAACGACCAGGACGTGGCCCTCGGCGCCTCGCCGCGTGCCTCGCTGGGAATGTTCCGCATGTCCCGTGCCTTCGCGCTGGTCCACAACCGCGACTACGTAATCCCAGACGACGTGCAGGCCCTGGCCCACGGCGTCCTGGGGCATCGCATCATCCTGTCCCCGACCGCCAGGATGCGCCGCCTCCAGCCCAGCGAGGTCGTCGACCGCCTGCTGGAAAGCGTGCCCGTTCCCGGCGCGGCCCGCTGACCACCGGTCGGCGGCTCTCCTCACGCGCTACTGCTCTCGCCTCTCACAACCGCGTCGATACTCGAAGCATTTCGAACTTCATAAATCCGCCACGCCCTGCCGGGCCGTATTATCCCCAGTTAACAGGGAGTCCTTGTCTTGATGAAGTCCACCACCCGCGCCCCCTTCCGGGTAGCACCGATTCTCTTTGCGGCCATGGCGCTGCTGCTTGTGCTCCTCGTGGCTGCCTGCGGCGGCGAGGACGCGGCACCCGCGCAGCCAGCAACTTCTGTGCCCCCGGCCACGGCGGCACCGACGTCTGCCCTCGCGCCGACTGACGCACCTCCCGCGCCCACGGCCGCCTCAGACCCGGAACCTACCGAGGCGCCGCAGCCCACCGAAGCGCCCGAGCCCACCGTGCCGCCGCAGCCTGACCCGACGGCGACATCCGAACCCGAGGCCGCGCCGGCAGCCACCAGCGAACCGGAACCCACTGCAACGCCGGAGCCGACGGCAACACCGACATCCTCGGTGCCGTCCACTCCCCTGCCGCCGTGCGAGGGAAACCGTGGCGGCGCGATTGGAGATTGTGCGCCGGAATTCGCCGGAACCCAGGAGTGGATCAACAGCGAGCCGCTCTCGATGGAAAACCTGCGCGGCAAGGTCGTGCTCATCGACTTCTGGACCTACTCGTGCATCAACTGCATCCGCACTCTCCCCTTCCTGCGCCAGTGGCACGACCGGTACGCCGATGAAGGCCTGGTCATCGTCGGCGTGCATACTCCCGAGTTCGAGTTCGAAAAGCTATACGACAATGTGGTCCAGGCCACTAAGGACGAAGGCGTTGCCTGGTCTGTGGTGCAGGACAACGAGTTCACTGTCTGGCGCAGCTACTCCAACCGTTACTGGCCTGCCAAGTACCTGATCGACCAGCACGGGGTTATTCAGTACCGCCACTTCGGCGAGGGCAAGTATGCCGAGACCGAGGAGGAAATCCGCAAGCTGCTGAAGGACATTGGGGCCGATTCGGAGGACTTCGCCGAGCCTCTTGCCGACGACCAGCAGCGGGACGCCACCTACACCCAGGCTCCCGATGCAGAGCAGACTCCGGAGCTGTTCGCGGGATGGAACTTCACAGCCTTGCGGGGACGAGGCGGCATAGGCCAGGTGGAAAGCTACCTCGCCGCCGCCCAGGTCTCATACGATACTGAGGGGAATCCCAGTGTCGTGGGCGAATTCGCCATGCCCGAATCGGTTACTCCCAACCTCATATACTTCAGCGGCCCCTGGGCCATAGGTCCCGAAAGCGCTACGCATGCCAGGGAAACCGAGGAACTGAACGACTACGTGCTCCTGGCCTACTCGGCGCGATCCGTCAATGCCGTTCTCACTTCGGAGTCCGGTGAACCCTACAAGGTGGTGGTCACCGTCAACAACGACTACCTGACAGAGGAGAACAAGGGCGATGACATCCTCATAGGTGAGGGAGGCGAAAGCTACCTCATGGTCGATGAGCCAAGGGCCTACAAGATCGTGGAACAGCCCACTTGGGAGAGGGGCCAGTTCCTGCAGCTGTACTCCACATCTGACAACTTCGGACTTTATTCCTTCACCTTCGGCACATACGAGGACGGATTCTAAATGAAACGGCTTATCTTCCTCTCCGCGATTATCGCCGCCCTGCTCTTGCTGGTGGTGGCCTGCGGCAGCGATTCGACCGTCGAACCGGAACAGACCATAATGCCCGGGCCCACGTCCACCGATTCGGTGCCCACGGCGACGCAGCTGCCGCCCACGCCCGCCGGTCCGCCCGAGCCGTGCGATGGTAGACGGGGCGGGTCCATTGGCGACTGCGCCCCCGAGTTCGCCGGCACCCAGGAGTGGATCAACAGCGAGCCGCTGTCCATGGAAAGCCTGTTGGGCAAGGTGGTGCTGATCGACTTCTGGACCTACACCTGCGTCAACTGCATCCGCACTCTGCCCTTCCTGCAGAGCTGGAACGACCGTTACGCGGACGACGGGCTCGTCATCGTGGGCGTGCATACCCCTGAGTTCGAGTTCGAGAAGCTGTACGAAAACGTCGTCCAGGCGACGGTGGACGAGGGCGTGGACTGGACCGTGGTCCAGGACAACGAGTTCACCGTGTGGCGCAGCTACTCCAACCGCTACTGGCCCGCCAAGTACCTCATCGACCGGGGTGGCGTCATCCGGTACCGCCACTTTGGCGAGGGCAAGTACGCCGAGACCGAGCAGGAAATCCAGCGCCTGCTGGCCGAGGGCGGCATGGCATCCATCGACCCAGGACTCTCGCTGCCCGAGGACCAGCAGCGTGACGACGCCTTCAGCCTCGGCATGGACGTCACCCGCGAGCTGTTCGCCGGCTGGAAGTTCACCGCCACCCAGGGACGCGGCGGCATCGGCCAGGGAGAACCTTATCTTGAGGCCGCCCGGGAGTCCTATGATGGCGACGACAACCCGTCGGTGGTAGCCTGGTTCGAGGCGCCGGAGGAACTTGAGCCGAACCTAATCTACTTCAACGGACCGTGGGCCATCGGTCCGGAGAGCGCCCGGCAGGCGGAGGCCACGGAGGGTTACGATAACTATCTCTCGCTGGTCTATTCCGCACGGTCGGTCAACACCGTGCTGACATCCGAGTCGGGACAGCCCTATGAGGTGCTCATCACCCTGAACGGCGAGTACTTGACCGACGAGAACCGGGGCGACGACATTACCATTGCCGCCGATGGCTCATCATATCTGGAAGTTACCGAGCCGAAGCTTTACAAGATTGTCGAGCACGAGGACTGGCAGGGTGACCAGGAACTGCGGATGTCCTCAACCTCGGCCGACTTCGGCCTCTATTCCTTCACATTCGGAGTTTACGAGGACGGCTACTGATGTTTCGCTCCTCCCTGTTGTTGATAGTAGTTCTGGCAGCGGTCTCGGTGCTGCTGCTCGCCGTGGCCTGCGGCAGCGAGCCCGCGGCGGCCCCCGACCCAACCGCGATGACCGACCCGACCACCGCCCCTGCCCCGACCGAGGAACAGGAACCGGTGGAAGGGCACCAGCCCACACCTCCACCGGCGCAGGCGACCGCTGAGTCGACCACGGCCGCCGTCGCGTCCACGTCGGCCCCGGCCGCCACGACGGCATCGGCTGTCGCTCCGGAGGCAACGGAAGCGGCCCAGGTTGCCGCCGAGCCGGGTCTCGACCTGAACGTCATTCTAGCCACCACGGTGCTGGAAGTGGGTGAGCAGCGCGTGGCCTTCCTGCTAGCCACGCCGACCGGACTGGTCAAGGGAGACAGCGAGGTCTCCATCACGCCGGTCTACCTCGGTGACGGTAGCGCGGCTCCCAGCATAGACACTCGCTTTCACCAGTGGCCCTACGGCGTTCGGGGCGCGTTCGCCGCCGAGGTCGACTTCGACCGGCCCGGCGACTGGCGCCTGGACATCACTTCCACGGGAATGGACGCCGGCACCGGCTCTGTGGACATAGAAATCCTGGAGGACTCGCCCGTGCCCTTCATGGGCAATGCAGGTCCACCCAGCGAGAACAAGACACTGACGTCCGCGGGCGCAATTGAGCTGATCACCACCGATTACACACCCGACCTGTCCCTGTATCAGACCACCATCCGTGAGGCGGTGGAGAGCCCGCTGCCCGCAGTGGTCGTCTTCGCCTCGCCCGCATTCTGCACCACCGCCACCTGCGGCCCGCAGGTCGACGCCGTGTCGGAACTGCGGGAAGCATACGATGGGCAGGCCCACTTCATCCACGTCGAAGTCTATGACAACCCGGACGAGATCCAGGGGGACCTAGACCGCGCCCGCATCGCTCCCACGGTGGACGAGTGGGGGCTGACTTCCCTGCCACACTGGTTCAACGAGTCCTGGACCTTCGTCCTCGACGGCGACGGTGTTGTACTGGACCGATTCGAGGGCTTTGCCACCGTCCTAGAGCTCGAGGAGTCCCTGCAGATGGCGCTGAACTAGGCTTCCAGAGCGCGGGGTCGATACACGGCTCCGCGCTCCCTTCTTCCCACTCCCTCGGTCCGCGTGGTTTCTACGACCCGCTCTCTCACCGCACCGCATTGAAATCTCCTCCAGGTTGCCCTAGCATTGTCCCATGCCTGATCTGCAAGTTCGACTCACCGTAAACGGGAAGGCTCACGACCTGTCCCTTCCTGCGCACCGCACCCTGCTCGACGTGCTCCGCGACGAGCTCGACCTGACCGGCTCCAAGCGCGGTTGCGACCGCGGCGAGTGTGGTTCCTGCACCGTGCTCCTCGACGGCAGGCCCGTCTACTCATGCATCACCCTGGCAGCGCAGGTGCGAGGCCGCAGCGTGCTGACCGTGGAGGGAATGGCCGACGACGACCAACTCGACCCGGTGCAGCAGGCGTTCCTCGACGAGGATGGCGCACAGTGCGGCTACTGCACGCCCGGCTTCCTGCTGTCAACGCGGGCCCTGCTTGACGCCAACCCGCACCCCACCGACGCCGAGATTCGCGACGCCCTTTCCGGCAACCTCTGCCGCTGCAACGCCTACGGCCGCATCCTGCAGTCGGTCCGCACCGCCGCCGCGGAGGCATCGGGAAAGTAGCAGTCGGGAACGGAACGGGAGCACTATCGATTCCCGGAGCAGGTGGCCCGGCTCCAGGACATTTCCATCCACCGGTCATTCCGGCCAATCGTATCGCCGGCGCCTCAGCCGCTATAATGGCCTCAGCACTCTCATCCTCCCTGTGAGGCCCGCCATGACCACCAGGCCAGTCACGCCACAGCCCGGCGCCGGGGAGATAATCAAGTTCCCCGACGTCCCACCGGAAGAGATGACTGCTTACCATTCCGTCAATTTACCAGGGTACCCCGGTTCCCTGACCGCTCATTTTGGGAATCCGGACACAACCGTGATTCTCAGCGAAATAGCCGCAGGCCTGTTCGCGTCCGAAGACCGTGAAGGCATCAGGTATCCGGACCTACTCATAGCCTTCAACGCCAGGCCCGAAGCCATCATTACTCGCAACGGTTACCTTATCCCCGAGCAGGGCAAGCCGCCCGACTTCGTGCTGGAGGTTGCGTCCGGGAGCACCGGCCGCCGCGACGAGACCACGAAGAGGGACGACTACGCCGCCATGGGCGTGCCCGAATACTGGCGCTTCGACCCCTCCGGTGGCCGCCACCACATTACGCACCTCGCCGGCGACCGGCTTGTGGGCGGTGTCTACGAACCCATCCCCATCGT
The DNA here is from genome assembly GCA_963667415.1 of Dehalococcoidia bacterium. Classification (GTDB taxonomy): domain Bacteria; phylum Chloroflexota; class Dehalococcoidia; order Lucifugimonadales; family UBA3495; genus VXOI01. The sequence continues at coordinate 4,355,340 of OY763410.1, read as the reverse complement.
GCAGACCGACGAACTGCACTACTGGGGCCGCAGCGAATCGCTGGGCCTTTCCCTCTGCTGGGAAGAGGGCCAGCTGCGCTTCTGGGACCCGGTTGGGCAACAGTACCTGACCACCTACATGGAGGAACACGACGCCCGGCGTCAGTTTGAGGCCAGAGCCATCGCCGAACGCGATGCACGGCTGGCCGAGCGTGACGCGCGGCTGGCTGCCGAAGAGCGTGCCATGCAGTTGGAAGAGGAACTGCGCCGCCTCCGAGGCCCGTAGCCGGCGCTCACGAAGCCTCGGCCTCGGTTGACGCGCTCACCCCGCGCCCATAAACTCGAACGCAATATCCGGAATCCGCACCAACCCAGGAGGTTCCCAGCATGGCAACGGTCCAGTCTCAGCCGCAGGCCGCCGCCCAGATGGGCGCAGCCGCCAGCCGGTTCCTCGACAGTCTCACCTCCGAGCAGAAGTCCCGGGCCACCTTCGAGTACATGGACGGCGAGCGCATGTACTGGTACTACCCGCCCATCAACCGCCACGGCCTTGCCCTGCGCGATATGGACGCCAACCAGCGCGAGCTGGCCTTCGCCCTGCTGGAATCGGGGTTGACCCCGCGCTCCTACGAGCAGTGCCGCCAGATTATCGAGCACGAGGATGTTCTCGGCCCGCTGGAAAAAGAGATGGGCATGGTCACCTTCGTGCGCGACATTGAGCTCTACTACTTCACCATATTCGGCGAGCCCGGCCCCAAGGAACCCTGGGGCTGGCGCATCGAGGGCCACCACGTTTCCCTCCACTTCAGCGTCTGGGCCGACAACGTCATTTCCGTCACGCCCTTCTTCTTCGGCGCGAACCCGGCCGAGGTACGCAAGGGCCCCAAGCAGGGCCTGCGCATCCTGGGCGACCGCGAGGACCTGGCCTTGCAGCTCATGGAGAGCCTGGACGGCGGACAGCGGGCCACCGCCACCATCTACGACGAGGCTCCGCTGGATATCCTCACCTACAACAGCACCAAGGTCTCCTTCCCATTCCGTCCGCAGGGACTGGCCGCCGCCGACATGACCGGCTCTCAGAAGGAGACTCTGCTCAGTCTCGTGTCCCTTTACGTGGGACAGGTGCGCACCGACCTGGCTGAGCAGAAGCTGGCCGCCATCCAGGAGGAGGGCCTCGACCACTTCCACCTGGCCTGGGCCGGGCCGGTTTCCAAGAACGACGCCCACTACTACCGCATCCACGGCGGCAACTTCGTGGTGGAGTTCGACAACCGGCAGGACGGCGCGAACCACATCCACTCCGTCTGGCGCGACATCGAGAACGACTTCGCCGCCGACGTGCTCCGCGAGCACCTCAGGCTCTTCCACGTGCTCTAGGCTCAATCTCTCCGGCCAAGTCTGTTGAAAAAGGACGCAGAATCTTTTCTGCGTCCTCAGCATTGAGTGATTCGAAATGACCCTAAACGTAGCCGGCGCCAGCGTCGTCCGACGCGACCTAGACGTGAAGCTGACCGGCGATGCCCGCTACACCGCCGACCTGAAGCTGCCCGGTATGCTCCACGGCGCTATCCTGCGCAGCCCGCACCCCCACGCCGACGTGCTGAGCGTCGACGCCAGTGAGGCCCTGCGCCTGCCCGGCGTGCGTGCCGTCGTCACTCCCTTCGACACGGACATCCCCTCTCCCTCTGGCGGAGGGTCAGGGTGGGGGCGTCTGGCTCCCGACATGGGCATCCTCGACACCCGCGTCCGCTTCGTGGGCGACGAGGTGGCGGCGGTGGCCGCCGACGACCTGGATACAGCCCGTGCCGCGCTGGACCTCATCCGAGTCGAATACCGCGCACTCCCACACTACATGACCGCCGAGGCTGCCCTGACGCCGGATGCCGTCGCAATCCATCCCGGCGGCAACCTGGCCCTCGGTGAGGTCCTGTCGCTGGAGCGTGGCAGCGTCGCCGACGGTTTTGCCGCCGCCGCCGTGGTGCTGGAAGACGACTTCGAGATTCCCACCCACTCGGCCGCGCCGCTGGAGCCGCGTGCCGCGCTGGCGTCATGGGGCGACCAATCCGTTCATCCTGAACCTGTCGAAGGGCGAACGGATGAAGAGTATGACCTCACCGTCTGGAAGACCACCCGCGGCGTCCACGTCGACCGTGACGCCCTCGCTGCCGCCTTCGGTCTGCCGTCCCACCGCGTTCGGGTCATCGGCCCCTTCCTCGGCGCTGGCTACGGCAACAAGGACGAGACGCGCTTGTCGGCGCTGGCCGCCGCCTTGTCCCAGCGGGCCGGACGCCCCGTGCGGCTCGAGTACACCCGCGAGGACGAATTCATCGCCGGGCGGGTGCGCCACGCTGCGAAGATACATATCCGCGCCGGGTTCAAGTCCGACGGCACCCTGACCGCCATCGAGGCCCGCGCCATCCTGGACACCGGCGCATACCTCGCCTCCGGAGCCGGGGTTGCCCGCCGCACCGGGCAGGGCATCCTGTACCTGTACCAATGCGCCAACGCCAAATACGAAGCGCACCTCGCCTACACCAACCGACCCACCGCCGGCTCCTACCGCGCCCTCGGTGCGCCGCAGGGCCACTTCGCCCTCGAAAGCCTTATGGACCGCGCCGCCGAGCACTTCGGCATGGACCCCCTCGACTTCCGCCTGATGAACCACGTCCGTCCTGAGGGACAGCCAGGCCAGCGCGTCTCCCCTCCCGAACAGGTCATCGACAGCCAGCCCCTCGAGGGCGGCATACCCTTCTCCAGCAACGGCCTGCGCCAGTGCCTCCAGCGAGGAGCCGACGCCTTCGGCTGGCGCGACTACCGCCCCGAGCAGCCCTCCGACCCGGCCTTGAATCGCGGTCGCGGCATGTCCATCATGATCTACCGAGGCGGTCCCGGGTCACCCTCCGCCGCCGAGGTCAGGGTCGAGAAGTCCGGCGCAATCAAGCTGGTGACGGGCCTGATGGACGTGGGCGAAGGCGCAAGCACCGTTCTCCCGCAGATGGCCGCCGAGGTGCTTGGCGCGGAGTACGAGCAGGTCGAGGCGGTATTCGCCGACAGTCGCGGTACGCCCGACGCCCCCATAACCGCCGGCTCCACCGCAACCTTCTCCACCGGCACCGCCGTTGTGCAGGCCGCCACCGAGGTTCGCCAGACGCTGCTGGAGATTGCCTCGGTCGGGCTTGAGGCCCCCGTATACGACCTCGACGCCGCTCAAGGCTGGGTCTTCGTGAAGTCGGACCCTTCCCGCCGTATGGCCCTTGCCGAGGTCGCCAACAGGATGGAAGGCGACGAACTGTCGGCCACCGCCTCCATCATCCCCGGCAGCACGGGCCACATCGTCAACTCCTTCGGCGCCCACTTTGTCGAGGTTGAGGTGGACACCGACACCGGCCGCGTGCGTGTGCTGCGCTACGTGGCCGCCCACGACTCCGGGCGCATCATCAACCCCCGCGCCGCGCTGAACCAGGCCGAGGGCGCAGTCAGCCAGATGCTTGGTTTTGCGCTGTCCGAGGAGATGGTCACCGACGCGGCCACCGGCGTGACCCTGAACCCCGGCTACCTGGAGCACAAGTCGCCCACCATCCTTGACTACCCGGACATCCAGGTCATCTTCGCCGACATCGTCGACCCGGTGGGCCCTCTCGGGGCCAAGGGACTCGGCGAAGTCCCCAGTGTCGGCGTCGCCCCGGCCATCGCCAACGCCATCCACAACGCCACCGGCGCCCGCCTCCGCCGCACCCCCTTCACCCCCGACCGCGTATTGGTGGCGTTGCAATCACAATCCCAAGGAACGGACAGCTGATGCCATCCTTCGACTACATTGAAGCCCAGTCCCTTGACGAAGCCGTAGCGTTGCTGTCCCAGCCCGGCTTATTGGCAATTGGCGGCGGCACCGACCTGTTGCCGCAGGTGATGGACGGCGTGGTGGCGGCGGAGCGCCTCGTGGGCCTGTCCGCCATCCCGGGCATGGCTGCGATAGCCGAAACCGGCGACGGCCTCGCTATCGGAGCGGCGTCCACCATCGCCGACGTCGCTGCCCACCCCGTCGTTCGCCGTTGCTACGGTGCCCTGGCATCGGCCGCTGGCGGACTGGCCACGCCTCAGATTCGCAACGAGAGCACCATCGGAGGGAACCTTGCCCAGCGTCCACGATGCTGGTATTACCGCAGCCCGCTCATTCCCTGCCTCAAGAAGGGCGGCGACCGCTGCTACGCCCTGGCAGGCAACACCCGCCTGCTGTGCGTGACAGGCGGCGACCGCTGCTACATCGTGCACCCGTCCGACACCGCCGTTGCCCTCACCGCCTTCGAAGCACGCATAGAAATCGCCGGACCCCACGGCGAGCGCGAAATGCCCATCGGCGACTTCTTCGCCGGTCCAGGCAGCGATATTCTGCGAGAAAATGTCCTGGAACCAGGTGAGTTGATAACCCGCATCCTGCTGCCCGCCGACGCGCCCAACCGCAGCGTCTACCTGAAGGTCCGCGAGCGAGAGTCCGGCGACTTCGCCCTCGTCAGCGTGGCTGCAGCCCTTTCGGTGGGCGACGATGGTGTCATCCGCCAGGCCAGAATCTCCCTCGGCGGCGTCGCCCCCTTGCCGTACCGCGCAACCGAGGTGGAGGAACACCTCACCGGCCGCCTCGTCGCCGACGTCAACCCTGCCGAAGCCGCCGCCCTCGCTCTTACGGACGCCACGCCGCTTCCCCAGAACGGCTACAAGCTCCCCATGGCCCGCAACACCATCAAGCGGGCCCTGACCCAGCTCCTGGGCAATGCCTAGAGACCAAGGACTTTGCGCCAATCTTATGGCGACAACCGCATCGCCTACTCAGAGCTGACTTGTGGAAGAAAAACGGCAATACGCTAGGCAGATCGTGGAAAATTCCGGATCAACTTGGCGGGAGAAGCACCCTGATGTAATGCTGGAATGGGTGGTCAGGGCGATTGCGGAGCCCAATCGACAGGAATTTGACGGCGATGACATATACTATAGCTGGGTTCCAGAACTGCGGAGGTGGCTTAAGGTCGTGGTTGAAGACGGCCGCGTTGCCACTGCTCACATTGACAGGCGCTTGCTGAGGTTGTTTGGAGTTCCAGAAAATGACTGACTACAAGAAATCGCCGGAACCTGAACTCGAAGTCCAGTACTTCGACAAGAACGTGCTGTGGATCGGCGCTGCCGGTGTCCCTAGCTTCAGCGAGGGCGAGACCATGGCACAGGGTCTGATCCTGGAATATGATCAAGAAGGTAATGCCGTCGGCGTTGTCCTCACGAGATCAGCATTGGACAAGCTGCGGGACTTCCTCGATCAAAGTCAAACAGGGTACTCGGCCGCTCCCAAAAGTGAAAAGATAATAGCCGACGGGGTTTAGCCGCTTGCCTGTGGCGGCAACTCACAAATTCATTCCCGCCGTTCGACTAGACGAGCCATTAAACCCCTAGAAAGGACCTCCAGCCTTGAACGATTACATCCTCCTCGACTGCCAGCCGCCGCTGGCTACCGTCACCCTCAACCGCCCGGGGCAGCGCAACGCCATCAGCTTCGATATGTGGCACGAGCTTGCCGCGCTGATGCGCCGGCTGGACGCCGACCCGGACGTCCGCTGCGTGATCATCACCGGCGCGGGCGGCGAAGCATTCTCCGCCGGGGCCGACATCGCCGACTTCCACAAGCACCGCTCTGACTCGGTCAAGGGCAGGGGCTACAACGACGCGGTCAACGGGCTGCTCGAAGCCCTGTCCGAGATGGCAACACCCACGATATCGATGATCGAGGGATTCGCCGCCGGCGGAGGCTGCGAGATGGCCGTCGCCACCGACCTCCGCATCGCCGCCGAGGGCAGCCGTCTCGGCATTCCCGTCGCTCGTCTCGGCATCACCATCGGCCACCGCGAGATGCGCGGGCTTGTCGACCTGGTCGGCAAGGGCAACGCCCTCTACATCCTGCTCTCCGGCCGCCTGCTCGACGCTCACGAAGCCCTGCGCATCGGCTTGGTGAACCAGGTGGTCCCGCCCGAAGACCTGCACGACGCCACTTACAGGCTCGCCAACGAAATCGCCGCCCTTGCTCCCCTGTCTCACTCCGTCAACAAGCTAACCCTCCGGCAGGTGCAGGCCAAGCCCGTGCTGGCCGACCTGACAGACGAGGAGAACGCTCTCCCCCTGACCCAGTTCGACACCGAGGACTACCAGGAAGGCTACCAGTCCTTCCTCGAGAAGCGCCGCCCCAACTTCGTGGGACGCTAGCCCGGTCAGCCCCGGATTGACGGCAAGAGGCAAAATACGCGCCGACCTGCTCCTGTTGGAGCGCGGCCACGCCGAATCGCGGGAACGGGCCCAGGCCCTCATCATGGAAGGCGTCGTCTTCACCCCGGCCGGCCGCGTCGCCAAGGCGGGCGCGCTCCTGTCCCAGGACGTGGAGGTCGAGGTCCGTGGCCGCCTTCCCTACGTCAGCCGCGGCGGCTACAAGATGGCCCACGCCCTCGACAGCTTTGCCATCGACCCGTCCGGACTCATCGCCCTGGATGTCGGCGCATCCACCGGCGGTTTCACCGACTGCCTCCTGCAACGGGGCGCGTCCCGCGTCTACGCCGTCGACGTGGGCCACGGACAGCTCGCCTACACCCTGCGTCAGGACCCGCGCGTCGTCTGCTTCGAGAAGCTGAACGCCCGCCTCCCATTCGAACTGCCGGAGCCCGTCGACCTGCTGGTCATCGACGTGTCCTTCATCTCGCTCACGCTGGCCCTGCCCAGACCGCTTGCGCATCTGAAATCCGGCGGGTACGTCGTAGCCCTAGTCAAGCCGCAGTTCGAGGCCCGGCGCGGCGAGGTCGGCCGTGGCGGCGTCATCCGCAATGAAGACCTGCGCGAGGACATACTGATGCGCGTCGAGCAGTGGCTCACGGACCGCGACGACGTTGAGCTGCTCGACACCATCCCGTCGCCCATCACCGGCGACGCGGGCAACCACGAGTTCCTGTGCCTGCTGCGAAAGCTGTAGGCACTCCGCGTCGGTTCCGCTGATTTCCGGTATGATGAAACCCGCCGCCCGAGTGCCGGCGGCAAATAGCCTTCGGAGAGTAATGTATGTACGTGCTGAGGCGTATTTTCAAGTGCAAGCATGGCGAGGCCCGACGGGTGGCTAGCCTGGTGCGCAAGCAGGCCGATGCCTTCGAGGAGGCAGGAGTGCGGAGCGACTGCCGCGTCTACTTCAACGGCTTCACCACCCCCGCCGAACAGGACGTCGTGGTGCTGGAATGGACTGACGAGGCCCTGAGGTCCACCATGCGCTCCGGTGCCCAGATTCCCCAGGCCGTCCGGGACTTCGGCGCGCAGGTCGCCCAGCTCACGGAACACAACCGCTTCGAGATTATGGAGCTGATGACCCCCGACAAGATGCTCGACGTTTAGATAGCCGGTGATAATCGGTTAAGATTTCCCTGAACGGCACAGTCGCTGCTCAAAATGAAGCCGCCCAAAATGAAGCATGGAGAACAGTTCGATGTACTTGCTCAGACGTATATGGAAGTGCAAGCCCGGCGAGGCCCGTCGCGTGGCCAGCCTGGTCCAGAAGCAGGCCCAAATCTACCACGAGGCGGGACAGCGCAGCGAGTTTCGGGTCTACTTCAACGGCTACACCACTCCCACCGACCCGGACACCGTGGTGCTGGAGTGGACCGACGAGGCGCTGATGTCGCCCATGCGCGGCGACAACCAGCTGCCCCAGGCCGCCCTCGCCGTCGGCGCCCAGGTCCGGGAGCTCACCGAGGGCAACCGCTTCGAGATCATGGAGCTGATGACCCCCGACAAGATGCTGGACGTTTAGGGCTCGACCGAATTCTTGCGGGAATTGAACAGGTGAGAGGAATCTTCGCCGTAAATTGAGGAATGCCGCTCACTCTGATACAGTTCATACATAGACAGATCGTATTCTCTATTAGGTGAACCATTGGCTACTACCCCCACAAGCCCGGAAGCCCGTGCCGCTCAAGCCTTGAATGACGTCGAGACGGCGCTACGGAATATGAACGCCTCCAATCAGGCTATAGCCAGCAGCGTGGATTCCGCCGTTGTCAGTATGGACACGGCCACGGACGCTATCAAATCTGTCGCCAACAGCATGGAAGCCGCTACTGATGCCCTGAAGACCGTCCGGGCATCCGCCGCGGCAGTTGCGGCCAGCATTGATGCTGCCGCCAATGTATTAGTACGGGTTGCTGTTGCTTTCGAGGAAATCCGGGAAGACCGACTGCGGGACAGCGATTAGATCCATTTTCAATCACACCGAACTTCCGGGAGTCATATCTTAACCATGCAAGTTGAAGAAATCGCCGCGAAGCTGACCGAAGCCGGAAAGACCGTGTCCGTCGCCGAAGCCTGCACCTGCGGCCTCGTGGGCTACATGCTCGGCACCGTGCCCGGCAGCTCCCGCTACTTCCCCGGCGGCGTAATCGCCTACACCGGCGGCCTCAAGGAGTCCGTCCTCGGCGTCGCCGACGAGGTTGCCCCCAACCACGGCACCGTCAGCCGCGAGATGGCCGTCGGCATGGCCCGCGGCGTCCGCGAGCTCACCGGCACCGACTACGCCATCTCCACCACCGGCGTCACCGGCCCGGCCGCAGGGCGCTCCGGCTTGCCCATCGGCACATTCTGGGTTGGCCTGTCGGTCAAGGACGGAGAGGACACCGCCGTCGAGGTCCACCTAGACGGCGACCGCGACGCCACCAAGCACGGCGCGGCCCAGGCCGCCCTCGACCTCCTCGGCACCGTCCTGTAGTCTCCGGCGTTTCGGCGGTAACAGGAAGAGCGCAGGCATATCACCTGCGCTCTACCGTTTCAAGCGGATAGCCCGGCGGTCAGGAAAGTATCTGGCTGAGGAACGCTTGGGCGCGTTCATGCTTCGGATTGTTGAAGAACTCGTGTGGCGGCGCATCCTCGACGATCTCCCCCTCGTCGAACATCACGACACGGTCGGCCACTTCGCTGGCGAAACCGATTTCGTGGGTGACTATTATCATGGTCATGCCCGACTCCGCCAGCTCCCGCATCACGTCCAGCACCTCGCGGATCATCTCCGGGTCCAGGGCTGAGGTCGGCTCGTCGAAGAGCATGATCTGCGGCCGCATCGCCAGCGCCCTCGCGATCGCCACGCGCTGCTGCTGACCTCCCGACAGTTCCCCGGGAAACTTTGCCGCCTGCTCCGGTATGCCCACCCGCGTCAGCAGTTCCATCGCACTCTCTTCAGCGTCTTCCCGCCGCACCTTCAACACCTTGATCGGAGCCAGGGTGATGTTCTGTATCACCGAAAGGTGGGGGAACAGGTTGAACTGCTGAAACACCATCCCGACGTCCCGGCGGATGCGGTCAATGTTGCGGGTGTCGTTGGTCAGCCGGATGCCGTCGACGATGATGTCTCCTCTCTGGTGCTCTTCCAGCCGGTTGATGGTCCGGATGAAGGTGGATTTGCCGGAGCCGGACGGCCCCACGACCACCACCTTCTCCCCTCGGCCAATCAGCGTTGTCACCCCGCGAAGCGCATGATAATTCCCGAACCACTTGTGCACGTCAAAGCAGACGACCACGGGTTCCGGGAAGTCCCTCAATTCGCGCTCTATTACCGTGAAGTCTCGCCTCATCATACTCAAGTTCCCCGCCGGAAAATTTCTGTCATTTCCGCGATTGTGGGAATCAAACCCATTTGCGGTAGCTGTTTTTACCCGCCAGAAACCCTGTGGATTCCTACCTCTGCCCCACGCCCAGGTGTTCCTCAACTTTCTGGCTCACGTAGGACATCGTATAGCAGAACACCCAGAATACCAGGGCCAGGAATATGAACAGCTCCTTGGCGTTGCCCAGGTACTCCGTATTGCCCTGAATGAAGGCCCGGCTAATTTCCACCACGTCCAGCATCCCGATGATGTAGACCAGGCTGGTGTCCTTGAATAGCGCAATGAACTGGCCCACGATCGCCGGTATCACGTTGCGTATCGCCTGTGGCAGCGAGATCAGCAGCGTCGTCTGCCACGCGGGCAGCCCCAGCGCTCGTGCCGCCTCCGCCTGTCCGGGATGCAGCGCCTGAAGTCCCCCGCGTATGTTCTCCGCCATGTAGGCCGAGCTGAACAGAGTGATGATCACAGCCGCCCGGAACAGCGAGTTGGTGTTGAAGTCTTCGGGGAAGGCCAGCGGCACCAGCACCTGCGACATGAACAGCAGCGTGATCAACGGAACGCCGCGAAAGACCTCGATGAAGACGACACAAAACAGTTTGACTATCGGCAGGTTGCCTCGCCGTCCCAATGCCAGCCCTATGCCGATGGGCAGGCTCAGCCCGATTCCGGCAATCGCCAGCAGCAGGTTCAGCGTCAGCCCGCCCCAGTGGATCACCGACACCGGTTGAAGCCCCGGTATCCCCGGCAACCCGCGCATCAGCAGCAGGGATACCAGGAACGCCGCCACGGCGTAGATCGCTATAGACCGGCTCGTCATCCCTATGTAGTGGGCAATGGCCCATCCCAGCAGCAGTGCCGGTATGTTCGCCACCAGCAGCAGCCGCACGTCCATTCCCATCCGGTCGAAGCTGTACGGGAGAAAGGCAAACAGTGCCATGATCACTGCGGCGCCAACCCCCACTCGTCGCGCTACGGCATTGCCCGCCATCCCCCAGGCCATGCCCAGCAGCGCCGTGAACAACAGCAGGGCTACCTGCGGCCTCCAGAAGCAGTTCTGCCCGGCGCAGGAGGAGTCCGTGTTGTACTGCCCTATGAGGATCTGGCCGCCCAGTACCTGGATAACAGTCCAGTCGGCAACGACGAAGATCCAACGTAGGCCATACCAAAGACCGACGACTGATACCGCCAGGGAAATGACCGTCAGGATGGCGTTGAACCACGAATTGAACAGGTTGGCCCGTAGCCATCCGATTGCGCCGACCTCCGTTATGGGAGGTGGCAGTTGGCTGCTTCCGACGCTCGGCTCGGCGGCCATCTCTACCTCCCTATGTACCGGATGCGACGGTTGTAGAGGTTTCCGATGAGCGAGTAGGTCAGGCTCATCGCCAGGTAGGCAGCCATCAGCAGCATGTAGATCGACACCGCAGGCGCTAGCTGCGTCATCGTCTTCGCCACGTTGGTCAGGTCGGCATAGCCAATGGCGCCGGCCAGGCTGCTGTTCTTGGTCAGGTTCAGGAACTGGCTGATCAGCGGTGGAATGATGACCCGCAACGCCTGTGGAAAGGTGACTTGTCGCAGGGTCTCCATGCCCGACAGCCCCAGGGCTCGGGAGGCCTCTATCTGGCCGCGGCTCACCGACTGGATCCCAGACCGCACGATCTCGGCGATGAACGATGCCGTATACGTCACCAGACCCACCAGCAGACCCACCAGACCGGCCGGGGCGGTGAATCCACCGTTGATGCTCCCGAAGCGACCCTCCAGCGTGGGCGACGAGATGTAGTACGGGGCGTCACCCGCCGTCACGCTGACCAGGATCCATGCGATGGCACCCAGCAGCACGGCGGTTGCCGCGGCTCCCGTTAGCGGATACGAGGTCAGTCCCGTTCGAATCTCCCTGGCCATCAGGTACCGGTAGACAGCCCAACCTGCGGCTAGTGATAAGGCTCCCAGCACCGCCCATGTCAGCGACGGCCCCAACCCGACGGCCTGAGGGAAGGGCATCGAGAACCCCCGGTTGTTTATAAACAGTCCCTGCCCGACGACAATGCCCTCCTGCACCGTGGGCAGGGCGAGGATGATGTAAAACCACAAGAAGAGCTGCACCAGCAGCGGCACGTTGCGGAAGAATTCGATGTAGACCGTGGCCAGCTTGGCCACCATCCAGTTCGTGGACAGTCGCGCCACGCCGACGAAGATGCCCAAAGCCGTGGCAAGTATCACGCCAACGACGGATACGACAACGGTGTTCATCGTGGCGACCACCACCGCGTAGCCATAGGAGTTCGAAGACTCATAGGGCAGGAAGTGATGGCCTATTGGGGTCTGGTAGGCCCGGTCCAGGAAGCTGAAGCCGTGAGGGATCTCCCGGTCCTGCACTGCCGTGGCAATGTTGGTGAAGAACCACGCCACCAGCGCAACCACGAGAATGCCCGACACAATCTGCAAGGCCCACTGGATGACCTTGGTGTGTCGCCACACCTCCACGCCCTGGTAGGTGAGCATCCCCCTGAGCTGGGCCATGTGACTCCGTTGAATTGCCAAGAATAGTCGGGAATCAATCTAACACACCCCGGCCAGCTTGTTAATCGACCATCGAGGAACGGACGGTTCATTTTGATTGTCCATCTCCCTCCGTCGCCGGAGGCCGAGGCAGGATCCTGATTAATTTCCGGAGGCAGCGCTGCAATTCAGGACGCCTGATTAGCCCCGCCACATTTGACCCTGATTAGCCCCGCTACATTAGACATAGAAGGGGCCAGTAGACATAGAAGGGGCCAGTCCGGTGGACCGCATCTTTTCAAACGGCTGTTGAACTGCAGTCGCGCGTCTGATATAAGGTTCAGTCCAATGGCGTCCGCTTACTCCACTTTCCTCAACTGGCGTCCCAACACTCCTTTCTACTATGGCTGGCTGCTCCTCGGGCTGTCCGGTGCGGGGACCTTCGCGGCCACGGCCATTGCGGGCGTGGTGCTCGGCGGAGTGCAGATCTACATACTCGATGACACCCACTGGTCTCGCTCCAGCATTGGCTTTGCCTCTGGTTGCGGGGTCTGGTTGTCGGGACTCTTCGCCCCCTTCGCCGGCAGGCTGGCCGACCGTTACGGGCCCCGGTGGTTGATGCCCCTCGGCGCAATCGTCCTGGGCCTGTCGATGATCTCCATCGGCGGAGCCCACGCCGTCTGGCAGTTCTTTTTGGCGGCGGTCATCGGGCGTGCCATCAGCCAGCCCTTCCTCATCGGGGTGGTCCCGCGCACCATGGCCGTCAACTTCTTCAACCGGCGCCGCAACATCGCGCTGGCCCTGACCGGCATCTACCGCCCCATCAGCGGCGCGCTGATAATCCAGGCTTTCACCCTGATTGCCCTAGTCGCCGACTGGCGAGCTGCGTTCCGGTTCCTGGGGATCTACAGCCTGGCGCTGGCCCTGCCGATGTTCATCATCATGCGGCGGCGCCCGGAGGACATCGGCCTGCTCCCCGACGGCGCACAGCGGGCCCCGCCCGGCGCTGACCGGTCGCCGCTGGGCCGCACCGGCCGGCCAGCAACAACGGCTGGGGCCGGCGCGACCGCGGGCGAGGCCCTGCGCACCCAGGCATTCTGGCTGATTGCGGTCATCACCTTCCTGGAGGTCGGCGCAACCTCCGGCATCGGATTCAGCCTCGTGCCCCTGCTGCGGGATTCCGCCGGGCTGTCCATCCCCGAGGCCGCCGGTGTGCTGAGCATCAGCACCTTTCTCGCGCTGAGCAGCCTGGTCTGGGGGCAGCTGGCGGCCAGGGTGACTGCCAAGTGGTGCATCGTTGCTGCTCTTGCCCTGTCCGCGGTGGCGGCCCTGGCCCTGCTGCGCGTGGAAACGCTCCCGGCGGCCTACGTCTTCGGCGTCCTGTGGGGCCTGTTCCACAGCGGCCTTGAAGTCTTGAGATACATCCTGCTGGCCGACTATTTCGGCCGCGAGTCCTACGGCGCGATCGCCGGGTCGATGCGCCCCTTCGAGGCCGGCGGGCTGGGCATCGGCCAGATAGTGGGCCCGCTCATCTACGACTTCACCGGCAGCTATACGCTGCTGATCGTAACGTCGGCGGCGGTGATCGCACTGTCGTCGGTACTGATGGCGTTCACCAGGCGCCCAGAAAAGCTCGTTCCCGCGGCCGCATGAGCCCCCATCCGGGCCGCCAGTCCAGGACCCTCCTATGACCCGCAGTCCGCAGATTGAACCCTACCGCAGCGGTACTGCGTAAATCTGTCCGCCCTTGGGGCAGTCGCGGCAGGGCGCTTCGGCCCACAGCGCGTTGCGGCTCTTCTCCCTTGGCAGGTTCACGCCGTCGGGCCCAAAGTGGCGGTCGTAGATCTCGCCGTAGTTGCCGACGGCCCGAATCACGTCCTGCGCCACGGTCTCGGACAGGCCCATAGCCTCCTGGCCATACGACCCAGACAGGCCGAACAGCCGGTCGACTGCGGCCTTGCCTGTCTTGGTGTCCGGCACCTCGTCCATCCCTACGCCGCTGGCCTCGGCATGGACTAGTATCGCCATTACCGTATTCACAACGTCGTACCATTTCTCGTCGCCGTGGGGCACCACGGGGCCAAGTGGCTCCTCGGAGATGGTTTCCGGCAGGATCACGTGGCTGGCCTTGTCCTGAAACTCATCCCGGAAGGCCGACAGGGCGAAGCGGTCGACGGTCAGGGCATCGCACTGCCCCACGCGGTAGGCGTCAAGGGCGGCGTCGGTGTGCTCGAACGTGACGGCCGCTATGTTCAGGTCCCACTCGGTTGAGAAGTCCTGAAGGTTCAGCTCCGTCGTCGTTCCCTGCGTTACGCACACGCTGGCGTCCTGCAGCTCCAGCGCGCTGCCGATTCCGGTGTCGCTCCGCACCATGAACCCCTGCCCGCTGTAGAACATCACCTGCGCGAAGTTGCCCCACTGGGCGTCGCGGGAGGATGTCCACGTGGTGTTGCTGGCAAGGATGTCGATCTCGCCAGCCTGCAGCACTGGGCCGCGTTCGGCCGGCGACACGATGCGGAACTCCACGGCGGACGGGTCGCCGAGGACGGCCGCGGCCACGGCGCGGCAGAGGTCGATGTCGAAGCCGGCGTTGTTGCCGTCCTGGTCGAGGTAGCTGAAGCCCGGGGTGACGACGTTGGTGGCGCAGGACAGCGTACCCCGGTCCCGCACCCGTTCCAACCGCGAGGACCCGGACCCCGACGGCCCGTCGTCAGCGACGCAGGCCAGAAGAGAGGCAACCAGCAGGAGCGTGCCGGCCATCGCCAGGAGGGTAATTCGGGTCATGCTCTTCCGTCTCACGTGGTCTTCCTCTTGCTTCTGGTCTTCCTCGTGCTTCTCTTCTTCGCGCTTCAATGACACGGGGTGCTTCAATGATACGGGCCGCTGCCTCCCCCGGGGCAATGGGATGTCGTGAGAGATTCATAAGAAAAGGGGCGGGTGCAAAGCCCGCCCCTTGAAGGCTCCGTGCTAGTGGATGTCTAGCGCGGCGGGGCCGCGTAGATCTGTCCGCCCTTCGGGCAGTCCTGGCAGGGGGCATCGGCCCAGAGGGCGTTGCGGCCGCCCTCACGCGGGAGGTTGATGCCGTCGGGGCCAAGGTTGCGGTCGTAGATGTCGCCGTAGTTGCCAACGGCCCGGAGGACGTCCTGTGCCACCGTGTCGCTCAGGCCCAGGCTCTCCTGGCCGAAGGAGCCTTCCATACCCAACAGGCGGTCGACAACGGTGGTGCCGGTGGCGGCGCTGGGTACGTTGCTCTGGCTGATGCCGTAGGCCTCGCCGTAAATCAGGATGGCCATGACGGTCTTCACGACGTCGAACCACTGATCATCGCCATGGGGGACGACCGGGCCCAGCGGCTCTTCGGAGATGGTCTCGGGCAGGATGTTGTGGGCACTGGGATCGTCGAAGCCCGAGCCGATGGCGGCCAACTGGGAGCGGTCGTTGGTGAAGGCGTCGCACTGTCCGCCCTGGTAGGCGGCGCTCACGGCGTCGGTGTCCTCAAAGGTCAGCGGGGTGATGTTCAGCCCGTGCTGGTTCGAGAAGTCCTGCAGGTTGAGCTCGGTGGTCGTGCCCTGGGTCACGCACACCGTGGCGTCCTGCAGTTCCAGCGCGCTGTCCACGCCAAGGGCCTCGTTGACCATGAAGCCCTGGCCGTCGTAGAACATGGTCTGGGCATAGTTGCCCCAGCCGGCGTCGCGGGATGTGGTCCAGGTCACGGTGCGGACGAGCATGTCGACTTCACCGGACTGGATCGTCGGCCCGCGCTCGGCGGCGGTGATCAGGCGGATCTCGATGGCGTTGGGGTCACCGAGTACGGCGGCTGCCACGGCTCGGCACAGGTCGATGTCGAAGCCGACGTTGTTGCCGGAGGCGTCCAGGAAGCCGTAGCCCGGGACGTCGTTGCGGCTGGCGCAGATGAGGGTGCCGCGGTCCTTGATGGCCTGAAGGCGGTCCGTAGTCTCGGCTTCAACTTCAACCACGCGGGTGACCTCCACCTCGACGGTCTCCCCTGCGCACGCAGCCACGAGCAGCAGCAGCATTGCGGAGAGTATTGCTAGCGGGATAAATATTCGTGTCTTCAAACCGTTGTTTTTCCTCCTGGATACTTGGATTGCAAGCCCCGAATCATATCGGAACCACCAAGGCCGCAGTATAACGTAACGCTTCCGGGTTTGCCAGAATACCGAAAGCGAGTTACGGGTACTTGGCAATGGACAAATAGTCAGGGGCACGTTCCAGCCGTGCCCCTGTCGTTTTCTGCTCGGGCCGTCTCAGGACCGGCCGCCGCGGCGAAGCCTAGCGCCCGCGGAGCCTCGGGTCCAGCACGTCGCGAAGGCCGTCGCCCAGGAAGTTTATGGAGAATACAACTATGGAGATAGCGACTCCAGGGAACACGGCCAACCACCAGGCGATCCGTATTTCGTCCGCTCCCTGCGTCAGCATCGTGCCCCAGGTTGGCACATCCGGCGGAATACCCACACCGAGGAAGGACAGGGAAGCCTCGATGATTATGGCGAAACCGAGGGTGATTGTCCCCAGCACGATGTAATTTGCAAGCACATTGGGGAGGATATGGCGGAGCATTATGCGGATGGACCCGGCTCCTATGGCTTTTGCCGACAACGTGTAGTCCATCTCCTTGATGCTCAGCACCTGTGAGCGGATCACACGAATGGTTCCCGGCAACAGGATCACCACCAGCGCCACGATGATGTTGTTGGCGGAACCGCCAACCGCAGCCACCAGGCCCAGTGCCAGGATGATGGGCGGGAATGCCATCATGGCGTCCACGACGCGCTGAATCGTCAGGTCAAACGCGCCGCCGAAATAGGCGCTCAGGATACCTACCAGTGTGCCCAGCGTTACGCCTATGCCCACACTCAGCAGGCCAACGTAAATGGAGACCTGAGTGCCTGCGATTATGCGGCTGAACTCGTCCCGGCCCAAGTGGTCGCTTCCCATCAACCCGGATGACAGGGGCGGCTGATACTTATCGTGGGGAAACACCAGCGGGTCATGAGGCAGGATCCCCGGAATAGCGTAGGTGAGCACCGCCAGCAATATCGTTACCAGGATGATCACCCCGCTGACCGCCGCCACAGGCTTCTTTTTGGCGAAGCCAACAAGATGCCTGAAGAAGCTTGGGCGCGGACGAATATCCAGCAATTGGGAGTTAGCGGTGGCTTCACTCATCGTTTGTGGCGTATTGGAAATAGCCATTCCGATAGTTCTCCGTTATTGCGTCTGTGGTCCAGCGCAGGGTTCAGGCGTAGCGAATGCGTGGGTCGAGCCAACCATATAGCAGGTCCACCAGCAGGTTGATCAAAACTATCGACAGCGCGATTACCACGATGATCGCCTGGATGGTTGGAAAGTCCCTTTGGAACACGGTTTCGATGAGCAGGGTGCCAATGCCGGGGATCCGGAAGATGCTCTCTATGATTACGGTTCCTCCGAAGAGCCTTCCGAACTGCCATCCTGAAATGGTCAGGATGGGCAACACCGCGTTCTTGAGTCCGTGCCTTACCAGCACCACCTGCTCGGCCAGCCCCTTGGACCGCGCCGTCCGCATGTAGTCCTCGCGGATGATCTCCATCATCGAGGACCGCGTCACTCGCGCGATGAATGCCATATCGTAGAAACCAAGCACCAAGGCAGGAAGGAACATTTGCCGGATGTTCGTCCAGGGTTGCTCCCAGAGCTCAACGTATCCTAATGGAGGCAACCAGCCGAATGCTCTTGATAAGAACAGCACCACCAGCACCCCGGCGAAGAACGTTGGCAGTGAGATTCCCACCAGCGTTATCACACGGGCAACGAAGTCGAGGGGGCTGTCGGGTTTTATCGCCGATAGCACGCCCAGCGGCACCGCTATGCCCACGGCAATCACGATGGCCATGAAGGCCAATTGCAGGGTGCGGGGCACTCGAGGGCCCAGGAGGTCCCAGACCGGTCGTCCCTTGCGCCAGATGGAATCTCCCAGGTCGCCCTGGACCAGCCCGCCGATCCATTCTACGTACTGCACCGGTATCGGGCGGTCGGTTCCCAGCTCCTTGCGCAGCGCATCGAGTTCCTCCTGGGTGAATGACGCGTCGCCATCACTGAGGATGACCAGAGCCGGGTCGCCCGGGATCAATCGCATCACGGCGAACACGATGATGGTCACCAGCAACACTGTGGGAACTATTAGCGCGAGGCGCTTCAGAGCATACTGTCGCATAAATTTTGCCCTGCGTTTTTAGCGGTTAACAGGGGTGGCCCGTGAAGCCACCCCTGTTCCATCTTCGCCGAATACGACCCTTTGTCCAGATGTCGGACCCGGACCGAAGATTTAACCTACCGGTCGAGCCACAGGTCTTCGTGCTTGAACTGGTACTGAACGGTTGTGGGAGCGTTGAAGCCCTTCACGTCCTTGTGCACCAGCCAATACAGTTGACCCAGCTGGAAGGTTACCCAGTGGTTGTCGGAGAATTCATTCAGCCAGACCTCGGCTTCCTGGTTGATTGCACGCCGGGCCTCGGGGTCCAGCTCAACCTTCTGCCCCTCGAACCATTCGTCCACCGCCGGGTTGGTCCAGTCGGTGTAGTTGCGGGTGCCGCCCTTCAGGTACACACCGCCGTACACGGCGTCGGCATCGTATACCACCATGCCTTCACCCTGGCAGCTCAGCTCCCAGTCTCCCTCGGCGTCTTCCGCGCGTGCGGTGCTGTACTTGCTGTAGCCCGCAGCGCTCGGCAGGGTCTCGATGTTGCCCGTGATGCCAAGGTTGGCCTCGAGTTGCTGCTTGACGATGGCGCACTGGTCGGGGTAGTTGCCTACCTGACGAGCGGTGTAGGTGATCTCAAAGCCGTCGGGATAGCCGGCCTCGATCATCAGGGCCTTGGCGTCGGCCAGGTCCTGTTGACCTTCCGCAGTATCCTTGGGCCGAATACCGGGCCAGGTGTTGCACTCGTCGTTGCTGTAGGCGAGACCCATGAGCGGGCAGTAGCTGCCGCCCGAGTTGTCGAAGGCGCGGTCGTCCATCTCCTGCCGGTCAACGGTCAGGTGAATGGCCTTGCGAACCCTCGGGTCCTGGAACATGGGCTTCTTGACGTTGATCATCAAGCCCCAGTTGGTGCCGGCGGCAATCGGGTGTGCCACGTAGTCGCCGTCGGTGTTTTCTTCCAGTTCGAAATACTGCTTGGGAACCAGGTTGGTGAATCCGCCGTTGGCCATGTCCAGAGCGCGGGACTCGAACTGCGCCTGCAGCGTCCCGGTGTCGGTGATGATGTAGTGCTCGATGCGGTCAACGAACGGGCGTCCATCCTTGAAGTAGTTGTCGTTCTTGTTGACGTAGTAGTAGTCGCCTTCCTGGTATTCTTCCAGGACGAAGGGGCCGGAGAAGGCGTTGTTCTCCAGGATGGCCCGCGGGTCGTTCATATCGATGCCCGCGTCAATCAGGTGCCCCGGCAGAACCTTGGCGTAGTCGATGGCCAAGAACTTGATGAAGGCTCCCGAAGCAAACTGCAGGTTGAACTCAACGGTCTTATCGTCGATGGCGCGCAGTACGGCGTCCTGGTTGGTGGCGGTGCAGTCGGCCTTGTCAGCCAGCTCCACCACTTCCATCTTGACGGTGTAGTTGCGCCAGAGTCCGGAACGCCCGGTGGGATTGCATGGGTTGGCGTACCGCGACATGGTGGTGATCACGTCACTGGCGGTGATAGCCTCACCATCGGTCCACTCCATCCCGTCGCGAAGGTGGAAGACATAGGTCTTCCCGTCGCTGCTGACTTCCCAGTTTTCGGCCAGGTCTCCAGTGATGGCGGCTGTGTCATCAGTGTCATACTGGACCAACTGGTTGTACATCTGCGAGTAGGAAATCACGCTCGACAGCGATGCGGAACCCAACGGGTCCCAGTCCCTGGTGTCGGCGTAGGCGGACATTCTGAGCAATCCGCCGTATTGGGGCCCGGCGCTCGGCGTCGGGGTTGCGGCTACCCGAGGGGCCGCGGTCGGAGCAGGGGTATTGGTCGGCCGGATGGTGGCCTGCGCCGCCTGCGGTATCGGGGTGTTGGTGGCCGAAGGAGCTGCGGCTTCAGTGGCCGCGGGCGCAGCGGCCTCGGTCGCTGCCGGCGCACTGGTGGCCGCCGGTGCGCTGGTCGCTGCAGGCTCTTCGTCAGAGCCGCAGGCAACGCCGACGACCAGCAGGGCCATCACTGCCAGCGGCAGAAGCACCCGTATGCTAAAAAGTCTGTGTATCTCCATTATTTCCCTTTTTCCTCCTAGCGGGCCCGGCCTGCGTTTTCGCCGCAGCCTTTTCAATATGGCAGACCGCTTTGCCAGCATTAATTGCCGACGGGGAAGGCGGCTGCAATCAACCCACAAACCGCAGGATATTAAGTTTTACGAAACCGTTAGTCAACCTTTTTGCGTGGGTAATTCCCGCTCTCCCGCGATGCCTTCATTTCGCAATTGGCCAGCAACTGATACAGAAGCCGTCACCATCGCTATTGAGACTGTGACGTCAAATGGCGCCAACGACCAATTTACGTTACGGTAACTCTCTGTCGCAAATTGGCTAACTTGGCAGGTTGCAGACGTCCAGCGCAGTCAACGCCAGCACCTTCGCCACCTGCTCCATGTCGCTGATGCGGCTGAACTCGTCGGGTATGTCCGCCGATTCCGACCCGCCGCCGGGTCCGTACAGCAGGCAGGGAATGCCCGCCGCCCACAGGTGGCAGGTGTCGTCGCCGGTGTAGGAGCCGGGGAGCACCGTCCCCACGCCGTCCGGCTCGCGCCCGCCCGTGACCGTGCGGTATTGCCGCAGTACGCAGTCGAGTATGTACTCGTCCTTCGGCAGGTCGAAGGGTTCCATCACCACCGTGAACACCCGGTACTTCGGGTCGGGCGGCATCTCGATTTCGTACTGGAAGTCCGGGTCCTCCGCCTTCACGGCGTCCAGGGCCCGCTCGATGTCGGCCTTCACCGACGCCGAGGTCATGCCCGGCAGGAACCGCACGTCAACCAGCACGGTGACGAAGTCGGACACGAAGTTGGGGCCGCGCATGTCGTAGTCGCGCCCGCGGCCGCCGATGATGGCCCCCACGTTGATGCGCGGCAGGCCGGGCAGGTCCTCCCGTGGCGTGTAGGTGAACTCGACGCCGTCGATGGCCGGCACCGCCTTGCACATCTTGGCGATGGCGTCGACCGCTTCCTCCTTGCGGCTGATGTGCCGCGAGTTGCCCAGCACGTGCACCGCCATTTCCAGCACGCCGGCGTGGGTCGTGAGGATGTTCTGTGCGCCAAAGGGCTCGGGGACGACGGCCATATCGGTCAGCGGGCCGTTGCGGGTGAGGTAGGTCGTCCCCACGCCGCCCTGCAGCTCGCCCACCACGCAGGCCAGCACCAGGTCGCCCGGCAGCGCGACGCCGGATTGCCGAACGGCTTCTGCGGCGGTGATGAGCGACGAGACGCCGCTCTTCATGTTGCGGATGCCCGCGCCGAAGATGAGGTCGCCCTCGATGCTCGGCGTCCACGGGTCGCGCTTCCAGCCCATGGCCAGCGGGTCGATGTCGATGTGGCCGTTGAGCATTAGCGACTTGCCTCCGCCGCTTCCCTTCAGCGTGGCGATGGTCTGGAACCGCCCCGGCTCCACTTCCTGTAGCTCCACGTCGTAGCCGCGCTGGTCCAGGTACTCGCCGAGGTAGCGGGCCACGTCGCTCTCCTCGGTCTTGAAGCTGGGAATCCTGATGAGCTCCTGCGCCAGCCGCAGCATCTCATCGGCGTCAACGCTGTCCAGTATCCTCTGCGATACGTCATCTACCATTTCGCACCCTTCCGTGTGTCGAGTGGGTACAGGGGCTGCCCGCTAGCCGCCCAGGTCTACCTGCCAGTAGCGTTTCCCGTTGCGTCGCCCCACACGGCCGAAACCCGGCGCCGGGAAGTGGCAGGAGATGACCGGCGTGGACATCTCTTCGACCTCGTCCAGCATTTTCTTTCGCGTCTCGGTCGCCACGGCCCAGTCGTGGTCGAAGTGGCAGTTCCACTCCTCCTCGGTCACCTGCGCCGGGTGCACCAGCACGTCGCCCTGTATCAGGGCTTCCTGCCCCTGCGACGTCACCAGCAGGCTCATATGCCCCGGCGTGTGTCCGGGGGTGTACAGCGCCCGCAGCTCTGGGGTCAGGTCGGTGTCGCCGTCGAGGGTGTCCAGCATCCCCATCCGCACGATGGTCTCGACGCAGCGGTCCATGAACGGGAAGGTCGCGGCCGCCTGCACCTCCGGCCTGCGGAAATGCGCAAGGTCGGCCTCGTGCACCACGTATCTCGCGTTGGAGAAGGTGGCCTCCACCTTGTCTTCCACGTCCACCACGTTCCAGCCCACGTGGTCGGAATGCAGGTGCGACAGGAACACCAGGTCCACTTCCTCCGGGTCTACGTTCCGGTCGGCCAGGCAGTCCATCAACGCGCCCCGCCTGCCGCCGATGGCTTCGATGGGGCCTTCACCGTAGCCGGTGTCGACGAGAATGGTCTGCCCACCGGAGCGCAACAGGTAGCAGCCGATTTCGATGAGCATGTGGTCCTGCTCGAAGGCATCGGGGTAGAGTTCCCGGTAGGGCGTCCACAGCTCGGGAGTGGTCGTGGGAAAGAGCTCGGTGAGGGGCATCGGGAAAGGCAGGTTCATGTCGGAGAGTGCCTGTATCTCTACGTCTCCCACGCTCAAAGTGAAATTGGACATATGCCCTCCGGACGACGGCGTCAAAAAATGCTGGCGCAATTCTAGGAACGATGTAATTTACGGTCAATCATATTTCAAGTGCATTTTGAAATCCGCTCACTTTTGTAAATGAACACATCGGATATGAAAAGTGCGCCAGCCAACCACAAAAACGCCAAGCGGGTGAATCAGCCCCGGGAAGAGACCTCCGAGGGTCTGTGGACATTCGAACCGACCGTCTGATGTCAGACCTTCCGGGCCTTCAGAGTGGAGGCCGAAGGTAGAGAAGGTTGTCTTGGCCTTGCTGCGCTGTGTCTATTGCGCTCTGTACCAGGGAGATGTTGGTTCGGATGGTATCCCAGTCATTGGTGGTGATGGTGAGCACGGCGATGGGCTGACAGAGCAGGTTCTGCTGGAACCGGATGCTCTGGTCGCAGGTTATGAGCAGGTCATAGCCTTCTTGGATGGCGGTCCTGAACAGGGCGCCATTCTGGAGGAGGTGCCATCCTCGGTAGTGGGTTGTGTGCATCTCGTGGTCCGGGAAGAAGTGTCTCAGCGGGTGCGGGACGCTGTGGTCGAGAAGTATTCTCAAGAGCCGTCTCCGTGCAGGCGGTCGTCTTGTAGCATTTTCGAGGCGTGGGCAAGGACTGTCTTTACCTGTTCGTCGGTGACGTGAAAGTTCTGGGTGATCTCCTGGATGGTGGAACCGCCAGCGAGGTTCTCGAAGACGGTCCATATCGGCAGCCGCGTGTTGCCGAAGGTCCAGGCCCCCGCCAGCCGGCCGGGGTCGCGTTCCACGCCGGGGCAGTCGCCCCAGTCGAGTTTCTTCCCGGCAGTTTTCTCCTCGGTGGACATGTCTGTCACCTCATGGTGGGTTGTGGTGTCCATTTTAGTCTCTACAGGGAAGGCCTGGAGGCCCATAATGGACTGGGACCCTGCGTGGTGGGAAATGTGAATGTCCACAGACCTCCCAGACCACTCCGCCTACACCCCCGAAGGCTTCCGGTACGCCTCCAGCAGCAGACGCACGTCGGTATCCACGTCGGCGTCCACGTAGAACGGCTCAAAGTCCGCCGCCCGCGTCCAGATGCGCGCCGCCTGTATCAGCGCCGCCCGCTCCACCGACGCCGGCCACCGCAGTATGCCCACCGCGCCACCCGATGCGTGCCCCGCCGCAGTGGTCCCGTTGAGTCCCCGCGATACCGACAGAGCATTGCCGTCGATTCCCGTGACCAGCGCCTGCTCGGCAGCCGTCGCGTTCCCGTCGTCGCCGAGCAGCACCGTCTGCCCCACCCGGAACTGCCCGCCGTCGCTGACCGTCACCTGCGCCGCGCCCACGGCGGCCTCGGCTGCCAGCGTCGCGCCCGAGGGCTCGGCGAACATCCGGTAGCCCCACGTGCCCGATACGCGGACGTTGCCCTCGCCCGAGGCAAACCCGTCGGCCCGCTCCGTCCGCGACCGTATCGCGCCGTACGGTCGGCCCCACGGACGCAGCGGCGCGGAATTGTGGGGCAGCAGCCGGTACTCACCGTCATCCCACACCTTGGCCGGGCCTGACCCGCCGTCGCCGGTCGCGGCCAGTTCGCCGACTGCGACGAGGTCCGGCACCACCAGCCGGTCGCTGCCCGTGCCGTCGAACAGCAGCGTTTCCACCCGCGGATAGAAGTGCCGGTTGCAGTAGCCATCCACCCAGTCCGACACCGCCAGCAGCAGCTCGAACAGCTCGTCGTCATCGTCGGTGCCCGCCGCCGGGTCCTTCAGCACGCTGTCGTCCTTCAGCTTTGTCAGGTCGCCGTACAGTGACCGGTATGCTTCCCGCGCCATTGGTCCCTCCGAAATTTACTTTTCCGCTCATTTCCAGTCATTTCCAGTCATTTCCGGCCATTTCCGGTCATCAAGGCCTTGAGTGGAGCTGACAGTCCAGGCGGCATACGCCGTCAGCTCTCTTCCGTGTACTCGATGATCACCTTGTGCGTCGTCGAGGGACGGCTCCCCCGCCAGCGCAGGCTGAGCGGCTCGCCTCGCCGCCCCCTCGGACCCTGCTCGCGTGGGTAAGCGCGGGTGGACGCCGACCCCTTGTCCGGCACCGCCAGGATGTCCACCGCACGTGACGGTTCGGTGATTAGCGTTCCCGCCGTCCCGAAGTAGATTTCGCACAGGTGCCGCCCGTCCGACTCCGGCTGCACCACCTTCACCCGCACCAGCCGAATCCGGTACCCCTTCGTCGGCTCCAGCAGCGTCCGGCGCCCCCGGCGGTTGCTCGGCGTCACCTCCGCCGTCCTCAGCACGAACGGACGTCGCCGCTGCGGCGCCCGGTGCGATGTTCGCGTGGTCATCGTTCACCCCCTCAGCTCTCCTCGGTGTACTCCACCAGAATCTTGTGCACCGACGCCGGCGCATCTCCGCTCCAGCGTCCGCTCAGCGGCTCGTCGCGCAGCCCCCGCGGGCCCTCGTCCCGTGGGAAGAACCGCGTCGATTCCTCGCCCAGCTCCGGCACGTCCAGCGTGTCCACCGCCTTCGACGGGGCGGCGGCGATGTTCTCCCCCGTGCCGAAATACACCTCGTACAGCCGCCGCTCGTCCGCCGTCTCCTGTATCACCCGCACCCGCAGAATCCGCAGCCGCTTGCCCTTGCTCGGCGTCACGAGAGTGTCACGGGCGTTCGACGTATTCGAGTCCCGCGCCCGAAGCAGCGGCTCGTACACCCTCGGCCGTGGCTGCACCCGGCGGTTTCGGCGCGTGGTCATCGCAGCAGCCGTCCCACGCCCGCGCCACCAAGCCCGGCGATGGCCGCCAGCGACACCGTCAGCGCGGTCCCGTCGATGCCCTGCGACAGCGCGTAGGCCTCGACGCCCGACACCGCCACGATGCCCAGGCCTGCCACCACCGCCCAAGGCCGCGAGAAGCGGCCTTCCCGTCCGTCCTTTCCTTGAATCATTTGTCCCTCCCTATTCTTTGGCCAGGTTGGAGCCCGAGTCGGGAAACGCCGGGGACAGGAGAGAACAAGGAAACCCTGTGCTCTCTGTGCCCCCTGTCGTGAACCCGTCCTTAGACCCCGGTGATGTTGTACTGCAGCGCCGTGTGGGCGGCCTTCGTGCGGTCCCCGCTGCGTTCCTGCAGCGCGATCCTGAAGCTCACCACCATCACGTTCTGCCGTTTCTGAGCGTCCCGGACAGTCTCGATGGTCAGTTCCCGCTTGAAGCCCACCCGCCACTGCGAGCGGTTCACGATGAGCAGCCGGCCCTTGGTGTTGGCGTTGCCTCCGTTGGTGATCTTCCCGTCGGCGTCCGCCAGCCGCATCTGCTCCGACACGATGACCGGGATGCCCTCCACCGCGCCCAGCTGCCCCGTCAGCACCGTGGCCTGCGGGCCGAACTTGTCCAGCGTCCGGAAGCTGTCGATGCTCAGCGACTTGATGAACGTGTTGACGTCGGTGACGTAGGCAAGTTCCGAGGGGCGCACGCCGTACTTGCCCAGCTTGCCCCGTATCTCGTTGAACATATCGGCGCTGACCGCCGCGTTGTGGTTGTTGGCCATCGCCGCGTTGTCCACCAGCGGCAGGTGCAGCAGCCCGTCGAACCCGACCAGGAAGTGCCCCGACCCGGCGGTGTTGGCCGCGATGGTTGCCCCGTCGGCGTTGATGTTGTTCTGCAGCGTCGTGTCGCCGTTCAGGATGACGTCGTCGATGACCTCGTGGGCGTTGCGCAGCAGGCTCCGGCGCAGCTCCTCCATCATCGCGATGACCGCGTCCTCGTCCAGGTCATACGACCACGGCACCTCCGCCACCAGCTCGTGCGCCGTCATCGTCTGCCGCGCCGTGGCCGGTGCGCTGCCGGTGGTCGCCGTGTTCTCCGTCCCCGGATACCAGTTCACGTCGCCAAGCTGCAGCGGTATCTGGAAGGGATTGCTCGGCATCTGCACCGCCGTGAACAGCGGCGCGACCGCCGTCTCCAGGTTCACGTCGTCCCACAGCGCCCTTGCCTCCTGCGTGTCCACCAGTTCGTCCCCTGACCCGGCGGTTGTCGAATCCATCGCCGCCTTCAGGTTCGACTGCCAGTCCTCCAGCATCCGCGGGTTGGCCCCCGACGGCTCGCGCAGCTGCGCCGACAGCAGGCTGCGGGCGCAGGCCAGGTCCAGGTGGTCCAAACCCGTGTACTTGCCGAAGGGCACCCGCGCCCGCTCGCCGACGTGCTGCCCGCCGCCGTACTGATGCAGCAGCGCCAGCTTCTCGCCCTGCCGCTGCGTGTCCTGCAGCTTCGACAGCTGCGACCCCAGCCGTT
This sequence comes from Dehalococcoidia bacterium, assembly GCA_963667415.1. Classification (GTDB taxonomy): domain Bacteria; phylum Chloroflexota; class Dehalococcoidia; order Lucifugimonadales; family UBA3495; genus VXOI01. The sequence continues at coordinate 4,328,225 of OY763410.1, read as the reverse complement.
CCATCTCCTCCCGCAGCGGCGGAATCTCCGAGTTCATACGCGACTCGTAGAACTCGCGAATCCCTCCCAGCTCCCGCTTCACCATTTCCAGGCTCGCCGTCGATATGCTTCCCATGTCAGTGGTCATACTTCCTCCTGATACTCCTTCTTTTAAGTTCTCGCTTTTATTGGCCCGCGTTCATTAGAATGAGAATCCAAATCACAACTCTGTGCTCTCTGTGCCCTCTGCGGTGAACCCCGTCTCCGCGTCCTCTGCGTTTAAACGTCGCCCACCCGTGCCGCCCGCAGCTCCGCCAGCAGCGCTTCCAGCCCGCCGACGTCCGCCTCCGCCCCGCGACGCAGTGCGCTCCGGTTCGCCGGCACCGGCACCGCGCTCACCTCCAGCAGCTCCTGCTCCAGGTAGCGCAGCCCGACCAGCGCGCCCGTACGCGACTCCCGCCGTTCCTCCCAGCGCATCGGCCGGAACCCCACCGACACTCCCCACTGGAACCCGGCGGCGTACAGCGACGCCACCTCCTGCGCGAAGACGCTGGGCGCGAACTCGACCTTCGCCAGCAGCCGGTGCGGCTCCATCCACACCGACAGCGCCCGCCCGATGGCCGGATGCCGGTAGTCGTGGGCCCACAGCAGCACCGGATTCTCCCGGTATGCCTCCAGCCGCCACCCGTCGGCGCTCACCACGTCGCCGTGCCGGTCCACCTCGTCGGTCGACAGCACGAACGTCACCGGCCCGGCCGCCCGCTCCGCGACGGCGCTCGCCGCCACGCCCACGGCGTTCCACTTCACCACCGGCGCATCGCTCCCCGAATAAGACCCCATAACAACCTCCGTACCCGTTCGCCCGACCAAAAATCCTGTACATCCACGTGAATAAACCGGCGCAAAAAACCCGCGCAAATAAAAAAGGGACGCGCCCAACAGGGTGCGTCCCTCTCGTTTCTCTCGCCGCCGCCCCGTCCCAACGGACGACGAGCAGCGAGCTCATCTGTTCTATTTGTACTCTAGTCTATGTACCCGTCACAAAACCTGTCAACAGGCGGCTGTCAGTAGATAGGGAAATTCAACAGGGATCTCTCGGTGGGAGAGCGCTAGGGGGAAGACGCCCCGTACCGCTGGCCCTGGTCCCGCTGCTGGGAGTGGCTTCGAGTGAAGGTGAAAGGTTGGGAAATCATCCCCAGCTGCGGTTATCGCAGAAAACAATTTAGGATTCTGTTATGACATAGCTTGGACACAGGCTTTCGCGACTGCACCTTTCATTTTGCTGACGGTAATGTTACTGCAAAGCTGAGCCTGAAATTCGGGCATAAATCCATAGCTTAGCCCGGGTCATCGCCCCTTACTTCAAGGAGATCAAGTTCCACCCCTCGTACAGGGCCCTGTCCTGGAACTGTGTTTCCCTTGTTACCTCAATCCAGACTATATCGCCGGTAGAGACGTATCTAAGATTGTCGAGTTCTTCCGGAGCTGCCGGGTCGTAAGATGACCAGGACCTTGTGGGGTTGTCGTAGCTCCAGACTACGATCAGCAGCCCCTTATCCACCAAGTCCTTGAACGCCTCACTAGACGGTCGGGTGATGATGTCAGGAATTGCCTCCACCGGACCCGGACTGGCTATGAACCGCGAAGGATCAAACCTCTCATCCGACTCACCCAGGTTCTTCAGCACTGCTGATTCCAAGGATTCGGAGGGTACCAACAAGGTGGGCACGATGCTTGGTTTCAACCACATGCAGCCGAACAACCGCCCAACATTGCCGATCGTGGGATTCGCGTCCCCTCTTTCTAGCTTCGCAATGTATGCTTGGGACGTGCCAGCTCTCTTTGCCAGCTTCGATTGAGTGAAGCCCATCGCCTCCCGCCCCATGAGAAAGGAGGCTGCCATATTCAGCTTGGCCGTCTCAGACCCGTACTCTTCTCTGTACTCGATATCGTTCAGCCAAGTCGCATGGGAGTCAGGAGCGTTACTTTCTCTCATCATAGCCTCCCTCTTAATCTAAGATGTTCAGCCAGCAGATTCTCGGCTCTCTGCAGTTCTTGTGGAGGGGTTTTGCGCGTTTGCTTCAGAAAGCCATTCAATATGACGTAGCGCCCGGTATCAGCGTCCAAAAAATAGAAGACACGGTGCCTGCCTACACGGAGCTCCCACACGTCGTTCATTTTCGTCGCTAGCCGCATGTTTGCGAGTACAGCCGATCCCGAAACCCTGAGCTGATCCACAACGGCCCTGATTTTGGCAGCTTCCTGTTTGCTTCCCCCACGAAGGACGTCATTGACGTATGCATCATACGGGCACGAGCCGTTGGCTCTGGTATGAAATTCTATTTCAGGCACACACTAATCATAACCCGATGGGTAATATTTGACCAATTGTCGCCGAAGCATTCCATTTCAGATCGAGGACCCACACAAGCCTTGCCTTCCCTTGGAGTACCTGAAGCACTCGACGCACTGATGCTTGCAGCACAAGAGATGGCAAAGAGGGTAAATTCTGGCCTCTCGCGTTGCCCTTACCAAGCGTGATCATGTGGTTTCGTGGGATTCCAAGCTCCAGTCGTGACTTCGTTGAATCCCTACAGGCGGTCACCCCCCACTGACACTTCCCCCTTGCGTCCTGCAGCCCCACCTGCGTAGCATAGTCACAGCGAGTTGCCCGCCCGGAAGCCATTCCACACTCCACCAGGCAGCCCCGACGACTATCAACGCCAGCCAACCGGAATTGCAGCCAACAAAGCGCGCAAAATTTTGCTCCCCTCTCCTCGTCGGAAGTGGCGAATTCCGCAAAATGTTACGTCTTGTTACAAAATGTTACACAGTCACGAGAGCGCCTGACCCGCTCACGCCAAGAGGCATCGCCGTCGGCCAACGTTCATCACCGGCGGCGCCCTCGACACCGCCCTCGAAACGGTTCCAGTCGAGGGGCGTCCCGGCAGCCAACCCGTCATTGCCTAGAAGCCGGGAATCCCAATCCCAGTCTCCCTCGTTGACTTGACCACCTGGTTGGAGACCCGGCCCTGCTGAAATCTCCCTCTTGCCCCGAGGCGTAGATTATCGTACAATTGTTCTTATTACAGAAGCCGTGCATCACCCGATTGGCCGGTCTCAATTGAGAAACAAAATGAGCGGGTTTTTGACACAACTTGACACAATTGGACACTCCCATCGAGAGGGCCTTCAGACAATGAGACTGGACTCCTGACTGCCATCCACCCTGAGGCGTGGGGTTTCCTTCCATTCCGTCTGCCCGCGGCACAAAGCTCGGGTGGGAGTGAAGCCCCCAGCCCACGGGCGCCTGGTCTAGCGGACTGCCTGATTCGGAACGCCACCCATTCTCCGGCCGCTTTCTTGCCTTACTCCCCCGTATCCATTAGCATCGAATGGCCCCGATTATGTAGACCAGCCATGCCGCCCGGTACCCGCGAGGAGAAATGAACATCACTCGGCCCCGTATCCTTCTTCCCCTCCTCGCGCTGTTGCTGCTGCCCCTGCTCCTCGCCTGCGGCTCCGACGAACCCACGCCCACGCCCGTGCCCACGACGGAACCGACTGCCGTACCCACGGTGGCCCAGGCGACTCCGACTCCCGTCCCACCGACGCGACCGCCCACTGCCACCACGGTGCCCACGGCCACCCCGCGACCCACGGTCCCCCGGCCGACGGCTACGCCCGAGCCCACCCGGTTCACGCCCCCCGAGTCTGGCGGCACCGCCGACATCGACCGCGAAGCCCTCGTCGCCCTCTACGACGCTACCGGCGGGCCGGGCTGGATCGACAGCACCAACTGGCTCACCGACGAGCCTCTCGCCAAGTGGCACGGCGTCACCATGGACGGACACGGCCGCGTCGTCGAGCTCTGGCTCAACGAGAACGGCCTCGAGGGACAGCTCCCCTCCGAAATCGGCCTGATGGCCCGCCTCGAGTGGCTCGACCTCAGTTCCAACGACCTCTCGGGTCCCGTTCCCACGGAAATCGGCTTTCTCGGCCACCTCTCCTATCTGGACCTGTCCGGCAACCGGCTGCGCGGCGAAATCCCCGCCGAGATTGGCCTGCTCGGCGGGCTCGACTTCCTGTCTCTGGCCAACAACGGCCTCTTGGGTGAGATTCCCGCCGAGCTGAACAACCTCGTCGCCCTCGAGTCCCTCGGCCTCGCCGGCAACGCCGTCACCGGCTGCGTCTCCGACGTCCTGAGCGATGCCGCCTCGGGAGACCACGGCCTCGCTGTGTGCCCCACCGACGACCATCCCGTCGACCGCGGGGCGCTGGTCGCCCTGTTCGAGGCCAGCGCCGAAGACGGGGAGCACCGCGACAGGTTCACCAAGTGGATGTCCGACCACCCCCTCGGCGAGTGGGAGGGCGTCTCCACCGACATCGACGGCCGTGTGGTCAAGCTCGACTTCCGAGGCGCCGGCTGGACCGGCGCGCTGCCGCCCGACCTCGGCCTGCTCTCCCGTTTGGTGGTGCTCAACTTCGGACAGGCCGAGCCCCGCGACAACGAGCTCACCGGCGAGATTCCCACCGAATTGGGCCGCCTCACCAGCCTCCGCGTCCTCGACCTCGGCGTCGATGAGGTGCCCGGCTATGCGTTGTCCGGCGAGATTCCCCCCGACATCGGCAAGCTCACCAACCTCCGCCGCCTGAACCTCTCCGGAAACCAGCTCTCCGGCGAAATCCCCGCAGAGTTGGGCAACCTGCCCAGGCTGCGCACCCTCGGCCTCTTCGCCAACCAGCTCACCGGCGAGATTCCCGCCGAGCTAGGCAACCTGGCCGAGCTGCAGGAACTGTACCTCCACTGGAACCAGTTCCGCGGCGAAATCCCCGAGGAGTTGAACGACGGCCTCTCCGGCCTGCGCGTCCTGACCCTGCACCGCAACAGCCTCACCGGCTGCCTGGCCACCAACCTGCGCATACGGATCCCCGACCTCTCCAACCTCGGCGACCTCAAGTTCTGCTGACCACGCAACCCTCGCGGGACGGGCGGCGCGAAGGCCGCTCCAAGGCTATCGCATTTGGTTTTTGGTGAATTGGAACAGCAATATCACTTGGCATAGCAATGTGGCCAGACAGATGTTGACCCGCCCGGCCCGTTTCAGTCCGCCTCTCGTGGATCCTTTCGAGGGTTCCGGCCGGGCTGGATCGAGCGCCATCTTGCACAGCAAATCCGGATTGTCCTTCCGGTTTCGGGGAACGGCCCCCATTGGACACCACGTCCAGCACCCAGCGAGGTTGATTCTCGAATCCCGGATGTGCCTGTGCGATCTGCTGGCTCCTGACCCGCCGGTGGACCCATGCAATCCGGCTGAACCGCTCCGGCGAGAATGTCCGGCTCAGCAGGTGGTAGCGGCTCCCACACTGCTATGGCCTCCCTCTTGCCGATCGGCGCACCTTGGTCGACGGTGACGGAAATAGGCGTGAAGGCGGCGGATTGCGGTTCATGACCAGCTTGCGACTGCTGGGGGCCGAACCTATAATGGATAGCATCGTCCCCGCGCGGAGAGGTGCCGGAGTGGACGAACGGGCGCGACTGGAAATCGCGTAGGGGCGCAAGCTTCTCGCGGGTTCGAATCCCGCCCTCTCCGCCACCACAACTTCACACACTGCCCCGCGTTGTAACAACTGCAGCCATAAAATAGCTGCATTAGTGACAAGGCCCCCCTCCTGTCTACCAACTGCGTCATCGACGTGCCGCTGTTTCCCCTTCGCCGTGCGGGAAGAATGTGAAAAACGGAAGAATGGAAGACGTAGCGCGCTCTCGTCTCCAAGTCCGGGAACCCCGTCCCCCACCGAACCGGAAGAAACTGATAACCTTCACTCCAAGGTTCATCCGGAGGGTGCAATACCGGCTCGGGGTCTCTCGTTTCAAGCTCTATCCGCGACAGGAAAGGGCCGCTTACTATTACCACTACCCGTATCTCGCCCAGGTTACTCGACGACCAGGAACTGCCCCATCATGCCAAGTTCTTCGTGATCAAGAATGTGGCAGTGGTACATATACGCCGTGTCGTTATCGGCATAGGTATTGAAACGGGAAGCTATAACTACCTCACGGTTGGCATTGACCAACACGGAGTCCTCCCAGCCTGCTTCCTCTGGTGGTGGAGGTTCGCCGTTGATCGCCAATATCTGAAACTGGGTCTGGTGGACATGGAACACGTGCTGGCCGGCGTCGGCAGTAAGGGTCCAGCGCTCCGTGTCTCCGAGTCGCACTGTTGCATCTATCCTGCTCATGTCCAACTGGACCCCGTTAAATCCCCACCCGTTCCCCACCTGCTCCATGTGGAAACTCCGGTCCACAGTGATCTCCGAGTCGGAGATTGGCTCTATGGTCGTGAGCGTCTCTGGAACCGGGCCCACCGTCGAGGCCAGGCCGGTTGGCCGGAGCTCAAGCACCCGTCCGAACGCGCTGTCGACCAGAGCAGCAGGCGCGCCCCCGACGTTAACGATGATCTCGGTCCGGTCCCCGGGGCCGAGGACGAGTCGCTCGAGTATGACGGGACTGGCCAGATAGCCGCCGTCGGAGGCTATCTTCATCATGGTGGCCCCCTCGATGCTAAGTTGAAATATCCTGGCCTGGCTGCCGTTGAGCACTCGCAACCGAACCAGTCCCGTGGGTGTTTCGACGAACGGGTTGATAGTACCATTCACCGTCAGTACACCATCTCGGTTGCCAAGGGGTCCGCGGGTTATGGCAAAGTCGAGCTGGCCGTCCTCCGTGAAATCCCTGTCCTGGATGATTACAGGAATATCGTCGACGCCGTAGGTCTTGGGCAGGAGTGTACCAGCGGGGTTCCCGTCATCGATTATGATCATGCCGGCAGAGCCGCGGTAGACATGCTCGGCTGTGAATCCATGCAGATGGGGGTGATACCAGAGGGTAGCTGCTGGCTGGATCACATCGAAGTCGGCCACCCAGGTTGTGCCTGGCTTAATCGGACTCAGCGGCCCGCCGTCGTCCTCGGCCGGCACGTCAGCGCCATGCCAGTGGGTTGTTGTAACCTGGTCCAACGCGTTGGTGACGTTGATAACCACCGAATCGCCGGTCTTTAGGCGAAGGGTGGGCCCGAGCACCGGCATCCCGTTGTAGGAATAGGTCTCAGTCGGACTTGTCTGCTGGTAATCGTGATGTGATGTGCCGATCGTGAGGTCATAATGCGCGACACCATTCTCGATTGTCGGCTCGAGCAACGGGGGGATCGACAAAGGTGCCACTGCCGGTGTGTCGACCGATATCCGCTCGATCGCGTCACCACAACCAAGCACCAGGGCAACCATCACGAGGGTGCCGAATACAACGCTTATCGTGGCCATGGGGCGACCACAATGACGACGCGTACCGGACAACGAACCCCAGGGTATGCGCCATCGACAGTTAGGTCCAATACGCTTCAATTCGCACCTTCCCGGACGGAGTTACAAAGGATTCAACAACGTGTGCATGGTACGGGTCCGCTTTGAAGCAATTATGAAGATGTGGCCCACCTAACTGGTCAAAATCAAGAACCTTTTCAATCAGATTCGCCTTGGCGATGTAGTCGTCGGTTGTTTGTCAGGCGAAACCCAAAAGATGGAGTTGCCAAGCCTCTGCCACGCAATGCAGAAGCTTGTTCTTTGGGGGCTTGGTATCAAGGTGAGACATGTCCCGTTCCTCGGATGCCTCTCAATCTACTATTTCTAGAGCAAACGCCCCGGGCATGCCGTAACTTGCTGCTCAATAATGCAGATATAACGACATCGATACTGTTCCGCTATGGCCTTTGAGGCGGAACACAATGCTTCCCGATCCCAGAAAGATGTCAAGGTCGCAGTGATATTGCTTGTTGACGAAGTCCACCCGGCCATAAGATGGTAATTGGACAAATTAACCAACGTCTACGCGGAGTCTAGGTTACTTGGAACAAATGAAGCCGCCAGGATCAATTTCCACGAAGCAACCGGAGGACGGGCGACCATCTCAACGGACAGCTAGTCACGCCATTGGAAGACCAGTGAATACGGTCAAGTAACAACCACGGCGACGCATGACTAGAACGGTCACCGAATATGTGCAAGCTGACGTGGGCTTTAGCCTAAGTTTAGCGGTAGGAAAAGTTCCATCAGTTCAACAGTGCACGGCGGATTTTGGAAAGGGACTGACCTGCCCCCTCTGGTCGTACCACTTTCTATGTTAGTCTCACTAGCTCCGGGACAAGATCTGGAGGATGGAGGGCCTCCGGCGCGGGAGGCTTGTAGCCCAGGGAGTTGTGTGGCTGCGGGCTGAGCGACGGGTCCACTATCCAGCTGAGGCCGGAAAGGAGAGATCACGCATGGGCCTACTACTTCGTTCACATCAGGACCAGGAACGAGCGTCAGGTACGGCTGTTGACCCTCTTAATACTACAGTCGCAGATGACTGGCTCTAGGGCCGGGGGGACTTGAAGACCAACAAACTTAGCTTCGGTTTACGCGTCTGCGATTGATGAATGCAAGCTGGTTGAGAGTCCAAAAACGCTGTCGACCTGAATATGCGGCCGTAGTACTAGTGTGGTGTAACGGAAGTTAATAGTAAAAGTAATCGCGATGAGGTATCCTCCGGGTTAGCAGTCCAGAGGAGGATGACCATGGCGATGGGACGACCGATGCCGCCGCTAATCTTGGATGACGTGGAGCGTGAAACCCTGGAACGGTGGGTTCGCCGTCCAAAGACCTCGCAGGCTTTGGCGCTGCGGGCCAGAATGGTTCTGGGCTGTGCCGAAGGCCGCAGCAATACCGCGGTGGGCACCGACCTGGGAGTGTCCGATGAGACGGTGGGGAAGTGGCGTTCTCGCTTCCTGGAACGGAGGCTGGACGGACTGTCGGACGAACCGCGCAGCGGACGGCCTCGAGCGGTTACCGATGACGACGTGGAGCGTGTGATTACGCTGACGCTGGAGACTGCGCCCCGGGACGCGACCCATTGGAGCACCCGGTCCATGGCCCAGCGCAGCGGGCTGAGCCACAACACGGTCAGCCGCATCTGGCGGGCCTTCGGATTGCAGCCCCACCGCACGGAGACCTTCAAGTTGTCGTCGGACCCCTTCTTCATCGAGAAGGTCAGGGACGTTGTGGGGCTGTATCTGAATCCACCGGACCGGGCGTTGGTCCTGTGCGTGGACGAGAAGTCCCAGATCCAAGCCTTGGACCGCACCCGTCCGCTGTTGCCCATGCGCCCGGGACAGGTGGAGCGGCGCACCCATGATTACCTGCGCCACGGCACCACGTCGCTGTTCGCCGCCTTGGACGCGAGGACCGGCCAGGTGATTGGCCAGTGCCACCGCCGCCACCGGGCCGTGGAGTTCCGCAAATTCCTCGATACCATCGAGGCCGAGGTGCCCGCCGACCTGGACGTCCACCTGATCGCGGACAACTACGCCACCCACAAGACGGCGCTGATCCGTAACTGGTTTGCCAAGCGGCCCCGCTTCCATATGCACTTCACACCCACCAGCGCCTCCTGGCTGAACCTGGTGGAGCGCTGGTTCGGTCTGCTCACCGAAAAGCAGTTGCGCCGTGGCGTGCATCAGAGCAGCGCCGAACTGGAGGCTGCCATCTACCGCTACCTGGACGTCACCAACGAGGACCCCAAACCGTTTGTCTGGACCAAGACTGCCGACCAAATCCTGGCCAATGTCGCCCGCTTTTGCCGACGTACTTTGGATACATCACACTAGTGTGGTGTAACGGAAGTTAATAGTAAAAGTAATCGCGATGAGGTATCCTCCGGGTTAGCAGTCCAGAGGAGGATGACCATGGCGATGGGACGACCGATGCCGCCGCTAATCTTGGATGACGTGGAGCGTGAAACCCTGGAACGGTGGGTTCGCCGTCCAAAGACCTCGCAGGCTTTGGCGCTGCGGGCCAGAATGGTTCTGGGCTGTGCCGAAGGCCGCAGCAATACCGCGGTGGGCACCGACCTGGGAGTGTCCGATGAGACGGTGGGGAAGTGGCGTTCTCGCTTCCTGGAACGGAGGCTGGACGGACTGTCGGACGAACCGCGCAGCGGACGGCCTCGAGCGGTTACCGATGACGACGTGGAGCGTGTGATTACGCTGACGCTGGAGACTGCGCCCCGGGACGCGACCCATTGGAGCACCCGGTCCATGGCCCAGCGCAGCGGGCTGAGCCACAACACGGTCAGCCGCATCTGGCGGGCCTTCGGATTGCAGCCCCACCGCACGGAGACCTTCAAGTTGTCGTCGGACCCCTTCTTCATCGAGAAGGTCAGGGACGTTGTGGGGCTGTATCTGAATCCACCGGACCGGGCGTTGGTCCTGTGCGTGGACGAGAAGTCCCAGATCCAAGCCTTGGACCGCACCCGTCCGCTGTTGCCCATGCGCCCGGGACAGGTGGAGCGGCGCACCCATGATTACCTGCGCCACGGCACCACGTCGCTGTTCGCCGCCTTGGACGCGAGGACCGGCCAGGTGATTGGCCAGTGCCACCGCCGCCACCGGGCCGTGGAGTTCCGCAAATTCCTCGATACCATCGAGGCCGAGGTGCCCGCCGACCTGGACGTCCACCTGATCGCGGACAACTACGCCACCCACAAGACGGCGCTGATCCGTAACTGGTTTGCCAAGCGGCCCCGCTTCCATATGCACTTCACACCCACCAGCGCCTCCTGGCTGAACCTGGTGGAGCGCTGGTTCGGTCTGCTCACCGAAAAGCAGTTGCGCCGTGGCGTGCATCAGAGCAGCGCCGAACTGGAGGCTGCCATCTACCGCTACCTGGACGTCACCAACGAGGACCCCAAACCGTTTGTCTGGACCAAGACTGCCGACCAAATCCTGGCCAATGTCGCCCGCTTTTGCCGACGTACTTTGGATACATCACACTAGTGTGGTGTAACGGAAGTTAATAGTAAAAGTAATCGCGATGAGGTATCCTCCGGGTTAGCAGTCCAGAGGAGGATGACCATGGCGATGGGACGACCGATGCCGCCGCTAATCTTGGATGACGTGGAGCGTGAAACCCTGGAACGGTGGGTTCGCCGTCCAAAGACCTCGCAGGCTTTGGCGCTGCGGGCCAGAATGGTTCTGGGCTGTGCCGAAGGCCGCAGCAATACCGCGGTGGGCACCGACCTGGGAGTGTCCGATGAGACGGTGGGGAAGTGGCGTTCTCGCTTCCTGGAACGGAGGCTGGACGGACTGTCGGACGAACCGCGCAGCGGACGGCCTCGAGCGGTTACCGATGACGACGTGGAGCGTGTGATTACGCTGACGCTGGAGACTGCGCCCCGGGACGCGACCCATTGGAGCACCCGGTCCATGGCCCAGCGCAGCGGGCTGAGCCACAACACGGTCAGCCGCATCTGGCGGGCCTTCGGATTGCAGCCCCACCGCACGGAGACCTTCAAGTTGTCGTCGGACCCCTTCTTCATCGAGAAGGTCAGGGACGTTGTGGGGCTGTATCTGAATCCACCGGACCGGGCGTTGGTCCTGTGCGTGGACGAGAAGTCCCAGATCCAAGCCTTGGACCGCACCCGTCCGCTGTTGCCCATGCGCCCGGGACAGGTGGAGCGGCGCACCCATGATTACCTGCGCCACGGCACCACGTCGCTGTTCGCCGCCTTGGACGCGAGGACCGGCCAGGTGATTGGCCAGTGCCACCGCCGCCACCGGGCCGTGGAGTTCCGCAAATTCCTCGATACCATCGAGGCCGAGGTGCCCGCCGACCTGGACGTCCACCTGATCGCGGACAACTACGCCACCCACAAGACGGCGCTGATCCGTAACTGGTTTGCCAAGCGGCCCCGCTTCCATATGCACTTCACACCCACCAGCGCCTCCTGGCTGAACCTGGTGGAGCGCTGGTTCGGTCTGCTCACCGAAAAGCAGTTGCGCCGTGGCGTGCATCAGAGCAGCGCCGAACTGGAGGCTGCCATCTACCGCTACCTGGACGTCACCAACGAGGACCCCAAACCGTTTGTCTGGACCAAGACTGCCGACCAAATCCTGGCCAATGTCGCCCGCTTTTGCCGACGTACTTTGGATACATCACACTAGTGTGGTGTAACGGAAGTTAATAGTAAAAGTAATCGCGATGAGGTATCCTCCGGGTTAGCAGTCCAGAGGAGGATGACCATGGCGATGGGACGACCGATGCCGCCGCTAATCTTGGATGACGTGGAGCGTGAAACCCTGGAACGGTGGGTTCGCCGTCCAAAGACCTCGCAGGCTTTGGCGCTGCGGGCCAGAATGGTTCTGGGCTGTGCCGAAGGCCGCAGCAATACCGCGGTGGGCACCGACCTGGGAGTGTCCGATGAGACGGTGGGGAAGTGGCGTTCTCGCTTCCTGGAACGGAGGCTGGACGGACTGTCGGACGAACCGCGCAGCGGACGGCCTCGAGCGGTTACCGATGACGACGTGGAGCGTGTGATTACGCTGACGCTGGAGACTGCGCCCCGGGACGCGACCCATTGGAGCACCCGGTCCATGGCCCAGCGCAGCGGGCTGAGCCACAACACGGTCAGCCGCATCTGGCGGGCCTTCGGATTGCAGCCCCACCGCACGGAGACCTTCAAGTTGTCGTCGGACCCCTTCTTCATCGAGAAGGTCAGGGACGTTGTGGGGCTGTATCTGAATCCACCGGACCGGGCGTTGGTCCTGTGCGTGGACGAGAAGTCCCAGATCCAAGCCTTGGACCGCACCCGTCCGCTGTTGCCCATGCGCCCGGGACAGGTGGAGCGGCGCACCCATGATTACCTGCGCCACGGCACCACGTCGCTGTTCGCCGCCTTGGACGCGAGGACCGGCCAGGTGATTGGCCAGTGCCACCGCCGCCACCGGGCCGTGGAGTTCCGCAAATTCCTCGATACCATCGAGGCCGAGGTGCCCGCCGACCTGGACGTCCACCTGATCGCGGACAACTACGCCACCCACAAGACGGCGCTGATCCGTAACTGGTTTGCCAAGCGGCCCCGCTTCCATATGCACTTCACACCCACCAGCGCCTCCTGGCTGAACCTGGTGGAGCGCTGGTTCGGTCTGCTCACCGAAAAGCAGTTGCGCCGTGGCGTGCATCAGAGCAGCGCCGAACTGGAGGCTGCCATCTACCGCTACCTGGACGTCACCAACGAGGACCCCAAACCGTTTGTCTGGACCAAGACTGCCGACCAAATCCTGGCCAATGTCGCCCGCTTTTGCCGACGTACTTTGGATACATCACACTAGCCGGGCTGTTCGGCGTAAGTGGCTTCCAGAAATTCCCGCACGGCTTCAAAGTCCACTGGCTTGACCATGAAGGCCCGGGCACCCCGGCCCGTTGCATCCTCAACGCGCTTCGAATCCCCGTAGGCCGAGAGCACCGCCGAGCAAACCCCGGGCCACCGTTCCCGCAAGGCAGACAGCAGGGCCATGCCATCCATCTGCGGCATGTTGAGATCGGTCAGCACCACTGCCACGTCCGGGTTTTCTTCCATGACCTCCAGTGCATGGACTCCCGAGGAAGCAAACACAATTTCGTAACGCCCCGAGCGCAGGTCACGCCGCAGCCGCTGACGGAACATCATCTCCACCTCGGGTTCATCATCGACAACCATGACCTTCAACGACGCCACACCGGAAGACAAAACGGTACCTCCACCTCTGAAACTGCTCTAAGTATAACGCAACGGTACACACCAGCCTTCCCTAAACCGGACCCCAGAAGGACAAAAACCGATAGCAACAGACGCACCGGCGAGAGTGAACGCCAAATGGGGTGGCGTCCAAATAAATGGAGAGAAGATGAGCCGACAACGCCGGCGTCGTCGCCGTTTACTGTCTGTCAGGCGCTGAACGGCTCGTTTACATGATCCGGTATCCGCGTACTGATGCGCAACAGGCTGCTGTCATCAAACGGCGAACCTGGCGAGGCACTCAGGTCCTGTCAGGGTGCAGGAGCGGGGGGGTTGGACAACAACATACAGGATTCCGACAAGGGTTCTGCAACTGGGTTCTCCAGCCACCCCGACAGCTACGGCGAGGGGTAATTTACAGCCACCTGCTGGCAGGGACTTCGCTTGGAAGACGGCACCGAAAATACCCTGCCGCTGGGGATCGGCGAGGTACCGGAGACTGTGCCGATGCATCAGTCGGCTTCAATGACGATGCTGAGCGGCGGCAAAGCTGTCTTCGTCCTGCAACTGGGCCAAGATCAGCCTACCGCATCACGACATAGTTCCAACTGCGGTACAGGGTACGGCTGCGGAATTCCGTCCTGCGGTCCACGCTGATGGCCAGCACCACCGGCGGATTGGCGCTCAGGTCCATATTCGACAGGGTGTTGAACAGTGCAAAACGCGGGCCCGGGTCATAGAACTGCCATTGCTGTGTCCGGCTGTTCAGCCACCAGACTCATTGCGGTGTGCCGCTGTCGGCAAGGGGCCGGACCAGTTGCTCAATTGACCCGCTTCCGCTCCCGCCCCGGCTATGGTGTCTAACGGATGTTGACGAAGTTCCATCCCGCACTCAGCTGCTCCCCGCGGAACACTTGGCTCCTCGTGACCCTGATTATCAGGATGACTGGGGGACGCACCAGCCGCAGGGTGTTGAACTGGGCGAAGATGGGTCGTGGGTCATAGAAGGTCCACGACTTGTCCTCGTTGTTGAATCTCCAGACCCGTTCCAGGTTGCCATTCTCCAGGAGGGGCTCGAACAGCCTGGTTACAGCTTGGGGCCCAACGAGGGCCGGAGGGCGCGACGGGACGGCTGGCTGCGGGGCGAAGCCTCCGATGGCGAACCCTCCGCCACCCCCGCCCCCTGAACCGCTGCTGGAGCCACCGCTGCCGGAGCTTGGTGTCGTAGTTGGAGTTACGGGGGTGATGGGCGCGACCGGTTCGACCGGCTCGGGGGGAGGAGGCGCGCCCCTTCCCGTTGACTGTCGCGTCCTTTGGGTGAAGCTGTCGGACCTGGCACCTTCTCCGGCCTCGTACACCGCACGGACCTGCACGTAATACTCCGTGCGTTGCTCCAGGCCTGTTACCGTAGTGGTCGTCGCCGTCGAGTTGGTCTCGACAACCGTCCAGTCTCCTTCCTCCGGGTCCTGAACGCTGCTCTCGATGTGACGCAGGACGTAGGATTCCACGTAATCCTCGTAGGCCGAGGGCGTGTTCCACTCCACCGTCAGCGACTGTGTATTCGGCTCCACCGACGAGATTGTTGGCGCCGGGCAGAAGGGCAGACCCACGGCCTCCAGGTCGTTGGTCCCGCCATCTCCGAGGGCCGGCAGCGACATCAGGGCACCTGGCACACAACCGGTCAGCTGGTTGTCCGCCAGCATCAGGAGAGTCAGAGAATCCAGCCCGCCCAGTTGCGCGGGTATGGCGCCGGTCAGCGCGTTCTTCTCCAGCCGCAACCGCTCCAGACTGCCGAGGTCTCCCAACCTCGACGGTATGGGACCTGAGATCTGGTTGTTGTAGAGGTACAGCCACCGCAGATTGTCCAGGTTCCCCAGTTGACTGGGTATGGCCCCGCTAAGCGAGTTATTTGCCACCGACAGCACTTCCAGGCTGCTGAAGCCGCCCAGCGTGGATGGCAACGATCCGGTCAACTGGTTGCTTCCCAGCGACAGGGTTGCCAGGTTGGTCAGGTTGGACGGCATGGTGGTGATGCTGCCGTCCAGCAGGTTGTCGTGGGCGATCAGCTCTTTCAGGCCGGAAAGCCCCGAGAGGGATGAAAGCCCTCCCGTCAGTTCGTTCCCCTGCAGGTGCAGCTCTTCCATGTTCGTCAGGCCCGACAGCGAGGGAATGCTGCCGTCAAGTTCGTTGTCGTTCAGGTGCAGGACTCTCAGGGCCGTCAGGCTGTTCAGTGCCGGGATCTCTCCTTCCAGCCCGCTGTTGCTAAGCTTCAGATCCTCCAGTTTGGTCAACCCGCTGAGCGTCGGTATCTCCCCTTCAAAATCGTTTTCCGATAGGTCCAACTCCACCAGCTCCGTAAGGTTGTTCAGCTCATTGGGCAACTCCTCGGTCAGGTCGTTGCCGGCAATGTGCAGCTTTTGCAAGTTGGCAAGTGATCCGATCTTGGCCGGTACGCTGCCGCTCAGGTTGTTGTCCGAAAGAATCAGCGTTTCCAGTACCCCCAGGTCTCCCAGCGCCGTCGGTATCTCCCCGGTGAGGGCGTTGTCCGAGAGGTCCAGGTTGACCAGTGCGGTCAGGCTGGCAAAGGACGGTATTCCGCCGGTCAGGCCGTTCCCGCCCAGGTTCAGCGACTCCAGCTTGGTGAGACTGTTCAGTTCCGATGGAATCTCCCCACCGAGATCGTTCCCGGAGAGGTCCAGGACCGTCAGATCGGTCAGCTCCTCCAACCAAGTGGGAACACCCCCGGTGAGTTGGTTCCCGTTCAGGTGCAACTCGGTCAGCAAGGTCAGGGACGACAGGTCCGGGATGTTCCCGGACAGCTCGTTGCCGTTCAATACCAGCCGGGTCAGGCTCGTCAGACTGCTGAGCTGCGACGGTATGCTCCCTCTCAGCTGGTTGTTGCCCATAGTCAGCCGCGTCAGGGCCGTGGCGTTGCCCAGTTGCGTGGGTATGGTGCCAGTCAGCTCGTTGTCAGCAACATACAGTGATTCCAAGCTGGTCAGGTTCCCCAGCGACGACGGGACGGACCCGGTAAATGCGTTGTCGTGCAGCGACAGCGTCTCTAGCTCGGAAATCTGGCCCAGCCACGACGGCAGCGACCCTCCCAGTTGGTTATCGTGCAGCTCGATGACCGTCAGTGAGCTTAGATTTCGCAGGTTGCCGGGAATCTGGCCGGTGAGGCCGTTGCTGTCCAGCCCCAGTACCTCCAGGCTGGACAGGTTGCCCAGCTCCGGTGGAATCTGACCGCCCAGCATATTCCTACCCAGCAGCAGCTCTTGCAGGTTGCCCAGTTCGCCCAGCTGGTGCGGGATACCCTGGGCCAGTTCATTGTCCGAGAGGTCCAGCGTTATCAGTCCGCTCAACTGCCTCAGCGTCGACGGGACCCGCCCACCAAGACCCAGCGAAGCCAGTTCCACCTTGGTGACCCGCTGCGGCGTCCCCTCGATGGTTACGTATTGCCAGTTGCTCATCAATGTATCGATGGACCAGTTCACCGTCCCGCTGGCCCCGAGACTGGCCATCGCCGCCAGCAGCGCTTCGCAGTCTGCGACCAGCCCCGGATTGTCGACCGGGTTCGATATCGGGCCTCCGGCATCGCAGTCCGGAGCGTCCGGCGTACCCTTCGCTGTCTGCGACCACGGGCTGTACGCTGCGCCGTTGTACGCTCGCACCTGCACGTCGTGCTCCGTGTCGCCCAGCAGTCCCGTGATCGTGGCCTCCAGGCTCCCGCCGCCAGTGGTCCACGCATCCTCGTCCACGGTCCAGTGGATGTCTGCCTTGTCGCTGGTCGCGCTCTCGATGTACCGCACATCGTAGGCGATCACCGGAGCGCCGCCGTTGGAGGAGGGCGCTGTCCATGCCACGTCCAGCGACCCGGCCTCGCCCGGCGTGGGTTCAATGGCGCCGCTGATGCTGGGGCGTCCCGGCGCGCTCGCCCGGTCTATGTTGATGACATAGGTATGGCTTGCCAGGCCGTCCTCGGAAAGGACCTTCACTTTAACCCTGGTTCGTCCGCTCCCCAGTACTACCTGGAATCCGGATTCGGTGTCGGCGTCGTCTATAACATTGTCGCTGTCGTCCAGGAACTCGAAGGTAGCTCCAGCCTGGCCCGTGGGCGTGACCGTGGCGGGCGATGGGCCCACAACGGCGTTGTAGCTCGTCGTGTCGGCGTCGAACGCCGGAGACAACGTTGCGCCTTCAACTTCCAGGTCAGTTAGCTTCACGTCGCAGTGCACCAGGTTAATGTCGCCCAGGTCGTTGGACGACACGCTCCGCAGCCTGCCCGGTATGCAGCCCGTGAATCTGTTGTCGGCCAAGAACAGGTCAGTGAGGCTGGTCGTCAGGTTTTCCAGTTGGCTCGGAATATCACCGTTGAGCCGGTTCTTGTTCAGTCGCAGCTTTTCCAGGCTGAAGAGGTTGCCCAGCTGCGTTGGAATGCTGCCATCCAGCCGGTTTTCCGACAGGTCCAGTGTCGTCAGCAGGGTCAGGCTGCCCAGTTGCGTAGGTATATTGCCGATCAGGCCGTTTTCCGACAGGTCGAGCACATCCAGCAAGAACAGGCTTTCCAGTTCTGTCGGTATGTTGCCGTCCAGGCTGTTTTCCGACAGGTCGAGCACATCCAGTGAGGTGAGGCTTCCCAGTTCCGTCGGTATGTTCCCGTTCAGGCTGTTTTCTGACAGGTCGAGCACATCCAGTGAGGTGAGGCTTCCCAGTTCCGTCGGTATGTTCCCGCCCAGTGAGTTGCCGTTGAGCAGGAGCGTTGTCAGAGAGGTGAGGTCTCCCAGCTCTGTTGGTATGCTCCCGCTGAGGCTGTTGTTTTCCAGGTGCAGCTCTTGCAGCGAGATCAGGTCTCCGAAGTCCGCAGGTATGCTGCCGCTCAGGCTGTTCTCCTGCAGGTGCAGCTTGGTCAGCGATGACAGTTCCTTCAGCTCGGTGGGTATGCTTCCCGACAGGCTGTTGTCGTTCAGCAGCAGCTCCGTGAGCCCAGTCAGCGATTCCAGTTCCCCGGGTATACTCCCGGTGAGACCGTTGATCGAGAGGTCCAGGGTCTCCAGTCCATCCAGCTTCGTCAGGTCCTCAGGGAACGTCCCGGCCAAGGATTTCTCGCTAAGCTCCAGTCCCGTAATCCGTTGCACGGAAGAGACGAAGCCGGTGCTGACGCCCTCCCACTGGCTGATGCTTACCTTCGGCGTCCAGTCCAGCACCACGCCGCTGCCCACGATGGCGTCCCGCATGTCCAGCAGTACGTCACAGTCTTCTATCAGCTCGGCATAGCTTCCCCCCACCGTCATGGAGGAACAATCCCCTCCGGCTCGCTGTGGTGTGGCTCTCACCGCCTCCGACCACTCGCCGGGCCCCGATGAGTTCCGCGCCCGCACCTGCACCTCGTATTCCACGCGGCCCAGCAGTCCCGTTTTCTCCACCTCAAGGTTGCCGTCGCCGATGTTCCACGAAAACTCGTCAAGCGTCTCTTCGCCGTATTCATCCTTGAACCTCAGGTCGTAGGCGCTGATCTCCGTTCCGCGAGTTTTGGTGGGCGCGCTCCACTCCACCGTCAGCGCTTCCTCTCCCTCCGTCACCGTGCCGGTCGCCGGCGGGAATGGCGTCGCCTTGTTCCCATAGAACTTGATGGTCCACGAGTTCAGCGTGCCCTCCTTGTTGTTGTCCACCTCGTCGGTGATCCTGAGAGTCCAGTCGCCCGTGGGGTCTTCTCCGAGGAACTGTGATGCCCCCATGCGGTATGTTCCATTCAGGGGTATCGGAATTTCTCCAACAATGAACCCGAAGAACGAAATAGGGCCTCCCCTATCGGTGGAGTCCAATATTTCCGTCGTGGTCCCGCTCGGCGAGACAAGCTCAATCTTCAGGTCTCGGAACGATCGGTGGCTGAAATCTGGCCGGATTTCCACAAACTCGATGAACTCCATGTCTGTATCTGAAGAGCTGATGTTGATCTTCGAGGAGATCGCGGAGGAGGACGCATCCGGGATCGTCCCGTCTGACACGGTGGTCTCTTCCTCGTAGCTCTCCAGCGGCGCCAGAGTGACCCACGTCTTGGCCAGGTCGACGGCGGCCTTGGCATCCACCAGGCCGAACCCGTAATTGCGGTTCCAGTTGTAGGTCTCCGTGGTCGAGCCGTACTTGTTGGCTCCCGTCTCCCACCTCGTGCTGTCCGGGTCCACCTTGCTCGCCGTGGCCGCCAGGATCAGCTTGATGTCCCGCCAGGTCAGTTCCGGGTTGGCGTGACGCATCAGCGCCACGACACCCGACACCATGGGTGTCGCTGCCGACGTGCCTCCGAATGAATCTTGGTAGCGATCGGAGTTCTCCGTGGTCACGATGCCCAAATATCCGCCCAGGCGGTTGTTGGAAGGTGCACACACCCACAGGGGCGCCCCATACTCCGAATAGTCGCTTTTGACTCCCGACGAGTTGACCGCGCACACACTGGTGACCGCGTAGAAGTTGGCATACTCGTCCAGGTTGGCGTTGTCGTTCCTGTCTCCGCCGTTCCCAGCGGCAAAGGCGTAGAACACGCCCTTACCCCCGTACCCCTCGGTTACGCCCCTCTCCACCGCCGCATCCCAGGCCGCGGTCGCATAGCCAAGGCCGGGCCCGTCATACGGCCCCCAGCTGTTGCTGGATACCGCGGTCACGTCCATGCTCCGGCTCATTGAGTCTGCCTCGGCATAGTCCGACTGTTCGGCCAGGAAGTTGTGGGCGTAGAGGGTGGCTCGCGGCGCCACGCCCCGTACGCCGAAGCTGTAATCCCGCGCCGCAATCAGGCCCGCCACCGCTGTGCCGTGGTGGTGCCGAGGTTGGTAGATGTTGGAGGTGGTGTAACTGTTGCTCCCGTAATCGTAGTTGAGGCTCTTGTTGACGTTGGGACTGAGGTCGTCGTGGTTGATGTCCATGCCATCGTCCACCACCGCCACGTTGATGCCCTGCCCCTTGATGCCGTCGGAAACCGTGGTGCCGTCGGCCAGGGTGGTGTCAGACCAGACTTCCTCCACGTTGATGTCCACGTCATCGGCGGAGTCGTTGGCTTCCCTGCCGGGGGTGCGGTCTTCCAGGTGCCACTGGCAGGCATACAGGTCGTCTCCGGGCGCCGGGTCCAGGGCGTTGGTATCCGCCGTGCACTCGGTCACGAAATCCGTATATTCCGTGTCGTCAATGGCCTGGATGAGGTACCTACCCCCATATACCGCCGTCACCTTGATGTATGGACTGCCCGAGAAGTTGTCCTGGATCAGGTAATCAAAAAAGCCGGGGTATTCGTTCAGATCGCTTTGGCCCACCACGTCCACATCGTACCGATATCCAGTGGAGCCGGTCAGATAGAGGATCACGTTTGATTTGCCACCCAGGTCGAGGCGGAAGTAGTCCGAGTCGCTGTCTGGGTCGATGTGGCCGGTTTTGACCTGCCCCAGGCTCAACGTCGGTGCTCCGCTGGTGCTGTTGGGCGGATCTGTAGCACGCTCGAAGTGCACACCGTAGCCGCCCGCCCGCGTGTCGTAGCTGCGTACCAGTAGGTAGTAGACTCCCGGTTCAAGCTCCTCGTGCATGCTGAAGGCGTGCCTTCGCCCCAACACGTGACCGTCGTCGTCTCTTGCTAGCCAGGCTCCGTCGCTGTCGTATAGCGTGGCGTAGGTGTCCAGCGTCCCCGTGGTGTAGAACCACACGTCGGTCGCCGAGGATTGTTCCGTCAGGTCTATCTCGTATAGGTCCACGTCGTGGTGGGGATCTATGCTGGCGGTGACCGTCCCTCCAAAGCTCAATGTGGTGGCTGTCTCGGCATAGAGCGCATAGGGGCCAATCTCGTCGCTCTCGGTCCGGGGATTATAAAATCCTTCTATTTTCGGATAGTAGGTCTCGCCCGCTGCGAGGGTCCCCTTGAGGAGAAAGTTCAAAATCCGACCTGAGTCGTCATCCGTGGAAATCTCCGTGGTGCCGTCGCTGGCATACAGGGTTCCCACCGTATCCGTTGGCCCCTGGGTGAAGAGGATCATATCGCTATCGGTGGTGGCCGATGAGAAGTCCAGCTTGAACCAGTCCTCGTCGCCATCGCTGTCAATCACGCCGAACACGTAGGGCTCGCCGGGAGTGGCCGTCGTCGAAGTCGACCCCGCCGGGTCGTCCCGAGTCTCGACGAAAATCCTGTATGGCCCCGTATGCCCGTTCCAGCCTGTGACGGTCACCGATTGGCTCCCCGACGAGTTGTAGCCCAGCAGGAAATCCCGGTTCCCCGGCGACAGATATCCGTCGTCGTTTTCTATGCCCGATACTTCGCCTATGGTGTCAGTCCTGCCGACGGTATAAACGAATATGTCCTTCGTCCCGGAAACCGTGAAGGTGAATACGTCCTCATCATCCTCATCGCCCAGGATTCCGATGGCCGAACCCCTGCCCTCGCTGTCAAGCGCAATTGCCGTGGAAGTGTCCGCCACCGACTCCACGTGCAGCTTGTAGGTGCCCACCGAATCGCCACTTCCGCCGACTGTGATGTAGTAGGTGCCGGCCTCCAGCGCCCGGCCTATGAAAAAGTCCAGAAAGCCTTCCGACAGATCATGGTCGTCCCTGTCTTCGATTTCTCCGCCGTCGTCGTCGAGTAGCACCCCGGTGGAGTCCAGCGCGTCGGATTCCGTGTAGAAGATGACGTCGGTGTCGCTGCTCAGCACGAGCTTGTAGGTGTCCAGGTCATCCTCTGAACCGATTACGCCCTCTACAGGAGTACTCAGTGTGAGCGCCGTGCTGCTTTCTACTTCGTTTATCCGTCCGCCCTGGTCGGTTCCCGTCTTCGTGTGCAGCGTGTACTGGCCCGTACCGGTCCCGACCGCCGAGACCTCTACGTAGTAGGTCCCGGCTCCCAGGTTCGCTGCCAGGTAGAAATGCGAGTCCGACTGGCCGAAAACACTGTCGTCGTTTTCGGCAATGACGTTGCTGGAGTCGTCGTACAGCTTGCCGGTAGAGTCACCCAGCGCATTGCTGGCGGCCGCCTCGGTGTATACCCACACGTCCCTGGGGGCATCGTCCTCGGCAATCACGAAGCGGAAAACGTCCACGTCTCCCGACGCCTCGATATTGCCGTCTTGCGCCGTGCCGCCCAGGGTCACCAGCGTTGCGGTGCTGTCCCGCGCATTGACGTGGTCGTCGGTTTGCGCACCGGCGCGTCCGCCAGCCAGCAGAATCGCGGCCACCACCAGGCAAAGGCAAGCCGCCAAGCCGAACAATCTGCGGGCTGAAACAGTAGTCTCCGGCATCGCTTGAACGCCGGACACGGCAGGCCT
Organism: Dehalococcoidia bacterium; assembly: GCA_963667415.1. Classification (GTDB taxonomy): domain Bacteria; phylum Chloroflexota; class Dehalococcoidia; order Lucifugimonadales; family UBA3495; genus VXOI01. The sequence goes on along the minus strand of OY763410.1, from coordinate 4,305,371 downwards.
CATCGTGGACGGAGCGGTGCTGTCACTTGGCCTGCCGCTCTCTCGACCAGTTGGGGCTGGCCGAAATTACACCCATCTTGCCGGCCAGTTCGTTGGCCAAGTTCAGGGAGGGAAAACCGGCCTCCGTATTCACCAGAAAGCCGTTGTCCACGAACCCAAGTTCCTTCACATCATCCGTGGAAATGTTGTTCGAGGTGAAAAAGTTGTTCACCTCGGCCTCGTCCCACTCGGGGTCCAGCAGCAGCATCACACCGCCCGGCAGCGTCATCAGCCCGCCGCCCGATTCCATTCGAAACTCCGGCAGTACCTTGTCGTCCGCGTCTCCCGTACCCTTTGGGGAACTGGAAGTCCCCTTGACCGTAACTCCCCCGTTACCGCCTTCGACGCGGTCGTATTTGGGGTCGGTGGCGTCGTTCTGCAGGACCGACCGCATTTCCCGGTCGCCGTCGTGCCACGTGTAGACCGTGCCCTCTCCGTTTTCGGCTCCGCCGGTGCCACCACTTCCCTGGCCTGGCGCACTCCTGAGCTCAGACAAGGACGGTGTGGGTGTCGCCGCGACATTTGTGTCGGCGCTGTCCTTGCTCTCGAGCCTGGTGTCGTCTTTGCCCGTGATCTTTTCGTCGACGCGCGAATCGGAAAGCCCACCGATGGAAATCGAGGGCGACTCCTCCTGCTTCACGTACGGCGTTGCCGTTGGCTTTGGAGTGGGATCAGCCAACTGCTGCGGCGCCACGGGAACCGCCGACCTCTCCGGCCCTTTCAGCGACAGCAGCGCTCCGGCAACGGCCAGCGCCACTCCGCTTGCCAGGACGGCAATCACTGCAAATGCGAATATGACTGCGAGCTTTTTCAAGGACACCGATCCCTATGTCTTCAGGACGAGATGGGATAGCGTGAATCCAGATTCCATTGAGGCTGCACGGCGTCCAACCTTTCCCCGGTCTCCACCGAGCCTTTTCTCGTCTTGCCGTTCAACCCTAATCTCAAGTCTTGAAACCGACTATGTGACTCCCGTTCCAGCTCCTCAGCCGTGGCCGCTGTCGTCTAGCCCTCGGCCCTGACCTCGCATCTACTAAAGTTGGTGCCACGAATGGATCGGAACTGCCCGGTTCCTCTCAATTGATGACCGGGCAAGGGACGTGCCGATATACCCCTACGACCGGGCATAACAGTCGCATTCTACTAACGATATGTGCCAATAACGTGTTCAATAGTCCTAGTATCGTGTCAATTTACGTGCAGTTGATCCCAAAATTAATGTACCTGCCCTCGATTGAGGTACTGGCACTTCTTGCAGGCAGTCATCGACACCCCCCTTGGCACGAGCGCCAGCGACGCAACAGGTGCTGCCGGGAGCCCCGTCCAGCGGAGGCTGGCACGCGCGTATGATGAACGCCGTGACGAGCGACCTGGAACAGCTGCGCGGCGGGGTCGAAAGGCTGGTCTACAGCTCGGAGGAGTCCGGATTCACCATCTGCCGTCTCGTGGTCCCGGGCAGGCGCGACCTGGTGACCGTCGCCGGGACCTTGCTGGCCCCGGCCGCGAAATCGCCGGACCAGTCAAGTACTTCTTCGCCGTCGAGGAGCGGGTTGGTCCGCGTCCAATGCAGGGTGAATTTGTCCGGCAACGGATGCGACTTGGACAGGTACAGCCCGCCGGCGAGATACATGACAGCGAGGACCCCGTACCGGTCGCCGTCGAGCTCGAAGTTCCGGTTCCCCAAGGATGAGCGCGAATGGCTCCAAGTCGTATAGCCCATGCCATTTGGCGCCGTCGAGTCGATGATGCCGACGGTCATCGGGCTAGACCACAGCAGCACCCGCTCACTCAGCTTGACTCGGTAGGTGCCGGTCACGTCGTCGGCATCGACCCATCCCGGAATTGCGCGCACTCCGACGTAATAGGTGCCCGATTCGGACGGGTCGAAGTGGTGCACACCGCTGTAACTGAACTTGGCTCCTTCAACGAGATCGCCCTCAGAGTCGAACAGGCCGTACGCGTGGCCGTACCTGAGTGAGCCTTTACCCTGCGAAAACCCGGCGAGGCTCACCCCATACCTGCGGCCCGCTTCGGTCTCGAACCTGAACCAGTCGTAGTCGCCGACGACCTCGAGTTCGGCTCGCACCGCTGCACCTCCGGCAACGCGCTCACGCGTGGTGTCTGTGAACGCCGAGAAATCGTCCTCGGAATCGTCGGCAAGAGCCACAGCCACCTTATATGTGCCCGTGGCACCGAACTCGTAGAATCCACCGTCGTTGCGGTAGGCGGCCGCCGCGATGAAGTAGGTGGCCGTCGCGGTCGGCGTAAACGCAATGCTGGGCTCGACGCCCTCGCCGCCGGGGCTGCCATCGGACACCGCAGCGCCGTCAGCGTCATAGATGCCCGGAAGGATTGGGGCGGCGAGAGTGCCCGATTCGCTGGGCTCTCGCCACCTAGTTCCAGTATTCCTGACCGTCGGTCAGCTCGACGGCGAACCAGTCGATGTCTCCGGCGGTCTCGATGCTGCCGATAGCGCTGCCAGCGCCGTCCTCATCGAGTGCGATGGTTCCCTCGGTGCTGGTGTCGGCCGAATAATCGTCGGCCACCTCGACCGTGGTTGAGGCCTCGCTGACGGCGTAGCTGAGTTCGTAGTCGTTGGTGCCGTACGCGACGGCCACCACCCTGAAGAAGTAGGAACCAGAGGCGAGTGTTTCAGAGATGTTATCGTCCACGACGCCCTGGTTGACGCTCTCGTGAATGACATTGCCCGAATCGTCTTCGATGAACAGGTTGGCGTCGACGTCAAGGCTGCTGAGTTCAACGGCGACATCCTTGGGCTCAGTCAGCGAAAAGCCGAATTAGTCTTCGGTGTCACCTCTGCGGTCAACCTGGCCTGTTAGCGATTCGGTGCCGCCGAGTTCGGTGATGTCGCCGAGGCTCTCATCGTCAGCACGGTCGTCGACAGGAACGGGGTCTGGAGGCGCGGCGTCGCCGGTCACCTCGGCGCTCCACGGGGACCTCTGCTTCTCGGGAGTGTTGACCCGCGCCAACACCCTCACCTTGTATGTTTCCCATGGATCCAGGCCCGCCACTGTGTGGCTGGTGGACGTCGGATAGGCGTTCCAACTGTCGTCATTCCAGCGCCTGCAGTCTTCTCCCTGTGGCGCCCACTTCACCCGGTAGTCCTGCGGGTCTCCGGGGTGGGCATCTCAGGAGATCGCCAGGGACTCGGCGGAGTCACCCGGCGCAGCGGTAAGGCCCGTCACGGCCTGTTCCCACGGCGGGGTCTGGGCGTTCACGGCTCCCGCAGCGATCCCGATCGTCAGTATCCAGGTCAGCGTCATCAGCACGGCAATGGACGCGAAGCGTATTGCCTTCGGATTATTCATTGTAGGAATCTCCTGAGGCCAGGATCCCGTGGTACGACCCGGAAACCGGGCATGGCGGCCTGCGCGGGATAGTTAATATATCCGATATTTCAAGGTGACCTGCCAAACTGGAAGACCTGATCAGCGTTATCGTTGACCTTCCTCCGGGTTCCGGCAATGGGCCTCAGGTCAGTGACAACCTCAGACAATGGGGAATCAAGTCGGCGGCCGGTTACCGTGCCTTGTTGAACCTCGTATACCGGTGGTTTGAACCTGGAAGGACTCATTTCCCGATTGGAAAGGGCCGGCGGCGCTACTGGGCGCAGACGAGCGACCCGGACAGGTACCCATCCCTCAGCGAAGATGAGCTCATTGCACTGTGCATTCCGACCTCCAGCCGCAGCGCACGCCGTAACCTAGTCTCCGATGCCAGCAAGGTGATCCGACAACTGGAACATGCTGGGGAACTGCGCGTAGTGGATGCCAAAGGCGGCACCCTGAAGATACTCCCACCCATTACGTGTTGACACACTCGCCCTTTAGCCCAGCAGTGCTGCTAGGACGCAGCGCAACCGGGTGCAGGGGACGGTGCCGCAAGGTAGCCCAGCATCTGATTGCTCAAGAATGCAGCGAATAAGAGCAGTACTATGACGCTACCCCATTTAGAAATTTGAGAATTTCCTCAGAATTCCATGACGCTATCCCGTGCGTTGTTCTCAAGCGTTATTAGCCGGCACTGACCTTTCTCATTGTAATCTGAGGACCAATCGTGGGATTTTAATGACGTTATCCCATGCAGAAGAAGCCATTTCCAGCGATTCGAGAAATGACGTTACCCCACGCATGCAATTCGTCCTCTGATGGCCTTCTACTCGTAGTAGACCACCCGTGACTGCCCAAGGGAAGCCAGAAATAAAATGACACTAACCCGTGCAGCAATTCCGGCGAAACCTCTTACAAGACCATGACTTCACCCCGTGCAGCAACCGCGTCGTCAGAGTCTCACATATGACGTTATCCCGTGCAGAAATGGCCACACAAAGTGAACAAGGGACGTCCCTCTCCCAGCTAGGAGGTGTAGATTCAAGCCCGCAGCAATAAAACCTGGAAAATGGGGCGTATCACCAACCCAAAATGAGCAAATTTCCCGGTATTGCGGCAATTTTTCTCCGCCCAAATGACTATGGCTTCCCCTGAAAAAAGATGACGCTACCCCGTGCAGCACCTTGACGCTATCTCGTGCAGTACATGACAACATCCCCTGCCAAGGCCGACGCAATCCCGTGCTAATGGCGACACTAGCTCATGCATATTTGGACGAATTTATATTCAAATGCTGGATCATCTCCCCCTACCCCTACAAGGGGGAGGGGGAGGTCTGTGGGAGTTCCGCTGACGTTACATCCCACAAACCGCGCATGTCCCTTGGGTGCAGGATCAGTTCAAATGTATGGCAAACAGCCCATCCCTTGAGTGCCGACCATCGGCGGCAAAAATTCGCCACTGCGGGAAAAGCAACGCGCTGGCGTCCGCAGCCATCAACATCTGCCGGGAGCGGGTGCGGCGAACAACAACGGCTGACGAGGTCGCTGACTACTTGGCACCTGGCGGAGCGGTCGATCCGAATATGGCTGTGTCAATTCCAAGTCAGTGAAATCCAAATCAAGCGAGAGGTGGGTCAGATCACCATGAGCCTTATCCCACAAATCTTCGTAGTTGTTGACGATGGAGGCATTGAGACCCCGGTGGCATTGCAGACGCCTGCCTTAAGGACTATGGCCTCGCGCTGGCGGTGCTGCGCCATCCTGACGATGTCTAACTGCCACTTAAGTGCTTCGGACTGCTGCAGACCCAGGGCGCTGACTCCAGGACCGGACGATATGCGAGGGTCGCAAGGGTGCGCACCTTGTCTGGACGCAACAGGCCCTTGTCTACGGTTTCGAAACCGGATGGCAGAAGCAGCTTACGGCTAAGAAACTATATCAAAACCAGCGTTAGCTTTCTCTGCGCCATTCTTTACACAATCCTTTCGCCCCCACCCGGACCCTATCCCTAAGCCCAAATCCGCCGAAGGGCTGGCATTTGGGCTCTTGCATGAGAGATTAGTGGGATGCGAGGGCCAATGATTCCACTCATTGGCCGGCGAACAGGGTCAATGGTGGCTCGAAGTGGCCTTGGGGATTACAGGGTGTAGGACGATTGTCAGCAGAAGATTCTCGCTGGCCTGGTTGGCGCGGGTTGGGGGAGACCTTCAATTGGTTGGTGCGAGAGTTGGTTTCCTTGGGTGGCGTCAAGCGGGCAGTGGAATGGCCCTCAGCCGTGCCAGAGCAGAGATGAAATGGGTTTCCCAAGGCCAGTGTCGGGGCAGGTGCAGGATCAGCTGGCGGGCCTTGCGGGTGATCCTTCCGGCCAGGGAAAAGAAACGCCGCCGGAGGGTCTTGGTGGTCGCCACCGTCTCTCCCAAAGCGATGCGCTGGGTCCAGAGGGCCAGATTGTGGGCCATGACCTGTACTGCCAGCCAGGCTCCATTGGCGGGAAAGCGCCCCGAGGGGAGATGGTTCAGGCCCACGCCGTACTTGAGGTCCCGGATGGCGTTCTCGATCTCGGCGTGGCGGCGGTGGTCGGCGTCCAGTTCCAGGACATCACCCTCCCGGTCGGTGATCAGGGCGTGATAGCTGTAGTTGGCAAAGAGGGCCAATTGGGAGCCGGGGGTGGGCCTCACTCGCCGGACGATGAGTCGCACAGGAGCGGCATCGGGCTGACTCTTTAAGGGGGTGTATTCAGTCTCGGCCACGTCAGCCCAGCCCTCTATCCAATATGGAATGGGCCTCCAGGCATCCTCAGGTATGGCCTCGATCAGATTTCGCAGGTTCTGGTGCTGGCGGACGGTGATGGAGAAGCGGACTTTCATCTTGCGGCAGACCTAGTCTACGCCGTGGGTATAAAAACCGCGGTCGGCCCGCACCGTGAGTTGTCCCTTGGCCCCGGCGTAGCGCACACGGCTCAACGTCTCCCGCAGGAAGAGAGCCGCTCCCCGGGCGGTGTTGGCCCGGCCCTCCCGCAGCCGGGCCATCAGCACCTCTCCGGTGTCGGCGGCCACGGCCAGCAGCGGGTGATAGCCCCGCTGGCGGGTGTAGCCATGATGGCGGGCGCCCTCCTTGCTCAGGCCATATGTCTCGCAGATGGTGGAATCAAGGTCTATGGTCAAGGGCGAGTCGCCGGTCCCGGCACCAGCGGCCCAGGCTTGGGTCAGCAACTCCCGGCTCACCCGGTCCAGCTGACGGACGTGCCCCCAGCGGAAGCTGCGCAGGAAGGTGCCCAGGGTGGACGGGGCCTTGACCACACAGCCTAAGACCTTGGCCGTACCGCCACTGCGCAACGCGTAAGCATCGTCGATGCAGTCGCCACCGGCCAGTGCCGAGGCCACCAGGGTCATCAGCTTATCGCCGGAGTTGGCCCGGCCGGGGGCGTTACCCAGGTCCAGGTGCCGGTCAACCGCTTCACCCAGACCCAGGCGGAGGGCCAGGGTGGCGGGTAGCAGCAGCCCGGCGTTGACCACCAAGCGGTGATCGTCAAAGGCGATCCGTATGCGGTCGGGATCATTACGTGGTAGCATCCAAAAGGTGCTCCTTCTCTGGGGTCGGTTTGTCATCTAAAACCATTATCCCAGATTCAGAGGAGCACCCTTTTATGCTTTCACCACACCTTCTATTGCCACTCTTTCGGTGGATGCGGGTTTAGTTGGATGCGACCCTACCCCAATGAGCCGTAGCAGGGGTGACTTCTCAGCAACTCCATTTACCGACGACAGACAAATTGGTCCCAACGGATTCTTTCAATTATTCCCGATAAGTACTTCGTTCTCACTTCTATTAATCTTCGTGTCTGATTGAATATGTTGAAGGCCGTTGTTATGCTTGCGCTAATCGCCCTTTACGTTTCTCAACCAGACAGGATGGGACAGCCATGACGTCACGACCACCACTCAATGCCATGGGTCGGCCAAGAAGAATCAAGGTGGACTTGGGAGAGGAATCGGCTCTGCCAAGTCTTCCATTTTCGGTCCAGGTGGGTGAAGCCCATTTCTTTCTGGTCAAGGGTAAGGATGGCTATAAACTGCTATCCGTTATCTGCCCTCATCAGGCCGGCGAGGTCCAGGACGAAGGCGAGGACCTGTTCACCTGCGACGGCCACGGCTGGCAGTTCGATAAGAACGATGGCGTCTGTGTGAACCAACCCCACGTCCGCATGCGGTCTGTACCCGTGGACCTTGAGGACGGGCGACTGTCGGCGTTGGTTCGTCCTGAGTAAGGACGAGTAGGATTTTGCCCACTACGGCCTGGGAAGGACGGCGGGAACCTAGGACGTCCGGACCCTCGCCACCATGACCTCCATCGACTACCCAGCCCTGACCCACTGCCCGGAACGCACCCCTGCGGACAACTTGGTCCACTGGTTGGACTAGCCCAATCTTCCCCTCTATATTCGCCAGTCGCCATTCGTAACCTCGCGGAGAGAGCGTCACCGCGGGGCATCGCCGTTATCCCGGTCAACCACTCAACACGGACAGGAGGCGTCATGCCCATCATCAGAACGAGCGACCGCAACAGGAACGAGGCAATCTCGGCGGGGCTGGAATCCTTCAGCATCGTGGACGCCGCCCACGGCAGCGATGCGCTGCGGGTGGGAGAGCTGACCATCGCTCCCATGACACGCGTACCCCGGCACGCCCACACCAACACCGAGGAGGCGATGGTGCTGTTGGAGGGAACGCTGGAGGCGCAGGTTGGTTCGCAGCGGATGACCATCGAGGCGGGTGACCTAGTGCTTGCCCCGGCAGGATCGGTACACGGATTCCTCAACCGCTCGGACTCGCCGGCCCGACTGCTGTACGTGTTTCCAAGACACGATCCCGACCGCGTCTGGTCGACTCCCCCCGACGCTCCGCCGTCAGGATTCCCGTCGGAACAAGGGCTTTCGGGCTTCAGTTCTCCTCACGATCGCCCTCTGGAGAACGAGTCCTGAAGGCTTGACGGGTGGAATGCTATTCGGTACTGTGAGACAAGTTGATAAACACTACAAAGCCGAAGGAGAGATATGGCGGATTTCGACAAAATTATTCGTAACGGTACGATTGTCGATGGAACAGGTGGCACACCGGCATTCCGGGGCGACATTGCCATAAGGAACGGCAAAATCGCCATGATCAGCGGCAACATCCAGGGCTCTGCGAAAGAGGAACTGGACGCCACGGGCTGCATTGTCGCTCCCGGGGCGATAGACCTGCACACCCACTACGATCTCCAGCTCAACTGGGAGCCCTATGCCACCATGTCTGGCTGGCACGGCGTCACGTCAGTGACCATCGGCCAGTGCGGATTCGGCTTCGCTCCCTGCAAACCCGAGGACCGCGACGCGGCCATGCGCCTCATGACGAGGATTGAGGCAATCCCCCTCCGGACGATGGAACTGGGCCTGCGCTGGGACTGGGAGACCTTCCCCCAGTGGATGGACAGTCTGGACAGTCATCCCCTCGGCGTCAACGTGGGGGCGCTGGTGCCGTTCAACACCCTGCGGATGTACGTAATGGGGCTGGAGGACTCCCGCACTGTGGTGCGGGCCTCCGATGAGCAGATCCGGCACATGGAAGAGCTCCAGCGTGAGGCCATGCGCGCCGGCGCCTTCGGCTGGTCGGCCATGAAGACCCTGGCCAACCGCCCCGACGACGGGCGTTTCATCCCCAGCCAGGTCGCCCACAATGACGAGTTCCTAGCGCTGGCCAAGGTGCTGAACGAGTTTGGCGTGGGGCACATCGGCTGGACCCGAGGCCCCGCCGAGCGTCCGCTGCCCCCCGGTGAGCCGGACCTGATTGGAGGCGGCGATCCCGGCGCTGTGGTGGCTGCGGTCACCGGGCAATCAGCGATCCTGATGGACGCAGTGGAGGGCGATGCTCCGGGCCGTGGCCGGGAGGACTTCCTCATTGAGATGTGCCTGGCCTCGGGCCGTCCCATCCAGTGGGGCGCTGTGTCCTTCAACGAGAACGCTCCCGGCCGCTACAGGGAGCAGCTGGCCTTCCTGGAAAGGGCCCGGCAAGAGGGCGCGCCGATGTTCGCCCAGACGACGTCCTATTCGCCGTCGCCGGTGTTCGAGCTGGCCGAATACAACGGTTTCGACGCCATGCCCAACTGGATTGACCCGTTTGTCGGCACACCCGAAGAGCGGATCGCCAAGCTGAACATCCCAGAGAACCGGGACAAGATGCGTCAGGATGTTGGCGCCTACGCCGGACAGGGCGGCGCCGCCGACGCGGCCTCCGAGTGGACCAAGATGCGGGTGGTTGAAGTTCGGGAGGACCGCAACCTGCAATACGAGGGCAAGAACATCGCCGAGCTGGCCGAGATGATGGGCAAACACCCCATGGACGCCATGCTCGACCTGGCCATCGACGAGGGGCTGCGCACCGAATTCACCTTCGACTCCGCCCAGGGGACCGACCGGAAGGCGGTATCCGAAATCCTGAACCACCCCTACACTCACCCGTGCGTGTCGGACGGCGGCGCCCACACCAGGTACCAGACCCTCGGCACCTGGCCGGTCAACATGATTGCGGACAGGGTCAGGGACCAGGGCATGATGAGCCTGGAGAAGGCCCACTACAAGATGAGCAGCCTGCCTGCCTCCATCGCGGGCTTCACCGATCGCGGCATCCTCAAGGAGGGGTTCGCGGCCGACATCATGGTCTACGACCTGGACAAGCTGGGCCTCCAGTTCGACAGCCCGGTCTACGACACCGATTTCCCTGGTGGTGAGCGGCGCATCATCCAGAAGGCCAACGGAATCCGGTTTACCATCGTCAACGGTGAGGTCACTTTCACCGAGGGCACGGTGTGCACCGGAGCGACCCCGGGCAAGCTGCTACGCAGCTACGACATGGTGGAGCGCTAGCAACTGCCGGTATTGGTAATCCGGCAACATGAGCCGTCCCGAATTTTGTACTTGTTGATGAGATAGCCAGAAGGCGGGAAGGTCGGCTCGGAGTCTGGCGAGAGGTATCGCAGCTTTGCGATACCTCTCGCCTGTTGTGTGGCACCATTTTCAGAACAGTCTCTGACTGGGAGCCATAACCCGGGAAACTATCTCAAAAGTCCCCTCCCCCTAAGCCCGCATCCACCGAAAGAGTGGCAATAGAAGGTGTGGTGAAAGCATAAAAGGGTGCTCCTCTGAATCTGGGATAATGGTTTTAGATGACAAACCGACCCCAGAGAAGGAGCACCTTTCGGATGCTACCACGTAATGATCCCGACCGCATACGGATCGCCTTTGACGATCACCGCTTGGTGGTCAACGCCGGGCTGCTGCTACCCGCCACCCTGGCCCTCCGCCTGGGTCTGGGTGAAGCGGTTGACCGGCACCTGGACCTGGGTAACGCCCCCGGCCGGGCCAACTCCGGCGATAAGGTGATGACCCTGGTGGCCTCGGCTCTGGCCGGTGGCGACTGCATCGACGATGCTTACGCGTTGCGCAGTGGCGGTACGGCCAAGGTCTTAGGCTGTGTGGTCAAGGCCCCGTCCACCCTGGGCACCTTCCTGCGCAGCTTCCGCTGGGGGCACGTCCGTCAGCTGGACCGGGTGAGCCGGGAGTTGCTGACCCAAGCCTGGGCCGCTGGTGCCGGGACCGGCGACTCGCCCTTGACCATAGACCTTGATTCCACCATCTGCGAGACATATGGCCTGAGCAAGGAGGGCGCCCGCCATCATGGCTACACCCGCCAGCGGGGCTATCACCCGCTGCTGGCCGTGGCCGCCGACACCGGAGAGGTGCTGATGGCCCGGCTGCGGGAGGGCCGGGCCAACACCGCCCGGGGAGCGGCTCTCTTCCTGCGGGAGACGTTGAGCCGTGTGCGCTACGCCGGGGCCAAGGGACAACTCACGGTGCGGGCCGACCGCGGTTTTTATACCCACGGCGTAGACTAGGTCTGCCGCAAGATGAAAGTCCGCTTCTCCATCACCGTCCGCCAGCACCAGAACCTGCGAAATCTGATCGAGGCCATACCTGAGGATGCCTGGAGGCCCATTCCATATTGGATAGAGGGCTGGGCTGACGTGGCCGAGACTGAATACACCCCCTTAAAGAGTCAGCCCGATGCCGCTCCTGTGCGACTCATCGTCCGGCGAGTGAGGCCCACCCCCGGCTCCCAATTGGCCCTCTTTGCCAACTACAGCTATCACGCCCTGATCACCGACCGGGAGGGTGATGTCCTGGAACTGGACGCCGACCACCGCCGCCACGCCGAGATCGAGAACGCCATCCGGGACCTCAAGTACGGCGTGGGCCTGAACCATCTCCCCTCGGGGCGCTTTCCCGCCAATGGAGCCTGGCTGGCAGTACAGGTCATGGCCCACAATCTGGCCCTCTGGACCCAGCGCATCGCTTTGGGAGAGACGGTGGCGACCACCAAGACCCTCCGGCGGCGTTTCTTTTCCCTGGCCGGAAGGATCACCCGCAAGGCCCGCCAGCTGATCCTGCACCTGCCCCGACACTGGCCTTGGGAAACCCATTTCATCTCTGCTCTGGCACGGCTGAGGGCCATTCCACTGCCCGCTTGACGCCACCCAAGGAAACCAACTCTCGCACCAACCAATTGAAGGTCTCCCCCGACTCGCGCCAACCAGGCCAGCGAGAATCTTCTGCTGACAGTCGTCCTACACCCTGTATTCCCCAAGGCCACTTCAAGCCACCATTGACCCTGTCCGTCGGCCAATGAGTGGAATCATCGGCCCTCGCACCCCACTAATCTCTCATGCAAGAGCCCAAATGCCAGCCCTTCGGCGGATTTGGGCTTAGCCACTCAGGACAAGATCCGCGGACATTTCCCCTGAGCACTTGACCGGACATTTTCGCTGGACAACAACAGCACTCTTTACGCCATTCAACATGAGATTTCCCTAAGACGGACTTAAAGGATTCAAACTCTCCGAGATTCGTTAAAGAAATAGTGGATTACAGCCATCGGCTATTCCGAAAGCCGCTTGACATCGAGAGTGATGAACCATAGAATCCCCAAAACCTAATTCTGTGAGAAAAAGCAGTGTTAGATGGGGAGTATATCTGTGCAAACATTTATCCGATTTCGAAAGATTAGTTTAATATCGTTGTTGATAGTAGCTCTTTTTGCTACGTTAATCGTCGCATGCGGAGGAGATGACCCCGCGGCCGCAACTGCACCAGCGGCCACAGAGGTGCCAGCGGCACCGGCAGCCACAACTGCGCCAGCGGCGACAACACCGTCCCAGCCAGCGGCCCCGCAGCCGACTGCGACTCTGACTTCTTTCCGCCCGACCGCTACTCCCGCCGGTGGTGGAGGAGCTCCCGCAGCGACCAACACCCCCGTACCCACAGCGACCGCGCTTCCAGAGCCGGTAGGGGCACTCAAGGTGCAAAGGGTAATAGCGGCGATGCCCGTGTTACCAGAGACTAACCGCATTTGGGCGGGCCCCTGGAACTTGCTGCAACAGCATGTGCCGTTTGCTGACACGCTTCTTAGGAACGACCCCACGACTGGCGCGGCCGGCCCGGGGCTGGCGGAGAGCTGGTCATTCAGCGAGGACTTTAAGCAGTGGGACTTCAAGCTTCGGGAGGGAGTCCAGTTCCATTTCGGGAATGGAGAATTCACATCCGCGGACGTGGTATGGGTGCATTCCATGCTTTCCTCGGACGACTCCGTTTCAACCATGAGCCCGGTATGGCGCACGGTGACCGTGGTCCCGGATGGTGATTATCAAGTCTCCTTCAATTTTGAAACCCCGTTCCTGGACGGTTTGCGCCTTTTCTCCCGGACCGCCGGTGACCTCTACATGTTGAGCAAGGCGCAATTCGAAGCTGGCGGACTTGACGCAATTGACGATCAGCCTGCGGGAACAGGTCACTACCGTTACCTTGAGCGCCAGGCGGGTCTGGGGGTGTCTTACGAGCAAGCAGATACCGGCAATTGGCCTGGAGAAGAGCCGGGCTTCCCTGAGTTTGAACTTAAGTTCATCACCGAGGACGCCACCCGCATGAACGTGCTGCTGGCTGGGGACGCCCATATGGCCAACCTGAGCCGGGACCTGCAGGCAGAAGCTGTCAATCGTGGAATGAGGGTTATCAGTTCCCAGCAACCCACCATTCAGACCTCGTCCTTCATGCTAGGCCAATACTTCCTAACCGGCGACGAGTCATACCAGCCGGACCTAGCTTTTGAGGACATTCGCGTTAGGGAAGCGATTAACCGGGCCATAAACCGCGACAACATAATGGAGTTCATCTACAAGGGAAGCGGCACGCCGGTATACGTTTTTGGTTGGACTCCCGGTCACGAGGGATGGGACCCGAGATTTGAAGCGGAATTCGAATCCATGTACGGATTCGACCAGGAGCGAGCCAGGGAGCTTCTGGCTGAAGCCGGCTACGGCGATGGGTTGGAGCTCGACTTCCCGACCATGAACTTCTCAGGGAACCCGGAGTTGTCTCAAATTGCCGAGGCTATTCAGTTGGACTTGGCAGAAGTGGGAATTGACGTCAGCCTGCAGGAGATGGAATACACCGCTATCCGACCGGATCTGGTAGCCAAGAATGTTTATGACAGCCTGTTTATGAGCCGCAACCTGCCAATCCGGACTACGCAGGAGGCGGTACGGGTCTTCTATGCGGACGAGGGCGTTCTCCACGCCGCGATGCATAACGAGATGGAGGTCCTGTACCAGCAGCTGAAGGGGATGGTCGATCTGGCGGAGCGGGATGAGGTAGCCCGTCAGATGGGTAACTTCGCTTTCGACAACTACATCAGCATTCCCATTGCCCAGATTTTCTATGAATTGACGGTGGACCCGGAAATCGTCGAAGACTACACATTCTCCGGACAGACTCCGACTTCACTGGACCACGTCCACTTAATCCGCGGCGTAAGGGAGTAAGCTCCTTCCCCCATTGGGCCGTCGTAACCGATGTGCCGCCAGATTATTCCTCGAGATAAGCTGGCGGCACTGGCAACAACCCTCTGTTCATTGCTGAATTCCTCTAATTGAGCCGTTTGGAACCTCATTGCAATGCGTCGTTATCTGTTAATCCGTGTTTTCCATAGCTTCATTACTCTACTGGTGGTGAGTTTCCTTGTGTTCGGCATGGGGAGGCTTTCCGGGAACCCTCTGGATATCCTGCTGCCGGAGGACGCGACCCAGGAACAGTACGACCGGCTGAACCAGCGCTGGGGCTTCGACAGGCCCATAGTCGTCCAGTACTGGAAGTTCATACAGAACGCCCTGAAAGGCGACCTCGGCGACTCGCTGGTAAAACCGGACTCAGCAATGGAACTGGTTGCGGAGCGGTTGCCGGCGACTATCGAGTTGGCCATCTTCTCGCTCGCCATCAGCACTATCATCGCAGTGCCCATCGGCGTACTGGCCGCGGTAAAAAGAGACACCCCGCTCGACTACTTCGGCAAGATAATTGCCCTGCTGGGCCAGTCCGTGCCATCGTTCTGGCTGGGGCTGATGTTGATGTGGGTGTTTGCAGTCCAATTGGGCTGGTTACCCGCGTCGGGAAGAGGCTCCTTCAAACACATGATAATGCCCGCGATAGCACTGGGCTGGTTCCAGGTGGCAGCTGTAATGCGACTGTTGCGCTCTTCGATGCTTGACGTGCTGGATTCTGAGTACGTCAAGATGGCGCGAATCAAGGGACTGCCGGAAAGGAAGGTAGTTTGGAAGCATTGCCTTCGGAACGCCGCCATAGGCCCTCTAACTTATTACGGCGTTATTGCAGGGATCCTGTTGACCGGCTCCGTCATTACCGAGCAGGTATTCCAATGGCCCGGTACCGGGCTGCTCGCAATAGAAGCAGTGCGAAATCGAGATTTTCCTGTGTTGCAGGCGGTGATAATCGTTTTTGCCGGCATATTCGTGGCATGCAATCTAATCGTTGACATCCTTTACGCCTATCTTGACCCCCGAATTCGCTACTCTACATAGCGCAAGGCCTCAGACCAATAGAAGAGATATCGGATGGATGTGATCTTAGCCCCCCCGAGACCTTGGTATTCACCCGGACGGTTGTTGTCCATAGTAACCGGAAGTCGCAGGTTGCCATGGATATCAATATCATTGATTCTGATTCTTCTGGTGATCCCTGCAGTTTTTGCAGACGTGATTGCGCCCCATGGACCCAAGGACGGGGGCCTGCCCAAACGATACCTGCCTCCCGTATGGGATGGGGGCACCAGCGAGCATATCCTTGGCACCGACCGGCTGGGAAGGGACATCTTGAGCCGCATCATCCACGGAGCGCGCGTCTCCGTGAAGGTGTCGTTGATAGGCATATCACTGGGTGGGTTCATTGGGATCGCTCTGGGGCTGGTCGCGGGCTACTTCGGAGGCAAATTCGACCTGCTGATCATGCGGCTGGTGGACATCACACTTTCCATTCCGAGCATCCTGTTCGCCCTGGTGCTGGCTGCGGCGATAGGGCCCGGGTTGAGCACCGTATTGATTGTGATCAGCTACATACTATGGGCTTACTACGCGCGCCAGGTCAGGGGCGAGGTGCTTAGCATCCGCGAACAGGACTACATCTCCCGGGCGCGGGTGACGGGCGCCTCTGACTTTCGCATCATTACCCGCCACATTCTTCCCAATGTGATAAATACCATCATCGTCCTTGCTACGTTGCAGATCGGATTCGTGATACTTCTGGAAGCATCCTTGAGTTTTCTCGGCGTCGGCATTCAGCGGCCTGAACCAGCCTGGGGGCTGATGGTGGCTGACGGCAGGGAAGTGATTGTCACATTCTGGTGGGTGTCGCTTTTCCCTGGGCTCGCCATCATGTTGACAGTGTTGGCCCTCAACCTGCTGGGTGACTGGTTGCGCGACCGCCTCGATCCGAAGTTGCGGCAGATCTAACGCGGCAAATGGGCTAGAGAGGCGGCCGGGCCATGGAGCTCACAGGCATCTCATCAGAGAAGACGTGCTCCTCCCAGGTATCGTACTCTCGGAGGGCGTGGAGCTGGGTCTCCGGGGGGCGAGTGGTGGCGTCGGTCTTGCCGAGCCATACGCGGCCATAGGTTGCGAGGCCGGAAGCGGCCCTTGTCCGCAGCTAAAGTCTGGATGGCCTCATTTCCGCTGTGATACGAATGGGAGTCCAGTCGATTGCGGTACACAGTGAGCTGTAATTCCCATCTGTAAATCGAACTCACTGTCAATAGCATTCACCCGAACCGCGACCGCCCCGGGCCTACTCTGATGACCGCGGCTTGCTGCTCATGGTGGACAAGTCCATCATGACTCGCGCGGGCAGACCGGCACCCAGACCTAGGAATTCTCTGAACAAGTCGGGTGGGGTATGGCATAGTTGGGCTGAAGAGCTTGACGCTGATCGGGGATGAGATTGATGGACCAGCCGACCTTTGCCGACCTGGAATACCAGGGCAAGAAGCGCAAGACCCGCCGGGTCTGTTCCTGGAGCGAATGGACGCTCTAATCCCCCTGGCAGTTGCTGGAGGACCGCATCCGCCCCTTCTACCTCAAGGCCGGAAGGGGGAGACATCCTTACCCGTTGTACGTCATGCTGAGAGTCCACTGCGTCCAACTCTTCTACAACCTGAGCGACCCGGGCATGGAGGATTTGCTCTATGAGTCGGACCCGATGCGGCGGTTCACAGGGCTGAAACTCTCGGGTCCCCTGCCCGACGAGACCACCATCCTGAATTTCCGTCATCTCCTGGAGAAACACCAACTGGGGCAGGGTATCTTGGCGGAGATCAACGCCCACCTGGAGTCCCAGGGACTGAGGCTAAGGGAGGGAACCATCGTGGACGCAACCATCATCGAGGCGCCGTCTTCCACCAAGAACCGTGCCGGGGAGCGGGACCCGGAGATGCATCAGACGAAGAAGGGGAACCAGTGGCATTTCGGGATGAAGGCCCACATTGGGGTGGACTCCCATACGGGCGTAGTGGATAGCATGACGGCCACGGCGGCCAACGCCCATGACATCACCGAGGCCCACAATCTGCTGCACGGGGGAGAGACGGTGGTGTGGGGCGCCGCCGGGTATCAGGGGGGTCCACAAGCGGGAGGAGAATCTGGGGTTGGATCTGGAATGGCGGGTGGCGATGCGTCCGGGGAGGAGGCGGAGGCTGGAGCCTGGGAGCCAAGAGGCGCTGGAGGAGAAGGACAAGGCGTCAGTGAGGGCCAAGGTGGAGAATCCCTTCCTGAAACTGAAGCGGACATTCGGTTACGGCAAGGTACGCTACCGGGGACCGGCGAAGAACATGGAGCGGCTGGCATTGCTGTTCGGGCTGGGCAATCTGCTGGCGGCGGAGGGCCAACTGGCAGCGTAGTGCGCAATTGCGGCGGGACAACGACGGTCTCAGGGGCCCGTCAAGCCTCCAACAGCCCAGTCGGGGACGAAATCGGAGGAGCCGATAACCGTCTAGCAAGCCCCAGACCGCCGCTCTCACCCCCTATGCCGCTCCGTCAACCAAAACTCAAGCCACAACGGCCTTGTTCAGAGGATTCTTAGCACCCCTCGATCCACAAGATGTCGCAGGGCCCGCGCTTGCTTCTGTGCTGCCATTGATGGTCTGCTCTGTCGTGTATAGGGATGACCAATAGCTGCCTCGACTCTTCCGCGGCATCAGCGAACTCCGCGGCTGCCATCCCCGCGGCCCCGCTGATGGGCTCGACGCAGATGATGTGTACCTTGTTCTTTGGCACCATCCACTCCCGGATGCCCACCCCCCGCATCGCCGGTACATTGTTGCTACGCCGTTTACACATGGGCTCTGGGACACCTCGGTTTCCAGCTAAGGGGCACTGTTGAATATCCAGGGTCGGGCTTGTTTGATGGCTAGGATGTTGTCGCTGGTGATCTTGAACTCGATCTCGATGGCGAACGGCTCATCGGTTTCGGGGTCATAGAGCTCCTCGAAGTGGTCATGGATCGTCTCCAGGTGCTCGGCGAGCTGTTGAAGTTGGTCGTCGCTCATGAGCAGCTGCCCGCTTGGCACCAGGTTGGAGGAACCCAGCACGAAGTAGTCGTTATCGGTGGATACCAGCAGTTCTTCGGGCTTGGAGTGGGCTTCGGGGTTGGTGACGAGGTCCTCGCCGATCTGGGTATTTACGTAGTAGTAGTCGAGTTCATAGAAAGGGTCGAAGCTGACGGCGACGCCGTTGGCGAGTTCGTCAGTGTAGTTGGGGTGCACCAGCACGCCCATGGCGGCTTTGGCGTGATCGACACGGTAGAACTCGCGTTCGGTGAAGGCCCGGAAGTTCCACATGCTGGCGTAGACCTGCTTGAGGGACTTGTCGATGCCGTCCTCTTCGGTCTCGTCGGGTTTCTGGGTCTTGGAGTCATAGAGTCCCGCGCCGTTGAAACCGGGCAGGTCTTCGTTGTTGGTACTGGACCGGTACCGCAGTGACTGGCCGTCGGGGAACTCGGCGTGCATGTCGGTGAGCGCGTCGATTATCCACTGGGGCGTTTCGGCGTCTTTGATGTCGTCGCGCAGGTCGTCTAGCATCTCATCTTGCACATCGAAATCGTCCTGGAAGTCTTCGTCGGCCAGCATGTCATCGATGTCGTCGTAGAGTTCGTTGGCCTTCATGAACTCGTCATAGAAGTAGAACGGGATCGCGAACCCGTCGGGCACCGTCCCGTCCGCGAAGCCCAGAGTGCCAAGCTCTGCGACGTTGGTGGCCTTGACCCCGAACGCGTCCGAGTCGTCGAAACCGACATCGCTCAGCGCGGTGATCGCCTCCACCGTCAGATCCCGTACAGGGGTCTGGGTTTCGGCGGGACGCGATGCCGCGTAGTGCGCATCGACCTCTGCCGGGGTGGCGGCGCGAATGCTCCATCCGGAATCGGTCACCTCGTAACGCACATAGCCGTCTATGAGGTCGGTGATGTCGGCGTGGTTGGTGGCGTCCTGGACGTATGCGTTCGGGATCTCGTTCTGGATGGCGCGCAGGTTCACATGCGACAGCGGTGTCTGCTGCACGGTGGTGATGATGCCCGCGACGCGGGGCAATTCGTTGGGCAGCGTCTCATAGATCACGATGTCACGAGGGTGGGGACGCTCGTCGGGCGACTGAATCCGCAGCTGCCCAAAGCCAACCCCGGGGTTCATGGACACGAAACTGGCATCGGGGAAGACGTCATCGTCCAACAGGATGTCTATCCGCGACGCCTCATACAGCGAAGCCTCGGGCTGGAGCTGCGGCAGAACATCGTTGCCGAAATGGACGTACAGGTCGTCGTGGAGATGTGCCATGTTGGCGGCTATGAGCGCATACAGCCGCTCCACTTCGCTGAATGACTTGTGCACCCCCATACCGAGGCTCAGGTAGTAGGCACCGACACTGCCGTCGGGTGCGGCCCGCGACGGGTCATAGGTGATCAACCCCTCCACGTCAACTGATTCAAGCCCCAGTTCATGAAGCACGAGAACGTGATAGCTGTACGAGTGGTAGTCGAGGAAGTACAGGCCCGGACGATCGGTGTCCAGGTCCGTCACCAGTATTTTGACGCCAGACGCTGATTCGGTCCCTGTGAACTGATAGGGCCTGGTGTACGCCTTTCTCAAGAAGGCGTTGAGGTTCGGCACCGACACTGAACCGTCGCGACGGTCGATGGCAGAGGCAGCGTTCACGGGGCTCGTGATGGACAGGTTCTCAAGCTCGGTGATGTCGTCGACACAGTCCCCGTCGACATCGGCAGGGTCCGTGACCAGGTATTTTTCTATGCGGTAGCGGTCCTGCGCCAACGCCTCCGCGTTCTCCGCCAAAGTGGTCGTGCCAGCCTCACCCAGCACCACGGCGACCGGCATCTCCCACGTCTGGCCGTCCACATCGAAGCTCGCATACAGCACGAAGTAGTCGTCGGTGGTGGACGAGACCACGATCGGGATCGCGTCCACTACCACCTCGGTGGGCTCAGGCGCGTTCGCGCCCACCGTGCAGCCGCTGCCGATAGTCCAGCCGGTTGGCTCCGGGGCGGCGGGCAAGTCGTGGCGGGCGAGATGGCCCTCCTCGATGCTGGCTACCAGCATCGAGGCGCCGTCAGACCACAGGCCCCACGGGTTGTCGGTGGCTGTGTCTCCGAGGGTGTCGATGTCTTGGGCCGCGACGCGTGCGCCGCTGGCGAGGTCATAGGCGTAGACCTTGTCGTCGCGGCTGTCGGCGACCCACATTGTGGTGCCGTCCGACCAGATTCCCCTGGGGTGATTGTTGCCAGCCCCATTGAGCGAGACGATGCTTCTACCCACGGGCCGGACACCGCGAACGAGGCTATAGACGTAGAGCATGTCGTTTCCGTCGTCAGCCACCCACATGGTGCTGCCGTCTGACCAGATGCCCATGGGGCGACTGTTGCCCACCCTGGCGAGATTGTTGATGTCGTTAGCCGCGTCGCGTGCGCCACTGGCGAGGTCATAGGCAAAGACCTTGTCGCGGCTCATGTCGGCGATCCACATGGTGGTGCCGTCAGACCAGATTCCCCGGGCATGGGTGTTGTCCGCGTCGAGAGTGTCGATGTCTCTGGTCTCGTCGCGTGCGCCGCTGGCGAGGTCATAGGCGTAGATCTTGTCAGCCACGCTGTCGGCCACCCACAGCGTGGTTCCGTCAGACCACACGCCGCGGCTGGCGCTGTTGTCCGCAACCAATGAGACCGTCATCCACGGCGGCGGGGGCACGTCGTGGCGGGCGAGATGGCCCTCCGCGATGCTGGCCACCAGCATCGCGGCGCCGTCATACCACAGGCCCCACGGATTGTTGGTTGCGGTGTCCTCGAGGGTGTCGATGTCGCTGGCCTCTTCTCGGGCGCCGCTGGCGAGGTCGTAGGCGTAGACCTTGTCTCCACGACTGTCGGCGACCCACATGGTGATGCCGTCCGACCAGATGCCCCTGGAGTGATCGTTGCCCGCTGCGTCAAGAGTGTCGATGTCGCGGGCCTCGTCGCGGGCTCCGCTGGCGAGGTCATAAGCGTAGACCTTGTCGTCTTCGTCGTCGGCCACCCACATGGTGGTGCCGTCCGACCAGATGCCCATGGATCGGTTGTTGCCCGCGTTGTCGAGGGTGTCGATGTCGCCAGCCTCGTCGCGTGCGCCGCTGGCGAGGTCATAGGCGAAGACCTTGTCTTGTCTGCCGTCGGCAATCCACATGGTGATGCCGTCCGACCAGATGCCCCGGGAATGGGTGTTGTCCGCGTCGAGGGTGTCGATGTCCCTGGACGCGACGCGTGCGCCGCTGGCGAGGTTATATGCGAACACCTTGTCAGCCGCGCTGTCGGCCACCCAAAGCGTGGTGCCGTCAGACCAGACGCCGCGGCTGGCGCTGTTGGCCGCATCCAACGAGACCGTCGACCACGCAGACGCGGGCACGTCGTGGCGGGCGAGATGTCCCTGCGCAATGCTGGTCACCAGCATCGAGGCGCCATCAGACCACAGGCCCCACGGGTCGTCGGTGGATGTTGCGCTGAGGGTGTCGATGTCGCGGGCCTCGTAGCGTGCGCCGCTGGCGAGGTCATAGGCGTAGACCTTGTCGTCTTCGTCATCGGCGATCCACAGGGTGGCGCCGTCTGACCAGATGCCCCTGGGGTGATTGTTGCCCGCCGCGTCAAGAGAGTCGATGTCGCGGGTCTCGTCGCGTGCGCCGCTGGCGAGGTCATAGCCGTAGACCTTGTCGTCTTCGTCGTCGGCGATCCACAGGGTGGTGCCGTCCGACCATATTCCCTGGGGATGGGTGTTGTCCGCGTCGAGGGCGTCAATGTCGGCAGCAGCGTCGCGGGCGCCGCTGGCGAGGTCGTAGGCGTAGACCTTGTCGTCTTCGTCGTCGGCGATCCACAGGGTGGTGCCGTCCGACCAGATTCCCTGCGAATGGGTGTTGTCCGCGTCGAGGGTGTCGATGTCGCCGTCCGCATCGCGTGCGCCGCTGGCGAGATCATAGGCGAAGACCTTGTCAGCCGCGCTGTCGGCGATCCACACCGTGGTGCCGTCCGACCAGACGCCGCGGCTGGCACCGTTGGCCGCATCCAACGCGACCGTCGTCCACCCCGGCGCCGCGTCGGCGCTCACTTCGGCGCTCCACGGTGACCTCTGCCTGTCGGGCGTGTTGACACGCGCCAACACCCTTACCTTGTACGTATCCCCTGGAACTAGACCCGTAACCGTGTGGCTGGTGGACGTCGGATAGGCGTTCCAATCGAGGTTGCCGTAGCGCCTGTAGTTCTCTCCTTGAGGAGCCCACTTCACCCTGTAGTCCTGAGGGTCTCCGGGGTGGGCATCCCAGGAGATTGCCAGGGATCCGGCGGATTCACCCGGTCCAACGATAAGCCCCGTTACTGCCTGTTCCCACGGCGGGGTCTGGGCATTCACGCGCGGCGACCCCGCGAAGATGCCAGCCACCAGCATTGCGGACAGCGCCATCAGCACGGCAACGGACGCCAAACGTATTGCCTTCGGATTATTCATTTAGCACCCCTACATCCACAGATGTCGCAGGGCCGGCCCTTGTTTCTGAGCTGCCACTCGCCTCTCACCTATCCCTTGTCCTGACCCGTCCTATGCAGGTGGAACTGCGCGTGTTACACGGAGCCTCCATCATGTCAAAGGCTACCAAAATGATCATAATTTAGGTGTGATTTAATGTCTAAATATATTATGTTTATGTAGTGTTCGTGTGATTAATCGGTTACAATTGGCCATTTGCACCACAGATGAATAGGCAGAGAGGTAGGGCATGGCAAATAGCGAAGCGGACGGTCTGAGGCGAGAGAATGCGTCGCTGAGAGAGCGGCTCACCAGGCTCAGCGAGGCCAGCCTGCTGGTCAACGACAGCCTCGATTTCTCCACTGTCCTGCAGGAGGTGGTCAGGAGTGCCTGCTCCCTGACGGGCGCACGCTACGGCGGCATGTCCCTCCTGGACGAATCCGGAGAGCCGGAGGACTTCGTCTCCCACGGCCTGACACCCGAGGAACATCAGCGGCTGCTGGACCTCCCCGACAGGGTGTGGTCGGAGTTCATCAACCACTTCACCAACATCCACGAATCCATGAGGATCAGGAACATGGGCGGTTACATAGAGTCGCTGGGTCTCTCCAGCCCCATGCACCTGACCTCATTTGTGGGGACGCCCATGCGACATAGGGGTATGCATCTCGGGACCTTCTATCTCGCCAACAAGGAGGGAGCGGAGGAGTTCACCAGCGAGGACGAGGAGGTGCTGGTGCTGTTTGCCTCCCAGGCGGCGTCGGCCATCGTCAACGCCCGCAGGTACCGGGACGAGCAGCGGGCCGGGGCCCACTGGGAGACACTGATCGACACCTCCCCGGTGGGTGTGGTGGTATTCGACGCGGGTACCGGTCAAGTGCTGTCCATCAACCGGGAAGCGAGAAGGATCGTCAGCGTCCTCAACGAGCCCGAGGGCACCGCGGAGGATCTCCTGGAGGTCATGACCTTCCGGAGGGCCGACGGGCACGAGGTGTCCCTGAAGGAGCTGCCCCTGGCCCAGGTGCTGCGGGCCAAATCCGAGACGGTGCGCGCCGAGGAGATGGTGCTGAGCCACCCCGGCGGCCGCTCAATCACCACCTTGGTCAACAGCACGCCGATGTACTCGGAGGACGGGGAGCTGGAGTCGATCATCGTGATTGTCCAGGACATGTCGCCCATGGAGGAGCTGGAACGGCTGCGGTCCGAGTTCCTGGGTAATGTGAGCCACGAGCTCCGGACCCCGCTGACCTCCATCAGGGGTTCGGCTACAACTCTCCTGGACGACGGGGCCTCCCTGCACCCCGCCGAGATGCGGCAGTTCTTCCGGATCATCGTGGAGCAGGCCGACCGCATGCGCGTGCTGATAAGCGACCTGCTGGACGTGGCCCGCATCGAGACGGGCACACTGCCGGTGGAGCCAGGACCGGCGGACGTCACCGACCTTGTTGACGAGGCGAGGAGCGCCTTCGTCAGCGGCGGGGGCAGAAACGACATTCAAATCGACCTGGCCGCCGGGCTGCCCCTGGTGATGGCCGACCGCCAGCGCACCCTCCAGGTGCTGGGCAACCTCCTGTCCAATGCCGCCAGGTACTCCCCCGAGTCGACTCCTATAGTGGTCTCCGCAGAGCGGCGGGACCTCCACGTCGCCGTCTCCGTCACCGACCGGGGAAGAGGCGTGCCCGACGATCAGTTGCCGTACCTGTTCCGGAAGTACTTCCGGTCGGATCACCCGGAGCAGGAGGGCGGTCCGACCGGATCGGGCCTGGGACTGGCCATCTCCAAGGGGATCGTGGAGGCCCACGGCGGGCGCATCTGGGTCGACAGCGAGGGCCTGGACATGGGCACACGCTTCACCTTCACCATCCCGGTGGTGGAGGAGACCGGGACCGGCCTTGCGATAGCCCCCCAGCGGCCGTCCTCAGGCTCGAGGCGGAGCGAGAGGGAGCAGCTGCGCATCCTGGCCGTCGATGACGACCCCCAGGCGCTGCGCTACATCAGGAGCGCCCTCGCCAGGGAGGGCTATGCGCCCATACTGACGGGCGATCCGGCGGAGGTGCCCAGCCTGGTGGAGGAGAATGCGCCCCACCTGGTCCTGATGGACCTGAGGCTTCCCGGGACCGACGGAATCGATCTGATGCGGGACATCACCAGAACGGCCGATGTGCCGGTGATCTTCGTGTCGGCCTACGGCCAGGAGGAGCACGTCACCAGGGCCTTCAACATGGGAGCGTCGGACTACATAGTCAAGCCATTCTCACCCTCGGAGCTGGCGGCCCGTATCCGGGCGGCACTGCGCAAGGGCTCCTCGGGTTGGACCGGGCCTGCGGAGCCGTTTGTCCTGGGAGACCTGGCGGTCCACTACGCCCAGCGCCGGGTGACGGTTGCCGGCCGGCCGATGGAGTTGACGCCCATCGAGTTCCGGCTGGTATTCGAGCTCTCGGTGAACGCCGGGCGCGTGGTGAGCCACGAAGAACTGTTCCGGCGCATCTGGGGGCCGGCCCACTCCGCCGAGGCACATTCCCTGCGCTCCTTCGTCAGGAAACTCCGCAACAAGCTCGGCGACGACGCCAAGAACCCCAGGTACATCTTCACCCATGCCGGCATGGGCTACCGCATGCCCGACCCTAGGGAGTCCGACGGGGGATGAACCGCCTCCCGCGAGGTGCCCGAGGACCATGCCTGACATCAGGCAGGAGCAAGGGTTCTCGAGGCACCGGCCGGTGAATTCCTTCCAGACTGAAACACAGGCGCGACTGTTGTTGGGCAACCAGCCTTGGCCCCGGCGCCGGTCAGGAGGTCAACATCAGCCACTGTCGTGCGGTGCTCCCTATGAAAGCGTCAAAAGAAGCGCCGGAGTTTCCCCTGCGAACCGTTCCATCTCAGCTCCGGATGTCATGGTTCTGCTGATGGCGGGTATCATGAAGTCAACCTCGCACAACGGCCCTTTATATCCAAAAGCGCACTGCCACGCTGTCAATTGCGATGACATTGGTCGCGACTGCTACGGCCTATGGAAACCAATTCACCTTCGACCAGACTTGAACTGTATGCTGGACCTCGTATAACAGTTGAGCGCCCTCTGAAGTTAGACCACGTGTGTTGTCAAGGGTTGCAAATTCAGAAGTGGTGTTGCTGCTGTAGTACTAACCAGTACCTCTTGGAGGGTGTTCTGGCAGTCCCCGTCGGCGTCCCCCCAGCACTTCCACTAGGAGTGGTCGTACACGGGGATATCTAGTGGTACAGAGGCCACCCGTATGATCGTGGTGATCACCGGTGCAGGAGCCGGTGATTGGCGACAATTAGTGCTGCCGGTTTGAGCGACTATTTTTGCCGGTCTGGAGGGGTTAAACATCCGGCACGGAGGTGCCGGATTGATGACAGACCGACAAGTCGCAGTGTTGATGCAGAGACGTATGGAAGGAAAGACACAGGAGACGACGGCGGCCATGGCAATATCGCTGGCGATGGCGGTGTGTCCCCATGCGCCGTCGTTCTCCTTTGGAGAGGCCGCCGAGTGTGCCCCCACTGCGGCGGTTTTCTCTTTTTGCCCGAATGACGCCTCTATGCTCATGATGGCGAAGGGGTTGGTCGGGACTCCCCGGCCCGTCCTGCCACACGTCCGAACCAGTCCGTAACGTCGCCGTCGTCCCGCTCTTCGTGCCACGGTCGCTTGCATTCGTCGCAGAAGCCGTAGTTGCTGTCGGTATGGCTCTTATCGTCCTCCAAGAAGGAAACGATCATGGTCTGTTCACCTTCCGGCAGGGCCATCGCAGCGTAGACTTCATCGGGAACGGGCGAGAGAGTCGCATGAATGACCCGTCTGCCACCCAGCATGCGCCGTAGGGCCTTGATGCACTGCTGGCACCAAACCTGTGAATCCTTGTCTGATACTTGTCCACTCTTGGTACAAACTGATATGGATTTCTCGAGGCGGGGTGCAGGCTCCCAGGACTTGAGTCCCTGCCCGCAAATCGGCGTGACTCGACGCGACTCTTCTACCGTGGACCCGAGGGTTCCAGACTGCACCAAGTGCCTGCGAGCTGCACCCTTCCGTTTCCCGGACACGACCACGGTCAGCGGCGGTGGCAGTTCCTCGGAGGGCAGCACATGGAAGCTGTGCACGAAAAGGTCGCCACTGAAAGTGATTCCTCCGCTAGGGAGTGAGAGCGAATGTCCGCCCACCGGATGGGGGTCAAACCGGTACGACCGGAACCCGACCGGCATAACCTCGGGCGGCACCCGGACTGATGGAGTCCATAGGGAAGTACGCGGAGCACTGTTCTGAGTCGGTGTCATGTAGATATTGGCGCAGTCCCGAGCATTAAGAATAGCCCACGCGCCCGCCCTTTCGGTATAACTATTGTATACTCCGTTTGTATACGCACCCTCACCGCCCCCCGAATCCATATCTGGACCGTGCCCCACTTCGACTCCCGTCCTCTCCGCCACCACAACTTCACACACTGCCCCGCGTTGTAACAACTGCAGCGACAAAATAGCTGCATTAGTGACATGGACCCCCGATGTCTCCCACCTGCATCCTTGACGTGCCGCTGTTTCCCCTTCTCCGTGCGGGAAGAATGTGAAAAAACGGAAGAAGGGAAGACGTAGCGCGCTCTCGGTGAAGAAAGCCAGCAAACCCGGCGCGGCGGCGACGGCGTCTACCAGCACATCGCCACCTCGACCACCAGGTCCTGGGCCCGGCGCAGCGGAATCAACGGGAATCGCCGCTACATCGGCCCGGCACCCTGCCCCACCGTCAGCCTGGCTCCGGCGTACTTCCTGTTCCATTCATAGTTGATGCTTGACGGAGAAATCGTCTGCTTCCGCCAGAACGGCGAGAAGCCCCAGAACGGGTTCCCGAAAGCATCCAGTTCTCGCCAGGCATCCCCGCCTGAACTCGCCGTCAAGCGACGGGTCCCAAGCGGAGTAGCAGGAATATCTCTGCCCTTGTGCGGGAGGTTAGGCAAATTACTGTAATCCCTGTCCGGAGCATCCGTGAGCTACACCCTAGACAGCCTCGACCGTGCGCTATTCCGCCTGACCATGCTCAAATTAGAGATTGAAGCGGCTTTCGGCCTTGCCGACACTCTCAAATCATTGGGAGCGCCCCCGCCTTCGACGAATCCGCCGCACACTTCCCCGGCATAAAAGTGCCGTCGCCTGTCCGTCGGGCGAGTGCTCGGTCCCTGATTGGCCTGCCCAAACTCCTGTACATCGATCGCCCAGGCGTCCTCGGGACTGGTGCCTCTCGTGACAGATTGGCTATCATAAAGCGCCAAGCAATTAGTCCAGTCATTCCGGCAATCTGCGGTAACTATTTGTATGAAAACAGGGGTACTCGCTTTACTGGTGGCAGCAGTCTGCATAGGATTTCTCGGCGCGCCCGTTTTTGCTGACGACCCGCCGAACAAGCAGGACTCGCCGGTCAGCCCACTCCTGCAGCAATTCATCGAGCAGCGCGAGAACACCGCAGTACAGGGTAGCCAACAATCGAACAGCGACACGGTCGCCCGCTCGCTTTCGAACAGCGACTTGACCATCAAGGACGCCGCGGCCAGCGCTACAGCCACTACCGGCTCGTCGGACACGTTGGACGACCCCGTTCGCTTCGACTCCTCCGGCAACGTTCAGGTCTACATCCACCTCGACAACACCCACGACGACACGCTTCAGCAACTCCGCGACCTCGGCGCGGACATCGAAATCACCAACTCAGACGCGAACATCGTGCAGGCATGGGTGCCCACAACTGCCCTCGACGCCATCGCGGCCCTGGACGCCGTGGACGAGATCACTGCACCAGACTACGGCCAGACCAGGACCGGCCGCGTCAACACCGAGGGCGACGGCATCCACCGCGCCGACCTGGTACGGGCCTTCAGCGGGCTGAACGGAAGCGGCGTCAAGGTCGGCGTCATCTCTGACGGCGTGGACTCTTGGACTTCAGCCAGGTCCAGCCGCGACCTGCCCAGCAGCATAGAAATCAACCCGGCCCTTCCCGGATTAGGCGACGAAGGGACGGCGCTCCTGGAGATAATTCACGATCTCGCACCGGGCGCAGACCTAGCCTTTTCAGGCGCAGGTTCCTCGCTGGGATTCGTGGAGGCGGCGCTGTGGCTGGCCAACGACGCCTTCGACGGCGAGGGTGCCGACGTCATCGTGGACGACCTCGGCTATTACTTGGAACCTTACTTCGAGGACGGCTTGGTTGCGCTTGCCGCCGCCGCCGCCGTCGCCGGTGGTGCGGTATTCGCCTCGGCCGCCGGCAATTACGCCAGCGGGCACTACTCGGGGCAGTTCTCAGACGACGGCAACGGCTTCCACGACTTCGACGACTCCGGCGCGACAGACATCGCCCTGAGGGTGGAACTCGGGTCAGCCCTTATTCTCCAGTGGAACGACCAGTTCGGGTCCTCCGGGAACGACTACGACCTCTTCGTCTGCCCACCCGGCCTCAAACCCGTCAAGTTCAACCTGCAGAACGGTGTGTGCGAGAGTAGCACCCGGGAGCAGGATGGCGATGACGACCCCTATGAGAGGATTTTCACCCTATTTCCCTTTTACTCAATAGCCGACGTCTACATTCGCAAGTTCTCAGGCAGCGCCCGGCAGCTCAAGCTGTTTGTAGCCCATGGCGAGGTCCTTGAGCACGGAAACCTGGAGGGCGGCATCATCGGCCATCCTGCCGTTTCGGGGGTGCTGGCCGTCGGCGCCATTGCCGCCAACGACCCCGGCCACGACGACGCGAGATACTACAGCGACCGAGGGCAGACGGAAATCTACTTCCCGAGCAGGGAGACCCGACCCAAGCCCGATGTCATGGGCATCGACGGTGTTACCGTCTCCGGTGCTGGCGGCTTCGGCGTTCCGATTGTCGGCATCAGCGGTAGCCGCTTTTATGGCACCTCCGCCGCCGCGCCCCACGTGGCCGGTATCGCCGCCCTCGTCATGGAGGCCCAGCGCAAGGCCGACCCGTCCATGACGAAAAAGGCGGTCGCCGACGCCGTCACTCAAACCCTGCGGGACACCGCCGTCGACATCGGCGACCAGGACTCAAGCGGCTACAGCAAGGAATTGGGCTACGGCAGGGCCGACGCCCTGGCCGCCATCGAGTCCCTTGCTGACGAGTCCGCTACTGATGCTCTGGAACTGTACAGCTCGACCCTGTTCACCGACACCCACACCGTCAACTCCACCGGCGACGGCGCTGACTCCGACACCTCCGACGGTGTCTGCGACGACGGCACGGTCGACGGCTCCACCAACTGCACCCTGCGCGCCGCCATCCAGCAGACCAACGCCGGGACCGGCGCAACCATCGGGTTCAACATTTCGGGCGGCGGCGTGCAAACCATCAGCCCAGCCTTGGCCTTGCCTGCCATCACAAGGCCCGTGTTCATCGACGGCTACAGCCAGTCCGGCGCCAGCGCGAGCACCCTGCTCATCGAGTTGGACGGCGCAAGCGCTGGTACGAACACCAACGGCCTCACCATCACTGACGGGGGCAGCATCGTGCGCGGCCTGGTCGTCAACAGCTTCGACGGCAACGGCATCGTGCTGCAGGGAAGTGGCGGCGGGCACGTCATCGCCGGCAACCACATCGGCACCGACGACACCGGCGCGACCGACGAGGGCAACGGCGCGGCCGGTGTCTACATCAATGGCACTCCCAATGCGGTGCTCCGCGACAATGTCATCTCCGGTAACACGACCCATGGGGTCCATATCAGGAGCAGCGCCGCAAAGAGAGCGGTCATATTCGGCAATACCATCGGGCTCAACGCCGCCGGCACGGCAGACCTCGGCAATACCATGGCCGGCGTGTATGTTGACGGCGCGGAGGAAGCCGTGCTCCGCGACAATGTCATCTCGGGCAACGACACCCACGGCATAAACCTATCCGGCAGCGGGGCAAGGAACGCCGACATCCAATACAACCTGATTGGAGTCAACCCCTCTGGCACGGCAGTCCTAGGCAACACAGGCTCCGGAATCCACATCTCCGGGGCACGCAACACCGGCATCTACGAGAACGTCATTGGCGGCAACGACTCCCACGGCATCAGCCTGACCGGTTCCGGCGCAAGGGACACCTTCATCGGCGAAAACTACATCGGCGCCAACTCCGGCGGCACCGACCTAGGCAACGGCGGCTCCGGCGTCCACATCGCCAACAGCTCCTACAACAACTTCATCGAGGTCAACACCATCGCCTACAACACCGGCGACGGCGTTACCGTAACCGCGTCCGGCACCTCCCTCGGCAACTTAATCTGGGAGAACTCCATCCACGACAACGACGGCGACGGCATCGACCTGGGCGGCGACGGCCCCACAACCAACGACACCGACGACTCCGACAGCGGCCCCAACCACCTGCAGAACTACCCACACGACATCACCTTCGCCACCAGGGGCGACGTCGCATCGGTGCGGCTCGAGTTACACGGAACGGTCAACCACCGGTACGTCTTTGACTTCTATGCGTGTGACTCGTCCACAACCAACGAAGGGAAAACATGGCTGGGGTCCACGACAGCCACTTGGTCATCCACGGCAGTGGCAACGAGAACCGCCAGCACGTTGCTCGACAATTTCCACGACTTTAACGGAACAACGGCAACCCACATTTCCGCCACCGCCACCGACAGGCACACCAACTCCACCTCCGAGTTCGCTCCCTGCGTTGCCCGCACCGATTTGCCCGAGCTGACAATTTCTGAAACGGAAATCAAGGTGACCGAGGGCGACATGGCAACCTACACGGTGAGTCTGCCTTCCGCTCCCTCCGCAGACTTGACAGTGAATTTGGCCGTGGACAATCCCAGCGTCGCCACGGTCTCCCCCACTGAGATTACCTTCACCAGCACCGACTTCTCCGAAACGGTGACCGTCACCCCCGTCGCGGACGACGACGCCGACAACGCGGCCACCGAGGTTCGCCACCTCGTCACCATCGACGACAACGAGTACATGACTGCAATCATTCCCGTCGAGGTCACCGACGACGACGCGCCGGGACTTGTCTTTGAGAGCACGGATACCAGGGCTGACTTCCCCAGCGACCCGTCCGTGGGACACTTTTACGACGGACGTTTTGGCAGTGATTTAGACAACCGGTTCTACGAGGGCGCCACCGCCACCTACACCGTCGCCTTGACCGCGGAGCCCGACAACGACACCACCATCAACCTCAGCAGCTCCGACACCGGCGCCCTGACCGTCTCGCCCAGCTCGATAACGTTCACCAAGACGGGCGAAGATTCGGACCCCAACAAAGTCGCTTGGGATTCAGCCCAGACCGTCACCCTGACGGCAGTGTCTGACTCCGATGCCGCCGTCGAGCGGGAGGATGTCGCCCACGAGATGACGATAAATGGAAGGGACTACGTTCTGGGCCGGGTTCACGCCGCCATCCAGGATACTGGCCTGCCCTTGCTGACCTTCACACCCGAAATTCGAGAGGTCACCATCGCCAGCGAGGGCGCCACAGCCACCTACACCATCCGGATGAATGCCGCACCTCCAGGGGACGTAACCGTAGACCTCTCCAGCAGCGACCCCGACTCAGTGACCGTCTCACCCAGCTCGATAACTTTCACCATGACTGGGGAAGCCTCCGACCCGAACAAATTCGAGTGGACCGCCCTCCAGACTGTCACGGTAACCGGCGTGGCCGACGGCGACGAGTTCGATGACATCGCCTTCATCCACCACCGCACCACCTTTGGCGTTGACACGGTTGCCTGGCCATCGGTGCTGGTCACCGTAACCGACAGCAACCGCGCCCCCTTCTTCGAAGACGGCCTGACAACCACCCGCGAAGTCCCCGAAAACTCCATGCAGGGAGCCAACGTCGGCGCCCCAATCACAGCCGCCGACCTGAACACCGGCGATATCCTCACCTACACGCTGGACGACCCCAGCGGCCTGTTCGAAATCGACAGCAACGGCCAGATCACCGTGGCCGCAGACGACTCCCTGGACTATGAGGGTTCGGACCAGGATTATTCGATGGACGTGACAGGCACCGACACCGGCGGCCTGGAAGACAAGATCGATGTCAAGGTCCTGGTCACCGACGTCAACGAGCCGCCGGTAATCACCCGCACCACCGGCGATGACGCCTTTACCTTCGCTGAGAACACATCCACCTCGACGAGAATCCACCGCTACACCGCCACAGACCCCGATCGGAACGACTCGATCACCTGGACGGTGGAGGGCACCAACGCCGACGAATTCTCCATCGACAGAAGTGGCAACCTGCGATTCGCCATCTCACCGGACTTCGAGGCCGGAGCAACCCGCACTATCACCATCGTCGCCACCGACGATGGTACGCCCGCGGAGAAGGCCGAACTCCCGGTAGCCGTAACCCTCACCGATGTCGACGAGCCACCGGAGATAACTCAAGACTCTCCGATGGTCCCCTATATAGAGAACGCCCCTTTCCCCGCGGGAATGTTCAGTGCAGTCGACCCCGAAGGCGCGACCACCACCTTCACCTGGACCCTTGGCGGCGCAGACAGCGGCGACTTCACCATCAGCACCAACGGCCAATTGCAGTTCGTGAATGTTCCCGACTTCGAGCGCCCCGCGGACTCCGGCCGCAACAACGAATACAACGTCCAGGTCCGCGCCAACGACGGCAGCAAGACCGGCACCCTGGACGTAACCATAACCGTCCAGGACGTTAACGAGCCTCCCACCGTCACCGGCGACGCCGCCCTGTCCTTCCCCGAAAACACCTCCACCACCAGGGTGCTCGACCGCTACGCCGCCACCGACCCCGAGCGGAGTCCAGCCACCTGGTCCCTGCGTTCCCGAAGCGGAAGCGACGCCGATGCCTTCCGCATCGACACCTCCGGCAACCTGTACTTCGACCGCGAGCCTGACCACGAGTCCCCCACCGACTCCGGCAGCAACAACGTCTACGACATCCAGGTGGTCGCCACCGACGACGGCAATCTCGGCGACGGAACTGCCTCCTCCCAGGGAACAATGGAAGCGGTGTTCGACGTAACCGTAACCGTAACCCCCGTCGACGAACCTCCCGTCGTTACCGGCACCACCACCTTCCCCAACTGGCAGGAGAATACCCCCGCTTCCACCCCCATCCACACCTACACCGCCACCGACCCCGAGGGCGCCAGCATCACCTGGACCTTGGGCGGTTCTGACCGCAACGACTTCACCTTCACCAACGGCGCGCTGGCGTTTGCCAACGCCCCCGACCACGAGCGCCCTGCCGACTCCGGCGGCAACAACCACTACGAGGTCATCGTCTACGCCACCGACGCCACCAGCAAGCGCGGCGAGCTCCCCGTCGACATCCTCGTCCAGAACGTCGACGAACCCACCACTATTACTGAGTCTGGCACCCTCTACGACTTCCCCGAAAACTCCGCCACCAGCCGTCAGGTCGGCCGCTACACCGCCACCGACCCCGAGGGCGCCACGGTCACGCTGACGCTAACCGGAACCCACAGCGACGACTTCAACCTCGCCAGCAACGGCGCCGTAACCTTCAAGGCATCGCCGGACTACGAAGAGCAAACCACCTACGCCTTCAACATAAGAGCTGTTGCCGGTACCCACACCGTGAACCTGCCAGTAACCGTCAACATCCAGAACGTCGAGGAGCCCGGCGCCGTCACCCTCTCCACGGTGCAGCCCCAGGAAGGCACAAGCATCACGGCCACGCTGCAGGACGACGACAGCCCCACCGGCACCACCTGGCAGTGGTACCGCACCTCCAGCCGAGGCAGCGCCGGCACCGCAATCACCAGCGCCGACTCTGCCACCTACACCCCCGATGGCGACGACGTGGTCTTCTACCTGCGCGCCGTCGCCTCATACAACGACGGCTTCGACGACGGCAATACCGCCGTCGCCGTCAGCGCCAACCGT
This sequence comes from Dehalococcoidia bacterium, assembly GCA_963667415.1. Taxonomy (GTDB): domain Bacteria; phylum Chloroflexota; class Dehalococcoidia; order Lucifugimonadales; family UBA3495; genus VXOI01. The sequence goes on along the minus strand of OY763410.1, from coordinate 4,270,595 downwards.
GCGCTGGCGGTGAACCCCGACAACGTGCGTCCCGTTTTCGACTCAACGGGCGACTACACCCGCAGCATCCGCGAAAACCTGTCCGCACCTCGCAATCTGGGGTCCCCGGTAACGGCCACTGATGCCAACTCCAGCGACAGGCTCACCTACAGCATCCCCGCATCCGATTTCTTCGAAATCAACCAGTCCACCGGACAACTGCGAACTAAGGTTGCGCTCGACCACGAGCAGGACGACGAGCACACCATCACGGTCACCGCCACCGACCCCGGAAACCAGAGTGCAACCCAAGCGGTCACCATCACGGTCGAGGACGTCGACGAAACGCCGGTGATTAGCGGGCCAAACAACCTCGAGTTCGCTGAAGGCACCAGTATCGGCACCACGTTGGCCACCTACACCGCCACCGACCCCGACGGCACCGGCATCAATTGGGTCCTCTCCGGCACCGACGACGACGCCTTCACCCTCTCCGGCGGCGCCCTGACCTTCAACGCCGTGCCCGACTTCGAAACCAGGAGCCAGTACCGCATCACCATCGAGGCCCGCGAGCAGAGCCCCGGCACAAGCGTCGCCCGCCTCAGCGTCACCGTCCGCGTCGCCAACGTCGAAGAACCCGGCATGGTGGTGGTCCCAGTCAGCGCACCACGCGTGGGACAGCAGCTCACTCCCACCGTGGAGGACCCCGACGGCGGTGTCGGCTCCATCGAATGGAAGTGGGAGCGTCGCGATCCAGGCGGGGACTGGTCACCTATCCCCGGGGCCACTTCCCGTTCCTACACCCCCTCCAGGGATGACAACGGCAAGGAACTGCGGGTGATCGCCATCTACCGCGACCGGGAAGGCCCCGGCAAGACCCATACCCACGAGTTCGCCGAGCCCGTCGTGCTGCGCCCCTACTTCCCTTCCGATACCGACACCCGCAGCATCCAGGAGAACACCGCCGAAGGAGAGCCGGCCGTCTCGCGGTTCACGGCCCGCCACCCCGACAACGTCAGTCTCACCTACACCGTGGGAGGTATCGACGCCCAATACTTCACCATCGACAACAGCGGCCAGCTCAAGACCAGCGCCATTCCTCTGGACTACGAGGCCCTGGCAAACCACGAAGCGGTGGTGCAAATAACGGCCACAGCTCCCGACTCCGAGACCGCCACCATCACCGTAACCGTAACCGTGACCGACGAATGCACCTCCTCCGGCGAGCCGCCCTGCGCACCCGGCGCGCCCGGCGTTTCGTCTGCGTCCGACACCAGCCTCCGCGTAACTTGGTCCACTCCCGGAACACCCTCCGGCACCCCTATAACCCGCTACGACCTGCAGTACCGTGCATCTGGCACCGACCCTTGGATTGCAGATAACCCGACCGGAACCAACCGCGCTCACACCATCGAAAATCTGGTCAAGGACACGACCTACGAGGTTCAGGTTCGCGCAACCAACAGCAACGGGACCAGTGAATGGTCGCAGTCCGGCACCGGCACGGCGGGCTATGTACCGCCGCCCCCGGTAATTGAAGAAGAAGAAACAACCACGACCACGACGACCACAACCACGACCACCACCAATACAGGAGGAGGCGGAGGTGGTGGCGGCGGCAGCTTCTCCTTCGGCGGCGGCGGCGGTGGCGGCGTCTCCGCAGGCCCGCCGCGCCCTCCCGCGCTCGTCGGCCCCCAGGCCGTGACCCGCCTCTTCGCGCCGCTGCTCGAAAACGGCACGCTGGAACGGGTCTGGCGGTTCAACAACGAGGACAAGTCGTGGACGTTCTACGACCCTCGGCCCATCTTCGCCCAGTTCAACACCCTGCGGCTCGTCCGTCCACCGGTGATCCTGATAGTGAAGGTCACCCGCGCCCAGGTGTTCCGCGGCGAAAGGCTCAACACCGGCTGGAACTTCATCAACGTCCGCTAGGCACTCTAACGTCTGATAGGCACTCTGGATGCAAACGCACTGACAGGTGGCAACGCTCGGTCGTGGCGCCAATCCGACTATGTTGCTGGCGACCGATACGGTCCTTCAGGGGTATGACATCTGCCTTCAGGGGTATGACATCTGAAGGAGGACACAGGGAGCATCTACACTCAACCCGCGACCACGGCAATCAAGCGTTTCCCTCCAGACATCAGCCACGGCAACAGGCGGCAATGCAGGCACGAATGCCAAACAGGCAGCTGCGGCAGAAGCAGACCCGGGACTGTTCGCCTTCGTGCCTCTCGTGCTCTTCGTGATCATCCCCGTGGCAGTGGCCCGAGAGGTTCTCTCTGCCCTCCTTTATGAAGAAGGGGACCAGCACCAGCGCGGCGACGGGGTCGGCCCACCACCACGAGAACAGGCTGTTCAGGGCGAGGCCCACCAGGATGGTGAAGTCCTGGAGGTCGCAGAACAGGCTCTCCATCGCCTCTGCCCGCAACGCCCTGGACTGCATCCGGGTGGCGATGCGCATCTTGGCAACGTAGAGAATGGCCATCACGACGGCGCTGGCGACCACCAGCACTATGCCGGCAAGGCTCGGCTGCGGCTCGGGCAGCCATCCCAGCAGGTTCGCCCCGGAGTGCAGGAAGACGTAGGCCGCCAGCAGGAAGAAGGTCAGCCCCACCAGCCGCTGTGCCTTCCGTTCGGCGGCTTCGGCGTCCTCCTCATCGCGCTCCGTCCTCAGCCGCCACACCAGGACACCGCCGGCCAGCAGCTCGACTATGCTGTCCAGCCCGAAGGCCAGCATGGCAACGCTGCCGGCCTGCAGTCCCGCCCAGAAGGCGACCACCGCCTCGGCCAGGTTCCAGACCAGCCCGGCCAGCACCAGGAGCAGGGCCGTCTTGCGAAGGGAGTCCGCTTCGACAACCAAGGATTAGTCCTCCTCACCTTCGGATTCACCAGTAGGCTAAGAGTTCCATCGCCCCGGGAAACTACGGGTTGGGCACAAGCGGATGGGAGGCGCTTAAGAGCCCATCTCCAATTGCCGGAAGTATAGCGGGAGCCGTCCGGCAGCGTAAGGTTCGGCAATTGTACCTGCCGGAGGGCCGACATCCACCTGCCCCCGCTCGGTACTGACTCATACTGAAATCTCCCCCTTGCCTCCCAGCGTCGACTATCGTACAATTGTTCTGATGAAAGAAACCCTGAACCACCCATTTGGCCTGTCTCAATTAAGGACCGAAATGAGCTGGTTTTGTACAAAACGTTACACAATGTTACAAAATGTTACACCGTCACGCGAGGGCCTCCGGATGAGACTATGAGACCGGTCTCCCCCGACTGTCATCCAACCCAAGGAACGGGGTCTCGTTCTATCCCGTCTTCCCGAAGATTGGAATTCAGGGGCGAAAGCCTCAATCCGTCAAGTCCGTTCATGGTGAGCCCGTCGAACCACGAACGGACGGCCCTTCGACAGGCTCAGGGCCAACGAATTAGCTACAATTAAAAGGCCCTGCCCATTCATGGCCGCGTGTATAAACCTCGGCGGAATGCGGTTAGAATGGCCAGTGAATTCAACCCTACGGATAGGACGTCTGACCATGGCCGAAGCAGCAACCAGGGTCGACTATAGCCCAATCATCGAGCGGCCCCCGATCAGGTGGCCCAACGGTGCGCGGGTTGCCCTGTGGATCGCCCCGAACATCGAGCACTACGAGTACCTGCCGGACTTCGACGGCGTGCGCACCGCGTGGCCGAGGGTGCCGATTCCCGACGTGCAGCAGTACTCCTACCGCGACTACGGCAACCGCGTCGGCTTCTGGCGCATGACCGATGTGCTGGACAAGCACAACATTCGATGCTGCGTGTCGCTGAACCTGGCGGTGCTGGAACACTACCCGGAAATCGCCGAGGCCATGATCGAGCGCAACTACGACTTCATGAGCCACGGCATCTACAACACCCGCTACCTGAACGCGCTGACAGAGGAAGAGGAGCGGGAGTTCTACCGCGACAACATCGAGACCCTGCGCCGCCACACCGGCAAGCCGCTGAAGGGCATGCTGGGGCCCGCCGTGTCTGGCACCGACCGCACGCCGGACCTGATGGCCGAGGCTGGGCTCATCTACCACACCGACTGGGTCCACGACGACCAGCCGGTCCCCATCCGGGTCAAGTCGGGCAAGCTGGTGTCGGTGCCCTACAGCATCGAGCTGAACGACGTGCCGGTGTTCCGCAGCAATTTCGAGGGGGAGTACTTCGCCAACATCTGCAAGGCGCAGTTCGACCAACTCTACGAAGAGGGCGCGGAGAGCGGCCGGGTGATGTGCATTGCGCTGCACCCATACCTGATCGGTCAGGCGCACCGGGCCAAGTACCTCGACGAGATTCTTGGGTACATCATGTCCCACGACGGCGTTTGGCAGACCACCGCCGACGAAATTGCCGAGCACTACATCGCCAACCACTACGACGAGGCCGTCGCCCACGCGGGGCAATACCGACCGCAATAGAAGCGCGAACCCAGCCAACGCACATCCGCGAGTTCGCAGAGAGGGAGCGTATGCCGGCCGAACGCCGTCCGGGAATGGACCACGAGCACTACGAATGGTCGCCGATCCACAGGCGCGGGTCCCTTAGCTGGCCCAACGGCGCCCGAATCGCGCTGTGCGTGGTTGTCACGCTGGAAAAGATGGAGTGGGAAGCCCCGCCTGAGGCTTTCACCGTCGCCCTGGCCGGGGGCCTCGGCGACCGCGCCTTCCCCGACTATGCACGGGTGTCCCACCGCGAGTACGGCCACCGCGTCGGCATCTTCCGCGTGCTCGACGTGCTGGAGAAGCACGGCATCCCGGCCACCGTGGCCATTGATGCCATGACGGCGGAGGCCAACCCGTACCTCGTCAAGCACTGCCAGCAGCGAGGAGCCGAGATCATCGGCCACGGAATCTCGGCAAGCCGGATCATCACGGGGCGGATGACGGAGGAGGCCGAGGAGGAGTACGTCCACTCCAGCGTCGAGGCCCTCCACCTCGCCACCGGTGCCGCGCCCCGGGGCTGGCTGGGACCGGAACAGGGCGAATCGGAGCGTACCCCGGGCATCCTGGCTGCCGCTGGCGTCAGCTACGTCTGCGACTGGGTCAACGACGAGCAGCCCTACCGCCTGACGACGCCCGAGGGAGAGATGTGCGCCCTGCCCCTGATGCTGGAGCTGGACGACATCAACGCGCTCTGGGACCGCAAAGTCCCCGTCGACCGCTACGGCCGCATGCTGCAAGAGAGCTTCGACGGGCTGTACGAGGGCTCCCGGGAGTCGGGCCTGCTCATGGCGTTCAACCTGCACCCGTGGCTCATCGGCCAGCCGTTCCGTGTCCGCTACCTGGACCGGGCCCTGGAGCACATGATGCGCCGACAGGGGGTGTGGGCCGCCACCGGCTCCGAGATTACGGATTGGTTCAAGGCCAACCCGCCGGCATAGCGCGAGCCCCCGACCCGCCGTCCCCAGTCCCAGGGCAAGCGATCCCGCGTCGACACTCGGTCCCGCGTAGACATTGGACAGTCCCGGGCCGCTCGCTCAGCCGGTGCCTCGGCGCATGTTGCGTCCGAATATGACTGCAATCACGGCGCTGGCGGCTGTTACACCAATGCACATGTAGCCGATGCCGGCGTACCCGCTGCCCGCCAGGATGGCCCCGGCCATGGCCGCGCCCACCACTCCGCCGCTCTGGTTGCTCAGGCCCATGATGCTCGCGCCCGAGGACTTCGACTCGCCGGAATACTCCGTGCTGGCGGCGACCAGGGCCGGCATCGTTACTGCCAGCAGGCAACCCCCGACGGTTGCCACGGCCACGGCCACCCACATCGGCAGCGCCACCGTGAAGCACACCAACGCGCCAACGCCGCCGACGACCGATGTCGCGCCGAGCAGCAGCGCACGACGGTCCCCGGTCGCCACCGGGCCCCCCAGGAAGCTGCCGGCGGCCTGTCCCAGCGCCACGACCCCCAACGGCAGGGCCGCGAATGCCACGCCCAGGTCATACGTATCCCTCAGGTAGGTCGGAAAGTAGCTGACCATCGTCCAGAAGGCGATGCGCTGCGACAACCCGATTGCCACTGCCGTCTGGAAGAAGGGCAGGCGGACCAGCGCCGAGTACCTGGAGAAGAAGGACCAGTTGCGGACCCGCTCCCTGCTGTCCCTCGGAAACCAGACCAGGTTGGAAAGGAACCCTGCGGTCAGCACCAGTCCGGCCACGATGAAGGCGAACCGCCAGCCTCCCACTTCCGCTAGCCCAAGCGCCAGCGGCACGCTGACGGCCGAGGTCAGGATTCCCATGGAAAGCATGGCGCTGACCGCCTGCGCCCTCCGGCCTTGGGATATCACGTCCGACAGCACTCCCACCGAGGTCGGCGGCAGCATTCCGGCAGCCAGGCCGTTCAGTACGCGAAGGGCCAGGAACACCTCGATGTTGGGCGCGAAGGCCGATGCGAAGACCGAGCCGACCAGCACCAGCAGTCCGCCCAGGATCACCGGGCGTCGCCCGAAGGAATCGGAAAGCGGCCCGGCGGTAATCAGGGAGACCGCCCATGCGCCGAAGGTGGCCGTAGCCAGCTGGCCGGCCACCGCCACCGACACGTCCAGGTCCGAACCTATCTCCTTCAGGAGAGGCGGCAGCATGAAAACCGAGTTCTGGGCCCCGACGATGGCCAAGGAAAGCACGGCGAAGAACCAGGCCTTGTTCACCTGCCTCTCGCCTGACTGTGCCGTCTGGGAAGCGATGCCGCTCGTCCTCTTTCAACCCCGAACTGCGACCCGACGCTCGCGCTGAAGCGCGGGAAGAGGGCCGCCGCCAGTATAGTCCGCAGCACCGGGGATTCACAGCGCCAACCCTGCGCCAGCGAGCATGTCGGTCAAGCATCGCGCGGACTGTGCTGTTTTGGGTTAGAATCCCAACGACAATCCCACGCGAAAGAGGAGGAATAATGGCATCGATAAGGCTTTATTCCGGCGACGACGGCGAGTCCCATATCGAGGTCATCGACCCGTCATCCCATCCCGCCTGGACCGAGTTGCACAACGCCAAGGGTGTCGTGTTCCGTGCCCTGCCCCCGGGGTTCTTCAGCGACTGGCACGTCGCCCCCCGCAGGCAGTACCTGATCACCCTGTCTGGCGAGGCTGAGATAGGACTGGGCGACGGCACGGTCCATCGCCTGGGGCCGGGAGACGTCAATCTCGCCGAGGACCTCACTGGGCGAGGGCACACCACCCGCGTCGTGGGTGATGTCCCCAGGGTCGTCGCCACGATTCACCTGGACGACTAGCAGGAACCGGCGGCGGTCCGCCCTGGCGCAGTCCCTCGCCAAGCGACGGGAGGAACGGAAGTATGTCCTCGGATAGCACACTGGAACGCCCCTTTCCCAACAGCTACTGGGTGGTGCCCGGCAGTCTGGCGGCAGGGGAATACCCGGGCGACCTCGATCATTCCAAGGCCACTGGGAAGCTGAGCGGACTCGTGGATGCAGGGGTCAACTGCTTCATCGACCTGACCGAAGAGGGCGAACACAGCAACCTCGGCCGACTCCGTCCCTACGTCGATATGGCTGAGGAGATTGCGAGCACTCGCGGCCGGACCGTGGAGTGGGCCAGGCATCCGATTCAGGACGCGACCGTGCCGCGCACCCCTGAGCAGATGTCGGCCATACTCGACGCCATCGACGCGAAGTTGGCGGAGGGCAAGACGGTCTACGTTCACTGCTGGGGTGGAGTGGGCCGAACGGGCACCGTCGTCGGCTGCTGGCTGGTCCGCCACGGGCGCACAGGACGTGAGGCGCTGGACGAGATTGCCTCGCAGTGGCAGGGCATCGAGAAGATCGTCCGGCAGCCAAGGTCGCCGGGGCAACGGGACCAGCGGGACTACGTGCTTGGCTGGTGCAAGCCAGCATGATATGCGGCGGTTGAAATCAGGAGAGAAATAGAAGAGGGATCTTGATGAGGGGATGGTTTGGAGGCGACGGGCGGATTCGAACCGCCGCATAGAGGTTTTGCAGACCTCCGCCTTAACCACTTGGCTACGTCGCCCTGAGGAGAGAAGAACGGCCTTTTGGTGGTGCCGAGGGCGGGATTTGAACCCACACAGGCGCACGCCCACTGCCCCCTCAAGACAGCGTGTCTACCAATTCCACCACCTCGGCCTATCTTGTAAAGGTCAATTATAGCATTATTCCCGCCCCGTAAACACCCCTCGACAGCGGATTCACTACCTGCCCCGCTGCCGGTTTCACCCCCCAAGCGAGCCTCTTCTTCGCACTGACAAGCCCGACACCGTGCTTCACTGATTTAGTGACATTTGTGCCTTGCCATCGACGGTGACGCAAGAGTAGCATTTTCATCAGGGCACACCATACCCGGGTCGTTCCTGCATGGTGCGGACTCTACAAACGACAGTGACACCGGCGTTTCTCCGTGGCGATATGGGGGTTGGAAGAGCCAGACGGACCGATTTCTGCCTGGGACGGCAGGCAAGAAACGATGCCAATGAACGGAAATGAGCGGAAATGAGCGGGATTTTAAATTTACGTCGGCCGGGCCCGCCCCGGGATCAAGCAAGGGCAGCGCTACCATGTGCTGCCTTCGCCTCTTGAGTACGGCTCAGGAATCGACTGGCGCCGATTTAACATCATTGAAACAGGCGAGTGCCGGGAGTAGAATTAGCCATCTTCTGGCGAATCACCCCAGCGGCGGCTCTTCATGCTCGGATTCGGACTTCGCCCCGAGGGGCTGGTAATTGGAAACAGGCGCATACATTACGCCTTCGTAATCGTCGCCGTTGCCACGATTATGTGGATGACCAGTTCCAGTCTGCGCTTCGCCGTCGCTATCCTCGTCCCGGAGTTCGAGACCCTCTTCGGTTGGAGCATCGGGTTCATCACCCTCGGCTTCACCATCCAGTGGCTGATGTCGGCAGCACTTAGTCCGGTATGTGGCTGGCTCAGTGACCGCTACGGCGTACGCAGTGTAATGTGGGTTGGCGGCGCCCTGTTCATGTTCGGCATGATAATGACCGGCATCATGACCCAGCTGTGGGAGTTCTACCTCTACTTTGGGCTGGTGCTGGCGGCCGGCATGGCCTCCTTCCAGGTCACCCTGGTCTCGGGAGTCACTCTCTGGTTCCGCAAGAACCTTGGCCTCGTCATGGGCATCCTTCAGGGGCTGCAGGGCCTCGGCACCGGACTGGCCATCCTGATGGTCTACCTCCTTTTTGATAGGTATGGGCTTCAGACGACCTTCTGGGTCCCGGGAATCGCCGGCGGTATCATCCTGCTGACTCTCACCAAGTGGTTCTACAACGAACCGGCGGACCGCGGTATCACGCAGTGGGGAGCGCCGGCCGACGAACCCGTGCGCAGTCTGCAGAACAATGCCATCGCCAAGATGCGCACCAATGTGTTCCTGAAAGAGGTGCAGAAGACCAGTGCATTCTGGAACCTCGCCACAATCCACGGCCTGGGCTGCGCCGGCCACAATATCATCCTGATCCTACTGGTCGCCATTGCCATCGACGACGGCATTTCCAGCGGCGTGGCCGCCATGATCTACCTGTCTCTCACCGTCGTCAGCACCCTGACTCGCTTCGCCACACCCATCGTCGCTGACATGATTGGCAGCAAATGGGTGATGATGGTCTGCTTCGGCTTGCAGACACTCCCCATACTCATCCTCTTCTTCGCCGGCGACAGCGTCGCCCTGTACTTCCTGTTCGCCGTGCTGTTCGGCATCGGAATGGGCGGAGAGATGACGGCCTTCCCCATCATCAACCGGCAGTATTACGCCGACGCTCCCACCGGTACGGCCTACGGATGGCAGATGATGGGCGCTGGCTTGGGAATGGCCCTTGGCCCGGTGGCAGCCGGGTTCCTCCGAGACGCTACCGGATCCTACTTTTCCTCCCTGTGGCTGTCCTTCGGGCTCAGCACCCTGGCAGTGGCGGCGATCCTGTTCCTGCCAAGCACCAAGCAGCTCCAGTTGCCCGACTGGGAGGAAGCGCTGCCGGCCGAAGCCCGGGGCAACGTCGCCCGGGAAGCTGCGTCAGCCCCTGCAGTGGCTCCGTCCGGCCAGGGTGCACCCGCTGTCGGAGCCACCGGCGACGGCGACGGAGACTAGCCGCTGGGCACATCTGCGACCGGCCCAAAGGCGCTGGACGGCGAAGAACAGCCGTCGGGCCTGACCATCTCGGCAACCGAGTTGGGCAGCTATGCCGGGTTCGCATTTTGCCGCCGCTGCGCCTGGGTCCGCATGAAGGTCCGCCCCCTGCCGTGGCAGGGGTTCCCTGGCATCTTCAGCAGCATCGACCGCTACACCAAGCGGGTTGTTGTCGGCCACCTGGAGCGAGAGGGCAACCTGCCGCCGTGGATGTCGGGGATTGCCGAGGCTCCCCAGCACCTGGAGCCGCCCCACTGGTCGAAGTTCCAGGCCACCGACGAAGAGACGGGCGTCACCCTGCGGGGCGAGGCGGACGCCGTCTTCCGGCTGGCCGAAGGGAGCTGTGCCATCATCGACTACAAGACCTCCCGCTACAACCCGGAGAACCGCAGCCAGCACCGGGTGTACCGGGCCCAGCTCAACGCATACGCCTGGATTGCCCAGCGGCTGGAATTCCCATCGGCCTCCCGCCTTGCGCTGGTCTACATGGAACCCGCCACCGACCCCGAGACGGTCGATATTCCCGGCTCAGTTGACGGCGAAGGCTTCGCTCTCGGCTTCCGCCCTCGCGTTGTTGAGGTGGAACTGGACACCGACCGGCTGATTCCGCCGCTGCTGCGCCAGGCCGCCCGCATTCACACGCTGTCCGACGTCCCCGAGCCCCGCGACGGTTGCCGCGACTGCGCCGCGCTGGAGGGCCTGCTGTCAAAGCTGGGCCGATAGGGAAGCGGCTCCGATATAGTAGAATGAAAGAGAAGCCCAACTTCTACGGGTGAGTTGATGGCAACATCCAGAACAGGTTCTCTGACAGCCGAAGACCTGTTGCGACTCCACGGACAGGGCGTCAAGGGCGAACTTATCCGTGGGGAGCTGTCTGAACCCAAGACCGAACTATTGCCGGGGGAGACGATGGCTACTGCGAATACCGCCAACGCAAAATTGCTGACGGCTGAAGACCTGCTGAGCCTTGGCAGAGAGGGCGTCAAGGGTGAACTTATTCGTGGAGTATTGTGTCGAACCGTGTCAGTAGGAAAGATACACGGGCGGATTGCGATGGCCTTCGGGGGCGCATTAGTAGCCTATGTCAGACCGCGGCGCATGGGCACAGTGATAGGAAGTGATGCCGGCGTTCTGGTCCAAAGAAATCCTGACACAGTCAGGGAACCAGACATTGCTTACATCTCGGCAGAAAGAATGCCTCTCGACGACCAGTCCGACGGCTACCTTGAGGTAATGCCAGAGCTGGTTGTGGAGATCATCTCGCCCAGCGACAGGGACCAGGAAGTAAACGACAAGACCCTGATGTGGCTGAGCCACGGTGTGCTGATGGTGGTGGAAGTCTACCCGGCCGAACGGGCGGTCATGGTGCATCGCGCCGGAGTCTCCGCGATCACGCTAACCGGCGACGACGTGCTGGAGGGAGGCGACGTGCTGCCCGGGTTCAGCCTGCCCCTGAGCGAGATATTCGATCCCTAGTGGCAGTCAACAGGGAGCATCGCCCTCATAGATGCCGCCTGCTATCTGCAATTCCCGGATGTAGCAGATAATCTTTTCGACATCCTCGTCGGAAACGTTGGGCTGGGCGGGCATGTGGCCGAACTCCCAGTGATGAGCGATTACGCCGTCCCTCACTGCGTTTCGAAAGGATATGTCAGGATGGTGGCCGGGATTATAGAGACGGTGGATGAGCGGCGGACCCGTATCGCTCCCCATTGCGCCCGCGCCGTGGCAGAGAACGCAGGTCCTGCTGTAGACTGCCTCGCCTTCCTGGGCGATTGGCGACAACTGCGGCCCGCCGACAGGGGACTCGGCCTCACCACCGCAGGCCATTACTACTAACAAGGAAGCCGCGACAATTGCCAGGACTGCCAATAAAGATGGTTTCATTTTCTCGTTCAGCATTAATATTCCAAGCGCCTAGGTGCTGGCCCGGCCACGCCTGAGGGCACGGCCCGGCAGTGCTCCGGTGTTCTCGCCGTTGTCGATGACGACCTTGCCGTTGACGATGACATAGTCGATGCCCACGGGGTACTGTTTCGGGTCTTCCTTGGTGGCCAGGGCCTTCACGGTGTTGGGGTTGAAGACCACGATGTCTGCCCGGAATCCGTCGCGTAGGATACCCCGGTCGGGAAGGCCGAGGCGCTGGGCTGGGAAGGAGGTCATCTTGCGGATGGCCTCCGGGAGCTTCAGGTGCTGCTCGGCCCGCACGAACTCGGCCAGTACAATGGGGAAGCAGCCGTATGTCCGGGGATTGGGGTACTCGCCGAACAGGATGGCGTCGCTGGCAATCATTCCGGCAGGGTGCGCCACGAAGGCATACAGGGTTTGGGCGTTGGTGCCCAACCCGACGGTGGAGATGCCGAGGTTCTCCTCCAGCAGCAGGTCGAAGAGGGCGTCTTCAGGTTCCTGGTCGCGCATTTCGGCGATGTCGGTGATGAGCCGGCCATCGTACTGCTGGTTCTGCGGCTGGGTGAAGTTTGTCAGCCAGTTGTTTTCGAGGCGGTCACGGGACAGCTCCCGCTTCATGCGCTGTCGGTCGTCCTGGTCTCGCAGAGCGTCCATCAGCCGCTCCGGGCCGCCGTCCTTGGCCCAGTGGGGCAGGCCGATGGTCACCGTGGTGCCGGAGTAGGGATAGGTGTAGCAGTCGAAGGTGACGTCCATTCCCTCGTCGCGTCCCCGCTCCACGAGGCCCAGGTAGTCGAGGTGGCTGCCGACGCCTGAAGCGCCCTGCCGGTAATGGGTGAGATGGACCGGACAGTCGCCCAGCCGCCCGATTTCCAGCGCCTCTTCCCACGGGGCCATGAGTCCCTGGGAACGCAGGCTGGCGCGGGTGTGGGTATGGTAGTGGCCACCCAGACGTGCCGCGACTCCGGCAAGGGCTCCCAGTTCCTCAGTGGAAGCGTAGGACCCGGGAGGGTAGTCGAGACCTGTCGAAAGGCCCCACGCGCCTTCCTCCATCGCTTCGCGGGTAACGGCTTTCATATCCTCCAGCTCGTCGGGGGTGGCCGGACGGTCGTTCCAGCCGACGCTCCATATACGAACAGGCGAGTTGCCGAGGATGTACGCCATGTTGATGGCCACGGAATTGTCGTATTTGTCCAGCAGCTGGGCCACGGTCAGCCAGTCGGCGGGCAGGGGTGGGTAGCCGTTCAGCCCCGAGTCGAGCCAGATGTACCGCTCCAGTTCCTCGCGGGTCTTGAACGGTGCATGGGATATGCCGTCAATGCCAACCAGCTCGGTGGTCACGCCCTGCCGCACCTTGGGGTCGTGGTGCGGCTCGCCGAGGATGGTCAGCCCGGCATGGGAATGCAGGTCGACGAAGCCGGGGCACACGACATAGCCGGCGGCGTCGATGGTGCGGGCCGCCTCCAGACCGGACACGTCGCCGCGATGGACGGAAACGCGGTCGACCTCGACTGCGACGGCAGCAAAGAAGCCGGGGCTGCCGGTGCCGTCAACGACCATCCCGTTGGTAATCAGCAAATCAATCATGGCGGCCTCGATCAGATTGAGAACTATTGACGTCCCGGTCCATGTCCACACCGGTCCGTGTCCATAAAGGAAAACGGTATTCTCATAACTACGGGCCGTCCGCCCCTCGAGCTTGAATGGCCCGCAGCACCTTCTCTGCAGTGAGGGGCAGGCTGGGGACGGGGGCACCGATGGCGTCTGCGACCGCGTTGGCAATGGCTGCGGCGACGGGGATGTTGGCGCTCTCGCCGATTCCCTTGCTGCGGTAGGGAGCCGGACCGTTGTTGCCTTCGACAAGCACGGTCACCAGTTCCGGTGTGTCGGCGCTGGTGGGTATCTTGTACTCTCCGAAGCTGAGGGTGGAGATATGGCCGTCTTCGGTCAGCAGTTCCTCCATCAGTGCGTAGCCGAGGCCCTGGATGACGCCGCCCTCCACCTGTCCCTGGTGCATCAGTGGGTTCAGGATTGCGCCGATGTCGTGGGCGGAAACCAGCCGCTTTACCGTGACCTGTCCGGTCTCCGGGTCAACCTCGACCTCGGCGGCCTGGGCGCAGAAGGACGTGATGTCCGGCGGTTCGGAGGCAAACTCGTACTCGGCGACGAGGGTGCCGTCGCCGACGTGGGCAACCACCTCACCTATGTTGATCGTGCGGTAGTAGGCCGGACGCAGCGGGGACGGCCCAACGACCACCCGGCCGCTCTGAAGCGAGACGTCTTGTTCGGGGGAGTCGAGCAACGGCGCGGCCTCCCGTATCAGCTTGCGTCGCAACTCCCGGGCGGCGCCCACCACGGCCTGACCGGCGGTGTAGGTCACACGTGTTCCGCCCGAGCCGGAACTGAAGGGCATCTCCGACGTGTCCAGCAGTTCGATGGCCACCTCTTCCACGGGCACCGACAACTCTTGGGCCACCATCTGCCTCAGCACGGTGTGGGAGCCCGTGCCCGTGTCCCAGAAGGCCATGTGCAGCGTGGGGCGACCGGACGAATCCATGCTGATTTTGGCGGCGAAACGACCAACACCCTGGGACAGATCGGTGATGGCCAGCCCGCGGCCGGTCAGCGTCCCGGGCCTGTCGGCTCTCGGGGTCTCCCAACCCACGGCGTCGGCGGCGCGCTGTAGTGTCTCCCCTGCGCGAATGTCCTGCCAAACGTGGCCGACGGGAGAGGAGTCGCCCTCACGAAGCAGGTTCATCTGCCGGAATTCGTAGGGATCGATGCCCATTTCGCGGGCGATGAGGTCGGTATGGGCTTCGACGGCGAAAACCACCTGAGGCTTGGCCGGACTGCGCATGTGGCCCTTGGGGACGTTGTTGGTGTAGACCATGTAGCTGTCGATGCGGGCGTGGGGGATGCGATAGACGCCGCAGAGGTGGTCGGCGCCGCGCAGGTAGACCGTGGGCTTGAAGGCACCATAGGCCCCGCTGTCGAACACCACGCGAGCCTGTCGCGCCACAAGGGTGCCGTCGCTCTTCACGCCGCTCCTGATGGTCATCGTTGCTGGATGGCGCGGGTTGGCCGCCATCAGTTCCTGGATGTAGTCCATCACCATCTTGACCGGCCGCCCCGAATGCAGCGACAGGTAGTAGCACAGCGGTACGTCCATGAATGAGCCCTTGCCGCCAAAGTCGCCTCCGATGCTGCAGGGGTGCAGCACGATACGCTCTTCGTCGATTCCCCAGACCGCGGCAAGCTGTTCCCGAAGAGCGTAAGGGTCCTTGTTGTTGACCCAGGCCTGGACCTGCCCGGAGGCTTCGGCGCTGACCACGCAGGCATGAGGCTCGATGTAGGCCTGGTGCATCAGCTGGGCGTTGAAGGTGTGCTCGAAGATCAGGTCTGCGGTGGCGAAGCCCTCGTCCACGTCTCCCCTGCCCCAGGTGATATGCGCGAACACGTTGTTGATGTCCGACTCCGGCTGAGGCAGTCCCTCGTAGGTGGACATCTCCGCGTGAAGCAAGGGTGCGGCGGCGGTCATTGCCTCATGCGCGTCGAAGACGGCGGGTAGCTCCTCATACTGCACATCGATGAGCAACAGGGCTTCTTCCGCAGCTTCCTCCGTTTCGGCGGCGACGGCGGCCACCTTCTCGCCTACGAAGCGCACAACGTCCCGGGCCAGCACTGGCATATCCCGAAGGCGGCGGCCTACCAGCGAGTCGGGCAGGTCGGCGGCGGTAATCACGGCGTGGACACCGGGTACAGTCTTTGCCTGCGTCTTGTCTATGCTGACGATGCGTGCGTGAGGGAAGGGCGAGCGCAGGGCCTTGCCCCACAACATGCCCGGAAGGGAGACGTCGGCGGCGTAGATGGACTTGCCGGTCACCTTGTCGGGCCCCTCTCCGCGAACGACAGACTGGCCGATGGCGCGTGTGGACGTGGTCATCAGTTCTCCGAGAGTGTAGCTTCCTCGTCTAGGCTGTCCGAGGGGGCAGGATGCCGCCTGTGCCGCGAGGCAGATCCCAGTCTTCTTCCTGGAGGCCCCGCAGGTAGTCAATCTGACCGTGGTGATGGTTCTGGTGGACGATCACGTGGCGAAGCGATCCGGAAACCGTCTGGCGCGGCTCGTGGGGCTCCAGGTGAGCGTCCAGCCTGCCCTCTTCCAGCGACGTGATGAATTGCAGCGTGCGCTCGTTGACCGCCCTGAAGTACGAGAGGAGCACCTCCGGCGACGGGATGGACAGGGTACGCAAGCCCAGCCGGTCGCCGGGGTCTGGGGCGGTCTCAGGCTGTCCGAACTTTTCGTGCCAGCCATCCGCGACCCATAGGTCGGCCTCGAAACCCTCAGCACCACACGCGGTGGCGGTGACGCGGCTGTCCTCGTGCCGCCCGACGTGCCACAGAACGAAGCCAATGTTATTGGCCGTGGGCGCGGGCCGCCACGTCATCTGCTCGGCGGTCAGGCCATCGCAGGTAGCATGAAGCCGTAGGTGAGTCTGCGTCAGGCAGTCGGCGATGAATTGGGTGGTGTTCATAAGTCTTTCCTAGTAGTAGACCGCCGCACCGGTACCGCCGCCCGCTGCGATAACCTCACCGGTTACAGCCCAGGCCTTGTCCGAGGCTAGGTAGCAGGTCAGGTAGCCGATCTCCGAGCCGTCCACCATCCGGCAGATGTGATTGCCTCGAGGCGAGTCCGGGGCGAAGTCGTGTGCTTCCACTTCACTTACAGGGATGCCCAGCTGCGCCGCTCTGGCTTCCAGCAGCCCCGGCGTGCGCTCGGTACGAGTGGTGCCCGGGTGAATGCAATTGACCGTAATGCCGAAGCGGCCCAGTTGTATCGCCAGTGTCTTGGTCATATGGACCATCGAGACGTTGCGGGCCCCGCCGCTCAGGTTGCCGGCGGTGCGACCATTGCCGCCGCTTATGTTGACGATGCGACCCCAGCCCTGTTCCTTCAGGAAGGGAATGGCCGCCCGCGCGCTGCGCAGGGCACCCACGTACTTCACGTCGAAATCGCTGATGAGGGAATCTTCGTTGACAGTATCAATGGGACCGATGGCATCCGCCGAGCCGCCGGGTAGCGACGCGCTGTTGACAAGGATGTGCAGCCCGCCCAGCCGCTCGGCGGCCTCGGCCATAGCCCGGTTCACTTGCTCAGTGTCAGTGGCGTCCATGGCGATCGGGATGATGTTGCGTCCCGTCGCTTCGGCGATTTCCTGCGCTGACGTCTCCAGGTCCGTCATGGTGCGCGACGCGACGACTACGTCGCATCCCTCCCGCGCTAGTTCCAACGCGATGGCTTTGCCGATTCCGCGACTGGCGCCACCTACGAATGCTTTCTTGTCAGTGAGTCCGAAGTCCATAGAGTCACCTCTTTTCAGTTGGGAAACCGGGATTGAGGGGCGGGTGGAGGCGGAGCATCTGCCGGAGCAGTCTCCAGCCAGTCTTCCGCTATGATCTCCGTGGCGCCGCTGTCCAGGGTCACGTAGTAAACGTTGGGAATGCCAGCTTCCAGCTCCAGCTTCGTGCCCGCCCAGTCGTCCGTCATCTGCGGTGCGATGACGCCCAGCATACCCCGGGCGCTCTCCGACGGCTGCCGGTGGTTGCCGCCGCCCCGCTGGCGGATGCGAACTCGCTGGTCAACCTGAAACCGGTAGGGATTTACCATATAGGACGGCTCCTGATGACATTGGCCTTGGCATTATAAAGGATATCCACGGGTCTACTACTGCAAGGTCACCCACGTGCAGTGGCAATTACCGCAAGGTCCGGAAGAAGGCCCGGATGTCCTCGGCCAGCATTTGGGGCTGCTCCATAGCCGCGAAGTGTCCCCCTCGCGGCATCTCGGTCCATCGCTGCACGTTATGGGTACGCTCCGCCCACTCCCGGGGCGGGCGGTTGATTTCGACCGGGAACAGGGCCACGGCGCAAGGGACTTCCACGCGCTTACCGGGTAGGAAGCGCCAGTTGTCCACCCGGTTCTCGTAGTAGTGCCGGACCGAGGACGCGGCGGTCTGGTTGACCCAGTAAAGCATGATGTTGGTGAGAAGTTCATCGCGGGTGTAGCTGTTCTCCGGGTTGCCTCCGCAGTCTGACCAGGTGCGGAACTTCTCTATTATCCAGGCTGCCAGCCCCACTGGGGAATCGTTCAGGCCGAAACCCAGCGTCTGCGGTTTGGTACGCTGTATGTGGAAGTAACCGCCCTCGTCCTCGAACCAGCGGCGGGCCAAGCGTATGAACTCCTGCTCGGCCTCGGAGAGTGGAGGGTCGGGCGCGCCCCGGAAGGCGGGGACTCCGGTCATCAGGTTCAGATGCACTCCGGCCAAGGATTCAGGGAAATCGAAGCCCAGACGTGAGCTGATCATCCCGCCCCAGTCCCCGCCCTGAGCCCCGAACCTCCGGTAGCCCAGCCCCTCGGTCATAAGCTTGTGCCACATCCATGCGATTCGGGTATTGCTCATGCCTTGCTCGACGGGCTTGTCGGAAAACCCGTAGCCTGGAAGCGACGGTACTACCACGTCGAACGAGTCACCGGCATCGCCGCCGTGTGCCGCCGGGTCGGTGAGCATGGGAATGATCCTCAGCATCTCCACCACCGATCCTGGCCAGCCGTGGGAAATGATCAGCGGAAACGGATCTGGCCCCTGCCCGCGAGCGTGGATGAAGTGGATGCCTAGGCCATCAATTGTGGCTCGATAGTGGTCGAACTCGTTCAGCGCCCGTTCCTGCGCTCGCCAGTCGTAACCATTGCGCCAATACCGGACCAGTTGCCGCAGATAAGCGGGATCGGTACCGTAGTCCCAGCCCGCGTCGGGAATTTCGTTGGGCCAGCGCGTGTTGGAGAGCCGAACGGCCAGGTCGTCCAGCGTGGCCTGTGGAACATCAATGACAAACCGCTCGATCCGCATTACTCACCTGATAGCCGGCTTGTTGAGCACCCGTTCATGCCAGGAGCTATGCCGTAAAGCCGGACTCGCGTCGCCACTGCAGGTAGTCGGCAATGCCAGCACGCAGGTCGTACTGCGGCTGCCAGCGGATGTCCTGCCAGAGCCGGTGCCCGGACAGCGGCCCACGACCTGATACCGACGCCCGCGCCCGGTCCATTTCTTCCTGAGTCTGCGCACCTTTAGCGGAGACGCTTCCGGGGGCCACGTCCGCCAGTGCGTCCAGGATTTCGCGGTAGGTCAGCCATACTCCAGTGGTCAGGTTGTACAGGTCGTGGGACAGCACCGGGGCGTCCAGGATGGCCTGCAAACCGCGTGCAGTGTCGACGACGTAGGTGTAGTCGCGCCCATCCTCCGGTGGAAAGGAGTCAGCCTGCACCGTGAGCGGTTCTCCACGCGCAATCTGCCCGGTCCACTGATACAAGGCTGACATAACAGCCCGGTGCCCTGTGACGCGCTCCATGGGTCCGTAGGGAGTGCTCAGACGCACACTGGCGGCCTGGAACCCATAGAGTTGGCCGTATCGCCTGGTAATCATTTCACCGGCGTACTTGGTAATACCGTACATTGAGTCGGGGGCGACGGGCATATCCTCGCTGTAGGTCTGGTCTGTTCCGGCAGCCAGGCCGTATGCGGCTCCCGAACTTACGTATACGAACCTGCTAACAGAACCGATGCGCGCCATTTCCAGCACGTTTACAAGTCCCTCGATGTTTATGGAGACAACGTCGCGCGCACGCTCAATTTCTAAATCGTGTTGGTTCACGGTGTAGGTGGCGGCGTGGATGACACCATCGATAGAGTAGTCTTGTCCAAGGGAAATTACTGCCTCACGGTCGCGAATGTCCCCTTGCACAAAGGAAATGCTGCCTTCCAATTCCGACACGAACTGGCGCATCAGGCTGTCGGCGGAGGCAATATCGTAACTGACCACGTCGTGGCCGGCCCGTGCCAGCTCCCGTACGATGTTAGCGCCCACAAACCCGGTGCCCCCAGTTACAAGCGTAGCCATAGTTATGCCCTCACTGTACGTTGCGGCTGCCAAAGCTGCCCAAATCGCCGCAATTGTAGCATCGCCACTTCCCTAACTTGGGTTGCCTGGCAATAATCAGGTATGAAGTCATACCACGCCCTTGGATAGCGTTCCAATTTAGGTGGTTTTTGGCCACCCAACTCTTCATTTCCGCCCGCACGTGAGTCCAATTCCCGCCTCACTCCTGACCTCGCCATCTGACCCGGAACGATGCCCTGCTGATTTCTCTCCCTTGATTCCAATTATTGTATATCGTACAATTGTTCTGATACAAGAAGCCCTGAACAGCCCAATTGCCCTGTCTCAATCAAGGACCAAAAATGAGCCGGTTTGGTACACAACTTTACACTTTGTTACACAATGTTACACCGTCACGCGAGAGCCTCCAGATGAGACAATGAGACTGGTCTCTCCCGACTGTCATCCAACCAAAGGCACGGCGCTTAGTCCCATTCCGTCTGCCCGAAAATCGAGGTTCGGGGATGAAACCCACAATCCAGGGATGCCCGACCTACCTGACCACCTGATTCGGAAGGCTGCCACGCCCTTTCGGCGACTTGACAGTCGCCACTCCGCAGCCATAGGATTTGAAATGAGCCCTTGCTCAAGGGCGAATTAACTTGGCGTGGGGACATAGCTCAATTGGGAGAGCGCGGCGTTCGCAATGCCGAGGTTGGGGGTTCGATCCCCCCTGTCTCCACCACAAGCACCTAGGCATCCTGTGCAGGCCCCTGTAGCTCAGAGGATAGAGCGGCAGCGTCCTAAGTTGCGCGTCGGGGGTTCGAGTCCCTCCAGGGGTACCACCTTAGTTTTAGCCGCTGTGACAGAAACAGACTGCGGGCGCGCATTGTTGGTGATGTCCGCTGCTGAATATGCCGTGATGATAAACTCTAGGGCATATATTTCTACCTGACACAACGATGATTTTGTATGCAAATCCGTCGACGAAGGGCCCCGACGAGCGCATACATTGCCCGGCGTATCAATCGAGCATCCCAAAGAATCCAAATACAGATTCCTTCCTCTGCTACCCTTGTGCCGCGATTTGGCGCTCGGCAGTCCTCCCAAGTGTGTAAATTCGATGTCTGGTACTGTATTATGTTCCTATTTGGCGGGGGCGCTCCTGTGAACAGTCTCCGCCCACTGGATTGGCCGAGAGGCCACTCAAAAGGGTAGAACATATCGAGGATTGAAACGTCGGAACAGTTCCGGCGACACGGGCTTTAGTTTGTGAACACAGGCGACACCGCATGGCTCCTCGCTGCTACTACGCTTGTTCTTTTCATGACCGTACCGGGCTTAGCCGTGTACTACGGTGGGCTGGTGCGGGCGAAGAACGTGCTTTCGGTGGCGATGCAATGCTTCTCCATCGCGGCGGTGGTAGGCGTTCTGTGGATGATTGCCGGTTACAGCCTGTCGTTCAGCGGCTCTCATTTTGGATTCATTGGCGACCTAGAGCACGCCTTCCTCTGGAATATCGAACATCGCGACACCCATCGAGAGGGAAGCACCATTCCCGAGATGCTATTCGTGATGTTCGAAATGACCTTCGCCATCATCACGCCGGCAGTGATGGTTGGTTGCTACGTAGAACGCACCAAGTACACCGCGGTAATCATCATGAGTGTCCTCTGGACGCTCCTGGTCTACGTACCGGTTTGCCACTGGGTCTGGGGAGATGGCGGTTGGCTACAGCAGTTGGGAGCAATGGACTTCGCCGGTGGACTCGTGGTCCACACGACCGCCGGGGTTGCGGCTTTGGTGATTGTCAGTCAACTGGGACGGCGAGTGGGATTTCCTTACCAACTGCAGCCGCCTCACAACCCAGGGCTGGTTGCCACTGGAGTCGGAATGCTCTGGGTCGGGTGGTTCGGCTTCAATGGGGGCAGCTTTCTGGTCGCGGACGGTCGAGCAGCGATGGCCTTGGCTTCGACACATTTCGCCGCCTGCAGCGCGTCGGTGATTTGGTCGACGCTGGACTGGATCAGGTTCCGCAAGCCCTCACTATTTGGAACCGTTACGGGGGTAATTGCCGGCTTGGCTGCCGTTACGCCGGCGGCCGGCTACGTGGGCCCCGTCGGGGCACTGATACTTGGGGCATCCGGCAGCGCCGTATGCTTCTTTACTGTCAACATCATAAAGATCAAGCTGAATCTTGATGACTCCCTGGACGTGTTTTGCGTACACGGCTTGGGCGGGATCACGGGCACTCTGTTGGTCGCCTTCCTCGCGACAGGCGCTATGGGAGGTTCGGGAATTTTCGTTGAGGGCGGCAGTGTGGTGAGGCAGTTAGGCATACAAGCGCTAGCTGCTGCTGCGACCGCTGGGTGGACTGCAGTGGTTACGTATATAATCGTGAAGATAACCGGATGGATAGTGGGCGGGATACGAGTTGATTGGGAAGACGAATTGGTTGGGCTGGACTTGGCGACCCACGGGGAAAAGGGGTACGATTTCTAAGAGCCTGCGGGGGCCAAACACCGCGCATTTCAGGTTGAATCTCAGTTAAACTGCGACAAAGAATTGAGTCAGGACAAAGCTCCGAACTACCTACTAGGAGGAAAGCGAACGATGGAAGTTACCACTGAACGGGATGGAGAGACTCTTATTGCCAAGACCGACGGCAGAGTTGACGGTACCAACGCTACGGAGTTTCAGGACGCCCTGAAGAACGCCATCAATACCAGTAGCGACAAGGCCGTAATCCTCGACTTCGAGGAACTCTCGTACATAAGCAGCGCTGGTCTGCGCGTCATCCTGTTGACCGCCAAGGACATGCGCTCGGCTAATGTGAAGTTTGCAGTATGCTCGCTTTCCAAGCCGGTTCATGACGTGTTCACTATTAGCGGATTCGATCAGATTATCGACATCCACGAGACACAATCCGCTGCTAGATCGGCGGTGAGGACTTAAACAGTCCGGCCCGCCGAGGCTGGAATGAATCTGCAGACCGAGGCCCGGTCCTGAAGCCACGTATTTGAGCCGGAATTAAAGAGTCGGGACGATGCAACACGCGGTGCAAGATTCATACAAAATTCTAGTTGTGGACGATGAGCCCGACCTAGAACCGCTGATCCTGCAGCGGATGCGGCGAAATATTCGCTCGGGGCGTTATTCCTTTGTCTTCGCTGGCAATGGAATTGAGGCGCTTGAGCGTCTCAGCAACGACCCTGGAATAGACATGGTCATCTCGGATATTAATATGCCGCAGATGGACGGTCTTACCTTGCTCGAGCAAATCCCCAAGGTGGACCCGAATGTACGCTCAGTAATAATTTCCGCCTATGGCGATATGCGGAATATCCGCACCGCCATGAACCGAGGCGCTTTTGATTTCGTTACCAAGCCGCTGGATTTCGAGGACCTCCAGATAACCATAGACCGGACCCTCAGTCATATGGCTGAATGGAAGGAGGCACTGGAGTCTCGCGATAAACTGGTGGCCATCCAGAATGAGTTGGATGTCGCCAGCAAGATGCAGCAAAGCATCTTGCCAACCAGTTTCCCGCTGGCGCCCGAGTACGAAGTTTTCGGAAACATGGAGCCAGCCCGGAACGTTGGTGGGGACTTTTTCGACGTCATTTACATGGAAAATGGGCGTATCGGCCTGGCCGTTGCTGACGTGTCCGACAAGGGCGTTCCTGCGGCACTCTTCATGATGTCAAGCAGGACATTGCTCAAGGGCTGCGCCATAGGTATGGGATCCCCAGGTGATGTCCTAGGCGAAGTTAACACCCTACTGACTGACAACAACGAGACAATCATGTTTGTCACCCTTCTGTACGCTGTTTTCGAGCCCGAAACGGGTGTGTTGACTTATGCCAACGGAGGCCATTGCAATCCACTGCTTGTGCACTCGGACGGAAGTTCCGAGGAGCTGACCCACACAAAGGGAGTGGCGTTAGGCGTAATGCCGGAGCTCAAGTACAGGGAAGACAACGTTACTCTAGCTCCGGGCGATACATTAATCCTTTATACCGACGGCGTGTCCGAAGCGATGAACGCTGAAGGAGAAGAATTCGGGGTCGAAAGGCTGACGGAATTGTTCTCGGGAAGGCCACCGTCCACAGCCAAAGATGCGAACGAGGCCGTGTTGAAGGCGGTGGCTGAATTTGCAGGAGATACACCTCAGTCGGACGACGTAACCTGTCTTGTTCTCCGTCGGGCATCGAGGTAATCATGAGCGAGACAGTTTCCTTGAAATTCGAGCCTAGGTCCGATTCCAGCCAGGAAGATGTCTTGCGACATATAGCCACGGAGGTAGAAGAGTTAGGGCAGCGGGAGGCTTGGCCGGACAGCCTGATATTCAAGGTCAACCTAGTGTTGGAGGAAGTTGGGATCAATATTCTTTCGTACGGCGGCGAGAGTGGCGGACCGTGGCCCGAGTTCGAAATAGTGATCAATTCAGAAGACGATGCGCTAACGATCCACGTTTCGGACGAAGGAAAGCCCTTTGATCCATTCCATGAAGCTCCCAAACCCAGCCTTGATGCCAGTATTGAAGAGCGGTCCATTGGTGGGCTTGGTGTACACTTGGTGCAGACCATGATGGACGATACATTCTATGAACACAGTGGCGGAAGGAACCGCTTGACGATGGTGGCTCGAAGGGAGTAAACACCCGTTCACAGCTAGTCCGACTAAGGGGCAACGGAGAGTACCGGTGAGTACCGGAACCTTCTCTGCGCCCTTTGTGTTTTATGGGCGAACGCCAAACAAGTTTTCAAACGAGGCAGGGAAGGAAGCAGCACGTCGGAACTATGGAAAAGGTCTTTAGGGAAACAGCGATTTACCGTCGCACCGCTGCCTTGTCAGGTTTTTTGCCCGGCTGGGCCGGCGGGGCTTTCATTGTTACCACCTTGTTGGTCGTTGCTCTGGTTGCCTGTGATAGCCAGCCGACAGAGATAACCCGAGCTACGTCGTCTCCTCCGCCCGTTATACAGGCGACTCCTGTACCGGATACTGCAGGAATCACTGCTACTGAGGTCCTTTTCGGACAATCCGCAGCTTTTAGTGGTCCGGCCCGGGAGTTGGGGATCAATATGCGACTGGGGATTGAAGCGGCTTTTGCGGAAGTGAACCGAAGCGGCGGGGTCTTTGGGCGCCAGCTTTCGCTATTATCCCTGGATGACACCTACGAACCAGAAGCTGCGGCGACTAACACTCAGAATCTAATTCGAGAGGGAATTTTTGCCCTCATCGGAGAGGTCGGCACACCCACTTCCCGATCGGCCACCCCAGTTGCCGCTGAATCGGGGGTTCCATTTGTGGCTCCATTCACGGGTGCAGCCTTCTTGCGCGCGAAAGAATGGGACAACATTGTCAATCTGCGGGCCTCCTACAATCAGGAAACTGAAGAAATGGTCGAACGCCTTACAACGGATCTGGGTATCGAGCGCATCGCTGTGCTGTACCAGGACGATTCTTTCGGCCGCGCCGGCTACAGCGGAGCGTTGGCCGCCCTTGAGCGGCGCGGCATGAAACCTGTAGCGGTTGGCCTTTACCCTCGCAACACTACTGCAGTCAAGACGGCCCTTTTGGACCTGAGTCTAGGGCGACCGGAAGCGGTGATCATGGTAGGTGCGTACGACCCGATTGGCGAGTTCATATTGTGGGCACGGGAGACCAAGCTAGTGGAAGGGGAGTTCATCACAATTTCATTTGTGGGCTCCAACGCGCTCGCTGAAAAGCTAGGACCAGAAGGCAAAGGAGTGTACGTGACCCAAGTGGTCCCCTTCCCCATCGATCCCTCGGTGCCTGTCGTGGTTTCTTACCTCCAAGCCCTGCGGGAATTCGACCCGGATGCGGAGCCAGGGTTCGTATCTTTAGAAGGATACTTGGCGGGTCGACTGGCCATTGCCGGCTTGGAGCGCTGCGGTCAGGAACTTAGCCGTACCTGTTTCCTTGACGCCCTCTTGCAGGGAGATGACTTCGAGATTGACGAGTTTCCATTCGTATTTGCGGGCGGGGACAACCAAGGATCAGACACGGTGTTTCTCACGGTGATTGGCTCGGACGGCAAGTACCATCCGATCGAGACCCTTCGTGATGCCATTAACTGAGACAGGAGAAATTGTCTCCATTCAATCGATGCGGGACTCTGGTGCGTGATGAAATCGATTAGGCGACTGTTTTCGCTGCGGTACAGAATATCGACCCAGCTCTTCGCCGCAATCGGGGTTGCCGTGGCGTTCACTGTTGCGGCCGGTCTGGTTGCATGGTTCAGCCTAATCCAGGTAGGGGACGCCCAAGCGAAAGTGAACGAAGAAAGCGTACCGGAATTGGAGGCGGCGTTCGGGGTGGCCGAGTACAGCAGCGCACTGGTGGCGGCTGCTCCACGACTAACTACTTCTTCTACTCCCAAAGAGGTCTCTGAGGTATGGCAAGAAATTTCCACTGCCAAGCTGAACTTCAGGGATCGGCTTGCAACGTTGGAAGGAACGGACCCTGAAAGAGCCAGACGCATAGGTTCAAACGTAGAAATTCTTGAGGACAACATCATTGCAATCCGCGACAAAATGGGAGGGGTGTTCTTCCTACAGCGTCGCTCCGACGACCTTCTAGAAGAAATGGTACAGCTCAGATCAAAACTTGAGCAATTGATCATACCTGCCGTTGATGACGAACTTTTCTACATACTCACAGGAAGAAGGGAATTAGGAGCTTTCGTCGCACCCTTCGCGGTTCACTTCTCTGAAGAGGAATTCGGAACCTACCGGCACCTGACTGCCCTCCAGGCTGATACTAATTTCGCGCTTCAGCAACTATCCAGCGTTTTCAGCATTTTTGATCCAGACTTAGTAGAAGCACAGAAAGAACGCTTTGAGTCTTCAATAGCCAGCATAGATCGCAATCTGGGTGCGTTAAACAGCGCAGACCTAGAGGCCCGGCTTGAGCCGATGTACACACAATTGAGGGCTTTGGGACTGGCTGAAGATGGGGTGTTCTTAACTCTGCGCTCGAAGTTGGAACAGAATGAAGAGCAAAGTCGCCTGTTGGCAGACAGCCGAGAGCAGTCTGCCATCCTACTGAGAGAAGTTGACGCGCTGGTGAGCGCTGCGGTGGTGTCTGCTGACGAGGCAACGGAGGCTTCCACCCAAGCCATCACCACCGGCGGTGCGTTGTTACTGGCCATCAGCGTGATCAGCGTAGGGGGAGCCCTGCTGATCAGTTGGTTATTTGTCGGGCGCGTGATCCTTCGTCGCATCAACATACTCTCTGGACGAATGCGCGAAATGGCGGAAGGTAAACTGGAAGAGGAAGTAGTGGTCGAAGGTCATGACGAGCTCGCGGAAATGGCCTCGGCCCTAGAAGTTTTCCGCCACAATTCCCTCGAGGCATTGCGTCTGAACCTCGTTGAGGAACTCAATCAGGAATTGGAGGAAAAAAACACTGAGTTGGAAGTTGTGCTGGTCGACTTGCAGAAAGCCCAAGACCAGATTGTTATGCGGGAAAAACTGGCCGCGTTGGGCGAGGTTACCGCGGGCGTCGCCCACGAGATTCGCAATCCACTCAACTTTGTCAAGAACTTCTCGGAAGTCTCCGAGGAGTTGCTGACCGAAATGCGGGAGGCCCTGGAAGAAGGGGGCGATACTCCGGACGTGTCCCTGATATCAGATATTTCCAACGATCTTACAGAGAACCTGGAACGCATCAGGCACCACGGCGAACGTGCCAACCGCATCGTCCACGATATGCTCTTGATGGGGCGCGGAACCAGCAATTGGCAGGGGATTAACCTAAATACATTGCTTGTCGAGCACTCCATGCTTGCCTATCACAGCGCCAGATCCACCGACTCCGACTTCCAACTCACAGTGGAGCAGGAGTTGGACGAAAGCATGGGTGAAGTGCAGGCGATCCCGCAGGACCTGAGTCGCACTTTCCTCAACATCGTTGGCAATGCTTGCCAGGCCACTGATGAAAAGCGGCGCAACCTAGCGGAGCAGGGCATCAGCTTTGATGGTTACCAGCCGACTGTGTGGCTCAGGACTCGGGACCTGGGCGAAGATGCTGAGATTCGCATTAGGGATAACGGAACTGGTATGCCCGACGAAGTGGCGGAAAAGATCTTCAACCCCTTCTTCACCACCAAGCCTGCGAATCAGGGAACCGGGCTAGGACTTGCCATTACCAGCGACATCATTCGACAGCACGGTGGAACAATTCAGGTAGAATCGGAAGTAGGCGAATATACGGAAATGATAATCGTCATACCGAAGACCCCACCCGATGAAATCAAGGAGGCCTATGGGGCGGCGACTGCTACTTTAGGATAGAAACTTCTATGTTAGTGCCTCTGCCCCGGTACCCAGAGGCCTAGCATCTCTCACTGTTTGAAGGAACCTGAAGAGCCTCGCTGAAGCCGGACAAGTGTTATAAATTTGAGTCTCTTGATTATATCTATTGGCAATTATAATGATGTATACGTCCAGTTAAATGTGGGTAACAACTTGGGTTGGACTGTGAGGGTATAAGTTGGACTTCAACAATTATCAGTTGGATCCGTCCATATACGACGAGTTGTTCCTGCCGGATGGTAGCCCCAGAGAGCATGCCAGAAGGGTCTACGACGAACTGACTCGCTTGTCTCCGGATGAACTGGCAAGCATCCAGACTCGGGTCACTCGAACCTTTTACAGCGAGAGCATTTCCTTCACCGTATACGGCGACGCAGAAGCGGAAGAACGCATAATTCCGGTGGACGCCATACCTCGGGTTGTTTCTTACCAGGACTGGCAGGATCTGGAGGCAGGGCTTACCCAGCGCATCAGAGCCCTCAACTATTTTCTTGAGGACATTTACGGCGAAGCCCGCATTATCGACGACGGTGTCATTCCCGAAGACATGATCTCGGAATGCCCACAATACCGCCGGGAAATGCGAGACTTCTCGCCTCCACACGGGACTTGGGTAGCTGTGTGCGGGACCGATGTGGTTCGTACCAACGATGGCTTTCGGGTGCTGGAAGACAACCTTCGTGTTCCTTCTGGCGTTTCATACATGATCGCGAACCGGAAGGCAGCCAAGATCACCTTCCCTAGGTTGTACCGAAGCTCCCGGGTCAAGGAAGTTGAGAACTACGGGTCTGTCCTGCAAACCACGCTGCGGGAGTTGGCTCCCGGTGGGAAGCCCAACCCAACCATCGCCCTGCTCACCCCAGGGGTCTACAATTCCGCATTCTATGAGCACATGTTCCTGGCGCGGGAAATCGGTGCTGAACTTGTAGAAGGACAAGACCTAGTAGTCCGAAACGGATTCGCCTATATGCGCACCACTGACGGGCTTCAGCAAATCGACGTCATATACCGCCGAGTGGATGACGACTTCCTGGATCCGCTGGTGTTTCGTCCCGATTCTTTGCTTGGTGTGAAGGGCCTCATTGACGCAGCTCAATTGGGTAACGTGACACTGGCAAACGCTCCCGGTACGGGGGTAGCGGACGACAAAAGTGTATACGTTTATGTGCCGGATATGATCCGCTACTACCTAAGCGAAGAACCTTTGCTACAGAACGTGGAGACCTATCTGTGCCGGCGACCAGATGACCTGGAATACACGTTGGACAACCTTGCAGATCTGGTCGTAAAGCGGGTTGGAGAGTCCGGCGGATACGGCATGATCATAGGCCCTCACTCTACGCAGGAGGAAAGAAACGAATATGCCAAGGGTCTGAGGTCCGACCCAGCAGGGTTCGTGGCTCAGCCAGTACTGGCACTTTCGCGTTCGCCCTGTCTCATAGATGGAGTCTTTGAACCGCGACACGTGGACCTACGCCCCTTCGTTCTCACAGGGCGGAGCACCCGTATCGTTCCGGGAGCGTTCTGCCGGGTTGCACTGCGTCGCGGCAGCCTCGTGGTGAACTCCAGCCAGGGCGGCGGCGGCAAGGATCTGTGGGTGATAGGGGACGAATACACCGACCAAGGGACACCATAGTATTTTTCACACGACTGGAACCGTCTACATAGCAAATGCCAAGTCAATCCGTTAACGTCAGGAGGGACCCATGCTTTCCCGCAGTGCGCAGAGCCTGTATTGGATGGGTCGCTACCTAGAGCGCGCCGGTCATCTGTGCAGTCTTCTGCAGTTGCAGGCAGAGGCTCTAGTGGACCGCCCTGTGAGGGAGATCCACTTCGGTTGGAACCGCATTTATGTCAGCGTGCGTCGCGAACCTCCCGGTGGGAGGGTGGACTTATTTGGAGACGAAGAGTTCGCACTGGCGGACTCCTTCGCGCTGGCCGACGACCTCACATTTGAACGTTCTAACCCTTGCTCGGTGATCAGTTGCTTCGCGATGGGTAGGGAGAACGCCCGGCAGCAACGCCACTGTATCAGCCCCGAGGTCTGGACCTGCCTCAATGCATCTTATTTGCGTTTGCAAGACCAAGACTTAGCGGAAGTCTGGCGTTTCGAGCCGCGCAGCTTCTATTCAGGGATACAGGCTGAGATCAACACATTCAGCGGCTTGGTCGAATCCACGATGTATCACGATGAAGGATGGAACTTCCTGCAACTCGGTCGGAATATAGAGCGAGTGCAATGCGCTTCCGCGCTCATTCTCTCGCAGATAGAGAACAGCAATTCGAGTGAGGAGGCATTTGAAACCGACTGGATTTCCCTCCTGCGCGTCTTCCACGCCCTGGAAGTGTACAACCATACATATAGTGCCGAAATAGTGCCGAAGCAGGTGTTGGACCTGTTGGTAAGCGACCCGCTGCTTCCGGATTCACTGAGCAGATCCATAAACCTCGTGTCCGAAGAAATTGAAACGGTTGGCAGAGGGCCCCGCCGCCATTCCAACAGGGCGGTGCATCGCCTCTCCGGGCGGCTGGCAGCAATGATCAACTACGATTGGCCCGACCGTGAGGACAGGGAAGAACTTCTCCTAGAGTTCGACGAATACTGCGGGGAGCTGAATTATCTCATTACCGCGGCTTATTTCGAGTATCCGATCCAGGAAACAGCTCCTTAGCGAACCAAGCAGCAGCAGAAATGATGGGCCCTCTCACCTGCCAGTGAGAGGGCCTATTTCTTTAGATGCTGCCGGCGTTACTGAAGCCCCTGCGGTTCCCTACAGTTGCCGCAACCTTGGGTCAAGGCGATCCCGCAGCCAGTCCCCCAGCAGGTTGAATCCGAAGACGGTCAGCATTATGGCAAGGCCGGGCCACAGTGCCACCCACCAAGCGATGATGATGACTTCCCGTCCATCGGCCACCATCAAGCCCCAGGCCGGCGCAGGCCGCGACAGGCCAACGCCCAGGAAGGACAGCCCAGCCTCCAGAAGGATAACGAAGCCCACCTGCAACGTGGCAAGAACAATCAGGGTATTGGTTATGTTGGGCAGGATGTGCTGGGTCATGATGCGCAAATGGGAGGCCCCGGCGACCCGGGCTCTCGCGATGTAGTCCTGCTGGCGGACGGCCAAGGTGTCGCCTCGAACTTGACGACAATAAATTGACCATAGGAGCGAGGCAACCACCAAAATCACCGTTTGAAAGCTTGGTTCCAGTGCGGTTGCAAGGGACAGGGCCAGCAACACAGGTGGAATCGACAGCGACACGTCGACAAGGCGCATGATGACCGCGTCAACGCGGCCGCCGAAATATCCGGAAATAATGCCAAGGGTCGTGCCGATGGAGCCGGCGATGGCTATTCCGATTGCGGAAATGGTGATAGAGATCCGTGAGCCGTGAATGATCCGGCTCAACATATCTCTTCCGACCTTGTCGGTGCCAAGCACGTATTCCCAGCTGCCGCCAGCAAAAACCGGGGGCTCCAGGCGATCTCTAACTCCTCCCGGGGCCTCCAGGGGCGCGTGGGGGGCGATCACGTCAGCAAAGATCGCTGGAATCACCAGCACCAAGAGCAGGAGAATAGTTGCAAACTTGGGCAGTCTTCCGGCCCACTGCAACATTTTGAGCGCACGAGATCCAATAGACGGCGCCCTAATCAGTGTGTGGGCCGATTGTTCCGCGGGGAACGGGGATTCTGCGGCCATTTATCGATCGACCGGTCCTTCTTGGGGTTTCAATTTACGCGTAGCGAATGCGGGGGTCCAGGTACGCGTAGAGAATGTCCACAACCATGCTGGAAACAATAAACAGTCCCGAGAATACCAGCACCAGTGCCTGGATCAGTTCAAAGTCCCGGGAAAGCACGGCCTGGAAGGCCATAAGGCCGGTACCTGGCCAATTGAAGACCGTCTCCGTAGTGACTGAGCCCGTCAAGGTGACGGCGGCTATCACCCCAAAGTAGGTCAGCGGTGTCAGGCCGGCATTTCTGAGGCAGTGCTTCCACAGCACCTTCCATTCCGCTACGCCTTTTATCCTAGCCAGCTTCACATACTCACTGTCCAGTGTCTCCAGCATGGCGGAGCGGACCAGGCGTGTAATCGCGGCAATCTGAAATGAGCCCAAGGTTATAGCCGGCATGATGAAATTCTTCACTCCACCAGTCCCACTGGTGGGAAGCCAGCCGAGATTGACCGCAAAAATCCACATCATCATCAGTCCAAGCCAGAAGTTTGGCACTGACTGGCCCAGTAGCGCGAGGATTTTTGCCGAACCGTCAAAAATGGTGTCCCGTTTTACCGCACTCAAGACCCCCAGTGGGATGCCTATTACCAGGGCCAAGAGCAGGGAGACTCCAGCGAGATAAATGGTGGCTGGGAGGCGTTTCACAACGGCACCCCCTGCCCCGAGGTTGGGATACTTGATGGAATCCCCCAAATCGCCCTGGAGAGCATTACCGATGTAGATTCCGTACTGAACTACCACAGGCCTATCAAGGCCCAAGCGTTCCCGGAAAGCTATCAGATCTTCCTGGCTGGCATCCAAACCAAGAACCATAGTTGCGGGATCCCCCGTCAACCGGCCGATAGCGAATACGATGACGGTAACAATCCAAAGGGCCAAAAGGCCCTGTCCAAATCGTATGAGTATGAATCGCTGCATATTCTGTACCGAAATCCCGCTGACACAGCATTGGCGGGAACCGGTGTACCCGGCTCCCGCCCATCAGGTCCATTTACCTAAGCAATGCCCTGTGCCGTCAGCAAGTTACTCGCAACGGTCGGTGCCGACTGGGCATGCCTTGATGTTGTGTGAATGCGTTGGGTGGGCCGATCCCACACCGGGGTACTGCCAACCGGAGATGAATTCAGGGTCGATCGTCATGTCGAAGGTGATTTGGAACAGCGGCACCATCGCATACTGATCGAAAATGAAGTCTCCACCGGTGCGGGCGCAAGCTTCACGCTCGTCAGCATCCACGGATTGCTGGAGGCAGTAGTAGCTTTCGTTCAGCACGTCGTCCTCGAACCCGTAGAGGAATCCGTGGGGCTCGGATGCATAGAAGACACGCAACCCTTCCTGACTGGTCCGTATCGGCGTATTCCGGCCGATGATGAATTTCTCATAGATGTCGTGTTCAGTAATCCTTTCCAACCAGACGCCGAAGTCCCACTCCTGAATCTTGGTGGAGAACCCTGCGGCCTCCCACATGGTGGACATGATTTCAAGGAGCTGAGGAATCTCAGGATTGCCCGGGATAACCGTGGACCAGCTCTCTATTTCGACCTCACCGGGGGCGTAGCCGGCTTCGGCCAGAAGCTCGATGGAGCGCTCGGGGTCGTAGCCGTAATTGTCGTCGAATTCATCCACCCAGCGCTGGCTCCAACCTTCGGTGAACGGCGCATACAGGGGCACCACCACCTCGGTGGCCCGATTGTCGTAAATCTCTTCAATGATGGCATCGCGGTCTATGGCCCGGTTCATGGCTTCCCGTACGCGGACGTCGTGCCAGGGAATATCCGGTCCCTTGAACGGGTTTATACCATCCGGATAGGGTTCCAGATTGGAGTTCACCGTGCTGTTGTAGATGCCGCCAAACATGCCGTAGTTCTGGTTGTTTTCATTGTTGGAGGAGACGATCTTCATGCCGGCTTGGATAGCCTGTGGCTGCACTTCCCTAGCCAGGTCCGCTCCCTGCACTTCTCCTGCCAACAGTTGAGACAGGCGGGTGAACTGCTCGGAGGCCCAGACCCACTCAAGCTCCTGGAAGTCCGGGTCTTCCCCGTTCCAGTGTTCTCCTTCAATCTTTTCATACCAGATCGATTCGCCCAGCCTGCGGCCACCATACTGGTAGGAACCGGTACCTGCCGGCATGTCGTCGTAGGCAGCCGGCACTCCGCCGCCGGCGTCCCACTGGGCTTTGCTCTGAATCACCATGTCACCGGCAAGACGGGAGAAGAGACGCAGACCGTCAACCATGGGAGGATCGAATACGAACTCGATCGTGTGGTCGTCAATGATATTGGGCGTACCGGTCACCCAGAGGCCCTTGAAGTTCCCGGCGGCCTCTTCCTGAGACTGAAGCATGTGGGTGTGGGCCACGTCAGCGGAGGTGAATTCACCAAACCCGAAGTGCCACTGGACGTCTTCCGCGAGCTCGAATTTCCAATTCCTGAATCCGTTGGACATTTCCCAGCTCGTTGCGAGCAGCGGCCTGGGTTCCGAAGTCACCTCGTCGTTCTGCAGGAGGCTCTCCCCGTAGGGCTCATGCTGGAGCAGGATCGGCCAAGCGGCCGTCCAGATGTAATTGTTCTCGGTCAAGGGAGGGGGATTCGAAATTCGAACCCGAGTGATCTTTGCCTCTACGGACGGCGCGGGCGCTGCAGCCTCTGTCGGTGCAGCCGTAGGGACCACCGTAGGAGTAGCGTCAGAGACGGGGCGGGCGGCGGGCGCCCTGGTGGTTGGAGTTACCTCTGGCGCAGCCGGGGCGGTGGTGGCGACCGGGGCCGCTCCGCCCGGCGCAGTGGTGGCCGCGGGCGCAGCAGTTGGTTCCGCTGCCGGGGCTGAGGTGGCCGTCGGGTCTTCTCCACCGCATGCGACGATTATCGCGACAAGCAGTCCTACGAGCCACACTGGATTGAAAATCAGACGTTTGAACCTTCGGAGTAATTGCATCCTGTACCGCCCCCAATGTAAAAATGAGTCGGCTCGGAAGAGCCGACAGCCGGAATTCTATGGTCAACTCCCACCAAAGTCAATAGAATCTCCTTCACAGGTAGCGTTACGAATTAGGTGGTCCGGTAGATCAGGCATTCCTGGATTGAGGCTTTCGCCCGCGAACCCCAAACTTTGGGCAGACTGAATGGAACGAAATCCCGTGCCTATGGTTGGATGACAGTCGGGAGAGACCAGTCTCATTGTCTCATCTGGAGGCCCTCACGTGACGGTGTAACATTTTGTAACATTGTGTAACAAAACCCGCTCATTTTGGCTTTTAATTGAGACAGGCTCAATCGGGCTGTTCAGGGCTTCTTGCATCAGAACAATTGTACGACACGCGATGGCTGGAGGCAAGGGCGAGAATTCGGCAGGGCATCGTTTCGGGTCAGGTGTTGAAGTCAGGAGTTAGGCGGGACTTGGACTTACGTGCGGGCGGAAAAGAAGAGTTGGGTGGCGAAAAACCACCTAAATTGGAACGCTATCTCCTCACATTAGTATCGTTCGCAATGGAGGACATGAGCTCGGCCTCTGCCAATATTCTCGACCGATGGCGTTGAAATGGTCCGACCGCAAGGCTATAATTGAAGGGTACAGGAGCGTAGCTCAGTCTGGCCAGAGCGCTGGTCTCCAAAACCAGTGGCCGCGGGTTCGAATCCTGCCGCTCCTGCCAAAAGATGTATTGAACAAGGACTCGGTTCGCCCGAGTCTTTTTTCTTTACAAAACTTGCACTTTTCAGGCAACGTCTAGTTTGAATCCAAGCTACTTACCTACTAAAATGGCGTCGATTGCTTCAGTAGAAACATACTGGATGGAGGGGTTATGACCAGCACCCACCGGGATCCGGTACTGATCGTAGTTCAGTTGACCGGCGGAAACGACTACATGAACACGGTGGTGCCGTATGGGGACCCCTTGTATCGGGACAATCGGTCGACCGTTGGCGTGGCGGAAGAGGAAGTGCTGCCCATTGATGGCCGTTACGGATTCAACCCAGTCCTGGCACCGCTGAAGGAGCTCTACGATGACGGCCGGGTCGCCGTGATGAACGGCATCGGATATCCAGACCCCAACCGTTCCCATTTCCGTGCCATGGACATCTGGCACACATGTGAGCCGCAGCGCGTAGCCACAGAAGGCTGGCTGGGCAAGGTGATTCAGGACATTGACCCACACGGGGAAAATGTGCTGACGGGGGTCAATTTTGGGCGCGGGCTTCCGCGGGCGATGGCCCTGCAGGGTGTACCGGTGGCATCGGTCGGTTCCCTGGAGAACCACGGGTTTCTCACGGGAATTAACGACGAGGAGCGCAGGACCCGGGCTCTGGATGTATTTGCGAGGATGTACGCTCCAGCAATCGGGACGGGACCTGCTCTGGACTACCTGGGGCGTACTGGAACCGACGCGCTGAAGGGGGCGGACATTCTCCGCACAGCTACAGCAGGGTATTCGTCTAGCGTCGAATACGCCGAGACGCCGATTGCGCGCAATCTGAAGGGGATCGCGAAGACGCATTTTGCCGGGTTGGGATCGCGGGTGTTCTACACTTCGCAGGCGGGGTACGACACCCATTCCGGGCAGATGCCGGTGCAGACGCAACTGCTTGGCGAGCTTGCCCAAGGAATCAACGACTTCTTTGCCGACCTGCGGGAACATGATGCAACTTCCCAAGCACTGATGTTGGTCTTTACGGAGTTTGGGCGGAGAGTCAAGGACAACGGCTCCGGAACTGATCACGGCTCGGGCGGCGCGGCATTCATCATCGGAGATGCGGTGGCTGGCGGAATGCATGGCGTCTATCCATCCCTGAAGGAAGAAGACCTGCTGGATGGAGACCTGCATTTCCAAGTCGATTTCCGAAGTGTGTACGCAACCATCGTGGAGAAATGGCTTGGGCTTGATTCTCAGCCCATCGTCGGCGGGAACTACGAAAAGCTCGACTTTGTGAACGCCGGCTGACCCCGCGAGACATTGGCCTCCACCGAGCAATTTTGGCAATTCAACTATCGATTCAGCCAAAGAATACATCCGACCCGAAGTGAGTGTGGAAGTGAAAGTAGGCATTGGGCTACCAGGCAACGTACCGGGAACCAAGGGCGAATTCATCCTGGAATGGGCCAAACGGGCGGACGATGGGCCGTTCTCCAGCGTGGGAACCATTGACCGGCTGGTGTATGACAACTACGAGCCCCTGGTGCTGCTTGCGGCAGCGGCGGGCGCCACCAACAGGGTGCGGCTACTCACCGGGGTGTTGCTGGCTCCCCTGCGGAATCCGGGAGTGCTGGCCAAGCAGGCAGCGAGCCTGGATGCCCTCTCGGGAGGAAGGTTGACCCTGGGCGTTGGGGTGGGACGACGTCCCGATGACTACGAGGCTGCCCCCGCCGAATACCAGCAACGCGGTCGCCAGATGAGCCGGACGCTGGCGACCATGCGCAAAATCTGGAAGGGCGAAGTGGTTCAGGAGGGCATTGGGCCCATGGGACCAACGCCGGTTCGTCCAGGGGGGCCTGAAGTGCTGATCGGGGCTGGAACGCCGCATGCGGTGCGGCGTGTGGGCAGGTACGCAGACGGGTTCATTGCGGCCGCCGGTAACGCAGCGGCCGTTCAGGACCTGTATTCTGTGGCGCTCGAGTCGTGGGAGGCACAGGGACGTTCGGGCACGCCGAGGCTTGCCGGGGTCGCGTCGTATGCTCTCGGTCCGGACGCCGCCGACAAGGTGGGAGGGTACATTCGCCACTATTATTCGTTCCTGGGAGAGGCTGCGGAGCAGATGGCGCTGAACGCCATTTCCACCCCGGAGGCGGTCAAGGACACTCTCAGGGACATGGAAAGCATTGGAATGGACGAGGTGGTCTTTCTGCCGAGCGTGGCGGAGATGGACCAGCTGGATAGACTTGCGGAAATCATCTAGGACGCTTACAAAGACAGTCATTGCGATTCCGGAACCACGAGCGAGGGAATAGAGAAATGTTTGACGTTGACGAATTTGTTGCCGCATGTCGCTGCGCGCTAGAGGAACATACGCCGGAGTTGGCGGTGAAGGAGTTGCTCAACACCGCCATAGACAAGCCGGGCGAGATCGAGGCGGCGCTGGGTACTCCGGAGGGTGGTGGGATATCCACGCTGCATCGTTCCGATGAGTTGACCATCATCAATGTAATCTGGCCTCCGGGAATGGCGATTTATCCTCATGACCACCAGCTCTGGGCGGTCATCGGATTGTATGGCGGGCAGGAGGACAACACCTTCTTCCGTCGGAACCCGGATGGCCAGGGACTGGAGCGGGCCGGTTTCCGGGAGTTGCAGTCGCAGGACGCCATCAACCTGGGCCGGGACGCGATACACGCCGTCCACAACCCGCGGCAGATGTACACCGGGGCCATCCACATCTACGGGGGTGACTTCTTCGCCAAGCCCCGCAGTGAGTGGGCGGACGAGTCGTCGCCGGAGGAGCCGTACAGCGTGGAGGGCGCGATGCGTGCCTTCGCGGAGGCCAACGAGCGCTGGCTGGCGCAACAGAACTAGCACAAGCCGCAGTTAATCGGATTCCTCAACCCGTTCGTCCTTGGTCCGTCCGAGGGGGAACGGGTCTTTTTGTGGCCGAGAATCGGCAGGCCTAGTGGTCAGTTGAAGCCGAGGCGGGCCTCCTTCATGCTGACGTAGCGGCTGCCGCTGCCGATGACGACGTGGTCGAGCAGTTCCATACCGAGCAGGTTGCCGGCCTCGACGAGGTCGCGGGTGATGGAGACGTCGGCGCCGCTGGGGGTGGGGTCGCCGGATGGGTGGTTGTGCACGGCGATGATGGAAGTGGCGTTGGCGCGGATGCCGGGACGGAAGACCTCGGCGGGGCGGACGACGGAGCTGTTGACGTTACCGATGTAGATTTCCTCGACGCCGGTGACCTCGTTGCGGGTGTTGAGCAGGAGGGCTCGGAGGTGCTCCTGCTCAAGGGTGGACATTTCGGCGGCGAGTAGGTTGACGACGTCCTCGGGGCAGCTGATGACGGCGCGCTCTTCTGGAGCGAGGGAAACGAAGCGGCGGCCAAGCTCGAGGGCGGCGAGTATCTGACAGGTCTTGGCTTCGCTAAGGCCCTTCTCGGCGCAGAGCTCGGAGAAGGTCGCCTTGCCCAGTCCACGCAGGCCGCCGAACCGGGAGAGCAGTCGCGACGACTGGGAGATGACGTTCTCGCCGGCCGAGCCGGTGCGGAGCAGGATGGCGATGAGCTCGGTGTTGCTGAGGTGGCGCGGGCCGTAGGCGGCGAGGCGTTCGCGGGGGCGCTCCTCGGTGGGCATCTCGCGCACGGTCGGACCTGCGCCGTTCCGTTTCGCCTGTCTGTCTTCCGTAGCTGCCGTCGCCATGATGTCACTCCCTGAACAAATGTCCTAAGACATTTCAACCCAAGGAGGGCGCCAGGCGCAAGGGGCAACTGTCATCAATTGGCGTTCTGGGGTCGAGGGGCGCGAAGGTGTGCGCCCCTGCATGCTGGCGTTGGGGACTAGTACTTGGAGAAGTTGCCCTCGTCGCGGGTGATGAATTCGAGGACGGCGGGTTCGCCGCTGGCGGTGGCACTCAGCCCGCGATTTACGGCAGGGATGATTTCGTCGGGCTCGGTGATTTTCTCGGCGTAAGCGCCCATGGCGGCGGCGACCTCGGAGAACTGCCCTCCGAGGGTCTTCACGTTGTAGTTCTGGATTGCAGTGGGGAACCGGCTGTCGTCGTAGATGGACATGTAGGAGTTGTTGATGACGACCGTGAGGATAGGGATGTCGCAGCGCACGGCTGTCTCTATGTCCAGTCCGACGGTGCTGAAAGCCAGGTCGCCCATGAGGTTGATGACCTGTTTGTCGGGGAATGCCATCTTTGCGCCCATGGCGAGGCCGAGGCTGTAGCCGAGCTGGGTGGACTTGCCCCAGCCGATGAAGCTGCGGGGCTTGCGGGCCTCCCAGAAGGGGGACATGTACTCGCGGGCGCTGCCGGACTCGTGAGTGACGATGGTGTTGTCGAGGTCTACCGTGTGCATCATGTCCCATACGACGCGGTAGGGGTTGATGGGCTTCTCGCTGGAGGTGAGCCTGGGCATCCACTGGGCGAGCCAGGCCTGCTTGACGGAGCGGATGTCTTCGTGGAGGGCATGGTTCACGGGTCGGGGGCCGCCGGCGCGGTCCTTGAGCTCGTCGAGGAGTTGCCGGAGGACGAGCCTGGCGTCGCCGAGGAGTGGGTAATTGCACTTGAACTCGCGACCGATGGCGTCCTCGTCGTTGGTGAGGTGGACGAAGTTCTTGTTGTCGGCAATGGGAACGGCGAAGAAGCTCTTGGTGAGGCTTGCGCCGACGCCGAAGACGGTGTCGGCCCCGTGCAGGTATTTGTTGACCATGGCGGTGGTGCTGGGGCCGCCTGCGCCGAGGGCCAGCGGGTGATTTTCGGGGAAGGCGCTCTTGCCGGGCAGGGTGGTCATGACGGGGGCCTGGAGGAACTCGGCGAGCTCGACCAACTCGTCGGTGGCCTCGGCGTAGAGGACGCCCTGGCCGGCCTGGATGACGGGGCGCTCGGCGGCGAGGAGGGCGGCGGCGGCGCGGCTGACGTCGGCAGGGTCGGCCTGCTGCAGGACGGAGCGAGGAGACTCGTAGTTGAAGAGCTCTTCGGGGAACTCTTCGGTGGCTACGTCGGCGGGGATTTCAAGCAGGACCGGGCCGGGGCGGCCGCTACGGAGCTTGGTGAAGGCGCGGCGCATCATGGACGGGATGCGATCGACCAAGTTGAACTCATCGGACCACTTGGTAATGGTCTCGTAGCTGCGAGTGGGGTAGAAGTTGGGATGGACGCCACGCTTGTCGCGGGCCATACCGGCGGGCAGCAGGAGGATGGGCACGGACTCGGAGTAGGCCTGGGCGACTCCCCCGAAGCCGTTTTCGGCGCCGGGGCCGTTCTGCATCATGAAGACGCCGATCTTCTTGCCGTTGGTGACGCGGGAGTAGCCGTCGACCATGTGTATGCCGGTTATCTCCTGGCGGAAGATCAACGGCCGGATGCCAGCGACCGCAGCGGCCTCGAGCAATGGCTGGTAGGGCACGCAGGCGACGAATTCCGTGCCTTCCATGCGCAAGATATTGGCTATCGCGGTAACTCCGTCCATTGGTGCTCCCCCCGGCGTCGAATTTGTGCCGGGAGCAAGTCTAGGGAGAGCCTATGGGGGTGTCAAGCAAGGGAAATTAAACGCCGAGTACGCCGAGGGTCTTTTACCACAGAGGGCGCAGAGACGGATATTAAACGCCGAGTACGCAGAGGGCGCCGAGATTTTTGGGTTGGGTTTGAAAAGTTCTGGCTACACTCTGGGTTAGGCGCCGTCTGGGCGGGCCCAGAGGTGGGCGTGGAGGAATCCGCCTTCGGCTGCCCAGGGGAGCAGGTTGCCGACTTTGCCCCGGGGCTCGGGGACTTTTTTGTCGGCGATGCAGCGCTCGAGGTACTTGCGCAGGGACATGAAGGTGCTGAGGCGGTAGCCGGTCTTGGCGATTTCGGGGATGAAGTCGGTGACCATCTCGTCGAGTTCCTGACGGCAGGCGGGAGGGTCGTCGGAGACGGCGTCTTCGTAGTCGTCGCAGAAGTCCTCGGCGACGCGGTGCAGACGGACTATGGCGAGGTCCTTGGCGAGTCTCTTCTCGAGGGCCCTGATGCGGCGAGGGATGGAGGCGATGCTGAACATGGATTCGTTCTCCTGTATGGGATTGTCTGAATCAGGATTCTCGGGATGATGGGATTATTTGAAAACCCGCTCATTTCCGCTCATTTCCGCTCATAGACGTTGAAAGCGCCAAGACAACGTTTCAACGCCGAGTACGCAGAGGGGGCGCGGAGGGCGCAGAGACTTTTGGGTTGACCTCCTATACATAGTACATTTATTCTAAACACAGATGTTTGGGGAAAGCAAGGGGTGGGTGTCAGGGAGTGAGGAATGGGGAATGAGGAGTGAGCATTGAGGGCAGCGCGGTCGGGAGGCGAGGGAGCGCAGGGTTACGTGGGCTTAGAGCGGCCCTGGTGGGGCACGCCGGCGACCCTTGAGTCCCTCAACACGCCTCCACCAGCATGGGTCTGATTTACGTCCCTAGTAATAGGTGTCGGGAGAGTCGAAATTATCGGGCCTTTTTGCCTTCTTATGGTCGAAAACGTTCTGGACCTCGTATCGAGTTTTCACGCCTATTTCTGAAATAAACTGTACTGCGGTAATTTCGCAAAACAAGACATCCCCTCTAGCAAAACTCTCCTGTCCGCCAGTTACTCTCTCCATGAATCGCCGATCCTGAATAGTTACAGGAAGTGTGGAATTTCCGTCGGTAAGCTCCCACCCCTGACCGGCAAGGAAGTTCGGCGTTACGATAGAAAAGGCCATAGAAAAGGACCGGAGTTGGGGGGCATCATCGTATGGAGACCTGATGGATGCCAAGGACAGGTCAAGACATAAAAGGTCGTCCTTAGTTAACGTCGCGATGGTCTCGTCACCGACAAATATTTCCATAGAATCAATCCGCGGGTTCCATAGAGCACTTGCCAACATGACAATTGCCTGCCGGAATTTCGGGTCTAAGACCAGCTTCACGACCGAATCGGGATATTCCTCGGAGGTATTGCCAACTTTGACATGCCAAACTTCCTCGCGCGCTGCGGGTTCATCACCCACTTGATTGCTTTCAGATGCATCTTCCGGAACAACCGCATTTCTAACTTCCATCTCATCCGGCTTCTTTCCACGCAATTGCCGAAGGAAATCGATTGCCCTTTTTATTCGCCCGCTGATTGCTGTCACGGCTGCTATTGAAGCAATAATGGTGTCGCGATTTTCCACCAGTAGGTCCAGTGAGTTAATCCCTTGCTGTATCTCTCCTTCGAATCCAAATGAACCGCTGGAAGCGGGGCGCGCATTTACCTCTACTCTTGTCTTTCCGTCGTTTGTCAACTCGTCGGCAGAACCAAAGAGGTCATCGGCGCCCTGGATGGAGGGTGCGAGATCACTAATGGACATGGAACCGTCGGTCAATGCAGGACCGGCATATACAATTCTAAAGGGTGTACGCTCTATCAATTGATCCTGGGTCTGCGGGTCTGCGGCAGTAGTCATAAGCGGATTCTCCGTGTTTTAGGTATGTGGGGCATAGTAGCACAGGGGAGCGGGGGGTGAGGCATTGGACAGGAGAGGGAAAATCGGGGGTCAGTCGCCGGAGTAGCTCCAGGGGGTGAAGCGGGTGGGGGTGAGCTTGATGACGGGGTTGCCTTCGAGGTCCATTTCGTGGTACTGGGGGTATTTTTCGCGGAGAGCGGCCACGGCGGCAGCGGCCTCCGGTTCGTCGCCGTTGAGGAGGCTGGCGTCGCAGGAGACGAGGATGTAGCGGAGGGAGCGCCAGTCTTCGTCGTAGTGGTCGACGACGAGGGAGGCCTGCGGGTTGGCGAGGATGTTGCGGACGCGGCGGAGGCGGGTGAGGCCGGTGGACTTGGGCTTGCGGTCGAGGACGATGTAGATGCCTTCGCCGTTGTGTCCGAGGTCGGCGAAGACGAAGCAGACGGGGATGACGTGGGGGCGGCCGTCGGCGTCGGCAGTGGCGAGGCGGGCGACACGGGCTTCGGCGAGGAAGCGGGCCTGGGAGTCGGTGAGCGGGGGCATCGGACTTCCTCCTTCATTATCACCCGACATCAGCCATTACCACACGACATCAGCTTTCCACTACAAGGGGGAGTGGCGGCTAGGTGTCGCCGGGTAGGAGGCGCATGGGGTCGTCGAGGAAGGCGAGGCTTTCGAGCTCGGTGGTGGCGGCGTCGGACATTGCGGCGTCGCCGTCGCGGACGCAGTCGATGAGGGCGCGGCGGGCCAATGCGCCTCCTATCTTGCCGAGGGCGGCGATGCAGGCGAGGCGGACCTCGGGGTCTTCGTCCTTGAGCAGGTCGACGAGTTGGGGTACCGGGCCCTCCTCGGCCAGCTCACCACAGGCGTGGGCGGTCTCGTAACGGACGGCGGGGTCGTAGCTGTCGAGTTCCTGCATGAGAGTGGGGAGCCACATCGGATGACCGGTGCGGCCCATGGCGTAGATGGAGCTGGAACGGAGGTCCTGGTCTTCGCTGTCGTAGGCCCAGTGAATGTATTCCTGGACCTCCTCAGTGTTGAAGGGAGCGACGGCCTCGAGGCAGCGGCGGCGGACCTCGAGGTCTTCTATCTCGTCCTCGAGAAAGTCGGTCAGGACACGGTAAGTGAGCTCGCTGTCCTGGGCGGTGAGCTTGCCATCCAAAACCAGGACGGGGAATTTGCCCAAGGCCAGGGCGGAGGCGGCGCGAACCTGCGGTCCTCTTTCCGAGCGCAGAATCTCGACGAGGTCGAGGAGGAGCCAGCGGTCTTCCATTTCCCACAGGCCCTCGATGCCCAACTGGACGAGACGGTCATCGTCGTCCTTCAGGCAGAAGCGGAAGATGGAGGTGAAGTCGAGCTCCAGATTTTCCTCGGCCTGCTCGACCATGGTGGAGACGATTTCGCGGCGCAGGTCTTCGTCCATGTCGATGA
This sequence comes from Dehalococcoidia bacterium, assembly GCA_963667415.1. Lineage (GTDB taxonomy): Bacteria > Chloroflexota > Dehalococcoidia > Lucifugimonadales > UBA3495 > VXOI01. Next base: position 4,226,064 of record OY763410.1, on the reverse strand, counting down.
TGACACTGCCGAAGGCCGCCAGCTCAGCGGGCGACGGGTCGGAGGCCTCATGGAAGGGAGCGTCTGCAATCCGTTCCAGAGGGTCGGATATGAAGTCTATGAATTCCTGAAAGGCCATGACCACTCAAGTTTAGCACGGTGGAGGGAGGAGATGGCCGAGGGGAGTGCGTCGAGCAGGTCGGAGGCGGCAAGGCCGGCGTGGCCGATGCGGTCGGTTACGCTCTGAGCGGCGGTTGCGTGGAGATAGACGCCGGTTGCGGCGGCGGCAGAGGGGGGCAGGCCCTGGGCGAGGAGGGAGACGATGACGCCGCTGAGGACGTCGCCGGTGCCGCCGGTGGCGAGGCCGGGGTTGGCGAAGGGGGCGATGCGGACGGGTTCGCCGGGGCTGGCGATGACGGTGTGGGCACCCTTGAGTACGAGGGTGGCGTTCCAGCGAGCGGCCCACTGGCGGGCGACGGCGATGCGGTCGGACTGGATTTCGGGGACGGAGAGGCCGGTGAGGGTGGACATTTCGCCGGGGTGGGGGGTGAGGACGACGGGTCCGTTGGTCAGGGTGGGCCAGTCTTCGATAGCGGAAAGGTTGTTGAGGCCGTCGGCGTCGATGAGGAGGGGGAGGCCGGCGAAGCGGTCGCGGGTCGCGGCGAGGAGGAGGCGCAGGAAGTCGGTGGTGCCTTCGGACCAGCCCATGCCGCAGCCGACAAGGGCTGCGGAGAAGCGGCGGGCCGCCGTCCGTCCTTCGACAGGCTCAGGATGAACGGCCTGCAGCAAGAGAGCGGCGGCGGACGGGTGGATGCGGCCGTGGTCGTCTTCTGGGAGCGGCAGGTGGATGGCCTCGGCGCCCTTGGCGGCGGCGATGGGGTAGACGCTCTTAGGGCTGGCGAGGGTGGTCAGGCCCGCACCGCTGCGCACGGACGCCTGGGACGCCAGCCAGGCCGCGCCGACGTAGTGGCGGGAGCCGGCGACGACGAGGGCGTGGCCGTAGGTGCCTTTATGGGAGTCGAGACGACGTGGAGGGAGCTGGGACGCGACCCACGCGGGGGTCAGCATCTCGACGTCGACGGAGCGCTCTTCGGGCAGGCCGGGAGGTACGCCGATGTCGAGGACGCGAAGGCGGCCGGCGTACTCGGCGCCGGGGAAGGTGAGCAGGCCGATCTTGGGATAGGCGAGGGCGAGAGTGACGTCGAAGTGGGGGCAGGCAGGGTCGACCCCGCCGGTGTCGGCGTTGAGGCCGGTCGGCAGGTCGAGGGCGACGAGGAGGGGTGTGCCTTCGGCGTGTGCATGGCCTATTGCGGACGGCCGCAGTCGTTGCAGGGCCAGCATGGCGTCTCCGACGGGGCCGGACAGGGGGCGGGAGCGGCCGGTGCCGAGGACGGCGTCGATGACGACACGGGAACGGCGCAGGAGGCGGTCGAGGGTGTCGGCGTCGGGCTGGGGGATGATGTGGACGCCGTAGTCGCGGGCGAGGTCGAGCTTGGGGTCGTGGTCGGGGCGATGGGTGAGGAGGCAGCAGACGACGTCGGCACCCCAGCGGCGGAGGTGGCGGGCGACGACGAGGCCGTCTGCGCCATTGTTGCCGGGGCCAACGAGGACGACAGCGCGAAGGCCGGCTGCGGTGCCGAGTTCGTCGCGAACAGCCCGGGCTACGGCGAGGCCGGCGGTTTCCATGAGGGTGTCGAGGCTGACGCCGGCGCGGTCGGAGGCCTGCTCGATGGCGGACATCTGGGAGGCGGTTACGACTTTCACTGGGGCGTCCTTTACGGCGGTCCGGTCTGGTGGGGTCAGTCGGGGTCTTCGCGGCGGGCGACGACGAAGGCGACGGCCTGCTCGCGACCGTCGGACATGCTGACGGAGATTTCGAGGACGCCGAGGCGTTCGGCGCGGGCGCGGGCGCGGCCGTGGAGGACGATGCTGGGCGCACCGCTGGGGGCGCGAGCGACCTCGATGTCCTTCCAGCCGACGCCGCGGACGCCGGTGCCGAGGGCCTTCATGGTGGCCTCCTTGGCGGCGAAGCGAGAGGCGAGCTTGGAGGGACGGCCGCGGCAGTACTCCAGCTCGCCGGGGGTGTAGATGCGGCGCAGGAAGCGGTCGCCGAAACGCTCGAGCGCTGCGGCTATGCGGCCTATCTCGATGATGTCGACACCGGTGGACAGCATGGGGTTTGCCCTCACTCCTTCGACGACCTCAGGACGGGCTAACCCTCCCCTTGAGGGGAGGGTAAACGGGGCCACTTGCTAGTCAGGGATGTGGCCGGGGATGCCGAGGCGGTCGAGGATTCGGGAGACGGAGTAGCTTCGGTTGAGGACGTAGAAGTGGACGCCGGGAACTCCTGCGTCCCAGAGCTCCTCGACCTGTCGGGCGGCGTAGTCGACGCCCAACTCGCGGACGGCTTCGTCGTCCTCGCCGAGGCGGTCGAGTTCGGCGTCGAGCTCGGGCGGGATTTTCGAGCCGCAGAGGGCGGTGAAGCGGCGAATCTGGGGGGCGCTGAGGACGGGCAGGATGCCGGGGATCACCGGCACGTCGATTCCGGCGGCCTCGGCACGATCAGCGAAGGCGAAGTAATCGGCGTTGTCGAAGAAGAGCTGGGTGATGAGGAAGTCGGCCCCGTTGTCGACCTTGAGCTTGGCGTACTCGAGGTCTCGGTCGAGGCTCTCGGCCTCGGTGTGGCCCTCGGGGTAGCAGGCGGCGGCAATGCCGAAGCCGTAGTTAGCGCTGATATGGGTGACGAGGTCGGAGGCGTGGCTGAAGCCGCCCTCGGTGGCGACGAAGTGGTCCTCGCCGCGCGGGGGGTCGCCGCGGAGGGCGATGACGTTCTCGATGCCGACTTCGTCCAAACGCTGGAGCACGCTGTCGAGCTCGTCGACGGTCTGGCCGACGCAGGTGAGGTGGGCCATTACCTCGACGCCGGCGGACTGCTTGGCTTCGACGGTAATCTGCTCGGTGAAGTGGCGGGTGGAGCCGCCCGCGCCGTAGGTGACGGAGACGAAGTCGGGGCAGTAGGCGGTGAGCTCGTGAACCGTGTCCAGCACACCGGGGATGCCGTCGGCATTCCGTGGTGGGAAAAATTCAAATGAAATTGTGCGCTCCTCGTGGAGCATGTCGCGAATCTTCAAAACTTGTTTCCTGAATCTTCAGTCCTTGGTGAATTATCTGAAGAACTTGACTCTTGGGGGGCGCCCTCTCCCTCCGGGAAAGGGAATTATCGAGGTATCGGCTAGAAGTTGGGGGTGCGCTTTTCGACGAAGGCCTGGACGCCCTCGGCGGGATGGCCGGAGGTGGCGACGTACTGGGCGAAGGCCATCTGCTCGACGGACGAGCCGTCGCGAATGGAGAGGTCGCGGCCCTGGTGGGCGACCTGCTTGATCCAGCCGAGGCCGGGTCGGCTTTTGCCGCGCAGGGGGGCGACGAGCTTTTCCAGTTCTTCGTCCAAGTCCTCCAGCGGGGCGGAGCGAAGGGCCAGGCCCCATTCGACAGCCTCGGGACCATTGAGCCAGCGGCCGGTGGTGAGCAGTTCCATGGCGCGCTGGGGGCCGACGAGGCGGGGCAGGCGGATGGTGGAGCCACCGCCGGGCATGAGTCCGAAGTTTACGTGCTGGTCGCCGATGCGGGCGTCGTCGGCCACGAGGGCCATGTCGCAGGCCATCATCAGCTCGAGGCCGCCGGCGAGGGCGAAGCCGTGCACCACGGCAATCACGGGTATGGGCAGATCTTCCACCTGGAATATGACTTCGTTGATATCCGTGAGGTAGCCGCGAAGGGCCTCAGGACTCTGGAAGGCGTCCTGGAAGTACTTGAGGTCTGCGCCGGCGCAGAAGCAGCGTCCTTCGCCGCGCAATACCATGGCCTTGACCGAATCGTCGCCGGCTACGTCCGTGAGAGCGGCCGACAGGTCGGTGCAGAGCTCCCGGCCGAGGGCGTTCATGGCGTCGGGGCGGTTGAGGCGGATGGTGGCGATTCCCTGGTCTTTGGTCAGCTTGACATTGGTGTATTCCACAGTAACTCCGGTGAAGTGGGGATATACCCTATACTATACCCGACTTGGCGCGGTTCGCGCTCAGGGAGGGGTCCTGGAAGGCTGCAGCATCCGCATTCGGGTCCAGCCGAGGGCGTCGCGGGACCGCATCGTGGGGTACCGGGACGGAGCGCTGCGGGTGAGCGTGACGGCACCGCCGGTTGAGGGTAAGGCGAACGCGGCGGTGGTGGAGTTGCTGGCCGATGCGCTGGGGATTGCGAAGTCGCGGGTGCGGGTAGTGCGAGGGCACACGTCGCGGGACAAGCTGGTGGGCGTCGACGGGATTGGCGAGGAGGAAGTGAGGCGGATGCTGGACGGGCAGTTGTCTGAATCAGGATTCTCCGGGTAAGAGGATTCTCGAGATACGAGTCCCGAGTGACTATCGTGATAGGCCTGAAGCGGACGGCCACCTCAAGGGAACACAATCGCTATAGTCCTGAAGCGGACAACCGCCTCAAGGGAATGCAATCGATGAGGCTGCTTGCATTATGCGGTATATGAATTTCAGCTGGATAGTGGAGGACAAGCTGGGCGGTTCGCAGGGGCCGGCGGGTATGCGGGACCTGTTTTTCCTGTACCAGCAGGGTGTTCGGGCGATGATCCGGATGGAGGAGCGGACCATATCTTCCGACGGGGACGGGATGCTGGACATTGTCGATATGTTCGAGGCGGTACCGGACTTTACTCCGCCGACGCAGGAGCAGATCGACCGGATGCTGGAGTTCATCGAGGCGCAGAACGCCGATGGGCGACCGGTGGCGGTGTCGTGCTATGCGGGCATCGGGCGGACCGGCACGGTGCTTGGCTGCTACCTGGTGAGCCACGGGGCTTGGCCGGGGGACGCGGTGGAGGAGGTGCGGCGGCTGCGACCGGGGTCGATACAGACGCCGGAGCAGGAGGCTGCGGTGTACGAGTATGCCCGGCGGCTTGGAATGGGTGGAGATTCGGGAGAGTGATGTCGGGATTGGTTGGTCTCCTGTTCCGTTAATTCGGAAAATGAAAGGTCGCACGCGCCCTAACCCTCTCCCGCAGGGAGAGGGAAATTGAAGGTGCGCTCTCACTCTCCCTAGGGGACAGGGAACGCGACCGACTGCATTTTAAGGAGCGCTTTCATGGCTGATGCAATTACGCCTTTGGAGATTCCGGCGGAGATTCTTGCCGAGGTGTACCGGGAGGCGCGGAAGGCGTTCCCGTTCGAGTGCTGCGGCTGGCTGGCCGGCTCTGCCGACGGCGCGGCGGTGGATGTGGTGCGGAGCTGCGAGAATGCGCAGGACTCGGGGACACACCCGACGCAAGCGGACCGCACGGCCGAGAGGGCCTATGTGATCACCGGCAGCGACCTGCTGGACCTGAACCAGAGCCTGGACGGCGAAACGCCCGCCAAGGTCATCTATCACTCGCACCCGAACGGGGGGGCGTACTTCTCGCCGACGGACCGGGAGGTTGCGACGAGTCCGTGGGGAGACGGGCCGGCGTATCCGGTCCAGCAGCTGGTGGTGGGCATCACGGAAGCGCGGGTGGAGGCGGCGGCGCTGTTCGCGTGGTCGGACGAGGAGGGTGGGTTCGTGGAGGTGGCCAGGTACGAGGGAGAGGCAGTTTAGGTCCCAGCTCCCGTCGGGATTTCGCCAGAAGCGCCTGCCTGTGGGCGGCGCACTGTCCGGTCGGGTCGCCCCTGCGAAGGCGGGTTTCGTGGCAGGGCCAGAAGTGGCGGAGAGCTATGGCGATTGGCCAGCGAGGGCCTCCGCGTCTTGAATGTAGTTGATGGTCTCGCGGATGCGGCGTTCTATTTCGTCCATGTCCAACAGGATTCCAGAATAGAAGCAGTCGCCGTGCAGACGGACCTGCCGGGAATAGTATCTGCCCACCAAGCTGCGGGCCTCATGTTCCTGACGCGCCAATCGGTCCAGGCGACGCGCGGTTTCCGTAGTTGTTTCCGGCTCCTCATTTGTTCGAGAGAGAATGAGGGCGTTGGTGGCGCGCTTGGTGGCGCACCATGCCTTTTCCGCGGAGTCGCTGACGTCGCCGGCTTCCAGGCGCTCGATAGCGCTGTCCAGCATCGCACGGGCGTCGGCGAATAGTTCCTGGATTCTGTCGGTGGCTAACATGGCTTCGTCCGAATCTGCAGTGTCAGCCCTTTCCTCTAATAAACCCGAGGTTACGGCTGGATTTTATTCCGAGAGGGGTCGGGATAGAGCTAGCGGCCTTCGGGGGAGGCTAGGGCTTCGGCGTCGCGGATGTAGTCGATGGTCTCGCGGATACGGCGTTCGGTGTCGCGAGAGGAGCACCGGCCTTCGTAAAAGCACTCACCGTGCAGGTGGCCGATCCTGGTGTAGTACCTGCCCACCAGATTCTCGAGTGCGCTATTCTGCTCGCCCAGCAAGCGTATTCCAGATGATGTCATACCCGTGGTCTCGGGTTCTTCGCCGGTGCGTGCGAGGATCAGGGCATCCGTAGCGCGCTTGGTGGCGCACCATGCTTTTTCCGCGGAGTCGCGGATGTCGCCGGCTTCCAGGCGCTCCAAGGCGCTGTCGAGCATCGCGCGGGCGTCGGCGAATAGTTCCTGTATTCTGTCGGTCGCTAGCATGGCTTCGTCCGAATTTGTGACAGTGACTATTAGACTATTCTACACCTGCTTGGGTGTTGGGGCGGCTGGTCTTTTCTCGCTGCTAATGCGCGGAGTCGCCCAGTAAGAACACCAGCACGCTGGCTCCGACGTACAGGCCGATGAGTGCCAGCGCCTCCCAGGTAAAGAACCTGTTGGGGCGGCCTCGTCCCCGCCGGATTACCGAGACCAGCACCACTGCCGTCATCAGTATCGCTATGGCCGCCGTCAGCGTGTGTATGGGGGAGATGGCGTTTGGAGACCACAACGGCGCGCCAACCAGCGCCACATCATCCATGAACAGGATGAAGCCCATGTTGAACAGGTTGCTGCCCAGCACGCCGGTGATGGCCAGCTCCGGGGCGTTGATGCGGATGGCGGCAAAGCAGGCCGCCAGCTCGGGCAGGGAGGTGCTGAAGGCCAGGAACTGGGTGCCGAAGAAGCTGGCGTTCCAGCCCATTTTCACCGTTGTAGTTTCAGCGACTATGGACAGCCAGATGGCCGCGCCGATGATCAGTCCAGCAGATATGGCATAGATGACCAACGTCTTGGCCATGCTCTCGTTGGCGTATTCCTCTCCCTCTTCTCCCTCCTCAGAGTGGTCTGGCGCGGCATAGTCTCCGTCGTTTTGATCTCTCTGCTCGAATTTGTAAAGCATGAACATTGCGAACAGAAACACCACCAGGATTACGCCGCTGGCCGGACTGATGGTCCATGAATCCATGGCGGTTGTTTCACCATGGATCAGCATGGCAGTGGCGGCGAGGGCGATGACCAGTATGCCGAGGGATCCGACGAGAACGGCGGCGATGCTGACGCTGCCCAGGATAGGCCCGTTGCGCCAGTAGAGGTCCAAGAGTCCGATTATCAACAGGTTGAACAGGTTGCTGCCGAAGGCGTCGCCCACTGCCAGATCAGGGTTGTCCGCCAAGGTGATTGAGCTGACTCCGACTCCCAACTCTGGCAGAGACGTCGCTGTGGCCAGCAGCACGACACCGATAAAGGCCCGGCCGAGACCGGTCTTGAAGGCGATGACGTCCGCCGACTTGGCCAGGAAGTTGGAGGCTCCCAGGATGATGACGGCTGCGCCGGCGAGCATTAGCCACAGAACGGGAAGGGGAAATTCTTCCATTACAAGTCCTGTCTAAAATTTCCTGTCGGCGGAATGACCTGGGCTGGCGAGGTTGACATCTATATAGATATACAGGACCCGGGACATACAGGATCAGGCAAACAGAATCAAGAATCCTCTGAATCCTGTAAATCTATGTCAATTCTTTCCGGCGATTGCGGAGACGATTTCGTCGCCCATCTCGATGGTGCCGATTGAGGTTGCTCCGCCTGAGATGTCGGCGGTGCGGAGGCCACTTTCTAGGGTGGTCTCGACGGCACGCTCCACGGCGGAGGCCTCTTCGGTCAGGCCGAGGGAGTATCGGAGCATCATTGCCATGCTGAGGATGGAGCCGATTGGGTTGGCGATGCCCCGGCCGGCGATGTCAGGAGCCGTCCCGTGGATGGGCTCGTACATACCGATGGAGGGCTGGCCGTCGACGGGGACGCCGGCGAGGCTGGCGGAGGGCAGCAGGCCCATGGACGCGGCGAGGACCGAGGCCTCGTCGGTCAGGATGTCGCCGAAGGTGTTTTCGGCGACGATCACGTCGAAGCGCGAAGGGCTGGAGATGAGCTGCATGGCGCAGGCGTCGACGAGGACGTGCTCGAGCTCGATATCTGGGTACTCCTCGCCGAGTCGGGTGGCGACGGTGCGCCAGAGGCGGGAGCACTCGAGGACGTTGGCCTTGTCGACGGAGGTGAGCTTCTTGCGGCGGCCGCGGGCGAGCTCGAAGCCGACGCGGAGGACGCGCTCGATTTCGCCCTCGGTGTAGCGCATGGTGTCCTCGGCGATGATGCCGCCGGGGGTCTGATGGCGTCCGCGGGGCTCGGCGTAATACAGGCCGCCGGTCAGTTCCCGGACGACGACCATGTCGACACCCTCGAGGACGCTGGATTTCAGGGGGCTGGCGTCGGCGAGCCAGGGGTAGACCTTGACGGGCCGGATGTTGGCGAAGACGCCCATGTGGGCGCGGATGTCGAGCAGGCCCTGCTCGGGCCGCACGGTGGCGTTGGGGTCGTCCCACTTGGGTCCGCCGACTGCGCCGAAGAGGACGGCGTCGTTTCCGCCGGCCATGGCGCGGACGTCGTCGGTGAAGGGGATGCCGTGCTTGTCGATGGAGATGCCGCCGATGTCGCCGTAGGAGAGGTTGAAGGAGTGGCCGAAGGCGCGGCCGACGGCCTCGAGGGCGCGTACGCCCTGGTCGGTGACCTCGGGGCCGATGCCGTCGCCGCCCATGACTGCGATGTTGAACTGCAAGGCTGTTCCTCCAGTGGGTTCAAGGCCGTTGTGCGAGAACGGGCAACAGTATACAGGGTTGGGGCGGGTTCTTCACAGGGATGGACTGGGCGGGAACTTACATGGATGGACAGGATGAACGGGATGCGGGGTTCTGTCTGAATCAGGATTTTCGGGATTGCAGGATGGGCAGTATTGTGGGGATGCAAGTCGGGGCTTCGGTCTCATTTTCGGGAGGGTCTCACGTGACGGTGTAACATTCCGTAACATTTTGTAACTTTGGTATCAATTACGTCCTTCGATTGGGACTGCCCGCACAGGCGGTTCGGAGCGCGAGATTGACGGTTCAGGGAGTTCATTTGGGACGGGCCGCACTCCCTCACGTGGGAGTGTCCACTTGTGTCCAGTTTTGTAAAGTTCCGGGGGATGCACGGGTTGCGAGGAGGCGCTGGGGGTCGGCTGGGTGGGTGTCGTGATGCATACGGATTCTATGGTAGGGAGTGGGTGACGGAGTTGGCAAGGGGGAAGTGTCAGTGACCGGGCGAGTGGGGGGATTTTCGCTGGCTCTCCACTCAGCCAAAGCAGGAGGGGTAAAATGAGAAGCTACAAGCACACTGTAAGAGGTTGTACAAAAGGGTGAACTCTAAATTGATGGTTGTTGGACGGGTTAGTCAGCGTAATTTTTCGCGTTTGACCCGTTTCTTGAACCGCCACGAAAAGATGCTTTGGCCTCTTGCCGTAGTGGCTGTTGGGATAGTTGGTAGCCTTGTTGCCTGGAAGCTTTGGGACGACTTAAAGGACGATAGCGAACCGGTTACTACTACTATTCGCAATGTAGCGCTGATAGTAGGCGGTTTAATTGCTGTGCTTCTTGCAATGTGGCGCAGTAGGGTCTCGGAACGCCAAGCCGACACAAATCACCAAGGCCTGCTATATGACCGGTTCCAGCGGGGGGCGCAAATGCTCGGGAGCGAGTCCTTGTCGGTTCGACTAGCCGGCATATATTCACTTGAACGGTTGGCAAATGACGATCCAGTGCACTACCACGTTCAGATAATTCAGTCGTTTTGTTCGTTTGTTACCAATCCCCCGAGAAACGGTGAGCAGATAGAGTTACCATCTGGACAAGCAGCGAACGCGGAGCAGGCTACCAGACAGGACGTTAGAGCTGCCATGTACGCATTGGGAAATCGTAGTGAAGTCGGCAAATCCTTGGAAAGAGAGGCAGAGGTTCGACTAGATCTCCGGAGCGCGAGGCTTATAGGCTGCGACCTATCGGAAATGGATTTCTCAAATGCCCTATTGGGTGGCGCTGACTTATCAATTGCTAACCTTTTCAATTGCCAACTTAGTGGAGCTGACTTAAGGAGTGCCAGCTTGACGAAAGGAAATCTAGAGGGCACCAATTTTTCCGGTGCGACTCTATTCAATACCAATCTTTCTAATACAACGTGCGAAGATGCTAACTTTGCAGATACTTCGATCTACAAATCAAATCTATCAAAAGGCGCTTTTACAAAAGCCAGCTTTAATGGGACGAGATTCCGCGAGACTGTTCTTGCAAATGCCTCTCTTAAGGATGCTGATCTATCATGGGCTTATTTTGCCACCGAAAAGAACGAACTTGCAGCACTCTCGCTAAGGGTCGGGTTGACCCAAGGTCAACTCGATGAAGCATGCAGCGACCCTCTCTTTCCGCCTAATCTTAACTGTCTTTTGGATGCGGAGACTCTTCAGCCGTTAGTTTGGCGGGGTCGCTCAATATAGGCGTAGCGCTGCCGAGAGCGTATTACGCAGTTGGCGTATAATTGCCGTACGCAGTAGCAGGCGCAGTAGGAATGACGAGCAAGCCGAAGCATACGACAGCATCTGAGAAGGCGGCGGGCAAGTTTGAGCCGTCGCGGCGTCGGGTGCTGGGTTGGCCGGACGGCAAATTCCCTGTGTTTTCGCCCCGAGACGATATGCAGAATCCCCTATACCTGTACTTGCCGGGGCATTTGTCGGCCTTGGCGCGGCACTTTGGCAATGCGGATACCACCATCGTCCTGGGAGAGGTACCGGTCGGATGGAATGTGCGACGCAGGCAGGGGGTGCGGATTCCTGACCTGATGATTGCCTTCGGCGTGGACCGAGGCGGCATTATCGAGAGTAACGGTTTTTCCATCGACGAACTGGGCAAGGCGCCGGACTTCGTGCTGGAAGTGGCGTCGCTGACCACGGCGGAGAATGACTACACAGTAAAGCGGGTGGACTATGCCGCCTTTGGCGTGCCGGAGTACTGGCGGTTCGACCCCACGGGTGGGGAACGCTATGGGGCCGGGCTGGCGGGGGATCGGCTGGTCGACGGGGAGTATCAGCCCGTCAGCATTTCGAGTGCGGACGATGGCCACTTCTGGGGACGCAGCGAAGTGCTTGGGCTGGATGTGTGCTGGGAAGACGGACAACTGCGCTGGTACGACCCGGTGGCAGGGCGTTATCTGCTAACGTTCGATGAGACGGAAAACGCACGTGTCGCCGCCGAGGAGCGGGTGCGGGAGCTGGAGGCCGAGGTGCGGCGCCTGCGCGGGGAATAGAGCAGGGCTGTCGGAAAACCGGTATTCATCCTCGTCAGATAGGGCATCCTGATGACGACTATCAACAGCCAAGAGGATTTCTTGCGGGCGCTGCGGGAGAACCCGGAGTGGATGGCGGCGGTGCGCGCGTTGATTCTGGGGGAGGAACTGCTGCAACTGCCGGTGCGGTTTGATGCTTTTGTGGCGGAGCAGAGGGCGTTCAACGAGCGGATTGAGTCGGACATCTCGGAGCTGAAGGCAGGGCAGGACCGCCTGGAATCTGATGTTACGGGATTGAAGGCAGGTCAGGGCCGAATTGAGCTGCGTATGGACCGGCATGAGAGGGACATGTCAACGATCAAAGGGGCACTTGCTCGCTGGTCGGCCGAGAGGTCCGAGGAGGGCCTCCCCATGGAAATGGGCCTGGAATATGTGAGGACGCTCTCGGAGGGAGATTTGGCTCGACTAGCGAGGGCGGCCGGAAGGGACGTTGCAGTGGGGGAAATCCGCAGTTTCAGGCGAGCCGACCTGGTAGTGGAAGCGAGGGATGATGCGGGCACCGTATACGTGGCCCTGGAAGCGTCGTTCACGGGGGACGTACGGGACTCGGATAGGGCGCAGCGTAACGCGCGGCTGTTGACGGAATTCACGGGACACAGGGCCATTCCCGTCGTTGCCAGCGTGAGGAACGTCAACGAGGTTGCTGAGCTGGTGGCTTCCGGCGACATCTACTGGTACGAGTTGGAAGAGCGGGACTACCCGGTGGAATAGTTTACGCCAAGCGTTGTGGGCGTCGCGGGCTGCGGGTCTGGTTGTCGCGAGGGGACGCAATCGCTCGTTTGGCAGGGTCGCGACAGGGTTAGCCCTCTCCCACAGGGAGAGGGGTTTTTGTTCTTCCTCTTAACGAGTGTGGTTGCTGGATTTGTGGCGTGGGGATATTATCGGGATTGGGTATGATGGGTAATCAGGGGCATTTTTCGGGGGCGTTTTGACTTCTTCCAACGTCAGTGAAGCGAATATCAGCCAGGCGAGCATGGGCAGTGCGCTGGCGGCGTTCGGGGTCAGGGATTTCGTCCACAGGCTGCAGCAGATCGTGGGCGAGGCCAACGTGGTGTTTCATCCGGACGACCTGCTGGTGTTCGAGTATGACGGGTCGATCGACCGGGGGATGCCGCGGGCGGTGGTGTTTCCGCTGAACACGCACGAGGTGAGCCGGGTGATGGCGCTGTGCTACGAGGCGAGGGTGCCGGTGGTCGGTCGAGGCTCGGGTACGGGGCTCAGCGGCGGGGCGATATCGCATCCGGACGGGATTCAGGTCGCGTTCACGCGGATGAACCGGATACTGGAGGTGGACCGGGAGAACCGGCACGCCGTGGTGGAGCCGGGGGTCATCAACCTGGACCTGGACACGCACGTGAGGCGGTACGGGATGCGCTATGCGCCGGACCCGTCGAGTCAGCGGGCGTGCAGCCTGGGGGGCAACATCGCGGAAAACGCGGGCGGGCCGCACTGCCTGGCGTACGGGACGACGACGAACCACGTGCTGGGGATGGAGGTGGTGCTGGAGGACGGGACGGTGACGCACCTGGGGAGCCTGGCGCGAGAGACGCCGGGGTACGACCTGCGGGGGGTGTTCACTGGGTCGGAGGGAACGTTCGGCATCGCGACGCGCATCATGGTGCGGCTGCTGCCGGTGCCTGAGGCGGTGAAGACGTACGTGGGCATCTTCCCGGACGTCGAGTCGGCGTGCACGGCGGTATCGGCGGTTATCGGCCACGGAATCGTGCCGGCGGCGCTGGAGATGATCGACGCGCTGAGCATACGGGCGGTGCAGAACGTTTCGGACGCGGGGTATCCCGACGACGCGGGGGCGGTGTTGCTGATCGAGCTGGAGGGGCTGTCGGACGAGGTGGACGAGATCGGCCTGGAAGTCGAGGCGGCGCTGTGGGACACCGGGGCGTCGCAGGTGAAGGCCGCTGCGGAGGCCGCAGAACGTGAGCAGCTGTGGAAGGGTCGCAAGGGCGCGTTGGGGGCGTTGGGCAGCCTGGCGCCGAACTACTACCTGGTGGACGGAGTGGTGCCAAGGACGCAACTTGCGCTGGTGCTGCGGCAGGTGGCGGAGGTTGGCCGCAAGCACGGGGTGGAGATCGCCAACGTGTTCCACGCGGGGGACGGGAACCTGCACCCGTGCCTGCTGTTCGACGAGCGGGAGCCGGGAGCGCTGGAGCGGATAACGGTGGCGGGGGCCGAGGTGCTGGAGGTGTGCGTGGCCGCCGGGGGGACGCTGACGGGGGAGCACGGCGTGGGCCTGGAGAAGAAGGAGCAGATGCCGCTGGTGTACACGGAGGAGGATATGGCGGCGATGCGGAAGGTCCGGGAGGCGTTCGCGCCGCGGAACAACATCAACCCGGGGAAGATCTTTCCGGACGGGCACCGGCATCATGCGGAGGCGCACCGGCATACGCCGGGGATGTTTGCGTAGGGATTGCGGCCGGAAGGTGGAGAAGAAGGAGCGGATGCCTCTGGTGTACACGGAGGAGGACATGGCGGCGATGCGGAAGGTCCGGGAGGCGTTCGCACCGCGGAACAACATCAACCCGGGGAAGATCTTTCCGGACGGGCACCGGCACCACGCGGAGGCGCACCGACATACGCCGGGGATGTTTGCGTAGGGATTGCGGCTGGATGGTGGGGAAGAAGGAGCAGATGCCGCTGGTGTACACGGAGGATGACATGGCGGCGATGCGGAAGGTGGGGGAGGCATTCGCGCCGCGGAACAACATCAACCCGGGGAAGATCTTTCCGGACGGGCACCGGCACCACGCGGAGGCGCACCGGCATACGCCGGGGATGTTTGCGTAGGGGTATTTTCCCTTTAACGAGGGACCTGATGATTCCCAAATACGAAGAAATCAGAAAACATGCGGCTCAGTCCCATGAATTCCTGTCCAAAGGCAGGGAATACCTCGCTGCCGGGGACGTGCACCAAGCTTCGGAAAAGGGATGGGGGCTGCAGTGCACATGGCCAGAGCCGTCGCATTGGCGCAGGGATGGGAGTACACGAGGCACAGCCAGTTTCATCGAATTATGAATCAAGCAGGACGTATGACAGGTAGCGGACGCCTTCCTCTTCTGCACGGCCGGGCGGAGATTCTGCACGTCAACTATTATGAGCTCGAAGAGGATTTGGACGGAGGGCAGATCAGCCAAGATCTTGACAGCGTCGCAGAGATGCTGGACATACTGCAGCCGCTCACTGCGGTGGAATCAGGTGAACAGGATAATCAGAACCGATAGGGTGGCGACTGTCGGTGGCGACCGACATCAAGGTACGATGCACCAGATATGACAACAGTTAATGATTTCGTGGACATATTGCGCATCATCCGGGAGCAGCCGGAGTGGGGCGAGGCCCTGCGGAGCGCGCTGCTGAGCAAGGAGGTGCTGGAGCTGCCGCAGAGGCTGGCGGAGTTCTCGGAGGCCGCGAACAAGAGGTTCGATCGGCTGGAGGGGGACGTTACGGAGCTGAAGGATGGGCAGGCCCGGTTAGAGAAAGGGCAGGCTCGTCTGGAAGGGGATGTTGCGGAGTTGAAGGGTGGGCAGGCTCGTCTGGAAGGGGATGTTGCGGAGTTGAAGGAAGGGCAGGCTCGGCTGGAGGGGAGGGTTGAGCGGCTGGAGGAAGGGCAGGTTCGGCTGGAGGAAGGGCAGGCTCGGTTGGAGGGGGATGTCTCGGAGTTGAAGGGCGAGGTTTCCCAACTCAAGGGCGATGTGGGAAATATCAAAGGCGCAACCTACGAGCAGAAAGTGGTGTCCAACATCGCCACCTATCTCCGGCACCCATTGGGCATACTTCGGGTGCGCGTTTTGAAAGCTCTGGGGGTGTCCGACAATACGGCCTTCTACGACGCTTTAGATGCTGCAGAGGGCAGGGGTCTAATAACCTCGAGGGAGCGAACCGAAGCGGGTAGCACGGATATCGTGGTACGTGGTCGCAGGGACTCTGAGCCGTCGACTTTGTTTGTAGCAGTTGAAGTGTCGGTAACTGCCGGGGACAGCGACATCAATCGGGCTAGGGAGAGGGCCGACATTCTTCACAGGGCAACTGAAGAGACGGCGTATCCGGCAGTAGTCTGTGCCCATGCAGACGAGGGGCGCCGATCGCTCGCTATTGAACGGAACGTGACGCTGGTCGTCGTGAGCGAGTAGGCGCAGACCGAATGACGATGTCGATTACGGAGGGGCTCGGCGCGATTGTGCCGCGGTGGGCGCTGCCGCCCAGCGTCCGGTACGCCGAATTCGCCGTGGATGGGCTGTCGCCGATGTCGGTAGTGGTGCCAGAGGAACGGCATCAGGTGGAAGACGTGCTGCGGTGGGCGGCGGAGAACGATGTTACGGTGTTTCCCAGGGGCGGCGGGACCAAGCTGGCACTGGGCAATCCACCGGAGCGGGTGGGCATGGTGCTGGACCTGTCGCAGCTGAACCGGGTTATCGATTACCAGCCCGGGGACATGACAGTGACGGTCGAGGCCGGAATCACCCTGGCGGACCTGCAACGGGAGCTGGGGCTGGCGCGGCAGTTCGTTCCGCTGGAGTCGCCGAACGCGGACCGGGCCACAGTAGGCGGCACGCTGGCCACCGGAAGCGTGGGGGCGATGGCACACGCGTTCGGTCCGCCGCGGGACTGGCTCATTGGCATAGGTGTGGTGGGTGCCGACGGGAAGCCGACCAAGGCGGGCGGCCGGGTGGTCAAGAACGTGACGGGGTACGACCTGAACAAGCTGTACACCGGGTCGCTGGGCACGCTCGGGGTCATAGTGGAGGCATCGTTCAAGGTATCGCCGGTGCAGCCGGAAGAGTGCCTGCTGGCTGCGCCATTCCCCTCGATGGAAGAGGCGGCCGCTGCCGGAAGGGCGGCACTGAGCAGTCCGGCCGGGCCGATGAGCTACATTGCGGTGACACAGGGTCTGGCGCGGCACTTACTTTCCAGCCAGCAGGGGGTGTCGCTGAGCCAGGACTTGGGCGAGCGCATGGGCGGGCTTGGGCTGTGCTTCTTTTCGGGGCGGGCCGGAGCCGTGAACCGGCGAGTGGAGGAAACATCGGCGACGCTGCTGGGCGAGGGGGCCAACG
Organism: Dehalococcoidia bacterium; assembly: GCA_963667415.1. GTDB lineage: Bacteria > Chloroflexota > Dehalococcoidia > Lucifugimonadales > UBA3495 > VXOI01. The sequence goes on along the minus strand of OY763410.1, from coordinate 4,209,427 downwards.
ACGTGTCGCGGGCGGGGAGCGAAGGGTCGCAGGCAGTGCGACGGTGGGCCACCGACCTGGGGTGGAGCGATGATTTCGCGCCGACACTGGCGCTGAAACTGTCGGCGCCGCGGCGGGTGATTCCGTCGTTGGCGGAGACATGCCTTCGCATCGGGCTGCTGGAGACGCCATCGGAGGTGATGTCGGACCCGGGTTTCGGCGTGGTGCGGATGTACTTCTGGGGGGAATCGGACGATGAGGGAATCCTCGAAGCGATAGCAGAAACGCGCAGGGTAGCAAGGCGACACGGGGGAACCGCGGTGGTGGAGTTGTGCCATCCGTCGGTGAAGGTCAAGACGGACGTGTGGGGAGAGGAGCCGGGGAGCATGGAGATTATGCGTCGCATCAAGGACCAGTTCGACCCGCAGAGGCTGTTGAACCGAGGGCGGTTCCTCGGTCGGCTGTAAGTTTCAACGCGGGGGACGCTGAGGCATCGCAGAGTTCGCAGAGATTCTGCCCCTTCATCCTGAAGTGCGCTGTTGCCTTATGTTATCCTGATTCCACTCTGCGCTGAATAAGGCTCCGATTGATGACCTCGCCCGACACCGCTCCGCCCGAATCCGCCGCTTCCGAAACGCCTACGCCCGAAACGCCTTCCGCGATCCCTCTGTCGACGGTGTTCGCCGGTTTTGCCGGGCCGGACGCGCCGGCAGAAGCGGACATGTACCGGTGCGTACACTGCGGGCTGTGCCTGAGTTCCTGTCCCACCTACACGGTGACGGGGCTGGAGATGGAGTCGCCGCGGGGTCGTATTGCGCTGATGAAGGCAGTGAACGAGGGGCGGGCGGAAATCAGCGAACGCATCGTGTCGCACTGGGAGGCATGCCTGAACTGCCGAGCCTGCGAGGCGGTGTGCCCTTCGGGTGTGCCGTATGGGCGGATGATGGAGCGGACACGGGCGCAGATTCGTTCCCATCGCCGGCAGTCGGCGGGGATGAAGCGGATGACGCGGTGGTTTCTGCGAATGGCGCTGCCACGGCCGGGGTTGATGCGGATGGGAGCGGGTATGCTGCGCATCTACCAGCGGTTCGGGGCACAGGCGGTGGCACGCAAGGTCGGACTGATGCGGCTTCTGCCGAGGGGGCTGAGGCAAATGGAGCCGCAAATGCCGCGCATGAGCGGCAAGTTCTTCGGTACGTCGCGGCGGTCGCATATGCCTGCCGAGGGGGAGCCGAGGATGAAGGTGGCCCTGCTGTCTGGGTGCGTGATGCCGCTGATGCAGGGGCCGACGATGGAGGCGGCGGTGCGGACTCTGACGCACAACGGGTGCGAGGTGGCGGTGCCGCAGCGTCAGGGATGCTGCGGAGCGCTGAACCTGCACGCCGGGGACCTTGAGTCGGGGCGGGCCATGGCGAGGAAGAACATCGACGCCTTCCTGGCGAGCGGTGCGGACCGAATCGTGACGTGCTCGGCGGGATGCGGGTCGACGATGAAGGAGTACCACGACCTGTTGCGGGACGACCCGGAGTACTCGGAGAAGGCGAAGCAGGCGAGCGAGATGACCGAGGACATCACGGAGTTCCTGGCGGCGCTGCCGTTCCGGACTCCGGTGGCGAACCTGGAACGGAAAGTCACGTACCAGGACCCGTGTCACCTGGCTCATGCCCAGCGCATTTCGGCAGCGCCACGAGCCATATTGCGCGGGATTCCGGGTGTGACGCTGGCTGAAATGGAGAACTCAACGATGTGCTGCGGAGGCGCGGGGGTCTACTCGGCGGTACAGCCGCTGCTGTCGCGACGGATTCTGAGCCGGAAGCTGGACAACATCGCCGTCACCGGAGCGAACGAGGTAATCACCGCCAACCCGGGTTGCATGCTGCAACTGGAGCAGGGACTTCGGGACGCAGGGCAATCAACGCCGGTGCGCCACGTGGTGGACATCCTGGACGAAGCCTACCAGCAGGAAAAACGGGATAACACGCCGTCGCGCCGGGAGTCCCGGGAACCGCGGCGTCGGGGGCGCAGTGCGAGACCGCTACAGGTTGACCTGGAGGAAGCGCAGGCAATTGGAGCGCAGCAGCAGGGGCGGCAAGGGCGGCGATTCGGGTTGAGACGAGGCTCGAGCGAGAGGGAATCTCGCGGCCGATTGCATTAGGGGAGCGGGCAGTCAATTCCAATCGCCCGCAAAATGGGGCCGGAACAGTTCGAGTCGCTTTCGTTGAATGGAAAGGACGCCCTCAACCTCGCCTTCTGCCGCGGGAAGAGGATTGGCCGGACACGCTATCAGCGACTGGCTGAGCCGGAAGGAAAGGACATGGGAGAATTCTCTATTTCTCTGAGTAGTCGAGAGAGCAGGAAGAAAATCTCTCCAGCCGTGTTTGTGACGTCTATGATGTTCGCCCGAAACGCGTCTTTCAAGTCAGTATGGCCGTCCAGCGACAAGTAACGGCTCCTGAGCTGGCGCAGCATATCGGACCGGTCGTCAGTGACCTGGATGGCGGTTGACCAGTCTTCCCGGTTGCCGGTGGCCAGACTTTCAGCAACGGTCAAGACCACCGCGTCGATCCCCTCGACCATCACTTCCCGCAATCGCTCACCTGACTCGCCGTTTGGCAGCTGACCCAGCGTGTCGCACAACTCAGCGAATTGCTCATCCAGCCAGACAATCAGCCTCTGGCGGGTGAGAGTAGAGTTGACGTCCTCTATGGAATAGCCGGGATGACGGAGCCTGACTTCGGTCAGGAACTCTTCGATGTCTCCTATAAGCATCCTGACGGAATCTCTCAGGGAATGAATCCCGTTTCCCTGTCGCACGGCATCCAAATATGATGAGAAGCTGTAAATCACGCGTCGCTGCTCCAGTGCTATCAGCCCCAGAGCGATGGAAACGTTCCCATAGCTACGGTCGCCAATATACTGGGGACGCGACATAGAATCTGCCGCGGACGCCGGCCACAAGCGGGTGAAGAGCCACACAAAAAGGGGCAGGAGGAGGATTAGGACTGTTATCGTGAACAGGTCGCCCATCACGCCCACAACCGCCATTGGCTGGTCCAAAGGGATGGACAGGACAAGGGATTTCATCAAAGGCAGGCCGGACCACAATTCGACGTACAAAAGCGGAACGAAGGTGAACACGAGCAGGAAGTTATAAGCCACCTGGAAGATGGCGAGACGGAGAGAGCCTCCGGTCAGGGTCCACGACAGAGCCAGCATGGTAATGTTCGTACCGATATACGACCCATATACGGACACATACACCTGGTCAGGGGAAAAAATACCGATGGCACCCATGCTGATCGCGACCACGGACACGGCCGCGGAGGACTGCACGGCAAAGGACAGCACCGCGGCACCAAGAAAAGAAAGCAACAAGGACTTGGACGATAGTTCGGAAAATTCAGACAACAGCGGCTGAATCGCCAGGGAAGAGGCAGACTCCTTGACCAAACCGAGGCCGACATACATCAGGGCGACACCGAACATCATCGCGCCGATGTTGCGGAACCTGATCGCTCTCTCGCTCACCATCAGCACGCTGGCCACACCGAGAACATAGAGAGCGGCGAGTTTCACGTCGAGGGATACGAGTAGCACCAGGGTACCCACGCCGAGGTTTCCGCCGAGGATGAAAGCGAAAGCACGTTCCGTGTTAACCAGGTTGGCCCGAGACAGGCTGACGGCGATGAAGGTCAGCGCGGGCGTACTCTGGATGATGCCCCCGGTCAGCACACCCCAGCCCAAAGCAGCATATCGATTGGGTGCCCAATTGGCGGCAATCTCGCGAAGCCTACGGCTGGCCGTGCGCTTGAGGCTTTCGGAGAGAAGCCACATTCCCACAAAAAACAAGCCCAGCCCACCGACGATGCCGCCAAGAGCTTCTACCATGTTCTACCGACTCTGGTAAGGAAGCGTCACCGTCCGAAGGTGGCGAGGGACAATTGGGCGGCGGCGAGACTGGAACCGTAGGCCACCTCGTAGCCGTTTGTATTGAGGATGGATTCGAGGGCGGACAGGAGGGCGAAGACGTTGCGGTCGCGGGCGGAATCACCCATGAGACCGATGCGCCAGGCCTTGCCGCGGAACTCGCCGAGGCCGCCGCCTATTTCGATGTCGTAGTCCCGGAGCAGGGAGCCGCGCACGGTGGCGTCGTCAATGCCGTCGGGGATGCGGACGGTGGTGAGGGGGTTGAGGCGGTATTGGGGATCGGCCAGCAGCTCAAGGCCGAGGGCCTCGAGGCCGGACCGGAGGGCTGCGGCGGTGCGGGCGTGGCGCTCGATGCGGGCCTCGATGCCCTCCTCCATCATCATGCGCAGGGCTTCGCGGAGGGCGTAGGTCATGGAAATGGGAGCGGTGTGGTGATAGCTGCGGCTCTGGCCCCAGTAGCTCTCGAGGTCCTGAAGGTTGAAGTAGAAGCTCTGCACGGGAGTCTCGCGAGTCTTGACGACCTGCATGGCCTCTTCGCTCAGGGTGATGGGTGCAAGGCCCGGAGGTGCGCCGAGGCACTTCTGGGTGCCGCTGTAGCAGACATCGATGCCCCATTCGTCGACGCGCATTTCGTGGCCGCCGAGGGAAGTGACGGCGTCGATAATGGAGATTGCGCCGTGGCGGCGGACTACGTCGAGCAGGTCGGGCAGGGGCGTGAGAACGCCGGTGGACGTCTCGGCGTGTACGATGCCGACGGCCTTGACCCGGGAGTGCTTCGACAGTTCTGCCTCGAGGGCCTCGGGGTCGACGGGGCGGCCCCAAGGGGAGTCGACCTCGAAGACGCGTGCGCCGCAACGCTCGGCGATGTTGCCGAGACGGATGCCGAAGTAGCCGTTGCGGCAGACGACCATGGTGTCACCGGGCTCGAGGATGTTGGCGCAGGCGGTCTCCATTGCGCCGGTGCCGGTGGCAGAGACGGGCATGGTCATGATGTTGGAGGTGTTATAGACCTCACGCAGCATATCGCCGATGTCGTTCATGACCTGGAAGAAGTCGGGGTCGAGGTGGCCGATGACGGGAATGGTCATGGCCTGGAGCACGCGGGGGTGAACGGAGCTGGGTCCGGGTCCGAGGAGCAGCCGCGCGCTGGGCTGCAGTTCGTTGAGATATGAAGCGGTCACGCTTGTCCTCCAGAAATTAAGACGCCCGCCATTCCCGTGGGTTTGGAATGACGGGGCAGGTGTTTGGGATTAGATGGTTCGCCTTTGGTTTCGAGCCTCAAAGTGCTGCCGGTCAAGATGCAATGCCACGGGGCATCAGCGGGCTAGGCCGATAAGCGGATTCAGGGCTTCCAGTAACTCGGCGATATCTTCCAAGTCTGCACGGATGGCGTCGGCGTTCAGGTGCCTCTTGCGCCTGTAGTAGTTATGATGCAGCTCGTTGGCAACACTTCGGATATGGCGTATGCGAGGGTTGTTCGCCAACTGGCTGGCCTGGAACATTACTTCGCTGAAGTCGGCGTGGGTCTCGTAGCGCCAGCCCTGGGCTGTGGCAACAGCCTTGGCCATGTGCGCGGCAGCACCCCAGCCCTTTTCGGAAGCCTGGTGCAGGTTGCCGGCAGCCAAGTAGTCCCAACTGTTGGCCAGGAACTCGCGGGCCTGGCCTTCGTAGTCGGCGATTTCAGCGTGATTTTCGGTGGGCGTGGTCATATAGCTAGTCCGAATTGACTGTTCGGTAGTCCAGAGCCCCGCTTGTATTACGAGCGGCGGTGGGTGGCTAGACGACGGCGGATGCGCCTCCGTCGAGGTTGACCGCGATGCCGGTGAGGTAGCTGGCGCGCTCGGAGGCGAGGAAGGCGATGACGTCGCCGGCTTCCTCGGGTTCACCGACGCGACCGAGGGGCACGGAGCGGCCGACGGCGAGCTGGTCGTAGAAGGCGTCGATGGACAGATCGGGGTTGTCCTGGACGCGGGAGTCGTAGCGCTTCTGGTGCTGGCCGCTCTTGATGAGGCCGATGCACACGGTGGAGACGAGGATGTTGTCTTTGGCCAGGTCCTTGGACAGGCCCTTGGTGATGGCGATGCCGGCGGCACGGGAGATGGAAGTGGGCATGGATGAGGGGCCTGGGGTGCGGCCGCCGAGGTTGGTGACGTTTATGATGCGGCCACCGCCGACCTTGCGCATCTCGGGGATGGACTCCTGGATGAGACGTACGGCGCCCCAGACCTTCAGGTCGAAGTCGTACTCCCAGTCCTCGTGGGATACGTCCTCGAAGGGCTTGGCCATGGAGGTGCCGGCGTTGTTGACGAGGATGTCGACCCGTCCGAACTGGTCGAGGGTGCTCTGGACGATGTTGCGGGCGGTGTCGGGGTTGGTGACGTCGGCGGAGATTGGGAGGACCTCGCCCTCAGTGGCGGCCTTGATGTCCTGAACCGCTTCCTCGAGCACCTCGGAGCGACGGGCGACGATGACGACCTTCGCGCCTTCCTGGGCCATGCTCTGGGCGGCGGCCTTGCCGATGCCGTCGCTTCCGCCGGTGATGATTGCGACCTTATCTCTGAGTCCCAAGTCCATGACGAGCCCTCCGCAGGGTATGTTACGAATTTCGATAATGTTGACGGAATTATATCACAGGGAAGCTGGTATTTCGGTGGTTATCCGGCGTCAGGGGAGGTGTGGAACGACCTTGTCCATGAGGAGGCGGACCGAGTTCATCTGGAGGTCGTGGGGGATGCGACGGCCCGAGTTGTGTTCGAAGACGATGTGGGAGAGCTGCAGGCTTTCGGTGAGTTGCAGCAGGCGGTCGAGCACGGACTCGGGCGTGCCGACGACCACCTTGTCGCGGAGCCAGTCGTCGTAGTCCATGCGTGCGATTTGGTCGGACTCGGCCTGCCAGTTGCCGGTGGTGCCGACGCGGTCTGCACTGGCGGCGACGCGCTGGCTCAATCCGGTCATCTGGGTGGTCATGCTCTCTCGTGGCTCTTCGTAGGCCTTCTCCTGTGTGTCGGCCACGTAGACAGGGAGGCGGATGCCGATGCTGCCCTCGCCGGGGTGTCCGGCGTCCTGCCAGGCCTTCCGGTAGGCCTTGACGTGCTCGGCGAGGTCGTCGAGGGCGAATACTCGGGACGGGTTGACGAAAAGCGGGTATCCCATGCGTCCGATGATGGGGAAGGTCTCGGCGGAGGTGACACCGATGCGCAACGGCGGATGGGGCTTCTGATAAGGCTTGGGGCGCACCGCGAGGTCGTGGCACTTGTAGTGTTCGCCCTCGAAGGAGAACTGCTCGGTGGTCCAGGCCTTGAGGATGATCTCGAGGTATTCCTCGAAGCGGCCGCGGCTCTCGGGGTAGGGCGAAAGGAAGGCGTCGTGGTGCTCGGGGAAGGTGCCGCGGCCGACGCCGAAGTCGAGCCGGCCCTGGCAGATGTGGTCGAGGGTGGCGATTTCCTCGGCGATGCGGATGGGGTTGCCGAGAGGGAGCAGCAGCACGCCGAGGCCGATGCGGATGCGCTCGGTACGGCCGGCGATGGCGGTGGCCACCATGACGGGGGACGACAGCACGCTGAAGGGGATGAAGTGGTACTCGGCGAGCCAAACGGACTCTGCCCCGAGGCGCTCGGCTTCTTCGGCCATCTGGAAGCCGTTCTGGAAGGCCTGCTGGTCGGTCACGTCGTCGAGGGCGGGGAACTCGAGGAACAGCCCAGTGTGCATGGTGCCTCCTGTGCGCCGGGGAGGGCTGGCAATGTGTGGGACGGTGGTGTGCGGTAGGGAGGGAATATAGCAGATTTGGGGGTAAGGGGGCGCTTACTCCGTGCTTGGTCCCCGATCCTCGATGGGGTGCCAGTGGACCGCACCTGACTCGACCAACTCGGCGACTTCGTGGTCGTTTCTGACACTGGCGATGACGGGTTGAGCGGGCAGGCCAGTGAAGCGGGTGATTATATCGGCGTTCCGGATAACGCGGTCGGACTCTCGCCTGTCCGCGGTGTAGGAGATTTCCATGGCGATATAGCTTGTTTCCTGTTCGCCGGTTACTTCCATTACGAGATCGGCGTTGCGGAAACTGCGAGCCACGTCCCTGGGGAGAGAACCCGCGACCATCCGGTTCAAGTCGTCCCTGGACAGGGTGCGAATGTACTGCAGACCCATGTCGGATGCTATTCCGGGAGCGTCTTCGACGCTCGATGTCCGGATGCAGTATCCCTTCAAGACACCAATGTCCCTTTCCATCCTATCGAAACAGGCCGAGGTGTTACGGTTCCAGAGCCTCTGCTCTTCGTTGAAGGACTTCAATTCTGCGATGTCGGCTTTTACTTCGCCGTTAAAGGCCTTCTGCGTTTCGTTGAAAGCTTTCAGTTCTGCGATGTCAGACCGTAGTTCGGCATTGACGGCCCTCTGCTCCTTCACGAAGGTGTGCATCTCGCCGGCGAAGGCGTCGAAGCGGGCGGGTAGCTGCAGGAGTTCCTCGCCCAGGATGCGGGCGCGCACGGCCTCCTTCCACGACGGGTTGTCGTCGAGGGCTCGAAGGAAGTCGTCCAGTGAGTTGATGGTGGTCATTTGCGTCTATTCCCAAGAGAATAGTTTGATTGTACTGCCGGGGCTTCCAGCGGTAAACCTCGGCTGACGAGGGGCGACAGATTTGGGCTCGGGCTAGAGGTCGATGTTTTCGGCTTCGGCTACGATGCCGATGTCCTTGTCGCCTCGGCCGCTGAGGCAGACGACGATGATGCTGTCGTGGGAGAGCTGGGGGGCGAGTTCGGCAGCGCCGTAGATGGCGTGGGCGGACTCGAGGGCGGGTATGATGCCCTCAGTGCGGCAGAGGAGGTGGAAGCCCTCGAGGGCCTGGGGGTCGGTGACCTCGCGGTACTCGGCGCGGCCGGAGTCCTTGAGGTAGCTGTGCTCGGGGCCGACGCCGGGGTAGTCGAGGCCGGCGGAGATGCTGTGGGCCGGGGCGACCTGGCCGTCGTCGTCCTGGAGGAGGTAGGTCATCGAGCCGTGGAGGACGCCGGGGCGTCCAGCGGTGAGGGTGGCGGAGTGCTCGCCGCTGTCGATGCCGTGGCCGCCGGCTTCGAGGCCGACGAGGCGGACGTCTTCGTCGGGTACGAAGGGGTGGAAGGTTCCGATGGCGTTGCTGCCGCCACCGACGCAGGCCATGACGTAGTCGGGGAGGCGTCCCTCGGCGGCAAGGACCTGGGCACGGGCCTCGCGGCCGATGACGCACTGGAAATCGCGCACCATGACCGGGTAGGGGTGGGGGCCGACGACACTGCCGATGAGGTAGTGGGTGGTCTCGACGTTGGTGACCCAATCGCGGATTGCCTCGTTGATGGCGTCCTTGAGGGTGCGGGTGCCGGACTCGACGCTGATGACCTCGGCCTCGAGCAGGCGCATACGGAAGACGTTGAGGGACTGGCGGCGGATGTCTTCCTCGCCCATGTAGACGATGCACTGGAGGCCGAGCATGGCGCAGGCGGTGGCGGTGGCCACGCCGTGCTGCCCTGCGCCGGTCTCGGCGATGATGCGCTGCTTGCCCATGTGCTGGGCGAGGAGGGCCTGGCCGAGGGCGTTGTTTATCTTGTGAGCGCCGGTGTGGGCGAGGTCTTCGCGCTTCAGGTATATCTTCGCACCGCCGAGGTGGCGGGACAGGTTCTCAGCGTAGTAGAGGGGCGTGGGCCGCCCCGCGTAGTTCGTGAGGAGGTCGGTCAGGCGGGCCTGGAAATCCTCGTCGACCTTCACCGTGTTGTAGGCTGCGTCTAGCTCGGCCACAGCGGCCATGAGGGTTTCAGGGATGAACTTGCCGCCGAAGTCGCCGAAGCGGCCGTGCTCATCGGGGAAGACAGGTGTGGGGTAGGTGGTCATCGATTCTCCGTTCGGTTTTAGTGAGTATTCAGTGGAGTATGTTCTCACCCTCCCCAGGGGAAGGGGCTTGGGCGAAGTCAGGCGGAGCCTGAGAGGGCGGCGTCGGCGTGGCGGGCGTTTTCGACGAAGCGGTGGATTTTGCGGCGGTCTTTCTTGCCGATGGTCTCGACGCCGCTGGAGACGTCGACGCCCCAGGGTCGCACGATGCTGATGGCGCGGCCGACGTTCTTGGGAGTGAGGCCGCCGGCAAGGAGAAACGGGACGCCGCGGCTGGACAGGGAGGCGGCGACTTCCTGGTTGAAGCTCTGGCCAGTGCCGCCTTGGATGCCCTCGACGAGACGGTCGAGGGTGACGAGGCAACCGGCGTCGGCGTAATCGCGGACGCGCTCGGCGAGTTGGGGTACGTCGTCGGGGGCGCGCCAGGAGGCTGGGACGTGGACGACCTTTATTACCTCACAGTCGACTGCGGCGGCGTATTCGACGCTCTCTCGTCCGCAGAGCTGAACGGCATCGAGGCTGCAGTGGGCGACGACTTCGTTGACCTCGTCGAGGGGCTGGTCGGCGAATAGGCCGACCATGCGAGGAGACGGGGTGTCGAGGGCGCGTACGGCGTCGACGATTTCCTTCGCGTCGTCGGGGGTGATGCGGCGGTGACGCTCGGGGACGAAGACCATGCCGATGTAGTCCGTGCCAGCCTCGGCGGAGACGCAGGCGTCGGCCGGATTGCCGATGCCGCAGATCTTGACGCGGATCATGCCTGCGCCTGCGGTTGGGAAGCAGGCTCGGGCTGTCCGGAGAGTTCGCGGACCTTCGCGGCGATGTCCGGGGCGGTCACGATGGCCTCGCCGACGAGCACTGCATTGACGCCAACAGGGGCTAGGAGATCGAAATCGTTGGGGGTGAAGATTCCGCTCTCACTGACGATCACCCTGTTGCACGGGACCTGTGGGGCCAACCGTTGAGACACGGCGAGGTCAGTGGTGAAGGTGTGCAGGTCTCGGTTGTTGATGCCGATGATTTCGGCGCCGGCATCAACTGCGGTCTCGAGTTCGGCTTCGTCGTGGACTTCAACAAGGCACTGCATGTCGAGGGAACGGGCGGTGTGCAGGAGTTCCTGCAGGAGGGTTGGTTCCAGGATTGCGACGATCAGCAGGATGGCGTCGGCTCCGGCGGCACGGGCCTCGTGAACCTGGTAGGGGTCGAATATGAAGTCCTTGCGCAGAACAGGGGCACTGACGGACGCGCCGGATTGCTTGATGGCCGACAGGTGGGCGAGCTCACCCTGGAAGCGGGGGTCGGTGAGGCAGGAGACGGCGGCTGCACCGTTGTCGACGTAGGTCCTGGCGAGGCGGATGGGGTCGAAGTCGGGGGAGAGCAGGCCGCGGGAGGGCGAGGCCTTCTTCACCTCGGCGATGAGGCGGATGCCGTTGCCGGTGAGGGCGGCGGCCAAGTCGAGGGGGCGTGGCCGGTCGGCGGCCGCGCGCTGCACTTCGGCGAGGGGCGCGATGCGCTTGGCCTCGGCGAGCTCTTCGCGTTTGGCGGCTACGATCTTGTCGAGGATGCTGGGCATTAAATCACCATCATATCGTTGAATTTCTTAGGCTTCGGACTAAGAAAATCAAATTCTCACTCAAGAAGCAGTTTCGTCGCCAAGGCTCTCATCTCGTATCTGCACCATTTCGCTCGCCAGTTGACTTATGTGAGAGCCCTGATGCCTGGTCAATTGCCTCTCCATAAGGACTAGAGCCGCTCCGACTAGTATTGACGTTGCCGAAGCTCCCATATAAACCGCTACTGTCCACAGGTTAGCATCAGCAATCATCAGGGGTGCGATCGACAGTCCCGCCGTTATTCCGATACCGAAGAGCACAGAGTATGCAATGGACCATGGTCGAAATTGCTGTCTGGATCCCCTAACCCTTTCAATAAACCCATTCCACGTTGAGACAGGTATTACCAAACCTTCTTGAGTGAGAGGGTAATTGAGCCGCATTCCCCACTGAATTGTCTGCTCATCTCGACTTCTCTGCTCACTCATTGCTCTTGGGTCGCTGCACCAGACCGGCGATCAAGGCGTTAAAGAACAGAGTATTGCCACATGTTGAGCAAGCTATGGTTAAGAAAGGAATGACAGGCCCAGATCCTAATCGCCCTTCATCGAACGACCGCATCTCCATAGGTGTGTCATTGCCCGCCCAGCTACTGCTCCCGCAAATAGCGCAAATCCTGTCGCCCTTCCAATGCCTATCCAGCCACTCGTTTGCTTTTTCTAGGTCAATCGATATAGCTTTCCGTTTTATCGCTTTGGCCATGGTCTTGCTCTCTTGCCTGATTTTCCTGAGCTTAAGCTCGGGCGTCGCCTAAAGGAGGTTGGGTTCATTGTAATACTTTGCACACTTGGACGTTCATTCCCCCTCGTTGCTGAGCTCCACGAGGGCGGCTAGGCGGTGGCGAGCTGCGCCGGCGTCGATGGACTGGGCGGCCTGCTGGATGCCTTCGGGGATGGTGGCGGCTGTGCCTGCGGCGAGTAGGACGCCGGCGGTGTTGAGCAGGACGGCGTCGCGGATGGGGCTGCCCTCGCCGTCGAGCAGGCGGCGCATGATGGCGGCGTTGGTCTCGGGGTCGCCGCCGCGCAAGTCGGCTATATTCCAGCGGCCCAGGCCGGTGTCGTCGGGACGGAAGGTCCAGGACTTCACCTGGCCGTCGCGAAGCTCCCAGACGGAGGTGTCGCCGTCGAGGGCGATTTCGTCGAGGCCGCCCGAGCCGTGGACGACGAGTGTGCGCTCGGAGCCGAGGAGTCGCATAACATCGGCGACCTTTTCGCCGAGCTCGGGGTAGGCGACGCCGATGAGCTGGCGCTGGGCGGCGGCCGGGTTGGTCAGCGGCCCGAGGATGTTGAAGACGGTACGTATGCCGATTTCGCGGCGGACGGGCCCGGCGTGGCGCATGGATGGGTGGAAGGCCTGGGCGAACATGAAGCCGATGCCGCCCTCGTTGATGCAGCGCTCAACGCCCTCCGGGGGCAGCTCGATGCGGACGCCGAGGGCCTCGAGGACGTCGGCTGCGCCGCAGCTACCGGAGGCGGCGCGGTTGCCGTGCTTGGCGATGCGGACGCCTGCGCCAGCGGCGACGAGGGCGGCGGCGGTGGAGATGTTGAAGGTGCCGGAGCCGTCGCCGCCGGTGCCGACGGAGTCGACGACCGTGCCTTCGACGCGGACCTTGAGGGAGAACTCGCGCATGACGGTGGCCATGCCGGCGATCTCCTCGGTTGATTCGCCCTTGAGGCGCAGGGCGGTGAGGAAGGAGCCGAGCTGGGCGGGCGTGGCCTCGCCCTGCATCACCTGGCGCATGACGGCGGCGGCCTCGTCCACGGTCAGCGAACGGGCGGAGACGAGTACGTCTATTGCTTCACGAATGTCCACGGTTGGTTGCTCCGAATGTGATTGATTTAACGTCCGAATTTCAAAAGGGCAGGTCAGATGGTCTAACCCGTCGGGCTCCGTGGATTATCCTTGAAATTTCAACGTTGCCTTCCAGAACTCTGTAGATCAACCGATGGTTTCTGACTACCATAACTCGAACATCTTCTCTGTTGGTATCCGGAAATACCCTGCCCAAATATGGGAATTCTCCCAGGCGGTAGGACATTTCAATGAAGTCTTCGGCAAGATCCTCAGCCGCTGAGATCGATTCACGAGCCAAGTCCCGAACTATCTGTTGGAGATCATCCAGGCTGTGGGGAGACCAAGTTACTTCAGCCACTGGCGGATACGCTTCTTAGCTTCTTCTTGAGAGATACCTTGGCCTTTGTCCAGTTGTTCCAGACCCTGTTGTATCTTGTACAAAACAACCAGCTTCTCGATGGCATCTTCGATAGTGGCATCCTCTGGCAGTCGCTCCATCAACTCGAGTATCTCTTCCTTCGTGGTCATAGCGGTTGCTCCTGTGGCAACGCAATTTCTGTACGCCATTCGATCATTCGCTGCCGGACTTCTGCGTGGGGGATGCCTTCCCTCTATCAAGCTGCTCGAAGCCCTGCTTTATCTCGCCTAGAACTATAAGCCTCTGGAAGTCATCTTCAAAGGTGACATCATACGGTCGCGCTCCCAGTGGCCGATAGAATTATTGGTTGGCGGTCATTGGGGCTGCTTCTTGGTGTGGGCGGCGACCTGGTTTAGGTAGTTCTGGAGGAGGGCCTTGCCGTCGGGGGTCATTATGGACTCGGGGTGGAACTGGATGCCCTCGACCGGGTGCTCCTTGTGGCGGATTCCCATTATGAGGCCGTTTTCGCTGTAGGCGGTGACCTCTAGAGTGTCGGGCACAGTTTCGGGGTAGACGACGAGGGAATGGTAGCGGATGGCCTCGAATGGGTTGGGCAGACCGCTGAGCACGCCCGCGCCGTCGTGGCGGATCACTGAGGTCTTGCCATGTCGGATCTCGCTAGCGCGGTCGACGCGGGCACCGTAGACGTAGCCGACGCACTGGTGGCCGAGGCAGACGCCAAGGGTGGGGATGCGCGGGCCGAAGCGGCGGATGACGTCGTTGGAGACGCCGGCTTCCATGGGCGTGCAGGGACCGGGGGAGATGACGATGCCGTCGGGGGCCATATCCTCGATTTCGTCGACGGTTATCTTGTCGTTGCGATGGGTGTCGACTTCGGCACCGAGCTCGCGAAGGTACTGGTAGAGGTTGTAGGTGAAGCTGTCGTAGTTGTCGATTAGCAGCAGCATGGCGGGATTTACCCTCACCCTAACCCTCTCCTGTCGGGAGGGGGATTGTGGAGATTAAGGTCGGAGCCAGTCAGAAGAGTTCGACGAACTCGAGCCAGTTGCCGTCGGGGTCGCGGGCGTAGCAGGCCTTGCGAGACAGGTTGCCGCTGTCGTCGAACATTGCCGCGGGCGGGTTGTTGTACTGCAGGCCCTTCTCGCGGGTGTCTTCGTAGAAGCGGTCGAGGTCTTCGACGAAGAAGGCGAGATGGGCCGCGCCGAGGTCGTTGCGCTGGAGGGTGTTGGGGCCGCTGTCCGGTGCGAGGTACTGGATCAGCTCGAGCTGGTGTCCTTCGCCCATGTCAACGAAGCCGCCCTTGATGTGGGCGTTGGGGAAGGCGAGCACCTGCTCGACGAACTCGCCGTGGCGTTCGGTGCGGCCGGCGATGCGCATTCCGAGGATTTCAGAGTAGAAGCGGACTGACTCCTCGATGTCGCGGACAACGAAACCGGTGTGGAAGAATGATTTCAGCATGTTCAGCTGCTCCTTTCGTTTGTGGTCCCGGCAGGTAGAGTAGGACGGGAGGAGACGGTCCTGAACCCCTCCTCGGCCAGGTCTATGGCGCGCATGAGGGCGTTGGACTTGTGGCGCGTCTCCTGGTACTCGTCCTCGGCAACGCTGTCGGCGACGATACCGCCGCCGGCCTGTACGTACATGGTGCCGTCCTTGTAGACGCCGGTGCGGAGGACGAGGGCGGTGTCCATGTCGCCGGAGTAGCTGAAGTAGCCTACTGCGCCGCCGTAGGGACCGCGGCGTTCGCCCTCTACCTCGGTGATTATCTCCATGGCGCGAATCTTGGGAGCGCCGGAGACGGTGCCGGCGGGGAAGCAGGAGCGCAGGGCGTCGTAGGGGGTGAGGTCCTCGCGGAGGCGTCCCTCGACGTGGGAGACGAGGTGCATGACGTGGGAGAAGCGCTCAACCTCCAGCATCTTTGTGACCTCGACGGTGCCGGGGTCGCTGACGCGGCCGATGTCGTTGCGGCCGAGGTCCAGGAGCATCACATGCTCGGCGCGCTGCTTCTCGCTGCCCTTGAGCTCGGCCTCGTTGGCGTCGTCTTCGCCGGGGGTTGCGCCGCGAGGGCGGGTGCCGGCAATGGGGTGGGTGGAGGCGACGCCATTCTCGACCTTGACAACGGACTCGATGGCGGCGCCGACAATCTGGAAGCCGTCGAGGTCGAGGTAGTACATATAGGGAGAGGGGTTGACGCTGCGGAGGGCGCGGTAAATCTGGAAGGGGTGGGCGCCAGTCCGGCGGGAGAAGCGCTGGGAGTTGACCACCTGGATGATATCGCCGGCGTAGACATACTCGACGCACTTGTCGATGACGTCGGAGTAGCGGTCAGGCGTGAAATTGGACTCAATGGAGCTGGGCGGCATCGCGACGCCCTGCTGGAACTCTGCAGGCAGCTCAAGGTGGCCCGCCAGCCGCGAGACCATTTCTTCAATGCGCTCGATAGCTTCGGCGTAGGCCTTGTCGATGTCTCCGTCGAGGCGGGCATGGGAGACGACCTTGATGTCGTGGCGCAGGTGGTCGAATACGAGGACGGTGTCGCTGAACATGAACACCGACTCGGGCACGCCCTGGGGGTCGTCGGTGGCGGCCTGCACGCGGGGCTCGAAGTAGCGGATGGCGTCGTAGGCGATGTAGCCGACCGCGCCGCCGTGGAAGCCGGGGAGACCGTCGACGGGGACGAGCTTGTGCTTCGACATCTCCTCTTCCACCGGAAGGAGAGGATCGATCTCACCGGCGGGCTCGTTGGGGCCGGAGGTGATGATCTTGTAGGGGTTGGTGCCGATGAAGCTGTAGCGGCCGAGGCGCTCGCCGCCCTCGACGCTCTCGAGGAGGTAGGAGTGGGGGCCGCGGGCCACCTTCAGGTAGGCCGAGACTGGGGTCTCGAGGTCGGCGTGGATCGAGCGGTAGACAGGGATGAGGTTGCCCTCGCGCGCCCTTGCCTTGACCTGTGCCAGAGTGGGGTAGTACATAATCGCGCTCCAAACAAAAAGACCCGTCCATCGAGGGACGAGTCTGCATCGTGTTGCCACCCTTCTTTGTCCGGCGCTGGCTCTGGGTAGACAGCCGTGTCCGGAATCTCAACCGGCGGGGGGACCTGTAGTCTAATCAGTCCCATGCCGCGGGCCTTTAACGGTGCCCAAACCGGCGCGGCCTAGACCATCGTCATCGGGACGTTGGGATCGGCCTGCGGCTCCGGGGTCCATTCGGTCTTCTGCGCTGGGCGCCGGCTTTCACCAAACCCGGCTCGCTTGTTGCCCTGCTGGAAGCCTACTACTCCCCTTCACAGCCTTTGGGGTATTCGATTGTTATTGAAGAGGTTACGGCAGGCGAGGCGGGCGTGTCAAGCGGGGGCGCAGAGAATCGCTCACTCGATGCGGACGGGGATTGAGCCCTGCTCGTCGGGGTGTTGCCAGTCAACCCTTGCGCCGGCGTCTTCCATCATGACCGCCTGAACGACCTGGCGAATATTCTGGATGCTGCCTGTGGTAAGCGGACGTTCTCCGGTAGAGACGGTGTCCCAGGCGTACCACAGCAGCGAAGTAGAACCGACGATGGGCGTCGCCAGCAGGAACCAGGTGCCGTTGTGCCAGTTGGCGAATTCGGCGTATAGGGCCAGGATGGCGGAGATGCAGGCGACCGATTCTCCGATTACCAGGATTCTCTCGTTCCAGCGCCACTGTCGAGGGTGCCATCTTCCGCTTCGACCGAGAGGATGGGTGAATCTCGTCCACCTGCGCCGCAGCAATTCAAACAAGGCGGAGCCTCCTTTGCAGACCGAACTTCGGAGAGGCAGAGTCAACTGATCCTGAGTTCGAGCATTGAATGCAAACAAATAAATGCAATCAAAAACCGGTTCTCAGGTCAAGCACAATTCGAGGCAAAACGCGCAAGAAAGGATGGGCAGAGCAAGGTGTGCGGCCTCGAGAATGACTATCTCGAGGCCGCCTGGAAGGGTCTTCAGTAAGCAATGGCTGCTTTTGGCAGCCGGTCAGCGTCGCAGGATCAGAGGCCGAGGCGGTCGTAGAGTTCGGGGTTGGCGCAGTGGACGAGGCGCTGACCGGTGAGGCCGTTGACGAGGTTCTGGGCGGCCATGATGCTCATGGCGCGACGGGATAGGACGGATGCGCTGCCGATGTGGGGGGTAAGGGTTACGTTGTCCATGGACATCAGAGGGTGGTCGTCGGGGATAGGCTCGGGGTCGACCACGTCAAGGGCTGCTCCACCGATCCAGCCCTCGCGGAGGGCCTGGACTATCGCGTCGGTGTCGACAACCGGGCCACGGGAGATGTTAACCAGGATGGCGGTGGACTTCATCTTTCGCAGGGCGTCGGCGTTGATGAGGTGGCGGGTCTCGGGGGTCAGCGGGCAGTGCAGGGACACGTAGTCGGACTGGGACAGGAGGTCGTCGAGGGAGGCGTAGGTCAGACCGTACTTTTCCTCGGCGTCGGGACGTCGGTTGCGGGAGTGGTAGAGGATGCGCATGTCGAAGCCCTGGGCGCGGCGGGCCATCTCGAGGCCTATCTGGCCGAGGCCGACGATGCCGAGGGTGCTGCTCTGCACCTCGTTGCCCAGCCAGTAGGTGGGGTGGAAGGCGAGCTCCCAGTTGTTGCCGCGAACCCACTTGTCGCTTTCGACGACGCGGCGGGCGGCGGAGAGCAGCAGGGCCATGGCGTGGTCGGCAACGGCCTTGGACAGGATGCCGGGAGTGCTGCCGACAAGAATGCCGCGTCGGGTGCACTCGGCGACGTCGACGTTGTCGAGGCCGGCGGCGAGCTGGCTTACGACGCGGAGCTTTGGGGTGGCGTCTAGGAGGGCGGAGTCGACGCGGTCCATGATGTTGATGAGGACGCCGTCGGACTCAGCCAGCTTCGCGCGCAGCACCTCGGCGGAAGGCGGCGGGTCGTCGGGCCAGACCTCCATGTCGGTGGTGTCGCCGATGAGGTCGATGGCGTCCTGGTGCATCACGCGGGTGACAAAGGCCCTGGGCTGGGTCATGGCAAGCGTCTCCTGCGGCCCGGGTGTCCGGGCGGGTGCGTTAGTGCCAGTGTAGCCAATGGGGGCAGAGCGCGCCAGAAGCTACAGGCTGCCAGAAGCTACGGGTGGAGTGGCGTGTCCGGATGCGAGCGGTCGGGCCGGGGACTGCCTGAGTCAGGATTTACTGGATTGAGGGCTGTCGCGGGCTCGTACTGGAAGGGCGGCGCTGGAGGCGACGCGGGTCGGTAGTCGCCGTCAGTGCGGTCCGTCTGGGGAAGTGACGCGGGAACGAGACTGATTCTGCTTGGTCTGCTACGCAGGAGAAGGGTCGGAATATTTTGAAACCCGCTCATTTCCGCTCATTTCCAGTCATGAGGGCATTCCGGAACTTGAAAAGGCTGGGGTTGAGCGACCGTGGTGGCTTGATTTTCGTCCCAAACCTTCCTGTCTGATGGGATTCGGCGCGGCCCATTGGCGGATGCACGGCCAGTGATGCGGTATGTTGCGGCAGGTGTGGTTCATATGAATATGGTAGAGAGATGGTCACGGGTTTCGCAAGGGGCAAATGTCAGTAGTGGGATGCCGCGGGCAGTCGGTTAAGACGCGGGGGGATTCAGTTGAGAGAGCGGGCGGATGGCTTAGAATGGGGTGCCGTTTCGGCATAAATCTGACGTTTGTCTGTATGAGGGATTTGATGGCGTTGTTTTTGAATGAGCAGGAGGTGGCGAACCTGCTGCCGATGGATGAGTGCATCGATGCGCTGGACCGGGCGTTTGGGCACGCCGGGGCTGGGCAGGTGGACAACAAGGCGCGGTCGCGGATACGGATGCCGGGCGGATTCTTTCACTTCATGGCGGCTGCGGACGGAGGGCAGGGGGTGTTCGGCTACAAGGCGTACCCGTCGTTCGCCGGGCCGGGCGGAGCGAAGATGATTGTGATGCTGTACGACTACGAGTCGGGGCAGCTGCTGTCGTGCATGGAGGCGGGGCGGATGGGGCAGATACGCACGGGGGCGGCCAGCGGTCTGGCGACGAAGTACATGGCGCGGGAAGAGGCGAACACCGTTGCGGTGATCGGGTCGGGGTTCCAGGCGAGGACGCAGCTGGAAGCGGTGTGCGCCGTGCGTCCAATCGGGGAGGCGCGGGTGTTCAGTCGCCGGCAGGAGCGTCGGGAGGACTTCGCCAAACGCAGCAGCGAGCGGCTGGGAGTGGAGGTCCGGGCCGTGGAGAGCGCGCAGGAGTGTGTGGAAGGGGCGGACATCGTCATCGCCATTACGTCGGCGAGGGAGCCGGTGGTGCTGGGGGAATGGCTGGCGGATGGGTCGCACGTCAACGCAGCCGGGGGCAATCACTGGCTGCGGAGAGAGATCGACGAGGCGGCGGTGACACGGTCGGAGCTGATCGTGGTGGACGACCTGGAGCAGGCGAAGGTGGAGTGCGGGGACCTGATGTGGCTGGAGGCGCGGGGCACCTTCCGGTGGGACATGGCGCACGAGCTGCGGGACGTGGTGGCAGGCCGAATTCCCGGGCGGCTGTCGACGGAGGGGGTGACGCTGTTCGAGTCGATGGGCTTGGCGCTGGAAGACATCGCGGCGGCGGACCTGGTGTACCGGAAGGCGAAGGAGCAGGGCATCGGGGTGGAGCTGCCGTTTTAGGGAGCCTGATTTCCGGGGGCTGGATTGGGCGTCAAACACTTCCTGTGCTAATCTGAAGACACCGGGTTTTGAAACCAAGTGGGAGCGCCATGTCATGACAGCAGAGCGCGTACCATCATTCGCCAAGCACCCTCCATACGAGGATGTAGTTGACGACCTCAGCATCGAGTATCCCTCTTCTGACGGGGAACCCATGGCAGAAGACGACGCCCAACTCACCGCAATGATTGACGCCATCTCCTCGCTGCGGGAGTGGTTCGACAGCAGGGAGGACATCTATACGGGCGGCGACATGCTGGTCTATTACCGAATCAACGACAACGAGACGAGGGTTGCTCCGGACGTTTTCGTAGTGCTGGGAACGGAGAAGCACAAGCGGAGTTCGTGGATTGTGTGGAGGGAGGGAAAGGCACCGGATTTCGTGATGGAGATGGCATCAGGGAGCACCTGGCGCCGGGATATGAGGGAGAAGAGGGACATCTACGCTGAAATGGGAGTGACCGAATACTGGCGGTTCGACCCATCGGGAGAATACCTTGCCCCGCATCTCATAGGGGAGCATCTCACGGAGGGCGAGTACCAAGGGCTGACGCTGGAAGAAGACGAGCAGGGTTCACTGCGCGGGCACAGTGCGGTCCTGGGCCTGGACCTCTACGTTCTGCCCGGCCCTGAACTGCGTTTTCGCGATCCGGTGAGTGGTGAGTGGCTGCGCACACCCCACGAGGAGGCAGCAGCTCGGCGGGAGGCTGAGGATGAAAACGCGCGGTTGCGGGAACAGCTGAGGGAGCTGCAGTCTCGACAGTAACGATTTCGCCCTCGGCTCACACGGGCGGGTGAGGAAACAGGGAAGGGGCGCACCTTGGAGCACCCCTTCGTCGTGTTGTGGCTGGGGCTAGGAGGCGTCGCTGTCTTCCGCGGTTGTGGAAGGCTCGGGTGTGGTGGCGGCGCGGGAGCGGGTACGGGGGGCTGGCTGGCGGACGGAGGCCTCGACCTGGGTGCGGAGCTTGCGGTTCTCGTCTTCGAGGTCGTCGATGCGGTCTTCGAGGCCTATTACGCGCTCGAACAGCCGGTCAATCTGGCTGCGGGACGGCATGTTGAAGGACTTGAGCAGGGAGTCCATCTGAGGTTCGGAGGCGTTGGCGGCGCGTTGCTGGGCGACGAGGGACTGCTCCATGTAGCGGCCAATCATGTTGGCGAAGGTCTCGGTGCCCATCACCTCGGCGAAGGTCTTTGCCATGGCCTCGAGCTGGTCCGCCCACTGCTTCTGGGCGTTGAGGATGACCTCGGGGCCGGCGCCACCAGAGGCCATGGCCCTGCTGGCCTGCTCAGCCCAGGCGTTGAAGAACTGCTGCCACATCTGCTGGAAGTCGCCGGTAGAAAAGGGCGGCGTGAACTGTCCGAAGGGGTTTGCGCCAGACGAGGGGCCGAAGCCGGGAGCCGCCGCGCCGGGTGTCGTGCCGGCGAAGGGCGGCCAGAAGGGGTTGGCAGCACCGCCAGCGGCCTGGGCCCAGGCCTCGGTGGATTTCTGGAACACTTCGCGCCAGTAGTCGAAGGGGTTGGCGGTGTTTTCCTGGGTGGTCATTGGCTGCTCCTTGGCGTCAAGCGGAGTGTCGGCACTGTAGTCGCGTTGCGCATGCTGGTCAGGCGGAACGGGTGGAGGTCCACTCGTCTATTTTGGGCCAGAGGGTCTGGTGGGCCTGGCGACCGGAGAAGACGGAGATATGGCCACCGGGGAGCTCCACGTATTCCTTGTCCTCGCTGGAAACGATATCCATCAGGCTGCGGGCGCAGGGGGCCGGGACGATGAAGTCCTGGCTGGCGGCGGCGACCAGCAGGGGCTGGGCGATGCGGCTGAGGTCGACGCGGCGGCCGTTGATGACGAACTCGCCGTTGACCAGGCGGTTCTGGGCGTACATATCGTCGGATAGCTGGTGGAAGAAACGGCCCGGCATACCGATGAAGTCGTTGGCCCAGCGGCTCATGGCCTTGTAGCCGTCGACGTAGCCGGGGCGGTTGACGTTGGCCCACAGGCCAGAGAGGGCCTGGGCTTCGAGGGTGGGCCGTAGCATCTTGAAGCCGGTGTTCATCAGGTTGGCGGGCAGGCCGCCGTAGCGCTGCACAATCAGCTCGGACGGGAAGTGGGGGTCGTTGAGCCAGGTGCGGAAGAGGCCGCCCTCCTCGAAGTTGATGGGGGCGACGACGGCGATGAAGTTCCGTACCGGCGAGTCGGGATTCAGGGCGAGGTAGCAGGAGCTGATGGTGCCGCCGAGACAAAGGCCGTTCAGGGTGAGCTCGGTGGCCTCGGAGGTCTCGAGGACGCGGTCGATGGCGCGGGGGAGAATCTTGGTGACGGCTTCCTCGAAGCCCAGTTCCTTGTCCTCCTCGGCGATTTCGCCCCAGTCGAGCAGGTAGACGTCGTGGCCGTGGTCGACGAGGTACTCAATCATGCTGGCGCCGGGCATCAGGTCGAGAACGTAGGGGCGGCTGATGCCGAGCCAGGGAACGATGAGGTAGGGAGTGGGATAGGCGACGGGGGTGTCGAGGGAGTGGTAGCGGTAGAGGCGGGTCTTGCCCCGCTTCCAGATGATTTCGCGGTGAGTGAGGGCCATCGGCGGGTCGGCGGGATTGACGACGAAGGAGTCGACCAACGTCTGGACGCGTTCCATGTTCTTCTGAGCTTCTTCCTGGAACTTCGCAGCGAACTCTGCAGAGTTGACCACCGGCATCTCCTTACATAATGCGGTAGGTATCCCCCACGGGGAAGTCCCTCTCCGGACGGAGAGGGACTGTCTGACGCTAGCTCTTGGCGGTCTTGGCGGCTTCCATAGACCAGTCGATGAAGGCCTCGCCGCACTTGACGGCGCTCTTCACAATCTCCTGCCCCGATTCCATCGCGCCGGCGTTGCTTTCAAGCATGGACTTGACGGCGGCGTTGCGGCGGGACTCGGCGCCTGCAAAGTAGTCCATCCAGCTCCGGGTCCAGGCCTGGTAGAAGGCCATCTCGCCCTCGACGAGCTTGTTGAAGGCATCCTTGGCCTCAGGAGCAATGAACGGTGCGGTGGGGGCAGGCGCGGCGGCCATGCCCTGTATCGCGGCGGCGATGTTTTCTCCGCGGGTGCGGGCGTGGTCGGCGGCCTGCTTCATGGCCTTGCCGTATTCGTCGCGCTCGACCTGGGCGACGTCGGTGAGCAGCCTGGCGGTGCCTGCAGCCTGGGCGATGCTGGCATCGGCGGCGGCGAAGCTGCTGGAAATTACCTTGTTGTAGGCCTCGGTCAGTTGCTGGGCTGGGTTGGTTGCCGTGTCTGCCATGGTGGATTCCTCCTGTTACTTTTCACTATCCTGGTCTGACGGTTCTTCCGGGGGCGGCTTCGGGCGTTCCGAGGTCGTGGGCACATTGCTGATGTCGAAAATCTGGGAATAGAGGTCGAAGAAGCCGTCAATCATCCGCTGGTAGCCGGACACGACGTCGCTCCAACCCTGAAGCATCTCTTCGCCAGCGTTGGTGATGCTGTATACCCTGCGTGCCGGTCCGCTGCCGGTGGTCTCCCACTCCGAGTCGACATAGCCGTCGCGCTCCAGGCGCCTGAGCTCCCGGTAGAGCGTGGCGTGGTCGATGTCGGGGAAACCCATATTGCCGAGCTGCTGCAGAATGAGGTAGCCGTGCAGATTCCATTGCTTCAGCACCAGCAGGACCCACGGGGTGAGGAAATTCCTGGGGAGCCTCGCGGCTCCGGGCACATCGGACTCTTCCATATATGTACATTTTACACATAGATGAGTAAAATGCAAGGGTGGGTAGGGCGTTGGCAGGGTTCCAAATCAGGTGGTCCGGTCGGTCAGGCGTCTCTGGATTGAGGCTTTCACCCCCGAACCTCGATTTTCGGGCAGGCGGAATGGAACGAAACCCCGTGCCGTTGGCTGGATGACAGTCGGGAGAGACCAGTCTCATTGTCTAACCTGGAGGCTCTCGCGTGACGATGTAACATTTTGTAACGTTGTGTAACAAGCCCGCCTATTTTGGTCCTTAATTGAGACAGGGCAATCGGGCTGTTCAAGGCTTCTTGCATCAGAACAATTGTACGATATACAATGGCTCGAGGCAAGGGGGAGAATTCAGCAGGGCATCGTTTCGGGTCAGGTGGTGAGGTCAGGAATGAGGCGGGACCTGGATTCACGTGGGGACGTGGATGAAGAGTCGGGTGGCGAAAAACCACCTGAATTGGAACGCTATCCAGTGCGTTGGATTTGGTGAGGATCGACGGGGCCGCCCCTCGCTCTGTCCAGTGACGCAAAGCGATTGCGCACAGGGAGCCTGCGAAGTTAGACTCGAAAGCCCCGACTGAATTGTCCGAGGAATTATCCTAAATTATCCGAAGGAGCATCAGACGCTATGCCGGAATTCACATCGCACGCGCAGGGAGCGCCGTCCTGGGCAGAGCTGGACACCACCGACGAGCAAGGGGCCCTGGCGTTCTACTCCGCCATGTTCGGCTGGGAGGACGACCCGCAGGAAATGGCGCCCGGCTGGTATTACCACATGCAGAAGCTGAACGGTCTGCCCGCCTGCTCGATGTACCGCCAGAGCGAAGAGGAACTGGAACAGAACATTCCGCCGCACTGGAAGACGTACTTCACGGTGAGCAACGTCGACGAGACCGTCGCCGCCGTCGGGCAGAACGGTGGGACGGTGGAGTTCGGGCCGTGGGACGTGTTTGAGGCGGGGAGAATGGCGCTGTGCAAGGACCCACAGGGTGCCTTCTTCGCCATATGGCAGGCGAACCAGCACATCGGGTGCCGGGTCAAGCTGGAGACGGGAGCGATGTTCTGGAACGAGCTGGTGACCACGGACCGCGAGGCCGCGATTGACTTCTACTGCAAGGTGCTGGGGACGGAGCGCGGCGAGGTGATGCAGCCTCACCAGTACTCCATGATGAAAGCCGGGGGCCAGGAGGTTGCCGGAGTGATGCAGATAACGCCGGACATGGGCGAGTTCCCGCCGCACTGGATGGTCTACTTCGGGGTGGACAACGTGGACGCAGCGGTTGAGAAGGCCCAGTCAATGGGGGCGACCGTTTTCGTGCCCGGGACCGACATCGCGCCCTTCGAGGGGCAGCCGCCCATCGGGCGCTTTGCCGCGCTGGCAGACCCGCAGGGAGCGCCGTTCAGCATTTTCCAGGATATGCCACCGGCGCAGGCATAGAGTCGCGCTTCGACAGGGTGGCATCTCTGAATCTGGGCTATAGCCAATAGCAAACCCAGAATCTTTTCCCTCCCCAACAAGGGAGGGAATTTTCGTTTTGGGACGGCAGCAGGTACAATCTGCCGGGAAACAGTTGAACCAAAGGATAAAGGGGAGGCAGCATGACGAGCGCCACCAACCTGAAAGAACTGCAGGACTCCGCACTGGAGCATCTGTGGGTGTATCTGCGGGAACCCAGCGACATGGCGGAGAAGGGCGAGCCGACGGTATACGTGTCCGGCGAAGGGGTGCGGGTAACCGACGCCAACGGCAACACGTCGATTGACGCGATGTCGGGACTGTGGCTGAAGAACGTCGGCTACGGCCGGACGGAAATCGCCGATGCCGCCTACGAACAGATGCTGAAGCTGACGTACATGCCGATGGGCACGACGACGGAGCCGACGATCCGGCTGGCGGAGAAGGTGGCGGACATCACGCCGGGCGACCTGTCGCGGTCCTTCTTCACCAGCGGCGGGTCCGAGTCCATCGAGACGGCCATCAAGCTGGCGCGCGCCTACTTCAAGCGCGTGGGGGAACCCGGCAGGATCAAGTTCATCAGCCGCAAGGACTCGTATCACGGCGCAACTGCGGGAGCCATGGCGCTGGGCGGAAATCATCTCTATCCCCGGGCCGACTACGAACCGCTGATGCCGGGCACCTTCCACGTGCCGCAGCCCAACTTCTATCGCTGCGAATACAACAGCCAGACGCCGGAAGAGTGCGGCGAGCGCAATGTGAAGGCCATAGAGGATACCATCAAGTTCCAGGGCCCCGAGACGGTGGCGGCGGTGTTCGCCGAGCCGGTGTCGAGCCCGATGGGAGCGGTGGTGCCGCCGGACAACTACTGGCCGCTGCTGCGCGAGGTGTGCGACAAGTACGGCGTGCTGCTCATCGCCGACGAGGTGATCACCGGGTTCGGGCGCACGGGCAAGATGTTCGCCTGTGAGCACTGGGGCGTGACGCCGGACATGATGACCGTGGCCAAGGGCATCACGAGCGGGTACATTCCGATGGGTGGCACCATCACGCGCAAGGAAATCGCCGACGCCTTCGTGGGGAGCCAGCGGGTCAGCTTCCGGCACGTGATTACCTTCGGTGGGCATCCGGTTGCGGCGGCGGCCGCACTGCGCAACATCCAGATAATGGAAGACGAGGACATGGTGGGCAACTCGGCGCGGATGGGAGCCTACCTGCTGGACGGGCTGAAGGAGCTGCAGGAGAAGCACCCGATGATCGGCGACGTGCGCGGGCTGGGGCTGATGTGCGGCCTTGAGCTGGTGAAGGACCGGGAGACGAAGGAGACGTATCCCGCCGATGCTCAACTGGGCAACCGCTTGACGGCCGGGTTCCAAGCCAACGGCCTGCACCTGCGAGGCAGCGACAACATGAACGTCGCACCGCCGCTGTGCGTGACATCCGGGGAGATCGACGAGATCGTCACCATCATGGACCGGGTGTTCACGGAGGTTGGCCGGGACTTGGGGTAAGTCGCCATCGCCAGTGCCAATGTTGAGGCCCTCCTGCGATGGGAGGGCCTCTTCTCTTGGGCTACAAACGTACCGTTGAGGGTGCGGAAGACTATCTCGCTGACATGGTGGCAACGTCGTAACGGGTGATCTGGGAGTCGTCGGTGACGATGGTCAGCGCCTCAGCCTGCGCCTGGGCGACGAGCATACGGTCGAAGGGGTCGCGGTGGTGAAGGGGCAGGCTGGCGGCGATTTCGGCGTGGCGGAAGGTGATGGGGAGTTCGGTGAAACCTGATCCCTGGATGAATTCAAGAGGATTTTCGGCAGGTTGGAGTTTTCCTATTGCTGTCTTTATCGCAATTTCCCAATAACTCGCTGCGCTGACATAGACGCGGCTGTCATGGAAAATTGCATCGCGGGCAACCTGGCGTAACTGCCGTCCTCCATCTATGGCCCATAACAGGGTGTGGGTGTCCAACAACAACGACTGGGCCATAAATCGGAGACTACCTCGATGGAATCACAGGTCCAGGAAGAATTGGTAATATGTGTCAGGAATCCGTGCCAGTGCGGCTGTCCATTTCCGTCGAATTTGGCTCTTCGGCAGAATCAGGTTTGACATAGAACCCTTTGAAAACGACCTCATCGTTGGCGTACTTTCCCTCGAAGGCGTCAATGATATCTTGGTCGGCGTCGTCAAAATCAGGAGAAATCCAAATCTGCCCTGCCATTAGACCGATGGGTCGAGGCAAGACTTCATCAGGAGGTTCTCCCTCCGGGTGAGGAAGCAATTTCAGGTATGGCTTGCCGTCCTTCAGCAGGAAAATCTCCTTTCCTTCCCATACAAGCTTGCCCAGCCAGGCAAGATTTGAGTAAAGCTGTGCGCCCTCTAACGTAACGTTCATATCGGCAACCTCATAATTCTCCGATTGCCTCTCCGTCCGACCCTGTGGCGCTTTCGGTTTCACAGTGTTCGGTGTGGGTAACCAATAGCAGGTAAGGCTTGCCCTCTCGTGTAATAACGATTTCTTGGCCTTCCCTGGCCAATTCTCCGAGCTCAAAGAGTTTAGCTTGGGCTTCGTTGAGTTCGATTTCCATATGAAAGATCTCCCGCCCTGCTGTTGAGGGCGGCCTTCTTGGACTCGGTCTTTCCAGAATCCATTTTACAGGGAGGAGAAGATGTCGGCGAGGCGGCGGACGCGGTCGGGGTCCACGGGCTTGGAGACGACGCCTTCTTTCTTGAGGCTGGTGCCCACGATTGCGCCGTCTGCGTGCTCGAGGATGCGGGGGGCGTTGGACTCGCTGATGCCGCTGCCGACGAGGACGAAGCTGTCGGGGACGGCGCGGCGGACAACGGAAACGTCGAATCCGTTGGTGGGCAGACCGGTGGCCGGGCCCGAGACGATGAGGCCGTCGGCGAGGGCGCGGCGGGTGGTCTCCTGGGCGACGAGACCGATGTCGGTCTGGCCCATCGGGGCGGCGTGCTTTACCAGCACGTCGGCCAGGATGCGGACGTCGGCGTTGAGTGCATGACGGCGACGGGTGGTCTCGTGAGCCTCGCCCTCGACGATGCCCTCATCGGTGGCCATGACGCCGTAGTGCACGTTGACGCGGATGAACTCCGCGCCGGTGGCGACGGCGACGGCGAGGGCGGAGACGGCGTCGTTACGGAGCATGTTGATGCCGACGGGGATTGACACCGAGGCACGGACCGTCTCCAGCGCCAGGGTCATGGCGGCGACGGTCTCGGGTTCGACACGGCCGGTACGAAAGGGTGCGTCGCCGAAGTTTTCGACGATGACGCCGTGGGCGCCGCCGTCCTGCAGGATACCCGCTTCCATTTTCGCGCGGTTCAAGACGGACTTGAGGTTGCCGTTCCACCGGGGCGACCCGGGCAACGGAAGCAGGTGAACGACTCCGAGGAAAACCTTGCCTGGCCCAAACAGTTCCCGCGCCATCAGCGTGCCAAACACTCCACAAGTCGGTTGAGGCAATATACGGCAATCGTAACCTTGCAAACACGCAACGGCTGAAAAAGCCAGCGCTAGCAAATTGGATGGTGCTTTTTTGAAATTTATATTATGTAAAGAATAATACACGATACAACGCAAAATCAGAATGCCGAACAGCCCCGACTTTCCGTGGACTTTCAAGGGGCCGGCAGGCAAGGGCGTGATAAAATTGCAGGGATGCCAGGGTGAGAGGGTTAGCCACGAATGCCGCAGGACTTCATACACGTCAAGGGCGCGCGGGAGCACAACCTCAAGAACATTGAAATCACCGTGCCGCGCGACAAGCTGGTGGTCATCACCGGCGTGTCGGGCTCGGGAAAGAGCTCGCTGGCTTTCGACACTATTTACGCCGAAGGGCAGAGGCGGTACGTGGAGTCGCTGTCGGCCTACGCCCGGCAGTTCCTGGGGCGGATGGACAAGCCCGACGTCGACTACATCGAGGGGCTGTCTCCGGCGATATCGATAGACCAGAAAGGGGTGTCGCACAACCCACGTTCCACGGTGGGTACTGTCACGGAGATATACGACTACCTTCGGCTGCTGTTTGCGCGGGTGGGCGTGCCGCACTGTCCGAAGTGCGACAGCCCGGTGGAGCGGCAGACGGTGTCGCAGATAGTGGACGCCATCATGACGCTGGAAGAAGGGAGCCGCATCACTCTGCTGGCGCCCAAGATCCGGCGCAAGAAGGGCGAGCACAAGGACGTGTTCGAGGCGGCGCGCAAGGCGGGATTCGTCCGCATACGGGTGAACGGCGAGATTCACATGCTGGACGAGATCGACAACCTGAACCTGAACAAGCAGAAGTGGCACTACATTGAGTTGGTTGTGGACCGGATCATCATCCGCCCGGAGACCGAGACGTCGCGGGTGGCGGAGTCGGTGGAGACCTGCCTGCGCGAGGCGGAGGGCGTGGTGGAGGTGCTGAAGGAGCCGACGGCGGACTCGGAAGGCGAGACGCTGGTGTTCTCGGAGCAGTTCGCCTGCGCGAAATGCAACGTGAGCCTGCCGGAGATCGAGCCGCGCACCTTCAGCTTCAACAGCCCGCACGGGGCCTGTGGTGAATGTACCGGGCTTGGCTACAAGCTGGCCGTCGACCCGGAGCTGGTCATCCCGAACAAGAACCTGACGCTGTCGCAGGGCGCGATCACGCCGTGGGTGAAGGTCGGAACGTCGGGCGCGTGGTACATCAGCCTGATGGAGGCGGTGGCGGAGGCCAACGGATTCTCGGCGAAGGTGCCGGTGCGGGAGCTAGAGCAGAAGCACCTGGACATGATCCTGTACGGAAACGGCAACAAGAAGGTGACGGTCAACCACCGTACGCACCGGGGACGGACCTATAGCTGGGACACCAACTTCGAGGGTGTTATCGCCAACCTGGAGCGGAGGTACAAGACCACGGAGTCGGACTACTCGCGCTCGCAGATCGAGCGATACATGTCGGCGCGGCCCTGCCGGTCGTGCGGCGGCAAGCGGCTGCGGCCGGAGGCGCTGTCGGTGCGGGTGTGCGGTCTTGGCATCATGGACGTGTGCGCCAAGAACATCGGGGCCGCAGCGGAGTGGGTCGAGCAGATCGACCCGGACTCGGAGCTCAACCTGAACGGCGTCTCCGCAATGGCCGCGCAGAACGGCAACGGGGGCGCGGGCAGCAACGGGCACCGGAACGGGAGGCGCAACGGCGCGAAGAACGGACGCAAGGCGGCGTCGAAGAATGGAGCGGTAGACCCGCAGGTGCTGTCGACTCGCGACAAGACCATCGCGAACCAGGTGCTGAAGGAGATCGACGGGCGTCTGAAGTTCCTCATCGGCATCGGGCTGGACTACGTCACGATGGACCGCACGGCGCAGACCCTGTCGGGTGGCGAGGCGCAACGCGTGCGGCTGGCGACGCAGATCGGGTCGGGTCTGACGGGCGTGCTGTACGTGTGCGACGAGCCGACGGTGGGGCTGCATCCCCACGACGACCAGCGGCTGATCAACACGCTGAGTCGCCTGCGGGACATGGGCAACACGGTGCTGGTGGTGGAGCACGACGAGGCGATGATGCGCTCGGCGGACTTCATCGCGGACCTGGGGCCCCGGGCCGGCGAGCACGGCGGGCAGGTGGTCGCGGTCGGCACGGTGGAGGAGATCGAGAGGTCGGAGGAGTCGTTGACGGGGCAATACCTCAGCGGACGCAAGCAGGTGCCGATGCCAGAGGCACGGCGCGAGGGCAACGGGCTTTCGCTGACGGTGACTGGAGCGCGGGAGAACAACCTGCAGGGCATCGACGTTGACTTCCCGCTGGGGCGACTGGTGTGCATCACCGGCGTTTCTGGGTCAGGGAAGAGCAGCTTGGTCTACGAGATCCTGTACAAGAAGTTGAACCAGCGGATCAACAACGGGCGGGACCTGCCGGGGGACCACGACGACCTGCTGGGCGTCGAAGGCGTGGACAAGGTGGTGAAGATCGACCAGTCGCCCATCGGACGGACGCCGCGCAGCAATCCGGCGACGTACACGGGCGCGTTCACGCCGATCCGGGAGCTGTTCTCGAACCTGCCGGAGTCGCGGGTTCGCGGCTACAAGCCCGGGCGGTTCTCTTTCAATGTGAAGGGCGGCCGGTGCGAGGCCTGCCAGGGCGAGGGCTACAACCAGATCGAGATGCAGTTCCTGCCGGATGTCACAGTGCCGTGCGAGATCTGTCACGGGTTACGCTACAACCGCGAGGCGCTGGAAGTGACGATGAGGGGCAAGCACATCGCCGACGTGCTGAACATGACGGTGGACACGGCGCTGGAGTTCTTCCTCAACTTCCCGCGCATCCGGCCGAAGCTGGAGACGCTGCGGGACGTGGGCCTGGGGTACATCCGGCTGGGGCAGCCGGCGACGACGCTTTCGGGCGGCGAGGCGCAGCGGGTGAAGCTGGCGACGGAGCTGTCGAAGCGGGCCACAGGGAAGACGGTGTACCTGCTGGACGAACCCACGACGGGGCTGTCGTTCGAGGACTGCGCCGCGCTGCTGGGCGTGCTGCACCGGCTGGTGGACTCGGGGAACACGGTGATCCTCATCGAGCACAACATCGACGTGATGAAGAACGCCGACTGGCTGATCGACCTGGGGCCCGGCGCGGGCGACAAGGGCGGACAACTCATCGCCACGGGTACGCCGGAGGTGCTGGCGCAACATTCCAGCAGCGTGACTGCGCCGTACCTGAAGGCGGCGCTGGAGGGCCGGGCGTTCGTGGTCGGCGGCGAGGCGACGGAGGCAGCGGAGCTGGCGGGGGTGCGGTAGCGGCGGGCAGAGTGGCGCGGGTGGACTGGACCTGGGATCCGGATAAGAATCGGGAGAACCAACAAAAGCACGGGGTCCGATTCGAGACCGCCCTGTTGGTATTCCTGGACCCCGATTTCGTAATGGAAGAAGACTACTTCCCTTCCGAGCAGAGATGGAGAACCACCGGGTAGGGTCGCAAAGATATACTGCTAGGGTTCCGTTTGCATTTGGGGTCTCACAGTGGGCTCCGTCTGGACTATGCAGACTGGGTGGGAGATGCCCTTGAACTCACGCGGCGGCATAGAGAGGCGCAGTATCGTGCGATATGCCCTCTCTAGAATCCGGGCGTCCACCTTGCCCAAGTCTGGTATGTCGTCGTCTGTAAACACCCGGTTGCCCCCCTCGTCCACCATGGCAAAAGCCAGCGCCGTAGCGTAAACCCCACCGTGCTGATACATGCGAAGATTTCTCGGCATATGGCCGGTAAACATACTCCACCGCTGCCGCCAGAGAATACACCGCTGTGGTCCGGTCAGGCTGCGGACACGGACAGGGCGTGCCAATTCGGGCAGGTTAACGTCCCCGAATGCGATATGGCTGGTATTGAGGTGCCACGACCGAGGATTTTCATTCCACCAGTCCATATCCATACTGCCGTCTTCGATACGTTTTTCTTGTAACTCGGTGAGCGTCAACTTGTTTGACTTGAGCTTGTTGCACGGTCCGCAGAGCAACTCGCGATTCTCTATCTCGTCCGTACCTCCCAAAAATCGCGACTTCATATGGTCAACCTCAAGATGGTCCTCGTATGGTGGCTGGAATCCGCAGCCTTGGCAACGCAGTCCGTCCCTCAATATCAGGAGAGCCTTTCTCTCTTTTTCGGTTAGGGCTGCGCCTAAACTGGCACATTCCCGCGCCTCGACGCAAAGTATGCGGAGTTCGCAGTCTACCTTTTCCCGTAGGCGGGCAGCATGACTGTTAATCTTAGATAGGTTCATTTCCACTTGCCCGTCTTGTTCCGCCATGCGATTCCATCCGATTCTGCCCGAGCCTTTTTGACGCAACTCAGTGAGCGTCAATTCGTTGGATTTGAGTCGGTTGCACGGATTACACAAGAGCGTGAGATTGGACAACTCGTCCGGGCTGTCCTATGAACGCGACTTCCTGCGGTCGACCTGTGGTCAGCCCCGCAACATGATGCCAGCATATCTATTAGTAGACCCCGCAAGCAAACAGAACCACTTCTAGTAGTTCATACCCTGCCGTACAATGAAGGTCAACGCGGGCGATTTTTCAGCGCCAGAAGAGCAACTCGCCTTGAGATACGAACGTACGAAGAAGGATATGGTCAAGCTGACTGAGGAACAGAAAAGGGAACTCGAGGCCTTACGAAATATGCCGGACGAAGAGATAGATTGTTCCGACATCCCTGAAAGGCCCATCGATTGGTCCAAGGCCAAGATAGCTCCGCTCTACCGTCCAACGTGGAAGGAGTTTAGCCTGAAGCTGGACGAACAATCACTGAACTACCTAGAGAATGGACTGAACGACGGGCAGTCCTTGGACGAAGCAGTCAACCGGGCTCTTCGGGCTCAGATGTATCGCATCCGGTTCCCCATAAGGGTGCAAAAGGCTGAGAAAGCAATTCTGAAGGTCCAGAAGTCGCCGGAGGAAATCGCCGGACTAACTGAATTCCAGAGGCAGCAAATCGAAATCCTCTACGGTATGCCTGTTGAGAAAGTAGCCTCTTCGCAAGTTGTGCTTATGCGAGGCAAGATCGAATTACAGGCCCACAGGGTCATTAAGGATGTGTGCCTCGAGTTGGACGAGAACGTCATAGACTGGTTCGAGTATGCGCTTGAAGACGGACAGTCGCTGGACGGGGCTCTCAGCAAGGCGCTGATGGATCACATACATTGGGTCAGCTCTCCAAGGGGTTCACTACGAGAAGAGGAAGCCACGCGAAAGACCGGGAATTCTTCATAAAAGGTCTCCACAACGTGAGGCAATAGCGAGTCAATTCGCCAGTGAACAAATTGGACGCGTCGCAGAATTTGGCAATATGCTGTGACCCTGAGAAATTCTGAACCCTGAAGGGGGCAACCAATGGGGAACCCAGTAGTGCACTTTGAAATTGCAGGCCCCGATGGGCCGGCTCTGCGACAGTTCTACACCGACCTGTTCGGATGGAGCATTGACTTGCAGGGCGAAGAGACGGGTAGCTACGGCATAGTGCCAGCAAATGTGGGCGGCATAGGCGGAGGCTTGATGCCTACAACTGAGGAAATGCCTGCGCGCAGCTACGTTACCTTCTATGTCCAGGTTGACGATCTTCAGTCGGCCCTGGGGAAGGTGGCTGGAATGGGTGGGCACACCGCTATGCCGCCGATGGAGATAGGTCCGGGTATGGGCCACATCGCGACGTTCGGAGACCCCGCCGGCAACATCATAGGGCTATATGCTCCACCGGCGGAATGGGACGGAGAGATGCCCCCCAAGGGAGACGGTCCACCGGTAGCGCACTTCGAGGTTGGCGGCAGCGACGCCGCTGCCCTCGCGGAGTTTTATACCGGGATGTTCGACTGGCATTTCGACTATTTAGAGGAAGCCAACTACCGCTTCGTCCAACCGGAATCTGAAGGAATTGGCGGCGGCATCTTCCAGCACATGGAGGGTATGCCGCCCAACCATCCTTCCGTCGGAGTCTTCGTCGACGACCTCCAGGCGTATCTTGACAAGGCAGTAGGCCTGGGGGCTACCGTTCTCATGCAACCCACGGAGATTCCGGGAGCGTCCGGCTCCCTTGCCATATTCTATGACATCGCTGGCAACCGCATAGCGCTCTTCAAGTCCTCAGAGTAGAGAAAACGCTGGTTGGGTTGGCCCGCGACTCGGCGAGCAGAGCCTTGGAACTTCGCAACGCCCTCTCAATTTCGAGAGGGCGTTGTTGCTAGAGCTTGAGCAGGCCGGTCAGCGTCTTCTGGCCGCCTTGGGGGCCTACGACGGCGAGGCGCAGCTGCTCCTGGCGGAAGAGACGGGTGGCTATGGCTGATATGTCGGCGGGGGTAACGTCGTAGAGGCGGCTGACTATGTCTTCGACGGAGCAGAGCTGGTCCTGCAGGAGCTGCTGGGAGCCCATCCACGACGCGACGGCGCGGCTGTCCTCCATCCGCAGGAGCAGGCGGCCGGTGGCGTACTCGCGGGCCTTGTTGAGCTCGCGCTCCTCTGCTTCCTCGCGCATTCCGTCAAGCTCGTGCATGACGGCACGAACGGCGTCGTTGGTCTTGCGGGGCTCGACGCCGCAATAGATGACCATGGAGCCGCAATCGCGGAAGTGGTTGATGGAACTGCTGACGTCGTAGGCCAGGCCGTGGTCCTCGCGCAGGTTCAGGAAGAGGCGGCTGCTCATGCCGTCGCCTAGCATCACGTTGAGCAGGCTGAGGGCGTAGCGGTCGGGGTCGTTGAGGGACAGCCCGGGCAGGGCGAGGCAGAGGTGGGACTGGTCGGAGCGGCGGCGCTCAATCTTGATGACGGGGCCTTCGCCGGCCCCCTCTGCCACGGGCTCCCAGTCCAGCGTTTCCCGCGGTTGCCAGTTGTGAGTGGCGTCCTCCAGCAGGCTGACGACCTCGTCGTGCTCGACGTTGCCGGCGACGGCCACCACCGTGTTGGCTGGATTGTACTGGCGGGCCATGTATTCGCGGATGGTCGCCTGTTCGATGGCGGCCACGGTGTCGGGAGTCCCGCCGACGTCGCGTCCCATGGCCTGTTCGGGCCAGAGGGCCTCGTCGATGAGCAGGTCGACGCGGTAGGAGGGGTTGTCGTAGGTCATACGCAGCTCTTCCTGGATGACCTCACGCTCCTTCTCCACCTCTTCCGGGTCGAGTAGGGGATTGATGAGCATGTCCAGCAGGACGTCCATGGCGGTGCGGAAATGAGGGCGAGCTACCTTGCACCAGAAGACGGTTACCTCACGGTCGGTGCTGGCGTTCATGATGCCACCCACGCCCTCGACAGCCTCGCTGACGTCGCGGGCGGTGGGCCACTTTTCAGTGCCCTTGAAGGGGAGGTGCTCGATGAAGTGGGACACCCCAGCCAGTTCCGGCGGCTCGTACCTGGAGCCTGCGCCGACGAAGATGGCGATGGATACGGACTGGGTGTGCGCCATCATCGAGGTGACGACGCGCAACTGGTTGCCGAGGACCGAACGCTCGAACATGCTTACTCCGTGAGGGGATGATTGGGATGGGGGCGGATGCCGGGGCGAACACAGGGAGAGGTGAGGACTACTCGCTTTCCAGGTCCTCAAGGCGCGCTTCCAGTTCGCGGATACGGGCTTCGGCCCGGATGCGGGCTTCGCGCTCTTGTGCGACAGCTTCCTGAGCTTCCTGTTCGGCCCGGATGCGGGCTTCGCGTTCGTCCTCGAAGGTGGCGATGTGGCGACCCGTCTCGGGGTCGTGCCACCCCATCTGGCCGTTGTCCCACCGCAGGAAGAGGTTCAAGACGCTACTGTAGCCTTGAAGGACATCGTCGGCCAGTTCTTCGATTGCAATGGGTACATAAGTACCGTCGGCCGCCAGCCGGTCTCCGGCAAGACGGGTTCCGTGGAAGTTGCCGGTTTCGTCGAAGCGCCAGTATTCGGGGATGCCCAGAGCGGCGTAGTCGTTCCGTTTTTCTCCGGTATCCACCCTCCCGGTGCGGGGGGATGCAATCTCCAGCACGAAGTCGGGCGGCTTGCCCTGCTCGTCTATGATGTAGCCGTTGCTCTCCTTGTACGCCGCCGGGTTTGCGTCGAAGGCAACTAGAAGGTCCGGATACCTGCTTCCCGCCAGGCTGCGGGTGGGCCTTACCACCAGGTAACGCTCGCTGGCAATGAGGGTGGTTGCGAGGTTGCCCAGGTGTTGAATCAAGTGGTGGGCGCTACCCGTAGCGCTCAGGTGATCGAAGTTGGCCATCTTGTCTTCCGGGTGTTCCGGCGGGTCCGGCAGCTGGAACTTCCTGATGCTCTTGGCGGTGGTCATTCCGGACCTCCTTTCCCGGGCAGGTTCCGGGCGCGCGTGCGTTGCTGCAAGGAGGGGCGCATGGGTGTGCGCCCCTGAGATTCTGCGAGGGTGCCCTCGGCTAGCTCTCCAGCCAGTCGACGTCGCCGAACTGGTCGGCGGGGTGGGACTTGGAGGCGAAGACGGCGTGGCGACGCTTGGCCTCGGCGATGGTGGTGTCGTCGCCGTGTCCGGGGTAGACCTGAACGTCGTCGGGCAGGGTGAGCAGCTTGGAGCGGACGCTGTTGAGAAGCGTCTGCAGCGCCTCGGGGCTGCGGCTCTTGCCGGGTCCGCCAGGGAAGAGGGTGTCGCCGGAGAACAGGTGATTGCCGACGAGGAAGCAGCTTGCGCCGTCGGTGTGGCCGGGGGTTTCCAGCACCTTCAGTTCCCGGTTGCCGAAGGGGATGACCTGGCCGTCGGTCAGCTCAATCTCGGGGGCCTTGGGCAGCGGGCCCTTGTCGGCGGTGGTGATGCCGACGGGGGAACCGAGGCTGCCTGTTATCTCGTCGAAGCCGAGCAGGTGGTCCTGATGGTTGTGGGTGATGAGGATGGCCTTGATGCTGACGTCTCCGACTTCGTTGAGCAGAAGTTCGGGCTCGGCGGGAGTATCTATCAGGATGCCCTCGTTGGTCTCGGGGCAGGAGACGATGTAGCCGTTGTTGTTGAAGGGTCCCATGTTGACCTTGACGATGCGTACTTCGCCGTCGTAATGCAGCGGCATAGCTTCTCCTCCAGAAGGCGGTATTTGACTCGGGCAGGGCAATTGCGCGGGACAATTGCGTCGGGTTCTATTCTAGCAGAGCGTGGCGGAATCCGCCGACCGGTCGGCGGGCCGACGACGGCGGCGACGTCGCCTGCGAGGCGGCGTCGCGGGGCTGACGGAAGACGCCGGCGGTTCTCCGGCAGACGCGTCGGGATGGCCGTGGGCGCCGTCTTCGTCTTCTGAATCCTCCGTCGGCGGTGGACCGTGGCGGGCGCGATGGGCGGCCCACTGTACTTGCGTGAGAAGGGTGAGCAGGACGCCGGGGACGAAGATGAACAGGTTGATGACGCGGTCCTCCTGAATCCATTTCACGGACATCACCACGCTGGCGATGAGGAAGAACCATGCCAGGCCACCGATGAAGATGCCGAAGAACCCCTCTCCCTTGTGCCACGGGGAACGGAGGGTGAGGAATGACCAGACGGGGGGGAAGATGATGAAACCAAAGTAGATTTCCGGCCGGTAATACCAGGGCCGGGGGTAATCGGACATGTCTCGTACGGGCTTAGAGGCCATGGAAAAACTGAGCCTAGTTTCGGGCCAGGAGCATCTGGAATTCGATTTCGGGGATTTCCCTCTGCTGCCGGATGGACGCCACGGCGTACTCGGTGCATAGCCGGGCGAATCCGGAATACTGGAAGATGTTGCGGCCCATGACCACCACGGGCACTTCCCGGGAGAAGTCGACCTGAAGCTGGCCGACCTCGTCTTCGTCAATGCGAAGCTCGATATCGCGGCCGGTGAGGCTCTCAATTTTCTCCTGGATACGGTCGATGAACTCCTGGTCGTTCAAGGCACGCTCCTCTTGTTCAGCGGCGGGAATTGGCGCGGCGCACGCGGAAGTTGGCCTGGCCCTTCTGCCTGCTGGCCCATTTCAGGTAACCGGCGAACTCGGGGTCTGCGCGCAGGCGGTCGATGGAGTTGAGTTCGGTGGCCAGCGTCTTTTCGGAGAACATGGCGTGAAGCTGCCGGTGGCAGGTGGGGCACAGCCGGGCCTTTGGGCCGAACTTGCCGCCACGGGACCGGGGCACAAGGTGATGCTCGGTGAAGCGGTTCGACTCCCGCTGGCACAGCTCGCAGACCGGCGGCTCCTCGTGGGAGCGGGGACGGTCCGCCGTGTTGTCGGATGCCCGCCGACGCGCCACCATCCAGACTTCTACTCCTGCTTGCCGCCTGTCGGCTTTTCAGGGTTGTCTGCGTTGGGATTTTCCATGAAGCGCCAACCCGGAAGGTCGACCTTCCACTCGCCATCCTCCATCAGCATCGGCAGGATGAGGCCGTTCATGGCGCGGCCGCGCCGCACCTCGGTGTTGTCCTCGGTGATGCCGAAGGGAAGGAAGGCGAAGGCGTGTTCGTCGTCGATGTAGCTGGTGGGTGAGATGCCAAGGTCGGTCAGGTCCTCCAGCGGCCATAGGCGCAGGACCGTGGTGCGGAAGTCCTCCAGCATCGCCTCGCGCATGGGGTGGCCCTGGTTGTAGCCGGCTCGGTAGGCCACCTGCATATCAACGCGGTAGCGGGTGGCCCATACGCCCATGCGCATGCCGCGGGTCTCCTTGGACAGCATGGCCCAAGCGATGTCCATGTTGCCGTCGCGGACTGCCTCGGCGAAGATGCCGGCCTGATTACCGCACTCGTCGGGAAAGGGGCTGCGTCTTTCGCCGGGTATGGGCATAGGTCTGGCCTCTATGAGGTTGGATTCCGTTGGTGGATGGACGCCCTGTCGCCAGCCCCATCCCGGAGGAAGGGAGGATTACCGGGCATCCCTCAAGCCTCACCGGAAGGGTGAAAGGTCTTGCATTGAGTCTACCATCCTACGGCGTAGCCGTCGCGGCGGGGGTCGGCTGCGCCGTGCAGGGCGCCGGTATCGCCGTCGACCTGAATCATCATTTCGCTGCCCGAAGCGCCCCAGCCGTGCATCACATCCAGAGTATGCCCGCGACGGCGTAGGCCGTCCAGCGTTTCGGTGGGGAAGCGCGACTCGACGTATAGCAGGTTGTCGCACTCGTGGGGGATGTTGGACTCAGTTGGGCTGTGGGTGTTGCGCCAGCGTGGGGCCTCGACGGCCTCGGCGACGGTCATGCCGAAGTCGAGGACGTGGGTGATGACCTGCAGGTTGGTCTGCACCTGGGTGTCGGCGCCGGGGGTGCCGCAGACGAGAGCGAGGCTGCCGTGGCCGGAATCACCGTTGCGGGACCCGCCATTCTGGAAGGCGTGGCTGGACTCGTCGGCGTCGCGGAAGACCATGATGGGGTTCATGGTGTGCCTGACTCGTTTGCCGGGCTGCAGGCAGTCGACGTGGTCGGGGTCGAGGTGCCAGTAGGTCATGCGGTTGTTGAGCAGGATGCCCGTCTCGCCGGCCACGATGCTGGAGCCGAGGGAGCTCTGGATGCTCTGGAGCTGGCAGACGGCGTTGCCCCAGCGGTCGACGACGACGAAGCAGGTGGTGTCCTCTTCTTGCATCGCTCCGGACGCCGCAGTGGCCTTGGGGCGTCGGGCATAGTTGGCGGGCTGGTAGCTCCACGGGTCGCCGTGGCCCACCTCAGTGGCGGCGCGTTCGGGGTCGATGAGCCGCGCGCGCTCTGCGGCGTACTGCTTCGACAGCATGCCGGCGACGGGGACGTCGACCCAGTCGGGGTCGGCCATGTAGGCCTCGCGGTCAGCGAAGGCCAGCTTCTTGGCCTCGACCATCAGGTGGATGCTCTCGGGGGTGTTGCAGCCGAGGGACTTCAGGTCGAACTGCTCGACGAGATTCAGTTCCTGCAGCAGGACGTGGCCGCTGGAGTTGGGCGGGGCCTCGTAAACGGTGTGGCCGTGGTAGCCGGTGGAAATGGGCTGTTCCCACCGGGAGCTGCAGTCGGCGAGGTCCTTCAGGGACAGGATGCCGCCCTGCTGTTCGCTGAATTTGACCAGGGAGCGGGCGGTCTCGCCCTCATAGAAGGCGTCGCGGCCGCCGTCGACGATGGCCTGGAAGGTGCGGGCGAGGCCGGGCTGACGGAGTATCTGTCCCGGCTGTATCGGGACGCCGCCGGGCGCGAAGACGGCCTGGGAGTCGGGGAACTCGCACAGCAGGCGGTCGCCGGCGATGACGCCGGAGAGGACGTGGGTGACGGGGAAGCCGTTGTCGGACAGGTCGATGGCAGCGTCGAATACTTCGGCGCGGGAGAGGGTGCCGTACTTCGCGTGGGCGGCCATCCAGGCGTCGACGAGGCCGGGCAAGGATACGGAGAGGATGCCCTTGTTGGGGATGCCGTTCTTGCGGTACCAGTCGACGTCGGTCGCGTACGGAGCGGCACCGGTGCCGTTGCAGACCTCGATGGTCCCTGCCTGGCGGTTGTAGATCATGATGAAGCCGTCGCCGCCGACGCCGGACATATTGGGCTCGACGACGTTGAGGGCGGCAGCGGTGGCGATGGCGGCGTCGACGGCGTTGCCGCCCCGCTGCAGCGCGGCCATGCCGGCCTGGGC
Organism: Dehalococcoidia bacterium; assembly: GCA_963667415.1. GTDB lineage: Bacteria > Chloroflexota > Dehalococcoidia > Lucifugimonadales > UBA3495 > VXOI01. The sequence continues at coordinate 4,168,021 of OY763410.1, read as the reverse complement.
AGCGAGGGGATGCCCGGCGCAGACCATGCCGTTGCGACCCATGACGACGGGGCGGTTGGACTCGAAGTTAACGCCGTGGGGTGTGTGGGGCATCGGGGGTGCCTCCTTGATCTCTGTTCGAGTGGGAATGCTAATGCCGGTTCAGGTAGGCGAGCAGGCTGGAGCCGCAGTCTAAGCGGTCTATCAGCCTCTTTTTGCCTCCGTAAGAAACGGTTCGGGTCTGCAGCGTGCGAAGGTCATTGCCCTTCATTTTGCCGCTAAAGAACAATAATGGATACCATCTTTCGATGGTGCGGCCACCGAGGATTGATCTGGCCAGTTCCAGCCCTCCCTGAATCTGCCGAATGGCTTTGGGGACTTCGGGGTTCCTGCCTCCCTTGAGTTCGGCAGCGCAGATGAAGTCGTCGTTCAGACGCCCGAATATCAGAAGCCCGAATATCAGACGATCGCACAATCGACTTGGCCCTCCATGATTCCGGCAGCGTTGATTGAGGTCTCCGTGAACAGTAGCGAGTTCCGAACTGTCCAGCCCTGAGACATCGATCCGGCAGTTTGGTTCGGAATAGGATTCAGTGAGGCAGCAGTCCCCATAGGTGCGGCGGATGCCCTCCGCCAGTTCAGAGTATGCCATTAACTTCGGTCGCGCTGCAGGGCAATGGATTCGTCGTAAATGGCTTCAAAGACATCCGCGAATTCGTCTTCGTCTATGCCGGTATCCGGGTCAATTTCCAAGGGCACAACTTCACTGCCGCGCAGTTCCCGGTTGTGCCGGAACAGGTAGGCCCCGACCTGGTCTTCGCTCAGGAAGTCCTCCGGCTCGAATCCACCCTTGTCGATTAGTTCGGGGCTGGCCTGCTTAAGAGCCAACAGGTTATTGACCTGACTTATGATGATGTCGCTGTGGGTGGTTATCAGCACCTTCACGCCGGCGTTGACGAGACGGACGATGCCGCGGGCAAGCTGCCGTTGCGCCGCCGGGTGCAGGTGCGACTCGGGTTCTTCGAGGATGAGCAAATCGCCCTCATGGACGAGGTACTTCAGGAACAGGATCAGCGGTGCGAGTTCGGAGACCATGGAGGAGGTCTGGTCGAGAGTGAATTTTCCAGTAGGAGATTCGTACGTGATTTCAGGAAAGGGCAGCCAACCGGATTTATCGAGATTAATTTTGCCATGCAAAACATCTGCTTCGATTAAGCTGATCGCATTAAGCAAATTATCGTTGGGCGCTCCAGTGCCTTTACTATCGTCTATGCTCAAAAGATTGCTCAGGAAATCCGTGGCAGTTTTGGGGAGAGTTGCTCTTCCAGATCCATCAACCCGCACAGCAGGCCACTGGGCAACTATTGAAGAAGACAAGACCTTGTAACCCTGCGTAAAACCTGATCTAGACGCAGGTAGATAAAAGCTATGCCGGGGTATATGGGCAAATACTGGCTCCGCTGCGGAGTCCAGAATCTCAAGGATTCTGTACTGTGCTAACCGTGAAACCCGATCTTTGTCATTATCCAAGATTTCATGGAAAACCAGAGACTCCAAGTATGGCAACTGCAATTGTCCATCGGATAAATCGAAGTCAGGAATTCCCATTGCCTGTTTGTCGAGTGGTATTTGCATATGCAATGGCGGGTCCTGGCGATAGATGCTCAGATAAACTTCCCCTTCGTTGCTATCTCGCTTAACGAAGCTGGAGGGTTCACCATAACTATCGCGGACCTTGTTTATGACTTCCTCGGCTATCCAACCGAGCATCGCCTGGATAGAATGCTCCATTTCCGCGCGTAGGTCGGTAGATGTATCGGAGATATTGATTTGGCGCGGTCCTAGTTTGTCTTCGGGCAACTGTGCAGCCCACTTTAGGAGAGCGCCCACTGCATCCGACCCGCCGTTGCGGACTGTTACAAGTCTTCCCGAAGACATTTTCAACTGGAGAGTTGAGAGGCCGCGTTCCTCTGAACTCGGATCGCGTTTAAGCATCCAATGATAAGGCCCCTCGAACCCTTGCATAATCCCATACACCGCCGTGGCCATGTAGGTTTTGCCGGTGTTGCTGGGGCCTACGAAGATGGTGAGGGGCTTCAGGTCTACTGAGCCCTCGGCAATGGGGCCGAAGTTTTTGACGGAGATGGTCAGCATGGCTGGGCCTGCGTTCCCGGTGCTGGAGTTCTGGCGCAGATATCAATATAACGCATAGAGGCCCCGGGGTGACCGGGGCCTCTGCGGTTTCGCTGGGGGGGGCCGGGGTTCGGCCTAGTGGCCGCCGCAGCCGCCGCCACCACAACCGCATCCGCCGCCACCGGCTCCGCAGCCGCAGCCAGAGCCGCAACCGCCTCCTGCCTGGGCGAACATGGGGTTGTTGATGACGAAGCCGACCTGGCCGCCGAAGTTCTCGACGTAGTCGATGGTGGCCTCTTCGAGGAAGGGCGCGCTGTCGGAGTCCATCAGGAACTTGACGCCTTCCAGGTTCAGGACGGTGTCATCGTTCTGAGTTTCGTTTTCCATGGTCAGCATGTACTGCAGGCCGCCGGTCTCCGCCGGAATGGCGATGACGCGGAGGGCGCCTTCCTGCTCACCCTGGTCTTCCATGACTTCCCTGAGCTTTTCTATGGCGAGCGTCGTTACTTCCATAATTCCAGTGCGCTCCTTCTATTTTGGTCTTTTACTGGATGGCTCACGCCGCGCCCATCCACGCGCTACTTACCACGCCATGTGACGCTACCACAACCGGGCGGAATTTTCCAGTCAATGAGACCGGGCGGACCACCTGCTGGCGGTGAAGGAGAATCAGGGTCAGCTGTACCGGGACGCCCGGACCTGTTCGAGCTAGGGTACAGCCCGGCTCTGAATGGCTTGCCTGACGACTTCGCCACTACCCTGAACAGGGGACCCTGTACGGGATACATTGATGCATCGACCGGCGGGAGTGCTGGGTCGTGGATGACCCGGTCTGCCTGCAATACATTGCCACGCTGCGCCAGATTTCCCTCTACCCGGTGAAACGGGCGGCCAGTCTGAAAGTTGGCATACAGGGCAAGCGCCTGCAGGCCAGATGGCGAGAAGACTACCCGGTCAAAGTCATCCTCGACCAAGACGCGTTTGCCCTGCTCGTTCACCGCCTTCCAAGGCCAGCGGCCGCCATCCCTGTGCTACAATCGCGAGGCCGCCAATATGCGGTGAGGGAAGACGACGCGTATGTATTTTGACTCCCGACGCAGCACCGTTCTGGCCACCAACGGCATGGTGGCTACCAGCCAGCCGCTGGCCGCCATGGCCGGTCTTCAGGCCCTCATGGACGGCGGAAATGCCGTCGACGCCGCAATCACCGCCGCCGCCGCGCTCAACGTGGTCGAACCCAACTCCACCGGCGTCGGCGGAGATCTTTTCGCCCTAATCTGGAACGAAAGCCAGAAGTCGGTGCGCGCCATCAACGGAAGCGGACGCGCACCCGCCGCCTCTGATATTGAAGAGCTGACTTCCCAGGGCTACCGCGCCATGCCCGGCGCCGGCCCCTACTCGGTCGCCGTCCCCGGCACCGTCCACGGCTGGGAAGTCCTGCGGGCCGAGTGCGGCACCATGCCCCTTTCCCGCCTTCTGGAGCCCGCCATCCGCTATGCCGAAGAAGGTTTCCCCGTCTCCGAGGTCATCGCCTGGCAGTGGGAGAACAATCTCCCCAAGCTGCTTTCCTATCCTTCAGGTCAGGAAATGCTGCTGAATGGCGAACCCCCGAGGAAGGGCGACCTGATGAAGCTGCCCACCCTCGCCTTCACCCTGCGCGCCATCGCCGACGAGGGGTGTGACGCCTTCTATCACGGCCCCATCGCCCAGAAGATGGCCTCCTTCGTCCAGGAACACGGCGGCTGGCTCACAGCCGAGGACCTCGCCGCTCACACCACCGACTGGGACGAGCCCATCGCCACCGACTACCGGGGCGTAACCTGCTGGGAATGTCCCCCCAACGGCCAGGGCATAGCCGCCCTCGAGGCCCTGAACATCGCCGAAGGCTTCGACATCGGCGGTATGGGACCCCAGTCCGCTGAAGCCTACCACCACCTGATTGAGGCCATGCGCCTTGCCTTCTCCGACGCCTACAAGTACGTCGCCGACCCCCGCGTCGTCGACGTCCCCACCGAGCAACTGCTGTCCAAGGACTACGCCGCCCAGCGCCGCTCGCTCATCAACCGCAGCCGCGCCATGGCCACCGCTCCCTACGGACAGCCAATCGCCGGCGGCAACACCGTCTACGTCAGCGCCGTCGACGGGCAGGGCAACGCCTGTTCCCTCATCAACAGCATCTTCTCCGACTTCGGCTCCGGCATGGTCGCCCCCGGCACCGGCATCGTGCTCCACAACCGCGCCGGGCTGTTTTCCCTCGACCCGGAGCACCCCAACGCCCTCGCTCCCGGCAAGCGCCCCTACCACACCATCATCCCCGGCCTCGCCACGAAAGACGGCGAGCTGCTCTACTGCTACGGCATGATGGGCGCATTCATGCAGCCCCAGGGACACCTCCAGCTCATTAGCAACATGGTCGACCACGGCATGGACCCCCAGCAGGCCGTCAACGCCCTCCGCTTCATGGTGGGCAACGACCAGGCCCTCGTCGAGGAAGGCATCAACCCCGATGTCGCTCGTGAGTTGCAGTCCCGCGGCCACAAGCTCGGCCTCATGGCCGGCCGCTCCCGGGTGTCCATCGGCGGCGCGCAGGTCATCAGCCGCGACCACAACACCGGCGTGTTGCAGGGCGGCACCGAACCCCGCAAGGACGGCGCAGTCGTGGGCTGGTAGCCCCGCAGGCAGAAGGAGACGACGCACATGGCCGACCCGAAGACCGACCGCAGCTTCTACCGCAACTACTACCGCGAAATCGACGTGCTTCACGGCCTCCAGTCCGAGCCCGAAGAGCGCGACTGGCTGCTGACCACCCCCAAGGGCGACGTCAAGCAGTCCGACATCGTCCTGTACCTCGGCTGCAACGTCATGCGCACCACCCACCTCGTGCGCACCGTGATGGACGTCTTCAAGCTCCTCGACGTCGACTTCACCGCCGTCGGTGGCGCGGCCTACTGCTGCGGCATCCAGCACCACCAGCGAGGCGACGAGGCCTCGGCCAACTCCGTCGCCCAGACCACCGCCGCCAACTTCCGCAAGTTCCAGCCCGAGCAGGTCGTCATGTGGTGTCCGTCCTGCATCTTCTTCTACGACGACATCATGGACATGCGCGAGGAATTCTCCTTCCAGCACGTAACCGAATACTTGGTGCAGAACCTCGACAAGCTCGACCTCAGGCCCCAGCCCGAGACCACCGTATCGATGCATTACCACGCTGGCCGTCCCCAGTCTGACGCCGAAGCCCAGAGCGCCCTCACCCTCCTGCGCGCCCTCCCCGGCGTCACCGTCGTCGACATCGGCGGCGACGAGCGATTCGGCCGCCACTGCACCCCCGCCGTCCGCCAGCAGATGGGCCCCGAAGCGTGGGACGAAATGAGCAACCAGTGGGTGCAGAAGGCCGTCGACGCCGGCGCAGACACCTACGCCACCCTCTACCACGGCTGCCAGCGCCACATGTGCGGCCTCGAAGCCGACTACCCCGTCCGCGTCGAGCACTACCTCACGCTGGTCGGCCGAGCCCTCGGCATCGAATACGAAGACCAGTACAAGAAGCACACCCTCTCAGGCAACCTCGACGCCATCCTCGCCGAGACCGCCCCCTGCGCCGTAGCCAACAACATTCCCCTCGAGGAAGCCCGCGAAGTCATCGGCAAGGTGTTCCCGGCGCGGTAGAAACGTCAGAGCGACGCCAACGCACCCTCCGGCGACAGCACGCTCAACCCGTAACGACCCTGAATGCTGGAAGACGCCAAGTCGTCGCGGAGAGCTCCGTCGGCCGTCACCAGCGTCGCACCGGACTGTACGGCGAGCCGCACGATGAACTTATCGTCTTGGCTCCCCTGTGGAATATCGTCCTCCCCCACAAACGGAGGAGCCTGCTCCAGATACTCGAGCTTTCCCGGTCTTGCTGCTGCAATCGACAAAGTACGAAGTAGCGCGGCACCGAATCCCCGTAGTTGATTGGGAGGCCGGTTCAACTGGCGCTGAATCCTCGCATACAACTCATCGTCAAAGACTATCGGATGGCAAATCAAAAGAATCTGCTGCAGCAGCTCAAGGCAAGTGGAATCAGGTTCCCCGTTGGCGTTGGTTTCCAGTTGAGCGCAGATAAAGACGTTCTCGTCCAGGATGAACCGTTGGGTCATTGCGATCGTTTCAGCGCCTTGACTCTGCGGTCCAGCGTATCAAGGTTGTTTGCATAGAAATCGGTGAGCCCACCCTCCACCTGCCCATTCTCTGTAACCTCAATCTCAGAGGCAAAACACTCGCCTTTCTCGTCCTTGGAGAATGAGTAAATGGCCAGGTCATCCGCAGTCAACGTACCCTCGGCCACCAGCAGAAGCAGCCGTTCCACCAGATGCTCACTGTGCGTCGTCATGATGATCTGCTTGTCCTCACCCTTCGCCGTCTCCGCCATCACCTCCGCCAGGTCCGCCTGCGCCTTTGGGTGCAGATGTATCTCTGGCTCCTCGATCAGCACGGTCGCTCCTCTCTCGGCTGTGATGAGTTGCAGAAGCAGCTGTATTAGTGCGTTAGTACCAAACCCCTCTGCAACGATGTTGACAGCACCATTCGGGGCCAAGGACCTAACTTCTACTCTGCGACCGGGAACCATCTTGGTATCGAGTCCTGTCCCGGTCACTTTCTCAATAAGGGCGGAAAGTTGTTGCATTGGAGTGCTATAGACTAGATTTGTGGCAAGCAACTCCTCTAAACCGCTTAGCCCTTTTTGGAGAGAAATCTCCACGGACGGTTCGTCTCTAAGCGGATAGCTAGGTTGCACAAAACCTCGTGCAGATTGAACAAACTCCAAATTCTTTAAAGGAACTGCATTTGGGGAAAACGACGGTGGCAAGATACCTCGATTTATTGGTTCTAGTTGGGAAGAAAATCTTCCTTCATAGCGGACAGAACCGCCCTTCTCTCTACCCGCGAAAGCGATGTGCACTATCGGTTCGTCTGACAGAAAACCGGGTATTAAATCGTTGGGACTCGCAAATTTTAGACAATCCCCCTGAAACTGAAGGCGCTCCTCCCCCACCGACTGCTTCAGCAGCAGCAGCGCCTGCAGCACACTCGACTTCCCCGTCCCGTTCGGCCCGATCAGCACCGTCAGCAGCTTCGGATCAATGCTGACCTGACGAAAGCACTTGAAGTTCTCCAGCGTGATGTTCGTTATCATGGCGGTGCCCTCCCGCACTCAATTGTATCAGCCCCGCCTCTGGCTTCGGCTGCATACGTCGCCCCCTCAGGGACCGGCTCCCCCGATGGCGGAACCTCCCTTTGCTGACACTTGGCCCTTGCCAATTCTTGTCACACCTCTCTAGCATTATTCCTATGGAGAACGCCAACCGGTTGAAGAACGCCAAGCGGTGCCCCTGTCCTTTCCCTGCGAATCCTGCCCGAACCGGCAACCAACCAAGAACCTCAGGAATGATCGGAAATAAGCGGAAATGAGCGGAAAATAGAAAATTCCTCTTTACAGCTTTGCTCAAAAATTCGAATTAAAGACGAATTAAGAATTTTCCTGCACAAAAATTCAAGCGTCGCCACGGTCATCACGCTGCCCGGCTGAGATGAGGACTCCTCATTCCAACCACCCGCCGGACGCAATCCTCCAGCATCGGACTATCCTTTCGCAAGTCCAAGGCCAAGTTTCTCATCCTGACCTCTCGGGCAAGTACCCTCAGGTTGTAGGCCACCAACAAAGCGAGAGATTCGTTTACCTGGGCGCCAAATTTCTTGGTGCGGATCTTCCCAGAACGAGTCCCTTTAACCGCGCCATTCGTCGACTCGACGTTGCTGCGAGCGTGATATTCGACCATGAAGGCCTCGTAGTTCTCATTAAATTTTCGCAGGTTCCGATCCCATTCCGAGCCATCCCCCGTGGGAGGACGGGTGTTGTCCTTGAAGGGAATCCTGACATAATGCTCTAACTCACGCCCCAGTTCGTAGTTGGCACGACTGGAGTAACCCAAATCAGCAACCACCGTTTCCACATCGAAGTGCTTGGCAGTCTCAATCACCAAGGGTCGAAAATAGGGACTGTCATGATGCGACCCTGGCGATATGGCAGCACGAGCAACCACGTTGGTCTTGCAGCCGACGACAAGATGCAACTTCACCCACTGCTGTCGATCAGACTCCTCTGACAATCTGTGGTCAAGCCACCGGTCGTACCACCGACTACTCCATCCGGTCCCGTCAACGGCGAAAACCTTCTCCAGAGAACGAAGAGGCAGCGCACTCAGGGTTATAAGTTCAAGCAGAAGCGGGGTCAGCCACTCTGACCGCTCAAAATACCCAACGCCATTGTAGGAAGGTATCCGGACCAACCCCGAATCGGCGGGACAACCAGAGCCATGTGCCTCAAGAAAAGGATCCGTCGGAACATTGCGAAGGTACTCAAGCTCAACAGCCTCTCGCAGATATGACTCAATCGGTCGAGTAGGGCAACGATGATATTCTTTAAGAACCACAGCGAAGAGAACATGGCCCAGAGGGAGAGCAGGCCTACCTGCCCTCCGAGGCCCCCGAATCCGGACCTCCATGTCGTTGATCATGTCCGAGTAACCACCCAAAAGCGCCTTGATATCCTCTGGCTCATGCGTCTGAGCACGGTTATAGGCAGGCTAATCTCGGGTATATCTCCGTATAGATGACTGGGAATCCCCACAGTCATCACCAAGATGAATCAGAACACCTTCTTCAGTAGGGACCGCACGAGACAGGCTCGTCCTCCCGCGAGGCTTCCCAACAACTCGCAAAGCCTTCCGGACCTTGCCATCATCCTGGTAATGAGGCGGGAGACCTTCGCGCCACCCAACCGCTGACAAGGAACCCTGGAGCGAATAGAGACCATCACCATTGACGTGGCCACTGGAAAACCGAGCCGAAAGAATCGCTACCTCATCCGGAGAGAGAAGACACGTCTGGAATTGATCCCAATTGTTGGCCATCTTGGTAGAAATCTTCCAGAAAACGCTGCGACTGGGAATGTCTTCATCATAGCCACATTCGCGCTGGTAGTCTTCGTCAACTTCAAGACGGCGGAGGGGAGTGGCCAAGTCAAGAATCTTCCCGTACTCAGGGTCGCAAAAGGGGAGGAGGTAACAGACGATTGGCAACGGGTCCTTTGGCTTCCTGCCACGACCGGGATGCCGGCGGACGCGCGAGGGCCAAAGCTCATTAACAAGCTCCAGCACCTTGACTGGATCGTAGTGCATGCTCAGCAGGCGCCCGGTGAACGGGCTGGGCAGACGGGGAGTAGACCCTTCAGAAGACCCCAGAAGGGACATTGCCGCGGCCACATCAACTTCATCGAGCAGAGCCAAGAGGCCACGGGGATGTTGCGGTGGAGCCCCACCGCTTGATATATTGTTGGGAGCCACCTTGTTTCTCTCCAGTTCGGGTGGTCCTGTTCCGGGCCGTTAGAGGGATCAGCTCCAGCGGCCCTTTCTTTATGCTCGGACCCTTGCGAACAACTGTTCAGATTTTACCATTTCTGTATTTGTGTGCCCATTGAAAATGGCCTCCGGGACCACCGATTCAAGCGAGAAATCCGTCGTCATATTTGCCTCCATATCTCCCACAAAAAGCTAAGCCCCGGGCCTGGAAACAACGCCTCCGGCAATGCCGGAAAAGCTGCCTGCCAGGATCCGGGGCTATCTAGAAGACCACACCAGAGTCTTGGGGTACCAGGCCACGAAGGTCACCAACACTGGGTGCCTATCGTGACTGTCTCAAAATGCTTTGCAAATGTCAACTCAAGGCAGGCATCAGATCGGGAGTCTCCGAAATCAGAAAGCAATCCAAGTGCCAGACATGGGCAGACTCGATGCAACGGGGAGCAATGACTCCCCTACGGTCGGAGGCGAACAGACTCGCCTGTCGAATTCCCGACAGCAACAAACCCCAACCTCTTCTAGGGGTCAGATACTGGGCTGCAACCCCAACAAAGGAGCGAAGAGGTGGGAACAAAACTCACAATAGGGGCATTCCTGCTTACCCTGACAATGATTCTGAGCCTAGCGTGCTCGGGAGGAAGCGAAAATCAAACCCCGCAGGTCGACAGAGACCAGCAGGAAATAGAGGAAAAAATTGACGACCTGAACAGACAGATTTCAGAACTGCGTCAGGAAGTGAGAGAAGCAAACAGAGAAGAACTTCCAACGCCCGACTTGATTCCCACCCAAAGGCCCACAACAGAAAAGGAAGAAACCGAAGGGACGGTTCCCACACCTACGAAATTGCCACCCGGCCAGAACATATGCAGCAGGAGCCCAGAGGCCCAGCAGTCCATCCTGAGGAAACTCCAAACTTCAAGCTGCAGAATCGCAACCACCGAGGAACTGTTCCGGATCACCGGAGAATTCCAAATCCTCTACAAAACAAACCCGAGAGCCGGCGACTTCGCCGGACTCGTGAACGTGCCCAAGTCAAGCGTAACCATCTCCGGAGAGGAGGACACCCGCACAGACATACCAGCCAACACATTCCACGGCATGGAGAAACTCACATATCTCAGCCTTCACACAGGTACTGAGACGACGTTCCACGACGGTTCACTCCAAGGACTCCCCAGCCTGAAGAATCTGTGGATTGGAGCAACAAGCTTCGCAACATTCAAGGCAGGGTCCATCTCAGGAATCCCAGCACTCGAAACACTCGAGATAGAGATGCGGGCATCCGGACAAATCATGCCTGGTGCCCTGAGCAACCTCCCAATGCTGGAAACGCTGGAGATAAAGTGGCCCTCTTCTGGAAAAGAGGAAAAAAGGAGAAACCGGATTGGACAACTGGAACCCATGCCCTCCCTGAAGAACCTCGCGATCTCCGGAGAAGTACCTCCGATAGGTCCAAGCGACTTCCAGAACCTTCCGAAACTGGAAAACCTTTACATTTCAGGGTCGACGGAGAGTCCTGTTGAGCTGAACAAGAACAGTTTCAGCAATAACCCGGGAGTGAAGGCCATCAGAATGACAGGTTCTGGAAGGCGCGCGGAACAAGGCTTCAGGGAAGCATTCAAGACACTCCACAAACTGGAGGAACTCACGCTGAGATTGAGTGTCGAGGGTAAGTCCCTAGAACCAGACATAGTGCTTTCACCCAACTCACCCCTCATGAAGGACATACTGAACGGAGACAAGAGGCCAGACGGCTACAAAGTCGTCCCACCAGGAGCGGACCCCAAGTAGCCAAACCCACCACCCCTTCTGCGACGCAAAACCTGATAAGACGTTGGTGTAATATGTGCGTGGCAATTCGGCAAGAAGACCAAGCAGGCGACCAGGAACTGACAACCTGTAGCGAAACAGGAGCCGAGATGACGACCGTCCAGAGGCCGAACAAGGACGCCCTGATCAAGGTGATGGATATCTACAGGGACGCCATGCGGCCCTTCCTAGTCCACCACCTCAGACAGGTGCCTGGAAAGCGGGTAGAGGAGGCGATCAAGCAGGCCCTCAGGGACAACCAGGCCAACCAGTTCGACCAGAACCTCCAGAGCGGCCGCTCTGTCGAAGAGAGCATAGACATCAACGACTTCCCGGAACTGGTCAGAGTCCACTGGCGAGACGTGTTTTCCAACAGATTTCCCGGAGACCGCAGCATCCAGAACAGGCTCTACGAGATAAAGACCATCCGGGACGAGGCATCTCATCCCGGAGCCAGCGATCTGGACGAGGAAAAGACCAGGGTACACATGTATATGGTCGCTGACGTTCTCGGCAAGATTGGGAGGACAGAGGAAAAGGGCGAGGTTGAGAAGGTCAGAGACGACCTGTTTGTCCACCCAGAACCACAGGCGGCCCCGCAGGGCGAGCAACCGCAGGCCACTCAGGGATCATTCGAGGAAATATCCACCCAAAGGGCCAGCGAGCTACGCCCGTGGCGCGATGTCATCCGCCCCAACGAGGATGTTACCGAAGGACGATTCCGTCAAGCCGAATTCGCGGCCAGCCTGCAACGCGTATATGACGGACGAGCCCGCGACAACGAATACGGGAACCCTGTCAGCTTCTTCAACCGGACGTACATCACTCCTGGAATGCGGGCTCTGCTGATCAACACGGTCCAGAGGCTGAACGGCACCGGTGGCGACCCAGTAATTCAAACCAAGACCGGATTTGGAGGAGGCAAGACCCACAGCCTCATAGCCCTATTCCACCTAGTGAGGCATGCCGACATCCTCATAGACCCACCGTCCGGCAGCGACTCCAGCACCAGCCGGGAAATCCAGAGCATCCTGAGTGAGGCCGGGTTTAATGAGCACCCATCAGGGCTGGGAGAAATTGCTGTCCTGGACGGCACGCACCTGTCGCCCACCGACCAGAAAAAGACCGAAACCGAGGACCCCCTAAACACCCTCTGGGGTGAATTGGCATACCAACTCGCCGGTCAGTCGGGATATGAAATCGTCAGAGAAGCCGCCCGGACGGGCATCGCTCCTGGACAGGCCCAACTGGACGCCCTCTTCGAGCATGTGGGACCGTGTGTGATTCTCATCGACGAGTTGGTGGCATACTGCCGTAACCTCGAGAACCCAGAAAGAACATTCACCTTCCTTCAGGCACTCACCCAGTCAGTCACCGCCAACAAGGATGCTGCTCTCGTAGTTACCCTCCCCGAACACGATGAGGAAGCCGGCGGCGAAAGGGGAATGCAGATACTGGAAACCTTGAGCCGACTCTTCGCCAGGATAGAAGCAGTCTGGGAACCGCTGGCAGTCAATCAAGCCTTTGAGGTCGTCAGCCGCAGGCTCTTCGGCGAGGTAATGAATCCGGACGAGCGAGACCGGACCTGCGAAGCCTTCAGTAGGATGTACTCCAACAACCGACGTAACTACCCGCAGGGATGTGGAGAGCAGGCCTACCTCGAAAGGATGAAAGCGTGCTACCCCATCCACCCGGAAATCTTCGAACGCCTCTACTCTGACTGGTCCACCCTGACACAGTTTCAGAGGACCCGCGGTGTACTCCGCATGATGGCCAGTTGTGTGAGCTACCTCTACCGGCAGAACGATTCCAGCCCACTAATCATGCCAGCCAACCTGCCCATCCGCGACCCCGCCATGAATTCCGAGTTTGACAGGCTTCTCCCAGGCAACTGGGGTCCCGTGATCTCCGAAGCCGACAGCGACGGCGGGAGGACGGACCGCATCGACGAGACAGAAAGGTTTGCCCGAGCAGGCGGCGCCGCAAAGAGAATCGCCAGGACCGTATTCCTCGGCAGCGCTCCCGGAGGCGCCCTACGAGGAATAGACGAGCGCCAAGTGCGGCTGGGGACAACCCAGCCGGGAGACCGGGTGGCGAGCTACAACGAAGCCCTCCTGGAAATGTCCAAGGAACTCCACTACCTGTACAGTTCCGATGACCGGTATTACTTCCATGCGGAAGAGAACCTGAACAAGGTCGCCACAGACCGTGCCCTCCAGTTCTCAGACACCGAAGTGGACCGCTACATCATCGACCTGCTGAACAGCGACGTCCGTAGAAACAACAGAGACGTCATAGTCTACGCCAACGGCGGTGCAGTGATCCCAGACAACAGCCAGGTAGTTCGCTTGGTCATACTCCCGCCCGACAAGGCCATCAACAGCCGTTCAGCAGAGACCAACGACGCTGAAGCAGAGGCGAGGCGAGCCTTGCTGACCAACGCGAACGACGGGAACAGGATCCACAGGAACACGGTTCTTTTCCTGGCAACCAAGCGAGACGAAGCCCGGACCCTACGCCAAGCAGTCCGGAATTTCTTGGCTTGGCAGTCCATCACCCAAATCAGGAACGGGGACGACCGCCGTATCGCGGGCCTCACCGGGGAACGGGCCAACCAGGCCAACACCGGCCTGCGGAACGCCGATGGGGCAGTACGGACCGCCCTGGTATCAGCTTACCGCTGGGGACTGGCGCCCTCACAACCCGACCCGCAGGACGCGACGAGAATCCAGTTCAGCGAACTCCGCACCAACGTCTCGGACCAAGGTGAGATCGTCAACGCCGCCTTCAGCAGGTTTGTCGAAGAGGAGGCACTGGTCGATAAAATCTCGCCAGTCGCCTTGGCTCGTATGCTTCAGCAGCGGGTTTGGGAAAATCCAGTCTACGGAGACCATATCGACGTGAACGCCCTGTGGGAGATGCTGACTAGCTATATCTACCTTCCCAGACTCCGCAATCGAGCTGTCCTGCAAAGCTGCATCGAAGATGGCGTGGTCGCCGGCACCTTTGGATACGCCCGGGATTACAACGCAGAAACAGACGAGTACAGGGGACTCCGCTACGAAGGACCCCTTCACGACCCAGCCTTAGGGATGGTCATCAACGAGAACTCTGGCGGAGTGCTAGTGGCACCCGGCCGCGCGGCCGAGGAAAAACAGAAGGAAGCGGATCGCCAAGCGAACGAAACCAGAGATGAGGATAATCCTCCAGCCCCGGGACCGTACAGCGTAAACCCGATTAACGGAGGCGACACAGGCCCAGACGATCTACCGCCTCCCGGGCCAAAGATGTTATTGCCACGCCGGGTAAGGGCATCAAAGACAGTCGAGGGAGACCTATCACTGGACGACGTCGGGAATCTGAGAAACGACATTATCCGCGTCCTGCGTGACGGAGGCGGGGATGTTACCGTCACCATCACCATCGAGGCAAGTAAGGACGACGGCTTCGACGAAGGAGTAACCCGTCCTGTCCGCGACAACAGCAGGCAGTTGGGGTTGGACTTTAATTCACTGGACTTAGAGTAGAGGACAGGACTATGGCCAGCACTTCAATGGCAGCTGAACCGGCCTACCGTCGCAAACTGATAGAAGTAGACCTGCCGCTAGACGCGATCAACGCGGAATCAGCCAGAGAGAAGTCCATCCGGCACGGCCACCCGTCCACCTTGCACCTGTGGTGGGCGCGCCGCCCATTGGCATCTTGCCGGGCCGTAATCTTCGCAAGCATGGTTGACGACCCTTCCTCTTGCCCGGACGAATTCCCCACGCAGGAATCTCAAGCAGAAGAACGCGAGCGACTCCACATCATTATCCGTCGGCTGGTCCGGTGGGAAAGTACCGACGAGACCAACCCGCAGAATGTGGAGCTGCTGGCAGAGGCTCGCTGGGAGATAGCCCGCTCAGTAGCCCGATCTCGCGACGAAACAGCACCGGACCGAAACGACCGGGATGCGGTCATGTCATACCTAAACGAAAAAGCTCTGCCAATCTACGATCCCTTCTGCGGCGGAGGCTCGATACCCCTCGAAGCCCAGCGTCTGGGGTTAAAGGCCGTCGGGAGCGACCTTAACCCTGTGGCGGTGCTGATAACAAAAGCACTGATCGAACTGCCACACCTATTTCAAGGAAGACCACCAGTCAATCCCAACGCAGACCCATTGGGGATTACCAAAGGCAAAGGGCGGAACTCCCGAACAATCCCATGGCGTGGTGCAGCGGGACTCGCAGACGACATAAGGTACTACGGTCAATGGATGAAAGAGAGAGCTTGGGAGAGAATAGGACGCTACTACCCCACTGCCAAACTACCAGATGGTAGCGAAGCTACCGTCATTGCCTGGTTGTGGGCCAGAACCGTGCCTTGTCGCAACCCAGCGTGTGGCATCGCAATGCCGTTGATGAAAACATTTCAGTTGTCCACGAAGAACGGCAATCAACACTGGACGAAACCAATTTTGGACTCAATCACGAAATCCCTTTCGTTCGTCGTCCAAGGATCGCCAGAGGGGGTACCAACTACAGCAACAGCAACTGAAAACGGAGGGGCAGTCTGTGTCGCCTGTAATGAACCTGTGCCGAACAGCTATGTGCAGGAGCAAGGCAAATCTGGTCAGATGGGAGAGGTATTGACTGCCATCGTAGCCGAAGGTGACCGCAAGAGGCTTTTCATCTCCCCCACAGAGGAACATACGAGAGCAGCGTCAACGGCTATTTCCAACTGGAAACCAAACGAGAAACTCCCAGAAAGAGCACTGGGGTTCACAGTGCAGGGGCACGGAATTACGGAGTGGAGCCAGATGTTCACAGAACGTCAACTCCTCACCCAATCTACCCTGAAAAACCTACTGGACGAAGTATGCCAGGTCATCGTCGACGACGGAGGTGACGAGAGATATGCAGAAGCTGTGAAGGTTTATCTGGCACTGGGAATCAGCAAGAACGCCGACAGTGGGTGTCGTTTCGCAAGGTGGCAAAACTCCGGCGACAAAGTCGCCGGAGTTTTCGATATGCAGACTATCTCAATGATATGGGATTTCGCAGAGGCTAACCCATTCTCAAACTCAACTCAAAACTGGATGGCTCAGATCAACTGGATAGCCAAAGTGCTCGAACGGCTGATGGCCAATGTAAACACCGGCACTGTTCACCAAGCCGATGCTTCCTCCACCATCCACGCTGAAGAGGGCCCAGTAATCGTTACAGACCCTCCATATTACAAGAACATAGGATACGCCGACCTTTCCGACTTCTATTATGTGTGGTTACGACCCCTATTGCGAGATTCGTTTGGTAGTCTATTCGCAGGGATACTCACTCCCAAGAGTGAGGAAATGGTCGCAAGTCCGCGATATGAGAACACAACCCAGCGTTTCGAAGATCTCCTATTGAAAACACTGACATTGATCCGGGAAAGATGTTCACCTGAGTTCCCGTCATCTATCTTCTACGCTTACAAACAGCAAGAGGAGGAACGCGAAGGTCGAACTTCCACGGGCTGGGAAACCATGCTAACGGCAGTAGTCAACGCCGGATTCCAAATTGTAGGTACGTGGCCTGTAAGAACGGAACGAAGTGGCCGTTCCCGACAAGTCGGAGCTAACGCCCTCGCCTCCTCAGTTGTGCTCGTCTGCCGCCCTCGACCCGAGGAAGCTCCGACGGCGAGTAGGAGAGATTTTCTGAACGCACTGGAATCAGAGTTACCGGCGGCACTGCACCATCTGACCCGCGAGGGCCACATCGCGCCAGTGGACTTAGCCCAAGCAGCCATAGGCCCTGGGATGCAGGTGTATTCCAAGTACAGCAGGGTGGAGACCATCAGTGGAGACCAAGTAACGATCAGGGATGCCTTGGCAGCCATCAATCAAGCAATTGCCAACTACGACGAGCAACAGGAAGGGGAATTGGACCCTCCAACCCGCTTCTGTCTGGACTGGCTGAAACAGAACGGCTTCGGTGAAGGCCAATACGGAGAAGCCCAAACCTTGGCTCAAGCCAAGAACGTAGCCATTGAGGACGAACTAAGGGATTCTCATGGTCTGGTAATCGCTCAGGGTGGAAACGTCCAACTTCAGCCTCCGGGATACTTTTCGGCCGACAGAATGCCGTCTCCGGGAAAGATGACTGCCTGGGAGGGCTGCTTCAGAATGGCTTGGAACCTCGACCACGAGGACGGCAGCATCCAGGGTGCTGCAAGCGTCGGACGGAGAATGGGCAGCGATGCCGAATCAGTGGAACGGCTGGCCCGCATCCTGTACAACCACTTCGACCGCATCAGTGACTCCCGCCGGGCAGTTCTGTTCAACAATCTGGTAACGTCCTGGGACGACATCCAATCCGAGATGAGCAGGCCGCCCCAAGGGCAAATGGCTCTGTGATGACGGAGGGTCCCCGAACACCCCTGGGTCTCAAGTACCAGTTGGAGAACCAACGCCTTCCTTTCAGCCGCGGGCAGTTGCTCCAACTCGAGACGAACAGGAACGGAGTCTACGCTCTCTGGCTGCCCGGTGGTGGCCCCGACGAGTGCCTGTACGTCGGAATGTCCGACACCTGCATCAGGCGCCGGTTGCTGCAACACCTGAACAACGAGACCAACCCTGAACTAAGGGACCTGCTGAGGTTGTACCGGGATACAGTCGAATTCTCCACTGCCCTCACCGGAGACGAGGACGAAACCCTGTCCTTGGAGGACGGCATCATCAAGGACTGGAAGCCGGTAACGAACCGGAAGGGCATCAAGAGAGAAGCCTGAAGCCAATGCAGGGGAACCACCATGTCCCCTTGAGAATTAAACGCCTGGGGCCTGGGCGGAGACGCTGGCCCCAGGCAGTCCGAAAATGGAAAGAAAGAGGGCGGGCCTTTGATGGCTCGCCTTTTTCCTTGCAACCCGGAGCGGGCCAAATCCAACCCGTCTCCATCAGGCAGAGGGATGATGACCGATGGCACCGGAGAACCCGAGGACCAAGACTTCACTAAGGAGCATGGACCGCCCGGAGGTGAAACAGGACCCCAACTGTCCCACAGACAGATCCTGGCCCTTCCCATCCTGGCCGCAGCCCCCAACCTGACAGAAGGGGCCAAGGAGGTCGGGATAAGCGAAGCAACCCTCCGGAGATGGCGCCAAGATGAACACTTCAGGGCCGAGATGGACCGCCTGACCCACGAGATAGCTGAAACCACCCGCGAGGCCACAAAGGACATAGTCCTCAAGGGATTCAGGATCGTAGGAGAAATGATGGACGATCCCGACCCCGAGATAAGGTTCCGCGCAGCCCGAGCAGCAATCATATATGGCATCCAAGTGTGCAAAGCAGAAGAACTGAGGCAGGAGTACCAGAACCCTTCAGGACCAACACCAAAGCAGACGGAGGAGAGAAAAGACCAAGAAACCTGAACTGGGTAAACTGAGAGAAAGGAAAGGGACACAGGGCGAGAGACGGGCAAACAAGGCAATAAAAAACTAATCTGCTCAAAAAATCGGGAATTAAAAACTAATTTTGAGCAAAGCCCCTCTTTACAGCCGGAAGATTTGAAGACGGAAGATTTGACACAAGCCTGCAACCATCCCCGCAGGCGATGCCCCGTCAACCAACCAGGACCCCAGGAATGGCAGGAAATGACCGGAAATGACAGTGAAAACGAAAAACAAGCCCCGGAAACAGGAACAGCCGCCCACCCCGGCGCGCTTGGATCAGTCCCCGTCGCCACCCGCCACCACCGGCTCGGCGGCGACCACTCCTCCGTCCGTGAGCACCACCCCGTCGGCGCAGTACGCCTCAACTCGCCCCTCGCTGTATTGTTCGGCATACAGCCGAGTATAGATCCCTCAACGCCCCAGCAGTTCCGCGTGCGTCCCGTAATCGTTGATCCTGCCTGCATGGATCACGAATATCACGTCCGCCGCCAGTATCGTCGACAGCCGGTGCGCGATCACCAGCGTCGTCCGTCCTTCCACCAGCGGCTTCAGCGCCGATTGCAGCCGCCGTTCGCTGCCCATGTCCAGCGCCGACGTCGCCTCGTCCAGGATCAGGATGCGCGGCTGATGCAGCAGCGTCCTCGCAATCGACAGCCGTTGCATCTCCCCGATCGACAGCCCGAACCCACGCTCGCCCACCACCGTGGCGTACCCGTCCGGCAGCTCCATTATGCGGTCATGGATGTACGCCGCCTTCGCCGCAGCCACCACCTCGTCATCGCTCGCATCCGGCCGTGCGTACCGCAGGTTCTCCTCGATGCTCGTCTGCAGCAGGTAGCTCTCCTGCGTGACGAATCCCACCGCTGCCGACAGGTCCGCCAGCCGCACCCGTCGCACGTCGATGCCGTCGATCGACACCGCTCCCTCGGTGGCGTCGTACAGCCGCGGCACCAGCGCCGCTATCGATGTCTTCCCCGCGCCGCTAGGCCCCACGAACGCCGCAAGCTGCCCCGGCTCTATGCGGAACGTCACGCCGTCCAGCGTCCACTGTCTGGCATCGTTGGGCTCCCCGACTTCGCCGATTCCTTCGTAGCTGCTCCTGCTCCTCACCCGCACCCCTTCAAAGGCGACCTCCCCATCCACCCTGTCGCGGTCCAGGGCCACGGCGTCCGGGGCGTCCGTAATCTCCTGCTCCAGGTCCAGGTATCCGAAGATGCGCTCGAACAGCGCCACCGAACTCTGCAGTTCCACCGACACCTGCAGCAGCCGCTCCACCGGCCGGTACAGCTGTGCCTGCAGAGCCGTGAACGCGATGATCGTACCCGCCGTTGCCGCTCCGGCGCCGCCCGTGTATATCAGGTACCCGGCCAGCAGGTACACCAGGGCCGGCGACAGCGTCAGGAAGGCGTTGGCCGCGGTGTAGAAGCTCTGGGCCAGCATCCGCTGCCGCACCGCGTATCGCGACAGCTCCTCGTTGTGTCGCCGGAAGTGGTGCAGTTCGGCGTGCTGCCTCCCGAACAGCTTCGCCAGCAGTATTCCGGACAGCGACAGCGTCTCTTCCGTGACAGCCGTCACCTGAGCCATGGAAGCCTGCGTACCGGCCATCAGCTCCCGCTGCTTGCGCCCGACCCACCGCGTCAGCAGGAAGAACACCGGCAGCGCCGCCATCGCCACCACCGTGAACTGCCACGACAGCAGCAGCATCGCAACCACGACCGCGATGAGTGCGGCGAAGCTGGCCACTGAATCTGCGAAGGTGTTGGTCACCACCGGCTCGATGCCGTTGATGTCGTGCGAGACCCGCGACTGCATTTCCCCGGTTCGAGTCCGCGCCAGGAAGTTCACCGACATCCCCAGCAGGTGGTCGTACACCGCCTCCTGCAGGTCCCCCGTCACATCCTGTCCCACCCTGCTCGTCAGATAGGACTGGGCGATGCTCAGCACCCCGCCAGCCACGGCGATTGCAGCCATCACCCCGGCCAGGACCCACAGCAGCATCAGGTTCAGCCCGCCTTCCGGTGGGAAGAGAGCGGCGTCGAACACTTCCTTGATCAGCACCGGGTTCGCCACGCCTAGGACAGCGTTGACCACGATCAGCAACCCGACCGCGACAACGGGCACCCTGTACGGACCAAACAGCCCGACAATCCTTCGCGCCACGCCTAGATGGCGGCCACTGTCCAGTTGCCGGTGATGATGGAGTTGCGGAGATTCCGCCATCGGCGTCCTCTGATCCCGTTGGACGAGGCTCAGCCCGTTGGGTCTATGCTGGGAAAGGGCGGACGGTTTGGCCCGAATCCCGGCCACCAACGGAAACAATACGCCCGTCGCTGTACACCACCCCGTCCTCGCAGTACGCCTCGATCAGGCCGCCCCCGAACTGCTCCCGGTACAGCCGAGCGTATAGCCCCTCGTACGACAGTAGCTCATCATGGCTTCCGTGCTCCACGATCTTGCCCTTGTCCAGCACGTATATGACATCGGCCGACAAAATCGTCGACAGCCGGTGCGCCACCACCATCGTCGTACGGTCGTGCATCAGCGGTGCCAGCGCCGATTGAACGTACCTCTCGCTTTCCGTGTCCAGGGACGAGGTCGCCTCGTCCAGTATCAGTATTCGCGGCTGATGCAGGATCACCCGCGCTATCGCCAGCCTCTGCCTCTCGCCTCCCGACAGCCGGAACCCCCGCTCACCCACGATGGTGTTGTAGCCCTCCGGCAGTTCCATGATCCGCTCGTGGATGTGGGCTGCCTTGGCCGCCTCCACCAGTTCGAAGCATGAGGCATCGGGTTTGGCGTACAGCAGATTCCTCTCCATGCTCGCGTGGAACAGGTAGCTCTCTTGCGTAACGTAGCCGATGCTTTCCGACAGGTCCGCCAGCCGTATCTCCCGAACGTCGATGTCGTCAATCCGAACCGCGCCTTCCGTTACGTCGTACAGGCGCGGCACCAGGGAGGCGATCGTAGTCTTGCCCGCTCCGCTCGGCCCCACGAATGCCGCCATCTGTCCCGCCGGAATGTTGAGGCTCACACCGTCCAGCGCCCACTCACGGTCATTTTCGAGCGCGCCATCCTCGGTCGCCTCCGCTTCGTCTTCAGGGCCTCGACGATAGTTCACCCGCACCGAATCGAAAGTGACCTGTCCCTTCACCCTATCCGCTGGCAATGGCCGGGCATCGGGCGAGTCAACGATTTCCTGCTTCATATCCAGGTAACCGAAGATGCGCTCGAACATTGCGAGCGAAGACTGCAGCTCCACCGAAACCTGCAACAGGCGGCCCACCGGGAAGTACAGGCGGTTCTGCAGCACGGTGAAGGCGACAACCGTTCCGGCGGTGATAACGGCGGGTCCGCCTCCCGCAATGATGTACCCCGCCAGCAGGTAGATGGCCACTGGGCTTGCCGACAGGAACGCCATCACCACCGCGAAGAACGCATGGCCGATCATCTGCTGTCGCACCGTCAGGTCCGACAACTCCTGGTTGTGCTTGCGGAAGTTCTCCATCTCCGCGTGCTGCCGACCGAACAGCTTCGCCAGCATGATTCCGGAGACCGACAGCGTTTCCTGGGTGATGACCGTCATTTCGGCCATGGACTTCTGGGTCTGCGAGGTGATCTCCCGTCTCTTCCGTCCCACCCACTGGGCCATAAAGAAGTAGATGGGCACCGTGGCCACCGCCACCAGGGTCAACTGCCACGACAGGAACACCATCGCGCCCAGGGTGCTGGCCAGGATGGCTATGTTGGCTATGGTGTCGCTCAGGGTGGTGGTCACCACCTGCTGGATTCCGCCCACGTCGTTGGAAACCCGCGACTGGATTTCGCCCGTGCGCGTGCCGGTGAAGAACCTCAGCGACATCCCTTGCAGGTGTGCGTACACCGAATCCCGCAGGTCTCGCATCACGTACTGCCCGACCTTGTTGGTCAGGTATGTCTGGACAATGCCCATTGCGGCGTTGGCTGCCGCAATTCCGATCATCACGCCGCCGATGATCCACAACAGCCTGATGTTGGGGCCGCTGTCCGACGATATTCCCAGCCCGTCGTCGAACACCACCTGTATGAGCATCGGGTTTACTACGCCCACCACCGAAGTAACCAGGATGAGGAGCACGACCACGGACACCCGGTAGCGGTAGGGAAGGAAGAGCCGCACCACCCGCGGCACCAGGTTCCCCTCGGCATCCGGCACAGGCGAGGGCGCTGCGCCCCCTGCTTCCTGTCCGCTGTGTGAGCGTGGATTGGCCATCTGAAAGGTTCCGCCTGTCGCCTTTCGTTCGCTTCTGGTTTTCTCGACGTGTCCCCGGTTACTTGTGCACCATTCTATAGCAATCGCCAACAGGGTTCGTAAGGCAAGTATGAGAATTTCATAACTGAACTATCAAGCTGGCCGCAATTCTTCAACTTATCTTGCAACAACGCGCCGAATTCGTTGCAGCATAGACCTCCGGCTCCCGAACACTTCGAGGCATCGCTGCCCTGCTGAAACAGAGAGTCCCTCTCCGCTGAGGGAGAGGGACTCAACGAAGCTCGATCAGAGGCCGCCTCCTACCAGTCCTTGATGATCGGCAGCACCTCTTTCCCGAACAGCCCGATGTTCGACATGGTGGCGTCGTGCGACATCTTGGACTCTTGGCCGTACATGATCAGGTGGTCCATTCCCAGCCGCGTGTGGATGTACTCCAGCTTCTCCAGCACCTGTTCCGGCGTGCCGCAGACGATGTGGTAATTCTCCTTCAGTTCCTCGTAGCTCTGGTTCGCCAGCGGCTTGATCGTGCGTCGCGCGGCGATGGACGCACTGGCCTGCGACCGGTATCCCACCGGGTTCATGTACTCCCGAGGCGCCCGAGTCGTGGCCCCCATCCGCCAGACGAAATGCTTCGCCTCCTCGTTGGCCTTCTCCTCGGTCTCCGCCACGTAGCAGCACAGCAGGTACCCGAAGTTGTCGGGCGTCGTCTCCCGTCCCTCCTCGGCGGCGGCCTCCCGGTACATCCCGAACAGCTCCTCGGTCACTTCCACGTCCGTCAGGAATGCAACGTACGTGTAGCCGTGCCGCCCGGCCCACTGCGCCGTCTCCGGGCTGGACGTCCCAGGCACCCACACCGGCGGGTGCGGCTTCTGGATCGGCACCATCCAGGGGTTGACCGCCCGGTAGTTGTAGTGCTTGCCTTCCCAGCGAAACGGCCCCGGCGAGCTCCAGGTCTTGATCAGCAGGTCGTGGCACTCCTCGAACCGCTCCCGGTTCTCCACCGGGTTCATGTTGGTTGAGACTGTCTCCACGCCGGTGCCGCGCACCATGCCCGAGATCACCCGCCCGCCGGAGATCACGTCGATCATCGCGATCTCTTCCGCCAGCCGCACCGGGTTCTCGTGTATCGGCAGGATATTCCCCAGCAGCAGTATCTTGGCGTTCTGCGTGGTGCGCGCCAGCACCGCCGCCGTCAGGTTGCACGAAGCGTTCATGCACGACGGAGTGCTGTGGTGCTCGTTCACCATGATCCCGTCGTACCCCAGTTCGTCCACATACTGGCACTCGTCGAAGTACCGCTTGAACAGCTGGTTCGCCGTCGGCGGATCGAAGTTACTGTTGGGGAAGGTGAGCCGTATCGACGGGTACTTGAGGCTCTCCTCATCAGAATACTCGTGATACGGAAACTCACTAAAATAATAAACCTTCATTTAGGGCTCCTCGATTTGATCTGCAATAGGGACCAGACCCAGCAATTCATCCACTGAGAATTGCAGGTCCGGAATTGCTTCAGGTGATAACGACTCTCCTCGATGAAATCGCATTGTCCTCTGATATCCCTCTGTCCCGGGGTCTCGAAATACTTCTATCGTCTCTTCGCTCAGCAGGAGTAGCCACGTCTCTCGTATTCCGTTCAGAGCATACAGGGGGACCTTGACACTGCGGTCAAATCGGGCCGTTGTGTCCGAGACTTCGACTGCAAGCAACACATCGGAGGATGCTGGCAAACTCGACTGGTAGTAATCGGGACGAGGCCTGATCAGGGCGATGTCCGGTTCAGGCTCCCCTCCGTCAGGCAGATGTACAGGATTTTGCGCCCAGACTATCGCCCTCTCCCCGACTGCCATGGTGAAGATCCTGGTGCACCTGGCTGTGCCGGCCGCGTGACTGCTTCCTATCGGCGGCATCAGAACAATCTCCCCATCTATTAGCTCCACCCGATCACCCGTCTTAAAGATGCCCGCTTCCCCCATCTCGTGATATTCGTCAAAAGTGTATTTGTGAATCCTGGTGTCAAACTCTGTGTCAAGCCCAGACACTTCATTCAGGAAACGGGTCACTCCTCCTTTGAGGGAGGGGTGACAACGATTCCCGACCGTCGGAGACAAGTCCATTACAACACCCTCGAGCAACTCGACATCCGATCCCCGGGGGACGATGCCTGCTTCGGCCATTCTGGAATACTGCTCCACATTGAACCTGTACCGCTGGATTCCAATCGTTTTAATTTCAGCATTCATTCCGCGCCTCTGCTGAATGGCTTCGGAAACGGTCTTCCATTTCGATGGTATCGCCCACAGAATTGTACCCCAAACACAGCAGATCCTACTCCTCCGGTACTTCATGGCAGGCGTGTAGCCGCCGCGCGTACCACGGTGCCCGCCGTACCAATTCCCGCCCGTTCATCCCCTGCCAGCTTCACCTCCGCCCGCGATCGCCAACCAGACCCCCTACTCCTCCAGCGTCGTGATGTCCCCCGGGTCCAGCCCCAGCTCCTGCGCCTTGAGCAGCCGCCGCATGATCTTCCCCGACCGCGTCTTCGGCAGCGTAGGCGCGAAGTCGATCTCCGACGGCACCGCGATCGGCCCCAGCTCGTTCCGCACGTGCAGCTTCAGCGCGTTCACCATCTCCTCCGACGGATCGCTCCCCACCCGCAGCGTCACAAACCCCTTGATCGATTCCCCGCGCAGCTCGTCCGGCTTGCCGATCACTGCCGCCTCCGCCACCGACGGATGCGACACCAGCGCGCTCTCCACCTCCGCCGACCCGATTCGATGCCCGGCAACGTTCAGCACGTCGTCGGCGCGCCCCACCACCATGTAGTATCCGTCGGCGTCCCGCAGCGCCACGTCCCCCGTGAAGTACACCCCCGGTATCGTGTTCCAGTCCCGCGCGTACCGCTCAGGGTCGCCGAACACCGTGCGGAAGAAATGCGGGAACGGCCGCTTGATCACCAGCAGCCCGCCCTTGTCCGGCTCCGTGATCGGCTGACCCTCCCGGTCCACGATGTCCATCTCTGCACCGGGCATCGGCCGGCCCACCCGGCCCGGCTTCACCGGCATCGTCGCCGTCGTCCCCAGGCACGGCCCGCCCGTCTCCGTCTGCCACCAGTTGTCGACGATGTGCCCCCACTCGCCGTTGCCGCAGATGTGCTCGTAGCTCCACCGCAGCGCCTCAGGATTCAGCGGCTCCCCCGCGCACGTCAGGAACCGCAGCGACCGCAGGTCGTACTGCTTCGGATACTCCTCGCCGTAGCGCATCAGCATCCGCAGCGCGGTGGGGGCGGTGAATATGACGTTCACCCCATACTTCTCGATAATCTCGTAGAACGCCCCCGGATGAGGATAGTCCGGCGCTCCCTCCCGGAAGATTGTGGTCGCCCCCGCCACCAGCGGCGCGTACACGATGTAGCTGTGCCCGACGACCCACCCGATGTCCGACGTGCACCAGAAGACGTCGTCGTCCTTAACGTCCCAGAAGTTCTTGAAGTGATAGTACGTCCCCACCATGTAGCCGCCGTGAACGTGCTGCACGCCCTTCGGCCTGCCCGTCGTGCCGCTCGTGTACAGGATGTACAGCGGGTCCTCCGAGTCCATCTCCTCGGCCTCGCACTCAACCGAGCTCTCCGCCATCAGAGCGTCGAAGTCCACCTCTCGACCACCCAGCGAAGCCGCCACGTCCGGCACCCCTTTGCGCCTGAACAGGATGACCTTCTCCACCAGCTCCAAGTCCTCCACCGCCCGCTCCGTGATGCCCAGCAGGTCGACCTCGTTCCCACGCCGGTACCCCACGTCGGCGGTGATCACCACCCTCGCCTGCGCGTCCAGGATGCGGTCCCGCAGCGACCCCGAGCTGAACCCTGCGTACACCACGCTGTGCACCGCCCCGATGCGGGCGCACGCCAGCATTGCAATCGCCCCCTCCGGCGTCAGCGGCATGTAGATGACCACCCGGTCACCCTTGCCCACGCCCACTGACCGCAGGCCATTGGCGAAGCGGTTGACCATTTGCGCCAGCCGACCATACGTGAACACGCGCTCGGTGCCGTCCTCTCCCAGCCAGATGAACGCCGCCTTGTTGCGATTGCCGTTGGTCAGATGCCGGTCCAAAGCGTTCTGCGTGATGTTGCACTTGGCCCCCAGGAACCACCGGAACGTCGGATAGTCCCACTGGAACACACTGTCCCATTTCCGTGTCCATTCCAGTTCCGACGCCACTCCTTCCCAGAACCCCTCCGGCGACTCCATTGAGTCCCGGTACTGGCCCTCGTAGTCCTGGAGAAACGCCTGCTGCACAAGAAAGTCCGGCGGCAAAATTTCCCCCGTCTCCTGGAGCAGGTGGTCAATCTGTCCTTGCTGCACCATGTTGCGTCTCCTCTACTACCTGTTTTCTCTTCCGATTATAGGGATTGACAGGTTGCGGCAGATACTTCGGGCTGTCCCATTACGAATCTCCGTGTGTCTTGGGACATGGTCCACTTCCCCGGTTGCGGGGTTGGTCCAGACAGAATGTCCGGCGCCCTCTCGGACAAATTCGCATCCGTGGCTTCGCATGTGCCTGATGAGATCTCCTCGCTTCATTCGACAGTAATTACTTCACGAATAGCCTCAACGGGAACTCCCCTCAATCCGTCTTCGCGACGCATCTCTAGGAAGAGGAGTATCGCCTCAGCCAGATTCTCCAATGCTTCCTCTCTAGTTTTACCTTGACCGTGGGCACCGGGAAATTCCAGGCAATGGGCGACGAACCAATCCTCATCTTTCTCGATCACCGCCGTGAATTCGTTTCTCACTACTGCCTCGGGCTTCTTGTAGAGAAAAGTCACCTCGGCGTCTTCCGGTATTGCTTCTCTTGATATGAGCGTCATCTATCACCCTCCCAAAGGAGTTTCAGACAGGGCTACTCCGGGCTTACGTATGGAACCCATTGCATTGCGATGGTTTCCTGTACGGCAATGACCTCCTGCGTAGCATCTGCCGGCAGGTCGAACAGGATATCGCGCATAGTCTTTTCCCGGCGCTCTTCCAGTACGGACTTGATTGCGTCGCGCAGCTTCTCCCTCACTTCGTCCATAGTCTTGCCTTCCGCCCTGGCCCCGATGATTTCCGTGCAGTAAGCAAAATAGCGCGGCTCGTCCCCGCTCTCATCCAGCTCGAATATCGCCGTAAACTCGTTTCTCACCGGATCCTCCTGCGGTTTCGGGTGTTGTCCGCCATTGCCGCACCTACCGCAACGCCGGCATCACTTCTTTCGCAAACAGCTCCATCGACCGCATCACCTTCTCGTGCTCCAGCGTACCGAACGACATATTGGCCCCGAAGTAATGGACGTTGTGCTCGTCTCGCAGCTTCCGGATCCGCTCGATGCACTGCTCCGGTGTCCCGAAGCACGTCGTCGTCTTCAGCCGCGACTCGTAGCTCGGAGGGTCCTCCGGACGCTCCGCAATCCACCGGTCTAGATCGTAGTAGATTTCGCTCCCACCCTTCAGCGTACGACGGTATCCGTTCAGGTCATACACCCACGTAACCGCCTCCCGTGGGTCTTCGATGGCCGACCTCTCGTCCTCTCCCACGTAGACCTTCCTGAAATACGGCATATCGTCCCACAGCGGCTGCACTCCCTTTTCCGCGCAGACCGCCGAGTACACGTTGCGAATCTCCAGCGCCTCTGCGTCGGTGATGTTCGCGCTCGTCAGCACCGGCAGTCCTCGGTCCACTGCCACCGCCACGCTCTCCGGCGTCTTCGACACCGCCAGGAACATCGGCGGGTGCGGCTCCTGCACCGGAACCGGTGCAATCGTCATGTCGTCCACGTGATAGAAGTCGCCGTGGAAGGTGAATCCCGGCTGCTTCCACAGCCCCATTATCACGTCCAGAATCTCGCTGAACCGCTCGCTGCGGGTGCCGTAATCCACGTTGAAGTTCCCGTATTCGTAGACGACCTGCCCGCGCCCCACGCCGAAGTCCAGCCGACCTTGGCTCAATGCATCCAGCAGCGCCGTCTCTTCCGCGACGAACACCGGATTGTGGAAGTTCAGCACACTTACCCCGGTGCCTATCCGAATGCGCTTCGTCCGTCCGGCGGCATGCAGCCCCATTGCCAGCGCCGACGGCACGATCCCGTACCGGGTGAAGTGGTGTTCGGCCAGCCACACCGAATCGTAGCCCAGCTCCTCGGCAAACTCTATCTGCTCCATCATTTCGCCAAGGATCCGGCTCTGGTGTTTGGGCTCGGGCTCGGGCCACGACGGCAGCATGAACAGGCCAAACTTCATAGGAAAACAGGTCTCCAACACAAGATAACGCGGCCCACCCCGGTCCTTGGGCTGGGGCGGGCCGACGTATTTCGATACATTCTAGCTTTGCGTGGTATGAGCGGCAAGGCAAACCTGACCCCGTCCTCACCCCCTGACACCTATCCCTTGATTCAACCGAACATCTGTGTTTAGAATAAATGTACTATGTATAGGAGGTCAACCCAAAAGTCTCCGCGCCCTCTGCGTACTCGGCGTTAAAACAAATCTCCGTGCTCTCTGTGCCCTCTGTGGTGAAAAATGCCCTCGCAGCCATCAACGCTCAAATACAAACGAGCGGAAATGAGCGGAAATGAGCGGGTTTTCAAAAACCCCCACCATCCCGAGAATCTTGATTCAGACAACCCCTACCTGTTAGGAGAACAACACCATGTACAGCTTCGCCTCTATCCCCCGACGCATAAGGGCCCTCGAAAAGAGACTAGCCAAGGACCTCGCCATAGTCCGCCTCCGCCGCGTAGCCGAAGACTTCTGCGACGACTACGAGGACGTAGTCTCCGACGACCCTCCCGCCTCCCGTCACGAGCTGGATGAGATGGTCACCGACTTCATCCCCGAAATCGCCAAGACTGGCTACCGCCTCAGCACCTTCATGTCCCTGCGCAAGTACCTCGAGCGCTGCATCGCCGACCAGAAGGTGCCTGAACCTCGCGGCATAGTCGGCAACCTGCTCCCCTGGGCAGCCGAGGGAGGATTCCTGCACGCCCACCTCTGGGCCCGCCCCGACGGCGCATGACCCGAGCCATCGCCCACTAAAACACGTTCCCAAAAACTCTGCTCCCTCTGCGTACTCGGCGGTTAATTCCCGTCTCTGTGCCGTATGTGGTGAACAACCCCCGGTGCCCTCGTTGACCCTGTTCGCGCCGTTGGCCTACAATTCCTGAATCTGGTAGCGGTTGCAGGAAGGCTCGAAGCCTCCCGGCGTTCCCTTCCGGAAACGGCGGCAGAGGAGGCAACGATGGCCCAGGAAGACTACACTCACCCCGAATATCTGGTCGAGCCCGATTGGCTGGCAGACCACCATGGCGATGCCAACGTCGTTGTAGTGGACTGCGATGTCGACGCCGCATATAACCGCGGCCACATTCCCGGCGCGGTGATCGTCCCCGATAACTTTGAAAAGGACCCGGACACTGGTCGCGTCCATCTCATGAACCCCGACCAGTTTCAGGCTATGTGCCAGCGTCTCGGCATCGGCGACGACACGCTCGTCATCAGCTACGACAACTCCCAGAGTCTGTACGCCGCCCGCCTGTGGTGGGCCCTGAACACATACGGCCACAGCAACGTAAAGGTGCTCAACGGCGGCTGGCGTGGCTGGATTGCCGCCGGTCACGGCGTGGGCCTCGACCGCCCCGGGCCCGCTGAGGGCGTCACCTTCACCCCGAATCGCGACGAGTCCCTTCTGGTCAAGGTCGACGAGCTCAAGGAAGCCTGCAACCTCGACGACGCGGTTATCTGGGACGTCCGCAGCGACGGCGAATGGGACGGCAGCGAGCCTCGCGGCAACAAGCGGGCCGGACACGTCCCCGGCGCGGTCCACCTGGAGTGGTTCAACGTCATGGACCGACAGACCCACCGCTTCATGCCCGCTAACGAGATTCGTCAGGTCCTTGCCGAAAACGGCATCACCTCCGACAAGAACGTCTACACCTATTGACAGGGCGGCATCCGTGCGGCGCACGGCGTGTTCGTCCTCCAGCTAGTTGGTTACAACCAGACAAAGAACTACGACGGTTCAATGGGCGAGTGGGCCAATCGGGAAGACACCCCGCTCACCCTATAAGCCGTTCCTATAAGCCGGTATTGATTGTCCATTTGCCAATTTGGCCCCGGCCCAACGGTCCGGGGCTTGTATATGGGATGCCTTTCGGTTCCTTCCGAGTCAAGGAGACTGACCAGATGAAACGTTACTCGCTGTTTGCCCTCCTGCTGGCCGCGTTGGTCTCTTCTCTCGGCTGCGGGATCTTCGGCGGTTCCGCTCCCGATGGCCCCGAGAGGCTGCTCCCGGACGTGGCCCGGGACCTGGTCGTCGTTGACGTCAGCGAGGCGGCCCTCAGCCGCACCGATCTGCCTGCTAACCTCGAAAGAGCCGTTGCCAACCTTGAAGACTATGGCGACGTACGCCGACAGGCCACCGTCACTTTCCCATCCGGCAGCGCGACAATTTCCGGAGGGATTTTCGACTTCGAGAATGTCCGAACGGCCCTGCAGGAGGACAACTACGGAGAGGGCATTTACCGCGAGTATGAACTGTGGGAATCAAACGACCGCACATTGGCTTTCGCCCTGCTCATCAATGACAGCTACTTGGTGCAGGGCGACCGGGACGCGGTGCTTGACATCCTGCGTGATGCCAGCCGGAACTCCGGTCTCCTCTGGAACGATGACCAGGGAGGTCTGAATGAAGCCCTCGACCTCACCGGGGAAGGCCTCGTGGTGACTGCCTCCCGCGACTGCGACCTGGTCTCCTACCCCGGTTGCCGGGCTGCCGCCTGGACCTTCGCCCGCGGTGAACGCCTCACGGTGATAGAGGGCACCGCCGCCATCCTGTTCCGCGACGCCCCCACCGCCTCCAGCGCGGCTCCCATTATCGAGCAGACCATCAACGCCAACCCGCTGATCACCCTGACCGAAATCCTCACCGAGGAAGCCGTGGTCACTCTCAGGGCCGACATCAACCGCGAAGACTTCGCCATGCTCAAATTCCCCATCGAGCTTGAATCCAGATAGCAAAAAAGGGCGGCCCCTCGTCAGAGGCCGCCCCTGTTTGCCCGTATTCGCCAGCTTGCCCTGTTCGATTGCACCCTGTCCGGAACGGCTCCGTCTAGGACTAGCCTGTGCTGGCCGCCTATAGCGGCAGCGACACCACCTGCCGGGTCTGCGCGCTGCGGGTCACCGCCTCCGTGAACTCCATATAGTGGACGCCCACATCGAACGGAGTGCGGGTGATGCGTTCCTGCCCCCGAATGGCGTTGCAGAACTCCTCCTCAACCCGCCAGTAGCCTTGGCCTTCGGGCGGATTGGGAAGCTCGGCCATCCCGCTGTCGCCACGACGGCCACCGAACACGTTCAGCCCCGAGTCCACCCGCAGCGTTCCTTCGCTGCCGTAGATCCAGACCTCGTTGCCCGACCCGAACCCGGTAACCGCGCTGAACCGCATGTTGGCCTGCGCCCCGGACGCCAGGTCCGCCAGGATGTCCACGTGGTCGGGAACCGTGACCGGCACTGCCTGCCCGCCCTCGTCCCGCCGCTGCTTCACGTTGACATTCGTGTTGGCCATCACTCGCGTCGCCGGCCCGACCCACCGGATCATCGCCTCGTACCAGATGCCCATGTTCAGGATGTTGTAGCCGCTGAGGTCGCGGTCGTTCCGCCAGTGCATCGGCCCGCCGATGTCCGCGAACCCCGGCGTCAGCGACTGAACCGACACCGCTAGCACATCGCCGACGAACCCCTCGGCTATCTTCTGGCACAGCAGATTGTCCACCTTGAACGTCAGGGGCGACGGCACGATCTGGGTCACCAGCCCGGGATACGCCCGGGACGCGTCCAGCATCTCCCGCGCTTCCGCCGCCGTCGCCGCCATCCGCGCCTCGGTCAGCACGTGCTTGCCGGCTGCCAGCGCCTCGATGGTCAGCGTCCGGTGCATGTACGGCCACGTCCCGATGCAGACGGCGTTGATGGATTCGTCCTCCAGCAGTTCCTGCCAGCTGTCGTACACCGCCGGAATGTTGAACTGGTCAGCCACAACCTGCCCCGACTCGCGGGAGCGGTTGGCCACCGCCACAATCTCCACCCCGTCAACCCGGTGGAACCCCGGGATGTGCCGGTCGCGGGTGTTCCGTCCCGCTCCGATAAGTCCGATTCGAATGCCTTCGTCAGCCATGCTCTCTCACCACATAAAGTTAAGATGTCTCCGCTTCTAAAGCGGTAGGGCCACTGCCTGCCCCGTCTGTGCGCTGCGGGTAACGGCCTCGGTGAACTCCATATACTGCACGCCTATATCGAACGGAGTGTGCGTGATGGCTTCTACTCCGCGGATGGCGTTGATGAACTCTTCTTCAACCCGCCACTTGCCGCGCTTCTCAGGGGCGATGGGCAACTCGGCTAGCGCCTCGTCCCCTCGCTTGCCGGCCAGTACCTTGTTGAAGGGCGGCCCCTGCAGGCTGATGGTGCCGTCTGTGCCGAAGATCCAGAACTCGCTGCCCGTCTGCAGACCGGTCACCGCGCTCCAGCTCAAATCGGCAGCAGCCCCGCACCCCATCTCAGCGAGCACGTTCACATGGTCTGGCACCGTGACGGCATGCATCACGCCGTTCTCGTCCGGCCGGCGGTTGCCAAACGTCCGAGTCATTGCCGACACCTTCGTGGCCGGCCCGACGTACCGCATGACAGTCTCATACCAGATGCCCATGCCCAGGATGTTGTAACCACTCAGCGTACGGTCCTGCCTCCAGTGAAGTGGAGAATCCATATCGATGAAAGTATCTGCCCGGTTGGTCCTTCCATGATAGTCGCAGACACGAAGACGCACGGCCAGAATGTCCCCTAGGTAGCCGTTGCCCACGTGCTCAATGACGGTGTTGTCGACCTCCAGCGTCTGGGGAGCGGGGACTATTTGCGTGACCAGGTCTGGATGCAAACGGCTGGCATCCAGCATCTCGTGGGCCTCGTCGGCGTTCATGGCCATCCGCGCCTCGGTCAGCACGTGCTTTCCCGACACCAGCGATGCCATCACCAGGTTCCGGTGCATATACGGCCAGGTTCCAATGCAGACTGCATCGATGCTATCGTCATCCAGCAGGTCCACCCAGTTGTCGTACACCTTGGGAATCTCATACTCAGCGGCTATGCGCTCGCCCGATTCTCTGCTGCGGTTGGCCACGGCGACGATGTCCACGTCCCGCTGTTCCCGAAAGCCCGGAATATGTCGAAGGCGTGTGTTGGCTCCGGCCCCGATAAGGCCAACGCGAATAATTCCGTTCTGCATCGGAAGGACTCCTTATACGCAATTGTGGGCCAATTCTATCACGATGCCCTCTGTGCCCCTCTGTGCCAAGGAAACTGCGTGTCGAGTGTCTCCCCTCGTATAATCACTCAAGCGATTGGCAGACTCCTTGTTGAAGAAGAGATGCGACGGTTAGAAAACGACGATCCTCCCAGACGGTTTCGGGTTGAAGGCGAAAGCATGAGCCCGACCCTGGAAGACGGACAGCAAGTGCTGCTCATGCCTTCTTTCCTGCACAACGGCAGCTTGCGTCGTGGCGACGTGGTCGTCCTCAGGCAACTGGTGCCCCCGTGGGGTTGGATCATCAAGCGGGTGGTGGGCATGCCCGACGAGTCAATTTCACTCGACGGGGCTAGGCTGTATGTAGACGACGTGATCGCCACTCCGGACCTGATCCCCGCGGGGCCCGACGGCAAGATTAACGGCAAATGGTGGAACGGGCCGGACGAGTACTTCGTATTGGGGGACAACCCGTCTCGCAGCACGGACAGCCGCACCTTCGGCCCAGTGTCATCCGAACGCATCCTGGGACGGGTCTGGTTGCGCTGCTGGCCGCCCAGTGCCTGGGGACGAGTAAAGTGACAGCATTTAACAAACGGCGTCAAATGTAATAAGATAGATTAGGAGTAGAAGCGGCTGCGTTGACAGGTGGGTATACAGGCGTGACAGATTCAAGCATCCGGCCCGGGGCCTTGGTTTGGTATGCTGCCAAGGGTCTCGGCCGGGTTAAAGAACTAGATGGCAGCCCCTCAGTGCTCTTCTGGTCTGACGAGGAATCAGGTACTACCCAAAATATCCCCTCTCCTCTGCTGACCCTGCTCTCGACTGATATCCCCGACGTCAAACCATGCGAGACTGTGCGAGAGCTGGACGGGTGGGCCAAGAAATCTCCCATCAAGCTCGTGGCTTTGGCCCTGTCGGCCTGTGGCGGGAGTGGCACCCATTCCGACATTCGGGAAAAACTGAACGGGCGGGCCCCGCTGTCACCCAATTGGGGTGCATGGTGGAAGCGAACTCAAACCAAGCTCATTGAACTGCCTGCTCATTTCCAGATCACTGAGACGGACGGTGCCACTCAATATAAATTGCTATCCGGCGTGGATGATGTACCGCCGGATTGGTCCGGTCCAAAATCCGCCAGTGTGTCCGATTGGAAAAATTGGCTCTCATCCGGCGCTCACGAACATCCACCCGGTCGTTTTCCGACCAAACCTGTAACAGAAGCCCTAGCCAAGTGGCCCGAAAGTACTATCGAACAGACACTGATTCGAATAGCGGTGGCCGCAGAAGAAATTTTGTCCGAGGGCGAAATCTCTTCTCAGGTGGCGGAGGGATGGCTAAGGGCAGTGGCACAGGCTGCGATACGGCAGCGTGAAACTGGCGGGCAGGATACGCGAGGCTATCTCGCCGCTCGAGTCGGCGAACTGCTTGCTCGCCTTGCACGTTTCGCCGGGGACGGAAATTCGCAAGACTTGGTTCTGCGAGCCGGTGCGCTGGAGGGTGAGACTGATGCTTGGCGCCGCGGTTTTGTGGCAGGAATGTGGGAAGCATTTGAAGGTGACGACGCGAGAGAAATGTACCGCAAGTCGTCCGCTGTCCTGGGCCGATGGGCGCGTGCCGAGCTGGCGCGCCAACTCGCCATAGCCGCTATTGATCCGGGTTTCTCCCCCCGACGAAACTCCGAACTCGACCGCCTTCTGGACATGTTACCGGAAGACCAGCGCACACAGATTCTGCAGGAAATGATTGCCTCTGCAACCCCAGGACAGAAAGACGGCGTGTTGGACTATATGGCTAACAGCCGACATGCATCTGGTCCGGAGCATCTGGATCTGCGCATGATCGCGGCCTTGGCGCTGGGCGACGAAACGAGCGACTTTGCCGACCAGACATCTGGCGAACTCTTCGGCGTACTGGAGGAGCCGGAGAAGTTTGGCGCGTCCGTAAAAGCCGTGTTTCTTGGGGCGTCGAGAAACATCTGTGAGGTCAGATCCACCGCGCAAATTCAGGTTCAGAAACTCAATGAGTCCCATGAGGCCCAGCTTCGGCAGGAACGCCAGGAACAGGATCGACTGCGCCGACAAACACAGGCACTCGACTCAGAATTGAACTCCCGGCGGAAGGAGTCAAGGCTGGAAATCCGCTTGGATATGCTCCTAGCTGTCGGCGAGGTACTGCAATCGGTTTACCTCAGCAAGGGCGGCGAGGAATCAACCGGAAATGTTGCGGCAGGTCTCACGCTCGCGCTGCAGGCCGGCGGGGCCGAGTTGCTCGAAAGGCCCGGAGACACGGTCAGTTACAGTCATCAATGGCATATCACAAAGGGCGATTTACCCGAATCCGCTGCCGTGAAGGTCTTGGCGCCGGGCGTCATAGTTCGTGGGGGGATTCACGGCGACCGGGTGTTGCTCAAAGCCCACGTCGGTCAAGAGGCAGGTTAATGGAAATCGTTGGTATAGACTTTGGTACTACAAACGTGCGTATCTCTACTTGGGACCCTGAAGAAGGGGGCATCCCGCAACCCCGAGCGATCGGCAGGGGCGATACAACGGTTATGCCCGCTGTGGTCGCGCTAAGCCGAGAGTCCGGCGGCTCAGTTTCCATAGTCGTAGGGGAAGAAGCCGACGATCTTGAAGAGGATCAGGATACCGTCGTTATTCGCAATATCAAGCGATGGGCATTGTCGAATGATCCGTATGTGAAGTGGCGATTGGAAGTCAACGAGGCCCCTTGGCCAACCTGGTGGAATCCCGAACTGCGCTGCGTGGAGGTTTGGGGTCAGCATTTCCAGGTCAAAGAATTGATGGCAGAAATCCTGAAGGAAGCCCTCGGGCGCGCCGACCTGCCTGACCAGTTTGAGTGGAGAGCTGGGTGTCCTGTTCACGCAGGCCTCGAATATCGTTCCGTGTTGAAGGAAATACTGCCCAGTGCCGGCACCAGAAGCAGCATCAATTGGGTAGTGGACGAACCCGTGCTGTTTCTGGCCCTCGCCCGCCGCATGGGTAACTTGGGCCTGGGTTCCTACATGGTTTACGATCTGGGAGGAGGCTCCTTCGACTGCGCTTTGGTCGAGCTTCGAGATGGCGGCGAGATGATTGTCTATGGCGCGGATGGGCACCCACTGCTGGGTGGTTCTAACGTAGACTCGTCCCTCGCTGAAAAGCTCACTATCGACAACGCTGGAAACCTGTTGCGTCTGGCAAAGGAGCAAGTCTCTCCAGACAGCCCCGAAGCCCGAATTAACGACAGCCTCAGCTTGACATGGCATGACGTTGAGTCAGCATTGAAAGAAGGCAAATATATTCCGCTTTCGCTTATGGCCCTGCGGGACGCGTATGTCAACGCCAAAGCAGTGGTCTGGCGTCGCGGGGGAGAGTCTGAGAGACCGGACGAAATGACCCTGGACAGCAACGAGGAGACTGGGGAGGTGCGCTTCGTCTGGCAACTCAACTACTCCGACATGGCCAGAGACGTTGACGGCATCATATTGTTTGGAGGTCCCACCCGCTCTCCGTTTTTCGAGGAACACCTTCGCCGCTGGTTCGGTGACGACAAAGTGATGCACGCGCGGGACTTGGTGGCTGGCGTGGACACCCCTGAGATTACCGGGGTGAGCATGGGCGCCTGCTTCTTTCCTACCGGAGAACACTTCTACGAGGTTCCCAGCCGCCTGCCATTCAGGGTCACTCTGGAAAATCGGCAGTCAGGTCAGAAGGTTGAGTACTCTCCCTTCGAATATTTCGTTGAGACCTTCAAGCCTGCTGAACAATTCCTTTCCGACCCACTGGTTCAGGACCGCGACAACCCCCAGGAATACGAACTGACTATTACGGACATTGATGGCGTACTGATGGAGCATCAACTTGTGAGCGGATTCCTTGAGTCGGACGGACGCCACCCCGCCACTAGTCTTAAGTTGGTCATTGACCGTCTTGGACCGGTGTATGTAGAGAAGAAGTCCGAAGGCATCGGACTTTCATGGACAAAAATGGAGGCGGTAGTGGAAAACCCTCCCTGGCAGACGGAGGAACAACGGGAGATGCTTGAAGCACTGAGGGAGAGAGAGCGGCAGCGTGAAGAAATGAGGCGTCAAGACGCGGAGGCCAACCTCGATCGTCCGGCTCAATTGGAAGTCAACTAGCAAGAGAATGGGGCGGCCTCAGGCCGCCCCATTAGCTTACACTCGCCACATGTCCCCGGTCTGGAATATCAAGTCCACTTGGAAGACTTCCTCAGCGGGCCAGCCAGCCATTTTCATCCAGTCCTCGAAATGGGACTGCTCCACCGCTTCACATTCGGTGAATAGCTTGCCAGTTGAAGTATCCGCGTAGACCTTGAGAATGGTGGTACGGCGGTCTGGGCGCCACTTGCTCACGCCACCGGTATATGCGCCCAGTTTGTTGCGAAGTTCGTCCTCTGTCAGACCGGATATGGAGTGCTTGGCTAGAAACCTGGCCATGCCGATGTCACCTCTGCCATGTTTTGCGTTAGTCCTGTGGCGGCACGAAAGGGTACGGGATCGGCGGTCCATCCCGCAGAGGTAGCACGACGGTAGCCGAGCCTGGCATGCTCTCAACACCGTCCTGGGTCTTCATACCGATCTCCAGGTCGATCAGGCCCATACCGCCCTTTTCTTCCTTGCCGGTGATTGTGCCCCACATGATCAGCACATCCCCCGGCACCAGCATGGCGCGATGCTCGAACCGGGCCTTCCAGGGCCAGCCCCCTGGCAGAGTCCAGTCCTTCAGGTACTGCGGCACCACGCTCTGTTTCCACGATCCATGCACGAGTATGCTGGGGTTCTTGTCATGATTTAGTCCGAAGTCCAAATCATAGTGAATCCGGTGGAAGTTTTCTATGGCGGCGCTCCATCGGAACAGGTGCGTGGGCGTGGGGGCATAGATGTATTTCGGCAACTCGTCGCCCACCTCCACGTCTTCGTAGTAAGTCTGCTTCTTGTTCCGCAACTGCTCGCCGGAAAGCCGCTCATTGTGCGCCAGAATCTGTTCTGGGGTCATTTGCAGCAGTTCTTCAAGTTTTGCGCTCATGTTCAGTGCCTCTGGAGGAACTTGGAATCAGCGGCGTATAGACGATTGACGAGTGATGCAGAGCAGGTCCCCTGCTTGGTTGGTGAAGCTGGTTTCCACAGTGATTATAAGGAATGCCCGCCCGTCGCGCCCCGAACGCTCACGGATGTCGGAGTAGCGGTTCTGAAAGTAGATCTTGTCGCCTATGTTCGGGTATTTGTAGATTTCGATTTCGTTACCAGC
The DNA here is from genome assembly GCA_963667415.1 of Dehalococcoidia bacterium. Classification (GTDB taxonomy): domain Bacteria; phylum Chloroflexota; class Dehalococcoidia; order Lucifugimonadales; family UBA3495; genus VXOI01. The sequence goes on along the minus strand of OY763410.1, from coordinate 4,128,444 downwards.
GTTCAGGACCCTGACCAGGTGGGTGGGAACAGGAGGCAGTGCACCGGGACGTTCCACGCTACCAATGCCATCGGACTCCGGGTTTTCCTCGAAGGCCCGGGTGATCGGATCTTCCTGGTCAGGCCGGTGCCGACTCACCATGTAGCTGACCATTATAGGAGGCGCAATGACACCTCCAAACTTCGTGGACTCAGCAAATTCCCGGTCCCAGTAGCGGGGGTCCGGGTCCATCACCGCCTGTGTGAAGCGGCGCAGGTATTCTTCGTCCACGTAGCCCCAGGATTCGACAACCTCGCCGGACACGCCAATCATCGCGCGAACCTCTGGCGTGAGCACCGACTCCGTGTCGTGCTGGGCCTGTTGAGTCATAGCCTTTTCCTCCGCCGGGACATCGATCGCACCCGGTAAGTTCCCGAGCACCGCGGGCCTTAGCTGTTTCGGGGCAAGCCTACCCCAGCCCTCGACGGTTAGTCAACCAGATATCGTAGGGCCGCTTTTGCCAGTTGAGAGCCGGTTGCTCATTGGGATAACATGGCGGGCGGTGACTGGGATCAAGCTGGAATTGGGAAGATGCAGCGTGTGGGTATAATCCTTTCTCTGCTGATGCTGGTGGCCGCGTTGGGGGGTTGCAACGGCCTGCAGCCCGACTCAACTCAGGAATCGGCGGTACGAATCGGCGGCGTGACCACCTACGCCGTGGATGTGGCTGCCACTCCGGAGGAACGACAGCAGGGGCTCTCCGGTCGAGAGACCATGGCCCTCGACACGGGAATGCTGTTTGTGTTCGAGGAAGAGCGGCCGCTGCATTTCTGGATGAAGGAGATGCACTTCCCGCTGGACATCATCTGGATTGACGGCCAGTGTGAGCTCATAGGGGTATCCGCCGAAGTGCCGACGCCTCCGCCGAACGCCGAGAGCGCGGCCATCCCACGAGCCAACTCGCCAGCGCCCGCCCTCTACGTGCTGGAAGTCAACGCCGGTGAGTGGCAAAGGAACGGGATGTCGGAGGGAGACCGGGTAGAGTTCCTTGGGTCGATCAAGGGACAAAACGGCTGCTGAGGACGCGGTTAGTCTCAAAGCAGCAATTCGCTAGTAAGCAGGTGAAAGTCGGATGGACATTCTGGTATCGGGCTCGATGGCGTATGACCGAATAATGAACTTCAACGGGCGTTTCAGTGATCACATCCTGCCCGACCAATTGGACAACATAAACGTCAGTTTCGCCGTGGACAGTCTCACCGAACACTTTGGAGGAACGGCCGGCAACATTGCCTATTCCCTGTCTCTGCTGGGGGAGAAGCCGCGGATCGTTGCATCCATAGGAAGCGACTACCACCGGTATTTCGAGTGGCTGGGATCCTGCGGAATCGCAACGGGCGACATTCGCGTGGTGGACGAGGAGCTGACTGCGGGGGCTTACATTACCACCGACCTCAACGCCAACCAATTCACGGGCTTCAACCCCGGGGCCATGAAACATCAGGCCGGCTTCTCATTCAGCGGGATCGACACCGCGGACGCCATAGCAATTGTCGGGCCGGGCAACATCGCGGATATGATGGAGTTTACCGCCAAGCACCAGGAACTGGGCATTTTCAGCATTTTCGATCCCGGCCAGTCACTTCCGATCTGGGAATCGCAAGCACTGTCGCGCTGCATCAGCCAGTCAAACCTGCTTGTCTGCAACGAATACGAACTGGGAATGATCTGCAACACCACCGGTCTGGCTCAGGAAGACCTTGCGGGAATGGTCGACCACATGGTGGTCACACTTGGGTCAGAAGGCGCTGACGTTTACAGCGAAGGCAGTAAGGAGACCGTGCCGGTGGCGCCTACTGAAGCTGCCATCGACCCGACCGGGGCCGGCGATGCCTTCCGGGGAGGACTGATCAAGGGCATTGCCCACGGTGGGAGCATCAAGCGGGCGGTGCAGATGGGCGCAGTGTGCGGATACTATGCCGTGCAGGTGAATGGCACACAGACCTACCGCTATACGCTGTCCGAATATGACGCCAAGCTGCGTGAATGCTTCGGCGAGTAGGTGGACGCGGCAGGTTCGGCGCAACCAATTCCGTGAAGCCATTGGGATCAACTCTTCCGTAATGTTTTTTTCCGGTCGCAACCCCTCCGGGATGTTATTTTCCAGTTGCAACCCCTCTGGACTGTGATAACAGGCGGACTGAGTGACACTCTCCGTGCTTTTCCAGACAGAGAGTGCTACACGACTAATGGTACAGGGGCGGGCGTCTAACGGGCAATGAGCAAGTGTCAGCGGTTCCTGTGGCTCTTGTGCCGCTGCGGTCCGGAGCGTTGCCGCGTTCACTCGCTTTCGTTACAATCTGCGGGGCAATCTGACGGCGGCAGCACCCGCTGACCTGCCGAGTAACCTGACTTGAACGATCATCCAACATTCCCTGTTCCCATGGCCCACGGGCCGCTGGACGGCGTCAAAGTGCTGGACCTGAGCGAAGACATCGCCGGGTCCTTCTGTGCGCGGTTGCTGGCCGATTACGGTGCGGAGGTTCTGAAGGTGGAACCGCCCGCCGGAGCCGCTCTGCGCAGGATGCCGCCCTTCTTTGGAGACGACCCCCATCCGGAAAAGAGCCTGTTCTTCCTGGCGATGAACCTGAACAAGAAGGGAGCTACGCTGAACCTCGAGACAGCGGCGGGGCGAGAGTTGTTCAGGGAGCTGATTCCGCACGTGGACGTCGTGGTGGAGAGCTACCGGCCGGGTTACCTGAGCGGTCTCGGGTTGGGGTACGGGGAACTCGAGGTCATCAATCCCGGGCTGGTGATGACTTCGGTCACGCCTTTCGGGCAGACGGGGCCGTACAGCCAGTACGCGGGCGAGGAGATAGTCAACTATGCCATGGGGCTGATCATGAGCATCAGTGGCTTGCAGGACCGGGAGCCGCTGAAGCATGGTGGGTTCCAGGCGCAGTACGAGGGCGGGCTGAACGGTGCGGCTGCCACGGCGATGGCGCTGTTCATGCAGGGCAACACCGGAAAGGGTCAGCACGTCGACGTATCGATCACCGAGTGCGTGGCGTCGACGATGATGGCGACGCAGACGATGTATCCGTTCATCGGGGCGACGCAGCCGCGGAGACGTCCGTCGGGCAGCAACTTCGGTCATCCGATGGCGTGCGAGGACGGGTGGATCATCGTGCAGACGGGCGGAGGGGCGACGTGGGAGACCATCGCCAACTTCTTCCGCGACCCGAGGCTGCACGAGGAGCGGTTCACGGACACGGCCGAGCGGAACCGCAACGGCGAGGAGCTGGACCGGATCGTGCTGGAGTCGATCAGCGAGCGGGGCAAGTGGGACCTGTTCACCGAGGCGGCCACGTCGCGGATGCTGTTCGGGCTGGTGCAGACTCCGTCTGAGCTGGCGGAGTGTCCGCAGCTGGAGTCGCGGGAGTTCTACCGGGAGGTCGAGCATCCGGTGATCGGGAAGATCAAGGTGCCGGCGGCGCTGTTCAACCTGTCGCTGACTCCGTACCAGTACACGATGCCGGCGCCGACGCTGGGGCAGCACAACCGGGAGATATACGTTGAGGGGCTGGGGCTGACTCCCAAGGATATGACGGTGCTGCGGCAGACGGACTCTATTTGATGACGGAAGGCTGATGGCTGAGGGCAAGGGAAGGCTGCCGCTGGAAGGGATACGGGTGCTGGACTCGACGTACGTGTTCGCGCTGCCGTACGCGGGCGGGCTGCTGGCGGACATGGGCGCGGAGGTCATCAAGGTCGAGGGGCCGGGGCGTCCGGACGTTACTCGGACCGGCGGGTACTCGGGAGTGTTCGCGGAGAACGACCTGGGCGAGGACTGGTGGAACCGTCCGTCGACCTACAACCTGATCCACCGGGGGAAGCAGTCGGTTACGCTGGACATGACGGACGAGCGGGGTCGGGACCTGTTCCGCGAGCTGGTGTCGGTCTCAGACGTGGTGATGGAGAACTTCACGCCGAGGGTGATGCGGAGCTGGGGGCTGGACTACCCGAACATGCGGAAGGTGCGGCCGGACGTTATCCTGGTGTCGAACACGGGGTACGGGCACGGCGGCGGGCCGTACTCGGGGTATCCGGCGCAGGCGACGACGCAGGAGGCGACCCACGGGCACTGCTGGGTGACCGGGTACGTCGGCGGCGGTCCGGCGAAGGCTGGGGCGTCGTTCGTGGACTTCCTGTCGACGTGGACGGCGCTGTTCGCCATCGGGGCGGCGCTGCGTTACCGGGCGAAGACCGGTCTGGGGCAGTGGGTGGACATGGGGATGTACCAGGCGGGGGTGATGTTCCTGTCGGAGTACATCCTGGACGCCATAGCCAACGGTCGGGAGGGCGGTCGCATCGGCAACCGGCACCCGTGGCGAGCGCCGCAGGGATGCTACCCGGCGGCGGGCGAGGACCAGTGGATCACGCTTTCGGTGGGGGACGACGGGCAGTGGCAGGCCTTCTGCCGGGTGATTGGGCAGCCGGAGCTGGCGAAGGACGAGCGGTTCCGGACGCTGATCGCGCGGCGGGAGAACCACGACGCGCTGGACGAGGTGATAGCGGCGTGGACGTCGGGGCGGGACCGGTACGACACGATGCATGCGCTGCAGGCGGAGGGCATCCCGTCGGGGCCGGTGCTGACGGGTCGGGACATTCACTACGACCCGCATTACAAGAGCCGCAACTTCCTGGAGCGGGTGCAGTACCCGCCGGAGCGGAAGATGGGCGAGCGTATGTTCCTGAGTCGACCTTACAAGTTCTCGAAGAGCCCGGTGCACATACAGGGGCCGTCGCCGGCGTTCGGGCAGCACAACGAGCCGGCGCTGAAGGAGCTGCTGGGCGTGTCAGACGAGCAGTACCGACAGCTGGTGGAGGACGTGATCGTCTCCGCGGTGCCGACCACGGGGGAGCCGTCGCCGGTGGTGCCGCAGGCTGAGGCGCTGGAGCGGGGGATCATCGCGGGGTGGGACCCGGACTACCGCGAGCGGCTGGGGCTGCTTTAACGCCTAGCGTGCCGAGGGGTTTTAACCACAGAGGGCACAGAGGGCACAGAGACGGGATTTAACCGCCGAGTACGCCGAGGGCGCTGAGTTTTTCTTTTTGGTTTTGGATCTGGGGGTACGCCCCTCGGGTTAGGCGCCGTCTGGGCGGGCCCAGAGGTGGGCGTGAAGGAACCCGCCCTCGGCTGCCCAGGGGAGCAGGTTGCCCACTATGCCGCGGGGTTCGGGGACCTTTTTGTCGGCGATGCAGCGTTCCAGATATTTGCGCAGGGACATGAAGGTGTAGAGGCGGAAGCCGGCCTTGCCAATTTCGGGGATGAAGTCGGTGACCATCTCATCGAGTTCGTGACTGGAGGCGGGAGGGTCGTCGGAGACGGCGTCCTCGTAGTCGTCGCAGAAGTCCTCGGCGACGCGGCGCAGGCGGACTATGGCAAGGTCCTTGGCGAGTCTCTTCTCGAGGGCCCTGATGCGGCGGGGGATAGAGGCGAAGCTGTACATGGTGTCGTTCTCCTAACAGGTAGGGGTTGTCTGAATCAGAATTGTCGGGATGGTGGGGTTTTTTGAAAACCCGCTCATTTCCGCTCATTTCCGCTCGTTTTGTATCTGAACGTCGATGGTGGCGAGGGGTCGTTTCAACGCCGAGTACGCAGAGGGGGCGCGGAGGGCGCAGAGATTTTTGGGTTGGACTGATGGCACGTAAATTTAGTTGGCAACCGTCCTACTTTCTTGAGTTGGTACATATATTCTGATCATGGATGCTCGGGAAAATCAAGGGGCAAGCGTCACTGCTTGAGGGTGAGGAGCTGGGAGGCGGAGGGTGCGGGAATGACGGCGGCGGCGGGAGGCGGAGGATTCTTGACAGGGGGAAGGGGCGGGCATAGGCTAGAAGTGAGGGCCCGTAGCTCAGTGGTAGAGCAGCCGGCTCATAACCGGCTGGTGGCTGGTTCGATCCCAGCCGGGCCCACTCTTGCACCCCTTCGGTCCGATGACGCACTGGTTGACTTTTGCTACGTTGTAAGCAGGTCTGGCACCGGGGTGACGTTGCAGTCCTGAGCAGTTTTCGCCAAGAGGAGGGTCGCCATGCCATTGCAGCTTGACCACACGATCGTGCCGGCGTACGACAAGGTGAAGTCGGCGGAGTTCATCGCGCGGCTGTTCGGGTTGAAGTACGGGGGGCCGTGGAGTCACTTCGCGCCGGTGAAGGTCAATGACACGCTGACGCTGGACTTCGACGACTCGGACGACCCGCGGGCCAATCACTATGCGTTCCTGGCCTCGGACGAGGAGTTCGACGCCATCCTGGGGCGCGTCAGGGACGAGGAGGTGGCGTTCGGGAGCGGGCCGCGCTCACGGACGGACGGAGAGATCAACCACAACCACGGCGGGCGGGGGTTCTACTTCGAGTGCGAGAACGGGCACGTGTGGGAGGTTATCACGCACACGTATGTTACGGGGTGATGCGGGGGCGTGGGGGTGGCTAGCTGCGCGCTGGATATGCGGCGGCCGGGACCACGCCCTAGTTGCGACTCCGTAAGGTCTGTACGCATACCTGCATTATGTTTGTTGTAGCCGCAATGCGGCATCAGGGAAGCTGCTATACCAGGACTGCTGCGGCTTTAGCAGCCAACTCTATGTTTGTTACCTCTTTGACGGCATCCAACGCCAAATTCTCAGGAACATGGGGCTTGTGTTGAACAATTTCATTTGCCAACGAAGCCTCACCCAAGCTTGGATCTCGCCTTTTCAGAAGTAATGCAGTTCCTAAGCGCTCCAACTCCCTTACATCTTTCGTTCCAAGTGTTTCCGTTGCGAACATGATTTGCTTCTCGTATTGGTTAACAGTTAGACTTCGTCGCTTGATGACGCTAACCCCCACATCTTCCACTCTTAGTGAGGGACCATACGGAGGCCTTGGCTCAATTCCGAGAATGGAATTCGTAAGCATTCTTGCAAGGTCATCATGCAAGTCAAATGAATAAGGACCATGTTTGTAAAGCACGTAATCGTAGCCACAAGGGACTTGAAGCATCTCTTGGATGAAATACAAAGTTTTCTGTAGGTGCGTTTCGCCTGCCCATCCTCCCTTAGCTCGCATGCCCCTAACGATCTCGGCAACAACTGCCCATCTATCGATGTTGCTTAGCATCCTAATCCCCTTCTTACTCCCATTTGCCATCGAGAATAGACTCTCGGTTGTCGCCAATAAATTTCTGAACCTGAGATCGAATTGACGGTTCCACGAAGACGAAACCGATCGCCGCAGTTGGAATCCTTTGTAGCAAGTCCGAATGCCCGGTAGACGATACTATTCGCTTATCAGGCTGCAATATTGGGAAATCGATGACACTGCCAGATGGCTCATAATTGTCAAGCGTGACGTTACTTTCACCGAACTCGTTTTTCACTGCTTTGTAAACGAACTCACTCGCTTCAAGGTTTGACCTCTGGTCTCCAGGATTTCTTTCGTATGCGACTTTGAAGTGCCGCCTATGTGCGATTCTCCTTGCGGATTCAGATCCATTTCTAGCCTCTAAGCGGATGCCCGCTAACACTTCAATGTCTGAAAACCCAAGATATTCCTGTGGCTGTGTTGTAAATTTGCCTCCCGGGAGCCATTCACGCAGAAAATCTCTCAAATGCAAGTCGTACGCTCGTCTAACCGGATGCAAATAGACTTGAGAGAACATTTGATAGCGCGCTAACAACAACGCCTCAGCTGATCGAATTCCACCTAGTTCTAGCCCCAGAGTTGCCGGAGGGTCAATAGTGTGATCGTCCGAATAGTCTGTAGCCGAGAGTATTCTGAGGGAATCGACTAGTCTGTGGTGATCAAATCTGCCGTATTGCACTCCTATATGTAGCGAATCTCTGAGAAGATAGTCCATTCGATCTACCCCGAAAGCATTGCCGACAATTATTTCGGAGAGTAACTCTTCCCAAGCAGAAAATGAGAGTTCTGGCAAATATCGTTTCCCGACAGACAGCTTTAGGATATGGCTGGTGTTTAAAGGTGGAACCAGAGAATCCCAGATTTGTCTTAGCTCGTCGCTACCAATGAGAGCAGCTGTCATATCCTCGTGTTTAAATCCCTCCGGAAACAAATCGTCCTCTGCCGCGTGTGAAAACGGCAGGTGGCCTATGTCATGACAGAGAGCCGCCATTCTGACTACTCTCCTCCAATACCTCCTCTGATCTTCATTTCCAACTTCTGGAATCAAGATACGGACCTGGTCGCTAACAATGTCGGGTCTGGTGATTACGTCATATACCCTTCCAGCTAGTTCCATTACTCCGAGGGCATGCTCAAATCGCTTGTGGGAGGCACCTGGATAGACCAGATAACCGAGAGCTAGTTGATGAATATGCCTCAGTCTCTGTACTGGCGACGAATCCACCACCTCTCTTTCAGGCGTGTCCAAGGTGATAAACCCGTGAATCGGGTCACGTATTTCGTGAAATATTTTAGAAGTCATACGAATTTCGAATCTGATAGTTGCCTAATAGCATACCGCAACTAATGGAGTTTAGGGAACTGGCTTCTGTCACTAAATGAATAATCCTAAGCTCTTTGCTCATGTCCGTGTTTAAGTGGCAGCCAGGGTTAGCAGTGGCCGTTGCGGTGGGTGCGGCGGGTGGGGGTGTCGGCGATGTGGCCGGAGAGGTTTAGGGCGCTGTGGATGAGGCCGATGTGGGAGTAGGCCTGGGGGAAGTTGCCTAGCTGGCGTCCGAGGGACTTGTCGTACATTTCGGCGAAGAGGCCTAGGTGGTTGCCTTGGGTGGTGATGACCTCGTGGAAGAAGTCGAAGGCGCGGTCGTGCTGTCCGGTGTAGATGAGGTTGCCTATGAGCCAGAAGCTGAGAAGGGTGAATGCGCCCTCGGGCTGGCCGTGGAGGCCGTCGTCGGTCTCGTCGGGGAGGTAGCGCCAGACGAGGGGGCCGTCGCAGAGCTCGCGCTCGATGGCGTCGAGGTTCTGGCGGATGCGTGGGTGGTCGCGGGGGATGATGCCCATGAAGGGGATGGCGAGGTTTGAGGCGTCGAGGGCGTCGTTGCCGTAGCGCTGACGGAAGGCGTTCTTCTTCGTGCTCCAGCCCTGTTCGAGGATTTCGGTCTTGATGGTGTCGGCGGCGAGGGACCAGCGGCGGTAGGGCTGGCGGTGTCCGGTGGCGGCGGCGATGTAGGCGGCGTAGTCGAGGGCGGCCCAGCACATGACCTTGGAGTAAACGAAGTGCTGCTGCTCGCCGCGGACCTCCCAGACGCCGCGGTCCTTGCGCTGCCAGCTGTTCATGACCGTTTCGGCGAGGGTTTCGACGACCTGCCAGGCGCCGGGAGGGATGTCGCCGTGGAGGAGCAGGAGGGAGTGGATGGAGATGATGACCTCGCCGAAGACGTCGAGCTGCAGGTGTTCGGCGGCGGCGTTGCCGATGCGGACGGGTCGGGAGTCCTCGTAGCCGCGGAGGTGGTCGAGGGTGAACTCGGCGAGAGATGAGTCGGGGCTGATGCCGTAGACGATGCGGGTGTCGCGGCTCTGGAGCTGACACTGCTCGATGAGCCAGTGGATGTAGCGGTCTGCGCCGTAGGTGTCGCCGAGGCGGTAGAGGATATCGACGGTGAAGGCGGCATCGCGGAGCCAGGAGTAGCGGTAGTCCCAGTTGCGGGAGCCGCCGATGGTCTCGGGGAGGCTGGTGGTGGGAGCGGCGACGATAGCGCCGGTGCGTGGGTACATCATGAGGTGGAGGACGAGGAAGGAGCGGATGACCTGCTCGCGCCAGAGGCCCTCGTAGCCCATGCGGCCGACGAGGTTGAGCCAGAAGCGTTGGGTTTCGCGGAGCTTGCGGGCGGTGTGGCGCTGGCGGAGGCTGGTAAGCCGGCCGGTCCCGAAGGCGAGGACGAAGGTGGCGGACTGGCCCTCGGTGAGGGTGAAGTTTGCAGACACGGCCTGGCCGTCGACGGCCAGAGGGACGTCGGCGAGGAGGGTCAGGACCTGGTCGCCGCCGCGGGCCTGGACGGCGGTGGCGCCGGGCTGGCCGTCGAGGGGTACGAGGGCGGTGTCGGCGCGGGCGTAGTCGTGGCGGGGGCGGAAGTCGCAGCGCATCTCGACCTGGCCGGAGAGGCAGGTGACGATGCGATGGATTTCGTGGGGCGGGTCAGGCGGGACGGTGTCGGGGTTGTTGTCGTCGTCGCCGGTGACGGGCATGAAGTCGGTGAGCTTGACTGCGCCGGTGGTGGTGGTGAAGGTGGTCTCGAGGACGTTGGTGTGGGGGACGTAGGCCTGCTCGCCGGGAGGGCCGTCGGCCGGGGCGATGCGGAAACGGCCGCCGACGTCGGTGTCGAGGATGGAGGCGAAGACGCTGGGGGAGTCGAAGCGAGGAAAGCAGCACCAATCGACGGAGCCGTCGGTGCCGACGAGCGCCGCGGAGGACATATCGCCAATCAAGCCGTAGTGGTACAAATCAGCTACTAATCACAATATAATCACAATATGCGGTAGTGGAGGGGAGTGTAGCACCGGGCTACGAGGGGGCGCAATGAAAACGAAGGCGTGACGGAGGCTTTCCCGGTTTTCTCACAATCGGCAAGAGAGGGGAGCACAGGAAGCTTGAGTGCCCGCAGAGGGCGCAGGTTGTATACTTAGGGCCTGTCGCTTTGCAACCATTTGCAGGAGAGTCGAGCCGATGCAGGAACTCAGGCCCGTAAATTCCGAGGAGTTTGAGTCGTGGCTCCGGGCCGAGTCGCGGGCGCACAGCAACCGGCTGGACCACGAGCCGGATGAACTGAGGCCGCACTTCGACCTGGAGCGGTCGCTGGCGGTGTTCGAGGGTAGCGAGATCATCGGGGGGTGCCAGGCGCACCGACTGGAGATGTCGATACCGGGCGGGACGTCGGCGGTGGCGGGCGTGGCGAACGTGGCGGTGCAGCCGACGCACACGCGGCAGGGCGTGATGACGCGGATGATGCGGCGGCAGCTGAACGACATCCACGAGTGGGGCGAGCCGCTGGCGGCGCTGTTCGCGTCGGAGAGCAGCATATACGGGCGGTTCGGGTACGGCGTGGGGACGGTGCACGAGAGCTGGAAGCTGGAGCGGTCGTACAACACGTACTCGAGGAAGTACGAGAGCCCGGGTCGCGTTGTGTTCCTTGATCCCGAGGAAGCGGTAGAGAAGCTGCCCGAGGTGTACGAGCGAAGCACGGCAGGGCACCCGGGGGTGTTCCCGAAGCCGCTGCACAAGTGGGAGGAGGAGGCGAGCTCGCCGGACGCGAACGAGCCGCAGCCGCGGGTGCGGGGAAGAGGGCGCGGGGGGCTGTTCTACGCGGCGTACGAGGAAGACGGGAACATCGAGGGGTATGCCATCTATCGGTCGAACCGGCCGACGATCATGGTCACGGAGCTGATGGCGGTGAAGCAGGAGGCGACGTCGGCGCTGTGGCGGTTCTGCTTCGACCTGGACCTGATGAGCGTGACGGAGGCGGTGAAGCGTCCGATGGACGACCCGCTGCCGTGGATGATGCTGGACCCGCGGCGGTTGGAGAGGACGGTGCGGGACGGCGTGTGGCTGCGAGTGGTGGACGTGGCGTCGGCGCTGGAGCAGCGCAACTACGCGGGGGCGGACCGGCTGACGCTGGAGGTGCGCGACGGGCTGTGCGAGTGGAACCACGGGCGGTTCGAGCTGGAAGGTTCGTCGGAGGGGGCGTCGTGTCGCCGGACGGACGCGTCGCCGGACGTGAGCATCGACGTTACGGCGCTGGCGTCGGGGTACCTGGGCGCGGTGAGCTTCACGACGCTGGCCCGCGCGGGAGTGGCGGAGGAGCATACGCCGGGGGCGCTGCACCGGGCGGACCGGATGTTTGCGGTGCAGCACCAGCCGTGGACGCCGTTTAACTTTTAGGGGGCGGGGCAGGGGCGGAGGCTACTCCACTTTTCAGCCCATTAACTCGGCCGTTCCTCTTCAGTGTCGGGTTAGCACGAATTAAAATGTCGTCGAGTTACGCAAATAGCTACTGGTTTCCGCAGCTGACTCTAGGTCGTCGCGGAACAGGTCTAGCATATACACCACTAACTCATGGAGTTCATTGTAATCCTCTTGGTTAATGGAGACCCCTCGTCCATGTGCTATCGAGTTCCTATTCTTGACCAGCCGTTCGTCTATGAATTGCCCTTTAGATAGATATGCGTCACCAGTAACGCCCACTAAGCACAGTATTTCTCTCAGGACTTTAGAGTCTAAGTTTGACTGAGTGTCTATTGCACCGTCCCATGCTGGAAGGAAGTCGTCTTCCTGTGGCCCCATAATCCTCTGAATCAAATTGGTGTGGAAGGTGGCTAAATTTGATCTACCAGCACTCTGTATTTCAGATTTCAACCCGAGTGCAACCAAATTAGGCGTAACGTCTTTGAATTTCAGCCCTTGGCGAGCCACAAACCGCACGTAACCTGTCGCGGCTTCCTTTATGAATCCCTCCCAATGCGCGTACAGAAGGCATATAGATGCCCTAAGTATTGTATTTTGGAAATTCTCCTCCGCTTGCTCGCTTGAAAACTTTAGAGCGGTCAGTTCCCTCTTTCTCCAAGACAGCTGCCTGTCCAAGAACTGATTCAGACTTTCGAGTGAGCGTCCGTTCATGGGGCGAACAATTGCCTCCCCAATGGAATGTTATACCTGATTCGCGTTGAGGCCCGTACACCAGACCCGCTGTTTCTCGCGAAGTCCTGGTCTTTCCACAGCCCTTTTGATACCTCCTTAATGTCAGGAAGCAAATTCTGCGAGTTGCTAGAGTATTCCTCAAAATGAAATCCTAACCCCATGGCAAGCGGTTCGAAGGCCGAAAGCGAAAATCCGCCAGAATACGATTGCCTTCTGAAGTCATACTTACGAAAACTGTCTTCTCCTAGAGAATTGGCCAACTTGCTGAATGTGAAACGGAAGGCTTCTGTTTCGTTTTCCATAGCTTCCTGACAGGATGTAGACTGAGCGAACTCAGCGATGCTGTCCGTCAGAAATTCCCCGATATCTCGAACTGAACGCAAGCCATCTTCAGCTAATCGCCTAAAGACAATGAACCTTGTAGCTAACTCCATATCGTACTGAGTTTCTTTGTCGCGATCCGTGATCGGTATGCACGTTTGGAAATCGTCTTCTTGCGCTAAGTCATGAATCCATCTGTATACCTCGGGCTTGAGCATAACAAGGATCGCATTCCGAATCTCTTGATCGGACAGGGCAGTTCCCCCCGTGTTTAAACGCTGAAAGAGCTCGAACTTGGTCGACTCGCTACTCTCCCTCTGAATTATTTTGACGTCGATTTTCGCCCGGCGGATCAGGCGTTGATTAACCTCTCCAATGCCGAAATCCGTCTCTTCCCCTTCCCAAGTTTTTCCTTCTAACGAAGGCAGGTATTTGGTGCGAGTCAACACCAACGGATCCACCTTCTTCTGGTTCGAATCCTGCAGGTCCCCAGTGAGTTCAAAGATTGTCGAGAGTCTTTGTAACCCGTCAATGACGTCCCAGACGCCATCCTCGCGCTGTGAAACGAAGATCGAAGGAATTGGTATTCCCAACAAGATAGACTCGATCAACCGCGACTTTTGTTCAGTACTCCATCTGTAGAACCTCTGAAATTCAGGGTGTATGTCTAGTTCACCATCGCGATAAATGCTTATGATTTCCCCAATTGACATCGGATAGCCATCCGTCCTGACCTCGGCTCTTCTGGCTTCGATTTCTTGATCAAGTCCCATATACGAACTCCGCGTAAGTCCTCATTGCGCTAGGAGTCTCGGAGCCGACCGGTCGGCTCCGGATTTTACCGGCTGTTATAGGCGAAATTGGTAACGATTCTACATCGGTGCCTAGAAGCTCAAAACACCGATTCTATCAGATGTCGCTCTGTGGACTTGTCAATGGGAGATACAGAGGAATTTAATCGCTTTTCTATGGCTCACCTCTTGCCCAACAAACGGGCGTTGTTGCGCAACGTCCCGATCCAGGTATCTTTAGCTTTGCGGCAATGGTCGACAAATACGCCTAGCTAGAATTATAGCCTAGAGACCCGCTCGTGGTTCTCCCGGCATTCTCGATGTTCCGCTGGGTGTCTGCCATCGAGGGCTTTGCCCAGCATTGGCTGGAGGAGGTTGCCTAGGGTAGTGTTGGCGCTGGGTTCGGTCTGGTGGGGCATTTGCGTTTCCTGTTGCGAGTGTGGGGGTCAGGTGGTGGAGAGTTCGTGGAAGGAGGGTTCGGGCATGCCCTCGGTCCAGGTGGGGTCGCGGAGCTCGAGGCGGTTGCCGCTGGGGTCGTAGAAGTAGAGCTCGCGGCCAGTGAAGAAGCCGTGGGCGCGGTAGGTGAGGTGGTCGATGGGGATTTCCCTATAGTGGAACACCCGGCAGGCCTCGTTGAAGACCTCGGGGGACACGGTGAAGGAATGGTGGGCGCCTCCGTCCTCGGTCTGGGAGCCGTCGACGGGGCTGGAGCGTTCGCAGAGCAGGATGTTGTGGTCGCCGACGTTGAAGCAAGACATGGTGTTGTTGCCCAGCCTGCCCTTGGCGGTGAGGCCGAGCAGGTCGCCGTAGAATTCTTCTGACTCGGCGAGGTCGTTGACCGGAATCGACCAGTGGGTGACGCCCTCTATCTTCAGAACTGGCATACGTCCTCCTGTCGTGCTGATGACCAAAATGGTTGACGCAGGCAGGGATCCCGGTCCTGCATCGGGTGCGGCACCGGCGACATCATCGGGATGCGGGCACCATGTGTCTATTATAGGCGGATATGAGGCGGGTCGGGCTCTGCCAGCCTGATTCTTGCTTCGACTCAGTCAATGCAATTCTCTATTACTCTGAAATGTCACCTCCCAAATGCCGGTTCGGGAATGCGGTCAAATGATGCGCGGAATGCTACTATATAGAGGAGGTGATTTGACTTGAACGATTACCATAATAACGACATCCGTAACCTTGCCATAATTGCCCACGTCGACCACGGGAAGACGACCCTGGTCGACGCATTGCTGAAACAGGGCAAGGTTTTCCGGGCTCACCAACAGGTGGGCACGCTGATCATGGACTCGAACCCCCTGGAGCGGGAGCGGGGCATCACGATCCTGGCCAAGAACGCGTCGGTCTCGTACGGCGACGTGCGGATCAACGTCATCGACACGCCGGGGCACGCCGACTTCAGCGGCGAGGTCGAGCGGGTGATGAACATGGCCGACGGGTGCCTGCTGCTGGTGGACGCCGTCGACGGCCCCATGCCCCAGACCACGTACGTGCTGCGACAGGCGCTGCGGCAGAGCGTGAATCCCCTGGTGGTTATCAACAAGATAGACCGTCCCGAGGCGCGGGTGGCAGAAGTGGTGGATATGGTGCAGGACCTGTTCCTGGAGGTTGCCACCACGGCGGAGCAGCTGGACTATCCGGTGCTGTACGCCTCGGCGAGGCAGGGTTACGCCACCACGAGCCTGGACGCGCCGGGGTCGGACATGCAGCCCCTGTTCGAAGCCATCCTGGACTCGGTGCCGCCGCCCACGGGCGACCCGGACGCTCCGTTGCAGATGCTGGTGGCCGCCCTTGATTACGACAACTACCTGGGGCAGGTCGCCGTAGGGCGGATCACCAACGGGATGATGAAGGTGCAGGACCGGGTGGCCCTGATGGGCCGCGGTGAAGCCTTCACCACCCATACCGTCGAGCACATCTTCGTGTTTCACGGGATGGAGCGGGTGGAGGTGTCGGAGGCACACACTGGAGACATCGTGGCGGTTACGGGGCCGGAGGGAGTGTCGATTGGCGACACCATCGCATCGTTGGAGGACCCGGCGGCGCTGCCGTCGATCGACATCGGCGAACCGACGGTGCGGATGACGTTCGGGGTCAACACGTCGCCCTTCATGGGGAAGGAGGGCTCCCACTGCACCTCGCGCAACCTGCACGAAAGGCTGATGCGGGAGCTCAGGACGAACGTGAGCCTGCGGGTGGAGCCCACGACGAGCCCGGACGTGTTCGTGGTCGCCGGTCGCGGGGAGCTGCATCTGTCCATCCTGGTTGAGACCATGCGGCGGGAGCAGTACGAATTCCAGGTGTCGCGTCCGACGCCGGTCAACAAGGAGATCGACGGCAAGACTCACGAGCCTTACGAGATTCTCAACGTAACGACGCATGAGGACTACCTGGGGCCGCTGAGCGAGTATCTGTCGGCGCACATGGCGAGGCACCGGGACATGCGGTACAGCGGAGACGGATACGTTCACCTGGAGTATGAGATTCCCACGCGTGGCCTGATCGGGTTCAATGCCTTCTTCAACCGCATCACCCGGGGCGATGGCGTCAAGAGCAGCGTATTCACGTCGTACCAGCCGATGGAAGGGGAGATAAAGTCGAGGCGCAACGGCGTGCTGGTGGCATCGGAGAGCGGCGTGGCCGTGGTCTACGGGCTGCTGAACGCACAGGGCCGGGGCGATACGTTCATCGACCAGGGCATCAGGGTCTACGAGGGCATGATCGTCGGTTCGCATCCTCGTGAGGGCGACATTGAGATAAACGTCTGCAAGGAAAAGAAGCTGACGAATATGCGCTCGTCGACGGCCGACGTGGCCAAGCGCCTGAAGGCCACGGTGACGATGAGCCTGGAAGAAGCGCTGGCGTTCATCGCGGACGATGAGCTGCTGGAGGTCACGCCGGAGAGCCTGCGGCTTCGCAAGATGGAGCTCGCGGCGCTGGACCGGAAGCGCAATCGCCGGGACGTGACGCGGGCGCGGGACTAGGGCTCCCGCCGCGCTGAACGCGGTGGGGATGCGACTGTGCCCGGAGGATGGCCGGTTGGCGGGCTGACGGCCGGTTTCCCCGTGGCTTCTCGCCGGTGGAGGGCGGGCGTGGCTCGTCCCACGACCACTCGTAGTAGAATTCGTTGATTCTACGGGTCGCGGGCGAGAGAGGGAGTAATGGGGTCAACAGTTCCGGACTGGGTGGCGTATCCGGGGGAGTCGTGGACGGCGATATCTCCGAGTGATGCCGGGCTGGACGTGGGCAAGTGGGCGCAGTTCCTGGAGGACTGTGACGTCAGAGGCGGCGGGCAGACGGCCACTGGGCCCGATGGGCCGCGGTGGGGCGCGGTGGTGACACGAGGCGGGTACCTGCTGCACACCTGGGGCGACCCGGAGTACCGGGGGCAGACGGCGTCGGTGGGGAAGGCGCTGACGTGGGCGGCGTTCGGGCTGGCGGTGGAGGACGGACTGGTGGACCCCGACGAGCCGGTGCGGAACACTTGGACGGGCGAGGGGCAGCTTTCGCATCCACACAAGCACCTGGACCGGGGGCATCACCGGGAGCTGACGTGGCGGCACCTTCTGGGGGACAAAGAGGTGTACGGGCACCTGGGCGGCTTCCCGGTTACCAACGGCTTCCACTGGCGCAACGCGACACCGGCGGAGCAGCAGAACGCGGCGTCGGTTGCGCTGTTCGGGCCTTCGCAGGTTCCGGAGTGGGCGGACTGGACCGGCGACCCGTACTACGACAACTACGCCCACACCCGTCCGGGGAGCGCCCGGGTGTACAGCAGCGGCGGAATATGGCGGCTGTCGCAGGCGTTGACGCACCTGCTGGGTGAGGACCTGAAGGCGGTGGTGGACCGGCGGCTGTTCGGGCCGATGGGGATTCCGGCGGACCGCTGGGAGTGGACGCCGGGGCGGACGCTGTTCGAGACAAAGGACTGGTATCCGGACGCGCCGGGGTATGGGGACTTCGTGGACCCGCCGTACGAAATTGGCGGGCACGTCGTGAGAGGCGGGCCGGGTTGGGTGTTCATCAGCGCGCTGGACCTGGCGCGGTTCGGGCACCTGGTGGCCACGGGCGGAATGTGGGACGGGGAGCGGCTGACGGGGCCGGAGTGGCTGCGGGGTCACCACGGTGGGGACAGCAACCAGGTCGGCGGGGAGCCGGTGCAATTCACGGCGATGGCGAGGGTGTCGACGCTGGGAATCGAGCACCCGTTGCCGGAGGGGCTGTTTGCCGGGCCGGTGATGATGCGGCCGTAGCGGTGCGCCATCGTGGGCAGCAAGACGAGGCGCGACGGCAGGGGAAGCTGGCTGCGCCGGTGTCATTCACACAAAACCTTCACGCCAACGGGTTGTCGCCTCGTGAGGGACGCTGTTAAATCAGTTATCGGGAGTCCCAATGGGTGCGTGTCATAGGCCAACGCCGTAAAAGGGCAAGCCGATGCGGCGTACTTGATTCCTGCGAGAGCGGAGGAAGTCCCAACGACCTCACCGGCCGCCCTGGCGTGGGCAGGCTCCAACCCCCTCTCGGGTGGAGAGTGTATTTGGCACACACTCTCTGGGGTTCTGGGCCTGGATGGAGGAGCGTCCCGAAGCAGGGAATGGGCCTGAAGTGGGTCAGGGGAAGAGGGCCCGAAGTCTGGTCTCGCGGTAGGCGAAGATGCGTTGCAACTCGGGAACGACGTAGAGTCGGTTGACGAGTGCGCCGCCGGGGACGCGGTAGGCGATGTTGTCGGTGGCGAGGGTGCCGTCAGGGGTTTCTTCGAACAGGTGATGGTGGAGCCACGTCTGGTAGGGGCCGCGCACCTGCCGGTCGGTGAAGCGGTAGGGAGGTTCCCACTGCGTTATTTCGCTGTCCCAGCGCACGGTTATGCCCCTGATGCGAATGCGATACCGGATGACGAGGCCCTGGCGCATCTCGATGGGCGTAGACGTGAGGATGTTGAAGTGCACCCACGGCGGGGTCAGCAGTTCGAGCTTCTCAGCCCTGGATAGGAAGTCGAAGATCTCCAGGAGCGGGTGGGGCAGCAGTACGCTGGCGTTGAAGTGAAAGTCAGACATTGCGGCCATTCACCTCCTTCGCCCGCTTTCGCGTGGACAGGTCACGGCTTTCTCTGTCGGTAAGGGGGCTCGAAACTCAATACAGCAAAGGATACGCGAGAAAAGCTGATGCAGATAGAGGTAGAGCTGAGCCCGGTGGTGCCGGTGGATGAGTTCCTGAAGCTGGCACGCCTCGTGGACGATGCGGGAGTGGACAGCCTGGGGATATCGGACGTGGCGCTGTTCCGAGACTCGTCGCAGCTGCAGGTGCTATGCGCGGCGGTGACGAGGAATGTGCGGGTGGGGAGCCTGGTTACCAACCCGTACGTGCGGCATCCGGCCATCGTGGCGGCGGCGGTGGGGACGCTGAACGAGGTGTCGCAGGGGCGGGCGTTCCTGGGCATTGGCGCGGGCGCAGGGCTATCGGGCATCGGCATCGAGCAGCCGCATCCGGCGCGACTGCTTGAAGAGTTCATCGTGGTGGTGAAGGGGCTGCTGGACGGCGGAAAGGTGAGCCTGGACGGGCCCGTGTACCGGTTCAAGGGCGCAAGGCTGCAGCCGGATATCACAGGGCCAGTGCCGGTGGTCATCGGGACTCGCAGCCGGCTAATCTCGAAGCTGGCGGGACGGGAAGCGGACGCGGTGGTAGTTGGTGCACGGGAGCTCTCAGAGGAGGTGCTGCTGCAGTACCGGGACTGGGTGGTCGAGGGCGCCGAGTCGGTGGGAAGGAATCCGGAGGACGTGGAGGTTGCACCGCGAGTCACCATCTGCGTGTCACAGGACGGAGAGCAGGCGCGCCGGAGCGTGGTGCTGTACGCGGCGCACTACCTGGCGCTGGGGGGCGCGGAGCAGTCGCCGGTGCCAGAGGACAGGTTCCGGCGCATCAGCGGGCTGGTGGCGCAGGCGTCGGGCTGGTACTTCGAGCAGGACGTCACATATCCGGAGGAGCTGGACGAGCTGGTAGGGCCGGATCTCATCGGGCGGTTCGCGATAGCCGGGACGCCGGAGGAATGCCTGCCGAAGTTGAAGGAGCTGCGACGGATGGGGTTCGGGAGCGTGAGCATGAACGTGGCCGCCGTCCGACGGCCGGGGTGGTCGCTGCACGATGGGTTGCGGGAGACGCTGGAGGGACTGGCGGGGATTGTGCCGCAGGTCAGGGCGCTGTGAGGATGGGGCACTCGCTGTATGACGGGTTGCGGGAGACGCTGGAGGGACTGGCAGGGATTGTGCGGCAGGTCAGGGCGCTGTGAGGATGGTGCACGTCAACCGGGGGGCCGGACTCGCGCCTTCGCGAGAATCGCGGCGGGAGGAGGGGATTGTCCTCACCGCGATGCGCCCAGGCAAATATCCTGCTGCGGGGTTCAGCCGTCCATAATTTGTGAGAGGCGAGCCTGGTGAAGGCAATGAGAAAGGGGGCGGGTTTGAATCCCGCCCCTGTGCTTTTTCAGGACGTGATTTCCATAGCCAGCCGGTCGACCTGAACCTGGGGGTGGTGCGACGGTCGGAGGACTGTCAGGCTCGCACGACGGCGGGGCGGGCGAGCTCACGGGCGATGAAGCCTTTCATCAGCTCGATGGCGCGGTCGGACTCGGGGCCCGGGGTGTTGCCGAACTGGTGTGGCATCCCCTCGAAGAGCTCGAGCTCCACGTGGCCTCCGGCGGCGCGGTAGGTCTCCTCGAACCGGTGGGGGATGGACAGAGGGACGTTGTTGTCGTTGGTGCCCTGGATGATTATCACCGGAGGCATTTCTGCGGTCTCGCCGCGGTCCAGAATGTGCTGAGGGTTGCCGTCGTGGAGGTTGGCGTGGTCGCCGAAGTAGGTCTCGGTGGGGCCGATGAACCGCTCGTCGCCAATCTCGATGCCCCAGAGGTAGCGGGCGTGGGGGTCCAGCACGGGCCAGCAGCAGAGCATGAAACGCAATGACGCGTCGACATTCTCGCCGCCGGGGAGCGGAATCGCGGCGTAGTCGGGATGGCGGGGCCGCATGCCGTTGAGGGCGATGGTGTGGCCGCCGCTGGAGCAGCCGATTGCGCCAACGGATTCGGGGTCGACGTTGAGGCTTGCGGCGTTGGCCTTCGTCCAGCGGATTGCGTAATTGACGTCAGCGACCTGTGCCGGATAGGGATGGTCCGGGGCCAGCCTGAAGTCGACGGCGACGACGACTATGCCGCTGGCGGCGAGGGCGGAATTCATGTGGTGGTCGGCGGTGCGGTCGTTGAGGAACCACCGGCCACCGTGGACATCGACCAAGGCAGGGAAGGGGCCCTCGCCCCTAGGTCGGTAGATGGTGGCCTCCAGGTTGTCGGCGGGGTGTTCAAGGTAGACTAGGTCGGTGGTCTCGAACTCGAAGCGGGCAGCCGGGTTGTATTCGGTGCTGGTCATGGTATCTCCTTAGCTTGCGAGGCGCCCTTTCGCAGAGAGTCGGTGTCTTATGCTACCAAATCCGCGGCGGAGAGGGAGCGAAAGCGAAGGGCGCACAACTGTGCGCCCCATTCATTGCGTGCGCCTTTGGGTGGCGGTTCAGGCTAGAGCAGGCCGCCCTGGTAGACGGACCTCTGCTTGAAGAAGACCTGGAGGCGCTGACGGGCGACTTCAACCACGTAAACGCGTCCCTCGTCATCGACCTCGACGGCGATGGGTCCCTGGAAAGCCCTCTCGCGCTCTTCCAGCATATTGGCAGCCAGACGGCCCTTGACCGTGATGGGGTCAATAAGTACGCGCTCGCGGCCCCACGTGGACAGGGTGGCCTCGCCCAGCAACTCGGTGATGAAGCTGCCGTCTGGGTAGAAGACCTGAAGACGGTCATTCTTGTAGTCGGTGACGTAGATGATGCCTTCCTTGTCGACTGCCACGCCGGTGGGGCGGTCGAACTCTCCGTCACCGGACCCTGAGGAGCCAAACTGCATCAGGAAGGTGCCATCCGGGGCGAACTTCTGGATGCGGTCGTTGCGCCAATCGGCGATATAGACGTCGCCGTTGTGGTCGATTTCGATGCCCCAGGGGTAGTTGAACTCACCGGGGCCGGTGCCCCGGGAGCCCCAGCCGAACTGGAACTTGCCGTCCCTGGTGAAAACCTGCACCCGGTGGTTGTAGCTGTCCACGAGGTAGAGGTTGTCGTTCTTGTCGAAAGCCAAGCCCGACGGCTTGTTAAACTCGCCTTCGCCGGAGCCTTCCGTGCCCCACATATCGGTCCAGCCCTGGCCGGGCTTGTAGACGGAGACTCGCTGGAGCCACTCGTCGGAGACGAAGGTGTTGCCTTCGCTGTCGAGGGCCACGGAGGTGGGCCACATAAAGCTGCCGTTGGGCGTGGTGGCGGGGTCGGCGTCTTCCGGTGGAACCTTCTGGCCGTAGTCTTCGATGAACTCTTCATCGACGGTGAACACGGTGACCCGTTTGCAAGGGAAGAAGGCGGGAGTCTCGGAGCCGCGGCTCAAGACATACAGCCGGTTCTCCGGGTCGCGAGTGATTGCCACCGGCATGAAGAACCCGTTGCCGCTGCGGACTTCCTGCCGTCCGATGGTATGGCTGTACTGGAAGGTAATCGGCGCAATCTGCGTAACCATTTACACCTCGTATTGCAAGGCAGAGAGCGCAGGATGCGGAGAGAGATTTCTGCTGGTCTCTCCGTTCGCTGCGCCCCCTGTGTCTGAGCGTAATTTACTTGATGAGGCCGAACTGCTCGTAGGTGCCGCCGAGGATGGCCCGGTCGTCGAGGCCCATCCACTTGTCCAGCAATTCAGCGTAGGTGGAGCGGAAGTCATTGTTCCACTGGAGGTCGCCCTCGTCGAGCTTGGAGGGCTCCAGGGACGGGTAGGCGCCATAGGTGCCGCCCTGGACGCCGTCGCCCATGACGAAGGCCACGCTGCCGGAGCCGTGGTCGGTGCCGGAGCCGTTGTCCTGCACACGGCGGCCGAACTCGGAGAACATGAGGATGACCACTTCCTCGGATGCGTTGTGCTCCTTCAGGTCCTCGTACAGGTCGACGGTGGCGGTGGTGACATCCTCCCACAGCTTGGCCAAGGAGGGGTTCTGATTGGCGTGGGTGTCGAAGGTGCCCGGGTTGACGCCGGTGTAGAGGATGCGGGTGCCGAAATCGGCCAGGTGCACCTGGGCGATGCTCTTGCACCACTGGGCGAACATGCTGCCGCCGTATTCCACCGAGGAGGTGTAGCTATCGGGAGCGGTGTTCAGGATATCTGCGCCCTTGAGGGCATCGAGGCCGGTCTGGGACAGGTAGTCGTTGGCCGGGCCGGTGCCGATGAGAGGGGAGTACATCTTGGAGAAGATGTCGAGGGCTTCCATGCGCTGGTCTTCGCCGTCGATGCCGGTCAGCACGCCGTAGCTCTCGATGTCGCCGACGGAGGCAACGGAGACGCCGGGGGCAGCCAGGGCGCGGGGAAGGCCACGGCCGAAGTTGACGGCGGTGAGGACGTTTTCGCGGTTGGGGTCGAGCTCACGAACGGCCTTGCCCAGCCAACCCTCGGTGATTATCTTGGTCGGCTCCGCGGTGTGCCAGATGTCCAGGGAGCGGAAGTGGGAGCGATTCGGGGTTGGGTATCCGATTCCCTGGATTACCGCAACTTTACCCTGGTCGTAGAGGTTCTTGAACGGATACATCGAGGGATGGAAGCCAACCTCTTCGTTGATGTGGAGCACATCCGCGGGGTCAACGCTCACAGCCTGGCGATAGTCGCTGTAATGCGGGTCATTGTAGGGAATAACGGTATTGAGGGCATCGTAGGCGCCCGTCATCTGGAGAACCACCAGGACCCGGTCTTTCTTGTTGGTCGTCATGGCTATTTGCCGTCTCCTTAGTTAGTGTTGGCGTGGGCGGAAATGTTGTCAGCGCAGAAGAGTCAGGAGCGAGAGCCCTTGGGCGTCTCGCTCCGTCTGTTCGTAGTCACCTAGGCGTAGAGGTATTCCTTGGTGGAGGCGATGAGCTGAAGCATCTCGCCCACTTCCTGGGGGAACTCTGCGGTGTCGGTGCGGACGACGTCGTCCTTGGATGCACGGCGCATCAGCATGGCTCGCGTTTCTTCGGAAACCTCGTAGTGGCCGAGGTATTGCAGGCAGCCGTCCACCATCTCTTCGGGGGAGATGCCGGGGCCCTTGTCGGCCAGCTTTTCAACGATGTCGCGGATGCCGGGGAACTTGGTATCACCGAGGAAGTCGGCGGTAAAGTTGATGCGGTGCACCAGGGTGCCGCCATCGATCCATTCCCTGCCGGTGTGCCAGCCCTCGACGGAGGGCGGATTGAGCAGCTCCTGGCCCATGTACTTCATCTCGTCGAAGATGAACTCGAAGCCGGGCTTGGGCTGGGTCCAGTCGCCGACCATTCGCAGGGTGCCGATGACGGTTTCCACCGGGCTCTTGATGCGGCGGAATCGGGCGTTCTTGAAGGCGTCGGAGTTGAAGAGCACCCGGAGCATGGCCTTGATGTTGTAGTCGGAGCGGTAGTACTCGTCTTCGAGCATCTGGATGGTTTCCGGATCCTGGGGCGGGGTCTCCATCCATGAGGGAACGCCGGGCTCATCGGCGATGAAGTAGCTGTACAGGTGGCGGGAGATGAACCTGGCGGCGGCGGGCTGCTTAACGATGATGTCGATGATGTCCTCACCGTTGAAGCGGCCGGTCTCGCCGAGGAAGGTCTTCTCGCCGTTGTCGTGGTCTTCGGGGACGTAGAGGAACTTGGCGGAGTACCGGCCATAGGGCTGGCCGGGGACGGGGTTGGTGATGGTCCAGCCGGTGAAGGCGCGGGCGCATTCCTTAACGTCGTCCTCGGTGTAGTTGTACTCGCCGTCCTTGCCGACGCCCAGGGAGAACAGCTCGAGAAGCTCACGGCCGTAGTTCTCGTTGATGGACTCCTTGTGGCTGAGGCAGTTATCGAGGAAGAAAATCATCGCGGGGTCTTTGGAAATTTCGACCAGCATGTCGCGGAAGCTGCCGAGTCCCTTGGTGCGGAACATTTCGAGCTGGTCGTAGTGGGTGGGGTAGCTTTGCACCTTGCTGTCGGCGGTGCAGAAGATGCTATGCCAGAAGAGGACCATCTTTTCCTCGAGCTGGGCCCGGGAGTTGATGAGCCGCCAGGCGAAGTACTCGGGGACGCCGCGGGTGAAGTGGCTCCACTCGATGAAGCAGCGTTCGGCGAGGTCGAGGTCGAGGCCGTTCGAGTTGGATTCGGGATTGAGCAACTCCTCAACGGTTGCCTCGTATCCCTTTTGCGTCCGCTCCACGAGGTCGTCGTAACGGGCGCCGAATCCGGCCCGACGCATCAGGTGGGCCATCAGGGCAATATCCTGTGAAGTTACCTGGTCTCCCATAGGAACATTCACCTCCAAGCAAGGCCAGCAATAATCCGCGTCACCGTACCATTTCAGTCGGGCAAATTCAAGCCGCGTTCGTGTTTTGGCAGGGTTCCAAATCAGGTGGTTTGGTAGGTCAGGCGTCCCAGGATTGTGGCTTTCGCCCGGACCCCCAATCTTTGGGCAGACGGAATGGAACGAAACCCGAGCCTTTGGCTGGATGACAGTCGGGAGAGACCGGTCTCATTGTCTCATCCGGAGGTCCTCGCGTGACGGTGTAACATTTTGTAACGTTGTGTAACAAACCCGCCTATTTTGGGTCCTTGATTGAGACAGGGCAATCGTGCTGTTCAGGGCTTCTTGCATCAGAACAATTGTACGACAGAAGATAGCTGGAAGCAAGGGGAAGAATTCAGCGGGCATCGTTTCGGGTCAGGTGGTGAGGTCTGGGGTGAGGCGGGACTTGGATTCACGTGCGGAAATGAAGAGCTGGGTGGTGAGAAACCACCTGAATTGGAGCGCTATTCAGCGTTTTCAGCCGGTGAGGTTCCGTCAGGAATGAATTGATTCTTACAAAACATTCATGAAACTCCGGAGATTCTTCACTTGATTTTCACAGTCGCTTGGTAGATTAGCTTTGCCTCGACACCGGCAAGGCAGTCACCGCGAACAGGGATACGACCAAGAGCCCCGGCACAACCCCTCCAACCGGCCCATTCAGGCCCGAAGCCTTTCGGAACTTGCCGGACCACAAGTGACGCCGAGAGCTTCGGGCGCTGAATTAACCCAGAACCTCGGAATTGGCCGTCAATAGAATCTCCCAAATGGCCCTCCGTCGATTCAATAATGTCGCCGGGCGAAGTGCTCCCACACACGATCACTCGTCCGACTATCGAGCCGCCGGCAAGCGCGGGCTTATCCTGGCGTTGGGCCTGATTGCCTGCCAGATGGCAATCGAAACAACGGGCGGGATTCTTTCCGGGAGCCTGGGGCTACTGGCGCACGCAACCCACGTAGTAACGGACGCCGTGGCGATCTGCCTGGCGCTGTTTGCGATGTGGATTGCCGAACGTCCGGCAGCCATCACCCGCACCTTTGGCTTTCATCGAGTTGAGGTGCTGGTGGTGCTTATGAACGCCGTTGCGCTGGGGATCCTCGCCACCTGGATACTCTACGGGGCCTACCAGCGGTTCAACGGCCTGTCGAACGGCCACGATCACGAAATCGACGGCGGGATCATGCTGGCCGTGGCGGTGACAGGGCTGCTGATCAACCTGGTTATAGCCTGGACGCTTTTTCGTTCTTCGGGGCACAGCATCAACGTGGAAGGGGCCTTCTGGCATGTGATCGCCGATCTCGCAGGGTCTGTCGCGGTGGTCGTTTCGGGCGTCCTGGTGCTGATCTTCGACTGGGACATTGTGGACCCGATCCTCGGCGTGCTGATCGCAGCGCTGATCATGGCCGGCTCGTTCCGCCTGGCATCCAAGGTGTTTCGCATCCTGCTGGAGGATGCCCCGGCCGGACTGGACATGTACCTACTCTGCAGTGCCATTGAGGAAGAGGAAGGGGTGACCCTGGTCCACGACGTTCATGCCTGGACAATTACGACCGGCTACAACGCCGTTTCCGCACACGTGCTTGTGGATCCCAGCTTTGAGGGCGACATTGAGGAACTCATGCGCCGGCTCCACCGAGCGGTACACGAACAGTTCGATGTGCAGCACGTCACGCTGCAGATGGAACGGTCTGCCACGGACTGCTTCGAGCGTCACCACGTAGACCACCTGGCGGCCATTTCGCAGCATCAGTAGTGGCCGAGCCTCTTCGGAGACGTTGAGCGGGCAGCGGAGAACCGGGTGTAACGGGGCCGGCGGTGAGGCTGTGTTGACAGCGAAAACGCGGGCGGCGACTAGGAACCAAATGCGGGCGACCCCAATTAACCAAGGCCGCCCCTGATACCCACCAGAGGCCGGCCGGTGCAATAAGCTAGCGGGAATTAGGCCACAGGAGCGCCTGCCCTCAGCAGTGGGCGGATAATCTCTTTCGCCTCATCCACGTCGGCGGCGAGGTTCTCGGCGGAAACCCTGTCCAGCACTCCCATCGAGCTAACGGTTTCCAGCACGGCGTCATTCATGCCGGCGATAACGATGGTCCGGGACTGCCGGGCCATAGCGACGCCTACCAGGTCGCCCATCATCACAGCGGCTGAGTCGTCCATATACACGGTGCGGGACATATCGAAAATGGAAAACTGGTGGCCCCGGATGTCTGCCCTGAGAATGCGGCTGAGTTCCCGGGCCGATGCCACGGTCACCCGGTCGGGGAACACCACCATGCCAGTGCGGGCCTGGAAAGGGTCTGCATCATCGTCCCAGTCCTCATCCTCCAGCACGGCCCGGTCGAGCAGGGGAACGGAGACGAGGGCGGATGTCTCGAGGCCTTCCAGGCGGCGGGAGCCCGTCAGGGCGGCCACCACGAGTCCAATCACTATGGCGGTGGCAATGTCCACCGACAGCACGAGGCCAAAGGTCAGTAGCATTACCACCGCGTAGCTGCGAGACATGCGGTGTATCCGCTTTATGAATCGCCAGTCGATCAGCACCGGGGCCGTTGCAATCATAATTGCTGCGAGGACGGCAAAGGGGATCCGCTCGGCCACGGGTCCGAGAAACAGGATTGCGGCGAGGACTATTCCGGCTACAGTGAGGCCCGCCACCGGCGACCTACCACCGCTGAGCGCGTTGACAAGGGAGCCGGGGGCGGTGGAACCAGCATTTCCTCCGGTCAAGCCAGCCGCGATGTTGCCCAAACCCTGAGCGAACATTTCGCGGTTCGGCTTGTGCTGCGTGCCGGTGATTGCATCCACTCGCAAGGCTATCAGGAAAGTGGAAATTGCGCCGAGCAGAGCCATGATGAAGGCCGGCTGCAATGCCCGCAGGAAGAATTCCAGGGAAATGGCAGACAGTTGTAGGGAAGGCAAGCCAGACGGAACCTCGCTCACGGTGGGGGCGTCCGTAAACAGAAATACTCCGGCCAATATCCCCGCGACAAGCACGACAAAGGGAGCGGGAGACAACCGCAGGAGCCGCCCTCGCCAAACCACGGACAGCGCAAGACAAAGGGCAGTCAGGACCAAGGCGTCCAGATTCACGTTCCTTGCCGCGTCGGGCCACGTCAGAATATTGGAAACGACGCTGCCAGAGGGCGCTGTTGTGCCGAAGGCGAAGAAAACCTGCTTTACGATAAGCAGGGTTCCGAAGGCGGTTAAGAACCCGGAGGTCAGGGAACTGGGGATGTAAGAGGCATAGCGGCCCAGACCAAGCAGGCCGAATATCATCTGTATCAGCCCGGCGAGTATGCCGATGGTGGCCGCTTCCTGAATGCTGTCGGCGTACTCCGCAACCACCACGGCCATGGTGATAGTGACGGCGATATTTGGGCCGTAAACCATCCCCCTGATCCCCCCGAAGAGGGATCCGAAAATGCCCACCGCCACCGCACCGTACAGGCCGGCCACCGGCCCGAGGCCCGACAGTACCCCGTAGCCCATGGCCACCGGCAACACAACGCCCCCGGCAGTGAGACCGCCGAGGACGTCGCCACGCAGATCGGCAATGCCATAGTTGATCCGGCGCGGCATCGCGACAGGAATTCTCATGGATTTCGACCAGTCAGCCAGGTATCAACGCGACGGCACAGGGAGGGATAGCACAAGGGGGAGTGGCTCCAATAAGGGTGTCCAAAGAGGTCTGCTAGTTTTCCTCTCCCTCGACGATGTTTATGCTGATGATATTGCCCATCCTGTTGCGCAGCTCACGGACTTCAGCCTGTTCCTGCGAACCCTGCTGCAACTGGTGCCAAGCCCTTGCCTGTTCTACGGAGGGAAATTCCAGGGCCAACATTCGGCGGCGAGAGGTCAACTCCCCGGTCGAGGACTCAACGACATCGCCACGCGCCATCAACCTGCCGCCATAGGCCTGTATGACTTCCACGGAACGCTGCCGGTATTCTGCTTGCACGGCATTGTCAGTGATTTCAACATCCACGAATACGTATGCTGCCATAGTTTTCTCCCGAATTACTGAGATTGGAAAGCGTCCGAGATGACCGTCGCGTGAATTTTATATGATGGTTTCAAGACGCTTGGCGCTCGATACTAACAGAATGCCAATCGGATTTGTAGCCCAACGGCGTTTGAAATCGTCTCTTAGAGCGATGCGCCATCGACAGTTGGGCGCGACAGTTGGGCGCGGCTGCTGACTTGGCTATAATAGGGCGGATATTTGCCAGGAGCCGAACTGCGTATGTCACCCATCCCGGTTGCAGAACTTTCTTCCAGTGAGCTCATAGCGGCGGCCAAGAAGATAGCCCCGGAGATCGTGGCCAACCGGGACAAGATCGACGTCGAACGGCAGCTTCCAGCAGAACTGGCGGCGAAGATGGCCGATAAGGGCCTGTTCGGGCTATATGTACCCAAGAAGCTGGGCGGCCCGGAGACGGACCCGATCACTGCCTTTCACGTCGTGGAGGAAATCGCGCAGGCGGACGGTTCGGCCGGGTGGTGCGTCTTCAACGGGGCGGCGGTTTCGTCGGCGGTGGTACGGATTTCCCCCAGGGCGGCGAAGGAGATATTTGGTGATCCGCCTTGCGTGCTGGGCTCCGGGTCGGCCCGGGCGGGAGGCACGGCCAGAGTGACGGACGGCGGATACATCGTGTCGGGGCGCTGGAATTTCCTCAGCGGCATCGATCATTCCATCGCCATATTCGTGTCGTGCCGGGTTGTCGACAACGGAGGACCTCTGACCAACGATGACGGCACTCCGATGTTCCGAACGGTGGTGCTTCCGGTGGCGAAGGGAGAGGTGCTGGACACCTGGACCACGCTGGGAATGCGGGGCACGGCAAGCAGCGACGCGGAGTACTCCGAGGTGTTTGTGCCGGAGCACCACACCTACACGCGGGGCGCCGAGGCGCACTACGACGGGCCGCTGTACTCGCCGCCGCAGTCAGCCATAGTGCTCGGGTGGACGCTGTCGGCGGGCAACACGCTGGGGATGGCGCGTGGAGCTATGAACACCTTCGTGGAACTGGCCACCGACAGGGGATCGACCGACTCGCCCACGCTGCTGATGGACCGGCCGCACATCAAGATCGTGGTGGGCGAGTGCGAGGCGATGATCGACAGCGCCCGCCGCTACGTGCTGGACACGGCGAGCCGGATGTGGGAAGCCCAACTGCAGGGAAGCGATGGGCTGGCGGAATTGGCAATGCGAACGCGACTGGCGATCACCCACGCCATCCAGCAGTCTATCGCGGTGGGCGACAAACTGTTCAACGCCGCGGGGACCAACGCGATACACCGGTCGGTGGGCCTGGAGCGCTACTTCCGGGACCTGCATGTACACGGGCAGCATATCTCGGGGTTGCCGCTGAACTTCGAGTACGGAGGGGCGATGCTGATGGGGGCGACGCCGCCCGCTTCGTTGTATACGTAGGGTAGTGACGACGAATTGTTAATACAACACTGGCGCAATCATTGATTTTCTGTATAATCGCCTCCAAACAGAGATGTAGAGCTTAGGGAGGGATTTTCATGGCTGATTCCTTGCAACAGGCTCCAGTGGCCGAGTCTTCCAGGAACGGAAACGTCGAGGAATATGAGGTTCTGATAATCGGGGCAGGGGTAACCGGCCTGTACTCGCTGTACCGCTTCAGAGAATTGGGGTTCTCCTGCAAGTCGTTCGAGGATGCTTCGGGCATAGGCGGGACGTGGTACTGGAACCGTTACCCGGGCGCGCGGTTTGACTCCGAGAGCTACACCTACGGCTATTCCTTCTCGGAAGAGCTGCTGTCGGAGTGGCACTGGAAGGAGCTGTATTCCGGGCAGCCGGAGAACGAGCGCTACCTGAACTACGTGGCGGACAAGTTCGACCTGCGCCGTCACATCCGCTTCAACTCACGGGTTGAGTCCTGCGTTTACGACGAGGATGCGAACCGCTGGGAACTGAAGATGCAGGACGGCCACAAGGCGCGGGGTCAGTTCCTGATCACCGCCGTCGGGCTGCTGTCGGCCCACTACGTTCCGGACTTCGAGGGCATCCACGAATTCAAGGGCCCGTGGATCCACACGGGGCGGTGGCCGAAGGAAGGGATGGACCTGGCCGGCAAGCGGGTTGGCGTCGTGGGCACAGGCGCCACGGCGGTGCAGCTGATCACGGAAATCGCCAAGGAGGTCGGCCACCTGACCGTCTTCCAGCGAACGGCCAACTACTGCGCTCCCCTGCGCAACCGTCCCATCACTGCGGAGGAGCAGGAGGAGATCAGGACCCGCTACCCGGAGATTTTCGAGAAGTGCCTGGAGACCGCCGGGTCATTCATGCACGAGTTCGACAAACGCTCGGCGTTGAGCGTTTCGGAAGAGGAACGCATCGAGCAGTACGAGCGGCTGTGGGACGAACCGGGCTTCGCGAAGTGGCTGAGCAACTTCTACGACGTGATGATGCCCGGGCCGGCCAACGAGGACTACGCGGAATTCTTCCGCAACAAGATCCGCGAGCGGGTGAAGGACCCGGCGGTGGCGGAGATGCTGACGCCCAAGGACCACATGTTCGGGTCGAAGCGCCTACCCTGCGAGAGCGGATACTACGAGGTCTACAACCAGGACAACGTGCTGCTGGTGGACGTGAAGCAGGCGCCCATCCAGCGGATAACTGAGACCGGCATCCAGACGGCTGACGCTCACTATGAGCTGGATGTCATCATCTATGCGACGGGTTACGACGCTGTCACAGGTTCGCTGAGCCGGATGCACATCCAGGGCCAGAACGGCCTCACGCTACAGGAGAAGTTCACGGAAGGGCCGCGCACGTTCATGGGCATCTCCAGCGTCGGCTTCCCGAACCTGTTCACCATCAACGCCGCGTCGGTTGGCAACTTCGTGCGCGCCGCAGAGCCGCTGGTCGAGTGGATTAGCGAGTGTGTTGCCTACGTCCGGGACAACGGCTACCAGCGCATCCAGCCGAGCCAGCAGTCCGAGGACGAGTGGACCGAGCACATGATCGAGGGTGGGAAGAACATTCTTCGGACGCAAGCGAACAGCTGGTTCGTGGGGGCGAACATCCCGGGGAAGGCCCGATTCCTGCTGACCGCTCCGGACACCGCCCCGGTGATGCGGGCCAAGCGGGGCGAGATCGCGTCCAACGGATATACGGGGTTCAACCTGGAGTAGAGCTCGGCCTGCAATCAAAAGCGCAGAAGGGGAAGGAGCAGCCATTGCTCCTTCTCCTTTTCTTTTCAGGCCCCGGCCTCGCAGGGATTGTGCCGAGAGATTAGAGGACCATTAGCGAGGAGAAGGCTCACCTAGAGCAATTCCCAATTCTCTCGCAGTCCGCTCCAAGTTTTCAACCAGTTCCTGATTGCCCTCGGCGCGGGCGGCTGTCCACATCCGGTTCAGAAGGTCTATCTGTCCTTCGGCTCGTCCTTCGGCCTGCGCTTCCCGGCGCCATTTCGCCCGCCATTTCTCTCTCTGGTCCAAGGCCCAGAACCACATACGAATCACCCTCTCAACTGCTACGGCAACCATCGCATAGAGCACAGCTGCCAAGTCCACCATCGACGCTGACAATTCCAGCGCGTCTTTGTCTAATCGCTCAGCACCACCACCGAAATATACCAGCAAAGCCGTTGTTACGAAAATACCGAAGGGCGCGAAAAGCGCGTGACGCCTAATCCAACGTCTATCCTGCAACTCCTCCATCAAGGGATGTCGGAAGAGAAGGGACCGCGATCGCAATGAACGACGGTCATCCGCGGTAGAGGGGTTTGAAGAAGCTGTGGAGGAAGTTGCGGTTGTGGGCCCAAGAGTGGCAGCGGCGCAGCACGGGGTTGGGGATGGCCTCGCCGCGCTTGTGGGTTATGCGAAAGGCCTCGTAGTTGCGGAGCTCGGGCGGGACATCGGTGGTGAAGATGAGCTCGCATTCGTTGGCTTCGAGGAACAGCTTGAGGGAATCAAAGCCCTTGGCACGGCGGTTGGGCGTCTGGTAGATGAACAGCTCCGTAGCGCCGATCAGTTCGTCGAAGTGATCGTTGCCGTTGCCGCGACCGCCTCCCTGCCGGAGCTGGTCTCGTCCGAACCCGCCCAGATCTCGCAAGCTCATGCTATCTTTCCCGCATTTCCAGTCTTGGAGTCCATTCGAGGTTAGGGATTACGGGGCGCACGGCAGTACGCCCCTTCGCTGCGAAGCACATTGTTCGACTAGGGGAAGAGGGCCCAGCCTTCCATGTCGGTCTGCGCCTTGAAGACGTGCCCCTCGGCGGACGTCACGTACAGCACGGAGCGGTCCGGGCCGCCGAAGCAGCAGTTGGTGGGGCGGATGCAGGGCACCGGATGGGTCTCGATGACGCGTCCCTTCGGGTCGAAAACGTAGATCAGCGGTCCTGGGCCTGAGGTGGGCCAACCGGCGGTGGCGACAATGTTGCCCTCGCGGTCGAAGCACATGCCGTCGATGCCACGCTGGGCGTTGCGGCCGTCGGTGCCAAAGGCGTGAAGCATGGCGTAGGGGCCCAGGGAGCCGTCGTCGTTGATTGGGTAGGCGCGGAGCTCGCGGTCGATGGCCGCGTCGTCGCTGTTGCTCTCGGCAACGTAGAGGGTCTTGCCGTCGATGGAGACGAGTATGCCGTTGGGCATGGTGCTGTCGCTCTCGACGCGGGTGACGGTGTAGGAGCCGTCGGGCTGCGGGTCGGCGCGGAGGACGCAGCGCCAGCCGGGCACCTCGACCTCGGTGGCGTCGATGTTGCCGGCGTTCCAGGGGTTGGTGAACCAGACGCGGCCCTGGGCGTCGACTGCCAAGTCGTTGGGCGTGTTGAGGGGGTGTCCCTCAATGCGGTCGGCGACAACGGCGGTGGAGCCGTCGTCGTCGAAGCGGACGATGGCGCGGCCGCCGGAGCAGCAGCCGAAGAGGCGGCCGGCCGTGTCGTGGGCAAGGCCGTTGGTGCGGTTGGTGCCCTCGCGCCACACGGTGATGGCGTCGGTCTTCGGGTCGATGCGCAAGATGCGGCTGGCCGGGATGTGGGTGAACAGCAACTGCTCGCCGTCCCAGACGGGCCCCTCGGTGACGCCGCCGTAGGGCTTGTTCAGCAGCTTAAATTTCCAACTCATTGCAGAACCCCGATATGCAGATTTTCCGTAATGGAAGACGTCCGGAAGCGCTGTGATTTTAGCATACGGCCACAGCTATCCCCGACCGGTCGCTGGTACAGCAGGGCAAGAGCGGGCTTCGGCAAAAGGGGCCTCGGGTATTACGACAGAGGTCTTGTTCAGGTGGTATGTCGGCTGTTGGCCCAGAATTCCCGCACGGCCTGTCTTCGCGACGGCAGGGAGTGGGAATACTGGCCCTTTGCCGCGTGTGCCGAAGCGCCCCGCCGCTTGTTAACTGAACGGCCTGATTCAGTATCCTGCCTGCTGAAATGCCCCTTGTTTCGGGAAGCCAAAGCTCGTACAATTGTTCTATGAAGAAACGCCTCGAACCGCCTCACTGGCACCCTGAACCAGCAGGTTGGCATGTCTCAACAAATGACGAACATGATACAGATTGTTACGAAATGTTACGGAATGTTACATGTCCACGCGAGGCTCCTCGAATTATGGGACCGAAGCCCCGATTCGCATCCCCTCAATGGCATGGGTTTCTCCCCCGTCCAATCCGCCCGAAGCATGGAGTTCGGGTGAGGAGAAATCCCCAATCCGGGGACGCCTGACCAGCCGGACCACCTGATACTGAACCCTGCCTGGGTAAATCGCGAAGATTACAATCCAGGGCGCTCTTGGGATATGCTGGATGCAAGGGAAATGCGGGAAAGATTGAATGTCTCGACTGGCGCGTGAAATAACAGAGGCGGTGTTGCTGGCGCTGGTGGTGCTGCTGGTGCTGCAGACCACGGTGCGCAATTTCAAGGTGGAAGGCTCCAGCATGTCGCCGACGCTGGAGGGCGGACAGTACCTGGTTGTCGACCAGGCGTCGTTCTTCAAGATTGATCAGGAGAGGCTGTCGCGGGCTGTACCGTTCTGGAAGGCATCGGAGACGGAGCCGGAGTACGCCTTTGACCCCCCGATGAGGGGCGAGGTGATAGTGTTCAACTTCCCCCTCGATCCGGACAAGGACTTCGTCAAGAGGGTGGTCGGCCTGCCGGGGGAAACCGTTGAAGTGCAACGGGGCACGGTGTACATCAATGGCCGGGTGCTTACCGAGCCCTACCTGGACCGCAAGGACAACTCCAGCGCGAGGAGGGTGACTCTGGGCGAGGCGGAATATTACGTAATCGGTGACAACCGCCGCAACAGCAATGACTCACGGTCGTGGGGCCAGGTGCCAGAGGACAATATCGTGGGCCGGGTGTGGCTGGTGTACTGGCCGTGGGACGATATCCACGTTGTGGACTCGCCGTGATATTCACGGATTCCCGGTGCAACGCAAACCCAGCCTCGACTGAATAGAGTTCCAGTACGCAGGCTGGGTCTTCGTTTACCCGACGCAGGGGGCGAGAAGGGTTTCCGCCCGGCGATTACTCTTCGGGGGGAGCGACGAGGATATCGTCCCCCTCCACTTGTACGCGGTACACCTTCACCGGGGAGTCGGCGGGAGGAGTGAGGGCCTCGCCGGTGGTGACGTTGAACAGGGCGCCGTGGAGGGGACATTCGACTTCAGCGCCGTTCAGGTCGCCTTCGGACAGTGAGGCGTAGGCATGGGAGCAGATGTCGTCGCAGGCGTGGATTGCGCCGCCGACGTTGGCGATGAGCACAGCGTCGCCGCTGGGGAAGTCGACGCTGATCATTTCGCCGGGGTTGATTTCGCTGACCTGGGCAACTTTGACAAAGCCGTCATCGGCCATAGGTGTTGCATCTCCTGAGGGGAATTCTCGGCGGATATTATAGGACAGTGAATACGCGGATTGCCACCGTGGAGGGCGAGGGCGAAGGGCAATCGCGTCTTGATGGTTGGCTTGGCGTAGGGTGTGTCAGTCTGGGGAGAGATTGATGTGAGGTGTGGCGACGAAGGGGCAGGGTGCGTCAGTTATGGACTATTTCAGGGAGTTATAGGGGCCGAGCATTGATGGGAGCAAGGGGAATCGGTTGCTGGGCATAGTGACCATTGCCATCTGCGCCGTAGACCACGGCGCGGGATTCCTGGGTCTATGTGGAGACGTTCGGCAGTAGCGAGGCGAGGTGCCGCTGTGAGGCGAAGGCAGGCGTCACGGTGCAGGACCGGTGCTTCATCAACAGCCTGGAAGCCTCGGAGAGCGGCACCTTGCGGTGGCGCGGGGCTACGGAAGCATCGTGAACCCGCTGCACGGGAGTAGGGACGTTACTTTCCGAGAGGACCTGAACCGGGGACGCGTGGACCATGGGGTCATAACATGGCTATGCCGCGACATATTTCCCACATCGGCTGAAACGGGAGACCAGCCGCAAAGTGAGAATACGAGGGCAAAAAGCTGCATGCCGGATGACGAAAGGACTAGCTGCTCAAAGCCCTCCTCGGTCAAGACGTGATTGCCCTGAGGTTAACGAGCGGGCTTATGATAAGATGGCCGCACACTAAGCTATGGAGGACAATACATGCCAGCGGATGTTGGACAGCAGGCTCCGGAACTCGGGCTCTACGACTTCGACCGGCAGGTTCGGAACCTAGCAGACCACCGTGGCCAGACCGTGGTGCTGGCCTTCTTCCCCGGCGCTTTCACCGGTGTGTGCACCACGGAGATGTGCAGCTTCCGGGACCGGGCCGACGCCTTCAACAACATAAACGCCCAGGTCTACGGCATCAGCGTTGACGGCCCCTTTGCCCTGAAGGCGTGGGCGGACGCAAACAACCTCAACTTTCCGCTGCTCAGCGATTTCAGCCGAACCGCAGTGAACGCCTACGGCATCACGCTGCCCGGGCTGGCAGGAATGGAGGGCTATGTGGCCTCGCAGCGGGCAGTGTTCATCGTCGATGGTGAAGGCGTCATCCGCTACAAGTGGGTGGGCGAGTCGCCCCTCAACGAGCCGGACTACGACGAAGTGCAGCAGGCGGCCGCGGCGCTGGGCTAAGTCAAGCTCGCCACAAGGTTTCGAAGGGCCCGCGAACTGGGGCGCACCATTGTGCGCCCTTTATTGTGTTGTCCTTCGTGGTTCGGGACAGTCGCTACGCGAACCCAGTGCAGAGCCGCTCGGAGAAGAGAGCAGTGAGGGCTTCTGAGTCGACTTCTAGGCAGATATTCGCGTTGGGATTGGAGGAGTTCCAGTCGGCTACAGTCTGCCCACGGGTGAGTTCGCTGTGGGTCTCGATTTCCACATAGGCGGAACGGGACGTGAACAGGGCGGGGTTGATGGCATAACCGACAGCGGGCATATCGTTGTAGCGGACGCCGTCGTTGGGTCCAATGCGGCCGGTGCGGATGTAGGCGTTGCGCAGGAAGCCCGTGGCCTCGGAAAGCAGCCGGGTGGCGGATGAACCGGCGTCGGCAATGGCGCTGAGCTGCTCAGTGCTGATCGTCACGTGGTTGCAGACGTCCAGCCCCACCTGCACTATGGGCGCGCCGGAGCGGTAGACGATGGACGCCGCCTCTGGATCCTCGTAGAGGTTGGCGGTGGCGACTCCGGATACATTGCCGGGTACTGTTACCGCGCCGCCCATGACAATAATCTCACCGACTGCCCAGGCGATACCCGGTTCCAGGGCAAGAGACAGAGCCACGTTGGTCATACGCCCGAGGGCCAGGATGGAGAACTCGCCAGGGGAGGCCATCACTGCCTCGGCAATAGCAAGAGAGGCATGTTTCCCCTGTCCTTCTTCCATTCCGGATGGGTCGGACCTGCCTGCGTCGGCGCCGGTAATACCGCCCATCCCGTCGCCTCCGTGGATATGAGAGGCCCAACCGTCGTTGGGCGTACGCAGAAGGGGCTTGCCCGCGCCCATAAACACCGGGATGTCACTGCGCCCTGCTGCGGACAGTACGCGGTGGGCATTTACGGTGCAGGTCTCGACCGATGCGTTGCCGTAGGTTGTTGTGACGGCGGCCACTTCGAGCTCGGGGCTGGCCAGCGCGAACAGGATTGCCGCCGTGTCGTCGACGCCCGGGTCACAGTCTATAATCACCCGCTTCATGTTGACCGCCTGCTTGTTGGGTGCCACCCTGCCAATGGGCTGGATTGCGCTATACTACCGCAGACCCACGATGTTTTGTGAATTCCTTGACCACTGGGGAGGGCCGGCGTGGCGACATTCGTACTGGTGCACGGAGCTTGGCACGGGGGCTGGTGCTGGAACAAAGTGGCACCGCTTCTTCGCAAGACGGGGGCTGAAGTATACGCCCCTACCCTGAGCGGGCTGGGGGAGAGAGCGCACCTGTCGATGCTCCTGGAGCCGTCGCAAGTGAACCTGGACCTGCACATACAAGACGTGGTCAAGCTGATGGAATTCGAGGAGCTGGAAGACGTGGTGCTGGTTGGGCACGCCTATGCCGGGATGGTGATAACCGGCGTGGCGGAGGCGTGTCCCGAGCGATTGTCGCACCTGGTGTACATCAACGGGGTGATACCCGCCGACGGCGAGAGCATGGCGGACCAGCTGGTTGCGGTGAGGGGGCCGGAGTTCGCGGCGTGGGTGCGGGAGCACATAGAGCGGGGAGAGGGGTATCTTCCAGCGCCCGCTTCGCCTGAAGAGATAGGGAGACGCTGGGGGATTCCCGACGCCACGGACCGGCAGTGGATGTTCTCGAAAGTGACGCCGCAACCGGCTGCAGCGATGGCCGGACCGGTGCGCATCGGTAATCCGGCCGCGCAGGAGGTTCCGCGCAGTTTTATTGGCGGCGAAGAGGCCGGATTCCAGCCAGTGGCCGACCGGGCGCAAGAAGCCGGTTGGGGGATGTATCATCTGGACTCGGGGCACGACCCGATGGTCAGCCATCCCAGGGAGATTGCGGAGATACTGCTGGGGATAGGGGCGACTTTCTAGAGCTTGCATTGTCTGATGCAGTGTGAGGCAACTTGCGGTAGAAGGCCGGAGATGATATCCGGGTTATCTGCCATCATCAAACTTTGACCTGAGGAGTACCGGAATGGACGACGTGAAGGCGTTGGTCTTTGACGTTTTTGGAACGGTGGTGGACTGGCGGAGTTCCATCGCGAAGCACGGCGCGGCCTTCGGCGAGCGACAGGGCGTTGAGGCCGACTGGGGTGCGTTTGCCGACGGATGGCGGGGCAAGTACCAGCCTTATATGAACAAGGTTCGCACCGGGGAGCTGCCCTGGACGAAGTTGGACGTGCTGCACCGGATGGGACTGGTGGAACTGCTGGGCGAGTTCGGCATCAACGATGTGGGCGAACACGCCATCGACGAGCTCACCATGGCCTGGCACTATCTGGACCCGTGGCCGGACTCCCCGGCTGGGCTGTCGCGGCTGAAAGCGAAGTACATCATCGGCACGATGTCCAACGGCAACGTTGCGCTGATGACCAACATGGCGAAGTACGCCGGGTTGCCGTGGGACGTGATCCTGGGTGCGGAGCTGGCACAGGCGTACAAGCCCGACCCGAAGACATATCTCACCGGCGTCGAGCTGCTGGGTCTGAGGAGGGAGCAGGTGATGATGGTGGCGGCGCACCAGAACGACCTGCTGGCAGCCGGAGGGCAGGGGCTGAAGACGGCGTTCGTGCCCCGGCCGATGGAGTTCGGACCGGACCGGAAGCCCGACCCGACGCCTGACCCGTCGTTCGACATAGTGGCGACGGACTTCCGCGACCTGGCTTCGCAGCTGGGGGTGTAGAGCAGCGGTGGAGTATGGAGGACGGGCCAATCAGCCTGGGGTGGACCCGACACGCGGAAACAGCACTAGGGGCACGCGGACTCCAAAGCGTCTTCTTCGACCGCGACATGAGAGGGAAACCTTGAAGCTAAATATAGACAAAGAGGCGGACGCCCTGTATCTGCGTCTTGATGAATCTTCCATAATCGAATCAGAGGAAGTCGCTCCGGGGATAGTGCTGGACTACAACGAAGCTGAACAGGTGGTGGGCATTGAGATGATGAACCTCTCGAAGCGCTCGCCGGATGCGATCCTGACAAACCTGCAGCTACAAATATAGTCTGCTGTGAGCCGCCAATTCAGGAAGCGCCAAGTTTGATTCACGAGGATGAAACAGCCATGGCCCGTTATGGAGTGCGATTCGAGAACGACCCGTCGCTGACCCCGCAGGACTTCCAAGAGCTGGGGAAGCAGGCGGAAGACCTGGGCTACGAGACCGTCTGGGTGCCCGAAGGCGGTGGTCGCGACTCGCTGACGGCGCTGGCGGCCA
Organism: Dehalococcoidia bacterium; assembly: GCA_963667415.1. Taxonomy (GTDB): domain Bacteria; phylum Chloroflexota; class Dehalococcoidia; order Lucifugimonadales; family UBA3495; genus VXOI01. Next base: position 4,088,017 of record OY763410.1, on the reverse strand, counting down.
TTGCGCTGAAGACGGAGCGGGTGCGGCTGGGCACCGGCATCCTGCCGATATACGCCCGCACCGCCACCAACACGGCCATGGGCGCGGCAGGCATGGCCGCCGTATCGAGAGACCGCTTCATCCTCGGCTTGGGCGTGGGGCACCGGCCGACCGTGGAAGGACGTGACGGCGTTCCGTTCCGGCAGCCGATGGCGCGGCTGCGGGAGACCATCAGCATCGTGCGGGGGCTCCTGTCGGGTGAGACGGTGGCGACGAAGGGACGGCACTTCAACATCGGATCGGCGTCTCTTGGCGGCGCAGCCCCGAAGGAACGGGTGCCTATCTACATCGCCGCGCTCGGCCCGCAGATGCTGGAGTTGGCCGGTGAGATGGCCGACGGCGTGCTGATGAACTGGACGGCGGAAAGCTTCATCCGGGAGGCGGTCGAGCACGTGAAGCACGGCGCGGAGAAGGCTGGCCGGGACCCATCGGAAATCGACATCGCCGGTTATGTGCGCGTGGCTGCCGGCGGTGACGAAGAGGCGGTGCGGGACTCGCTCAGAGGGCAGGTGGCGCGCTATGCCAGCAATACCTTCTACCGTAATTTCTTCGTGGAGACCGGGTTCGGCGAAGAGATGACCGAAGCTGCGGAGGCCCTGGCCGCGGGGGATGTGGCCCGCGCGTCGGAGGCCATCACGCAGGAGATGCAGGACCAGCTGGCCGTGGTGGGAACGCCCGAGGAATGCCGCGCCGCGTTGGAACGGCGCCGTGCCGCCGGGCTCCAGCTGCCGGTCGTTGCGCCCTTCGCCATTGGCGACAACAAGGAGTCGCACCGGCAGACGATTACCGCGATGGCTCCGTAAGACCCGGTAGTCGGGACTACTGGTGTTCTGACGTTTCGACGGGGTAGCCGCAGACGTTGGCCACCAGCTCGTAGCTGCGGCGGCGGTCGGCGTAGTCGTGGGTGATGGTGACGATGCTGAGGTCGTTGGTCTGGTACAGCTCTGCGATGTCGTCCAGCCCCTGCTTGACCTGCTGCGGGTCGCCGTCGACGCAGACCTGCGCGTACTGCTGGACGAAGCGATGCTCATCGGGGGTGTACTGGTAGGCGAGGGCCTCCTCGAGGGAAGGGATGCCCTTGGCGCGGCCGGTGATGTTCTGCAAGCGGGCCAGGTTGCGGGGCTGGGCCAGCCGTGTCGCTTCCTCCTCGGTCTCGGCGCAGACGACGTGGACGCCGACGTTGATTTTCGGCTCAGACAGATACTGGGAGGGCTTGAAATTCTCGCGGTAGTTGGCGGCGATGGCAGGCCCCTCCTCGACCGCGATGCCGAAGAAGTGGGCGTAGGCGAAGGGCAGGCCCAACTGAGCCGCCATGTAGGCGCTCTCGTAGCGTGAGCCCAGCAGCCACACCTCGGGCGCGGTGACCGGCTCACGTTCGGGGCCCGCCTGAATCTGCGAGAAGATGTGGCCGTCCTCCATGTCGCCGCGCAGGTAGCCAAGCAGGTCGACCACCTGTCGGGGGAAGTGGCGAATCTCCTTGGGATGGTTGGGGAAGGACAGGGCGGCGGCCGTAATCTGGTCGCTGCCGGGGGCGCGTCCGATGCCGAGGTCGATGCGGCCCGGGTGCAGGGATTCCAGCATCCGGAAGTTCTCGGCGACCTTGAAGGCGCTGTAGTGCGAGAGCATCACGCCGCCGCTGCCGACGCGAATTTTCTTCGTGCGTGCGGCGACGTGGCCGATGAGCACCTCGGGGCTGGTGCCGGCGAAGTTGGGCAGGCTGTGGTGCTCGGCCAGCCAATAGCGGTGGTAGCCCATCTCCTCCACCGCGGCGGCCAGTTCTATGGTCTCACGCAGCGCGTCTCCGGACGTTGAGCCCGTTTTCACGGGCGACTGGTCGACGACGCTCAAGTACAACTGCTGGCTCAATGGGGTCTCCAAGCATCTGAGTGAGGGGTCAGGAGCCTCGCGATTAGTATACAACCTGGCTCAACGCCGATGGGCAGGGAATCGCGAGGGTGTGGACGACCCCGTTAGCGCCCGCACGCCGAACAGGGAGACCAATCCGGGGGTATATTTCCAAATCAGGTGGTCCCCCGTCGAGCAGGTGTCTCTGGATTGTGGCTTTCGCCCTCGAACCCCAATCTTCGGGCAGATGGGATGGAACGAAACCTCATGCCTTTGGTTGGATGACAGTCGGGAGAGACCAGTCTCATTGTCTCATCTGGAGGCCGTCACGTGACGGTGTAACATTTTGTAACATTGTGTAACTTTACATACAAAACCCGCTCATTTTTGGTTCTTGATTGAGACAGGGCAATCGGGCTGTTCAGGATTTCTTGCATCAGAACAATTGTACGTCATACGATGGCTGGAGGCAAGGGGGAGAATTCAGCAGGGCATCGTTTCGAGTCAGCTGTTGAGGTCAGGAGTGGGGTGGTACCCGGATTCCTGCGGGCGGGGATGAAGAGCTGGGTGGCGAGAAATCACCTGAAATGGAACGCTATCAATCCGGGGTTGCCCCTTGCGGTGACTGCAAGGCTGTGGATATAATTTCCGACGGTATGAGACAAGCAAAGTATTTTGCGATGCCGCTCGTCGGGCCTGTGGCCCCGGTGGGCGATTTTTTTTGCCACCTTCAGGACCGCCATTCGGCGGTTTTTCCTTGTCTTGACCGGGTCGGCAACAACGCTAGGAGGGCTGGTCAGTGGCTGGTGGTCAAACCTTGAGCGAACTTGCCGGCAGCCGCAGCGGCCGGGAGCTGAGGGCAAGTTGGCGCAAGGTGATACCCGAGCGGATCATCACGGTCATCATGGTCCTGTGCACCATGATCTCCGTGCTCACCACCGTGGGCATCGTGGTCATCCTCCTGTTCAATTCCCTACCGTTTTTCTTCGAAGTTTCCTTCATCGAGTTCATCACAGGCACCCGGTGGACGCCCCTGTTCCCCTCAAAGCACTTCGGTGTGCTGGCGCTGGTCAGCGCCACGCTGATGATCGCGGTCCTGTCCATGGTGGTGGCGTTGCCGCTGGGGCTTCTCAGCGCCATCTTCCTCAGCGAGTACGCACCGGACAGGGTGCGGCGGGTGGTGAAGCCGGTCCTGGAGGTGCTGGCGGGCATCCCGACGGTGGTCTATGGCTACTTTGCCCTGCTGTTCATCACGCCAATCCTGCGGGGAATCTCGGAAGGGATCATGGTATTCAACGCGATGAGCGCCGCCGTCGTGATGGGCATAATGATCCTGCCGATGGTGGCCAGCCTTTCGGAGGACGCGATGCGGGCGGTGCCGCGCTCTCTGCGGGAGGGGGCCTATGCCCTGGGCGCGACCAGGCTGGAGGTATCCACCAGGGTGGTGGTCCCGGCGGCCTTTTCCGGCATTGTGGCGGCCTTTATCCTGGCAGTCTCCCGGGCCATCGGTGAGACGATGATAGTCAACATTGCCGCGGGTAATCTTGCCGACTTCACCTTCAATCCATTCGTTGCCATCCAGACCATGACCGCCTACATCGCTTCGTCGAGCACGGGCGACAACCCCACCGGGACCCTGGAACACAAGACGATATTCGCCGTCGGGCTGCTGCTCTTCGCCATGACGCTGCTGCTGAACCTGCTCAGCCAGTATGTGGTGCGCCGGTTCAGGGAGGAATACGAGTAGTGGCGCTGATCACTCAGAGGGAGTTCGCCCGCTTGAAACAGCGGCGGGAGATGAAGGGCAGGATTTTCCACGGCCTGTGCCTGCTGGCGGTGTGCATCGCGCTGTTGATGCTGGGGGTGCTGCTGGGATATATAGGCTCCCAGGGCTTCAGCCGGGTGAACTGGGAATTCATTACGTCCTACCCTTCCAGTTCTTCGGAGCGGGCAGGCATCTTCCCCGCCCTGCTGGGGAGCATATACGTGGTGGGACTTGCCGGCATCATATCCTTCGTGCTGGGAGTCGCGGCGGCGGTCTACCTGGAGGAATACGCACAGCGAAGCAGGGTCGCCCAGCTTGTCCGCATCAACATTGCTAACCTGGCCGGCGTGCCTTCCATCGTCTACGGCCTGCTGGGCCTGGAGATTTTCGCCCGGATGCTGCATCTGGGTCCCGTTGTCCTGACAGGGAGCTTCACCCTGGCTCTGCTGGTGCTGCCCATCATAATCGTGGCTTCCAGCGAGGCCATCCGCGCGGTGCCCAGCTCGCTGCGGGAGGGCGGTTTCGGGCTGGGAGCGACCCGCTGGCAGGTGGTGCGCCACCTGGTGTTGCCCCAAGCCTTTCCGGGCATCCTCACCGGCGTCATCCTAGCCGTGAGCCGGGCCATCGGCGAGACCGCGCCCCTGATTGTCATGGGTGTGGCCTACGTGTCCTTCGCGCCCGACGGTCCGCTGAGCCGCTTCACCGTGCTGTCCATCCAGATTTTCGAATGGGTGAAGCGTCCGCAGGAAGGGTTCCACGAAGCGGCGGCGGCGGCCATCATCGTGCTGCTGGTGGTGCTGCTGGCGATGAACGCGCTGGCGGTTTTCTTGAGAAACAAGTTCCAAAACCGACTGTCCTGATACCAACAGGCCGAAACCGACGGGAGAACTGGCATGGTCGAAGCAACGGCAGCGAGCACCATCATCCGAGCCGAGGACATCTGCGTTTACTACGCCGGCAAGCCGGCGGTCACCGACGTTACCATGGACGTGCCCAACCACAGGATAACCGCCATCATCGGGCCCTCCGGCTGCGGCAAGAGCACCCTGCTGCGAAGCTTCAACAGGATGAACGACCTGGTGCCGACCGCGACGACTACCGGACGGGTGATTTTCGAGGGACGCAACATCTACGAGTCGGGGGTGGACGCGACGGAGATTCGGTACCTCATAGGCATGGTGTTCCAGCGTCCCAACCCTTTCCCGAAGTCCATCTACGACAACGTGGCCTTCGGCCCTCGCATCAACGGATTTCGCGGCAACATGGATGAGCTGGTGGAGAGGTCTCTGCGGAGCGCGGCGCTGTGGGACGAGGTGAAGGACCGGTTGAAGGGGAGCGCCCTGGCGTTGTCGGGCGGACAGCAGCAGCGGCTGTGCATCGCGCGGGCACTGGCGGTGGAGCCGAGCGTGATACTGATGGACGAGCCGTGCTCGGCACTGGACCCCATAGCGACCCTGGCCATCGAGCAACTGATGCAGGAACTGTGCGAGGAGTATTCCATCATCATCGTAACCCACAACATGCAACAGGCTGCCAGGGTGTCCCACAACACGGCCTTCATGCTCAGCGACGAACGCAACATCGGTGGGTTCCTGGTGGAGTACGACGAGAGCGGCCGCATCTTCACCAACCCTAGGGACGAGCGCACCGAGGCGTACATAACCGGGCGATTCGGCTAGACCGGCCTCTCCAGCCCATTCGGGAATCCAACGCGGGGCGAGTGCAAAACTCGCCCCTTTTCCATGGGGCGATGGGGTAAAATAAAATTATCCACCCTGCCGGTCAGCGAAGATGAACCAGCGATACGAGAAAGAAATCGAAGAGATACTCAAGAACGCGGGCGAATCTCCGACAGAGCAGACGCCGACCGAGCCCGCATCCCAGCCGCCCGAGCGCCGGACCGGTCGCAGCGGCCCTCCTCGGCGGGAGGTGAGGACCAGGCGTCCCTTTGCCGTGAGCTACAAGCACCTGCTGGGCGCCGGGTTTGTGCTGCTGCTGGTCAGCATGTTCGTTGGTGGGCTGCCGATGCTGCTGCTCGGTGCGGCCCTGCTGGTGGCGGGATACGTTGTGTACTACCGGGCCCCGCGGTCCGGCGGCAGCGCGAGCGGCGGGACCGGAGGCAAGAGGGCGCCGAAGATGTGGCGGGGTCGCACCATCGATCCGGGGGACGAGCAGGCGTACCGGGCATTGGCGCCGCAGGTTCGGGAGAGGAGTTGGCACTCCTCGATGGTCGGAAGAAGAAAATGGGAGAGGCCGGACGAGTTGTCCGGCCTTCAGCTATTCCGAGTCATTTTGCTTGGGTTGGGCGATTCAGAGTGTGGCGCTTCAGCCTTCCCTCTTCCCCGTGTCGAGGCGTTCCGCGAGGGCAAGAACGAGGTTGCCCATGTGCGGGTGGTCGGGCTCTACGTCCACCTGCAGGTCGTTCTGCAGGAGCCGGCGTGTGCAGACCGGCCCAACGGATGCCACCAGCACTTCGTCGGAATTGAGGCGCCGACGGAGTTTGTCTTCCCGACCGGTGTTGGCGGCGATGGCCAGGAGGTTGGGCACCTGGGGCTGGCTGGTGAAGGCGACGGCGGCGATTTCCCCGGTTTCCAACCGGTCCATCATGCCGATGACAGGTGAAACGTCATCGGGGAGGCCCCAGGAGTAGAGGGAGGTCTCGCGCACGTCTGCGCCCCAGTCCCGCAGCGTCCGCATCAGCAGGCTGTTCGGACCGCCGTAGGCCTGCACCGCCACCGCCCGCCCGCCGAAGTCGATGCTGCGGAACGACTCGATCATTTCTTCCGAGGTGAAGGGTTCCGGAGGCATCAGGTCGATGCGCACCTTGTTGCGGCGAAGCACCGCCGCCGGTTTGGGGCTGCGGGCAAGCACAGTCATTCCATCGAGGGCGGACAGCAACGCGGGAAGCCGTTCCCGGGCTTCGGCCGCTTCGAACAGGGCGCGGGTGCCCACTCCCGTCTGGAGGATGGCGATGTCGACGCGGCCGTCGCAGATGTCGTCGATCAGCCCGGCGACCTCGGGGGTGTCGGTGGCGTAGATTTCCTGCAGCACGGGAGCGGCGTGGGGCACACCGCCGTGCCGCTGGATGAGGCCGCCCATCTCCGATTGGAAACGGGCTTCCACGTAGGCGATGGTTTTTCCGTTCAATGAAGCGGGCAATGCGCCTCCGGCTGGCTAAGTGCGAGTACGAGCACAGTCCGCGGGTACGGGTACAGTCCGCTCATCCCCCTGCGTGTTGAAGATAAACGGACTGCTGTGTCTCGCCAATATAGGGTTCAGAGTTCGCCAAGGCTCGGGGCTAGACGGCGCACTCGCCTTCGCCACGCTCCAGCTTGTAGACATTGGTGCGTTCCCAGTCGACGTACATATCGGAGCCGGGCGACGCTTTCTGGGCCGATTCCTCGGCGGCGATGGCGACCTCGGTTAGCTCCTCAAGTCCGACGCGCTCCAGGAACTGGTTGAACTTCTCCGACTCGTCGGCGCGGTTGTTCTTGTAGTAGGCGACGATGGTCTTCAGCACGCCGGGGGCGGCCTTGGCCGGGACCTTGACCCGCGGGATGCGGGTGCCGATGCGGGAGTCTTCGACGCGGTTGTCGCCGTAGTTGCCGCCGAGGAAGAGCTCGTAGGCCGGGACCTGCTGGCCGTCGGGGCCCTTCAGCGCCGCGCCGTGGAAGCCGATGTTGGCGATGTGGTGCAGCCCGCACCCATTGGGGCAGCCGGACATCTTGATGCGGATGTCCTTCACGCCTTGGTCATCCAGAAGTTCGCCGTTCCAGTTGTCCATCTCGTCGCGGAGGGCCTTGGCGAGGCCCATGGACGAGGTGATTCCCAGTTTGCAGCTGTCGGTGCCGGGGCAGGACACCACGTTGGTGATAGCCCGAGCGTCGGATTCAGCGAGGCCGATGCGGTCCAGCTCCTCCCAGACGTTGTGCAGTAAGCTCTCGGGAATGAAACGCAGGACAAGGTTCTGTTCCTGGGTGGCGCGGGCGCGGCCGCCGGTGTAGCGTCGCATCATGTCGGCGATGGCGCGGAACTGCGGGCCGTCGAGGTTGCCGCGTTCGGGCTTGACCATGACGGAGAAGTATCCTTCCTGCCGCTGGGGTTCGACGTTGGTCTCTCGCCACTTGAGGAACTCGGCGGACGCGCCCACGCCGTTGGGAGCGGGGGCTACCGGCGGGGTCTCGCGCAGGAGTTCGTCTATCTCCATGTATGGTGTTGGATCGATGGGGCCGATCTTTTCCAGCTCGGCATCCACCATCGTGCGGAACTCGTCGAGGCCGATGCGGTCGACGAGGACCTTGAGGCGGGCCATCATGCGGTTTTTGCGGAGCATGTCGGCGTTGTTGAACACGGTCCAGATGGCGAGGGCCACACGCAGATAGTCGTCGGTGGAGACGAACTCGTAGAGGGGCTTGGCCAAGCGAGGCATGATGGAGGTGCCGCCGCCGCAGAACACCTTGAAGCCGCGCTGCTCAACACCGTCGACCACGCGGACCTGGGACACATAGGTCAGGTCCTGGATGGCGGCGGAGACGTGGTCGCGGGCGTCGGTGCCGGTAAAGGCGGACTTGAACTTGCGAGGGAAGCCCTGAGTGATGGGGTGACGGACGCCGAAGCGAACGTAGGCGGCCAGGTAAGGCGTGGGGTCGAACACTTCTTCGGGGTCAACGCCGGCGTAGGGGGAGCCGACGACGTTGCGTACGGTGTTGCCGCAGGCCTCGCGGGTGGTCAGGCCCGCTTTGCCGAGGAGGCGAAGCACTTCGGGGCATTCGGCGAGTGGGATGTGGTGGAACTGCACGTTCTCGCGGGTGGTGATGTGGCCCTTGCCCAGAGGGGCGTAGTGGTCGGCGACCTCACCCATCCCTTCCATAGCCTCGGGGGTGAGGATGCCGCCGGGGATCTTGATGCGGATCATCTGGACGTCGGCCTGGCGTTGTCCGTAGACGCCCTGTCGCAGGCGGAAGGGAGTGAATACGGCGTTGTCCAACTCCCCAGAAACAAAAGAGGCGGACTCTTCTTCGAGCCGCACCACTTCTTCGTCCATAAAGGGAATGATGGCCTCCGACGACCTGGCCAACTCCAGGCTGTCGTGGTGGATGTCCGCCAGGGTGCGCTGGCTAGAGGTCTGGCTGCTCACTTTCTCATCTCCGACTATAGCGCTCTAAAATTTGACAAAAGAAAAACCCGCCGAATTCAAGTTGCTCGGCGGGCGATATGGTCTGTTCGCGTTTTTCGGTTAACGCAGCAGGCTATTCCCACCTATGTGGGCGGACAAGAACAAGAAACGAATGCTGCGGGCCGATTACTATTCACATCGCTAATGTACTCCCTCCTGACAGGGGTGTCAACGGGGTCATCCCGTCACTTTGACGGCAATTGAAGGCTTGCCAACGCAATGGAGTGCGGGTAAGTTTAGGCGCAACATCGGCGGGAGGAGACGAACTATGCGGGCGACGGCGGACGTGGTGGTAATCGGCGGCGGAGTCATGGGATGCAGCATCCTCTTCAACCTGGCGCGAATGGGCATCACAAACACCGTGCTGCTGGAGAAGGACATTCTCAACGGCGGGTCCACCGGCCGAAGCCAGTCAATTTGCCGGATGCATTACTCCAATCCGGTGACGGCCACGATGGCGTGGGAGAGTCTGAAGGTGTTCTCCAACTTCGAAGAGGTGGTCGGTGGGCCGTCCGGGTTCACTGAGACAGGATACTTGGTGGTGGTCAAGGAAGACGACCGTCCCGGACTGGAGCACAACTGCGCCATGCAGGTGGGCCTGGGCATAGATACGATGGTGGTGACGGCCGCCGACCTGCGTGACATCGCCCCGATGGTGGCGGTGTCGGAGGACGAGGCCATGGGTTGGGAGCCGCAGTCGGGCTACGCCGACCCGTACCTGGTGACGTCATCATACGCCAACGCGGCCCGGGAACTGGGAGCGGAAATAAACCTGGGGCTTCAGTCCACTGGAATCGAGGTAGATGACGGACAGGTCCGGGCGGTCAACACGCCGCAGGGGCGCATCGAAACGCCCGCCGTGGTGGTTGCCGCCGGGCCGTGGTCAAAGGCGGAGTTGGCGAGGGTCGGAGTGGAGGTGCCGCTGGTTACCGTGCGACACCAGGTGGCGTCGCTGGCGCGGCCGGTGGACAGGCTGCCGCTGCACCCGGCCGTTGGCGACATCGCGCAGTCGTTCTCGTTCAGGCCGGATGGGCAGCGGATGACGCTGATGGGCTTCGGTGACGACGAGGAAGCCGACGTGGAGACCTACAATCAGCTGGCGGGCGTGGACGACATGGTGGCAGCCAAGGAGAAGCTGGCGCAGCGCATACCGGCGATGTCGGACGCCTACTTCCGCGGCGGTTGGGCCGGACTGTTCACGACGACGCCGGACTGGCACCCAATACTGGACAAGGCGCCGGGCGTTGACGGTCTGTACTGCGCAGTGGGATTCAGCGGGCACGGGTTCAAGCTGTCGCCGATGATCGGACTGACGATGGCGGAGCTTGTAGCCGAGGGGACATCGTCGAGCATCGACATTTCGCCTCTGCGGTTCAGCAGGTTCGAGGAAGGTGACCTGATGGAGTCGAGCTACAAGTATCGCGTGCTGGCTTAGGCCATCCTGAGCTACGGCCCTGTCCGCGTATCAGTGCCTGCATCGGAAAGGCCGATTCCGGCGTATAGCTGGTGTCGACTCCTGTACCGAGGGCGAATATGAAAGCCGCCCGTACTGACTACAGTCTTTCGATTGCCGATTACCTCAGGGCCGCATTTCATGGCTTTGTGCGGGGGCTGGCGCTGGTGGCTTTGGCGTCGCTGCTGCTGTGGGCCGGGCGGGACTACCGTCCGACGGAGACTGAGGTTGCGGTTGCGTCGTTCCGATTCAACCTGCTGGCGTGGGAGGCGGGCAACGTCTTCGACAAGTGGTACCACGAGCTGGCCGCCCTGCTGCCGTGGAGCTCTACTCTGCCCCGAGAGGAGCGCATTGGGCTGGCGGAAAAGTTCTTTGAACTTGGGGCGGAGGAGCGGCGGCTGGAGGGGCAGCTTCTCACCTTTGACGAGGGGTCGCCGGAAGCGGATAACATCCGGCACAGGCTTGATGAGATACACGGGCAGCAGAATGGCATCCGTCCTGTTGTCGAGCAGACGGTTGAGCGGGAAATCAGTGACGTCCTGGTTGCTGAAGGGTTTGCCTCCCGGATTGGGGCGATACTGCCGCCGGTTGACACGGTGCTGAGTCACTCGCCCGCGCTGCTGGTTACGTCGCCCCGGGACCGAATCTTCCGGCTGGAGAACACGCTGCTGCGACACGGCATCCGTCCCGACGACCGGGAAGTGCTGGAAGACCTGACACTCGATGAGCGAGACCTGTCTGCCATTGTCGTAAACACGGGCGGGATCGGCACCTTTCCGTCGGTGGTTTCGTCAGCGGGCGGCCTGCATCACGCACTGACCACGGTCGCCCACGAATGGCTGCACAACTGGTTCTTCTTTCAGCCGCTGGGCCAGCACTTCTGGGACAACCCGGACATGACGACGCTGAACGAAACTGCGGCCACTCTGGGCGGGTGGGAAATCGGCGACCGGGCGTACGAGGCGATGACGGGCATCAAGTACGAGCGCAAGCCGCCGTCGCCACCCTCGCAACGGGACCCGAACGCGTTCGACTTCGGTGAATACATGCGGGAGACGAGGCAGCAGACCGAGTCGCTTCTGGACGGGGGCCGTGTGGTCGAGGCCGAGAGCTACATGGAGGAGCGGCGACAGGGGTTGCTGGAGCGGGGGTATCGGATTCGCAAGATCAACCAGGCCTACTTCGCTTTCTACGGGTCGTACGCCACCAACGCTGCATCGGTCAGCCCCATCCGAGGGCAGCTGGAGGGACTGCGGGAACGCAGCGAGACACTGGGGGAGTTCCTGAACACCGTGGCGCAGTTCTCCACCTACGACGAGTTCCTGGAATACATTGGTGAGCAGTAGTCCGACGGGCGAGCAGTAGTCCGACGCCGGAAACTTCCGGCGGGGGTGCTCCGGTTGGACGAGGCTATTAGCGGAGCACCCGTTCGTCGCCAGTGCGGCGGGTGATTTGGTCCTGGTCCATTCGTTCAAGCACGGGCAGGATGTACTTGCGGCTGGTGTCGAACAGGGAGCGGGCCTCGGCGACGGTAATTGTGCCGTGCTCCCGCAAATGCTCCATGACGCGGGAGGTCATTTCGCGATAGGAATCGGCGGTGAAGACCACGGAGTCGCCGACGCGCACCACCCTGCCCTGCTCAACCAGCGCACCCAGCACCTCGGAGTCGGGTTGATTGTCGGTGGGCGGCGAGTATGGCTCACGCTGCAGGGATTCAAGAAAGCGGGCCACCTGTTGCTCCACACGAGGCGAGAAGGTGACCTCGTGGCCAGGCAGACGTACCGCCTGACCATCCTCAAACACGAAACCCTCGTCGGTGAGCATCGCCAGAGCCCGCACGTACACCGGCTGGGACAGACCGAGGCGGCTCCGGACCTCTTGCGCGGGAGCGCCCTTGCGTAGCGGATATTGGTCGTGGTAGGAACGCAATGCGGTGGCGAGGCGGCCCTTGAGCGTTCCCCAGCCCAAGGCCGAGTAGACGACCGCGTCGTTGTCGGTGGCGAGGTCGCCGAGGGCTACCAGCTCTCCCTCATCGGCCAGGTCTGTGGCCCGCTGCAACGCTTCTTCGCGAGGCAGGTTGGCGCGGCGGGAGAGGTCGGTCAGGGTGCACGGGGCCCACTGCTCGGCAACGCTGACGATCACGTCCTCACTGGCGCCCTCGTCCAGCAGCATCAGGCGCTCGGCGACATCGGGGTCGAAGCGACGGTGGCGGCGGCGCGGGTTGGGGTCCACCACCTGTCCACCGCCAAGAGTGCTGTCGGCGGAACGAACCACGAAGTAGTCGCCCTTGACGACCGGGAGCGGTTCGGACAGCAGTATCTGTACCCACCCCTCGGCGCCAGGACCGAGCTGTTCGGCGTCGAGAAGACGAGTGCGGGCCGGCGATTCGCCAGTGAACAGGTGGAAGGTGATTCCCTCGTTGTGTTTCAGAGAATGAGGAGCGTCGTTCACCATACGAATGCGAGCGTCCAGCCTGTTGGCGGGACGAAGCCAGCCGGGAGAAGTGAGGATTTCGCCGCGTTGGATGTCGTCGCGGGAAATGCCGGACAGGTTCACGGCGAGACGGACTCCCGGCTCGGCGCTGGTGACGCGGGTCTTGTGGCTCTGCAGCCCTCGGATCCTGGCGCGCTGCTGGGAGCCGGCAAACTCGATTTCCTGGCCCACGGCTAGGGAGCCGTCGATCAGGGTGCCGGTTACCACCGTGCCGAAGCCGGAGATGGTGAAGCAGCGGTCGATGGGCAGGCGGGGGCGGCCGAGGTCGCGCCTTGCATCGGTGTCGTCGAGGATGCGGTCGATCATGCCGCGCAGGTCGTCAAGGCCGTCGCCGGTGTAGGCCGAGACGCCGACCATGGGGCAGCCCTCGAAGGACGTGCCTGCGAGGGCGTCCTCGACTTCCGCCATTACCAGTTCGACCAACTCCTGGTCGACGAGATCGGTCTTGGTGACCACGACGATGCCGCGAGTGACCTGCAGGATATCGAGGATCGCCAGGTGCTCGCGAGTCTGGGGCATCACGCTCTCGTCGGCGGCGACAATGAGCAGGGCTAGGTCGATGCCGCCGACGCCGGCCAGCATGTTCTTGATGAACCGTTCGTGGCCTGGAACGTCGACGATGCTGACCTCGCGGCCGCTGGGGAGGGTCATCCAGGCGAAACCGAGATCGACGGTCATCTCCCGCTCTTTCTCCTCGGGGAGACGGTCGGGGTCGATGTCGGTCAACGCCTTGACCAGAGTGGACTTGCCGTGGTCAACGTGGCCCGCAGTGCCGATTACGTACATTTGGGATTCCTAACCTTCCGAGCTGTCAATGTATCCCAGATAGTGCATTTTGGCAGGGCGCTCTCCCGGTGGAATTGAGCACTCGGGGATATCCGTGATGGTTGGACAGTAGCCAGAGGGGCCTGTCCACTCGGGTTTCCATTCCCGGTATCTTTCGAGCTGAAGTTCTCCTTCCTTCAGGGGGCGTACGCTTTTGGCATCAATTTCCTCCAACGCCGCAGTGAAGCCGGTCTGCAGGATGAATTCAACTACGTAGCCATGGCCATCTGCAAGAACGTCCACTATCACCCCCACATCTCCCTTCTTGAGATGTGAGCTTTCGAGGTCTCGAGTCAACGCCACCAGCTCAAATTCCTTCATTTCTGCAAACTCTATTATGTCGTCAGTCGTGGATAGGCTGATATGAACCTTGGGGCGTTTTGCCCTGCGTCGATCCTCCAGATTGTCTTGAGAAGCATCTCTCCGTCCTCCGGGGTCCTGATTACCCCGTAAACAACGTAATGGACGCCGTTGGGAAAATGTAAGACGTCAGAAACAGGACTGGTTTGGGCTATTCCGAGTAGTTCTCCGATAAAGTCTCTGACGTTGCTCTCATCATAGCCTCTGCCTCGAAATGCCCTTGCCTTTCCCCTTCCTTTGGGGTGGCTGAGGTTCAGCAGGTATTGCGTAATCTTCGCCTCCGGGACATGGGCCAAGTGGCGGTTTGGAAGCTCCATTGATTCAGAATACCACGCTGCCGGTCGGGTGTTACAGGAAGCGGGTGAAGACCTGGTTGGCTATCAGGTAGGCGGACTCGTCAAGCCGGAGAATGTCGCCTTCGCGACGCAGGAGGCCGAGGGTGAGCAGTTCATCGATTTCGGAACGGTAGCGGGTGGCCAGGTCCTGGCCGACGGCGGCCGAGGCTCGCGACAGGTCCAGGCCGTTGAGCAGGCGCAGGCCGAGGAACATGGTTTCGGCGCAGGCGGTGTCGGCGTTGATGTGCTCCCATCCCTCGACGGTCCGAGCCTCGCGCAATTCCGCCTCGGTGAAGCAGCGCCAGGGCGCCGGGGATTCCTGTAACCACTGCGAGGCCCGTGCGGCGTATTCGCGAGGGCCGAGCACCGTCCAGAAGCGGTAGGCGCCGAGGCGGGAGTGAGCGCCTGGGCCCACTCCGACGTACGGCTCGTTGCGCCAGTAGATGAGGTTGTGCCGCGACTCCATCCCCGGGCGAGCCCAGTTGGAGATTTCGTAGTGGTGGTAGCCTGAGTTGGCCAGGACCTGGCGGGCCATCGCGTACATATCGGCGGCGAGGTCAGGGTCGGGTTCGGGGATTTTGCCTTGGTCCGCCCACAGCCGCATCGGCGTTCCTTCCTCCAGCGTCAGGGCGTAGAGGGATATGTGCTGCGGCTCCAGGGCGGCCAGTCTCTCGACGGTGTCCTGCCATTGTGGGAGGGTCTGGTTGGGCAGGCCATACATCAGGTCGAGGTTGACGTTGTCGAAGCCGGCGGTGCGGGCGGTGCGGAAGGCCTCGACTGCGCCGTCGGCGGTGTGGCGGCGGCCGAGGAGTTGCAGCAGGCCGTTGTCAAGGGTCTGCACACCGATGCTCAGACGGTTGACGCCCTGGCGCAGCAGGCCCTCGCAGGCGGCAGCGTCAAGGTCGCCGGGGTTGGCTTCGATGGTGACTTCAGCCCCGGGGTCGATGGCGAAGGCGCCGGCTGCGGCATTGAGGATGGCGGCGATGTCGCCGTCCGGCAGGTACGACGGGGTGCCGCCGCCGAAGAAGATGGTGCGGACCGCCGGTCCGTTGAGGGCCCGGCCCCACGACCGAAGCTCGGTGGCCACCGCCTCGAGGAAGCTGCCCATCTGCGACTCGATGCCCTGGTAGGTGTTGAAGTCGCAGTAGGGGCACTTCGTCTTACAGAAGGGGACGTGGATGTACAGGCCCATGCCGGGCGGCGGAACCAGGCATTGCTCGCGGCTGTCGACAGATGAGGCAGTATGCGGGGATTCAGCGGCGATTGGACCACCCCCGGGGAGCGCAATTTGACGGCAGGGGAGAGCGGCTATTCGTCGTCAATGACGCGACCGGTCCCGTCGACCACCTTGTTCGGGTCCTTGTCCTCTGGCCGGTCTGAGGATGGCTTCACGCCGTTGTGCTCGTCCACAACTTCCTTGGGAGAGAGCTTCACCAGCAGCAGAAGGGCAAAGGCGATGAAGATCAGGTCGTCGAAACGACCGAGGATCGGCACCCGGTCGGGGACGAGGTCGAAGGGCGAAACGGCATACAGGATCGCCGCCGGCAGGAGCAGGCGGAGCAGCAACGGGACCCGACGGTCGAAGCTGAGGCGCCAGACGAGCCTGGCGAACTTCAGTAGGTGAGGCAGGAAGCGAGGCACGAAGAACAGGAGAAGCGGAATCGCTAATCGGGTGAACATGGCGAATCCCTCCCTGCCTCGGTGCTACGTTCAATTATAGGGGAAGTTGTGTTAAGTTTGTACAACCTTCAGGGTGGCCTTCGCCAAGGGGTCCGAGATCCCGAGGTGAGCATTTGCAAACCGTAATGGAGCCTCATCTGATGATTGATTACAGCGCTCTCCGGACCATCGACGATCTCCGGAACAGCGGATACGAGGTCCGCCCGGTCCGAGATGAGATACGAAACAACCTGATTGCGCGGATTCGGGCCGAGGAGATCGTGTTCCCGGGCATCATCGGGTTCGAGGACTCCGTGATCCCGCAGCTGGAGAACGCGATTCTCGCAGGGCAGGACGTGATCCTGCTCGGTGAGAGAGGGCAAGCCAAGTCGCGGTTGATCCGGTCCATGGTCAATCTGCTGGACGAGTATATTCCGAAGATTGCCGGGTGCGAGATCAACGACAGCCCTTATGATCCCATCTGCCAGGTGTGCAGGGACCGGGTGGCCGAGGAGGGCGACTACACGCCCATCGAGTGGCTGCCACGGGAAGAGCGGTACTCGGAGAAGCTGGCCACCCCGGACATTTCCATCGCGGACCTGATCGGCGAGATCGACCCGATCAAGGTGGCGGAGGGCCACTATCTCTCGGACGAGCTGGTCATTCATTACGGCCTGGTGCCCCGGACCAACCGGGGCATCTTCTGCATCAACGAGCTGCCGGACCTGGCGGAGCGGATACAGGTGGGGCTGTTCAACCTGATGGAAGAGCGGGACGTACAGATCAAGGGGTATCGCATCCGCTTGCCGCTGGACGTTTACGTTGTGTCGACGGCGAATCCGGAGGACTACACGAACCGCGGCCGGATCGTAACGCCGCTGAAGGACCGGTACGGCTCGCAGATTCACACGCACTATCCGCGAGACCCCCGGGACGAAATCGCGATCATGGAGCAGGAGCGTAACCGGTTCCCGGACGAGGACAAGCTGGTGGTGCCGGAGTACATGAAGCGGATCCTGGCGGAGATCACGGCGCAGGCACGGCTGAGCAGCGAGATCAACCAACGGTCCGGGGTGAGCGTCCGGGTTTCTATAGCGAACTTCGAGACGGCGCTGTCCAATGCGGTCCGCCGGAGCATCATCAACGGCGAGGAATGGGCGTGCCCGAGGGTCAGCGACCTGTCGTTCATCGTGGCCTCGTTCGCGGGCAAGATTGAGCTGGAGACCTTCGAAGAAGGGCGCGAGTCGCGCGTAACGGACGAGCTGACTCGCCGGTCCGTGCTGCGGATCTTCGGCAGCTACTTCGACCTGGAAGACGTGGAAGATGTGATCATGGCCTTCGACATGGGCCAGGTCGCCATGACCGGCAGCGACCACCCGGCTTCGGAGTATCCGGCACTGGTGTCGTCGATCGAGGGGATGAGCGCGGCAGTGGCGAGGCTCACCGAGGGAGACCAGCGCCCGGAGGTAGTCGCGGCGGCGGCCGAGTTTGTGCTCGAAGGGCTGCACCTGAGCCGACGGCTGAACTGCGACCGGTCGGGCGACGGCTTCCGTTACAGCCGGTAAAGCGGCGCAGGCGGGGTTCCGCTCGGGAGGCAAGCTGGCCGCTTACGGCCAGGGGAGGGCGGCCCGTTGTACTGCTTGCAGATATGAGCGTCGGCTGCTTTTAGCGGTTATGTGGGCGTGTCTTGTTGGGCGCCGTGCTGTTCGTCGTCCAGCCAACCGTAGCGCTGGGCCATGCGGAGCCAGAGGCGGCGGGTGGTTGCCGCATCGCGGGTCACCTCCTCGAGCAGGTTGGCGATTGCCTCTTGGTTGAGCAGGAGGCGGTCGAGGAGTTGGTCGTGATTTTCGATGATGGAGTCCAAGCGGGCGAGGGTCTGTTCATGCCGCTCGGCGGCGACTTCAAGGGATGTTACCCTCTCTTCCAATGGCTGCTGCATGGGCTGGTAACCTTGTGGGAGTCACGGAGTGGGAGTTACGGAGGCCTCTACCTGGTCAGTGTAGCAGGGTCAGAGAGATGGCGCAGGGCTTGAGGTGTTTGGCCTGGGCGGTGGCTTTACAGAATGAGTCCCTGGAGTTCCGATTCGTTGTGCAGGATCTCTTTTAGCTCCTGTCAACCCTCATTCATTGTACAAAGCGGGGTGCAAAGCCGGGTGGCACGGAAATTAAAGCCCCGCTCATTCCCGCTCACTTAGCGGGGCGGCAAGGTTGACTGTTTGAGCGACCAACTGGCTTCCGGAGCTGCGACAGACCGCCCTGTAATGCCGTAGCGCCCTATGCCGTAAGGGCAAGCTCCAACTGGCCGGAACGCTGGGGCATGACAGGGGCAGGCTGCCGGCGGCGCGGTGCAGGTCCGTTGGTGGGACGGAGCTCGAGCTGGCCGCGCACCGGCTTCGGTGCCGGGTCGCGCTGGCGACGGTCCAGGCCCCAACGGCGGCGCTCACGGTCGACGATGGAGAGGACGTTGCGGGTGTATTCCTCGGGCGCGTAGGTCTTGCGGTACAGCTTGGCGTAGCCCTGCTCGAGGTGAGGGTAGGTCTCGCGCAGCATGGGCATAAACCATTCCTTCGAGCCGGGCTTCAGGAACAGCACGTTTGCGCCGAGAAACTTTGCACCGTGGGCGTGGGCGGCCTCGGCAACGGCGGCGATGTTCTCCTCGTGGTCGCTGATGCCGGGGAGCAGGGGAGCCATCATCACGCCGGCGTTGATGCCGTTTTCGACCAGATACTGCATGGTTTCGAGGCGGGCCTGCGGGCGTGGAGCGCCGGGCTCGGTCTGTTGCCACACCTCGTCGTCGACGGTGCCGACGCTGAAGTTGACGCTGACCTCGGCGACTTCGCTGAGCCGCTGCAGCAGGTCGACGTCGCGGCGGACGAGGACGCCCTTGGTGGTGATGCTGCACGGGTTGCTGAAGTCAACGAGGACCTGGAGCACGCCGCGAGTGAGCTGGTATTCCGCCTCGGCCGGCTCGTAAGGATCGGAAGCGGTGCCGATGGCGATGGACTCGCCGCGCCAGCTGGGGCGCTTGAGCTCCTTGCGGAGAATCTGGGGTGCATTGACCTTGGCGAAGACGCGCTGCTCGAAGTCGCGTCCGGAGTCCATGCCCCAGAACTCGTGGGTGGGCCTGGCGTAGCAGTAGGTGCAGGCATGCCGACACCCGCGATAGGGGTTCAGCGTCCACCGAAAGGGGAACATCGGCACGTCCAGCCGGTTGAGCAGTGTCTTGCAGTAAATTTCGGTTACCTGAGCTCCCGCCATCCTAAAACCTCTACCAAACATCTGTTCTTATTATAGAAGACATAAGAGAGCAGGTCAACGGGCGATTGTCAGTGGGGGAGCGTTTCGAGTCAGGTGGTCCGGTCGAGCAGGTGTCCCTGGATTTTGGCTTTCTCCCCCGAATCTCGATTTTCGGGCAGACGGAATGGAACGAAACCCCGTGCCTTTGGCTGGATGCCAGTCTGGAGAGACAAGTCTCATTGTCTCATCTGGAGGCCGTCACGTGACGGTGTAACATTTTGTAACGTTGTGTAACAAACCTGCCTATTCTGGTCCTTAATTGAGACAGGGCAATCGTGCTGTTCAGGATTTCTTTCATCAGAACAATTGTACGACATACGAAGGCTGGAGGCAAGGGCGAGAATTCAGCGGGCATCGTTTCGGGTCACGTGGTGAGGTCTGGAGTGAGGCGGGACTTGGACTCACGTGCGGGCGGGAATGAAGACTTGGGTCGCGAAAAACCAGCCAAATTGGAACGCTATCGTGTCAGTGGTGGATGAGCAAGGGGCACTGATGGAAAAGGAAAGCCCGGTGCGTTGGTGGGACACACCGGGCGGAGCATCTTTGGGTAGCTGGAGAGCGGCCCTAGCGGGCGAAGGCCTCCAAGCGCTCGCGCTGGAGCCGGTGCAGGCGCACGGAGGGGACGTCGATGTCGCGACCGTCGACGAGGAAGAGAACCTGCTCGGCGATGTTGGTGGCGCGGTCGGCGATGCGCTCGATGTCGTGGGCCACCCAGAGCAGGTAGGTTGCCCGCTGGATGGTATGGGGGTCCTCGATCATGTAGAGGAGCAGCTCATGATAGACCTGGTCATATAGATCGTCGACTTCGTCATCGGCGTCCCGAACGGCCTGGGCTTTTGCCGTGTCGCGGTTCAGCAAGGCGTCGATGCTGTCGTGCAGCATGGCAGTGGCCTTCTCGGCCATGCGGGGGATGTCGATAAGAGGCTTGAGAGTGGGCTCGTTGCCCATCCGCAGACTAATCTTGCCGATACCCTCGGCGTAATCGCCCATGCGCTCAAGTTCGACGGCGATGTGCAGCACGGCGATGATTGCCCTTAGGTCGCGGGCCACGGGCTGCTGCGTGGCAATCAGGTGGATGCACCGGTCTTCGATCTCGGACTGCTTGTCGTCGATGTAGTCGTCGAAGTCGACAACCTGCCGGGATGCGGCGAGGTCCCGGTTCTTCAGGGCATCAACGGACCGGATGACGGTCTCGCTAACGAACTGGGCCAGAGCTTCGACTTCGCCTTCCAGACCGGTCAGCTTGAGGTCAAATTCCTCGCGGCGAGTGGGTGCGGTCATGGTTTACCTCCCCGGCGTCAACACCGGTTGCGCGCCCACTCGAGGCCGACTAGACCTTGGTCCAGAAGGGGGGACGCTGACGCTGCGCCTCTAACAAGTTCTCGTCCAAAAGGTCAAGTTTGGCTCCCGATTCAGGAACAGAAGGCAGAGTATATCCGATTGATTCGAACACTGTCAAGTTAGTGTAGTATCCATTATACACCTGTAAGACCAGTTGTTCGAAGAAACCGGCGTGAGAAGCCTCTACGGATCGGAGCGTTTCGTCCTTCTGTTCGTTGGACATCGCGGCATACCCGTTGGGGGCCTGCTCGGCAGCGGCAATCTCGATGGCAGCCAGTCCTTGCACGAACATGCGCGTGAGGCCCGGCTCTCCCGCTGCCACGGATTCGACGAAGTCGCCGATGCCCAGGGAGCCGGCGCCGGGCCGGTTGTCCTGGGGCGGAATGATGCGGTCCAGCACTGCGTCCAGTAGTTCACGCTGGGCCGGGGAGAAGACCTGTTGGGATGTGCTCATCGTTTCCTTCCGTGTTTCCAGGTTTCTTGGAATAGGGTCGATTTGCGCACCTAGCGCGGGATGACCGGCAGAGTGACGTGAGACGGATAGTCTGCCGTGTGCACCACTGTCTGCAGGGCCGTCTCCAGAGTGGCGTCGACGCCGATGGGCGCGCCGGTGTTGGGGTTGCGGTCGAAGCGAGGGAAGTTGCTGCTGGAGATTTCCAGCCGCAGCCGGTGGCCGGCGAACAGCACGTGGCTGGTGGACCACAGGTCGATTTCGTACTTGTAGATGCGCCCCGGGCGGATGAGGGACGACTCCCCGGGCGAGGTGCGGAAGCGGGCGCGGACGATGCCGTCCTGCAGGTTGTGGGCGTAGCCGTCGGGCCGCACGTCGACCAGCTTGGCGGTGAAGTCGGTGTCGACGGCGGTGCTGGCGGCGTAGAGGGTGACGGCGATGGGGCCGGTCAGCTCCGTGTCACGCTCCAGCGGGTCGGAGGTGTAGACGAGGACGTCGTCGCGGGACTCGACCTCGCGCTGGTCGGCGACGCCCTGGGGGATGATGAGTGTACTGCCGCCACGGGTGGGCACCGGGTCGGCCGGGTCGTAGGTGTAGACGTCGTAGGGCTCCTCGGCGGGCGGTGAAGTGGACAGTGCGCCGTCGCCGTCGAGGGAGTTGGCCGAGCCGCCGGAGTGGAGGTACCACTTGACGTAGTGGGTGCGGGCCAGCGGCCAGTCCTGCTCGGCGCGCCAGCGGTTCTCGCCCATGACGAAGATGCTGACGGGTGGCTCGTCCAGCAGGCCGGACTCGATGTCCTTGAGCCAATAGTCGAACCAGCGCAGCAGGTGCTCGTGCAGCTCGATGCGGGCCTCGGGGCCGAAGTCGATGTCGCCGGTCTCGCCGGAGGTGGGCGCGGTGTAGGGACGGATGTGGGCCCAGGGACCGACCAGCAGCCGCTGGTTGCGGCGGGCCTCGGCGGTGGCGGCGCGGTCGCGCAGGGCCTGGTAGCCGTTCAGCGCGCCCTCGAGGAAGATGTCGTACCAGGAGCTGACGTGGAACATCGGCAGGGAGATTTTGTGGGCCTGCCGCATCAGGTTAATGCCGGACCAGTAGGGGCCGTCCTTTTCCTCGTCGAAATACTCGTGGAAGTAGGGAGCGGTCTCCTTCAGGCGGTCAATCCAGTCGCGCAGGGGCAGGTGGCGGAACCAGGCGTCGGTCAGCGGCTGGGCGAAGTTGTCGGGGGGAAGGACGTACTCGTCCATCTGGGCCAGCAGGTCCTCACGACCGGCGCGGACGAGGGTGTTGCGGCCCTTGTGGATGGCGTAGGGGACCATCCAGCCCCACTCCATTGCGCCGCCGGTGTGGTAGACCCAGCTCTGGTGGAAGTCGGCGGAGGCCGACACCGGGGCCATACAGGCGAGGTGTGGCGGGCGCGGGCCTGCGGCGAGGGTGTACTGGGTAGCGCCGAGGTAGGACTGGCCGGTGGTGGCGACGCGGCCGTTGCACCACGGCTGGCGGGCGGCCCACTCGACGGTGTCGTAGCCGTCCTGGCCTTCCTGGAAGAGCGGGTCGTAGTTGTCGCCCTCGGAGTCGAAGCGGGCGCGGCAGTCCTGGCTGACGACGACGTAGCCGCGCTGGGGGAAGAACCAGATGGAGTGTTCCTGGTTGTCGGCGTAGCCGTCCTTGCCGTAGGGCCCGCGGGTGACCAGGGCCGGGAAGCGGCCGGGCGTGTCGGGGCGGTAGATGTCGGTGGCGAGTCGGACGCCGTCGCGCATCGGCACCATGACGTTGCGCTCGCGGATGACACGGTATTGCTCTGTACTCACCATTTCGCAGTCCCTCGTCCGCCCTGTATTGGCTGAGGCGGGCTTAGTCTAGCATAACGGGATGCAGGGGCAAACGCGGGCGGCGGGCCTTGCCTTTGCCCCGTGCGTTGGAGGAAACTCTTGCTCACAACACCTGAATTCATTGGACACTAAAATCCGGCATTGGACACCTGAATCCAGTGACGAAGAGGGCGCTTCCGGACGGGAAGGCCCCGGCGGAGAGGCATCGGCATGCGAAGCAAGGACGAGGTGCGCGAGGCGGTATGGTCGGCGATGGAGGAGGCGCAGGCGGCCCATACCCGCAAGCTGCACGACAAGATACCGCACTTCCGGGGCTGCGAGGCAGCGGCGGAACGGGTCGGCGAGCTGCAGGCGTGGCGGGAAGCGCGGGTCATCAAGGGGAACCCGGACAAGGCGCAGCGACCGTTGCGGCAACTGGCGCTGGAGCAGGGCAAGACGCTGTATATGGCGGTGCCAAGGCTGAAGCAGGAGCAGTGCTTCGTGGAGCTTGACCCGTCGGTGATGGGGGCGTCGCCGGCGGAGGCCTCTACCATCTCGGGGGCGTTCCGGTGGGGACGGCCGGTGTACGTGGAGGAGATGAGGCCGGTGGACCTGGTCATATCGGGCTCGGTGGCGGTGAACCGGATGGGAACGCGCGTCGGCAAGGGCGGCGGGTTCGCCGATCTGGAGTACGGGCTGGCCATCGCCGCCGGGGTGGTTGCACCGGAGACGCCGGTGGTGAGCACGGTGCATTCGATGCAGTTGCTGGGCGAGGAGCTGCCGTACACGCGGCATGACGTGTTCCTCGACTACGTGGTGACGCCGGAGGAGGCCATCGCCTGCGACGGGGAGATGCCCAGGCCGTCGGGCATCTACTGGGACGACCTGACGCCGCAGAAGATACGGCAGATTCCGCTGCTGAAGAAGCTGCAGGGGCAGGCTAAGGGCGACGGGTAGGGCCGCAGCGAGACGGTGCCTTCTCAACGCGGTAAAGGTTCCGGCTTCCTGAAGAGAGGGACAACCAGCCAGAGGCCGACGACTATCAGCCAGAGCAGGAACGCGATGCCGGAGATGCGGTGGACGACGGTGGCGGCGTCGAGCCAGATGAAGAGCATGGCGATTCCCAGCACCGCCTCGATGACGGCGATGACCCGCAGGATGCCGCCCATGCGCCACTGGACCGGGGCCAGCGCGACGAGTCCCAGCCCGGCCAGGGTGAAGCCTATCGTGCCGGTGAGCCAGCGGATGTAGAACACGGCTTCCTCTGCGGCCGTCGCGGAAACCATGGAATTCAGGGCATTGGCAACGTCACTGGACGACGCCCACCCGGTAACCAATACGACGCTTACCTGCGGTTCCGGGGCGGTTACGGCCAGGGCCAACGCAGCGGCTCCCGATACCGCAGAGGCAACTCCGGAAGTCCCGAGGAACAAGGCGGCTGCCACCATGAAGGCTGGGTGATACGTTCGCATCGCCCGCCACAGGGGGACGGCCGCGGCGAGCAACGTCAGTCCGCCCACCAGCCTTGCGACGCCGCCCAATCCATAGGCGAAGCTGGCCGAGCCAACGGCCGCCAGCTTTTCCGTCGCCTCGAACCGGGCTATTTCCGCTTCTGCAAAATTCTGAAATTCTGCGAGAACGTCCGTCAGCGGAGTGGCATCGGCGTCGGCGGCCAGCCGTGCGGGGACTGAGATCGCGGTCGCCAGGTCGGTGAGGAGCAGGAAGATTCCTGCGTTGCGGTAGGCAGTCATTTGGATTCTTCACCGAATAATGTTAGTGGTGCATATTGCTGGCTCAAGGCAAGGAAATCCTGTTTTGCCTTGAACTCTTCCAGATACCCAAGAGGAACAGCAGGCCAGTAACTGTCCACCACGAGTAGACAATAGAACCCAGAAGCCATGAAAGCGGTTTGGCAAGGTCAAGAAACGATTCGTGGTTGCTAATTCCGCCCAACCGAGCGGCAATCTCTATCCAAAGTAACAGCGTTGCCAGACCCATTACCAGGTTTGCTGTCCCCGCGACCTGCAGCTGATTTCCGGCGCGCCACTGTGCCAAGCCCAGACCTGTCATCCCCAGTGCCCCCAAAGTAAAGGCCAGAGAACTGGTGGTGGCACTTGCTATGGACAGCCCTTCGTACACCAGCGTCGCAAGATTGGAATCTGAATCCAGACCTCTGCTGAGTCCGACGGCCAAATACAATCCGGCATACAGTGCCGTGAGCAACGCCGCAGAAGACACGGTTACCCAGACCACACGAATTGCTGCAGGATGGAAAGACGACATTGTGCGTCTCAGATAAACACCCACAACAAAGAGGACGGCAGCAGATACCACCCAAACGATTACCACCCGGAGCGGATTTACCGCAAATGAAAATGGACTATCGAGGGATATTCCGATGTAGGACATATAAGTTGCCGACCATATCATGGCAACAGAAAGAGCGTTCCCGCACAAATGTTGCCGAGCGGAAGCAGAGGTCGATAACACCGGGGCACCGATATCAATGTCAGATGAGGAGGTTGTAGCCGATGGGTAGGGCGGTGCGGCCGGTGAGGGCGTTGGCGAGGTCGGGGCCGCGGCCTTCGGCGACGGCGACGCCGGTGAGCACCTGCAGGGCTATCTGCGTTCCGCTGGCGGGGGGCGTTGCCTCGACGCCGAGGGCGCGGGCGAAGTCGCTGCCGTGGATGACAAGCTCCATGGTGCGGAGCTGGAGGTAGTCGACGAGACGCATTCCGCCCTGGGGGGTGGCGAGGATGAAGTCGTCGTCCAGCTCGTTGACCCTCTCCTTGGCCATGTTGAGGAAGCCCCGCACCATCATCTGCGGGTTGTCCATGATTTCCAAGCCGGCGGACCGGCCCATCTCGGCGACGCGGTCGGGGTCCATGTTCTGGCGCACGTTGACGATCCACTGGGTGGTGGACTCGACGTCAACCTGCGGAGCAGCTTTCTCGGAGTAGCCGACGACGGTGTTGATGGAGCGGTAGGTGTGGCCGGCCAGGTCGCGGAGGGTCCACTGGCCGAGGGCGTGGTTCTCCCAGTCGTCAATGTCCACGCCGTCGACGAGCTTGGCGAAGAACTCGGCGGACTCGAGGTAGGCTTCCTTTACCTTTTCACCGAAGTTGCTTTGAGAACTCACGTTGCCCTCCGTGTCGATGGCGGTTATGACCGACGGGTCTTTCGTCAATGGCGATCGGGACGCCCTCACCCTCTCCCAGGGAGAGGGGGACCTACGGGTTGCCGACTAGGTTTTCGACTTCGAGGGTCTTCATCAGGCCGCTGATCTGCTCCCAGGTATCGTCCTCGACGAAGATGCCCTCGCTGCGGCGGCGCTGCTCGGTGCGGTGCTCGATCTCGCCGGGGTAGAGAACCTCGGTGAAGCCGGCGGCGGGGGGCGAGTCCTTGATGAACTCGACGAACTCGCCCATATCCTTCTTGAACTCGTCCAGCGGGCGGAAGTGCTCGAGGTTGAAGGCGGCGATGAAGCAGCCGTCGTTGTGTCGGCCCTCCGGGTCGATGCCGAAGCCGAGACCGGTGAGCAGGCCGGAGAAGACCTCCACCATGAAGGACAGGGCGTAGCCCTTGTGGCCCTGGTCGACGCCGACGGGCAGGATCGCGCCGCCGGAGAAGTAGTCGTTGGGGTCGGTAGTCTGGTTCCCGTCGCGGTCAACTATCCAGCCTTGCGGGATGGACTCGCGGCGGTTGCGGGCGAGGGCGATCTTGCCGAGCGCGACGGTGCTGGAGGCCATGTCCATCAGCACCGGGCCGTCGAGATCGCTGGGCATTCCGATGCAGATGGGGTTGGTGCCCAGCTTGCGGGCACGGCCGCCGAAGGGGGCGACGTGCTTGGGGGCCGCGCCGGAGTCGGCGGTAATCATGCCGATCATGCCCTCGGCGGCGGCCATGGTCGGGTAGTCGCCCAGCCGGCCGATGTGGCTCTGGCTGTGGACGGTGATGGCGGCGACTCCGTTGGTGCGGGCCTTGTCGATGGCCATGCGCATGGCCCGCTCGGTGACCACGAATCCGAAGCCCCAGTTGCCGTTGATGACGGCGGTGCAGGGTGCCTCGCGCTCGATGACGAAGGGCGCGCCGGGGACGATGTGGCCGACGTCGATGCGGTCGGCGTAGGTGGGAATCTGAATGACACCGTGGGAGTCGTGGCCGCAAAGGTTGGCCTTGACCAGGTGGGTGGCCACCGTTTCGGCCTCGGCATCGGGCGTGCCCTTGGCGCGGTAGATGTGGTAGGCCACCTTCTCGAGATATTCAGCGGAAAAGACGGGCATGGCGGGACCTCTGGCGGTGCGGTTACGCGGGTATGGGTACGGATTGCGGCTCTCAGGAGGGCCGCTGTAAGTCTAGCCCCGGCCCCGACGTATGTCCAGAATTGCGCATCTCCGGGCAGGGGTTGAGCGCCGGTCGATCTGGTTAATCAAGCAAGGGATTACTGCATGCGTCCCGAACAGATTTCGTCGGTTGGAGATTCACCCCCACCCGAGCCCTCTCCTTGAGGGGATGAATGGGCCAAAGTGTCATGCCTTTGAAGGGATACGAGTCGGGGCTTCGCACTCCTCAGGCGAGGGCTCTCGCGTAGGCGTGTAACATTTCGTAACATTCTGTAACACTCTGTATCAAAGGCGCCCTGTTTGGGGGTCTTGATTTGGGGGCCTTGATTTGAGACACGCCCTGCGACGAGCCAACGCAGGCCACCGGTCTGCAGGTTTCCTCAGAACAATTGTACGATCGTTTGCCCTTCAGGACAACGAGGAAATGTCACTGGCCTGGGGCACGGAGGCATAGAGGAAGCGGGGCCGAAGGAGGGAGATTGCGGGTGCAGTCGCGGCCCGGCGGGCTGTTGTTGGGCGGAGAAAGGCCGTGATATGATTTACAGTAGAGTGCCCCTGTAGCTCAGCGGATAGAGTGCCGGCCTCCGGAGCCGGAGACGAGAGTTCGATCCTCTCCGGGGGTACCACCGCAAACCCTTCTCACCCTCCTCTCAGGATTGTTCCGGGGCGTGGCCCAGCGGCAGGGCGCCTGGTTTGGGACCAGGAGGTCGGCAGTTCAAATCTGCCCGCCCCGACCATCTTTTTGGCACTATTGCTTGCTTTCAGCAAACTGCAGGTCTCAACAATTACAGCCCTACTAAAGAGACAATAATCGCCGTTGACCCTGCCCAACCCTGACTCATAATATCGTCCCAATATTACGATAGCCGAGCCACACGGGCGACCTCACACGAAGCGCGAAGGACAAGGTGCGAGATGGCCACGGAGAAGACCATCAAGAAGGCGGAGAGGTTCAGGCTGCCTGACCCGCCGCCGCGAGAACTGGACGAGATGACCGCCTACGACCATGTCTACAAATATGCCAGCCACCGGTACCTTGCGATCCGCTTCGGGAACCCGGAGACAACCCTAGTGGAATACGACCGGTGGATAGTCGCGTCTCCCGATGAGAACAGGGCTCGAGCTAGGAGACCCGACCTGCTTATTGCCTTCGACGTGAACCCCGAGGATTACCGGGACAGCAACGGCTACATCGTCTCCGAGCAGGGCAAGCCGCCGGATTTTGTCATGGAAGTGGCCTCGGTGAGCACTGCTGAGGTGGATACCGGCATCAAGCGGGAAGACTATGCCGCCCTGGGCATCCCGGAGTACTGGCGGTTCGATGAGACGGGTGAGCACCACGGGACACGACTGGCCGGAGACATCCTGGAAGGCGATTCCTATCGTCCGGCGCTCATAGAAGAAGTGGAGCCGGATATCCTGCAGGGGTACAGTCCGGTGCTAAACATCATCCTACGGTGGGACCACGGACGGCTGGTCTGGGTGGACCCGTCCACGCAGCGGCCCATCCTCACCTACGAGGACCAGGAGGCAAGGGCTGTCCAGGCTGAGGCCAGGGTGCGTGCTTTGGAAGAAGAGGTCCGCAGGCTGGGAGGGGAAGAAGGCGGGTGAGGCCTGCGTTCCCACGAGAATGGCCTGAATAACAGGCAGGTAGACCTTTAACCGGTTTACTTAGCGTCCGGCCTGCGGCGGAAGTCGAGGATGTACTCGAAGGTTGTGCCCATGGTGATGTAGTTGCTGGGCCAACCGAAGATGCCGACCCGGTTCACAATGTTGGTTCTGTCCCAGATGATGGTGTTGCGAAACTCGTAGCCCACGCTGCGCAGTGCTTCGATCACCGAAAGGTGGATGGTAATGCGCTCGTTCTCCCACCACATATCGGGGACATTGACCACGCAGTGGCCGCCCGGACGCAGCAACGGCAGCAGACCGGCGTAGATTTCGGCGAGCGATTTCGAGTACTCCTCCAGGGGCATAGTGCCGAGGTCCCGCGCGTCCTGGGAGTACTGCTCGACCTCGTCTAGTTGACCGTTTTTCCTGTCGCGGCGGGACTTGTTCTTGCGCTTGCGGTTGAGAAGGTTGGCGTAGGGGGGAGACGTCAGGATCAGGGCTACTGAGTCCGGCGCAAGGTAGAGGGGTATGGAACGGGCATCGTCCTGCACGGCCACCTGCGCGGTTTCGCCGTGGTCGTTGAGCCTTTCCGCGGCGAGCCGGACGTAGGATTCCTGCAGGTCGAAGCCGACGGAGTTGCGGTTGGCGTCCTGGGCCGCGACGAGGGTGGTGCCGCTGCCGACGAATGGGTCCAGCACCAGCTCGCCCTCGTGAGTGAAGAGGTCGATGACGCGGCGGGCGAGGGAGATTGGGAAAGTGGCCGGGTGGGCCTTTTTGTCGCGCACGTCGCGGCGTTCGTAATTGAACTGCCACACGCCGAGCTGGCTCTTTATCCACTCCTTGGCGGTCATGCAGTTCAGGTGGCTGGGCTTGCATTGACAGAGTCGTTCGCTATCGATCGGTAGAGGAGCGCCATAGAGGGAACTTTCTTCTGATATCAGGCCCGGAAGTATAGGTTCCCAGCCAACGACATTCGGTTCTTCGGTCTGTGACTGCGGTTCAAGCAAAATTCAGAGCTGCCTTGAAGGGAGATGCGGGACACACAAAACTTAATCTCGATTATGTCAATCAGTCAACGGGCAAGTGTCAGTGCTGGCGGGGGATTTGGCTTATAATGGCGGACGCCAGATACGGAACGGAGGGTCGATATGCGGCTTGAAGGTAAGGTAGCAATCATCAGCGGCGGCGCTCGCGGCATGGGCGCCGAGGAAGCGCGCCTGTTCGCCCGGGAGGGGGCCAAGGTGGTCATCGGCGATGTGCTCGAGGACGACGGACGCCGGGTTGAGGCGGAAGTCACGGAGGCCGGCGGTGAGTGCGTGTTCGTGCGGCTGGACGTGACGAGCGAGGACTCGTGGGCGGCGGCGGTCGAGACGGCGGTGTCGCGGTTCGGCAAGCTGGACATCGTGGTCAACAACGCCGGCGTGGTGGCCCGGGGCGTTCTGGAGGACACCACCGTCGCCGAGTGGGACCGGGTGATGGACGTGAACGCCAAGGGGGTGTTCCTCGGCACGAAGTCGGCCATTCCCGAGATGCGGAAGGCGGGCGGCGGCTCCATCATCAACATATCGTCGATGTCGGGCATGGTGGGGCAGAGCTACATCCAGCCGGTGTACAACGCGTCTAAGGGCGCGGTCCGCATCTTCACCAAGTCGGCGGCCATCCAGTACGCCAGCGAGAACATTCGGGTGAACTCTGTGCATCCGGGCCCCATCGACACGCCGATGGCCGGCGACCGGCTGAACAATCCGGACCTGCAGCGCGAGGCGGACGAGCGCAGTCCGCTGGGCCGGACGGCGCATCCGATCGAGGTGGCCTACGGGGTGCTGTACCTGGCCTCGGACGAGTCGTCGTTCGTGACGGGGGCGGAGCTGGTCATCGACGGCGGCGCGACGGCGCAGTAGGAGCGAACGATGCAGCAGCGGACGCTTGACGGCAAGGTGGCGATTGTCACCGGCGCGGCCAGCCCGATGGGGCTGGGGCGGACGATGACCGAGGCGCTGGTAAGGGCCGGGGCTCGTGTCTCGATGATGGACGTCAACCCCGAGTGGCTGGGGCAGTCGTCGAACGACATGCGGGAGATTGGCGGCGACGACTGCGTGATGACGCAGGTGGTGGACGTGACGTCGGTGCAGGAGGCCGGGGAGGCGGTGGAACGCACCATCGCCGAGATGGGCGGGCTGCACATCCTGGTCAACAACGCCGGCATCGCGCCACGGAATATGCTGATGGGCGGCGAGACCCGCAACAACTTCTGGGAGGTGTCGGCCGCCGAGTGGGAACGGGTGATGGCGGTGAACGCCGGCGGGCCGTTCTACATGACGCGGGCGGTGGTGCCGCACTTCCTGGCGCAAGGGTGGGGACGCATCATCGGCGTGACCACCAGCATGAACACGATGTACAACCCCGGGGGGACGCCCTACGGTCCGTCGAAAGCGGCCCACGAGGCGTTCATCGCCATGGCGTCGCGGGAGCTGGAGGGCACTGGCGTGACGGTGAACGTGCTGGTGCCGGGCGGGATGTCGAACACGAACCTGATTCCCGACGACGCGGTGCACAGCCGCGAGCGCATGATTCAGCCGGACGTGATGCGAGCGCCGGTGGTATGGCTGGCGTCGGACGCTTCCGACGGCGTCACGGGGCAGCGGTTCATCGGCCACTATTGGGACGAGTCGCTGCCGCTGGAAGAGCGCATTGAGCGGGCCGGAGCGCCGGCGGCGTGGCCGCAGCTGGGGGCGCAGTCGGTGCGGCCGGACCGGTAGACGCAGCCACCGCGCACGGCGAGCTAGGGACAGCCGGCACCGGAGGTTGGACGCACTTAGCGGGATGGCGTCCTGATATAGCCCCGGAAACCTGGCCGGATTTGATTGCAAAAGGCAGGTGCGAAGCCTGCCTTTTGTCATATCTGGCCGGAATTGGCGTTGACTCTGGATGGCATGGACGTTGACAGTCCAAATACCCGATGCTACTATCCCGTCCAACTTGCGAGCAGATAGGAGTTTTTGTACTAACAGGTCGAAAAATAAATAGAGAATAGCACTGTTTCAGTGGCATACTAGCGCAGCTAACTGCGAAATTCGTAAATACAACGTAATCCGAAATGGCCTGTGGATAATCCGAGAGTGGAGGTCCAGCAGTGAGGTTCACAAACGTCAGGGTGATAGTCCCGCTAATTCTTGCATTGGCGTTGGCCCTCGTAGCTGCCTGTGGCGGGGACGACGATGCCGCCCCCGCAGCCACCACAGAGCCAGCCGCGACGACAGCACCCGCGGCCACA
This sequence comes from Dehalococcoidia bacterium, assembly GCA_963667415.1. Lineage (GTDB taxonomy): Bacteria > Chloroflexota > Dehalococcoidia > Lucifugimonadales > UBA3495 > VXOI01. The sequence goes on along the minus strand of OY763410.1, from coordinate 4,055,943 downwards.
ACAGCGCCCGCGGCGACGACAGCGCCCGCTGCTACTGCGGCGTCGGCGGCGACGGCCGTACCCCAGGCGACGGCGGCTCCCGCTGCCCCGTCGGCCGCGACGCACACACCCACCGGCGAGTTGCGGGTGGCGATGGCCACCTTCGGCAACGAACGCTGGCTGCCAGGCGCATCGGCAGGCGCGGAGGACACAGCTTTCCATTCCATCATGGAAAACCTGCTAACCCGAGACCCCAACACCGGGGACAATATCGGGGAGCTGGCAGAATCGTGGGAGGTCCGGGACGGCGGCCTTGTGTGGGAGTTCCGGCTGCGTGAGGGCCCGCAGTGGCATAACGACGAGGGTCCGGTGGTATCCACGGACGTGCAATTCTCCTTCGAGCGATACGCCGCTGAAGACAGCGCGAATGCCCGCGCCGGCGTGTTCCGCAAGATCGGAGGGTATGAGACTCCCGACCCGAAGACCATCATTGTCAACTTCAATGAACCGGAGATCCTCTTCGGTGGCGACCTGAATTCGGGGATTCCCGGAGTCCAATACATTTACCCGAGGGACTACAGCGAGCGAGTTGGTGACGATGTCGCCGACGTGGAACCGATAGCGTCCGGACCCTACAAGCTCGTCAATCATGACCGCGGCGTCCGGATGGACTTCGAGGCGGTGCCAGGGCACTGGAAGCTGACGCCTGCTTTTGCCAACATGAGCTTCCTCAAGACCGTGGAGAATTCCACCCGGGTGGCCCAACTCAGGGCCGGCACGGTGGACATCATTGGAATCGGCGTCGACTTCGCAAACGAGCTGAAGGCCGGCGGTGTGGAAATCAAGTCGGTGCCGGGCTTCGCCACGGTGGGCATCACCCTGGGTGGTCAGTGGGAAACCAAGGGGACCTACGACCCGTCGGTGCCCTGGGCTCAGCCGGACAAGGAGCGAGCCTACAAGGTACGCAGGGCACTGGCCCTTGCCATAGACAAGGAGACCGTAGTTGACGTGGCCCTCGGCGGCCTGGGCCAAGCCAATGTTTCCCTGCCCTTCTATTTCTCGGGCGAGCCGTGGACGCTGGACGAGTTCGCGCCAATCGGGTATGACCCCGATGAGGCAAAGCGGCTGATGGCGGAAGCCGGGCACGACGGTTGCTGGGAGTTCACCATCAACCTGGTGCCGTGGCCTGGTCGAGCCTTCCTGCCCGCGGTGGGTGAGGCTGTGGCAACGCAGTGGGAGGCCAACCTGGGCTGCACCATCACCCGACGGCCCCTGGACCGGGCGGTGTTCGCCACCGACTTCCGCGAGCGGACGTACCCCGGTGTGGCCGTTCCCTACGCCATGCCCTTCGTGGGACGGGAGCCCTGGCAGTTGCTGCGGCTGAACTCCCACATTGACGGTGCGGTGATGCTGGCCTATGAGGACCGGACGTTCAGCGACTACCTCGACCAGTTGGGCTCTGAGGCCGACTTCGACAAGCGAGTGATCTTGTCGCAAGAAATGGGCAGGCACATGTACTCACAGTTGCCGCGCATCGAAATTGCAGAGGTATTTGGCATCTTCGGAGTCGGCGAGGCGGTCAAGACCTGGGCCACGGCACCGGGCAACGGCTTCATCCACAACACGGCATACGTCAACCTGAACTGGGCGCCACCGGGACAGCCGGTGACCCTGGCTGAATAACAGCGACCCTGGCATGGAGGGCGCACGGAGGAATCCTGCGCCCTCCTCATTTTCTGCGCACCCAAGGGTAAGTTCTACGCACCCATAGGCAAAAGGGAAGAAGGGCGGCGCCATGACACGTTACATCGCGCTACGGTTCCTTCAGGCAGTCATCAGTCTGCTGGTCGTAATGACCATCGTCTTCATGCTTTCCCGGCTATCCGGTGATCCGGTGCAGCTGCTGGCGGACATCAGCGCCAGCGAAGAGCAGATGGAGGCCATCCGCAAAGACCTGGGCCTGGACAGGCCGCTGGCGGTGCAGTGGGCGACCTACGTCCGGGATATGTTCGTTTTTGACTTGGGGGAATCAGTAATCAGCCGCCAGCCGGTGCGGGAGCTGATCTGGCAGCGGCTGCCCAACACCCTGCAGTTGGGCTTCGCCGCCATGGCCATCAGCATTATTATCGGCCTGCCCATCGGCATCTATGCGGCGGTGAATCGCGGGACGCGGTGGGACGGCATAGCCCGGCTGTTCGCCGTGCTGGGCCAGTCCATGCCCTCCTTCTGGCTGGGGGTGTTGCTCATCCTCATCTTCGCCGTGGTTCTGGGCGTGCTGCCCCCCGGCGGTAAGGAAAGCCCTGAAAGCATCATCCTGCCAGCCTTGTCCATGGGATACCTGACCACTGCCGCCATAATGCGCCTGACCCGCTCCAGCATGCTGGACGTGCTGAATGCCGAGTACATCAAGCTGGCGCGAATCAAGGGTTTGAGCGAGACCAAGGTCATCTGGAAGCACGCGCTGAAGAACTCCCTCATTCCCGTGATCACATTCTCGGTGGTGCTGTTCACCCTGTTCCTGGGCGCAGCCGTGGTAACGGAAACGGTCTTCGCCTGGCCCGGGCTAGGCAGCCTTATCCTCGACGGAGTCCGGACCAGAGACTACCCGTTGATACAGGGCGGGGTGGTGGTGTTCAGCGCCATTTACATTCTGGCCAACCTGCTGGTGGATATTCTCTATGGATATCTCGACCCGCGAATCAGACTGACCTGACCGGCTGGCCAACCTGCAGGTGGGTATTCTTTATGAATATCTCGACCCGGGATATCTTGAACCGGGATATCTCGACCCGCGAATCGGGCTGACCCGACCGGCTGGCCTACCTGCAGATGGATATTTTCTACGGTTATCTTGACCCGCGAATCAGGCTGACCTGACCGGCAAGGAGTGAGCCGTGGCCGTTGTAGTACTAGAACCGCCTCAACGTAGACCGGGAGACTGGATTGGCTTCACCTATCGCGGCCTTCGTCAGTTGCCGCTGCTACCGACGGCCATCCTGATATTGCTCCTGGTTACTGCCATCTTCGCCAATTTCATTGCGCCTCATACCCCGACCCGCGGAGAGCTGACCGACAGCCTGACCCCCCCGGTCTGGATCGGTCAGAGCGTGGCAGAGACCCGCACGGTTGTGGAGGGGCGGGCCGCCGACTTCGTGACCCAGATCAGCATGGTCGAGGCCCAGGAGGACATCGAGGATGGCAAGGCCCGGGTGGCCGGAGGCGGCGCGTTGGCTCCGGGCGTTGAGTTGGAGTTTCTGCGGCCCGGCGGAACCTGGACCTACATTCTGGGTACAGATCTGCAGGGCCGCGATGTCCTGAGCCGCGTGATTCACGGAACCCGGCCCTCCTTGATAGTCTCCGTAGTTGCGATCCTGGTGGCGGGGAGCATCGGCACCACCATCGGATTGATCGCCGGATTCCGGGGCGGGCTGGCCGATGCCCTGCTGATGCGGATGACCGACATCGTTCTGTCGATGCCACTTATTCTCATCGCCGTGGTGGTTGCTGCCATCTCCCAGCCTTCGTTGCAGAACATCATCATTATCATTGGATTGCTGTTGTGGCCCCGATTTGCCCGCCAGGTGCGCGGAGAGGCACTTGCGCTTAAGGAGCAGGACTTCGTTGCCCGGTCGGTGGTGGCGGGCAGTTCCGGCCTGCGCATCAGCATCAAGCACATCCTGCCCAACATCGTGCCCTCGCTGCTGGTGATTTCGACACTGCAGGTGGGCTACGTGATCCTGCTCGAAGGCTCGCTCAGCTTCCTGGGCGTGGGCGTGCCTCCGCCCCAGCCGGCGTGGGGGTTGATGATCGCCGAGGGACGCGGCCTGTTGCAGACGGCATGGTGGACGGCCCTGTTCCCGGGCATCGCCATGGCGCTGACAGTGCTGGCGGTGAACCTGTTCGGCGACTGGCTCCGGGACAAGCTGGACCCCCGCCTGCGCCAGATCTAGGCGTGGCTGGCCCTCGCCTCGTGTCGGGGCGAGGGTGGCCCACAGGCGGAATACGGGCGTGATAATCGCTTTTCGTAATGCTATCCGCTGTTCATTATTATTCTTGAATCAGTATTGACATCACTTGGCCCGGCGGCTTAAATGGATAGGTCAGAAAAGGGCAAGCGTCCCTGCGTCTTCGCTTGCCCGCTGTTCGCATACCGAAGGGAAATCCGGAGGGAAGAACCAGCGTACAGAGAACAGTAGATAGGGAAAGAACCGCGAAAGGAAAAGACTCGAACGAAGTCGAAAAAGGAGGAATGGATGACGCAGAACGCAGTATCCCAGGAAGAAATCGCACTGATGGCCCACTTGCTGCGGCGGGCAGGCTTTGGCGCCAGCCGCGACGAGATTGAAGCCCGGGCGAGGCAGGGCTACGACAGTGTTGTCGATGAACTGCTCAACCCCACCGATGATCCTGGCATCGAAGAGGACCTGATGTACCGCGCGTATCCGTCGTATTTCGATAAGGCGGCTATCGAGACGGGACAGACCGAGATCGTCTACCGGATGATCAACAACAAGCACCAGCTCAAGGAGAAGATGGCGTTGTTCTGGCACACCATCCTCTGCGCTGGCGACAACAAGGTGGACAACGCCCGCACCACCTCCATGCAGTACGACACCTTCCGCGACAGGGGCATGGGCAACTTCAAGGAGCTGCTGCTCTGGCTGTCCACCGACCCGGCGATGCTGTACTACCTGGACAACATCGAGAGCCACAAGACGGCGGTCAACGAGAACTACGGCCGTGAGTTGCTGGAGCTGTTCTCGCTGGGCGTCGGCATGGACAACGAGTTCAACTACACCGAGGATGACGTAAAGGCCTGCGCCCGCGCCTTCACCGGCTGGAACCTGGCCCCGACGATTCCGGTGTTCCCCTACGGCCGCACCCCCTTCGAGTTCCGCTTCGACCCTGCGGACCACGACTACAGCGAAAAGACCTTCCTGGGCGAGACCGGCAACTGGAACGGCGACGATGTCGTTGACATCATTTGCAAGCAGCCCGGCGCCGCCCGGTTCGTGGCCCGCAAGCTGTATGACTTCTTCGTCGCCGACGAGCCCCCGGTCCCGGCCTGGCGCCTGGCCGAGCCCCGCGACATCGATGCCATCAAGCAGCTTGAGCAGGCCTACTTCGACTCCGGCTACGAGATCAAGGCGATGCTGCGGGTGCTGTTCACCAGCGACTTCTTCAAGGACGAAGCGGTCCGCTACGCGAAGGTGAAGAGCCCGGCCGACGTGGTCATCGGCACCATGCGGATGGCGCAGGACCACACCGAGCCCAAGCCCGGCCTGTTCTTCGTCGCCATGGAGCCGAAGTACATGGGCATGGACCTGCTGAACCCGCCGACGGTCGAGGGCTGGCACATGGGCCGCGAGTGGATCAACAGCGGCTCGCTGATCGACCGCATCAACTTCGCCTCGAAGATCCTCGGGGACACCAGCCTGCCCGGAGTGCAGTCGATGGTCAACCGCCTGATGGACCAGGGCGAGAGCCTGACCGCCGAGCAGTTGGTTGACGGCTGCCTGGACCTGGTCGGTCCGCTGACCATTTCCGACGAGACCCGCACCGAGCTGGTTGGTCACGTTGCCCAGGGTGGCGAGCTCAGGCACGGATCCGAAGGCGAAAAGACCGACTTCGCCCGTCGTGTTGGCGAGACCTTCCAGATGATCGCCACCACCTCGGAGTTCCAGTTCGGCTAGGCCGCCGAAGCAGGGATGGGGAGCGAATCGCGAGAAAACCGATTCACTCCCCCAGCCCGCCAAATCCAACAAAACAGACAATCAAAACGGAGGATTAGCGATGGTATCCACCAGCAAGGATCCGGTCCTGGCTGTAGTCTCCCTCTCCGGCGGTAACGACGGGATGAACACGGTGATCCCCTACAGCAACCCGCGCTACCGGGACTACCGCCCGACCCTGGGCATCCCCGAAGAGATGATCGTCCCCCTGACCGACACCCTGGGCCTGCACCCGTCCATGGCTCCTCTCAAGAAGTACTGGGACGAGGGCAAGCTGGCCATCATCCAGGGCATCGGCTACCCCAACGGCAGCCTCTCGCACTTCCGCTCCATGGACATCTGGGCCACCTGTGAGCCCGTTGAGCTGGGCGTGGAAGGCTGGCTGGGCCGCTTGGTGAAGGAACTCGACCCCAACAAGGAAAACGTGCTGACCGGCGTGAACTTCGGTCGCGGCCTTCCCCGTGCGCTGGCCATGGAAGGCGTTCCCGTCGCCTCCGTCGGCGACCTGAGCAGCTACGGCCTGCTGACCGAGCTGGAGCGCGAGGAACAGCGTAACGAGGCGCTGGACCTCTTCGGACGGATGTACGGCCCGGCCATCGGACGCGGCGCGGTGGAAGACTTCATCCGCAGCACCGGTGTAGAAGCCATGATGGGCGCCGACATCCTGGGCACCGCGCCCAGTATGTACCGCGGCGAGGAAGAGTACCTGCTGGGCAACATCGGCGGGTATATGCGCGACATGGTCCAGGTGCACAACGCCAACCTGGGCACCCGCGTGTTCTTCACCACGGCCCCCTACAACATCTTCGACACCCACGCCAACCAGGCAGTCGGTCAGTCCAACCTGCTGAACGACGTGGCGAAGAACGTTGACTGCTTCATGGCCGACATGCGTCACCACGACATCGGCGACAACGTCGTAACGCTGCTCTACTCCGAGTTCGGCCGCCGCGCCATGGACAACGGCTCCGGCACCGACCACGGCACCGGCGGCGTGGCCTTCGTCATCGGCGAGAACGTCAAGGGCGGCCTGTACGGCGAGTACCCGTCCCTGGAGCCCGGTGACCTGGAAGACGGCGGCAACCTGCTGCACAACAACGACTTCCGCTCCACCTACGCCACCCTTCTGGAGAACTGGATGGGCGTCGACTCCAAGCCCATCATCGGCAGCGCCTGGGAGAAGCACGACTTCATCTAGGCCGTCGATTGGGCCCGCGGGCCCTGACGGATTAACGGTAGATGCGCCGGGACGCAGTATGTGCGTCTGCGTTCCGGCCGGATAAAAAAGAGAGTTCCGAATATGGCAGAAGAAATCAACGATACCCAGGCCGAAGAAGGCGGCGGCATCATCCAGTTCGTAGTGGGCATTATCAAGGCTGTGGTGTCCGCCATCAGGTCAGTGGTGACCGGCGCTGTGGACGCCGTCAGGGGCGTTATCGCCTCCCTGATGGAATGGCTGGTCAACGCCATCAGCTCCCTCGCGCAGCAGGTGATAACCCGCGTTGCCACCGACATCTAGAGCACCGGGTATTTGCTGTCCGCCGCGGGGTTGACGCCCCGCATCTGAAACAACAAGGAGGCAAACCGTGGCAAGTGTATTTCTCGGCATCAATGACCGGACGTTCACCTACAAGTGGGTCGCCGGTCGGTCCGAGTTCCAGGGCACCGGGTTCCGGAATCCCATGGATTTCGCTTTCGGTCCCGACAACTCTATCTACGTCGTGAACCGTTCCTACGAGTCCCGTGCCGATGGAACCCGCATCAACCTGTTCGTGCTGGATGAAGACGGCACCGAGCACTACGTGACGGAGTTCGGCGGCTATGGCGAGGGCGCCGGGCAGTTCATCTGGCCCATGTCCATCGCCTTGGACAAGGACACCAACGTGTACGTGTCCGACGAATATCTGCACCGCATCACGGTGTTCGACAAGGATGGCAACTACGTCAGCCACTGGGGCACCCATGGCTCCGGCGACGGAGAGCTGGACCGCCCCGCGGGCCTGGCTATCCACGACGACGTGCTGATCGTGGTCGACAGCCGCAACAACCGGTTGCAGAAGTTCACCCTTGACGGCAAGTACATCTCCCAGTTCGGCAGCGCCGGCTCCGGACCTGGCGAGTTCAACACTCCCTGGGGCATCGGCCTGGACAAGGAAGGCAACATTTTCATCGCCGACTGGCGGAACGACCGCGTCCAGTCCTTCACCAACGACGGCCAGTGGCTGGCCAGCTTCGGGCAGCCGGGCACCGGCGGCGACGCTTCCATCGCCCGTGAGCATGGCGGCATCCGCCTGGTAAGCCAACCGGTGGGCCTCTTCAACCGCCCGACCGGCGTGGCCGTGGACAAGGACGGCGACGTCTACGTGGCCGACTGGCTGAACAACCGGGTGCAGGTGCTGACCCCCGAGGGCCGGTTCATCACCGAGTTCACCGGCGACGCCGCACTGTCCAAGCTGGGCGAGCAGAAGATCGAGTCCAACCCGGACATGATCCGCCAGCGCAACGGCGTCCGCGACTTCACCCCCGAGAAGGTCCTCTGGGCCCCGGTGGCGGTGAAGGTGGACGACAGCGGCCGTGTCGTCATCGCCGACACCACCCGCCATCGCTTCCAGGTCTACCAGAAGAACGACGCTCCGGTGTTGGTCTAGGGAAGCACGGCCTCTCTGCAAAGAGCGGGCAACCGGCAAGCAAGCGAAGGGCAGGTCTCAGACCTGCCCTTCTTTCATTAAACGGAACGGGAGCGAAACGCGGGCGATACGCCGCTTTGCTCTCGTGGATAGGTTGCTAGATAGCCTAGCGGTTGGCCGCCATCGACTGCGCGGGGTCGTACACCGGGCGCACCAGGTCGAATGTGTCGGCGGTGTGGCAGTACATGCTGCCGGCCAGGCGGCCCGTGGGCTTCATCAGGTGGTGGTTGATGCGGTGGCCGTCGATGATGTCGTCGCGGACGTGCATCATGACGATGGTGCCGATGACCAGGCCGTGGCCGGTCTGTTCGTCGCCCAGGTTGATCACCTGGTTCAGACGGCATTCCATGTTCACCGGAGACTCTGCCACTCGCGGGGCCTTCACTATTTCGGAGGCCACAGGCGTCAGGCCGGCAATTTCGAATTCGTCCACGTCTTCGGGGAATTCGGCGGAGGTGCTGTTCATTGCCGCGGCAATGTCGTCAACCACGATGTTGACCACGAATTCGCCGGTCTCTTCCACGTTGCGGAGGGTGTCCTTGCCCTTGTAGTCAACGCGGCGCGCGGAGCCGAAGACCACGGTGGGCGGGTCGGGGCAGACGGCGTTGAAGAAGGAGTAGGGCGCGAGGTTGTACTGGCCGTCAGTGGACCGGGTGGAGACGAAGGCGATGGGGCGCGGCACCACCACGCCGGTCAGGACGCGGTAGAAATTCTCGAAGGTATTGGGATCGACTTTCAAGGCGGTACCTCTTCTTGGGGATGGATTTTTCGGTTGTGATTATAGAGGCTTGCTACCCGGGTTGGGAAATCGCAGCGTGGCTGGGTGGATTCCGTCGGCTACGCCGGCGCTCCGCAGTCGGCGCAGAAGTCGGCGTCGGGCCACCACAGCCAGCCGCAGCTGGGGCAGCGGCGTTCCTGTGTGGGCCGCAGCGGGTCCGGGCCGTAATCGTTCGGTCCCGGTGTGCCCGGCTGCACCAGCAGTCGCGTCAGCCTCACTCCCGCGAACGGAAGGAATCCCAGCACTGCCCAGGTCCCCGGGCGGCCAAGGTCGTGCAGCCTCCGCACCGTTACCGACCACAGGGCAGGGAGCATCGCCACGATGTAGACGCCCCACAGCGGGAAGAGGGCCGCATTCCAGGCCACGCTGGCCACAAACAGTCCGAGCAGCACCGCCACGAAGAAGCCATAGAACCACCAGTACTCCGAGCGGGAGGCCCTGCCCTCGGTGTTGAGGTAGTTGCGAAAGCCGGATATGACCGCCTGGATAGGGTTCATTCCCCTGCCCTCGCTGCGGAAGAAATGGACGCAGCGGTTTATACGGCAAGCGTATCAGACGCGCGTCCCGCATTCGCTGCAGAAGCTGACTCCTTCCTGCAACGGAGCGCCGCACTGGGTGCAGTACTGTCTACTTTCCCCCTCGGCATCGGGCTGAATGTCGGCCGGGCCCGCGTCGTAGGGAGGCTCTCCATAACCACCCACCAGTGGAGGAGGCGGCGCATAGGGCTGGCCGTAAGGCTCTGGGTCGTATCCGCCCATGCCCGTCTGCTGAGGGTCGGGGCCATAGCGGTTCGGCCCCGGGGTTCCGGGGAAAGCCGACATAACCAGCAGGATGATCCCTCCGATGATGGTTATGGGTGGAACCAGCAACAGCAGCCACCAGGCGGAGCGGTTCATGTCGTGCAGACGCCGGGCCTGCACGGAGAGGGACGGCAGGAGAAGCACCAGTCTTATGAGCCAGCCAATGACCGGGATAAAGCTCAAGACGATGCTCAGCAGCACGAACCACCAGTACTCCGGTCGAGACGCCCGCCCGTTGAAGTCAATGTACTTTCGCAGGCAGGTTTTGATCGATTCTGTGAATGTCATGTGCTATGTCCTTGTACCCGGAATTTTCGCCGCGCGTCAGACGGCCGTGCCGCAGGTGCTGCAGAACCGGGCCTCGGGCAGAAGCTCGGCGCCGCACTGCGTGCAGGTTGGTAGTTCGGATGTTTCGGAGTGGGTGTCGTCGACGGACGCCGCTCCCTCCACAGACGGCGTTCGCTCCATTCCCGCTGGCGTCAGCCACCAGTCGTCCTGCACCCGCTGCTTGGGATCGGGACCGAATCGATTGGGGCCGACGGTTCCAGGAAAGGCCATCCAGAGGAGCAGCAGCCAATTGAGTATAGGCGCAACCCAGGCGAGGGCCCACCAGCCTGATTGGTTGAGGTCATGCAGGCGCCTCACCATCACAGCCAACAAGGGAATGAGCATGGCAATGAAATAGAGCAGCGTGACAATCGTAGGCGCCGCATTCATCAGCAACGTGGTAACCAGTACAAACAGGAAAAACCACCAGAACTCCGACCTCTGGGCCCGTCCGCTGAATACGACAAACTTTCGAAAGCACGTCTTTACGGATTTTACAGGATTCAAGCCAGTCTTCCTGCCAAAGTCTGGCCGCCTTCGTTCAGACGGCCGTGCCGCAGAGAGAGCAGAACCGGGCACCGTCGGCCAGTTGCGTTCCGCACTGTGTACAGAAGCTACGAGCATCCGCAGCGGGTGGATTGGCGGGAGCGGCGTTCTCGCCGCCCGGCGGTGGTGTGCTGGCCGGAGGGGGCACGCCTCCTCCCGGCAGAGCGCCAGGCTGGTAGGGATGACCCGGCCGCGGCTGTTGGGCACCCTGGGCAGGCTGACCGGCGCCCGGCTGCGGGGAGCCCTGGCCCGGCCATCCCCACTGCTGGAGGGGATCAGGGCCGTACCTGTTTGGCCCGGGGGTGCCGGGAAAGGCGAGGTAGATGAGTAGAGCCCAGTTGACGAATGGCAGGAACCAGGCAATGGCCCACCAGCCCGACTGGTCGCGGTCATGAAGGCGCCTCACCATCGCCGCCAGAGTGGGAAGCAACATGGCCAGGGCATAGAGCCATCCGAGGAAAGGCACCCAGATCAGCACCATCGTGGATACGAGGGCGAACAGGAAGAACCACCAGAACTCGGACCTTCCGGCCCGGCCGTTGAAGTTAATGTAGTTGCGAAAACCTGAAACAACAGCATCTTTCGCGTTCATTACGACCTGACCACGGCGTCGCTATCGCCATGCGGGAAGATACGAGGCGGGGGCATCTGCTGCTGCCGCCCGCCAACCGTCACTTGTGATACTATCACGGCCAACAGGGACAATCAGTAACTGGCGAAGGGGGCTGATATGAAAGTCGGTGTCAGCACGGTATTCAACAGCAACTCGACAAATGTGGCAGGGATCGCGCAGAAGGCCGAGGAGGTCGGATTCGACTCCTTCTGGCTGCCCGAGCATCTCGTCATCCCGGTGGAGACCACCTCGAAATACGGCGGCACGCCCGACGGCTCGATACCGCCCTTCATGGCGGACATGGGCGACCCGTTCATCGGCCTGGCAATGGCGTCTGCGACCACCACGCGCATCATGCTGGGCACCTCAATCTGCCTGGTGCCGGAGCACAGCCCCCTGGTGCAGGCCAAGCAGATCGCTGCCCTCGACCACCACTCCGGCGGGCGGTTCATCTTCGGCATCGGGGCCGGATGGCTGCGCGAAGAGACGGAGATCATGGGCGGCGACTTTGACCACCGCTGGACCCAGACCCGTGAGTCCATCGAGGTGATGAAGTCCCTCTGGACGCAGGACGAGTCGGAGCATCACGGCCGCTACTACGACTTCCCGGCAATCAAGGTGTTCCCCAAACCGGCGCAGAAGCCCCACCCGCCCGTGTTCCTCGGCGGCAACGCCCGCAACGTCTTCCGCCGCGTGGTTGCCTACGGCGACGGCTGGATGCCGGTCAGGGCAACGCCGGAGGAAGTGCAGGCCGCCCGGGCCACGCTGGACGAGCTGGCGGAGTCAGCGGGGCGCGACCCCAAGTCCATACAGATCTGCGTCTACGGCGTCAGTGACAGCGACACCGTCAAGCGGATGGAGGACGCCGGAGCCAACATGGCCGTCGCCGGGCTCGGCAGCCCCGCCGGCGGCGAGGCCCTGTCGGCCATGGAGAAGCTGGCCGAGGAAGTGCTGGGGTAGCGGCACTCGCCCTCCGTACACCCACCGGAGATGAGGTAACTCCATGCGCGTAGACGTTCACACCCACATCTGGCCCGACCGCATCGCCCCCGCGGTGCTGGAGAACATGACAGGGACCTTTGGCTACCCGGCGGTGGGCATCAACACCGTCGACGGGATCAAGGAGCACATGCGGGCCTCGGGCGTCGACAAGTCGGTGGTGTTGGGCGTCGTCGAGCGGCTGGACCACCTGCCGGGCGCCAACGACTGGCTGATCAGCATCCAGGACGACATGCTGGTGCCCTTCGGGGCAATGCACCCCGACCTGGAGGACAAGGCCGCCGAGGTGCGCCGGATGCGGGAGGCGGGCATCAAGGGGTTCAAGCTGCACCCCATGGTCAACAGCTACTACCCCGACGACCCGCGCATGTTCCCCTTCTACGAGGAGATGGGAGACGACATGGTCGTCGAGATCCACTCGGGCCGTTGGGCGCACACGCAGCCCGGCGACACCGTGTGGGCCGATCCGGCGCGGATCATGAACGTCGTTCGGCAGTTCCCGAAGTTGAAGCTCATCGCCCTGCACCTGGGCGGCTTCTACATGCTGGACGAGGCGGAGCGCGAGCTGATCGGGCGCGAGAACGTGCTGATCGACACCACTTGGCCACCGGCGCTGAAGGAGCTGGGCAGCGAGACCCTGGCGGGCATCGTCAGCCGCCACGGGGCGGAGAAGGTCTGCTTCGGCACCGACTTCCCGCTGGCCGACATGGCCGAGGACGCCAAGTTCATCGAGTCCCTGCCCCTGCCCGACGCCGCCAAGGAGCAGATGCTAGGCGAGAACGCCCGCGAACTGATCGGCCTGTAGAGTAGGCAGCGGGCACTATTGCAAGGAGTAGCGATGGCAGCAAACGCGATTGCGGGAATCTTGTTGGTGGTTGGGCTGTTTTACCTAATAACCAGCTCTATCGGTTTCGCTGTTTCATCAGGTGAAGGGAGGGATGCCTTCCAGCTCTTGTTGGGGATCCTGCTGATAGTTGTAGCGGCAGTGATTCGCTTCCGCCACAGGTTCAGTTCTGCAGCGGAGAAACGGGTAGATTCTGCAAAAAGAGATAGAAACGGTCCAGAACAATAGCTCACTGAATTAGGTTTGTGCTCCTTATGAAATAGGCGGCACGTGTTCCATTGGTGAGGGTGGTGTGATCTCCGGAAAGGGTCAGATTGGCACTTCCCTCAACTCTCCCGGCTGGATACCCTCGAGGGCGGCCCGGATGTCTTCTACCCGCATTCTCACATCAGGCCATCTGTTGGATAACAGGACTACAAGGCCCACCTGTCTTCGGGCAAAGTTCTGCTGGTGACGCATACTCTGGTCGGCGGATATGACAATTTCGTAGCCTTCTCTTTGAGCATTGTCCAGCAGGTCTCCATTCCTGATTGCAGCCCAGCCCTTCTCGTCGGCGGTATCTATGGTGTGTTCCGTGAGGTAACGGCGCAGAGGTCTGGGAGTGTTGTGGTCAAACAGGATTCTCATGCTTTACTTTAGCTTCGAGGTTCTCGACCACGTGCTCAAGCACTGCCTTGACCTGCCATTCTTCCACTCCATGGAACCAGTCCAGGAACTCCTCGATGGTTGCCCCGGCGGCCAGGTTCCCGAACAGGGCTGAGACAGGCACCCGGCTCTCCGTGAACACCCAGGCTCCGCCGAGCTTTCCGGGCACGCTTTCCACTGCCGGACACTTGCCCCAGTCCATAATTGCCTACCTCTGATTAGATTGGCTGCCGAGGATTGGGTTCTTCGTAGTCCCTCCCTCGGCGCTATTTTGCTACCGGCCTTCCTTGATGAACTCGGCGACGCGCTCGCCGATCGTCATGGTGGTTACGTTGGTGTTGGCGCGGATGCAGTTGGGCATGATGGAGGCGTCGACCACGCGGATGTTCTCCATCCCGTGGATGCGGCCGTACTGGTCCACCACGGCCATGGGGTCGCTCGAGGGGCCCATCTTGCAGGTGCAGGAGATGTGCTGGCCCGTGGTGGCGTCCCGCAGCATGTAGGCGTCGAGGGCGTCGTCGTCGGCCAGGTCCTCGTCGGTGGGCTCGATGCGCTCCTGGACGATGTCGCTGAACGACTCGTGCGCGCCGAGGCGGGCGCAGAGACGCACGGCGTCGCGCAGGCGGCGGCGGTCCTCGGGGTCTTCCATGTAGTTGTAGTTGAGGAAGGGCTGCTCGTCGGGATCGGCGGAGGTCAGCTCAAGATGCCCGGCGCTCAGCTCCAGGTCCAGCACGCTGAGCATGCGGATGCCGAGGGCGTCCATGCGCTCCCCGCCGCGGTCGACGCGCTCGGTGGCGTAGGACTGCATGAATATCATCATGTCGTTGCGCAGGTCAGAGCCCTCTGCCGTCCAGCGCAGGGTCATCTGGACACGGGGCGCGAAGCCGTCCAGCGGGTACTCGGGCTTGGTGCGGAAGGTGGTGTAGATCATCGGATGGTCGCGCAGGTTCTGTCCCACGCCGGGCAGGTCGTGCACAACCGGGATGCCCATCTCGTTCAGGTGTCCCGCCGGTCCGACGCCGGACAGCAGCAGGATGTGGGGCGAGCCGATGGCGCCCGACGACAGGACGATCTGCTCTCCCTCGACGGTGAAGCGTTCGCCGCCGCTCTCGACCTCGACGCCCACGGCCTTCTTGCCCTCGAAGATAACGCGGCGGGTGACGCAGTTGGCGCGGATGGTCAGGTTCAGGCGATGGCGGGCCGGGTCCAGGTAGCCCAGCGCCGTGCTCCAGCGGATGCCGTTGGGGTTGTTGAAGGGCACCGGGCCGACGCCGCTGGCCTCGGGGTGGTTATGGTCGGCGACATCGGCGAACCCCTCGTCGCGGCAGGCCTGGAAGAAGGCAGCCTGATCGGGCAGAAGCTCCTCGCGCTTGAACCGGCGGGCGATGATTGGGCCGTCTGAGTTGTGGAAGTCATCGCCGGGGAAATCGGTATCGGTCTCGATGCGGCGCAGGAAGGGCAGCAGCTTGATGAAGCTCCACTCGTCGTTGCCCATCTCGGCCCACGAGTCGTAGTCCTGCGGCACGCCGCGCAGGAACACCTGCCCGTTGATGGCGCTGGAGCCGCCGGTGACCTTGCCGCGGGGCACCATCATGGGCGGCGCGGTCTCCGAAGCCTTGCCCCAGAACTGCCAGTTGTGGTCGCTGGTCATCACGTCGGTGGCGGTGGCGTAGCCGAACTTCACCTCGTCGGGAAGCTGTTCGAAGTCGGGGTAGTCGCCGCCCGCCTCCAGCAACAGGACGGATACGGACGGGTCTTCGCTGAGCCGCGATGCCATGATGGAGCCGGCAGACCCGGCGCCCACCACGATGTAGTCGTACTTCATGGTCGCTCTCCTCACGCACGGAGTAGGTTTGCGGCGATGATACGGCGGGGGTAGGGGGGCGTCAACCGGGGGCGGGGGTCTAGGGGAGAAAGTTAATAGTGACGGGACCGCCGCCGCGGACTTCGAGGGTGACCAGGCTGTCAAGGAGGAGTTCCATGCCCAGGAGTGGTTCGCCGTCGGCTTCAACTACCCGGACTGAGTGTGGCTGGCCGTCCCACAGCACTGTGCCATGGTAAGTCTTCAAGCTGACTCTGTCGCCAGTGGCCGTGACGGCAGGGATTCGGATGTCCTCGGGCAGTTCCAATCGCCGGATGATTGCAGTGGGCAATGCAATTTGTCCGTTGAATCCGGTATCCAGCACAGCCTCGATGCGGCGAGGTTGGCCGTTAAGAGGCAGTATTTCAATGGCAACCCAAGCCTGCAGGTCATCGCTGACTCGTCCAGTCAGCATTCTTCTTCCGGCAACAGGCGCCCGCCGAAGCTGATGGCTGCTTTGTAGCCGATCCTTATGCCATAGAAGAGGGAGTCAGGTCGCCGCTTCCGTAGCCGGTCTGCAGCAACGCTCGTCGAAGCATCAATCTCGTAGTCGCCGCTTTCCGGGTCGATGACCAGCATCCGGCCCTTCTGCTGAGGATACACCAGCGGCCGGATTTTCTCGCGGTAGATGGCCATGCTCTTTGCTTCGTGCTCGTCTGGGTCTATGTGTGCGAATCTGTCGTTGGTCATGACCGTCCTCCACGCATCGCGGGAGCATGGCGCGATGATACGGCGGGGGCGGTTTTAAGGTCAACTGCGCCGACATTCCAAAGGCTCTGCTGAAAATCAGCGTTCCAATTCAGGTGGTTTGACCTCCAACAGCCTGTTATTCGTGCGGAGGCAGGAATCCAGATCGATTCCTCCTGATGATTGGACCACCCTTCCGGAGCCTCGCCCATCTCGCGAGCTACCCGGAGCGCTGCCTCGATCTCCGCGTCTCGCCTCATGCCAGCGAACTCCTGCGCGCCCTGCCTCACCGGGCGGCCCGCCGTGGCCTCATTCCCCGCTCTGTCGAGCGGCCCGTCCCATTCTGAACCGCCACCCCGCCTTGCTGGGATACGGATCGTCTGCCACTCTGGGTGCAGTTTGACAACCCCGCAGCCCCAGCGGCTACAATTTCAGGCACGAAATCCAAACCAGCGAGGGTAGCATGATCAAGCACTTTGGCAGCCTCTACGCGGGGCACGTCGACCTGGGCGACCTGGGCCTCGAGGCCACCGCCGTCAACGACCGGCGCTTCGACAACGAACACCTCATCACCATCTTCGACCGCTGCGAGCAGATGGCCAAGCTGATGGACCGGCTGGGCTATCACAGCTTCTGGGGCGCCGAGCATCACTTCCAGCACGAGGGCAACGAGGTCATCCCCAACCTGCTGATGCTCTTCGTCCACCTGGCCAAGTTGACCAAGCAGCTCAAGTTCGGCTGCGGCTTCAACATCAACCCCATGTGGCACCCCCTGCGCCTGGCCGAGGACTACGCCACCGCCGACATCCTCACCGACGGTCGCGTCATCATGGGAGTGGGCCGGGGCTACCATTCCCGTGAGGTCGACACCTTCGGCGTGCCCAGCACCAACTCCGACA
The DNA here is from genome assembly GCA_963667415.1 of Dehalococcoidia bacterium. Classification (GTDB taxonomy): domain Bacteria; phylum Chloroflexota; class Dehalococcoidia; order Lucifugimonadales; family UBA3495; genus VXOI01. The sequence continues at coordinate 4,038,546 of OY763410.1, read as the reverse complement.
ACGAGATGAACCGCGAGATCTTCGAGGAGCAGGTCGAAGTCATCATGAAGGCCTTCCACGAGGACTCCTTCTCCTACCAGGGCAAGCACTACCAGCTCCCGCCCGAGGTGCCCTATCGCGGCTACACCCTGAAGGAACTGACCCTTGTGCCTCGCCCCAAGTACCAGCCCGTCGAGGTCTGGCAGCCCATGGTCTCCAGCAGCCCGCGCGCGCTGGAGTTCATGGCCAAGCACGACATCCAGGGCATCATGGGCGGCGGCGCGGTCACCGGCGGCACCAACGACGATGTCATCGAGCGCTGGACTGAGGCCGTGAACCGCCACGGCCACAACGTCGAGCCGGGCGGACGGTTAGTCATCGGCCTGCCGACCTTCATCGCCGACTCCGAGAAGGATGCCATCGAGCAGGGCCGCAAGTACCTGGAAGAGGACATGAAGATGTTCGCGCCCCTTGGCTTCTTCCGTGCCCTGTCCGGCACGCAGATCGAGGCCCTCGGCGACCCCCGCCGGGCCCGTGGCGCCGGCCTGCCGACGATGGAAGACATAGTCGAGCAGGGCGCCTGGCTCGTCGGCACCGCCGAGCAGGTCACCGAGAAGATAATGGCCATCCAGGACCGCTACCCCGGCCTGGAGCACATGCACGTCGGCTGCAACCGCATGGGCGCCCCGCTGGAGGTCATGCTCGAGCAGCTGCAGCGCTTCGGCGAAGAGGTGATGCCCCACTTCAACACCGAGGAAAAGCCCCTGGCCTAGCGGACCCGAGCAAGCGATTGTCAAGGGCCGGTCCTCGCGAATGAGGACTGGCCCTTTCGCGTTATACTGAGGTCAGAGTCGCATAGGGCGGGAGCCTTCCCACATGACCATCACGAGAATAAAGCTCGAGAACTTCACCGTCTTCGAGAGCCTGGACCTGGAGCCATCGCCGGGCATCAACGTCCTGATCGGCGCCAACGGCACAGGCAAAACCCACCTGATGAAGGTCTGCTACTCGGTTGTAGAGTCCCAAAACACCGACGAGCCGGTTTATGAGAAGCTGCAAAATATCTTTCTTCCATATCGACGTTCCATCAAGAGGCTTATCAATCGCAGCAGGCCAATAGTTAATGCCACTATGGAACTTCACCACGGAGGGCTAACGCTGAGCTGGGAAATAGAGCCAATAAGTGAAGGCGCTACCTCTTTCGCACCGTCTGAATCGTTCAGAGAATTGACGGAGGAAACGCTGGAGTACGTCTACATCCCGACCAAAGATATGCTCGGCAACGCCCCAGGTTTCAGGTCGCTTTACGCAGCCCGCGAAGTGCATTTCGAGGAGACCTACCTGGACATCTTGGACAAGGCGTACCTCCCGCCATTGCGTAACCCTGCCGAGTTCGTACCCGCTAGAGTGCTTGACCGATTGGAAGCAGAGCTTGGCGGGAAAGTCGTCACCCACGGCGATGAGTTCTTTCTCAGCGGTGAGCAGGGGGAGATCGAGTTCACGCTGCTGGCCGAAGGACTGCGGAAGCTGGGGCTACTGTGGCTGCTGATTCGGAACGGGAGTCTCAAGCCCGGGGCCGTCCTGTTCTGGGACGAGCCGGAGACCAACCTGAACCCCAAGCTCTACGGCGTGGTCATCGATGTGCTGCTGGAGCTGCAGAGGCTGGGAGTGCAAATCTTCATGGCCACCCACGACTACGTGATTCTGAAGGAGCTGGACCTCCAAGCCAAGAAAGGCGACAAGGTGGCCTTCCACTCGTTGTTCCGGTCTGAGGAAACAAGAGAGATCGTTTGTCGCAGCACCGATAATCTCCTACATATCCATCCCAATGTCATATCTGAGGTATTCGACAGCATCTACGACCGGGATGTGCGGCGCGCACTGGAAGGGGTCAACAATTGACTGTCTTCACAGAAGGCGACTTGCAGATAGTTATTGACGACGCGCTGACTGCCCGGAGATTTGATGGGGAAAGCCACGTTCTATCCCATTGCATGAAAGCAGTGGACTTTATTGTTGACTTACCCGAGCTGTACATGTTTGTGGAGTTCAAGGACCCTGAGCATCCAATGAGCAGGCAGGAGAACCGCCGGGCGTTTGTACAAAGCTTCTTGAGTGGCGAAATCGATGAAGAGCTCAAGTATAAGTTCCGAGACTCCTTCTTGTACGAATGGGCGGCAGGTCGCGCAGAAAAGCCCGTAAGGTTTTATGTTCTGGTTGCACTGGAAGAATTGACTGCCTTCAATCTGCAGGCCAGAACTCAGAGTCTAAGAAGCAAATTGCCGGTTGGCATCCCAAATTCTTGGACACGGACTATCGCAGAGGACTGCGCCGTCTTCAACCTGTCTTCATGGAACCAACGGTTTCAAGATTTTCAAGTTACGCGAATATCGTCACTCCAATAGGTTACCCCCGGTTGACACCCCGCCCCCCCGATGGCTATATTCGCACTAACTCCACAGAATTAGGAGACTGTACGCTATGATGCAAACTGGACGTTTTCGGGTTGAGGCGGGCAACGTTACCTTCGTTGTCCAGCACGAGCTTTGGGACGGCAACATACAGGACCACTCCGACCAGGGCGTGGCCATCCTGGTCGAGGTCGGCGACGCCACCGCGCTGCGGTTCAACTGCTTCGACCGCGAGAGGAGCTACATCTACGGTCCTGGCGGCAAGAACGTCAGGTTCCGCATGGACGAGACCGTCGACGGCAATCCCATCGGCTGGACGGTGAAGACCCTCCGCAACAGCATCGGCATCATGCTCACCGAGGCCGGCTTCCCCGAGGCCGCTGGCGCAGTGGACCATGCCGCCGTCAACAAGGCCCTGGACGAGGTGGACCAGGTCGCCCGCTACAAGTTCGCCGCCGAGCGAAATACCGTGAAGCACAACCGCGGCACCGACGTCTTCGAGGCCGGCAACATCAAGTTCGGCCTGGAGAACCGCAAGCTCGGCTCCGGCGACGGCGGCGTGGCCATCCACGTCCTAGCCGACCTCGCGGGCAACACCGGCCGCGTGTTCACCGAGGAGACCGAGCTGCTGGCCTTCGACTGCTTCTGGGACGGCCCGCACTATCACTATGGCCCCCGCAACAAGAACCACCGCATCTACTGGGACAAGACTCTGGTCCCCGATCCCCTGGGCTGGTGCCTTGACCAGTTCAAGAACAAGAAGCTGAAGGTGATGCTGGAACGCGCAGGATACCCAGGCGTGGCCGCCGACCTCGACGACGACGTGATCGCCGCCGTGCTCCCTGCCGTCGAGGCCCGCGCTCGCGAGATGGAGGATGTCGGCATCCCCGCTGAGGTCACCCCCAACCTGGTGCAGTAGGCTGCGCCGCACCCCACGGCCATTACGGCAACACCAGCCGCCGCAGGCAACCCTGCGGCGGTTTTTGTTTGCCCTATGACGCAATCCGTCACCACGCATTTCGCCGGCAAAGTCGTATTGCCATTTTCTGAAATAAGGGTTGACATGACTGGCACGTTAATGTAAATTCCACTCCACCAAGCGGACAAGCGCACCCACAGCGGAGGCAGGCACAGTGTACGTTTGCGTGTGCAAGGGAGTGAGGTTGTCGGAGGCCGTCGAATCGGCCAAGCGGCAGGGTTGCTCCCCGAAGGACCTGACCGAGACCTGGGGCTTTGACGACGGCGATGCCTGTGGTCGCTGCCTGAACAACGTCGAACGCATTTCGCAGCTGGTGGAGTTGAAGCTGGAGGGACTGCTGGTCAAGGCAGCCTGATTCCAACGGGTGCTAAAATAGAGAAGGCGAGCATTATGCCGCCGGTGACGCTCAGCGCGCCGGCGGTCTCTTATTTCCCCGAGCAGGAGTTTCCCCATGAAGGCAAAGGAAGGCGTGGTCGAACGCCTCAACAACATTCTCACCATCGAACTCACGGCCATCAACCAGTACTTCATCCACTCCGAGATGGCCAACAACTGGGGCTTCCCCGGCGTCGGCAAGCTGTTCCGGACCAACAGTCTGGCCGAAATGGAGGATGCCCAGCACCTCATCCGGCACATCCTCTACCTCGAGGGTCTGCCCAACCTGCAGCGTCTGAACGACGTCCAGGTGGGAGAGTCCATCAAGGAAGACCTGGAACTGAACCTGGAGGCCGAGAAGGGTGCCGTGGAGACGCTCAGGGAGGCCATCACCCACTGCGCTTCCGTCGGCGATTACACCACACGCAGCATCCTCGAGGAAATGATCCGCGAGGAGGAGGAGCACGTCGACACCCTCGAGACTCAGCTCGAGGTCATCAACGCCATCGGTATCGATCTCTACCTGAACCAGCAGATTCACGCCGACGCCTAACTCACCCCGACCAGGTCCGAAACGCGAAGCCGGGCGTGCTCACAAGCGCGCCCGGCTCTCTGTTGCCTTCTGCATACGGCGAAAATATTGGGCCAGCTTAATCTATTGAATTAGTACGCACACTGTCCCGGCCTCAGTAGGGTCGCCTTTCAACCGTGCCGCTGGTCCAAGGCTGATTCCAATTGCGCCAATAGAGTCGGAATGTCATTTTGCACCGTTTCCCAAATTACCTCTCGGTCGACGTTGTAATAGGCATGCACCAACCAGTTTCGCATGCCGACAATGTCTTCCCATTCGATTTCAGCGTGATTGGCTCGGAAACCTTGGCTGACATGGTTGGCTGCCTCTCCAACGATCTCCACAGCCTTCATCAACGCGTAGAAAAGCAATAAGAAACTATCTCAAAACTGATCCGGTTTAGAGATGAGGTGTCAGTGGGGGCCAGGTTAGGATAGAGAAAACCAGTGGGGTGGTGGATGATGGGAAAGAGCGATTGCCTGCCTGCTATCTGGGAGGTCCCCGATGATCTCTGGGAGCGGATTCAACCGGTCATAGCGGAGATGGATCCGGCCAAATCCACGGGACGAAGGCGTGCGGACCCGAGGCGAATCCTGGATGGCATCATCTTCCATATGCGCTCCGGTTGCCAGTGGAACCGTCTGCCCAGGGAACTGGGAGACGACAGCACCATTCATCGGACCTTCCAGCGCTGGGTGGAGTTGGGAGTGCTGGAACGCATCTGGGCGGTGCTGGTGGAGGAGTGTGAGGAGTTAGGCGGTGTGGAGTGGGAATGGCAAGCTGCCGATTGCGCCATGGGCAAAGCGCGTTTTGGGGGGACTCAGTTGGCCGCAACCCCACGGACCGGGGTAAGGCAGGCAGCAAGCGCAGCATCCTGGTTGACGCTGGGGGAGGGCCGCTGGGCGTAGTGGTGGCCGGAGCCAATATCCACGACACCAAGCTGCTGGCCATTACCCTGGATAGCATAGTGGTTGAGCGGCCTGACACCGGGGTTCAGCATCTGTGCCTGGACAAGGGGTACGACAATCCAACCGGCCACGAGGCCGTAGCAACTCACGGGTACCAGGGACACATCAGGCGCATAGGAGAGGAGAGGCTGGACGCCAAGGGCGTGAAACGCTATCCCGCCCGGAGGTGGGTGGTGGAGCGCACCTTGGCCTGGTTATCCAAGTGCCGGGCGATCCTGGTGCGCTACGACAAGAAGGTGTCCAACTATATAGGCCTGATCCAATTGGCCTGCGCACTGCTCTGGTACCGCCGACAACGGCACCTCAGGTTTTGAGATAGTTTCTAAGTCGCTATCGAGTTCAGTCCGGTCTCTATTTTCAACGAAGAATCTGGATACCTGGGCTACTTCCAACATCTGGTGCAGGTGAAAGGTGTCGTCACGCGGCAAAACGCACCTTGGCATCCTCCAGCACCTCGTCGCGGTAAAAGTCTCTGAGCTCCGGCAATGTGCGTAGGTCTGCCTTGGTGACTCCAAACAAGCCAGCAAGCTCTCTCTTTACTTTGCCGAGAGTCAACAATCCAACGCGACGATCTTTCTCGAAGTCCACAAGCAGGAACAGCTCTACATCTGGGAAAGTGCACCTCACCGTCTCTGCGTTATGGGTTGCCAGCCATTTGATGCCGTTGGAGCGGCAGTACTCAGCCAGTTTCTCTTGTGATACAGGTTTATCGGCAGCCATCGCCTGACTCCTGACGGTCCGGATGCGGTTCATTGCAGAAATGATAGAAAAAGACCACCCATTTCGGTGGTCTCACTCGGAACTCTTTAGCTGGTCGGGGCGGCCAGATTTGAACTGGCGACCCCCTACACCCCATGCAGGTGCCCTACCTGGCTGGGCCACGCCCCGACTCCATTCGATTATAGCGCGGCCCTCGTCGCAATGGCAAATCTCCCGCTGACGAAAACTGCCTTGTGACAGGAACCCGTTGACAGCATCGGTGACGCATCGATAGCCTTTCATTATGACGAACAGTACATTTGAGCCTCAACCGTCGGCGAGGAGCATCGCCTGCCACTGTCGGCGGTTTGATGGCGTAACAGGAGATGCGTCACTTATGCCCACCACATACGAGTATTCCCTGGCCGACAACGGCAGCCTGCTCTGCACCCGCACCCAGCCGGCCCACGAACAGACCCGCGGCCTGTTCATCGACCAGCGCGACAACGGCTACGGTGCCACCGGCATCACCGGCGACTGGGTCCTGCCCGCCAACGCGGTCAACGGCTTCGGCTTCTTCGAGTACTTCCGGGGCGACACCCAGTCCTATCACCGCGTGCTGCTGCCCGATATCATGTCCGCCATCGATGCGGGCGGTGACGCCGAGGACCCGCCCGCGCTCGATGTGCGCCACGCCGCCTGGCCCGGCATGGACAAGCGTGAGATCGAGCTGGAAATCCTGGCGCGTCGCCAGCGGGCCGTCGAGGACGCACTGCGCCGCGGCCGCGAGAGGAAGGCCCGCGAGGAACGGGAACGCCTGCGCCGGGAACAGGAAGCTCGCTGGCGCTCCGAGGTCGAGGATGAGATAGAGCGCCATTACGGCCCTTTGGAGGCCCAGATAACCGCCGCTTTGGAGGCTGAGTTCGGTCCCGGATTCCGCGTATGAGCGGAAATGAGCGGTTTTGAGCGGGTTTTTGTTTCTCCATCCCGCCGGCAGCGATGGATACGTCCATCGTCCCCTTCGGTTCGGTTTCCTGAACAGCGCCCGGTGGTAAGATTGGGCGACTTGACTCTCCATTGATGAGAAAGGGCTGCCCCATGACTCCATCGAGAGTTCCGCGAGTGCTGACCATAGCCGGCTCCGATTCCGGGGCCGGCGCCGGCATTCAGGCCGACCTCAAGACCTTCGGCGCTCTCGGCGTCTTCGGCACCTGCGCCATCACCACCATCACCGCCCAGAATACCCTCGGCGTCGTCTCGGCCCTGCCCACGCCTCCTTCGATGGTCGAGGCACAGATCGACGCCGTCATTGCCGACATCGGCACAGACGCCGTGAAGACCGGCATCCTCCCCAACGCCGACATCGTTCGCTCCGTCGCCCAGCGCATCGCGTTCCACTCCCTCGCACCCGCCGTAGTCGACCCGGTGCTCGTGTCTCGCACCGGCTCCCGCATCCTTGACGACGATGCCCTGGAGGCCGTGAGGTCTGTGCTCCTGCCGCTGGCGACGGTGGTCACGCCCAACACCGACGAGGCCGGTCTGCTCACCGGCGTCGACGCCAGCGACCATGACGGCCTGAGACGCACCGCCCGAGTGCTCGTCGACGACTTGGGCGCAGGCGCTGCCCTCGTCAAGGGCGGACGACTCGACGGTCCGGCCACCGACGTGCTGTATGACGGCTCGGAGTTCCGCACCTTCACCACCGAGCGCATCGACACCACCAACAACCACGGCAGCGGCTGCACCCTCGCATCCGCCATCGCCGTCGGCCTCGCCCAGGGCCTTTTCCTGCCCGATTCGGTACAGCGCGCCAAGGACTACGTCACCGAGGCCATGCGCTCCAGCTTCCCCTTGGGCGGGGGGCACGGCCCCCTCAACCACTTCCACCGGCTTTGGCAACAGGACTTGCCCCCCGGCTGACGGGACCCGCGCCGTCGTCCGACACCCAGGCACAGCCGGTTTCGCCCGCTCCGTTACGCCACCGGGCCACCCGGCAGAGGGGCATCGCAAAGAGCCTTTACAGGTATGTCAGGCCCCATCTTCAACGGTATCCCGTATGCTATGCTACCTGTGGTAACAGGCTCGAATCGTATTCCGCCACAATAAAGTAACATCGCGAGGAGCGCTGGTTGCTATGAGCTTTATTGCAGACAGATGGCGCAGAATCGGCACTCGTCTGTACCTGGTGCTGGGTATCGCGGTGCTGCTGACCCTCATCTCCAGCGCGGTGGGCGTCCTCTACTTCGAACGCAGCGGCGACCTGAACTACGAGGTCGAGTCCCAGTCCGTGCCGGCGCTCGAGGCATCCTGGGACGTCGCCCGTGAGGCCGAGAGGCTGCGGGCGCTGGGCCTCGAGCTGATGGCTGCGGAGTCCGTCGGAGCGGGAACCACCGCGTCCGGGGCCGTCGAAGATTCCCTGGCCAGACTGGAAGACTCGCTGACCAGGGCCAGCGCCGTGCCGTCCCTGGAGTCCCAGGTGCTCGCGGTCCAGGACGCGGCCTACGATGTGGTCGGCGCAATCGACGGCCTTGAGGTCAACCGCGCCGCCGCGCTGCAGGCCGACGCCTCCGTGGCGGCCCTCCGCGTGCGTATGGAATCAATCCCTGCCAACACCGAGACCTCCGTCGCCGGCCTCCGGCTCCTGGGACGCGCCCTCCGGGCTGAGAGCCAGGGCGAGCTGGACGTCATGTGGAACGAGTTCGTGGCCCTGTCGCAGTCCGGCCTCGAGCCCGAGATTGCCGAGATTGGCGGCGGCGAGGGCGTGTTTGCCGTGCGCGGGCAGCAGATCGCCCTCCGGAACCAGGAACTGGCCCTGGCGGCTTCCTTCGCCGACGCCAGCAACACCCTCGGCGCCATCACCTCCGCGCTCCTGGACGGCGCCCGCGCCAACTCCAACGAGGCCCTGGGCCTGTCCGTACAGAGCTTCGACCAAGGCCGTGTGCTGCTGGCGGTCATCAGCATCGTCAGCGTGGTCGCCGCCACCCTCGCCGCCTGGCTGTGGGTCGGCAACGCCATCGTGCGCCGCCTCTCCCGCCTCTCCGAGCGCATGCGCAACATGGCCCGCGGCGACCTGCAGACCCCGGTCCCCGAAGTCGGCCGCGACGAGATCGGCCAGCTTGCCGATGCCCTTGAGCACTTCCGGCAGCAGGCCCTCGAGGTGCAGCGCCTGAACCTCGTCGAGAAGCTCTACGGCGAGCTGCGAGAGGCCAACGACGAACTGCAGCGCATGCAGGCCCGCCTGGTGGCGCAGGAGAAGTTGGCCGCCCTCGGCGAGCTGGTCTCCGGCGTGGCCCACGAGATAAGCAACCCGCTGAACTTCGTCAAGAATTTCTCCGAGGGCTCCCTGGACCTGTACAGCGAACTCACGGAGATGCTCCAGAACTACCGCGACCGCATGACGGATGACGACGCCTCCCTGTTGGACGAGCTCAGCGAAGAACTGACCAACAGCCTGAACCGCGTCTCCTACAACGGCGGACGCGCCCTCGCCATCGTCGAGCGCATGCGCGGCCTGAACGTCGAGGCCGGGCCTCTCGTACCCGTCGCGGTGAACGAGACCATCAGCCAGGCCGCCCAGACCGGCTGCGAGGTCTACATGAAGGAGTGGGAAGACTTCAAGGTGGAACTAAAACTCGACCTCGACCCCACCGTGGGAGAGGTGCCCATCGTCGAGGGAGACTTCGCCGACGCCCTGGTCAACCTCGTGTCCAACGCCTGCTTCGCCATGCACCAGAGGAAGGCTTGGGAAGGCGACGAATATCAGCCCATCCTCACAGTCTCCAGCCGCCGCTCCGACGGCATGGTGGACGTGCGGGTGCGGGACAACGGACCCGGCATCGAGGACGAGGTGGTCGGCCGCATCTTCAACCCATTCTTCACCACCCGCGAGGGCACCATGGGCGCGGGCCTTGGCCTGCCCATCGCCGCCGACGTCGCCCGCCGGCTGGGCGGCGAACTCGTGGTCGACACCGTCTATGGAGAATACGCCGAGTTCACCATGCACATTCCCGCGCCGGATGAAGAAGAAGATGCCGGAGATACCCTGGCCGACGAGGTCGCCGCTGCGATGAGCCACTCTTCCTGATTCCCGCGATGGCCCTATTCCCGCGATAGTCCTGTTCCTGCGGATACCCCCGCAGACGCCCCGGCCATCATTCGCTGACTGCGAGAGACGAGCCGACCATCCGGCAAGGCCCCGCCGCCTGCTGCCCGGCCCTGTTCGGCCTCTCCCTACCGCCTCCGCAGTATCAGGTAGGTGAATGCCCCGATGACCAGCACCAGTACGATCAACAGGATGATGATCAGCGTCAGCCGGTCACGACCGGCCTGAATGATGTCTCCCAGCGCGTTGCGCACCCGTGGGATGGCGTCCCCGATGATCGGCAGCCCCGGATCCTCCACGCTGGGCGGCGTGGGCAATGCGGCGACCGACAGCGGCGTCGGCGTCGGTGTCGGCGTTGCCGTGGGCGTTGGAGTCGGAGTCGACGTGGCGGTGGGCTGAGACGACGGCGACCGTACCGAAGTGGAGCCAGGCCCCGGTACCCCCGGCGGAGTGGGTGTCGGCGTGGCCGTGGGAGTAGGCGTCGGCGTGGGTGTAGGTGTGGGGGTCGGCGTTGGCGTAGGCGTCGGGGTGGCCGTGGCTGCTATGCCAGTGCCGTCCGCTCCCGTCGTACCTTGCGCGCCGCCTGTGCCTGCGCCGTCCACGCCCCGCGCTTCAACTGCGTCCGGCGGTGTCGACGTGGGCGTGTACGTGGGGGTGTTCTCCAGTATCCGGAACTGCTGATGCCGCACTCTCGTCGGCGTGGGCGTCGCCGTTGGCGTGGCTGTGGGCCCGAGGGTCGGCGTCACTGTCGGCGTGGGAGTCACGGTCGGAGTCGGCGTGTGCGTCGGTGTCGGCGGTTCTTCGCCGTCCTCACCATCCTCGTCGTCGCTCCCATCGCCGCCGTTATTGTCGTTTCCGTTGCCGCCGTTTCCGTTGCCGTCGTTGTTGTTGTTGCCATTGCCGCCGTTGTTGCCGTTGTTGCCGTTGCTGCCGTTGCCACCGTTGTTCCCGCCATTGTTGCCATTGCCGCCGTTGTTCCCGCCGTTGTTGCCGTTGCCGCCGTTGTTCCCGCCGTTGTTGCCGTTGCCGCCGTTGTTGCCATTGCCACCGTTGTTCGTCGTGGTGTCGCCGTTACCAAGGCTGCAATCTTCGGCGCGTCCGGCCACGTCAAATACCTTGCTAGAAGTGTCTGCCTCATATCCATAGGGGTCTTCGGTGTCTTGGGGATAGTTGTAATAGTCGAATGCGGAATTAACTCTAACCGTGATCGTCCGTGGCCCCGAAATTTCCCATTTATCGTCCACTCCTTCACAGCCCTTTGGCGAGGTCTTTACTAGATACGACATAGTACGGGGATCACTGCTTCCCCTGAATATGAACGCGATTAGCTCGTCTGCGTTACTTCCTCTCCAAGAGTCAATCACAGTTATTCCGCCTTCTATACACGGGTGTATGTCTTTCGCAACCAAGTCTCCGTTAGAGTCGGGCCTGTAACACTTGGCACGTCCCGTATCGGAATCGTTGAAGTCGCGGCTAAGTTCGACGGTAACATAGAGATACATTCCTTCGGTCGCCGTTGACCTTTTGTTGACATTTTGGATTCTAACGGTCGGTAAGCTCGAGTCATCCTGCGCCCGCGCGGTTGCCTGTGCAACAAAGTAGAACGCCGTTGCTGCGAGAGCCACGCAAAACACTGCGAGGAGGAGGGAGTGGGGGTTGAGGGTGAGCCAGATGCGGAGAGACCGAAATATCATACCGGCCCAATAGGAAGCCCAGCTTCACATAATCCGAATTTAGGGCAGGATTATATTCCGGCTTTACGTAACTTGCCACACACCAGGCTAACTCGCTGGCAACAGCCAGCTATGTGCAGCAAACGGAAGCGCGTGTACAAATTGGCGAGGAGTGGCAAATTTACGCACAGTTCAGCACGGCTTGTGAAAAGCACAGCAAAACGCCGGAACATTTTGTTCCGGCGCTAAATTGGCCCAAATTCCGGCGAAAATTGGCCGTCAGGGGCGGGCCGACAGCTCCTGCAGCCCCGTGCCCGCCTGCTGCCGCAGCCTGTCGATTGCCGTGCGCTCCTGCTCCACGGCGGCGAAGGCATCGACCGCGAAGGGCCGCCACGAGCCGTACAACGCCCGCATCGCGCCTTCCTCCCGCTCAGCCGCGTCCACCAGCAGCGTGTACACCGGCAGCAGGTAGCCGGCCCGCGGCAGGTCGCGCACCCGGCCCGCCAGCTCTGTGGCCTGGCCGCTGAAGCCCTGCAGTTCCCGCAGCGATGCCAGCCGGTTGCAGTCGCCGTCGCTCTCCAGCCACGCGTCATACTCTTCGTGGAAGGATGCCCACGCAGTCAGCAGGCTGTCGTAGTCGCTGTTGAAGTCCTTCACTTCCACCAGGTACTCGGCCGACCTGTCGCCGATGATGGCCTCGAGCCCAGTCGACACGTCCTCCAGCGCCTTCACGCTGGCCCTGTATGCGTAGTCCAGTTCATCGCGGACCGTGCCTTCGCCTCTGGCCTCCCTACCGGCGTTCGTTGGCCTGGGCGCTGCCGCTCCGCCAGCCTGGGGAGCGGGCGTTCCAGGTGGGCGGACCTGCGGGGCAGGCCCAGTGGGTTCGCTCGCCTGGGTTGGCGGCTCGGGCTCGCCCTGCCCGGCACCCTGCGGCGCGCCTTCTCCGCTCTGTTGTGGAAGTGCGGGAGGCTCACTGCCTACGCCGGTAATCGGACCGGCCGGGGCCGTCGACGTCCTGTCAATCACGCCAGCTTCGGGTGAGTCGGAATCGGATTCCTCTTCTTCGGCCACAGACTCTGCCACGTCGACCAACGCGTCCAATTCGTCTTCGGCGGCGTCCTCCAGCATATCGAGCAGGTCCTCAGTGGTGTCCGTAGACTCCATCCCGGTCAGCGAATCGAGGACCGCTGACAGCGTTTCAGTCAGCTCGTCGTAGCTTTCAACTAATTCCTCGGATTCCAGGCTGGCTTCCGTCCTGCGAATCTGCCGGTAGTCCCGGTGGTAGTCTTCCCAAGCGTCCTCGATTTCCTCGAACTGCTCCTGGAACAGCTCTGCTTCCACCACCTCGACTCTCGTCGCGCCTTGCTCGAACTGCTCAATGAGTTCCAGCGAACGGTCTTCGGCCGATTTTCGTGCTGTCGACGCTTCGGTGCGGCGCAACTCCACCGCCTCGAAGAATGAGGTGTTGCCGGGCTGCCAGCGGTCGCGCAGATTCCTGAAGGCTGCCTCTTCGGCTTCCACGGCGGGAATGATGAGGTCGGCCAGCTCCTTGGTGCTGATGGTGCGTGGCAGGCCCCGGGCTGTTTCCGTTACCTCCCTGAACGAAGCGGCAAAGTCCTGCAGGGCGGCATGGGACGCGCTGGGATGGCACTCGGTGAGCCCGGTGCGCCAACTGTCGAGGTCGGTACGAAGCGCCGACCACTCCTGTTCCAGGGCGTCGTACTTCTCGGCGAAATCGCTGATGGCCGCCCGCTCTTCGGCGGAGAGCGCCCGCGCGGTCGGTGCCGCCGGAGCCGGGATGGTGGCCGCCGCCGACGGGCCGGACGGCGCATCGTCCGTTTGCTGACAGGCGACGAGCACGGCAAGCAGCAGCAATGCCACGGGTAGGAAAAGACGGGAGCAAAGTCGAGCCTTCATAAACTATTCGCTTACTCCCGCAAACTTTTGGACTCCTACAAAGTCACTCACCAGGCCACCTCTGTAATCGCCGGAAACCAGCCCCGCCACCGTCGCGGCCAGGGTCTCCGGGGTATCGGCCAGGACTATCAGTACGTACCTGTCTTCCCGGCCATGGTCCAACACCAGCACCCCCGTTCGCGCCAGCTCAAGCTCCAAAGCAAAGGCTGCGCCAAGAGTGTCGTCCAGACGTACTCCGGCGGCCTGCAGGTACTGTTCGACCTGGGTCGCATCGTCGTGCAGGCCCAGGAAAACCGTATTCCGCCCCAGGTCTTCCACCGAAGTCAGTTCCGAGGACACCCCGTAGGTCTCCAGTCCGCTCTTCACCTTGAGGCCCGAGTTCAGCAGGGACGGCTGGGCGATGACGATGTCCACGCTGTCCGCATCGGCGTTCTCGAAGAAATATGGGAAGTCCGTCAGTTCATACGAACGTTCGCTCTCGGTGATGTAATCGGCGATGTTGGACAGCAACCGGTCGTTGTCCAGCACCGTGTCGTGGGGAGGCACCAGGAAGGTGAAGTCGGCGATGGCCAGCACGTTCCGGTCCTCGCCTCGCCTGATGGGCGACAGCCCCTCCGCGCCCTCCTGGAGCGACGACTTGGTGTTGGCTCCGGTGAAGGCCAGCCCGGGCCCGGCGGACCGCACCGTCCCGGCCATGTACAGCGCCACCGTGTCCAGCCCGGCGGTCAGCTCGTCCGGTTGGAATTCGCTGACGAAGATGTGCCGGAAGTTCCCGTCGTACTCCTGCGTGTTGTACAGGTAGTCCTCCTGGAATTCGATGCCGAACCTCTCGGCGATGGAATCTATGATGTGGTGTCGCCCGGGGTCGCCCACCAACAACAGCTTGCCGCCCTTCTGCACGAAGTCTTCTATCAGCATCGCCTCCCGGTCGGAGAACGGCGCGCGGGGCAGGATGATCGCGTACGCGTCGGCCCGGCGCAGCTTGGACAGAAGCCACCGGTACCTCACTTCCGCCTGCGACGGGTCCGAGATGCTCCTGAAGTCCCCCACGAACTCGACGTCGAAACCGCGACTGGCAACCCGCGACGTCAGGCTGACAATTTCCTCTTCCGCGAAGTTGTTGCCGTGTTGGGCATCCACCACCAGCAGCCCCTCGCGCACCAGCACCACCGGCGAGTCCGTGGTCACGGCGGCAATGGTGGGCGGCGGAAGGAGATCCTCGGCCCGCATTTCTACCCGGGGAGGCGCGCTGTACCCGCCCCCGTAAAAGGAGAAATACACCGCGAAGAAAGCAACCGCGGCGAAAATGGGCAGCAGGATCAGTAGCGACAGTCTAAGGATCATTTCCCATGTACAGGTAATAGATATTTGGGCCCGCGCTGATGTTCATCGGAAATTCCGGAAGCGGGTCCTCTTCTCCGACTCCCAGCCGTCCGTACAATGTCAGACCCTGCAGCGCCTCCATCAGGGCCGCGTTGTCGTCTTGGGACTGACCCGAGACAGGAAACGCCGCATCGCCGGATGTGTAGTCCCGGGCGAGGACGGCAAGAGCAGGGGAGGCGCCCGTGTCGTCGGCTTCAAAGTTGTAGACGTCCCTGATGTCCTTCACGACTCGCCGCAGGACCTCCAGGTTCACGTCCACCAGCCCGTAGTTGGAAATGCCCGCAAGCTCCGCGGCCTTTTCGAAGGCGTCGGCGTCGCCGCCCAGGTCGTCAGCCAGGCCTAGCCGCACTGCGTCCAGCCCCGGGTAGATTCGCCCCTGCACGAGTTCGTCCTTGGTCATTCGCAGCCGGTCGCCCCGCTCGCTGATGACCATGTGCGCGAAGCTATCCTTCAGCTGGTCTATGGATCCCACCCACTCGCGCCGGGAAGAGCCGCCTGACTTGTACGGCCCGGTAACCACCAGGTTCTCGTTGGGCGTCGGGTATATCGGCGGACCGGCGAACGCGACCACCCCCACGTTGCCCACCAGCGAAGATGACTGCGCGAAGGTGTGGCTCGCCCCCATCGACATCATGTATCCGCCGCTGGCGACCAGCCCGTTCATCACGATCACCACCGGCTTCTCTTCCCGCAGTCGCCTGGTCTCGATGTACAGCCGCTCGCTGGCTGCTGCCCCTCCACCAGGTGTGCTCAGCTTGATCACCACCGCCTTGATCGAGTCATCACGGCGGGCATAGTTGAGGTATTCGCTCATCACGTAGGCGGAGTTGTCGGAGATAACCGTGTAGGGAATCTCAATCACACCTATCTTGGGCGTGCCCGGAAACACGTAGACGAATATCAGCAGGCCCGCGGCAATGCCCAGTCCGCCCAGCATTGTCGCCAGCACGTACCACTTGCCGAAGAAACTTGTCAGAGCCGAAAAGAGGCGCATTCCCGACCGTTTCCGCCTTGTCTCATAGGGTTTCCGTCACCCCCGGCCACAGGGCCTTGTGACCATTGGGTGAAGAGCCCGGCATTTTGCTGAAATTTTCAACGCTGCAAAGAATATCATAAGCACAATACGATTAACATGACATGAACGGATTCTCTTGCCTGAAAATTCCGCTGGCGAGTACTCCGCGTTGACGCTGTTCGGCACCGGTGCTAGATTGGCGAAGAACATAATGTGCAGCTGAGCAAGAATTGGAGGGGCGAAATGGACTTCGGACTGTTCAACACTTGGAACGCCCTATACGAGCGAGACATGGTGCCGTGGCATCCCGACTACAATGGCGGCAAGCTCCTCGAAGAGGACGCTTACGTCAAGAACTACGAGGAAATCGACGCCGTCGAAGATATGGGCTGGGACTACATCTGGCTCGGCGGCGGGCACTTCTCCAAGCAGGCCAGCATGGACCCCCAGGTGCTGATGCTTGCCGCGGTCATCGCCGAGCGCACCGAGCACATCAAGATCGGCTCCTCCATCCACCGCCCGGTGATGAAGCAGCCCGACGAAACGCTGTCGCCTGCGGCCCTGCCCCACGAGCGCTACGGCTTCGACAACCTGTTGATGGAAGACCCCATCCAGACCGCTGAACAGGTCGCCATCGTCGACCAGGTCAGCCGCGGCCGCTTCATCTACGGCGCGGGAGGCCGCACTCGCGGCTCCGCCACCCGCCGCGAGCAGTTCTTCGAATACCTAGAGGTCATGAAGCAGCTCTGGACCGAGGACCAATTCTCCGGGTTCGAGGGCAAGTACTACAACTATCCGGCCTTCTACGAGTCCTACCTTGCCATACCCAAGCCCTACCAGAAACCGTACCCGCCCATGCTGCTCCCCGTCGACAGCCAGGAGAGCTTCGTGCCCATGGGCGAGCAGGGCTACCGCATCGCCATCGGCGCCGGCAGCTCGCCCCACAACCCCCGCGGCTCGTCGGTGCTGAAGGAGGACGTGCAGTCCTACCGCAAGGCGTGGATCGACGCGGGCCACCCGGGCGACCCCACCACCGTCGTCCGCATCCCGACGCTGGTTGCCGAGACGAAGGCCGAGGCCGACCGCCAGACCGAGAACCTGATGGACCTGGCCCGCCGCTACTACTCCGGACGCATCGCCATCGGCAGCACCGACGCTGGCACCGCCAGCCCGGAGGCCACCGAGGAGGTCAACCTCTTCGGCACCCCGGAGGAAGTCTGCGACAAGATCGAGATGCTGCGCGACGACTTCAGCACCGACGAGATAATGTTCGAGGTCAACTGGACGTCCTCAGTCCCCCGCGACGTAGTGATGACCACCATGAAGTGCCTCACCGACAAGGTCATCCCCAACTTCAAGTAGCGCTGAAAGCCAGTCTCCGGAACGACGTAAGGCCGGGTGTCAAACCCGGCCTTCGTGTTTTTTGCAATTCCCGCAAGGATAGAGAGTAGGGCTGACTGAAGGACCGGTTCTACCCCGGCAGCAGTCCCTCGCCCACGAACAGCTCCTCCGCCTCCAGCAGCGTCAGGTCCGGCTCTGGCAGGATCAGGTCCGACTCCACCAGCTCTTCCACCGGCACCGGTTCGCCGTTCTCCCGCACCAGGTCCAGCATCTGCTTAAGCAGCGTCTCGAAGGCGGCTTTATCCTCGGCTTCCACCGCCTCAACCAGCTCGTTGTCTATCTCGTTGAGCCGGTCGATGAAGGAGCCCGGCAGGTTGTACTGCCCCTCGGAGCTGATGCGGACGATCACTGCTGTACCCCGGCCCGCCGGGCCTTCAGCGCCGCGAGTTCGGACTCGGCGCCGCTGCTGACCGACATCTTCTCCAGCTCGCGTGTGATGTCGTCCTTGGTGCCGCCGCCCGCGTCCTCCAGCACACCTGCTTCGACCAGCTCGTCGATGGCGCCGGCCCGGGCCCTCATACTCTCGGTCTTCATTTCGGCCCGCTCCACCGCCAGGCCGACGTCGCCCATCTCCTCAGAGATGCCCGATAGCGCAGATCCGATGCGCACCTGAGCCTGTGCGGCGGTGTACTGCGCCTTGATCACTTCCTTCTTGTTGCGGAACGCCGCCACCTTCGCCGACAGCCGCTGCTCGGCCTGGGTCAGCTTTTCCTGCTCCAGCTCCATGCCCGCGATCTGTTCCTCCAGCCCCTGCAGCTCCAGCAGCGACGTCTGCTTGCGTTCCAGCGCCATCAGCGCCAGGTCCTCGCGACCTGCGTCCACGGCCCGTTCCGCCTGCTGCTCCAGCCGGGTGACGTTGGACCTCACCTTGTCGGCCTGGCTTACTATCTGCCTCTTGGCCGCCACCATCTCGACCACGCCGCGCTTCACGTTGCGCAGCATCTCAAGCTGCTTCTCGTACGAGTAGTCCAGCGTTTCCCTCGGGTCTTCTGCGTTGTCCAGTATCCGGTTCATCTTGGATTTTACGATGGTGGACATTCGCGAGAGCATCCCCATGATGCATCCCTCCTGTTTGGCCTTGACTTTGCCGCCTCAGAAGCCGCTGTTTCTACCTCGGCCGCTGAACATGCCCATCACACCCATGACGATTACGATTATGCCGATGACCACGAGAATGAATCCCAGGACATCCAGCAGCCAATCGAACCACCCAGCGATGAACGCTGCCCCCAGCAGTGCAACCACGATACCGATTATCAGAAGTATGGGCGATGACATTAGCGACTTCCTGCCAGCTTTGATGGGTACCGGGTCAGTCAAGCATAATCCACCGTTGCGTCCCGCCGCAACCGCTACGGGCCGTCTGGACGCCGCCTCCGAAGCCCAAACCACGCGAGCCCAACTACCAGCCCTGCCGCAAGCACGCCGTCTGCCTCAGGCGACGGCCCACACCCGCCGCCCTCCGGTGGTTCGCTGACGCTCGGCGTGGCGCCGGTCTGGCTATCGAGGGGTGCTTTACCCGGACCCAGTTCGGCCAGATCGCCCGCAGCCTCAGACAGCCACCGAGTGCGGCTGCACAGGCCGACCTCTGCTCCGTTCCCCGAATAGACCAGGTACTCGACACCTTCAACGAAAGGGAATCCGCAACTGGCTGTGAAGTAAGCAGTCTTGAGTTCAAACTCCTGGTGCAACGACCCCTTCCAAACGGTACTGACATCGAACTCAACTGTGATTGAGTTCAAACTGTTCCGGCGGGTGCTCTGGTCAATGGAGACGACTCTGCCCGCAAACACAGCTGCGGAGCGCTCCAATTCCTCCGATGGCGAGCCCGGCTCGATGCACGTGCAAGCGTGGCTCTCGCCCGCTGACCACGCCAACCAGGCCGCCAGCAGCGAGAGTGTCAGCGCCAGAAGTAGTGCCGTGTACCGGGCGTTGCGAGCCATCGGACTTTCCATTCAGCCGTTCTGGTGACAATTTCCTGTTGCCAGAGTCGAGCGCGGCCTTATAGCATGGTCACTGATGATCAGTTGTGAATTACCGCCAATGTCGACCCTGATTTGTCCACTCCGTCGACCCTGATTTGTCCACTCCAAGGAAGGAACTTTTTGACAACTAATGTCCCTGAAAGGATTCGGAATTTTAGGATGCCAGACTCCCTCGGATTCGCAGGCAATTCCTGCTGGAAATCACCCGCCCGTTGGCAAGAATGTTACAGAGTGTTACAAAATGTTACACCCCTACGCGAGAGGGTGAGTTTCGGCCCACTTTTGCCAGTACACGGCAAGACCGGCCTTGGCACTCCGTTTGACCTCCTCCCACGCCCTGAGTACACTCAACTGGCCCGATACGGGCATTGGCGGCCCTCACGTTCCGCCGGAGACTGATTTATGTTGCGCTCACTGTTTGGCCGGGGCAAAAAGCGGCGTGAGCCTGCCGGTCCGCCGACCGACGAAAGCATCCGCGCCGCCCGTGTTGGCGACGTCCTGATGTTCTCGGGTATGTCCCTCGAGTACGAATACCGGCACTTCTACATCGAGCGCATCCACCGCTACGTCAGCCCTTCCGACACCTGGTACGAACTGCTCTGCGCCGATGGCGACACCCGTCTCTGGATCGACTGGACCGATGGCAGCGACCTCTCCGTTACCATGACACCTGACGAGGGCCCACTCGGCCTCGCCATCACCGGCCTCTCCGAGGAAGACCTCATCCAGCTCGACGAGGAGCACTCCCTCGATAACTACGTCGAGATCGAAGGCGATTCCTATCGCTACCGCACCAGTTCCGAGGTAAATTTCTACCAGGACTGCCGCGGGCCGGGCGAGAACTTCTACCACTGGGATTTCATCACCGAGGCGGGCGATTGGACTCTCTCCATCACCAAGCGGGAGGGCCGTCCCTTCGAGGCCGTCTTCAGCGAAGTGATCTCCCCTGACCTGGTCACCCTGTACAAGGGCGAGCGCGCCGGCTCCTGACCACTGGATTCAGTCTCCGGAGCAGCCGATGATTGATGCATTTATAGACTCGCTTCAGGCCTTCCCGCGCGGGCTGGTGTTCGTCGCCGTGGGGCTGATAGTCCTGGCCTTGGCCAAGTTCGCAAGAGATGCCGTAACCCGCAATTACCGGGTGGACGAGGAGGTTGTCGCCAAGGCCAATCTCGCCGTCGCTCTGCGGCTCAGCGGATACTTTCTCGCCATTATCCTCGTATTCCTGGGGGTGCTGTACCAGCCGCTGACCGGGGGCTTTGCGGCCGACGGCTTCGGCTTCAACCGGGAATTCGCCGAGGAAGTGCTCCGCGTGTTTCTGTACTCGCTGGGCGGAATTGTGGCCCTGAACCTGGTGCGGGTGCTGTTCGACCGGCTCATCCTCTACAAGTTCCAGTTGGAAAAGGAGGTGGTGGAAGACAGGAACGTCGGTGCCGGGGCCGCCGAGTTTGGAATGTACGTCGCCACTGGCCTGTTGATCGCCGGGGCGGTGGCGGGTGAAACCTACCGCAGCGAGGGTGAATCGGCCCTTATTGCCTTGGCCTTCTTCGGAATGGGGCTGGTCCTGCTCATTGCCTTCGCCCTGGCCTACGAGTTCACCACTTCCTTCAACATCCACGACGAGATCGAGCGCGACAACCCCGCAGTGGGCATCGCCCTGGGCGGAAACCTGATAGCCATTGGCGTGGTGACGCTGAAGGCGGTCTTCGGCGATTTCACCGGCTGGGGCGAGAGCATTGCCGCCTTCCTGGTATTCGGAGTGCTCGGCTTTGTCCTGCTATACGTGATGCGTCTGCTGGTTGACCTTGTCTTGCTGCCCACGGTGAAAATATCAGACGCCCTGGCCGGGGGCCGTAACATCGGCGTCGCCTTCGTGGAGAGCGCCGCGGTCATAAGCTCCGCCTTGATCCTGTTCATCGCAATCTAGTCCAGGGCCGGTGAGAAAAAAACCTCTCCCAGTGGGAGAGGGTCAGGGTGAAGGCGTTTCCCCCTCCTGGGCCCTTCGCAGAATTTCCTGTTCCGCTTCCTCGCGGCGCGCCTGTTCCTGCCGCTCCTCCAGCAGCGAAATGCCGCTTTCGATGACCAGTTCCATCTCGACCCGACTGGCCCCGTCCCGGTTCACCACCGGCTCCAGGATGTCCTCGAAGAATCCTTCATCCTCCAACGCATCCTGCCAGTCGCCCAGGCGGCTGTCCAGATACCCGTCATACAGCCGCAGCAGGAACACCGCCCGCACCGGGTCGATGCCCTCAGCTAGGAACGCCTCCACCCGCAGGTCTTCTCCGCGCCCGGAATCGAACTCAACCATGTCCACCGCTGCGTCGATGACCGTGTCCTTGAAGTGGTCGAACTGGTCGATGAGCTCTTCGGTCTCGCTAAGCAGCGAGGCAATGAACCTCCGTCCCGCCCGCGCTATGACGAAGGACGTCTGTTCAGTATCGGTGGCATCGGTCCGGACGGCGATGAAACCTTCGGCCTGCAACGTTTCAAGCGCTTGCCGGAGGGCTGATGCCCCACCCTCTGCATCCATGGTTCCGCCCTCCGATTCCAGAGGAAGGAGTTTCACTTCGTGCTTGTCGATGAAGTACAGCGTGGTCAGGGCGCGCATCCAGTCCAGCAATTCATCCTTGCTGGGCCACAGCCCGTGCCGCACCGCATACTCGAGTGCCCGGTACTCCTGCCGCAGGTGCAACGACAACACCGGCCCGTCAACGTCGGAGGGAATGAGCGACGAGGCCCGCTCGTCCAGCTCAACCTCCTCTCCGGCGGAGGCCGTAACCCTCAGTGCACATCGCCAGTCGCGCCATTCGTCGCAGGCGGCCAGGAACACGGCGTAGATGTCGGGAAGGTCGGGATTGGCACGGAGGTCGAACCGGGCAGCTACCTTGCCTTGTTCATCGAGGTCAGCAGGGAATGCCAGGTCGAGAAGTTGGGACACAGAGAGAAGCCGCCATTCCGGTGGCATTTCCAGGAGCAGGAAGTCCTCCGGCGCCATTCCCTCCAGGGTCGCGCGAAGGAAGGAGGGCCCGTCGCCGCGGTCGATGCCTACGACCTCCGGCGGACTTTCATCGCTCCGCCGCCGCCGAAACCGCCGAAGCTCCGCGAGGACGACCGTACCGAACTCGTACGATTTATGGTGTTGCTGGTCCTGAATCCGCCGCTGGTGCGCTGCGTGGACTGGTAGCTGCTTCGGTTCGAACTGACGTTGCTCCGCGACTGCTGGTAGCGAGAGCCGGCGAAGGTCGACTGGCGCTGGTTGTAGGTGGCGTTGCGCTGCGTCTGGCTGTTGTAGGCCGACGAGTTGCGGTAGGTGGTCCGCTGGTTCTGCAGCACCGGTCCGCGGGAGGGGGGTGTGGAGTAGTAGTATCCGAATCGAGGAGTGACCGCCGATATCAGCAGGTAGGTGAAGAGGAAGTCGCCCGGCCCCCAGTGGCTGTTGTAGTAGCCGTTGCCGTGGTAGCCACGCATCTCGTAGCCTTTATTGGTGTCCTGGACGATGGAGAAGAGCTGGTCGTCGTTCGCGTCATCTATGGTGTTGTCGCCGTTGAGGTCCTCCCAGCCTTCCAGGGTGAGGACTTCCCCGTCCTGCTTTGCTCGGATGAGAATCAGGCCATCGCCCTCGTATATCTCGTTGACCCGCTGCTCGAACTCGGTGGCGCTCTTCGAGTCCTTGAAGGCCTGCTGAACGTCGTCCAGGTTTATTCGCCCCGCCGCCCCGTCGGTCGCCGCCCACGCCTCGTACGACGGACCGCCACAGGCAGCCAGCAGTGGGCCGGCGGCAACAATGCCGCCCAGCGAGATAGCCGTGCCAAGCCTGAATTTTCGCCACGCCATATCGATTATCCCAACGCGGTCTCGAAATTCCTGTCCATCATATAGGAGAAGAAGCGTTCTGGGCTAGCAGTGCCTCGGTTTCCCGACTTGCCAGAATCGGCGACTCCTCTCGTTGAGGGGATAGGGCCAGGGTCATAAGGCGCGAAACGAACTCTGAGTCCACCGCCACCCAATAGTCCCTCCAGGCATCCTGGCAACGCCCGATGTATTGGGCCACGGCCGACTTGTGGCCCATACCGCTGAGCATCTGAGATGCCATCAGATCTCGCAGGGTGTCCAGGTGCCGGGGCCAGAGTTCACCGCACACCTGCAGCAAAAGCAGTCGCGCCACCTGGCTAAAGCCCCTGTCGCCAAGGCCGCTGGATTGCCGTTCCAGTTGCGCTGAGAACAGGTCCGACAGCTCCATGGGCAGTAAGGCCAGGTCCCCGCCGTACAGGGCCGTGCAGTCGACGCCATAGTCCAGCCGCGCCTCCTCGGCCATACGCTGGAACCTGAGCCGATAGTCCTCATCTGCCTCCGTGCTCACGTGTGCCGCCACAAGTCGGGCCGCGACCCTCGCCGACGCTTTCAGGCAAAAGTCACTGACGGCACTTGCTTCTGCAACCTCGTTCCGGCGCTGGTGGTAAAGGTGAGTCTGACGGTCGAACTCTGCTGCGTAGTCGTTCAGCAGGCCGCGTACGGCTTCCTCTTCAGAATCAGCCTGGGCCTGCAGTCTTTCTACGACCTGCGACACCTTGGGTCCGGTGAAGAAGGTGCGCCCAGCGTAGTCGGTCTCCTGGCAATTCGACAGCTTCAGAATCTCGTCAGCGTGAAGATAGAGGGAACCATCTTCGAGGGACAGAAGGGTTTGCGCCAGCCCGAACTCCCCCTGCCGCCCGCTCCTTCCCTGCAGTTGCAACTCGGTACGGCGCGACTCGTAAATCTCGGTTCCGATGACGCAGAGTCCGAGGGCGAATTGCAGACGGGACCGGTTTGCTTCGCCGTCGCCAATAATCGAAAGGCACACCCCTTCTCCGAGAGGGCTGGATACAAACGAAAGGCCATTGTGCTGCATTGCCTCCCGCAACACTTCAGCCTGTCCCTCCGCGGGGACTTCAATTTCGACGACTGCCGCTCCCTGCGACAGCGTCATTTGTATCTGTTCCACGCACCGATGTGCCAAGCGTTCGGTCAGGCCGGGTTCCAGCACGATGTCGGTTCCCCTTCCTGCCATTGACGTCGCAACCGTGACTGAACCGAAATCTCCCGCTTGTCGAACAATGCGGGCTTCCGATGCTGAAGTGACCGCGTTGAGCAGACTATGGTGAATGCTACTACCGGATAGCGCGCGGCTCATCTCCTCCGATTGTTCTACCGTTCTGGCCGCTACCAGCACCGGTTGTCCCATCCTTGCCCGTTCGGCAACATCGCCCACAACCGCCGCGTTCTTCTCTTCCAGGGAGAGATATACCCTGGGTGGAAGAGTAGTCCGCCTGGACACCTTGACCGGAGGCACCACGGCAACCTCGAGGCCGTATCTACGGCGAAACACCTCGGCAGCCGGAACTGCGGTACCGGTGACGCCCGAGACTTGCCCATATCGGCTCATGAATCCCGATACGGTAGTCCAGGCCAGCGTTTCCGATTCCGGACGCACCTTCACCCTTTCCTTTGCTTCCACCGCAGCCTGCAGACCGTGCTGGTATATATTGTCTGGCTTTGCCCTCCCGGTGTGCTGGTCGATTAGCACCACTTCGTCGACGCCTGGCACGTAGTCAACGCCGGGCTTCAGTAGCAAATGCGCCCGCAACGACTGGAGCACCTGGTTGGCCATGCTGTGGCTATGGGACAAGGGGTGATCCGCCCTTTGCGCCCTTCTCCGGCGGTCCCTCAGCAACAGACCCTCGTTCTTTGCAGTTGAGGATCCTTCGTAAAGCGGGCCGAGCCTTTCTTCCAAAAAGTCCCTGCCCCGGTCCGTCAGAGTGACGAATTGCTGCCCGGGGTGGATGACGTAGAACAGCTCTTCCGACAAAGCATCGCAGTCGTCCTCCGCCAACCGCCACACCTTCCTGAGCCTGCGAGGCTGGGCTGCGAAGCGCCGTGCGAGCTCAGGATTGTCGGGATCGGCCAACAGGAGACGGGCCGCGAGACTGTCGTTTTCCGGTGACATCGTTTCGTCGTTCATCAAGCGCTGCGAGAGTCGGTGCTCAACCTCACGCTGGCCACGAATCACCTCACGAACCGATCTGTCGGCTCGAATAGCTGCCCGTACGCTGCCGGTCGGGTTCCCGGAAATGATCATGGGAGTTGCTGCTTCATCGATCAGGGCGTGGTCGGCCTCGTCCACGATGGCGACGCTGCCGTCCAATTGCCCGACAGGTTGCACGCGCTGCGACATCTCCGTCTTCAGGTTGTCGCGAAGGTAATCGAACCCCAGCTCTCTCATTGCACCGTAGACAATGTTCCGCCCGTATATCTGCCGCCTTTCAGCTTCCTCCATGTGTTGAAGCACGGCCCCCACGCTGAGTCCCAGGCACCGGCAGACAGGTTCCAGCAGCTTCGCATCCCGGTCCGCAAGGTAGTCGTTGGCCGTGATCAAGTGGACGGTACGTCCATTCAGGGTGTGAAGTACCGCAGCAAAGGCCGCGGCCACGGTCTTACCCTCCCCGGCGTCCATTTGAACGACCTTGCACTGGGAAATGTGAATGCCGGCCAGGAGTTGCTCATCGGTCGCGAGGAAGCGATATTCGCCGTCTTGATCAGCGCTGCGGATTGCGGCATAGAACTCTGCGGGCAGTGATATGTCTCCGTCGCGACGATATCGCCGAAGTTCATTGACTTCCGATTTTGCATCCGAGATTGCCACCGCGTCCCCGGGTGACGGGCTGAGCGGATACCGCTCCACGAAGCAAGCGTCGAACGCTCGCCACACCCCCAGCCTACGGTCGACGACCTCCGCGATGATGGCGAAAGCGTTGCAAAGGACCTCGGCCGTGTTCCCGTCGTCCCGCAACGATCGGAGTTGGCCAAAATAGTCCCGCAACTCTGTGTCGGAGCGGGAGCGCAGGTCGATGCCACGAATTCGCGCCAGCAGGGCGGACGGCTTAAAAGAACGACCCCTCATCGTGCAAGTATATGCTCTGCAAGACGGAGGGAACAGGCGGGCAAGTAGCCCGGTAGTATTGGCTGTGGCATAATCGGAAGCACAATTTGAGACACCTCATTTCAGCTTCGAGGAGGGGCCGTATGCCCGGACTGATCACGACCAACAGGATCAACCACGTGACCACCATGGTCAAGGACACCGCCGTAGCCATGGAGTTCTACAACAACCTGCTGGGCATCAAGCAGATCGAGAGCCAGGTAGACAATCCCGAGATCACTTGGCTGCAGCTGGAAAGCGGCATCATGGTGCACCTGATCGAGACCCAGGAGGCGCCGGCCAAGCCCGACCGCATCCACCACGCCTTTGAGGTCGAAGACTTTGAGGGCACCCGCTCCACGCTGGAATCCAACGGCTTCGAGATCGAGCGCGAGGGCGTTCGCTACGACGGCCAGGCCTTCCTGTTCATCCACGACCCCGACGGCAATCGCGTCGAGTTCTGCACCGCCTCCGGGTACGCCCCGGCTCCGGCGCGCCCGGCTCGCTGCTAGAAATTGTCTCAACAGTGATTCGAAGTAGCCAATTGATGGCCATGATTCCCGGATCAAGAATCATGGCCATTGAGTCAATCACGGGAATCACAGTTCAGACAAGGAGTAAGCCATGTTCGACAAGATTCAGCACATCGGCTATCTGACGTCCGACCTGGAAGCCGCCATCGGCTGGTTCGAGCGTTCTTTCGGCGCGGTGAACGCTGGCGGAGGGCCGCTGTCGCCCAGCTATGCGGTGCCCAGCGGCGGGCGCAATGCGTACCTGCGCTTCGGCCAGGCCGAGGCCGAGATAATCGAGCCGGAGGACAAGTCGGGCGTCGGCAACAAGGTCCTAGACATGCACCACGTCGGATACCTCGTGGAGAACATGGAGCAGGCCGCCGACGATCTGAGGGCGCGCGGTTTTGCCTTCGGCAGCGACGCCCCGTTCGTGAACGTGTTCGGCCACCAGGTCTTCTACCTTGATACGGAGACCACCAACGGCACCTTCGTCCACCTGACCCAGCTTGCCCCTGTGGCCTCGGGCCCGGATGGCGAGGGGCTGGAGGTGGAGCGCATTGTTCACGCGGGTTACCTGGTACGGGACCTGGATGAGGCCATCGACTGGTACGTGCAGCGGTTCTCGGGCACGCATGTGGGAGGCGGCGCGTCGCGACGGGGCGGCCGCAACGCTTTCGTAAACTTCGGACAGGTGCAGGTGGAGTTGATCGAGCCGGGCGACCCGTCTGTTATCCCGGAGGGCGTCCACGAGATGGACCACGTCGGCTACGCGGTGGGCGACATTCCCACCTGTATGCCCGAGTGCCAGCATCGCGGACTGACCTTCATCGCAGACGCACCCGCCACCAACTCCATAGGACAGCAGGTGCTCTACTTCGACACCGACACCAGCCTCGGCTCGCGGATGCACCTGACACGGCTGCCGGACTGACGGCGGACTCTGAGCCTGTCGAAGAGCGAAATGGCAACGCCGCCGCGCAACATCATACTGGTGGGGTTTATGGCCTCGGGCAAGACCAGCGTGGGCCGGGCGCTGGCGGAATCCTTGTCTCGCGCCGCTGCACCGCATGGCGACAGGGGCTGGACGCTGGTGGACGCCGACGACGTGATCGTGGCACGCGCTGGCAAGCCGATACACCGTATTTTCTCCGAGGATGGCGAACCGGCCTTCCGGGAGCTGGAGAGCCGGGTCATTGCCGACTTGTGCGCCGGGGAGCGGCAAGTGATAGCCTCGGGCGGGGGCGCATTTGTCAGCGATCAGAATCGCGACGTCATGCTCGCGGGCGGACGGGTGTTCTTTCTGTCTGCCATCCCCGAAGCCATTCTTCGACGGGTGCAAGAAGAGGATGCCGGCGGCCCCATCCGCCCGCTGCTGGTGCCTCGGCCGAGTCAGGAGCGAGACTTTGACCCGGAGGCGCGCATCGCGGAGCTACTGGCCCAGCGGATGCCAGCCTATTCACAGGCGCATCATACGGTGGAGACGGACGCGCTGACGGCGGATGAGGTGGCCGTTGAGATTGTGAGTATCTGTGGTATTGCTATATCCTGAAGAACAATTCCTGTTAATGATTATCAGCCAGACGGAGCGAAAATCATGCCCGATACCAATACCACAGACCCCAACTTGGCCGCGACGGTACACCACTCCGGCGGATCCTACCCCGTTGTGGCGGGGTGGGACATTCTTGACGACTTGGGCGAGCGGCTTGTGGACGTTGGCGTTCGAGGTGCCGCCTACATCATCACCGACGACAATGTGATGAACCCCTACGGGCGTCGGGTGCAGCGGTCGTTGCAGGCTGCTGGGGTTCCGGCCCATTGCTTCATCATCCCGTCGGGCGAGTCGAGCAAGAGCTTCGAGTTGGCCCAGGCCATCTACCACTGGCTGGCGGAGCGCAAGGCCGAGCGTGGGCACACCATAGTCAGCGTAGGCGGTGGTGTTCCCGGGGACCTGGGCGGGTTCATCGCAGCCACCTACCTGCGCGGCATGCCATTCGTGCAGGTTCCCACCAGCATGGCGGCGATGGTGGACGCTTCCATTGGCGGTAAGGTCGCCATCAACCTGCCGGCGGCCAAGAACCTGGTTGGGGCCTTCTACCAGCCGCGAGGGGTGTTTGCCGACGCCTCGGCGCTTTCCACCCTGGGCAAGCGCGAGCTGGCCGAGGGATGGGCGGAGGCCATCAAGCACGGCTTCATCCTCGACGCCGAACTGGTGGACGTTTTCGAGGAGCACGCCGAGGCTCTGATGGAAGTGGACCCGGAAATCTCCGCCGAAATTATTCGCCGCAGCATGGCCATCAAGGCCGAGGTGGTGAGCCAGGACGAACGGGAGACCCTGGGCATCCGCATCCTGCTGAACTACGGCCACACCATTGGCCACGCCCTTGAGTCTTCCACCGAGTACGGACGCTTTCTCCACGGAGAGGGCGTATCCGTGGGCATGATGGGAGCGGCCCGCATGGCTGCCGAAATGGGTCTGATGCCCTCAGCTATCGTGGACCGCCAGCAGCGGCTGCTGGAACGCTTCAGCCTGCCCATCAGTGCGCCCGGCGTCCCAGCCGAGGACGTGCTGATGGCAATGTCGCTGGACAAGAAGGTGCAGTCCGGCACCAACCGCTGGGTGATGCTGGAGGATGTGGGCCGGTCGGTAGTGCGCCAGGACGTACCGTGGGAGCTGGTGGAGCGCACCGTGCGTGACTTGACGGACTAAGAGTCGCCCGGTTTTCGGCTTCAAGCTCCAAGCCGTCGTCCTTTCATCATCAACCCCAGCAGTAGGAGGCACATACCTCCGCCGCTGCCCAGCAGGACTGCCGACGCAACGATGGACAGGACCGACGCACCGGGAACGGCCTGTGATATTTCCTCCAGCGCCACGGCCACAGCTCCGGTCAGAATCAGCAGTCCGTAGAGGAAGCGGATGCGCGACGGTTCTATTCGGCGGGTCGCGCTGGCCCCTAACTGAGACCCAATGGACGCCGCAGCCAGCATCAGCACGGCCATCATGGGGTCCACCCGGTCGGACAGGGCGTAGGCGAAACTCCCCACCGAGCCCGTGATTATTATCTGGAACAGGTCGGTGCCGATGGCTATGGTGGTGGGCACGCCCAGTACGAAGATAAGCACCGGCATCAGGATGAATCCACCGCCCGCGCCCAGCAATCCGGCGATGAATCCTATGCAGAAGCCGATTCCCATTGGCACAAACGCTGATATTCGTTCGATGCCCGAGACAGGCAGGGAGACATAGGTGGAGAACCTGCCCACACCTGGAATCACGACCTGGTGCGGCGGGATCCGGAGGGACCGCACCCGGTGGGTCAGGGCGAGGGTGGAGATCTGCTCGGGGCCGCCCCTCCTGCGGCGCGAACGCATAGGACTGGTGCGCCAGTAGTCATACAGGATGAACAGCCCAAGGGCCGACAGGAAGCCGACGTACACATAGCGGATGACCGGCCCGGCCAGACCTGCGGCCTCAAGGCTCGAGTTCACCCACTCGGCCAGGAAGATTGCGGGGATGGTGCCGGTAACCATCAACGCGCCGAGCTTGAAGTCCACGTTGCCCAGGCTGCGGTGCTTGAAGGTGTTGATGATGGAGGTGCCCATCACCAACGTCAGGCCGGTGCCCACTGCATACACGGGCGGCACTCCGAACACCAGCAGCCCGCCCGTGATGAGGAAGCCGCCGCCGACGCCGAAGAACCCACCCAGCATTCCCACGATGAGGCCGAGGAACACCAGGAGGGCCGGGTGAACGACAACGTCCGCGTTAGGGAAGTACATCTTCCCCTTCCGCTGAATGTCCTACTCCCAGTACTCGCCGCAGCACCCCTGCCGCGCGGAAGAACGTCCCCCAGAACATTGTCAGCGACAGCGCCGCAGCGGCCACCACGGCGAGCACGAACAGTGCCCACAGCAAGGGCTGTCCGGAACTGAGGGTTGTCAGGAATTCGTTCATTTGGCTACTGGGCTATACTTGGTAAATGTCTGGGGATGATAAAGCAAAAGCGCGCCGGCGAATACTGTGATGGAAGCTTCCTCTTTTTCCTTTCAGCTAGAACACTCTGACGGAAAAGCGCGGGCCGGAGAGGTCCGGACGCCTCACGGCGCGGTGCCCACGCCACTGTTCATGCCTGTGGCGACGCAGGCCACGGTGAAGGGCCTGACACCCGAGGAAGTGTCCGAGGTCGGTGGAAGGGTGGTTCTCGGTAATGCCTATCACCTGTATCTTCGCCCCGGCGTCAGCATGGTCGACTCGTTCGGCGGCCTGCATGGATTTATGCGTTGGGACGGACCGATTCTGACGGACAGCGGAGGCTTCCAGGCTTTCAGCATGGGACCGCTGCGAAAGGTGACCGACGAGGGCATCCGGTTCCGGTCGCACCTCGACGGCAGCGAACACCACTTCACGCCCGAGCTGGCGACGATGAACCAGGTGGGCCTGGGAGCCGACATCGTCATGTGCTTCGACCAGTGCATCGCCTACGGCGCCAGCGAGGACGAGGTGCGCCTGGCGATGGACCGGACGCACCGCTGGGCCGCAGAGTGCCACCGGGTGCATCGCGATTCGGGCGCCTGGCCTGGACAAGCCCTGTTCGGCATCGTGCAGGGGGGCACTTTTCCTCACCTTCGGGACGAGTCGGCCGAGGCAATCACGGCGATTCCCTTCGACGGCTACGCGGTCGGCGGCCTGGCCGTTGGCGAGAACAAGGAGCAACTCTACGGGTTCACAGCTCAGGTCACTGACCGGTTGCCGGGGGACAAGCCGCGGTACCTGATGGGCGTCGGTTCCCCCGAGGACCTTGTGGAGGGAGTGGCGCGGGGCATCGACATGTTCGACTGCGCTCTGCCGACGCGAGTGGCCCGCAACGGGGCAATGTTCACTCCCGACGGCCGCATCGACGTTACCAAGAGGCGCTACGCCGGTCAGGCTGGGCCGGTGGACGAAGAGTGCGACTGCTATGCCTGCGCCAACTACTCGGCGGCCTATGTTCACCACCTCTTCCGCGCCAAGGAAATCCTTGGGCTGCGGCTGGCGTCGGTCCACAACCTTCGCTTTGTGCTGCGGCTGATGGAACTTATCAGGGCTGCGGTGATGGAGGACCGGTTCGACGACTTTCAGCGGCTGTTCCTGGACCGCTACAAGCCCACCAACGAGGCGGCCCGGCAGGAGCAGAAGCTGCGCTGGATGCAGGAACGAGCCTGACGGGCTTGCTGGAACGGTAACCGCACAAGCGAAACTCGCAGGCGGCTTCATGCAAAGTATCGGGAGAGACGGAACCCGCTGCCGGATTTACGAAGAGCGACGGGACAATCGAAACCCGCTCTTCCTGCAGGCGGGTGCAGGGCGAACGGGTTTCCCTATGAACGGTTCTGAAGTTCCGTTAACGGCCGCCGGCAACGGCCGGAACAATGCTGACCTCGTCCCCTGAGCTTGTGGCGGTGTCGAGACCGTCGAGGAAGCGGACGTCTTCGCCGTTAAGATAGATGTTGACGAAATACCGGAGTTCCCCGTTTTCGTCGAGCAGCCGGTCTTTCAGGCCGGGGTAAGCGCCTTCCAGCTGGTCCACCATCGCTCCCAGGTTGCCGGACTCCACTTCGACCTTGTCCTGGCCGTTGGTCATTCGCCGCAGAGGGGTGGGGATACGAACCATGACGCTCATCTGGGTACTCCTGGTAATGAGTTGTAAATTCACAATGCGAAGCGCCGCGGCTTCGGTATTTCTAACTCGTTTGTAATTCGCTTACTGCTCAGCTTCCAATGAACCGGCTGGCAAACACCGCTACTATTATGGCGCCACCGATGCCCAAGATTGTGTAGAATAGCCGGTCCATCCGGCGGTTCAAGTCTCGCTGCCCTTCCCTCAGTTCTCGCTGGCCCTCAAGCAACGCGTCAGCAGTGCCTTCCAGCCTTCCGATTGCCCGCCAGGTCTCGTACGACTCGAATGGAGAGGCACCTGGGTCGGTGGGGGCTGGAGCCGGGTTTGCGCTGGTGGTCATTGTGTCGCTCTAGCCCTGGGCCTGGAGGGCAGCCTCGAAGGACGTGATGGAGGGCTTGATGGTGAGGGGATGGACGACCTCTTCCTCCACGGCTTCCTGGGTTTTCAGGCCGTTGCCAGTGACATAGACAACGGTGAGTTCGTCGGGGCCTATGGCTCCCTTCTCGGCGAGGTGGGCGAGGGCCGAGATGGTCACGCCGCCAGCGGTCTCGGTGAATATACCCTCGGTTTCGGCCAGCATGCGGATGCCGGCGACTATCCTGTCCTCCGGGACTGCGTACGCCGACCCGCCGGAGTTGTTGATGACCCTCAGCGAGTAGATGCCGTCGGCCGGGTTGCCGATGGCCAGCGATTTGGCCAGGCTGTCGGGCCTCACCGGGGTTATGCGCACCTCTTCGTTGTCCCAGGCGCTGACGATGGGCGAGCAGCCCTCTGCCTGGGCCATGTGCATGCGGGTGGTGACAGCCGGGTGGTGGACAGTGTTCTGGTCAGGGCCGAAGGAACTGGACTCGACGCCGTCGAGGAGGCCGAGACAGGCCAACTCGTTGAAACCCTTCCATATCTTGGTGAACATTGCGCCGGAAGCCGACGGCACGACCACGTGGTCAGGGAGACGCCAGCCCAGTTGCTCGGCGACCTCGTACCCGAGGGTCTTGCTGCCCTCGGCGTAGTATGGGCGCATGTTGATGTTGACGAAGGCCCAGCGGTAATCGTCGTTGTCGGCCAACTCGCTGCACAGGCGGTTGACCTGGTCGTAGGTGCCGTCCACCGCCACGAGCGTGGGCCCGTAGATGGCGGCGCCGATGATCTTGCCGCGCTCCAGGTCTGAAGGGATGAAGACCACGGCCTTCATGCCGGCACGGGCGGCGTGGGCGGCAACGCTGCAAGCCAGGTTGCCGGTGGAAGCGCAGGAAATTGTCTCGAAGCCGAACTCCCGTGCCTTGGTGGCGGCGACGGAGACGACGCGGTCTTTGAAGGAGAACGACGGGTTCACGCTGTCGTTCTTGATGTACAAGTTGTTGAGGCCCAGGCGTTTGCCCAGGTTGTCTGCCTTCAGCAAAGGGGTGAAGCCCGCCATGATGTCGACGGGGTTGTCGCCATCGGCGGGGAGAAGGTCGGCGTAGCGCCAGATGCTGAGAGGCCCGGCCTCGATGTTATCGCGGCTGACGACTTCGGAGATGGTGGCGTAGTCGTACACCACTTCCATGGGTCCGAAGCAAAAATCGCAGACATTCAGGGGGTCGGCGGGCTGTTCACGCCCACACTCGCGGCACTTGAGACCACTAACGAAAGCCACTGATTCAGGTTCCTCCGCCCAGAATGAAAGGCAGCTTGGAAGACGCAGCGATGAGCAAAGAAAAATGCCCGGCGCTATTGCCCCAAGCTTCAGGCGATGTTAGCAAAGGCCCCCATCCTTGTCAACCGGAACAGCCTTGCGGGGCAGGGGCTTCGTTAACCACGGGGGACGGGGATTTGATTAAACGCCGAGGTCGCCGAGCTTTCGGGACGAGAGGATTTTCAGGGTGGTGGGTTCTATTGATGACGGCTTTTTATAAACCCGCTCATTTCCGCTCATTTCCGCTCGTTGCGTATCCAAACGTTGATGGCGGCTTGGGGATTTTTCAACACAGCGAGCACGGAGGATCGTTTCAACGTCGAGTTCGCAGCGGGCGCGGAGATTTTGGTTTTGGCCTCCTTAGCTGGTACATATATGGCTGGTACATATATTCTAATCACAGAAACGCGACGAAATCAAGGAGGGAGGCGTCAGCTAGCGAGGAATAGAGATTGGGTTGTGTGGAGTGTGGCAAGAGGGAGGCGGAGAGTGATTGGGCCGGGTTCTTAATTTCGCAATCGTCTCGAGATTGGAGCAGGGTTGGGACGCAGTCTAATGCGATGGTATAATCGGCGGCGGTTTTCCGACGGTAGGCTCCGTCGAATTACACTTCAAAACTCGAGGATTACAAGTGGCGCAGATTCGCCATTTCATAACCTTCCTGCAGGAATATTCCGTCCCGCTCATCCTCGGCGTCGTAGTCGGGTTGGTGTGGGCGAATATCGACTTTGACAGCTACTACCGCATTGTGGAGTTCGACTTCTGGAACTTCGGCCAGGGCCCGTTCCTTGATGACGGGGCACACCACGATGTGAACGATTTCTACGTCTTCGGCAAGCACGTCTCCTTCCACTTTCTGATCAACGAAATGTTCATGGTCTTCTTCTTCGGCATCGCGGCGAAGGAGATAACGGAATCGGTACTGCCCGGCGGCGCGCTGAACCCGCTGCCCAAGGCGATCAATCCGATAATGGGCACGCTGGGCGGCGTGTTCGGGCCGGTGGGGCTGTTCATACTACTGGCTTACATCTTCTACGGCGGCACGGAAGACCTCGGCAGAATGATGTTCCCGGCCGAGGGAGTGCTGGGCGGTTGGGCCATTCCCACCGCCACCGACATCGCCTTGGCCTGGCTGGTGGCTCGCGTGATCTTCGGGGTCCGGCACGCGGCGGTGAACTTCCTGCTGCTGCTGGCGGTGGCCGACGACGCCATCGGGCTTGTAATCATCGCGGTCTTCTACTCGTCGGACGTGCAGCCGCTGTGGCTGTTGCTGACCGCGGGAGGGGTGGCCACGGCATACCTGCTCCGTCGGGTTGGCATAGGCTGGTGGCCTGTGTACATACTGGTCGCAGGCGGAATGAGCTGGGTCGGCATGGTGCAGGCGGGTGTCGAGCCGGCGCTGTCGCTGGTGGTTATCGTGCCCTTCCTGCCCGCCCGGCACGTGACCGGGCATGAAGCGTCGGCACTGGAATCGGCGGAACACGAGGGCGAGGCGGAGGCGGTGTCTCACGGGCATACGGAAGAGGGACACGGCCACGGCCAAGGTGCCAGCGTCCTGGATCGATTCGAGCATAGCGTCAAGCTTCCGGTCGACTTGGGGCTGTTCTTCTTTGCGTGGGCCAACGCGGGAGTCGCGTTTGGCAACATCAACTCCGTAACGTTCATGATCCTGCTGTCGCTGATCGTTGGAAAGACCGTCGGCGTGTCGGTTTTCTCCTTCATCGTTTCCAAACTGGGCTTCCCGCTGCCGGAGGGAATGGGCCTGCGGCACCTGATGGTGGCCGGCCTGATCGCCGGCCTGGGGCTGACGGTGGCATTGTTCGTTGCCAACAAGGCGTACGCTGGCACAGACTTCCTTGACCCCGGCAAGATGGGGGCGGTCTTCAGCGTGATAGTGGCGGCGTTGGCGTTCATATTCGCGCGGGTCATAGGCGTCCGCCGCCAAAGATAACTGAGAAAGCGTCTGAATCAGTATTTACGGGATGGGCCCGATTTATCCCGTAAGTCCTTTCATCACGAAAGTCCTGATTCAGAGAATAGGAGTAGAGGATTATGATCGGCGTACTGACGCATCACTGGGCCAAACCGGACAAGATCGAGGAAGCCAAGACGCTGCTGGACGGCAATGGACTGGCCCAGAGCAAGGCCCCCGGATTCGGTAGCAGGCAGACGCTGATTTCGCTGTCGGACCCAACTAAGATTTCCACGCTGGTCACGTGGGACAGCAACGACATCTACGACGCGTGGCGCGCCAGCCCGGAGCGGTCCGTCGCAATGGCAGGCGCCGAGGAACTGTGGGCGCAGCCACCGCAGTCGGAACGCTTCGACATGGTGGGGTAGGCTCCGCATTGCGCCGCCTATTTCCTGGTACTCAGGCTGACGGGAGGAATGCCAAGTGAGTCGCAGAAGTTTCTGGGCCTGGGGGATGGAACAGGACGAGCCAACGGAGCAGCAGATACGCGAGGCGGCGGCGCGTCTGTCGCAGCGCTACGGCGTGCAGGTGGACCCGGTGAGGCCGCCGCGGGCAGAGGACCTGAGCCTGCGGGCGCCGCGCATCACTCCGCCGTCGTCCTTGGCCGCCATCTGCGCCACCGACGACCACGACCGGGCGGTGCACACCTACGGCCGCAGCTTCCGCGACCGAATTCGCGCCTACAACCTGCAGTTCCCGAACCCGCCGGACGTGATAGCCTATCCGACCACCGAAGACGAAGTGACGGCGGTGCTGGACTGGTGCTCGTCCAACGGTTACGCGGCCATTCCCTTCGGGGGCGGCAGCTCCACCGTGGCGGGCTTCGAGCCGCCGGATGGCTACGACGGCATTGTCACAATCGACCTGTCGGGACTGGGCCAGGTGCTGGAGGTGGACGACGTGTCGCGGGCGGCGCGAATACAGGCCGGGGCCTACGGGCCGGCGCTGGAGTCGCAGCTCAGGCCGCACGGGTTCACCCTGCGCCACTACCCGCAGAGCTTCGAGTTCTCGACGCTGGGTGGGTGGATAGCCACGCGGTCGGGCGGCCACTACGCCACGAACCACACGCACATCGACGACTTCGTCGAGTCGGTGCGAATGGTGACGCCGACGGGGGTGTGGGAGTCGCGCCGTCTGCCCGGAAGCGGAGCCGGCCCCAGCCCGGACCGGATGGCCATCGGGAGCGAGGGCATACTGGGCATCATCACCGAGGCGTGGATGCGGATACAGGGTCGGCCGCAGTACCGGGCGTCGGCGGGCGTGAAGTTCCCGAGCCTCATGGCCGGGTCTGAGGGCGCCCGCCGCGTGGTGCAGGCCAAGCTGTGGCCGGCCAACTGCAGGCTGCTGGACCCGGGTGAGGCGCAGGCCGCGGCGGGGATGGACGGGAACCGGGCGCTGCTGATAATCGGCTTCGAGTCGGACCAGTTGCCGCAAGACGACAACATCAGACAGGCCGTGGCCATCGCGCGGGATGCCGGGGGCACCATCGCCGAGGAGGACATCAGGATTTCCGCGCCAGGAGACCGGGCCGAGGATGCGTCGGGCGGAGACACGGGACGGCAGGGCGCGGTCGGCGCGTGGCGGAACGCGTTCATCGGCGCGCCGTACCAGCGCAACATCACCACCGGGATGGGCTTGGTTGCGGAGACGCTCGAGACTGCCATCACGTGGGACCGCTGGCCGGCGATGGACGAGATGGTGCGCGGGGCGCTGCAGGAGACGCTGGACCGGGTGTGCGGTGGGGGGTCGGTGTCGTGCCGTTTCACCCACGTGTACCCGGACGGGCCGGCACCGTACTACACCTGGGAGGGCATGGGCCGACGCGGCGCGGAACTGGAAATGTACGCTGAGGTCAAGCAGGCGGCATCGGACGCCATCATGGCCGCCGGGGGCACTATCACGCACCACCACGCGGTGGGACGCCTGCACCGGCCGTGGTACGACGAGCAACGCCCGGAGCTGTTCGCCGGGGCTCTTCGGGCGGCCAAGCGTGCGCTGGACCCCAACGGGGTGCTGAACCCCGGGCTGCTTGTGGACGCTTAGGTCCGGCATCGAAGTTTTGGGTACGATGAACTGCCTGAAAGTTAGTGGCGAGTCCCTGTGGCGGCTGTGCCGAGCATGGACGAGGTATATTCTAAGTATTCAACATAGCGTCGAGCCTGCTCGGGAGCAATATCCACGCTTAAGTCGTGAGCAGCCTCGTTCCTGATTTTGATTAGTTCAAAGAGTACAGCTCTAGTTGGCAGATCTATTAGGTCGCGGTCTAACAATGCTTGAACAGTTCCTCGCAGTGTCATTCGACGATCTGCGTGCCCACGCTCTTCTAAGATAGTTCTAGAGGTCCATTCGAATCTTAGCCATGCTTCAATTATCGCAGCTCTAGGATAGTGCTCAATCACATCGGTTGTCCGGTCGTCTATTTCTACGGATTCTGGGCCATCCAGGTCCAGGTTCTCTACCAAGCCAAAATCTATGGTCGTTCCATTACGGCTAATTCGGCTAATCCGATTGATTAGATTCTTTATCTCGTTCTTGAAGTTCGAAACCAATACATATAAGCCGAGTGCGGCAACTGTTGGCCATACAAACACGCCAAGTAAATCAGCTATAGAACTGATAAATGCGGTTGCAGCATCCATCTTGACTCCAAATGGATGAAATTTCGGGAAGCCCTTGAAGCCTAGACATAACGGACGGCATTGTACTCGATTTCTAGTAACCCGAATCGTATGTTTCAGATTGTAAATCGACCAAGTCTAGATGGCGTGCTGGTATAATCCCGGCGCCATTCGGCCGACATCGCAAGAATCACCTCCGGAGTTCTTTCATGACCTCATTCGACCCCTCGGGCGTGCGCGCCATCACATTCGACCTGTACGGGACGCTGCTGGACCTGGAGGCGACGTTTGCGCCTGCGTTCGAGGGCTTCCTGCGGGAGCGAGGGAGCGCGGTGGACGCGGCCGAGCTGGTGCGTACGTGGGAGTGGGCTTACCTGCACGAGGGGATGTTCGACACGTTCCTGGGTGGGGAGCGGACCCCCTTCGAGCAACTGCGGCGTACGACGCTCTCGCAGGTGTTCTCGCGCATCGGGCTTGAGCACAGCCGGGACGATATAGAGGTACTGCTTACGCAGCGAGCGAAGCCGACGCTGTTTCCCGACGTGGTGGAGAGCCTGACGGCGATGCGGGAGAAGTACACACTGTCGGTGCTGTCGAACGGCGACCTGGCGGTGCTGGAGCGAATAGTTTCCACGCTGAGCTTACCGGTGCACCGGACGATTTCGGTGGAGCAGGCGGGGTGCTACAAGCCGGACCTGCGGGTGTACCGGCGCGCCACGGAGTTGCTGGAAGTGGAAGCGGGCGGGATTCTGCACGTGGCGGCGCACGCGTGGGACATACGGGCCGCGAAAGCGGCGGGAATGCAGGGTGCGTACGTGGACAGGCACGGGATACCGTATGCGCCGTTCACCGAGGATTTGCCCGACGTAGAGACCGTCGACCTGTCGGCACTGGTGGCGATACTGTCCTGACGTTCTGTCCTGACGTTACGGAAGACGAGCTGTCCCCAACTGGTAAGGCCGGAGCGAGGGTGAGATGTCTATTCGATACGGAATCGATCTGGTGCTGCAGCCCTCCTTCACGGCCAAGGTGTACCAGACGAGGCAGATAGTCTGCGGGCAGTACTCGGCGTGGGCCGCCGAGATGCAGATGCTGCGGATGCGCCTGACGCCGTTCTTTCCGTGCCCGGACGACCGGGTCCCCGTGCTGGAGTCTCAGGTTGAGGGCATTGTGGCGGAAACGCGCACGCAGCAGCCGTTTGCGCTGAGGCGGACGGGCATCGTGGCCTGCACCGCGATGAACGGTGTGGTATTGCAGTTCGAGGCTCCGGCGCTACTGTTCGAGTTGCAGGGAAGGCTGATTGAGGCGGCGCGAACTCACTTTCCTGACTTGACGGAAGGCGAGCCCTTTCGCACGAGCATCATCCTGCTGGAGTATGGCAGCTTTCCTGAGGCGATTCTGTCAGACGCCGTGGAGTTCGCTGCGGGTGTTGCCTCGGGCCTGGGAGTACCGGACTCGGCAACACCGTGGCGCCTGTTGCTGACGCGCTACTCGTCGGAGGCGGCGGGAGACGACTGGAGCAACGGTCGCTGGGCCGCCGACCTGTCGTGGCAGCAGGTATCGAGCCACGCGCTGTGTACGTAGGTCAATCGGCGGTCGGGATGCCGGGCTTGGTGAGGGGGAGAGGATCGGGCGGCCGGCGCTGGGGCATGCGAAGGGGCTAGAGGCCGGCGGAGGCTGGAACAAAGTCAATCTTCTTTGATCAGTGTCTCTATCTCAAGGACTAGCACGGGCAACCTGGTCCCTAGCGCGTCCCACACGATTCGATCGTTTACGGTTTCATACTGGTGGATCAGAATGTTGCGAAAGGAAATTATTCGTTGGTATTCGGTGACTCGCGAGACCGTTGCTTCATCAACCCTCGCCAACCTGGATATGGCCTCCCCGATTATTCCGAACTGCCGCTCCGTTGCCGACCGCAATAGGGGGTCGCTTGAATAGTCTGCAAAGGTCTTGGCAGTCGTAAAACCATTCAGCAAGCTAGCTGCATAAAGTATGTCGTTCAGGTAGCGTTCGCTCTCAGGCTCCATAGAGTTTCATTTTCGCAGCTTCGTCGATCGGCCGGAAATACGGGTTAGTCTCCATCGCGTAGGTTGTGGCAATTTTAACGGGGATCTCGAAAAGGTCCTCCAGGGATTCCAGCAGGCCGAAATAGGTGTCGAAGTAATCGCCGAGTGGCAAGGACTGGAATTCCACCAAGAGCGTAAGGACGTCCTCATCTGTCAAGGAATCGGCAGTAACGGCTTTGCCATAGAGGTCCAGCCGGGCCACATGGAAGCGCCTGCAGATTTCCGATAGTTCGGCGGTTCTTTCAGCAACATCCGATATCATTGCTCCCTCCCTTTCACAACTCAAAGTATACTTGGCTTTTTTTCCGAGGTCATCTCACCCCGGTGTCGCCTGACAGCGGGTGTTAGCGCGGGTTGCGGGGCTGGGGTATGATTCGGGCAACACGTCAATTTGCTGTACAGGAGAAATCGTGATGAAGGCTACCACCAAGCTACGAGAGATGCTGAACTCCGACGAGATGGTCGTTGCGCCCTTCGTGCTGAACGCGCTGCACGCGAAGATTGCTGAGTCGGTCGGGTTCAATGCGGTGTACATGACGGGCGCCGGCACCGCCGCCGAGCGGGGTTTCCCCGACGTGGGGTTGCTGACGATGACCGAGATGGTGGGCAACGCCAAGTACATCGCCAACGCGGTGGACATTCCGGTCATCTGCGACTCTGACTCGGGCTACGGCAATCCGCTGAACGTGATGCGGTCGGTGCAGGAGTACGAGGCTGCAGGCGTGGCCGCCATCCACATCGAGGACCAGGTGTTTCCGAAGAAGTGCGGCTTCTTCGAGGGCAAGCAGGTCATCCCGGTGGAGGACCACGTCCAGAAGATTCGGGCCGCCCTCGACGCTCGCAAGGACCCCGACTTCGTCATCATCGCCCGCTGCGACGCCTACGCGGTTACGGGGTGGGAGGACACGATACGCCGCTGCAAGGCATACGTGGAGGCGGGCGCCGACGTGGTGTTCGTGGACGGCATCAAGAGCGACGAGGACATTCGCAACTATGCCCGGGACATGGCCGATCTGCCACGGATGTATAACGGCGACCTGATGAACACCAACGAACTGAACGACCTGGGCTACAAGATCACCATCTGCGGCAGCACCATCTGGTTGATCTACCAGCAAGTGAAGGACTCTTTCGAGGAACTGAAGGCCACCGGGGCCGTGGATCCGAGCCGATTCGCGACGAGGTGGGACGTTGCGTCGCTGCTGGGCCTGAGCGAGATTTACGAAATGGAGCGCAAGTACGGCGTCAGCGACACCGTGCCCACCAACGTGTAGGGACTGGTGGTAGGTTGTCAGCAATCCTGGAAGGATGGCGGACGAAGCTGGAGAAGACGACGAGGCCGGGGTTGATTACTGGGGAAGAACTGCTGCTGATTCCAGACGATGACAAGCAGGTTGAACTCGTCCGCGGGGTGTTGACGGAGAACCCTCTGCCCGGGGATCAGCATGGCGTTGTGGTCGCCAGACTCTGCTGGCTGCTGGGCGGCTTCTCTGACGAAACCGACTGCGGAGGGATGAGCGTCAGATCGGGGTTCCTGCTGGAGCGCAACCCGGATACGGTACGCTGTCCCGATCTGGCATGGGTGGCTCCGGGCCGTATTGCAAGTTCGTTTGCCGGGTATCCCGAACTGGCACCCGACCTGGTGGTGGAGGTGAGGTCGCAGAATGACACCCAGCGGCACATGGCGGAGAGGGCGATGATGTGGCTTTCCTACGGCGTGCGGATGGCGGTCGTGGCCGACCCGGGACCTGCGGCCCTCACCGTGTATCGACCCGGCCAGCCGCCCCTGCCTCTGGGGGAGTTTGATGTTTTCAATGGGGGCGATGTGCTGCCCGGGTTCACTGCCGCCGTCTGGAGTTTCTTTCGACGACAGGAGTAGCGGGCAGAGAGCGCGGGGAAGATAACCTGGTGAA
Source organism: Dehalococcoidia bacterium (assembly GCA_963667415.1). GTDB lineage: Bacteria > Chloroflexota > Dehalococcoidia > Lucifugimonadales > UBA3495 > VXOI01. The sequence continues at coordinate 3,995,717 of OY763410.1, read as the reverse complement.
TTCACGTCAGGAATGCCAGGCACAGGAGGCCCGCAGCCACGACAGTAAGCAGGGAGGCGCATGCCGCGGCGACCTTGGGCTTGGACAGTGGGAGACCCTTAGGGACGATCTTCTGGGTCCCGTTGGCCACTATGCTGTTGAGGAAATACTCGTTTCCCCGGTAATCGAATTGCCTGGAGAGGACGTCATACGAGTGGATGGTTAGACGCTCCAGCGTGGTGTCCTTCCCATTGGGGGCCTGATACTCCTGGTAGATCAGATTCCCTGGGCTTGAACTGAAGTGCTTTTTCTCGAGGCCGTTCTTGAACTTGTCTTCGTCGAGGCCGCTCAGCTGGTAGTTGACCTTTGAAGAGGCGGAGAACTTCCGGGTTATGAAGTTGGCCTGGACCAGCTTGCCCTCGGTGTCACACTTATCGCAGCCAACGTAGCCCCTGCCATTGCACCGGTCGCAGACAACTTCTCCGAAACGGCAATTCCGGCAATCGACTTCCCGTTTTCCGTCGGAGCATCCCAGGCAATTGTACTCATTGTTCCAACCAGTCCGCCCACTGCCTCCACAAGTGCTGCAGTTCTCGCGAATCCGGCCTGAGCCTCCGCAGTCGCGGCACCGCATTCTTGTGGGACAGGAGACAATGCCACTCCCGGAACAGTTGGCGCAATCGACTTCGCGTGCATCGTTGATGAGGGTCAGGGACTGGTTCTTGAATTCCTGGGGACGGTAGTTCAGGTCGGAGGAGTACTTTCTGGCCTCCACCAATTTGACGACCCGGCCTTTCACCCGGTCTTCCATGGTCACGGAATCGAGGGTTCTCCGGTGGCACTCAAGGATTTCATCGCCGCTGGCAACAGATTCCTGCAGTAGGTCGCCGGGCAGCAGCATTCGTGCCAGCCGCGACCTGCGACCCCACTCTGACAACAGTGCGTCTCGTTGAGAGGGGGTACTATTGTTTGCCATACAGTTCCCTCCCTGGCTTGCGAGTGGCGTGGGATGTGTGGAGGCTCAGTGGCGAGCCTGGTCCTGGAAGTCGCGCTCGGTGGTCTCGGCCTCGACCTGCTGGTACTCGGGCAGGCTGATGAGGGCCTCGACTCCAGCACGCATCTCGGCCACCTGGGGGGCGTTGATGCCGATATGCCCGGTATCGCGCAGGCTCTCGTAGATGCGGCGAACGCCGTCGACGGCGGCGATAATCGACGATGTGGCGTAGATGAGGAACTGGCAGCCGAGGTCGCGGTACTCGTCGACGGTGATGTTGTCGGCCCCGGCGATGACCATCAGCGGGATGTCGGGCACGCCGCGACGGAAGGTGGCCAGGTCCTCGCGGCTGCGGACGCCGCGGGGCATCACCAGGTCGACGCCGAGTTCCTTGAGGGCGTTGCCGCGACGGATGGCCTCGTCCATGTCGCCCTCGACGGCTGTGAAGGCGTCGGTGCGGCCTACGATGAGGAAATCGGGGTCGGTTCGGGCCTGAAGCGCGTACTTGATCTTCTGGAGGAACTCGTCCATTGGGATGACGTGCTCGAGACCGGCATGGTAGGAGGCCCGCTTGGGAAAGAACTGGTCCTCGATGTGGATGCCTGCCACCCCGGCCTTCTCGAATGAACGGACGGTGTGCATTGCATGGACTGGCTCCCCATAGCCGGCGTCGGCGTCGACGATGACGGGCAACGGTACAGCCCGCACCACCCGTTCGGCCACGGCGAGCTGCTCGGTCATGGTCATCAGAGGCTCGGTGACGGCGAGGTGCGCGCCCGAGATGTAGCCGCCGCAGTAGACGGTGCTGAAACCCAGCGACTGCACCAACCGCGCCGTGACGGGGTCGTATGCGCCGGGGGCAACTATCTGCTCTCCGGAGTTGATCCTTGCGCGAAGGTCGGTTCGAACGGACATCGTTCCTGCCTCCTTAGGGAAAAATTAAACGCCGAGGTCGCAATGGGCGCCGAGCTTTGATTTTCCCTCGGCGACCGTGGCGCTCTCGGCGTTGACAACCCGGTTAGTCCTGTGGGATGAGGGGTACCACCTCGCGGGAGAACTGCTCCATGTTTTCCTGCAGCGAGGCCACGCTGTCGCCGGCTGGGAACCCGATGATGAAGTTGGAGACACCAAGGTCCATGTACTGGCGCAGGTCGGCGGCGATCTGCTCGGCGTGGCCGTTCATCCACGGTCGCTGGCCCCCGGCGGCGTTGCTGAACCGGATGTCGGTGCTGAAGGTCAGGTCGACGGCCTTCTCGTCGCGTCCGGCCTGCACGGTCAGGCGGCGCAGTCGTGCCACGAGGCCCGAGAGTTCCTCCGGCTCGAGGATGGCGGGCGGGCGCAGGCCAATGGGCATCCAGCCGTCGCCGTGCTTGGCGGCGCGCCGGATGGCCGGGCCGGTGTGGCCGCCGATCCAGATGGGCGGGTGAGGCTTCTGCACCGGCTTGGGCGAAAACCCGCTGCCTGAAACCTGGTAGAACTCGCCGTCGTACGACGGTTCGTCCTTGGTCCACAGTTCCTTGTACAGCTCGATGTACTCATCGGTGACCGCGCCGCGCTGCGCGTAGGTGTCGAGCCCCAGCGCCTCGAACTCCTCCTCCATCCAGCCCACGCCGGCGCCCAGGATTACGCGGCCGCCGGACAGGACGTCCAGCGTGGATATCATCTTGGCTGCCAGGACGGGGTTGCGGTAGGGCAGGATGAGTACGTGGGTGCCCAGCTTCACCCTCTGCGTGCAGCCGGCCAGGAAGTTGAGGGCGGCCAGCGGTTCGTAGTAGGGCTGGTCGGGAACGAAGGTGGCCACCCCGTCGGCGGCGTATGGGTAGAAGGAGCTGACGTCGCGGGGCAGGATGACGTGGTCACTGACCCAGATGTGGTCGTAACCTAGGTCATCGGCCCTCTGGGCCAGGGCGCGAAGTTCGTTGGCTCCCGCCAGGGGGCCGCGGGTGGGTACGGAAGTGCCGAAGGTGACTGGCATGGTTTCCTCCGGGGCTGGAAATTTGCGTTTGTTGTCGGCGATTACGTGGGCAAGTTTAGCAGACTGCCCGGGTTCTGCGTACCAGCATCAACGGGGACGCCGCGGCGTCTTGCGCACGACGAAGCTGCCGCCTAGATAGTCGTGCGGACCCCGCTTTCTGGAGTCCATGGCAACCCAGATGTAGAGCAGGCCCAGGGGGAACAGGGCGAGCAGGATGACACCGCGCAGCAGTTCCCTCACGACCGCTTTGTTCCAGGGAGGGACGTTGCCGTCGGCGTCGACGACCTGGATTCGAAGCAGCATCTTGCCCAGCGTCTGGCCCCTCACTACGGTCATGACGACACTGTAGACCGCAAAAATCAAGCAGAAGAGCAAGAGGAAGCTGTAGTTGAAGTTCTCAATTGCGAAGGAAAAGTCTTCCATCGCCTGGGGGTCAAATTCCCCGGAAGTCATGGATATGCCGATTATCGCGGCCGCTATGGCCGCGGTGACGTAGGCTATTATCCAGTCGGCCACGAACGCGGCGAACCTGATCCAGAACCCCATGTACTCGATGGCATGGGCGGCTCTGACTGTAGCCGACACGCCGCAATGGGGGCAGAACTCTGCACCGGGGAACAGGGCGCCGCCGCAGCGACCGCAGGACAGCCCCTGCGCCGGCCCGAACGGTTCCGCGCCGCCGAACGCGGGAGCGGATGCACAGTCGAGGCAGGTGCCGGTTGCGGGCCGAAAGTGGAGGTCGCACAGCGGGGCGACTCCGCAACGCTGGCAGGTATGGCCCTTTTCCCACGACACGCCCACGCCGCAGCTGCGGCAGTATGGGATGTAGTCACCCGGCGGCGCGTCGGACGCCTGGAATGGGGACTCCACCCGCTGCCCGCAGCTTGTGCAGGCGGGGCTTCCGAATTCGATGGCGGCTCCGCAGTTGCCGCAGAAGGAGGGTCCGGCCTGCGGACCGAGGTCACTGGTCATCTCATCATTGCCCTGTCGGTGCGAAATCAACCGCAAACAGCATACCCGGCTTGATTCCCTCGCTCAACCCGACGTGCGTTCGGCCACAGGGCGATTATAATATTATGTAAAGTCCACGCTATGCCGTGCGCCCTTGCGAGCCGGAGAGATGCCAACGGCCGCAGGCAGCTCCCAAGAGAGCCGGGATTGCTGCCTCGCCGGGAAAGCAGGTTTCAGTGAGATGTGGAGAGGATGGGCAGGCCATTGTGTCCGTGATTGCCAGGATTAAATTCGGCGTGATGCCGCGACGGGTCTTGCCACTGGTCCTGTGCCTCGTCCTGGCGGCTGCGTGGGCCGGGTGCGACATCCTGAGCACTCCGAGTCCCGCGCCGACGAGCACCACCGCGCCGGTGCCGACCTCATCCCCGACGGAGACCCCCACGACCGCTGCGACCGCAACCCCGAGCGCCGAAGGGCTGGTGCTGCAGGTTGCCGTCGCCCCGGTTGCGCCGAACCTGCCAGACTACGATCGCGGCGAGTGGCGGCACTGGGTCGACGACGACGGCGATTGCCAGAACGCCAGGCAGGAGGTGCTGGTCGAGGAGTCACTGGCGGCCGTGGCCTTCGAGTCTCCCGACGAATGCCGCGTGAAGTCGGGAAGCTGGGTCGGGCCGTACACCGGCGAAAGTGTGAACAGACCGAGGGACCTGGACGTGGACCACATGGTGCCGCTGGCCAACGCACACCTGTCCGGGGCATGGAGCTGGGACAGGGAGCGCAAGCGGGAATTCGCAAACTTTCTCGGTTACGACAACCACCTTATAGCCACGACCAGCAGCGCCAATCGCTCCAAGGGCGCCAAGGGCCCCGAGGAGTGGCGGCCGCCACTGGAGGCCTACTGGTGCGACTATGCCACCGACTGGGTAACTATAAAGCATAGTTGGCACCTGACCGTCACGGAGGCCGAGTTCCAGGCGCTTCGTGAAATGCTGGACACCTGTACATTGCCCGTGCTGCTACAGCGGTCCGATGCGCCGAACGACGGGCCGCCCCCGACCGGCGTCATAGAGCAGGCGCCTCGCCGCTCTTCTTCGCCGGCGCCCACCCTGGAGCCCACGCACACCCCGGGACCGACGCCCACGCTGTCTCCCGACCTGCGGTATGATCCCTTCGGCCCCGACCGGGACTGCGGTGAGTTCGATACCTACGAGGAGGCCCTCGCCTTTTTCCTGGCCGCAGGGGGCCCGGAGGAGGACCCGCACCACCTCGACTCGGACGGAGACGGCGAGCCCTGCACCTCGCTGCCCCGCTCGCAGTCTTCTGCCCCGCAGGAAGGTGGGCACGATCCGCCCGCGGTTCTCGTGTCCCCATACCAACCGCGCCAAAGGGATGCAGGGCCCACCCGTGTGCCCCCGACTCCTGCTGCCACCCCCTGGCCCACGCCGCCGTCCCCTTCGCCCACCGCGACTCCGGTTCCAACTCCTACGATCGCCCCTGTGCCAGACCCTACCCAAACACCCACACCAGACCCAACTCCTGCCGCGCCTCAGCCAGCAGCCCCCGCGTCTTCCCACTCGGGACTCCCTCACGACCCGGAAGGATTGGATAGAAGCTGCTCCGACTTTGATTCCTGGTGGGACGCCCAGAACTTCTACCACGCCGCGGGCGGCCCCGGCAGTGACCCTCACAACTTGGACCGCAATGGTGACGGCGTGGCCTGCGAGTCTCTTGCCGGTGCACCGGTGGTGGTCCAGGACTTTGAAGTCGTGCCTCCGGCCTCGCCCGGTTCCACCACCGGCTTCGTGGACCGGAACTGCAGCGACTTCGTCGACTGGCGATCAGCCCAGGATTTCTTCGAGTCCCAAGGTGGGCCGAGTCGCGACCCGCATCGCCTGGACAGGAATAGCGACGGTGTCGCGTGCGAATCTCTGTCCGGCGCGCCGGGAAGCAGCGCTCCAACCACGACATCACCGGCTGCGGCATCGCTCTCAACCAATTCGTCGGATGAGTTCAAGGACCGCAACTGCGGCGACTTTGATACATGGCAGGAAGCGCAGACCTTCTACGAAGCGGAGGGCGGTCCGGGCAGTGACCCGCATCGCCTCGACGGCAACGGCGATGGGGTTGCTTGCGAATCCCTTCCCGGGGCTCCCTGACCGTGCTGGCCTAGCGAGGGCCGTCCGCGAGGGGATAGCGTTTCAATGCCGGTGGTTCTTCGCTGCCCAACTCTCTTTTGCCGCCCGAATCCTGACCTCGCCGTCTGACCCGAAACGATGCCCCGCTGACATCTCCCTCTTGCCCTGAGACATAGATAATCGTACAATTGTTCTCAGCAAGGACACCCGAAACGCCTCTTTGGCACCCTGAACTACTCGTTTGGCCTGTCTCAGTTAAGGACCAAAATGAGCGCGTTTGTTACACAACGTTACAAAATGTTACACCCCTACGAGAGGCCCTTTGGAGAATGAGACTGGACTCCCGACCTGCACCCTCTCAATGGCATTGGATTCTGCCCTATGCCGGCTGCCCGTAGCAAAGGTTTCTGGGGAGAAACCTTCAATTCAGGTACGCATGACCGGCCGGGCCACCTGATTTGGAACGCTGCAGCGAGGGACGCCCGTTGTGCAAGTTTCGGGGCGGTATGCTAGGCTGGATTCAGAGGTGGGTATTGGAAATGACAGCTGGCATTGAGCCGAACCGGGTTGTAGTCGCCATGAGCGGTGGAGTCGATTCCTCCGTTGCCGCGCTGTTGCTGCAGCGGCAGGGATGGGACGTCGTGGGCGTCACACTGAAGCTGTACAGCCTGGACGAGGCGGAACTGCCCGTCGACCACCAGGGATGCTGCACGCTGGACGACGTGGAGGACGCTCGCTCCGTCTGCCGTAGGCTGGGCATACCTCACTACGTCCTGAACATGGAGCGCGAGTTCCGCGACCGGGTCATGGACTACTTCGTCGACGAGTACCGCCGGGGGCGCACTCCCCACCCCTGCATCGCCTGCAACGACAAGATAAAGTTCAGCCAGCTCATGGGCCGCGCCGACGCTCTCGGGGCGCAGTACGTCGCCACCGGCCACTACGCCCGCATCGAGAGGACCGAGGATGGCGCGACCCTGCACAAGGGTGTCGACCATGCCAAGGACCAGTCATACGTGCTGTTTGGCATGTCGCAGGCCCAGCTGTCACGCACCCTGCTGCCGGTCGGCGGCTACCGAAAGGACGACATCCGCCAGATGGCGCTGGACGCCGGGCTCATCACCGCCGACAAGCCGGACAGCCAGGACATCTGCTTCATCCCCCTGGGCGACTACCGCGAGTTCCTGAGGCAGAGGACCGAGGGCATCCCCGGCGAGATTGTGGACGTGGACGGCAGAGTGCTGGGAACCCACCAGGGTATCGAGTACTACACCGTTGGACAGCGGCGCGGCCTGGGCTCGCTGCCATACAGCGAGGAGCCGCGCTACGTCGTTCGGCTGGATGCCGTGGACAACCGCGTGGTCGTCGGCCCCGAGAGCGCCCTCTTCGCCAACGAGGCCTGGCTGTCCGGCGTCAACTACATTGGAGGACACGAGCCTGTCGACGGGATGCCCGTGTCGGTAAAGATACGCTACAAGGCCTACGAGGCTCCGGCGACGCTGCATCCTCGCCGCGACTGCGCGATGCTGCGGTTCCGCGACCCGCAGCGGGCCGTGACACCGGGGCAGGCCGCGGTCTTCTACGACGGCGACCGGATGGTTGGCGGCGGCACCATCGAACCGGGTATGTACTCAATGGCTGGACGAGAGTTTGAGTCCGTCTCCGCAGAACGAATTTGACGATATCCCCAAGAGCAGGTATTGGCGGACTGCTGCACAGGCGCATCTCGGACGGGGAGGATTAACGCCAGAAATAGTTGTGGCCACTCTCGCGGCTCCAACTGACATTGCATCTCAGCATCGGAGAAAAGGCCCTCGCAGAGTATTCTTCAGGTACTATGCAAAAGACACGGAGGAGATATCGTTTTTGACCGACGCGGATGAAGGGGCTTGGTTCAGGGTTGTATTGGATGATAGAGGGTTTCTATACACGGCGTTCCGTGATTACTTCACTGAAATGGTAGGAGGGAGACCATCTTGGCCAACTCCGAACACGAAAGCAAACTTCTGAAGGGCAAGATTAGCACCCCTATGACTCCGGAGTGTCTGAGTCCTGAAATCGAATATGATGAAGAGTCCGACACTCTATGGCTGGGAAACGGGATGCCAGCGCCGAATGGTATGGACCTGTTCGACGGGTGCGTCGTCTTCTTTGACCAAGAACGACGTGTTACCGGAATAATGGTTGAGGATGCGAGGGAGTTGTTGCTTCCCTACTTGAAGGGCGAAAGCAAGGAGCGTTCCAAGCGTTCTTCCGGCGGACACGGCACCGAATAGATGCCGGACCTTTCCCTTGAGCTAGCCCTGCTGCGTAGCGGCGTGCAGCCCGTGGCCGGGGCCGACGAGGCCGGACGCGGGCCGCTGGCCGGGCCGGTGGTGGCGGCGGCGGTGGTGCTCTCCCCCGAACTGACCGGTTGCGAAGACTGGCTTCAGTTGTTGGACGACTCCAAGCGGCTGACAGCGGCGCGGCGGGAGCGGGCGTTCGAGGCGGTGCGGGAGCACGCGCTGGCGTGGGCGGTGGCCGTGGTGGACCCGGAGGAGATCGACCGCACCGGCGTCGGCGTCGCAGCCTTGCGAGCGATGCTGACGGCCGCGGACGACCTGAGCGTGAGGCCTGCACACCTGTTGCTGGACTACATTCCGGTGCGGCAGTGCCACTACCCCTACGACACGGTGGTGAAGGGAGATAGCCGCAGCTACAGCATTGCCGCCGCATCCAACGTGGCCAAGGTGACGCGGGACCGCATCATGGCCGACTACGAACAGGAATACCCCGGCTACGGCTTTGCGCGACACAAGGGATACGCCACCAACCTGCACCTGGAGCGGCTGCGCGAGGTCGGGCCCTGCGACATCCACCGGCGTTCGTTCGCGCCCGTGGCGCAGGCGCGACTCGGCTTCGGCGAGCAGTCCGCAGGGTGAGCGCGGGCAACGCCGGCTTGGGCCGCTGGGGCGAAGAGCGGGCGCGGCTGCACCTTGAAGCCAAGGGTTACGCTATCGCGGCGACCAACTTCCGCTCCCGCACCGGCGAGATCGACATCGTCGCCATCGACGGGGATGAGCTGGTTTTCGTAGAAGTGAAGACACGCCGGGGCGATGCCTTTGGGGGAGCGGCCGAGGCGGTCTCGCCGACGAGGGCAGAGCGCCTGGTTATTGTCGCCGAAGAGTTTCTCCAGTCGCACAGTGCCTTTCCCTACGATTCGGACACTGCCTGGCGCATCGACCTGGTCTGCGTGAACCTGGACCGGGGCGGCAAGCTACTGTCGGTGGACCACATCATGCACGCCGTCGAGTTCTAGCGTTCCAGCCTGCGGGTCGACGACCGGTGCGTGCTCTGCCGGGTCGGGGCTGAAGGGCACGACGACGCGGCAGAACATTCCGCCGAAGATGAACATCAGGGCAAACATGATGGCGAGGATCAGGCAGCCGACGCGGCAGTTCATAGCGCGGCCTGCTCGCGGGTGCGGTCCTCGGTCGGCGTGTCGCCGCGATTGAACCGGGCGGCGAGGTACCCTGCGCCGAAGCCATTGTCTATGTTGACCACTGATACGCCCGGCGCGCAGCTGTTCAGCATTGCCAGCAGGGCGGCCAGGCCCTCGAAACTTGCCCCGTAGCCGGTGCTGGTGGGCACGGCTATGACCGGCACCGAGACGAGCCCGGCGACGACCGAGGGAAGCGCGGCGTCCATTCCGGCAACAACGACGATGACCTTCGCCTCTCGTATCTCAGGCAGGCGGTCCAGCAGGCGGTGCAGTCCGGCCACGCCGACGTCGGCGATGAGCGCTGGGTCCTGGCCCATGAGTCGGGCGGTCAGCAGCGCCTCCTCGGCCACCGGCAGGTCGGCGGTGCCGGCGGTGATGATCAACGCTCCCGGGGTTTTCGGCTGGGTGGATTTGGAGGTTAGGACGATTGCTCCCGCAGGGTCGTGGAACTCGGCTTCCGGCGCGACCTCAACGACGGCGGCGTAGGCGTCCCACCCGGTTTTGGTGACCAGCACCGGGTGCCCCCGTCCGCGCAGGGCGGCGACGATGCCCGCCACCTGCTGCGGCGTCTTGCCCTTGCCCAGCACCACCTCGGGCGAGCCGGTGCGGAGCGGGCGGTGATGGTCGATGCGGGCGTAGCCGAGGTCCTGGTAGGGCAGGTCGCGCAGCCGCTGGAGGGCCTGCTCGGTGGACAGCTCCTCGTCGCGCACCTGCTCAAGCAGCCGCTGGATGTCGCCGCCGTCGTTTGCCGAAGATTCTGACATGGAATCAGTGTAGCAGTTGCCGCCGGGCAGCCTCGGCAACCCGCTGGTATACTTCTTGGAAGGGGAGGCCGGTCTCAATGGCGATGCGACGGCAGTCGTCGGGCTCGGGGGCGGTGCTGACCGGCGCCGGTTCTCCATTCGCGGAGGCCAGCGACTTGACCTTGACGCTGACCGGGCCGAACTCGGTATTGACGGTGACGCTGCGACGGTCGGCGACGTAGCGGTCGACGGTGCGGGAGCGGATGCCGAGCGTCGGCGTCTCGCGCAGAATCAGCTCGACGGCGGCCCGCTCGAGGTGCGGCGGCACCAGCACCGACAGCACCGCACCGGGGCGGTTCTTCTTCATTTGCACCGGGGTGTGCCACACGTCCAGGGCACCCAGGGCGAACAGGCGCTCCTGCGCGTAGCCCAGCACCAGTCCCGGGGCGTCGTCCAAGTTGGTCTCCAGCAGCACCACGCTCGCTGGCTGGAAGATGTCGGGCTTCTCATCGGCTGGGGCATCCGCGGTTTCGCCCAGCCAGACGCGAAGGGCGTTGGGGAAGCCGGGCGGGTCCTTGGTGCCCAGGCCGACGCCGAGGCGCTGCACGGAGAAGGCGGGACGGCGAAACTCGGCGAGGGTGGTGATGAGGGCTGCGCCGGTGGGGGTCGTTAGCTCGCCTGCCCCGGCGTGGGCCGGGCTGTCGGCGGCCACCGGTGCGCCGGAAGCGGCCACCAGTTCTAGCGTGGCCGGCGCGGGGTTGGAGTAGCCGCCGGGATGGCGTGGGGGTGCGGCTTCGCCAAGCACGAGGGGCGCGGCGTAGACTGCCTCGATGCCCAGTTCCCGCAGGCCGATGCAGAACCCGACGACGTCGACGAGGGTGTCGACGCTGCCCAGTTCCTCCAGCTCCAGCGCGTCTTCCGGCTCACCGTGCACGCGGGCCTCGGCCCGCCACAGGGAGCGCAACACCGACTCGGCTTGCTGCTTCACCGACGGGTCGAGGTCGCTGTCCGCCACGGCCCGCAAAAGCGCGGCGGGGGAGTGGCGGGTACGGTCTTCGAGGTGCACCTTGAGGTGGGTGCCGCGCATTTCGCAGCGGGTCTCCTCGGCGGCTTCGAGGGCGTAGCCGGTGACGGGGAGTTTCGACAGTTGGGTTCGGAGCACATCCGGAGACAGGCCCGCGTCGACCAACGCGCCGAGGAGCATATCGCCGCTGGCCCCGCCGACGGGCTGGATGTACGCGATGCGCATGCGCTAGCGGCGGGGTTCGGTGGCGGTCAGCTTGAGCTGGTCGTTGAGGCTGCCGGAGCGGAGGGCGGCCAGGTCGAGGGAGACCCACAGGTAGCCGATTTTCTTCAGGGCGGCGACGATTTCCTCGCGGTGGCGGAAGGCGATTTCCATATCGGCCTCGGACGCCTCGACGCGGCAGAGCTTGTCGTGGTGCCGGGCGCGGACCTCGCGCATCCCCAGGCTTCGGAGGAAGTCCTCGGCCTGCTCTATCTTCGAGAGCGTCTCCACGGTTACCGGGGTGCCGTAGGGAACCCGCGACGACAGGCAAGGTTGAGCGGGCTTGTCCCAGACGGGAATGTCCAGCCGGTGGGCGATGGCGCGGACTGCCGCCTTGTCGAGCCCGGCCTCGAGCAGCGGGCTGCGGGCGCGGTGCTCCGTCGCCGCCTGCATACCCGGGCGGTAGTCGCCCTGGTCGTCGGTGTTAGCGCCGTTGGCGACCCAAGCGTAGCCCTCCGCCTGGGCCAGGGCGGTCAGGTGGGTGTAAAGCTCGGTCTTGCAGAAGTAGCAGCGGCGAGGCGAGTTGGCGGTGTAGCCGTCGCGGTCCATCTCATTGGTGCGGATGACGCGGTGTGCGAGGCCGAACCGGCGGGCCAGCGCCTCGGCTTCCTCCAGCTCTCGGGATGCCAGGGCAGGCGATATGGCGGTCACCGCGAGGGCGTTGTCGCCCAGGACCTCGTGCGCCGCTACTGCCACGAGTGTGCTGTCGACTCCGCCGGAGAAGGCGGTCACGACCGTGCCCATTTCGCGCAGGATGTTGCGCAGGTTTTCCAGCTGTATGTCGATACTGTCGGCTGTCATCGTTGCACTGTTTTCAAAAAGCCGGCCATATCCGGCCAAATCGTGACATTCGTTCGTTGGGAACAGCGGCGCGTCGGGCAGAAATCAGCTCCCTTCGGACAGAAATTCGGCAATGGCGTCGGCAAATGCGTTGGGCTGTTCCAGCATCAGCAGGTGCCCGGCGTTGGCGACGGTCCCGGTCCGGGACCCAGCGATGAGGGCACGGAAGTCGGCGGCGTAGGACGGCGGGTTGATGCGGTCCTGCTCACCCCACAGGATGAGCGTCGGGGCCTTGATTCGATAGGCGCGCCGGTGCAGACCCTTGTCGGGCAGGGGCCACAGGAACTTGCCGGCGGCGGCGATGTCCTGCATCCGGTCGCGGGCCAGCATATCGGTGACGCCGTCGAGGGAGGCAGTGCCGTCGGGGGTGGCGGTCAGGCGCTCGGACAACTCGTCGGCGTTCAGGGCCAGCAGGTCCGCCACCGGCTCCTCGTCGCGCCAGACTCCGGCGGGCGACACCAGGGCCAGCCGGTCGATGGAAGGTGGAGAGAAGGCGGCCATCTCGGAGGCTATCATCCCGCCGAGGAAGTGGCCGACGACGTGGGCGCGGTCGACGCCGAGGGCGTCCAGCAGGGCCAGATGGTACACCGTCAGGTCGGTGAGGTCGGCGATGTGGTCCAGGCCGGATGCATCGCCGTAGCCGGGGGTGTATGGGGCGTAGACGGTGAACCGCTGGGCTAGGCGGTCTAGGAAGGGCGCCCAGCCCTTCTGGGCCACGGCCCCGTGCAGGTACAGCAGCGGCGGCCCGTCGCCAGCCGATTCGACGATGGCGCGGAAGTCGCCGCCGCGCAGGTCAAGGTTGATGGTCTGAGGCATGGTTGCTCCGCTATCACTATCCGGGGAAATCGTAACTCAATGGGAGGGAAGCTGCGAGTGTCATCTTATCCCGAGTAGAAACCAGAGTCGGGAAATGACGGGCGAACGCAGCGCGTATAGATAATTGTCTCGTGATCTAATATAGACCATTTCGTTTTCGATTGTGAAGCTGTGAGACCAGCCAGGGGAACCGATGCCGACCGATGACAACACCTCTCCACTGACAGGATCTATTATCAGGAGCTTCGAGTCTTCATCTACCAGATAGGCATACCCGTCTGCAATGGAGAGCTCGGAGATAGCGCCGGAAAACCCGAAATCGCCCACGTAATCCCAAAGTACATCGCCTGTCCGCGCGTCCATGACAAGCGTTCCGGAAAATGGGGACGTGGCGTAAACGATGTTCCGGTAGAGTTTGAGTCGCACGTGACCATGGTAATCGTCCAGAGTCATCCGCTGCCACAACACCGCTCCGGTCTCGGCATCAAGGGCGTAGATATTTTCTTCTCCGTTGATGTATACGGAGCCGCCTTCGACAACCGGCCACCCCAGTGCCAGCCCATCGGAAAACTGCCACTGCAATTCCCCGCTGTTCGCGTCCACGGCGTAGAGATTGTTGTCCCACGACGTAAAGTAAACAATGCCGTCAGCTATTGAGGGGTGGGTCTGAACCTGGCCGCCAGCGCGAAATTCCCACACCAACGTTCCGGTTGTGGTGTCCCGTGCATACATATAGCCGCGATCGGTGCCATAGTATGCAATACCGGATTGGACATTTGGCAATACTCGCAACAGTCCCCTGTAACCAACCTCGGTACGCCAGAGCAAGTCTCCAGTATGGGCGTCGACGGAATTGAGGTAGGGTGGCGACTGGGGTCTGACATATCTCCCGTAAGAAGCGAAGTAGGCTGCCCCGTCGGCTATGATTGGAGACACGAAAGTCCGGCCTTCAGTTGGGAAGTCCCAGAGCGTTGTTCCAGTCGCACCGTCCAGCGCCGACATCCGGTTGAATGCAGTCGGCATATAGACAACGCCGTCGGAGACCACCACCCAGGCATATAGCCAACCAACCAGGCCGCCGTTCGTCCGCCACCAGAGTTCATTTCCTGTTTCCGCATCCAACGCCAAAAGACGTTTGCTGTTGCTGGCATAGACGACGCCGTCGTCGACAACCGATTTCGCCCCACCGCTGCCAATGTACCGTTTCCACCGGAACCAGCCAGACTCTGCGGGTTCGGTGTCGGCCGCGTGCACTCCGGCGAAATTGTCCAACTCCGCACCCATCTCAGAGATGTCCAGGGCGACTACCACATTTCTGATATTGGAAACGTAGACCACGTCGCCGCTGGCCGAGGGTGTGCTTGCCGAAAAGGAGCCAGTGTCGTGGTCCCATAGCGAGACGCCCGAGGAGGCGTTCAGCGCGTTCAGATGACCGTCGGCGGACCCAATATACAATACCCCCCGCCAGTAACCAGGGGAGATGAGAACGCCGGCTCACCTCGCTGGTATCCGGTTCTGGCGATTTCCACCCGCCAGCGAAGTGTGCCGTCCTCAATATTGACCGCATACACACCATTGTCATTCGATGCGAAGTAGAGCACTCCATCCCAAACCGCGGGAGATGAAGCCAAAGCGATGCTTCCGTTGTCTTGTGTATCGAACCGCCATAATTGGCTGCCGTCGGCTACATCCAGAGCATTGACTTGCCTGCCGTCGGATACCACGAATGCTACGCCATCGTCCACTGCTGGCGACGTAACTATCGGCTCGCGCGAGGCGAAGCTCCATAACAAGTCTCCGGTACTGGCGTCCAGTGCATGGGCCCTGTGGTCCGAAGATTGGTCGTATAGGAAACCGTCTGATGAAGCGAAGAAAACGAGGCCGCCAGATACCGTGGGGGGCGAGACGACTGTTCCGCCCGAGTCATGTGCCCACAGGACTTGACCAGTCTTCGCGTCGATTGCTAGAAGAGAATTCCCGAAACCGGCGTAGACCACTCCATCCACAGCAGTGGGACTCACCGACCCGAAATCGTCATTTTCGTAGGACCAGATTTCCTCGCCCGATTCAGCGTCGAGAGCGTCCAGTCGCCCGTCGCCACGGCCAAGATACAGGACCCCATCTGCCACCGACGGAGACAGGTAGTAACCAGTGTTGTATGACCAGGCAAGGTCCCCGGTGGCGGCCTCCAGCGCGTACATCCCGCCCATGACACGGCTCGAATAGACCATGTTGCCGTGGGACAGCACCCAAGCTCTGTAGCCGGCCAAGTACGGCGTTCTCTCCCCTGGCGGCGAGGTGAACTGCCATAAGACATCAATTGGAGGAGGTGAAGCCTCGGTTTCTGAAGAAGCGTCTTCACCTTGGGCTAACGCTGGCCCTGAGCATGCCAGAACCACTGGTGCGATGAGGAATAGCGCGATCAGGAGACCGATGGCGAAGAGTGGTGTTCGCTGACTTTTTCTGAGTCGGAGAATCTAGAGCCGACCGTACCACTCCGCGATGGCGGCGCCGATCTCATGGGGGGAGTCTTCCTGGATGAAGTGGATGCCGGGGACGGTGGCCTCATGCTGGTTGGCGAAGGTGCGGCAGAACTCGCGCTGCGGGCCGGTGAGGATGGCGCCGGGCTCAGCGTTGACGAACAGCTTGGGCGCCGGTGTCTGGGACAGCCACTCGGCGTATTCAGCGACGATGGCGACCACGTCGGGCGGCTCGCCGTCGATGGGGATTTCGCGGGGCCAGGACAGCGTGGGGCGGCGGGACTCGCCGGGCTCGGCGTAGCGTCGGCGGTAGACATCCATTGCCTCGTCGCTGATGCCGTTGATGGTGCTGCCGGGCAGGACGCGCTCGACGAAGATGTTGCGCTCCAGAACCATGGTCTCGCCCGCCTCCGAGCGGAAGCCCTGGAACACCTGTCGGGCGGCCTCGGGCCACTCATCCCAGGTCACCGGGCGGACGATGGCCTCCATGTAGACGAGGCCGCGAATCCGGTCGGGGTGGCGGCGCGCCCAGTGGAAGCCGAGGGCCGAGCCCCAGTCATGCACCACCAGCGTGACCGGTCCGTCGGGAAGCACCGCGTCGAACCAGGCGTCGAGGTAGCGGCTGTGGTCGGCGAAGCGGTACGAGCCGTCGGGTGTGCCGTCGGAGTCTCCCATGCCGACCAGGTCGGGGGCCAGACAGCGGACCAGCGGCGACACGTGGGGGATGATGTTGCGCCACAGGTAGGACGACGTGGGGTTGCCGTGGAGGAACACAACCGCGCCGTCGGAAGGGGCGGCTGAAGCGTCAGTGTCGACGTAGGCCATCTCGATGCCGCCTACGTCGGCGCGCAGTCGGGGGTGTGTGTCGTGGGGGGAGATCGGGGTGTCAGTCAATGATTTGCTCCCTAAAAGCTATAGCTGCTAATGTCCAGCGAAGTATGGAAAATCCCCAAAATGGTGACGTCTTCGCTCTCATGTACCAAGTAAGCTATCCGGTAATGGCCGTAGAGAATTATCCGAACGTGCCGGTCGGAGTTCGGAAATCGCCAACCCAATTCAGGGAAACTCGCGAGGTACTGGACTCGTTCCTCAATTCCCTCGACAGTTCGCGAAGCGGCCTGCACACTATCTTGGGAGATGTACTCGAATATATCGTGGAGCCAGCGCTGGGCTTCCTGGTTCCAGGTTATTTCGCCCATGAGCGGATTCGACGGCTCATTTCTTCATTTGAAATGACTCTTCCAGCGTCAACGTCGTCCAAGCCCCTTTTAACCATAAGGTAAAACAGAATCTCCCGAGCTATTTCCTCCGCTGAACTGTCTTCGGGCTGCCCCTCAATCACTTTAATCAGTTCGTCTTTGGCAGCCGACATTGGCTGAACCTCCGGCTGTTGTCAATATTTTCGATGGTCGCGGCAACCGGGGCCTACCTCACCGCGACGGGCGCGGGGGAGTTGGGGTTGGAGACGCCCTCGGGCCACCAGCGGTTGTCGTACTCAGACCACATGTCGCGGACGTAGGGCATGACCTCGCGGGCGAAGAGTTCGGTGTTCTTCATCGCCAACTCCTTGGGCATGTCGCCGAACTGGAGCAGTAGCATCAGGTTGCCCACCTTCAGCTCCTTGATGGCGTGGGCCAGGTGCTGCCGCACCGTCTCGGGCCCGCCGACGATGACGTTGCCCGCCTCCAGGTAGTCGGTCCAGGTGAACTCCTTCAGCTGGTCCTCCCGCGACTGGGTGGTGGAACTGGAGAGCTGGGAGTTGTTGCTGCGCACCGAGCGGTAGCCGGGCGGGTTGCCGAAGCCGGAGTGGATGTGCAGGCACTTCTTGAAGAAGTATTCGATGGACTCCTTGTATTCCTCGGCCTGGCCGTCGGTCTCGGACACCGCGACGAGCTGAAGGAACCCAGCGTGGTAGGGGTTGAACTCCTTGCCCTGGCGGTCCATCTCCTCCCAGAAGCCGTCCAGCACGGTCTTGCCGACCTTGTAGCCGGAGTAGGACAGGTAGCAGTAGACGTAGTCGTTGCGGATGGTCCAGTCCCAGGTCTCGAGGCTGCCGCTGCCGGGCACCCAGATGGGCGGTCGCGGCTGCTGGTAGGGGCGCGGCCAGATATTGACGTAGCGCTGCTGGTTGTACTTGCCGTTGAAGGAGAAGGGCTCGCGCTCGGTCCAGGCCTTGACGACCAGGTCGTGAGCCTCCTGGTACTTCTCGCGAAGTGTGATGGGCACCTGGCCGTAGCCGAAGATGGTGTCCATGGCCGTGCCCAAGGGGAAGCCGGCGATGAGACGCCCGCCGCTAAGGACGTCCAGCATGGCGAACTCCTCGGCCACGCGGATGGGCGGGTTGTAAAGGGCGAGGCTGTTGCCCAGCACCACGATGGCGGCGTCGGACGTGTCGCGGGCCATGGCTGAGGCCATGAGGTTGGGCGAGGGCATCAGGCCGTAGGCGTTGGCGTGGTGCTCGTTGACGCAGATGCCGTCGAAGCCCATGGCCTCGGCGAACTTCAGCTCGTCGAGATAGTCGGTGTACAGGCGGTGGCCCTGGTTCGGGTCGAACAGCGAGTTGGGAACGTCGACCCATACGCTGTGGTAATCTTGTTCAAAGTTCTCGGGCAGCCCCTGGTAGGGCATCAGATGGAAAAAGCACAGCTTCATGGAGACACATTCCTTCCGTGGATGTTTCGCCGTGGGTGTTTTGCTGAATTCTACACTGAACCCGCAGGGCGCTGCCACCAAATCCCCCGGCACTAACCGAGGAAGGGACGGAGCAAAGCAATGCCGAGCATTGAAGAGCAGATTGAACTGGTAAAGACACTGGTGGGCGACATACGCCGTAACTTCGCCGCGCTGACGCCGGAGCAGGCGGCGAGCCCCAGCGCCTGCGCGGACTGGCAGGTGCACGACGTGCTGAGCCACCTCATCGGCGGGGCCGAGCGGCAGACCGACAGCATGCAGCGCGGCCGCGCCGGCGACTCCGGTCCCGCGCCGGGGTTCACGCCCGCTGACAGCACGACGCTGTCGGTCAATAACGCCCAGCGGGACATACAGCGGCGGGAGCAGATGGGACGCGGCATACTGTCGGCCTACGACACGGCCTACGCCGCCCTGCAGGAGCAGGTGGACGCCCTCGGACCCAATGACTGGGAGACGCCGTGCTGGCACCTCCGCCGGGGCGCAATCTCCGCCGCGGACTACATGGAGCTGCGGATACAGGAGCTGGCCATCCACGACTGGGACATGCGCCACGGGCTGGAGGACTCACCGCAGCTCAGCCCCGACTGCGTGTCGACGCTGTTGAGCGCGGCGCCCAAGTGGCTGGGCATGTGCTTCCGCGCCGGTGAGAAGCTGGACGCCCCGGTGGTGTACGAGTTCGACCTGGCGCCGCCCCACGAGACCAGCATCATCGTGCGGGTGCAGGGCGACAGCTTTGACTTTCCCGCAGAGGCCGATGTGCCGGAACGCTGGACGGTATGCGGGGAGGCCCCGGCGTTCCTGCTCTTCATATACGGGCGCATCACGGGCCGGGAGGCGATTGCCGCCAACGAGTTCGCCATCACCGGCGACCCCGAACTGCTGGACCGCTTCGAGACCTGGTTCCGCGGAGTATAAATTAGACGCCGAGCGCGCCGAGAACGCAAAGGATTTTGTACGACAGTCGCGGCGTGCTCGGCTTGCTCGACATTCAATTGGATTTTCAGGAGATGACAAGTTGAGAAACGCTGCCAAGGACGTTGTGGTCATAGGCGCAGGCATCATTGGCAGCATGAGCAGCTACCTGCTGTCGCGGCGGGGGCTAAGCGTCACCATGCTGGAGGCGGATACGCTGGGCAGCCATGCATCGGGGTTGGCCTTCGGCGGGCTGGACCCCCTGCACGGGATGGGCCTGCCGGAGCCGCTGTTGGACTTCAGCCTCTACTGCTTCGGGCGGCACTGGTCAATGGCCCGCGAACTGCACGGGGTGACGGGTATCGACCCGCACTTCCAGCCGCGCAATCGCCTGTACCTCGCCTTCGACGACAACGACATCACGGAGTACGACGCGAACCTGAAGTGGATGAAGGACGTCGAGATGTTCGACGTCCACTGGGTCGACGGAGACGCCGCACGCCGTCTGGAGCCCAAGGTGAACCCCGCAAGCGTCGGCGCGCTGTACCAGCAGGGAGCGGCCTCCGTGGACGCCTACCGCCTGACCCTCGCCGCCGCGCGCGCCGCCGAGCACCAGGGCACCGACCTTGTGCTGCAGCGGGCCACAGGTCTCGAGAGCCACGGCGGGCGGGTCGACGCGGTTACCTTTGCCGACGGCAAGGTCGAGGCCGGGGCGGTCATCATCGCCATGGGGCCGTGGTCGCAGCTCATCTCCGACTGGTGTGACGTGACCCTGCCCGTGGAGCCGTTGAAGGGTCAGATACTGCGGATGCGCCACGATGGCCCGGCCTTCGACGTGGCCCTGAACTATCGCGGCAACTACGTGGACTCCAAGCCCGACGGCCTGGTGTGGACCGGCTCAACCGAGGAGGAGACCGGGTTCAACGCGAGCCCGTCGTCCGCAGCACGCGACGTCATCCGCAAGAACGCCGCCCAGATGGCCCCCGAACTGGCCAACGCCCAGTTGCAGCAGCACACCGCCTGCCTTCGACCGGTTACGCCCGACGGCATACCCATTGTCGATCGCCTTCCGGGATGGGAAAACGTCTACGTCGCCACTGGCGCAGGACGCAAGGGCATTCTCTGGAGCATCGGGATGTGCGACATCATCACCAACATGGTGATGGAAGGGGACAGAGAGATCGCCGGGGCCGAGCACCTGAAGGCGGACCGGTTCGCCAAAGTCTAGGGGCGCACTCCCCAGACTGCGAGGTTAGTAAAGAAGGCTTCTGACAACAACCAAGACAAGGGACACAATTGGGATCAGGAGACCCGTTCCGATTGCCCAGGGCAAGTCGCCCGCGATGGGCCCCGTTCGCTTTCTTCTCACCATCCACAGTGCGGAGATCGAGCCCACTAGGATGATGAGCAGAAAGGCCAACGAAAACGCGGTTTCGCCTGCGGAATATTCTCCGGCTCGCCAGGATATAGTGATATAGACCATGACACCCGCGGTCCAAGCCGTCAGAATGGAGGCGCATTCCAAGGCAATGAGCAGTTGCCTTGATGGTGCGATCTTGCCGGGTAGGAAAACCGCAACAAAACCGGCGAGTGGGTAGGTTATCAGATCGGGGACTATACCGTTGGCGTTCAGGTCGATGACCCGGTCGTACACCACGGCTCCCAGCACGAAACCCGGAACAACAAGAAACCATCTCCACCTCTGCAGTGGTGGAGAATCCTCTTCGTCAGGCGCACCTTCCGGAATCTGCACGAATCTCCTGTTGGCCGCTTGTGGCGAAAAGGGCGCCGTCGGAACCCCATCCTGAGCTAGATCTAAGCCCCCGGCTGAACCTTCCGGGCCACCAGCAGCCCGTCCTCGCGGGTTATGCTCATGGCAAAGGGGTAGCGGTCTACCTGCAGCGCCAGGTCTACGTCCTGCGGATGAAACTGGGGCTGCTGCTCGTCGAAGAACTTCTGCGTCGCGCCGCCGGTCATAATCAGCGACTTCACGGCCTCGAGGTCCGGTTTGCGGCCCTCCATGATGTTGCGCAGGTAGATGCCGCACTGCTCGTCCTCATCGGAGCGCACCCTCCCCTGGTCGCCCATGGCGATGATGGACAGTACGTCCGGGTTCTGGCGGCGTATGGCGTCGGTCGTGGCCTGGGCGACGACGAAGGAGCCGAGGAAGATAGTGTCGGCGGCATCGGCCGCGGCGGCCACGCCCACGGTGCCGGCCCGGGTGGACTGCACGAGGCTCTTGCCGTCCACGTCAGCCTGCGAGATTTCGTAGGGGGAGTTTCCGAAGTCGAATCCCTCGGGGCGCCTGCCGTCCACCTCGCCCATCAGCAGGTCGCCAACGCCGCTGCGGTGCAGTGCCAGGGCGTCTTCGGCCTCGGCCACCAGCGTTATCTGCGTCGCCCCCCTGTCGAAGGCTATGGCCGCCGTGGTGAAAGCCCGGAACACGTCGATGATGATGGCCGTGCCCGCGGCCTCCCGTGCGTCGCGTACGAGGCTGCCCATGCGAATTTCCATGCCGGATACACCCTGCTCAATGATGGATTGCCACATTCATAAGCTGCCGCAACAGCGGAGCTGGCGGTGACGGATTCTATCACGGGGTGAAGGTGCGCGACTCGTCATTCACCTTCACGGTGTACTCCGTACCGGCCTGAAAGCCGGACCCCAGCGGCACCACGGTCTCCGTGACAGGAAAGTCCCTGGTGCACCGGGCTTCCGGGTCCGAAACCCGGTGGTGGGTAATCTTGACTTCGATAAGGCCGGGCTCGCTGCGGATAACCTCGTACCCATTGACCTGGGTGCAGCTCCCGCTGGGACGGCCGGACACGATCCGCAGC
The DNA here is from genome assembly GCA_963667415.1 of Dehalococcoidia bacterium. GTDB lineage: Bacteria > Chloroflexota > Dehalococcoidia > Lucifugimonadales > UBA3495 > VXOI01. The sequence continues at coordinate 3,973,598 of OY763410.1, read as the reverse complement.
CGGTAATCTGCGGGGTCTCCGCCGGACTGCTCGATGCGGAAGTCGCGCACGACGGACTCTGCGAGGTGGGTGAACCCCAGCGCCGCGTCCGGCAGGGTGAAGGATGACGTCTGCTGCCCGTTTACGATGATTCGATAGCCCTTGCCCTCGTCCAGGGGTTCTTCGATGGGCAGCACCTCGTCCACCACCACGGTCTCCTCGTCGCAGGGGATGGCCCATGCAGTGTCGGGCGGCTGCATCAGCGTGACGCTGACGATGATGTCGGTGCCCTCGACGTCAAGCGACCGGTTGCCGCGGCGGGCGCATCCTTCGATGGTGGACTGGAGGTGCACCACGCGGACCAGGAGTTCCGGCTCGTTGGGGATGAGGTTGGAGCTGATTACTTGCACTGGCGTTTCCACCCAGGGCGGCAGCCGGGTCTCCTCGCCGGACGGCCCCGGCGGTGGCTGCACCATCACGAGGCGCATATCCACCCTGTCGGGGTTGCCCCGCGTTATCACTTCGTAGGCGGTGTCATTGGTGAAAGCCATCTGTCCGTCGGTCTCGAATATGGTGGCCCGGACCGAGTAGGTGTTGCGTGGGTTGATGTCGGCGCTGTCGTACGACAGCCTGAAGTCGATGGGCACCTGGCCCGGGTTCGTGATGGTGCGGCTGGCGATGAGGGGAGCCGCAGCGTCGGCCAACGACACGTCTCGCAGTTCCACGACCAGCCTTGCGCCCGGAGTCAGGGCCAGCCGCTCGCGGTAGGTGACCGAACCCTCGATCGCCGCGTCCCCGCTGCGGCCGGGGTCGGGCGTGCCGGGGAGCGTACCGGCGCCATCCTCGCAGCCGGAGAGGGCAAACATCAGCGCAAGAAGGAATGTCAGGACGAGAGGCATCGGCGGACCCTCGAGCGGCGGGTGTTCGCCGCTCCGGCTAGTGGGTTTCTGCATACGCGAGATGGGCGACGGCCGGATGCAGGACGCCGGAAGCAGGCCGCCGTGTCCCTGGATGACTGCGACGGTGGCAAATGGCCACGCTGCTGCGTGCCGGTCCAGGAGCCTCGGAGCACGCCCGCTTGCCTAAACGGCAGGTTCGGTAAGCGGCTCAAGGATGTCGAGCAGTTCGGACATGGCTTCAAGGTCGAGTCCGACTGAGTCTGAACTCAGCAGGAACTCGCGCTTGTAGTAGTTGCTGTGCAACTCGTTAGCGACGCTTCGCAAGTCCCGTAGCCGATTATTTCCGGTCAAGAGACGGGCGCTGTTCAATACCACGCTGAACTGGTCGTGCTTTCGATATTCCCAGCCTTGGGCAGTGGCCACGGCTTTTGCCATCCACGCCGCGGCACCCCAGCCTTTCTCGGAAGCCTGGTGCAAGTCGCCTTCCGCCAGGAATGTCTTGCTCCTGGCCAAGAACTCCCGGGACTTGCGCCTGTAATCCTCTATCGCCCCATGGTCAAAGAAGTCGTCGGGGTCGGTAGACGCGTTGCCGGATGGCTGGACCACGGTTACTACCCCATCTTGGTGAGCTTTTGCAGGGACCGAACCTCGCGGGGCGGGTTGAGGTGGCTGCCGGTATGGGTCCAGGATACCTCACCGACGAAGATGTCGCCCTTCGAGTTGATGCAGACGCCGTGGGGAGCGAGGAAATGCCCCGGCTCCTCGCTCTCGGGAGCATCGCCCAAGCGGGCCAGCACGTTGCCCTTGACGTCGTGGATGGCGACGCGCGGACCGAGACCGTAGGCCTGAGAGTTGGGGCCGATGGCGACGCCCAGCTCGCCGACGTAGACCTTCTGGTCGCCGCCCTGGTCGATGTACAGGCCGCAGGGGCGGGCCATGTTCTTCCACTGGGTCTCGAACTTGCCGCTCTTGTCGAAGACCTGGATGCGCTGGTTCTCGCGGTCGGCAACGTAGACCCAGCCGTCCTTGTCGGTGCAGACGTTGTGGGCGATGTTGAACTGCCCCTCGCCTGTGCCGGACTCGCCCCACGAGAATAGTAGCTTGCCCTCCGGGTCGTACTTGTGGACGCGGGCGTTGCCGTAGCCGTCGGACACGTAGAAGTCGGCGGTTTGTGGGTCGATGGCGACGTGGGTGCAGCGATTGAAGGGGTCGCCGCTCATGAAGGGCGCGGGCGTTCCGGGTACGCCCAGCGTGAACAGCACGGTGCCGTCCAGATTGCACTTGCGGACCGTGTGGTCGCCGTCGTCGGTGAGGAATATGGTGTCGTCGAGGCTCATAGTGACGCCGTGAGCGCGGGGGTAAAGGCCCTCGCCCCAGGAGCGCAGGAAGTTGCCGTCGGCGTCGAACACAATCACCGGGTGCTCGCCGCGATTGAACACGTAGACGTTGTCGCTGGCGTCGCATCCCACCGCGGCGCACTCCTTGAACCCCCACCCGTCGGGCAGCTTGCCCCAGCCCTCGGTGACCTCGTACCTGTAGTCGCCTTCGCCCAGTACGACCATTTCACTGCCTCCCTGAGTGTTGATTTTACTTTTCTGGGAATTCACCGTGGGCGAGAGCCCACCGTGAAAGGATGCGCGCAGTCCGGCTACGGCTCGCGGAAGGTCGTGTACCCCGCCGAGCCGAGTGCGTCCGGGTTGTCGTCGTCCGGGCCGGTGGGGCCGCCGCGACGGGCCTTGGCGCTCCACTCCTCGACCTGCACCTCCACCAGTGAGGTGACTCCGAGGTCGCTGGCAGGGGGCGGGTTGTAGTCGCGTTCAAGCAGCCGGTCGGGGAAGTAGCGCTGAACCATGCTGTCGAAGAGCGCGAACTTCTCGTCGTGGTCGGTGATCTCGCGGGCGGTGCCAAACAGCACCACGCTGCGGTAGTTCATCGAGTGGTTCATTGCCTTGCGGGAGTAGACCAGCCCGTCGGTAAGCGTGACCGTGACGCACACCGGAGCACCGGTGGCCAGCAGATCCATCGCGCGGCTACGGACGGAGCCGTGCAGGTACAGCTTGTCGGGCTGCTCGCTGTCGTAGTGATACGACAGGGGTATGACGTATGGCAGGCCGTCTTCGATGAAGCCGACGTGGGCCACGAAGCCGGCGCTGAGGATTTCGGCGGCCTCCTCGGGCACGGACCTCTCGGGGTGGTTCTTGATTCTGGTTCGTTCGCTAGTCTGCAATTGCTTTGACCTCTGTTTTGGGCTTCTCTCTTTCGGGACGACCACATTCACGCCTCTGAACGGGTCGCATTGGGTTGAATTTTATCACGCCAGTATCAAAAGCAAGGTGTAGTCTGCCTCATCAGTTCTGCGTTGATATACTTGCCCTCACCGACAAATCGGGTGACGAAAAATACCTGCAAGGAGGAACACAAATGCCAGACCGAAACGGCAACCATCCCACCATGCCCGTCGGCCACACCGTCCTGGTGGTGACCATGGAAGTTGACCCGGAGGATGAGGCGGAATTCAACAAGTGGTACAACGAGCAGCACCTGCCCGAGCGGATGGAGATCCCCGGCTACGTCAGCGCCCGCCGCTTCAAGCTGGAGGAAGGTGACGGCGCGCTGCAGTACCTGTGCATCTGGGAGCTGGAGGACGGCAGCCCGTTGCAGAGCCAGATGTACAAGGAGCAGCAGGCCGACCCGACGGCGCTGTTCGAGCGAGTCAACAAGACCATCAAGGCCCGCACCCGCGGCCTCTACCGCCAGATCTACCCCGAGTCCGGCGCCTTCGTCGACCACTCCGGCTTCCACCCCCGCCACCAGGAGGTGTCGGCGTAAGAATCCTATTCACGCGATGGCCCCAACTGTGAAATGGGTTGGGGCCATTTCACCGGGTGATACAATTATTTCAAGAGGAAATCTGGATGGATTGGTGGAACCTCGGTGTCGGTATAGGTGGATTAGTCGCAGGCTCTCTAGGTCTGTATTTCGCCTATTTGGCCCACCGGTCTGCTGAGTTGGCTAAGGGAGCTGCGATTTCCGCTGAAGATGCGGCAAATGCGGCTCGGATTGAGGCCCGTCAAGCACTCAGCCGTAACCTAAGTTCGGTGGACATTGGGCGTGCCATAGAGTTGCTAAATCGTTTGAAGGACGTTCATCGCCAAGGGAGTTGGGCCTCCGCACTCTGGCTGTATCAAGATCTCAGGAGGACTCTGAGTGAGATTCGCGCAAGTATGCCAGCGGACTTGGAGCAATTTCACGACACTATCGACGCAGCAGTACCACAAGTTACTGCCATGGAAAATCAAGTAGACCGAGACCTATTAGAAGGCACGAAGCCAGAAGAGCCCCAAAGACTTAATAGGGTCCTGAATGAGATGCAACAGGAATTAGAAACCCTCCAAGGCAAATTGACGTACCCAGACATGGGAGGCAATTAGATGGCGGAGATGCGCGACATCGTTGCTAGGCTCACGGAACGCACTGCAGAGGGCTCAGTTCCATGGAAGCCAACCGCTGATGAGTCGGCGTTTGCAGCGTCTTTTGGAGATATGTCCCTGCTAATCTCTCAGGAAGCAAGAGTTCTTCATGGCAATAGCACTAGGTCAACGAATTACAAACTGTCCGTCTTGGACGAGAAAGGATACGAAATAGACTCGGCTAGCCATACCGTCGGAGTATCAAGCAACTATTCGACACTTCCGGATTTGTACAGGACTGCAAAGAGGCAGGCACTGGGAATAGAGGAGCGATTGCAGGACCTAATGTCTCGCATTGGCTAGTTGGTCTGTCCGGCGCCTTCACTGACCACTCCGGTTTCCACCCCCGCCACCAGGAGATTTCGGCGTAGGGGGGCAGGTTAGCCCGCAACCAGCATCTCGTCGGTGCTGATCAGGGGGGAGAGGAGCCTCGGTTCGTCGTCGGTGACGAGGACCATGTCCTGCAGGTGCCAGTAGCCGATGTGGGGCTCGAGCGCGACGACCATGCCTTTCTCGAGGACGCGGGTGCTGGACGGCACCATGTATGGCTCCTGCTGGTGCCACCATGCTCCGACGCCGTGACCGGCCAGCGCCACGTTGCCTGAGAACCCTGCCTCGTGGAAGCTGTCGTTGGCGAAGTGGTACAGGTCTGCTGTCCTCGCGCCGGGTCGACAGCGGTCGATGGTGGCGCGGTAGATTTCGCAGGTCACACGGTAGAGCTTCTTCTGCTCGTCGGAAGGCGTGCCGACGCAGGCGCTGCGGGACTGATGGCCCGGGTAGCCGTTGAGGTAGGAGACATAATCGTTGCGAATGATGTCTCCCGCCTCGAAGGCCATGTCGCTCTCGCCGCCGTAGGCGACGGTGTTGCGGCTGGAGTTCAGGATGCCGTGGGCCCAGTTTGCGCCGCGGCGCAGGCAGCTCTCCATGATGCGGCTGTGCACCAGGCGCTCGGTGTCTCCGGGCCGCACGGTGGGCAGCACCTCGAGGTAGGCTTCGTCCAGCAGCCTCGCGCCGGCCTCCAGCGCCGCCACTTCCTCGGGAGTCTTGATCCAGCGCGCCCGATCCATCAGCTCCGTGCTGTCAACGATGCGTGCCTTGGGCAGCAGCCCGCCAATCTCTTCCCAGCGGACGGCGTTGATGTAGGTCTTCTCGATGCCGATGGTCTCCTCGGCGAGACCAAGCCCTTTCAGCACGTCGGCGGCGCGTTGGTAGGGCGACTCGGCGTAGTCGTCGTAAACCTCGATGCGCTCAAGCCACGAGTCTCGTCGGGCCAGGGGCGCGGCGTAGGTGTTGAGCACCATCACCGGCTCGCCGACTCGCGGCCAAACCAGCAGCACCTCGCGCGGCGAGTCTGGGAACTCCAAGTGGCGGGCCAGGGTGCCGGGGTAGGCAAACCCGGCTAGGTAGGTGAAGTTCTTGCCCGACCGGGCGACGACGGCGGAGACGCCCTCCTCGTCCATCAGCGCGTGCAGCCGGTCGACGTTGGCGATTATCTTGCCGAAAGCGTTGGCCATATCGTACTCCCTGGCAGTCTGAAGGATGAAGAAGGGGCTACTCGAACCTCGTCAGCCGGAACAGCTCCGCCAGGTCCGGGGCTTCGTCGATGCGCCAGAGGTGGGACAGAAGCGCGTCGATGCGATCGGCGGGTAGGTGCTCGGCGGCGAGAGAGCGGAACTTGTCCTCAACCTCGGCATCGGTCAGCGGGTTACGGTAGTGGCCCTTGTGGTAGGCGACCTGCGACGAGTAGCGCTCCCCCGACGTTGTGACGACTTCGAGGTCGCAGAGCATTGCCTCAGGCACGCGGCGGTTGGCCTCCTCAGAGACGGACACCTTCACCTTGCCGACCAGGTCCAGCAGCGTCTCGTCGAACAGGAACTCGTCGTCGAAGTGGCGGCTCGACACCCCGCCGTACAGCAGCGCCACGGCGGCGGTGTAGGGCATCGAATGGTCGGCGGTCTCGCGGTTGGCGGGGCGCCACTTCTCGGCGTCGCCCGCCATGATGTTGACCGCCGTCTGCAGGGTGGAGATGTTCACCTCGGCAACTGCATCCGGCGTGATTCCGCCCGGCGCCTGTTCCCGCACGTCGAGGGCCGCCTGCGCGATGGTCTGCGAGTACTGCCCGAGAGGGAACCGCTTGATGCTGCACTCGGCTATCTTGAAGGGCTCGCCGTTGCCTCCCATCTTTTCCAGCTCGAAGGGGCGTCCAGTGACCGTGTTGAAGTAGCCGCCAGCGCCTTCGTACACCGGCGACGGCCCGGTGATGCCGCGCTGAGCAAGCTGCACGGCGAACATGGCGTTGCGGGTGGCGTTGGCGTAGGCGCATCCCTTCCAAATCGAAACGTCGCCGATGCGGGTCTGGTAAAGCGCCAGGTTGGAGGCGACGTTCAGGTTCAGGGCCTGCAGCGTCTGCTCCGGTGTCAGCCCCATCGCCTTCGCCGCCGCCAGCGCGCTTGCACTGCCGCCGACTGTGACGTGGTCGAAGCGCGGCTTGATGTCTACCGTATCGCAAATGCGGCAGAACACCTCGTAGGCCAGGACCGTCGACAGGATGAACGTCCTGCCGCTGCCGCCAGCCGCTTCGGTGGCCGACAGCGACGCGGCGATGCTGTCGCTGGGGTGCCCCGACTCGTTGCTGGTGTAGCCGTCGTTGAAGTCGAGGTATCGAATGGCCACTCCGTTGGCGAAGGAGGCCAGGTCGAGGCTGGACTGTCGGCCGCTTCCCATCACCGTCACCGGGTGTTCGCTGGAGACCAGGCCGGCCATCTCACGCGCCACCCGTGCCGGTTCGCTGCCATAGCCGCCCAGCGCGCAGCCGAGAGTGTCGATGATGAACCGCTTGGCCAAGTGGACCGTCTCGTCCGGCAGGTCCTCGTACCGCAACGACGATGCGTAGCCGCTCAGCGTTTCAGCCATGGTGGTCATGCCGACGCCTCCTGTATCTGGTTGGGTTGGGCTGCCTTGCTGGCCGTTACGCGAACTCGGGCATCACCTCGCGGGCGAACAGCTCCATCGACTTCAGCACCTTGTCCTGGGGCATCCCGCCGAAGGAGAAGTTGCAACCGAAGTAGTCGATGCCAGCGTCCTGCAGGGCGCGAATCTTGGCGGTAATCTGCTCGGGGTTGCCGATGAAGGCCCGGTGTTCGAACAGGTACTCGAAGGAGGTCGGCTCTTCGGCGCGGGTGCGTCGGAAATGCTCCAGGCTGTCGTAGACTTCGCTGCCGCCCTCGTAGGTGCGCCGCCACTGGTTCACGTCCATGGTCCAGTTCAGGGCCGCCTCGCTGTCGCGCCGCGCCTGCTCCTCGGTCTCGGCCACGTAGAAGTAGCGGAAGAACGGGATGCCGCCGATGTCCATTTCCCTGCCTGACTGGCGCGCGCCTTCTACGAGTTGGTAGCAGAGGTCTAGACCGTCGGTAGTGTCCAGCACCACGCCGATGATGCCGGAGTGCCCGCTGGCCGCGGCGAAGTCCTGCGTCTCCCGGGTGCGTGTGGCGGCGATGTACATCGGGGGGTGTGGCTTCTGCACCGGCGGCGGCACCAGGTTCGTGTTCTCCACCTGGTAGTACCGGCCCTCGAAGGAAAAGCCGGGCGTGGACCAGAGCCCCTCAACAATCTGGATGGACTCCTGGAAGCGGGCCTGGCTCTCGGTGATGTCGACGCTGTAGCCGGTGTACTCGTATCCGGCGGTGCCGCGACCGAAGCCTGCGTCAAGACGCCCGCCGCTGAGCAGGTCCAGCGTGGCGGTGTCCTCCGCCAGTTTCACCGGGTGATGCAGCGGCGGGATGATGACCGCCGTGCCCAGCCGTAGCTTCTTGGTGCGGGCGGCGATGTTCGCCAGCAGCATCAGCGACGCCGACCCGATGCCGTAGCGGGAGAAGTGGTGCTCGGCCAGCCAGCCGCTGTCGAAGCCCAGCTCCTCGCCAACCACGAACTCCTCGGTGATGTTGTCGACGACCTGGCTCGGAGAGATTTCTTCGGGCCAGGGCACATGGGAAAACAGGCCAAATTTCATTCGATAAATCCAGCATCTGGAAGTTGGGGGCCATTGGAAAGACGGCTCATTATTTCACAGACGGGCGGTAGCCGCCACGGTGGGCGACCCGTCCGCTCTGCCGGTCGGTAGGGATACCGGTGCTATAATCGCCGCGAGCCAGCCTTGATTTTCGGAGTATCACTTGCCCGCATTCCTCGTATACGGCGACAGCTTCCTCGTTCGTCAACGCCTGACCGCGCTGGAGGCGGAGCACGGGGCCAACGACCTGCTGGACGCCAACCGCCACCGGATGCAGGGCGGCCAGGCCACACCGCAGGAGCTTCTGGGCATCTGCCACGCCATTCCGTTCATGGACCCCCTGCGACTAGTTGTCGTCGACGGGCTGCTGGCCACCGCCGAGTCCCGCTCCGGAAGCGGCGGCGGCAGAGGGAGCGGGCGTCGCGGCGGAGGAGCCCCCGACGGCTGGCAGGCCCTGGCCGACGCCATTCCCCAGATGCCCGAGACGACCCTGCTGGTGCTGTCCGACGGTGCAGTCTCCGCCAACAACCCTCTGCTCCGTCTGCTGCGTCAGCCCTGCAATGCTGAGGAGCTGACCGCGCCCCGAGGCGAGCAGCTGGCCCGATGGATCAAGCAGACGGCGGAGGCCAGGGGCACTGCGATCAGCCCGGCCGCCATCCGCTCGATGGCTGACTTGGTTGGCGGCGACCTGTGGACGCTGGACCAGGAGCTGGAGAAGCTCTCCCTCTACGCGGCAGGGCGGGAGATCGGCGAACCCGACGTGCGGCTGATGGTGTCGCAGGTGCGTGAGGCCAGCATCTTCGAGGCCGTCGACGCGATGATCGACGGTCGTCCGCAGGTGGCCCTGCGATTGCTGGCCCAGCTCCGCGACGACGGCCGGGACCCGCTGTACATAATCGCCATGGTCGAGCGACAACTCCGCCTGCTGGCCCTGGCCCGAGACTCCATGGACCGCCGCCTGCCCGCCGACGAGATGAAGCGGGCGCTTGGAACTTCGTCGGACTTCGTCGTTCGCAAGACCACCGACCAGGCTCGCCGCCACACCCGGCAGGACATCGCGTGGCGCTACGACCGCCTGCTGGAAGCTGACCTGGCCATCAAGCAGGGCCGGCTCGACCCCGACCTGGCCCTCGAGCTGCTGGTAGGCGACTCGGCTCCGCGCCGGTAGCGGACGACCCTAGTCCGGCGGCAGCACCGGGTTGTAGCAGGCGACGTGGTGCCCGGTTTCCCTCTCGGTGAGCGGGGGATGGCGCAGGGTGCGGCACTGGTTCACCGCCTTGAAGCAGCGGGGCAGGAACGGACATTCATCGGCCATGTTCACCATGTCCGGCGGGTTTCCGGGCAGCGGCTCTATCCGTCGGCCCGGCTCGTCCAGCCGGGGCAGCGACTGCAGTAGCGACCAGGTGTAGGGGTGCTGGGCGCGCCGGAACAGAGGCACCACGTCGGCGTGCTCCACCAGGTTCCCGCCGTATATCACGCCCACCCGGTTGGCCATCGACGCCACCACGCCCATGTCGTGAGTGATGAGCAATATCGAAGACCCGTTTTCTCTCACCAGAGTGCGAAGCCGTTCCAGCATCTCCGCCTGCAGCGTAACGTCCAGTCCCGAAGTTGGCTCGTCGGCTATCAGCAGCTTGGGCTTCAGCACCAGCGCTATGGCCATCATCACCCGCTGGCACATGCCCCCGCTCAGGGCGAAGGGATATTGCCCCATCACGCGCCCCGGGTCGGGCAGGCCCATCTCCCGCAGCGACTCCTGCGCCAGCCGGTTGGCGTTCCGCAGCGACATGTTACTGTGCTGGTGAATCACCTCCTCCAGCTGTGAGCCGATGGGCTCCACCGGATTCAGCGCGGCCTGGGCGTCCTGGAACACCATGGACATCTTGCTGCCGCGGAGCCTTCGGATGTAGTCCGGGCCGGCACGCATGAGGTCTACGCCCTCGAAATAAACGCCGCCTCCCAGAATCGCCGAGTTATAGGGAAGGAGGCCCATGATGGCCAGGGCCAGGGTGCTCTTGCCCGCCCCGCTCTCGCCCACGATGCAGTAGATCTCGCCCTCTTCTTGGGTGAAGCTGATGCCGTTGAGGGCCTTGACTGTGCCGGCCTTGGTGTGGAACTGGACCTTAAGATTCTCGATTCTCAGGGCTTCCGACATAGGCGGCGCTCTCCCGTTTGCCCCGGGGTGTCCGGTTTGATGAATGTCCCGAGTTGAGTTGGGAAATCAAGGCTTCAGAGGGCTGGGTCAATTCCAGCCAAAGAGTCAATGTCAGAGTCGAGGGACGGTCAGGGTCGAGGGACTCCCGCCCGCAGGTCCACCGGGCGAAACTGCCCGGCCCTGAGCAGACGGATCAGGTCGGTCAGGGATTCCACCTTGCCCTCAAACTCGGTGGCCGCCGTTCCCAGCTGCGCCACCCGGTGGGCGTCGCTGCCCGCGGTGCTGGGCAGGCCCAGCGAGGCCCCCAGGTCGCAGGAGAAGCGGTTCTGGGCCTCGGACCCACGCCCGTTCAGGGCTTCGACGGCCTCACACAGTCCGAAGAAGGGGTCGTCCAGCGCCCGCTCCATCATGCCGGCACGCGCCTCCGGCTCGCGCCCCGGGTCCTCGAGGAAACGACGACGGTAGGGGTGCGCGGCGATCAGCACGCCGCCGTCGCGGTCAGCGCAGGCCCGCAGGTACTCCGGCTTGTGCATCCCGAATTCGTAGCCGGTCAAGCCGAACGCCAGGACGTGCCCGCCGTCGGTGTTGATTTCGCTCCCGGCCAGCACGAGGATGCCATGCCGCCTGGACAGCTCTCTCGTCTGCTCCTGCGTCCAGAAGGCGTCGTGGTCGGTGAGACAGATGCCGTCCAGCCCCGATGACCTCGCGCAATCAATGGCATCATCAACGCTCATGAAGCTGTCGTCGGACATGGGGTAGCTGTGGGTGTGGAGGTCAATGAGCAAAGCAGCAACAGGGGCCCGGTGAAGAGTTGCCCAATAATAGCACGGGAACGGCGAATCCGAAACGAAGGGACTCCGAATGGCAGGGTTCCGAATGAAGTGGTCCGGCAAATCAGGCGCCCCTGGATTGAGGCTTGCACCCCGAACCCCAATTTTCGGTCAGACGGAATGGAACGAAACCCCGTGCCCTTGGTTGGATGACAGTCGGGAGAGACCAGTCTCATTGTCTCATCTGGAGGCTCTCGCGTGACGGTGTAACATTTTGTAACGTTGTGTAACAAAACCGGCTCATTTTGGGTCCTTGATTGAGACAGGGCAACCGGGCTGTTCAGGGAATCTTCCATAAGAACAATTGTACGACAGATGATGACTGGAGGCAAGGGAGAGAATTCAACAAGGCAACGTTTGGGGTCAGGTGGTGAGGTCAGGGATGAGGGGTGATTGGGATTCCCGTGCGGGCGGGATTGACGGCTTGTATGGCGAAAAATCACCTGAATGGGAACGCTATCATGTCCGCATCGAAAGTAGCGCAGGGGATGTGATTGCCAAACGAATGGGCGCCGTTAGATACGGCGCCCATGATGGTTGTCTACCTGCCTGTTCGGTGCTGTCGGGTATCAGCGGGGCACCAGGTATCCCTCTTCCTCCAGCACCTCCAGAATCTCTTCGGCCTTCCGTCCCCCCACCTTCAGGCGGCGTTCCAGCACCGAGGTCCCGATGTTGGGGTTGCGAGCCGCTAGGTCGCGGGCCATGTCCATCTGGTCTGCGTCCAGGTTCAGCGACTCGGCATCTTCGTCGTCTTCGTCGGTCAGCAGGTGTATCGGAGCGACGGGCGGGCCCTCCTGCTCCTTCCAGTAGTTGACCAGCTCCTCGACTTCCTCGTCGTAGACCAGCGCGCCCTGCATCCGCTGGGCCTTGGGGGATTCCTTATGCAGGATGAGCGAATCGCCCTTGCCCATGAGCTTCTCTGCGCCCGCGGAGTCCAGGATCACGCGGGAGTCCACCTGCCCAGAGACCGCGAAGGCGCACCGTGCCGGAATGTTGGCCTTGAGCAGACCCGTGACCACGTTAACGGACGGACGCTGGGTCGCCAGCAGCAGGTGGATTCCGGCGGCGCGTCCGAGTTGCGCCAGGCGCACCAGGTTCTGCTCCACCTCGAAGCCTGCGACCATCATCAGGTCGGCCAGCTCGTCCACCACCAGCACCAGGAAGGGCATCTTCTCATCGGCCTTGCCGTTGTAGCCCTCGATGTTCCGGACGCCCAGCTCCTCCATTTGCTTGTAGCGGCGAATCATCTCCCGGTTCAGGCCGCGCAGGGCGTCGGTAACCTCCTCCGCCTCCACGATGACCGGCTGGATCAGGTGGGGGATTCCGTTGAACGGCGTGAGCTCCACGCGCTTGGGGTCCACCATCAGAATCCGTAGCTGGTCCGGGGTCTTGGTCAGCAGGAACGACGCGATGATGGAGTTGATCTGCACGCTCTTGCCGCTTCCCGTCGCACCCGCGATTAGCATGTGAGGCAACGACGCCAGGTCTAGGGCCACCGGGGCTCCGCCCGTGTCCTGCCCCATGGCGATGGGCAGTCCTCCCTTCTTCAGCACCTTGGTGAACTCCGGCGTTTCCAGCACAGCGCGAAGGTGCACCTTCGTGGGTGTGGGCACCGGCACCTCGAGCCCAACCAGGTTTGTGCCAAGGACCGGGGACTCGACGCGGAGATAGGGCGTCATCAGCGCCAGCGCCAGGTCCTTTTCACGGGTCAGGATGCTCTGCACCTTGACCCGGCCGCGCGACCCGGACCCGTCCTCGCTGTCGCTGCTCTTCTTCGGCACCCAGCCGGGCGACAGCCCGAACTGCACCACCCGGGGGCCGGCCTTGATGTCGGAGACTTCGACCCGGACGCCATGGTCCGCCAGGGTTTCCTCGACCAGGCGCCCCATGTCCACCAGGGCCTCCTGGGAAGCCTCGACGGACTCGGGAGGCGCCAGCAACTCCACCGACGGCAGTCGCCAGACCGGCCCGGCGTTCGGGTCGGCTGGGGGAGGCGCGTAGTTTGACCGGGCCGTCTCCCACGGTGGCGCGTAGTCCTCGCCGTAATCGTCGGTGGAGTCGGGCGCGGTTGCGTTGTCCCAGATGTCCGACACGCTGAGGTGGCCGGAGCGTTGTTGACGCACCGGCTCCTGGACAACGGGAGTCGCCGGTGTCTTTTCTTCCTGTTCCGCCTCGTCCTGTTCCCCGGCCCTGCGGGCCAGTTGCCTGGACCTGCCGGCGCGCGCCCGGTGGCTGATAGCGGCAAAGACCGAGCCGGAGCGCCGCAGCCCGGTGTACAGGTATCTTGCGCCCAGCAGGAAGTGCCGCCAGCACCAGGACGCGACGCGTGAATACAGCGGACCGGCAATGCGAGGAAACAGCACCAGGGGCACGAACGCCACTATGGCCAGCAGCTTCACCAACCCGAAGGGAAGAAGGGTCGGCCCTCCGATGGCGGTGCCCCATACACCGGCGTATGAGACCGCTTCAAGCAGCCCGTCGCCGGGGCTGACGTAGGACATGCCGCCCAGGGCCAGGGCCACAAAGGCGGCGGCGACGGCCCAGCGTCTCCAGTACCGGAAGAGCTGGCGCGGCATGTACCTGAGGGCGAAGACCACCGAGGCTGCCCAGAGCGCGACCGGCACCCAGCCGTAGCCGAGTGCCTGGTAGGTTGACTCCCTGGCGTCGGGATAAAGAAAAAAGAATACTGCTCCAATTACTGCCAGGGCTCCCACGACCAGACCGTCGACAATCAGCCACGGGCTGTCGCGCAGGGAGAATGATAACGGGGGCGAGGCACCGGAATGCCCATCTCTTGCGGAAGTCACCACACGACCCACCTCCCAACGGATATGCCGCGGCAACCGGGGGCGGACCATTGTCAAGGCGAGGCAGGGAGACGAAGAAGAAAAAGGACCAATGCCCCGGAAATTAGAGGGGCGCACCCTGCCTCGGGGTATTCGGATTTATCAGACCTCGGTCACCACGGGTATTATCATAGGCGATCGCCGGGTGGCGTTAGCTATGAAGCTACGGGCAGTTTCGCGCACTTTACGCTTCAGCTCGTCGTTGGTTGACGGAGGCCCACCGTTGGATGAGAGCTCCGTTACCAGGTGCTCTCCCAGCTCTTCGAACAGCGCGCCCGTCTCTCCTTCTTCCATGAATCCGCTGGCAACCGTCAGCGGCTGGACCGTCGGCATCCGGCTGTCGTGCCCTATGGTCAGCACCACCACGACCACGCCGTCCTTCGAAAGGCTGCGGCGCTGCGACAGCACGGGACTCTGCACGTCGCGGCGGGATATGCCGTCAACGTAGATGGGCCCGGCCTTGATGCGCTCGCCTGCCGTGCCTTTCTCCGCGTCCAGTTCCAGCACGTCGCCGTCCTCGAGGACGAAGATGCCTTCCTTGGCCACTCCCATGTCCCAGGCCAGTTGGGCGTGAGCGTTCAGGTGCCGGTACTCGCCGTGCACCGGAACGAAGAAGCGCGGCTTGACCAGGCTGAGCACCAGCTTGAGTTCCTCCTGGCTGGCGTGCCCGTGCACATGCACCGTGGCGATCCGGTCGTGGAGCACCCGCGCACCCTGCCGCAGCAGGTTGTCGATGGTGCGGCTGACCGGCACCTCGTTGCCCGGTATGGGCGTCGCGCTGACGACCACCGTGTCGCCGGGCATTATTTTCACGTCCCGGTGCTCGTTGTTGGAGATTCGCACCAGCGCCGAAGTCGGCTCCCCCTGGCTGCCGGTGGTCAACAGCACCACCTGCTCCGGTGGCAGGTTGCGAGTTGCGTTCAACGGCAGCAGGATGCCGGGCGGCAGCCGCAGGTAGTCAAGGTCGGAGGCCACGTTTACCGTGTCGACCATGCTGCGACCGACTATGCTCACCTTTCGGCCGTATTTCTCGGCGGCGTCCACCACCTGCTGCACCCGGGATACCAGGGACGCGAAAGTGGCGACCATCACCCGCCCCGGCGCCTCGCGGATCGCTCGGTCCAGTGCCTCGCCCACCACCTGCTCCGACGGTGTGTAGCCCGGGACCTCGGCGTAGGTTGAGTCCGACAGAAGGAGCAGGACGCCCTCCGTGCCGTAGTTGGCCAGGGTGGTCAGCTCGATGGTGCGCCCGTCGACGGGAGTGTGGTCGATTTTGAAGTCCCCGGTGTGTATCACCGTGCCGATGGGTGTGCTGATGGCGATGCCCATGGCGTCGGGAATGCTGTGGCAGACCCGGAACCAGCGAGCGGCGAAGTTCTGCCCGAACTGGTATGGGATGCCCGGATCGATCGGCGTGGAGGTGAACTCCCGGGTGATGCGGCGCTCCTTAAGCTTCGCCGAAATCAGCCCGTGGGCCAGTTTCGGCGCGAACACCGGAACCGGAAGCTGCGGCAGCACGAAGGGCAGCGCGCCGATGTGGTCTTCGTGGCCGTGGGTGATCAGGATCCCGCGAACGCGGTCCACCCTCTCAACCAGGTAGGAAACGTCGGGAATGATTAGATCGACGCCCAGCATACCCTCCTCGGGAAACTGAACGCCACAGTCGACGATGACGATGTCGTCACCGTATTCGAGGGCCATCATGTTTTTGCCGATTTCCCCCAGCCCTCCCAGGGGAATGATGCGCAGTTTTTCAACCAAGATGATTTTCGGTCCTTTCAGAAAGTGTGCCCCGCTCTCCGGCCGGTTCTCCCGCCGCACCGGGGGCGGGCGCGAGAAAAGGGCCGGTTCGCAGGTTGGTCCAAGGCAAGGTGGTGGCGGTAGATGCCGCGACAGGACGACGGCCCAGCACGCTCTTCACCGGGTCTTCACTGGAAATGTTGGATGCAACCGTGCAGCCGAATCTGAGGCTAATGCGATGATGCGGGCCGTTCCTAGAGAAGGGTGAGTTGTTGTGGCCCATCCGGCTGTCCCTGTTCGGCTGACGCGGGTTCTTCCTGCGGTTCCTCGACAGGCGGCGGAGGCGGAGTCGCGACGGCCCCGAAGATGTCGAGTTGCATTCCCACGGGTTCGTCCGGGGTGCTGTCAGTGCTGGGTTCCGGCTGCGGCTGTGGCAGTTCTTCAATCTCGAGTAGTTCGGAGATTGCCCTGAAGTCGTCCACCAGCGTCTTTCGCAGTTCGTTCCTGCGCAGGGCGGCTGCCGGATGCAGCACCGGAAAGATGGCCCGGCCATCCTTGTGGCGCAGCTTCCCGCGTGCCCGGGTAACGCTCTCCCCCGGGAAGAAGCGTCCCAGCGAGAACCGTCCGAGTGTTACGATCAGCTTCGGGTTTATCAGCTCTATTTGCCGTTCCAGGTACTTGCTGCAGGCGGCGATTTCCGACGGCTCCGGGTCACGGTTGTCCGGCGGGCGGCACTTCACCATGTTGGCGATGAAGACGTCGTTGCGGTTGGTGCCGATGGTGGCCAGCAGGCCCTCCAGCAGTTGCCCGGCCGGGCCGACGAATGGCCGCCCCTGGCGGTCTTCGTGGAACCCTGGGCCCTCGCCGATGAACATGAGCTCCGCGGACGGGCTGCCTTCTCCGGGGACGGCATTGGTGCGGCCCCGGTGCAGCGGGCAATCGGTGCATCCGCGAACCGCCTGGGCCACCTCGTCCAGGCTATCCATAGCCTAGCTCCTAACCCTTGCCCCACCGGGGCAGGTAATGCGGCCGTGCTCTCCCGGGGTCCGACGCTGCCGGGCGTGTCAGGAGTCTTCGATTCCGCGGCCCTTCAGGTAGGTCACGGCATCCCCTACGGTTGCGATGCCGCCCGCGTCCTCGTCGGGAATCTCCAGCGGGCTACTTTCGGTGGAGAACTCCTCCTCAAAGGCCATGATGAGTTCCACCAAGTCCAGGGAGTCGGCGTTGAGGTCTTCCACGAACGACGCACCTTCCGATACGTCGCCTTCGTCAACTCCCAGTTTGTCTACAACAATGTCTTTGACTCGATTGTAAATCGTGGGCAAGGTTCATCTCCCTTTAGACGAGGGTTCGGCGGCTACCAGTTCGCCGGACTCCATGCTGGACATGATGGAGCCAAGCACTCCATTCACGAACCTGGCGGAGCTGTCGCTACCGAACGCCTTGGCCATCTCCACCGCCTCGTCCACTGCGGTTTTGCGGGGGGTGGCCGGATTATGCAAGAGTTCGAATATGGCTATACGCAGAATGTTGCGATCAACGACGGGCAGCTGCGGCACGGGCCAAGCCGGCGCGTAGCGGCCTATCAGAATGTCTATTCCAGGCCAGTGTTCACATACGCCATGGTGAAGGCGTCCCGCCAACTCCATGACCGGTCCATCATATTGTTCGTCCATCCACCCGTAGTCGGGGTCCGCCTTGCGGGCGCGAACGTCTGCGGCAAAAAGCGACTGCAACGCGACGGTTCTTGCTGTGCGCCTGGGGTCAATGGACTTGACCATACAACACGGCCCCTGGAAATTTCAGGGTGGTTCAGGCTATTGAGAGGGCCAGCTTTCGGCCAACTTGCGAATGGCATCCGGGTCCGCTACCGCTGATACTTCCACGTTCCGGTCAATTCGCTTGATCAACCCGGCCAGCACGCCTCCCGCGCCGAATTCGACGAAGTGGCCTATGCCGGAGTCTATCATTGTACGAACCGAGTCCTTCCACTGGACGCATTTGCAGAGGCCGCGCACCAACTCCTCGCGAACTTCCGCGGTGGTCGTCAGGGACCGGCAGTCGCAGTTGGCCACTATCGGTATCCGCGGCTCCCTCAGCGAGATGGAGGCCAATTCCGCTGACAGGCCCTGCTCCGCCTCGTACATCAGGGAGGAGTGAAACGCGCCGCTTACCGGCAGCGGCACCGCTTTGCGCGCGCCCCTGGCGGTCGCGAGGTCAACGGCGTGGGCAATGGCAATCCGGTCGCCGCTGATGACTATCTGGTTGTCGGTATTGATGTTGGCCAGCTCCACCCCGGTCTCGGCGCAAATCTGGTCGAAAGCGAGCTCGTCCAGTCCCAGGATGGCCGCCATGGCCCCGGGCCGGTTGGTGGAGGCCTGGTTCATCAGTTCCCCGCGGCGGCGCACCAGGCGCACCGCGTCTCCGAAGTCCAGGACTCCGGCCGCGACCAGAGCCGTGTACTCCCCGAGGCTGTGTCCGGCGACGGCGCCAACGTCCGCCACCTGGGGGCCGCTGAGTTCCCGCCAGGCACGCCAGGCGGCAATGCTCACGGTCATGATGGCCGGCTGGGAGTTGACTGTGTTTTGAAGCTCCCCCGCAGGCCCTTCAAATATCATTCGGGAAAGTGGAAATCCCAGACTGTCGTCCGCTTCTTCAAAGGTCAAGCGGGCTGCCGCGGAAGACTCGATGAGCGCTTCGCCCATTCCCACCTTCTGCGACCCTTGTCCGGGGAACACGTATGCCCGATCGTTAAAAGCTGTCGTAATCGTAGCTACCTCCTCCTGGAGGAAACTGGTAACGGAGTTTCATTTCGGAGAATTTTAATTATGTTACCAAGATTTTGCAATGCGAGTAGTGTGAACATTATGTCAAAATTCGGCCCTTGAGTTCCCGGAAAATGCCGTGCGAACGCTCGTTACACGGCCCCATTCCAGTCCCGTTTTCCTTTCCGGCCCGCCCCGGCGATACACTTATCGATGGCTTTCCCGAGCCGCCTCGACGGCAAGACAATAACAGCCACCGCACCAGCGGCGTAAAAGGGTAGCGTCGCCGAGAGCCTGCTAGAACCGCTCCTGCAGTACCTGCCGGCCCCGGTAGTACCCGCACTCTTTGCAGGCGGTGTGTGGGCGTTTCGCGGCCCGGCATCGCGGGCAGTTCGCCGCGTGTACCGGACTCAGCTTGTACGCGGTAAGCCTTTGGCCCCGCCTGGCCCTGGTAAGCTTCTTCTTCGGTAGGGCTCCCATCCTTCTGGTTCCTCCTGAGCGTAACCCGGCCATTCCGGGTGGACAAATGCAGAGCGGCCCATCCGCATTTCTGCATTATGTAACGCAAAAAATTCTACATGACAGTGGCGGGAGGAGGCACCTTCCGCCGGGCACGGTACACCTAGACTTCCTTCTCCATCAGCCCGGCAAGTGCACCCCAGCGTGGGTCGATGTAAGCCTCTTCGCAATTGCACTTTTCCGAATTCAGGTCGACGCCGCACTCCGGGCACAGGCCTTGGCAGTCCCACCGGCACAGCAACTTGAGCGGCTCGTCGGTGAGCAGGTACTGGCGCAGCACATCACTCAGGTCGAGCATCTGGCGCGCATCGATATGCACCACGCCCTCGTCTTCGTCCGGCGGACGAATATGCCGGCCGGTGGACGGGTCCGACGTCGGATAGCACTCCTCTTCGAGCGCCAGCGTGGAAAGGCGGTCGCAGGGAACGAGACAGCGAGAGCAGGAGTCCGCCATCTCAACCTCGACGGTGGCGGTCACCAGCAACCCCTCGTGGGTTCGAAGCATCCTCACGGTGCCGGTCGCATAGGCGGTCCGGCCTGCGCGCTGAGCGTCGCCCTCTTGGCCGGACTCGCCATCCACGTCGTCGGGGACAGCGATGGCCTGGTCCAACTGGAACCGTCTGGTGGAGCCCGTTGGCTCCATCAAAAGCTGCGAGACGTTATAGAGCATTTTAATCCGGCTCGTTGAGCCAGGGTTTTATCGAGCCGCCAACCATTATAGATTCTCGCGAAGAATGCTTGTCAAGCAAAATCCCCACGCGAAGCGGGCGAAGAATCGTCCGTGCGGCCCAAATTCCCGCGGGGAATGTTGAAGCCCCTGTATGGAATGGAGTAGTCTATTCCGGGTGAATGTGATGAATAGTCCAACGATTGTGGTTCTGATCGACGGGTTCGACCCCGAATACCTCGACGCCTGCGCCGCACCCAACATTGCGGCCATGTCGACGCGTGGTTTCCGGGTGGAAGGGCGTGGCATGACGCCCAGCGTCACCAACGTCAACAACGTGTCACTGGTCACCGGCAGCTTTCCCGAATCCCATGGCATAACCTCCAATTACCTGCTCGACCGGGAGCTTGGCGAAGAGTTCTACATGGAGTCGGGAGAGTTCCTCCGCGCCCAGACCATGTTCCAGCGTGCCACCGAGTCAGGGATGCGCTCCCTACTGGTAACCGCGAAGGATAAGCTGCGCCGCCTCCTTGCCGGCACAGGTCCGGACGACGGGGCCACGGTCAGCATATCCTCCGAAGAGCCTCCCGGCTGGGTGGTCGATGCCGTTGGTGAGCCGCCCCACATCTACTCGCTGGAGGTCAACCGCTGGGTGCTGGACGCCGGCCGCTACGCGATGTCGCGGGAACCCTTCGACCTGGTCTACCTGACCACCACCGACTACGCCATGCACACCTACGGCCCGCACCACCCTGAGTCTGCTCGCCACGTCGCGCTGCTCGACCAAGGACTGGGAGCGATTCTCGACCAGGAGCCCGGGGCGCAGATGCTGGTCACCGCCGACCACGGCATGTCCGACAAATCTAGGATGCTCCACCTGCCGGGCGAACTGGCGCGCTACGGCATCAGGGCACGCGCCATCCCGGTCATCAAGGACCGCTACGTCGTGCACCACTCCAATCTCGGCGGCAGCATATATGTGCACCTGGACGACTCCGCCGACCTGAACGCGGCCCTGGACACCCTCCGCAATATGCAGGGCGTCGACGAAGCAGTGCCCGGCGAGGAGGCGGCCCGGCGGTTCCGCCTGATGCCGGAGCGTATCGGCGATATCCTGGTGCTTGCCGACGCCGCCACCGTCTTCGGAGACCCGGCCGAAGTGACCATGCCACAGGGACTGAGGTCCCACGGTTCTGCCCACGAGACCACCGTGCCGATAATCGGCTGCGGTCCAGGCCTCGACGGCGGCTTGCTGTCTGACCGCTTCGGCAGGAACATGGACGTGGGCCGCTACATCTTCGACGAAGTCCTTCGGTCTCCCTGATGAGCGCAGTTCGAGTTTCCGCTCCCGCCACCACGGCCAATCTCGGCCCGGGATATGACTGCCTCGGGATGGCCCTCGACATCTGGAACACCGTCGAGGTGGAGCCGCTGGAAAACGGCGCAACTCCGTCCGTGACCATCTCCGGGGAGGGCGAGGGCGAGCTGGAGGACGGCCCGGAGAACCTCGTCTACCGCTCGATGGAGTTCCTCTACGGCGAGCTGGGCCGTCCCATGCCCGCGCTGAGAGTGACCTGCGAGAACGAGATACCCTTGGCCCGTGGCCTGGGCAGCAGTGCAGCCGCCATCGCCGGGGGCCTGGCCGCCGCCAACGCCCTGTCCGGTGGCGAGTTTTCGGCCCGCGACCTGCTGGAGATGGCTGCCACCATCGAGGGCCACCCCGACAACGTGGCCGCCGCTGTCATGGGCGGACTGCAGCTGGTCGTAACCAGCGCCGGGGACTCCGGCGATAGCACCCTGTACACCGTGCCGGTCAGCGTGCCTTCCGAAATTCACGCCGTCCTGTTCATCCCGGACAAGCGCATCGCTACGGCAGACGCCCGCGCCGTGTTGCCCCAGCAGCTCTCCGTGCCCGACGCCGTCCACAACATGGCCCGCGTCGCCCTCCTGGTGGCCGGAATGGCCACCAATCACCCGGAGTACCTCACCGTGGCAACCCAGGACAGGCTGCACCAGCCATACCGGCAGCCCCTGTTTCCGGCAATGAAGCTGCTGATGAAGGCTGCCCTCGACGCCGGGGCGCTGGGCGCTTTCCTTTCCGGCAGCGGCTCCACCGTGCTGGCCCTGACCAAGGGGCGCGAAATGACCGTGGCATACGAGATGGCCGAGGCCGCGCGCCAGGCCTGCGTGGAGGGCACGCTGAAGGTCACCCAGCCAACCTCCCTGGGTGCCCATCTGATATCGTAGTAAGCCCATCTGATATCGTAGTACCCACATTTGATATCGTAGTAATCCAATGTCGTAGTATTCGAAGGCGGTAAAGCAGTCGTCGCCGTTCGGCCCCGGCTGCCTTTACCCAGGCTTCCTTCACCAATGACCAGGGGAAAAATTCTATGGGTCGCATAGTGCAGAAATATGGCGGGTCTTCCGTGGCCGACGTGGAGAAGATTCGCAACGTCGCCACCCGTGTCCGTGAAGCCCACGATGGTGGGTCTGAGGTGGTGGTGGTCGTCTCGGCCATGGGAGACGCCACGGACAACCTGATTGCACTGGCCAGGTCGGTTTCCCCGAGTCTCGAACCTCGCGCCCGCGAGCTGGACCTGCTCCTCTCCACGGGCGAACTGGTTTCGTGCTCCCTGCTCACCATGGCCCTTCTCGATATGGGCTGCGATGCAATCAGCCTCAGCGGTCCGCAGGCCGGCATACACACCGACACCACCTTCGGGCGCGCCCGCATCAGCGGCATGGATGTGCAGCGGGTGGAGGCGGAACTGAAGTCCGGCAGAGTTGTCGTGGTGGCCGGCTTCCAGGGCATCACCGATGGTGACGACATAACGACCCTTGGACGTGGAGGCTCCGACACCACCGCCGTGGCCATTGCCGGAGCGCTCGGTGCGGACCGCTGCGAAATCTACACCGACGTCGAGGGCATCTACACGGCCGACCCGCGCATCGTTCCATCCGCCCGCAAGCTGGACGAAATCGCCTACTACGAAATGCTCGAGCTGGCCAGCCTGGGGGCCAAAATGCACCCTCGCTCCATCGAGCTTGGCAGCGTATTCCAGGTCCCGATTCTCGTCGCCTCCAGCTTCAACAGTTCGCCGGGTACATTGATCAAGGCGCTGGAAGGAACTTCGCTGGAGGAATTCGGCGGCTTCCCCATCGTTTCAGGTGATCCCATAGAGGATCAGTCGGCCATCGATGAGATGTTGGAAGGGAAGGATTGCGCCCCACGGCAGGTGATTGAAGACCGCATCAGGGTACGCGGCATTTCCTACCGCGGCGACGTCTCCCGGATTACCGTCAAGGGCGTGCCCGACAAGCCGGGCATGGTTGCCGCCCTGTTCGACCCGCTGGCGGAATCCGGAGTCAACGTCGGCACCATCGTGCAGAACACCGGCGGCAACCGCGCTACCGACGTGAGCTTCACCGTCGGCAGCTCTTCCTTCCGGGTCGCCCTTGAGAAGGTGCGGGCCACGGCCTTGGCCATGGGCGCAAGTGGCGGCGTTGACGGCGCGTCCGATAGCGGTGCGGTCGCCATCGTCGGTTCCGGCATGCTAAACAGCCCCGGCTTCGCCTCGCAGATGTTTCGTACCCTGGGAGACAATCACGTCAATATCGACATGATCTCCACTTCCGAGATCAGCACCACCTGCATAATCTCCAGCAAAGATGCGATCAAAGCGGTTTACGGGTTGGATGACAGCTTCGGTTTCTACCGCAAGCCCTTCGATCCCAACGCTGACACGGCCCAGAAAATATGGCGTCGCCCCGCCGATACGGAAGGCTCACCCATGAAACTGACCGGCGTGGCCTACAAGGACAGGATCGCCAAGATCACGGTGAGAAACGTGCCCGACCAGCCCGGACTCGCCGGCGCTCTCTTCGCACCGCTCAGCGGGGCGGGCGTGAGCGTCGATACCATCGTGCAGAACACGGCCCCTCAGGATACCGTCGGCCAACCTGCCACCGACATCAGCTTCACCGTCAGCGGCGCAGACCTTCCCGTGGCGCGAACGGCGGTTGAAGACGCCGCGAGTCGCGCCGGCGCAATGGATGTCGACGTCGACACCGAGATGGCCGCGGTCAGCATCGTCGGGTCCGCCTTGATGAATCAGCCGGGCTTCGCCGCGAAGATGTTCCGGTTGCTGGCCGACGCGGACGTCAATATCGACATGATTACCACCTCTGAAATCAGCCTCACCTGCATCATCCCAAGGGATAAGCTGCGTGACGCGGTGCTCCGGTTGCACGAAGGGTTCCAGCTTGACCGGGTGTAGCGCGCACGCTGCTCCCCGTTCCTGAAAGACTTGGGCGCCGGTAAAACAAGGTCACAGGCATGAGCCAGAGTCCGCCGTCCTCCATTCCCTACCTCTCCGTCGTCATTCCGGCCTACAACGAGGAGAACCGCATCTCTCGCACCGTGCGAGAGGTCGTCGATTACCTCGCCACCAGGGACTACCCGTGGGAAATAATCGTCGCCGACGACGGCAGCGTTGACGCCACGGCTCGCCTCGTTGCCGAAGCCGCGCCCGGCGACCCGCGTGTTCGTGTGCTGCCCCTCGAGCATCGCGGCAAGGGATGGGCCGTACGCAACGGTATGCTGGCCGCCACCGGCGAATTTCGTCTCCTATGCGACGCCGACTTGTCTGTTCCCATCGAGCAGGTCGAACGCCTGCTCCCGGGCCAATCGGCCGGCGTGGACGTCGCCGTCGGCTCCCGCGAGGCCGCGGGCGCGGCGCGATACGGCGAGCCCGGCCGACGGCACCTGATGGGACGCGTATTCAACAGCCTTGTCCGCCGCATGGCGGCCGTGGGGCTGGCCGACACCCAGTGCGGGTTCAAGTGCTTCCGCGCTGCCTCCGCCGAAAGGCTGTTCCGAAATGCGTCCCTGGATGGCTTCTCTTTCGACGTCGAAGTGCTGTATCTTGCACGATGTTCGGGCATGACGATTGCCGAAATCGGCGTCGACTGGCATTACCGCGAACACAGCAAGGTGAGGCCCATTCGCGACGCCCTTTCGATGACTATGGATTTATTGCGTATCAGGTGGATTCATCGGGGCTTTTCCCGGCGATAAATTTCGGCGCGGCAGCCGGTCGTTTTTCACAAAAATCCCTTGTAAATTCCACACTATCAGCACGATTTTGCTATTGACCCTCTGCGACACAATGACGACACTGTATTCAGCAACGTTGCGAAATCTGACCCCAGCAGGCGATGTCTGGCCTGTCCGCGTCCAGAGGGAGATGCGGAATTCGCCACCGGCATGGCAGCCTAGGGCGCCAAAAAAATGGATGGAGAAGGATGAGTACGGAATTACCCGCCGCCGCTAACGGAGCGAAATTCAGGCGGTCCATGGATCGCGAGGCAGTGGACCTCGCCCTGAAAGGCGAATGGGAGCGGGCGGCACAAGTGAACCGGGCAATCCTGGAGCAGTTCTCCAATGACGCGGAAGTCATGAATCGGCTCGCCAAGGCCCTTATTGAGACCGGCAACTTCGATGAAGCTGGCAGGGTGCTGGACCGTCTGGGCGAAGTTTCCCCTCACAACAACATCGCTCGCAAGAACCGGTCCCGCCTCGAGCAGATGCGCAGCAGCTCGGTCGCCACGGCCCGGCAGGCCCGCAAGGCCACCGGCGCACCCCAGCTGTTCATCGGAGAGAGCGGCAAGTCAACCACCACGATGCTGTGCCAGACCCCGCAGAGCCTCTCGCTGGCCCTGCTGTCTCCCGGCGACCCGGTGTCGCTGCGCCTGGAGCATCACCACCTGAACGTGTACGCCGAAGACGGCCGGTTCCTGGGACAGGTTGAACCCAAGCTGGGCCACCGCCTTAACCGGCTCATCGAGGGCGGAAACACCTACGCCGCGGCCATCATCGGCATCACCGACGAGGGCATCAGCATCACCATCCACGAGACTCATCGCGACCGCAGGCTCCTGCACGTTGCGTCCTTCCCCATGCGCGCCTCGGCGTCGCTGGACAGGCGCTCCCAGCTCGAGTCCGATGCGGCCGACCGCCTGGCGGACGAAGACGGTTCCGACTACGAGGAAGAAGAGGAAAACCTCATCGACGAAGAGGAACTGCAGCCCGCCTGGAGCGAATAGGCTACTGCAACTCCGACATCAACAACTCCGGCATTAACGGATAATCGAGGGGCGCACTGAGTTGCGCCCCTTTTCGTTGCAGTGGGCTACGGCGAAGCGAAACAGCTTGGGGGAACGGTCGAGGAACATGGGAGAGGCCCGGGGGAGTGGAGTCCGGCCGCTGAGTGCGGCGACGGAACGCTAGACCATGAAGACAGGGGCATCGTCCCGGTTGATGCGCGTTTCTGCAGCGATGCCCTCACGCAGGAACTTCGGCAGCGCGAACATCCCCCGGTGGGTCTCCGCATCATAGTGCCGCAGAGTCTTGTTGATCCGCCCGGAAATTGCAGTGTCCAGCGCAGAGCCCGTCAGCGGGAGCAGTGGTTCGTCCGAGGCGATGGTGAATCCCCACAGCGTCTCGAATGCGGGTACATGGACCTGCGCCGCCGTGGTGTGGGCAAATACCTCGCTCAGCGTGTGGAAAATGGTGGTGAAGCACTCCTTGTGGTTGGGCAGCCCCACAGGGCCCGATTGCGTCACCAGCACTCCGCCCGGGTTCAGCCGTTTCTTGGCGATGTGGTAGAACTCGTCGGTGTACAGCAGGTAGGCCGGTCCACCCTCCAGCGGGTCGACCAGGTCCAGCAGAATCACGTCGAATCCGTCCCCGTCCGCCTGCAGGTAGCCCCGTGCGTCTTCATGCAGCAGCGTCAGGCGCGGATCGTCGAAACTGCCCCGGTGGTGGTCCGGCAGGTGTTGCCGACACAACTCAACGACCTCGGCGTCGAGGTCGATCATCGCGACTCTTTCCACCGTCCTGTGCGCCAGCGCTTCTCGCAGCGTGCCGCCCTCTCCGCCGCCGCCGATGAAGACGCTCTTCGGCTCGGGGTGGCACAGCATCGCCGGATGCACCAGCGACTCGTGGTAGATGAACTCGTCCAGTTCCGTGGACTGTGTTTTCCCGTCGAGAACCAGGCTTCGGCCGAACTCGTACGAGTCGAGGACCTCCACCTTCTGGTAGGCGGTGCTCCCGGAAAAAATCACAGCCCGTAACCTAGCCATTACGGCCAAGTCAGGGGTGACGCTTTCGGCGAACCAGTTGCCTGTGAGTTCCATGCGCCGGGGACTCAGCCGCTGACCGGCTGAACTAGCAGGCCCCGTTCAATCTCCTTGATTTCTGCATCTCGCGATTCCAACTGCACTGCCAGCCGTTGGGCCGCTTCTCTGGGCAGGAATGAGGAGCCGCAGGAAAAGATGTCCGCCGCAGCATAGGAATATTCCGGCCACGTATGAATGGAGATGTGAGACTCCGCAATGGCCAGTATGCCTGTGACGCCTTGGGGGCTGAAGCGGTGAAAGGACTCTCCGACGACTGTGGCGCCAACGTCATGCGCGGCCGTCAGCATCGCCTGACGTATGTAATTGAGGTCGTTTAGCAGGGTGGGGTTACAGTCCCTCAGTTCGAGTAAAACGTGACAACCTAGAACCGTCAATCCACAGGCCCTCCCTTCTGGTCATAGATTAACGTCGCTCCTTGGCAGTTTCGAATTGGGCGACGGTGTTCAATTCTATATTGGAGCAGGAGCTTAATCAAGAGATATTATGTTTACTAAACAAAAAAATCGCTGCCGGAGCGATTGTTTACGCCCCGGCAGCACCGTTTAGAACTGTTTGCTGCGCTCCGACACACCCCTTCGGCGAAGTGTGCGGACGCTCCCTCGTCGTTTACGGCTGTATCAGCACCCGCACCGCTCCGTCCGGGTCCGTGCGCTGCGTCAGCAGCCGGTGGCCCGCCTGCTCCGACCACAACGTCACGTCGTAGATGTTCAGCGCGTCCGCCAGGATCGCCTCGACGAACGACTCCCTGTCCTGCTCCATCTGCCGCGTCAGGGCCGCGATGACCCCGGCGCAACTCTTGCCCCGGCCGTCAATCACCACCCAACCGTTGGCGGACGTTACCGGCGCAGGCTCGCTGTGGACGGCGATCTCCCCAGTCTTGCGCATATCAAGTTGCCGCTTGAACTCGGCCACCGCCTCCCACGCCACTGCCCGGCCCCGGTCGCCCGATGAGCACACCGCGCCGCGCACGCCCACGATGTCGGGGTTGATGCGGGCCAACTCGTCCAGGTCGCTGATCTTCAGGTGACCGGACAATGCCGTGCTCAGGCCCAGCTGCTTGCCGTCCAGCACGATCTGTCGTAGCACCGGCTCCGGCATGAAGTCGAACAGGTTCCGCCCGTCCTTGGTCAGCGTGTCGATCAGGAATCCGTCGCACTCGCCGTCCGTTGCCAGCTGCACCATCAGGTGCGGGTCCAGCCCGCCCTCGTACAGCTCGTTGTCGGCGAACAGCGAGCCGACCAGCTTCGTGTTGAAGCCGTCCAACGCTCGCCTCGACTCCCGCAGCACTTCCGCCGCAGTGTCGTAGTCGGCCACGCGGAACCCCACCTTCACCGACGTTGCGTCCATCATGCCCGCCGCGTACACCGCCATCGCCACCGTGCCGGCCTGGTTGGGCACCACGCCCAGAGTCACGCTCACGTGCTTCTCCACCGGTATGATGCCGCGCACCTGCCGCACCGTCGACGGATGACCCGAGCCGACCAGCGCCTCTTGCAGGTTCTTGACGTCCACCACGTCGGCGCCGCCCTGCTCAGCCTCCAGCGCCTCGTCCACGTCCTGGACGCTGACCATCAGCAGCATCCCCGCCGCGAAGTTGTCGTTGCCCGTGAGCCACGCCGTCCGCGACTGCGGGTCCGTGGGCCTGGCATAGACCGGCCGCGGTGCGTATGCAGGCCTGGCCTCGGCGCGGTCCGCGATCCGCTCCGGCGCTTCCCGCCGCACGGGTTCGGGAACCCGAGGCTTCAGCGGTCCCAGCTCCTCGCGCAGCTGCATCTTCTCGCTGGTAGTCAGGTCCAGCAGGGGCAGGCGGGGCTTGCCCGCCGCCATGCCCATCAGCTCACCCCAGTGCTTCACCAGCGAAACGGGCAGCGCGCCGTTGTATTTGTCCACCGTCCGTGTCCACCAGGCGTCCGACAGTTCGTTCAAACGGCGCAGGTGCTGGTCATAGAAGGTCTCGTCGAAATCGCCCTGGCAGGCCCGGTCAATCCAGCGCACGTAATTGTTGGCGCCGGGAACGTCGAACCGCCAGTCGGAGGTGTTGGCGAACATAACCTGCTGGTTGATGCCCAGCTCCTGGCCCTTGAAGTAGATCCACTCGTCGGGAGTGCTGATGACGGAGTCCTGCCCCAGCGTCAGGTGCGCCTCGATGGACAGCTGCTGATTGAAGCTTGCTTCCTTCACACCGACCACGTTGGGCAGATCGCACAGCCGGGCCAGCCCGTTCACGCTCATGGTGATGCCGAACTGCGGCGAGTTGTAGAACATGATCGCCAGGTTGGTGTGCTCGGCCAGCAGCCGCACGTACTCCACCACCTGGTCCTCGGTCTTGGTCACCATGTACGGCGGCGCGACGATCAGGAGGTCGTAGCCGCGCCCCTCGGCGTGGGCCGCCAGCGACAGCATCTCCGGCGCAGACGTGTGGGTCACGTGCGCCCCGATCGGCCAGCTTCCGCTACCGGGCGTGGACTGGGCCTCCTCGGCCACCGCGTCCATCACGTCCAGCCGTTCCTCGTGGGTCAGGCTCCAGAACTCGCCCATGCCCCACGTGCAGCCGGCCCCCACGGTGCCTAGGCTGCGGACGTGCCGGATGTTGCGCTTCATCCCCTCGCGGTCGAAGCGGTTGTCCGGCGTGAAGGGCGTGATCAGCGTCGTCCACTGCCCCTTCAGCGTCTCCCAAGCCCACTCCTGGGCCTCATCCTTTCGGTAAGTAGCCATAAGTTGCCCCCGCAGTTGGAATGGGTATTCCGCTCAACCTTCCGGATTCTTCACATCATTTGGAATCAGCTTGCTCACGGCATCCATTGTATACCTGACTATAGGAATGCCAGCCTCCAGGTCAATACGCTCAACGTCGACATCATAGAATCCCTTGTGCAGGATCTCAGCAGACAAGAATCCCCCCATGGCCTTTTCTGGGTCTTCGGTCTCGTTAGATACTTGAATTGCAAAGTTTTTCAAGCGCCGATGCCTCTGGACATCAACACCACGAACCGTTGCTAAGGCGTGGAGAACCTGCGTTACGCTGCCCCACAGCAGTTCCCCTGCTTTCGAGACTTCGTCCTTTTCCAGCGCCTCCCGGCAGTTATCGAAATACTGCCTGGAATGCTCCAGATGCCTGCGGGCTTTGGCACCGATTTCCGGTGTAATTGTCATGCCCCTATACGCTCCCTTTACCCTGATGAGGCACCGTTGCGCACTTCATCCGGCAACAGGGCCAGAATCTGGTTTATGGCTTGCTGGATGCCGGGCAACAATTCTTCGATTTCCTCCCGGGTCTCCACCGGAATGTAGAAGTCTTGATGCAAACTTCTTGCTGATCGGAAATTGTTGGGGTATGCAGCGTCACCGATTTCCCGTCCAAGATCCCTGGCGAAGTTCATCAGACTATGATGGTCGTCAATCACCGGCCCACGCCAAGCATCTACTGCATGCACAGCCTGAGTGACGCTGCCCCAAATTAATTCACCGGCCTTTCCGGGTTCATTCTTGTCCAGAGCTTCCAGCGCGTTGCCCATATATTGGCGGCAATGGAAGATATGGTTCTGCGCGGCCTGCGGGTTGGGCGCGGGGGCAGTCGCCATTGCTGAAACCTCCGTTGAATACGCTCCGTTAATTCATTATAGGAGATATGGGCGCATAGCAACGTGCCCTACCTTCACTGTTCGACCCTACTCCTCGTCCCCGTACTGCGACTTCAGCGAATCCACCACCGCCGGGTCCGCCAGCGTCGTCGTGTCGCCCAGCGCGCGGCCCTCGGCCACGTCGCGCAGCAGGCGGCGCATGATCTTGCCGCTGCGGGTCTTGGGCAGCTCAGCGGCAAAGTGAATGTCGTCCGGGCGAGCCATCGCGCCGATCTTCCCCGCCACGTGCGCCTTCAGCTCAGTAACGACGTCATCGGAAATGTCCACGCCGTCCTTCAGCGTGACGAAGGCCACCACGGCTTGGCCCTTCACCTCGTGGTCCTTGCCGATGCAGGCCGCCTCGGCCACCTTCTGGTTGTCCACCAGCGCGCTCTCCACCTCCATCGTGCCGATGCGGTGGCCCGACACGTTGATGACGTCGTCCACGCGACCCAGCAGCCAGAAGTAGCCGTCCTCGTCCAGCCGCGCCCCGTCGGCGGTGAAGTAGATGCCGCCGTTCTTGAAATCAGTGTCATAGCGCGACCAGTAGGTGTCGATGAACCGCTCCGGGTCGCCGTAGACCCCGCGCAGCATCGACGGCCACGGCCGCTTGACGACGAGGTAGCCGCCACCGCCAAGTCCCACCGTGTTGCCGTCCCCGTCGTAGATCTCCGCCTCGATGCCGGGAAAGGGCCTGGTCGCCGAACCCGGCTTCAGGGTGGTCAGCCCGGGGAGCGGCGCAATCATCATCGCGCCGGTCTCCGTCTGCCACCACGTGTCCACCACCGGACAGCGGCCTCCGCCGATGTGCTGCCAGTACCAGACCCACGCCTCCGGGTTTATCGGCTCGCCCACCGTTCCCATCAGTCGCAGCGACGACATGTCGTGCTTGTTCGGGTAGCCCTCGCCCCAGCGCATGAAGGTCCGGATGGCCGTGGGTGCCGTGTACAGAATGGTTACGGCGTACTTGGCGACGATGGCCCAGAACCGGTCCCGGTCCGGGTAGTCCGGCGAGCCCTCGTACATCACCGTGGTCGCGCCGTTGGCCAGCGGCCCGTAGACGATGTAGCTGTGCCCGGTCACCCAGCCGATGTCGGCGGTGCACCAGTAGATGTCGTCTTCCTTGATGTCAAAGACCCATTTTGTCGTCGCCATCGTCCCTAGCAGGTACCCGGCCGAGGTGTGGACGATGCCCTTGGGCTTGCCGGTGGTGCCGCTGGTGTACAGCAGGAACAGCATGTCCTCGCTGTCCATCGGCTCAGGTTCGCAGGTCATCGGCTGGCCTTCCATCAAGTCGTGCCACCAGATGTCCCGCCCGTCGACCATCTTGTCGTCGGAGGTGCCGGTGCGGCGAAGCACCACCACGTTCTCGACCGTTGGTGCGCCGACCAGCGAGTCGTCGGCGTTCTGCTTCAGGGGCACGATGCCGCCGCGACGATACCCGCCGTCGGCGGTGATTAGCAGCTTCGACTCCGAGTCGTTGATGCGGTCCCGCAGCGACTCGGCGCTGAACCCGCCGAAGACCACGCTGTGCGGCGCACCTATGCGGGCGCAGGCGAGCATGGCGATGGGCAACTCCGGCGTCATCGGCAGGTAGATGGTTACCCGGTCGCCCTTCTCGATGCCCAGGCTTTTGAGGCCGTTGGCGAACTGGCATACCTCGCGCAGCAGGTCGCCGTAGGTGTACACCTTCCAGTCGCCCGGCTCGCCTTCCCAGACGATGGCCGCCTTGTTCCGACGGCCGTTCTTCACATGCCGGTCGATGCAGTTGTACGACACGTTCAACTGGCCGCCGATGAACCACTTGGCGAAGGGCGCGCCGCTCCAGTCCAGCACCGTGTCCCACTTCCTGTCCCAGTCCAGCCCCTCGGCCAGACCGGCCCAGAACGCCTCCGGGTCCGCCGCCGCCTTCTCGTAGATGTCCGGGTCGGCCATGTTGGCGTTTGCCACGAAATCCGCAGGAGGCGGAAAGCTCCTATCCTCCTGAAGCAGTGCGTCAATCCCACCCGTGTTCTCTACCATTGCTGCCCTCCTGGCTCAGTCATTGAGCGCCCCAGTTCTGCGCTATCGATTCAAGCTCATTCGCATAGCTATGCGCGCCCCTAGTATAAACGCTGTCGAACCGGTCCAGCATTCGCGTCACCGCCAGCATCGCCGGGCTCATCCACCCAATCGTTTCGAGTATGCTTTCGTGCTGCTCCTCCGGGTCCTGCAGGTGCCAGATAGGTTCGTGATGAAAGACCCTGTTGCGGAGAGTCTGAATTCTTGCTAGTCGCTGATACACGCGCTCGCGGGATCTTTGCCTTTTTGTAGCATAGGGAAATACAACGGGCAGCAGGGCAGGCCAAAGAATTTGCTCATACCGTCCTTTCAACAGATCGACCCAGAATCCCGAAGTCAGTCCGGCAACCAGGTCGCCCGTCGTCGGGGATGTTACGCCCGATCGTTGGAGCTTTCTGGACAACGTCTCTAGCCGTTCATTCTCCGGTTCTTTGAGGTGCCCTTTGAACCATGAGGTAGTGCCGAAATTCACAATAGCCGCGTCATGAATGCCGTTGCGCAGAACAATTTCGATGCAATTGAGAGCAGGATACAGGCTTTCGCACAGGGAGACGTTCCATAAGTAATGTTCCCATGCAGGTAGTTCATCTTGCTGGAATGATTTACGATAGGGATCAAACCGCTCATTGGAGACCGCGTCCGTAAGATTGTTGAAGAACGATTCTTGCGACAAGGTTTACCCCGTGATAAGGTAATTGCGTGGGCCCCGGATGTTCCCCTCCCCGTCTTCTGCAGGAGACTGGTGATGACTCCGGGGCATTGATTTTCTTGGGCTCTGGGCGCCTATAGGGTCCGGGGCGCATTCTACCATCCCTATCCCCCCATCCCTCCCCCCGCACCCCTCCCCTTGCCGCATAGCGTAGAATCCCCCAATGAAGGATTCCCGCCACTGCGCGCCCGGCCCACCCCGGCGCCACACCCTCCCCGAGAGCACCCCCCTTGGCCGCCGCTGACGCCGTCGTCGCAGGCGCAGGCCCCCTCCTCACCGGCGGACGGTGGCGCAACGTCCTCATCGGCACGACCGCCGGGCTGGCGATGTTCCTCGCCTCCCTCGACTTCTCCGTCAACGTCGCACTGCCCGAGTTGGCCGCCGACCTCGACGCCGACCTGCAGAGCGTGCAGTGGGCCCTCGTGGTGTTCATGGGCATCCGCGCCAGCCTTGTTCTCGGCGCTGGCAGCTTCGCCGACCGCTTCGGCCTGCGCCGCGTCTACCTCTGGGGCGGGTTGGCCTACCTCGTCTCCATGTTCCTGATCGCCCTCTCCCCCGACCTCGCTTCCGTCGTCGGGTTCCGCCTGCTGCACGGCGTCGGCACCGCGTGCATGTACGCCGTGGCTCCCGCCATCTCCGCCAACCTTTTCCCGCCCCACCGTCGCGGCCTCAGCATGGGTTTCACCTCCGGCAGCCTGGCCCTCGGCATGGTCGGCGGCACCATCGGCGCGGGACTGCTGGTGGGGGCAGGCTGGTTCGGTCAGGACTGGGAATGGGTATTCTGGGGAAGAGTGCCCTTCATGGTGGTGGCCCTGGTCCTGGCGTGGTTCTTCCTCGACCGTGACACCGGGATGTCGGCTGACCAGCCCGGAGCTGAGCGGACCAAAGGTCCCGCCTTCGACTTGACCGGCGTGCTCTCGCTGGCCGGAGGGATGATCTGCCTCATCATCGGGCTGCGGTTGGGCCGAGACCTGGGCTGGGACTCGTGGCCCGTGCTGACTATGCTGGTGCTCACGCCAACGCTGCTCCTGCTGTTTTGGAGCAGCGAGCGCAGGGCCGAGTGGCCCGTATTGCCTTTGGCACTGTTGCGGAACCTCGGCTTCGTGATCTCCAGTGCTGGCATGTACCTGGCCTTTTTCGGGGCCTTCGTGGTCTGGTTTATCTTCCCCTTCTACGTGTCCGACACCCTCGGCAGAGGGCCGGCAGTCCTCGGAGCATTGCTTGCCGCATCCTCTCTGCTGGCAACGGTATTCTCGTTGCTGGGCGGGTGGCTCACCGACCGCATCGGGACCCAGCCCGTCGGCGTGGCGGGGATGCTGGTGATGGCGGCGGGACTGGCGTGGATGGCCCTGCTCAACGAGGAATCAACCCTGGTCCAGGTGCTGCTCCGGGCGTGCATCGTCGGCATCGGGCTTGGGACCTTCCAGGCGGCGGCCTATGCGCTGGTCATGCGCAGTGTCCAGCCTGTTCGGTTCGGCACCGCCGGCTCGATGCTGTCCCTCACCCAGGCGCTGGGGTCGGTGACGGCGGTGACCATCGTCGGCGGCATCTTCGCGATGCGCAGCGACCACCACCTGGCCGCGCTGGCCGGGACGGCAGGAGCAGAGGGCGCGGCCTTCGTCCTCGCTTACCGCGACGTGTTCCTCATCGGAGCGGCAGTCGCCGTCGTGGGTGCCGCCGTCGCCCTGTTCGGACGACCGCCGCGCACCCTACCCTAGATCGGCCCCTCAGGCGGCAGACCAAGCGCCACCCGGCCATAGTCGCGCCCGCCCATTTCCATGATCAGCCCGTCCCGGTGCGCCACCGCCTGCGCGTCCCGGTGGAATCGCTGCAACGGCGTCGACTCGAAGATGCCGTGACCGCCGCTCAGATCGAACAACCGGTTGACGGCCTGAAGGCACGTCTGCACAGCGAACGCCTTGTCGCGCCGGAATCGCGCCCGTTCCAGCAGTGTGAAGAGCTCTCCTTCGCGGCCCTTGCGCAGCATCTCGCGGATGTCCTGCTGCATCACCATGCGCGCCGCGTCCGTCTCTGCCGACGCCTGCGCGAGCCGCGCGTGCACCGCCGGAGAGTCCGCCGTGCGGCCGGGCCCCGACGTCCCTGCCAGTCGCGCCGTGAACTCGTCGACCATTCCCTGCGCGATGCCAACCATCGGCGCAACAAGGTCCCACCCCAGCAGAGCACTGACGGGTACCCGGTATCTTCCCTGGCCGTGTTGCTCCCAACCGGTCAGGTCCCTGATGCCCGCAGAGTTGACGTCAAGGACCCGGTGGTCCGGAATAAATGCGTTCTTCAGGGTTATGTCCTTGCTGCCGCTTCCACGCAGTCCGGACACGAACCAGGTATCCACTATCTCGAAGTCTCTGCGGGGTACCAGCACCCAGCTTCGCTCCCCGATGTTGGGCGCTCCCAGCATCACCCACCCAGCGTGATCGCACCCGCTGGAAAACTCCCACCGCCCCGTGAGCCTGTAACCGCCCTTGACAGGTTCGCAGGTCGACTTGCCGGGATTGAGCGAACTGGATAGCAGCGCGTCAGGACCGCCTCCGAATACCTCCGCCTGCGCCTCCGGGGGCCAAAAGCCAACCAGCCAGGAGTGGGCGACCCACAGTCCAAGGCACCACCCGGTGGAGGGACAGGCCCGGCTCAGCTCCGCGGCCACGTCCATTCCGACGGCGTAGCTGACGTCGAGCCCGCCATACCTCTTCGGTACGCCTGCCAGGTGCAGTCCGCAGCCGAGCACATCGCTGACCGTTTCTTCCGGCACTCGCCGCAGTTCCTCGGTCTGCGAAGCCCGCTGCTTCAGCACCGGAATCAGGTCGCGGGCCCGCTCCAGAAGTTCCCCTTCTGTCAGCGCTACCATCGCTTGTAGGGCAGGAACTTTCCCGACATCGTGACCTTCACCCGGTCGCCGTGTTCCGGGTCTTCTTCCCGGTCAACGTTCATCGTGAAGTCGATGGCGCTCATAATGCCGTCGCCGAACTTCTCGTGGATGACGTCCTTCAGCGGCATCCCGTACACCTGCATTATCTCGTAGAACCGGTAGATGAGCGGGTCCGTCGGCACCACCGGCCCCAGTCCCTTGGAGGGAGGCTCCGTCAGTGCCTCAACAAGCGTGGGATTGACCCCGAGTATCTCCGCAAGCTTCAGTGCTTCTTCCTGTTCTGCGCTGGCCTGATGGTAGAACAGGGCCGCCACCCACACCTCGTCCCTTCCCATCGCCTTCCCGATATCGGCAAAACTGAGCCCGGCGGCCTTCTTCGCCGTCAGCAGCACCCGCGTCGTTTCTCCAACTTCCAACTTGCCCTCCGGTCCCTGTCATGAGTCTCCCCCGCGCTCCGGCGGAGTATATCACCCGGCCAAGCTTGCGCCTCCCTATAACCGGCAACGGTCGTCGCAGTCTTCCTCCCGCCCCAGCAGCCGCCCTATGCGCATCCGGTTGTGGGCGAACCAGCGGTAGAAGGCGTCGAACGCCGGACGCGCCGGCCACCAGCCGGTCCACGCCATCAGCCAGCCCAGACCTGCCAGCCGGTAACCCTCCCGAAGGCTCGCCATCCCCACCGTCACGCTTCCGTCGGCCCGTATGCCATACAGCGCCGCGTCCACCTGTTCATCCGTCAGCCCGAACCCCGCTGCGTCGAAGCCCTCCGCCGAAATGTCCACCGCCTCGATGGCCTCCGGACGCCTCCGGTGCAGCCACAGCACCTCCCGGCTGCATATCGGGCAGGCCCCGTCGTAGAGCATACGGTAACGTTCCCTCGTGGCCATCACGCCCGTCCCCTTGCTCGATTCACCGGCTCTCTGATTCCCCAGCTCTCAAATACCATTGTAAACCCGTGGCGGATGTAAACCCGTGGCAAGACCCCCGGCCCAATCTACTGACGCCCGCCCCATTGCCAACCTCGAACCCAACTCTGTACCATCGTATATAGGAGCACTCCGCTGTAGGCGCACTCCGCCGCTCCGAGTCCAACGAGGGGACCGACCCCACCAGGCGCAACATGTCCGACTACGCCCACATCCCCGACGACTCCCCCGCGCGGTCCGCGGCCAAACCGGACCCCGGCGACCCCATCGCCGGGCTCCACGCGCCGCCCGAAAATGAGACAAAATGTTACATAATGTTATGAAATGTTACACGGTCACGCGTGCGCGCGCGAAGGCCCCTGCGCCTTTTGGTTGCAGCCAACCCGTTGGCTCCAACCCAGTCGTTGGTTGCAGCCAACCCCCGTTGGCTCCAACCCCGTCGAAGGACAGCCTGCTCGCGGTTCCGCAAGCCCGCCGTGAACAGTCTCGAAGGGTCAATGTCCAAAACGAAAGGCCCCGACAAGGCCAGCCCCATTCTTGACCGGCAACACGCCGGTTGGTACACTGCTAATAGTGCGGGCGGTTAGCTCAGTTGGTTAGAGTACTTGCTCGACACGCAAGAGGCCAGTGGTTCGAGTCCACTACCGCCCACCATAAGGTATTGTAGACAGTACCTGTCCCGCCAAGGCCACCTCTTCCGTGTCCCTGCCGGGAATCCGGCTGTCGTCCGGCATGGGAATGGAGTACCGGATGACGGCCCTGCCGGGGGCTACGTCAATCTCCTTGACGAAGGACCTGATGAAGGCGCGGGACTCGGTAAGGTCGCTTTTCAGCAGGAACTCCCGCATATCTTGGGCGTAGGCCGTGATGGTGTCCACGTCGTCCAGGGCCTCCCTCCGCTCGGAAAGCAAAGCCCGCGCCCCTTCCGCCGCATTTTCCAGCTTCTCCTGCCGCTCCTTGTGCTCCCGCAGACGGGGCAGTATATCGTTGATCTCCAGGTCGGTACTTTCCACCGCGTGCCAGAGCCGGTCCATCTTGCGCCGGACCTCGGCCATTTCCGCCTCGACCGTCTCCAGCCGCTCCCGCTGCTCGTGGGCCACCCCGTCCATCTCCTCGCCCACCAGCCGCACCAGGTCCCGGATGTTGCTCTCGGTGAGGATGTTTTCCCTTATCTGGTCAACGATCATGCCCTCGAACTTCCTGGCATTCAGCCTGGGGGCGTCGCAGGACCCGCTGCCCTGCTTCATCAGGGACTGGCAGACGTAGTATGCGAACTGACCGCTCTTGGACTCCTGGCCGGAGAGGGCCTTGCCGCAGGTCCGGCACTTCACGACGCCGCTGAGCAGGTAGGAACTGGCAGAACGACGAGGATGAGAGTGGACCGGCGCCCTTGATTCCAGCAAAGCCACCACGCGGCTGAACACCTCTCTGGAAACCAGGGCGGGGAAGGCGTTCTCCACCCGGACCGGCGGGGCCTTGTCCTTGGATTGAGCGCCCCAGACCACGGTGCCGGTGTAGACCTCGTTGGTCAGCAGCTTGTAGATGGTGGTCTTGCGCCACGACTTCCCGCTGGGGCTGGAGATGCCCTCCTGGTTCAGGGTCTTGGTGATGTCCAGCAGGGTCTTGCCGGAGTCGGCCATCTGGAACATCCTGCGTACCAGGACGGCCTGGGAGTCGTTGACCTCCAGGATGGGGCGCTTCTTGGCCCCGTCCTGGACCATGACCCGGTTGTAGCCGTAGGGAGCGCGGCTGGAAATCCAGAAGCCCCGGGAGGCGGCCTCGCGCATACCCCGCCTGACCTCTTCGGCAAGATTTTCCGAGTAGAACTCGTCCACGGACTCGATGATGGCCTCCATCAGCTTGCCGGTGGGGGTATCGTCGGCGTGCTCGGTGATGGAGACGACGCGGATGCCCCGCCGCCGGAGCATGGACTTGAAGGCCACGGCGTGTTCCCGCTTGCGGGTGAATCGGGAAAATTTCCAGACCAGAATTTCCTGGAAAGGAGCCTCGTTCTTGCTTGCCTCGTCCAGCATCCTGCGGAACTGGGGCCTATCGGCGATACGGCCGCTCTCGGCCTCGTCGATGTACTCGCGGGCGACGGCGTAGCCGTTCTTGTCGGCGTAGTCGCGCAGGGCCCGCAATTGGGCGGCTACGGAGAGGTCCACGTCCTGGCGGTCGCTGGAGACCCGGGCGTAGAGGGCCACGGGTACCAGGTCATTGAAACTACTCATCTGCTTCTCCTCCCTGTTCGATTCCCCGGATTGGTTCGATTCCCCGGATTGGCCGGCGGGAGCGCGGCCATTCCAGGGGTTGCTACCGGCGCAGCTCCCGCTCTTCCATGTAAAGGCGTAGGGCTTCGCGCACCAGCTCGCTCATGTCGCGGCCCTCTATGTTCTTCACCCGCCGCACCTCCTCGAACATCTCCGGCGGCAGGGAAATGGTGATGGTCTTGGACTTCCTGGGCTTGGCGGGCATGGCTTCTCTCTTTTTGCCTGCAATGCTAATGGTTTGTCTTACTAAACATCATCCCCGGTACACCCCCGCCTGTCAAGGCAGGGACGTCGCGGCCCGCGACCTGGCGGGCAACTCCCGTAGGTCAAAGGCGGCCCGGTGGACCTGCGGGGCCAGGGCCGTGCGCAGTTCGTAGGGCACGGCCACCAGGCTGACCTTGGCCAGCCGGCCGTTCCAGAAGACGGGCCTGACGGCGACGGCCACCCCATCCCCGTACTGGATGTTCCCCCTGGGTTCGCCCTCGGCGTACTCCGGCCTGCCGGTGACGATCACGCCCTCCGCCAACGAGCCGGGGGGCGGGGGACGGCCCGGCAGGGGAACGCGGCCCCGGGAGCCGCAGAGCAGTGGGGAGGAGCGCTCCCCGAAGCCGGGGGTCCGCACCACCGCCGTAGCCCGGAATTCCCTTGGGGCGGCCCCTTCCGGCCAGGCCGCCGGGTTCTTGCCCCGGCGCTCGTAGAGCACGGCCAGAAGGGGCTGGCTGCGCACCACCTCGCCCAACCGGCGGGTCACGGACAGGTAGGCGCAACGGAACAGCCGCTGCAGGGCCAGCACGTCCAGCCCGGTGGCCTGGGCGTAGGCCGCGAAGGTGTCCGGGGGCATCATCACCGCCGCCGCGAACCGGTCGGCCTCCGGGCAAATGGCCCTTGTGGGCTTGCAGCCGCCGTGCCGGTCCCAAACCTGCTCGTGAATTATCTCGCAGGTCTCGTGCAGCACCGTGTGCACCTTGCCGCCCTCCCACTGTCTCTCCTCGTACTGGATGGCGTAGCTGCCGTCGGGCAGGCTGTAGTGGACGCCCCGCAGGCCCTTCTTCAGCCGCGCCCCAGAGATCGTGCCGATGCCGGCGTTCTCCAGCAGCACGGCCAGGTCGTCCAGCGAGACGCGCAGGGGCAAGTCGAACCGGCGGGCAAAGTCCGCCGCCAGCCGCTCAGGCTCCAGCCTGGCTCCGGGACATTCGTCCCGCAGCAACTCGCGGCAGAAGCCGTCAATGGTGGGGTCCGTCATTCCAGCAGCCGCTTTCCGGTGAAGCGTTCGTACATCTCCACGATGAACCGCTTGGCACTGAGGGAGAGAGGACCGTCGGGCCGGGTGCCCACCCGGAAGTGGGGGTCGGCCAGCACGTACTGGTAGGCCCGCTCCACCTCCTGGGGCTCGTAGTCCTGGGCCGCCACGCCGTCGGCGTCGTCCAGGTAGCCGGCGCGCCTCAGCAGGTCCTGCAGGTCCACCTCGTAGAGGGAGGCCAGCCGCTTGAGCACGCTGGGGCCGGGCCGGCGGTCGCCCCTTTCTATCTGGGACAGGTAGGAGTTGGAGATGCCGGTGAGACGCTTCACGTCCCTTAGGCTGATGTCCCCACGCAATAGCCGCAGGTGCGGTCCCAGTTCCTGGCTTTCGTCGCGCTGTTCCATGACCTCCACCCCGCGTCTAAGTGTACAAATACAGCAATCTTATTGTGTGTTCTATTCTGTCAATCAATTGTCACATTCGAGGTCAATAGTTGTCAATACTTTCCAAAAACGGGCGCTGGGCTATTGCCTTGCTGATTGCTATATTAGTACACTCTGATAGTACAGAACGCCCGTTCTCTAGCGGGATTATACACCCCGGCGCACGGTTACGCCACCGGCGGCCAGCGCCGGATTTTCCGGAAGGTTGCACCTTGAGAAAGAAGCAGCGGCTCACCCGCGAACAGGAGGAGATCCGGCTGCGCGGCCTGCGCATCCTGGCCCGCATGATCGTCCGCGCCCACCTGGATGGGACGGCAGGCGGAGGCCAGGAGAGTGGCGGCGGCCAAGACACCACAGGCCCGGCGCGCGATGTTCCGGGGAAGGACGGCGAGCATGTCCGGTAGGCGACGGAAGCGGAGGATACTGCTGAATTCTCCCGTGGCTTGGGACCGCATGGACCCGCGGAACCTGTCCCAGAACCAACTGGCGGACCTGCTGGGTTGCAGCGCCAGCCATCTGTCCCGGGTGTTCAATGGGACGCGGTGCCCGTCGCCGGCCCTGCGCCAGCGGATGCAGGGGGAGCTGGGGGCCGGGTTCGACGAACTGTTCATCTTGGAGGAGATCAATGATTAGCGCATGGCAATTTCAACGGTCCCTGTACGTCCCCGGCGTCTCCCTGATGCCCGAGGACTTCGGAGAGCGGCTGGTGCTGTTGAAGGAGGCCACCGGCCTCTCCTGGGAGGGAGTGTCCACCATCATCGGCGCGGACCCCAGGCAGCTGTGGCGCTGGCGCAGCAAGAGAGTTGTACCCTGCGGCGGGGCCATGCTGGCCCTGGTGGACCTGTCGGTACAGGTGCCGGAGGGACTGGGCCTGCTCTTGGCCCGGGACCTGATCGTGACACGCCGGGATAGGAGGTAGGGCCGTGGGACGCCAGCAACGGGTCTACCGCATCGAGCCGCCCCGGTTCCCCGAGGACTTTCCGCAGCGGCTGGAGAGGTTCAAGGAAGCCTCCGGGATGTCCTGGCGGGAACTGGCCAGGCGGCTTCGCATCGACGTCCGCCTGGTCGGGCGGTGGCGGCAGGGGACGCGCCCGGACTCGGCCAACCTGGTGGCCCT
This sequence comes from Dehalococcoidia bacterium, assembly GCA_963667415.1. Taxonomy (GTDB): domain Bacteria; phylum Chloroflexota; class Dehalococcoidia; order Lucifugimonadales; family UBA3495; genus VXOI01. Next base: position 3,931,249 of record OY763410.1, on the reverse strand, counting down.
GTTCAGCTTGGCCGCCAGGCTGGGCCTGCTGCACCTGCTGCTGCCCGAGGTGGACGACCGCCAAGGCATCGACGCGGGGGAGTGGCGGAGGACTGCCGGAGATGGTGAACCGTGAGTAATGAAAATGACCCCAAGCAGAACCCTCGCAGGCGGCGGCAAGGCCGGGTGGAGTGATAGCCACCCGGCCTTGTTTTGTGCCCCGTTCCCTGCCGCTTTTGCTAATCTCCCCGGCGCGTTAATATCATTCCATCCATGCTGACGGGGCGCTGCCGGCTCCCCTGAATAAGGACAAAAAGAGGTGAAGATGGCTGAGAACGAGCAGATTGCCGAATTGGACATCGACCTGGTGGCCGAGCGCCCCATCATTCCCGTCACGCGATTCAAGGACGACGGCGGCGTCGGGGTGGAATGGGTGGGCCGCTGCTGGGTCTGGCTGGAGGAAGGAGGGCCGCCGGAACTGAGGGAGGTGGTGGTGAATGACGGTGAGGTGGTCAAGCTGCTCACGCCGGGACAGGTGCGCCGGGTCCGGGCAAGAGAGCGCCCCGATGAAGCGTCCGAGGACGGCGGCGGGGTGCTGGAAGTATGGATCGACCTGGGGAGAGAATCCCCGGAGGACCGGCGCGCCGCCGCCAGGGGACTCTTCGAAGGGGGCATGGTCCGCATTGCCGAGAGCCGGTTGCGGCCGGAGATCAGTAGCAAGATCGGCAGGCTGGTCCGGTTTCCCACCGCCATCGTCGAGGTGGACGGCAGGGGGCATACCGTGTCCATCATGGACCTGGAGCCGGTGGAGGAATCGCCGGAGCCTGGGGCCGATACCGACGGCGTCGTTCCTGCCTGAGGGCTGCGGGGCGGGGACGATTCGTCGAAGTCGAGTTTGTCTCCAGCGCGGCCGGACATGTATATCGATTCAGGTGTGCCGACACTCACTCTACAATAGCATCGGGGCTGAGGCGTGGCGCCGCGCCAGCCTCCCGGTCGTCGGGGATTTCGCCGGTAACCACCAAATCGCCGGCCTGGTTACACTCCCGGTGGGGTTGCTGCCACACCCACAGGATGAATTGGCGCGTGACCTCCAGGTCCACCAGGGGCAGCCCCTCCTGGGGTATGCCTCCCTGGCGGACGTAGCCGTGCCTGGCCTGCTCCGGCATCAGCCCCTCGATCAGGTCCCGGCCCAGCAGCCAGTCGGGAGTCGTCCCGCAACGGGCGGCCAGTTCGTTCACCTGGGACAGTGAGGGCCTCGACCGAGTCTCCTCCCAGGACCGCACGGTGAGTTCGTCTACCCCGGCCAACTCCCCCATCTCCCGGCGGGTGACCCCGGCCTCCCGCCCAGCCCAGGCTATCCTCTCTCCGATGTTCCTCAGTCCTTGTTTCACGTCGTCGGTTTTCATGTTTGCTCCTCCCTTACCGGATCGTGCTTTCCGCTTCACAGCCGTTTCCGGTTCTTTCCCTCATTCCCTGGCCTGCCGGCTGGCTGAATCGCGGAGCGGCGGCCCGGCGGCTCGATTCCAACCCAGGGTCTTTGGAAATTCAGCGCGACCATTTGATGTAGTTGGCGCCGGCCTTGAAGGGCCAGTCCCCGGTCTCTCCCTCCACGATGTTTACGATCCGGTCCCCGCGCACGTGGAAGTCATAGAGCTTCCCGCGCTCCATCCCGGTGAGCATTCCAATCTCTGGATTGGGTGGGATGGTCACGCCCGGAGGCGGAGTCAACTGGTCCGGAGTGAAAGCCCCCGCCGCGTCGTAGACCAGCCAGCGTTGGGCGTCTTCGTCCCAATGGGCGATGAAGAGCAGGCTGCCGACGAGGTTCGGCTCAATCCTGTGGACTTCCAACAGGTCTTCGCTTGCGGTCTCCGGGATTTCCCCAGGAACGATGGGTGTTGATTGAAGCGGCGCCGCGAAAATGGTGATAGGCGGATGGGGTGCCGGTGTCCGAGTAGCGTCCTTTCCCTGGCACGCGACGAGGGCGACGGTCAGGAATATCCCCGAGAGTAAGGCCAGGGCCGTGCCGTAGCGGCTATCGTTCATGGAACCCCTCTCGATTGAGAATTCAGGCGGCCTGAATGTCCACACATCCTGGAGATGCTGGATCATTCTTAAGTTAGAGATGGCAGTAGAATCTTGGCTCACGGCAGAGTTGGAGACCATGACCAAGTTCCAACCGGCCCTTGACCTGGCGATGATTCCGGCTGCGCCGTTCGTCCGTAGACGTTCCGTTGTGTACCCATTCATGGTAACTGGAAAATTCGGGCGGGGAAACGGGCTGCTGTCAGTGGACCGCAGGCGGGCCGAAGGCGTGGGCCGGTTCCCAGGCGTCCGGTGAATGCCAGGCGGCGCCCATCAACCCTGTCCGTTCAAGGGAGGCCAGGTCGGAGACCCACAGGGGCACGGAGACCCTGGCGCGCCGCATCTCAGCGGCCGCCAGCCGCAGGAAGTGGCCGGCGGCCAGCTCGTCGTCGAAGACCACCAGCAGTAGAGGTTGGACGCCGTGGTCGTCCAGGGGGCGGCTGGTGGAGAAATAGCGCAGGTAGGGAGCGATGCGGGCCGCCATGGTGGAGGGGCGCACCGCGCGGCGCTCCCACTCCAGGAAGAAGGGCTGGCTCCTTCCGTCCCGTTGCAGCACGCCGAAGGCGTCGGGGCGCACCGAGTGGAGCCGGCCGTCGTGCCTGAAGAAGCGGGTGGCCCGCCGGGGCGGGTCGAACCGGGCGTCCTCCCAGCCCTGAGACCGGGACTGCTGCGCCAGTCCGGCGATGAACCGGTGCACCGCCTGGGTGTGGTCCAGGTTGCGCAGCAACTGGCGGCTGCGGGAGCCGGAGACGTTGCGCCAACCGGGCGGCGCCTGCGGGTCCAGGGGGGATACGCTCCATCGCCGCCGGGCCGCGCCAAGGGAGGATCGGTCGCGGCGGGCCAGCAGGGCAAGCCCGGCGTCGGTGAGGGCCAGGAGGAGGCGTTCCCCGTGCACCGTTTTCTCGGCCAGGTCCAACCCCGTCAGCCGTTCCAGGACCTGGTACAACCGGGACTGCCTCACCTCCAAGAGCGCGCCCAAGTGGGCCGGGGCCAGCCAGGGCCAGTCGAAGAGCAGGTCCAGGGCGCGCTTCTCGGAGGGCCCGAGCATCGTCGGCAGCAGGAAGCTGGACGGGCCGTTGCCGGCGGCCTCCAGGTCCAGGTCTGCGGGAAGTAGTTGCCGGCGGGAGCTGGCCTCGGAGGGCAGCCCCCCGCCGGGGCGGACGAGGGCCAGCGCCTCCCGAAGGCTCAACGACGCCGGGCCGGAGGGTCCGCGCCAGACCGGGGAGCCGGCACCGGCTCGGGCCGCGTCTCGCTCCAGGGCCAGGAAACCCGGCATGGGGAGGGCGTCCAGCAACCGCCGGGCCTGGCGCAACCGGACCTCGTCGGGAACCAGGAGCAGCGCCGCGCCGGGGCGGGTCTCCTGGGACAGCCGCCACAGCCGCTTGGCGAAGGCGGTGCGGTCGGCGGCGTTCCCCAGCCGCACCACGGCCAGGGAACGGCCGTCGGGCAGCCAGATTCCGGCGTCCGGCGGGGTGGCCCGGTACCAGCGGAAGCCGATGGGGTGGGCCGCGTCGGACACGGCGGCGGCCACCCGGTAGATGACGGCGACGGCGTCCAGGCGTTCCAGCAGGATTCGCCGCCAGCGGGCGGAGACGGGCCGGCAGGCCAGCAGCCGGTCCGGGGACACTCCCTCCGCCTCCGCCAGCCGCCGCAACCCGGCGGCGGTGAGGCAGTAGCGCCGGGTGGGAGGGACATGGGGCGCGGCGTGGGGGATGGCCTGGACCATCCCCCTGTGTCCCAAATGTTCCACGGCCTGGTACACCGCGCCCCGGGACCAGCCGGAGACGGCGGCCAGTTCCAGCCGGTCCAGGAAGGGCAACTCCGCCAGGCGACGGAGCGCCTCGCTCCGGCAACCCGCGAGGGTCATTCCTCCTCCTCATCGGACCCGGCGCCGGGGCGATCCTGTTTGGAGTGAGGGTCCCGGCCTTCGGGATTCTGGCCCCCGGGGTCCTGGTCTCCGGGGTCCTGGTCTCCGGGGTCCTGGTCTCCGGCTTCTTGGGGAGCGGCGCCGCCGGATGGCTGCTCCGGTTCACCGGCTTCGCCGTACCGCTCCGCCAGCAGCCGCCGGTACTCGCCCACCCGGCGATGCGCCTCGGTCTCCCCGGCGCCGCCGGGCCGCAGGTAGGCGGAGGCGTCGGCCCGGATGCGGGCGGCGACCGACGGGTCCCCGGCCTCCGGCTTCAGCAGTCTCATGGAGAAGGCGGGCATTCGCTCGGTGCCCACGGTGGCCCGGACGTAGCAGTGGTGCACGTCCAGAGATACTATGTCGTCCTCGGACACCCGGTCCTTGCCCAGCTCCCACACCAGTTGCCGGGCGTCGCTGCCCGACACCTGGAAGACGGCCAGGCAGCCCACGTTGGCCAGGATGGTGTCCCGCATGGTGGGCGAGAGGTCGTCCAGCTTGGCCAGGCTCTGGGTGGCGAGGATGAACGATGCGCCGTACTTGCCCAGTTCCGACAGCATGGCTTCGTAATCGACACCGGGCATGGTCTGCATCTCGTCCACCACCACCAGCGCGCCCCGGCGTTGTTCCAGGGGCAGGCGCTCCTGCTCCCGGATCACCGAGTCCACCAGGTTGAGCAGGGAGGCGCCCACCAGGGCGGAGACGTCCCGGCCTACCGCGCCCTGAGCGGTGGACACCAGCAGGATGCCGCCCTCCAGGATGGTCTGGCGGATGTCGATGGTGGAGCGGGACTGGCCCAGGATGGCCCTGGCCTTCTTGGATGATGCGTAGTAGGCCAGGCGGGTCTGCACCGGGGCGATGGCCTCGCCGCGCCGCTCCCGGCTCCAGCTCAGGAAGTCCTTGGCCCAGAACCGCAGCAGGTAGGGGTCGTTGACCTTTGCCAGGACCTCGCGGCGGAACCTGGCGTCGGAAATCAGCAGGGACCCGTCCAGAATGGTGTACTGCCGGTCGGCCTCCATCTGCTCGTTGGCCTCGTGCAGGCTCTTGACGGTGTGCTCCAGGATGGACTGCATCCGGGGACCCCACTGCTCCCACAGGCCGTGCATCACCCGCACCACCGAGTCGGCGGTGCGGTCCCGGTCGGAGAAGATTCGGGTGTCCAGCAGGTTGATCCCCGGGGAGCCGTGCTCCTCGGCCAGGTCGATGAGCCTCACCCGGTCCGCCAGGGATTCGGGCACCCGGGACAGGATGGCCTTCACCAGGTCGGCGTGGGGGTCCACCACGACGATGGCGTCGGAGTCGCGGCCGGCGGCCTTCTCCCTGAGCTTGTGGGCGACGATGTGCTCCATGAGGGTGGACTTGCCCATGCGGGTGCGGGCCACGTAGAAGTGATGGCGGCGCAGCAGGTCCTCGGGGAAGCGTATCTCCCGGGCCCGGCCGGCGGTGGTCTCACCCACCAGGGCGCCGCCCTTCACGCCCCGGGCCGTGGGAGCCAGGGCCCGGGACCCGGAGCGCTCCACCAGGGGCGTCTCGTCCCCCTCGCCCGGCGGGTGCCACAGGGCCGCCGCCTCCCGGACCCCAAGGACGCTGCGTCCGCCGAAGAGCCCGGGACCCGCCGGGTGGAGGCGGGCGGCGGGAACCACGGGCCTGATGCCGCTGACCCTGAAACGCGCCCCGGCTGGGTGGTCGTAGTGGCGGTAGGCGGTGGCCACCGGCTCCAGGATTTCCCTGGCCCGCTGTTCACCGGAATTCTCCGGCACGACGGCCAGCACCTCAAGCTCGCCGTCGAAGGCGATGCGCTCCACTTTCTCCCGGATGATCAGCGGGTCGTGGACCCGGTTGCGGCCCTGCTTCCAGCGCCACCAGCCCCAGCCGGCCAGGACCAGGCCCAACGCGCTGCCCGCGCCCAGCAGGGACGCCTTGAGAATCTCCCCGTCCTGGACCCAGAGGTAGCCCCGCAGCCCCACCAGCGCGGCCAATCCCAGCACCGCCAGGGTGACCCCGTCCTTGGTGTGAATCTGGGCCTGGGTGTTCTGGGGGGAGTTGGCCGAGTCGGGCCGCTGCTGGCCGGGGTTCCGGAAGGCCCTCTGCCGGTGGGCCTGGGACCAGTCGGGGCCCAGGGAGCGAAGCAGCAGCCGGGCCGAGACCCGTTCGCCGGGGCGCAGGTTGGACAGCGCGCCGATGATGGCGATCAGGGGGTCGGAGCCGGGGTCCAGCAGGTCGTCGTCTTTGAAGGTGCGCAGGGGCACGTACTCCGGGCCGGAGGCCCGCAGCGTCATCCCCCAGGCCCGCTCGCCGTCCTGCGGACGCAGGGGGTCGTCCTCGGGCGCCACCTGGTGGATCCTGGCCTGGGGGTAATGGGCGGCGAGCTGCTGGCGCACCACCTGGCCGTCCCGGCAGCGGGCCAGCAGAGTGACGCCGTCGGAGTCGCCGGCCAGTTCCAGGGAGAAGGGTTCGGGGACGGCGATGGACTGGAGCATGTTCTCGACACCCAGCAGGGTGCGCTCGCCCTGGCGGGGCGGCGTGATCGCCAGCAGCACCGGCGGCCCCTGCTTGCCATTTCCCAGGATCATCCGCTTCACATTGATACTCATAATGATTACCTCGCTCTTTAATGGATTGGATTGTTGGTTCAGTGCCTGGGTCCGGGCCGCCACTCGATCACTGCCGTCTCCTCGGGGGTGGCCTCGATGCGGACGGGAAAGCGGTTGCCCCTCGCCAGCAAGAGACCATCGCCCCGGGGACAGGACAAAAGCCAGCGTTGCAGCTCTGGCGGCAGGTCGAAGGCTTCGCCCACGGTGGCGACGGCGGCGGCGTCCTGCTGGAGCAGCAGCTTGAAGGCAGCGTTCTGCAAGAGCGCCCGGCCGCTGTGTCCGGTGATGGTCCGGGAGGAGTCCTCGGAAAGCAGGTCCTGCACGTCCTGGGTGATGAACTGCAACCCCAGCCGGTGCTTTCGGGCGCGCTTGGCCATCGAGACCATGAATGCCGCGCCCTCGGGGTGCTGCATGATGCTCCACACCTCGTCCACCACCAGCAGGCGGGGCCTGGGGTCCTGGGCCGCGGCGGCCCACACCGTCTCGGTGCAGACCATTGCCGCCGCCGGTCTCAGTTCCGGCTCCAGCAGGTGCAGGTCGAACACCGTCACCAGGGCCTCCCGGGCCAGCAGGTCGTCGCCCTCGTCGGAGAGCAGGTCCCGCAGGCTGCCGGTGGCGAAGGGGCGCAGTAGGTGGGCGATCTCCGGGGTTTCGCCTTCCAGGTAGGCGTAGAAATCGCGGAAGCCGGTGCGCTCCCGCCTTTCGGAGTAGTAGCCAGCCAGGGCGTGGTCCAGGCTGGAACGGCGCTCGGCGGACAGCCGTTCCCCCACCATCACCTCGATCAGGCGGCGCAGGCTGCCGATGCGCTGCAACAGTTCCTCGGAGTCGCCCCGGTCGATGACGAAGGGGTTCATGCCCTGGCCGGGAACGCCCGGCGACAGCACGCGGCCGCCGGCGGCCCTTGCCATGTCGGCGTACTCGCCCTCGGGGTCGATGACGTAGGCCCGCACTCCCCGGCACAGCCCCCGCAGCACACCCAGCTTGGTGGCAAAGGACTTTCCAGAACCCGATCTTGCCAGGACGGCGGTGTTGGCGTTCAGGTGGGTGCCGTCGAAGGGGTCGTAGACGATGGGGGCGCAGGCCCGCAGGTCGATGCCGTACAGGGTGCCGCTCCTGGTGTCCAGGTCCGGCGGCGAGAAGGGGAACAGTCTCGCCAGACTGGAGGTGTCCATCGTCCGCCACACCGCCACGGCGTTCAGGCCCAGGGGCAGGGTGGACAGCAGGCCCTCGCGTTGGCGGAAAGCCAGGTTATCCAGCTTGCCCAGGGTGGCGGCGAAGTGGGCCCGGGCCTTCTGGGTCAGGTCCTTCAGTGTGTCCTGGTCGTCGGCGTGGAGGGTCACCGACAGCGAGGCGTGGAACAGCCTTTCCCGGCCCCGCTGCACTTCATCACGCAACCTGGAAACGTCCTCCAACGCGATCTCCGCCTCCGGCGACATGGAGCGGCCCCGCTTGAAGGAAAGACTCTGGGCGGACTCGAACCGGACCTTCTGCCACTCCAGGGTGCGGGCGGCCTGCTCCGTCGGTATCGCCCCCAGGTGAACGGATAAATCCATCGGCGCGCCCGTCGCCATCAGCCCTTGCAGGAAGCCAGGGGCCAACGACCGGGGCCACTTGCCCAGGTGCAGGGAGCGCACCAGGCGGCCTCCGATAAGGATGTCGCGCCGGTTGACCGCCACCTCCGTTTCCAGGTGTTCGTTCCGCTCCACCGGCGAACCGCCCAGGGCGGCGGACAACCAGAACAGGCGCAGCGGTTCGCCCTCCAGGGGAAACACCCCCAGGCCGCCCCGGGCCAGCAGCCCGTGGAGTTCGTCCATGCGGCTGTGCTCGCAGACGGCGTAGAAACGCCGGTCCAGGATTCCCTCGCGGGTCTCCAGGTTGCCCAGCAGACGGCCCAGCGAGTCGGCGGCGTCTTTGGTCTGCTGGGGCAGGTCTTCCGGTTGCGCCGCCATCAGGTTGCTACGGAGGGTGGAAAGTACCGGTGGGTGCTGGCGCACCAGCAGTTGCACCGGGAAGTCCAGCGCGTTCAGGGTGCCGGCGAAGGCGCCCAGCTTGGGCTCGTCCAGCTCCAGCCCCATCACCTCCGAGACCGCCAGCTTCACCCCGTCCAGGCGCACCGGCCCGTCGTGCTCCAGGTGGGACAGCATGAAGAACAGGGTCAGGTCCGGCGGCGGCTTGGGCGGTTCCGGGGCCGCCTCCGTCTCCTGTGCCGTGTGTGTCCGCTTGACCAGGGCTCTGATATTCGGCAATGTCGGTTTCATCTCTCTTTCCTCCCTTATGGTGTGGGCAGCAGGTCGCTGACCTGGGTGGTGAGCAGCAGGGCGATGGCCTTTGCCAGCAGCACCACCACCAGGCCGACGATTGCCATGACCACGGCGTTCCTGGCTTTGCCCCGTCCGAACCCCTCGGCTCCCTCGGCCATCAGCACAAAACCGGCCCAGACGATGGCGAAGAGGCAGAGGCCCACCCCGGCGTAGGCCATGCCGCTTAGCACCTGGTCAAAGGCGTCAAGCATCAGCTGCCTCTTTTCCTCCGGCGCCTCGGTGGCCACCGACGCCAGGGCCTGCCCCGTACTGGATACGGGGGCCGCCACCGAGGCTAGCAGGAGGGCCGTCAACCGCCTTACCACGGCCAGCCCCACCAGGATGAGTCGCCCGCCTGCGTCTGCTCGGCCTTTGGCAGGGGTGGCTTGGGCGGAGGTACAACGAGGTACCGGAACGAGTCGTCGGAGCCTATCCCGAGTGCGTCAGCCAGAGGCAGGGACTCCGGGCGGGTGCGGGTCACAGGGGCCCGCGCCACCTCCACGGCGCGCACGTGCTCCCGATGGTGGACGTAGATGCGCACCGTCTTGACCGTCCTGCTCTCTCCGCAGCGGCAGGTCACCCTGCGCGTGTACACGTCGGTGCGGGCCGGGTGGTGGGTGGTCTGCAACATGGGCGGCAGGGGCACGTTCAGCGTCGCCGTGAGCTCCGCCGCGATGTCCAGGTCGAGAATCGCCTTCCGGTCGGGTATGAGCAGGTCGAAACGGGTCTCACCGCCAGCGACAAAGTTGGCCGTGGTCCGGTGCGAACCGGCGGCAACGTTCACCGTGCCGGCGATGCTCGCCACCGAGGCGTCCAGCAGGACGGGCGCCGATTGGCTGAAGTGGCCGCCGTAGACCGGCAGGTCCACCTCCCACCTGGTCTCGGCGATGCACTCCGAGGCGATGACCCCTTCGATGCTCCCCGGCGCCCACTCCAGGGACACCACCTCCAGGTCGCACAGCCCGCTGTCGTAGCTGGGCAGCGGGTAGGGAATCTGCTCGCTCTTCAGCGACACCGCCCCGGAAAAGCCCAATGAGTCCGTCCAGGAGAAGGTGAAGGACGGTTTGGGGCCGTTCAGGGCCAGGTTGTATGTCTTCCGCTCCCCGGAGTGGAGGATGGCGTTGGCTCCCATCTTCAGGGTCCGGCCGTTCCTGCCGCCGAAGACCCGCACCTTCAGGTCCAGGTCGTGGGCGGCCCGCAGTCCGACGGTGGCGGTGTCGCCGGTCACCGCCAGCCTCTCGATGTAGATGCGGCGTCCGGGCACCGGATCCGGCGGCTGGAAGTGGATCTCGCCCAGCCGCCAGCCCGGGTCCTCGTCGCCGGGGTCGTCGGCCAATGCCGAGCCGGGAATGGCGGTGACGGTCAGAACCAGCAGACCGGCCACGGCCAGGAGCTTGTACCAGGGCCTCCTGCCCTTGGTCTCCCGGATGTTGGGCCTGGCGGCGTTCCCGTCCCGGGGTGTGCGCCGCTTGCCGAACCAGCCGTGGGGCCGGAAGGGCGGGCGGCCCTTCCGCCGCGCCGCCTTCACCGCCTTGCCCACGCCGGAGGCGGCCTTCTTCGCCAGCAGCCGCAGCGGGTCCGGTTTGCCTTCCGGCTGGGGCGGGGTCTCGCTCCGGGCCAGTTGGAAGGGGAATCCGGCGTAGCGCCTGGCCCCCAGGTTGAACTTCAGGAGGTCGGCGGCCACCAATGGCAACGCTCGGCCTCCCACCTTGCCCACGGTCATGGCGATGCCCGCTATGCCCAGCAATATGGCAATGCCCAGCCGGAACTCGGCGGGGCCGACGGGCAGGTAGCGGTAGGCGCCGTAGGACACGGCGCACACCGCCACCACCGCCACGATCTGGGGGAAGGTGAACCACAGCAGCACCTTGTCCTCGGCCTGCACGTGGGTGGGCACTTCGTGCTCTCTCATCCCATCCCTCCTACTTGACCTTGTTGGGGTCGGGCAGTTTCGGGTCCACGGTGTTGCCGACCACGGCGTTCATCACCAGTTCGACGACTCCATAGGCGACGAGGGCCAGCACGATGCCGGCCAGGGCGGTCATCATGGCCGCCTTGCCCCGCTCCATCTGGTTGGGCGCGCCCGAGGCTGTCAGGTACAGGTAGGCGCCGTAGATGAAGTAGCCAACGCCCACCACGCCCACGAGGCCCAGCAGGATGCCCACCAGGTTCGATATGGTCTGTGTCAGGTCTCCCATACGGTTTTTCTCCTTGTTTGCTGATTTCCGTTTGCTGATTTCCCGGTTTACGGGTATGCCCGTTTTCCTTGCCGCCGGTTTCGTTCCGTTACTGGCACATGGCTCCACCTCCTGGGACGGTTGGCGCGAGTCAACGACTCGCCGGTAGTTGTCGTTATGGCCGTCTACGGCCCCTGGCTCCTGGGCGTGGGGCCGGTCTGGGCTGCGGGAGTTCCTGTCTGCGCCGCCGTGTTCACCGCGTTGGCGGCGGTGCCGGTGGCGGCATTTGTCGCCGCTGCGGCTGCCGCCGCTCCCGCCGGTCCTCCGGCGGCTCCACCCGCCAGCAGGCCCAGGGCCCGGCCCGAGCGGACCATCGATCCGGGCAGGGACATGCCGAAATACAGGGTGTGCAGCCAGGCGTCGAAGGTGCCGTGATGGCCCAGCATCGAGGGGATGCGGCCCGCCAGGTACATGAAGGCGATGGCCATCAGCAGCATCCACACCAGGTCCTGGGCCGCCTCCCCGCCGGTGATCTCGGCGAACTTGTCGAGAAACCCGAAGGCCAGGGCGATGGCGATGAGCTGGATGGCCTGCTGGAACACGGCGGTCATGAACAGCCGCAGCCAGTGCTTGCCCCAGCCAGCGGTGTGGGGCAGAATCCAAAGCCCCAAAGCAATGGGCGCCAGGCACAGCAGGATGTCGATCAGGGCCAGGCGCAGGACCATCTGCACCAGCAGGTAGAGGACGAAGAAGCCGAAGACCAGGTAGAGCAGCGCGATGAACACCGCGAGCCCGGTGTTGGCCGCCATCACGGCGTTCAGCAGCGGGTCCAGGGGAGCGCGCAGCAGGTCGCCGGGGGTGACCTCCAGCTCGGCGGCGATGAACTGGGAGACGGCGTGGGCCACGTCGATGACCAGGGCGCACCACCACAGCGAAGACGCGGCGGCGGTGAGGCCCAGCACCAGCCGGGGCACCATCTCCCGCCAGCCCGACTGGTGGTGGCCCAGGTGCTCCTGGACGATGAAGCTCAGCCCCATCCAGCCCAGGATCACCACCAGCATTCCCGAGGCGACCGCCCAGACCGCCGTCCAGGCGGCCCGGACGATTTCGTGTTCGTAGGTGAGTCCGGGGGGTGTTCCGGTGAGAATGTCTCCCATAGTCGGCTACCCCCCGCACTCGGCGATGTCGGTCTGGGTGATACCCTCCACCACACCGCACAAAGTTCCGTGGACGCCCTGGATCACCCACCGGGCTCCGGCCCGGGCCCAGCGGTCCGGGTCCAGGGCGCCCAGCACCTTGTCCCACAGCCCCTTGGGTTGGTGTACGGGCACCAGGGTGTGGAACAGGTGGTCGTCGCCCCCGCCAGTTCTCGGCACGGACATCACCATCAGAAAAGCCTGCTCGGGGTGCAGCTCGGGCTGGCCGTCCAGCGCCGGGTACTCGAAGGTGTATTCCCAACCCTCGGTGAGCTGCTTTTCCCCGCCCCGCACGCGGTAGGTATTGGTGACCCACTCGCCGGTGTCGGGATGGCGCAGGGCGTAGTGGAGCACGTCGATCTTCCGGCTGAAGATGGGGCGGGCGATGAAATCGCCGTCCTTCTTGCGCTCCACCATCTGCCGGTCCAGGTTGACCAGGGACAGGTTGTCGCCGTCGGGCGGCGGGGACTGGGCCAGGGCGACGCCGCTGGCCGGTATGGCCACGATGGCCGAAAGCAGCAGCGCCGCCGCCAAGAGGGTCAGGCGTCTGGCCCGGCCCGAAGTTGGAATGAATCTCTGGAACATGGTTGCCTCCTGTCGTCGATATTGAGACCGAATGTTCGACAACCAAGTCTGACGGCTCGCCGGGCCGGACATAATTCCCTCTAGGGAAGGGTTGGCTAACCCCTCCCTAGAGGGAATGGGATTTTCGGGGAGCGGCGTGATGTGATGGACGTGTACAGGAATCGGAGCTTTTGGCCTGGGAGCGCCCGGAGGGGATGTCGTAGCTGAAATGGGACGGCGGGGTCCATTTCAGGCCCATCGCAAGCAGCACTTCGATTCCAGTCCAGGTTCCAGGAGGCGGGTACATCGGCCCTGTTGGAAAGGGACATTGCTGTACCCCCTACAGGACCCGGCGGGTGAACAACTGCCCTTCGTGAACGCGACATTTTGTACCAGGAGGTGAACCGCATGGATGAGAGACACCCGGCAGCGGAGGGAGACGGCGGCATGGCGCCAGGCAGGCCTGATGAGGACGCCGACGCCAACCCGGACGCGGCTGAGGACGATGAGCCGGACGACTTCCTGAACCAGGCGGGCGAGGCCATTGCGGACCCCTACAACCTGCGCCTGACGGCCTTGCTGCACCAGATGGTCCGGAAGCGGGGACACCGGGGAGCGGCCAAGGCGCTGGGCGTCGACCGCCGGACGGTGGCCGCCAGCATTAGGGAAGGCCTGTCCCGGCGGGTCAGGGAACAATTGGAGCGGGTCTTGGTGGAGCGGGACGGCGAAGCCAGGGACCGGCTGGAGGAGGAATTCGGGGAGTTTCGGGAGCGGTTCGAGTCGCTGGCCCAGGAACTGCGCGACGGGTTCCAGGCAGCCCAGGGCCGGGCGGACGCGCTTGAGCAGCGACAGGTTGAAGGGATGAGGCGCTTGGAGGGCCGGCTGGCACTGGCGGAGTCCGCCAGGGATGCGGTCCCGGCGGAACCCCCGGTCCGGAAACCCGGGCCGGGCGCCGGTTCACACCTTCGCTACCCCGACCTGGTTACCACCGACTCCGCCGATGATGACGAGGACGTCTTCGGCGAGGTCTGGCCCCTGGTCCAGGAGTGGCGCAGGCTGTGGCGCGGGCACCCCGCCCAAGGCCGGGGCCTGGAGTGGGTGTCGAAGCGGGCGCGGATCCTGGAACTGGAGGTGGATCTGTTGGAGCAGCGCGGCATGACCCTGCCTCCGGAGACGGAGCCGCTGCGGGGCCTGGACCGGGCTGCCCAGCTGAACTGGCGCCGGAAGGCACTCAACGACTTTCGCCGTCGGCGGGCCAGGCTGGCGCTGCTGCGCTGGCTGTGGCGGGCGTTGACCCTGCGGTTGTGGCGCGGGTAATCCAAGCCCCAGGCTCGTCCCGCCGGGGGCTGCCAACTTCTCGACAATCCGGGGTCAAGAAATGGCCGCTGGATGTCAACGATGTGTGCGGGACGGGTCCGAAACTCTTGCCTGGAGCCGGACAGGGCCGGATACTGAATGCGTTGTCTGGCTTTTCCAGCGTTTCCACTGCCATAGAAACCTGGGGGCGTGATCCCTGTCCGCCCGGGCCTGCTCCGCGAGGATTGAAGCTCTTCTCCCCGGAGCGCCTGCGAGGGAATTGCTGTCAGGACGGAGTGACGTTTCCTTCGTCCGCAGCCGGTGAACCCCTTGCCCTTCGAAGCGCGCGTCGCGCTTCACCAGGTAGCCCATCCCAAGGCGCGGAACTCCAACCCCGCGGACGGATTCACGGAGGTGGCAACCGGAACAAACGGCACCCGGACTCCCTTTCCCAGGCAACCATTGGCTTCGAGGCAATCTCAATTTCAGGAGATGACGGCTGGACCCGGCACGGTATCCCTGGTTTCGCAACTCTTCGTACTCAACTGCGGAGCGGCGCGCTTCGCAATCCCTTCTCCCTCCGTCTGGAGCGGGTCGCCCGCTTCGGCTTCTTCAACGCAACTGCGGCGTAACCGTGGAACAGCTGTAGCGGCGCCGCAGGATTAACACGCTCCGGCCGGCGGCCATGAGGTCCCGGGCCGGACGATTAATGTGCCGGCGCAGGTTCCGCTGACGGGACCGAGTCGTGTCCCCATTCCCCCGCGCATCTGCTCACCGGGCCTGACGTCCTGGCGTAGCTGCGTCTTTCGCCAACCCCCATCCGGCCTCTTCCGCTGCGCTGCCTGACCCTAGGCGCAGTGCGTCCTGCGTCACCCCGCTCCGGTGTTTCCGTTGCAGAGCCGGACCGAGGGAGCAGTGCATCCGGCACGGGGGAGAGACTGGCGGACGGCGATGGATGGCGGCTTGGCGCCGCTCCCCGCGAAGAGCGGATGGTACGGCGGGCCAAGGGACGGTTTCCCTCCCGCCTACGGCAACTGCGCTTGTAACAGTAAGTTGACCGACGAGACCAGCGAGGAGGTGATTGCAAACGACAATCAGCCGAATTCCATTCTGCCGCTGCCAGGCTGGAAGAACCGGCGAGCTGGCAGGAACCCACGGCCCGTCGCTCAACAGGCGGCGCGCCGGAGAGCCGGGCGGCTCATGAGCCGCCACTGACGGTACGGAACTAGCGGTTGAGCGGGGCCGGTCTCCCTTCGAAGGGACCGGCTCCGCTTTCTGCGTTTCCGGGATCGTGAACCCTGGATAGCACGGCGGACGCGTGCGCCGCCACTCACAACCGAAAATTCACAGCTTACAGCAAAGCGGGGGCCGGTCTCGAAAGGGACCGGCCCCCGCTTTCTGCGTTTCGGAGGAAGCGACATGAAGGCAAGGAACATCAACACCACGGCGCGGACCAACGGCGACGCAATCCCTGCGGCAACTGCGGAACACGGACAGGGCAAGCCCGAGAGCGAACTCCGGGCCGCCGCCCGGCGCAAGGGCCTCAACTTGAAGCAACTGGCGGACCTGATGGGGGTGAGCTACGGCTACATGTCCCAGGTCAGCAGCGGGAGCAGGCCCTGGTCTCCCATGATGCGGGAGAGGGCCATGGCCGTCCTGGGCGAGGTCCCAGGGCAGAGCATCGTCTACCACCCGGGCGGCGTGGTTAGGGGCGGAGAGACCACCTACATCCGGGAGAGGGCCCGGGAGCAGGGCCTGACCCTGCGGGAGGTGGCGGACCGGTCGGGGATCAGCTACGGGTACCTGGTCCAGGCCTCGCGGGGCCACCGCCACCTTAGCCCCAAGGTCCAGAAGCAGGTGGAGGCGGTCTTGCAGGCCCCGGTGAAGGTGGAAGCGGCTGAAATTGCCGACGTAGACCCCCGGGTCCTGTGGGAGCGCATGGACGCCCACGGCATATCCCAGAACGAGGTGGCCCGGCGGGTGGGCATCAGCAACGGGTACCTGTCCCAGGTAATGAACGGCCAGAGAAAACCTTCGGCCAAGGTGCTCCGGCGGCTGCACGAGGTGCTGTTCGCGCCGTCATCGGCGGAACTGGTGGCCCCGGTGGAACTCAAGGTGATGGCTTGGAAGAAGGACGGGCGCAACGGCGTGGTGGTGCGCGGCGCCGGCGGGCCGGGCGGCGACAGCATCCGGGCCGGCGGGCGGGTGCCCTGGGGCGCCGAGGTGGAGTTCGCCTATACAACCGGCTACGACAGCCACGGCCGGGTGTCGGTCAACCACATAGTCGACGAACGGGGCTGCTCGGCGATGTTGCGGAAAACGCGGCCCGCTGGTGACGGAAGCGTGGCGGCCAGGTAAGGCACACCCCCGGCCAGGAAAACAATCACCGGCGCACTGGACAAAAATAGCCAAACCGGCCAGCGGTAGCAAAGCAACGGCGCGACCGAGAGTCATTTGCCAGCAGGGCAGGGGTTTCAGGTTGCCGCCGTTGTTTGCGTTCGCCATACCCTAATCGCTCCGCAACCGGCGCAGTTTCTCTTCCAACTCCCTGATGCGAGCCTCGGCTTGGATGCGGGACTCCCGCTCGCTGTCGGCACGGGCCTCGGCTTGTATACAGTCCCGACGCTCGTCCTCCAGCGTCGCGATTGGCCACCCCGTAGCCGGGTCGTGCCACGTCAAACGGCCAGCATCCCACCGCAGGTTCAGGTTCAACGCCCGGCTGTACTGACCTGCCCCCTGTGGTTGTACCGTGTTCTATGTTAGGAATCCTCTGAACAAGTCGGGCGGGATGTGGCATAGTTTGGGTTAGAGTAGCCGATGCCTGTTGAGGGAGTGAAGGCAGATGGACCAGCCGACCTTTGCTGACCTGGAATACCAGGGCAAGAAGCGCAAGACCCGCCGGGAACTGTTCTTGGAGCGAATGGACGCTCTGATCCCCTGGCAGTTGCTGGAGGACCGCATCCGCCCTGCTACCCCAAGGCCGGAAGGGGAAGACATCCTTACCCGCTGTCCGTCATGCTGAGAGTCCACTGCGTCCAACTTTTCTACAACCTGAGCGACCCTGGCATGGAGGATTTGCTCTACGGGTCCGACCCGGTGCGGCGGTTCACGGGGCTGAAACTCTCAGGCCCCCTGCCCGACGAGACCACCATCCTGAATTTCCGGCATCTCCTGGAAAGGCACCAATTGGGGCAGGGTCTCTTGGCGGAGATCAACGCCCACTTGGAGTCCCAGGGGTTGAGGCTCAGGGAGGGGACCATCGTGGACGCCACCATCATCGAGGCGCCGTCCTCCACCAAGAACCTCACCGGGGAACGGGACCCGGAGATGCATCAGACCAAGAAGGGGAACCAATGGCACTTCGGGATGAAGGCCCACATTGGGGTGGACTCCTATACGGGCGTAGTGCATAGCATGACAGCCACGGCGGCCAACGCCCACGATGTTACCGAGGCGCGCAAACTGCTGCACGGGGGCGAGAGGGTGGTGTGGGGCGACGCTGGGTATCAGGGGGGCGACAAGCGGGAGGAGAACCTGGGTCTGGAGGTGGAATGGCGGGTGGCGATGCGTCCGGGGAGTCGCCGGATGCTGGAGCCTGGGAGTGATGAGGCGCTGGCGGAGAAGGCGAAGGCGATAGTGAGGGCCAAGGTGGAGCATCCTTTCCTGAGGCTGAAGCGGTTGTTCGGTTACGGCAAGGTGCGCTACCGGGGGCTGGCGAAGAACCTGGAGCGGGTGGCGTTGCTGTTCGGGCTGGGGAATCTGCTGACGGCGGAGGGCCAACTGGCGGCGTAGTGCGCAATTGCTGCGGGACAACGCCGGACTCGAGGCCGCATCAAGCCTCCAACAGCCCAGTCGGGGAGGAAACCCAAGAGGCCGAAAGCCAGCTGGTAAGCCCCAGACCGCAGTCCTCGCCCCTTCCCCACCTCAGTCAAACACAACCCAGACCAAAACCGCCTTGTTCAGAGGATTCCTAGTTCGACCATCACCGACCTTGCCTCGTTTCCTGTACCAGCCATAGTGAGAGTTTTGTGGGTCAACCAGCTATTTCCGCCAGCACGGCGAACTCCCGCGGGGACAGGTTCCCCAGGGCGCTGTGGGGCCGTTCGCCATTGTAGTGGTTCCGCCAGGATTCCACCTTTTCTCTTGCATCCTCCAGGGACAGGAACCAGTTCTCGTTCAGGTATTCCTGCCTGAACCGTCCGTTGAATGATTCGATGAGAACGTTGCCCGTAGGCCTGCCAGGACGGCTGAAATCCAATTCCACCCCATTCAGGTAGGCCCACTGGTCCATGCGCTTGGAGGTGAACTTGGGCCCGTTGTCCACCCGAATGGTCCGGGGAAGCCGACGCTGCTCCTTGAGACGCTGCAAGACCTCCACCACGTCCTGTCCCCGGATGCTGGCCGCGACCTTGATGACCATACTCTCACGGGTAAAGTTATCCACTATCGTCAAGAGCCGGATCCGCCGCCCGTCGAAGAGTTCATCGCTCACGAAGTCCATGGACCTGCTCTCATCCATCCCAGCGGCCACCGGCCGCTCCTCCCGCCTCTGGCACGACACATGCCGCTTGGGTTTCTTCGTCCTGAGCATCAGGCACTCCTTACTGTAGAGCCCGTAGACCCGCTTGTGGTTCACCCCCCAGCCCTCCCGCTGGAGGAGGACGTGGAGGCGCCGGTAGCCGTAGCTCACCCGGGCCTGGGCCAGGTCCCTGATTCTCATCCTCAACGCGGCATGCTCATCTGCCACGCCTCTGTATCGGTGGCTGGCCCGAGGCAGGATCAGCACCTAGCAGGCCCGGCGCTCCGACACGCCGTAGGCGATCTGCAGGCACTCCACCCCGGGCCGCAGCTGAGCAGGCGTCAGGGCTTTTTCGCAGCACGTCCTGGAGCATCTGCTTGTCCAGACTGAGGTCGGCCACCAACTGCCGGAGCTTGTGGTTTTCTTCCTCCAGAATCTTGAGCCGGCGTACCTCAACCACACCCATCCCCTGAAACCTCTACTTCCAACGGTCGAAGGTCTGCTCTCTGATGCCCATCTTGCGGCAGACCTCCGACACCGGCGTGCCCTCCTCCGCCTGGCGCAGGCCGAAGGCCACCTGCTCCGGGCTGTACCGGGAACTTTTCATCGGACGATCCTCCTTTCACATTGGTTTAGATCATCCTACAAAACTCGCATTCCGGCCGGATCAGTTTCCGGGGAGCAGGTCAAGCTGGCCATGGACCCAGACGGAGCACACCACTTCCGTTGCCCGCCGGAGGGCTGTCGGCTGAAGAACAGGGTGGACTGGTCGAGCTACTGCAACTCCGAACGCTCGGATAGACCTGGGGGCAGGCTGCTGAAGATCATGGGCATAGTACCGCGGTTCAGCAAGCGGTGGTTCAGCAGCGCCAAGCGGTCCCGGCCGCTTGACGGCCACCAACTTCTGGAGACGGGCAAGATCAGCCTGCACGTCAACATGTCCATGCTGGCGTGGCTGCTGACAGCGCTCGCGCGCCTCAAGGCCGACGACTACCGGCACATGAGGCACATGTACATCCGGCTGCCGCGGGCAAGGCCGACGGCGGAGCCCGCCGGAGCGCGGGAGTGCGCGGAGTGCTACCTCTGCCCGCAGCACGGCAGGCAGGCGGCGTAAGTCAGGACGAAAAGGCCCGCATCTCCGGTCATACTAGCCGCTCTCTACCGGGTAGCATATAATCCGCCCCGTCCGGCAAGGTCTAGGCGAGGCTGCCCGCGAGCATTCGCAACAGGCAAACCCTAAAGTAGCAACACACATCCGACAGCCGCCGCGCGGCTCACGCCAGTTCCGACACGGAACATATGAGGGAAAGAGGATGCAGGACAGCCAGCTCTCGACTATCTCCAACTTCATCTGGAACGTCGCAGACAGTGTGCTGCGCGACCTGTACGTCAGGGGTAAGTACCGAGACGTTATTCTGCCCATGACCGTCATCCGACGATTGGATGCCGTGCTCGAGCCCACCAAGCAGAAGGTCCTGGAGGAGAAGAAGTGGCTGGACGAGGCGGGAATAGCGGACCAGACAGGCCCCCTCCAGCAGGCGGCGGGACAGCAGTTCTTCAACGCATCACCTTTCACTCTCAGGTCCCTGAGAAACGCCCCTCCCTCCCCACAACAACGCCGGGCCGACTTCGAAGCATACCTGGACGGGTTCTCACCCAACGTCCAGGACATCCTCGAATAGTTCGAGTTCCGCAACCAAGTGGCCCGGCTATCGAACAGCGGCGCACTGGACGCCCTGATTGAACGGTTCCTATCGCCTACAGTGAACCTCGGTCCCAACCCGGTCCTGAACGACGAAGGAGAGGTCAGGCTACCCGGGCTGGACAACCATGCCATGGGGACCATCTTCGAGGACCTGATACGGAGGTTCAACGAGGACAACAACGAGGAGGCCGGCGAACACTGGACGCCACGGGACGCAGTGGAACTCATGGCGAGGCTGGTGTTCCTGCCCATCGAGGAGCAGATCCAGCCCACCACCTACCTCCTCTACGACGGCGCCTTGGGAACCGGCGGGATGCTCACAGTCGCCGAGCAGACCCTCCAAGAAATCGCGGAGAAGCGTGGGGAGATGGTTTCCACCCACCTGTACGGGCAGGAGATAAACTCCGAGACCTACGCCATCTGCAAGGCGGACCTGCTGCTCAAGGGCGAGGAGAACACCGACGCCAACATCATCGGTGGCCCCGAACACTCTACCCTCTCCAACGACGCATTCAAGGGCAGACAGTTCGACTTCATGCTCAGCAATCCGCCCTACGGCAAGAGCTGGAAGACCGACCAGAGCAAGATGGGCGGCCGAAACGGTATTACCGACTCCAGATTCGTAATTCAGCACGGAGGAGACCCCGAATACTCCCTTATCACCAGGAGCAGCGACGGACAGCTCATGTTCCTGGCCAACATGCTGAGCAAGATGAAGGAGGACACGCCGCTGGGCAGCCGCATCGCCGAGGTCCACAACGGCAGCTCCCTATTCACCGGTGACGCCGGCCAGGGCGAGAGCAACATCCGCCGGTGGATCATCGAGAACGACTGGCTGGAGGCCATCGTGGCTCTGCCCCTCAACATGTTCTACAACACCGGTATCGCCACCTACGTCTGGACCCTGACCAACCGGAAGCTCGACAACCGGAAGGGATACGTCCAACTCATAGACGCGACCTCGTGGTACACGCCCCTACGCCGCAACCTGGGCCAGAAGAACTGCGAGCTTTCCCCAGAGAACATCCAGCAGATCTGCGACGCGTTCCTGGATTTCCAGGAGACCGAGCAGTCCAAGATATTCCCGAACAAAGCCTTTGGGTACTGGAAGGTAACAGTGGAGCGGCCGCTCCGGATCGAGGGTATCGACCCGGAGAACACCCACACCGCCAAGGAGATCAGGGAACTGAAGGTGGACGGAGTCAGGTCGGAATCAGCGCCGCCGGTGATCAAAAAGATTCACGGTCGGAACGTCGTGGCCAACCCCTTGAACGGTCTGTTCGAGGCCACCATCAAGGCGCGACCGACCGTGGTCGAGTACGAGCCGGATACGGACCTCCGGGACACCGAGCAGATACCCCTGCTGCATGAGGGCGGCATAGAAGCCTTCCTCGAAAAGGAAGTCTTGCCCTACACCCCCGATGCCTGGTATTCGCCGGAGCAGGTAAAAGTCGGGTACGAAATCAGCTTCACCCGGCACTTCTACAAGCCGAAGTCCATGAGGACGCTGGAGGAGATACGAGCGGACATCCTCGCCCTGGAACGGGAGTCGGAAGGACTGTTGGAAGCAATTCTACTTGCGTAAGCTAACGCAACAGAGAGGCACCGAGGAAGACGCAATGGATCTAATATGGCCATCAAACTGGATGATAATCCCTATTATCTTAGGAGCAATAAGCTACATTGTCGTGAGGTTCCTGGAGGATCAAAGCATTCTGAAGCACCTGCAACCAATGGTTATTCACATCATTGCAGGCATATTCGTAGCAGCTCTATCCATGATCGCCGCCAGAACTTGGCCAACCATCATAGCCGCTGGGCTATGGGCGATACTATTGCCACCAACCGTCTACTATGCTTGGGTGATCATCGCAACACTCCTCTCCGAGGCCTGGAATGCACTAGGAGGCAAGGAGAAATAAAGGGAAATCAACAAATTGCTTCCAGAATTGGACTCTGCGGAGATTTTACGCTATGAGCGACACAGAAGGTCTGAAGTGAAGACGTACTCCAGCTACAAGTCAACGAACTCCCCGTGGATCGGTGATGTCCCGGAACACTGGGCGATCGAGCGACTCAAGCAACACGTGAACGACGTGAATGAACAGACCCGAGAACGGCTACCCCAAGACCTTTACATTGCGCTGGAGAATGTTGAGGGATGGACCGGAAAGGTCGCCGACGCAGAGCAGGAGGTCAGTTTCGACAGCCAAGTCAAGAGGTTCCAAGTAGGGGATGTGTTATTTGGAAAGCTCCGACCCTACCTGGCCAAAGTGGCAGCCCCAAAAAAGAAGGGCCTTTGCGTCGGGGAATTTCTGGTACTAAGAAGCCAGCAGGTCAGTCTCTCATCGCACTACTTGGAGCGGACCTTAAGGTCGAAAGGCGTCATAGACACAGTCGACGCATCCACGTTTGGGGCCAAGATGCCACGGGCGGACTGGAACTTCATCGGGAACATGCTCTTTCCGATACCGCCCCTCGACGAACAAGCCGCCATCGTCCGGTACCTAAACGACGCCGACCAGCGCATCCGAGACTACGTGAGCGCCAAGGAGCGGCTCATCGCCCTGCTGGAGGAGGAACGGCAGGCGGTCATCCACCAGGCTTTCACCCGGGGCCTGGACCCCAACGTGAAGCTCAAGCCCTCCGGCGTGGAGTGGCTGGGCGACGTACCGGAACACTGGGAGATATTGCGGCTCAAATTCCTCTACTCTGAAACCGACGAGAGAACGAGCACAGGGTCGGAGGAATTGATGTCAGTCTCCCACAAGACTGGAGTTACACCACGGAAGAAGAACGTAACAATGTTCTTGGCGGAGTCCAACGAGGGATACAAGGTCTGTCGGCCTGGAGACATCGTGATCAACACAATGTGGGCATACATGGCTGCGCTGGGAATTTCACAACAGACAGGATTAGTCAGTCCGTCATACGGCGTTTACCGGCCGATAAGACAGGATAACCTGAACCCCGACTACGTTGATGAGCTACTCAGGACGGAAAGCTACCGGACTGCATACCTGATGCTGTCAACGGGTATTACTGACTCTCGGCTCCGTTTGTATGCAGACTCCTTCTTGGGAATCTACTTGTTGTACCCGCCGATTCAAGAACAAGCAGCCATCGTCCGGTTCATAGAAAAGGCCACGGCTGACATTGTCGCCACTATCGACCGCGCCCGTCGCCAGATAGAACTCATGGAGGAATACCGCACCAGGTTGATTGCCGACGTGGTTACAGGGAAGATAGACGTGAAATAGATCCAATGCTCAAATAAACGGGGACCCACGAGAGTGTCAATAAGAAAGCTAATCCCCTCGCTCCCTTACCTCGTTAGTACCATAGCTATGAGCATTGCCCTCGCAACATTTATTGGAGACTGCAGGGCAGGAGCGTTTGAAGAGCCAGAATACAAAACTACTTTGAAGGTGGAACTGTTACCCCTACTAGCCGCTTATCAGAGAATGAACGCAGAAGAACCCCAAAACTTCGTGTCCCTGACCATCACGAACATTCATAGACTTGACACTGCAGTTATCAATGATATCGGAGGCGTGGTTGACGAATCAGGAGAGTGTATATATTCCGTAGGGATATTCAAAATTCTGCCCCAAGAGACCAGATTTCCAATAGTCTTAAAACCTGGGCACATAGCAGGAGTCAATCAGTTAGAATTGGTCGTGCAGATACCAAATAACCTTCCATTTCCAGAGGAGGCATACCGCGTCAGCCTGCCGGAAGTCAGCGCGGCGCCCTGGAGATTAAACTCCATATGCTTAAGAACAGCAGATGAAAGACCTATTAAATACCCGATACTTGGACCTGTTGTACCCCTCACAGGGCCACCTGATATCCTCAGAGAGTCCAGAAAAACAGACGAACCAAAGTGAAAAGTACCTGGATTAGCTCCGATAACCACCAACACGGCCGAAGTCTGAAAGGTCAAGAAAAGCGGAGGGGCTGGGCCAAATCCCTAAATATTCCAGTTCGAAAAAGGAAGTTTGCCAGGACAGAAGACATTATACTGATGTAGCAGACCTACACAATAGCCATAGACACCAATACAACAGGGAAGTACTTTCACACTCCGAAAAGGACATGACTTATGATCGACTGGAGCAACTGCCCCGAGGTGGAAAGCGTGCCGGACAGGGTGAGCGGCAATTGGGTGTTCAGAGGCACCAGGCTGCCCGTATACACCCTGTTTGAGAACCTAGCAGGAGGGGCCACCATCTACGACATCATGGAATGGTTCGGCGGGGTGGACGAATCAGACGTGAAAGCAGTACTAGAGTTCGTGGCCCAGGACCTCAGGGATAGAGCGCCTGATGCGCATACTGTTCGATAAGGGAACCCCGAGACCGCTGCGACGCAGGCTCTTCGGGCACGAGGTGGAAACCTCGATGGATCGAGGATGGGATACCCTGGTCAACGGAGAACTGCTGGACAGGGCCGAGGAAGCCGGATTCGAGGTGCTACTCACCACAGACCAGAGCATCAGGTACCAGCAGAACATGTCCAACCGACAGATCGCAGTTGTTGTCCTGATGAACACTAACTGGCAGCGCATCGCGAGGAACACCGAAGTCGTCCGCATCGCCCTGGAGGGGCTACAACCAGGCGAACTTAGGGAGGTACCGATTCCATAGAAAAAGGCCGTCCCGTTGACCAGCCACATGGTTGCTGGGATGATGGTTGCCAAGAGAGCAACGACACTCCCGAGGACAGCAACATGGTCACCGACACGACCGAGAAGGGGTTGGAAGACCTCATCTGCGCGGCTCTGACCGGCACATCCGGTAATACGCAATTGTCCCGCGCCATTAGCGAGGCTCCAGCGGCTCACGGACCTCGCTGGATTTCCGGCAGCTCGCAGGACTACGACCGCGCTCACTGCATTGACTTGGCCCAACTATTCGCCTTCCTGCAAGCCACTCAGCAAGAAACAGCCGCAGCGCTGTCCCTGGATACCGACTCCACCACCCGAAAGAGGTTCCTTGACCGCCTGAAGCGGGAGATTGGAAGCCGGGGCATTATCGACGTATTCAGGAAAGGCATCCAGCACGGCCAGCACGAGATAACCCTTTTCTACGGGACCCCGTCTGTCGGCAACACCCTTGCCACAGAGCGCTACCGGCATAACCGGTTCTCCGTAACCCGGCAACTCCGGTACAGCAGCAACAACCAGAACTCACTGGACCTGACACTATTCATCAACGGCCTGCCGGTCGCCACCATGGAGCTCAAGAACCGGTTCACCGGCCAGACGGTGGCCGACGCGGTGGAGCAGTACAAGACTTCTCGAAGTCCACAGGAGGACCTCTTCCGGCTGGGCCGGTGCGCCGTCCACTTCGCAGTTGACGACGAGGAGGTGAGGTTCTGCACCGAGCTCAAGGGCAAGGCCTCCGACTTCCTCCCGTTCAACAAGGGCAGAGACGGCGGCGGCGCTGGCAACCCGGCAACCCCCAGTGGAATGAAGACGGCATACCTGTGGGAGGAGATACTCACTCCCGACAGCCTCACCGACATTCTCGAGAACTACGCCCAGAAGGCCAACAACCGCCAGATATGGCCGCGGTATCACCAACTGGACGTGGTGAGGAAGCTACTCACGGACATCAGAGCCAAGGGCGCCGGCGAGAGGTATCTGATCCAGCACTCGGCCGGCAGCGGCAAGTCCAATTCCATAGCCTGGGTGGCCCGGCAACTCATCGGGGTTGAACACGAAGTAGACAACGCCTTCGACTCAATCATAGTCATCACCGACCGGAGGGTACTGGACCGGCAGGTAGACGGGACCATCCGCCAGTTCACCCAGGTAGACTCCACCGTGGGACACGCCGAACGGTCCGGAGATCTACGCCGGTTCATCGAGCAGGGCAAGAAAATAATCATCACTACCGTCCAGAAGTTCCCCTTCATCCTGGACGACATCGGCAACGGCCACCGGGACCGGACCTTCGCCATCATCATAGACGAGGCCCACTCCAGCCAGGGCGGAAAGGCGGCGGGCGCCGTGGCCCAAGCTCTGGGCGAAGGCGCAGCAATCGACGAAGAGGACGAGGACACCTTCGAAGACCAGGTGAACCGCATCATCGAGAGCCGGAAGCTACTTGCCAACGCCTCATACCTAGCATTCACCGCCACTCCCAAGAACAAGACCCTCGAGCTCTTCGGAACCCCTGACCTACAACCCGACGGGAAGGTGAGGCACCTGCCCTTCCACAACTACACGATGAAGCAGGCCATCGAGGAAGGCTTCATTATGGACGTGCTGACCAACTACACACCAGTCAGCAGGTACTTCAACTTGGTCAAGAGTATCGACGACGACCCCCAATTCGACTCGAAGAGAGTCCAGAGGAAGCTCCGCAGGTACGTGGAGAACCACGAGTACGCCATCGCTCAGAAAGCCGCCATCATCGTCGACCACTTCAACGACTCGGTGTTCAAGCCCAAGAAGATTGGTGGACAGGCCCGGGCAATGGTCGTCGTAGACGGCGTGGACCGCGCCATCAGGTATTACAACGCGATCCGGGATCTGATAAGCGAGCGAGAGCTGACGTTCAAGGCCCTCGTCGCATTCTCAGGATCCCGGAAGGTCGACGAGCGGGAAGTCAGCGAAGCGCTGCTGAACGGGTTTCCCGAGAACAGTACTGCGGAGCGTTTCAAGGAGGACCCGTACCGCATCCTGATCTGCGCCGACAAGTTCCAGACGGGGTATGACGAGCCGCTGCTGCACACGATGTACGTGGACAAGCACCTCTCAGGAATAAGAGCGGTCCAGACCCTTTCACGCCTGAACAGGTTCCATCCAAAGAAGTCGGACACCTTCGTCCTGGGTTTCTTGAACAGCACCGAGGTAATCCAGGAATCTTTCGCTGATTACTACCGGACCACCATCCTCTCTGATGAGACCGACCCGGACAAGCTCCACGACCTGAAGGGCGGCCTTGACCAAACCCAGGTCTACTCACAGGAGGAGATAGACGGCCTGGTCCAGAGGTACCTCAACGGTGAGGACCGGGCCACCTTCGAGCCTGTACTGGGAGAGTGCGTCCAGAGGTTCACGAATCTGACCGAAGACCAACAAGTGAGGTTCAAGGGATCAGCCAAGTCCTTCACCAGACTCTACGGGTTCCTGTCCCAGATACTCCCCTACTCCCACGCGGGATGGGAGAAACTCTCGATTTTCCTGAACATCCTGATCCCGAAGCTCCCGGCACCGGAGGAAGAGGACCTATCCAGAGGCATTCTTGAAGCAGTGGACATGGACACCTACCGGACCGAGAAACAGGCCACATTAAGGATTGCCCTAGAAGATGAGGACGCCGAGATTGACCCGGTACAGGCCGAGCGGGGCGGAGGGGTGCAGGAGCCGCTGCTGGAGTTCCTGTCCACCATCTTGGACGAGTTCAACAAGACCTGGGGCAACTCCTTCAGCAACCCAGAGCAGATGAACGAAATCATCAAGGGCATGCCTGGCCGGATGGACGAGGATGAGGCATACCAGAACGCGAAGATGCACTCCGACAGGCAAAACGCCCGGGTGGAACACGACGCCGCGCTGAAGCGGCAGATAACCGCGATGCTCCGGGACAACACGGAGCTCTACAAGAAGTACACCGAGGACCAGGCCTTCCAGGACGACCTGAACGAGATGATTTTCAGGCTGACCTACGAAACGGGCAGATAGTAGAGGGGCACACGAGATATAGCGAGGGAAGTGCCACAGTTCCGCGACGGCGAGTGCGAGGCGCGCCGCCTATGGGACGAAGCAGTAGCCGAGGCCACGAACTGGGACGCCGCCGAGCTGGCCCGCCTGCGCCGCTTGCTCCACCAAGAACCCCACGTCCGAGGACTAGTACTTGGTCAAGCTTGGTTTGGACGGTTTCACCGGTGGTTGACTTGCAGTGGTAATCTTTGAGCAATTGAAGTAGCTGTGAGGTGGCGGTGTGGTCAGAGAGAAGTTTGCGGTCCGGCTGACGCCGGAGGAACGGGACCAATTGGAGCACATGATCCGGGCTGGCAAGAGTTCAGCACGGGCTACGACCCGAGCCCGGGTCCTGTTGAAGACCGACGAGGGGTGGTCAGCGCCCAAAGTGGCCCGGGCTCTGGATGTGTGCGAGGGCACGGTGTTCCGCCTGAAGCGGCGCTTTGCCGAGGATGGGCTGGAGGGGGCGCTTAAGGACCGAGTCCAGGCCCGCCGATACCGGAAGCTGGACGAACGGGCCGAGGCCCACCTGATCGCCCTGGCCTGCAGTCCGGCTCCTGAGGGCCACGACCACTGGGAACTGCGCCTGCTGGCGGACCGGATGGTGGAGTTGGGAGTGGTGGAGTCCCTGTCCCACGAGGCGGTGCGGCTGCATCTGAAAAAAACTCCCTTAAGCCGTGGCAGAAGAAAGAGTGGTGTATCCCCAAAGTGAGCCCTGACTTCGTGGCCCACATGGAGGACGTGCTGGACCGGTATGCCGAACCCTACGACCCGCAGCGGCCGGTGGTCTGCTTCGACGAGACTTCCACCCAGTTGCTGGCGGACGTCAGGGAACCGATTCCCGCCAAGCCTGGCAGGCCCAGGCGGGAGGATTATGAGTACCGGCGGGAGGGCACCCGCAACCTGTTCCTGTTCTGCGAGCCCTTGGCCGGCTGGCGCCATGTGGAAGTGACCCAGCGGCGCACCATAGAGGACTTCGCCCACCAGATGCGCTGGCTGGTGGATGAAGCCTACCCCGACGTCCCTGTGGTCCGCCTGGTTCTGGACAACCTGAACACCCATCGGGTGGCGTCGCTGTACCAGACCTTCCCTGCTCCTGAGGCTCGGCGCATCGCCAGACGGCTGGAGTTTCACTACACCCCCAAGCATGGCAGCTGGCTCAATATGGCGGAGATCGAGTTCAGTGTCCTCTCCCGCAGTTGTCTCAGACAGCGTCTCCCCGACGAGGAATCCCTTTGCAGGGAGGTCCAGGCCCTGGAACAGGAGCGGAACCAGGCGCAGGCCTGCATCAACTGGCGCTTCAACATCCTCGATGCCCGCGCCAAACTCCATCGCCTATATCCCATTAATTCCTAACTTGAACGGGTACTAGGGTACGGACATACGGGGATGAGGTCGAAGAAGCGCAGGAAAGAAAGCCTTCCAAGTAATTGGGAGTTCTCCGAATAACAAAGGAAAGAAGCGAGAGGACAACGAAGGAAATCGTAGAGACCATGACCTACACCTTAGAGGAAAACGAGGGAATAGGACTGGGAGAATGACCATAAAGGAATTTCTCGAGAAAGACCCCTGCAGGAGATGCGAGACGATCTGTACCCACGAACGTCAGCGCCTCTCGCTGACAGGAGAAATGAACCGGAACGGCTGCGTCTACCACTACATGAGCCGCGAGTTCCCCAACCTAACGAAACTCGTAAGAGAACTGGAATTGCCGAAGGGAAAACCGGTCACGGGCGGCCTGCCCAGAGAAACCGCTGCACTAGCAGGGACCGCCTTTGACCATCGCCTGAGAATGGAGTATGACCCGGACTATGACAACAGCGTGGTGAGATACGGCCGAGAACGGCTCGGGATAACGATGCAGGTCCCAGAGTGGCTCGAAGAGATAGACAGGGGTCTGGAAGACCCAGACCCAGAAGTCAGATCTCTGTACGCCGCCGTGTGCGACACACACCTTCGCTCAATGAGGGGATTCGACGCATACAATCTGACACGCAACCCTAAGGAAAGGAACGAGATACTAAACGACGTAAAGGCACTGATCGAGACAGCACGCGAAAATCTGACGCTGAACAACCCGACATTCGGGCCGACATTCTACCCAGGATCATGGTGGCTCGGCGGCGCTGACGGGGACCTGATCGACCAAGGATGCCTGATAGACATAAAAGCAGGAATACGGATCGAAGCTACCGCGTTCATCCGGCAGGTACTTGCCTACGCGATGCTCGACGTGGCAAACGAACACAAGCTGAACTCCGTAGGGATCTATCTAGCCCGATATGGGATGCTATGGCATGTCCCGTTTGAGACCGTCGAAAAGCACACAGGCAGAACAATAACCGAACTACGAGAAGCCGCACCCTGGGCCCAGGGGCTAACAACAGAAGAGCATGCAGCAGCACTACCCGATGTGAGGTCAGAGGAAACAGAGTAGGCCCACCATGCCCATCTCGAACCTACTCCACGCTGCTGCCGGTACCTGCCCGCACCGCCACTGGAAGGTCAGAGTCGTCGCCCGTGTACACAGGGGCAGCCAAGTGACCCTTGACACCGGCTGGACCGAGATGCGAACCATCGCTGCTGGAGCCGCCCGGAACCCATCAATTTGACGATAGGACCCTCCGGCTCACCCTTGTAGATATAGCCAGCCGCTTCTTCGTCGACGTAGATACCATCGACGAGGCCCTCACAGTCGAGGAACGGAACCAAAAGCATCCCCACAACCCTACGTCAAAAGGCGGGCAACCGGCCCCGTCCCGCCATTAACTCCGAATCCCGATTCCGCCACAGAAAACGCCACGACCGCCGCGATCAGCGCAACCTCTCGTCTCTCATACCAGACTGCGGAACACTGTATGTAGTAGGCAGAATCCGACACCGTCAGACCCCGCAGGCCGGGATTCTTAATTTCGCAATCGTCTTGTGCGTCAGGACGATTGCAAAATAACGTCTTTCATACGCGCCCGTTCATTCT
The DNA here is from genome assembly GCA_963667415.1 of Dehalococcoidia bacterium. GTDB lineage: Bacteria > Chloroflexota > Dehalococcoidia > Lucifugimonadales > UBA3495 > VXOI01. The sequence continues at coordinate 3,900,240 of OY763410.1, read as the reverse complement.
GAGCTTGTCGAAGGGGGCCGGTTCAAGCTGCCCATGACTCGACGAGCTCACCATGAGCGAGGTGAGGGAGACTTTGCAATCGTCCTGTCGTGCGTCAGGGCCTTTTCATTTTCTGAAACAAGTTTTAGAGTTGTGGCAAAGACAGTGATGAGGTGGGGACGATGAGGTTACGAGAGGCAATGGATGGAGTGCCGGACCACCGTAGCAGCCAGGGCCGGCGGCACTCGTTGGGAGCGATTTTGAGCTTGGCGGTTTGCGCCATGCTTTGCGGTGCCCGCAGCCTGTATGCCATAGCTCAATGGGGCCGGGACCATGGAGCGGCCACTGGAGAGGCTTTGGGGTTTCCCTTGGGGAAAACGCCCTGTGTAGCCACCTTGCACCGGGTGTTCAAAGACCTGGACGTGGCGGCCTTTGAGGCCGTGTTGCGGGAATGGCTGATTGAAAGCGGGGTAGAGCTTGGGGATGTGCTGTCTTTGGACGGCAAGACCCTGCGAGGGATTCATGGAGAGGAGATAGCCGGGGTGCATCTGGTGTCGGCCTACGCTGCCCGGAGCGGGGTGGTCCTGGCCCAGGTGGCGGCGCCGGGGAAGGGTCAGGAATTAGCGGCGGCCAAGGCGGTGCTGGGTCAGGTGTCCCTGGAGGGAAAGGTAGTTGTGGCGGACGCCTTGTTGACGCAACGAGAGGTATGCCAGCAGGTGGTGGACGATGGCGGGGACTATCTGTTTGTGGATTTCCAAGGTCTTTGACCCAGCGATTTACACGGACATTGACCCACCCTGAGAGCCGGTGATTTTCAGTAATATCAGGTCGCGAGTTGCCGGTCAATCACCTCCTTCCCGACCCTTGCCCAGCAACGCCAGGTGCGGTGAGAGTCGTTCCCGGTAGCTCTGGCCCTCGATGACGATCTGATAGCTGGCATTGGCCAGGCGGTCGAGAGCGCTGTTGCCCAGGACTGGGTCCTCGAACAGGCTGAGCCATTCGTCCACGGCCCGGTTGCTGGTGATGACGAAGCTGGAGGCCCGGTGCCGGTTCAGGATCAGGTCGTAGAGATCGGCCGACTGCTGGGCGGTGAACCGGTGCAGGCCCAGGTCGTCCAGGATAAGCAGGTCCGGAGATAGAAAGGACCTGAAAGTGCGCTCCAACGAGTTGTCCACTCTGGCCTGGGCCATGGCCTTGAAATAGTCGTCGGAGTGGACGAAACGCACGGTGTGTCCGGCCCTGACGGTGGCGTAGCCCAGGGCCTGGGCCAGGAAGCTCTTGCCGACGCCGGCGGGTCCCACCAGCAGGACGTGCTCGCGCTTGTCGAGGAACTCCAGGGAGAATGCGGCGTCCAGCAGCCTGCGGTCCAGAGTGATGGACGCCGACCAGTCGAAGTCCTCCAGGCGGCAGATCTCCTGGAAGCCGGCCTGTTGCAGGCGCATCTCGATGCGGCGGTGAGCGCGGCGGTTCACCTCGTCCGAGAGGATGATCTCCAGGAAGGAGGCGTAGTCCAGCTGCTCCCTCCGTGCCAGCGCGATGCGCTCGGGCAGGGTGGCCGCTATGGGTCCCAGCTGCAGCCGCTTGAGCAGCGGCGTGAGGTCGGTGCTCTTGGTCATGGCTGTCCTCCTCAGGCGGAACGGCGGTAATTATCGGTTTGGGCAAAGACGCTGCCGGAACGGGCGAAGCGCCCGGTGGGCAGCGGCGTTGGCAATTCTGGCGTGGTCTCCTCCTCCAGGGCCTGCACCAGGATGCGCTCGACGCGGCGCACGTCGATGAGATCGACGTCCAGTGCCCTGCGACAGGCGGCGTCGAGGCGCTGGGCCGCGTAGCGTTCGCCGATACGAAGGAGCTTGTGTCCCTGCCTGACCTTGGCCCACGGCATCGGGCCGTCAAAGAGCCGCCGGGCGAATTCAGCTACCGCCGGTCCCAGCTCGGCCGCCTTGCTGATGATGCGGTCGGGCGCCCTGGTGGTGTAAGCGGAAAGCTCCGCAGGGTAGTCTCCGGGGTCGGTGGCACGGCCGCCCTTGGGCTGGCGGAGGTGGGTTTTAATCAGTTGGCCCCGGTAATGGATGCGCACCAGCTTGCTGTCCATCCTCACCTCCACTTTCTGACCTGGCGGGCAAAGAGATGACGGCACCGAATACAGGGCTGACCGGCACTGGATGTGATGGTCCTGGTGCACCTTGGCATTGCGCCAGTCGGCTATCTCGTAAGGCTGGCCGTCCCAAGGGAGCAACGCCTGGCGCTCCTCGTCCTGGAAGACCAGCAAGGGCTTCCTCCGTGTGGTGCCGTGGATCCGCAGGCCGGCCACGTCGCGGCACCAGCGCCGGGCTTGATCCCTGACGTCGGTCAGGCCACTGAACTCGCCGCCTTTGAAAAAGCGCTCCCTGGCGTAGGGCACGCCCCGCTCCACCTTGGGCTTGTCCTTGGGATGACGGGCCCGGGCCGCGTCGGCGATGAAGCCCCGGTGCTGGGAGTATTCCAGGAAGCCCCGGGTAAAGGCGGGATGCAGCGGATCGGCCACCGCCACTGCCGGAGGGCAATTGTCGATAACCACATATCGGGGGATGCCCCCGAAAAAGGCCCAAGCCGACTCCAAGCCGGCGATCACGTCCTCCAGCGTCTGTCCAAAGCCAGGCCACACGAAGCAGTGCCTGGAGTAAGACAGCACCACAATCAGTGCCCACACCGCGCGGCGGCGTCCCGTCTCGGGGTCGTATATCAACCCCAACCGGCCGAAGTCCACCTCCGCCACTTGGCCCGGCGGGGTGTCCTCCATGCGCACCGTGGCCCCGCTGCGCCTGCTCCAGTTGCGTTTCTGCACGAAGCGCCGCAACGACTGGTAGGACACCGGGCACCCTCGGCCCAGCAGCAACTCGTGGATGCGCGTCATCATCAGCCGGTCGCCGGTGAGCCATCGGTAGATCTGGTCGGCCCACGGGGTCAGCAGCTCCTCGCTGGGCGCATCCGCCTGACGCGGGCCGGACTGTCCGATGATCGCCAGACGGCTGAGCTGCGCGTCTGTGGGCGCTGTCCCGTCCTTGGCAATGCCCTCCACCGCTGCCGCCGTCAGGTACTTGCGAACTGTGTTCCGAGACACGCCGGTGCCCGATGCAATTCGACGGTATCCCTCACCCGTCTGCCAACGCCTAATGATTTCCTGTATGTCCACTCTGGTAACCTCCCGGTACGCCATCGCCCCACCTCATCTCTGAAGTGAAACCATGGTCGCCCCTCCGGCTCCCAGGGTGGGTCATAGACCCTGTCAATCAAGGGGTCAATGACCTTGTCAATTTTCCCATTCTATCGGGTCAAAGATCCTGGTCATCTACAATCTGTTGCCGGTGAAAGAGAACCAACCCACGTTGCACCGGGACTTGGCGGACGCCTTTTCCCCCACTGGAAACTGAAGGGGACAAGGGGCCGGCAGTGCCCTTCTGGCAGGCGCGGGAGTGGCCCCACTTACGGCAGATATGCCGGATAGAGCGGCGCCGGACGGTGAAAGGACGAACGCAGGTGGAGGTGAGCTTCGCCGTGACCAGCCTGGCTCCAACCGTTGCTGGAGCGGACCGTCTGTTGCAGACCCTCCGGGAGCATTGGAAGATCGAGAACCAGGTGCATTGAGTAAGGGACGTCACCTTTGACGAGGACCGTTCCCAAGTGAGAACCGCCGCCGCTCCCCAAGTGATGGCCGCGTTGCGCAACCTGACCACCACCCTGGTGCGCCGGGCTGGCCACACCAACGTGGCGGCCGCTCTGCGCCGCCACGCCGTTCACGTCTCTGAAGTCTTCTCCCTCGTAGGGATTCATCCCCATCTTACCCGAGAATGAAAAGGCCCTGTGTCGTGCGTGCAGGGTCATTCGATTATTGATCGAAAAGGGAGATGGGGTGTCTTGGGGATGATGATGAGGGAGTAGTAAGGTAGGGGGAGTGAGGCTCAGAGGGGTGTGTGGAATGGGCAATGAAGGGGAGAATATCGGGGGCCTGTCGTTACTGGAGGTCATGGGGAGATTGCCGGACCCTCGGAGCGGGCATGGCCGGCGCCATCCTCTGGGGGCGGTTCTTGGGTTGGCGGTGTGCGCCATGCTGTGTGGCGCCCGCAGCCTGTATGCCATCAGCCAGTGGGGCCGGGATCAGGGCCGAGAGGTATCGGAGGCACTGGGCTTCACCCGGAGTCGTACTCCCTGCGTATCCACGTTGCATCAGGTGTTCAGCCGGCTGGACCGGGAGGCCTTCGAACTGCTTTTGGGTCAATGGCTGCAGGAGCGGGGTCTGGGGGCCGGGGATGCGCTGGCCATAGACGGCAAGCGGTTGCGGGGGATTCACGGAGAGCAATTGCCTGGGGTCCACTTGGTGGCGGCCTATGCCCACCGGTCGGGTATCGTGGTGGGTCAACAGGCAGTGGCGCACAAGAGGAATGAACTGGAGGCAGTGCACCGGCTCCTGGAAAGGCTGGACCTGCAGGGCCAGGTGGTGACGGGAGACGCCCAGTTCACCCAGAGGGAGGTGTGCCGCAGCATCGTGGCAAAAGGGGGCACTACCTCCTCTCGGTGAAGGACAATCAACCCACTTTGAAACGGGACATTGCCGACCTCTGGGAGGAGGCTATGGCGCCGCAGGCAGAGCAGGTGGGCCAGCACGGGGACAGGGTGGAGGTGCGGCGCCTCTGGGTGTGGAATGAACTGGCGGGCTACAGCGACTGGCCCCATCTGGCCCAGGTGTGCCGTGTGGAACGTATCGTCCACCACAGGGGCAAGACACGCCGGGAACTCGCGTATGCCGTAACCAGCCTCGGTCCCAATGAGGCTGACCCTGCCAGGCTCCTGCAACTGTGGCGGGGTCATTGGGGGATCGAAAACCGGGTGTTCTGGGTACGGGATGTGACCATGGATGAGGACCGCTGCCAGGTGAGATCGGGTTCAGCCCCTCAAGTGATGGCCGGACTGCGCAATCTGGTCATCAGTCTCTTGAGAATGGAAAAGGTGCCCAACATCGCCGCCGCACTCCGTCGCTGCGCCACCAGACCCTCACATCCCCTGTCTCTCGTCGGCGCCCCTATCCAATAATCGAAAGACCCTGGTCGTGCGTGCGTGTGTATTGCCGAATGAATCCCGGCTCCCTATAATGGAACCCGTCTGAATGATGTGCGGCAAGAGTAGAAAACCTAAAGGGGCATCACCAACTCGAACGTGGTACTGCGTACGGTCCCCTTAGGCCCACCATCAGCTCAGCCCCGGTCGGCGACGGAGGGACGTCGCCTGAGACGGGTGCGAAGGCCGACAGGGTACACGCCCCGCACTGACACAGAAATCGACGGCTTGGACCGGCCCTCCCGCGTCTTTCGAGAGCGTTGTGGCCGGTCGTCTTTGCTGAATACTGACAGAGACTGAAATAATGAACGCCTCCGAAATTTACAAGCCCGAAGCCAATTCCCGCATCCAGCAGTTCTCCGCCGGCGACACCGTTCGCGTCAACTTCCGCATCCGCGAGGGTGAGCGCGAGCGCATCCAGGCCTTCCAGGGCGTCGTTATCCGCCTCGACCACGGCAACGGCCCCGCCGCCAGCTTCACCGTTCGCCGCATCACTGCGGGTATCGGCATCGAGCGCATATTCCCCACTCATTCGCCGCTCATCGAGTCTCTCGAAGTGACCCGACACGGTTCCGTGCGACGCGCCAAGCTGTTCTACCTCCGTGGCCTCCAGGGCCGCGCCGCCCGCATCAAGGAACTGAACCCGGCCCAGCGCCGTCGGGCCGTCGAAGCCCAGGCCGCCGCCGAGGCTCGCCGCGGGGAAGCTCGCCTTGCTGCCGAGGCAGAAGCCCAGGAGTTGGCCGCTCTCGAGGCTGAAGAACTTGCCGAGGCCGAGCTCGAAGAGGCTGACGAACCCGTTGCCGAAGTGGAAGAAGCGGCCGCCGACGAGGCTCCTGAAGCTGAGGCCGACGCCGCCGACCCCGAAGAACAGGCCGAAGCGTAAACCCCCTCTTCCCGCACTTGCGACCACAGGACGAGAGTCGCGGGAAGTTCGGCCTCATCCCCTCCCACGCCGGTGAGTTGTGGATGATTTAAGGTACTCAGACGTGGCCGTCGACGCCCCGGTGGGCCACGCCCGCACCTTCACCTACGGCATCCCTGCCAGCTTCACCGTTCATCCGGGGCAACTGGTATGGGTTCCCTTCGGCGCACAGGTAGTCCAGGGCGTCGTCGTCGAGCTCTCTTCCGCCGAGCCCGACTTCCCGACCCGCGACATCCTGCAGACGGTGGAACCCGCCCCGCTGCTCAACCGCGAACACCTGCAGTTGGGACAGTGGCTCAGCCGCTACTACCTCTCGCCGCTCTTCGCCGCCCTGTCGCTGATGCTCCCGCCGGGCTTTGAGTCCCGCGTCCGCACCACCGTCTTCCCGGGCGAGGGGAAGTTGCCCGACGGCGAAACCCTGCGCGAAGAGGCATCCGAAGCCCTGCAGACCCTCGACAGCAGGGGCCGCATGACCCAGTCCGACTTCGTCAAGCTGCTCGGACGCCGCGGCGCCCGCGACCTCAACCGCCTCGTCGAGCGGGGCGCAGTCCGTCGCGAGGCATCCATCCCTCGGCCGTCGGTCGCGCCCAAATACCAGGCCTACCTCATCCCGAGCCAACCCGTTGGTCCCGAGCCTGTCGAAGGACTGCCTAACCTCACCGCCCGGCAGCAGGCCCTCCTGGAAGTGGTCCGCCAGCCGCCGCAGCACCTGCCGTTGCCCGAAGCCAACCGCGAGTTCTCCGCCAGGACCGTCGAGACCCTGTGGCAGAAGGGCCTCGTGGCCATGAAGTGGCTCCGCATCTCAGGCGGTCCTCCCCCGATTCGGCCGGTTGGAGAGCCCGGAGGCCCCGGCCGCCTCACCCTGACCCCGGAGCAGGGCCACGCCCTCGCCGAAATCACCGCTGCCCTCGACGCCTCGGCCGGGGCTGGCCCAGCCGCGCCCCCGCTGTCCGACCGGACCTTCCTGCTCCACGGTGTCACCGGCAGCGGCAAGACCGAGGTCTACCTCCGAGCCATCGACCATGCGATTCGGCAGGGACGCCGCGCCCTGTTTCTCGTCCCCGAAATCGCCCTGACCCCTCAGACCCTCGAGCGGGTTGATGCCTGGTTTTCGGGCCGAGTTGCCCTGCTCCACAGCAAGCAGACGCCTCGCCAGAAGTTCGACCAGTGGTGGGACATCCGCGGCGGCAGCTTCGATGTCGTCGTCGGCCCCCGCAGCGCGCTATTCGCACCGGTCGACAACCTCGGCCTCATCGTCATCGACGAAGAGCACGAATGGACCTACAAGCAGGAGGAGACGGCCCCTCTCTACCACGCCCGCACCGCCGCCTTCGAGCTGGCCCGGACAACTGGGGCGGTCGTGGTCCTCGGCAGCGCCACGCCGTCGGTGGAAAGCTACTACCACGCCTCCCGAGGTCGCCTGCGCAAGCTTGAACTGCCCCACCGCGTCGCCGGCGTCTCGACTCAGCTAACCGGCGGAGACCGCAGCATCGGCGAAGCCAGAGATGGAGAAGCCAGCGATGGATATGAAACCGAGTCGCCGCCAAGCCTTGCCAAAGTCGAAGTCTGCGATATGCGCCGCGAGCTCCGGGAGGGCAATCGCCACATCTTCAGCCGCGCCCTGACCGCAGGCCTTCGCGAATGCTTGGCCTCCGGCAACCAGGCCATCCTGTTTCTCAACCGCCGTGGCTCGTCGTCCATCGTCCAGTGCCGCGACTGCGGTCACGTCGCCGCTTGTCGCCGCTGCACAATGTCCCTGACCTACCACAGCGGACCGGCCCGTTTGCTCTGCCACCAGTGCAACTACTCCCGCCGCTCGCTGACCGAGTGTCCCGAGTGTCGCGGTCGCCGCATACGGCAGCTTGGTCTCGGCACCGAACGGGTCGTCTCCGAGGTGAGCGACCTGTTCCCTGGCGTCAGTGTCGACCGCCTCGACTCCGACGCAGCCCGTTCCGCGGGTTCCGCCGAGGAAGCGGTGGCCCGGCTGGCTTCCGGCGAAACCCAGGTGCTCGTCGGCACCCAGATGGTGGCCAAGGGACTGGACATTCCCAACGTCGCACTGGTGGGCGTGGTGCTGGCCGACATCGGCCTGCACGTACCCGACTTCCGCTCGGGCGAGCGCGTTTTCAGCCTGCTCTGCCAGGTCGCCGGTCGCGCCGGTCGTGGGAACACCCCCGGCCGTGTCTTCGTTCAGACCTACGACCCGGAAAACTACGCCGTCCACGCCGGGTCCAACCAGGACTACGACGAGATGTACCGGAAGGAAATCGAAATCCGGCAGCGCTTCGGTTACCCTCCCTTCAATCAGTTGGCCCACATCGTCTACCAGAACGCCGACGCCGACGCGGCCCAGCGACAAACCGCCGCCATCGCCGACGAGCTCAAGCGTCGCGCCGCCGCCGAGGGCCGCTCGGACATCGACGTCACCGGCCCGGCGCCCGGACTTCCCCCGCGCCTGCGAGGGCGGCACCGCTGGCGTCTGCTCCTGCGCGGCCGCAACCTCGCCGATTTCCTCTCGTCCACCGACTTCCCGGTCGGTTGCACCCTGGACATAGACCCTGCCCACGTCACCTGATGCCGGACTCGGCCCCCCGCAGTGTTCACCGGCCTGATAAACTTGCCGCGCCATTCCAGATTCGAAAGAGGCCCGCCGATGCAGATAACCTCGCACATCTACAGCACCCACATCGAGGAGGACCCGACCACCTTCGGGGCAATGCACCCCGGCGGTACCCAGATTTACTTCGTCGGCGATCCGTCCGACCACATGGTCGTGGTCGACTCAGGCGAACCCTACCGCTCGTGGACCCGCCAGATTCTCGGCTACCACACCGAGCTGGGCCGTCCCAGGATATCCGCAATCCTCATCACCCACGGCCACGGCGACCACATCGGCGGCCTCGACCGGCTGCAAGAGAGTTTCGATTGCGAGGTCCTGTGCCATCCGGGACTCGAGCCGCGCCTGACCCATCAGCTCGGCAAGGGAGTGGTGCGTCCGTTGGAAGAGCAGGGGACGGTCGAGACCGGCGGGAGCCTGTCCCTTCAGGCGTGGCACACCCCAGGCCACGAGGACGACCACATCTCCTACTACATGCCTTCCGATGGAGCGGTGTTCAGCGGCGACACCATCCTCGGCAACTCGTCCTCCAGCGTCCGCAATCTGAAGCAGTACATGGAGTCCCTAGCAACCCTCGCACGACTGAACCCGGACATCCTCTGCCCCGGCCACGGGCAGATCATCCGCGACGGGGCGGCCCGAATCTCCTGGTACGCCCGTCACCGCAACGAGCGTGAGGAGCAGGTGCTGTCCGCCCTGGCCGACGGAGCGGGTTCCGTCGACGAAATAGTAACTGCCGTCTACCCGCGGGACCTCGCCGACAACCTGCGCTCCGCCGCTGCCCGCAACGTGCGAACCCACCTGCAGAAGCTGGTGGAAGAGAGGCGGGTAGCCGAGTCTTCCTCTACTTACGCCTTGGGACAAAGGGGATAGTGGGTTACCGGAGGGGGATAAGAATTGGCGGTGGCGGACCTGGCTGCGGCCTGCTGGTGGGGGTGTGGCTGGCTGCCATCGGGGCGGTGCTGATATCACCCGTGGGCGAGTGGATTATCAAGGGGATGGGCTGGCTCCTCCTGGGAATCGGGGCCATCGTCATCGTAATGACCATCGTCGGCTGGCTCACCAACCGCCGCCGCCAACCCTGACCCGGTGCCTCCGGAAAGTGTGCTTCGTGCACCTACGATTGCGTCTCGTCAATACGGACAATGTCGGCCTGCATGACCCCAACGGCCTGAAGCATCTGCTGCAGCAGTTCATCACGGCTCACTTGTGAGGCCTCTATTTTCCGCTGCTACTCTTCCATTTCCCTAGCCCACTGAGTGGCAATCTGGTCAAAATTCTCTAGGCTCCTTATTCGTTCCTGCATGGTACAACCCTACGAAAGGAATGCCAGTGGCCGTAATCTCGACGTTGCTGCTCGCCATCAAGACAAGTACAAATTGATCATGCATGAGAGAGAGCCGGGACACTTTACGACCCCACGCGGTTCGGGTCCTTCTCCAGCAGCTCGATGCGGATGTTGCCCGGCGCCACCACGAATGCGATTCTCACCCCGGGCCGAATCTCGTGCGGCTCCGATGTGAACTCGGCTCCCTTGGCCTTGAGGTCGACGGCGGCTTCGTCAAGGTTCTCCACCCTCAGGCCGAAGTGGTCTAGCCCCTGGTGCGGGTGGTCGGCGCTGGCCGTCGTATCCTCGGCGCATCGGGCGATGAAGATCTCCAGCCCGTTCAGGTCCAGGTCCACCCGTGGGTTCCCGTCCGACTGCACCGATTCGACAATCCGCGCCCCGAACATCTGGTTGAAGTACCGGGCCGTCTCCATCGGTTCCGGGCTAAGCAGGTGTATGTGGTCGTAGGTGTAGAAAGCCATTTCACGCCCTCCTTCAGCAATAAAATTCCCTCCCCCTCGATATGAGGGAGAGGGTAAGTATTCGGCTCGAATTCCGGCCTATCTCGCCAGGCCGTAGGGTATCGCCTTCACGTCTGGGTCTTCCGACTGGTTCATGGCCTCGGCCAACTTGACGATCATGCCGCTCATCGCCGTTTCGCCCCAGTACCATTCGTGAATCTCGATGTCGTCAGCCCCAGGGCGCTGCTCCATCCGCGCCTCGTAGTAGAACGCCTTCAGGTCGTCCACGCAGTACCGAATGAACTGCGGCACGCCGACGTCGTCGGGACGCCCTTCGAAGTCCGTGTCCTCCCCGGCGGTGTAGCCCTCGAGGAATCGCACGATTCCCCGGAACCGTCGCTGCGGCACTCCGCTGACGCCCACCGCCGTGCGTCCGCCGTTCTTCTCCACCCATCGCTCGTAGTAGGGTCGCAGCGCCGTCAGTTCGTCTGCGGCATTGAGCCCCTTGGCGGAGTCGGACCGCTCCGTCCCGGATGCCTGCAGGAGGTCAGCCGGCATCGTCTCGTCCTCGAACTCCTCCAATACCGGCCCTTTCTCGGAGTCCAGAAGGTCGAACGCCGTCTTCATTATCTGGTGCTGTATGAGCGGGTCACCCGCCCTGCCCAGTGCGTTGCCGAAGGCATACGGCACCCACAGCATCCGCGGGGGCTTCGTCCGTTCCGCGTGCTCCTTCACGAACACGACGCCCGTGGTGGACATCCCTGCTTCCTCGAAGCACCTAGCCAGCACGCTGACCGCGTGTGAGCAGAGGGGTCAAGTGGGGGTTAGGAAGACCACCTCCACGCCCTCCTCCAGCATCCTCTGTGCCACCTCGGGCCCAGTGCCGTTCACCACCCTGGTGGTGTCCCGCAGCGCGCCCATGTAGGAGTAGTTTTTGTCGGCAAGCGAGCCGATAACGCCCTGCTCCTTCAGTTCCTCCAGCCGGTCGATGGGGAACGTGACGTTGATGTCCCGGTAAATCCCGGTGTGGTCGAACCCGATGCTGACGTGGCTCTGGATGATGTCCGCTGCCGGTGTGCCGCGGGGAATCACCCGGTAGGAGGGGTCGCCGCCCTGTGTGTCCGTGATGAACGGCTTGTCATCCCGCAGGTGCAGCCCTGCCGAGGTGACCAGCGCTACCTTGCTCTCGCTCAGTGGCTTGCGCATCGGCGCCCATGGGGTATCGTCGTGCTCCATGCACGGGAACATCTGCAGCATCTTCCGCTGCACTTCGCTTAGGGTCTCGAGCCTGGGCATATTCGCACCTGCCGTTAGTAAAGATATCTTGGTTCTGCCAGTTGAGAGACCGACCCGGCCGCAGACCCTATCCGCTCCGTGCCGCCGCCGGTTGCCCTTCAATGACCTTGAGGTATATCTGCAGCATGTAGTGAAGCCACGCCGCCATGTCCGGCCAGTTCTCCGCGTCTTCGACGTCAAACTCGCGCTTGGCGTCGAACCCGCCGGCCACGTCTACCCACTCCGTTCCGGGCGAGTCTGGCAGTCGCCCGTCGAACGCCTCCGTCAATGCCTCTCGGAACGAGTCCTTGAACGCCTGTATCCTTGGCGCGGCCTCCGCCAGCGACTCCCCCTTCCGCCCGCGAAGCCAGAGTCCCACTCCCCATGGGTACACCGCCAGCGACACGTTGAGGTCCACCGATTCCACTGGAATCCACGAATACACCCTGCCCCATCCGGCCACCACGCCGTCATCGGGGTAGATCTCAGTGTAGCGCGTCCAGAAGTCCCGTCGAAACTGCGTGGCATCGCTAGACATACCTGCCTCCAGGACCACGAAACGGGAGTTCGCCAAATCTGAAGAGTTGCATCGCTCTCCGAAAACGATGATGCGTGGAGAGCGGTTTACTGCCAATGCGCAAATGTTGTGCTATCGTAGCGTCGGGCAGGGCGAGTGTCAAAATAACGTCCTAGCCGTCGGGGAGCCAGTCAAGAATGACACCTACTGTAGTAGTCGCCGGCGTTCGCAGCGGGGTGGGCAAGACCACCATCGCTACTGGCATCATGGGTGCGCTGACCCGCCGCGGTTACTCCGTACAGCCCTTCAAGGCCGGACCAGACTACATCGACCCGTCATATCACCAGGTTGCCTGCGGTGTACCCTCCCGCAACCTCGATACCTGGCTGCTGCCGCATCCCACGGTGCTGGAACTGTACGAAAAGGCCTCGTCGCGAAGGCAGGTCTCCGTCATCGAAGGCGTCATGGGCCTGTTCGACGGCCACTCCAGCCTCGACGAGGAGGGCTCCACCGCCCAGCTCGCCAAGCTGCTCGGAGCCCCCGTGTTGCTGGTGGCCGACGCTTCCAAGGTCGCCCGCAGTGTGGCCGCCGAGGTGCTGGGATACCAGCAGTTCGACCCTGACTTGAACGTAGCCGGCGTCATCCTCAACGGCGTCGGCAGCGACAGGCACCTCGAATTCTGCAAGCCGCAAATCGAAGCCACCACTGGCCTGCCTGTCCTCGGCTACCTGCCGCGTCGCCCCGACTTCGAGCAGCCCGAGCGCCACCTCGGCCTCATACCCACCGTTGAGGGCACCGTCGCCCGCCAGTGGTACGACGTCCTAATCGCTCAGGTCGAAGAGACCATCGACGTCGGCCGCATCGCCGCACTGGCCGGCACCGCCAGCGCCCCCGCAGCCGCGCCGCAGGTATACCCCTCCGAGCCGCAGCCTAAGCGGGCCGTGATAGCGGTCGCTCAGGACAGGGCCTTCAACTTCTACTACCAGGACTCGCTCGACCTGCTTGAGGCCTGGGGAGCCGAAATTGTGCCGTTTAGCCCACTCGAAGACGAGGCCCTGCCTCAGGGTGTCGGCGGAGTGTACTTGGGCGGGGGCTTCCCTGAAATGTTCGCAGCCGAACTGTCGGCCAACCGGCCGATGCTCGATTCCATCCGGCAGGCCGCTGCTCGTGGCGTCCCCGTCTACGGTGAATGCGGCGGGCTGATGTACCTGGGCCGCAGTCTCACCGACTTCGACGGCGAGTCGCACCCCATGGCCGGGCTGGTACCCGCAGCGTCGGCCATGTCTCAGTCGCGCCTGTCCCTCGGATACCGCGAGATAGAGGCCTGCTCCGACACCCCGCTGCTGGCCTCAGGGCAGAAAATTCGCGGCCACGAGTTCCACTGGTCGACCCTTGAGAACCCTCCGCTGGAAGAGGAATCAGTCTACCGGGTCGTCAACCAGGGCGGACGGCCCGATGGCTTCCGCTCCGGAAGCGTCTGGGGCACCTACGTTCATGTACACTTGGGCAGCGCCCCGGGCCTCGCGTCCCGCTTCGTTGATACCTGCGCCGTCCACAGTCTCGTTTAGTTAAGCAAGAGCCCCTCTACCTTAGACGGAGAGGGATGGGGTGAGGATAAAGTCCTCGATCTCAAATCACCCATAGAGGAATCGAAAATGACCACCAGCAATCAGTCCGGCACCGACGCAAAGCCCGAACCGGGCCCTCAGTCCGTCACTGGTCCCCGCATCAACAAGGGACTGGTCATCGTCAACACCGGCACCGGCAAGGGCAAGACCACCGCCGCCATGGGGGTGATGCTGCGCGCCTGGGGCCGCGACATGAAGGTCGTCATGATGCAGTTCATCAAGCACACCACTGCCAACTTCGGCGAGCAGCGTGCCGCCAAGAAGATGGGCATCGAGATGCGCGCCATGGGCGACGGCTTCACCTGGCGTTCCCGAGACCTCGACCACACCGCAGAGCTGGCCAGGGAACATTGGGAAAACTGCAAGGATGTCATTGCCCAGGGTGAATACGAAGTCGTCATCCTCGACGAATTCACCTACGCCATGCACTATGGCTGGATTCCTGTGGATGAGGTCCTTGAGGTCCTGCGCAACAGGCCCGAGATGATGCACGTCGTCATCACCGGCCGCAACGCGCCGGAGCAGTTGGTCGAATTCGCCGACCTGGTCACCGAAATGACCCTCGTCAAGCACCCCTACCACGAGGGCATCAAGGCCCAGCCCGGCATCGAGTTCTAGCTCCGGCTGGACGCTGCCACCCCCCGGCATTAGAATCACGGAATACGATTTAAGAAATCCAAGCGACAACTAAGGAGCGGGCGCTATGACAGCCATCAGAGACCAGGCCGTGGGCGATAGCCAGTTCAACGGGCAATTCGGACCGCCATCCGAACGGGCGGTGAAGAAGCTGAAGGGCCACCTCACCCCGTGGGTGCAGGAGTTCGTGTCCAATGCCCCCTTCGCGGTCATGGCCACCGCTGATTCCGAAGGCCGGTGCGACGCCTCGCCCAAGGGCGGCAAGCCCGGGTTCGTCAAGGTCATCGATGACCACCGCCTCCTCTTTCCCGACGTTGCTGGTAACAAGCTCTTCCAGTCCTACCAGAATATCGAGGCCAGTCCTCACGTCGGCATAATCTTCTTCATCCCCGGCATCAACGACACCGTTCGGGTCAACGGCCGTGCCAGCGTCGTGAGCAAGGACGAACTCGACCGCCAGAACATTGAGCTCGCCCTGTACGAGACCGACGACAATTCCCGTCACCTTCAGGGACTGCTGATTGAGGTCGAAGAGGCCTACAGCCACTGCCCCCGCGCCCTCAAGTTCTCCAAGCTCTGGGACGCCGAGGAAGTCGCCAGCAACAAGGCCAGCTCCCCCGTCAGCGAGCGCACCGACGAAAACTACTGGGCCCACGAGTCCGGGGCTTAGATGCCTCAGGAACCTTTCAGGGTTTCCGTCCGCGTATCCAATCGCACTACTGGCCTTGAAGAAACAGTCGATGCTCTCGTTGGAGGGGGCACGGCGGTCTCCATAATGCCGGCATCGCTCCTGCGACGGTTGGAGATTGAACCAGATCGGACCATGCACTTCCGCTCGGATGACGGTGGAAGGGTTGAATTCCCGGTTGGGCACGCGTATTTCTCTGTTGAGGGTGCCGAAGGCTCCGCTATGGTCGTTTTCGGCCCCGAACACCGTTGCGAATTGGGCACCAATACCCTTTCAGACTTGTTGCTGGAACCAGATCCGGCGACACAATCGCTGTCTGGGCTCTTGGGGTTGGGATTGTTGCCTGGCATTGTCTTGGTAGAAGAAGACGGTCCTGGAAACTGACACAAATCAACACACATAGGAACGGCTAATGGTCACCATCGCCTTCGAGCAGCACAGGCTTTCCAACGGAATGGACGTCATCCTTCACGAGGACCACACCATCCCGTTGGTGGCCGTCAACGTCTGGTACCACGTCGGCTCCAAGAACGAGGAGATGGGCCGCACAGGCTTCGCCCACCTCTTCGAGCACGTGATGTTCGAGGGCACCAAGCACCACAACCGCAGCCACTTCGAGCCGCTGCAGAAGGCTGGAGCCAACCTCAACGGCTCCACTACCACCGACCGCACCAACTACTGGGAAGACGTGCCCTCCAACTACCTCGAGCTTGCCCTCTGGCTCGAGGCCGACCGCATGGGCTTCCTGCTCGACGGTCTCGATCAGCAGAAGTTCGACGTCCAGCGCGACGTGGTGAAGAACGAGCGCCGCCAGTCCTATGAGAACCGGCCCTACGGCATGGCCCACTGGCACCTACAGTCCGCCCTGTTCCCGCTGCCGCACCCCTATCACTGGATGACCATCGGCTCCCAGGAAGACCTCGACGCCGCCAGCCTCGACGATGTCAAGGACTTCTTCCAGCGCTTCTACGGGCCTACCAACGCCAGCCTCGCCATCGCCGGCGACTTCCACCCGGAGCAGGCTCTGGAGCTGGTGAATCGCTACTTCGGGGACTTGCCGCCGACCGAGAGCGTCCCCCGCGTCGGTCGCCAGGACTCCCTGCTGTCAGGACGCATCGACATTGAGATGCGCGACAAGGTCACGCTGCCCCGCTTATACATCGCCTGGCCCGCGCCTCCCGAGGGGCACCCCGACGACGCCCCGCTGGAGCTCTACCAGGCAATAATGTCCGACGGCCTCAGTTCCCGCCTGCATCGCTCACTGGTCTACGAAAAGCAGATTGCCCAGCACGCCTTCATTCGCTACGTCCCTTCGGAAATCGCCGGTCAGCTTCTCGTTCAGGTCACCGCCGCCGAGGGCCACAGCCTCGACGAGGTTGAGGATGCCGTCGAAGCCGAACTGGAAGAAATCCACCGGAATCCCCCCACCGACGAGGAAATCGCCCGCTCCAAGAACCGCATCGAGGCCACCCACTTCCGTCAATTGGCCCGCATCGGTGGCTTCGGCGGCCGCGCTGACCAGCTCAACCATTTCAACGTCATGGAGTCCAACCCCGCACTCATCAACACCAGCCTTGACCGCTGCCTGGCCGTCGAGCGCGAAGACATTTTGCGTGTGGCCGAGACTTACGTGGGCAACAACCGGGTCGGGTTGCGGGTGCTGCCCGAAACGCCGCTGTCGGCCGCAGCGACCACCGTAGACCGCAACATCATGCCGCCTCCCACCGCGGAACCGGTGTTCACCCCGCCGGTGCCTACCCGCGACCGCCTGCCCAACGGCATGGGCGTGACAGTCGTGGAGCAGCGCGGAATGCCCATCGTGGCCTTCGGATTGCTGCTGGGCTCGGGGGCGTCCGCAGACCCCGCCGGTCTGTCCGGCCTCGCTGGTCTCGTCGGCGACATGCTCCCCGAGGGCGCCGCCGGCAAGTCCAGTCAGCAGATTGCCAACGAATTCGAGTTCATCGGCGCTCGCCTTTCCGTCGACAGCCGTCGCGAGTACTCCCTCGTTTCCACCGAAACGCTGTCGAAGCACTGGGCCAGCGCCCTGGATATGATGGCCGAGGTACTGCTCTCTCCCGACTTTCCCCAGCATGAACTGGACCGGGTTCGTCGTGAGCACCTGACCGATCTGCGTCGCAGCAAGGATGAGCCCAATGCCATCGCAGAACGCCTGTTGGCTGGCCTGGTCTACCCCACAGGAAGCGGTTACGCTCACCCCATATCCGGCACAGAGGCGTCGGTACAAGCCATCACCCGCGACGATCTGATCAGCCAGTTCCGCCTCTCCTACCGTCCCGACAACGCCCACTTGCTGGTCGTCGGAGACGTGGGACTCGAAGAGGTAATGCGTCGAGCATCCGAAGTCTTCGGCGCTTGGAACCGCTCCGAGGCGGATTTCACTGCCGATAGCAACTTTGAGCCAATTGAGAAGCCTGCGACTATCTTCCTGGTGGACCGTCCCGGCGCGCCCCAGTCCGTGATCCGCGCCCTGCACTCTGCCGTGCCGCGCAAGCATCCAGACTACTTCGCCCTGTTGTTGGCCAACTATGTGTTCGGCGGCCAGTTCTCGGCGCGGCTCAACCAGAACCTTCGCCAGGACAAGGGCTACAGCTACGGCTATATGTCCTCCATCCAGTGGAATCGCCGCCCGTCGCTTCTCGTGGCTGGAGGCTCCGTGCAGAGCAACGCTACAGCCGAGTCGGTATACGAGACGCTAAAGGAGTTCAACGAAGTCCACTCGGACCGCCCCATAACCGCCGAAGAACTCGCCAACGCCAAGGACGGCCTGATGCGGGCCTACCCCGCCAGCTTCGAGCGGCCTGCTTCAGTCCTCGGGCAGCTCGTGTCCATGGAACAGTTCGGCCTCCCCGACGACTACTTCCGCACGGTGCGCACCGCCGTCGAGGCCGTAACGCTGGAAGACGTTCACCGCGCCGCCAGCACCCACATTCGCCCCGGCAACCTGCAGATCCTTGTCGTCGGCGACCGCGCCAGTGTCGAAGGCCCGCTGTCCGACCTCGGTCTCCCGTTGGTCCACCTAACCGAAGACGGCGAGAGAACGTCGTAAACATCCCCACCATCCTGAGTGCCCCCTCTCCCTCTGGGAGAGGGTCAGGGTGAGGGCGTTCCCTACACTCGCAGCAGGGCTTCCCGCTGGGCTTGGAACAGCGGCTCCATGCCCCGTGCCGCCAACGCCAGCACCTGCTCCACCATCGTACGCGCGAACGGACGGGCCTCCGTCGCCCCCTGTAGTTCCACCAGTCCCCCGTTGTCCGTCATCACCACGTTGAAGTCCACGTCGGCCTCGAAGTCCTCCGCGTAGCAAAGGTCGAGCAGCAATTCCTCCCGCAGAATTCCCACGCTGACCGCCGCCACCGCGCTCTCCAGCGGCACTTTGCGCAGCACCCGCTGGCGCACCAGCAGCGTCATCGCCTGCTGCAGCGCAACGTAGGCCCCCGTAATCGCCGCCGTCCGTGTTCCCCCGTCGGCCTCGATTACGTCGCAGTCAATCTGCACCGTTCGTTCGCCCAACGCTTCCATATCCGTGACCGCCCGCAGTGAACGCCCGATCAGCCGCTGGATCTCCTGCGAACGCCCGCTGATCCGCCCCGAGTCCCGCTCCCGCGTCGAGCGGGTATTGGTCGCCCGCGGCAGCATCGAGTATTCGGCCGTAACCCAGCCGCGTCCCTGGCCCCGCAGGAACCCCGGTACCCGCTCCTCCAGCGATGCCGCGCACAGCACTCGTGTCCCGCCCATCTCGATCAGCGCCGACCCTTCCGCCGAACGCTGGTACCCCACAACGATGTTCACCGGGCGCGGTTCGTCCCACCGCCGCCCGTCAATGCGCTTCAAGTCTGTCAATGCAAATCCCTCATTCCGTATTCGTCCCAGAAACATAATTCATCCCGACGATTTTGAGCAACCGCTAATGGGCCCCATATCCGTCGGTTTCACCTGCGGCAACCCCGGTCAAGTTTCAGGCTGCGATCCAGACCGAAAACGCGGAATGACAGCCCCCGCTGGAATAAGAGCCAGCCAGACCTGCCCAATACTTGTCAGCGGGCATCATTTTGATTAGACTTACCTTCGCTGACAGAAGTTGCTTTGACCCCTTGGAAGGCAGCGAGGCTGGGTCTTCTCCAGTGCCTGCGGATGGTGCCGCAGTGCGAAGGCTTGGGCCATTTTCGAAAGGAGGAAGTTTTCGAGAGGCTATGTTTGACAAAGAGTCGCTTGACGCTCTATTCGACGAACTCCGCGACCAGTACGAGTTGGAACCAGATTGGGAAGAAATCCAGCGGGATGCCCACTTGGGCGTCGCCAGGCTGGATGGCGGTGTGGAAATCGGGACCATCGACCCCCGCGTGTCCGAGCTGGTGCTCCGCCACAACCCCGGCTAGATACCCCTTCTGACGAGAATCGTCTCCTGGAACTGCGAACGGCCCCGAACAATCGGGGCCGTTTCCTCTTTTATCCCTCAACCTGCAGGCCTTCCCGCTTCGTCGAACATATCAATTTGATATGATAAACGGCGCAAAATGGAACAATCCGACCGACAGTTCCCCCAGGTCCTCCTGGCTTCCCGTTCGGCTCTGCCGTCCCTACGCTTGGTGTTAGCCGTGCTGCTACTCTCAGCGGGAATAGCCGTGCTCCTTGAGTGGGGCGAAGGCAGCCAGTCTCCCTACGCCTCGAACCCCAACCTGCCCTTGTTCCGCTACGTCAACAGCGGCTGGATTTCACCTCTGGACTGGGAGGAAGCCGGCCCGTTCGCCACGGAGTTCCGCGCCTATGTACTGACCAGCCAGGAAGATCTGGACGACTTCGAGAGCGAGTTCATCAGCAAGAGGAGCTACGGCAACCAGACTTCACTGGGGCGGATTGATTTCGACACCTCGGTCCTGCTGGCCGCCTACTACGTCTGGCGTCCCGCTCGCGGCGATCCCCTTTCCGTGGCCGATCTGACGGTCTACGGCAACCGTGCCGACGTCTACGTCGAACTCGACCTGCAACCCCAGGGCCGCGAGTACCCCTACCTGTTCGCGCCGATGATCATGGTGGCTTCCGAACGTGCCCTGTTCCCCGAGGGTGATGCGGTGGAATTCTCCTTCCACCTCGACGGCCACCCGTCCGTCAAGCTCACCGCCGCGCCCAACCCGCGCTAGCCGGGGGCTCGCCCTGCGCCCCCGCTCGCAGTACCCGGTGCGGCATCGCGATGGGCAGCGACCGGAACCGCCCCTAGCAGTTCCCCATTTCCACCAGCTGCCCTTCCAGCCACGCCATCTGCCCTGCCCGCACCGTGGCGTAGGTGTCCAGGCGCACCGACCCCCGTTGCAGGTGCCCTTCCGAGTCCATCCACACGAAGTGCCCTTCTCGTTCGTCGAACACGGCGGCGTCTCCGCACATCCCTGGCGCCAGCGAGCCGATGGTGTCCTGCAGCCCCAGCACCTTCGCCGGCGTACTGGTCGACGCCGCGATGGCGTCGGTCAGCGGCATCCCCATTGCGTGCATCTTGCTGACCAGGTCGTTCATCAGGTAGACGGTCCGTTCCGGCGGCGGCACGTGGATGTCGGTGCTGATGGTGTGCGGCGCCAGCCCCTGCTCCAGCGCTGCCCGCGTCACTTCCACGTCGCAGTGTACGCCCGCATGCGCCAGGTCCATGATGACGCCCCGGTCCACCGCCGCCTTGACCTCCGGGCGTATCTTCATGTTCCGGTCCAGCATGTGCTCCGGGTGGCCGTTGAACGCGTGGGTGGAAATGTCGCCGGGGCCTAGGAACTCCAGCACGTCCGGCAGCGGTATCGGCGTGCCGCTGACGTGAACCATCAGCCGCGTCCCCGACTTGTCGGCCACCTCTCGCGCCGCCCTCATTGCCTCGTGCGCGTTCCAGTATGCCACGGCATTGACGTGCATCCGCACCTTCACCCCGAAGCAGAAACCCGGGTTCCGATTGATATGCTCCGCCGTCTCCTCAACGTCAATCACCCGCATGTCGTGCAGGCCGCCGCCCAGCACACGATTGACCGCCAGCCCGACCGCTCCCACGTGCAGGAACGCGATTAGACGCGTCCGGTGCGCCGGAAACACGTAGTCGCGCATGGCCTGGTAGTTCAGAAATCCGGCGCTCCCCGCGTCAACGCCCGTCGTCGTTCCGGAAGACAGGCAGATTTCGTCGGGGTTGACCGACGTCGGATTGCCCCCGTGATAGAAGTGGCCGTGCAGGTCGATAAGGCCCGGCGTCACCAGTTTCCCTGAAACGTCCACGGTCGCGGTGGCCTGCGCTGCGTCTATGCGCTCGGCTACTGCGGCCACCACGCCATCCTTGAAGGCGACGTCGCGGCGGTCATGTATCCCCTGCCCCGGGTCCAGCAGCGTGCCGCCCGTGAGCAACAGGTCATACGCGGGTGAGGTGGTGGTCATCGGTCATCCCCCGTCGTTAGTGTCGTCCCCAGTCGCTGAAGCCGTTCCCGGTCGTTGGCGATACAATACGAACTGCCGATTCAGCGGCGTTTCCCCGTTAATCGGCGCAGTTCATTCCGGTGACGCGCCACCGTCGCCGTCTGCGGGCGCATCGTCCAGCCCCCGAATCTGGAGAATCTGCGGCTCCACGTACGTCATTCGGCGCACCCGTGGATACACCTGCACCTTGGGATTCTCCATGTCGGCGTCGGTGATCTCCTCCGACTCGTCCACCGGCAAAAACCCGTACGACGCGATGGCGCGCGCCACCAGGTTTTCCACCAGTTGCGGTGATCGTCCTTCCAGCCGCCCCAGCTGGTACGCCAGCGTGACCGCCAGTTGGCTGCGGGAAACCTGCTCGAACGCGTCCCGGGACTTCAGGTCCTCCGGCATACCGCCCGATTGCTCCGCGAAGTCGTCCAGCACCTGCCCCATGATGTCCGACAGCCCGCCGTGCTCGATCTCGTACATATAGCCGGTCAGCTTGTCGGTCAGGTCCTCCACGCCGTCCGATGGGAGCACACCGTAATGCTCGTGCATTTCGTGCACGTGCTCATGCTGCCCGCCTTCCGGGTCGCTCTCCGGGCGGTGATCTTCGGTCATGGCCCCTCTCGTTAATCGTCGTCGTCCGGGTCGTCTTCGGCGGGCGCGGGTCTTCGGGCGGTGTAGACCGAACCGGGCAATATAGCGCTGGAGCGGCTGCGGCGGTCAGACCCGGGCCTCGGCATGCTCTGCAGCGCGTCCTTCAACCCGCTGATAGTATCCGCTCCGGCGGACACGTCTATTACCAGTCCGCTCACCCCGGCGTTGCGCAGGGCTTCCAGCGTATCTCCGTCGGGCGCTCCGGACACTTCGAGCAGCAGGTGCTTACCCACCCGGCCGCTGACCCGCGCTATGCCAGCCAGGTCCTGCAATGTCCAGCTCGACGGATCTCCCGGTAAGGTCACCAGCACTGCGTCCACCGGAAGAGGATTGATGTCCCGCAGCTCTTCCGGCGGTAGACCGGTGTCCACCGCGAGAACCCTCGCGACGTCCTTGGATGTAACCGCCCCCAACGCCGTGTCGCCCAGCGAAAAGACAATGGGGTCAGCTCCGGCTTCGCGCCATGCCGCTGCCGATTCGACCGACAGCGCCGCTGCCCGCGCTCCCCAGCGCACGCTACCCGCTGCCTCTCCGATATCGCCGGCATCGACCGCGGCCGAGCCGGATACGATGATTGCGTCCGGGGCCAGTCCGCTCGCCGCCGCCGCCCCGTCCATTCCTCCCGCAGATACGATGAGCGCCATACCCGGCGTTCTTGCGCCGCGGGAAGTACCGAACCCTAACGGCACGGGTGCCCCCTCGCGAATCTCGTCCAGCCGTTCCAGAAACTTGCTACTCATTCCCGCCAGTACTCACCCTTGTTCAGAATGTTCCAATTGCATCGCTGATTATAACCCATAACTTCTTGGGTAGCCTTTGCCCCCGCCAGCCACGCTAAACGATAGCAGGTTAGGTTCTCCCTTTAATTCTGTCTGAATCAGCATTTGCAGGTTTTATGGACACGCAGGATGGGGTTCCCGTCTCAGAAATCCCGAAATCAATCGAACCACAGTTCAGGCAATAACCCTCTACCCCACTCCTGAAATGATGACACTTGCCCCTTGCGTTCTCCTGCAGGCCGTGTGTAACATTACTTAAGAACATTAGTGCGCCCAAGTGAATGTGTGGCAAATTCCCTCTCCCTTTGGAAGAGGATTTGGGTGAGGAAGTTCCTTTGCTCCCGCAGGAATGATGGATAGTTCCCGCAGGATAGATGGATTGTCGCTTTGACTTGCACTTTGGAAGAAATGGGCAATTGTCACACACCCTCGTGGAAACAGGAAATCTTCTCGCGGAAGTCATCGCCGTCTCGAAGTCTAAATCCCAGCGGTCAATACCCCATCCTGGCGGTCCGGTCATCATGAAAAACCTCACTCAAACAGGGCGAAATCCCCTCGTATCACCGCCACGCCTGCCGCCGCTGCAAAGCTGCGATGAGCGGAAATGATCGGGTTTGAGCGGAAACTTAAAATTTATGGGCTGACCCGCCCTTCAGGAGATGCCTCATGTCCCGGGCCCAGATAAGGAGGTGAGCCAGAGCCCGCCTTCAGCCTCGGTATGCCCTCGTCCTGTCAGTGGTATGCGCCCGTCGTTCACGACGAAAATACGCCGCCGGTGGGACCCCGACCGCGCCGAAGCCAGACCTGTTTGCCAGGCCGCCTCTCATCGCGGAAACCGGGGCATTTAGAACCCAATCCCGAATGTATCCTCGCTTTCTTGGCCCTTCGTCGTCTCTGAGTTGAATGAATCTCCGGCGTCCACGGCGGTTCAAAGCCCCCAAAACCTCTGCGCCCCCTGGCCCCCTCTGCGCCCTCTGCGTTGAATTAATCACCGGCATACTCGGCGCTTAATTCGTCTCCCACAGTGGTGAACTGACCCCTGTGCGGCCCCTTCCGCCCGCTTTATTGCCGCCTTTTCCCGCCCTGCCGTATAATCTGGCTGTACGGCACTACTTGCGGGAAGGTCCTATGCTCCTCGCCCTCGATATAGGCAACACCATGGTCACCATCGGCGTGTTCAGCGAGTCCGCCTTGGCGTCCACCATGCGGGTCGCCACCGACTCCCGCCGCTCGCCCGACGAGTATGGCCTCCTGCTGACAAGCCTCCTGCAGGTGAATGGGATTCGCCGGGAGGACATCACCGAGGTCTCCATGTGCAGCGTGGTCCCGCCCCTTACCGGGGTGTTCGAGGAGGTCGTCTCAAACTACTTCGGCGTTCAGCCCCTAACGGTCACCGGTGCGATACGGACCGGGCTTCAGATCGCCTACGACAACCCCCGCGACGTTGGCGCTGACCGCATCGCCGACGCCGTAGCCGCCAAGGAACTCTACGGCTTCCCAACCATCATCGTCGACTTCGGCACCGCCACCGTATTCGACGTGATATCTGCCGAGGGTGTGTACCTCGGTGGCGCAATCGCTCCCGGCATCAGTGTCGCCGCCGAGGCCTTGTTCCTCAACACCTCCCAGCTCCGTCGTATCGAACTCACGCCGCCTCCCTCGGCCATCGGCCAGAACACCACGTCCGCCCTCCAGGCCGGACTGGTGCTGGGCTATGCCGAGCTCGTCAAGGGACTCGTTGGTCGCATCAAGGACGAGTTGGGCGGCTTCGCCACCGTGGTGGCTACCGGCGGCTTGGCCGACGTAATCTCCCGCGAGACCGGCATCTTCGACCACATCAACCCCAACCTCACCCTCATCGGCCTCCGCCACATCTATCGCCTGAACCAGAACCCGGACTGATTGGACGGGGGTGGCAGTGTGTTAAGCAGCAAGCGCGTCGTACTCGGCGTCACCGGCAGCATCGCCTGCTACAAGGCCCTCGACCTAGCTAGCAAGCTCACCCAGGCCGGTGCTCTGGTCGACACCATCATGACCCACGGCGCCACCCAGTTCGTGACCCCGCTGGCCTTCCGCAGCCTGACCCACCGCCCGGTCGTGACTGACGCCTTTGACGCCGACTCCGAGTACGCCGTCGAACACGTGGAACTGGCCCGTCAGGCCGACGTCATCGTCGTCGCGCCCGCCACCGTCCACACCATCGCCAAGCTCGCCATGGGCATGGCCGACGACCCCTTGACCACGACTGCCGTGGCGTCGAAAGCGCCGCTGATGGTCGCACCGGCGATGGACGCCGATATGTACGAGCACCCGGCGACCCAGGAGAATATCCAGCGACTGCGCCAGCGCGGAGCTGTCATCGCCGGTCCAGCCCAGGGCCGCCTTGCATCGGGCCTCACGGGCTGGGGCCGCCTGCTGGAAACCCCGGAGCTGCTCGGCTACATCGCCTACACCCTCGGCCGCGAAGGCGACCTCAAGGGCCGCACCATCGTCGTCAGCGCCGGTGGCACCGCCGAGCCCATCGACCCCGTCCGCGTCATCACCAACCACTCCTCCGGCAAGATGGGCTACGCCGTCGCCGAAGCCGCCCGCGACCGTGGCGCAAGCGTGGTGCTCGTCTCTGCCGCAAAGGGCTTGCCCGCCCCGTCTCTCGTCGAAGTGGTTCCCGTAAGCACCGCCCAGCAGATGTGCGACGCCGTCCTTGCCCGCACCGGTGACGCCGACGCCCTCATCATGGCCGCCGCTGTTGCCGACTACCGCCCTCTGTTTGCCGCCGACCAGAAAATCAAGAAGTCCGACGACGACCTCTCAATCGCCTTGGCCAAAACAGTGGACATCCTTGCGACGGCCCAGGGCGACTTCGTTCGCGTGGGCTTTGCCGCCGAGAGCGAAAATCTCGTCGCCAACGCCGCCGCCAAGGTCACGTCCAAGTCGCTGGACCTCATTGCGGCCAACGACATCACCAGCGAGGGCAGCGGCTTCGGCACCGACACCAACCGCGTCACCCTCATAGACCGCGACCTCAACGTCGAAGAACTCCCGCTCCTCACCAAGTATGAGGTCGGCAACCGCATCCTAGACCGCGTTGTCAGCCTCTTCAAAGCATAGCTGAAACGTGGACTGTCCGCGCAGAAGGAACGTCATGGCGCAGGGTGATACCAGTTCCCACAGGCTCCCCGTCCTCGGATGGGCCGATGTCGGCATTATTGCTGTCGGCCAGAACGCCATCGGTATCGTTGCGGCCGGGGTTTGGAACTCCTTTGGAATCGCCGCCCTCAGCCTGCTCAACGCCATGGGCCTGGTGTCCTTCGGCCCCATAAACTCCATGGGCCTCGTCGCCATCGGCGGCGTCAATGCCATGGGATTGGTCGCCATCGGCGGAGTAAACGCCGTGGGCGTCGTGGCCATCGCGGGGTTCAACGCCACCGGAGTGATCGCCATCGGCGGCGGAAAGAGCAGCAGCGCCCTGCCCTTGTCATGACCCATTTTGCGGGAATGCTATAGGGCGCGAGTTGCCAGGTCGCGCCCTATAGTACCTCCGATTTAGCCGTGGATCCGGCTCCTAACCCGAAACCGTCTCCTTGAACCGCCGTATCGCCTCGATGTGCTGGTCGGGCCCCTTGAGCCCGGCGCGCATGGTGTTGACCGACAGGTGGGTGGCACCCACGCTGGACCAGGCCTCGGCCAGCTTGCCCCAGTCGTCCTGTGCGTCGGTGCCGACGCCGATCCGACCTTCGATGCCGATGTCGTCCGGGTTCCGCCCGGCGTTGACCGCAATCTGCCGCATCTCGGCGATTCGCTCGGCGCCCTCGCCGTCCGGCTGGAACTGCGGGAACCAGCCGTCTCCCATGCGCCCGATCCGCCGCACCACCTGGGGAGCGCCGCCGCCGAACCAGACCGGGATCGACTTCGCCGGCCGGGGGTTGATGCCGGCGTGAGTGATGTTGTGGTACCGACCGTGGAAGTCGACGACTTCCTGGGTCCACAGCATGCGCATGACTTCGATCTGCTCGGCGGAGCGGCGGCCCCGGTTGCTGAAGTCTTCGTTCAGGCCTTCGTACTCGACGTCGTTCCAGCCCACGCCGATGCCGAGCCGTAGGCGCCCGCCGGTGAGCACGTCCACCTCGGCGGCCTGCTTGGCCACCAGTGCCGTCTGGCGCTGGCCCAGTATCAGCACACCGGTTACGAATTCCAGCTTCTGTGTGATGGCCCCCAGGTAGCCGAACAGCACGAAGGGCTCATGGAACATGTCCACCGAACTGTAGGGACGCTCCCACGACTCGCGCTTGCTGGCGTCGGCGCCCAGCACGTGGTCGAACACCAGCAGGTGCTCATATCCCAGGTCCTCGGCGGCCTGCGCGAAATCGCGCACTCCGGCCGGGTCGGCCCCGATCTCTGTCTGCGGAAAGATGGCTCCCAGTTGCATCGCTGCCTCCTGAATGGTTCGCCTGAATCTACAGGGGCATTATAAGTTGCGTCCTGCCTTTTTCAACGCACCTCGAGCGCAATAGGGGCATCGGACTCAAAGGGAATTGATATCGCGCAAAGAGTTTGTAATACAAATAACTTTGTGATACAGTGATTTCCATTCAGGATGTCTATCCAGGAGGCCACGATGCAACGAGTGGAAGGCGGGAGACCTGATATCACTCCCGAAGAGGGGTGGCGCACAATACACGCCACTCTGGCTCAAGCCCAGAGTTCTCTATATCTTGCCGGGACGGCATACATACTCCTGCTATGGGGCGCCATCGTTTCGGCCCACTTCTTCACCCGGTTCGCAGTTGGGCAGATTGCTCCGGGTTTCGAGGAAAGTTATCCCTGGTACCCCGGTCCGATGTGGGGTGTTCTGGGTACCATCGGAATGATCGGCAGCTCATATATCGGCCACCGTGAGGGCTCGCGCAACGCCGACCCCGAAATAGCGCGCAGTGCTGGGCTGAGAGTGTTTGCCTTCTGGATGGCCGTAGTTGCGGCGGCCATTCTTATCCCCGGAGCCGCTGGACTATGGGCTGCGGACGGGGCGGGGAAAGTACCCTATGTCGCCATCGGCATCGTGTGTCTCGGGTACGTGCTGTTCGGCATAATGCACCGCCCGGCACTCGCCGTGGTCGGCGTTGGCATGGCAGTAGCATTCTACATCCCGGCCTACCTCGCGGGAGACTTCGCCGCGTTGTGTACAGGCGCAGGCATGCTGGTCGTAATGGTGTTTGCCGCTGCGTGGATTCACAGGAGCGGACTGCCTTGACGGAAGAGGATATCTTCCTGAATGAAATCATTCATCAGCCCACCCGGCTGCGAATGATGACCATGCTGGTCGCGCAGGCTGAGGGCGGCCGGCTCGCCTACGGCTTCATCCAGCGTACACTCGGCCTGACCGGCGGAAACCTGACGACTCACTTGCGAAAGCTGGAAGGTGCAGGCTATCTCGCTATGACCAAGGAATTCGTGGACTCCAAGCCACGTACATGGATTCAGGCTACGGATTCGGGGCGCGAGGCCTTTGCAGGGTATCTGGCCAACCTGGAAAAGGCCCTCACCTGGCCGTCGGAATGATGCGACGGCAAAGCATGAGTGAATCACTCGATGTGCCTCCATCCGTACCATTCATACGGATGAGAATTAGCCACACCAACAAGGAATTGGTTCTTATGCGACGGTTTGCAAAGCTCGTTAATGGTGCCACGACCCGCGATCGCCCCGCCTTGTACGGAATCCGGCAAGACCGTATGCTGGATACGTAAGAGAGGACAGAATGGAAGACCTCGTTATCCAGACCGAGGAGCTGACCAAGCGGTACGGCAGCGTGCTGGCAGTCGACGGTTTGTCGCTGAATGTTCCGCGTGGCCGTATTTTCGGACTGCTGGGCCCCAACGGTTCGGGCAAGACCACTTTGATGAGCATGCTGCTCGGTCTGGTTCGCCCCACCGCTGGCAGCTTCACCCTGTTTGGCCAATCGCCTGAAGGCGGAGGGCTCGACCAGCAACTGCACCGCATTGGCGCTCTCATCGAGACGCCCAGCTTCTATCCATACATGTCCGGACGCAACAACCTGGCCTACTTCCAGGGCATCTCCGGACGTGGCGACTCTGCCGAACTGGACTCCCTGCTGGAACAGGTCGGCCTGGGCGGACGCGGTGGCGACAAGTTCCAGACCTACTCGCTGGGTATGAAGCAGCGCCTGGGGCTGGCCTACACGCTCCTGGGCGACCCTGAACTGCTGGTGTTGGATGAACCAACCAATGGCATGGACCCGGCGGGCATGGCCGAGGTTCGCGAGCTTATTCGCAGCCTGGCCAGCGACAACCGCACCGTCATTCTCTCCAGCCACCTGCTGAACGAGGTGGAGCAGGTCTGCGATAGCGTGGCAATCCTGTCCCACGGGAGCCTGATCGCCCAGGGCGACGTGGCCGAACTGCTCCAGGAGCGTGGACAGCCGCAGGTCCGCCTCCGCACCACCGACGACCGCAAGGCCTGGGAAATCCTGAACGCTCTTGCCTGGGTGGAAAGCGTCAACGCCGACAATGGATACCTGGTGGCAAGTGTAGACGCCTCCCGATCGTGGGAGATTACTGCCGCCCTCAGTCGCAATGAGGTGTACGTTTCGGAAATGACCTCGGCGCAGATGTCCCTTGAGCAATACTTCCTCGACGTTACCGACGAAGCGACCGCGCGAAGCGAGGTGGCGTGATGGCGATGCAGGTAGCGCAACTCACCCGCTGGGAGTGGTTCAAGCTGCGTCGACGCTGGGTGCCGTGGATAGTGCTGGGCTTCGTCCTGGTGATAGTTCAGCTCCTGTTCTGGCTAGTTGCTACCCTCGGCGATGATGTGTCCTACCAGTCGCCGTCCGAGAACATCGCCAACGGTCTTGGATTCTCGGCCTTCTTCGGTCCTTTCGTTGCCGTAATTCTGGCGGCAGCGGTGATGGGCGGCGAGTACGGTTGGGGCACCCTGAGGCCCGTGCTTAGCAAGGGGGCGGGACGCTGGCAGTTCCTCGCCTCCAAGGTCGCCGTGGTGGTTTTGGTGACCATAGCGATCCTGGTCATCCTGTCCATCACGGTGATGATCAGCGGCTTCATCGCCGAGGCTGTCCTCACCGCCGACCCGCAGACGGAGGGATACGGGGCCATTTCGTGGCTGGACCTCCTGGCACTGTTTGGCAGGATGATATACGGCTTTGTGCCCTACATAGCTCTTGCGCTGTTCCTGGTGGTGCTGACCACATCGAACGGGGTCGGCATTGGTCTGTCTCTGGGCTACTACATTGCCGAGACGGTAATACTCATCCCCATTCTGTCCAACTTCAGTTGGTCTGACCAGGTATTTGCCTATATGCTCGGCCCCAGCGTCGGCGCCTGGCAGGCAGTGCAAGGCAACGAGGGCGGTCCAGGTTCCGATATCGCCACCTTCGGCGGTATCTCGGATATGGCCCACGGAGCCATCATGGTGACCGCGTACGCCGTGGTCCTGGGGGCGGCAGCCATGGCCCTGTTCATGCGCCGCGACATCGCTGGAGCCAAGGGCGGGTAGCCAGCCCAAATCCCGGGTATCGTATGAGACCGAACGGGAGCGCACTGCTGTGCGCCCCCGCTCCATAGAGCATTAAGACTGGTCACATGAGCAGGTCATCCTGCACGATCAGGCGCTGGTCCACAGGGTCGACTGCCAACCCCATATCTTCCAGTGTGGTCGCTCCCAGCAGGTATGTTCCCTCTGGGCCGAAGGACACGCGGGCAACAGCGTTGCGACCTTCGGCGGAGAACCTGGCCCAGGCGGTTTGCAGCTCCAATCTGCTGCCGTCGGCGATTCGGGATACCCTCGTTTCCACGGGTTCGATCCCCAACTCCTGCAACAGGCTGCCGGGAATCATTGAATGAGTTGCTCCTGTGTCAACCAATGCCTCAACGCTTGTGCTGGCATCGTTGAACAGGTTGCCCACACTGAGATTCACGCGGAAAGTGCCCACATTCGCACCATACCTGGCTTCATCCCCGGATCACCAAGGGAAGGTTTTTCACTAAATTAAAGCAAACGCCGGGGTTCAGTGCCGCCCCGGCGTTCTCATTGGAAGGTTCGCTCCGGGGTAGGTTCGCTCTGGCTTACTTGCCGTTGCCGCCGTTGCGGAAGGCGGGGATGACTTCCTTGCCGTAGAGCTCGATGGATTCCATCACCTTGTCGTGGGGAATGGTCTCGGTCTGCATGATGAGCATGACCTGGTCTACGCCGATGTCCTCGTAGGTCTTGATGGTGTTGATGCAGCTTTCGGGATTGCCCGCGATGATGACGCCGCGGTCGGCGAGGAGGTTGGCGTCGAGCTGGGCCACGGCGGCACGGGCCGCGCCGGGTCCGCTGTCCAGCGATATGCCGGCCTCGGCGGCCTGGGCCTGGTGCTCCTCATCGGACTGGCGAAGCCAGCGACCGAAGTCGGCCTTCAGATGCTCAGGGACGCCGCCCCACGCCTCCAGCAGTTCTTCGTAGGCGTTGATGCGGCCGGCGATGTAGGGCTTGTCGGGGCCGAAGAAGGTCTTCATCGACTCGGCGCACAGCTCCTTGGCTGCCTGGTCGTCCTTCGCGCAGAAGGAGTGCACGTTGTTGCCCCAGAAGTCGTTGATCTCGGCACCCACAGGATCGGCGTCCTTGATGGCGTCGCGGTACACCTTGACGTGCTCGGCCAGCACGTCGACGGCGTAGGAGGCCGACGACAGCACGCCTATGCCTTTCTGGGCGGCGAGACGGAAGCTCTCGGTCTGGGTGCAGGCCAGGTACATCCTCGGGTGTGGCTTCTGGAAGGGCTGGGGGAGTACGCGGCGGGGGGGCACGTTCCAGAAGTTGCCTTCCCAGGAGAACTCTCCGCTGGTCTGCCAGATCTGAGGGATCATGTTGATGGCCTCGTCCCAGCGGTCGCGAGTCTCGCGGGGGTCGATGCCCTGGCCCAACTGCTCGTAGGCGTTGGAGCGGCCGGTGCCGAATTCGACCCGCCCGTTGGTCAACTGGTCCACCATGGCGGCCCGCTCGGCGATGCGCACTGGGTGGTGATTGGGCAGGATGGACACGCCGAAACCGATGCGGATGTTCTTGGTGCGCTGGGACAGGGCTCCGAACATCACCTCGGGACAGGGCGAGCCGGAAAAGCCATACAGGAAGTGATGCTCAACAAACCAGAGGTTGTCGAAACCCACCTGGTCGGCCAACTCACACTGCTCCAGCGTTTCCTTGTAAAGCGAGTTCCAGTCAATTTCTTCGTCATAGGGACGCTGCATTTCATACAAGAGTCCAAACTGCATGAACAAGCTCCTTTCAGTAGCGGATGCACAATATCAAACTGCGGCAAGTATACCTTACGGCCTACAGGGCGGATAGATTGGCGGTGGGCCGGTCAGAGATACGAATCAGGCAGTCTGGTCATCCACAATTCGTCGGCCATTGATACCCTCACCCTCTACCTGAATTAAGTGAGGGTTGAATAGGCTCCACCTGAAATTTGTTGCGGGCAGTGCCTCCTGATTGGGAAGGATTCGCCGGGGAGCCTCAATGCTATGACCTGGAGTGCCATGACAAGGAGTGCCACGGCCAAGATGGATGGGCGGTGTCGCTCTCGCGTAGGCGTGTAAAGTTGTGTACAGTTTTGTAAAGTCAGTATCAAGTTGGCCTGTAATTGATACAAGACAACATGGCAGTTCCGGGAGTTGATTGACAGAACAATTGAACGAATAACAGAGCTCCAAGGCAAGGGGGAGATGTCATGCGGGAGAGACCAGTCTCGTTGTCTCATCTGGAGGCTCTCGCGTGACGGTGTAACATTTTGTAACGTTGTGTAACAAAACCCGCTCATTTCGGTCCTTAGTTGAGACAGGCCAAATCGTGTGGTTCATGGCTTCTTTCATCAGAAC
This sequence comes from Dehalococcoidia bacterium, assembly GCA_963667415.1. Classification (GTDB taxonomy): domain Bacteria; phylum Chloroflexota; class Dehalococcoidia; order Lucifugimonadales; family UBA3495; genus VXOI01. The sequence continues at coordinate 3,867,335 of OY763410.1, read as the reverse complement.
AATTGTACGCTAGATGATGCCTCGAGGCAAGAGGGAGAATTCAGCAGGGCATCTTTACGGGTCAGGTGGTGAGGCCAGGAATGAGGCGGGACTTGGTCCTCGCCTGCGAGAATTTAAGAGCAGGGTCGAGAAAAGCCACCTAAATTGGAACGCTGTCCCGTCGCCTCCGGCGTTCCGAATTTGGTGGTGCGATCCAAATAAGTCCGGATTGACGAAAGACAGGGGGCGGGTGTGAATCCCGCCCCCTCAGGGTGCATGCGACTGTGCCCAATGCCTTACGATTTTCGGCATCTGCTCCAGGATGAGGCGAATACCGGTTCCTTCAGCTTTCGAAAATGTCCAGCGGCAGGAAGGCCGAGACCACGAAGTTGGGGACGTCCACGACCTCGCTGACCTTGAGGTCCACGGCCACGCTGCAAATGCAATACGCCTGCTCCCGGCTCCAGCCGCGCTCCATGAGCAGGTGAATCATGTTGAGCAGCGCCTGCCGCGATGCCAGCGTCCCGTTCTCGGACTCGTTCACCCCGTCGGCGATGCACATTCCCGTGGAGGCGATGAAGCGGCGTGGGGCGGCCATCTCTGGACTGGTGAAGTAGTCGTCTCGCTCGAAGTAAGGGAAGTTGATGCGACGGCTGGCAGCCTCGCCCTTGCGCACCCGGAAGCTGACGTGCAGCGTGCAGTCCATTTCGATGGCCGTGCCGCAGCACTCGGAGTCGCCCTGCGCATAATGCGCGTCGCCCGCCGAGAACAGCGCTCCCTCGGTGAACACCGGCAACATCAGGCGCGTTCCGGCGGTGAGTTGCTTGATGTCGACGTTGCCGCCGTGTTCCCGCGGCGGGATGGTGCGCAGGCCCTCGGACGCAAACGGCTCCTGCGCGGGAACGGCCCCGCCGGGGGTCGGACCCACGACCATGCCGCCCCGACGCAGCAGTTCGTCCTCCCGCAGCAGTATCTCCTGCCGCAGGGCTCGGGACGGCGCCACGCCGATGGTGCCCATGAACGAGGCCTCGGGCACCCTTACACCCGGAAGCTGCTCCGACGTGGCGAACCCGTCGCTCATCCGCCAGTGGACGATGTAGGGTTCGAGGTACAGATCACGCAGGAACCCGAATCCTGGCAGGATGCTGGTGAATCCCCACGAGGCGGGCTCGATGCTCAGGATGTTGACTTCGAGCAGGTCTCCCGGTTCCGCGCCGTTCACGTAGACGGGACCGGTCAGAGGATGAACCAAGCCGAGATCTGTTGCCAATAAATCCGGTGGCTGGGTCTGTGGCGTAATCTGTCCATCGAAGGCGTTGCGGGTCTGCATCACAACTTCTTCACCCTCGTCGGCGCGAACGGCGGGCGGGATGTCGGGATGCCAGCGGTTGTGGCCCTTTTCCGGCTCATCGCCGCACTGCTTTGAGTAGTCCAGCAATATTTCTTTCACGATGGCATCTCCTGAATCTGGTCCAAGGGACCGGAATTTCCTGGGCACCGGCGGTCGCGGTGATTATAGCGCAACATTCTGAGACTGCCTGAGTGACAACTGGGCTGCTGTCTTGATATTCTGTCGGGCGGTGTATCGAGGTGCGAGGTATGAGCCTGTAATTGAGCCGAGGACCTGGGGTTGTCTGAATATTCACCGGTTGCACACGTTCAGTGGACCGGGATGAGGCACCGGATGGCAGCGCCATTCCAATGAGCCTGAGGTGCCAAGGCAATCGTCGAATTTATAAACCATTGTCAGCGGAGGTAAGTCAATGAGGATTGTCCTGATACTGGCGGCGGCGTTGCTGATGATCGGCGCTTTCGTCGCCTGCGACCCCGAAGACCCGACGGCAACGCCGGCACTCCTGGCGCCGCCGCCAACGGCTACTGTTCCTCTGCCCACTGCGACCCCCGTCCCCGTTGCAACGAGCGTCCCAACGGCCGAGCCCACCGAGACGCAGCATGGCGGCAACGTCCAGCAGGAGTTGAGGGGGATCCCCATCGACGGCGGCGTGCTGAAGTTGCTCGGCGGCGACCCGCCCACCCTCGACCCGCACCAGACCGGTGACGTCACGTCGTCGCGCTACGTACTGGAGGTCTTCGGAGGCCTGCTCACCATCGACCCCGACCTGGTGCTGGCACCGGATATAGCCCGGGACTGGACGGTTGATCCGGACGGTATGGGATACACCTTCCGGCTGAATCCCGCGGCCTCCTTCCATGACGGGCGCCGCGTTACCGCCACGGACTTCCAGTGGTCCCTGGAGCGGGCCTCGGAGCCGGAGACCGAGTCCCCGGGCGTGGACACCTTCCTCGGCGACATCGTTGGCGTGACGGACAAGCTGAACGGAGAGGCGGGAAGCATTTCGGGCATCAGCGTCATCGACGAAGAGACGCTTCGCATCGAGATTGACGCGCCCAAGGCGTATTTCATATCCAAGCTTTCCTATCCCACCACCTTCGTTCTGGACCAGGAGAATGTGGAAATCGGGAGAGACTGGATCAGGTCTCCCAACGGCACCGGGCCCTTCAAGCTGGCCGAATACGACCCGGGCGTCTTCATGCGCCTCGAGCGATTCGACGGCTATCACCTGGGCGCGGCCAAGCTTGACGCGGTGGAGTTCAACATAGCTGGCGGCGACGGCATGCTGATGTACGAGAACGACGAACTGCACCTGGGACGGGTGGGAATCGCGGCCCTGGAGCGATTTCACGATCCAAGCGATCCCTTGCATGACCAGTTGCACCAGGGCCCGCCCGAGTTCGACACCTCCTACATTGGCATGAACTCCAAGGAGGCGCCCTTCGACGACCCCCTGGTGCGGCGGGCTCTCAACTACGCCGTGGACCGGGAGACGATAGCCGAGGTACTGCTGGAAGACTCCGCCGTTCCCGCCAAGGGCATACTCCCGCCGGGCTTTCCGGGATTCGATCCGGACCTGGATGGATACGGATACGACCCCGACTTGGCCCGTCAACTCCTGGCCCAGTCGACGTACGGCGACGATCCCAGTACCTGGCCCGCCATAACCATAACGGTCCCCGGTTCTTTCGGTTCCAGCCCCGGACCTGTTACCGAAATCATCCTGGCGACCTGGGAGGAACAGCTCGGTATTCAGATGGACATCCTGCAGACCGAATGGGCCACCTTCCTGCAGGACCTCCGCGAAAGACGGTTCCAGATATTCGGCGGGCTGGGATGGGTGGCAGATTACGCCGACCCGGAGAATTTCCTAGACGTCCTGTTCCACAGTGAAAGCAGCAACAATCACACCCATTACAGCGACCCGGAGCTTGACGCCCTGCTGGAAGTTGCCCGCGTGGAGCAGGACCGCGAGGTCCGTTTCGGGCTTTACAACGAAGCGGAGCAGATGATCCTGGACGGTGCTCCCTGGATCCCCCTGTATCACTCGGCAGGAGAACACTACCTGATCAAGCCCTACGTCAAGGGATTCCCTATTTCCTCCCTGGTGATACCACGCTACAGATTCGTCTACTTTATCGAGTAGCCGACCGGTACAGCAGGGGCGGGTTCTGCACCCGTCCCTGTGCTATTGTTGCCGAGTCCTGAACAGGCGTGATGTGTCGGGACTGCTAAAGAACCCACCTACCGACTGAGGCGGAACGACGTGGAAATCTACTTGATAGACGGGACTTACGAGCTCTTTCGTGCGCATTTCGCCATGCCGCCGCTGGAGTCTCCAACCGGCCAGCCTGTCGGCGCGGTGCGCGGGTTGGTCCAGAGCCTGCTGCGCCTGATGCGAGACAACGAGGTGACGCACATCGGGTGCGCGTTTGACAGCGTTATTCCATCGTTCCGCAACGAACTGTTCCCCGGGTACAAGACCGGCGAAAGCACACCCGAGGAGCTGCTGTCGCAGTTCCCGTTGGCCGAGCGGGCCGTTGCTGCCCTCGGCATTCGCGTGTGGCCCATGATCGAATTCGAGGCAGACGACGCCATTGCCGCCGCGACGGAACAGCTTCGGCAGGAACAGACCGTCGACCGCATCATCATTTGCTCTCCCGACAAGGACCTTACCCAGTTGGTTGAAGGTGAGCGAATCGTTTGCCTTGACCGGCGCAAGGGAGACACAATCGACGAGGAGGGCGTTATCGCCAAGTTTGGGGTGTCGCCGTCCTCCATCCCGGACCTGCTGGCGTTAACTGGAGACAGCGCGGACGGAATTCCCGGCCTGCCGCGTTGGGGCGCCAAGGGTTCCGCTGCTGTCCTGTCGCGGTATGGCCATTTGGAGTCAATTCCCTTGGATGAGCAGTGGGACGTTGCGGCCCGAGGGGCGGCCACTCTCAGGGAAACGCTGTCGCGGGAGTACGACATCGCCGTTCTGTACCGGGAGTTGGCCACGCTGCGCCGGGATGTTCCCATCGAAGCCGGGCTGGATGGCCTCCGGTGGCGAGGCGCCCGCCGCACGGACTACCAGGACTTCTGCGAGGAGCTGGGTATGTACCGCATTGCGGACCTGCCGCATCGCTGGGACGAGGGTGCCTAGCGCCGACCCTTCCGTGGGTTACAATATCAGCAGGCAAACCAGTCGAAAGAGCAGCCGCAGATGTCTACGCAGAAAACGCTCCTGACCGCCGACGAGTTCTATCACTTTTGCCGCAAGAGTGAAGGGCGGTATGAACTTGTGGGGGGAGAAGTAATCGAATTGGCGCCGGTAAATGAAGAGCACGGGAACGCCGCATTCAACATAAGCGGGGCTTTCTACGTCTACTCACGTAGCTATGGAGTGGGCAGAGGGGCGGTCGAAACCGGCTACAGGTTGAGGCAAAACCCTGACACCGTTCGCGGGCCTGACGTTTCGTTCAGCCTGGGGTCGGCGCCTCTGGAAGCCCCCACGCGGACCGGTTTCGTCCCCGGGGCGCCGGACATTGCCGTGGAGGTCGTGTCGCCGTCAAACACCGCTGCTGAAATGCAGCGGAAGGTGGGCGAGTATCTCGAGGCCGGTTCCCAGAGGGTCTGGCTCGTATATCCTGCGTCCCCTGAGTCTCCCCGTCGCGTATTGGTCCATCGCTCCGACGGCGCACGGGAAACCTACGGCGGCGATGACACCATAACGGACGAAGAGCTGCTCCCAGGCTTTTTGCTTCCCCTGTCTGAAATCTTCAGCTAGCTGGAACTGACGCCGCCACCAACCAGGCGGACGCATCTGGCCGAAACCAGTCCTTCAAGGTGCTCACCCGCCAGGGAAGCAGCGTTCTCTGCCAGTGTCCGGTCATCCGCAAAGAGCAGCCCGATAACCGTCCCGCTGTGAGCGACGTTTACGCCAACGGCGCCCACATTCCTCGAGAATTCCAGGACGGCATCGAAGTGCGGCTTGGGCAGCACCTGCTGGTTGGCGATGGCGCTGAGCGTGGCTCCCTGCCCGATGCGAACGGGGTCGCAACGGCGAATCCCGTCCTCAATCAGGGAGACGGCCTTCCCCATTTCGGGCTCGAGCCGGGTCAACGCGCACTCCCGGTCCACGCTGTTGAACTCAAGCGTATCCACGGTGCCTTCGAATTCGAGAACCTCCACCCATAAGGGCGGCGGCTTCCCCAAATCCCTGATCACCAGCCCTTTCCGGTGGTCGAAGATGTGAATCCCCGGGAACATCACCCCGTCGCTGGGCTCGATGCTCAGCGCAATCTCGGCAATCTGGGTTGGGGAAAGTTCGCGTCCTGCCGCGGAGGCCGTGGCAACAATCGCCGCAGAAACGTCGGCTGTGCTGCTCGCCATGCCCTTCCCTCGCGGCAGGGGCGAGTCCAGCAGCAGCCGTGCATCCACGTTTGCCTCTCCCATAAATGCCAGCGTTGCGGTAACCGCCCGGCTTGCTTTCGGCGAATCGGCTGGCCCGGCGACAAGGCCGTCGCCGGGCGACAGCTCGACCGTGGCCCTGCTGTACAGGTCGATGGGGCAGGTGACCATGCAGATTGTTCCGTCCAGCATCCCCTGGGCCAGTTCACCGCAGGTCCCAGGCGCGGACGCCGAAGCTCGCCGGACGGAATTGGAAGCAGGCATCAGTCGAGGGTAAGTTCCGGGTTGTTGTAGGGAAGCGCACCGAGCGACTTCATTTCCAGGGCCAGCCCGGCCACCATGAAATAAACCTTGTCAGCCTTCGCCGCTACCATCTGGTTGACCCTTCCAAGAGCGTCCCGGTATACGGAACCCAGACGCGACGACGGCACGACGCCCAGCCCGACTTCGTTGCTGACCACTATCCAGGTGGCCGCAGACCGGTCGCAAGCCTCCAGCAATCCCTCGGTGGCTTCGAGTATTCTCCCCTCAACCTCGGTGTCGCCTTGCATGCTGAGCAGCATATTGCTGACCCACAGTGTCAGGCAGTCCAGCAGACAAGTGTCGTAGCCCTGGAGGGCGGACGGAAGGACGGTATCCAGCTTCAGCGGCTCCTCCAGCGTGTCCCACTCCGGCGGTCGCTGTTGGCGATGGTTGGCGATGCGCCGCTCCATACTCTCGTCCAGCGCTTCGGCTGTAGCGACGTACAGCACTCGCCCGCCTTGGCGCGCCAACCGCTCGGCGAAGGCGCTTTTCCCGGAACGAGCGCCGCCCAGCACGAAGACCAGCTGCTTAGCCAACAGAGTCTCTCCCGGCGACAACGTCCGCAAGGGCTGCGGCCAGCCGCCGGTTGTCTTCCATCGTCCGCACGCCCACCCGGATGTAATCGGGAAGGCCGAATGACGTGCAGTCTCGAACGCAAATCCCGTGCTTCGTGAGCAGGCGCATCCGCACCTCGGCGGCTTTGCCCACCCGCACTGTCAGGAAGTTGGCCATGGAGGGAGCGCAATCGAGGCCAAGCCCCTGCGCCGTCTCCATCAAGAGCCTTTTGCCTTCCCGTACGACATCCCGACCACGCTCAACCTGATTCGTGTCAGGGATGGCGGCAATACCCGCCGCCTGCGCCGGAGCGTTGACGCTCCAGCTGTACTGGTAGCTCCTCACTCGCTCAACGGTATCTGGAGTTGCCAGCATATAGCCGAGCCGCAGTCCGGTCAGGGCGTAGTCCTTGGTCATCGACCTCAGCAGCACAACGTTGCCCTGTAACAGCAGCGGCGTTGCGTCCCACCTCTCATCTACGAATGAAACATACGCCTCATCCAGCGCCAGCAGCCCGATGCCCTGCATAGCCTCGGCGATGCTGCGTACTTCGTGCTCCCGCAGGTAGACGCCCGTCGGATTGTTGGGGTTGCACAGAAACACGAGAGCAGGGCGCAGTGTGGATATGGTTGCGATGGCCCCTTCCAGGTCCCAGTGGAACGGCCTGTCGGCAATCTCTGCATTGGGAGGGGACAGCGACACGGGTGCGACGCCCTGTATTCGGCAGGCGGCGTCGTACTCGCCGAATGTCGGGGCGAAGATGATGGCCGTGTCGTCGGGGCCCAGGTAGGCTCGCGCCAGCAGGTGAATCAGCTCAGTCGAACCGTTTCCAGCGAGAACGCACTCGGGACCGACTCCCAGCGACGCTCCGATGGCCTCCCGCAGCCTGGTGCACTCGGGGTCGGGATACGTCGCGAGGTTGACGTTGAGCGCTGCCTCAAGTACGCGGGGCGATGGCCCGAGAGGGTTGATGCTGGCGCTGAAGTCGATGACCTCCTCCGGCTTCAGTCCCAGCGTCTCCAGCTCGGCCACGTTCAATCCGCCGTGGACGGGCCTGGCAGCATTGTTGCCGTTGTCGGGCTTATTCATCATTGAACAGGCTCAGCCAGTCGCCAGCCCACGCAGCGCGAGCGCACCGATGCCTATGGGCAGGCCCACGGCCGCGACCGCATACGCCACCCGCACCGATAGGCCGATGTGCCGCGCGCCCGGCTCGCCAAGGCCGTCGCCGATGCGATAATGTCCCGTCTTCTCCAGCGCGACTCCCAGCAGCCCGGACATCGCGCCAATGGTCCAGCCGGCGTTGGGGCTGGCCGTGAGCTTCCTCGCCGACAGCGCCCACCGGCATCCCTGCCGCACTGGCAACCGGCACAGCGCACCTGCAGTCACAATCAATCCTGCGCTCAGCCGAGCCGGCAGCAGGTTGATGAGGTCATCCAGCCTCGCCGAAGCCTTGCCCAAGTATTCGTACCTGCCTCGATACCCTATCATGCTGTCCAGCGTGTTGATTGCCCTGTACGCGAATGCTCCCGGAAGGCCCAGCACGGCGAAGGCCAGCCAGGGTCCGATGAAGCTGTCGGTGGTGTTCTCAGCCACCGATTCTATAGCCGCCGCCGATGCCTGCGGTTGCGAAAGCGTGCTGGAGTCTCTGCTCACGAGGCTTCTCAGACCGTCCCTCGCTTCCCCGATGCTTCCTTCGGCCATCGAGTCCTGCACGCCCTTGGCCGCCTGCGCCAGTCCCTTGACTGCGAACGTTGTGTTCAGAAGCACCGCCACTCCAAGGAGATACGCGACGGTTCCCAGTTCTCGGAGCCCGTTTGCCGCCACCCAGGCCACGCCGCCGAACAGCGCCGGCACCGCCAGGGCCATCCAGCCGCCCCACGCCAGCGCGCTCCACCTTGCTTGTGCAGACGGCCCCAGGCGCTCGAGGCGCGACACCACCTTCCCCATCCACACCACCGGATGCACCGAGCTCGGCAGCTCACGGAGCAGCAGGTCCACCGCCAGCGCAATCAACAGGGCGCCTGCGTCAAGATACCACTCTCCGGGAAACAGCCGCCACTCCATACCGCTAGCCTACGACCACCACGTCAGCCGGTGCGCCGGCTCCAGGAAGGTGTCGGAGACTCCGAAGGCCAGTACCGCCGCCAGCACGAGGACCGCCGTCTCGGCTACCTCGTTGACCGCCCCGTAGACGTCGCCGGTGACTCCGCCCAGCAGCTTCGACGCCCACGCTCCCAGAGCCAGCGCGACTGCGGTGGCGACGGCCAGCAGGGCCAGCCCGCCCGGTCCCGTCAGGGCGAACGTGGCGGCCAGCGCGACTGCGAACCCGGCCAGCAACTGCCACCGTCCCCTCTGTGGCTGGAAGGGCGTTCCAATCCCCTGTGACCTGGCGTATGAGAACATCTCAAGCACCAGCAGCATTCCCCACCGCGACATGCAGGGAAAGACCAGCAGCACCCAGATACGACCTGTGGTCGGCAGGGCGACCAGCGCGGCGACCTTGATCAGCAGCAGGCTGACCACGCCGGCAACCGCGAATGCGCCCACGTGGGAGTCGCGCAGTATCGCCAGCCGTCGCTCCCGGTCGAAGCCGCCCAGCAGGGCATCGCAACAGTCCATGAACCCGTCGAGGTGCAGGGCACGGGTGAGGACAACCAGCGCCACGATCAGTATGGCCGCCGAAAGCAACGGCGGAAACGGCCGGTAGCTGTCGGTGAACAGCGGGTATCCCCAGTGCATCAGCAAGTCCAGGGTCGCCAGCACCACGCCCAACAGCAACCCAGCCACGGGGAACCATGCGCGGGCCGTCGCCAGTCCTCCGGCGTCGCGGGGAGCGACCGGCAGTATCGTGAGGAATCCGAGGGCGGAGCGCAGTCCGTTCAATCAGCATTCCCGTCGTCGGGTTCCCTGTCGGAAACACCGGCCTCGGCGAAGGTCGCCATCTCCGTGAGCGTGGCAGCCGCAGCCTCGACGATCGGCATGGCCAGCGCCGCTCCGGTGCCTTCGCCCAGTCGCATTCCCAGGTCCAGCAGCGGTGACAGTCCGAGGCCCGTGAGCGCGGCCCGGTGTCCTCGTTCGGCTGAGACATGGGACGGCAGCATGTAGTCGCGGGTTGTGGCGCATATAGAGTTTGCCACCAGCGCCGCGGCCCCTGATATGAAGCCGTCCACGATCACGGCCCGGCGCATCATCGCCGCACCGGTTATCACACCGGCCAACACACCGATCTCGAACCCCCCGACCTTCGAAAGCAAGTCCAATCCGTCGCTCGGGTCCGGCGAGTTGACTTCCAATGCCGTGCGAACCACGCTGACCTTGTGTTGCATCTCTTCGGGGGAACGACCGGTGCCCTCGCCGGTGGTCTCTTCCGGCGGGAGGCCCGTCACGGCGGAGGTGATGGCGCTGGAGGCGGTGGTGTTGCCGATGCCCATGTCGCCGGTCGCCAGCAGGTCGGCCCCCGATTCGACGGCCTCCACGGCCAGGCTGATTCCCGCCTCGACGCAGCGAACCGCCTGCTCCCGTGACATCGCCGGACCCTGGCTGATGTCAGCAGTGCCCCTGCCTATCTTCAGCGACCGGAGATCGGGGCTGTCGGGTAGGTCCGAGGCCACGCCGGCGTCAACGATAATCTGGCGAATTCCAAGGCGTCGGCACATCACGCTGATGGCCGCGCCGCCGGACAGGAAGTTCAGCACCATCTGTGCCGTCACTTCCTGCGGATAGCCCGTGACTCCCTGTGCGACGACGCCGTGGTCTCCCGCCGCGATGATGACGGCCTTGCCGCCGATGGTGGGCCGCTCGGTCCCGAAGATGCCGGCCAGCCTGATGGATACTTCCTCCAGGCGACCCAGGCTTCCGGGCGGCTTGGTCAGATTCTGCTGCCTCGCCTCGGCCCTTGCCATGGCGGCAGCATCCGCCGGTTGAATCCGCTCGATGGCCTGGGCCAGGGTGACGGAGCTGTCAGTCATAAAGCTGGGCCTCTATCTATCCAAAGTTAGTTTGTTGGAGCCTGTACCGTTCTTCGGCTATTGCGCCGGTCAAAAGCTGGTTTGTTGGAGCCTGTACCGTTCTTCAGCTATAACGCCGGTCCAATCAGCCAGACCTGCGGGCTGCCTGTTGCCGGGTCCACTTGCACCGACGTTTCCACCCCGAACACTTCCCGGAGGTTGCCGGAGGTGAGCACCTCCGACGGTTTGCCCTCGGCCGCTATGACGCCGTCCGACATCAGTGTCAGCCGGTCGCAGTAGCGCCCCGCCAGCGACACGTCGTGCAGGGCGACTACGACTGCGACCTGACGGCTGACCGCTTCGGAACGCAGCGTTTCCATCATCGACAGCCGGTGCCGAAGGTCAAGGCTTGCCGACGGCTCGTCCAGCAGTATGATACCTGCCTGCTGGGCCAGGGCGCGGGCCAGTATCACGCGCTGGCGTTCGCCGCCCGACAGGCGGTCAAGCTGGCGGCCCTCGAACTGGAGCGTGTCGGTGCGGGTCATCGCGTCCCTCGCGACCTGCCGGTCTTCACGCCCCTCCAGTTCGAACCGTCCCAGGTGGGCGTACCGGCCCATCAGCACCGTCTCCAGGGCCGTGAACGGGTGCATCGCGTCGTGCTGGGGCATGAACGCCACGCGCCGCGCCCTCTCTCCCGCGTTCAGGCTCTTCAGGGACGTGTCTCCGAGGTGTATCTCCCCGGATTCCGGTTTGATGAGCCCCGCCAGAGTCCGCAGCAGCGTGCTTTTACCTGCGCCGTTGGGCCCGATGAGCCCGGCGACTTCGCCGGGTCGCGCCTCGAAAGACACGCCCTTCAGCACGCTGTTCCCGCCCAGCGTGACCGACAGTTCGGTCGCTGCAATTGCCGGGCTGCTTACGCTGATGACCATCACCCTACTCCCCGTCGTAGGCCGCAAAGTCCGCGAATGTTATCCCTTCGAACATGTCGGGATACAGGATTTGAGCGGCGACCTCGATTCCGCGCACATTCCAGTGGGAGAGAGTGGTGAACTGCTTGGAACCGACCACGTGTATTTCCTCGTTGACGATGGCCTGTACTGTGGCCAGCGCCGGATGCTCCAGCAAGTCGGCGCGCAACGCGTCTCCCCCGGAATCGCCCGTCTGGGTGATGAAGATTACGTCAGGGTTAAGAGAGGCCACGGACTCGATGCTCACTTTTTGGATTCCATCTATGCCGTCCCGCGCCGCTGTGTTTGTTCCACCTGCGGCCTCCATGATACCGCCCACGGTGGAGTTGTTGCCGGGAACGTACAGAGTATCTGAGTACCGGGTAATCGACATCGTGTTCGGCCTGTCAGGGTCGCCGGCCGGCGGGACCTGGTCCGATATCGTTGCCAGCCGCTCCTCAATTTCGGCAACAAGCGCGAGGGCCCTGTCTTCCACTCCAAGCATATAGCCGTACAGCAGAATGTTGGGTATGTTCCCCTTCGCAGAGTTCTCCAGGGAGGGCCGCGCCACGGGCACACCGGATTCCTTGATCAGGTTGACGATGTCTTCCTTGGTGCTTCGGGAGGCGATGAAGAGATCGGGCTGCTGCGCCAGGACGTTTTCCGCCCCTTTCTCATAGACGGCCAAACCCTCAACCCGGTTGAACACGTTGGAATAATTCTCGTTGCCGGTGAATTTCCCTATGGCGGCTATTCTTTCACTGGGGAGCAGCGACAGGAGTATCTCGTCGTGTCCCAGCGAGTAGGTCAGCACCCGTTGCGGCGGCTCCTCGAGCGCTATGAGTCCTTCGACTGTCTCGATTTCCCGCGGCCAACCGGTGTTGGACGGGTCCACGATCCCGGGAACCGCCGGGTAGGGCACCTCGGTCGGCATGGGCGTCGGTTCCGGCGTGCTCGTTGGCGGCGGCGCCGTCGGGGCTGCCGTGGCCGCTGGCGGCGCGGTGGCCGCCGGCGCGGGCGGGCTCGTGGGTCGCGCGGCGGGCGCTGCCGTGGGTTCCGGAGCTTCCGTCGGCTCCGGGGCGGCAGTGGGCGCTACGGTCGGAGCGGTCGTGGCTGCGGGCGCAGGAGGCTCGGTCGGGTCAGCCTCGTCTCCGCAGGCCACCATGGTCATTGCCACGGTGGCCAGGATGATGAACAGTGCGGTCAGATATCTCAGACTTGGTAGCGAGGTCATTGTCTCTCCTTAGGTTGGGTATTACAGACTACATTCCTTCAATGAAGCCGAATGTGCTCGCATTTGCGGCCGCTAGCGATTACAGCCGCTCGCCACTACAACGCTCGCCACTACAACATGGAAGCCCGTGCCTTGTTGCGGGCAAGCAGCATCAGGAAGAATGGTGCGCCCACAAGGGCGGTGATAATTCCCACGCTGACTTCGGCGGGCGATATTACCAGCCGCGCCAGGGTGTCGGCGGCCAGCAAGAACACGCCGCCGCCGACCGCGCTCAGGGGCACAAGCACCCGGTGGTCGGCGCCGGTCACCAGCCGCAGGGCATGGGGCACGATGAGGCCGACGAAGGCAATGGTGCCGGAGAACGCCACCGCCGCACCGGTGATCAGCGAGGCCGCCAACAGCAGCGAGTTCCGGGTCAGCCCGACCCGCACTCCCAATGCACGGGCCTCGTCGTCGCTCACCATCAGCAGGTTCAGGTCGCGGGCCATGAATACCGCCACCGCGACGCCGAACAGCACGAAGGGCATCGACAGGCGGACGTCGCTCCAGCGCGAGGCGTCGAGGCCTCCGGCCAGCCAGAACAGCATGTCCCGCTGGGCCTCAAGGTTCTCGGTGAACAGGATGATGGCGGAGATGATCGCCGCGATGAAGGCGCTGACAGCCACGCCCGACAGCAGTAGCGCCGACATGGAGAATCGACCGCCAACGGATGCCACTGCGAACACCAGGAGCAGGGCGCCGGCGGCCCCGGCGAAGGACATGCCCGGCAGCGCCAGGGCGAAGGCCGCCTGCGCTCCCGTGGAGATGGCGATGACCGCTCCCAGCGCACCGCCGGTCGACACGCCGATGATGCCCGGGTCGGCCATCGGGTTGCGGAAGAGGCCCTGCATCACCGCCCCGGCAACGCCGAGAGCCGCTCCAACAGTCAGGGCCAGCGCGATGCGGGGCAGCCGGATGGAGGCGACGATCGCCTCCTCCGTGGCCGGAACAGCCGCTTGGCCGATGCCAATCTGGGCCAGCAGGATGTCGACGGTGTGGGCAAAGGGGATGGTATAGGGGCCGAGGGCGGCGGCGATGATGACCAGGACGATTCCGGCGATAAACAGCGGAATGGCTCCCCCGGCGAGCCTCAGCAATACGGGGGAACCGCTCAGTGCCGGGTTTCGCCGGAGCCAGCCTAGGTAGAGCCGCACTAACAGCCTGTCGGAAAGGGGCCTGTCTTCGCCGGTGCGCAGGATCGGCGCACCGGAATCCACTGTCTGCAACAGAAAATCCCTGCCGCCTTCGTAACGGCAGGGACTGTATTGGCTGACCCGCTCTCTACTGCGTAGAGCCCGACCCGAACCTGAGCACTCCCTGGACGAAGAGCGACCGCTCAGCTCAGCCCGGCAGGTCTCCTGGCTCCCGGATCGTCGCCTTTCCCGCGCCTTCCCATCCGTGAAGGACAGTGGCATCAGCGGGCGGCTAACCGGTTACAGTGGCGCCTCCGCAGCGGAATTAAACCGCTTTCCCTGTTCACGTCCGTTTATCGGACGCGCCCGGCTGGTTGGCCTGTCAATTTTGGGCGATGCTACCAACTGCTCCGCGCATTGTCAACACGGTGTTTTGCTTGCCTCCCGGCAACCGCAGTTCAATGCCCAACTCGCTCTTTGACCGGTCGAGACGGTACCTCGGGTCGGACATCCACGAAAATACCTGTTGACAATCCCGCGAACGGCCTCTACACTGCTGGCTATCGCACTAAGGTGGAGGATTACGCAATCCTCCCGCTTTAACAACTGATTTGACCCACCCGGCGCAAGAATTACGGTATTTCAGGGGAAGGCGGTGTAAGTCCGCCACGGTTGCGCCACTGTAATCGGGCCTCCGTTTCGAACGGAGAGTCCGTAAGTCAGGAAACCTGACCGGGTGGAGGTGCTCTGCTTCTGCGCTTAACAGAGAGGCCCTTTGGCGTACTTCGCCAGTCCCCGAATTCGTTAGTCCCTGGCAGCAGCAGAAGCCAGGGACTTATTTTTTGCCCGGGGGTTTGCCCCGGACCGGGAAGGTTCTACCATTTCCAACACACACGACAAGGGCGAAATCACGATGACGGTGGTGGCCGTCGGACCCGGCAGCGGCGACATGCTGACGATGCAGGGCCGCGATGCGCTGCTGAACGCCGACCTCGTCCTCGGCTTCACCACCGTGTTGAACGTGGTCAAACCGTGGCTGGAGCACGCCGAAGTCTGCCCCATGACCTACCGCGACCAGGAGGAGGTCCTCGAGTACGCGGAGGGCCAGGCAGAGCAGGGCAAGCGTTGCGTTGTGTGCTGCTGGGGCGACCTGAACGTCTCCGCCCGCGAGCTCCTGGCCCGTGTCCGCCGCCGCGCCGACCACGTCAAGCTCGTGCCCGGCATCAGCTCGGTCCAGGTGGCCATGGCCCGCACCGGCATCTCGCTCGAGGACGCCGTCTTCATCACCCTGCACAAGCGGGCGGACTCGGCCAGTGAACTGGAAGAACTGGTCCACTACATCAACGAGGGTCGCCGACACGTCATCATGCTCCCACGCCCCTTCGACCTGATGCCCGCCGGCATTGCCGCAGGCCTGCTCGAAGCCGGCGTCCGCCATGACCTCCCCATGAATGTCTACCAACGCCTCACCTTCGACGACGAGAAGCGATGGACGGGCACCCTTCGACAATGCAGCGAAATCGAAGACGATTTCAGCGACCTTTCCATCATGGTATTCCTCAGCGGCGACACTCCTGTGAGTGAAGGGGGATAACCGCAGCCCGCGGTTTGAATCATGCAACAGAAGTCGATCCTGTTCATCACCACCGCCGACACTGACATCCTGACGGCCGACCGCGCCCTCGCGGCGATGCCCGCGGGCTTCCCTCGCGTGGCTGCCGTCAACCCGTCCGCTACGTCTCGCAGCGAGGAGCGGACGGACAGCGAGATACTGGCTCTGGCCTCCGATGCCGGGGCCGTTGTCCTCCGGCTGCTGGGCGGCAAGCGTGCCATGGCCGACGACTTCGACGCGCTGGTCCGCCACTGCCGCAGCGAGGGCATCCCCCTCATCGCCTGCCCGGGCCACCAGGAATGGGACGAGGACCTGGTCACCGCCTGCACCGTGCCCGCCGTTGAGGTGGAGACAGTGTTTTCCTACCTGATGCAGGGCGGCGTCCGAAACTTCCAGAACCTGTTCCTGTTCCTGAGCGACACATACTTCGGCACCTCCCACGGCCACGAGGCTCCTGCCCCTCTGCCGTGGGAGGGCATCTATCACCCCGACGTCGCAGACGGCCTGGACGTGGACACCTACGTCGCCATGCGCTTCCAGCCGGGTCGCCCTAGCATCGGCATCCTGTTCTACCGCGCCCACTGGATGAGCGGGAACCTGCTGCCCATCGACGCCCTGATCCGGAGCCTTGAAGCCAAGGGCGCCAACGTGCTGCCCGTCTACGCCTTCAGCCTGAAGCACAGCCCCGAGGGCGACGGCGTGGCCAACCGCGCCTTCACCGAGTACCTGGCAGCCTCCGACGGTTCGCCTAGGGTGCAGTGCATCATCAACACCATGGGAATGTCCATGGGCGAGATCAGCGCCGAGGGCCCCGCCATCGCCAGCGGCTGGTCGGTGGACTACCTCGACAGCCTGAACGTGCCCATGGTGCAGGCCATCGTCAGCACCTCCACGGAGGAGGACTGGCTGGAAAGCGACCTAGGCCTCGGACCCATCGACACCGCCATGAGCATCGCCCTGCCGGAGTTCGACGGCCGCCTCATCTCCGTGCCCATCTCCTTCAAGGAAGAGGTCTCCGCTGGTCTAGGGCCTGTCGAAGGACGGGCGTCCGGCGGTCTCAGCGGCCGCCTGCAGCGCTACGCGCCCAGGCAGGACCGCGTGGAGCTGGTCACCCGCCTGGCGATCAAGCAGGCCATGCTGGGCCTGAAGCCCAACTCGGAAAAGAAGATCGCCATCATCCTCAGCAACTACCCGACCAAGGACGCCCGCATCGGCAATGCCGTCGGCCTCGACACCCCCAACTCGGCGGTGCTGGTGCTCAACGCCCTTCGGGACGCCGGCTACCGGGTCACCGACATCCCCGAGACCGGCGACGAGCTCGTCCACCGCATCATCGAGCGATGCAGCAACGATACGGACTCCCTGACCGAAGAGCAGCTCCGTTTGGCCGCAGGACACGTCACCGCCCGGCAGTACGCCGACTGGTTCGCCACCTTCCCTGACGACGTGGCTGAAGAGCTGGCCCGCGACTGGGGCGAACCGCCTGGCAACGTGTACCGCACCAACGGCAGCCTGGCCATCGCCGGCATCGACCTCGGCAACGTGTTCGTGGGCCTGCAACCTCCGCGCGGCTTCGGTGAAAACCCCATCGCCATCTACCACAGCCCCGACCTTGCGCCGACCCACCACTACATCGCCTACTACCGCTGGGTGCGCGACGTTTTCGGCGCCGACGCCATCATGCACCTCGGCAAGCACGGCACCCTCGAATGGCTGCCCGGCAAGGGCATCGGCCTCTCGCCGTCCTGCTATCCCGAGGTGGCGCTGGACGACGTGCCGCTGTTCTACCCGTTCATCATCAACGACCCCGGCGAGGGCTCGCAGGCCAAGCGACGCGCCCACGCCACCGTCGTCGACCACCTGATCCCGGCGATGACCACCGCCGACAGCTACGGCGACATCGCCCGCATCGAGCAGTTGATGGACGAGCATTACCAGTGCCAGACCCTCGACCCGTCGAAGCTGCCGCTGCTCGAAGCCCAGATCTGGGAGGTGGTGCAGCAGGCCGAGCTTCACCGCGACTTGGGCATCGACTCACAGCCCGAGGACTTCGGCGAGTTCATCCTCGAAATCGACGGCTACCTCTGCGAACTAAAGGACGCCCAGATCAAGGACGGCCTGCATATCCTTGGCGACGTTCCCGAAGGCGAGCAGCTCATCGGCCTGCTCTGTGCCTTGACGAGGCTCGACATCAGCGGCGTCCCCAGCCTCCGCCGCTCCGTGGCCGAGGCGCTGGGCTTCGACTACGCCAGGCTGACCGACGACCTCGGCGAGGCCCCCGTGGAATCCATACCGCGGGTCATCGCCGCTATCGAAGAAGAATCTCCGGTCCGCACCAACGGCGACGTGCTGGAACGCATCGAGCTCCTGTGCCGTCAGCTGTATTGCGAGATGCTCGACCGCGGGTTCAGCCCCGCCGACGCCGGCACGGTGGTCGCCGAAGTGCTTGGCGCGCCCGACAGGCAGACACAGGGCGTCCTGGAGTACGTCGCGGAAACCATCTACCCGGCCCTGATGCGCACGCCCGACGAGATCGGCAACTTGCTGCGCGGCCTCGAGGGCAAGTTCGTCCCGCCCGGCCCCAGCGGCGCGCCCACCCGCGGCATGGCCAACATCCTGCCCACCGGGCGAAACTTCTACTCCGTCGACCCCAAGAGCATCCCTTCCCCGGCGGCATGGGAGACCGGCAAGCAACTGGCCCAGTCCCTGCTCGACAAGTACCTCGAAGAGGAGGGCGCCTATCCGGAGATGGTCGGCCTGGTGGTCTGGGGCACGTCAGCCATGCGCACCCACGGCGACGACATCGCCCAAATTCTTCACCTCATTGGCATCCGCCCGAAGTGGCAGGCCGAGAGCCGCCGGGTATTGGGAATCGAAGCAATTCCCCTGGAAGAACTGGGCAGGCCCCGCATCGACGTGACCGTCCGAATCAGCGGCTTCTTCCGCGACGCCTTCCCCAACCTGATCAACCTGCTCGACCAAGCGATTGAACTAGCGGCTGCGCTGGACGAACCGCCCCAAGACAACTATATCGTCAAGCACCTGCGCGAGGACCTGTCGCGCACCGCCGAATCCCGCCCGGCCCAGGACGGCGAACGCAGGAGCGAGAGCCTGTACCGCATCTTCGGCAGCAAGCCGGGCACCTACGGCGCAGGCATCCTGCCGGTGCTGGACGAGCGCAACTGGGAGAGCGTGCAGGACCTGGCTGAGGTCTATACCGCCTGGGGCGGCTACGCCTACACCCAGCAGGAACACGGCGTCCATGCCCGAGATCAATTCCGGCAGCGCTTCAGCCAGATTGTCGTCGCCGCCAAGAACCAGGACACCCGCGAGCACGACATCTTCGACAGCGATGACTACATGCAGTATCACGGCGGCATGATTGCCACCGTGCGGGCCCTCACCGGGCGCAGTCCGCGCCAGTTCTTCGGCGACAGCGCCGACCCGTCCCGCGCCCGCAACCGCGACCTGCAGGACGAGGCCCGCCGCGTCTTCCGCAGCCGGGTGGTCAACCCCAAGTGGATCGATTCGATGAAGCGCCACGGCTACAAGGGCGCGTTCGAGCTGGCCGCCACCGTCGACTACATGTTCGGCTACGACGCCACCGCCCAGGTCATCGAAGACTGGATGTACGAGGACGTGACCGAGAGCTATGTCTTCGACCCGGACACCCAGGCGTTTTTCCAGCAGAGCAACCCCTGGGCACTGAAGGGCGTCGTTGAGCGGCTCCTGGAAGCCATCGAGCGTGGCATGTGGGAAAACCCGCCCCCGGAAATGCGCGAAAAACTACAGCAGCTATATCTTGACCTGGAGGCCGACCTGGAAGCCCGTCAAGAGGGCACGCCCGTTCGCCAGTAGGCGGACGTGGTTTGCAACGGTGGGAGACGCAGGTCTGGAGGAGGCTGACAGTGGAAATAGCCCTGGAACTCATCGAGGAACTGACGAAGGACGAGTCGATGATGTGGGTCATCGGCGGTGGCGCGGTGGCCAGCGAAAACCACGCCAGGGGCATACAACAGCCCCGAAACCACAACGGCAACCTCACGATTGAGGCCGACAACTGGCACTTCCATATCAACACGGCCGACGTGGCCGGAATCCAGTTCGTGGAGACCAAGACCCACGGCGAGCGCCTGAGCTACTACGTTCGTTTCTCAGGCCACAGCGAGGAAACGCTGGTCCGCAGCTACTTCCCCAACCCTTATTTGGACAATGACTACAAGGCCACGCCGCTGCAGCCCGACCGGCTCAGGGCGTTCACCGACATGCGCGACAGGTACGTCGGAAGAGACGGGATCGAATTCGTGCACTACGTCCCGCCAGCAGCGGACTGACCCGCAATCCCCGTCAGGCACCCCATCCGTTCAGGGCTTTCGCATTTGGAGAAAAGTCCCCTCTCCCTTTGTGATGGAAAGTTCCTGTGGGGGTGAAGGGGAAATATTTCCAGCCCGTGCCCCTGACGTCATAGAGTCGAAAATCACAAGAATACCCAAATCAGATAAACCACAGTGCACACACCCCTAAGAGGTTTCTTCTGCAAGAATCGCTGAAATCAGCCCCACAGAACGGCGCTACTCATGGCCCCAGGGTCGGCGTGGTCCTGGTCGGCCGCGGCAGCCTGTACAGCCGTCAGCCGGGAAAGGAGCTGACCGTCCTGGCGGACTACCTGCGCAGCCTTAACGATGACTGGCTGGTCGCTGAAGCCCTGCTGGAACAGGGCGGGCCGTCAGTCGCCGATGCTCTCCGGGCCGTTGCCCGTGCCGGCGTGGAGAAGGTGGTCGTGCTTCCCGCCTTCATGCCATTGGAGACCGCCACCCGCAACTGGCTCCGTTACGTGGCCCGCCGCTGGCAGGAACAGACCGGCGCTATGGTCGAGGTCGTGATGCCCGGTCCTCTTGCGGGGCATCCGGGCGTGAAAGACGCCGCAGCGCAGCTGATTCGCGAGGCGTCAATGGTGGCGGCTACGTCTGTGTGCCTGGGTGGGAAACAGGGTACGCCCGAGCCGGACTGGTCGGTAATCCCGACCCACAACCATCACGTGCTTTTCTGCCAGGGGCCCCGCTGCACTGACGCCGGCGCAGCGGAACTGGGAGCTTTTCTCAGGAAACGGCTCAAGGAACAGGGGCTGGATGAAGGCCCCAACCACGTTCTCGCTGCCCGTACCGGGTGTCTGTATCCGTGCAACCTGGGCCCGGTTATGGTCGTTTATCCGGAAGGGACCTGGTACTGCGGACTGGATGAAACCGTCCTGTCGGAAATAGTCGACCGGCACTTCCTGAAAGGCGAGACTGTCACGTCCCACGCGTTGCGGCCTTCCCCTCTACCGCAGTCCCTCCCTCAGCCGGGGTTGCCTGCCCACCAGTTTTCAGGAAGGGAATAGGGTATATGCGCCCGAAGTTTGCATTCCCCATCTTCGCAACAATCGCGATGATTTTCGCCATCACGGCTTGCGGAGGAGACCCTGCGCCAACCTCCGTGCCCGCGACAGTTGCCCCGGTTCCCACAAATACGGCAGCTCCGGCGGCGTACGTTCCGGTTACCGTCGAAAGCTGCGTTGCCGTGACAAACGAGGACGGCGATGTGCAGACGGGATCGGCCAGCTACACCTACACGGAGCCGCCGACCCGGGCCATCGCACTGAACCAGCATGTGGCAGAGGTCATGCTGGCGCTGGAGTTGCAGGACCACATGGTGGGCACGGCGTATCTGGATGACCAGATCTTGCCCCAGTACAGGGCTGCCTACGATGCGATACCGGTCCTGGCCGAAGAATATCCGTCCAAAGAGGTGATCCTGGCCCAGAACCCCGACTTCATTTACGGGGGGTTCCGAAGCGCCTTCGGGGATGACGTCGCTGGTTCGCAGGAAGACCTGCACGGGCTCGGCATTGGCACCTACCTGCCAAAGTCCATCTGCAACACCGGATCACCCGATACCATGGAGGACGTCTACGCCGATATCGAGGCCATAGGAGCGATTTTCGGCGTGAACGATCGAGCTGAGGCATTGGTTGAACTGTTCAAGCAGGAAGTGAGCGACGCCGCATATCTGGGAGATCCTTCGGGCGAGCCCTTGCGGGTCTTCATGTTCGACTCCGGAGACGACGCCCCATATACCGCGGTGTGCTGTTCCATGTTCACCAACATGATCGAAAACGCCGGCGGCAAGAATATCTTCGACGACGTGGAGGGCCGCTGGAAGACCGTGAGCTGGGAGGAAGTGATCGACCGCGATCCTGAATTGATAGCGCTGACTGAGGCCGACTGGTCCACCTCCCAGGAGAAGCTGGACCTGCTGCGGGGCGACCCCGCACTGGCAGACCTCACGGCAGTTAGGGAAAACAGGTTCGTGGTGCTGCAATTCAGCTCCCTGGTGCCCGGAATCAGAAATGCAGCCGCCATAAAGCAACTGGCTGAAGCCCTGAACCAGTAGCCCGCAAGGGCGCGACGGTATGCAGAACACACAGATATGCAGAAGCTGAAAGAGAGGTACCGCGCCGCAGCGGAAGTGCCGCATATCCCGGAGCCGGACAGCAATCTGGAAGTCCGCTCCGCGCCAGAGGCGGCGCATTCCCACGCCAGCGAGACGCCACTGACGTCGGACAGGCTTGGACTGGGCGTGATCCTGGGAATATTGGGCGCCGCCGTAGTTCTGTCCGTTACCTTGGCTGTGACCATAGGACCGGTCTTTATCTCTCCCATCACCGTTTGGCAGATCATCGCCTCTCACGCCCTGGGCATTTCGCCGGGAGACTGGACAGCCGGCCAGGACCATATCGTCTGGCTCATCAGGCTGCCCAGGGTCCTGCTGGCAGGCGTTGTCGGCGCCGGACTGGCAGTTGTCGGCGTCGCCATGCAGGCCACCGTTCGCAATCCCCTGGCAGACCCATACGTTCTGGGAACATCCTCCGGCGCTTCGGTGGGCGCGGTCCTCGTCATCATGCTGGGAATAAATTTCTTTGCCCCGTATTCCCTCTCGATACTGGCCTTCGTTGGAGCGGTGGGATCCTTCGCCATCGTCTTTGCGGTATCCCAGACCGGAGGCCGCGTGTCGCCCACCCGGCTGATCCTCGCGGGAGTGGCCACGGCCTACATCCTCACTGCCATAACCAGCCTGATACTGTTCCTGGGCGACGAACGCGCCGTGCGGAGCGTGCTCTTCTGGATGCTGGGAACCCTTTCCGGCGCCGAGTGGAGTTTCCTGGGCCTGCCAGCGGCTGCGCTCCTGCTGGGCATTGTCGTTCTGGTCCTGAAATCCCGGGCGATGAATGCCTTGCTGGCGGGCGAGGAGACGGCCATAACTCTCGGCGTGGACACCCAGTCCCTGCGTCGTCAACTGCTGGTGCTGACCGCGCTCATCACCGGCGTCATGGTGGCCGTGTCCGGGGCCATCGGATTCGTCGGCCTGATGATGCCCCATATCGTCCGCCTCGTCGTCGGCTCCGACCATCGCATTGTCCTGCCGGCCAGCGCCTTGACCGGTGCGATCTTCCTTATCTGGGTGGACGTGGCGGCTCGCACCGTGGTTCAGCCTCAGGAAATACCGGTCAGCGTGATCACGGCCCTTGTCGGCGCTCCATTCTTCCTGTGGCTGTTGCGATGGCGCAGGCAGGCGTACGGAGGGCAGGTCTGATGCACCTCGAAGTGGACCACGTCAACTGGAGCGTGGATGGAAAGCAGATCCTCCGGGACATTTCCATCCATGTATACGAGGGCTCAATCACGGGACTTATCGGTCCCAACGGCAGCGGCAAATCGTCCCTTCTCCGCTGCATCTATCGTGCTATCCGCCCAGACTCGGGCGCAATCACCCTCGACGGTGACGACCTGCGACGAATGGACAGCCGGGAGACGGCCCGGCGAATAGCCGTGGTGCTCCAGGAATACCCGTCGGACTTCCAATTCACCGTTGGAGAGATCGTGTCCATGGGTCGCAACCCCCACAAGGGGATGTTTGATCGCGACACGCCCGCAGACCGGCTGCTCATCAGGGAAGCCCTGGCGCGGGTGGGCCTCGAGGGGTTCTCCCATCGGAACTTCAACACCCTATCCGGCGGCGAGAAACAGAGGGTCGTTATAGCCCGCACCCTGACGCAGCAGGCGAAGTTCCTGGTGCTGGACGAGCCGACCAACCACCTCGACATTCGCTACCAGCTGGAGACGATGGAACTGGTCAAAGGACTGGGCATGACCACCCTGGCTGCCCTCCACGACCTGAACATTGCCTCCAACTATTGCGACTTCATCCACGTCATTGACAAGGGGAGAATAGTCGCGTCAGGACCGCCGCAGGACGTTCTGCAGCCTTCCCTGATAGAGGACGTATTCGGAGTGGGAGCCAAGGTTGGGACCGACCCACTGACCGGGAAACCATCGCTTAATTTCTATCTCAACGGACATTCTCCAGCGGAACCCATCGCCGGGAGCCCGTCCCGTTAGGTCGCGTGATGCCGCCGTTAGGTCGCGTGATACCGGGTGGTACACTGGCCGCGACTGCAAACAATCCATCTCAATTCATCACAGTGCCGGAGCTGCAGCTTTGCCCGATATGACCGAGCCGCGCTTTCCCTTCACCGCCATCGTCGGCCAGACCACGATGAAGCGGGCCCTGATTCTCAACGCCGTCAACACCCGCATAGGCGGCGTGCTCATCCGCGGCAAGAAGGGCACCGCCAAGTCCACCGCCGTCCGCTCCCTCGCCTCCCTGCTGCCCGAGGTCGCGGTCGTGCGCGGCTGCCCATATAGCTGCCATCCCGAAAACCCCGAACCCCTCTGTCCCTGGTGCGAGTCCAGTGGCGTCGACTCGCCGTCCGTGACCCGACAGGTGCGCATCGTCGACCTGCCGGTGGGCGCGACCGAAGACCGACTTGTCGGCTCCCTCGACATCGAGCAGGCCATCAAGACCGGCAGCCGCAGCTTCGAGCCCGGCTTAATCGCCGCCACCCACCGAGGCATCCTCTATGTCGATGAGGTCAACCTGCTCAACGACCACCTCGTTGACGTACTCCTCGACGCTGCCGCCATGGGCCGCAACTACGTCGAGCGCGAGGGCATCTCCGTCAGCCACGCCGCCGAGTTCATCCTCGTCGGCACCATGAACCCCGAGGAGGGCGACCTGCGCCCCCAGCTTCTCGACCGCTTCGGTCTCGCAGTGGAGGTCGGCAGCGACTTCACGCCCGAGGAGCGCCGCGAGGTCGTCAAGCGCCGCATCGCCTACGAGTCCAGCCCCTACGAGTTCATGGATGCCTGGCAGGAATCCGAGGCCACCGAGCGCGACCGCATCCTCCGTAGCCGGAAGATGCTCCAGCGCGTCGTCGTCTCCGACGACATCCTCGAGCTCATCACCGACATCTGCGCCGAGTACCAAGTCGACGGCCTCCGCGCCGACATCGTGATGTACAAGACCGCCAGCACCATCGCCGCCTACGAGGGACGCGACCACGTGGTGGCCGACGACGTGCGTGAGGCCGCCGAGATGGCCCTGCTGCACCGCCAGCGCCGCCAGCCCTTCCAGCAGCCACACCTCGTCACCGAGCAGCTTGACTCGATGATAGACGAGTTTCAGAACCGCCCTCACGACCGCGAGCCGTCCAATCAGGACAACTCCCAGTCCGATGAGCAGGATGACGGAGACCCTGACCCACCGGAACCCGAAGAACAGCCGCCCGACCCCGAGGGTGATGCGGGCCCCCAGGACCAGTATTTCGAGGTCGGCACTCCCTTCTCCGTACGCTCCCTCCAAGTCGACCCGCCCGACAATCGCGCCCGTCCCTCCGGCGGCCGCCGCGCCCGCACCGTCAGCGGCACCCCCTCCGGCCGATACGTGAGCGCGGCCATACCCCAGGACAAGGCCAGCGACCTCGCCCTCGACGCCACCTTCCGTGCCGCCGCGCCCCACCAGGTGCAGCGCCGCGAGTCCGCTGCCCGTGAATCTGCTGTCGACGAAGCCGTTGTTGATGATGCCCGCGCCCTGCTCATCGAACCCCACGACGTCCGCGAGAAGGTGCGCGAGACCAAGACCGGCAGCCTCATCCTCTTCGTGGTTGACGGCAGCGGCTCCATGGGAGCCCAGCGCCGCATGGTCGCCGTCAAGGGCGCAATCCTCTCCCTGCTGCTCGACGCCTATCAGCGCCGCGACCGCGTCGGCCTCATCGCCTTCCGTGGCACGGGCGCGCAGCTCCTGCTGCCGCCCACCTCCAGCGTCGACCTCGCCCACGCCATGCTCGGCGAGATGCCCACCGGCGGCCGCACGCCCCTCAGCCGCGGCCTCCTGCTCGCGATGGAGGTCATCGAGACCGAGAAGCAGAAGGACCGCAACGTTCTGCCTCTTCTTGTGGTCCTCACCGACGGCCGCGCTAACGTGGCCATGGGGACCGCCGATGCCCCCGGAGCAGGACCGTCCGACGGCGGCGCAAGCCTCCCCATCGCCGAGGCCCGCGCCATGGCCGCCGCCATCAGGGAGCAGCGCATCTCCTCGGTGGTCATCGATACCGAGACCGACTTCCTCCGCCTCGGCCTTGCCGGACCTGTCGCCGAGGCCATGGGCGCGTCCTGCATCAAGCTCGAGGAACTGCACTCCGACGCCCTCGCCGACACCGTCCGCATGCAGCTCCCGGCTGCCAACGACCAGCCCCTTACCCCCGACGAAGTGCAGAGCCTCCTGCAGCAGATTCGCCTGGACTAGGCGCACAGTCCGCTCCCCTTTATGCGCCGGAACCGGCCTTGTCCATACGCCGGAACCGCCCTTGTCTTGACGCCCCGCCATCCCAAGCTACAATCGACCGGGAAACTCTTTCCCCGGTACAACTGAGGAGGAACTTACATGCCGCATTTCACAAAAGGCGACGTCACCATTCGCTACGAGGAAGTGGGCTCGGGCTTTCCGCTCCTAGCCACGCCCGGCGGTGGCCTGAACTCCAAGCTCGAGAACTGCCCGGCCAGGTCTTCGACTCCATGGAGGTCTTCAAGAACGACTTCCGCGTAATCACCATGGACCAGCGTAACGCCATCGGCGGCGAGTCCACCGGCCCGGTGCAGGTCGAAGACCCGTGGGGCGCATTCGCCGACGACCAGCTCGCCCTGATGGACCACCTCGGCGTCAACGAGTTCCTGTTTATCGGCTACTGCATCGGCGGTCCCTTCGCCATGAAGCTCATCGAGCGCGCACCCGAGCGTGTGATGGCGGCCGTCCTCTGCCAGCCCGTGGGTCACGCCTCCAAGACCCCCGACGCCATGTACGACATGGGCCGCGACTCCTGGGGCCCCGACCTCATCGCCCAGCGCCCCGGCCTGACCATGGAGACCATCGAGCAGTATCTGCACAACCTATACCGCCTACAGCCGGACTTCTTCTACTGCGTTTCCCGCGACTTCGCCCGTGCTTGCCAGACCCCGCTGCTCGTTATGCCCGACGACACGCCGGCCCACTCCCTCGAGGCCGCCATGGATATGATCGAGCTCGCCCCCAAGGCCGAGGCGACCCCCTACCCCTGGAAGGAAGACCCTGACCTCAAGCAGAAGACCGTCGAGCAGGTCCGCTCCTTCCTCAAGGCCCACCAGCCCGTCGCCGCCCGCTAGGCGTCGCAGCGACCAACCAGCGACTAGGGAAAGGCTGAGGCGGAGCGACCGCCCAGACAAGGGTATCTCGGGGCGCGCAGCACCGTTGCGCGCCCCGACGTCTCCCCCAGCCGACCCTGGCCCAGAATCCACAGGAGATTCCCAGTATGGTCACTCCCCAGAGACCCCAGACCGTGGCCGTCATCGGCGCGGGCATCATGGGCGCATCCATCGCCTTCCGCCTCGCCCGGCGCGGTGTCCACGTCGTCCTCATCGACAAGGGTCAACCCGGCCACGGCGCGTCCAGCCACAGCTTTGCCTGGATCAACGCCGGCGCGAAGGAACCCGTGGGATACCACAACCTCAACCGCCGCTCCCTCGAGATGTGGTCCCGCTTCGCCGCCGCCATCGGCGACGACGGCGACCCGGCCAGCGTCGGACTCCACTGGGGCGGCAAAATCTCCTGGGAATCCGACCCGTCAGCCGCCGAGGGCCTCGTGGCCCGCGTGCGCCAGCTCCAGTCGTGGGGCTACCCGTCCCGCCTCGTTGACGCCGACGAGCTCCGGCACCTCGAACCTTCCCTCGACATTGGCCCCGTGGCCGCCGCCGAATACAGCCCCAACGAGGGCCAGGTCGAGCCCCAGATGGTCGTCGACGCCTGTCTCCGCCGCCTCCGCGAAATGGGCTCCCAGATTCTCGCCAACACCGAGGTCACTGGATTCGAGCAGGACGCCGAAGGCCGTGTACGCTCCCTCACGACCGGCTCTGGTTCCCGCGAAATCGACGCCGTGGTCATCGCCGCAGGCACCGACACCACCCGCGTCGCGGCACTTGCCGGCGTCGACGTCCCCCAGGCCGAGAGCCCCGGCGTCGTCATCCGCACCAACCCGCTGCCTCCCCTGCTCCAGAACGTGCCAATCGTGTACGCTCCGCCCCTCGGCGACGGCCGCCGCGAGATCCATATCCGCCAGTGCGCCGATGGCCGCCTGATGATCGGCGAGGGCGACCAGGAGAGCCTCGCCGAAGACGACTCGCAGGCCCACGCCGCCGACCTGCTCAACCGCGCCCGCCGCTACCTCCCGGGAATCGCCGACGCCACGGCCGTCCCGGTCCCCGTCGGCTGGCGCCCCATGCCGCTGGACGGCTACCCGGTGATGGGATTCGCGTCCGAGGCCCCCAACCTCTACGTCGCCCTCACCCACAGCGGCGTAACTCTCGCCCCTGCGCTGACCCAGCTTGCCGCCCAGGAAATCTGCGACGGCGCCCCCGCCGATGCCGTGCTAGGCCCCTATCGCCCCCAGCGCTTTGCCGACATCACAGCGGAGCAGGCCTCGTCCATAGCCCATCCCCGCGCCTCCAAGATCCGCTGACGACCATTCCCGGAAGCCCGACCCTGCCAGCCCGGTCGCCTTGCTGAACACGCGGGAATCTTGGCCTGCTTGGGCTTCCCATGTAGTTTGACGTCGCTCCCCTGAGACTGCGCCCGCCGACGGACTCCCCCCGGCCAAGCAGGATGGCTGATTCGCAATCGTCCCGCCGCTAAAATCCCCCTTGCCCTGTGGTGTCATTGGTCGTACAATTGTTCTTATAAATAAGACTCCGAATCGCCTGATTGGAACCCTGAACCACCCGATTGGCCTGTCTCAATTAAGGACCAAAATGGTCGGGTTTTGTACACAACTTTACACAACTGGACACTCCCACGTGAGGACCCTCGGATAATGATACTCTACTCCCGACTTTCTTCCTCCAAAAGCATGATTTCTCGCCATCCAACCCGTCATTTCCGCGTAGCCTGTCCTCGCGTAGACGGGGAGCGTGAATCCAAACCCTGTCCTGCCCCTGCCGAGGGCCCCGTCTGCTCGCTGACCTGACCACCTGATTCGCAACCCCGCCGTGCGGTGGACGATTACACGACTTTTCGAACAAATTGCTATAGAATTGTGCGCCGGAACCCACCAAATGCACGGAGTGTCCCCCTTGTCGTACATGCGCCGCCTGCTGCTTCCGCTGACCGCAATTGCTCTCCTTGCCCTTGTATTCGCTGCGTGCGCCGCCGAGCCTGCACCGGTCGGGCAGACCGGCACCCTCGTCCCGCCGCCTACCGCCACCACGGCGCCCACGCCCACGTCAACGCCGCAGCCCACCCCGACGCCGGAGCCTGCACCCACTGCAACGCCGCAGCCAACCGCTGTTCCCACACCTACTCCGACGCCTCAGCCGACTCCCACGCCGGAACCAAATCCTACGGCTACGCCCGAACCTACCGCCACGCCCACTCCCCAACCCACGGCGACGCCGGAGCCTACCCCGACTCCTGAACCGACACCGGAGCCAACTCCGGAGCCCACGCCCGAACCAACTCCTACGGCGACGCCCGAAGCCACTCCCACCCCTGCGCCGGGTGAATTTCCGCCCGTCGCCGGCGAACGTCCCTACAGCTTCACCCACCACGGCATCACGGTGAGAGACCCTTGGCACTGGCTGCAGGACGAGGACTACCCGACGGTCGACGACGAGGATGTCATCGCCTACCTCGAAGCTGAGAACGAGTATTTCGACGCCAAAATGGCCCCCTACCAGGACTTGGTTGACACCATCTACTCAGAGATTGAGGGCCGCCAGCCCGCCCAGCTGACCAGTCTGCCCCGCAAGGCCGGCGACTGGTACTACCAGTGGCGGTACGGCGAGGGCAGCCAGTACCGAGAGTGGCTGCGCTGGCCCGCCTCCGACCCCGATGCCCGCGAAGGCCCCACCGACAACGTCAGCGTCATCCTCGATGAGCCAGCATTGGCAGAGGGTCTCGAATACTTCCGCCTTGGCACCCTGAGCATCAGCAACGAGGCCGGCCTGGCCGCCTACAGCACCGACACCAACGGGTCGGAGCGCTACACCATGGAGGTCAGGAACCTCGAGACCGGCGAGCTCTTGGGCGACACCATCGAGAATACCCGCGGACGAGTCGTCTGGTCCCTCGACGATTCTTCATTCTTCTATACCTCGCTGGACGAAAACGGCCGCCCCTACCGGGTGCTGCGCCACGTTCTCGGTGAGCCCGCCGAAGATGACGTGGTCGTCTACGAAGAGGACGACGCCGGATTTTTCGTCGGAGTAAGCAGGACCAATTCCCGGGAATACGTCATCATCGCCGCCGGCGACCACGTCACCTCCGAGTACCGGCTGCTGCCCGCGGACGACATCTCGCAGGAACCGGTCCTGGTATCGCCCCGGCGGGCGGGACACGACTACTCCATCGACCACCAGGGCGACCGCTTCATCATCATGACCAACGACAACCACCAGAATTTCCGGCTCGCCACCGCACCCGAGGACGACCCCACCGAAGCGGCGTGGGAAACCCTCCTGCAGGGCGATGAGTCGCTCTATCTCCAGCACTTCCACGTAACCGACGACTATGTCGCTGTCGAGGAACGCATAGACGGCCTGGACCAGGTTCGCATCATCGACCGCGAGGGGAACTCGACGCACGTCTCGTTCCCGGAGGAGGCCTACCACGCCTACATTCAGTTCGACCCCGAATTTGACGTAAACACGCTGCGTCTCGCCTATACGTCGCTGACAACGCCGTGGACCGATTTCGACTATCACATAGACACTGAAGAACTTGAGCTGCGAAAAGTCCAGGAGATTCCCAGCGGGTACGACGCCTCCCAGTTCGTCACCCACCGTGAGCTGGCAACGGCACGGGACGGGGTGCAGGTTCCCGTGTCCCTCGTCCGGCACCGGGATACCCGCGTGGACGGCTCGGCCCCGCTCTACATCCTCGCCTACGGGGCATACGGCTACGCCCTGCCGCCCTACTTCTCGTCAGCGCGCCAGTCGCTGTTGGAGCGTGGCTTCATTTTCGCCATTGCCCACGTGCGGGGTGGCGACGACCTCGGGTTCCATTGGTACGAGGCGGGCAAGCTCTTCGAGCGAAAAAACACCTTCAACGACTTCGTCGACGTGGCACGTCACCTCGTGGCCGAGGGCTACAGCGCTGAGGGACGCATCGCAATCTCTGGCGCCAGTGCCGGAGGCACTCTGATGGGTGCCGCCGTGAACCAGTCCCCCGAGCTTTGGGGCGCAATGGTGACGCAGGTGCCCTTCGTTGACGTCCTCAATACCATGCTGAACGCCGACCTGCCGCTGACGCCGCCCGAGTGGCCGGAGTGGGGCAACCCCATCGAAAGCCAGGAAGCCTTCGAGTACATTCGGTCCTACTCGCCCTACGACCAGCTCAAGGCCGGAGAATACCCGCCCATCCTGGTGACGGCCGGACTCAACGACCCGCGGGTTACCTACTGGGAACCGGCCAAGTACGTAGCCAAGCTGCGGGCGCTCAAGACCGACGACAACCTGCTGCTGCTAAAGACCGACATGGGCTCCGGCCACGGCGGCCGGTCCGGACGCACCGCCCAGTGGTACGAAATCGCCGAGGAATACGCATTCATATTGACGAACCTGGGCTTGGTCGAATAGGCGCACAAGACGCGCGACAGCCATCCCGACTCGGCACGGGCGGGCCCTGAATCCCCACGGAAGACTGGACAATGAGTACACCTCAAGAAATTGAAGTTCGGGTGCGGTCGGCTCTGCAGGAATTGGGCATCGCTGGCTGGGAGTGGATCGAGATCGATCCCCAATACGGCGACACCGCGGACTTCTGCCAACAGTACGGGTACGACCTGCCCCACTGCGCCAACACCATCATCGTGGCCAGCAAGCGCGGGCCGGCGGCATTCTGCGCAGGCATCGTGCGGGGGTGCGACCGCTTGGATGTGAACAAGCGTGTGCGCGGCCTGATGGGTGTCTCCCGGGTGTCTTTCGCCTCGGCGGAGGAGACCCGGGAAGTGACGGGAATGATGATCGGCGGGGTGACGGCTCTGGCGCTCCCGGAAGGGTTGCCGATCTACGCCGACGTGCGCCTGCTGGAGATGGATTACATCATCCTTGGAGCGGGCAGCCGGTCCGGAAAGCTGAAAATAGAGCCCCGGGAGCTGGAGAAGCTGACGGGTTTGGAATTCATCGAAGGCCTGTCAATTTCGGCGGAGTGACTGCCGCGCGTTCGCAAAAGCGTCCCATTCCAATCTGGTCCAGTTTGGCGTACCGGAACGTTCACCCCATTGAACGGTCGATGGTGGTGCATTCGAGTGTGGCAGCGCGCTTGGGGAGCCTCGGTATACCGACCCTCAACGGGAGTTTGAGTCCACCGGGCTGGGATTCGAAGAAAGGCCTTTCGATTTTCAAGGATTCACTCCATAATTCACTTTACATTTGTCACGGCAGTGGGACTCGGTCCCTTGCCATACCCGGACTCTGCGCCTGCCCGAATTTCCAGCATGACCGCGAACTTGGGTAACCAGATGGGCACTGCTCGGAAGGTTGAGCTTCGGACATAGCCATGCTCAGATTCTTAAGCGTCACCAACTTCGCAACCATAGAACGGCTCGAAATTGAGTTGGCGCCCGGCTTCAGCGTTCTGACCGGCGAGACCGGGGCCGGCAAGTCCATCATCGTGGACGCTCTGGGACTGCTGCTCGGAGGACGCTCCGATGTCGGCATGGTGCGCTCCGGTGCGCCCCAGTCCAGGGTCGAAGGAGTCTTCTCCCTCGGCGACGACACCGCTCAGAGAATCAATGTCGCTCTGAACGAGTACGACATCGACGTTGACGAAGACGAGGTAATCCTCACACGGGAGGTCAACCTGGAGGGACGCAACACCTGCCGCATCAATGGCCGAATTGTCCCTCTGAGGCTGTTGAGCACACTCGCCCAGCACCTGGTGGATATCCACGGACAGAATCAGCACCTCTCCCTGCTGCGGGTGCCTGAGCACATGGATATCCTGGACCAGTACGGCGGGTTATGGCGGCTTCGCAACGAGGTGGCGGATGCGGTCCGTCAGCTGACAGAGGCTCGGCATGATCTCGACCGGCTGCGGAAGGACGAAGCGGAACTGGCTCAACGGACGGATTTTCTCAGGCACCAGTTGGGAGAGATCAACGCTGCAAATCTGCGCCCGACTGAAGATGATGACCTGTCCCTTGAGAGGGACCGGGTCGCCAACGCAGAACGAATTATCAATCTGTCCGACCATGCCTGCCAAGCATTGTACGATGGCTTCGACCGTCAGGAATCAGTCATGGACCTTCTTGGACAGGTGTCCAAAGACCTCTCGCAATTGGGGCAATTGGACCCCTCTTTCGGGCAGAACATTGAGTTGGTAGACGCATTGACGCACCAGGTCGACGATCTGGCCCGCGGCCTTCGCAGCTACCGCGACGGCATCGAATACAGCTCCGACCGCCTCAATGAACTTGAGGGCCGCCTGGATTTGATCAACGGTTTGAAAAGGAAGTACGGCCGCACCATCGATGAAGTCCTGGCCTTCGGCGAGAAAGCCTCTCAGGAATTGGAAGAACTGCAGCACAATGAAGCCAGGATGGAGGAACTGAAGTCCCGGGAGATGGACCTGAGGAGTCAGGTCGGCAGTCTGGCAGGTCAACTCTCCGACGCCCGGCAACAGGCGGCAAAGCGACTGGCTCATGCGATACAGGAAGAGGTCGCCGGGCTGGCCTTGGGACACGCCCAGGTGCTCGTGGATATCCGCCAGTCGGACTCGGAGGACGGTGTGCCGGTTGGGACTGCGGACCCGCTCTCGCACGACCCGCCCCCCGCCGGAGGTGAGCCCGTCAGGCGCGTCGCATTCAACGGTACCGGTATAGACTCCGTGGAATTCCTGATCTCGCTGAACCCGGGTGAACCGCCCCGGCCTCTGGCCAGGATCGCCTCGGGAGGAGAGGCCTCCCGGCTGATGCTCGCCATTAAGGCCATCCTGTCCACCGCCGACCAGATCCCGATACTCGTCTTCGACGAAGTGGATGCGGGCATAGGAGGTCGGGTCGGCAGTGTCCTGGGTCAGAAACTGTGGGATCTGTCCAGGAGCCACCAGGTTCTGTGCGTAACTCATCTCCCGCAAATAGCCTGCTACGCCGACCACCACGCCAGGGTCGCGAAACTTGCCTCCCAAGACCGGACCGTGACGTCCGTGGAGGTACTCGACGGCGAGTCAAAGGTGGCGGAGCTCAGCCAGATGCTGGGCTCCGAAAGCGGCGCCACCCGTGCGAGCGCCATGGAGATGTTGCGTCAGGCCGGAAGCTGGAAGGAGAGCACCAAAGAGCGCCTTCCGGTCAACAACAATTGAGTCTTCGCCCCTTCCTCAGCGTAGTTGCCCTAAGGAAGTCACAACCCCGCCCGCCACGGCGAGTGCTCCCTGGTGGGGATCACAGGTGCGCCAACAGCCGTTGACCGGCCTTCATCTCGCAAAACAAGCCATACGGCTACCGCAGGAATTGGGGGAAGACCCGTTGCCGGTTCGACTGGTACAACAACACGCAGTAGCTCGTCGAGAGATGCCGCCGTTTGTCGGTTCATCTAAGCCCGGTGTACAACTAAGCCCGGTGTACAACCTCGATGCCTACGGGTTCGCCATCTCTGATTTCTGCGCACTGGGATGCAAGCTGAGTTCCCCGAGGAGTGGCGAATCCATAGAGAATACCCAACAAAAACGTGGATCTCTAAAGTGATGGCTGGGGATGGAGGATTCGAACCTCCGCTGCCTGATCCAGAGTCAGGTGTCCTACCGCTAGACTAATCCCCATCAAGCGCACCGCTCGCCGCGGAAAACGCGAACGGATACATTTATGGTATGACCGGCCCCCAACCGTGTCAAGACCGCAACGCCTCCAGGCCAGCGAAGCCGTCCGGACCCTAGCTGATGCCCACCCTGCGGCCGGGAGCCTCCGCCACCAGCACCCTCACGATGTCCACCCCGTGGTACTTCTGGTGCCGCACCGACTGCGCGTAGTGCGTCAGCAGCCGGAACGACGCCTCGTTCTCCTGCGGAGCATCGTCGCTCAGGTAAGCCAGTCGGTCCTGCAGGTTCTCACCCTCCAGCGACGAGAAGAACTCCAGCTCCACCACGTTGTTGCCGGGACGGGCCACTATGGACAGCTTCCTTCCAGCATCGCCCTCATCGCCTTCACGGGCCCCCATGAGACTCCACAGCGCCTCTTCCCCCACCGCGCGCAGCCTCTGCGTTGCTTCTTCTCCCCACTTGATTCTGTCCGCCACTCCCCGCATGAAGCGGTCTATCTCCGGCAGGGCCGTCTCGCTCAGCCGCGTCTGCAGCCTCCTCGAACGCGGACCCGTGAACTCCGCGAACCATGTCATCAGCACGACCGCCGCCGTTCCTGCGGTCAGCCCGTTGTCCAGGAACAGCAGCCAGTCCCCGGCGGGCAGCGTGGCGATGATGTCCGAATTCTCCAGCGCGACACCGAAAGAGAAAGCCAGTCCCACCATCAGCGCTTTCTTCTGGTCCAACCCGTCCTGCTGCACCGTCCGGATGCCCTCCACGACGTAGGTTCCCATCACCACCAGCAGGTAGGCCCCCATCACCGGCGCGGGAATGATGAGCAGCGCTGCCGTCAGCTTCGGCGAGAATGCCAGCGCCACTAGAATCGCCCCGGCCATGTAGCCCACCCTTCGGTTCGCCACACCCGTCAGGCTCACCAGCGACCCGCTCGTCGCCGAGTTGATGGTCGTTGGCGGCGACCCCGCGACCCCGCTCAGCAACACCCCAAGCCCGTTGGCGTTCAGCGACCCCTGCACCAGCCGGTAGTCCGTCGCGGGCGGTTCGCGGCGCGACAGCCTCTGCACCACCACGGAGTCCCCCATGTTCTTGATCCCGTTGATCATCACCACGATGATCGCCATGGGCATCAGAGCAACGAAGGCCGACACTTCGGGAGTCTCAAAGTCCGGGAACCACGTCCCGGGGATGCCGACCCACGGCGCTTCCATGACCAGCCCGAATTCATATAGCCCGAAGGGAACACACCCAACGCACCCCGCGCCGATTGCGATCAGCGGCACCCACAACCGCCATGCTCCCGACACCCTCAGCCCCAGAACGGCCAGCACGGCCAGCGTAACCAGCGCCACCACCGGCCCCGACAGCGCAGCCGCATCGCTCGGCAACGCCGTCACCCTCCCGGCGGCGATGGGGATGACCGTCGCCGCCAGCAGCATCAGTGCTGTGCCCGTGACCACTGGCGTGATGATTCGGCGCAGCAGTGGCAGCCACAGCGAAAGGGCGAATTGGGAGAGTGCGCCCGCCACTACCACGGCGGCCAGCAGGCCCGGTCCGCCCGCCTCCAG
This sequence comes from Dehalococcoidia bacterium, assembly GCA_963667415.1. Classification (GTDB taxonomy): domain Bacteria; phylum Chloroflexota; class Dehalococcoidia; order Lucifugimonadales; family UBA3495; genus VXOI01. The sequence continues at coordinate 3,831,060 of OY763410.1, read as the reverse complement.
CGCTGGCACGCTGACCACGATCAGCGACACGCTCGCCGCCGTCAGCAGCACGTGCCCCGTGCCGAATCGCCAGACCCTCCCAGCCTGCAGGGCCGTTATCAGTCCGCAGATGAGGAATGCCGCGAAGGCCGACCAGACCAGGTAGTCTTCCGATTGGCCCGCCACCAGCGCCGTGGTGGTCACCGCCGTCACCATCGGAGTCAGAACCAGCAGCACGCCCTGGAAGCTGGCTATGAACGAAACTATGAGCGGACACTTCTCGTCCGGCTCATATCGTATGTGGTCGTTTACCTGTTGCGATGCCAAATCGTGTAGTGTGGCCTGGTCGGAGGTTGGTTGAAAAGCAGCATCGGAGAGTTCCGGGTTTATTCCATTATCGAGTTCAATTTAACCAATGTCTGACACTTCGGTGTTAGTATTTTGTGATTATTTCGTGCACGTTTGAAGCTCACGAAAATAGCATCATGTTTCCATTCCAGGGGGCGCTTGAACGGAAAGGGCTTCGAGCCCTCGCGGCGCGGGATTATCAGCTTGACATTGAACGCCTTATGTAACAGAATCGGATTGCTTTTTGGCTATTTTTGCGGCATCCGCCGTTACGCATTGCCGCTCTCGCGTGCTCCTATTTCGATTGGGGCGCGACACTCACTGAAAGCGAGGTACATGGCATGACGCTGGCAGCAGTGGGCAACAGGTCTACGGTGCAGGTCTCCGGCACTCCGGTAGAGGTATTCTCCGGCGGCTCGGGGCCTCCCCTTCTCTTCCTGCACGGCGGCGGCGGTTTTGGGACCTTCGATCCCACCAGCGGCCCCATCGCCCAGCGGCGCACCGTCTACGCGCCCTCACAACCTGGATTCTTCGGCACCCCGCGTCCTGGGTGGATGTACTCCATTACGGACGTCGCCCACTTCACCCTCGAGTTGGCCAGGGAATTGGGCCTCGACGACTACGTGGTCGCCGGCCACTCCATCGGTGGGTGGGTCGCCGCCGAAATGGCGGCCATGGGCGGCACCGACATCGAAGGCTTGATTCTGATCAACGCCGCGGGCATCCGCCCCGAAAAGTCCGAAATCGCCGAGGTATTCATGGTGGGCGGCGCAACCCGCCTGCAGCTGGCTTTCTACAACCCCGAGCAGGTGCCCAACTACGATTACTTCACCCGAGAGCTGAGCGCTCAAGAAGCAGCCGTTGACCATTCCAACCGTGAAATGCTCTCCCGGCTGGCTTGGAAGCCTTACTTGCACAACCCCAGCCTGCCTCACTACCTGTCCAAGGTGCAGGCCCGTACGCTCATCGTGTGGGGCGCCAACGACGCCATCATCCCCCTCGAATGCGGCGAACTCTTCCGCGGCTCGATCCCCGGCTCCCAGCTCTCCATCATCAATGAGTGCGGCCACAGCCCCCAGATGGAGAAGCCCGACGAGTTCAACGCCGTCGTTTCCGCCTTCCTAGACCGCCTCTAGCCTGAGTCCCGGGACTCCCACACAGGAATTGACACTTCCCTCTCCCCTCAGGGAGAGGGAATTTTCGTAGAATACTGTCGCAATCCAGCGGCACCGGGGGCGCAATGCCGGACGCTTCACTGAAAATCGAAAACGTGCGCTATATCATCACCATGGACGACGAGCGCCGCATCATCAGCGATGGCGCTGTCGTCATCGAGGGCAGCCGCATCACGCAGGTCGGCAAGTACGCCGACCTCGCGGACGTCGCCGCTGACCGCGTCATCGACGCCGGCGGGATGCTCGTGGCCCCGGGCCTCGTCAACGGCCACATGCACATCAGCTACGCCCACGCCACACGGGGCATCTTCCCCGACAGCCTCGGCAACGACTACCTGCCCAACGTCTTCCGCCTGCAGGCGGTGATGACCCCCGAGGAAGAGTACCTGACTTCCCTGCTGGGCATCACAGAGCTGCTGAAGTACGGCACCACCACCTTCATCGACCCCGGCAGCACCAAGTACCTTGACGACTGCATGCGGGCTTACGAGCAGTCCGGCTGCCGCATAATGGTCGGTGCCCACGTGACCGACCAGCCCAACCCCATCAACCTTCCGGTCTACGAGACCGGCGAGGCCATCGCCACCGTGGAGCGGGTCATCCGCGACTACGACGGCGCGCTGGACGGACGGGTCCGTGCCTGGGCCATGCCCTTCGCCCCCAGCGCTTCCACTCCCCGGCTGCTGCAGGAGTCCAAGCGCCTTGCCGACGAGAACGGAGTCTCCCTCACCCTGCACTTCAACAACAGCCGTTCCTACGTCGAATCCACCCTCCGCGACCACGGAATGCGCCCCACCCAGTACCTTGAGAGCCTCGGCGTCCTCGGCGAGAACGTCGTAATGTCCCATACTCTGGGCCTCGACCAGTCCGAGGTCGAAGCCCTCGCCCGCACCGGAACCAAGGTCGTGGCCGTCCCCACGGCGGCAGTCAAGTCCGGCTACGGCATGACCTCCGACGGGCTGCTCCCCGAGATGCTGCAGGCCGGCATCACTGCCGGCATCGGCACCGACGCCGGCAACAACTCCAACCTCATCGAGACCAACCGCGCCATGTACCTCATCGCCGTCCTGTACAAGGACGCTCGCCGCGACACCACCGCCATCACCGCCGAGACTGCGCTGGAACTGGCGACCATCGGCGGCGCGAGGACTCTCGGCCTCGGCGACGAAATCGGTTCGATTGAGCCCGGCAAGAAGGCCGACCTCGCCCTCTACGATACCCGCAGCGCCGAGTGGGCCACCCTCTTCAACCCGGTCAACAGCTTCGTCTACAATGCCGACGGGCGCAGCGTTCATACCGTCATCGTCGACGGCCGCGTCGTGGTCGAAGACCACAAGCCCCTGTTCGTTGACGAGCAGGCCCTGATAGCCGAAGTCCAGGCCGTCGGTGAAAGCATGCTCGCCCGCACCGGCCTTTCCTACCCGCCGCCCTGGCCCATAGTCTGAACATCCCACACTCCCGTCCGGAGTGAGAAGACCGGAGCGATGGCTTCCCTCAATAGGAGTTGAGCAATGTCCCAGTTGGTCCTGGTTCACGGCCCCGGCGCTGGCGGATGCGCCGCATCCTACCGCTACCAGTTGCAGCGCTTCCCGGATGCCCTCGCGCCCGACCTGCCCGGCCACCTGGAAGGTGAGTCCTTCGACGACGTCGCCGGCTACACCCGCTGGCTGCGCGATTGGCTCCACCAGCGCGGCCACACCGGCGGCCTGGTGTTGGCCGGCTTCACCCTCGGCGCATGCGTTGCCCTCGACTACGCCCTCACCTGGCCCGACGAGGTCGACGGCATCTTGCTGATGACTGTTGCCATGCGCCCCAAGGAGCGCGCCCCCGGCAGCCTCGAGTTTCGCCTCAACGCAGCGAAGGGCGGAGAGCCCATGCAGAAGTGGCTCGACGCTATGGAACACATGCTGCTGTTCGTCGATGACTCAGAACTTCGCGCCGACCTCATGGACTGCCACAAGCGCGTCGGCCCCATCTCCCAGCACAACGACCTGCTGACCATCGACCGGTTCGACGCCCGCGACCGCATCCACAAGCTGCGAGCCCCACTGACCCTCGTCCGCGGCGTAGACGACCCCATGCAGCCCGACGAGTACGAGCTCGAAATCCACGAGGCCGTCCCCGGCTCCCGCTACGTCAAGCTCGAGCGCGCCGGCCACTTCCCCCACTGCGAGCGCCCCGACGACGTCAACGCCGAGCTCGCAGCGCTGCTGGCTGGCTAACGATTCACTGAAAGAACATGCCGCAGCGGAAACCCGGATGGCTCCGTGGTCTCTGTGTCCTCTGTGGTGAATTCCCCCGGAGGTAGCTGAAAAGGAGGTAGCTGAAAATGCCCGGTCCCTTGGAAGGCGTCAGGGTGGCCGATTTCACCGAAATAATTGCTGGGCCCCTCGCTGGGAGAATTCTGGCCGAGCAGGGCGCAGACGTCATCAAGATCGAGCCGCCCTGGGGTGAGCCCTGGCGTCTCACCCAGCGCTTCACTCCCCCGGGCTCTCCTAAGCCCGAGAGTCGCACCTTCATGGTCTATAACCGTGGCAAGCGAAGCCTGCCCCTCGACCTCACCCGCTCCGACGCACAGGAAATCCTGTCCCGCCTCGTCAGGCAGATCGACGTCGTCCTCGTAAACTACCGCCCCGACGTCGCCGAAAAGCTGGGCGTTGACTACGAGAAGCTCTCGTCAATCAACCCCCGCCTGGTCTACTGCGAACTCACCGCCTACGGCCGCCGCGGCCCCGACTCCCATCGACCCGGCTACGACATGATCATCCAGGCCATGACCGGCATGATCGCCTCCGAGACCAAGACCGTCGACGACGTGCCATCCTGGGTCTGGTCCAGCCCCCTCATCGACACCGCATCGGGCATCGCCATGGCTGGCTCCGTCGCCGCCGCCCTCTTCGCCCGCGAGCGCACCGGCGTCGGCCAGAAGATCGAGACCACCCTCCTCGGCCAGGCCCTCAACCTCATGGGCGCACGGTTCCTCCACGTCGAGAAGCTGGACCGCGATACCCGCGAAAAGACGCTGAAAGACATCCAGGAACAGCGCGAGGCTGGCGCATCCTTCGACGACCTTGTGCAGCTATCGCCCGGCAGTCGACGCCGCGAGCATCACGGCAACATCTACTACCGCGTCTACATGGCCGCCGACGGCCCCATCGGCGTCGGCTGCCTCAGCCAGCCCCTGCGAGAGCGGCTGCTGGAAACCCTTGGCCTCACCGACGAGTCCATGGCGCCGGACTGGGACCCCACCAAGCCCGAGTCCCGCGAGTACACCCGCGACCTAGAGCGCCGCGCTGAGGACCTCTTCCGCAGCAGGTCCAGCGCCGAGTGGCTGAGCCTCTTGGAGGACCGCAACATACCCGCCGGCCCGGTACGCTTCATCGAGGAGATGTTCGACGACCCGCAGGTGGTCGCCAACGACCTCGTCGACGAGTTCACCCACGCCCACGAAGGCAAGGTGCGCATGGTCGGCCCCTATGCCCGCTTCAGCGGTACCCCCCTCGACCACGCGCCCCCGTCGCCCGGCCTCGGCCAGCACACCGCCGATATCCTCCAGTGGCTTGGCTACACGCCCGACGATATCGGCCGCCTTCGCGAGGAGAGGGCTGTTTCCTGAACCTGCTGCAATCGAACCGGAACGTATGAAGGGGCCGTTGAGGCCCCTCCGCTGATCGCATCGCAGGAAGCGAAACTACCGCCCGCCTACACTCGCAGCAGTGCCGTCATCTCGCGGATGTCCGCCATCTCCTCCAGCCGTGAAGCGGCCTCTATCACTTCCAGCACACGGTCGGGACCGAGCACGCCCTTGGTCAGGAACGAGAACTTCCCCCGCAGTTCTTCGGGCGTCGCCGGATTCCGGTGGTCCCCGTGATGTGCCACCACCGACTCGCTCAACGTTCGTCCGTTGTTCAGCGACACCGTCACCCGCGCCGCCGGGTAGTCGTACCGTCGCAGGTCCATCGCCGGGTCCGACGCCACTGTCACCCTCTGTGCCAGGTCCAGTGTCGACTCGTCCGTCAGCTTTTCGTCGTAGAAGGCTGTGACGTCCGTCGCGCCGTGAGTGACGGTCGCGGCAACCGCATAGGGCAGCGAGAACTTGGCCGCCAGCATGTTCGGAGGCGCCGGGTCGGTCATGATCGATGCCAGCGGTGGCGCAAGCACGTCGATGCGTTCCACGTCTCCCGCGCCGAACGACTCCCGTCCCAGGATGTGCTGCATGCCGTCCAGCGCCGGGTGATTGTACAGGCAGCAGGCGTGCAGCTTGAAATAGTTCTGCTGGATGCGCAGCGGGTCCGGGCCGCCCAGGCCGTCGACCACAGCCTCCGGATTGAACCCATGTCCCAGCAGAGACCCGTATATGTCTGACGGACCGTCCTGCAGGCCCGTAAACCCGCACATCACCAGGTTCGTCGCCATGATGCCCTGCATCGCCGACCGGCCCGGGTACAGGTTCCGCACCGTTGCCCCTTCGATGCACGGCGTCCACGTGTTGGCCGGGCTCATCGACGCGGCGATATTCAGCGCCTCCCGCGTGTGCTCCTGCCCGAAGCCCAGCAGGCGCGCGGTTGCCGCTGCCGCACCTATCGTCCCCCATGTCCCGTGCGAGTGCACTTCCGACCGGACTACCGTCCCGGTGCCTATGCGTGACGTCGTTTCGTAGCCCACGATCACGCTCTCGAGAAACTCTCGCCCGCTGGCCCCGATTTCTTCCGCCACCGCCAGCGCCGGCGGTATCACGTGAATGGCGGCGTGTCCTCCGCCCAACCGGTTGCCCTCGTCCATCTCCAGCGCCACGCCCGCGGTTCCGTTGGCCAGGGCGGCGAAGGTGGCCGTGGCCTGCTTCTTGGACCCGATGACACTGACCGGCCCCTTCCCTCCCAGCTTCAATGCCAGCTTGGCCAGGTTGCGGTTCTCCGGAAGCCTGCTGCCCGCCAGTATGGCTCCGAAGGTATCCAGCGTAACGGTGCGAGCGGCATCCAGGGCCTCCGTGCTGAGGCTGTCCAGTCGCATCTCACTGATGAATCCGGCCAGCCGCTCAAGGTATTCGGGGTAGTCTCCCATCGTGCCATCCTCCGCTGGAGCATCGGGCTCTTGGTCCAGTCTCAGGTTGCTTCCCTTGATGCGAAACAGCATAATGCTCAGCACCATGAGCCACAAGCGAAAATTGGCATACGCTTTCTTGGAAAACCTGCGCATCCCCATGGTCTTGCGCAACAAGCTACGCTTGATTCGAGACAATAACTTGACGAAGATGCGGCGGCTGCGCGGCTGCTGCGGAAACTACGGCAGCCCTGGATGTTGACTGAAGGAAGTTGAGCCGCCGGGCGGCGGCCATCACCACCATGACCACGACGGCCACGGCCACGGCCACGGCCACGGTCACGAACACTGAGCCTGGTTCTCGGGTACAGCGAGCGCCGCGCCCTTCGATCCGCTACTGAGTCCCGGTTATTCCCGACCCGACAAGCGTCTGCCCGGACTCTGCCAGCCGAATCCCTTCCCACCAGTGCTTGCCGTGGCCCCGTCGCTTGCGCTTCAACCCCAGGGCCGTAAGTCGCATCCCGAAGGAACGTTGCGAAATGGTCGCGCCCTCGTCCTCCAGGCACCACTTCGCAAACCCCTCGTACAGCTCCCCGGCCAATATCCGCTTCCCCGACCCGGTCTCGCAACGCTCGGCCACGAACTGGTCCACGAGGCTGCGCCTTCTGGCCAGGCTCAGTCCGGGAGCGGGTCGGGCCTCAGGTTGTTCCTCTTCTGCGAACACCGTCTGCGGTTCCTCATCTTGCGCAGGAAAGCGTGTTCCGTTTTCCGTATAGCCCGGCGGAGGCCGCATCGACGCCCCTTCCAAGGGCGGCTCAACGTCCTGCGGCATGCCGATCACTCCGCTCACCTCCAGCTTCGACAGGTGGAACGGTAGAAGCAAGGGAGCCTCGCCGTATCCCTCTTCAGGAACAGCGTCTGCGCTTTCAGCGCAGTATTCCAGCAGTTCGAGGTAGACGTCCATCCCTCCGAAATCATTCCAGTCGAACGGTCTGCCGCCTAGGCCGGTTGCATTCAGGGTCATCCCCAGCCTTCGGATGTAGAACAAGCGGCGGTAGGGCGGCGGGCACTCCCACACCGGACGGAAGATCGAATTCTGTACGGCCAACGCAATCAGGTGCATCACCGACAGGGCTGTCCGAAGCTCCGGCAACTCCTCCTCGATCGGTTCCCCAGGAAACGCTACCGCCAGGCTGCGGCGGGCCTGCAGCGCCGACATGGCAAAGGCCGACCGCATCTGGTTGGCCGCTCCTCGCGTCACGTCTATCGGGCGTCCGCCCTTGGGACCTTGCTGTGTCGCCGCCTCCCGGTTATCGGGCGTGGCTGGTTGCAGGTCGTAATGGGTGATGGAACCGGCATCCGCGGCTTTCCACAAAGCCACGGTGAATGCCAGGTTCTCTTTTACCAGTCTTATTTCTTCTCCCGGCCTCACACGCCACCACCCAATGCAGTTTCTCCTTGGGCAATGATGTTCAAGATAAAACGGAGGGCCAACGCGCCCCGTTCATTTCCGAGCGATTGGCTTCACATAAAGAAATCCCTCCGGCCCGTGCCGAAGCTGGACCGGAGGGATTTTGATGCCAACCAGGTTAGGCGCTCAGGTCCATCACGACCTTGATGATGTTGTCCTGGCGCTGGTCGTACATGTCGTATGCCTGCTGAACTTCCGAGAAGCCCATGCGGTGCGTCACCAGCGGCGCAGGGTCGCACCAGCCGCGCTGCCTCAGCGCCACTATCTCCTGGATGTGGCTGATCGGATCGCCGCTGCGAGCCCCGGTCGTGGGTACGATCCTCGGCTGCTTGTCCATCAGCCAGTTGTGCTCGAGTGGGATGAACTCTTCTTCCTGGATGCCGAAGATTATGCAGGTGCCGTTCTGACGAACCAGCCGGAAGCACATGTTGAAGGTGTCCGCGTAGCCCGCTGCCTCCACGACTACATCAGCCCCGACGCCGCCCGTGATCTCGGCCACCGCTTCATCTAGGTTATCCCTTTCTGGGTTCAGCTGGTGAGTGGACCCGAAGATCTTGGACGCTTCCAGCCGGTAGTCCAGCAGGTCGACGGCGATGACGTTGCGGGCGCCAATCCTGGAGGTGATCATGGTGAAGCTTAGCCCGATGCTGCCCTGTCCCATCACCACAACATTCTTGCCCAAAAGGTTGGGCATCTGCTGGCAGGAATACAGCACTGTCCCCGAAGGCTGGCACATCACCCAGTCATCCAGCGACCCCTCGTCGGGTAGCAGGATCATGCGCCCCGGGTCCGATACCATGTATTCCACCAGCCCGGCGGAGCCGCGGGGCGGAATCACGATGACCCGCTGCCCCTCGTGATATGCATCGGTTCGGCTCTCCACAATGGTCCCCGCCAGCTCGTGGCACGGGTGCCCGATGGGCGCGGGGTAGTACTCCTCGGGGTTGATCGCGAAGCCGTGCCGGATATCACTGCCGCAGACCGACACCCTCTCCAGCTTGACCAGGCACTCTCCGTCCTGGGCCGTGGGGGTTTCCGCTTCCAGCAATTCGAAGAGTTTGGGGCCGACGAGTCTGGCCGCTTTCATGCTACACAGTTCTCCCAAGCGAATATGTCGCTGCCCACGCGGGCAACAGTTCCCGTTTGCGCTATCTTAACGGCAAGCCGCCACGCGGGGCAATACGTTCTATGAAGTTCAGACCCTGTCACCCCACCTCGCCGTAGCGGAAGCAGTCCACCGTGTGGTCGTTGACCATCCCCGTCGCCTGCATGAATGCGTAGCAGATGGTCGGCCCCACGAAACGGAAGCCCCGACGACGCAATTCCCTGCTCATCGTCTCCGACTCCGACGTGCTCGACGGGACCTCTGACATCGAACTCCGCGCGTTCCGTACCGGACTGCCCCCCACGAATCCCCAGATATACGCGTCGAAACTGCCGAACTCCCGCTGTGCCTCCAGGAACGCCTTTGCGTTGCCGATCGCAGCCGCCACCTTCAGCCTGTTCCGCACTATGCCGGGATTGGCCAGCAACTCCGCCGACTTCTCGGCCCCATACTCCGCAACCTTCACCGGGTCGAACCCGTCGAACGCCTCGCGATACGACTCTCGCTTCTGCAGAATCAGTTCCCACGACAGCCCGGCCTGCGCCCCTTCCAGTATCAGGAACTCGAACAGCCGCTGATCGTCGTGCAGGGGTACGCCCCACTCGGTGTCGTGATAGGCAATACCAAGTGGCGTCTCGGCCCATGCGCACCGCGTGAGCGATAACAATGTACTTCCCATTGCGGCAGCCTACTCGCCGCCTACTCAAATATTTCTGACAGCGGCAGGGAGAATCCGGGCAGAAGTTCTTCGTCAGTTATCACGTCATTGTCAGTGTAGGAGAGAACGGAGCCGTCGGACCTGTGGATGAGCACCCGGCGCCCCTCGGGATAGACCACCCAGACCCTCTGCGAGCCTGCAGACAGGTACTCGGCCACCTTGCGTGCCACCTCCGCGGCGGTATCCGAGGGCGATACAACCTCCACCGCTATGTCGGGCGCACCGACCGGAAAGCCGCTTCCCCTGCCCTCCACGCGGGGCTGCAGAACGAAGGACACGTCCGGGCCCCTCACAGTGTCCGGCCCTGTACGCAGCCGGTACCCCGTCTCCACCCTCGCCTGCCCTACACCACGACGTAAGGAGTAGCCCTTGAACGCGTACCCCACATTTAGGGCTGTATTTCCGTGCTCATCATTCGGGGGGGCCAATTCCACCACCTCTCCATCCACCAGTTCATAGCGCCCATCGTTCCGGCAACAAAATAGGTAGAACTCCTCGGCGGTCAGCAGCGCCCTTTGCGTCGTCATAGGTGTCTCTCCTTTCCAACCGCTAGTATACGCCCCACGGCAGCAGCGGCTCCTCCGTCCGCCCGTCCGACCCGCGACTGTAGTCGTCGCCGTCACTATCGTGTCCAGACGTTGAAATTCTCGAAACTGGGCGAGCCATAATGGTCTCTGAAGAAGTTGCCCATCACGGCGACACCTCCCCTTTCCTGGTTGTGCGACAGGTCTAGCGCAGCAACGAGTGTTCCGTTGACGAGAAAATACCCCTTCTCCCCTATGGCGACTAGCAGCAGGTGGTTCTTGTCTCGCAGCGTCGCTCCCGAGGCCCGTAGAGAGCCGTCCGCGACGTCGGTGTAGGTCGCGTCCCCAGCGTCGCGGGTGACGTGGAACCACCAGCCATCGTTTCTAATCCCCACTATGTCTGCCTGGTTGAATCCGGGGTTTCGCACCACGAATCCATAGCTCCAATCACCGCTGCCCGGGTCCGAAAATTCTGCTTCGGCGACCATGTCCACTGTTGACACGCCGCTGTCATGGAATGAGACCTTTTCTTTCTCCCACTCCAACCTGCCGCCGACCGGTCCGTACTCCATCGTAAGGGGTACGCCGAAGAAGTCCTCGTACCGGGTGGCCGCCCCTGCCAGTTCATGACCCTGGACCGCACCGGTAATGACGGCTACTCCTCCCGTACCGCTAACCGCTCCCAAGTCCAGGAGCGAAACGAACTCTCCGTTGACGAAGAGCATCCCCCTGTCGCCGAACGCCGCGATCCACAATTTGTTCTTGTCGCCGGCGCCTGTATTCAGGGTCGTCAGACTCCCGCTGCCCACCTCATCGTACGGCGGAGTTGCACCGGCCTTCACCTCCCACGTCTTGTCGCTGGTTACTATGACTTGGACAAAAGGCCCGTTCCGGATATCCCGCACCACGAACCCGTAGTCCCATTCGTTTCTGCTCGCCGAATACGGGTTGACGAAAGTGGCGGAAACAATCATGTCCGACAGCAACACGCCGGCGTATTCGGTCTTGATGAACCCGTCCGTGGGATCGTGTCGGAGAGACCCGAAATTAGGTCCAAAGCGGACCTGTCGGGTCCAGGAAGGCGTCGGGACCGGGGCCCGTGTCGGTACCGGCGTTGCAGAAACCACCCCGGACCTGAGCTCGTCGATTCTCTCCAGCACCGTCTTTTCCGAAATCGCGAACCCCAGTCCTTCCACCGGACGCCCCGATTCCGTCTCGTGGTACCGGAACGTGTTTATGCCCACTATCTCACCCGACAGCGACAGCATCGGGCCGCCGCTGCTTCCGGGGTTGATGGCAGCGTCGGTCTGGATGACGTCGCTCTTGTGCTTGGAATCGTACCTGATCGCCGACACGATTCCCCGCGTGATTGTTGCCTCTCCCGAAAGCCCCAGCGCATATCCGATGGCGATGATCTCCTCCCCCGCTTCCAGCGCCGACGCGTCTCCGAAGGGCAGGGTCTTGAAGCTCCCGCAGCAGATTCTCACCATCGCCAGGTCTCGAACGTGGTCGCCTCCCATCACTGAACCACTGTATGTCGTGGCATCGTTTACCACCACGCTGACGTTTCTGTGTCCCTCCACCACGTGGTAGTTCGTCAGCACGTATCCCGTCTGACCCTGCGTCTCGAAAATAACCCCCGAGCCCTCACTGGAACCCGTCTGAATCCTCACCACGGCCGGGCGTACCCGCTTCACCATGTCGCTCAATCCTTCCGTCCTTCCGGCAGGAGTGGAAGTCGGGCGCGGCGTTGGCGTGCTGGTGGGCCTCGGCGTTGGTGCCGGCGTCGCCGTCGGTGCAAGTGTCGGCATTGGGGCCGGAACCGGCGTGTTCGTTGCCATTGTCGTGGAAGAAGGCGTGGCGGTGGCCGTTTCCGCTGGCGTTGGCGTTGCCGTGGGCGGCCGAGTCGCCGTTGGCATGGCCGCAATCGTGGCCGCCATCCGCGCCTCTACTGTTGCGTCGATGTCGGGCATGGGTGGCAACGGAATTGGCGTCGCCGTTGTCTCAGCCGCCCGCGTGGCCGCAATGCCGGCCGCAACCGTCGCCTCGACATTCGCGGTGGGTGCAGCCTCGGATGGCCGCATGACCCTGGCTACCGCAGCTTCCACCGTGGCCGCGATGTCGGGCGTGGCCGTGGGCACCACCTCAATGGTGCTCTGCCCGCGACAGGAGACCGCCAACAAAAGCGCCACCGCCAGCAGTATCCCCAAGGCCAGGCTCTTCCCGTTCATGCAGCCTGCACCTCTGCCGCAGGCGCATCCGGGAACACGTCGCTTCTCGGGATCGGCAGTTGGCCGTTGACGCATAAATACTGACACTTGCTCATGGTGCGTTTTGGCAGCACACTCGTATCATTTGCGTGATGAGTTATTCCTGCCCTCTTGAATTGCTCCCCCGGAGACCCTCTCTTGGAAGCCGCAACTTTACAGAATTTTACAAAACTTTACACCCAATATAGGACTTCTTTCGCGATTCCATCATCCGCATCGCAGCCCCGGCCCGGGGCCCCTCATTTCACAACTTTGGCCGTCGGCCTTATGATATTGCGAGCAGTTTAGTGTCCATTGACAAAATCACAGGAGGCCCCAGATGCCAGATCCCTATGACGTAATCGTAGTCGGCGCGGGTAACGCCGCGCTGTCCGCCGCCATCGCCGCCCGCGAGAGCTGCCCTTCGGTCCTAGTGATCGAGAAGGCCCCGGAATATTTCCGTGGCGGCAACACCTACTTCACCGGAGGCATCATCCGTTTCGCATTCAACGACCTCGAAGACATCAAGACCGTCATCCCCGATATGTCCCCCACCGAGGAGGAATCGGTCGACGTCGGCAGCTACACCGAGGACCAGTTCTACGACGATATGATGCGCGTCACCCAAGGCAACAGCGACCCCGAACTCGCCCAGATTCTCGTCAGCCAGTCCCTGCCCACCATGCGTTGGCTCCGCACCAAGGGCGTCCGCTTCGTCCTTTCCTACGGCCGCCAGGCCTTCAAGGACGACACCACAGGCAAGTTCCGCTTCTGGGGTGGTCTCCTCGTCGAAGCCGTCGGCGCAGGCAAGGGCCTCTCCGACCAGCAGTTCGACGTCTGCCGCGCCGAGGGCATCGACATCCTTTACTCCACCCAGGCCGTCAACCTGCTGCGCGACGACAAGGGTCACGTCAACGGCGTCCAGGTGCTGGGCCCCGACGGACACGAGGACATCTACGCCAACTCCGTGGTGCTCGCGGCGGGCGGATTCGAGGCCAACTCCGAAATGCGCTGTCGCTACCTCGGCCCAGGCTGGGAGCTGGTCAAAGTCCGCGGAATCCCCTACAACACCGGCGACGGCATCCGCATGGCCCTCGAGGCCGGCGCAATGCCCCACGGCCACTGGAGCAGTTGCCACGCCGTCGCCTGGGACCTGAACGCCCCGGCCTACGGCGACCGCAACATCACCGAGCTCTACCAGAAGCACTCCTATCCCTTCGGCGTCATCGTCAACCTCAACGGTGAGCGCTTCCTCGACGAGGGCTACGACTTCCGCAACTACACCTACGTCACCTATGGCCGGGCACTCCTGACCCAGCCCCAGGGCGTCGCCTTCCAGATTTTCGATGACAAGGTCAAGCACCTCCTCCGCGACGAGTACCACATTCCCCAGGTCACCATGGCCCAGGCCGACACCATCGAGGAGTTGGCCCGCCGCCTCGACATTGACCCCGACGGCCTCGCCGCCGAAATCAAGCGCTACAACGCCGCCGTCCAGACCGACATCCCCTACAACCCAACGGTCAAGGATGGCCGCCGCACCGTCGGCCTCAACCCCGACAAGACCAACTGGGCCCAGCCCATCGACACGCCGCCCTACCTCGGCTATGCCGTCACCTGCGGCATATCCTTCACCTTCGGCGGAGTCCGCATCGACAACCGTGGCCGCGTGCTCAACACCAGCCTCGAGCCGATACCCGGACTCTACGCCGCCGGTGAGATGGTTGGCGGCATCTTCTACCACAACTACCCCGGCGGTTCCGGCCTCGCCGCGGGCATGGTCTTCGGCCGCCTCGCCGGCAACAACGCCGCCGAACACGCCGCCGCCCTCCGCGACTAGTCGGCCTTGCCATGGGCGCCCAACTGAGGCGCCCCGCTTACAACCTCAATGGACGCCCGACTTCAAGCCGGGCGTCCACCCCCATCCACGGCACGCATCGCTCACGGAACAGAGCCCAGCCACTGCGAGGGTTGGGCCGCGAAATTCGCAGCCTTCTCCACCATCGCCGCCTCGCCGAGCTAGACGTCCGCCTCCGCCGACAAAGGTGATGCCCCCCTTCCTCGACCGATAATCTGACCGCGACTCTTACACGCCATCTCCGGCTACGATGTTTGCAAATATGCCGCTGAATCGCGGGACTACCCCACGTTTCTTCCGGCATACTGTTATGACAACAAGTTGACGGCAGCTTCGGCGCGGCCCTTGGCCGCATCCCGGGCCCGCCTTCGCCTCCATCCTTCCGCCGCATCTGTTACAGCTCGTAACCGCAGGCTCGTAACCGCAAATGATAACCTCCGGTCTCGTTCGAATGGCCCGGACATCTGCATGGTCATCCCAGTTGCTGGTGTTCGCCACCCTGTCTTATGCCCTTGTCCCAGCCCTGAACTACTATGCGCACGGCTGGGAAAACTCCCTTTTCCTGAACGGCGTGGTGAGGCTCACCTTCTCCCTCGGAATCCTGCTGTTCCTCGCGGTCTCCTTCCGCCCCATCTTCTCCACCCGTGGAATGCTGACGGCAGCTCGAACTATCCGCAGGGAGTGGAAACTCCTGGCCTTGTCCCTGCTGACCACCACGGACATCGTCCTGTTCAGCCTCTCTTACCGCTACGTCGACATCACCTTGACCACGGCGATAACCGCAATGGTACCGGCGGCAAACGTCATCGCACTCTCACTGCTGACCACGGGCTGGATAACCTGGCGTCAGGCCGGCACACTGCTTCTCGCCGCCTTCGGTGTGTTGCTGGTGATGTGGTCCGAAGGCGTCGCCATAGAAGGTAACGAACATTGGTGGAAAGTCGTGGTGGGAGCGGCACTGGCCCTGGGAGCGGTGGTGAGCGGCGGGCTGGTCGTCGCCGCCCTGCGTTTGGGCGAGAACCTGGCAGTGGACTGGTATTGGGAGGAAGTGGGAAACGGCCCCGGCATGGTCTGGTGCGGCTCGATGTTCGTCCTTGCCCTCGCCCAGGGGCTGACGGCTCCCTTCTTCCTGCTGATGGCGATTCCCGCAGGAGTGCCCTCCGCCAGTGAAATCGGCGTAATGTTGCTCATGGGCTTTGTGGTGCTGCTTGGCACAATGCTGTGGGCCCTGGCAAACGGCTCCGGGCTTCGCCCCGTGGTCAACGGGCTAGGCTACCTGCAACCGGCTTGGTCCCTGCTGATTCTGGCCGCGCTGGGAATTTCAGGCGTGGTCTCCTGGCCATTCCTCGGTGCCGGATTGGCCTTGATAGTCGTAGCAAACGCCGCCATGCGGCACTGGAGCTGGCCCCAGTGAAAATGGAAAGGCCGACTGCAACCCCAGTCAGCCTTCCTCCTCCAATGGCAACACCTCGCAAACCACCCCCGACCCCCGCGCTACCTACCCCTGTCTGACGTGGCAATGAGCGCTATGGGCCTAGAACCAGTTCGCCTTGTCCACCAGGTTCCGCAGCGGTCGCCCCTCGTTGAACCTCTTGCAGTTGTCCACGAACAGTTCCGTCCGCCGGTCGTCTAGGTACGGCCCGACCCCCGCCACATGCGGCGTGATCAGCACCCCCGGCGTCGTCCATAGCGGGTGCCCCGGCGGCAGCGGCTCCACTTGGAACACGTCCAGCCCCGCCCCGGCAATCTCCCCTGCCCGCAGCGCTTCCGTCAGGTCGTCCAGTTCGGTCGTCGCCCCGCGCCCGATGTTGATGAAGAACGCCGACTCCTTCATCGCCCGGAACTGCGCCCGCGCAAACATCCCCTGCGTCTCCGGCGTCTCCGGGACCGTCACCAGCACGAAGTCCGCCCTCGGCAGCACGTCCAGCAGCGCCTCCGGCCTGTGCAGTTCCGACACCCCCTTAGGGAGCTCCTCCAGCCTCGGGTCCACTCCCAGCACCGTCATCCCGAACTCGGCGCACAGCCGCGCCGTCTCGCCCCCGATGCCGCCCACGCCAACCACCATCGCCGTCGCTTCCGGCAGGTAGATGGTCGGGTAGCCCTGCCGCCACAGTCCCTCCACCTGCTGCGGGATATAGACCTGGAACCCGCGGGCGAAGGCCAGCAGGAACGCCATGATGTGCGCGCTGATGTGGTCGTTGTAGATTTCGCGGGTGTTGGTCACTGCCAGGTCGCTCTGAATCAGCTCCCGCGTGTAGTACCCGGCTCGCGGCCCGGCCTGCGGACACGCCACCCAGCGCAGCTTCTCCGCCCGTTCCAGCAGTTCCGGCACGATGTCACCGAACGCTGCGTCCGCATCGCCGATGACCTCCATCGCCTCGCCCACCGTCGGGCACAGGTGCACGTCGATGTCGGGAATCTCCTGCCGCAGCAGTTCCGGCCAGTGTTCCTGGTAGTTGGGTGGGCAGATTACCAGTTTGAACCCCATTTGCTTCACCTTCCGGCCTTCTCAATCTGCCGCCAGTGTAGATACGCCCAGGCGGCGGGGTCAATTGCGAGGCATCATTTGCCACTATCCCGAAGCCTAGGGATACCGAGCTCGCATAGCCCGGTGACATTTCCCTGTTGCGTCATCCGGTGACACATGTCTAGCATGGAAGTCGTGAGACTTGGTTCCGTCCCCATCGCCGCCCCCGTCACGGGAATCAGCCGAGAAATTTGCGACATACTGCCAGGCACAGCAGGCACCAAGTAGAATGGAGAGCCGACCGACCACATGATTCCCCCCGAACATTTCTACCTGGAATACCGTTTTTCGGCCAACACAGGACTCTTATCCCCGACACATTTTCTACCAGCGCAAAGCTGGCGTGAGCGGAAATGAGCGGAAATGAGCGGGAATTTGAAATTCTGCCACTAGGCTTCACCACTTCCGTCTGAGCGCCGCCCCACCGTCTTGGGCCTCCTGCCTGCCGAGATGTATTGGGCCCAGCGACGCCTCTCCCTGCCGGGTGGTATGATGACCTTCGCTTCA
The DNA here is from genome assembly GCA_963667415.1 of Dehalococcoidia bacterium. GTDB lineage: Bacteria > Chloroflexota > Dehalococcoidia > Lucifugimonadales > UBA3495 > VXOI01. The sequence continues at coordinate 3,813,559 of OY763410.1, read as the reverse complement.
CTGGAATTGTTCGAGCTCAGGAAACGCTGAATGGACGCAACCACCACTAACCCGCCCCGACGCCCCATGTTCTTCGGATGGTATGTGGTGGCCGCCGCGGTATTCATCGGATTCGCCGCCGTCGGCGCGCGAAACGGATTCGGCGCATTCGTAACTCCGATGAGCGACGAATTCGAGTGGAACCGGCTCACGATTTCCTTCGCAGCGGCCTTGGGAATCCTGCTCAACGGCGTCATTCAGCCCTTTATGGGCCAGGTCTTCGACCGCACCGGCGGCCGGATCCTCATCCTCCTTTCCGTGTTCATGCTGGGCCTGGTCACCATAGCCCTGTACTGGACTTTCAACTTCCTCTTCTTCATTTTCGTATTTGGCGTGCTGGCCTCGGTCGCCCAGAGCGGGCTGTCCCTGACCAACACCTCCGCCCTGCTGTCCCGGTGGTTTGTCCGGCTTCGCGGCACCGTTATCGGCATCAACTCCACCGCGCTGTCCATCGGCGGCCTTGTCATGGTGCCCTTCGCCGTATACCTGATGGACGCCGCGGGCTGGCGCATCGCCTGGATCGGCTTGGGCTCTGTGGTGCTGCTTTCCCTGCCTTTGGCCTGGTTCTTTATGCGAGAGAATCCGGCCCAGATGAACCTCCGCCCCGACGGTGATGACGAGCCCTCCGAGCAGGCTGCGGCGCAACGCCGGGCCCGCACTCCGGGTCCGCTGGAATCCGATTCGTGGAAGCAGTCACTGCGCTCGTGGCCCTTCTGGCAGATGTCCGGAGCCTACTTCGTCTGCGGCGCGACCACCTTCATCCTGTCGATCCATTTCATCCCCTACGCCGAGGACCGCGGGATGGAACGAAGCACCGCCGCGCTGATATTCGCCGTCATGAGCGGCCTGAACATCGTGGGCGCGACGTCTGCAGGTTTCCTGTCCGACAAAATCGGCGGCACCAAGAACTGGCTGACCCTCGTCTACACCATGCGGGGACTCGCCTATCTGATCTTGCTGGTGACTCCACTCATCCCCGGTATGTCCACCGCAGGGTTGTGGATCTTCGCCTGCGTCGCCGGGTTCTCCTGGATCGCCACCCTGCCCCTCACGTCGTCGCTGACCGCCGAGGTGTACGGGCTGCGGGCGATGGGCACGATCTCCGGTATCACCTTCATGTTCCACCAGATAGGCGGATTCGTCAGCGTAACGATGGCCGGATGGCTGTACGACGTGACCGGTTCCTACACCTTGCCCTTTGCGATGGTGGGCTCCCTGTTGGCCTTGGCCGCAGTCTCGGCCTTCACCATCCGTGAAAAGACATACTCTGCCCGCTATCAGCAGCCGCGTTCGGTATGGGTAACCGAGGCCTGAGATGGGCCTGCCATACCGCCTTTTCCTGCTTCACCAGGGCGATGCCGCCGACCCGGAGCTGATTCACTGGCTCAAGGACCGGATGGACGAAATATTCGGCATCGGCCCTTGGGGGATGGTGGCCGCCACGGGCGCAATCGTGCTCGCCGTTCCCCTCGCCATCGGCCTGCTCTACTACTACCAGCAGCGCCAGGCCAGGCAGCACGGCCCCCCGCCGGGCCGCTGAACAGCAGACCGCCCTGTGGCCCGACCAGCACTCGCGAGCTGTCCTACCCTCCCCTGAACCCGACCTGGAGGCCGGTATTCGGTTGCTCAGCGCTGGCTAACGTTCCGTCCGCACCCACACCGACACGCCGTCCGACACCGCCTCTATGGTCCCTTGCAGGTCTGTGCGAAATACATTCCCCGCGCCCACGATGCTCTCCAGCCGGTCAACCACCTCCGGCGAAGGATGACCGTACCGGTTGCCCGCCCCCGACGAAATCACTGCCACAGCGGGACTGACCGCCTCCAGGAACTCCGCCGTCGAAGACGTCTTGCTTCCGTGGTGCCCCACCTTGAGTGCCATGCTTGCCAGTGTCTCGCCGCTGTTCAGCAACAGCTCCTCCCCTTCCTGCTCCAGGTCCGCTGTCAGCAGAAAGGCCACTTCGCCGTACGTCAGCCTCGCTGCCACCGAGTCGTTGTTCGCGTCCCCGAAGAGTCGCTCGGGCTCAGGGCTCAGCACCGCGACCTTCACCCCATCGCCCAAGTCTATGTTGAACCCTGCCGCCACCTCCGTCGGGTTGATGCCGTGCCTTTCCAGATGCTGTTCCCACTCCGCCACCATCGCGCCATCCGCCGGCCCCGGCCCGGTCAGCACCGCGCCCACTGCAAACCGGTCCAGCACCTCCAGCAGCCCGCCGCTGTGGTCCAGGTCGAGGTGGGTCATCAGCACCAGGTCCAGGCTCCTGTCCCCTCCGGACAGCACATCACTGAGCTCCCCAGACACCACATCGCCGTCGGGCCCGCCATCGATCAGCACCTTCCGGCCCGAGGGCGTAACCACCAGTGCACTGTCGCCCTGCCCCACGTCCAGAAAGTGGACGTGCAGAAGACCGTCCGGCCCTCCCGCGGCCCTCGACCAAAGGACGCCCGCGGCGACCGCCAGTGCAACCGCAGCGACGAGGGCGGCGTACGGGCTCGGCAGCGGCAGTCGACCGCCGGCCCCTCCCGTTCCCGTCGAGAACAAGCCCTGCACCATTCCCCTCAACCGCGTTAGCCCTCGACCCAGGGCTTGCCTGAATCGCCGCGTCCGGTGAGGCTGCGCGGTCAGAAGCGCCAGCCCCAGGCATCCGTAGTACCCGATGAGAAGCTCCCCGCCTGCCCAGTCGGCCTCAAACGTCCACGTCGGCAAGGCCGAGACAACGGCGACCAGGTACCCCAGCGGAGCGACCGCAATCCATCCCAGCAGTTGACCCATCGGCTCGAACACCAGTCCGGCGACCGCTGCCGCCATCGCCGCCACGATGGCCGGGGCCATTGCCGGTATCGCCAGCAGCGACACGGGTATCCCCAGCAGCGCCACCTCGCCGAAAGTTCTCGCCACCAATGGCCATGTCGCAAGGGTGGCTGCCGCGGAAACGATGGAGAGGGAGACCGCCCAACCCGCGAGCCTCTTCAGCCATCCAGAGGCCGGAGAGCTCAATCCGCCCATGCTGTTCCCCAGTATCGCGAGCGCAAGAGCAATCCCGCCTACCGCTGCAAAGCTGAGTTGGAAACTCACCTGCCGGATCAGGTTTGGAGACGCTACGGTCATTAGCGCGGCCGCAAGGGCCAAAGCTGGTAGAGCGCTGGACGGACGCCCTGCCGCCAGCGCCGACAGGTACACCGAGCCCATTACGGCCGCCCTCACCGCCGATGGCGGCGCCCCCGCCACCAGCGCGTAGAGCCAGATAGCCCCCGCCGCTGCCAGCAGATACGTTGGCCGTTGCCGCCCCAGAATCCACGCCGCAGTCCCCGCGACGGCTGCCAGCAGGATGCCGACGTGCAGCCCGGAAATCGCCAGCAGGTGGGCCGCACCCGTGCCGCGAAATCGCTCGACCAGTCCTTCCGGCAGCGCCTCCCTCTTCCCCAGCAGCAGCGCTTGCCCCAGCGCCGACTCCGGGTACGGTATCGTCCGCTCAATGCTGTCGGCCAGCCTACCGCGGACCGAGTACAATACCGACCGCCACCGAGACCCGCTCTCCCCGGCTGCCTCGACATCCCGCGCGAACATCATGGCGGTGATGCCCTGTGCCGCTAGGTAGGCCGGATAATCGAAACCGTCAATGTGCTCGGGCAGTTGCGGATAGCCATTGACTGACACAACGTCGCCATATCGGAAATAGGGAGGCTCCCTTCGCTCCACCAGCGCGTCGCTGGCTTCCCCATAGACCATCCAGCGCTCGTCCGTCTCGAACCTGCCACCGTCAGTCACGATCTCGCGGACCTGCAGTTCGAAACGGACTCTCAAGGCGGTCCGCTCAGGATCGTCGGCAATCACGCCTGTCGCCACAGTATCCCGCCCACTGACAATCGCGGCCACAGCGTTCCCGGTCTCCGATCCCTCCACCCTGGCAACCGCCAGCAGCAACACGGCAGCTAGAATCGCGGGAAACGCGGGCATTTGCGTCAGCCACAGCCCGGCGGCGATCGCCCCGGCCGCTGATGCCAGCAGCAACGCCACACCGGTCCCGGGCCCGTACTCCAGCCCGAATATCAGCCCCACGACCCAGGCCGCCGCCACCAGCGACAGTTTCAATGCCAGAGACCTATTGGAGACGACGCTCGATTGTGGAACGCGACAGCACTCGGAGGCAGCATCCTAAGGCCGGTTTGAAACCGAGACCAGCCGGCGGACGGCCTCCAATGTCTTTGGGCCTATGCCCGGTACACCCTCCAGATCGGCGACTGTCCCGAAAGGCCCGTTATCGCTGCGGTATGAGACGATTGCAGTGGCCAGTGTGGGCCCAATGCCCGGAAGGATTTCCAACTCACGGACCGTGGCCGTGTTCAGGTCAATAGGCCCATCGCCAAGTTGCTCCCCGTTCGGAGAGAGCGTTGGTTGGGGGCGAGTGGCGCTGCCAATAGCCGGTACGTGGTAGTGGGCTTCGTCCTGAACCCGGCGAGACAGGTTGATCCCGGTGATGTCCGCGTTGGGTGTGATGCCGCCCGCTGCGACCACCGCGTCCATTACACGATCGTCCGGCTTCATCCGGTACACGCCCGGGAACGTAACTTCGCCGCTGACCTGCACCTTGATGTCCGCTGGCGGTTCCGAGACTTGCGTGGACTCAGGAGCAATAATGCGGATGGGCGCAGTCTCGTTGTCGCGGGTCGCCAGCACAATCGCCGCCACCACCAGCGCCAATGCGGCAACTCCGGCCAGTGCCGCGCCCACGTACCTGACCGCTTGCCCGCTCATCCTGCTGCTCAATCCTCCCGATACTGCCCAAGAGAATGCACGGGATTATAGCCCACCCGCCGACAGATTTGGTCGAAATCCGCCACATCCGGGAGCCGCCGCCGCCCGTATCTGCGCCGGTTGTAATGGATTTGCGCTATCCCATATAATCTACCTCTGAATCTGTCCCAAGGACTGTGAAAATGACCAATCGCACGGCTTCCGGCAGCGGCGCGCCCCAACCCCAGTTCGCCTTTTTCCGGGGCGAGGTGGTGCCCTTGGAGGATGCCCGTGTGAGTGTGATGACCCATGCCCTCCACTACGGTACCGCCGTTTTCGAGGGCATCCGCGGCAACTGGAACGCTGAGCACGAATCAACTTACATCTTCCGCCTGCGGGAGCATTACGAGCGGCTGCATCTCGGCTGCAGAATGCTGATGCTCGACATCCCCTACAGCGTCGACGATCTTTGCGACATCACCGTCGAGCTGGTCCAGAAAAACGCCAACCGCTCCGACGTCTACATCCGTCCCCTCGCCTACAAGAGCGAGGAACTGGTAGCCAACCTGAAGCTGCACGAGATAGCCAGCGATTTCACCCTGATCGTCGTGCCTTTCGGCAACTACCTGGGCACTGAGAACCTGCGCTGCTGCACCTCCTCCTGGCGCCGCCTCGAAGACCAGATGACTCCCACTCAGATAAAGACGTCCGCCAACTACCTGAACAGTATCCTGGCCAAGACGGAATCCGTGCTCGCCGGGTTCGACGAGGCGATTCTGCTCAACCAGGACGGCCACGTAGCCGAGGGTTCGGGCGAAAACCTTTTCATGATGCGCAAGGGACAGCTCATCACCCCCATCCTGGAAGATAACCCACTTCCCGGAATCACCCGTGAGACGGTGATGGAACTTGCCCGCGAAGACCTCGGCATCGAGGTCATTGAGAGGCGCATCGACCGCACTGAGCTCTACCTCGCTGATGAGGTGTTCCTCAGTGGGACTGCAGCCCATCTGACGCCCGTTATCTCACTGGACAGCCGCCCAATTGCCGACGGCAACCCGGGCCCCGTGTCCACCGCCCTGAAGAAGATGTATTTTGACATCGTCTTCGGGCGCAATCCCAAGTACCTGCACTGGTGCACCGCCGCCGTTCCCAACCTGGTCGCGGCCTGATTCACTCGTGCAATGCTACCTGCACATTCGCCGTCCGGTGGATGTGCAGGTATTTTATTTCTGGCCCATAGTGGCCGGATCTCATGCAGCAAGGACAAGACGGCATACAGCATGACGCCTGAGCAGAGAGCCCTCAAGATTGAGTCTTACGGAAGGGGATACGAGACTCTGACCGCTGCCTTGAATATGTTACCCCGGGAAATGTGGACTTTTCGCGACGAACACGGCTGCTGGAGCGTTCACGAGCACCTTATCCATATCACGGACAGTGAGGTCAACAGCTACATCCGGTGCCGCAGGTTGATTGCAGAGCCCGGCCAGTCCCTCATGGCCTACGACGAAAATCGCTGGGGAGAGGCACTCCAGTACCATGACCAGGACAGTGCAGATACAATCGAACTCTTCAAGTGGCTCCGCCACAAGACCTACACCTTGATTAAGACCCTGCCGGAGAAGACTTGGAGCCACACGGCTTATCACCCCGAAAATGGCGATATGACCCTGGACGACTGGCTGAACGTTTACGAGAGCCATGTCCCCGAACACGTCCATTCCATGCAGGAAAACTACGAAGCCTGGACGAATTCGCGGTGAATCGCCGCCCGCAGTTGTTCCGCGATATGGGGACGACTTCTGGGTTTGCCCCAGGCCCGTAAGGGAGACGCTTCCGGATAATTTTGGAATCGTTGGTCGAAATATCCCACTGGCTCGGTTTGGGACTCTTGGCCTACGCCATCGGGGCCATACCCACCGCTTACCTCGTTGCGCGATTCGCCTTGGGTCGCGACATCCGCAGCATCGGCGACAACAACAGCGGCGCGGCCAATGTTTTCCGCGAGATCGGTCCCAAAGCAGGGCTGGCCTGCGGCGCATTCGACATCATCAAGGGCGGCGTGGCCGTTATCGTCGTGCGGCTGATCATCCACGACAGCGGCATCGAAATGTTCGCGGGAATCTGCGCATTCGTTGGGCACATCTGGCCTGTGTATCTTCGCTTTCGTGGCGGCCGGGGCGCCGCCGTTGCCGTCGGCGTACTGATCGCCATGGTCCCGCTGATTGCGTTGCCCCTCGGTGCCCTGTCCCTCGTGGCTCTATTTCACTCCAGGAAGTCTATGGTTGCGCTGGCGATGTTCCTCGTCGGAATTCCGGCATTGTCATGGATAGCAGTCCTGACTGTGGGGTCTTCAGCTGCCTTGGCTGGCTACGCTCTGGCGATCCCCGTGATGACCGGCTTGAGCCACTTTTATTCTACGCTGCTCCTGCCCAGGCTCGGTGGTGGCGCCGCCGAATCCCGGGCATGACCAAGGAAGAAGGAATGTCCGAGATCGAAGTTATCGGGATGATTGGAGTCAACCGCGAGCGCGACACCTCCCGCGGCGTGACCGTTAGCCTGTTCGGCGGAGGTATCAACCCCGCTGACGAAATCCCCGCTGGAGTAGATCCGGATTACATCGTCGAATTCTCTCAGACCCACGAACAGAGCGGCTTCGACAAGGTCCTGATCGGATATTCGTCCGCCACTGCCGACAGTTTCGCTGTCGCTGGCTACGCCGCCTCTAACACCGAAACCCTCGGGTACCTTATCGCTCACCGTGCCGGCTTTATGGCTCCAACCCTGGCGGCACGTCACGCCGCTACCCTCGACCAGCTCTCCGGCGGACGCATCGCCCTCCACGTCATCTCTGGCGGCAGCGACGCGGAGCAGCGGCGCGACGGAGACTGGCTCGACCACGATTCCCGGTATCGTCGCACCGGTGAGTGGATGGACATCGTGCGCCGTCTCTGGACCGAGTACGCGCCCTTCGACTACGAGGGCGAGTTCTACCATCTTGAACAGGCCCACAGTCAGGTGCGTACAAAGCAGCGGCCCCACGTTCCGCTGTACTTCGGCGGAGCATCCGAGGCCGCTATGGAAGTGGGAGCGCGCCACGCCGACGTATACGCTCTATGGGGAGAGCCTATCGAAGCCATCAGGGGCCAGATAGCGGACATCCGGTCTCGCGCCGCGAAGTACGGTCGCGACATTCGCTTTAGCTTGTCGGTTCGCCCCATCCTTGGGGACACCGAGGGCGAGTCTTGGGAGCGGGCCCGAGGCATCCTGGAACGGGTTCGCGGATCGGTTGGTGAAGCCGTTGGTCCCGACCGGCCGGCCCGCCTTCAGTCCGTGGGGTCCCGCCGCCTGCTTGACTTCGCCGCGCAGGGCGAAATTCACGACCAGCGGCTCTGGATGCCCATCGCCGCCGCCACTGGCGCTGCCGGCAGCACTACCGCCCTGGTCGGCACCGCCGAGCAGGTGGCCGAGTCCCTGCTCGCATACTACGATGCCGGCTGCACCACCGTCCTGATTCGCGGCTTTGACCCCTTGCAGGACACCGTCGAATACGGCCGGGAGCTCATTCCCATCCTTCGCGCAGAGGCAGCTGCTCGAACCGTGCCTGTCTAGTTGGATGGGACCTGTCCTTCTATCGACAGCCCGCAGCCTATGGCCGCTCCCAAGAAGGCCATGATCGCGCCTTCGTCGCCGCCTCCCAGGGTTTCTGCCATGCCCTCGGGCCCGCCCAGTTGTTCCATCACGCACTGCAGGCTTTCTCGATCGCTGGGGGCCATCCCGGTGACCGGTCCGGCTCTCTCGAACTCCTCTTCGTTCAGGCACGAGATGGCAAGAAAGAAAGAGGACATGGCGCCCATCATTGCCGCCTGATCGTCACCGCTGACGCCCGACATCATGACCGTACGTAGGTCTGTGCCCGCCATCCCAGCGTTTATGCACGCTGAAGTCTCCACGCTCAGCGGGCCGGTGTCGCCAATTAGCCCGGTCAGGAACATCCGAGTCACCGTTTCGTCTTCCAGGCAGTTCAGCAGCTGCGCCTGCTGGTCGGGAGTTGCCTGTTCCGGGGAGGCGAAGAACGTGAGCAGGTCATCAGTTCCCGCAACTCCCGAAACACATAGAAGCTCAGCGTCTGACAGTTCCGAGGCTATCGCTTCCGGGTCATTCATATTCAGCGGCGCGAGTTGACCTTCCCCCGCCATCATGTCCTGCGCCGGCTCTGTCGGCGCGGCCTCGACCGTGGTCTCAGGCATCGCGGTCGGCTCTCGTTCCGGAGCAGGTGTCGCGGTTGGCCTTGGCGTTGCGGTGGGCTCCGGAATGGCGGTGGGAGCCGTCGTCGCAGTAGGGACGGGTGCTTGCGTCGCGGTGGGCGCTGCAGTCGGAGCCGGTGTTGTTGTTGCGGTCGGCGCCTCCGTCGGAGTGTCATCGCCGCAAGCCATTATCGCAATGATGGTTACAAGTACTGCCACCCATAGGAGCTTTGACATATTGTGCCTTCTATTCGGAATTTTCGGTGCCCGATATGGTACAGGAAGGGCGGCCATATTGACATAATCTGCCACCCGGAAAATTGCCATTCTTCGAAACAACGTTCAGCATCGCAGTAAGGGTCCAGTTGTAGCGGCAGGCAGCGCCCTGCTACAGCCCTTGCCAGCCCAGAAGGTCTCTCAGCATTGCAAAGAACCGAGGCGCGTCTACCTGCTCAACCACCGCGACATTGCCCGGTTCTGCCGCAACCGTCGCTTCGCCCCAGTGCTCTCCCTGCGTTGTTCCCACATCCAGCGACACCACCCGCGTCGTTGCCACACCGGGGTCCAGTGCCATCGCCAACGCCAGCGGGTCGTAGAATTCGAACCTCTCACGTCCACTATCCCGGGCGAACCACCCATTAACAATACGCAGCGCCAGCTTGCCCAGATTCGTTTCTGCCCTCAGCCCCGCAGACTGTTCGCGGGAAATCCCCACCTGTCGGCAGGCGGCAAGGTCAGCAAGCGCTATTGGCACGTCTTGGCTCAGGACGTGTGACGCTGCCAGAGGGTCACTGTGAAAGTTGAACTCGGCTCTGGGAGTGACGTTGCCACGGGTTTCCACCGCGCCGCCCATTACGACAACGCCCGCTGCCTTCGACAGTGCTCCCGGGTGCCTGCTCTCAAGCAGCGACAGGTTGGTCAGCGGCCCGAGCGCCACCAGACAAACTTCGCCAGGCTCGTCCGTGAGGCTTTGCCAGAGGAAGTCCTCCGCCCTCTGTTCTGACCGAGGAGTTGTAGAGTTTGGAAGCCTGACCGACAGTCCACCCGGTCCGTGAAAGGCTACTGACGGCCGGTAGCTCCCGTATATAGGCTTGGCCGCTCCTCGAGCCACGGGAACGTCGGAGCGTACCGCCGCCTGCAGCAGGGCAAGTGCGTTGCGAGTCGTGCGCGCCCGCGGCACGTTTCCGCCCACCGTTGTCAACCCCACCACATCCACCCACGGGGCCGCCAGCGCCAAAAGGATAGCGATGGCGTCGTCCACTCCCGGGTCGGTATCTATGACCAGCCGCAATCGTTCTACTTTACAGGTTTGAATGGCTACCTTCCTGCGGAGACGCTCTCGCAAAGTCCTCGGGTTTCCCTTCAGCGAATCTCAACAGCGTCTTTCAGGCGACCCTGGACCTCTTCGCTCGAGTGGGCAAAGGCCTTCACCGCTTCCAACGCCGTATGCCGAAATCGATATCCCGTAACCCGGCGCAACTTGGCCGTGCTCATGATGGCTGGCCACCGTGCCATGCCATGGTCGTCAGCGGCCTCGTTGCCGCCTATCGCTCGGTTCACCACTCGTCCCAGTGCGGTCGGCAACAGTGGCTGCCTCATCCCCAGGTGGGTAGCCAATTCTCGCAGAAACACTACTCCGTCCCCTGCGACGTTGAACACTCCGGTCACTTCTTTCATGATGGCCAGAATCACTACGCGTACAAGGTCGTCGTCGTAAACGAACTGTAACGGTGGATTGTGGTCCAGCAGCCCTACAGGCCCGGGAAAATAGAACTCCCTCAACAAACCCATTCCCGCTGTAGTCCCCAATACCGGGCTACACCGTAAGATCGTTTGCTTGACTTGCGGCGACTCCTCCGAGAAGTTGCTCAACTCTTGTTCGGCGGCGTTGTGGTCCATGGCGAACTGAAGACTGGCGGAGGGGGTCGGGGGCTGGTCTTCTCCGATAGGAAAAGGACTGTTCGCCCTGGAACCGTACACTGCATGAGAACTCATGTAGATGACGTGGCCCACTCCGGCCTGAGCGCATGAGTCCAGCACGCTCTTCAGCGTCGTTCTGTGGCTCCGACCGTCCACGGCCTCTCTGCCTCGACCGCTCTCTCTGCTGTGGGCGAGGTGAACAAGGGTGTCCACCTTGTAGCGGGATAGGTGTTCGACGATGGCTGTCGATACATCCTGCCGAAATGCGGCTACGTGGTGAATTGGTGCAGGCACCGGTCGTGTGTCGAAGGTGACCAGTCGGCCTACTCCCGGCGCCTGCTCCAGGTGCTCCAGTAGCTTCGCGCCGATGTATCCCGAGGACCCTGTAACCGCCACTACCTTCGGCTGCGTCGTCATAGCCGCATAGTTATAGCACGTATATGAATGGAAAAGCCCGTGTCGCTTTTGACCGTGGTCCGGGTTTGGCCTACCCGAGGCCCGGCAGCGAGAACATGCTGCTCATCCATGCCTTTACGGCAATGCGCGCCTTCTCACCGCCGCTTAACGCAATGCGGTCTTCCCGCAGAACGTCGTAACCCGAGGTCTCGATGCGGTCCAGCACCCTTGAATAAATGGCCCCCAGCGCAGCCGGACAACTCCGGCTCCGGCGCGACAGGTAGGGCAGCAGGCGGAATCCTCTGCGGAAGTAGCGGCGTGCCCTCTCGCCCTGAAACTGCAGCAGTTCCACGAAGGCGTCGTTGCGGATACCTTTGCCGAGCAGTTCCTCGGAATACCCGAAGCGCGCCATTTCATCCTGGGGCAAATACACTCTCCCCATCTCCCAGTCCTCACGGACGTCCCGCATGATGTTGGTCAGCTGCATGGCAAGCCCGAGGTCTACGGCATACTCTCTGGCCGCTTCGTCCCGATACTCGAATATCTGGATGCAGACCAGTCCCACCACCGAAGCAACCCGATAGCAGTACTCTCGCAGTTCGTCAAAATCCTGGTAGCGGGTTTTGACCAGATCGCTTTCCACCCCTTTGATTATTTCGCTGAAATAGGCATGGGGAATGGAATATCGGTCTGCGGCGTCCGAGAGGGCGAGAAAAACGGGAGTCTCAGGTCGGCCCTGATAGGCCTTGTCCAAATTGGTCTGCAGTTCAGACAGAGCCGACAGCTTTGCATCCAGGGAAGTGGCCTCGTCCACCGAGTCATCGCAGTGCCGACAGAACGCGTAGGCCGCGTAAATGGCCTTCCGCTTGTCGGCGGGAAGGGTGACGAAAGCATAGTAAAAGTTCTTTGCTTCCCGCCGGGTGAGGTCCCGGCAGTCAGCGTAGGCCAGCTCCAGTTCGCTGCTAGATGCCGCCAAGTCTCCCTCTACGACGGAGTATCGTCGGGTATCCCGAAATCACCGGGAGCTACGGGCATCCTGGCCTATTCTCCCACCACTTGGACCATCACTTCGCGATTGCGCGGGTGGTCCAGCTCGATGAAGAAGATGCTCTGGTACGTCCCGAACTGCATTTCTCCGTTGATGACAGGCACGGTCTCGCTCGTTCCCAGCAGCAGGTGTTGCAGGTGCGCGTGTCCGTTAGGCGACTCGTCCGGGGTCATGTTAACCGTGCGAATCTCGAAGTCGTTGTGCTGGTACGGCGCATGACGGGGCGCGACTCCTTCCAGGAAAGCCGCCATATCTTCCAGAAGCAGCGGCTCGTTCTCGTTTATCTTTACCGCTGCCGTCGTGTGCTTGGAGAAGACGACCGCGAACCCGTTGGCTATCGTCGATTCCGAAATGCAGCCCGAAACCCACTCCGTAATGTCGATAAACTGGGGTGCTTCCTCGGTCTTGACCCTGAGACAAAACGTCTTGCTCTTCATTGTTCGCATCCTCTTATTCAGTGGTTCGGGCCTGCGCGGGCTACACCTTCGAGCTGACGCGGCTCTCGTTCCCCTTGGTATTGACTACAGCCGTCGGGCTGCCTTCCGACGTGGCCCTGTCGAAGCGACCCAGCGCCAGCAGGGGCCAGTAGTTCCTGTAGAGGTGATAGTTGATCATGAATCCGGCCGGCATATCCAGGCCCTGGTATTCGGCCTCGCCGGGCTTCGGCATACCCTTGGGCGGCTGGCCTATCCGGTAACCTGGGAAGCCGGTGCCGGTGAAGTAGGGTTCGTCCCAGCTACCGTCGGGTTGCTGGATGTCCAGTAGGTACCCAATCCCTCTTCTGCATGCTTCCGAACCTGCTTCTCCGGCGGCAATGAGCGCCAGAAGCGCCCACGCCGTTTGCGATGCCGTGGAGGAACCCACTCCCCGTAGGGACTCGTCAACGTACGACCCGCAACATTCTCCCCAGCCGCCGTCATCGTTCTGGTGGGCCAACAGCCACTCAACTGCCTGTCGGATGTATGGTTGACCCATGTCCTCGCCGATGGCCTCCAGGGCCGGTAACGCCGCCCCTGTCCCGTAGATGTAGTTGACGCCCCACCGGCCGAACCACGGGCCGTCGGATTCCTGCTCTTGCCTCAGATACTGGTACCCCCGTTGTACCGGCGGATGCTCCATTGAATATCCCAGCCGCCCGTACATCTCCAGAATGTGGGCAGTCACGTCGGCGCTCGGCGGATCCAGTGTCTCCCCGAAGTCAGAGAACGGTATCTTCGTCACGTACCATCGGTCGTTGTCCTTGTCGAATGCGGCCCAGCCTCCGCTTCGGGACTGCATTCCTTCAATCCAGTCAACCCCTCGCCTGATCGCCTCCTGCCGGCGTTCCTCTTCGGCCCCTTCCAGACTTGCCAGTTCCAGTGCGATGACGACCTCAGATGAATCATCAATGTCCGGATACTTGTCGTTATGAAACTCGAAGGCCCATCCTCCGGGAGGCGTTCCCTTGGCTCGCACCGCCCAGTCGCCTTCCTCTAGGATTTGATTGTCCATTAGCCACCGGCTGGATTCCTGCACCAGCGGATCGTCCGCTGGCACACCCGACTCCAGCAACGCAACCTGGGCCAGACAGGTGTCCCACACCGGTGAAATGCAGGCCTGGACGGAGCAGGTGTCCTCGTCCTCGATTGCAAACGAGTCGAATCCGTCGAATCCCTTGTCCAACGCGTCCGCAAACTCATCCCCGCCCGCATGCTGCAGCGCGATCAGGGAATACACCCAGGGCGGTTGAATGCCTCCCCATGCGCCATCTTCTTCCTGGTGCTCCAGGATCCACTGGATCGCCCTCTTCCGAGCCAGCCCTCGCAACGGCTGCATTGGCGACTTGCGATAGATGTTCATCAGGCGATCAAGGGTGAACAGGCCCCGCGAAATCCAGTCGTCGGGAATCGACAGCGAGAAATCCGCGGCCTGTCGGCCATTGGGGTACAGCTCGTCAATCCTCGCCGAGTCTGGCACAGGGCAGAAGGGCCGTTCCGTAAGTATTATGCTCATGGGCACTATCGTTGCCCTCGCCCAGCTGGAAAACTCATAAATGTTGAATGGCGCCCACGACGGCAGAAGGATCAACTCCGGTGGCAGGTTGGGCGTCCCGCTCCACTCCCACTGACCAAAGAGCGCGAGCCAGATTTTCGTGAAGACCCGGGTCTTGGCCACCCCGCCCTTGCCGAGTATGAACTCGCGAGCCTTCACCATCTCCGGCGAGTCGGGCGAGTGTCCCGCCAGCTTCAGAGCGAAATAGCACTCCACGCTGGTGCTGATGTCACCGGGCGCCTCGTAGTACTGGCCCCACGAGCCGTCATCCTGCTGCTTGCTAAGGATGTAATTGGCCACTTTCCGCCACCTTTCCGGGTTCTGACGACCCATGAAGTGGCTCAGCATCAGGTATTCCGCTTCCATCGTCGGGTTGGATTCCAGCTCACCCCACCAGTAGCCGTCGGGATGCTGCGAATCCCGGAAGTAACTGTGTGAATGCCGTATCGCCTTCTTGACTTTATCTGCCAATTCGGCCGGTTTTGTCAGTCCATTTAGCATTGAACCCATAGATTCTGCCTTAAGACCTTGCGCCGTCCTTCTTGGATTCCAGCTTCCCTGTTTCCGTGTATCCATGTGCTTTGAACCATTCCACCGCGCGAGACAGTGCTCCTTTCACTGGGCTCTGCGGCATTCCCAACTCTTGTATCGCCCGTTCGCTGCTCACCCACGCCGGTCTCTTCGAGGCGAGTACTCCCTCCACCGGAATGGCCGGATGCCGTCGCAACAACCCTCCCGAAACCGCTTGGTCGACATACCCTGCGCCAACCACTAGCCAGTAGGGCAAGCGCACTCTCGGGGCGGGGTTTCCTGTTATCCCGCTGAGCATCGCGAACATTTCTTTCAACGTTACATTTTGGTTCCCCAAGATGTACCTTTCCCCTATTTGTCCCCTTTCTAGTGCCAGTACATGCCCCGCGCTCACGTCGCCCACGTCCACCAGGTTCATTCCTGTAGCCAGGTACGCCGGAATTCGCCGGCGCATAAAGTCCAGCACTATCTTCCCTGTCGGAGTGGGCTTCACGTCCCATGGCCCAACCGGAGCCGTCGGGTTGACTACCACCACCGGAGCCCCGATTCCCTGCGGTTCCGGCTTGGCAAGTCTCAGCGCTTCCATCTCCGCTTCGTACTTCGATTGCTTGTAGTGCCCGTGGAGCGAACCGGGTGAAACGGCGGTGCCTTCGTCTGCCTGTCTGCCGTCCTTGGGAAGCCCGATAGTGGATACAGTGCTGGTGTAGACGATACGGTCAACGCCAGCCTTGGCTGCGCATTCCAGCACGTTCACCGTGCCTTCCACGTTGGCCCGTCGCACCCCCGTGGGGTCCCTTGACCAGAACGTGTACGCTGCCGCGCAGTGAAAGACGGCCGTACATCCCTCCACTGCTTTCACCACCGATTCCCTGTCGAGGATGTCCCCCTCGATTCGGCTCACCCCTGTGTCATCAATTGTTAATGTGTTGCTCCCGGGCCTCACCAGCGCCCTGACCTCGTACCCTCGGGCGTCCAGCTCCCGGGCCAGGTTCCCGCCGATGAATCCCGTGGCTCCGGTAACCAGCACCTTCATGGAACGCTTACGAACTTCATTCCAGGCATGGGGCCAAGACTCGTTCCATCACATTGAATCCGTGCCGCACTCTAGTAGATCGCTTCGGCGGTCTCTTTTGCCTTCTCGCCCTTTCGTCTCTCGGCCTCCAGCTTCAGATACGAGATTCCGAATCTTGTGAGCACAGTCTGGCATAGCTCCATCTGGGACCTCAGTTTTCTGAGGACTGGGATCCGCCACGGCCTGACCAGTACTTCGCTGATTACCGCTCCTCGACCCTTCGACAGCTTGGGTAGGTACCCGGGTAATTTCTGCTCTGCCGTGTCCAGCACAACCCGTACCGACAGAAACGGCACGCCCACCGCCTTCGCCGCGGATGCCACGGCGTGGTCTTCCATGTTCACGCTATCCGTACCGTATTTCTCCCGCAGCTGTCGGCGCTCCCATTCCTCGCAGATCAGGTGGTCCACCGTCAGCGAGTTGCCCCTCGTTACCGGCATTCGTTCTTCTGCCGCCGCGGCTTCCGCAACCTCCAGCATCGCTTCATCTGCGGCGATGGTCTCCATTCGCTCCAAGCCGCCGTCCCGCGCATAGCCCCCTGCCAGGATCAACTCGCCCGTTTCCCTCCCTGGTTCCAGCGCCCCGGCAACCCCCAGCATCAACACTCCGCTCGGCTTTCCCTTCCCGTTGGCCAATGCCGCCGCCACGGTCTGCCCCGAGCGTTCGGGCCCGATTCCTGCCACCAGGAAGTCCAGGGGGAAGCCGACACCCGCCGACGCAACATGAGCGTCTAGCTCCCGCTGCAACCCTGCCAGTTCATCCTCCATGCCGGCGACTATGTACAGCATCTCTGCCTCATGCCGCCGTGATGCCACCCTTGTGAGCAGCTCCGGACTTGATCAGCGTGGCCCAGTCCTTCGGCGACTGCACCGCTGTGAATATCGTTGCGGACTCGAATCCGCAGTGCATCATGCAGTTAGAGCAGCGTGGGTCCTTCCCTACACCGTAATTGTCCCAGAGGTCTTTTTCGAACAGCTCTGAAACGTGATCAACGTGTTCGTCGGCGAGCGGGTAGCAGGGCTTCCGCCAGCCCATGACCGTGTATGTCGGATTCGACCACGCTGTGCACTGGTACTCCCTGTCTCCCTTCAGGAAGTTCAGGTAAAGCGGGTTGTTGTAGAAGCGGGCCCCATCGGAATTCTCAGGGTCCAGGAGCTCTTGGAACTTCGAATGCGACTCTTGCCGCGTCAGGAATATCTCCTGGTCTGGCGCGTCGACGAAGTCGTAGCCCGGTGAGATCATCGACCCCTCAACCCCTATGCCGCTGACCATCCGGAACATCTCTGTCAGGTCTTCAACATCGCTGCCCCGAAACACCGTGGTGTTCGTGCAGACGCGATATCCGCGGTCCAGGGCCTTCTCGATTACATCGACCGCCTTCTTGAAAACCCCAGCCCTGGCAACTGACTCGTCGTGCTTCTCTTCCATTCCGTCAAGGTGCACCACCCAGCACAGGTACTTGGATGGCTTCACCTTTTCCATCACCCGTTCCAGCAGCAGACCGTTGGTGCAGCAGTAAACGAAATACTTTTCCTCTACCAGCCGGTTAATGATCTCGTGGATTCTTGGATGGATCGTCGGCTCCCCTCCCGCGATCGACACGATGGGCGCTCCAGACTCCTTCACCGCGCTGATGGCCTCGTCCACGGGCATCAT
This sequence comes from Dehalococcoidia bacterium, assembly GCA_963667415.1. GTDB lineage: Bacteria > Chloroflexota > Dehalococcoidia > Lucifugimonadales > UBA3495 > VXOI01. Next base: position 3,795,881 of record OY763410.1, on the reverse strand, counting down.
TTTGTCCAGCACCGGCTTGTACTCGCGGATCCGCCCACAGCCGATGCAGGCCAGGTTGCACATCTCCAGCGGCTCAAGCATGGTCACGAGAGGGAATTTGCTTCTCCCCCTCACCTTGTTCCTGAGGATGTAGCCAGCTAGACGGACCGAAAGCTCCATCGGACGCTTGGCGCGCTTGGCAGTCGTTGTCATTGGTTATTCCTTTCTAACCACACTTTGAGCTCTTGGCATCCATCTCTTCGTCAGGCTCACTTGGCTCTTCGTTTATCTGGGAGATTAACGGCGGCTTTGGCCTTCGATGTACCCTCTTGCCCAGTGCGGACTAGCCAGCGAATCAGATGTAACTATTCTATTCGATTTCTCTTACTACTAATATTCTCGCCGGGCCAGGAAGTCCACCAGTTCCTCCGACTCCGTTCGAGCCCAGGCTGGCAGCGAGATGGGCTCCAGCGCTTCCAAGGCCCGGTTGGCCGCAGACTCCGTCAGCGACTGGGCGCTTTCCCTTGCTCCCACTTCGTCCAATATCGCCAGGACACGCTGCACATCATCCTCTTCCAGTTCGGTCTGCGAATAGATGCGCTGCAGGTCACCCAGCGCAGCCCCCGCCGCCTTTTCCAGGGCGTAAACAACCGGATACGACTTTTTGCGCCTTCGTATGTCGTTGCCCGTCGCCTTCCCCAGTGTGGCCTCGTCGCCCCAGATGCCCAGGTAGTCGTCTCGTATCTGGAACGCCCGCCCCAGTCCTTCGCCGAATTCAGCGAAAGCCCGAACCGTAACTTCGTCCCCGTCTGCCAGCAGTGCTCCCGCCTCCAACCCGCACCGGATGAGCGCACCCGTCTTGCAGGCGATCATGTGCAGATATTCTTCCGTGGTTATATCCGTTCTCCCCTCGAACTCGAGGTCAAGACACTGCCCTTCTATCATCTCAAGGTAGCTGCCGGTCAGGATCTCCGAAACCTTGAGCGCCGCCTCCTCCGTAACGCCCTCATCCGTCACTCTGAGCAGGGCTGCATCGCCCGTCGACTGCATCGCATCCCCGGCCACCAGGGCCTTCGGAATGCCCCACAGGCTCCAGGCCGTGGGTTGGTGCCTCCGTTCCAGGTCCTGGTCTTGTATGTCGTCGTGCAGCAGTGAGAAGTTGTGAATGAGTTCCAGCGCTGCGGCTGCTGGCGTGGCCCTGCCATGGCTGGGCGTGAGGGCTTCGCATGCAAACATGCACAGTGTGGGGCGAAGGGCCTTCCCTTGCGATGATGCCGAGGCGGCCCGCTGACCGTGTCGGTCAACCCAGCCTAGGTGATAATTGAGGAGCAGGTTCAGGTCGTCGCCGGTTGTTTCGGGCACGGCGCGCCCCAACGCTTCCTCGATGAGGTCTTTGTAGCGAACGAACATCCCCGGTAGACCGGGAGGGGAACTGGCGTCAGTCATGGGAGCGGATGTCGAGTCCGGTGCCATCGTTTGCGCCTATCCCACCTGCTTGCCATATAATGGTTTGGCTCGATCAATCGGGGAGCCAGAAGAGATAGCTGTCGTCCCAACATCGGATGCCGATGTATAGCTGTGAATCCTAGCAAGCGCCCAAAACTATGTCAAGCAAATGGTGTCATAATTTGCCCCCTGTTTACCCCTGAAGCTCCCTCGATTTTCTGTCGTAGAGTTGTAAAGAATCCCAGTTGCTTAGAAGGGGAAGTGTGGAGGCAGGTTAAACAAGGATAGTGCTCCAATTTAGATGGTATGCCTGCTCGCGACCCGGCCTTCTTGTGAAGGCAATAATTCGACTCACCTTGGCTGGCTTGTTGCACCGCCCGACCCAGTGCCTTAATCCCTGACATATCCCCCTTGCTCTGAAGCGCCGTTAACCGTACAATCGTTCTATCGAAGGAGTCTCCGCACTGCAACCCGGTCTGTATCAATTAAAAGCAGACTTGATACTAACTTTACAAAACTGTACATAACTTTACACTCCCACGTGAGAGAGACTCCGCCCATCCATCCTTGTAATGGCATCAAGCTCCCCCGGGAGAAACCGTTTCCGATCAGGAGTCGTTGTCCGCAGCAGATTTAAAGCGGTGCCTCTTCAACCCCCATTCCATTCAGCCTATTCCATTCAGTTAGAAAGTGAGAATGAGATTCTCAATGGCCAACAAATTGTGCTTGACCAAACCACCCGATTCGGAACACCGCCGTTGAGTAAGAAAACTGTTGACACCTCCGCCACATTGCCATATATTTCTATCTTGTAATGAATGTTACATAAGGACGGCGACCCTGACCGGCGGTCCGCTGCGGGCGGGGCGTCTCTCTATGTAACCGGCAATACCCAAAGGGCGTCAATTAAGGGTATAATCCACGGGAAACTAAGGGAAAAGGCTATAAAAAGGAGGAGCATATGGCTGACCAGGACATTGCATTGGTAGCTCACCTGATGCGCCGCGCCGGATTCGGAGCGAGCCGGGATGAGATTGAGACCAAGGCAGCGCAGGGCTACGACAACGTGGTCCAGGAGCTGCTGAATCCCGCCGGCGGCGTCGACGACGATCTCCTGATGCGCTACAACCCGTCGTATTACGAACCGGGCGCCATCGAAGTCAATACCCAGCTCTGGGTATACAAGATGATCAACAACCCCAACCAGCTCCAGGAAAAGGTCGCCCTCTTCTGGCACATGATTTTCTGTGCTGGCCACAGCAAGATCGACTCCGGCCAGGAAATGGGAATCATGGTCAACATGTTCCGGGAGCACGGCATGGGCCGCTTCGACGACCTGCTGCTCAAGCTGTCCGAGAACCCCGGCATGATGTACTACCTGGACAACACCGAGTCCCACAAGGCCAACCTCAACGAGAATTATGGCCGTGAGCTCCTCGAGCTCTTCTCCCTCGGCGTTGGCAAGGACGGCGCCTTCAACTATAGCGAGGACGATGTCAAGGTCTGCGCCCGCGCCTTCACCGGCTGGAACGTGGCCCCGTCGTACCCGCCCTTCCCCCACGGTCGCAGCCCCTGGGTCTTCCGCTTCGATCCCGCCGACCACGACGATAGCGAAAAGACCTTCCTGGGCCAGACCGGTCCCTGGAACGGCGACGACATCATTCGCATCATCTGCGAGCAGCCTGGAACGGCCCGCTTCCTCGCCCGCCACTTGTACAACTACTTCGTGGCCGACGAGCCGCAGATCCCCGCCTGGCGGCTGACCCCGCCGCGGGATATCGAAGCCATTGAAGCCCTCGAGAAGGCCTACTTCGACTCCGGCCACTCCATCAAGGCCATGCTCGAGGCCCTGTTCACCTCCGACTTCTTCAAGGACGAGTCGGTTCACTACCAGAAGGTCAAGAACCCCGCCGAGATGGTAGTCAGCCTGATCCGCATGGTCGGCGAGCACAAGGATATCAAGCCCGGCCTGTTCGAGTTGTCCCAGGAGCCCAAGTACATGGGGCAGGACCTCATGAACCCGCCCACGGTTGAAGGCTGGCACACCGGCCGCGAGTGGATTGACAGCGGCACGCTGGTTGAGCGCATCAACTTCGCCGCCGAGTTGCTGGGCAACACCGAGCTCGAAGGCGTCCGCGGCCTCGTCTCCCGGCTGATGGAACGCGGCGAGACCCTGAGCCCTGAGCAGTTCGTGGATGGCTGTCTGGAAATGACCGGCCCAGTGCAGGTCACTGCTGACACCCACGCCCAGTTGGTGGCCCACGCTTCTCAGGAGGGCAACCTCAGCCACGGCAACGACGACGAGCGCGCCACCTTTACCCGCCGCAGCGGCGAAATGTTCCAGATGATCGCCTCCACCGCCGAGTTCCAGTTCGAGTAAACAAAGTTTCCCATTTGCCCGGTCGTTCATCCTGAGCTTGTCGAAGGACGGATGACCGGGCACCCAGGCAACACTGAACAAGCAAATCACAACGCTGAAAGGAGCGACAAATGGTATCGACCGCGAAAGATCCTGTCTTGGCAGTCCTCTCTCTGTCGGGCGGAAACGACGGCCTGAACACCGTCATCCCCCGCAACAACGGCTACTACCGGGACTTCCGCCCCACCATCGGTGTGCCGGAAGACCAGATCCTGCCCATCAACGACGACTTGGGCTTCCACCCGACCATGGCTCCCCTGATGAAGTTCTGGGAAGCCGGACAGTTGGCCGTCTTCGTGGGCATCGGCTACCCGACCCCCAGCTACTCCCACTTCCGCAGCATGGACATCTGGCACACCTGCGAGCCCGAAATCATCGGTACCGAGGGCTGGCTGGGCCGCGCCGCCAAGCTGATGGATCCCAACTCCGAGAACGTGCTGACCTCCGTTAACTTCGGCCGCGGTCTCCCGCGCGCCTTGGTAATGGAAGGCGTCCCCGTTGCCTCCGTCGGCAATCTCGAGACCTACGGCCTGCTCACCGGCATCGACGGCGAAGACCAGCGCAATGAGGCTCTGGACGTCTTCGGTCGCATGTACTCCCCGGCCATCGGGTCCGGCCCGGTTTTGGACTACATCCACTCCACCGGTACCGACGCTCTCAAGGGCGCCGACATCCTGGCCACCGCCCCCGACATGTACACCTCCAATGTCGAGTACTCCAATACCGTCATCGGCGGCTACATGAAGAACATCGCCCAGACGCATCTGGCCAACTTCGGCACCCGCGTCCTGTACACCACGTCGCCTTACAACGGCTTTGACTCCCACGCCAACCAGGCACAGGCCAACGCCGCTCTGTGGACCGACGTTTCCAACACCGTCGACACCTTCTTCACCGACCTGCGCGACCACGACGCCAGCGACAACGTAACCCTGTTGCTGTTCAGTGAGTTCGGTCGCCGCGTCAACGACAACGGCTCCGGCACCGACCACGGCGCAGCCAGCGTCGCTTTCGCCGTCGGCGAGCACGTCAAGGGCGGCGTCTACGGTATGTACCCGTCCCTGGCCCCGGCAGATCAGGAAGAGGGCGGCAACCTGGCCTTCAACCTGGACTTCCGCTCCGTCTACTCGACGATCCTCGAAGACTGGTTCGGCCTCGAGGCCAACCCCATCGTCAACGGCAACTTCGAGCGCGTGCCCTTCTTCAACAAGTAAGGGATCGCTTCCGGCACTGAATCTTACGGGAAGGTGTCTTCTCTGATGCCTTCCCATGCACAAAGTACGACGAGGTAAGGATATGGCAACACATTTCTTCGGTCTGAAAGACCGGACGTTTTACCATAGCCATGCCGTCGGCCGGAACGAATTCGCCGGCACCGGCTTCCGTAATCCGGTGGACATGGCAATCTCTTCCGACGGCTCGGTCTATGTCATAAACCGCTCCTATGAAAACCGCCCCGACGGCGTGCACATGACCGTGTGCACTCTGGACGAGGAATACATCTCGGCCTTCGGCGAGTACGGCGAGGGCGATGGCCAGTTCATCTGGCCCACCGCCGTTGCGCTGGACTCCGATGGCAACGTCTACGTCGCCGACGAATGGCTCAACCGCATCACCAAGTTCACCCCCGATGGCGATTACATCAGCAAGTGGGGCACCTCAGGCTCAGGCAATGGCGAGCTGAATGGCCCTGCCGGCATCGCCATCAACTCCCAGGGCCAGATGGTCGTCGTCGACAGCAAGAACAACCGGGTCCAGACATTCACTATCGACGGCCAGTTCGTCAATGCCTTCGGCTCCGAGGGCAGCGGCCCCGGCCAGTTCAACCTGCCTTGGGGCATCAGCCTCGACAGCAACGACAACATCTACATCGCCGACTGGCGGAACGACCGCATCCAGGTCTTCAGCAGCGCCGGCGAATGGCAGCAGTCCATCGGCGAGTCCGGCGATGGCGTCGGCCAGTTCAACCGGCCCAACGGCGTGGCCGTTGATGCCGATGGAGACATCTACGTCGCCGACTGGATGAACAACCGGGTGCAGGTCTTCGCTCCCGACGGTCGCTTCGTAACGATGTTCCGCGGCGACGCCGCCCTCTCCAAGTGGGGCAAAGACAAGCTGAATTCCAACCCCGACATGATTCGGCAGCGGAATATCGCCTACGTCAACGACCCCACCTACGAGCAGCGCTTCGCCCACCCCTGTGGTGTGCGGATTGACGACAAGGGTCGCGTGGCCATCATCGACCACACCCGTGGCCGCATCCAGGTCTACGTGAAGGAAGACGAGCCCGTCCTCCGCTAGACCGACCGTTGCAATCGCAACAACTAAGGGGCGCACAACCGTGCGCCCCTTCCTTTTCTACCTGCTATTCCCTGGCCCTCTGGAAAAGAGGAGCAAGGTGAACGCGTCCCTGCCTATCCTAGCAGTCGGGTCCCTTTGGCATTCCGTTGTCGATCCACGCGATTATTTCCTCAATCTCGTCTCGGGGCATGAACGGCCCGCGTAGCGGCATCCGGCCCGAGGTGCCCACGCTGCGCGCCAGCGAGCGAACAAGTTGCGTGTCCCTGCCGGGAACCCCCGGCTCGATGGCTCGAATGCCGGAGAGCACCGACTCCTGCAACTCCTCTGGTGTTTCCCAGTAGTAGGCGTGGATTCCGGGCAGAGGCTCTCGCCCCCAGCGCTCAATCCACCGCGCCATGATGCCGTCCAATAGTTCCTTGACCCGGGGCCAGTAAACCACATTCTCGTTGCCGGAACCTTCGCTCATGCTCCCTAACCCGAATTCAGATTGTCGACGCAGCCTGCCTGTTCCCCGTCCAGAGCCAACTCGCTCAGCGGGGATGCTCGTTGACCGTTTCCCGCTGTAGCAGTTCTATCGAGTGGTGGAGGACCGGCTGCACCACCTCTAGGCACTCTCGGACTCCCTTGGTGCTGCCCGGCAGCGTGATGATTAACGTGTTGCTCCGAATGCCCGCCACCGAACGGCTGATCATGGCCATCGGAGTGAACTCCAGCGTCTTGGCCCGCATCGCCTCCGCAATTCCCGGCACTTCCTTGTCCAGGATCGAGAGGCAGGCCTCTGGCGTCACGTCGTGTCGGCCCAGCCCGGTGCCCCCGGTGGTGACAATCAGGTTGACATCAGTGGCGTCGGCCCACTCCGATAACTTCCCCGCAATCGTCGAGTGGTCGTCCGCTACTATCTCGGACCGCACCACTTCGAACCCCTCGGTGGATAGCATCTCCCGTATGGCTTCCCCGCTGGTGTCTTCGCGGTTGCCCTGTGCTCCCGATGTACTGACTGTCAATACGCCCAAGCCGAACATTGCGACCTCCGCCGCAAATAATACCATAACCCGCAAACCCGGAAAACGAGCGTCAGGTCCGGAACAGGTGCCTCGTAACTCTCTTCTGTTGCCTGCTCATCACATTGACGGGCCGGTTTACCGACACCCGATGTCACCCCAGCGAGTTGGGGTTGACCGGGGTGGGCATGGCCTGCACTGCCGGAAGCACCTTCTCTGCGAAGAGCTTCAGGCTCTTCTCGGCCTTGGCCCGCGGCATCCCGCCGTAGAACATGTGAAGCACGACCTTTTCCAGGCTGATGGTCTGCTGGATCGCCCTGATCTTTTCGATGATTTCTTCCGGCGTGCCTATGGGCTGGGTTGCACGTCGGGCGGCGAAACTGGCATCGGCCGTCCCAACGTCCGCAGTCTGGCGCACCAGGTATTCCTCGTAGCCCTGGATGCCTTCATAGCCAGGATTGTTCCACTCGAAGTAGTGGTGCTGGGCCGCAGTGAGCTGGTTGTGAAAATATATCCAACCCTCCTCCGCTTCCTCTGCAGTCTCGGCGCAGTACATCCACAACAGGGTCGTTGGCTGGTCTGGCGGTAGGCTGAGCTCCCTCCTGATTGCGTTGAAGCGCCGCACCTTGTCCGTCATCTCGTTGACGTCGTCCCCTGCCACAAACATCTGCCCGAGTCCATTCTCGGCAGCCATTCTTGCCGACGCTTCTGTGGTAAAAGCCACCTTGATGTCCTTGGTAAGCTCACCCTTGTGCCGCGCCTGTGGCCGGATGGTTGTCGGCGGGATGTCGTATACGTCCCCCTTGAACTCGAATCGCTCCGCCCCGTCCGAGGCCTTGATGGCGTTGATTACGTCATAGAAGTACTTGTGTGACTGGTCTATCGGGTAGCCCAGCGATGCATACTCGTGCGGCGCGATTCCGCGGCCGATGCCCAGATGCAGCCGCCTGCCCTTCAGCAGGATGTCCAGCATGGAAATCTCGGATGCCAGCCGTACCGGGTTCCACCATGGAGCTACAATGACCGCGGTTCCCACATCCACTCGACTGGTTCGGCCCGCCCAGTACGCTAGGTACTGCAGCGGATTGGGCTGCATCGAATAGGCCGACCCGTAGTGTTCCGTGGCCCATATCGAATCGAACCCCAGCGGCTCAACCAGCTCCCCCATGTAGAGCGTATCCTCCATGTTCTTGTAGTCCGGTATCTCCGGAGGGCTGTCATAGTCTTCTGCCATCAGGCGGGGCCAGTCCCCTTGGTTGTACCCGGTGACCATCACTCCACAGTGCATCGATCCGTTTCTCCTACCGAATGCTCGCCCTCTTCGGGCGAAGAAAATTAATTCAAATGTGAGTCCGACGTTCCAGTATAACCCTTGCACCCGCGCCATCCATAGGCGCCCCCAAGGTTGCCGCCCAAACGCCCTGGGTTGCAGCTAGGTGCCCATAGCGTTCCCATTCAGGTGGCTTTTCGCCGTCTAGGCCGTCATTGCCGACCGCGGGAATCCAGGTCCCGCCCCATTCCTCACCGTCTGACCCGAAACAATACCCTGCTGAATTTTCTCCCTTGCCTCAATGCATTGTATATCGTACAATTGTTCTTATGCAAGAAGCCCTGAACAGCCCGATTTCCCTGTCTCAATCAAGGACCAAAATTTTCGGCTCCGTTACAAAGTGTTACAAAATGTTACACCGTCACGCGAGAGCCTCCGGATAACGTTATGAGACGGGTCTTTGTGAGACCGGCCTTTCCCGACTGTCATCCAACCAAAGGCACGGGGTTTCGTTCCATTCCCTCTGCCCAAGATTGGGGTTCGGAGGTGAAAGCCTCAATCCAGGGACGCCTGATTTACCGGACCACCTGATTCGGAACGCTCCCCCGGCGCCCCCGCGTTGACAACCCCACGGCGCCCAACTATATTCATTGCGAATTCCGCCACCATTTGACATCGGGAAGCAGCCCTTTGAGAAATGACCCAAACTGTGTCTTTTGCCAGATAGCCGCAGGCAAGTCTCCTGCAAAGGTGCGATATCTGGACAATGACATAATCGTCATCGTCAACAGGCTTGTTCGGGACGAACCCGACCCATGGTGGCCACCGGTGATGTTGCTGGTGATGCCCAAAGAGCACCTGTCCCAGATCCAGATGTGGGATAGCGGCCTGCTTCCCCGGCTTGGCACCCTCGCGGTGGATATGGGTGCAATGTACGCGCCCAACGGGTTCCGCATAGTGTCCAACTTCGGAAAGGACGGGGAGCAAACCCAGGGCCACGGTCACCTTCACGTGGTCGGCGGGGTCTACCTCGGCCACTATCTCGAACACGACGTGGTATATTCCGCCAATCGCAGACCATAGCCCGCCCTCCGGTACTGGGCCAGCAGGAACCGTCGCAAATCAACAGACTTCACAAGGGAGCATACCGACTTGGCTGAGACAATCCTTTACGAAAAGCGCGACAATATCGTCGTCATCACCCTCAATCGCCCCGATAACCTGAATGCCATCAACCGGCAGTTGCGCGGTGAGTTGGCCGACGCCATCACCGAGTTTGACAGCGACCCGGAAGCCTTCGTCGCCGTTGTCACCGGTGCCGGCCGGGCCTTCTGCGCCGGCCGCGACCTCAAGGAGCGCGCCGAAGACAACGCCGAGGGCGTGCAGGCCCGTGCCTCCCACAGCATGAGTCCCGACCGGCCCTATATGTGGCCCCAGACCTGGAAGCCCATGATCGCCGCCGTCAACGGGTTCGCCCTGGCGGGTGGCTGGTCCATCGCCCAGATGTGCGACCTTCGCCTCGCTTCCGAAGACGCGAAGCTGGGGATCACCGAGTCCAAGTGGAGCTTGCTGCCGCCCTTCGGCACCATCCTCCCCAAGATGATTCCTATGTCCGCAGTGCTCGAGCTCGTCTTCACGGCCGCGCCAATCACCGCGCAGCGGGCCTACGATATCGGCTTCCTCAACAAGGTCGTTCCCGCCGAGGACCTGATGGAAGAGGCCATGGCCCTCGCCCAGCAGATTGCCGAAAACGCACCGCTGGCTGTGCAGTATTTCAAGGAACTCGCCTACCGCGGCCTCAACATGTCCACCCAGGACATCTCATCCCTCACCTACCACATGTACGACCAGCTCCTCACCACAGAAGACAGCCAGGAAGGCCCCCGCGCCTTCGCCGAGAAGCGCAAGCCCAACTGGCAGGGCCGCTAACCCCCAGCAATCCAAAAGCAACAGGGGCGGGTCCCAAACCCGCCCCCGTCAATATTCACCGCAACCCCTGTCCTCTGGGAATCAGAGAGACATTGTTCCCCGGCCCGTCACCAGGCCTGCGTGAAAAGCTATGTCCCTCCCGCCTCTCGCACCATCCGCCGCACGCGGTCCGGGCTCAGCGGCAGCCCGCGCACCTGCACCCCCAGCGGCGCCAGAGCGCTCGACACCGCGTTGGCCAGTGCCGCCCCCGTAGCCACGATCCCGATCTCGCCGCCTCCCTTCACGCCCAGCGGATTCAGCGGCGACGGCGCCAGATCCAGCACCTTGGTCTCGAACTCCGGAATATCAGTGGCCGTTGGCAGCAGGTAGTCCATCAGCGTTCCCGCCAGCGGCTGCCCCTGCTCGTCGTACACCAGTTCCTCCAGAATAGTCGCGCCCACGCCCTGCGCTGCCGCGCCGGTGATCTGCCCGTTCAGCAGAAGCGGATTGATGACGTGTCCCACGTCCTCCGCGATGACGTAGCGCAGGATTTCGATCTCGCCTGTCTCCGGGTCCACCGCCACGTGCACCGCATGGGCCCCGCACGGATACAGTTCCTGCGGCGACTGGAAGTAATGAGTCGCCTCAAGCCCGGCCTCGCCCAGGTTGTACCGGCTCGCTGGGGCCGCCAGTCTCAGCACCTCCGCCAGCGTCAGCGTCAGGTCCGAGGCCAGCGCGCCGCCCTTGCGCTGTACAATTCCGTTAGCCAGCTCCAGTTCCGACGGGTCGATATCCAGGTACGCCGCCGCCACCGCCAGCACACGGTCCCGCAGCTTCTGCGCCGCCCCGTACACCGCGTTTCCGGCCAGCGTCGTCCCTCTGCTGGCATAGGTCCCGCCGCCATACGGCGTCAGGTCTGTACTGCCGTGATACACAGTAACGTCTTCCATCGGCACCCCCAGACCGTCCGCGGAAATCTGGGCGAAGATGGTCTCGTGCCCCTGCCCCATCGTGGCTATGCCCAGGTAGACTGCAACCTCTACCTTCAACGACTCGCCGTCATCGCCCCAGCCCGGGTACATCTGCATCCCTCGCTCGCCCGGCAGCGGCCCCTGGTGCGGCCCACCCGCGTTGCTGATGACGATTCGCGCTCCCTCGCCCGGGTCTCCTGTGCCCGTGCTCTTCACGAAGCACGCCGTCCCCACGCCGTGATACTTGCCGTCCACTTCCAGCCCGATATTCGGCTTCAGCGACTCGTAGTCAATGCCGTCCAGAGCCTGCCGCAGCAACTCAGGGTAGTCCCCGCTGTCATAGATGATGGAGTAAGTCTCCGGTCGCGTCCGGCCCACCTCATACGGCATCATCGACGGCGGGATTAAATTCTTTAGCCGGAACTCCGTCGGGTCAATGCCCAGGTCCGCGGCCACTATGTCGAACATCCGCTCCCTGAAGAAGCACGACTCGTACCGCCCCGGCGCGCTGAACGTTCCCATACCTACCTTGTTGGTCAGTACGCACTTCACGTCCCAGCCGTAGTTCGGAATGCTGTACGGCCCGGTCAGCAGCGCTGTCGTCGACGTCGGCACCGATGCCCCGTGCGTCCTCACGTACCCGCCCAGCGCCCCCAGCACCCTCGCCCGCATTCCGAGTATCGTTCCGTCCCTTTGCGCCGCGACCTCCAGCTCGCAGACGTGCTCCCGCGAGTGGTTTGCCGAGATGAGATGCTCGGCCCGGTCTTCGGTCCATTTCACCGGCCGCCCCGTTTTGATGGCCGCGAACGGGACGATGAAGTTCTCGGGGTAAAACTCACCCCTCACTCCAAAACCGCCACCGACGTCCGGCTCAACAAAGTGAATGCGGTGCTCCGGCATCTGCAGCAGCGACGAGAGCACACCCCGGTTATAGTGCGGCACCTTCGTCTCGCCCCACACAGTCAGTTGCTCCCTGCCGGGGTCGTAGGACGCCGCCAGCCCTCGCGTTTCCATCGGATTGGCCGTGTGCCGGTGACAGCGAAACTCCTCCTTCCGCACGTATTCCGCATCCCGGAACGCCGAATCCGGGTCTCCGATGGATGACGAGAACTCGAACGCAATGTTGGTTCCCTGCGCCTCGTGAATCAGCGTCCCGCCCTTCACCGATTCCTTGACGTCCACCACCGCAGGCAGCACATCGTACTCAACCTCGACTGCCTCGGCCGCGTCCTCCGCCAGGTAGCGGCTCTCTGCCAGCACCACCGCAACCGGGTCGCCCACATATCGAACCTTGCCGTGCGCCAGCGGGTATTGCAGGAAACGCAGCAGGTCGCTGTACGCCCGCAGCCGCACCGGAATCGGCCGCGGCTCCACCATCGCTGCAATGTTTTCGAAGGTCAGCACGTCCGCCACCCCCGGCATCTCGCGCGCCGGCGCGGTGTCGATGGACACAATACGAGCGTGAGCGTGCGGACTCCGGACGATGGCCGCGTGCAGCGCATTGGGCAGCTTCACGTCGTCCACGAACTGCCCCCGCCCGGTCAGAAACCGCCGGTCTTCCTTCCGCCGTACGGGCGCCCCGATGTACCTGGTACCCCGGCCTTCAGCGTCTGCAGGTGAGCTTGCCATTACAGTACCCCGGCAGGGCGATTCGCTAATTCTTTGCCCCGTTGATCAGCCCCCACACCCGCTGCGGTCCTACCGGCGGATGCGTCACTTCCACCCCCAACGGCAGCAGTGCGTCGGCCACCGCGTTCCCCACGGCGGTGTACGCGCCGACCGTGCCCGCTTCCCCCACGCCCTTGACTCCGCCTTCAGTGAATGGCGAAGGAGTCTCCGTGTGCGTCGTATTGATCTCAGGTATGTCCTGCGCCGTCGGCACCAGGTAGTCCATGAACGTGCCCGTCAGCAGTTGGCCGTCCCCGTCGTACACCAGCTCCTCGTGAAGCGCGTTGCCGATGCCCAGCGCCACGGCGCCCACCACCTGCCCGTCCACGATGACGTGGTCGATGATGGTGCCGCAGTCCTCGACGCATACGTAGTCCTCTACCTTGACTATCCCCGTCTCCCGGTCGATGCGTATGTAGGCCAGGTGCGCCCCATGCCCGAAGGTCTGGTGCGGCGGGTCGAAGGTGCGTGTGGCCTGAAGCCCTCTTTCGATGCTGTCCGGCAACTGCACTAACCGTGATGCATCATGCGCCGCTGCGGCCACGTTGGCGAAAGGCACCCGGCGGGCTGGGTCGGCCTCGGCGTAGATTTCGCCGTCCGCAATTTCCAGCTCTCCCGCTTCCCCTTCCAGGAAGAAACGGGCAACCTCTTTCGCCTTGTTCTTCACGTCTCGCACCGCCAGCCGTATGGCCCCGCCTGTACTGACCGCGCTCCGGCTGACGCCGGTCCCAGACCCGAAGGGCACCGCGTCGGTGTCCCCCTCGAGTATCTTGACCGTTTCATACGGCACGCCCAACTCACGCGCGACCAACAGTGCAAATACGCTGTCGTGGCTCTGTCCGGTGGACTTCGCGCTCACCGCCACCATCACGTTACCGCCGGCGTCCACTTTCACCGTCGCGGAATCGAAGGCGGGAAGCCCGTACACCCCCCGCTTGCGGTAGTCCTGTGAGCCCGTGCTCGAGTGCTCCACGAAGCAGCAGATGCCTATGCCTGCCAGCTCTCCCCTCTCCCTCGCTTCTGCCTGGGCCGCCCGCATCTTCTCGTATTCCGAAACTTCCAGCAGCTTTGCCAGCGTGTCCGGATAGTCCCCGCTGTCGTACAGGCGGCCCGCCGATGTATTGAACGGCTGGTCCTCCGGCTGAATAAAATTCTTCATCCGGACATCCGCCGGATCCAGTCCCAGCTCTGCCGCGATAATGTCCATCACCCGCTCGATGACGAACACCCCCTGCACCGTGCCCACACCCCGGTAGGCCGCGCCGGGACACTTGTTGGTCAGGATTCCGTATGAATTGCTTCGGAAGTTGTCGATTCGGTACGGACCGACTATGGACTGCCCCGCCGTCATCGGCTCCAGTCCCGCCGACGTGGGCCCAAGCGTATGCGCCCCCTGGTCCACCAGCACCCTCGCGTCAATCCCCAGTATTCGCCCGTCATTGGCCGCAGCCACCGAGACCTCTATCACCATCTCGTGGGCGTGCCCACAGGCCAGCAGGTTTTCCATCCGGTCTTCGATCCACTTCACCGGCCGGTCGATTTTCCGCGAGAGGAACCCCAGTATGATGCTCTCCGGGTAGGCTGCCCCCTTGATTCCGAACTCACCACCCACGTCCTGCGAGATGACCCGCACAGCGTGCTGCGGCAACCGCATTACGTTGGAAATTGTGGTCCTCACGAGGTGCGGCGAACGACACGATGTCCACACCGACAGCCGCTCTTCGCCCCGGTCATAGTGGGCTACCACGCCGCGAGTCTCCATCGGGACCGCCGTCTGCCTTGGGAAGTTGAAGGTCTTTTCCAGCTTGAGGTCGGCTTGCCGGAATGCCCGCTCCACGTCTCCGCCGCCGAACTCACGGTAGAAGACGATGTTGTCCTTCATCCCAGCGTGAATCACCGGCGCACCCTCGGCGAGTGCCGTTTCCACCCCATCCACCACCGGCAGCGGCTCGTACTCGACGACCACCGCCTCTGCCATATCCTGCGCCGCGTGGGCAGTCTCCGCCGCCACCGCCACGATGGGATCTCCAACGAAAGACACCTTCCCCGGTGGCATCGGAAATCGGTCATACGGCCGCGCGAATTCGCTCGACCCCGGCGCCGCGGGACGCACCGGGTTTGCGTGTGGCAGCACTTCCTCCGGCGTGATCACCCCGATCGCACCCGGCACCCGCATCGCCTCTTCTACGTCGATGGACTTGATGTTTGCGTGGGCGTACTCGCTCCGTACGAAGGCCGCGAAGCACATCCCCGGCAGCTTTACGTCATCCACGAACCGCCCTCGCCCGCGCACCATCCGGGCCAGCTCCGGTCGTGCTACATCCTCATGTCCATCCATCCCGCGCTCCTTGTTGTCGAAGTTTTACCTTTGCCTGCGGAACAGCCGCCAAACCTGCGTCGAAAAGCCAGGCAGAAGGTCGCCCCCGTCCAGAACATCACCCTCGCCCAGAGTGACCGGCTCCGCGTTGGGCCTGTAGACAGTGGCGGTGCTGTCGTCAGGGTCAAGCACCAAGGCCATCTGTGAGCCATAGCACAGCCACATCTGCGCCTTGGCTGCCATTTCAGGGTTGGAATTGCTTGGAGATTTTACCTCTATTGCAAGGTCGGGTGCCAGTTCCGGGTATCCCTGCGTTCCCTCCGGTATTCGGCCAGGCGCAATCCACGCCACATCCGGCGCTCGAACAGTGTCCGGACCTCTTTCCAGTCTGTATCCAGGTTCTCCGGCACGTACAACCCCATAGTTACTTTCATCGGCGTAGTTGCCCAGAAGAAGGGTTGCGCGCATCACTGATTCCCCATGTGGGACTCCGGTTGGCATTTTCTGTATCAGTACTCCGCGGATGAGTTCGTACCGCTTCCCCGCTCCCCGGGGAAGATGGAACAACTCTTCGGCCGTCATCAACTTCTGCTGTGTGGTGGTCATTTCATACCTTCAAGCGTGGAAGGTGGTGTCTATATTGCTCGAAAAGAAACCTATACCGTACCCGTGTCCACTATCGCCTTCACGATTGGCACGTACCCCGTGCACCGGCAGATGTTGCCGCCGATGCCCGTGCGCACCTCCGCCTCCGTCGGGTTTGGGTTGTCCCGCAGCAACGCATACGCAGTCATCAGGAACCCAGGCGTACAGAACCCGCACTGCAGCGCGTGGTTCTCCTGGAACGAAGCCTGCAGCGGGTGCAGCTCGTCCCCGTTCGCCAGTCCCTCCACCGTCATCAGCGTCGCGCCGTCCGCCTGCACCGCCAGCAGCAGGCACGAACGCACCGCCTCGCCGTCCACCAGGATGGTGCACGCGCCGCATACGCCATGCTCACACCCCAAGTGTGTGCCCGTCAGGTCCAACTCGTTGCGGATGAAGTCGGCCAGCGTGAGCCTTGGCTCAACACGCCCGGTGTACTCCCGTCCGTTTACCGTCATCTTGATGTCGATCAGTGGAGTCGTCATTTCGGTTCCCCTCGAACTATCCTTGACCTTGGAGATCGGCCCGCCATTCCCGAGAAGTCGGGACTCCAGGGGCCCGCGCAGGAATCGCCCGCACTCGCCTGCTTACAGCGGGAGCGCCTATGGTGACCCTAACCTGCGCACGCGTCTTCCAGCGCCCGCCTCGCCATCACGGCGCTCACTTCCTTGCGATATTCCGCCGACGCATGTATGTCCGACCCGGGGTCCACCGCCGCCGACACCAGTGCCGCCGCGTCCGCCCGCGCATCGGCGTCCACCACCTTGCCCACCAGCGACGCTTCCGCCTCTGCCATCCGCATCGGCCCGTCGCCCACGGCGAACATCGCGATGCGTGCTTCCTGGCAAACGTTCTCGCTGTCCACCCTGAGCAACGTAATCGCCCCAACCAGCGCGAAGTCCCCGTCCCGCCGGCTCACCTCGCGGAACCCCCATCGCCACTCGCCGTCTCCTGCCAGCGCCGGCAGCCGCACCTGCGTCAGCAACTCCTCCGGCTCCAGCGCCGTGGTGAGCAGCCCCTGCGCGAAGTCCCCCGCCGGTATGGTACGCTCTCCGCCGCTGCTTGCCGCCGTAAACTCGGCGTCCAGCGCCACGCAGAGCGCGGGAATCTCCGCCGCCGGGTCCGAGTGCGCCAGGCTGCCTCCGATCGTTCCCCTGTTCCGTATCTGGAAGTGCGCGATTTGCGGGATCGCCGCAGCGATTACCGGAAACCTCTCCGCCACCTCCGCCGACCGCTCTATCTGCCGCTGCCGCGTCATCGCCCCAACGGTCATTCCTCCGTCGTCGCTGCTGATGCCCGACAGTCCCTCCACACGGTTGATGTCCACCACTACCGCCGGTCGCGCCAGTCGCAGGTTCATCATCGGCATCAGGCTCTGGCCACCGGCCAGCACCTTGGCGTCGTACCCGTGCTGCCCCAGCAGTTCCAGCGCCTCTTCCCGGGTCGTCGGAGCGTGGTAGTCAAACTTCGCTGGCTTCATACCTACTTCCCTTCAAGTGATTCAAGCCATCGGCGTTCTGAGACGAGTGCTGCCCTAGATCTGGTACTCCGGACGTCGCAGCAGTTGCCGTGCGATCACCAGCCGCATCACCTCGTTCGTTCCCTCGCCGATGATCATCAGCGGCGCGTCCCGATAGTAACGCTCCACCGGCGACTCCTTGATGAACCCATAGCCGCCGTGGATCCGCATCGCCTCCATGGTCACCTCGCCGCACACTTCGCTGGCGAACAGCTTGGCCATTCCCGACTCCAGGTCGATGCGCCCGCCCTCGTCCTTCTTGGTGGCGGCATCATACACCAGCAACCGCGACGCCTGTATCTTCGTCGCCATGTCCGCCAGCTTGAGCTGTATGGCCTGGTGCTCGGCGATGGGCTTCCCGAACGACTCTCGCTGCTGCGCATAGCGAATGGCCGCGTTGAAGGCCGCCTGCGCCACGCCCACAGCCCGAGCCGCCACGTTGATGCGTCCCGTCTCCAGCCCGCTCATCACGTGACCGAAGCCTACGCCCTCCTGCTCTCCGATCAGGTTGTCGGCGGGAATGGCGTAGTTGTTGAAGTTCAACTCTACCGTATCCAGTCCACGGTACCCCAGCTTGTCCAGGTCCCGGCCCACTTCAAACCCGGAGCCCGGCTCGCCTCGTTCCATCACGAAGGCGCTCAGCCCCCGGTGTCGCGGTTCGGCCTCCCGGTCTGTCCGTGCCAGCAGGCAGAACATGTCGCCGTACCGCCCGTTGGTGATGAACATCTTGGAGCCGTTGATGATGTATTCCTCGCCGTCCTTCGTTGCCGTCGTCTGCAGGTTGGCCACATCCGTCCCGCCGCCCGGCTCCGTCAGCGCCAGCCCGCCCCGCTTCTTCCCGGAGGCCAGGTCTGGCAGGAAGCGTTGCTTCTGCTCCTCGGTCCCATAATGGGTCAGCGTATAGGTCAGGATGTGATGGGTACCGATAGCCCCGCTCAGGCTCATCAGCCCCATGCTCAGTTCTTCGAAGATGCTTGCGAAGGTGGTGTAGTCCAGTCCCAGCCCGCCATACTCCTCCGGCACGGTGATGCCGAACAGCCCCAGCTCTTTCATCTGGTCGATCAGGTCGTGAGGCACCCGGTCATCCCTGTCCAGCTCGGCGGCCACCGGCTCCACCTCTCGGCGCACGAAATCGCGCACCAGCGCCACTATCTGGGAACGTGCCTCTGCGGATGTCGCTACCACGGTCTACTCCCTCCGGATTATTTTCAACGCCGAAAGCGCCGAGATTCTCAGGCCATTCTATCAAGAACTCGGCGCTCTCAGCGTAATCGGCGTTTAATTTTCTATGGTTGGTTCGCCGCCCCCGGCGTGGGCCTGCCAACAGTCTGAAACTCCCCACTGCCATCAGGCAACCGGGCGTAGCTCTCCCCTTCGCCGGAATCACCCTCGCCCCAGTCCACGCTGTCCACCAGCACACCCTCCGGCGTCCACACCCCCAGCTCCTCGTCGCCTCCGAGCTTGAACCCAGCCCAGTTGTCGCTGTCCACTTCGACCTGCAGATATCCGCCCGGCGCTATCACCATGTCCGATGGAAATGCCGCTCGCTTGCCTGCGTCTCCCAGATCGTCGGCCACCACGAAGTTCGCCAGCGCAATGGCCGAGTCCGAGGCGTTGTAAAGCTCGAACCAGTCCAGTGGGTCCCCCTTCGCTGCTACCTCGTTGATGAACAGCCCGACGTCTACCGGAACCGCGATCGGAGCGGCGACGGTCTCGCCTTCCTCGCTCCCGGATGAAGGTTCATCGTCGAAGCTGCCGAAGAGCCGCCCTGAGATAACCGCCCCCTGCTCCGTGCCTGCCTCGCTTAACTCCAGCCGCCCACTGTCGAGGGGAATGAACCAAGCTGGAGCCAACGCTCCGGGCGGGATCTCCCAAACTCCACCGGCAATTACGTCTTCGCCCAAGACCAGAACGGCGCTGCTGGTAAATTCATTTTGCGGCAGCACAATGGTGACCCCCGCAATGGAGCCGTCCTCCCCGAGTCCAAAAATGGACATAGACGCCGTATCGGGGACGCCTGGCAAGATGGTCTGTTCCTCCGGGCTGGCCGCCCCGGCGATAACCGCCACCATCCCGGGAGTGTCGTCAGGCCCTTCACCCGCATAGGAGACCGACCCACCCGCAGCGAAGGGGTCGGCGCTCGTGTTGGAGCCCCAAGTGGTCTTGAAGAGCAGTTCAAAGTCTTCGGGTTCATCCCCTACAGGCTGTACCGTCGCTGCCGTTTCGTCGCCTTCTTCCCCGGGAACCGGGGCGCCTCCTATGCTGCCGTAGAAGCGGCCGGAGATCACTGCACCTGGCTCCCCGCTGGCTTCCACCAGCTCCAGGCGTGCCCCGCTGAGCGGCAGGAACCAGTTCGGTTCTACACTTCCGGGCGGAATAATCCACACCACGCCACCAATGGCGTCTTTGCCGAGGACTAAAGTAACACCGCCAGTCAGTTTGTCGGCGGGAAGAACAAGGGTAATACCCGCAATGTAACCGTCAGATTCAATACTGAGAATGGAAATGAACACCGGCTCCTCGACGCCCGGCAGGATGGCACGCTCCTCGGCTCTGGCTTCTCCAGCGATAACTGCCATAGCGTCGGGCGGGTCGGCATCAATATTCAGGTAAGTTACCTCCCCTTCCTCGAAAGGATTGGGGTTTTTGCTTGATCCCCAGACAGTCTCGAAATGCATCTCCCAAGCTTCAGGCGTAATACTGCCTGCTGGTGTATCCGGCCCCTCCGGCTCCGGCCAGTCAGGCGGCTCCGGCGTGATGTCCGCCAGTATCTCGCCCCTGCGCTTCAGAATGAACTTCCGCACTCTATCGGTATCAGAGGCGGCCTTGCCCCGCGCTTCCGGGAAAGCATGCTCCTGCACGATGGTCGCCATCGCATCCACGCTCGCCAGCAGCTCATCCTCGTTCCAGGCGGTGTCCAGAATATCCCTCAAGCGCTCTGCATACTTCGCCCGCCACTCCGGAATGTTGTACAGCCGGTAGGGTATGGCCGTCAGCGCCAGCACTGAAGGTGGCGGGTTGCTGATGTTGTCGAAGGGGTTGGGGTCGTCCTTCAGGTGGAAGGTGTCGTCCACCCCCCACGGGATGAACACGAACTTGCCGTCAGGCTCCTGGTAGACCGGCTCCCGGTAGAAATGATAGTTGTTCCGGTCGCCGGCATACCCGTCCCAGTGGCCCACCAGCACCTCGGTTGCCCAGAACGACAGGAACCGGTCCAAATCCACCAGTTCGCCCAGCGCCTCCAGCCCTGCCTCCGACGGGTCCTGCAGCGCGGTCACCACGGCGTCTACGTCCGACCAGTCGTCCTCATCCTCGTTGGTCTTCTTCTCCATCGTCCCGCGATACTCGGCCGTGAAGTCGCTTACCGTCCCCTCGTACAGGTTGCCCTCGGCGCTGTCGAAGTGACGCGCCAGCATGGGCGCCTTGATTTCCTCCACGTGAACGTACAGCCCCAGTTCCTTCCCGTTGACCGTGACCGTAGCGAAGTTGCATCGCGACGCGGGGTTTCCGGCGTCCGCAAACACCCGGTACGCCAGGCACGTGTTCACCATCGACGGGTCCTGAACGCTGTTGTTCAGCGTCATCCGCTCCATCACGCCGCCCAGCGCCTGCCCATCCACGTACTTGTCGTACCGCAGCTTCAGCGCCGGCTTCGTATCGCTCTGCGAACCCAGGAACCCCTTCTTCCGCACTCCCACCTCGGCATGAGTCTCCCCGTCAATGGTCACGGTAGCCGGAAACCAGTCGTAGATGCTCGCAAAGGGCCGCGACAGTTGGTGCTCCTCGATCTCCGCAATCAGGTCATCGAACGTCCGCGTCTGATGGCGCAGCATGTCCCAGTCATCGGCGTCCATTTCGATGCTGACCTCCAGCACCCGCTCCATCGCAAAGTAAGCATCGCTCGGATCGACTGGTTCGGGCGCAGGCGATGGCTCCAGCGTCGGCGTGGGAGTCGGCGTTGCCACCGTTGGCGTCGGCTCAACTCGCGTCGGGACTGAGGTGGAAGGCGCAGTCGCTTGTGAAGGCGTCGTTGTCGCCGCCGCTGCTGCTGAAGTGGGAGGAGTTGTCGCAGC
Organism: Dehalococcoidia bacterium; assembly: GCA_963667415.1. Classification (GTDB taxonomy): domain Bacteria; phylum Chloroflexota; class Dehalococcoidia; order Lucifugimonadales; family UBA3495; genus VXOI01. The sequence goes on along the minus strand of OY763410.1, from coordinate 3,774,367 downwards.
CGGAGCAGAAGTGGGAGTCGGGTCCGACCCGCACGCAACAATAAGGAGCGCCAGCATAACAGCAGCCAGCACTCCCATCAAAATCGAGGTCCGTTTCATAAATTTGCTGTACCGTAACTGGGAAGTCAGCTGTCCTTCAACGCCGCCTGCGCCGCCGCCAGCCGCGCCACCGGCACCCGGAACGGCGAACAGCTCACGTAGTCCAGCTCCGCCTCGTGGCAGAACGCCACGCTCGCCGGATCGCCCCCATGCTCGCCGCAGATGCCGATCTCCAGGTCCGGGCGCACCCTGCGTCCCGCCTTCACCGCCATCCGAACCAGCTCGCCCACGCCGTCCCGGTCGATGCTCTCGAAGGGGTCCACCGGCAGCACCCCCTCGTTGATGTAGTTCCGCAGGAACTTCCCTTCCGCGTCGTCCCGGCTGAACCCATACGTCATCTGCGTAAGGTCGTTCGTCCCGAAGCTGAAGAACTCCGACTCCTCAGCCACTGCCCCCGCTGTCAGGGCGGCCCGAGGCGTCTCCACCATCGTCCCGAACTTGTAGTGGACCTCCACACCCATACGCTCCTGCACCACCGACGCCACCCGCGTCAGGTCCGCTCGCAGCCTGCGCATCTCCTCCACGTCCACCGTCAGCGGTATCATGATCTCCGGGTGCACCTCGACCCCCTCGCTGACCAGTTGCGCCCCCGCCGTGATGATTGCTTCCACCTGCATCCGGTAGATGTCCGGAAACGAAAGCCCCAGCCGACATCCGCGATGCCCGAGCATGGGGTTCGCCTCCCGCAGCGATTCCACCCGCTGCAGGAACGCCTCCTTCTCCGCCACTTCCTCGTGCGACGCCCCGGTCGCCCTGAGAGTCGCCAGCTCGACGAGCAGTTCGTCGTACGGCGGCAGGAACTCGTGCAGCGGCGCGTCCAGCAGCCGGATGATTACCGGCTTCCGCGACATCACCCGCAGTATCCCCCGGAAGTCGTTGGTCTGCAGCAGCTTGACCCGGTCAAGAGCCTGGTAGAAGTCGACCACCGCCGCCGGAATGTCCGACACCTCGGGGTTCATGAACGGGTTGGCCAGCGGGTCGACGTGACGGTCCCCGTGCTCCCGACGCCACTCCTCCGCCGCCTCAGAGTTCAGCAGCATTTGCCGCACCGCCGGCAGCCGGTTCGGGTCCAGGAACATGTGCTCCGTCCGGCACAGACCGATGCCCTCCGCGCCCATCACGATGGCCTGCCGCGCGTCCGCCGGAGTGTCGGCGTTCGCCATCACGCCCAGCCTCCGCGTATCGTCGGCCCAGCGCAGCAGCTCGCTCGCCTCCGGCAGGTCCTCCAGCCTCGGATTCACCGTTGCCAGCTCCCCGGTGTACACCCGGCCCAGCGCTCCGTCGATGCTGACCCGCTCGCCTTCCTTGACGGTCAGCCCGTTGCCGTTCATCTCCTTCAGTTCCAGGTCGACCTGCATCCCTTCGCACCCGACGATGCAGGGCTTCCCCAGCCCTCGCGTCACCACCGCTGCGTGACTCGTGACACCCCCTCGACTCGTCACCACCCCCGCCGATGCGATGATGCCATGGATATCGTCCGGCTTCGTCTCAGGCCGAACCAGTATCACCTGCTCTCCGCGCCGCGCCAGGTCTTCCGCCACGTCCGCATCGAAGCACACCCGGCCCGACGCCGCCCCCGGCGAAGCCGCCGCCCCCGTCGTCAGCAGCCGCTCCTCCAGCTCGCCCGGCGACAGGTCGGCCGCGAACTGCGGCACCAGCAACTGCGTGATTTCCTCTGGGTCCACCCGCCTCAGCGCCTCTTCGCGGTCAATCATCCCTTCGCGAACCATGTCCACCGCAGTCTTCACCGACGACAGCGGCGTGCGCTTGGCGTTCCGCGTCTGCAGCAGGTACAGCCGCCCCTGCTCGATGGTGAATTCCACGTCCTGCATGTCGCGGTAGTGCTTTTCCAGGTTGTTCGCCAGCTTCAGCAGCTCTTCGGACCGTTCCGGCATCACCCCGGCCAGCGCCGACAGCGGCTCCGGCGTCCGCACTCCCGCGACAACGTCCTCGCCCTGCGCGTTGCTCAGGAACTCGCCGTACACCTCACGCCGTCCCGTTGACGGGTTCCGCGTGAACAGCACTCCCGTCCCGCTCGTCGGCCCCAGGTTGCCGTACACCATCCCCATGATGGTGACGGCAGTCCCCATGTCGTGGTCGATTCCGTATTGGTTCCGGTACACCGTTGCCCGCGGGTTGTTCCAGCTCCGGAACACCGCCTCCATCGCGCCAAACAGTTGCTCCCACGGGTCGTCCGGCGGGGCGCTCCCGGCTGACCGGCGTGCGATTTCCTTGAAATCAACCGTCACCGCCTGCAGCTGCTCCGCCGACAGCTCGTAGTCCAGCTCAACGCCCGCCCGCGCCTTGTGGTCCGCCAGGCACTCCTCGAACGGCTCCGGCGCAACCTCCTGCACCACCTCGGCGTATATCTGCACGAATCGCCGGTATGCGTCCCACGCCGGTCGCCGGTCGCCCATCATCTCGCCCAGTCCCTCGACGATGTCGTCGTTGATGCCCAGGTTCAGGATGGTGTCCATCATCCCCGGCATCGAGATGCGCGCCCCCGACCTCACCGACACCAGCAGCGGGTTCGTCGCCGAACCGAAATCGTGCCCGATGGCCTTTTCGAGTTCACTGATTCGTTCGCGGACGGTCGCCGCCAGCCCCTCGGGCAGCGTATAGTCCCCGGCCAGGTAGTCGCGGCAGACCTGCGTCGTGATCACGAACCCCGGAGGGACCGGCAGCCCCAGCCGCGTCATCTCGCAGAGGTTGCTTCCCTTGCCGCCCAGGAGATCGCCCATCGAGGCGTCCCCCTCGCTGAACCGGTAGACCATTTGCGCCGTCCGAGCCTCAACAACCATCGGCAAAAACCCCTTGTCGCACTCTCTAATTTTCCGGCCCCATCACCTCCACAACCACCCCCCAAACCCAAAAGACCAGCCTTCCGATTATACCCGACCACGCTCGGCAGGCAAAATTCAACCCACAAAAAACACCCTCCCCTTGTTGGGGGAGGGCGCCACCAACTGTGCCTATCTCTCGTAAATTTCGTTACGGCTTAGGCTGGTCGCAGACCGGCGTACCTCTTACCAGTAATGGACGGCTCGGCGGCTAAGTTCCGGCAAATGGTAGCCACCCTCTCGTCGTCCAGTTCCAATGCACCGCATACCGCGTCGTCCAGCGCCCTGCGCACTTGGTCGGCTTCCGTCTGCGGCAGGGGCAGCAGCGTCTGCTCAGCCAGTGCGTCATAGGCCGCCGCCAACTTGGCAACGGCGGATCCGCCAATGGCGGCGAAGTCCGGCGTTACCAATTTCCGTAAGTCATCCACAGAGAACTCTGGACGCGATGGACTCTTGTTAGTACGGTTGCCTAGCAATGCCAACACGCCAATGGACGAATTTAGATACACACAGATGGCCTTTTCCAAGCCTTCAATTCCATGCTCTGTATCGTTAAATCTGCAAGGCATCCACAGCGAACCTACTGCCGGATTTTCCAGCCTCGCACAAAGTGTCCGAACCGTATTGAGGCGAATTTTTTGAGGCAACATCAGTGTACCTCGCTGTTGCCAGTAACTTTCCGCCAAATGTGCTTTAGGTGGCGGCTTTGCGGTGATTTGAGTATCCGGTTTAGCCGCCATTGACTGTGTTACGGTCGTATCGTGTTGCCACAATGCAACTCGACTTTGAACATCTGGCATGCCAGAACGCGTAAAGGCGTCCCGAATTCGCTGGCCGGCTGGACCAATTTTGGCAATCGTACCTAGCGCGACTGATTGAAATAATCTCTCCCCCAGCAGTTCAACAAATTCCGCGCACAAGTGGGGCGACAGAAACTGTACCGCGCCCCAGTTCCCCATCGCAATTCGAGATTCCGGCCATTCTTGGACGGTCCCGAATTCTTGGCTTGCGACACTACCATTTTCGATGGCCCAAGCCAGCCCCATAGCTTCCGCAGGTGTTGCTGGATTTCTGGCCAGATTGACCACCGTAGTTGGTGGTTTCGCGCCCTTCCCGTTAGGCCAACGACGAAAGACAACCAGCATTTCCCCGATATCCGTATTCTCAGAAAAGTAAATTCGTTGCGGATCATGCGACGTTATTATGGTTTCTACGTGGAATGTTTGCGCCAGCATCCTCCGCAACTTCATGGTCGAATAGTTCGTTGCTCCTACCAATGCCAAGACTGCCGCAATGGTGCCGGTGTTTTTCTTTGTGAGGAAGTCTGCGAGGTACGTGAATGCACCGCCGCTGTGGGACAAGTGAACGGGTGTAGTCTTAAGGAGGGCCATTTCTCGAGCTTTGATTTTGAGCTCAGTGGCTTGGTCGAATTGATCATACCGAAGGCTGTCGCGAGTGTATGGCGGGTTCATTATCACCAGGTCGGCTGGCTCTGCCCGGGCGGCTTCCTCGCCTGTTTCCACCTGTTGCGCCGTTGGCTCGGCGTTAGGAAATGGAATGAGAAGAGGACGGTTGTTCCCAAGAAACTCCAAGGAACCTAGTCTGGCATTGCCACTTTTGTCTAAGCCCAGCAAAGTGCGGCCGATTTTCATGTTTCGAAATTGCGTTGTGGGCGAAAGCAGGCCGAGAGTGGTGGCCGCCATGTGGGTGGCGGTCAGGTTCACGTCGTAGCCGCTGAACACCTGCTCGATGAGAGAGCGGGCCAGGTCGCTTTCTGTGTCGGCTTGGGGAGCTAGCTCGCGGATGCGCTCGGCTGCGGCCATCAGCAGGGTGCCGGTGCCGCAGGCCGGGTCGCTGATGCGCAACCTGGATATGGCCTCCGGGTCGCTCCAATCGCACATATCCTCTCTTATTGCGAGAGCGGCGAGTAAAGTAGCAGCTGCTGTGGTGGTGTAAAAAGATCCGTCGTATCTGGCGGTGTCAAGCACAGTGTGGAAAATTCGCCCTAACAGGTCGTGGCGCATTCCCGCAATGTTCTCAGCTACGGCCAGCGCTGCATTCGCGGTGTCCTTGATTGCTCCTGAAAAGGCCGCGTCAGGTGGGCAAGAAAGCAGAGCAGTTCGTCCGGTCTCGAAGATTGGCTTGTAGTCAAGTGCCAGAATAAGGTTCCATGCTATAGCAAAGTCGCCGATGGGATTGGGGCCGTCACTGCAGAATTGAGCTTTCATTGGTGGCCAGTCGCCTTTGAAGGGCTGCGGTGGATCAGCTCGTCCGTCAAGTTCCGGGCGCATCCCACCAAGATGGACATCGAGGCGAGAGTGAAACATGACAGCAGTAGCGACAACTAGTAGCGCACGCTTTGCAGGAGCATTCCAGGGCTCTTTCACCCTTTTCTTGTTGAGCTTTTCCTGTTTCGGCAGGTCTAGCGCTTTTGCAAGATTCTCTTTTTGGCTTTCATCCAATCGACGCACGGCAGAGTCCAAGCTATTTGAAAGCGCGGCTGCCGCATAATCCGGGTCGCCGAGTTGCGCTGGAGCCAACCGAATTACCGAGGCCAACTGTTCTATGTTTCCTTTTGTCCAGCTTGTCGGTCCATTCCTCCCATCACGGACTGTCCAGACGAATTCTGCTTCGGGCAAAGATTCGCGAGTTGAGTCCTCGGGATAGCAAACTGCAACAGCGATGTCAGCTAGGTTCTGATTCTCAGGCAAGCGCTTGTCCGCGTCGCTGATTGCCTCCTGCCGCTTGGCGGCGCTTTGCCCATGTTCGGCTTCTACCGCAATTCTAGCTGGGCCTATTCGGACTTCTACATCGATTCTGCGGTTGTTCGAATGGATGACTTCAGGTTTCGAGTTGAGTCCGCGCTCTTTTAGCTCGTCCGCTAGCCCAACGTTAAGGGTTTGTTCATGTACTTTAGTAGTCAAGCGACCATTCCTCGCAATTCGAAAAATGAGGCCAGCAGCAATATTGAAGAGGGGTTGACGAATGCAAAGGCATCGCCAACCCCCCCTAAATCTCCCGGAACGCCGGCTCGATGTCCTCCAGGTAGAACTTGTTCTGCCACAGCTCGTCCAGGTAACCCTGCTCCTCGTCCGTCAGCATCGGCGTGTCCACCGCCGCCGTGTACTCGTGCAGCTCCTCCATCTTCGTGAAGTTCGGCAGCACCGACACAATCTGCGGCTTCTTCAGCACGAACTGCAGCGCCGACTGCGCCATCGTGCGCGCGTCCTCCTGAGCCAGGAACCGCACCCGCTCCACCTTCGCCAGCGCCTCCTGCATCCACTCGCCACGCCGGAACGCCCGGTGGTCCGACGGATCGAACTCCGGCACCTGCGTGAACTCCCCCGTCAGCGTGTTCGACGCGTGCGGCACCCGCGACAGCAGCCCCACCTCGCATTCCTCGGCGATGGGGAAGAAGTCAATCGCCGGCTCCATCTCGAGGATGCTGTAGATGATCTGCAGGCTCTCCACCTGCCGCTCCCGCATCGACATCTCGCCCTCTTCGAACCACCCGATGTCCGGACCGAGCGCGACGCCGTAGTGCCTGATCTTCCCCTCGAACTGAAGCTGCTCCAGGACTTCAAACAGCTCGTCCCGTTCCAGCGCCTCCACCCGCGGGTTGTGTATCTGGTACAGGTCGATGTAGTCCGTGTCCAGCCGACGCAGGCTCTGCTCGCAGGCGAACTTCACGAACTCCTTGCCGAACTTCTGTGGCCGCTCCCGGTGCCCGTCCCGCGGCGTCGGGTCATAGATGTCGTACCCGAACTTCGTCGCTATGACCAGGTCGTTGCGCTTGTGCCCCAGCACCTTCGCCAGTATCTCCTCACCGAACCCGTCCCCGTAGGTGTCCGCAGTGTCGAAGAAGTTGATCCCCAGCTCCACCGCGTTCTCCAGCAGCGCGGCCCGCTCGGCATCCTCCAGCTTCCCCCACCAGTTGGTGGCCACGGTCCACACCCCGAACCCCACCTCCGACAGCACCAACTCCGTCCTCGGCATTTGTCGAAACTTCATATCGCCTTCTTCCTCAAGTCGTCTCCCCCAGCCAGCGGCCCAGACCCTCGATGAACTCGTCCCGCACGGCACTGCTCTCTCCGCAGAACTCCTCGATCACCTGCTCCTTGTACGCCTGCGGGTCCATCCCCTCCGGCACCGGCAGCGTCTCGATTGGCTCGCACGCAATCGCCATGTCGCGCCCCGGCGCAAACTCCCTGTTCACACGCATCCCCAGCGGTCCGGCGCTTCTTGGCCACGTGCCATCCACCACTGTCCAGCCCGACTCAGTCTTCACCCGCAGATACGTATGCACGTCCGGCACCGGCGCTATCTTGACCAGTTCCCGAAGCTCCTTCGGAAAGTGTCCGGTATTCTCCACCGTGAACCGGTGGGTGCACATGATCACCCGCGATTCCAACCCCAGTTCCCGGAAGATGTCCGCCAGCAAGTAATGCTTTCCCGAGCAAGTCCCTTGCCACTCCTCGATGACCGCTTCCGGCCGACGCGAGCTCGCCCTCCGGTACGGCATATCCCGCACCAGCGCAAAAGCCCGCTCCGCCGAAAGTGAATCCTCGTCAGCCAGCAGGCCGCGCCGCCGGCCTTCCAGTTCCAGCAGAGAAAGCAGGCTGTTCATATCAGGACTCTTTTGCCCGGCGACCAATGACCGGATCTGCCTACCCGGCCGCCACCGCCAGCCCCAGGATGCCCTTGATGGCGTTCACCTGCGCCTGGAATTCGACGTCGCTCAGCACCGGCTCCATCCGGGCCAGCGGCACGTCCGTCAGCACTTCCACCCACGACGTGCACCCGCTGTACTCCGGCAGCCACGGGACCGAAACAGGCGCTTCAAGGCGGTACGCCCGCAGCAGCATCACCGACAGCGGCAGCATCGGCTTCCAGCGGAGCCGCGACTGCGCATAGTCGGTGGTCCATATGTAGTGCGGCGCAAGGTCGTCCACCAGCCCTTGTTCCTCAATCTCAAGCACTTCCTCGGCCCTGGCGAAGTGCGTGAACGTGATCCGCTCGACGTCCCGTGGCCGCTCCAGCATCGCCTCCAGCGCCGGCTGATGTTCCGACCGCAGCAAATCCGCCTTCTGATGCTCGTACGTCGGATACAGTAAAAACTCCCGGTGTATCACCCGGAAGTCCTTTCCGTCCTCGTGGATGCCGCCCTTCCGCAGCAGCAGTATCTGCTCGCCACTGCCGATGGCCTCGCAGGTAATCGCCCATTCCTTCAGCGCCATCTGGCACTTGTCAGGAGTCGTCATCGCCTCGTCCTCCGGACTTGTTCCTATGGGCGCGGATCGCCCTCATTGGAATGCTGGAATGGTAACACAGCGCAGTGCCACCGATTACTTTCCCCGGCTGCAGAACTCTCCGTAGTCCGGCACATCCTCGCCGAGAACGTAGAACCAGAAATACGTGCCAGTGTCACCCATATACTTGAACTGCTTCCGCACGTCCTTCATCGCCGCGTAGAAGTCGTCGTGCGACCTCATATAGTTCTGTATCCCGCCGTACTCCTCGTCCAGCTCGATTAGCCTCTGCGCGTTGTGCACCGTCGCAACTATCTTTCGCCGGTTCCGCACGATGGCCGCGTCGGCTGCAAGGGCGTCTATCTCCGGTTCGCCCATCGCCGCCACCGCTGCCACGTCGAACCCCTGAAAACCCGCTTGGAACCCGGGCCACTTGTTTGTCACCACCTGCCACGAAAGTCCGCTCTGGAACACCGCCTTGGTCATCACTTCCAGATAGTCGTTCAGACTCTGCGGTACGATCTGTGGTGGCGCTTCCGGATGGTCATGCTCAGTTGTCATACGCCCTCCAGGCGACTCATCTCGACGGTCATACCGCCCCGAGAGGAGATGGGCGCGAAGTCCATGAACTCCGTACGGACGGTTAAATTTACGGACGGTTATACGGTTAAATCTACGGACGGTTATATGATTGTTTGCTTCCGGTTCACCATCTTCCGGAAATTCGCCATCGTAACCTCCGCCACTTCCTCCACCGTAATTCCCTTCACCTCGGCTAGGCACTGCGCCACCTCGGCCACGTGCCGCGGTTCTGTCCAGTTGTGGCGATACTTCTTGAACGGCTGCGGATAGGCGTCAGTCTCCAGAACGATGTTCTCCAGCGGTATCGCTCGCGCCGCCTCCTGCACTTCCGGCAGTCGTGTCAGCGGCCGCGCCAGCGAAATGTAGAAGCCGCAGTCGATGGCCTCCCGGGCTGTGGCTTCGTCGGCTTGGAAGTAGTGCATGGCGCCGCCCACGTCGCCCGCATGCTCTTCCCGCAGCACCTGGAAGCAGGCCGAGTGCGCCTCCCGCGAGTGGAAGATGATGGGCAGGTTCAGGCCCTTCGCCAACCGGATATGCTCCCGGAACACCTGGTCCTGCACCCCGTGGTCCGGCGAGTCCGGCAGGTAGTCCAGCCCCACCTCGCTGATGCACACCACCTTCGGCGACTGCGCCATCCGCTCCAACTCCGCGTACATCGCGCCATCCACCCGCTCCCAGGCGTTGCACGGGTGTATACCCACACCCGCATACAGTGCAGCCCCGCTTGTCCTGAGCCCGTCGAAGGAGTCCGCCAGCTCGATACACGCCCGCGTCGACTCCAGCGTCGTCCCTGCCAGCAGCACCGACGCCACGCCCACCTCCGCCGCCCGCTCCAGTATGCCCGGCAGCTCCGCCTCATCGTACTGGTCCAGGTGCGAATGGCAGTCCCCAAACAAAAGCGGCTCAGTCATTCACCGTCCCTCATTTCCATACCCGAATCTGCTCGAATCATATCCACGCCAGCCAGACCCGGTCAACTTGTCTCCACCATTGACGAGGGGCCTTTAGTTCTTTCTATTCCTGTGAGGGAGAGGGGACGTTTCCGAAAACTGAAAGGCCTGGGCGGAGGCGGAAGACCGGGGCCTAGGTCTGGAGAGGGGGAGGTCCTGGGGGGTTGTCGGGGTATTGGCGACTCCCCGGAAGAGGTGCTGAAGGCCTGAACAGCTTTGGAATTGCTGGAAACGGGCCGGATCAGACCGCGAAGATTCAGAAACCCTGTCATTTCCGCTCATTTCCAGTCATTTCAGCTTTGCGGGAGGGCTTTCCTTGCTCCAGAATTCTCGCGTCGATGGGGTTCTTTCATTTTTCCTGGCTATAGCGCATGGAACCCCGGGTGAAGGGGCAGGGCGGTCAGGCATACTACGAGGCCACAGATCGATCAAATGTTCCGATAATCAGCATATAGGCGAATGGTGGGGACTGGCAAGGGCCTAAGTGTCACTGAAGCAAGTTCTTTCAATTCTTCCTTCCCCGAGGGTAAGGGACTTTTCCGAAAACTAAGAGACCCTGTACCCTCGCCGAATCTCGTTGACACCCCCATCCGCCACTGCTACCATAATTGTTGACCAGTTAGGTCAAGAATGTTAATCTTTCCGCTGGCCGCTTCAGGCGTGATGGCCGCGACAGCACGGTACGCGTTCGGTTCCGACACGCATTCCCGTATGGCGAGGAGAATCAGATGACCACCCCCAGGGTCATTTCCCGTGACACCACCTCCACCGAGCTCGACTCCGACTACAAGTGGGGCTTCACTATCGACATCGACTCCGACCTCGCCCCCAAGGGCCTGAGCGAGGATGTCGTTCGCCTTATCTCCGCCAAGAAGGAAGAGCCCGAATGGCTGCTCGAATGGCGCCTCAAGGCCTTCCGCCACTGGGAACGCCTCCAGTACCAGGAGCCCACGTGGGCCAACGTCCACCACGAGCCCATCGACTACCAGGACATCTACTACTACGCCGCCCCGTCCAGCGGCGATGCCCCCAAGAGCCTCGACGAAGTCGACCCCGAGGTCCTCGAGGCCTTCGAGAAGCTGGGCATCCCCCTCCAGGAGCGGGAACGCCTCGCCGGTGTCGCAGTCGACGCCGTGCTCGACAGCGTCTCCGTCGCCACCACCTACCAGGAAACCCTCGAGAAGGCAGGCGTCATCTTCTGCTCCATGAGCGATGCGGTGAAGAATCACCCCGAGCTGGTGCAGAAGTACCTCGGCTCCGTTGTTCCCTACACCGACAACTTCTTCGCCACCCTCAACTCCGCGGTATTCAGCGACGGCTCCTTCGCCTACATCCCCAAGGGTGTGCGCTGCCCCATGGAGTTGATGACCTACTTCCGCATCAACCAGGCCGACTCCGGCCAGTTCGAGCGCACCCTCATCGTCTGCGAGGAGGGCGCATACGTCAGCTATCTAGAGGGCTGCACCGCCCCGGCCCGCAAGGTCCACCAGCTCCACGCCGCAGTGGTCGAGCTCGTGGCCCTCGACGACGCCGAAATCAAGTATTCGACCCTCCAGAACTGGTTCCCCGGCGACAAGGACGGCAACGGCGGAGTCTACAACTTCGTCACCAAGCGCGGACTGGCCAGCGGTCGCAACTCCAAGATTTCCTGGACCCAGGTCGAGACTGGCTCCGCCATCACCTGGAAATACCCCAGCGTCATCCTCCAGGGTGACAACTCCATCGGCGAGTTCTACTCCGTGGCCCTCGTCAACCGCTACCAGCAGGCCGACACCGGCACCAAGATGATTCACCAGGGCAAGAACACCAAGAGCACCATCGTCGCCAAGGGCATCTCCGCCGGTAATGGCAACGCCACCTACCGCGGCCTGGTCAAGATGATGCCCACCGCCGACGGCGCAAGAAACTTCACCCAGTGCGACTCCCTGCTAATCGGCGACCAGTGCGGCGCCCACACCGTCCCCTACATCGAGGTCAAGAACCCCACGGCCCAGCTCGAGCACGAGGCGACCACCAGCAAGGTCAGCGATGACCAGCTCTTCTACTGCCTGCAGCGGGGCATGTCCGCCGAGGAAGCCAACTTCATGATAGTCAACGGCTTCTGCCGCGGCATCTTCCAAGAGCTCCCCTTCGAGTTCGCTATGGAAGCCTCCCAGCTACTCAAGGTAAGCCTCGAAGGCACGGTGGGGTAGGGCAATATTGTAGGATTGGAGCGCCGAAAATGTTGCACACTTACCGGGCTATTGTCGATGACGAAGGCACTATCCGTCTTCTGGATCCGGTCAAGCTGAACGAGGGCACTCATGTGCTGGTGACTCTCATGGACAAAGACTCGTTGATTTCGCTCATGGTCTCTTCCGGCGCTACCGGCTATTCCGAGGAGAGGCTCCGGGAAGAGATGGAAGAGAGTGAATATTGGGCACGAGTGTTGAAAGATCAGCCATTGTTATAGCAGAGTTCCCTTACTCCAACCTATCCAGGAGGGACAATCGACCGGTGGTCGTCTTGTCCAGTGCAGGGAATCGAGATTGGATTTTGGGGCAGCTTACGACGAATCCTGTGGGCGACCCTTTGTCTATTGAGTTGACCAACGAGAGCCTTGCAGAGGGTTCCCTACTGTTTGATAGCTATTTTCGTCCTGCCAAGTTGTTCAGCGCCCACGAGAGCTTGATAAGAGGGACGATTGCCCGGCTAAAACCCGAAGTCTTCAACCGCCTCCTGGGCGCCACAATAGATATCCTAGACTCAAACCGGATGCGACAATGACCAACAACCAGCCCCTGCTATCCGTCCGTGGCCTCTGCGCCTCGGCGGGCGACCTCGAAATCTTGAAAGGTGTCGACCTCGAAGTCTACGCCGGCGAAGTGCACGCCATCATGGGCCCCAACGGCTCCGGCAAGAGCACCCTCGCCAACGTCCTCGCCGGCCGCCCCGACTACAACGTCACCGCCGGTCAGGCCGTCTATGACGGCGAAGACCTACTGTCCCTTGAACCCGAAATCCGCGCCCGCATGGGTGTGTTCCTCGCATTTCAGTACCCGGTCGAGCTCCCCGGCGTCCGCGCCTGGCAGTTCCTCAAGGCCGGTGTCGACGCTCGGCGTCAGCACAACGGCGAGGAGGAGCTCTCCGCCCGCGAGTTCCAGCGCCTCCTCGATGCCAAGGTCAAGCAGGTCGAGATCGATCCCGACCTCGTCCGCCGTGCTGTTAACGAAGGCTTCTCCGGCGGCGAGAAGAAGCGCAACGAAATACTGCAGATGGCCGTCCTTGAACCCAAGCTAGCCCTGCTCGACGAGACCGACTCCGGCCTCGATATCGACGCCCTCCGCATCGTCTCGGACGGCGTCAACAGGCTCCGGTCCGACGATAACGCCATGGTCCTCGTGACCCACTACCAGCGTATGCTCGATTACGTACGCCCAGACCGGGTCCACGTCCTCATCGACGGACGCATCGTGCGCTCCGGCGGCCCCGAACTCGCCCTCGAGCTTGAAGAGAAAGGCTACGACTGGATTCGCGAGGAAGTGGAGGCGGGCAAGTAGGCTGATGACCACCCAGACCGTTCGCTACCCCCACTACCACGAGGACCACCTCGCCCTCGCCGCTGCCGACACCGGCCCGGCTTGGCTCAACGACCTGCGCGCCGCCGGCTGGGAGCGCTTCAACGACGTCGGCTTCCCCACCGCCCGACGCGGCAACGAGCGCTGGAAGTACACCAGCGTACTGCCCATCTCCCGCGTCAACTTTGCAGCACCCCGGTCTGACTCTCTCGCCTCCGGCAACCAGGAGCTGGACTTCGGTTTCTCGCCGGCCCCCGTGCTCTCCGTGTTTGATAGTGAGGACGAAGACGCAGTCCGCCGCCACCTGAACAGCATCGCCCCGTTGGACGATGACGGCTTCGTTGCCCTCAACACCGCCTTCCTCCGCGACGTTGCCGTGGTCCGCGTACCCGACGGCTCCGGCGGACCGGTCGCCGTCACAGTCAATCACCGCGCTCCCGCCGTCTCCGACGCCGAACAGCGTTTCGCCAGCCACCCCCGCACCCTCGTCATCGCCGGCCGCAACGCCAACATCACCGTCGTCGAGACCTACACCGGCCCCGCCGGCCCGCGCTACTTTACCAACGCCGTCACCGAAATCGTGCTGGAAGACGGCGCACGTGTCGAGCACTATCGCCTGCTCGACGAGAGCCCAGGGGCATTCCACGTCGGCACCACCCGCGTCCATCAAGCGAAGGACAGCAGCTTCAGCTCATCTTCCTTCGCCCTCGGCACCGCTTTGGCCCGCAACGACTTCGCCGTTACCCTCGACGGCCCCGGAGCCTTCTGCTCCCTCAACGGCCTCTACTACACCGGCCAGGGCCAGCATATCGACAACCTCATCAGCATCGACCACGCCCAGCCCTATTGCACCAGCCGCCTCAACTACAAGGGCATCCTCGACGGCAACTCCCGCGCCGTCTTCGGCGGCGAGGTCGTCGTCCAGCGAAACGCCCAGAAGAGCGACGCACAGCAGACCGACAAGAACCTGCTGCTCTCTGAGGAAGCCGAGGTCGACAGCAAGCCAAGCCTGCTCATCTACGCTGACGACGTCCAGTGCAGCCACGGTGCCACCGCCGGCCAGATCGACGCCCAGACCATGTTCTACCTACGCAGTCGTGGCCTCGACCTCGAGACCGCCAGTCGTCTGCTGGTCCAGGCCTTCGCCCGTGAAATCGTTGACACCGTCAGGCACGAGCCCTTGCGCGATCATCTCGAGTCCCTTTTCGACCGTTCCATCGCGGTGAAAAGCCTTCCGGTCGCTTTTGTCTAGGGAAACCGACAGGTTCAGGAGATAGCTCAAATGCCCACGGGTTTTGATGCCGAAAAAGTAAGGGCCGACTTCCCAATCCTGCAGCAGCAGGTCAACGGCAAACCCCTCGTCTACCTCGACAACGGAGCAACCGCCCAGAAGCCGCAGGCCGTCATCGACGAGCTGGTGCGCTACTACTCCACCGAAAACGCCAACGTCCACCGCGGCGTCCACACTCTCAGCCAGAACGCCACCGACTCATACGAAGGCGCACGGGCCAAGTTGCGCAGTCTGCTCAACGCCGCAGATGATCACGAAATCATCTTCACGCGCGGCACTACCGACAGCATCAACATCGTCGCCCAGGCCTTCGGGAAGCAGACCCTCGGCCCCGGAGACGAGGTAATCGTCTCCAACATGGAGCACCACTCAAACATCGTCCCCTGGCAGATGCTCCGCGAGGAAAAGGGCATCGTCCTCAAGGTCGTGCCCATCGACGATTCCGGCGAACTGCTTATGGACGAATACGAGCGGATGTTGTCTCCCCGTACCAAGCTCGTCTCGATCACCCACGTCTCCAACGCCCTCGGCACCATTCTGCCGGTGGAGCAGATTGTCGGCATGGCCCACGCTCAGGGCGTTCCCGTTATGCTGGATGGAGCGCAGGCCGTGCCCCACCTGCCAGTGGACGTCCGTAAGCTGGACTGCGATTTTTACGTCTTTTCCGGCCACAAGCTCTTTGGCCCCACCGGAATCGGCGTCCTTTACGGCAAGGCCGAACTGCTGGAGTCCATGCCGCCGGTGCATGGCGGCGGCGAGATGATCAAGTCGGTCACCTTCGAGAAGACTATCTACAACGACCTGCCCTACAAGTTCGAGGCTGGCACACCCAACATCGCCGGCGCCATAGGCCTCGGCGCAGCCATCGATTACGTGCAGTCCGTAGGCTACGACGCATTCGGAGCCTACGAGGACGAGCTGCTTGACTACGGCACCAAGGCCCTGGAGCAGATCGGCGGCTTGCGCATCATTGGCACCTCTCCCCACAAGGCCGGCATCCTCTCTTTCGTCATCGAAAACATCCACCCCCACGACATCGGCACCATCCTCGATGCCGAGGGAGTCGCTGTCCGCACCGGCCATCACTGTGCCCAGCCCGTGATGCAGCGCTTCCAGATCCCCGCAACCGCCCGCGCTTCCATGGCGATGTACAATACCAAGGAAGACATCGACGCTCTCGTGCGTGCCATCGACCGCGTCATCGAGGTATTCTCCTGACCATCTGGTCCGTTCTCCCAGAGCCCCGAGCGTGTCGAAGGGTCGAAGGGCGAATGGACAGTACACAGACCACCTAGAAGCGAGCAGGGAAAGAAATGTCCGGACTCAGCGACCTCTACCAGGAAATCCTCCTCGAGCACAACAGCAAGCCCCGAAACTTCCGCCGCGTCGAGGACGCCAGCTTCACCGCCGAGGGCTATAACCCCCTTTGCGGCGACCAGATAACCCTCTACCTCAAGGTAGTCGACGATGTCGTCGAGGACGTCGGCTTCCAGGGCGTCGGCTGCGCTATCTCCCGCGCCTCCGCATCCATGATGACCCAGAGCATCAAAGGCAGGAGCCTAGAGGAAGCCCAGTTCATCTTTGACGCCTTCCACGACATGCTCACTCACCCTGACGCCGAGCCCGACTACGACACCCTCGGCGATCTCGAGACCCTCGCCGGCGTCAACGAGTACCCCACCCGCATCAAGTGCGCCGTCCTCGCTTGGCACACCATGCGCTCCGCCATTGACGGCCAGGACGACCCGGTCACCACCGAGTAGCTCAACTTGCCGTGCCCCAACTCCCCGTCTCGCGCTCAATCTGTTACACTTCGCGCGGCTTCCCAACGCTACCCGAGTCCCAGAACGCCATGACCCAGCAGTCCGGCCCAGCCTTCGATGGTCTCTACGGCCAGATGATCATGGATCACTACCGCACCCCGCGGAACCGTGAACCGTTAGCCGACCCCACCCTCGCCGCCTACGAGCTCAACCCATTCTGCGGCGACCTCATCGATCTCAAGCTCCACCTCGACGACCACGGCACAGTCGACGCCGTCAGCGCCCACAGCGACGGCTGCTCCATCATTCAGGCCTCCGCCTCCATGATGTCCGAGGCCGTCAAGGGCAGCACCGTCCCCGAAATCGAGGCCCTCTCCGCCAGCTTCCGGTCCTTCATGCGTCCCGGCCCCGTCAATTCCGCCATTCCCTCCGACCTCGGTGACCTCTACGCCCTCGGCGTCGTCAGGCAGTACCCCGTCCGCATCAAGTGTGCCCTCCTGCCCTGGACTGCCCTCGAGGAAGCCATCTCCCGCAGCGCCCCCGCCCCCTGATTCATCCCCCTGCCGCCCCCTCCTCACCCTGGAGCCCCTGAAATTCCCCTCCCAGTGGCTCGCCTAGGCCATTCGACACTTGCCGAACAACGAAGACGCCCGGCGGGGGCATCTCCCGCCGGGCATCCGTGGCTAATCTTCGTTTGCATCGGCCGCGATCGCGGTTGCGGCCTCCGGGGCTCTGTGCCCTTACGGCATCGCCAGCGCTTGCGTGGCCGTCAGCTGCACCTGCATCAGCTCATTCTCGGTCATGCAGTCGTACATGCCTTGGCTCGTTTCGCTGAGCTCGACGAACTGGTCTGCCGGCATGGCCATCAGTCCCTCCGCGCCGGACTGGAACAGCGTTACGATATCCGGATTCCCCATGGCGAATCCTTCCAGGCAACTCTGGGTCTCCTCGGTAACTCCTCCCAGCGCCCAGTCGATGCCGCTGGAAAATATCTTGCTGTTCGTTTCCCCTGAGATGCAGTGGGCAGCGTCCCGGCCCATGGTCACTGCTTCGAAAACGGTGGCGACGCTTAGCGCGACCAACTGGTCCTGGGAGAGTTCCTCCATCAAGCAGGCTGCCTCCGAATCGGGAATCAGCCCCAGGAGGTCCGCTCCGGTGGCCGGGCTGTGCCTGTCCATGGCCACCCAGAACCCGACTGTGAATTCCTTCTTCTCTTCGTTGCTGAGACAGTCGTAAATCTGGATGTTGTGGAACATCGTTTCCTCAGGATCGATCGGCTCCTCCGACAATTGCAGTCCCAGCCTCACGTACACCGCGTCGGGATGATCTAGCCCCACCTCGGTAATGCACTCGCGGCTCTCCGCGTCCCATCCGCCCGCCTGGGCGTCCAGGAATGCCACCGCCAGGTACACCACGTTCTCCTGCTTCAGACAGTTGAACAGCGGCGCGGTCTGCGAAATGTCACCTGCCGCCATCATCATGATCGGCGCGCTCTGGATCAGCCCGAACAGCGCTTCACCTACCTCGTTACGGACGCATTCATTCTCCGCGTCCGAAAGCAGGCCAGTCATTTCCCCGCCCGTTGTCGTCTGCGTGATCTTCAGGTCCCTCAGAGAGCCCGCCATCATCGCCGGCGCTTCCGTAGGTGCCGCCGTGGGCTCCGGTGTGGCGGTCGGCTCCGGCGCAGGCGGCTCCGTGGGCACTGGCGTGCTCGTCGGCTCCGGCACCGGTGTATTCGTGGGCGCCGGGGTGTTGGTCGGCGCAGGCATGGCCGTGGGCTCCGGCGTATTCGTCGGCGCGGCCGTCGGTTCCGGCATCGCAGTCGGCTCCGGCATCGCCGTCGGTTCCGGTGCTGTGGTCGGCGTCGGGTCCGACCCGCACGCCGTGACCATTGCCACTACCGCCACCGCGAATGCCAGAGTAATCATCCATCTCAGCCTTGATACAAGCGCAATCATCTATACAGCCGTCCTGATTTTGGCTTCGCCGACCTGTCCCGATGTTTCTCACATAGGCCGACAGCATCTAACTCTAGTCTCAGTCCGCGCGTAATTCAAACATCTAGTATGGCGATTTCGTGAATATTGTGTGAATCTATAATTAGAAGCCACCGGTATACCCACCCTCTCCCCGTCCTCCGTCGCTGCGACAAACTCGCACTCGGCCCGAACAGGTTGCCAACCCCCATCTTGCCTACCATAATGCTGCCTCTGCGCGGGATGCGCCGGGGAGTGATGACCGGGAACACCTGCAAACCGCCTGGAACACCGACGGAGCGGCATCCATGCTGACCGGATTCGAGCTCGCCGCCGCCATTGCCATCGTAACCCTGGGGGGCGTGGTACTGGGCGCAGTCAGCTTCGGCCTCGGCATGGTGGCCTCTCCCGTGCTCCTCATCCTGCTGGGCGCAAAGCCCACCGTCGTCATCATCAACACCTTCATTGTCATCCAGCTCTCCCTCGTCCTCTCACGCACTTGGCGGCACCTCGACTTCCCCGTGAGCAAAGGCCTGATCCTTGGCGGACTCGCCGCCGCCCCCCTCGGCGTATTCGTGCTCAACATCGCCGACCCGGGAGTCCTGCGCATCGTCATCGGCGTCGTGATAGTGGTCCTCGGATTGCTGAATCTCCGCGAGCTCAACCTCCCCATCGCCAGCTTCCCCGGCTCGGGGGCCGTCTACGGATTCGTGACCTGCCTGGCCGTTACCGCCATCAGCATCGGCGGCCCTCTGGGCGGCGTATACGCCGTCGCCCAGCGATGGCCCACCGAAACCGTCCGCGCATCACTGGCCGCGATGTTCAGCTTCTCCAGCCTCATCGCCGTCGTCCTCTACGCCTCCACCGGTCTCTACACCCGCGACACCCTCCTCAACATTGGCCTGCTGCTGCCTGGCCTGCTCGTGGGATTTGGCGTCGCCAGTATGCTGGTCAGTCGCCTCAACCGGCAGGCCTTCCGATACGTCGTCATCCTCCTCGTCGTCATGGGCGGCGGTATGTTGATCGGCCGGGAACTGCTGTTTTGAGACAACAGCTGAATCACGAATGATCGGCCGGGAACTGCTGTTTTGAGACTATCGTTGAATCGCGTCTGACCGGCCGCAAACTGCTGTTTTGGGCCAACGGTTATATGACGGTCGATCGGTCGCAATCTGCCGCTTCAATACTGTCGTTGAATCACGAATGAATTCGTGTCCCGGCGCGGAATGCTGGCATTAGTCTCAAATGAGCGGCTACCATTTGACACAATCGGGACGGATACATATAATCATAGTGTTAGCAATTTCCCTCCTTCCCCCTCGCGTTGCCACTGCGACATCTCACTTTCGTCAACTGCGGCGGCGCACGTTTAACAGCATTTCCCTAACCGTTGCTGCGCGGGTATATGCCTACTAAATTCATCTTCGTCACTGGCGGCGTTGTAAGCTCCCTGGGCAAGGGCATCTGTGTCGCATCCGTCGGCCGCATCCTTAAGAGCCGTGGCCTCAGCGTTTCGGTCTTGAAGCTTGACCCCTACCTGAACGTTGACCCCGGCACTATGTCCCCCTACCAACACGGTGAAGTCTTCGTGACTCAGGACGGCGGCGAGACCGACCTCGACTTGGGACACTACGAGCGTTTCATCGACCTCGAGTTGACCCGTAGCTCCAACCTCACCGCCGGCGACGTCTACCTCAACCTCATCGCCAAGGAACGCCGCGGCGACTTCCTCGGCGGGACCATCCAGTCTGTGCCTCACGTTACCAACGACATTAAGGAACGCATACTCCGCCTGGCCGACGAGTCGGGAGCGGAGGTGATTGTCGTGGAGGTCGGCGGCACCGTCGGCGATATCGAGGGCCTGCCCTTCCTGGAAGCCATCCGGCAGATGCGAAACCAGGTGGGGCGGGAAAATGTCTTCTACATCCACCTCACCCTCCTCCCCTACCTCTCCGCCGCCCAGGAACTCAAGACCAAGCCCACCCAGCACAGCGTCAAGGAACTCCGCGCCATCGGCATCCAGCCCGACGCCATCATCTGCCGCAGCGACCACCCTGTTCCTCCCCAGATCTGCGAAAAAATCGCCTCCTTCTGCGACGTTCCCGGCAATGCCGTCATACCCCTTGAAACGGTGCACAACGTCTACGGCGTGCCTCTCGTTCTCGAAGAGGCGGGACTGGGCGACATCATCCTCGACTCCCTCGCACTCCGCGGTTACGAGCGCGGCCTTGACGAGTGGCGCAACATGGTCGAAATGATGGACAGCCCCAAGGAACCCCTGCCCATCGCCCTCGTCGGCAAGTATGTCGAATACCCCGATTCCTACCTGTCCGTCCGCGAGGCCCTCCGCCACGCCGGTTTCATCCAGTCACGCGACGTAGATCTCCGGTGGGTCCACTCCGAAGACATCGAGCGCTACGGCCCCGATGACCTCCTCGGCAACGCTAGCGGCATAGTCGTCCCCGGCGGCTTCGGCACCCGCGGCGTCGAGGGCATGGTCGACACCGTCCGCTACGCCAGGCAGCACCGGGTCCCGTACCTCGGCCTCTGCCTCGGCCTTCAGGTGATGGTCATCGACTGGGCCCGCAACATACTCGGTCTCGAGGGTGCCAACTCCGAGGAACTGGAGCCCGATACCGCACATCCCGTCGTGCACATCATGGCCGAGCAGGAGGCTGTAACTACCAAGGGCGGCACCATGCGCCTCGGCAGCTACCCCTGCCGTCCCCAGGCCCACACCATGACTCACGAGGCCTACGGCGACGGCGAGGTAATGGAGCGCCACCGCCACCGCTTCGAACTGAACAACGCCTACCGCGAAGCCCTCGAGCAGTCCGGCCTCATCGCCGCCGGCCTCTCCCCTGATGGCCAGCTCGTGGAAGCAGGTGAGGTCCGTGGCCATCCATTCATGGTCGGCGTCCAGTACCACCCCGAGTTCCGGTCCCGTCCCAATCGCCCCCATCCCCTCTTCGTCCGCTTCATCGCCGAAGCCACCAGGACCATCCGCGAAGGAAGTCAACAGCCACTCCCCTTGGGATAGACCAGACTTGCAGCTCCACAAGATTTCAAAAAGCAACCCCACTGGCACCATTCTATTTACAGCGCCCGCCACCACATTTGAGCAAAGGGTAGGGTGAGGGTTATGAAGCTCTTCCTCGACACCGCCAATATCGACGAAATCCGCGACGGCGCCCGCATCGGCGTCATATCCGGCGTCACCACCAACCCGTCCCTCGCCGCCGCTACCGGCATCGGCGACCGCGAGGCCTACCGCTCCGCCGTCGCCGAAATCTCAGACTTGGTCGACGGCCCCATCTCCGTCGAGGTCGTATCCACCGACACCCGGGGCATGGTCGATGAAGGTCGCGACATCGCCGGCTGGATCCCCAACCCCTGGGTGAAGATCCCCAGCACCATCGAGGGCATCGAAGCCATCGCCACCCTCGCCTCCGAGGGCATCCGCTGCAACCAGACACTCTGCTTCAGCGTCAACCAGGCCCTCCTTGGCTCTCAGGCCGGCGCAACTGTCGTCAGCCCCTTCATCGGCCGCCTCGACGACATCGGCCACGACGGCATCGAGCTCATCCGCGACATCGCCGACCTCTTCCGCGAGGCCGACGTCGAAACCCAGGTCATGGCCGCCAGCGTCCGCCATCCCCTCCACTGCCTCAAGGCGGCCCAGGCCGGCGCACACATCGCCACTGTCCCCTACAAGATCCTCATCCAAATGGCTCAACACCCCCTAACCGACTCCGGCCTCGCCCGCTTCATTGCCGACTGGCAGAAAGCGTCCCAGGCCTGAAGAGCGACCAGAAAATGACTGAAGAAAACAACAAGACTCCCGAACCGGCCAAAACCGGAACGAGGCGCAAAGCCGCCGCCCAGACGAACCAGCAAGCCACCGCCCAGACGAACCAACAAGAGGTGAACATGACGGCTACCCGGAAGAGTCTGGACGTTGTAGAGCTCGGCTCCAAGTCCAAGGAAGAGCTCCTAAGCCTCGCTCCCGCCGTTGGTCTTGGAGACCCGGCCGCGCTCGGTAACATGCACCGCGAGGACATCCTCGGCCGCATGTTCCAGGTCGCCTCCGCCAACCAGTCCCTCGTATCCACCGGTATCCTCGAGATCATGGACGAAGGCTACGGCTTCCTCCGGCAGATCGCCTCCCACCGTCCCTCCGGCGACGTCTACATCTCCCAGTCCCAGATCCGTCGCTTCGGCCTCCGCACCGGCGACACCGTCACCGGTCAGGTCCGTCCCCCCAAGGAGGGCGAGCGCTACTTTGGCCTCGTCCGTGTCGAGAAAATCAACGGCTTCGACACCGACAAGGTTCATGGCCGCAACCGCCCCTTCTTTGAGCACCTCACTCCTGTCTTCCCCGAGGAACAGGTCGTCCTCGAGACCTCGCCCAACGAGCTCTCCACCCGTATGGTCGACCTCTTCGCGCCCATCGGCCTCGGTCAGCGCGGCCTCATCGTCTCGCCCCCCAAGGCCGGCAAGACCACCATGCTCAAGCAGATTGCCCACGGCGTAGTCACCAACTGCCCCGAGGCCGTCCTCATGGTCGCCCTCATCGGTGAGCGCCCTGAGGAGGTCACCGACATGCGCCGCTCCGTCGACGGCGATGTCTTCGCCTCCACCTTCGACGAAAACGTCGAGGAACAGTGCCGCGTAGCCGAGCTCTGCCTCGACCGCGCCAAGCGACTCGTCGAGCTCGGCAAGGACGTCGTCATCCTCCTCGACAGCATCACCCGCCTCACCCGCGCCTACAACCTCGCCGTACCCACCTCCGGACGCACCCTCTCCGGCGGTATCGACCCAATCGCCCTCTACCCGCCCAAGAAGTTCTTCGGTGGCGCTCGCAACATCGAGGAAGGCGGCTCCCTCACCATCATCGCCACCTGCCTCGTCGACACCGGCTCCCGCATGGACGAGGTCATCTACGAGGAATTCAAGGGCACCGGCAACATGGAGCTACACCTCGACCGCAAGCTCGCCGAGCGTCGCTACTTCCCAGCCCTCGACATCGTCCGTTCCGGCACCCGCCGCGAGGAGCTCCTCTACTCCCCCGAGGCCCTGAAGCAGGTCGTGCTCCTCCGCCGCATGATAGGCATGCTCTCCAACAACAACAGCAACGACGGCAGTGCCACCGAGCGGGTCCTCGAACGCCTCGCCAAGACCCCCACCAACCACGAATTCCTACGCACCCTCTCCGCCGCCTCCTCCACCGCCTAGACCAATACCCAAACGGGGAGAGGGCCAACCCCTCTCCCCAAATTTCCAGAATCACCCCCCCAAGCAGTGACGCTCGCCCCTTGATTTCGCTGACTATCCGTGATTAGAATATATGTACTATGCATAAGAGGTCAACCCAAAAATCTCTGCGCCCTCCGCGCCCCCTCTGCGTACTCGGCGTTGAAATGTTGTCTTGCCACTTTCAACGTCCATGAGCGGAAATGAGCGGAAATGAGCGGGTTTTCAAAAAACCCCACCATCCCGAAAACCCCGATTCAGACAACCCCTACCTGTTAGGAGAACGACACCATGTACAGCTTCGCCGCTATCCCCCGCCGCCTCAGGGCTCTCGAGAAGAGACTCGCCAAGGACCTCGCCATAGTCCGCCTGCGCCGCGTAGCCGAGGACTTCTGCGACGACTACGAAGACGCCGTCGCCGACGACCCTCCCGCCTCCCGTCACGAACTCGACGAAATGGTCACCGACTTCATCCCCGAAATCGCCAAGACCGGCTACCACCTCAGCACCTTCATGTCCCTGCGCAAGTACCTCGAGCGCTGCATCGCCGACAAGAAGGTCCCCGAACCCCGCGGCATAGTCGGCAACCTGCTCCCCTGGGCAGCCGAGGGCGGTTTCCTCCACGCCCACCTCTGGGCCCGCCCCGACCGGGCCTAACCCGAGGAACGCACCCTCCGAACCCAAAACAAAAAAACTCTGCGCCCTCTGCGTACTCGGCGGTTAAATCCCGTCTCCGTGCCCTCTGTGCCCTCTGTGGTGAATAACTCCTCGCGTTGAGCAAAATCCCAAAACTTCGCATCTGAAACAAAGGCCTCAACTCCTCACATCCGTATAGAATGATTCAAAACCGGCGGTGGAGGTACGAGCCGTGCGCGTGTGGTGGTGGCTGTTGGGAGGCTTGCTCCTATTGACTTTGGTGGCAGCGGTCCCAGGACAGGAGGGACGGCCCCCTCCCCTCTCGAACCTGACTACTACTCCGGCACCGTGACCGTCCAGGGCGCCACGCCTGCCGTGGGAACCCAGCTCGTCAGCTGCGTCGAGACCTGTAGCGTCTACCAGTCCGACCCCGTCTACCTCGATGCCAGCGGCGCATTCGAGTGGCTCAAAGTCGGTCCCCAGGACCACAGCCTCGTCGCCGACACGGTTACCTTCCACATCGTAAACGACCACGGCAGCATCCAGGCCGCCGAGACCGGCATCCACGCCGCCGCACGCAACCGCTTCGACGTCATCCTCACCTTCGCCGACGCCATCCCGACCCAGGCGCCCGACCCCACCCCCACCCCCACCCCGCCGCCGCCCGCGCCGACGGCCACCCCTGAACCGACGCCGACGCCGACCCCCGAACCCACGCCGACTCCCACCCCGGAGCCGACGCCCACCCCGACGGCCGTGCTGCCCGTCACCGGCGACCACGCCGTGACCCGCATTCCGCCCATCGCCATCGCCGTCGGCATCGCCCTCGTAACCGCCGGTGCCGCCCTGCTCTTCGTCGCCGCCCGCCGCCGTCCTCCCCTCGGCCCCGACGACGAATCCATCGGCCCGCCGCCGTCCTCCGGCGCCGCCGGCCCGGCCGCAGCCGACTGACCCTCGCCCCGCCGGCAGCGGAAACATTGGAGGGCAGCCCACCGGCTGCAGCAGAATAGAAGAAGAGGCAGCCCACCGGCTGCCTCTCTCAGTTCCAGCAAGAGCCTCCCGGGCCTACCCCCGGGGCGGCGTCATCAGGTTCACCCTCAGGTCCGACGGAAGGTTCCCCGTCGATACCACCAGCCTCGACTGAGGTTGCAGTTCATCCTGCCCCAGCCGCCGCAGGAGCCCCTCCGGCCCTTCCAGCGACACCCCTTCCTGGCCGTGCGAGAAGTGCATCGGAATCACAATCTTCGGGTCCAGGTCCTGGATGGTCTGCAGCGCTTGGTCCAGGCTCACCGTGCAGTGCCCGCCGGCCGGCGCCAGCACCACGTCCACCGGCTTCAGCTCGTCGATCTGTTTCGTCGTCAGCGGCAGCGCCAGGTCCCCCAGGTGGCAGATGTTGACCCCGTCCATCTCGATCGTGAAAGCCACGTTGCGTTGCTCATGCGGCACCCCAGACGGCAGCGGCGTCATCACCCCCCGGACCACGATGCCGTTGAACTCGTATTCCCCCGGCGAGCTGAAAACCCGTGGCTCGCCGCTCACCGCGTTCGTCGCCGAGTGATTGGGATGACTGTTGCTCACGGTTACCACTGCCGCCGGTCGGTTCTCCATCCGCAACCCCAACCCATCCGGGTATGGGTCGGTGATGACCACCATCCCGTCCGCGTGCAGCCTGAAAGAAGCATGCCCAAGAAATGCCAGGTCCATCCCGCTCCTCCTCCCCTTACAGCCAGCGTCCGCCCGAACTGTCCCGCCGCCGGTAGTCGTCGTCGCCGCCCAGCCATCGATTGGCGATGCCCCATACCGCAGGCACCAGCAGCGCCGCCACTACCAGCTTCAGCAAGTCCCCGGCGATGAACGGGTACAGGCCCCAGGCCAGCGTCTTCCCTCCAGGTGCAAACAGCGAAAGCTGAATCAGCCCTGGCACGTAGACCAGTATGTTGCCCACCAGCAGCGTCGGCAGTATCCAGACGCTCGAGCCTACTCCCCGCTCGCACAGGAATCCGACCACGTACGCCGCGGCTATGAATCCTATGATGTACCCACCGGACGCAATGCCCCAGAAGAAACCCGAACTGCCGGAGGTGAACCCGAGCACGTAACCGCCCACCGAAGCGTCCCAGAGGTACGAGTCGGCAGACCCGGCGTAGAACGGCAGGAACATCCCCGCCAGCAGGTAGACACCCGTGGCCCCAGCTCCCTTCCAGCTTCCCACCGCTGCTCCGGTGAGAAGCACCGCAAACGTCTGACCGGTAACCGGAACGGGGGTGAAGGGCAGGTGCAGGGAGAAGCGCGCAAATAGGGCGATGAACAGGGCAAAGCCGACAATCAGAGCGGCGTCCCTCGCGATGCGCCCCCAGCCTTCTTCCATCGGTAGCGCAAGATCAACTAGAGACGAGGTCGTGGATTCAGAGTACACCGTCACACACCCGCACGATAATATTAGACGGCCCAAAGATTCGGCCGCCGTAGCAGAGTATACCATTCAGGACCGTGGTCGGCGATAACCGCCCAATCCCTCCTCGAGCAGGTTTGACACTGCCACGAACGCTATGCTAACGTCGAGAAAAGAATCGCCGGTCTCGGCCCGTTCATGCCCGTGTTTGGGGGCGAAGCCGATGCTATCCCACCGTACGTCTACCATCCTCAATCTGCTCGTCGACGAGTATGTTCAGACCGCGGCGCCGGTGTCTTCGGACGGCATCGCGCGAAGCCCTCGGTTGCGGGTCAGCCCAGCCACTGTGCGCAGTGCGATGTCGCGGCTCACTGAAGCAGGCTACATCTCCCGGCCTCACATCTCCGCCGGTGGAGTTCCTTCCGACTTGGGTTACCGCCACTACGTGGAATCCCTGGGTGAACCTGCTCCCCTTCCTTTGCGCATCAGGCAGCGAGTGGACTATTGGCTCGGCGACTCGGAATCAGATGTTGAGGACTGGACCCGTCGATGCGCGGCGGCCCTTTCGACCTTGACCGCCAACCTCGCTATAGTGACGCAACCCCGTTCCAGGTCACCTCGCCTGAAGCGGCTGCATCTGGTCTTCCTTCAGGACTCCATAGCACTGCTGGTCATAGTTCTGGGGGAGGCCCGACTCTTGAAGCGTCTATTGCCACTGGCAGACTCTGTTAGCCAGGAGCGCCTCGATCTGGCCGCAGAGCATCTCAACGATTCAATGGCGGGCCTCAACCGGCAACAGATACAGTCCACGCAGGTCGAACTGGACTCCCTCGAACACCGGGTGCGAAGGGACTCCATCGATATGATGTTGGAAGCCGAACAGGCCGACCTCCCCGAACATCACGTTGAAGGCTTGGGGCGCCTCCTGAACCAACCGGAATTCGCTGCCGGTGAACGCGCCCGGCAGTTGGTGCACACAGTGGAGGAGCCCGTGCTCTTGGAGCGCATCGTAGCGGCATCCTCCGATTCCGGTACCCACGTATACATCGGTTCCGAGAATCGCGAGGAATCCCTCAACGGATTCGGCGTCATTGTCTGCCGATACGGACGCCCCGGCGGTGTAGGCGGCGTGGTCTGCGTCGTGGGCCCCACGCGTATGGGGTACGCAACTGCCATAGCAGGTACTCGCCACTTGGCCCAAGTGATGGGGCGCAGGGTGCAGACGCTCGAGGCAGGCGAAGAGGCCGCTGATTAATTCGCAGCAACCTTGCGATTGTGTATGGGTCCGGTCCTTGTAAGAGTGGACGTCGGACGCTACTTCTTCTAAGTTTCCTCTCCGCTCGCGGGAACCCAAACCCCGCCGCATTCCAGACCACACCACCTGACCCGAAACGATGCCCTACTGAATTCTCTCCCTTGATTCGAGGCAGCGTATGCCGTACAATTGTTCTGATGAAAGAAGCCCTGAACAGCCCGATTGACCTGTCTCAATCAAGGACCAAAATGAGCGATTTGTTACACAACGTTACAAAATGTTACACCGTCACGTGAGGGCCTCCGGATGAGACAATGAGACTGGTCTCTCCCGACTGTCATCCAGCCAAAGGCACGGGGTTTCGTTCCATTCCGTCTGCCCGAAGATTGGGGTTCGGGAGTGAAAGCCTCAATCCAGGGATGCGTGATCTACCGGACCACCTGATTCGGTACCCTGCCTGAGTAACCAGCACAATTGATAACGGTGATGCCGGGCCGTATAATGGGGACTTGAGGCTTGGTTGTATTCGGGCCCGGCTTTCCCGAGTCATCTTGGATAATCAATCATCTTGGATAAATTGAAACCAGCGTCGTACGAGTGGCCTCGCTGGAGGATGAGGAACATGGCGATAGCAGACGTTTTGACTGGTACCTTCACTGTTAAGGCGGGACACGCCCAGATGCTTAAGGGTGGCGTCATTATGGACGTGGTCACTCCGGAACAGGCGATGATAGCCGCCGAAGCCGGAGCTGTTGCCGTCATGGCCCTTGAGCGCGTGCCTGCCGATATCCGCGCCGACGGTGGTGTGGCCCGGATGACTGACCCCGGGGTCATTACGCGCATCATGGATGCCGTTAGCATCCCGGTTATGGCCAAGGTCCGCATCGGTCATTTCGTGGAGGCACAGATCCTTGAGGCACTCGGCGTTGACTACATTGACGAGTCAGAGGTTTTGACCCCTGCCGACGAAACCCACCACGTTTGGAAGCACGATTTCAAGGTGCCATTCGTCTGTGGGTGCCGCGACTTGGGCGAAGCCCTTCGCCGCATTTCTGAGGGCGCCGCAATGATCCGCACAAAGGGCGAAGCCGGCACCGGCGACGTCGTGGAGGCCGTGCGCCACATGAGGGCAGTGCAGGACAATATCCGCAAGCTCCGGACTATGCCGGACGACGAAATGGTTGTCGAAGCTCGCGACCTTCGGGTTTCCCTCGACCTGCTGCAGGAGACGAGGGAGCAAGGACGTCTCCCGGTAGTTAACTTCGCTGCCGGCGGCGTCGCCACTCCGGCCGATGCGGCATTGATGATGCAGTTGGGTGCCGACGGCGTGTTTGTCGGCTCCGGAATCTTCAAGTCCGGCGACCCGGCCAGCCGCGCCTATGCCATCGTGCAGGCCGTTACTCACTACAATGACCCGGAGATTCTGGCCGAAGTGTCCAAGGACCTTGGTGAACCAATGGTGGGACGAAACGTCCGTGAAATCCCCGAAGACGAACTTCTCGCTCCACGCAGTGTGTAGCACGCGGGCCTGCCATCAAGAGCAGTAAGAGGCGCGGGTCTCTGGGCGGCCTCGCCTCAACCATCGAGGGGTCGGTAAGCACAGAAAGTTGAACATAGGCGTCTTAGCGGTTCAGGGCGACTTTGCGGAGCATATCGCTATTCTCCGTCGTCTCGGCTTTGATTCACACGAGGTCCGTCTGCCAGGCCAGTTGGAAGGCTTGGACGGGTTGATCATCCCCGGTGGAGAAAGCACCACCCTCAGCCGCTTGGTATCCATCTACAACCTGCGGGAACCCATCCAGCATATGGCCTCCCAAGGCCGGGCCATATGGGGTACCTGCGCCGGCATGATAATGCTGGCCAACGAGATAACGGAGCAGGACCCTGTCCCCTTGGGTCTCATGGACATCGGAGTCCGCCGAAACGCATTCGGACGCCAGGTCGACAGCTTCGAACAGCCCCTGCAGATCGCGCCGCTGTCCCCCGACCCTTTCAACTGCATCTTCATTCGCGCTCCGGTCGTTATTCGCGTGGGTTCTTCGGTGGACGTGCTCGCTCGCCTTGACGACGGTCAGCCGGTGGCCGTGCAACAGGAAAACCTGTTGGCAACGGCATTCCATCCCGAACTTACTCGGGACACAAGGGTCCATCAATATTTCATTGACATAGCCCAGCAGAAATCACGAGCGCTTCCTGCCAATTGACGGCAATGCTCGTTTCTGCCTCGTTGTTCCACGCAATTCCAAATCGCTCTGGGCGGAGGATTTAGATTGACGACGGTGCATGACGCTGTGCGGGAAGAGTTGGACTTGGTCTTGGATGTTCTGCCGGAGCGGGTGTCCGCTTCGCTGCGGCAGAGGGATGATTTGGAGGAACTGCTTGAGGTGGTCCTAGATGTGGGAAGGGAACCCGAAGCGCGATTTGTTTCCGGCGACACATCTCTCAGTGAATTGGAAGTCAACACGGCTGACCTGCAGGGTGTCATCGACCGTCTTGGCGAGTTCGGCGATGACAACCGGGCTGGCATCGAACGCACACTGCATCGTATCTCCGCGATCCGCAACCGGCGCGGTAGTATCATCGGCCTCACTTGCCGGATAGGGCGGGCAGTCTTCGGCACAATCAAGATGATTGAAGACCTGGCCTTCTCCGGTAAGAACATTCTCCTCCTCGGCCGCCCCGGCGTGGGTAAGACCACGATGCTTCGCGAGACCGCCCGGGTGCTGTCGGTGGAAGCCCACAAGCGCGTTGTCATTGTGGATACCTCAAATGAGATTGCCGGCGACGGCGATGTGCCGCATCCCGCCATCGGACGCGCACGGCGTATGCAGGTCTCCACCCCGTTGCAGCAGCACGGCGTCATGATCGAAGCGGTCGAGAATCACATGCCGGAAACCGTGGTCATCGATGAAATGGGAGCGGAGCAGGAAGCCGCCGCTGCCCGCACAATCGCTGAACGTGGCGTACAGCTTATCGCCACTGCCCACGGAAACACCTTGGACAATCTGATTATGAACCCCACCCTGTCCGACCTCGTGGGTGGCATCCAGACCGTTACCTTGGGCGACCAGGAAGCCCGCTACCGCGGCACCCAGAAGACCGTTCTGGAACGCAAGGCCCCCCCGACCTTCGACGTGGTCGTGGAGATACAGAGCTGGGAACGCTTGGCCGTGCACGACGATGTCGCTCATGTGGTCGACCAGTGGTTGCGTGGCTACCCCATCGTCCCGGAAATTCGCTGGCTGGACGAATCTGGCGAGGTGCAACGCGCCGAAGAAGAATACCGCACCAATGACAACGCTCCGCCGCCGTTTACCCTGAACGGCTCCAAAGCCCTTCCCGAGGGACGCCGCCGCGGTAGGAATGGTGCCAGGGAACGCCACAGCGACCACGAGGCTGGCCAGCTCGCAGTGTCTCCGGAGATGCCTCGCCCGATGGGAGAGATGTCCCACGAAGAGGCTGCGATGGTGTCCGAGGTTCGTGTCTTCCTCTTCGGAGTTGGTCGAGACAAGCTGGAATCCGCTATGGTGGAGTCTGGCGTGCCTGTTCAGATAGTTAACGAATTGCGTCGTGCTGACCTGGTGCTTACTACAAAGACCCATTATCGGCGCGGCTCCCAGTTGGTCCGCATTGCTGAAGCCAACGGCAAACCGGTCTACGTGCTCAGGAAGAACTCCCTGCCCCAGCTTCAGGACTTTCTTCGCAGCGTCGTGGGGCAGTCCAATCGCAATAATCCCTCCTCCCCGAGGATGGCCGCCGAACCATACCAGGAAGCCCCCAACATCGAGCGGGCCATGCAGGAGGCTGAAGAAGCGGCCAATAAGGTGCTGGGCGGCGAGACGACCGTCAGGCTGTCTCCACAGCGATCACACATTCGTCGTCTCCAGCACATGCTCGGTCAGAGGTACAACGTTGCTTCCACCAGCCAGGGCCGGGAACCCGACCGGGCTGTGATGTTCTATCGTGTTTAGCGTCCCAGCGCCTTGACTTGCGGCGTATGAACGCTAAACTAACTGCATACCCAATCTAACGGAGGAAATCATGGAAGGGAAAGTCCAGATTGAGATTACCTACTGCGTAAGTTGACAGCATCTCGGTACTGCCACGTGGATGGCAAACGAGTTTTTCCGGCATTTCGGTCCTGACGCAGCAGTGGCAATCTCCCCTCGCGGCCAGAGCATCATGGAAGTGTTCGTGGACGGCGAGCGCATCTTCGACAAGAAAGGCGAAGGAAACGTCTTCCCCGACTTGGGCCGCGTTCGCAAGATGCTTGCCCATGTTCGTGAAAAGATTGAGCAGGCTGACTTGGTCGCCGCGGACGACGATTAGCCTTCAGTTGGGTAACTGCCCCGCGTAGTGCGGATTAGTCAATTGAGCCCCTCCTGTTTTGGGAGGGGCTCGCCCTATTGTTCGACTTCCATGCGACTGCTGGCCGGCGATTCGGGGCGCTCAATGTCAGGCAGAATCCGCAACACCTCGTCCCAGATCTGGTCGGCTAGCGTTTCAATCGGTAAGTGTGCATTGACCATCCGCCACCCGGCGGCGTTTTTCGCCAAGTCAAGATACCCCTGCCGCACCCGCCCGTGAAATGCCATCGATTGGTCTTCGAATCTTCGATGGCCTGCAATGTCCGCTCTGCCCACCTCGGCCACATCCTCTGGCAACAGAGCCATCTGCAACTGTGGAGAACCAACTCGAGTCAGCCCTTCCGAAGGGTCGGTGTCCAACAGAAACGTGATATCCGGATTCAGGCCGCCGGTGACATAACTGTTCAGGTAGTCTACGACCTCTCGTTTGATGCCGCGCCCATATCCTTGGTAAGCGACGGTGGAGCCCGTAAACCTGTCCGCTATGACGGAGATGCCCTTTCTCAGTGTGGGCTTTATCTCTTCAGCAACTAATTGGGCTCTGGCTGCGGCGAATAGGAGCAACTCAGATTCCAACGTCAGCGGGCGCTTGCTCTTCAGGTATTCCCGAAGGTATTGACCGAGAATGGTCGTGCCGGGTTCCCTGACAAGTACCGATCGCTGCCCTGCCTCGGACAATCGTTGCTGTAATCGCTCCGCCTGCGTCGTTTTGCCTGAACCCTCGCCGCCCTCAAAAACTATGAACAGCCCATTCGACACGATTCGTCAATCCCCCGGTTCCCAGAGCAGTGAAGGTTGTGCCACGGCTTATGGCCTCGGATGGGTGAGCAGGAAACCCCTGCCGCGATACTGCCTGCCTGATCCAGCTGAACTATTCCCCTCGCAGTGGTGCAATGACTTCCTCACCGAATCGACGGATGATGCCTTCCGGTGATGGACCGATTGCGGTGATCAGCAACGCGTCCACTCCTGAGGCGAAAATGGCCCGTGTCTTGGCCAGGCATTCTTTCGGAGTTCCCACCACGGCAAACCGGTCCGCGAAGTATTCCGTCAGCCCCAGCTCGTCGGTGAGCGCCGCATTGCGGGTCTCGCCCACCTGCTCGTGCTCCGCGGCCTCGTACTCACGGTGCAGTATCGATACCGGCTCCCGCAGTTCCTCCGGCACATTCTTGCCTTCCAGGGTGAACCGGAAGGCGTGATGGCCGGAAGCCGCCAGCGCCATCTTGATTTCCCCAATCGCATCGTCTCTACTGTCGGCGATGTTGCACTTGGCGAAGGCCCACACGCTGGTTGTGCCTTCCTCACGTCCCGAGGCCCTCTCGCCCTCGCGGATTCGCCCGATGGTGTCGTCCAACACCTCCGTCGTCAAGCCGGTGTGTATTATCGCAGCGTCTGCGATGGATCCTGCCATCGCCAGGGTTCGCGGTCCCTCTGCGGACATCGCAACAGGTACGGCGGCGTTCGACCAGCGTACATGAGCACGGTCCCCTCGGTACTCGCTCGTCTCCCCGGCCAGCATCTCGCGGACCGTTTTGATGTAGTGATGCAACTCCGCCAGACGCGCTGGACGCAAACCCAGGTTCAGCACTGCGCTGTCGCCGCTACCGAGACCCAGAAAGGCCCGACCCTTTGAAAGCTCGTCAATTGAAGCTATTGCAGAGGCGGCGATTGCGGGATGACGAGTGAGAGGATTGCTGACCGTCGGTCCCAGCATCACCCGCTCAGTAGATGTCGCTACCACGCTCAGCGTAACATACAACTCTCTGGCCAAAGACTGGGAATCGGCAATGCCCACGTAGTCGAATCCCATTTCTTCTGCCAGCCTCGCCCCGCTGGCAACATCCTCAAGATTGTTGGGGAACATGGTGACGCCAAATTTCATTGGATACGCTCTCAACCCGGCCCTCTCAACGAGAGTAAGGCGTTAGTCTACTGGAAAACCGTCCGGGGCCCCACCGTCTTCATATACCCCTCGTAGTTTCGGCGGGTTTCAGACACCGAGTCGCCGCCAAACTTCTCCATGAACGCCTCAGCCAGTACCAGCGCGACCATGGCCTCTCCCACCACGCAGGCTGGCGGCGCCTGGCAGATGTCGGAGCGTTCGTAATGGGCCTGCACTTCGTCCCCTGTGTCTAGGTCCACCGACGGCAACGGGTTCATCAGCGTCGCAATGGGTTTGATGGCGAACTGCGCCGTCAGTGGCATCCCGTTCGTCATGCCCCCCTCGGTCCCACCCAGGTAATTGGTGCTTCGTTGCCAGGGACGGTCAGGGTCTGTCACAGGGAGTATCACGTCTTGCACTTGCGACCCGCGCTTGTGAACGATGTCCCAGCCGGGGCCTATGGACACTGCCTTTACTGCGTTGATTGACATCAGGGCCTGCGTCACCCGTCCGTCGATCTTGCGGTCCCACGATACGTGGGAACCTAGACCGATGGGCACGTTCTCTGCCAGCACTTCCACGATCCCGCCCACCGTGTCCCCCGCGTCGCGGGCTGCGTCGATTTCGGCCGTCATCAACTCTTCGCAGGCAGGGTCCGCGCACCGCACCGGCGACTCTTCTACGGCCGTCCAGTCGATTCTCACTGGCGGCTCTGCTTGCACCCCTCCAATGGCAATTACGTGGCTGTGTACTTTGACCCCGAACTCCTCCAGCAAGCGCAACGCCACGGCGCCTGCGGCGACGCGGGCCGCCGTCTCTCGAGCACTGGAGCGTTCCAGCACGTTCCGCACGTCGTCGAACCCATACTTCATCGCGCCAGGAAGGTCGGCGTGGCCTGGGCGCAGACGCGTGATTCTCTGGCTCCGTGGGCTTTGGGGCTCGCCCTCGATGGGGCGAACCGACATCGCCTCCTCCCAGTTGGCCCAGTCTCTGTTTTCGATGCTCATCCCTATTGGGCTGCCCAGCGTCTTCCCGTGACGCACTCCCGAAATTATGTGCGCCCAATCCTGCTCAATGAGCATCCTTCCGCCGCGGCCGTATCCCTTCTGACGCCGGGCCAGGTGGATTCCAATGTAGTCTTCGTCTATGGGAAGCCCCGCAGGAACTCCCTCTACGATAATTAACAGCCCTTGGCCATGGGACTCTCCGGCGGTTACAAAGCGGACCATCTTCCCTATCCCGACAAAGTAACAGAGCGCATCAAGGGCAGAGAGGAAACCCGATAATCGGGGAACCTACTGCGCTCAGTGTGCGCCCTGCGTTTGGATCTAATTTCTCGCTCGCATGGCAGCCGTGGCCGCTTCCAGCATCACAGGCACCGGGGCGTCTTGACCGGTCCACATTTCGAAGGAAGCGGCACCCTGGTAGACCAGCATTTGGATGCCTCCTAGCGTGGCTGCTCCGGCGCTGGCCGCCGCTCGTAAAAGCGGTGTATCCAGCGGATTATACACCAGGTCGTTGACCAGAACCGTGGAAGGAATGTCGGTGGCTGATAGCGGCGTTCCTTCCGCATCTGGCCCATGCACCATCCCCATTGAGGTGCAGTTAACAATAAGGGCCACTTCCCCTGCAACGCTGGGAGCACCGGAAAGTTCCATTGCCTCCGCCGCTACGCCGCTGTCGATTGCAAGACGGGCCAACCGTTCCGCCCGCTCCGGCGTCCTGTTGGCAATGAACAATTGGGCAATTCCCGATCGGGCTAGTGCGTAGACCACGCCCCTCGCGGAGCCGCCAGCTCCCAGGACCAGCACGTCCCTTCCGCGAAGCTCGAACCCTGCGCCTTCGCGGAGAGCACGAAGAAAGCCAATGCCGTCAGTGTTGTGACCAGTAAGTCGCCCATCCCGATTGACAATCGTATTGACCGCTCCTGCGGTTGAAGCCCAGTCGTCGACCTCATCAAGGAAGGGTATAACCGCTTCCTTGTGTGGGACAGTTACGTTGATTCCCAGTGTCCCATGGGTCCGAAGGCCGTTCACGAAGTCGCCTACCTCGTTGGGGTCAACGTCCCACGGCTCGTATGTTCCGTCGAACCCGATGGCGTCAAGCGCCGCCTGCTGGAACAGCGGTGAAATTGAGTGCCCTATGGGATGACCGATTATTCCCAGTCGCTGTGGCATCACTAACCCCGTCGAAAGCTAGAGGACACTAGCGCGCCAGTTGGTCTAGGATTTCATCAAGGCGCTGCTTCTTTTCCCTCAGCTCGTTAAGGCGGTTCTCTTCAGTTTCCACCACGTCGGGGCGCGCCTTTTCGCGGAAGTTGGGGTTGGAAACCAGCTTCTCAACTCGCTCCAAGTTGCGAGTGCAGTCGTCTAGCTCCGAGCGTAGGCGCTCCCCTTCGGCATCCAGGTCTACCACGCCTTCGAGCGGCAACCGTACCACCAGCGGACTGACAACAAGCGTCACACCACGCACGTCGGATTCGCCTTCAGACCCATCGGATACGATTCGCAAGGGCTCCACCCGCGACATAGCTCGTATGACGTCTGCCTCATCTTCAACTGCATCTCGCTGCCCGTTTGCTTCCACCAGCGCCTCGAGGTGCTGCGCCGCTGGAATTCGCAGTTGCGCACGGGTGTTGCGGACAGCTCGCACAGCCTGCTGTATCAGTTCGATTTCATCCTCCGCGTCTCTGTCCAGTCGCCTGCCCGAAGCTGGATAGGCTGCGATCATGATCGACTCGGTGCCTATCTCACCCTCTTCCGGCAAGCGGGCCTTCAGCGTCTGCCACACTTCTTCTGTGATGAACGGCATGAACGGGTGCAGAAGGCGAAGCGTTCGCTCGAGCACATGCGCTAGCGTCGGCAGAGGCGAAGGTTCGCTCCCGTTGCGCAGGCGAATCTTGGCCATCTCGATGTACCAGTCGCAGTAGTCGTTCCAGATGAACTCGTGCAGCCTCTGTTGCGCGTCGCCCAGTTCGAAGCTCTCCACCAAGTGGTTCATATCCGCTGTCACTCGGTCGAGACGACTGACGATCCAGCGGTCCTCGCGATGCTTCGGCTCGACTTCGCTCCAACCTTCGAGCCCTTCCTTGTCTTCCAGCGCTGATATTACGAACCGTGATGCGTTCCATATCTTGTTGGCGTAGTTTCTGCCTGCCTCAAGCCGGTTCTCCGTGAAGCGCAGATCATTGCCCGGGGCCGTACCCGTGGTAAGGGCAAACCGGAGCGCGTCAGTGCCGTACTTCTCCACCAGCTCCAGCGGGTCCATGGTGTTGCCGCGGGTCTTGCTCATCTTCGCGCCGGAGCTGTCGCGAATCAGTCCGTGCAGGTAGACAGTGTTGAACGGTGCCTTTCCTGTGTTCTCGATGCCTAGCATTATCATGCGGGCCACCCAGAAAAACAGAATGTCGTAGCCTGTTTCCAGCACCGCCGTAGGGTAGAAATAGTCGAAGTCAGGGTTGTCCTCGGGCCATCCCAGAGTTGAATGCGGCCACAGCCCCGAACTGAACCACGTATCTAGCA
Organism: Dehalococcoidia bacterium; assembly: GCA_963667415.1. Taxonomy (GTDB): domain Bacteria; phylum Chloroflexota; class Dehalococcoidia; order Lucifugimonadales; family UBA3495; genus VXOI01. Next base: position 3,736,754 of record OY763410.1, on the reverse strand, counting down.
CGTCCGGGTCCTGTCGAACGTTTTTCGAACCACAGGCCTCACAGGCCTCCACGTCCTCCATGGCCACAGTCAGATGACCACAGGGGCCGCAGTACCACACCGGAATACGGTGCCCCCACCAAAGTTGCCGGCTGATGCACCAGTCTCGTATGTTCTCCAGCCAGTTGAGATAGACCCGCGTAAACCGTTCTGGGACGATCCGGATGTCTCCCTCGGTGACCGCCCTGTATGCTTTGCCTGCGATACTGTCCGGTTCTTCGTGGTTCCCGATATTGACGAACCACTGCATACTTATCAGCGGCTCGACCACAGTTGCGCACCGCTGGCAGTGGCCCACCGAATGACGGTGCTGCTCTACCTTCTCCAGAACGCCCAGCGAATCCAGTTCCTCTACCACCCGTCGGCGCGCCTCGAACCGTTCGACTCCTGCGTACTTCCCGGCTACCTCTGTCATGGTTCCGTCTTCGCCAATGACATTGGGCGCATCAAGCCGGTGTCGCTGGCCCACTTCGAAGTCCACTGGGTCATGGGCAGGGGTGACTTTAAGTGCGCCGGTCCCGAACTCCGGATCGATCGCTTCATCTCCCACCACCGGAATGGGCTGACCCATGATGGGAAGCACAACATTATGGCCTCGTATGCCATCGTACCGCGGGTCATCAGGGTGAACAGCTACACCAGTATCCCCTAGCATGGTCTCAGGCCGTGTTGTTGCAACCGTTACCGTCCTGTCTGGATGTTCCTCAAGAGGATAATTGATGTAGTAGAGTTGTCCGTCCACGTCCTGGTAGTCCACTTCCAGGTCTGATAGGGCCGTGGCACATCGAACACAACGATTGATGATCCGCTCGTGACGGTATATCAGTCCCTTGTTGTACAGGCTGACAAAAGTGGTCCTCACCGCATGACTTGGGCCCGGGTCCAGCGTGAACTTGTGTCGTTCCCAGTCGGCCGAAATACCCAGTCGTCGCGACTGCTCGTGAATTATGCCGCCCGACTTCTCAACGTGCTCCCACACTCGATCGACGAAGTCGTCCCGTCCCATGTCGTGGCGAGTGGTCCCCTCGCCCTGGATCTGTCGCTCCACCACCCATTGCGTTGCGATGCCCGCGTGGTCCGTTCCCGGTAGCCACAGCGTCGGCGTGCCGGTCATGCGTCGGTAGCGTATTAGTGCGTCTTCCAGCGCCTTCTCCAGCGCGTGCCCCAAGTGCAGTTCGCCGGTTACATTGGGCGGAGGCATGATGATGACGTAGGGCTTCTTGCTGGGGTCCTTCTTCGCATGAAAGTAACCATTGTCCAGCCAGGTCTTGTAGATGCGCTGCTCCACGGAGGCCGGATCATAGGCGCGGGACATCTGGCTGGAAGTCATCGGTGCCACATACTCCATGGTCGGCGGTTCCGGCGACGGATGGAAAATAAAACGAAAATCGCCATCGGGCGACCGGCTTCAATATACCATCGCCAGGCAGAAAGCGTCTATTGAGATAGGCGAAGGGCGGAACCGGTTTGCTGCAGAGCGGTGTATCGGCGAATGGCCAGTCGTGTGTCGGAAGCTACGCGGGCTGGGTCCCAGTAGTTGACCCTGCGCTTGTGGAGCCAGTAGGTGAATTCTTTGAGGTCGGTGATGGAGAAACTTCGCCGTCCTTCCAGGCCGCTGGCTCGACGAAATTCGTCCAGCAAGTTCTCACGGGAGTCGTTGTACAAGTGCCGGTACGCGTCTTCGACTATGTTCTCGCTATCCGTGTAACCGCGGGCCGTGTGACGCTTCCGTATGGTTTCTTCGGCGGCCAGTTGAAGCACCTCTTCCAGCACCACCCCGTAGTGGTAATTCAGGTAACCCTGGTGCTTGCTGGCGCCCAGCAGTCTGCGGAGTTCGGCGGTTTCGATTGGTTCCGGCAACACGCCATGGAAGAGCAGCATCTCGAGTTCTTCAGTTGGTATGTCATCTCCTGCTTCTTCGCATAGCCGTTCCGCCAGCAGCAGCCAGTCGAAAGCCTCCTGCCCGATAATATATTTATAACGCCTTTCCTTCCAGTACTCCTCCGGTAGCGTCCAGCAGCCAATCGCCTCCAGCAAAGCCCGATGCCACTGAAACCCTGCCTTCAACTGCCTCCTGAAATGAGTTACTGCTTCGGGTTGGTCTCCCTTCGATTCCTGCCCGTCGAAGTTGGGAAAGATGACTGCGGTGGCGCCACTTTCGTAGGACTGGTCAAAGTTGGCGGCAGCCATCAGGACTGTCTCGCTGCCACAACAGCATCAAAGACCTTGACGCGCTCAGGTTTCGGCGACTCGATGAATCGAACGAAGTCCCCCAACACCATGGTGTTGAGGATATGACGGGGCTCGCACCACGCGCGACGAGCAACCGCGACGCCAAACCTTCCGCCGGAAAGTTCCGAATGGTGATGTGAATCGGTGTTGATGACCAGTGGTACTCCCAGTTCTCGGGCTCGATGGGCATGCGTGTCCCGCAGGTCTAACCGGGCGGGCGACGCGTTAATCTCGAGGGCGGTTCCCGTTTCTCTAGCTGCTTGAAGCACAGAATCCAAATCGAAATCGGTCGGCGGCCGCTGTCCCAGCAGTCTGGTGGACAGGTGGCCGATGATCGTTACCGACGGGTGCTCCATGGCCGAAATAATACGCTTGGTCATGGTGTCCCTGTCCTGAGACATTGCGTTGTGCACAGAAGCCACCACCACGTCCAGCTCGGCCAGCACTTCGTCGGAAAAGTCCATTCGGCCATCGGCGCGAATGTCCACTTCCGACCCGGCCAGTATCCTGATGTCAAATCGCTCCTGCAAATTGTCCAGGATTTTCCGCTGGGCCCTGAGACGCTCTGGTGTGAGTCCGTTCGCTACGCCCAGACCCTGCGAATGGTCGGTAAGTGCCATGTACTCATACCCTAGAGAAGCAGCCGTTGCCACCATGGTCTCTATGGGATCGCCGCCATCGCTCCAGTCGCTGTGTATGTGCAGGTCGCCACGTAGGTGTTCGGCCTCCACCAATCGCGGCAAATTCCCTTCCAGTGCCGCATCTATCTCCCACATGCCCGCTCGCAATTCCGGAGGAATCCACGGAAGTCCGATCCGTGCATAGAATGCCAATTCGTCAGGGAACGTCTCCACCTCACCGGACCCCATATTTGTGATCCCGTATTCGTTCAGTGACAGCCCCGTGCGATTGGCATAGTCCCGCAGCTGTATGTTGTGCTGCTTGTTCCCCGTAAAGTATTGCAGCATCGCTCCGATGGAGTCGGTCTCCCCGGTGCGCAGGTCGATCTGCAGGCCCGGCTCAACGATGACGCTGGTTTTCCGAGGGCCGTTGACCAGCACCTCGCGCACTTCTTCGAGGCCCGCCAGGCAGCGTCCCAGCTCCTCAGGATTGGGAGTAACGGCCACGAGGTCTACATCCCCGATGGTTTCCTCCCATCGCCGTAGGCTGCCAGCAGGCGTCAGCAGACTGATTTCGAAATCGCTCGCTCGGAGAGCGGCCATTACAGACTCGGCAATCGGAAGAGCATCCCCGATGGGTGTGCGTCCGCCCATGCTCCGGGTGGCCTCTATGTGCCGCAGAATGCCCTCTGAAGCACGCTTTCCCATCCGCGGTAGCTTGGCCAGCCGCCCGTCCTTGGCCGCCTCAGCCAGACCCTCGACTGTGCTGATGCCAAGCTCATTTCCGATCAGCACCGCGGTCTTCGGCCCGATGCCGGGTATCTCCAGCAGTTCCAATGCGCCTTCCGGTACCGCCGCCTTGGCCCGCTCGAAAGTCTGAACCTGCCCGCTAGTCACAAATTCTTGGATCTTGTCGCCAATGGCTTTTCCAATACCGGGGATGCCTGTCAGTTTCTCCCCGTTCTGCACCGCCTGCGCCAGCGGAGAACTGAGCTGTTGGATGGTGGCCGCCGCCCGACGGTATGCCCGAATCTTGAACGTGGATTCTCCCTGCATCTCCAGCAGGGATCCAAGATTCTCGAACAGTTGGGCGATTTCTTCGTTGGTGGGCTGCATTTTCGTCAAGAGTTCTGTACAGCGGGTCTAAAATTCTATTCTTAGTTTCAACTATAAGGCGTGGCCACCCCCTTTGTCGAACGAAGCCGCAAGCCCTGCCTACACGGCTCATTGTCTTGACAGGCACCGCGACGGATTCGATAATAAGAGTCCCAGCCGAGGTAGCTCAGGTGGTAGAGCACGGCACTGAAAATGCCGGTGTCGACAGTTCGAGTCTGTCCCTCGGCACTTTTCTTTGTTTTCGTAACCAAGAGACCCAAGAAAAAGCCGGTTTGAGTCATTAGGCAGGTTCAAGGGTTCAGGCCCCTTTGACCGCGCGTCGGAAGCCACTTTTTAGCTGGGAAACCCACTGTAGTTAACTGTTCATAATTCACGGGAAGATAGAGGGCCCGGCTTAGTGCCGGGCTTTTTCTCTGTCTGGAACAATGTCATCCTGAAGCGGAGGCAAGGGTAAGCCTCTGGAAGGATTCTCCGGACCAGTCAGCTTTCATGGGGCGTTTCTATTCCATTCTCCCTGCTTGTGATGGGTGTCGAAGACCAGCGGAAATGTCCGGCTAAGTGTGCAGCATAAATGTCACTCTGTTGCGCCGGGATCGTGTCTGATGTATAGGCAGTGAGAGCGGGCCGGGAACGCCGCCCAAGGGGACCGTCGGCATACAGGTATTTCTTGATGGTGGTCCTGTATATCCCCAACTCCCTCTCGATCGACCTTAGCGACGTCCCCTTGCGTAGGGCCTTCTGAATCGCCTTCCTTCCCTCCCTCCATCTGCAGGAAGGTCCGTTTTCGCGGGGGGACAGTTTCGGATGTCGAGATGGCAGGCGCACCGCCGGTTAAGCCCACGTGATCGTCCTCATCCGCTGCCCTTGTGTCCAGCGCCTCATGTGATTTGATGATGCGTCCCTCATGGCGCACCTTGAGCCTACCGTCCAGTCCCTCCGGGACCTTCACGACTGTACCGGCATGGCTGGGGTGCTCCTGTCCCTGTTGCCTCACCAAGGAATGTTGCCGAAATTCCAGCCGCTGATTCCAGGTGCGGCCAATGCTGATGCGCACCTGAATCCCGTTCCGCATCCCGCTCGTCCGCAGCTGTGTATACCAACCTCTTGGCTCTGATCCCTCGCCAGGCTTTCACCTTCCGCTGCAGGGTCTGAAGCTGGACATCGCTGATCCGCTCCGAATGAGATGCCCCAACGCGCCATCGGGTCCTTGGCAGACGTGTTCGGGTCCCCCTCGAGCCACAACGGTACGTCGCGCCGGACGCCCTCAAGGGGTCCTTCCGGGTACGCCGGTGACCGGACGGGCGAACTCCCGCCTTGAGAGCAGGTCGAACTTCGCTCTCTTGCCACAGGCTGTGAAGCCGGGCCGGAATCCAGTCAAAGCCTTCGCTTTGAGCAGTTTCCGGAGGCTGCAGTGTGACATCGTTGCCATTGTGCCTACTGCACCTCCCACACTGCGACCTCTCTATCCCAGCCACCGACTATTCCTACTTTTGCCTCCGAGGGGGTTCCTTCACCCGCATGGGTGAGAAACCTTGCGCGCTTGACTGCTACACCATGTCGTCGCCATTGAGCCCCTGGGCCGTTTGATGGGCAACCCACGTCCTTGTTCCACTGGTCATCGACCCTTGCCCATTCCAATACATGCACAACGTGTTTTCACAATTTGCCTGTGAATTGTGAAGAGTTCTTGACGATACCTGTATAGGTTACCCGTCTATTTTCACTTGTATTCCACGAGCGCCTACTAGTCTGGACATGTCAGGTTCAAATAAGTGCCTGTTTGTTGGTAGCACCCCACCAACTACCTAGTTCGAGCTCTATCCCTTCCCATGGCGATTCCCGGCGCTAGAGACACTGGATTCCCGTTAAGGGACTCATGGCTGCTCCACCTGATCGCCAGTGGCCAAGTCTTCGGGAGCCATCGTCCTCCAAGGAATCTCTCCAACAGGGTCGGCGAGACATCTGGACCCCGGAATTCACTGCTGAACCCTGGTGAATTCTTGCCACCTTTCCGGCGAGCTTCACGGCGACCCGGCCTGAAGGCACCAGGACAACAGCCTGTTCAGGAAATGGATTATCCAAATTCGAATCCGACAGCGTGAGAAGTGACTGTGATCAATGCCATGTTGACCAATATTCGTCCATCAAGACTTTTAATAGCGGCGTCTGTCCTGGCCGTAATTTTCCTGTTTCTGGTCGCTTGGGAAACAGCCAGCGCGACGGTGCCAGAGCCGGACAGGGACGTGACCCTGGCCACCCATAACGACCGTCGAATGGGGATGTGGAGCGACGGTTCCACCCTCTGGGTGGTCGAGAACGACCCACGCTCGGGAGGGCAGTTCCTGCTTGTTTCGTACGACATTTCCGACGGGTCGTTCAATCAGGGTGACGACGTGGAGCTGGACAGTTCCAACCGCAAACCCCAGGGGGTCTGGTCTGACGGGACAGTTATATGGGTCGGCGATTGGGACGATACCAAGCTATACGCCTACTCCAATAGCGACTTCAGCCGCATGGTCGACCGCGACATTAACCTGGCTGGGTCGAATGACGGCCCGAGAGGAGTGTGGGGGTTCGACGAAACCATCATGGTCGTCGACAGGTACGACACCAAAGTCTACGCGTACAGCACCACGGACGGCAGCCGCTTGCGGGACGAGGATTTCGACCTGCACACGGACAACGACCATCCGTGGGGAATTTGGGGCCAAGGCACCAGGGTCTGGATCAGCGACATCAACGACGAAATGTTGTACGTGTACCAGAGGAGCGCCAGCAACAGTACTCACGGCGACAGAGTTCCCAGCCAGGAAATCAGGTTGCCCGCAGGCGTTGATGATGTCCGGGGCATCTGGTCCGACGGGGAAATAATGTGGGTTGTCGACAACGAGGCAAACACGAAGATTCACGCAATGCACTTGCTCGGTTTCAGGCACACTGCGGACGAGATCGACGTCAGCGACGTGGCTACGCCCGCCGGACTGTGGACCGACGGCGAAACCATGTGGGTGGCCGACAAGGGCAGGTCCGACCACGGCATGCTATTTGCCTACTCTTTGAGTGATCAAACGAGAGATAGCAGCAAGGACGTACAGCTCGGTTCCTTCAACAAGGATCCTCGTTCAATCTGGTCCGACGGTGAAACCGTATGGGCAATTGACGACACTTCGGGCAACGACTACCTGTACGCCTACCACCTAGACCCGGAACCGAACGAGGTCGGACAGGTGATCCTGCACCAATTAATCCAACTCCATTCAGACAATGCTGACCCGGTGGGCATCTGGTCAAACGGGAATAATATCTGGGTGTCCGATTCCGGCGACGACAAGCTCTATGCCTACGGCCTCTCCGACAAGAGCCGGAAGTCAGGGCGGGATATCAGTCTTCACAGCCAGAACGCAGACCCCGCGGACATTTGGTCCGACGGCGAAACTATCTGGGTGTTAGACACCAATGACAAGCATGCCTACGCCTATAAATTGTCCAACGGAAACCGCAAGAAGAGCCTGGAGTTCTGGACCATCCCCGACAACGACGACCCGACCGGCGGACTTACCGGACATGGGCTTCGGTACTGGGTCGTTGACGGCGACGACGAGAAGCTCTATGCCTACGGTGGCAGGAACTCGCCGCCATCATTTGGCGGAGCCACGGCCAGCTTCGAGTTCCATCGCAGCCTGGTCGCGGGGGACTACATTGGCACCGTTCCCCAGGTTGAAGACCCCGACGAGGACGAGGTTGACTACCTTTTGACCAGCGGGACATTCGGTGTTTTTCGCCTGGACAGACAGACAGGCGAGCTCTTCGTCAAGGACGGCGCTCCGGCATTCACCGGCGGGGAGAGTTACACCCTGACAGTATCCGTAACCGACGGCAAAAACAGGCTGGATGCGCTGGATGGAGACATGGACGACGCCATCGACATTCCAGTAAATGTAATCACCAACGACAACCCGAAATTCACCACAGCCGATGGAACGAGTTACGAGGTCTCCGAAGATGCTGCGCAAGGCCACACCGTGGTTGAATTCGAAATCACCGACCTGGATGACGATTCGCTGTTCTACGAATTCTGGACGACACCTGGCGGCCCGTTCCAGTTGGTGCAGGATGGTATCGAGGTGTCCAACACGACGGACCTGGACTACGAGAGCACTGACTCTTATGAGGGAAAGGTTCGAATCCGCGACAACAAGAACAAATCAGGGCAGTCGGACTTGAGCTGGGACGATATATTCACATTCACGATCCAGGTTACCAACGTGGATGAAGCCGGCAGTTTGACCCTGAGCAGCGCCAATCCGCAGGTGGACACCGAAATCGTTGCGACGCTCACGGACCCTGACGGCGTGGACCTTGACGACGGGAACCAGATCACCTGGGTGGCGCGAAGAAGCATTAATAACAGCCTGAGCAATTGGACGGAGATTTCCAGCACCGACACAAGCAGCACCACGTTCAGCTACACGCCGGTGACACTCGACGTCGGGGAAACGCTGCAGTTCGAGGCTACATACAAGGACGAATCAGACGGTACTCAAAGCAAGACCATCTTTGCAAACACCGCAAATGCGGTGCTGGCGGCGCCCCCAACCAACCAGCCTCCGACCTTCGGCGACGACGCCCCCGAATCGCTGACCCTGGCTGAAAACACAGCCATAGGCACAAATGTCGGCGAGCCAATCCCAGCCTCCGATCCAGAAAACGACACCCTGACCTTTGCAGTAAGTCCCACGCATGGCGACTTCTTCGACATCACCTCCACCGGTCAGGTCTTCATTAAGAACAATGAAGACCTGGATTATGAGAGCGGTGCCGTGCGCAGTTTGAAGATTTTCCTTCGCGACAGCAAAGACCCCTCGGGCGAAGCCGACACGGATTGGGATACAACCCACTTTGTGGTGATCAGGCTAACCAACGTTGATGACGCCGGGATGGTTACACTTTCATCGGATAGCCCGGAGGTTGAGGTGGAGCTGGATGCGCGGCTCCTGGACCCCGACCGGGCGATTCACGACCTGGAATGGCAGTGGCAGTCCGCCGACACCAACCCGTCCGACACCTGGACGGACATTTCCGGTGCCACCTCTGCCAGCTACACCCCGGTAACCGCGGATGCGGGCAAATTCCTCAGGACCAAAGCGTCCTATGGCGACGGCCAGGGAAGCGGCAAGGAGGCCACCAGCGCGGCGACAAACGCGGTCATTGCACCCGACAACCGGTCGCCCCAATTCAACGAAGGCGCAACTGCTACCCGCACTGTAAGCGAGAACGCCGGCGCCGGTACCAGACTGGGCGCAGCCATATCGGCGCTGGACCCGGAAAACGACACGTTGACCTACTCGCTGTCCACTGACTCGGACTCCGACAAGTTTGCTGTCGACGCCGGCACCGGCCAGATGGAGGTGGCGGCCGGTGCAGCCCTGGACTACGAAGACGACCCGTCCCTGGAGGTGGTGGTGCAGGTGTCGGACGGCAAGGCAGCCGACCACAGCCAGGACACCGCTATTGACGATACCATCACGGTTACCATTGACCTGGTGAACGTCGACGAGCCGGGCGAGGTCACGCTGTCCATGATGGAACCGGTGGTGGGGGAATCCATCACCGGAACCCTGACTGATGATGACGGTGGGGTCACCGGGGCAAGCTGGCACTGGGAAAAGTCCAGCGACGGTGCGACCAACTGGGAGACCATCGACGGCTCCACGTCGGAAACCTATACGCCCGTCGAGGCCGACGAGGATATGTACCTCCGGGCCATGGTGGGCTACACCGATGATGAGGGAGCCGACAAGAGTGCCGAAGGCATGACTTCCAGCACTGTCCAGCCGGAACCAGAGATTCAGCAAGGAAACGATGACGAGGGCCAGAACCTCGAAGACGATACCACGACACAAGACGCAGGTGGCAGCCAAGACACCCAGCCTGAGCCTGAGCCGCCGACCTTCAAGGACATCTGCCGGCAGGACCTCAGCGCGGGTCTCCTGGTCAACTGCGTCGGCAACGACTTCGCCACCGCCCGGGTGGGGCATGATGGCAGCTATGTCGTCGACTGGAGCGAATGGGATGAGGACCATCCCGACGTAACCGGTTACACCGTGGTTCTCCAGCAACTCCTGTACAAGACGGTTTACGAAAACGGGCAGGAAATTAGCGTCCACACCTTGTCTGACGTCTACGAAAGCTGCGAATTTGCAGACGGGTCCTGGAGCTGCGAAAGGCCGATTAAGAGCAACTACTTCGAGGACTGGGCCGGCAATCCCGTCGGGGTGCAGACGGTGGTAGACAACTCCGCCCAGACCCAATGGAGCTACTCCCTTGACTCGCCAGGCCGTCATACACTGACAAAGACATTCCAGCGTTGGAGCGGAGACGCATCGGACCCCGACAACGAGCCCGAACCGGTAACCTATACGGCTATGAAATTTGAAATGGACCTGGTCCGGATCTTGACTCACGGCGGTTCTGGCGAAACCAGCGTACTTGGAATTGACGGGGCAAACGGGTTCAATTAGGAGGTATCTTCCATTTGTGTAATCCCACAATGGATCGCAATGGATATTGAAATCTGCGGTCGGGGTCAGGCGATAGTCTGCTTGCACAAAGCGGCAATGCAGCAAGCGAACTGCTTCCAGACCCCTCGCAGGCCGCGGAGAAGCCGCGCGACGCAGCCGGGGTGATCAATCGTCACGGCCCGCCCTGCACGACCTGCGACCGGGTCATGCAGGGCATCACTTGTTGCGGGTATGTCACCTCCCTCCCGGCGTTGGCAGACAATTCGGCAAGAGTGCGGTATTCGATAATCTTTGGGCGAGGGAATGGAACGAAACCCCGTGCCTTTGGTTGGATGAAAGTCGGGAAAGGCCAGTCTCACAAAGACCAGTCTCATAACGTCATCTGGAGGCTCTCGCGTGACGGTGTAACATTTTGTAACACTTTGTAACTGAGCCGAAAATTTTGGTCCTTGATTGAGACAGGGAAATCAGGCGGTTCATTGCTTCTTGCATAAGAACAATTGTACGATATACAATGCATTGAGGCAAGGGAGAAAATTCAGCAGGGCATCGTTTCGGGTCAGATGGTGAGGACAGGAATGAGGCGGGACTTGGGTTCCCGCCCGCGGGAATTTAAGAGCAGGGTCGCGAAAAACCACCTAAATTGGAACGCTGTCAAAAGGAAACAAACAGCCAAGGCAACCCGGGAACGGCTGTCCAACGTTGGGGGGCAGGGCCCCCTGTACATCGAGCCCTGATTTCCGTCGTAGCGCGGATACATGGAGACCCTTAACGGAATACTGGGGGATGAACTACGCGACCGGAACGTGTTCTACACTCTGCCGCAGGTGCAGGTGCAGGTGCAGAACGATGCCATGGCACGCCAGTCGGTCCCTTCTCTGGCGTCGGAAGAGTGTTGTATACCTCGGCTGATCCACGAATTCAGATACAATGGCCTAAGGTGCTAATCTCGCATGCTCACACCGGATGACGGGGCACCCCCAAGATGACGTACGAGTTCGATCTCGGTTCCTACAGTCGGCCGATCACAACAACTTCGCCGGAGGCCCAACTCTGGTTCGATCGGGGTTTGCTCTGGACCTACGGGTTCAACCATGAAGAGGCCGTGTTCTGCTTCAGGCAGGCGGCGGAAGCCGATCCTGAGTGTGCCATGGCGAATTGGGGAATCGCGTACGCCCTTGGCCCCAACTACAACAAGCCGTGGGAGTCGTTTGATGAAGCGGAAACATCGAAGACGCTCTCCGAGGCCCATCACTCCACGATGCGCGCTGCGGTCTTGGCCGGCCGCTGTACCCGGGCAGAAACAGACTTGATAGGGGCGCTTCAGCGGCGCTATCAGTCTGCGGATATGCCGCCCGACTTGGCGGCATGGGTCGACGACTTTGCCGCCGCCATGCGAGCCGTCTACCTCAACCACCGGGACGATGCGGATATCTCGGCGCTTTTTGCCGAAGCCCTGATGAACCGCACCCCCTGGGCGCTCTGGGATCTGGCATCCGGCGAGGCGGCAACCGGTGCTGACACCGAAGAGGCCAGGCAGGTGCTTGAGCAAGGCATGGAACTCCGCGCCAGCACGGGCGCCCCGTCACATCCGGGATTGCTGCACATGTACATCCACCTGATGGAAATGTCGCCCTTCCCGGAACAAGCCCTGCTCGCTTGCGAACAGCTGCGAGGTCTGGTGCCCGACTCCGGCCATCTGCAGCACATGGCGACGCACATTGACGTGCTGTGCGGCGACTATCAGAGCGTGGTCTATTGGAACGAAGAGGCGATTCGGGCCGACCGCCGGTACCTGGCTACACGAGGGCCGTTAAACTTCTACACGCTATACCGCTGCCACAATTATCACTTCAAGGTGTACGGGGCCATGTTCCTCGGCCAGTACCGGTCGGCGATCGAGGCGGCTGAAGAGTTGATCGCTGCCCTACCTGAGGACCTGTTGAGCGTGCAGTCGCCGCCCATGGCAGACTGGCTGGAAGGGCTGCTACCCGTCAAACAGCATGTGCTGGTGCGGTTCGGCAAATGGCAGGAAATCCTTGCGCAGGAACTGCCGGCGAATCCCGAACTGTATTGTGTGACGACCGCGACCATGCGCTATGCCCGGGCCGTCGCCCTCGCAACATCCGGGGATTCGATGTCGGCGGCAGCCGAGGCGGAGGCGTTCGAGCGGGACCTCGCCCGTGTGCCGGAAAGCCGGTACCTGTTCAACAACTCCTGCCGCGATATCCTGGCGGTCGCGCGGGAGATGATGCTCGGGGAGCTCGATTACCGGCGTGGCGACATCGAGTCTGGCTTCGCACATTTGCGACAGGCAGTCGCCTACGACGACAACCTGCCCTATGACGAGCCGTGGGGATGGATGCAGCCTGTCCGGCACGCCCTCGGCGCCCTCCTGCTGGAACAGGGGCGAGTGGAAGAAGCCCTCGCCGAGTACCGTGCGGACCTTGGATTCGACTCGACGCTCAAGCGGTCAAGTCAGCATCCCGACAATGTCTGGAGTCTGATCGGCTATCACGAATGCCTGGAGCGTACTGGTCAGCACGAAATGGCGGCAGTCGCGGGGCAGCGTCTCACCTTGGCCCGGGCGCGCGCCGACCTGCCGGTGCATGCCTCCTGTTTCTGCCGACTCTCGAGCGCAGGCTGAAAACGACGCAAAGTCAGTCTCTAGGCTTGCCCACCCTTGTCCGGCCAACTCCCAAATCACCCCTTTGAATCACCTTGTCGATTGACGCCAATTCGCCTGTATGGAACGCTGTCACATGGTAAAGAACTGTTGCGCATACCCCCTTGGCTGAGACAAACCGTAGGTCGTTCCCGAATATCCATTCTTGACGTAGATCACCCGTGGGGGCTCGAAGAGCCGTACTCTACGGTCGGTCCCATCCGTCCTCGTGCACTTCAGAGGGTGTGCGGCAAGTCCCCTCTCCCTCCGCGAGAGGGTTGGGGTGAGGGCGGTCTTTTGCTGCCTCAGCTATGAAGGATGCCGCTTTGACTTGCGCCTGATATGCAACAGGCGGTATAAACAATAGGCAGTTGTCAGACAAGGTTTACAACGATAAACCTGCTCGGCGGGAGCATCCCATGCAATGGGCACTGTTTCTTTCCGCGGGGAAATCCCTTTGGTCACTGCTGGTGGCCGCGGCTCTTATCTGGAGCGGTATTGCGCTGACCGCCAATCCGCCGCCGGCCAGAGCGGGCCATTCAAATGCCACCGAAACAGCTGTGGTCCTGATTGAGACCGAGGAGGTCGAAGATGGGGGCCGCGACAGCGGGTTGGCGGCAAATGCCCCTCCCTCGTCCTCAGTTCCCCGGTCGATAGTTAATCCTCCGCAGTTCTTCGATGCCACTGCCGACTATTCAATACTGACCGGATATGGAAATCCGTCCGAAGTCTTGCTGTCAGACTTTCTCACAGATGGCGTCTCTACTGTGACCTTCAGCCTTTCCTCTTGCGACGAATCGCGCGCAGACTATTACCGTTCGGTAGTCGTGGAGAACGGCAGGCTCAAATTGGAGTCCAACACTCTCGGGCACGTGCATGGTTCCAGTACTCAGACCCAGACGGTGTGTACCGTTGCCGCCGCGGGCGATGGAGGCAACCAGAATCGGGAGTTCAGCCTGTACACCGTTTCGGACCGCACCCCTGCTGCTCTGCCACCCGGAGCCCTCACCGTCAGCCAGGCGCGTTCCGATGAGATAGACGTCCAGGTTGACGTGCCTGGGAGTTCCCTTGGCTATCTCAGGCTTGGCTGGAGAGTCTCTGGAAGCAGTCCCAGCTTTGCCGTGGCTCACGGCGTCAACGCAGACACCGTTTTGACCCTGACGGGGCTCCAGCCGGACACCACCTACGAAATTCGCGCCTATCTGATGACGGCCCAGGCATTTGACCTTTATCGGGCCTCCAATTCCGGACTCGCCGGTACATTGATTGCGGAGGGTAATCCGGAGTCCAGGTGGATCTCCAATTTGACCGGGGCTGGGCTGGGCAAGAGCCTCTCCATATCTCAAGCAACCCCGCCAGCTCCCCCTCCTGTGCCGGAAACACCTCCCGACCCGACCCCAGAAGCCACGCTGTCCCTATCCCCTCGTCCTACTCCGGAAGAGGACGACGAAGACGACGACGGCACAGACACGCCGACGCCAACGCCAACGGACAATGACGGCATCGACACCCCGACGCCCACGGACAATGACGGCATCGACACGCCGACGCCAACGACAACAGACAACGACGGCATCGACACCCCGGCGACCGTTAGTCCGGCGACCGTTAGTCCGGCGACCGTTAGTCCGGCGACCGTTAGTCCGGCGACCGTTAGTCCGGCGACCGTTAGTCCGGCGACCGTTAGTCCGGCGACCGTTAGTCCGGCGACCGTTAGTCCGGCGACCGTTAGTCCGGCGACCGTTAGTCCGGCGACCGTTAGTCCGGCGACCGTTAGTCCGGCGACCGTTAGTCCGGCGACCGTTAGTCCGGCGACCGTTAGTCCGGCGACCGTTAGTCCGGCGACCGTTAGTCCGGCGACCGTTAGCCCGGCGACCGTTAGTCCGGCGACCGTTAGTCCGGCAACCGTTAGTCCGGCAACCGTTAGTCCGGCAACCGTTAGTCCGGCAACGGCTCCCACACCGTCCCCAGTAACGCCTCCCTCAGACCGGAATGACTCCGACGACTCCCGTGGCGGCTCGTAATGACCGTCGCAGTTGCTGAAATACCCATCGATCCGACCATGGAGTTCCCGCAGGACCGCTCCTTGCCCGACCTGCCAGGACTGTTCGACGCAGAATGGGTCTGGCAAGAATACTGTGCGGAATTTGGAGAACAGGAATTTCGTCCCCAGAAAATTCTGGTGGAGGGAGTTAGCCATACAGAGGGAAGGGAGGCCGCCGTCAGTTACGAGGTCGAATGGCCTGAAGATGCGTTCTTTCCGAACGAGAGGATCACCCTCCACCTGGAACGGGACAAGCCGCTCCGGATTACTCGCTTCCCGGACGATGACCACCTGCCGGGCCTTCCGGAGGCCTGTAGCCCGGATTCCGCATTGCGCTTGGTCGGCAAACACGTGACCTCAATAACCCCTAGGCGGATGCAGGTACAGGTAGTCCGCTACCGCCCGCGGAGCCATGCTGTGCTCAGACACCGGATGGGCAGATCCAGGCTTTACGTCAGGGTCGTTCGTCCGTCAGCAGTACAGCCAATTCTCAAGTCTGGAGAATTGATAGGCCGGTCGGATTTCACTGTCCCCCGGCTGGCAGGACTATGGCGCGATGGAGGTGTGCTCTGGTTCTCGGAAATACTCGGGAAAAACCTGCGCAAACAGATTAGAAAAGGCGAGCACCCGCCACCACGCTTGATCCTGGACCGGCTTGAGAGCCTGTGGAGCGTTCCCTTGGAGGCCTCTGACGCCCCACCCTTCAACCTGCCCGGCGCCTACCTTAGGGCCAGGCAGATCATCGAGCACTCCGTCCAGGAAGGGGACTGCGCGTGGACGCATTTCGCAAATGCCGTTGAGGTACTGGACCAGTTCGTGGCGACTTGGCAGGCCACGAGCATCGCTCACAACGACTTTTACGACGATCAGATGGTGCTGCTTCCCGACGGAAAGGTAGCCCTCGTCGATATTGAGGGCGCAGGTCCCGGCGACCCCATGCTGGACGTCGGAAACTTCCTCGCCCATCTCAAGTGGAGTTCCGAAGTAAGCCGGCGCGGTGCTTCTTTCGGACAGTACCACGCCGCCTTCCGTGTGGAAGCCCTCCAACGCTTCGGCTGGTCCGAGCAAGAACTGGCCCTGCGTGAAGCTACGTGTCTGTTCAGAATCTGCACTAACGCGGTTCGTCATCCGCAGGAAGACTGGCGGGAGAGGCTGTCCGCCGGGCTGGTTCTGGTGAACGAAGTCCTGGCATGAGCGGAATACGGCCCCTGCGAAGCCACGGACCACCGCGAGCCACTCCCGTCCCTAGCCCCGTCCCGAAGTGAGACCCGTACCGATTCCGGTCCGCACCTCACTCCCGGTCAGTCAAGACCTCCGCAATAGCAATCGAAGTCTCCCCACGATGGAACAAGTAGAGCCCGGGGTTGTACGGGCTTCCCCTGTATTTGGCGGTCAATGACTCCAAAGACGCGCCCCAGCGATTCTGGCCGAGACACGCAGGAACGATATAATAGGTGCTCACAGCGCTCGAGGCTCCCCGGGAACGACCTGCCCGGAGACGCCAGGGACCCGGAGATGCCATGGAAATAATCGGTTCCAACCTGCGGACCGCCGACAGGGATTTCCTGGACCACAAGACACGCATGGAAGCCCTGGTGCAGGACCTGAAGGAACGGTTGGGCCGCGTCAGGTCCGGCGGCGGCCAGCGCGCCGTGGAATTGCACCGGAGCCGCGGCAAAATGCTAGTCCGCGATAGAATCGACAGCCTGGTCGACTCCAACACCCCCTTCCTCGAACTCAGCCCCTTGGCGGCATGGGATATGTACGATGGCGAGGAGGCTTCCGCAGGAATCGTCACCGGAATCGGCGTTGTCCACGGCAAGGAAGTCGTCGTCGTCGCCAACGACGCCACCGTCAAGGGCGGCACCTATTACCCGATGACCGTCAAGAAGCACCTTCGCGCCCAGGAAATTGCCCTCGAAAACCACCTTCCCTGCATCTACCTCGTCGACTCCGGTGGTGCGTTCCTCCCGCTTCAGGCCGAGGTGTTCCCCGATAGAGACCACTTCGGTCGTATCTTCTACAACCAGGCCCAGATGTCCGCTCTTGGCATCTCCCAGGTGGCGGTTGTCATGGGCTCCTGCACCGCCGGCGGGGCCTACATCCCGGCCATGAGCGACGAGGTTGTAATGGTCCGCCAGCAGGCCACCATCTTCCTCGGCGGCCCTCCTCTGGTGCGCGCGGCCACCGGGGAGGAGGTCGACCCCGAGACCCTCGGCGGCACCGACGTCCACACCCGCGTCTCCGGGGTGGCCGACCATCAGGCCGCCGACGATGAGGACGCCCTCGCCATCACCCGCGACATTGTCGAGAACTTCGTTCGACGGCGCGACCCTCCCTTCGAGATGGCTGCCCCTGAACCGCCGGCCTACGACCCGACGGAGCTCTACGGAATCGTGTCGCACGACAACCGCCGACAGTACGACGTCCGTGAGGTCATCGCCCGCATTGTCGATGGCAGCCGCTTCCATGAGTTCAAGGCAGAGTACGGCGAAACCCTCGTTTGCGGCTTCTCTCGAATCTGGGGTTATCCCGTAGGCATTGTCGCCAACAACGGCGTCCTCTTCTCCGAGAGCGCCCTCAAGGGCAGCCACTTCGTCGAGCTCTGCAGCCAGCGGGGCATTCCCCTTCTGTTCCTGCAGAACATCACCGGATTCATGGTGGGCCGCCAGTACGAGGCCGGCGGCATCGCCAAGGACGGCGCAAAGATGGTTATGGCCGTCTCCAACGCCGCCGTTCCCAAGTTCACCGTCATCATCGGCAGCTCCTTCGGTGCTGGAAACTACGGTATGTGCGGCCGCGCCTATCAGCCTCGCTTCCTCTGGACCTGGCCCAACTCCCGCATCTCGGTGATGGGCGGACAGCAGGCCGCCGAGGTCCTCGCCACCGTCCGGCTTCAGCAACTCGAGCGTCAGGGACAGACCCTAGAGCAGGAGGAGCGCGACGAGCTTCAGCGCCCCATCCTCGAAAAGTACGAAATCGAAGGCGACCCCTACTACAGCACTGCCCGCCTCTGGGACGACGGTATCATCGACCCCGTCGACACCCGTACTGTCGTCGGCCTTGGAATCGCCGCCTCCATCAACGCCCCCTTCCCCGAGAAGAAGCGCGGCGTTTTCCGGATGTGATGCCAGTGCCCTGCCTGCCGCATTCCCACGCTCCCGTTGCGGATAACCGCTGATGTTCTCTAAAGTGCTGGTGGCCAACCGGGGCGAAATCGCTGTCCGCATCAACCAGACCCTCCGCGCCATGGGCATATCCCCCATCGCCGTCTATTCCGCACCCGACGCCGGCGCACCCCACACGACAACAGCGGACTTGGCCGTCGCCCTAACCGGCAACTCCGCCGAGGAGACCTACCTCAACGTCCCCGCCATAATTCGGGCTGCCCTCGATAGCGGCGCCGACGCCATACACCCCGGCTACGGTTTCCTATCCGAAAACCCCGCCTTCGCCCGTGCCTCCCGGGAAGCAGGAATAACCTTCATCGGCCCATCCCCTGAGAGCATGGAGGCCCTGGGCGACAAGCTGCGTTCCAAGGAGATAGCCCAGCGTGCCGGTGTTCCGACAGTCCCCAGCTCGCCGGTGTGTCAACCGGGCGATGCAGCCGCCGCAGAGTTCGTGGAGCAACGCGGCTTTCCCCTGCTGGTCAAGGCAGCCGCCGGAGGAGGCGGCCGGGGTATGCGCCTGGTGAATCGGCAGACCGAGTTGGATGACGCAATGGAGCTCGCCAGCCGCGAGGCCCAGGCTGCGTTCGGCGACGGTCGCGTGTTTCTTGAGCGCTCGGTGACCAATCCTCGCCACATTGAAGTCCAGGTGCTGGCGGATGCGCACGGCCACACCATCCACCTCGGCGAGCGCGAATGTAGCGTCCAGCGTCGCCACCAGAAGATAGTCGAGGAGACCCCGTCGCCCGGCCTCACTGACGACCTGCGCCAGCGCATTTGCGCCGCCGCCGTCGCCGTGACCCGCGAGGCCAGCTACGTCAACGCTGGCACCGCCGAGTTCCTGCTGGAACCGCACAGCGGCGAGTTCTACTTCCTGGAAATGAATGCCCGCCTCCAGGTCGAGCACCCCGTCACCGAAACCGTCCTTGGCCTTGATATGGTCGAGTGGCAGTTGCGCATCGCCGCCGGCGAACCCCTGACGCTGCAACAGGAGGACATGCGACCCCGAGGCCACGCCATAGAGTGCCGTATCTACGCCGAAGACCCATACCGCGATTTCGTTCCCTCCACCGGCGCCCTGCTCCGCTGGCGTCCCCCCAGCGGCCCCGGGCTGCGGCTCGACAGTGGCGTTGCCGAGGGCCAGGATGTGTCCATCTACTACGACCCCATGCTGGCAAAGCTCATAGCCTGGGCGCCCACCCGCGACCTCAGCCTGCGACGTATGGAGGTAGCCCTGTCCCAGTTCCAGGTACTGGGAGTGATCAGCAACATTCCCCTCCTGCGCCGGGTTGTCGCGCACAGCCAGTTCCGGGCTGGCCAGTACGACACCGGCTTCCTCGAATGGAACCCCGCCGTCACCAGCCCTCCCGCGTCCGGCGACCTCGTTGACACGGCCCACGCCCTCGCAGCGTGGGCGTCCCACCGGCCAGTCGGTCCGGCGTCTCAGTCAGCCTCCGGAGGCCGCGCCGTTACCGTCGGCCCCTGGCAGTCCGCCGGGGATCAGAGGCTCCCATGACTCTTGGCCAGGGCTTCATGCGGCAAACCTACCCGACGGCGGGTGCCCCTTTTCGCTACCGAATCGAGGAGAAGGAAGGTAATATTTCCTTTGAGCTGGAGGGTGATGTACCGTCTGGCTCCGAACCAGTCATCACTCTGGGCATCGAGTCCCGTGACAACGGCGAAGGGCTGTGCCGCGACGAGTACGGCCGTACCCGCCCTTTCGCCTGGGTTTGGGTCGGCCCTGAGCTGCACCTTTGGCTCGATGGAGACCTCTTCCTGTTCCAGCGTGTCGAGTCCCGTCGCCGTGGCGCATCGACAGTTGCCGACGACACCGGCGACATCCTGGCCCCCATGCCCGGAGCCGTGCTTCAGGTCCTGGTCAGTGAGGGCGACCGAGTCGAACGTAACCAGACCGTGCTGATTATGGAGTCCATGAAAATGGAGCTCGTCATCGCTGCCCCTCGCGATGGCGTCGTGGGCCGTGTATCCGTCGAGGCCGGACAGCAGGTGGAGCGAGGCATGCGCCTGCTCGAACTGTCCCCTGAGTTAAACTGACGTATGCCGTAGCTTGCCCTATCCCGAAAAAGCCAAAGACATTACGGGCCAAAGACATCCCGGCAATTGCGGAGAAATTGAATGAACATTAATGGCGACGAACACCTGGCTGCGGTTGAACGCTCCGTCTCCATTCTGGAGCGCGATGGGCAGCCTGCAGGCGCCGTCACGCTGTCACGCAGCTTCGACACCACCCTCGAGGACCTGTGGCAGGCCGTAACCGACCCCGGACGAATCCCCCGCTGGTCCCTTCCCGTCAGCGGCGAACTCCGGCTCGGCGGCCGCTATCAGCTCGAGGGCAACGCCGGTGGCGTCATCACCGTCTGTGAACCGCTTTCCCATTTCTCCCTGACGTGGGAGTTCGGTGGCGACACTAGCTGGGTAGACTTCCACGTATCGCAAGACGCGGACGGCGGCGCGCGATTGGCTATCACCCACACCGCGCACCTCTCCGAGCACTGGCGCACCTACGGGCCCGGTGCCGTGGGGGTCGGATGGGAAACGGCCCTCATGGGACTGACATTACACATAGCCCGCCCCGACGAGCCTATGCCCGACGAGATGGAGTTTGTCACGTCCGCCGTTGGCAGAGCCTTCATAGCGGGCAGCAGCGACCGATGGGGACAGCAGTCCGCCGCCGCAGGCACCCCTCTCGACGTTGCCACTGCGGCAGCAAAGCGCACCACCGCCTTCTACACCGGGGAACCGGAAGAGTCTCCCTGATAATTCATGCAACCCCGCAAACTGAGAGGCAATGGCTTGCCTGGCACCCTGTTTGACCCGGAGGAAGGAAGAATGACAACGGAAACACACACTCCCGTGGAAGACAGGATAGTCGCCGTGTTGCGACAGCTCGGCATCGAGCGCGCACACTTCGCCGCTAGAGGATTGAACGACTGGCTGGGTATTGCCAACCACTATCCCGAATCCGTCGCTTCCCTGACCCTCGTCTGCCCTCTGGGGTTCGACTCCCATGCGTTGAACTCCATCGCCGACCGGCTGCTCGTGGTGAACGCCGACCACGGCGGCGCTTCCGAGACCATTCGACGCAACATAACGGCCCTTCCCGCGGCCACGGTGGAAACCCTCACCCAATGCGCCTATCCGGATAACTACACCGACTTTGCGGCCCATCGCGGTGCCGACATTTTGCCGGCTATGCTGGACTTCCTCTCCGGAATGGATGCCCTCAATCGTCCGGCCGATGTCTCGCCTGCCACGTCCGAAGGTGAATTCGACGGCATCTATTACCGGGTGAGAGGTTCCGGCCCGCCGTTGGTCCTTCTGCCCCTGGGTGCAGCCCCGTCCCAGTGGAGTCCCATCATCGATGCTCTCGCGGAGCGTTACTGCGTCGTCTCGATGACCGGTCCAGCCCTGGGCATGGTGGCATCCCTAGAGTCCCGCGGCCGCACCCCAGGCTACCTATCCGCCGTCGGCAGTCTCCTTGCCCAGGCCGAAATTCAGCCCGGCGAGTCCGTGCTCGAGGTTGGCTGCGGCACCGGTGTCCTCTGCCGTTGGCTCGCGACGTATACCCGCGGCAGCAACTCCGTCACGGGCATGGACGTCAACGCCTTCTTTCTCCGCGAGGCCGCTGAAATCGCCAGGCGAGAGGGGCTCGGCGACACCGTGGCTTTCCGCGAAGGCAGCGCTGAATCCCTGCCATTCGACGATGGCGCGTTCGACGTCGTCTTCTCCAGCACCGTCGTCCAGCGCGTGAACGCCGACCTGATGCTTCCCGAGATGGTACGAGTGACGAAGCCCGGTGGCCGGGTCGCCGTGCTCGGCCATGCCCACGACATGAACCGCTGGGTCAACCTACCCTTGCTCCCCGAACTGAAGTCCCGCATAGAGTCCCCTCCTTGGGTCGAAGACCGCGGCCACCCCATGGGCTGCGACGACGCATCCCTCTATCACCGCTTCTCCCGCTTGGGCCTGACGAACCTGAAGATGTTCCCCTATATGAGCACCTTTTCCGACAGCTTCAGGCTGCAGTTCCTGCAGGGCGGCATCTTGCCAACCCTCAATGCCGAAGAGGCCGAGGAGTGGCGCACGGCGGTGCGGCAGGCCGAAGCCGACGGCACCTTCTTCATCTCCACCCCCTTCCACTGCGTCGTCGGCGCCAGACCCTGACATCTCGCCTCTTCCGTCTCTCAATTACGCAGCGGTCAAGTGGGCGCCTCTGCGCTTGCGACTCGGGGGCACAGTTGGTTAGCGAGCGACGGGTTTCTGCGGCGCGCCGTCGGTCCCGCCCGTCCGCCCGCTTTATCGCCAATTAAGCCTCAGGCGGACGGAAGTTCCCGCTGAAGACAGGCAGCGACCTCTTTGTCTCCATTTCGAAATACTGACAGCTATTCTGATATCCCTCCCATCCTCCCCACAGGCACGAATTTTCCCTCTTTACATTGGTGCTCTCATGGAGGTGCCCATGCGGAGAAACGTCGTTTTGACAAATTTATTTATTCACATAACTCTCACAAAAAATAGGCTGTTCTTCACATAATATTCATTTCCCTTCTGTAAATTGAACTTATAGCCCGTTGGACTGAACGGAAATGACCGTGTGCCGGGGCAGGCTTGGTTGGGCAGTGCGGCGAGGGATTCGGTTAGGCGCCAGAGTTCCGTTCACCCAGCGGGCTGTCTCTGTCTAATTCCGACGATTTAGACAGTTCTCCAGCCTGCGTTGCTGGAGCGCAAGCGCGTCACAGTGGGCACGAGCGTTACTTCCGACGCTCGCACTGACGATTTCCGCAGAAATCTGAGGGATCCCGATGAAAACATTTGCTGGCCGTTTCTTCTGGACCAGACCCTTCTCTTTGGCCGCAATCTTGCTGGATGGACTGGTCGCCTCCCTGGCAAGAAACTCCTCATCCCGGAGCCCGCTTCCGTGTCCGCCGTCTGTAATCACGGACACCGGAGCTTCCTCATTGAAATCATCCACGAGTCCGGTGCCGACGGCTTCAATAGCTGGCCACTTGAAGGTTCTTGCAGGCCGTCAGTGGGCTTCGTACCCATAGCTCCCCTCGCACGGCCGCCTGCATGCGCGCCCCGTAAGAAAGGCCGAGCACGCTGTCTGGGCACTCAGTCCCTGCTGCTCCCGCGTCTCAGGAATCATCACATTGCGCAACCTCGGTAGTGCCGGACTAAGCCCTCGCCTTGGCGGTAGCGAAGGGCCCGGGTAAGTGGCGAAAAACTGCGATTGGAAGAAAAGGATGACAAGCAAATTCAGTTGGCTCAAACTCCCGGTTTCGATAGCTATTCTGGTTGCCGTCGGCTTTGCGTTCATCACTGTCCAGGGTCCCAACCCTGCGCTTGCCTACGACGATTACTTGGGCATCGACTGTAACGACAACCCTGTAACCGAGGGTTATACGTTCAGGATTCACATCATAAGCACCCAGCCATACCTGTATGCAAAGGAAACCATCAAGGTGCATTGGACCACTATCCCCATGACTGCCGACGAGTCCGATTACCGCCCTCTGTATAACGAAGGGCAGGCCAGCAACGGTTATCAGACTGAACACAGCAGGATGGGCCGCACCTTCTACACTGTCCAGAATCCCTTTTCAGAGTTTCCTGAAAAGTTCAAGGTGCGGGCCGTAAACGCGTCTTCCGATGGCTCCGGAGCTGGTTCCTGCATTGTGCAAATCAATGACGATGACGGCCCGGGCGCAGCAAAAACCTGGATCGACAGCACTCCGAGCGGACACTCTGCGCAGTCGCCCGATGAAGTGCCGGACGATACAGCTTCGCCTTGGTACAACTCGGGCGAGACCATTCGCGTCAAACAGCAGTTCACGGAAAAGGTGGTGGTCTCTGGCGGCGAGGTCAATCTGGGCCTGCGCATCGGCACTGCCGACGACTACGTCCGGAAGTCCGCCGTCTATGTCGACGGCTCCGGTACCGACACCTTGACGTTTGAGTATCAAGTCACCGACGAGGACTCCGACTCGGACGGAATCGAGGTTCCTCGCTCCGATTACGGTGGCGAAGGCGCCTTGTTGACTCTGAATGGCAACAAGGAGGTAAACAGCGCTTACCTTGGTGTGGATGGAGGCGAAGGCCAGCAGGTGTATAAGGGCCCCTACGTCAAGGAAATGTCTGTAACATCAACCCCCAATAATGGCGACACATACCGGTTCGGCGAAGCAATTGAAATAAAAGCGAAGTTCGACCGCGCCGTTCAGGTCGATTCAAGCCCAAGCATCAGTATTCAAATCGGAGCCACGACCGACTCTTGGGTTGCCGCCACCTACCAGGGCGGCTCCGGAACCGATACCCTGACCTTCCGCTACGTGGTCCCCGCTGGCGCGTTTGACTACGAGGGCATTAGCGTGGAAACCGGATATGTTGATGACGACGATGCCACTCACGGCATAGCGGCCAGTGCCGTCATCACCGACACGGTCGAGTCACTTGCCCTGGACCCATACTACGACGGCATCGACGACCATCCCGCTCACAAGGTCGACGGCAGGCCCTACATTACCGGAATTTCAGTCGCCACAACCCCGTATGACGACGCCCATTATCGTTATCGCGACAGGGTGAACTTCTCTCTTGAGTTCGACCAGGATGTCGCGGTTTCCGGCCTGCCCAGCATCCCCGTCTGGATCGGTTCAGTGGAAGATGGCAGGCAGGAACTGGCCAAGTATTCCACTGGCTCCCAGACGGATACTCTGACCTTTTCATACAAGGTCCAGGAAGACGACCTTGACACTGATGGCGTATCGATTCCGGAGCGAATCGGTTTCCTCGGACCCGGAGAAGTCCGTATGCCCGATGGCGGAAGGCTCGTCGACGACTTCATCCCAGGCCTGCAACCCCAGTCGTCACACATGATTGACGGCCGTCTCCCCTACATCGTGAGTGCTTCCTTCACATCCACTCCCGCCGACGGAGAGATCTACCGGCTTGGCGAAGACATCGAGGTATCGCTGAGCTTCGACAAAAAGGTCTCAGCCCTCGGTCGACCGACCATCCGCCTCCTCCTCGGCGACAGCGCGAGCCGACGCAACGCTACCTACGGCGGTGGCGCAGGCACCGACACCCTCGTCTTCTCCTATGAGGTGCAGGCCACCGACCTCGACGAAGACGGCATCGCTCTCATGCAACGCGAGAGCGACGGCATCGACGGCCCATATCGTGTCTACGAGAAGGGCACTGAAAACAAGGTGAAAGCCACCATAGCCGGCATCGACGACCAGCCTGAACACAAAGTCGACGGCCGCCCCTACGTCGTCTCCGCCGCCATAACCTCGACCCCCGCCAGCCGCGGCATCTACCGCGCCGGGGAGTCCGTCGAAGTCTCCTTGGTTTTCGATCGAAGAGTCGATGTCGAAGGTTCGCCAACCATCGTCATATCTGTGGGACAGGGCGAGGTAGCGAATCGGGACGCAACCTACCTTAGTGGCTCAGGCTCCACGACGCTGGTCTTCGCCTACGAAGTGGTCTCCACCGACGAGGACTCCGACGGCGTATCCCTGCCCGCTAAGGACGGCGACGGCTTTGGTGGCGAAGCGACCATAACTGCCTCCGGCACCGAAGTCGAGGCCAACGGTGAACTGCCCGGCCTCGACGACCAGCTCTTGCACATGGTCGACGGGGAAGTGGCCGTTGTCTCGGTTGCCATAGACTCTGACCCCGGTTACGACTCCACCTACGAGAAGGGCGACACCGTGGAGGTTGTGGTCGAGTTCGACGACACTGTTACCGTTACGGGTGCTCCCCGGATCAATTTGGACCTTGACGGCTCTGCCGCGGTCGCAGAATTCCAGGAGGTCCGCAACGAAAGCGGCGACGCCGAGGAAACCGGCACTACGCTGGTCTTCACCTATACCATCCAGGAAGGCGACGAAGATGTCGACGGGATCGCCATCAACGAAAACTCGCTCGTTCTCAACCGTGGCACCATCGCCGACGACGGTGGAAACGCCGCCAACCTGGCCCACGATTCCGTTCTGGCGGAGGGTCATCTCGTCGGCGCGGTTCCTCCGGTCCTCGAAAGCGCCGCCGTCTCCGAGGATGGCACGGAAGTAGTCCTTACCTTCAGCGAGAGAGTGCATGTCCTCCCTGAAATCAGGGTCCTCAGCGCCTTCGCCGGAGTGGACGTCGGCATCTACCTGCAGACCCTTGTGGACATTTTCGTGGAAGACCACCGCCCTTACATTACAGACGCCTCAGTCTCAGACACACGGTTGACCCTCACCCTTGATACGCCGGTCACCACGGGACAGTTGGTCGAGGTCGCCTACGACAACATCTTCGCCTCCGACGTGTCCGGTCTGCTGGTCGACGAGGCCGATAACCCCCTCGAGCCCTTCTCCCGGCAGGAGGCCACCAACAACTCCACCGAGCCTGATAACCCCCAGGCCCTTTGGCCGGAGGTCGCCACTCACAGCCTCACCGTGCCCAATGGTGGCAGCAACACCTACACCATGTGGCTGAGCGCCCAGCCTGCTGAGGACGTCACGGTCTCCCTCACGGTGTTGCCGGAGGGCCACGTTACTGCCAGTCCCATGGAGCTGACCTTCACTTCCGAAGACTGGGACACCCCGCAAACCATCACCCTGACGGCAGGAGCCCATGACCATGACCTGAACTTCTGGCAGGAAATCATCCACACGTCTGACGCCGAAGACTTCATCTCCGGCCACATGAAGGTGCTCGTCGAAAACTAGGCCAACAAGCCGGCTCTCCTGTGGCCTTCCCATCCTCGGGGCGTCGCCGCCGTGGAGGGCAGTAACCCCGTCCGGTCTATCCGGAACTTTCGAACACCGAAACACGGCATGGCCGCTCACCACACGGTGGGCGGCCTAACTCTGCCTCAGCGTATTTCCGCCTCGTTCCCCGCAGTCCGATTTGCCCCCTCTGCACTTGCCCTGCGGTGCCTCCGGTGGTACAAATCACATTGACTCCATTGCTCACAGTTCTTCACACTCGCGACCATCGCCCGGTTCATTCGCATCCAGACTCGGCCTGTCTGACGTCGACAAGATGCCCCGCCAGCGACCGCTAGCTCGAGGAGGTTCAGGCCATGCCCTACGAGGCCAGCATCGACCGCGCCAACCCAGGCTGCTTCCTGTTCTTAGTCGACCAGTCCTCCTCCATGATCCAGCCTCTCGCCGGCCAGCCCGACCAGCCCAAGATGAACGCCGCAGCCGACGCCGTGAATCGCGTCCTCGACAATATCGCCCAGCGCTGCTCCCGTGGCGCAGACATCCGCGACTACTTCCAACTCGGCATCTTGGGCTACGGCCATGCCTTCGAAGTCCCCTACGACGACTCCAAGGACTACTACTTCCTCGACGAAAAAGAAGTCGTCCGTAAGCGCGACAAGCGGGACAACTCCTGGAAAGGCGGTCCCTTCTGGGAAGAGAGGATCATCAGCGTTTTCCCCGGCACCGACGCGAATAACCCCTTCCTGCCCGTCGGACAGGTGGTCGACGTCGCCGAGGTTGAGGACCGGACAGTGAGGGAAATCGACGGCGTCGGCGGTGCGGTCGAAGTCCCTCGCAAGATGCCCGTCTGGCTTCGCCCTCACGCCGGCGCCCAGACGCCCATGTGCGAGGCTCTCCGGCTCGCCGAAGTTGCCGTCCGGGACTGGATCGCCCAGCATCCCGGTTCCTACCCTCCCATCGTCATCAACATCAGCGACGGCAACGCCAGCGACGGCAACCCTGAGCCCATTGCTCAGCAGATAATGTCCCTCGCCACCAGCGATGGCAACGCCCTTATGTTCAACTGCCATCTCTCCGAGAGAAACTCCGCTCCCTCCCAGTACCCCGACAATGAACGTGCCCTCCAGGACAACCTTGCCCGACAGATGTTTCGTATGTCCTCGGTCCTACCTCCCGCCTCCCGTGAGCATGCCGTGAGTCTGGGCATGCCCGTCAGCGAACACTCCCGCTGTTGCGTGTTCAATGCCGACTTGGTCTCCTTGGTCCAGTTCCTTGACATCGGCACTCGCGGCCCTTCAAACCTTCGCTGAATGGACCCTTGTCTCCTACTGGCATTTTGGGCTCAATTCAGGGCATTTTCGTGAATAGTTTGTGAATGAATGGTAAAATCTGTCACTTCAAACATCGGTTCGGACGAAACGTGGCAAGGAGGCTAGTGACATGCCCTATTCCGCGGATATAAGTCGCTCCAGTCCCGGCTGCTTCCTCTTTCTGCTCGACCGTTCACGTTCAATGCAGGAGGCCTTGGGAGGACAGCCCGGGCGAAAAATAGATCTTGCCGCCGACGCCATTAATCGGATACTCGATGCCGTGTCTCAGCGCTGCTCCAGGGGTATGGACATTCGCGACTACTTCGATATCGGCATCATCGGCTACAACACCGACGGGTCCGGCAGTCCCATCATCCACAGCATCTTCGAAGGGACTACTCCCGACCAGCCTTTCCTTTCCATTAGCAAGGTGGTGGATGTCGGTGTCCCGACGGAAAGACAGGTGAAGGAGCCCGACGGCGCAGGCGGGATTATCGAGGTGAGCCGCACATTTCCCGTGTGGCTTGAGCCCCACGCCGAATTCGGCACCCCTATGTGCAACGCTCTTCAGTACGCCTACTCCGCCATCTCCGATTGGGTGACCCGGCACCCCGATTCCTACCCTCCCATAGTAATCAATGTATCCGACGGTGACGCCAGTGACGGCGACCCCGTTCCCTTTGCTCAACAGATAATGGGTCTCGGCACCAGTGATGGCAACGCTCTGATGTTGAATGTGCATTTGTCCGAGGTGTCGGCAATGCCCGTACAGTTCCCCGAAGGTGAGGAAGGACTGCCCGACGCTCTGGCCGTTACGCTGTACCGAATGTCCTCCGTGCTCCCCGAGGGTTTCCGTAACCTCGCTCAGACTCTCGACATGAGAGTTGGCCCGGAATCTCGGGGATTCGTCTTCAATTCTGATATGGTCACCTTGGTCCAATTCCTCGACATTGGCACTCGCGGGCCCTCTACCATCGATGCCCCGGGCGAAATACCCTATGATGGTGAACTGGCTTAGCGCCGAAGGGAGACGTTTATGCCCCTGCAGCCTCCCAGGGTCCTTCAGGTAGCCAAGGCCGGAAATAGCCCCGACGAATGCGAGGATGCCTCGAGGGTTTCTTACTCCGTGCGCACCGACACCGCCTGGATAGCTATCACCGACGGTGCCAGTGAGTCCGCTTTCGCTAGGAACTGGGCGAGAATTCTCGTAGATTCCTACGTCGCCAACCCTTTCGATCCCTCGGAGCTATCCGCCCCGGGCCTGACCGAGTGGGTGGATTCCTGCGCCCTCGCGTGGAGTGACTTCATCCCGTGGGACCGCCTCCCCTGGCATGGTCAGGCCAAAACCCGTGCCGGATCCCTCGCTGCCCTGTTGGCTCTGGCCATCGACCTGTCTCCCGACTCTTCTGGCGGCTTCCCCTGGCGCGCCGCGGCCGTCGGAGACTGCTGCCTGTTCGTCGTCCGGGGTGACAGCCTCCACCTCGCCTTCCCCATGGATTCGCCCGACCAATTCAACAATACGCCGTCCCTCATCTGCAGCAACCCCGCCAACAACGGCGGCCTCTGGGGGCGCGTCTTGCGGCTCCAGGGTGAGTTGCGGCCTGGAGACACCGCGATCCTGGCCTCGGATGCTCTGGCCGCCTGGTTCCTGCAGGAATCCGGATCTGGCGGCAGACCCTGGGAAACTCTCGCCTCGCTGAACCAGGAAGAATGGGAGGACTGGGTCAATCGGAAGCGGCAGGCGCGTGAGATGCGGAACGACGACACCACCCTCATGCTAGTGCCGGTGTCCTAGACGATGTACTCTCTCCTTTCTCGCTGCTCCTCGTGCCCAACTCAAAATTCGGTTCTCCGTCGCTCACCAAAGTTTCAACCGCAGGAAATCTCTTGAGAGTGAATCACTGATGGCTTGGCCGAGTGTTTCCGATTTCAGTAGGGCTATTCAGCATCCGGGGCGGTGCTTCTCCCACTGGGAGTTGACCCAGGGTGAAGTCGCGGTTTACGAGAGGGGTGGCCGTGCCGGAATGCCCGTCGTTTCCTCGGGCAATTTCGCTGCCGTTTACCGGGTCACCACCAGCGGCCGCGACTTCGCCGTCCGAGTCTTCACCCGTGCCGTCAACGATCAGGAAGACCGATACACTCAGTTGCACAACTTTCTCAGGAGTTCCCTCCCCCAGTCCTTCGTGGAATTCGAGTACCTTCAGGAGGGAATCCTCTTTGAAGGAAACTGGTATCCTCTGGTCAAGATGGACTGGGTTGATGGCGCCGCGCTGGATAAATTCGTCGAGCAGAATCTGGCAAACCCGCAAGTCCTGCAGACCATCGCCGCCCGTTGGCGCGGTGCCGTCAGCGAGATCAGCGGCCTCGGCATCGCCCACAACGACCTCCAGCACGGCAACGTCATGGTCCAGGGCGACCGCACCCTCCGCCTCGTCGACTACGACGCCATGTTCCTCCCCGATTACGCCGGGCAGAACAGCCCTGAGAACGGCCACCAGAACTTCCAGCACCCCCAAAAGACCTCAAGGCACTACAACGAGCACATCGATCACTTCCCCGCCCTCGTCATCTACGTAAGCCTGATGGCCATCGCCGCCGACCCCGGCCTCTTCAACAAGTTCTACAACGACGACAACCTGATCTTCACCAAGGCCGACTACGCCGACCCTCTCAACTCCGAGTGCTTCCGCATCCTGAAGAACAACAACCCCGACGAAACTGTCCGCCACCTCACCGCGGAGTTAGAGCGGCTTTGCAACGTCGATGTCGACCGCGTGCCCGAACTCAAGGACCTTATCGACCTTGCCCCTGCTCCCCGACAAGCGCAATCCGCGAACGCATCGCCCCCGGCGGCGCCAGCCACCCCTGCCGCGCCCGCCGCCGGCCCCCAGACGCCCACCGGCTCCGCCTACCGAGACCTCCTGCAGGGCATCGTCCCCCCGGGCGCCGCTCCCGCTGCCCCGTCAACTTCCCCGCAGCCAACTCCGGCGGCGCCTCCTGCTGCTCCGACCCCCGGCCCGGTGGCCACACTCACCTGCCCTTCCTGCGGCCGCGCCAGCCTCGCCGAGCTCATATTCTGCGAAAATCATTCCTGCACTGCCGCGCTGCATCAGAGCCGCGCCTTCTGCCGTGGTTGCGGCACCCAGATCCCCTCCAACGCCGTTCACTGCCACGAGTGCGGGCTCAAGAAATAGTTGAGCCGACAGTAAGGCATGATCTGTTCTAGCTGTCGGCACGTAATCCCCGACGCCCATAAGTTCTGCTCGTACTGCGGAGCGGCCACGAGCCCTGCCGCCAGCCCGGCTCAGCCTGCGCCCCCGCAACCTCCTACCCCGCAACCTCCCGCGGCGCAGCCCACTCCCCCGTCTCCCCGCCCTCCGGCGGGCCAGCCTCCGCAACCCACTCCCCCATCTCCTCGTCCCCCTGCGGGTCAACCCACCCCGCCACCCGCCGCACGGCCAGCGCAGCCTCCGCAGCCCAGCCCGCCGCCGCCACGGCCTGCGCCACCCCAATCTCGGCCTGCCCCATCAGGCATTGCCGCTTGGGCCGCCGCCAACAAGCCCCGTGCCTTCATCGTAGTTGCAGTCTTGATCGTCGTCCCGGTCGCCTTGGTACTGCTGTTCGCCGGTCTCTTCGACGGCACCGACCCCGCCCAGGTCGCGGCTCCCACGAGAGTACCCGTCCAACCCACCGCCACTTTCCCTCTCCCCCAGGGTACGAGTCCTCCTGCCGCCGCCTCGCGTGGCCCTGCAGCCGTGCCGGCCATCGTACCCCCAGTCCTGCCGTCAACGGCCGACGTGATGCAGAACGCCATCCCCAGCATCGTCCAGGTCCTCACCGATGAGGGCAGCGGCTCCGGCTTCGTCGTCAACGAGGACGGCCTCGTCGTGACCAACCGACACGTCGTCGAGGACGCCAGCGTTATTCGCGTCAACGTCTCAACCGGCAGCCAGTTCCCTGCCAGGTTGACCGGCTTCCACGACACCCTCGACTTGGCTTACCTCGAAGTCTCCGCCGCCATCGACTTCCAACCCATCGCCATCGGAGACTCCGACGAAATTCAGGCTGGCGTAGACGTCGTGGCTATCGGCTTCCCCCTTGGTGCGGAGCTAGGCGACGATCCGTCCATCACCCGCGGCATCATCTCCGCCTGGCGTGATGGCCTCCTCCAGACCGACGCACCCCTCAACCCGGGCAACAGCGGCGGCCCCCTCCTCGACAGCTGCGGCTTCGCCATCGGCGTCATCAGTTTCCGCGTCGAAAGCACCGAGAGCGGCAGGCCTGTCGCCGGCATCAGCTTTGCCGTCCCCATCAACGACGTGAGGGACCAGCTGGGCAGCCTCGTCACCCCCGGCGAACCCGCTTGCCAGCCCCCCGCTGCGCCCCAGGTGGCAGCGGAGGCCACCCCATCGCCGACCGTCACCCCGTCCCCGACCGCCACGCCAGCGCCTACCGCAGCCCCTGTGCCAACCCCTACGCTCGAGCCCACCAGCACTCCGGAACCCACGCCAACGCCCGAACCCACCGCGACACCGACGCCCGTCCCGGCGCCCACTTTCACGCCCCGACCGGCTCCCACCCGGAGTCCGACATCCACCCCGCGCCCCACCTCAACCCCCAGGCCTACCCTCACGCCCACCCCTCGCCCGACCGCTACCCCTGTCTTGAGCTGGCGCAAGCACGAGGACGGCAGCCTGAAGTACTCAATCGACGTCAACGACCGTTGGAGATTCACCAGTGGCGCATCTGCCGGTGGCCGCCCCTTCCTCGACATCCGCACGAAGGACTTCGCCTCAGGCGAGTCCACCGCAGTCTTCTTCGAGCGCCACCGTCAGGAACTGCTGGCCGCTGCTCCGAACTACGCCTTCTTCGAGCCCGGCTTCACCCGCGGCGAGACCGTCGGCCTCCGCAACTACATCCACCTCGAATACCTGTGGCAGCCTACTTCCAACGACTGCATATACCAAGTCATAGAGCATATCTTCCGCTCCCGGTTCTACCCGGTCCGCGACCATGGCTTCATAATCTCCGCCGGCGTCTGCGAAAAAGACGAGGACTTCTACAGGAAGCAGCGCGTCGACATCCTTGCCAGCTTCGAGGAAATCGATTAGCTAACCCGCCGGTCGCCCGCTTCGGCATCCTTCCGGCTGGCTGAGCTACTCGCCACTCTTCTCGTACCCGATTACCCTCAGCATCACTTGGTCCTTGTCGTCGTCGACTCTGCGATAGCCCCACTTTCCGTCGATGTTGCGCGGCCGATGAAACCTGAGGCTTCCGATGTTCCAGCCCGCCTCTGAAATGGAATCTTCCGAGTCAGATGCCGTTTCCGCAAACCTGATTGCCGTGTCCCCGGTCCTCTCTATCATGATCCAGTATCTGGTGTCCGCCTCCACCACCGTGTCCGCCGGCGCGGTGAACTCTGTCAGCCTCGCTTCGATGCTTGACGGATTGGTAAACGCAAAGATTTCGGTCTCGGGTCTGTCCCACCTTCCGGGCCTGTGGTTCGACCACAGCGACACCTTGACGCCGGACGGGTCTGCCAGCGCCTCAGCAAATTCCAGCGCAACGCCGTGGATGACGTATCCCTCCGAGTTCGCGCCAGTGGATATGCGTATGGCCGAATCGGAATTGTTTACTGTCGCATTCCCCTTGACCGTCTGTCCGATGTTAGACACCAGCACCGTCTCCGGCTCGGTATCGTCGTCCGTTATCCTGATTCTGAAGTCGACCGTGTCAGTGAGTTCCCTGTCCCCGGCGCCGCTGGTGACCCTCACCTGCACTTCATACACGTTGTCCCTGTTCTCGTCGACGGGTGCCTCGAAGTCTGGAAGGAAAGGCAGCTCCAACACTCCCTCGCTGCTGATGGTGAACAGGCCCTCGTCAACCTCTCCGGTTATCTCATATCCGGTGACCGAGTCCTGTCCGTCTGAGTCCAACGCCTTGATGAACTCCTGCACTGATGTGTTCTCCACGAATGTGGCGGAGGGCCGGTTCAATATCCGTGGATGGACGTTGCGCGGTACCCCCCGGATGCTTCTTCTGCCCCCGATGGAAGTTGCAAGCACGTAGTACCGTGTGTCGAGGAAAGGGGAGAATAGCTCAATTGGTTCGGTGATCCCCACATTGTCCATCTTGTCGGTGTCGTCCCACATCACCGCATTCGTCACATCAATGTAGTATGTCCCGTCTTCCCCGGTGCCCACTCGATACACTATGGAAACCGAAGTACTGGACTCGTCCCCGTGGCTGATGTGGTCCGATTCCAGTTCGATGCCGCCGCTGTCGTATAGCCGTATAGCCGGGTGAATATAGGAACTGTAGGCCCCGGCTGCTTCTGCGAGGAAGAGATAATTGGAATCCTCCTCCAGTTCCACCGCAAACCAGTCGTGGTCCTCGTAATAGTGGTAGACCCCCATGTCCGTTTCCGTACCGTCCACCGTTAGGGTCGCCCACGTCGTGTCGTCGTGGTAAAGGTCCCCTCGAACCACCTCCGTCCCAGTCCAGTTCCTGTCAGGGTCGTACACCACTCGTATCGCGTAATACCCCGTGGTCCCGTTGTCCGCGTAAACCTCGATGAAAGGGCCGTAGTTGCGTCCTGGCTCGAAGTACCACGAAACGTACCCGGTGGGTGGGCTTGCAACTGATTCAACGTCCACCTCCACGACCCCTGAGCTGAGGTGACGATTGTCCAGATAGAACGCCCGCACCCCTATGTCGTCGTCATTGCTGAGCGAAAGGGGCATGACGTCGATCCTGTATCTCCCGCCGGCGTCAAAGGCGAGCGAAGTATCGAACCAGTCCGTGTCCGTCGCGTCATTTATGATCCCGTTAATTGTCGGCGACTCGCCGTTGTACCTGCTGAACGCCAGGTAGCCTGACGTGAATGAGTTCTCTCCGAATTTGTCAGATACCTCCTTCCCCTTCACCGTGATCGCGTACAGGAACGAGGTCTCCGCATCCCAGTTCAGTCCCTGCAAGGGACCGGAACTGGTCCAGACATTATCAGTGATGCTCCACCCGGAGAGACCCAGGTCGCTCTCGTCGGTACTTGCGGTTGTCTCGAATGTTACCGATCCGGCTGTCACGTCTATGCGGACCATGTAGCTGCTGTTCGGAGCAAGGAACGCATATTCCGGTGCGGAAAATAATACCCTGTCCGCCAGGTTCGACGGGGGTTCGAGCTCATACAGAACGGAGCCGGGACGTCCGTTGCTGGTGGATTGGCTTATTGCGAGACTGATCTCGGCGTCTGTAGAGGCACCCTGAATCGTCATCTCGACTCCCGTCAGCCGGTAGGACGCCGGACCGGTCGTAAAACCCTGTGCGTCAAGGAATGTTTCGCCGATGCTTAAGTTGTTGACACTAATGTGGTTGTCTACCAGTATCCTGCCCTTGTCGTCGGCCTGTGGCATCGACGATGCTCCGTCGGCGGAGTCCCTGGCAGCGCCTGCCAGCACCTCCACGCTATTTGACCCCACGCCTGCAGTCCCATGCGGCTCAAATTGCGCCGCCGCCGCAATCCCTGTCTCACTTCCTATATGCCCATACGGGACCAAGGACGAAGCCGCCGCCACTCCAATAGCTACCAGCATCACCGAAATCAGAAACACCCGCGGAAAGAGAAAAACCATCGCCTCGCCTCAATGTCAGGGGTACACCCCACGTGAAGGCCCGGGGTGTGGCTTGGCCGGTGGCTCAGGTTTCCCGGTCTGGACGGCTCATGCGCTTTCGCAAGGTGGACTAATGGCGAAATGCGACGCATCAGGTTTTCCGCGTCCGGTTTCCCCGCGTCCGGTTTCCCGGGGAAAGGTTCCCTGCTTCTTCCGGTTTGGACTGCGAACAGCGATACCGGCGGCCTTTACCGCCTGGAAAGTACGTCGCTGAGCCCCATAAGTCTGTTCACTTTTGGACTTGCAGCGGCGTGTACAGGTCAGCCATGTATGTACGCACGGCTCCACGCCTGTGGTGTACATGCAACTTGGATTTCATCAACGATGTGCGCCCTTCCGCAAGCTTTGTCCGACAAAATGTGCAGAGACGAAGGAGAAGACTGAACAAACCCCTAAGGGTCTGTGCAATGAACGCATGGGCAATTGCCGCAGTTGATTGGAAATCCAGCCACGATTGAACATTTTCCCTTGATGTGGATTGCACACCCTTCCCTATTGTCGTTCGCCGGGTCCACCACCCGGGGCCAGCATCCCTCTGGCTGGCTGAGCTACTCGCCACTCTTCTCGTACCCGATTACCCTCAGCATCACTTGGTCCTTGTCACTCTTTACCCTGTTATTGGTCCATCGACCGTTCATATTTCGGGGCCGGTGAAACTTGAGGCTGCCGATGTTCCAGCCCGCCGCCGAAATGGAATCTTCCGAGTCCGATGGTGTTTTCGCAAACCTGATTGCCGTGTTCCCGGTCCTCTCGATCATGATCCAGTAACTCGTGTTCGCATCCACCGCCGTATCCTCAGGCGCGGTGAACTCCGTGAGCCTTGCCTCGATGCTTGACGGATTGGTAAAGGCAAAGATTTCGGCCTTGGGTCTGTCCCACCTTCCGGGCCTGTGGTTCGACCACAGCGACACCTTGACGCCGGACGGGTCTGCCAGCGCCTCCGCAAATTCCAGCGCAACGCTGTGGATGACGTACCCTTCCGAGTTCGCGCCAGTGGATATGCGTATGGCCGAATCGGAATTGTTTACTGTCGCATTCCCCTTGACCGCCTGACCGGTGTTAGACACCAGCACCGTCTCTGGCTCGGTGTCGTCGTCCGTTATCGTGATGCGGAAGTCGACCGTGTCAGTGAGTTCCCTGTCCCCGGCGCCACTGGTAACCCGCACCTGCACTTCATACACGTTGTCCCTGTTCTCGTCGACGGGTGCCTCGTAGTCCGGAATGAAAGGCAGCTCCAGCACTCCCTCGCTGCTGATGGTGAACAGGTCCTCGTCAGCCCCTCCCGTGATCTCATATCCGGTCACCGAGTCCTGTCCGTCTGAATCCGTCGCCTTGATGAACTCCTGAACCGCTGTGTTCTCCACGAATGTGGCGGAAGGCCGGTTCAATATCCGTGGATGGACGTTGCGCGGTACCCCTCTTAGGCTTCTTCTGCCCCCGATTGATGACGCAAGCACGAAGTAGCGTGTGCCGATGAATGGTGAGAATATCTCAATCGGTTCGGTGATCCCCAATTTGTCCATCTTGTCGGTGTCGTCCCACATCACCGCGTTGGTCACATCTATGTAGTATGTTCCGTCCTCGCCGGTGTCCACTCGATACACTATGGAAACCGAGGTGCTGGTCTCGTCCCCATGGCTGATGTGGTCCGATTCCAGCTCGGTGCCGCCGCTGTCGTATAGCCGTATCGCTGGTTGAATGTAGGAACTGTAGGCCCCGGCTGCTATTGCCTGGAAGAGATAATTGGAATCCTCCTCCAGTTCCACCGCAAACCAGTCGTGGTCCTCGTAATAGTGGTAAACGCCCATGTCCGTTTCCATATCGTCCACCGTTATGGTGGCCCACGTCGTATCGTCGTGGTATAGGTCACCTCGAACCACCTCCGTCCCAGTCCAGATCCTGTCAGGGTCGTACACCACTCGTATCGCGTACTCCCCCACCGTCCCGTTGTCCGCGGAAACCTCGACGAAGGGGCCGTAGTTGCGGCCTGCCACGAAATGCCACGAAACGTAACCCTCAGGCGGGTCCGTGACCGACTCAACCTCCACATTCACGACCCCCGAGTTGAGGTGTGGATTGTTCAGATAGAACGCCCGCACCCCTATGTCGTCGTCATTGGTGAGCGAAACGGGCATGACGTCTATCCTGTATCTCCCGCCGTAGTCGAAGTCGAGCGAAGTATTGAACCAATCCGTGTCACTCGCGTCGTTAATCAGCCCCTGCACAGTAGGCGACGTGCCGGTGAACCTGCTGAATGTCAGGTATCCCGCGCTGAATGAGTCCTCTCCGAAATCATCTTCGAGTTCTTTCCCCCAGATGGTGAGGGCAAACACCTTGCTGGGGTCTGCCGCCCAATCGATTCCCTGCACGGGGCCTGAGCTGACCCAGAATTGGTCCTCGAAACTCCAACCGGAAAGTCCCTGCTCTGTTTCGGTCTTGTCGGTGGTGAACTCCCAGCTTACCGACCCGGCGGTGACGTCTATCCGGACTAAGTAGCTTGTGTTCGGATCAAGTAAGGCATCTTCTGGCGCAGTGAAAAAGGGCCTTCCGACCAGATTCGACGGTGCATCGAGTGTGTACAGCGTGGTTCCTGGCTGCCCTGACCCGTCGGGTTCGCTGATGAACACGGAAACTTCCGCCTCATCGGCCGCATTAGTGGAGGCCAATTCCACCCCCGTCAGACGATACCATCCATCGCCTGTCGTGAATCCCTGTGCATCGTCGAAGATCGCTCCCGTGCTGGCTGATGTCGTGTTTCCGTAGTTGTCCACCAGTATCCTGCCCTTGTCGCCGGCCAGCGGCATCGAGGCTGCTTCGTCGGCGGAGTCCCTGGCAGCGCCTGCCAGCACCTCCACGCCATTTGACCCCACGTCGGCAGTCCCCTGCGGCTCAAATTGGGCCGCCGCCGCAATCCCTGTCTCCCATCCTGTATGTACATACGGGACCAGCGACGAAGACGCCGCCACTCCAATGACAACCAGCATCACCGAAACCAGAAACACTCGCGGAAAGAGAAAAGCCATAGCCTCGCCTCAATGTCAGGGGTGCGCTCCGCGTGAAGGTCCGGGGTGTGGCTTGGCCGGTGGCTCAGGTTTCCCGGTCTGGACGGCTCATGCGCTTTCGCAAGGTGGACCAATGGCGAAATGCCACGCATCAGGTTTTCCGCGTCCGGTTTCCCGGGGGAAGGTTCCCTGCTTCTTCCGGTTTGGACTGCGAACAGCGAAACCGGCGGCCTTTACCGCCTGGAAAGTACGTCTCTGAGCCCCATAAGTCTGTTCACTTTTGGACTTGCAGCGGCGTGTACAGGTCAGCCATGTATGTACGCACGGCTCCACGCCTGTGGTGTACATGCAATTTGGATTTCATCAACGATGTGCGCTCCTCCGCAAGCTTTGTCCAACAAAATGTGCAGAGACGAAGGAGAAGACTGAACAAACCCCTAAGGGTCTGTGCAATGAACGCATGGGCAATTGCCGCAGTTGATTGGAAATCCAGCCACGACTGAACATTTTCCCTTGATGTGGATTGCACACCTTTCCCTATTGTCGTTCGCCGGGTCCACCACCCGGGGCCAGCATCCCTCTTTCAGTACCCCTATCCCCGTAAATGTCCTTTCCCCGCGCCGCTACAGGACCGTAAACACGCAACGGATTCACGTTGTGCATCCGCCGTCCGCTGAGGTAAGGCAAGCCTGTCCGTTTCACGGCACTGGCTCCCCTGCTTCGACATTCAGTGCAATGGCTCCAGTTGCCTCCCCTTGATTCCGGCTCCTCGCAATCCGACAGCCCCTTGGCTTTCGCTATAGCTCTTCAATATTTATGGCGAGTCGACTGATGTCCGAATTCCCGTAGCCACGTGAATCCAAGCCCGCGACGTTACGCGCTTCGACTCCCACCTTCGCCGCCCCGATGTACCGCCAGCCCCAGATCAATCCGAAGGCTGCCGCACGCCGGAGCGCAAAGCCCAGTCTCTGCATTCGAATCAAACTCCCAGGTCCCGTTAGCTTTCCCAGCATCTAGGCCGAGAAGGGCGGGATCTCAGTAGCCCCGATAACAGCCTTGCACATCGCACGGCCCTCTTAATTCTCCGCAATTCAAAGACTGGCCCTGTCATCAAATCCTGCTAAAGCAAACGGCACCAACTCCTATCCAGCAAGTCGCCGCGAGAGCAAACGGCACCAACTCCTATCCAGCAAGTCGCCGCGATAGCAAACGGCACCAACTCCTGTCCAGTAAGTCGCCGCTAACGCGCAACTCCACCCCTTTATGCCCCCTGCCTTGCCGGTACAATCACATCCTCTCCGGTTGTCCTGCGCCCTCGCACGCCTCAAGCGCCTTCCCCACCTCGTCCCACTCCCCCGTGGATTCCCGCTCGCCCCATCCGTCATAGTGCACCAGCTCTTGCACCGGCAGACGCTTCCTCCATCCCTTCGTCTGCAGCAACGGCTCCGCTGCGAACTCCGTCGGGTACCCCAGGCACAGGTACGCCACCGGCACGATGTGCGGCGGAATCCCCAGTATCCGCCTCAGCTGCGGCAGTTTCAGGATGCTCACCCAGCCCACGCCAACCCCTTCCGCCCTCGCCGCCAGCCACAGGTTCTGCACCGCGCAGCACGTCGAGTACACGTCCGTCTCCGGCATCGAGTTCCGCCCCAGCACCTCCTCTCCACGAGTCGGGTCGCATGTAACGCAAAGGTTGACCGGTGCCTCCATGATTCCTTCCAGCTTCAGCGACAGGTACTGCTCCTTCCGAGACCCATCGAAGAACTGCGCCGCCGCAAGCCTCTCCCGCTCGAAAAGTTCCTTCACCCGCGCTCGCCTCTCGCCATCCCGCACCAGTATGAAGTCCCATGGCTGCATGAACCCCACCGACGGCCCGTGGTGCGCTGCCCTGAGGATCCGCGCCAGCGTCTCCGGCGGCACCTCCTCCTCCCGAAACGACCGTATGTCCCTCCTTTCGTATATCGCCCGATACAGCCCCCGCCGCTCTTCCGGAGAAAACCCCGCCTTCGACATCCTGCGCACCTCCGCGTGGTCCCATTCACCCAAACAAAAAGCCCCGTCCAGCTTCAGGACGGGGCGCCGAAAGCGCAGAACCCTGCCCGCTCAATCCTCGAAGCGGCCGGACAATGCGCGGCAGGTCTCCTGACTCATGGATCGTTGCCCTCTGGCGCCTTCCCGCCCCTTGCCGGGCAGTGGCAGGTCTCCCGTGCCAGAGGACTCCCCACTCACAGTGGCGGGCCCGTGCCGGAATCTCACCGGCTTCCCTATTCTCCCCCTGCCCAAAATCCCGGGCGGGGCGGCACCGCGCGCTATTCTGTTTCCACCGCCCACCCTACGGCCCGCAACCCCCCTTGTCAACATCCCCAACCCTGCTTCCCTGCGCTATCGCATTCAGAAATAACACCCCCTCTCCCCGGAGGAGGCGGGCTGGGCCTGTTTTGAACTAGCCAAAGAGGTGAGGGTGAAGTCTCAATATCAAACTAGGTCGAGACAAGATAATCCCTGCCGACGGACTTACCGCCGGCCGTGCGGGATGGCGACTTCGCAATACCCATGCCCGCTGATGTCTCCCTCTTGCTGTGCAGGGTCTCCAGTCGTACAATTGTTCTTGAAAAGAACATCCCGAACCGCCCGTTTGGCACCCTGAACCGCCCGATTGAGCCTGTCTCAATTAAGGACCAAAATGATCGGGTTTTGTACACAACTTGACACAATTGGACACTGCTACGCGAGGCCCCTCTGATAATGAGACCGAAGCCCCGACTCGCACCCCTTCAATGGCATGGGATTCTCCCCCATCCCATCCGCCCGGAACATGCAATAGTCCCCTTCCTCGACGAAAAAAGCAGATTCCCTCCCCTTCATGGGAAGGGTTGGGTTGGGGTCTTGGGCATTGGGAAAGAAAGGCAAACCCCAACACAAATGCGTTAGCATATCCACAACGAGAGGTACAACCGCTCGTTCACCCAACGCCCGACAGAGGAGCCAGCAATGCCCGCCAACCCCGAGCCGTCCCCCGTACCTCCGGTCGCCGACCAGCGACCCCACAGCGTAACCCACCACGGCGTCACCATCGACGACCCGTGGCACTGGCTCCGCGACCCCGGATACCCCAACGTGCAGGATGCCGAAATTCTCGCCTACCTCACCGCCGAGAACGACTTCTTCGAAGCCTCCATGGCTCCCCACCAAGCCCTCATCGACACCATCTTCGAGGAAATCAAGGCCCGCCAGCAGCCCGACCTCTCCAGCGTCCCCTGGCGTCGCGGCGACTGGTACTACCAGTGGAGCTTCCAGGAAGGCAGCCAGTACCGCTTCTGGAAGCGCTGGCCCGCCGCCGGCCCCGACGCCGGCCCAGACGCCCGCGAGGCCCCCACCGCCGACGCGCAGACCATCCTCGACGAACCCGCCCTCGCCTCCGACGTCGAGTACTTCCGCCTCGGCTCGCTGTCCGTTAGCAACGCCGCCTCCCTCCTCGCCTACAGCGCCGACACCGACGGCTCCGAGCGTTTCCGCATGGTCGTCAGGGACCTCAACTCCGGCGATATGCTCCCTGACGAAATCGAAGGCACAATCGGCACAGCCGTCTGGGCCGCTGACGACGCCTCCTTCTTCTACACCCTCGTCGACGAAAACTGGCGCCCCTGGCAGGTCCGCCGCCACGTCCTCGGCCAACCCGTCGCCGACGACCCCGTCGTCTACGAAGAGTCCGACCCCGGCTTCTTCGTCGGCCTCTCCCTAACCACATCCCGCCGCTACATCCTCATCGGCGCAGGCGACCACGTCACCTCCGAGGTCCGCCTCATCCCCGCTACCGACCCGGCCGCCGCGCCCCTCTTGGTCTCCCCCCGTCGCACCGGCCACGAGTACTCCGTCGACCACCAGGGCGACCGCTTCGTCATCCGCACCAACGACACCCACAAGAACACCCGCCTCGCCGTCGCCCCCGCCGACGACCCCACCGAACCCGCCTGGCAGCCCCTCGTCGACGCATCGGACGAACACTACATCCGCGCCTTCAAGTCCTTCGACGCCTTCATCGCCGTCGAGGAGCGCATCGACGGACTCGACCACGTCCGCCTCATCGACCGCGCTGGCCAGTCCACCTACGTCGACTTCCCCGAGTCCGCTTACACCGCTGGCCTCGACACCAACCCCGAATATGACACTGGCACACTCCGCCTCGAATACAGCTCCATGGTCACCCCCTCCACCGTCTTCGACTACCACGTCGAAGCCGCCGACCTCGAGGTCCGCAAGGTGCAGCAGGTCCCCAGCGGCTACCACGCCACCGAATACACCACCGACCGACTCATCGCCACCGCCCGCGACGGCGCTCAGGTGCCCGTCTCCCTCGTTCGTCGTCGTGACACCCCCGTCGACGGCACGACTCCTCTCTACCTCTACGGCTACGGCGCTTACGGGCTGGCCTTCCCCCCGTCCTTCTCCACCACTCGCCTGTCTCTGCTCGACCGCGGCTTCATCTTCGCCATCGCCCACATCCGTGGCGGCGACGACCTCGGCTACCACTGGTATGAGGCCGGCAAGCTCGACCGTCGCGCCAACACTTTCAACGACTTTGTCGACGTCGCCCGACACCTCGTCCGCGAGGGCTACACCGCCGAGGGCCGCATCGCCATCGCCGGTGGCAGCGCCGGCGGACAGCTCATGGGCGCTGTCGTCAACCAGGCCCCCGAGCTCTGGGGTGCCGTCGCCGCCCACGTCCCCTTCGTCGACGCCCTAAACACGATGCTCGACGACACCCTCCCTCTCACGCCCATCGAGTGGCCCGAGTGGGGCAACCCCATCGAGGACAAGGACGCCTTCGACTGCATCCGCTCCTACTCCCCCTACGACCAGCTCGCCCAGCGCGACTACCCACCCATCCTTGTGACCGCCGGCCTCAACGACCCCCGAGTCACCTATTGGGAGCCCGCCAAGTACGTCGCCAAGATTCGCACCCTCAAGACCGACTCCAACCCCCTGCTCCTTAAGACCAACATGGGCGCAGGCCACGGCGGCCGCTCCGGTCGCTACGACCGCCTCTACGAGGTCGCCGAGGAATACGCCTTCATGCTCGCCGCCATGAACCTCCTCGATTGACCCCCAGCAATCAAATGCCCATCCTGTCCAACTATCACCATATAAGGAGAAACTCCGCGTCCCCTGCGTTTAACCCTCACCCTTGCCGACACCAGCGGCAGGTGATACAAACTCCCCACGCTTACGGGACAACACCAGCAACGGAAGGAGATACGAAAATGCCTCGATTGGAAGGAAAAGTCGCCGTCATCACCGGCGCGACCGGCGGCATCGGCCAGGCCGCCTCCCGCCTATTCGCCGCCGAAGGCGCTCGCGTCGCCCTCGTCGACCTCAACGAGTCGGCCCTCCGCGAACTGGCCTCGTCCATCGGCGAAGACAAGGCCAGCTTCACCGCCGCCGACGTAACAGACCCCGACCAGACCCAGGCCTACATCGGCGCAGCAGTC
Source organism: Dehalococcoidia bacterium (assembly GCA_963667415.1). Classification (GTDB taxonomy): domain Bacteria; phylum Chloroflexota; class Dehalococcoidia; order Lucifugimonadales; family UBA3495; genus VXOI01. Next base: position 3,692,144 of record OY763410.1, on the reverse strand, counting down.
GAGCGCTGGGGTGGCGTCGACGTCCTCCTCGCCAACGCCGGTATCGAGGGCAACCTGGCCCCGATTCCCGAATACCCCGTCGACGTCTTCGACCGCGTCATGGCCGTCAACGTCCGCGGCGTCTGGCTCGGCATCAAGCACGCCGTCCCCGCCATGCGTCAGCGCGGCGGCGGCAGCATCGTCATCACCTCCTCCACCGCCGGCATCGGCGGCACCCCCGAAATGTCCGCCTACACCACCAGCAAGCACGCCGTCATTGGCCTCATGCGCACCGCCGCCCTCGAGGGCGCTCCCGACGGCATCCGCGTCAACACCGTCAATCCGTCTCCCATCGAGACCCGCATGATGCGCTCCATCGAGGAGATGCGCGTCGCCGCCCTCGACGACGCCAGCGCCACCGTCGAGGTCGCCAAGCAGGCCTTCGCCACCCGCATACCACTCGAACGCTACGGCGACCCCACCGAAGTCGCCCGCATGATGCTCTTCCTCGCCAGCGACGACAGCAGCTTCTGCACCGGCGGCGTCTACATGGTAGACGGCGGCCGCTCCGCTGGCTCCCGCTGACCCAGACCGGCGCCCTCTCCCCTCCCAGAGCCATGGGAGGGGAAGGCGAAGCCCCGACGACTCAACATAAGGAAAACAATAGACTCCGTGCTCTCAGCCCTCTACGAGCTCCGGGGCGGAGGGCCAAATCAAGACCTCTGCGTACCCGCATTAAAAGACCCCTCTGTGCTCTCCGTGAGCTCTGTGGTGAAAAGAATGCGCATCCTGGTCATAGGCGCCAGCGGCTTCATCGGACGCTACCTCGTCCGCCGACTATCTGCCGTCCACGGCCACGACATCACCGCCACCTACCGCTCTCGCCCGCCCGAGCCAGGCCGCGGCTCCTGGCATCAGCTCCAGCTCACCGACGATTCCGCCCTCGAGCCCCTTTTCCGCGCCCCCGCACCTGACGTCGTCGTACACCTCGCCGCCATGGCCGACGTCGCCACCGCCGAACGCCAGCCCGAAGCCGCCACCGCCGTCAACGTCGACGCCACCGCAGCCATCGCCCGCCTCTGCCAGCAGCGCGATGCCAGGCTAGTCTTCGTATCCACCGAGTACGTCTTCGACGGCGTTCACGGCTTCTACCGCCAGGACGACCAGCCCGCCCCGACGACCCGCTACGGCCGCACCAAGTGGCAGGCCGAGCAGGCCGTCGCCGACCTCGCCCCCGGCTCCGCGGTCGTCCGAACCAGCATCGTCTACGGCTGGCCCTCTCCCGGCGGCCGCAACTTCGTCCCCATGCTCGTCGACCGCCTCCGCACCGGTCAGCCATACCGCGCCTCCACCCAGGTCCTCCGCACCCCAGTCTACGTCGAGCACCTCGTCGACGGTATTGCCGCCCTCGCCGAAAACCACCACCCCGGCGTCCACCACATCGCCGGCAGCGACTGGATCAGCATGCACGACTTCGCCCTCTCCATCGCCCAACACTTCAGCCTCGACGCTTCTCTCATCCTTCCCGCTGAAGACGTCTCCCCGCACCCCGACCGCCTCGGCCTCGACTCCACCGCCACCATGCAACGCCTGCAACTCCCCCACCCCGGCCTCACCCAGGGCCTCGCCGCCATGCACGCTACCGAACCTCGCCCCTGAACCTCACGCTCCCACCGGGATTCATCCCCGAAAACTCCGCGTCCTCTGTGCTCTCTTTGGTTAAGCGTCCATCGCCCCGATTTGATGACATTCGCCCCTTGCCAGGTTTTGTACCGCCTAGCTAGCATTGATTTATGGGATTCAACACCCAATCCTCCGAGGCCCCGTCATACGGAGCTCTATCAAATTAAGGATGCCATCTGTCGCCCGGCATAACGCCCCAATGTCCGGAAGTGTCCGCTTTTGGCCGGACAACTTGAATTTTGGGCGGATTAACTCCCCGCCCTCAGGAGAGAAGTAACTGGCGAGTGCGAAAAATTGACCGCCATCGCCCAAAAGCTCTCCGTGCTCTCTGCGCTCTCTGTGGTGAAAAGCCCAGCCGCACTGCCGCCGGTCGGCACGTCGAATTCGTGCGATTGTTGTAGAAACATATATGTATATGACAACCACTCGGCAAAACCCGGTCTTTTGTCTGCCAGAATGTTGACAATACTGCTCTCGCTTTGCTAGATTCCGCGCACCGAATTGCATACAGGCAAGGGACTCGGCATATATTTTTAACTAGGGGTCTGCGATGCTTCCTTTTAGATATCGGAACATATTGTTGCTGATTGTGGCGCTGATGGCGCTGGCTCTCGTTGGAGTTGCATGCGGTGGTGATGATGCAACCGAGGCACCGGCCGCTCCGGCCGCTACAACCGCGCCGGCAGCAGCTCCCACGGCTGCGCCTGCCGCGGCACCGACTGCCGTCCCTTCTGGCCCGCAACCCACTCCTACCACGGCTACCGGTGCATTTAGAGCCACCCCAACACCCGCAGGGGCCGCTGCCCCGACCGCGGTACCCACTGAAGCCCCGGCTATGATGGCTGCCGAGGCCAAGGTGGAAACCCTCGTTATCTCCGTCGACCCGTCCGCCGGTGAGACCAACCTGCCTTGGGCCGGCACGGTCGACCACCACCAGCAGATGGACCTGGTCATGGAAGTTCTGGTGGATATTGACCCCACCACCAACATCTGGGTTCCCGAGTTGGCCAAGTCCTGGCAGCTCAGCCCCGACGGCACTGAATGGACCTTCCAGCTCGAAGAGGGCGTGATGTTCCACGACGGCTGGGGCGAGTTTACCGCCGATGACGTCTTTCACACCGTTGAATTGTACCAGCGGGACGACGCCATCCTCGCCTATGCCACTGACTGGCGGGAGATCGACCTCGACGCTTCCACCAAGATCAGCGACTACGAGATTACCCTCAAGTTGAAGAACCCGAACCCCGACTACCTCTTTTACATCGCGCCCAGCGGTGGCGGTCTGATGACGAGCAAGGCCCTGTACGACGACGCTGGCGGATCAGCGGACAACAACGGAGATGGCCAGCCTGACGGCGATGCTGCCTATGAAGATGACATGGTCGGCACCGGGCCCTACCGCTACACCGGTCGCGAATTCGGCGTCAACGTGACCTACGAACGCCTCGATGACCACTGGCGGCGAGGCGGCAAGGACGGTCTGGCCGCCCCCAGCTTCGAGAAGGTCGATCTCCGCTGGATTCGCGAGGTCGCATCCCGAAACGCTGGCCTGATCAGCGGCGAAATCCACCTCACCGAGTTGACCCGTGACCTGGCCGATGCCGCTGTGGCCGACCATGGCATGAAGGTTATCCAGAGCAACTTCCCAGGCAACCAGTTGAATGGCATATTCCAGGGTCTGCACGCCGTGGAAGAGGGCAGCTTCGATCCGCCCTTCGCGACCGACTTTCCCTATACCGACATCAAGGTCCGGGAAGCCATGAACCGGGCCATCGATAAGGAGACCATCAAGAGCACCCTGTTCAGTGGTCGCGTTTCCACCAGCCCGCAGATCGGCTTCTACGAGAGCCTGCCGGGTTGGGACACTCGCTGGCTTGAAGAGTACGATGAGCACTATGGCTACGACCCGGACCGGGCCAGGGAGCTTCTCGCGGAAGCCGGCTACCCCGACGGTTTCAAGGTTCGCGGCATTCTGATGAACGTCTTCGGCTTCCCGGAGTCGGCTGACTTCATGCAGGCCCTAGAGGTCTACTTCCGCGACGTCGGTATCGAGTTGGAACTCGAGGAGTGGGAGTTCTCCAACTACTTCTCTTCCTGGACCAACAAGGAGCCCGAGGCCTTCGGAATTTGGATCTCTCCACCTTCATTCAAGACTGTGTATGCTCAGATGAGCCTGTTCAACCGCTCTAGCGGTGCCATCCACTTCTACGAAACGCCGGAGCTGGATGCACTGTTTGCCGAGCTGTCAACCACAGTTGACGTAGATGATCGCGACCGGATCCAGAGGGAGATGGGCAACGTTCTGTACGATGAGTACGCCTACATGCCCTTCTTCTACATCTTCATCGAGTTCGTCGCCAACCCCGACATCATCGACGGCTGGCAGTTCCCGGGATCCGACGGCGCGAACTACGGTCACTTCGACCTCATCACCGCCTGCTTGACCGAGGAGCCCTGCTACAATTAGCAAGGCCCCTGGATGAAGTTGGGTAAGCAAGGGGCAGGCCATCGGCCTGCCCCTCATTTTGTCGCACCCTCAAATAAATGACATCGGATATTTCCTATGAAATCTGCTGGCCTTCTGTTAGTCGCTCTCCTGGCAATCATCCTCCTGGCCCAGTTGGCCTGCGGTACGGAACCGACACCCGCATCCGTGGCAACCCCTTCCTCTCCGGCAACCACGGAGCCAACTGCGGCTCCTCTTCCCACGGAAGCACCCGCCACCGCCTCAACCCCGGCAGGCGCTCCTCCAACCGCTGCGCCGTCAGGCTCTCAGGCTGCTGCAACCCTCACCCAGGTCATTCCCCCCATGGATACCCTGAGCCGCTTCAGCGTGGAGTGCCTCGAGTCCCGCCTCGACGAGCTCGAAGCGGGGGCCATGTTCACTCCCCTCCTCAGGGCCTTGGTGGAGTGCCTTACTCCTCAGGAGTTGGCCGACACCCGGAGGTTTGTCCCGCCCGGTGGCGGCCCCGCGCAGGAGCTGGCGTTCGAATGCAACGACGCCTGGTTTGATTCCATCCGCGCCCTGTACGATTACTTCGGCGCTGACCTCCCCGTGAGGCCGGACCCTTCCGCCGCAATGGACAGCCCCATCACCTTCAGCGAGCAGGCGGAACAGGCCGGTGCCGCCTTCCGCCATCTGAGGGATGACGCGGCCATCAATCTCGGCGGTGGTGTCGCCGCAGGAGACTACAACGGCGACGGCCACCTCGACCTCTACGCCACCAACTCCGCTGGCCCCAACGGCCTCTTCCGCAACGAGGGCTACGGCACCTTCACCGACGTAGCCGCGGAAGCCGGCGTCGACGACCCCGACGCTACCGGCTACGGTGCAGGTTGGGCCGACTACGACAACGACGGAGACCTCGACCTGTACGTCGCCAACTTCGGCGTCAGCAAGCTCTTCCGAAACGACGGCGAAGACTCCTTCACTGACGTCACTGCCGAGGCGGGCGTGGCCGACCCCGACCGTGACCATCGCACCATGGGAGTTGCCTGGGGCGACTATGACCGCGATGGCTTCCTCGACCTCCTCATCGTCCGCCACCTGATGGAGATCGGCGGCAAGCTGGCGCTCGATACCCCCGGCTTGGCTCGTGCCTCCCGGCCCATGGCCCTCTACCGCAATCAGGGCGATGGCACCTTCACTAACGTGACCCACATCCTCAGCGATGACCTCGAATACCCCAGCCCGATTAAAGGCGCAGGCTTCAAGCCCGCCTTTCTGGATTACGACAACGATGGCGACGTCGATATCTACATCGTCAACGACTTCGGCTCCGCCAACTACCCCAATGTGCTCTGGCGCAACGACGGGCTTGACCCGTCAGGCCAGGTCGTCTTCACCGATGTCTCCGAGGAGTCCGGCCTCGACCTCGAGATCTTTGGCATGGGCCTCGCTGTCGGCGACTACGACAACGATGGCGACTTCGACCTCTTCATGACCGACATCGGGGAAGGCGAATTCCTCGAAAATCAGGGAGACGGTACGTTTGTCAACATGACCGGGTCAACAGACACCGGTAGGCCCAGCATTCCCGCCAACTGGTTCGATGCCATGTCCGTGGGCTGGGGAACGGTCTTCGCCGACCTCGACAACGACGGCATGCTGGATCTGTACACCGTTGCCGGTCAGATGGACAACGATCCCTGCTTCAACATGGAGCACCAGCCCAACGCCCTCTTCGCCAACATGGGCGACGGCACCTTCACCGATATCTCCGGCGCCTCGGGAGCTGACGACGCCGGCACAGGCAGGGGAGTGGCCCACGGAGACTTCAACGGCGACGGCTTGATCGACCTCTTCGTCGTAAACATGGGAACTCGCGACGGCGAACCCGGCGCCGCGAGACTGTTCATCAACACCACCGCCAACGATAACAATTGGCTGGCAGTCGAGCTCACGGGCGCGGAGAACAACCGGTTCGGTATTGGCGCCAGGGTGGAAATAACAGCCGGCGGGGTGACGCAGGTCCGGGCAATGGGTGCCAGCCAGTCTCACATGTCCAACTCAGTGGTCCCGCTCCACTTCGGCTTGGGAAACGCCGAAACGGTCGACGCGATCCAGGTGTCCTGGCCCAGCGGCCGCACGCAGTTAATCGAGAACGTGGATATCAACCAGCAGGTGGTGATTGCAGAGCCCGCCGGTTAGCTGGTTACCACCCGCCGGTTAGCTGGTTACCAAAAGAAGTTCCCTCCCCCTTCAGGGGGAGGGACAGTCAGCAGGAGAGGGTGAATCTGGGGCAGGTAAGTATGGAAAACCTGCCCTCAGCGTTGGTTCTACTGGTACCTGATCCTGGGATCAAGGTAGGCGTACAGGATATCAACGAACAGGTTCACCACGATGAACAGCACGCTGAATATCAACACCACCGCCTGCACCAGCGGGTAGTCTCGGATGATTACGGCCTCGAACACCAGGTAGCCAAGCCCCGGCCATGCAAACACTGTTTCCACAGTCACCGAGCCGACCAGCAGGCTCCCCAGAATGATTCCGAAGTAGGTCAGCGGCGCAACCGCGGCGTTGCGCAGCACATGCTTCCAGATAACCTTCCATTCCGCCAGCCCCTTGATGCGAGCCAGCTTGACATACTCGCTTTCCAGCACGTCCAGCATCGCCGAACGGATCAGCCGCATCATTGCTGCCACCCAGAACAGGCCCAGTGCAATCGTCGGCAGGACGAAGGAGTCAGGGCCACTCTTCCCGGAAGTGGGCACAAGGTCCAGCCTCACCGCAAAGATCCACATCAACATCAGGCCAAGCCAGAAGGGCGGCGCCGACTGCCCGACTAAGGCAATCATTTTGCCCAGGGTGTCGAATATCGTGTTTCGGTGGACTGCAGACAGAACGCCCATTGGTACCGCGATCACGGTGGCAAGAGCGATGGCCAGCAACGCCAGTATGATTGTGTTCGGGAAGCGGTCCCTAACCAGGTCGGTCACCGGCTGTCGCCACTTGAACGAATCCCCAAGGTCGCCCCTGAAGATGTTCCTCATGAATACGCCGTACTGTTCGGGGAGGGACTTGTCCAGGCCCCAGTATGATTCCATCAGCTGGCGCTGCTCGTCTGAGGCTTCGAAGGACAGCAGGGTGTCGGTCGGGCTGCCGGTTATCCTGGCTAGTCCGAATACCAAGATGCTTACGGCCCATAGAGCTATGATCGCCCAGCCCGCCCGAATAATTATGTATCTCTGCATACGACTCAGTAATCCCTCGGCCCGAGGGCCTCAAATACCTGGGCGCACCGAAGCTGCCGGATGTGCGGCTCCCGCTACACCTGCCTCTGCTTGGGGTCCAGTCTGTCGCGAAGCCAGTCGCCCAGCAGGTTGGTCGCCATAACTACCAACAGGATGGCCACCCCCGGGAACAGCGACACCCACCACGACGAAATGATCAGCTCCCTGCCGTCGGAAACCATGAGGCCCCAGGCCGGGTTGGGTCTCGGGATCCCTGCCCCCAGGAAGCTGAGGCTCGCTTCGAGAATGATGACGAATCCCACCTGCAGGGTGGCAAGCACCACCAGGCTGTTGAACACGTTCGGGAAGATGTGCTTGAGCATTATTCGTGCGTCCGATGCACCGGCCACCCTCGCCCTCGCAACGAAGTCCTGTACCCGCACGGTCAGAGACTCGCCTCGCGCCTGCCTCGCATACTGCGCCCACAGGAAAATGATCAGCACTGTCACGATTGTTTGGTAGCTGGCTCCCAGGGCTGTCACTAGCACCAGGGCCATAAGGATGATGGGTATCGAGAGCGAGATATCTACCAGGCGCATCAGCAGCGAATCGACCCATCCGCCGAAATAGCCTGCCGTAATTCCAAGGGTGGTCCCGATAGCCCCCGCGATGAATATCGCGATCCCCGCTACGAGTACGGAAATGCGAGACCCGTATATGATTCGGCTGAGAATATCGCGGCCTAGCTTGTCGGTACCCAGAAGATATTGGCCTTGTCCGCCCGCCTGTTTAACTTCCAGCAATTGGTCGCCGACCGTCACGGCCCTTTCAGGATCTTGCCCGGCGGCTGTGATCAGCGTCGACTTGCTACCCTGAATCTGTGTCGTGGCCTCACTGACCGTAAACTGATTCCCACGGTCCGTGATGCGATCAACAACGTCTCTGACTACGGTCTTCTCACCAACCCAGACGGGAGGAAGCAACCTGGAATTCAGGTCCCCGTCGAAGGGGTCGTGTGGGGCTATCCAGTTCGCTCCTACGGCCGGAACCACCAGCAGGAGAAGGATGACCAGCATCGGAATGACGGGATATCGAACGACGTCCGAGAAGACCCTCTTCAGATTCGGAAAGACATACCACGGACGTTCCTTTAAGACTAAACTTTCTGCCAAAGTGCTATCCTCTGGTATTACAGTTTCGGAAATATTGAGCGAACTGATAGCCGGAGCGCTGAAACTCTACCGATTCCCGGCCACAACTGTCAAGATAATGCCATAATTGCGGCCAAACTCGTACCCTGGTTCTGTTTTATTTCCAGTATTCACCCGCTTCTATTTCCCAGAATGGAACAAGCCCTCCTTCCCGTTGACGATTTTCGACGCGCCAGAGATTTCCAAGAAACGAAAGCTGCCCGTCGTCGGAGATACAATGGTTCTCAGGGGTTTCTTCTCAAATACCTGCGGTTCCCAAAAAAGGCCACGCTTTGTCAGGCCACTTCGTTTGCGGGACATTTGTAATATAGTGGGTCAAAAGCTTGGGCAGCCGTGTTGTGGAATCGCCCTCTTGGCAACTGCAGCGCGGCCCAGCCTGTAGGTGAGCGTTATGGGCCAGCCAGAAATGACCGACACAATATCGTGGCGCGAATGGGACCCGGAAGCCTTCGCAGCCGCCAGGGCCGAAGGCAAGCCGGTGCTGCTAACACTCGGCGCTACATGGTGCCACTGGTGCCACGTAATGGATCAGACCTCCTATTCCGACGCAAGGGTAATCGCCCTGGTTAACTCTGGCTTCATTCCCATTCGTGTCGATGTCGACCAGCGCCCGGATATCTCGATGCGCTACAACCAGGGTGGCTACCCGTCAGTGGCCTTCCTCACGGCTGACGGGGAATTCCTGGCCGGGCGGCCCTACACTCCGCCGGAAGAAATGGCCGCCCTCCTGATGCAAGTATCTAGCGGAGAATTCTCCCCGGAAAACGGCCGAGCTAATCGACCCAATGGGCAGCCAGGCCGTGCCGCCGCCGGAGGCTCCGTGGATGCGGTGTACTCCCGACTCGTGGAAATCTACGATGAGGAATTCGGTGGCTTTGGCGAGGAACCCAAGCAGCCACCGTGGGAGGCGCTGCGCTTCCTCACTTCAAGGTACGGCCTCACCGGCGACAGGGCCGCGCTCAGCATGATTGAGACTACCCTGGAGGGAATGTGGCACGGAATCTATGACCGGAGGGACCACGGTTTCTTCCGGTACTCTGTTAGCCGCGACTGGAAGGTGCCGCACTACGAAAAGATGCTGGTCAGTAATGCCAGTCTTGCGATGGCCTATCTCGAAGCATTTCAGATTTTCCGGAAATCATCCTTTCGGGTCGTGGTGGACGGCATCCTCAAATATCTGCTCACCACTCTGTTCGATCCCGGAAAAGGTCTGTTCTTTGCCAGCCAGGATGCCGACGAACCCTTCTATCAGATGTCATGGAAAGGTCGAACCGCTGCTGCCCCGCCACCCGTCGACAAGACTTTCTATGCCGGGTGGAATGCCCTGGCAGCCCAGGCTCTGATAGAGGCTGGCGGCGTGCTGGGCAGTCGCGACCATCTTCGACTCGGCTCCGGAATACTGGACACTCTGTGGAGGGGTAGTTGGACCTCTGCTGGAGGTCTCAACCATGTCGTAGCAGCCTCGCTCACGGGGTCTCCCATACTCGCCGATCAGGTTAATTTCCTTCGCGCTTGGCTTGCTTTGTACCAGGTAGCTGGAGACCACGATGCCTTGGCTAAGGCAGTAGAAATCGCAGATTGCCTTGAGCGGCTCTTTGGCGCTACCGACGGCGGATGGTATGACACCACGCATCCGAACTCCTTTGAGGCCGCTCTGCTCCCGTTGGAAAAGCCGGTATTGGACAATGCCAATTTGGCTGAAGCCTTGTTGACCTTGTCTCACTTGACAGGGGACGCCCGATTCTCCGTTAGGGCAAGCGCCTCCCTGAATATATTCGAGCCTATTGTGCCCGGTAAGAGCTTCGTGGGCGCCCGTGCCTCCCGACGCATGGAGGAAGACGAAGAAGCCCTTTTCCTTCCCGCAGGCTCTGCCTGGGGCCGGGCCAGGGACAAAGAGACCCACGGCCCGGTGACGATGGTGCTGGTGGGCGATTCGGCTGCCACGGACTATCGTCGCCTACACCGTGCGGTCCTGCGAGTTCCCGCTCCCCACCGAATAGTGCAGCCGCTGGATTGGAAGCGTGATTGCCAGCAGATTGAAGTCCTGGGATTTCCGGCTCGCGAAGAAGCGGCCCTTTACGCCTGCATGGGCGACCGCTGCTTGGCTCCCATAACCACACCTCAGGGTGTCCGCGAAATGACTCGCTCCCGGCCTTGGGCCAATGGCTAAAGGTATGCCAAGGTCAGGATGAGGAACGAGGCTAGGAGAGATACTTTGAAGTTCGCAGCTTTTACCACAGTGGCCGCGTCAGCTGGGGAATCCACCAACTCCGCCGATATGCTGGACAACCTGAGGCAGCAGACCATTCTCGCTGAAGAGCTGGGATATGAGGCCATGTGGCTTGGCGAGCACCACTTTGGACCGTACGGGGTTGGAGACCTCCCTAACCCGATACTGCTGGGTGCGGACCTCGCCGCGCGCACTTCACGAATACGCATCGGCCAGATGGCCAACATCGCACCTTGGTGGCATCCCATTCGCCTGGCCGAAGACCTGTCAATTCTCGACAACATGACTAGGGGACGTATCGACGTGGGTTTCGGCAGGGGCATCTGGCCGTACGAAGGCCCCCAGTTCCACCCAAACGCTGATCCGAGGAAAGACCGCGAGAACCGGGAATTGTTTCGGGAGAATGTGGAGATAGTCCGGAAGATATGGACCAACACTTACTTCTCCCACAGCGGTCCGAATTACACCTTCCCCGCTGAAAACACGGTGTTCTCCCACCCGGCCTACCCACCCGACCCGGAATGGCGCAATGGCGATAGTGTAACCGGCCTGCGGGTTACTCCCCGGCCCTACCAGGACCCGCATCCTCCCCTGTGGATGACCGTGTCTACTGACAACTCGGTCTCCACAGCCGCCGAAATGGGACTGAAGGCCTGCTATTGGCAGCCTCCACCCGCCAGGATCCGCCAGCGTATGGAACTGTACGCCGAGCTCCGCTCCAAGATCGAGGGAAGGCCGTTCGCGATTGGTGAAGACCAGGCCGTGATGCGATCCACCTACGTAGCATCCTCAATGGAAGATGCGCGGCGCGATGCGGAGGCAGGAATAATGTCCTCCTTCGCCTTCAACGACCCCTTCCGCGGACGGCAGGTGTTCACCAACCCTGGCGAAGAGTTGGATCCAGAGGCTAAGCTGGATTGGGACTTCTTGGAGCCGCGTACTCTTCTTGTTGGGTCTCCCGACAACGTGATCGAGAGAATCCAGGAACTGCAGGAGGTATGCAACCTCGACTACCTTCTGGTCGAGTTCACCCACCCTGGATTGTCGCTACGAAAGACTCTCCGGAATCTGGAGACCTTCGCCACCAGGGTTATTCCTGCGTTCACATGACCACGATGAAGCAGAGATGCCTTCCGGTTGCCGGGATTTGTCCATGCTGTATCTCACGGCACAACCGTCAGCGACTGCAGGCGGACTCAGTCTCAACCTTGGACGCTAGTCCCACACCTGTCCCGCTATGGATAGAGCGTTCAGTGCCGCTGGGTAGCCCGCATACCCCCCTGTCTGCATCAATACCTCTACCATTTCATCCTTGGTAAACCCTACGCGCAGCCCGGCTTGCAGGAAATTCCGTAACTGCGCATCGGCACGCAACGCAGTCAGTGCAGCGGTGGTGCACACCACCCTCGACTTCAGGTCCAGCCCGGGGCGTTGGAAAATCTCCCCAAACGCAAACTGGAGAGTGATTTGCCTCAGATCCGGCGCAAGGTCCATCAGGGCATTCACGTAGCCGCCTCTGTCTTCCACGCCCATCAGCTTCTCACGTAGTTCCCTTCCCCTGCTTTCCATCTCCTCAAGGCTGACTTCGGGAATCTCCGTCTGCGGCACCTCAATCCCTCTCTCACTGAAGGCCTCGTGGGCAACTTCCAGCGAGTTCACTGTCGAGGGAAAACCGGCGTAGAGCGAGCAGTGGATCAGCGCCTCCTGTATCTCCTCTGCGCCCATGCCCATGTTCAACGCGCTGTGAACATAGGTCTGTAGTTGGGAAAGTCGCTGAAGCGAAGACAGGACCGAAAGCGTGGCCAGCATTCGATAGCGTATGTCCAGCCCTGGCCGCGCCCAGATCGACCCGAAAATCGCTTCTCCGGTGAAATTCCTCAGTCCGGGGACGCCGGCCACTGCCCTCGGCCTCTCGCGGGGCGGATACGTGCCGTGCTGGAGGCGCTCCCGAATTTCGTTGCCTTTTCCCCTTAGTTCCTCTCGACTTGTCATTAATGGGCCTCTCTTCGCCGCATGGCAAATTTGCCGGTAAGTATACTATGGACGATCGCAATGGCAGTGAACCTGACGGTGTTAGAATACTGCGCAACAATAATTCCCCGCCGGCTGGATTTGGGAGCGGCTTGATAATGAACGTTAACGATGCGGTTGCTCGAATATTGAAGACAGAGGGAGTTGAGTGGGTCTCATGCTTTCCCTCCAACAACCTGATTGAGTCGGTGGCTGGCGAAGGTATCCGTACCGTCATGTTCCGCCAGGAGCGCGGGGCATTGATGGCCGCCGATGGCTATAGCAGGATGAACGACCGGCGCAAGTTCGGAGTTGCAATCACTCAGGGCGGACCGGGCTCCGAGAACTCCCACGGCGGCATCGCCCAGGCCTTCTCCGATAACATCCCCATCCTGTATCTCGCGGGAGGCCCTGCTCTCGGCCAATACGCTGTGCGCCCCAATTTCTCCCCCGTGCGTTCCTATCAGTCCGTATCAAAGCATGCCGAGGTCATGACCGCGCCGAATCAGGTGGCGGCAGTGATGCGGCGAGCCTTCCACAACCTGCGAAACGGGCGAGCCGGACCGGTGATAGTAGAAATCCCTGCCGACGTTGGAGGACAAGAGGTGCCGGAGGCCGAGTTGTCCTACCAGCCCCCCAAGCGCCTCCTTCAGTCTCCCACTCGCGGCGAAGTGGCCGAGGCGGCCCGCTTGCTCCTCAACGCCCGCAAACCCGTCATATGGTCGGGTATGGGTGTCCTCTTCTCATCCGCCACCGAAGAATTGCGGGAATTGGCCGAGCTGACCCAGATCCCCGTGTACACCACCATGCCGGGAAAGTCTTCCTTCGATGAGCGCCATCCCCTGTCGCTGGGTGCGGGCAGTGCTGCGACTTCCCTCCCTGCCCGCAAGTGGATTCAGGAGTCGGACGTGCTGTTCGCCGTCGGTTCCAGCATGACACGCACCAGCTATGGCCAGCCCATACCCGACGGGAAAGTGATCATTCACAACGTCGAAAGCATCGAGGACATCAACAAGGACTTCTCCGTAGACGTCGGTTTGCCCGGAGATGCGAGGCTGACTCTGCAGGCCCTGATCGAGGAAGTGAAGGCGCAAGTCGGCGAGTCCGGAAGCCCTGCCAATGGAGTCGCGGCAGAGATAGCCGAGGTGCGAAGGGCATGGCTGGCCGACTGGGCCCCGTTGTTGGAGACCGATGAGGTTCCCATCGGTACCTACCGCGTGATCAACGAGATCGAACGCAACCTGGACAAGGAAAACAGCGTCGTCACCCACGACGCTGGCGCTCCTCGCGACACAATATTGCCCTTCTATACCGCCACGACGCCCCACAGTTACATCGGTTGGGGCAAGTCCACTCATCTGGGCTACGGAATACCGCTGATGATCGGCGCCAAGCTCGCCGAACCCAACCGCTTCTGCCTGAATTTCATGGGCGATGGCGCATTCGGCATGTCCGGCCTCGACATCGAGACTTCGGTGCGGGCCGGCGCTCCCATCACCACTGTTATCCTCAACAACGGCGGCATGGCCACCTACCCGGGCGGGTACCCGGTCGCCAACGAACTTTTCGGCCTCACCCGCATGGGCGGCGACTATGCCAAGATTGCCGAGGGGATGGGCGCCGTCGGGATTACCGTGCTCCAGCCGTCAGAGATAGCCCCAGCCCTGGTCCGGGCTCAGCAACTCAATCGCGACGGCCGCACCGTCCTCCTCGACATCCACACAAATATGGAGGGCCGCAAGTCCACTTACTGATTGCGCTCTCGAAATAGTCAACAAACCTTCGCAACCAGAATCGCAACTCTAGGAGACCATCCATGACCCTGCCAGGAACGCCGCCAGTAGCCACTGATCTGGTCCATCACATCGGTATCGCCGTATCCAACTTGGACGAAAGCATCGAGTTCTATCGTGGCCTCTTCGGCTTCAAGCCCGGCCAGATAATCGTCCGCGAAGACATCGGCGTCCGCGGCTGCTTCGTGCCCGTCGGCGAGACAAACCTTGAACTGCTGGAAGGCACCAGCCCCGACAGTCTGATTACCACCCACATTGCCAACCGGGGCGAAGGCCTGCACCACGTGTGCTTCGAGGTCGAGGAAATCGCTGACAAGCTGAAGACCTTGGACGATCTCGGCGTGCGCCTTATCGACAAGATCCCTCGCACCGGCCTCATGGGTGGCGACATCGGCTTCATGCACCCCTCAGCGGCCCGAGGCGTATTGATCGAGCTCGCCCAGCATAGCCACTAGGCTCCCTGCCCTCCCACGCGAGCGCTTTCGCCCCTTGTTTCGCCGCCTATACATGGCCCAGTGCCGTCCCACTGGGCACGGCATATTACGGCGGAATGCAGACGGCAAGACAATAGGAGGCGATGCGGCTTTTTGTCCCATCGCCTCTACAAATCTTCCTCTTGCTAGAGGGGTCCCCTGTGTCGGGAGTTCAAGCAGTTCACACGCGAGGGTGCTCCGGACATCTTCCTGTACAGATAGCGTTCCAATTCAGGTGGTTTTTCGCGACCCTGCTCTTGAATTCCCACACCCGCACGGGAAACCCAAGCCCCGCCTCATTCCTGACCTCAGCACCTGACCTGAAACGATGCCCTGCTGAATTCTCGCCCTTGCCTCCAGGCCTCATGTATAGTACAATTGTTCTTAAACAAGAATCCCTGAACCACCCCGTTTGGCCTGTCTCAATTAAGGACCGAAATCAGCGGGTTTTGTTACACAATGTTACAAAATGTTACACCGTCACGTGACGGCTTCCAGATGAGACAATGAGACCAGCCTCTCCCGACTGTCATCCAACCAAAGCCACGGGGTTTTGTTCCATTCTGTCTGCCCAACGATTCGGAATCCGAAGCGCGAAAGCCTCAATCCAGCGACGCCAGCTCGACCGGACCACCTCATGTGGAATGCCGCCCCCTGTACGCTGCTCCTGGACAGTCTGTTGTAGTAACTCATAGCCCTTTGCCTTTCACTCAAGTCCGGGAACCGCCATCCAGGCTCTCTTCTCGGATGGAATTCACTTGAGTATTCGGGTGGTATGGGGCGATAGAATGTGCCAAACGGCAGCCAGTTCATCCAGTCGCGGTATGGACTTGCACGCTTCAATGAAAGTTTGCCCGCGTTCGTGAGTGATAGTACTATGACCTTCGTCAACAACGATGTGTTGGAGCATGGCCAGGGAAACTGACTTGGGGCAGATCCCAGCGAAGGGCCCAGTATGAGGAGGCGAAGCCTATGCTTACCCACAATTACACGTATCAGGAATGTCTTGACATCTCCAAGAGGGTCTCGTGGCTGGAAGACGATGTATTGGCCGACAAGAACTTTGACTTCTCGAAGCGCTTTCTGCCCAACAGGTTGACCGGCGTAGACGACATCGGTTGTCTGAACGAAAACGAGAAGCTCCAGTTGAATCAGATTATGGGGAATGCCTACTGTCACATTTTCGCCTTCGTCGAGGAATTTATTATCCCCACCGTCACCGAAGAGGCTATGAAGGATGTTTATGGGGATGAGGTAAGGGCCCGATCGTTGTTGCGGTTCGCCGAGGAAGAGTTCAAGCATCAGGAGTTGTTTCGGCGGTCCGTTGATCTCTTCGGCCAGGGCTTCGGCACCGAGTGTGGTTTGATCCCTGGAAGGGAAGACGTTGCCAGGGTGGTCCGAAGCAAGTCGAAGCTCGCTGTCATGATCCTGACTGCAATTATCGAATGGTTCACCCAGCTCCATTACATAGAGCACGTACGGGACGACGCGGTCCTCGATGAACTGTTCCGTGATCTCCTCAGGTACCATTGGTTGGAAGAGGCGCAGCACGCCAAGTTGGACACCCTGCTTATCGGGGAAGTTGCCGAGGACTTGACCCTTGAAGAGCGCGAGGCAGCAGTCGATGAGGTCTTGGAACTCGGCGGAGCGATCGACGGACTCCTGGCGCAGCAGATCGGACTGAACATAGAAGCCCTTGAAAAGGTGACAGGTCGGGCGTTTACCGAATCCGAAAAAGAGGAGATCACGACCGAAACTCAGAGGGCGTGCCGCTGGACCTTCCTCGTATCCGGATTGCAGCACCCGAACATAGTCAGGGCGATAGGTGAGCTGACTACGGAAGGTCCTGGGAAAATAGAAGGCGTCGCCGCCGCGCTTTCGGCCTAGTCAGACGGTCGCAGCAGGCGTCGCGGCGCTCGGGGCGCTTTCCTGTCCACTCAAGAAAAGCCGAGGCTGACATGCTTTTGGAAGGCAGAGTCGCTCTGATAACCGGAGGTGCCCGTGGCTTGGGCCGCTCCATGGCCTTGGCCTATGCCCGCGAGGGGGCGGACGTCTCCATCGTGGCCCGCACCCCTTCGGAACTGGAAGCCGTGGCCGTGGAAATTCGCGCCCTCGGCCGCCACGCCCACACTGTTGAAGCTGACCTTATAACCAGCGAGGGCGCCTACCGGGCAGCCACGGAAACCATCCGCGAGCTGGGAAAGGTAGACATTCTGGTCAACAACGCAGGCGGGTATCGGCTATTCACCAGCGAGCTTACCCACGCCGTTACCGTTCTGGACATCACAGAAGAAGAGTGGCGGCGAGTGATGGAGTCGAACCTGACCACCACCTTCATGACCTGCAAGGCCGTACTCCCTCACATGATCGAGTGTCGCAGCGGCGTGGTCATCAACCTGACTTCAAAGAATGTTGCCCGCCGGGGCCGGGCCGGACAAGCCTCTTACGGAGCGGCCAAGGCGGCTGTGGAGCGGCTCAGCGAGTCGTTGGCAGACGAGGTCAAAGAATTTGGCATTGCCGTCAACATCCTCGACCCCGGATGGAACCTGACGAGGCCAAACGACGATTACGACGATGAAGTTCACAAGCGTATGCGGCTGCCCGACGACATTGCTGAAGTCGCCGTATACTTGGCTCTGCAGACCCCTGAAACCATGACGGGCCAATTGGTCTCCGCCCCGGAATACGACGAGGAGCACGGCATAAGACGTCCTTCGGCTTACGAACGCCTTCACCCTTAGCGCTCGTCAACGGAGCACCTTTTCCACCGCTCTCTTCCGAGAGGCATATGAAATACGACTTTGTTATCGTTGGCGCTGGCTCCGCCGGCAGCATCCTCGCATCCCGGCTGTCGGAGGACTCTGGTGTATCGGTGCTTCTGCTGGAGGCGGGTCCGGACTATCCTGATTTCCAGGACCTGCCTGAAGATGTCAAATTCGGTTACGGCACTGGCGCGGACGATCCGACTCTTCGCACGTTTGCCGGGCATCCCATTTCCCTGCTGGAAAGCCGTCACAGCTGGCAGTATGTGGCTCGAGCCACCGATGCGTATCCGGAAATGCCCGTGCCCCGCGGCAGGGTCACCGGCGGCTCCAGCGCCATCAACTCATCCGCCTTCTATCGCGGAGATCCTGACGACTTCGACCACTGGGCGGCGCTGGGTAACGACCGTTGGAGTTTCCGTGAGGTCCTGCCCAGCTTCAGGAAAATTGAGACCGATGTGGACCACCGCGACGATTTTCACGGCACCAATGGTCCCATCTTCGTTCACCACTCCCGCAGGGACCAATGGCATCCGTCTCAGGATGCCTTTTATAACGCTTGCCGGAATGTCGGATTCCCAGATTGCCCCGACCACAACAGCCCGAACGCCACCGGGGTCGGTCCAGGCATCACAAACAACCATAATCGGGTTCGCTTCAGCACTGCCCTGGGGTACCTGGACCCGTCCAGACACCGCCTGAACCTCACCATCCGTCCGAACTGCACTGTACGCCAACTGATGTTTCAAAAGAACCGGGCACACTGCGCGCTCGTTGAGAGCGGTGGAGAGACTTTCACCGTGGAGGGAAACGAGTTCATCCTGAGCGCAGGCGCAATCAATTCGCCTCAGTTACTTATGTTGTCGGGAGTCGGGCCGTCCCAGCACTTGGAAGGTCTGGGCATCCCTGTAGTGCTGGACTTGCCTGGCGTGGGCCGGAATCTCAAGGATCACCCGAAGCTGTACGTAACCTGGCGAATAAGGGACGACTACTCCGGGCGCAATGACTCGGGTCAAGGCAGCGCCACCCTTCGTTTCACCGCGCCGGGCTCGGCATTTCGGAACGACCTGTATATTGGTATGTCTGCCTCTGTTACTCAGAGAATCAAGACTAGGAATGTCCCGGAAGTCGGTGAATTCGAGAATGTCCGTCCCGACTTTGCTGAGATGATGATCGCCCTGCTGCGCCCCGTAAGTTGTGGCGAACTGAAGTTGCAGTCGACCGACCATAACGTTCAGCCTTGGCTGGACTACAACTACCTGAGCGAACCCCTCGACAGGCAACGGTTGCGCTACGGCGTGCGGCAGGCCTTGCAATTGGCCGAACACGAGGAATTGAAAGCTCTGGTTGGCGACCGCTTGCAGCCCTCAGATCCCGATCTGGTTTCAGACGAGGCGCTCGATGCCTGGATGCTGCGGGAGGCCGTCACCTTTTCTCACCCTTCGGGTACTTGTAGGATGGGACCGTCGTCGGACTCTTCGGCCGTTGTGGACCAGCACGGGCGAGTTTATGGGCTTGAGGGTTTGCGAGTGGCGGATGCATCCATAATGCCGGATCTCGTGAGCGCTCCCATAAACCCCGCCGTGTTGGTCATCGGTGAGAGAATCGCCGAACTGATGCGTCAGGCTCTCTGACCTTGCGGCAAACATTGCACCCAAGCCGACTTTGGTAACTCCGTTTCTTGGTCATTGAAAACGGCCACAGCGACCGCACTTTCGGGCTGTAGTCGGCTGTTCAGCCGGTGCCGACACGCAACTGCCTTGCAAACACGGCAGCCACCAGGGCGCTGGCTAGGGGGAAAGCAATGCACAGGTACCCAATCCCCGGATAGCCCATGGTGGCCAGCAGCAGGCCGGAGAGTCCCGCACCGAAGACCCCGCCGGACTGATTACTGAAACCAATCAGGCTGGCGCCCGTTGCCTTCGATTCCCCCGAGTATTCCGTGCTGCCTGCCAACAGCACCGGGGTCGTGACACTCAAAAGACCAGACCCCACCGTTCCGATCGCAACCGCCGGCCATAGCCCGATATCGAATGCGAAGAACACCAACGAGCATACGCCCCCTGTGGCCGAGGTCAGTGCCACCAGCGCAACCCGGTAACTCTTCGTAGCCAAAATCCCTGCGGTGTAGCTGCCCAACACCTGGCCCCACGCAGATATTACCAGTGGCAGTGCCACGAACCCCACACTGACGTCATAGGTTTCAATCAGGTAGGCAGCGAAAAAGCTGACCAGGCTCCAGTAAGCCATGCGCTGGGTCACGTTTACAACGAGGGCAAGTCGGAAATAGTTTAGGGAGAGCAGAGACCAATACCTGGAAAAAAACACAAACTCGCGTAGGCGCTCCCTGCTGTCCCGGGGATACAAGACCCAGTTCAAGACCCACACTGCCGCCAGAAACAGACCTGCCAGGATAAAAGTGGACCGCCATCCCCACCATTCAGCGAAGAGGGCCATCAGTGGGATGCTGATGGCCGAGGTTAACACGATAGTGCTTGCTATTCCGCCGATGGCCTGGGCTCGTTTGGCTTGAGAAATGACGTCGGAAATCACCCCGATCGATGTTGGGGCAATTGCTCCCCCTCCCAGGCCGGCCAGCACACGGAGCGCCATCATGACCTCGATGTTTGGCGCGAATGCGGAGGCTAACAGGGAGACCACCACCAGAAACACACCGGCCAGAGCCATAGGACGGCGCCCGATGGAATCAGCCAACGGTCCCACGGCGACAATGGAGACCGCCCAGGCGGCGAAAGTCGCCGTCGCCAACTGCCCTGCTACCGCCACGGAAACTTCGAGGTCCCTGGCGATTTCCGTTAGGAGCGCCGGGACCATCATCACCCCGGTCATGGTGCCGAAAACTATGAGACAGAGCGCAAAGTAGAACAGTGCCTTGTTGGTCTCTTTGCCCTGGGACCGCGCCGTTCGCGTGGTCACGACGTCGTTTGTTCTTGTTCTGGCAACGTTGCCAAGGTACCTTCTTCTACTTTTGCCCGTTTTGTTACCAAACTGGACTCTTCGAGTTTCAGCATCCACGACTCATTGAATAAGAATTGTTCGTCATGGTCAAGAACAGTTCCAGCGGAATCTATCAGGGCGCACGTTTCTCACGATTCGCACAACTGGGAAAACTATCCTCTTGGAGAGTCTACTGCTCCGCCACGCGTTAGGCCCTTCCCTGACTCTGGACACAGGACAAGAGTCAGAGAAAGACAATCTTTGCAATGCGCCATACATGGGATGGAAATTGTCAAAACAAGTGTAGCTGAATTTTAGGAAGACTGGCCATGCACGGTGGCTCAATCGTTATCTGACTCCCAACCCGGAAAATATCGGGTTGACTGGTCCGACGCCCTACATATATGGAAACCCGACACGCAACTCGCCGAGGGATGCTCGAGGGTGCTCTCCAATGAGTCGAAAGCGTCAGGACAGCACTGGAGGTATCGACGCGGCAGCCCTGTAAGGTGCCGGAGCGTTCCGTTCAATCATGTGTCATGTGCCGCTAGTGGTTCCTGGCAATCTGCCCTTGCATACCTCCGTTGACAGCCCATACCTTCAAGGATGCCTTCTACTCCTTGATTCCAGCGGCAGATCAACCCACTGCCATCCATTAGACCCACAAAAAAGCGGCGGAGCATGTCAGCCCCGCCGCCTGTGTGTTGCCTTTGGTGGAGACGGGGGAGAGTCGAACTCCCCGTCCAAAAGAGCCTATAATCCGGATGTGCTACAAGCTTGTCCGACGGTTTGATCTTGGTCTCTTCAGATACCGTCGACACGATCTGGAGAGGCCCAGCCGGTAAATCTTTGGCCGCTCTTACCGGCGTTGAGCTGGCCGCATTCCGGACTTATGGCGCCTGGCATCCCCTCCTCCGGAAATAGCTGGGAGCAGACGTAGCCGCGTTTAGGCGGCTAGAGCGAATTCACGTTCGCCAGTTACTTTTGTGCCACCGGATTTACGAGGTTGATGGCTTCCTCGGCTTGCAATCCGTTACAGAACCCCCCTGTCGAACCCGCGCGTCCCCTTTCTGTACCGTAGTGGCGACCCGGATGGGATTCGAACCCACGATCTTTGGCGTGACAGGCCAATATGTTAACCGCTACACCACCGGGCCACGTACAGCCGGGCTGAAAACCCGACAATTCAAGTGTATGGCTACCGAAATTCGTTGTCAAGCAGTGTCCTGACCGGCCTGGCAACGACTCCCAAGTCGACAGGAACAAATACTCTGCATGCCTAGCGACGGTCCGAAATACCTCCAATCACCCTGGCGAAAACCGGCCTTGGTTTGCTTGATTTGAGTCGCAATTCTGAAATGTCACCGCAGAAAATTTAGGTATTGATAATATATGGGTGGTGATATAGTATACGAACTTATCAAAACATTGACGCTGTGGTGAGAATTCGTCGGCAATACCTCTGGTAGATATCGAGAACGTGGAAAAATCGAAGACGGTACGGAGGAACAGGCATGGCTTTCCGTAGGTTGCTTGATTTCCGAGTGGTGACACTCTTGATACTAGCTCTAAGTCTCACCTTGCTGACCGCCTGTGGTTCATCCGACACCGCCCCAGAAGAAGAAGCTCCGCAACCTACTGCGGCCCCTGCGGCAACAACAGCCCCGCAACCGACCGCCGCTCCTGCCGCCACAACCGCTCCGTCGTCCGGCCAGGCGGCTCAGCCCGCGGCAACGGCCACGCAGGCCCCTCGCGCTGAACCCACTGCCACCCCCTCCGCCCCTGCCATGGTCGAGTCGTCAGGAACCCTGATAGCCGCCCTCACTGAAGTCTATCCCTTCCAGTCTTCCCCCGTGCGTGCGTCCGGTGGACTTGGCCTGTTCCTTGGAGTCACCGTCACCGAGCCGCCAGTCGGGATGGACACCAATAACGAATTTCGCCCCAAGCTGATAGAGAATTGGAGTATCTCCGACGATGGTTTGATTTGGACCTTCGACTTGTCTCAGGGTATCCAGTTGCACAAGGGCTACGGCGAAATGACCGCCGAGGACTTGCTGTGGTCTATTAGCGAGCTTGGGTCGGAAGAGTCCAGCAACGCTTTCCGGAACCAGTTGCGCCGTCTCTGGCTCAACGAAGACAACGGAGGCGGCACCACCATAGTGAACGACCACAAGCTCGAGGTGCATACGGGAACGCTGCAGTACGACATGCTGAACGTCCTCAGCCGGCCCAGCATCGTGGTCATGAGCAAGCGCCAGTACGATGAGCTTGGAATCGATGAGTCCAGCCTCAACGGAGCTGGTCCGGGCCCTTGGGAAATAGTGGAGCACGCGGCCAACCAGTTCTGGCGTATGGAGGCCGTCGAGGGTCACTACCGCAAGACGCCCTACTTCGCGGAAATGATCTGGCAGCAGATTCCAGAGGAGTCCACCAGGGTGGCTAACTTCCAGACCGGACAGGTCGACACCTTCAACATGGCTTTGGATTCCCTGCCCGCCGTCCAGCAGGTTCCCGGCGTCAAATTCATGCGTATTCCAGGCGGCGGCACCATCCACCTCGGCTACTATGGCAACTGGTATGTCGGTCACGGCACCCCTGAATTCGCCGATAATCGCCCCGGGTACGATGGCTCGCTTCCGTGGGTCTCGTCCGATCCCAACCCGGAATCCGAAGCCTGGAAGACTGCCGCAATGGTCCGCCGGGCCCTGTCAATCGCCATCGACCGGCAGACCATCGTGGACACCTTGCTCCATGGTGAGGGTGAGCCGCTATCCCTGTGGGCATGGGACAGCCAGTATCACCGCCTGCCCGAGGAGATACAGTCTTGGGAGTACAACCCGGATAAGGCCCGTCAGCTCCTGGCTGAGGCAGGATACCCCGACGGCTTTGAGGTGACTCTCACCCCAGACATCCGCGGCGTCCCCGCCGAGGTGGAGGCCACCGAGGCCATCGGTACCATGTGGGAAGAGATCGGCGTCCGCGCCAACCTCAACAAGGTGCCATACGCCACAATTCGCCCGTCCCTCGCCAGCCGCACCTACAACCAGATAAACACCCACGGCACCGCCGGCCGGTCCGACCCGCTCGACCTCATCGCCACGGTGTTCAACAGCGCCGGTGGCTGGACCGCAGGCATGGACCACCCCTACGTGGACGATGCAATCAAGAAGGCCCTCAGCATCGTCAATGAGGAAGAACGGTATGAGGTGATGATTGACCTAGCCGAGTTCATCTATGAACACACCCTCGAGGCCGGCATCTACACGGTCAACATTATCTGGCCGTTGAGCGAAAAGCTCGACCCGTGGTTCGAGTACCTCGAATACGGCGACCGCCGCGCTCTGAGCGCCACCGAATACGCTCCCCACCGTCAGTAGATACACGAAGGCATCAAACTCGGAGGCGGGCCGCAAACCCGCCTCTCCATATATCTAACGAGGCCTACATCCATTTTCTGTCACATATTTCAGCCGCTGGGGTCAATTGAAACTTAGGAACTATCAGCAATTTTTATCAATCCATTTGGGCTGCCCCCAAGTCTCATCTGAAACACGGGGGCTAAAGGGAATCCCTTTACAGGGCTCTGGGATGAACAAAGACGCCAACCTGGGAGTAGCCACGATGAGTCAACTGAGAATCAGGACCGCCGCGATATTCCTGATCGCCTTGATATCCAGTCTGCTCGTAATGGTGGCGTGCGGGTCCTCGGAACCCGCCACGTCCGAGCCGACCGAGGCCGCCCCTGCTCCGGCCGCAACCGCCGTCCCGACGTCGCCGCCCGCTGCCACAACCGCGCCGCCTGCTCCGCAGGCCACCACGGCTGCAGCTCCCGCGGCATCGTCGGCGGACCCGACTGCGGTCCCCACCGCGAAGCCCGCGCCAACGCCGGTACCCACTGAAGCCGGGGCGACAGGACCCGAGGGCACACTCAACACCGGCTTCAGGGAGGTCAACCCCTTCGCCGCACACCCGAGTCTCTCCAGTACCATTCAGGCCCAGTTCGTGGGCAGCGGCATCGGGGAAACCCCTGTATCCCAGGACGTCAACGACGTTTTCCAAGCGGAGCTGTTCAGCGACTGGGAGGTTGCCGAGGACGGCTTGACCTGGACCTTCAAGATTCGCCAGGGCGTCCCCTTCCATCAGGGCTACGGAGAATTGACCGCCGATGACGTCGTCTGGTACTTCGAGCAATTCGGCTCTCCGGACTCGCTCAACGGCCACGCCCGCCATGTGCGGCGCCTGTTGTTGGACGAAGCAGGAAGCCCCATCTCCAAAATAGACGATTACACGGTAACGGCTTCTACCAGCGTTCCCCACTTCGATATGTTGCTTCGCTTGGCCCGCCCGAACATTGGTGCAATCACCAGCAAGCGGCAGGTGGATGAACTGGGAGATAATGAGGCTGCCCTGAATGGGGCTGCTACTGGCCCTTGGGAGATTATGGAGCACCTCAGTGGTTCCTACTGGCGCATGAAGGCCGTCGAAGGCCATTGGCGCAAGACCCCGGAGTTCGCCGAGTTGTACTTCTACAACATCCCCGAAGAATCAACACGAGTGGCTAATTTCCAGACCGGCAACCTCGATACCATGCAGATGAACCTCGACTCCAAGCCGGTCATAGACGACGTGCCGGGCATTGAGTACATGAGAGTTGCCTTCGGGGGCACCATGCAGGTGGCCCTCGGCCTCGGTAACTTCCACATTCCGGGATCGGACCGCCCCGCCTGGGACCCCGATCTGCCTTGGGTGTCCGCCAGCCCTGACATCAACTCCGAGGAATGGGATCGGGCACGCAAAGTCCGACTCGCAATGGCCATGGCTATCGACAAGCAGACCATTGTCGACACGCTCCTTCGAGGCATCGGCCAACCCCTCGCGCTATGGGGATGGGAAGCGAATATGCACCGCCTTCCCGACGATATGCAGGAAAGGGAATACAACCCCGAAAAGGCGATACAACTCCTCGCCGAGGCTGGCTACCCCGACGGCTTTGAAATAACGTTGACTCCGGACATTCGTGGCATACCCTCGGAGGTTGAGGCCTGCGAAGCCGTGGCCGTGATGTGGGAAAGCGTCGGCATTCGCACCCGCGTCAACCGCGTTCCCTACGCCTCGATATCGCCGGTCTACCGGGCTCGCGAATATACGGGCGCCAACTGCCACGGCACCGCCGGCGTCTCCGACCCGATGAACCTCTTGGGCAACGCCTTTAACAGCAACGCCAGCGGCATCATCGGCTTCGAGCATGAAATCCTCGACGAACTCCTGGCTCGTGCCAGTGGCCTCGTGGACGACGAAGCTCGTTACGAGGTTGCAATCGAGGCCGCCAGGTTTATCTGGGATCACGTGGTCGATGAAGGTCTCTACAGTGTCGATATCCTCTGGCCTCTGAGCACCAGGGTCCAGGATTGGGGTCAACACCTTGAGCACGGAGACCGCCGCTACCTGACAGGCACCGAATACGCCCAGCACCGCTAGACGTGGCTTGGACCGTCCGAGCCGTGTCCCGACTCTGATACAATCGAGGGGTGATAAACAGCAAGAACACCGAGAGATTGGACATCCTAATGCGCGTCTTGATATTCGCGGGGCGCGCCCTGCTGGGGCTTGGCTTGGGTGTGGTGCTGAGCATGGTCGGCCTTGGCATCGCTTGGGGACTGTTCATCTTCGCCAGCGCGAGTTCTAGGGATACCCTGTTGATAATGTCAATGGCCGGTGCCGGCCTGGGGGCCGGCATCGGTGCATACGTCGCTTGGATCAGGCTGGATAGCCCGCCATGGTTGGCCATTGCCTTCACCGTTATCTTGGCAGTGGCTGGCGGGGTGCTCGGTGGTTTGGGTGGCTACCAATACGGGGCAAATCGGGAGATTGAATGCTGCGCAGAGCCGCAGACGGCACCATTCACATATACGGCCTTCGGCGCGACCTTGCTGGCCAATGCCGCGGTTTACGTCGCGGCGGCTGCGCTCTTCGCTGTGCGCCTACTCCGCACGGGCCGGCGTCGGTCCATTCCACCGTAAACCTCCCCGGGACGGGCCCGGAGCGTTAGGGACGGGTCTGTGTTATGCAGCGGTTTCTTGTTCGCCGCTTTTTCATCGTCATAATTACCCTTTTTGCCGTCTCCATAATTATCTTCATTATGGCTCGAGCCGGCGGCGACCCTCGCTCAATGCTGCTGGACGATTACGCCACCGAGCAGCAGTGGGAGGACCTCGGGAGAGCCCTTGGCATAGACAAGCCCTACTACCATCAGTACGCTATCTTCATCGCCGACGTGTTCCGCGGCGACTTCGGGCAATCGATCAGCCAACGAAGACCCGTGATCGATGTCATCAGCGAACGGGTATGGGCCACCTTCCAGCTTGGTCTTGCCGCCTTCCTCTTTTCCATTGTGATCGGTATCCCATTGGGGGTTCTTTCCTCCGTGCGGCGGGGAGGATTGCTCGACCTCACCGGCAAGGTCGTTGCTCTGATCGGTCAGTCCGCCCCTTCTTTTTGGCTGGGCATAATGTTCATCTTCTGGTTCGCTGTGAAGCTGGGCTGGGTGCCCCCCTCGGGCCGTGCCGAATGGAACAGCATCATCCTCCCCATGGTGACCCTCGGCTGGGTGTTTATCGCCGCCAATCTGCGCCTCATGCGGTCGGCGATGCTTGATGTCCTTGATTCCGAGTACGTCAAGCTTGCCCGCGCCAAAGGTGTGCCCAACCGCGTTATCATCTGGAAACACGCCTTCCGCAACGCCCTCATTCCACCCCTGACGTTTGCGGGAGTGAACCTCGGCAGCCTGATAACAGGATCGCTGACGACCGAGCTGGTCTTCGCCTGGCCCGGCCTCGGCCAACTCGCCGTTCAGTCCCTGTGGTCCTTTGATTACCCCGTTCTGCAGGGTGTGGTCATAGTCTTCACCCTGATGTACGTGGCGTCGGCGTTTCTCGTAGACGTTCTCTACGCCTATATTGACCCGAGGGTGCGCTACGCCTGAGCGCACGCAGGAGCAGCTAGTGGCTCAAGAAGTTGTCGGTGTTCTTCAACGGCCCGTAGAACCGGTCGGCCGTCGGCTGGTGCGATTCTTGCGCGCCCTTCGCCGAGCCCCCATTTTGCCCATCTTCTTCTTGGGAATCGTTGTCGTCGCCGGATTGGGGGCACCTTGGCTTGCACCCCATGACCCGCTCAAGGGTAACCTCCTGGACAGGAATCTCCCAGGCTTCTGGTCAGGTCCCCAGAGCGCTCCCAAGGTCGTGGTTGAAGAGGTTGAGGTCGGAGAGGCCTTCCGTCAGATCTCAGTGGCAGATGCAAGAGAGGTGGACCCCAACGCTCAGCTGGGCCAGAGCGTTGAGGTTGTCGTTCGCCGCGCCGGCTACCCCACGTATGTCCTCGGTACCGACCACTTGGGACGCGACCTGCTCAGCCGCACCATCTATGGCGCCCGTATCTCACTAATCATGGCCGCTGTCACCCTGGGTGTTGGCGGCACCATCGGGATCGCCCTGGGGCTGATTGCGGGTTGGTACGGCCGGCTCGTCGACGAGATCATAATGCGCCTCGTGGATATCGAGCTGTCTTTGCCTCTGATTCTGGTGGCGCTGGTTCTCGTGGTATCGCTGGGACAGTCCCTCACAATTATCGTAGCTGTGCTTGCAATATGGATCTGGCCGCGCTTTGCCCGAATGGTTCGTGGCGAGGTCCTGACGCTGAAGACCACGGACTATGTGTCGTTGGCCCGTGTGGCCGGGGCGTCGCCCATCCGCATAATGTTCGTTCACTTGTTCCCCGGCACAGTCAACACCCTGATTGTCGTTGCCACCCTGCAGGTGGGCATCGTCATCCTTGTCGAGGCTTCCCTCAGCTTCCTCGGTGCCGGCGTTCCTCCCCCCGAGCCCGCTTGGGGCTCCATGGTGGCCGACGGCCGTGACCGCTTGGCCGACGCATGGTGGATAGCCACCATTCCCGGCTTTGCAGTGCTCATCACAGTGATGTCCCTTAACCTCTTCGGCGACTGGCTGCGAGATAAGCTCGACCCCCGCCTCCGCCAGATAGAGTAGTCTCCACCCGATTCGCACAAAATTGAAGGGGCGGGTTCTATACCCGCCCCTTTTGTATTGCAACACTCCACCCCGTCGGATGGTCAGGTTCTGTCCTGCTGCCCTTGGGGCCCATTGGCCACTGGTTCGTCTTTACCACGATCCCATCTGCGTCAGTTCTGAGGCCGGTTCCGTTTGCTTGTAGTGTATATCCTCCAGAAATACATTCTCCCGCCTCAACCATACGCTATGAGCACACGGAACCCACCAAATAAAAAACCCTTTTCCTCGGCAGGAGGAAAAGGGTCGCGAATCTTGCCGACGATGTTGGGATTCGGTGCGGCTGGTCTCCTACACGAACTTCCCGCTAACCATCAACTCCATCACAGTGATTCTGTTCACAATCTCCCGCAGTTGATCGGTTGCGTCTCCGTCCACGATCTGCAGCAGGCGGTCGGCCCTCGCTGCGGCCTCCCGCAGCGCCTGCGGCACGTGCGAGCTCCCTGATGGATTAGCCTCTTCGTTGGATACTCGCTCGTCCAGATACGCCTTGTACTCTTCCACCAGCCGCACCACTCGGTCCAGCGCGGCAGCAATGTCGTCGGTTTGGGGATGGCGCGCCCCTTCCGATACACCTGTAAGCACCGCCTCCTCCTGCACCGGAAAGCGTCGCCACCTGTATGGCAACTCCAGGATCGTTCCCGGGGATTCAGCGTCTGCAGCGGCCTGTAGCACCCAGCTCAGTATCGCTCGCTGTTGGATCGGCTTGCCGGCCTCGCCCACTTGGTTTCCCGCCGGATACCTGAGCGTAACGGCCCTGGGCGCACCCACCGCGGCGGTGATGTGGGGTTGCACCGACATCGATACAGTGGAGACTCCGGCGCCCTCGATTTGGTTCTGGACCAGCCCAACGGACCGGTGGCAGATCGGTCAACCGCAGGTCATGAACACCAGGTCCGCCCCGGACTCCCGGAACTTCTCCGCCAGCAACGGAGCCGTTCTCGACACCAGGTTATCTGGGTCCGGGTTGAATCCCATGATGCTGTACGCCATCGGAGCGATGTCTCCGATGACGCCCTCGTTCCGCAGCTCCCTCAGCCTGTCCAGCGGGAACATGCAGTTCACATCCCGGTCGGCGTCCACGTGGCTGTAGTGCGTGTGGGTCACCGCCAGGTCTCTTGTGTTCACATCTGTGGGAATCGCCCGGTGCGTCCAGTCTCCATGCGAACTGTCGACATCGTACGGTGTGTCATCCCGAAGGTGCACCCCGCCTGTCGTGAAGAGCGACACTGTGCACTCCGAGAGCGGTTTGCTCAGCGGAGCCCAGTTGAGTGTTGTATTCCGCGCATCTGCCGTGCCCGAGTGCACTTGGTTGATTCGTTCAATCCACTCGACGAACTTTTGCTGTTCCGCCTCCGTGAAGGCCCACTGCCTATACTCGGTGGTCATTGATCTTTGCCTCAGATGAAATCGCCGGTTGGTCTTCCTAAACCTGCCGCAGCTTCGGGTCCAGCCTGTCTCGCAGCCAATCCCCCAGCATGTTGAACGCGATAACCAGCAGCATGATGGCAATTCCCGGGATGGCCGACACCCACCATGCGGTTACGATGTAGTCCCGTCCAGATGCTACCATCGAGCCCCAGGCTGCCGTTGGCGGAGGCACTCCTGCCCCGAGGAAGCTCAGCGACGACTCAACGATGATCAGGAATCCCACTTGCAGTGTCAGCAACACCAGCAGCGAGTTGAACACGTTCGGGAACAGGTGCTTCGTTATTATCCGGAAGTCCGATGCCCCCGAAACCTTCGCCCGCGAGATGTAGTCCTGCGTCATTATGGTGATGACTTCGCCACGCACCACGCGGGCATATCGGGCCCAGATTACCAGTCCAACGGCCACGATCAGGTTGATCAAGCCCGGCCCGACGATTACCACCAGCAGAATGGCGAACAGGATTATTGGGAACGCAATGGTGATATCCGAAGCCCGCATTATTATGGCGTCTATTACACCGCGATAGTAGCCGGAGATTAACCCCAGTGCCGTGCCAAGTATCCCGCCGAGGGCCAGCGTGCTCAAGGCCACCAGGAGTGAAACCCGTGCCCCGAAGGCCAGCCTCGACCAGATGTCCCGCCCCAGCGGGTCCGTACCCAGCGGGTGGCTCACTGTCCCGCCCTCTTGCCACAGCGGAGGGATGTTCTTTTCGGGCAAGCTGGTCTTGGTCGGCGAATAAGGCGTCACCAGCGGCGCAAATATCGCCACCAGCACGAAGAACCCGATGACGGTGACCGGGATTACGGGCCCACGCCTGAATTGGGCCACCGGCTTGAGTATCCTCGTCATCCCCGTCCAGGTTGCGCCTCTGACCGTCGTAACTACTGCCATTTCACTTACCCATATCTGATGCGTGGGTCGATGTAGGCATAGAGCACATCAACCGCAAGGTTCGCCGATATGACCAGAGCGCCGGCCAGCAGCACCATGGCCTGCACCACCGGAAAGTCCCGCACCACTATCCCGTCGAAGAGCAGTCGCCCCAGACCGGGCCATGCGAACACCACTTCGGCCAATATGCCAAAGGTTATGAAGGTTGCCACGTACGTCCCGCCGAAGGTGACCACCGGAATCAGCGCGTTCCTCAGTGAGTGCTTCCAGATAACCCTGTGCTCCTGTATGCCCTTGATCCTCGCCAGCTTGACGTATTCCGTGTCCAGGGTCTCCAGCATGCTTGATCGCAGCAACCGCATGACACCGGCGATGACGAACAGCGATAGCGTGATTGCCGGAAGTATGTAGTGGTCTAATCCACCCATCCCCGAGGTTGGTAGCAGGTCTAGCTGCACCGCGAATATTTGAATTAATACAATCCCCATCCAGAACGCCGGCACCGATTGCCCGGCGACGGCGATGAAGCGTGCAACAGCGTCTGCAATTTTCCCCTTGTTCACCGCCGCGATCACGCCCAGCGGCACGGCCACGACCACAACTATCAATATCGCGGCAGCCGCCAGCTTCAGCGAAGGCATGATCCGCGACATAATCAGGTCTTCCACCGGAGTTCCGCCCCGGATGGAGTTGCCGAAGTCCCCCGTCAGGAATTCCTTGGCAAAGATGACGTACTGCACCGGCATCGGCTTGTCCAGCCCTAGAGCCGTGGTCAGCGCGGCGCGGTCCTCCTCTGTGGCCTCTTCCGACAGCAGGAGAATGAGCGGGTCCCCCGTCAGCCGGACGACGATGAAGATGATGACTGACAAGAGAAACAGGGATAGTACCGCCTCAGCGGCGCGACGGAGAATATACCTGCGCATTCAACTCTTCCCCGGGTAGTTCTCAGGTAAGAAAATACATGTTGGTGGCCCCGAAAAACAGGGCCACCATTGGTACGCAACCGGGTAGATGGGTCGAGGAGCGCTTACCGGGCCCGCATCGCGTCTATGAAGTTGGGCTCCCACGAGCGCCCGGCAAGATTCCAGTCTGCAGGCACCCTGTCGTTCGCTGCGTAGGGTATGTCGATGTCCAGCAGCGTCAGGTGGGTGAACTGCGAGTGGTACCGTCGGTAGATGTCCCGGAAGAAATCTTCGGCCTCTACCGGGTCAAGGGTCTGCTCCATCCCTTCGATGAGCCGGTCAAACTCCGGGTCCTTGGTGCTGGTGAACCCACCCTCGGAATGTTGCAGCGTGCGCATCAGTCCGACGAATCCTGGGAACGGACGGTTCGGTGCGCCCAGGTATCCCATTTCGCCAGGGATGGTCTTTTCAAGGCGTCCGGTCCGGTACTTGCTGTATTCCGTGGGGAGGATGTTGGCCTTTACTCCAACCTCGTCGAAGTAGCCGGCCAGCGCCTCAATCATCCGCGGTCCCTCGGGAACGTCGCCCCTCGGGTAGGAGTGGACCGTGATCTCCAGTCCTTCCGCATAGCCCGCTTCCGCCAGCAGTTCGCGCGCCCTGTCCGGGTCATAAGGGTACGCTCCTAGAGTCGCGTCAAGCACGGGTGCGGTGCCAGGCACCGGATACACAGCTCCGGGCGAGGCCAATCCGCCGAAGACAAACTCGGCCATCTCGTCGCGGTTCACCGACAGGTTCAGAGCCTCGCGAACCCTGATGTCGGCAATGGGCACATCGTCCCACTGCTGGTGGAAGTAAAAGCCAACGATCGCCTGGCCCTTCCGCAAAAAGACCTGCAGGTTGTCCTCGGCTTCAACGTCCGGCACATTTTCGCGACTGACCGTGATGATGTCCGCTTCGTCCGTCTTCAGCGCGGCGATGCGGGTGCTCTCTTCCGGCACCTTCCGGAGCGTAACGGTCTGGATCTTCAGATTATCTTCTCGCCAGTGGTCACTCACGGCCTCTAGGGTCATGAAATCGCCGATCCGCTGTTCGACGAACTTGTACGGGCCCGTCCCTATGGGGTTCTTGGCAAATTCTTCGTAGCCAACGCTCTCGAAATAGCCCCCGGGCACTGGGAAGCCCAAGGCTCCCTGTGCGTTCGTCATGTCCCAGTGCATCCAGATGTCTGGGTCTCCGGTTGTGATGATCAGCGTCTGATCGTCCGGTGCTTCCATGTCGGTAACGAATGCGGAGAGACGTTCCTTGTAGGAACCGACCGAATCAGGTAGCAGCCACTGGTTGATCGTGAAGATCATGTCATCGGCAACGAACACATCGCCGTTGTGGTATGGAATCCCTTCCTTCAGCTTGTAAGTCCACTGTAGGCCGTCCTCACGCATTTCCCAGCTGTTGGACAGGCCCCAATCGGCGTCCAGGTTATTTTCATCGTCAAGACCCACCAGGGCGTCATATATGAAAACCAGGGCGGCTTTGCCCCCAGCAACTGTTTCGTTCCAGCCGACTGGTACTTCGAAGCCCAGGTCAGGGGACATGATTACCATCTCACCTTCCGGCATCATGGAAGCTGCCGGCGCTGAAGTCGCCGCCGGTGCCGCCGTCGGCACTGCCGTGGCATCTGGTGCCGCCGTCTCCTGTGCAGCAGGGGCCGTCGTTGCCGCTGGTGCGGTCGTGGCCGTTGGCTCCGCCTCTTCAGTCGCGGACGAGCCGCACGCCGCCAGCAGGCCCACCGATAGAATCAACGCCAGCGACAGCACAATCGGGTACCATCTGGGATGAATGGGGAAAACTGTCATTTTGCCTCGCGGATAGTCTTGCGACTATCATGAAGATGTCGATAATAATAGCTTCTGATAGAGTCTTGTCAACTCAATTCGCACATCATGTCGAAGGTCGTAACAATCTGAGAGGATTGTGTGAACAAGGTGGCATGGTGTGTGCGATATCCATTGGCAGAATGGGTTGATACAGTCAACTTGCCCGGAGGAAATGACCAATGCAGTATCAGATTAATCACGTCCACATCCGTTCTTCCGATCCCCACGCTTCGGCCGATTGGTACGAAAAGCACTTCAATGCCAAAAAGCTGTGGGCCCGCGAAATTATGCCCGGTACCGTAACTGTCAGCATGGAAGTCGGTGGCGCAGCCCGGCTCAACATCTCCTCCAAGCCCCACGGCACCTCTGACGAACGCAGCAGGGCAGAGCTCAACCGACTCGGTCTGGAGCACTTCGGATTCGATGTCGAGGACCTAGAGGCCGAGCTCGCTCGCCTCGAAGCGGATGGCATTCGCGTGGTGCTCCCCCTGACCCGCACGCCTACCGGCTCCCAACTCGCTTATATCGAGGGACCCGACGACGTCCTCATCGAGTTGGTGCAACCCGCACATTAGCGTCACGACAGTGTTCGCGCCGCGCTGCATGGTGGCTGCGGCGCCCACTCTCCCCTTTTGGCCGATGCCGCGCGGCACTTCGGACTTGTGACATTTTCCGGTTGCCAACTCCGGCAGTGCTTCCCTATCATTTATTAATTGCAAAGCTGGAGGGGAATCGAGCTGTCTGGCTGCGCTATAGGCAAGTCCCCAACGGCCAAGGAAGAGAGTCCGCGTCTAAGAGAGTCCGCGTCTTGGTAACGGCATCGCTGACCGACTCTTTGGCCTTGCGTCCATGTCTGTATGACCGCAATTGGCAGGGATTGGCCGGATATTCAGCTTTTTGCTCGACCTGGCGCATCTGCTTGGTGCATTCAAAGAAGTAAGTAGACCCTTTAAGTCGTGAATGACACCGCCGGTGCCCGGAACCAGGTCTGGTTTCCCCGTCCTCTTTTCATTCCCCTTGGGCCCGTAGAACGCCCAGTTTGCTTTCGCAGCAACGCGGCCTTGACACCGTCAGGGCCGGTGCCTACCATCCGCTGCAATCATCCATGGGGACACCGGAGGCGAGATGGCAGACTTCAAGACTGGCTCGGTGCAGGCCAACGGTATCGACTTCCACTACCTTGAGATGGGCGAGGGCCCTCTGGCCCTGTGCCTGCACGGCTTTCCCGACCACGCGTATTCTTTCCGCCACCTGCTCCCCGACCTCGCCGATGCCGGATTCCGCGCGGTCGCTCCGTTCATGCGCGGCTACGCTCCCACCGGAGCCCCTGCCGATGGCAACTACCGTGCCGTTCTCCTTGCCCGCGATGCCGTGGCCTTGGTCGATGCCCTTGGTGGAGGTCAGGCCTACCTGGTCGGCAACGACTGGGGTGCGGGAGCGGTTATCGGCGCCTCCGTCCTCGCTCCCGAGAAGGTCCACAGGCTGGTCATCATCGCCTCCGGCCGCGTCGACGAGGAACTGGCCATGGATTACTGGTACCTCAGGGGTACCTGGCACTTCTACTTCTTCCAGATGCCCTTCGCAGAGAGAGCCGTGGCGCACAACGACTACGCCTACGTCGAGCAATGGTGGCGGGACGCATCACCGGAGTGGGACATTCCTGCCGAATCCTTGGAGAGCATCCGTGAGACCTTCCGCAAGCCTGGCGTGGTGGAAGCGGCGTTGGGCTACTACCGGGCCCGGTTCGGCGCAGCCCCGCAGGATCAGGACGTGCTGCGCGACGAGGAACGCATAAACACCGGCCCCGTCACCGTACCCACGTTAGCGCTGCATGGCACCCGCGACCGCCCCAAGCGGCTCGAGTCCTTCGAGAGCGAACACATGGACAGCTACTTCACCGGTGGATTGGAAAAGATCATAATCCCCGGTACCGGCCACTTCATGCACCAGGAGCGGCCCGAGGAAGTGAACCCCCACATCGTGAGGTTCCTGACTGCCTGAACCGCGAACTGGCCGCTCGAATTGGCCGAAGGTAATTCCGCCCGGCTTCCGGTGCCCCTTACAACTGCCGTCGTGTCGGGTCGGTACGATCGCGTAGCCAGTCCCCTGTCAGATTGCAAGACATCACCAGGAATGTGATGGCAATGCCCGGTATGATCGGGAACCACCACGCCCCGGGGTAGAACAGGAACTGCTGGGCGTCCCTCAGCATGTTGCCCCACGATGGGATGGGCCTTTGTATCCCCAGTCCCAGGAAGCTCAATGACGACTCGACGATCACCGCCAGCCCTATTTCCAAAGTGCCCAGCACCAGCAGGGTGTTGATGATGTTGGGGAAAACGTGTCGCAGCATGATTCGTGGTCGGCTGGAGCCGGCGACATTCGCCAGTCGTACGAAGTCCATCTCCATCAGCCTCAGCACCTCTCCCCGCAACACCCGCGCGAATCCCATCCACCTCAGGAAGCCAATCACGATGATCAGGTTGATTATGCTCGGCCCCAGCAGCGTCACCACCGTCAGGGCCACCATGAGGTAGGGCAGGGATAGGAATCCGTCCGTAACCTGCATGAGGACACGATCAACCCATCCCCGGAACACCCCTGCCGTCAGCGCTATCAGAGTCCCAAGCATCGCTGCCAGCAGGACAGCGGCCCCCGCTACCCTGACCGAGCTCTGGCCCCCGTGTATGAGCCTGCTGAACACGTCCCGCCCTTGGTTGTCTGTGCCAAGCACGTGAGCCCCAAGTTCCGGGGCCTTTAGCAGGTCGGCGGGACTTATCTCTATGGGGTTGTGGGGCGTAATCCAGCTGATTGGAAAGATGGCGATAAGTATGGATATGGTGAGGAAGAAGAGGGACAGCTTGGGGGCGCCGCGCAGTGCGTTGAGGGTGCCTTTGATCCAGGAAAATGCCCTTTCAACCGACGTCGCGGTAGAGTTCGGAAGTGCCGGGGCTGCCTGGTCTCTCGCTTCCATACCAGTCACTCGGTACCCTTCTGTTTGGATCAGCCCAATCGTATGCGAGGGTCAAGCCACGCATACATCACGTCAACAAATATATTGATCGTAACGATGATTACGCCAACGAATAGGATTACGCCCTGAGTGACCGGGTAATCACGCGCCAGGAGGGCGTTGACCATCAGGTGGCCCACTCCGGGCCAGCTGAAGATGGTCTCGGTTACGACCGCGCCACCTACAAGGGCGGCAAAGTTCACGAAGAACAGGGTGAATACGGGAATGGAGGCGTTCTTGAACGCGTGCTTCCAGATGACCAGCCTGTTCGGCAGCCCTTTCGCCCGGATCATCTTGATGTAGTCCGACTCCAGCACTTCCAACATGGTGGACCGCACTATTCTCATGTGCGACGCCACCAGAAAGAATGCCAGCGACATCGCGGGCATGATTATGGCTTTGGGTCCCAGCCGGGCGAAGCCACCTGCGCTGTCCAGCCAGCCCAGCTGCACAGTGAAGAGAATGATCAGCAGCAACCCCACCCAGAACACAGGCATCGACTGACCCGTGATGGCCAGCACCCGTCCCACCCTGTCGAAGAGCGAGTCAGGATTTGCCGCAGATATTGCACCGATAACCACCCCAAGCAACAGTGAGAAGACCATGGAGACCGCAGTCAACTGTAGGGTTGCCGGCATTCTGTCCCAGACAATGTCCACGACAGGTTGATGGTCCCACCCTAGCGCGTCGCCCATGTCTCCCTGGAAGAGTTTCTGATAATAAATGCCCAGTTGGGTCCAGATGCTCTTGTCGAATCCGTAGGCCTCGGTGAGCCGCACCACGTCGGCTTGGGTGGCCTCCGGAGGAAGCATATATTCAACCGGATTGCCGCCTCCAAGGCGCAGAAGAATAAACACGGCCAGTGTTATCAGGACCATTGTTATGAATCCGGCGAGCACTCGCCGGGCGATGTAACCGGCCATGTGGGTCTCCGTATGAAACTATCAGGATATTAGGGAGTTGCCCCTTTTGTGTGTCGGCAGCTCCCGGTGAACGGAAGCTGCCGATGGTGGTCGCTTTGGGACATTGGTCTGCAGGCTGGAACGCCGCGGCTCTAATCGCGCAGCACGACCAGGTCGTAGTGCTTGAAGTGCGGAGAAAACTCTACCGTGGGATGCGATAGCACCCTGTCACTGTAGGCGTTGACCAGGGTCATGCCGTACAGCGGGAAGGTCTCCTCGGTAGCCAACACCTCATCCTCTAGCGCATGGAGTATGGGCAACATGACTTCGGGAGTCTCGGCGCCGGTGGCGTCGAAGTAGAGTTCTTCTATCCGGTCGTTATAGATGCCCACGTATCCGCTTGTGGCGTGGTACCAGCTTATTTGCACTCCGGAGTGGTCCTGCCGTCCCCAGGTCTGGAGGTTGACCGGCACCTGCGAGAACAAGCCCGCCCGGAAGCCCCGCACGTAGTCGGTGGGGTCGTGTTCCTGCCAGACCATGTTTATACCGAGTTCATTCCAGTAACTGGATATGGCATCAGCCATCTCGGGAATCCCGGGGCGGCCTGCAAACTGCCCGAAGTGGCCGCTCATATCGAACCCATCCCCGTATCCGGCTTCTTGCAGAAGACGCTTCGCTTCCTCGGGGTTGTATTCCGAAACGTTGTAAACACGCTCATCCAGCCGCGACCCGAACGAACCGGCATGGAAGATGGAGCCGATGGGCTTCGAGAACCCGAAGTGCGGCCCAGCGGAAATCGCTGCCTTGTCTATCCCCAGGTTCAGGGCTCGACGCACGTTTGCGTCCAGCGTCGGGTGGTCTACACAGACGTCGGGCGTGGTCCACTCAGGGATCTCGACTCCGCCCTCATCCATCCGTCCTGCCGGCTTTCCGGCCTCGCGGAGATGTATGGGGCAGCCGAAGGTCATGGTCAGCATTCCGTTGGCCTGGTAAGTCTGGGTCCAAGTGTCGCCGTTGCCGGGATTCACTCCCCTGATGCCCAGGTCCTCGGACTTGTCGAGATCCTTGGCCAATGCCCACGGCAGATTGTAGACAGTGTCCGCCTGTCCGCTGGCCAATAGGGCGAATCGAGCAGAGGGCTCCGATACCGTCAGGAACTCCAACTGCGCAAATTGGGGCTTGTGCCAGTGTTCATAGTCGGCCCAGAAGTCGTCCCAACGATTCATCAACATTCTGTTGTTGGGTTCCCAGTCCGACAGCGACACTGAGAACGGGCCGCCGCCAGCCGGGTTTGCCAAGTAATCTTCCGGCCCCTCCCTCAGGGTGTTCGGGTTGCCGTACCAATACAGATGATAGCCATTTCCGCCAAGGTTCCACAGCCACGTAGGCTTTCCGCCGTCAGTCTTCACAAATACTTCAGTGGGACTGATGACCTCTACGCCATCGACCAGTTCCTGGGCCTTGGCGCTGTTCCACAACGGAATGTCGTAACCGAATCCGGCCTCGTCGCCCACGAATTCGCCGCCGAAGGCTAGCAGGTTGTCTGCCACCGCCTGAGCATCCGCAGGGCTTCCGTCTTGGAACCTGGCATCAGGGTTCAGCTGGAATGTGATTCCCTCGAGGGTCTGTTCGAATGATGTAGCCCAGGCAGGCGCCAGAACGCCATTGGGGTCCTGCATCATCAGGCGGAGATTGAAATAGTCTTGAAGGAAGCTGACCCCGGTCAGTGCCCAGGGGTTGAGGTCGCTGCTTCCCCAGCTGTCCGCTACAACAGTGAACTTGCCTGGGATATCGGCTGGGACACCGTTCTCGCCGGCCTTGGGATAAGCGTCAGGCCAGGTCTTGCTGGCCTCTGCAACCGCCTCTGTGGGCGCAACTGTCGGGATCACCTGCCCCGGCGCCGAAGTGGGCCGCGGGGTGTTGGTCGGTCCGGATGGCGCGGTCGTAGCCGTCGGTGCCGCCGTGGCAGCAGGCACAGCGGTCGCCGCTGGGGCCGCCGTGGGGTCTTCGGCCCCGCCGCAGGCCACAACCAACCCGGTAATCAAAATTACCAGTAGTAGGGGCACAGATAACCTGAATGCCATTGATCGCTTCACTTTTTCGCTCCTGCCGCGGGAATTAGTCCATAAAAACCAAGCACTGCTTGGGGATGGCTTAAGCGCTTCCAAAGCAGTGCGGGCTTAGGCTACAACGGCCCTGAGACCGTGTCAACATTACGATGTAGTGTTCGGCTCAGTTTAATCAAACTGTAACTTCTCCGAAATAATGATGTAACTTAACGACGATATTCACCACTATGCGGGTGGTTATCAGAAGCCCTTGAAGTTGAGTCCCGAAGTCGGTCGGCTGGCAGCCACGCGGCTGTCCGCTACCCTCGAACGGTGAGCTTCCCCGCCGAATACCCTCCGTCGACGTAGATGGCCTGTCCATTTACGTAAGCCGACGACGGTGACACCAGGAACAGCACGGCGTTGGCTATGTCCCCCGGCTGCCCGAACCGGCCGGCCGGCACCTGCGCGAAGAAGTTGTCGCGATACTCCTCCGACGACTCGACCGTAGCAGGCGTCTCCGTGAACCCCGGTCCAACCGCGTTGACGGTAATGCCGAACTCTCCCAGTTCCAGGGCCAGCACCTTCGTCAGCTGTACCACCCCTGCCTTCGCGGCGCAGTACGCTCCGCCGGCGTAGCGAGCGTTGTTCGCTGCCGTCGACGCGATGTTCACGATGCGCCCGCCCGTCCCCTGCTCAATCATCCTGCGCCCAACGGCTCGACAGCACAGGAACTGCCCCTTCAGGTTAACGCCCAGCACCCGGTCCCAGTCCTCTTCCGCCATGTCCACGATGCGCGAATTGAATCCAAACCCTGCAACGTTGACTAGGATGTCCGTCGACCCGAAAGCGGCAGCAGTTGAACTGACCAGTTCATTCACCTGCCCGCTGTCGGTGACGTCCACCTGGGCGGCCCGAGCTGCGCCACCCGAGGAATCAATCTCCCGTGCCACTGTCTCTGCGCCGTCGGAGTTGCGGTCAGCGACCGTAACCGACGCTCCGTCACCCGCCAGGGTGAGGGCGATCTCCCGTCCGATGCCCGAGGCCGATCCCGTTACGATCGCGGATTTTCCGGTCAGGTTCATGTTCGTCACCATTTATCTTGCGGGAATTTAACGCCCAAAAACTGACCCCACGTTGCCTACGGCAATAGGGCCGCTTCGGCTGCTTCGGGAGCGGCCACCGGGGCCTGCTTGTCTATGTTCTTTATTTCGTCCGGATACAGGTGACAGGACACCACCCTCCCGTCCTCTGTGGGAGCAAGACTCGGCGTCTCCTGTCTGCAGATGGGCATCGCGTACGGGCAGCGCGGGTGGAACGAGCACCCGCTGGGCAATTCCAGCGCGCTCGGCACTTCACCGACTATCGGAATCCGCCATCCCGGCGTTGTCCCCGGCGGTGTGGCGGCTGCCACCAGCGATGCCGTGTACGGGTGCAGCGGCTGTGTGCAGGTCAGCTCGGCGTCCCCCAGCTCCACCAGCTTGCCAAGGTACATCACCCCGATTGTGTGGCTCATGTGCTCTACGGAGGCCAGATCGTGGGATATCAGGACGTAAGAAATTCCCCTCTCGTCCTGGATGTCCTTCAGCAGGTTCAGCACCTGCGACCGGATAGACACGTCAAGCGACGACACCGGCTCGTCCAGCACTATCAGGTCGGGATTCAGCGTAAGCGCCCTCGCCACTCCTATCCGCTGGCGCTGGCCGCCGCTGAACTCGTGAGGAAACTGACTCTGCACCCACTCCGGCAGCCCCACCGACCGCAGCGCCTCGGTCACTCGGTCATCCCTGTCTCCCTTGCCGACGCCGTGCACCTCAAGCGGCTCTCCGATGATATGCCCCACTCGCATGCGTGGGTTCAACGCTCCGTATGGGTCCTGCAGTACTGCCTGAACATTGCGCCGGTAACCCTTCGTTTCTTGCTGCGACATCGCAGTAAGCGGCGCTCCCCGGAACACTATGTCTCCTGATGTGGGTTCGACCAATTTCAGGATGAGGTTCGCCATGGTGGTCTTGCCGCAGCCCGACTCCCCCACAAGCGCAAACGTTTCGTTATCGTGAATCGCGAATGAAACGTCGTCAACCGCCCTGACGATGCCGGCAGTCCTGCTGCTCATCAGCCCCGTCTTGATGACATAGTGCTTTACGGCGTTTCGCGCCTCGATTATTACCTCGCCTCGGGGAAATTCGGCTTGCATATTCACTTTGGAACCGCCTGCACCGCTTGGGGATCTACGCCGCAATCGCAAATTCACGTGTGTGTATGATGTCCTTGTTCGTCACCTGCCGCATCTGGGAGGGCGCCACTGTGGCTATGGCCCAAGTATCGCCATTTAGGGTCAAAAACTCGACCACGAAGGCTTCTACGCCACTGTGAGCATGTATTATCACTCCCACGTCGCCCCGCTGTAGTTCCTCGCCATCGTCTCCGAATATCGGAGTGGTCAGTACGATCTGAGTATGTTCCTCAAGTACCATTTCATCTCCGGCGTGTTATGAGCGGGTGAGCTGTGATCAATCGCGGGTAATCTGATCCCAAATCGAATTGCCAAACCGTTCGTCTCATGGGATTGCGTTCGTCGGGAGTTTCAATAATACCATCGACGTGGTACCGGGGCCCGAAGGGAGTCTCAATGATCCGTACAACGTCCTTGGTAGTGCCTTGAACCTTAAGTGCCTCCGCAAACTCCTGCCAGTTTTCAAGCTCGAACCTGAACCCGGAAAAGAATTGGGCCTTACTTCTTCCTCGCAAGTTGGCGGCCGAAAGCAAATAGTCCGCAATCTTCTCCCGATCAACCCTGGCCCGATGCCCGTTGGGCAGCCTCACAATCGCGAGTCCGGACTTTTATTCCACCAACCAGCACCGCGTCCTTTGCATTTTTCCCGCGTCAAAGATGGGCGGCGGCTCTCCTTCCCTGCACCTGTCAATCGCCTTGTCGCACCTCGGATGGAATGGGCACCCTTGGGGTAGGTTGCCTGCGTTGGGCGGATCCCCCGGGATCGTGCGAAGCCGCTCCCGCTTCTCGCCCAGCACCGGCAGCGCTTCCAGGAGGGCCTCTGTGTACGGATGGGTAGGATTGCTCAGCACCTGGTCCTTGGGGCCGTATTCCACCACCAGGCCGCCATAGAACACCGCCAGGTTATCGCACAGGTTGCCCACGATGCTGATGTCGTGCGTTATGAATATGAGCGCCATCCCCGTCTGCTGCTGCAGGTCCTTCAGCAACTCTAGGTACTGACGCTGTGTGGTGACGTCCAGTGCCGTTGTGGGCTCGTCTGCGATGAGCAGGTCGGGGTAGGGACCTATCGATGCCGCGCTCGAGGCACGCTGCCGCATTCCGCCGCTCATTTCGTGCGGATAGTTGCGAACTCGAAGGTGCGGCGCAGTGATCTTCACCATGCGTAGCAGGTCCACGCTGCGTTCCATGGCGGCCTTCCAGCTTAGTCCCTTGTGCACCGCCAGCGGTTCCGCTACTTGAGTTCCAATGGAAAACACCGGGTCCAGGGCAGCCATGGAGTTCTGCAGGATCATGCCGATGTGAA
This sequence comes from Dehalococcoidia bacterium, assembly GCA_963667415.1. Taxonomy (GTDB): domain Bacteria; phylum Chloroflexota; class Dehalococcoidia; order Lucifugimonadales; family UBA3495; genus VXOI01. Next base: position 3,648,684 of record OY763410.1, on the reverse strand, counting down.
TGCCTCGCAGCTTTTCCATTTCCTTTTCCGAGAGGTCCAGGGTATTTATCCCACGGAAAAGTATCCTGCCGTCCATAATTCGCGCGCCCCGGGGAAGTAGGCGGAGCAGCGACAGGCAGGTGATTGTCTTTCCCGAGCCGGACTCTCCCACCAGTCCCAGGGTCTCTCCAGGCATGATTGTGAAGCTCACGCCGTTCACCGCCCGAACGATGCCTCGGCGGGTGTAGAAGTGAGTCTGGAGGTTCTCGACCTCCAGCAGCGGGCCGGAGTCCCGCGCTCTCAGGTCCTGCTCGATTGTCCGTTCCAGGGTCACGATCGACCTCCCCCTCGCACAGGGCGCAAAACTGTCCCGTGATTCTCCCGACAGTTTTCAGGGACATATTCGTGCGACTGTGCCGCCAGCTCAACAGGAGCTATTGAGGAAAGGTAAGGCGCGGTTTGTGGGCTGTCAAGGCAAATGATGCGGCCGGCGGAAAAATTTACGCAAATGTAACTTCGTCACCCATCCGCAACGTCACCCCCCGGTCGCGGCCCCGCGTGGAAATCCAACCCCAGTCCCTTGGCTGACCTGGTCCCCTGTTCCGGGACCCTGCCCGCTGATGTCTCCCTTTTGCTGTAAAGCGCCTTTAGCCGCACAATTGTTCTTAACATGAGCACCATGAACCGCCTGTTTGGCGCCCGGAGCTACCCGATTGGCCTGTATCAATTAAGGACCAAAATGATCGGGTTTTTTACACAACTTGACACAATTGGACACCGCTACGCGAGGCCCCTCGGGTAATGAGACCGAAGCCCCGACCTGCACCCCCGAAATGGCATTGGATACTCCCCTTCCCGTCCGCCCGAAACATACAATCCGGGTGGGGTGAGACCCATAGTCCGGGCACGCTTGATCGACCGGACCACCGGATTCGGAACCCTGCCTTCGATCTGCCGCCCCGTGTCCCTGTTCCACAAAATAACGTATAGTCTCCGTCATCCTCGTTTCATTCCTTGGAGGCATTATGAAGTACAACACCATCGTAATCGGCGCTGGATCCGGGGGTGGTGTGGTGGCTACCAGGCTCAGCGAAGACCCCGATCGCTCCGTGCTGTTGTTGGAAGCCGGCCCCGACTACCCCGATTTCGAGCACCTGCCCGAGGAAATCAAATTCGGTTTCGCCTCGGGAGTCGATGTGGTGACCCATCACCACAATTGGGACTTCTACGGCAGGGGCACCGATACCAGCGGCGACCTCCAGATAGCACGGGGCAAGGTCACCGGCGGCAGCAGCGCCGTCAACGGCCAGGTGTTCCTCCGCGGAGTACCGGAGGACTTCGATTCATGGGCCGCCCAGGGCAACGACCAGTGGAGCTACCAGAACCTGCTCCATTACTTCCGAAAGTTGGAGACCGACACGGAGTTTAGCGGCAGCGACTTCCACAACTCCGACGGCCCCATCGTTTGTCGTCGTTTCAGCAGGGCAGAGTGGCGCCCTGACCAATCGGCCTTCTATGCCGCCTGCCGTGGGTTCGGAATGGCCGACGTTGAAGACATGAACCACCCGGAGGCCACAGGTGTTGGCCCCGTGCCACTGAACAACCCCAACGGCATCCGCTTGAGCACCGCTCTGGGCTACCTGAGCCTGGCCAGGCACCGCCTGAACCTCACAATCCGGGCCAACTGCAACGTCCATCGCATCCTCTTCGATGGAAATCGCGCCACCGGCGTGCAGGTCGAGTCCGGCGGTGAGACCTTCGTCGTGGAGGCAGACGAGATTGTGCTGGCTAGTGGCTCCATCGGTTCCCCGCACATTCTCCTCCTCTCCGGCGTTGGCCCGGCAGACCAGCTGGCTGCCGCGGGAATTTCGCAAGTTCACGAATTGCCCGGAGTGGGACAAAGCCTGCGAGACCACCCCATAGTCTTTGTCCCATTCAAATCACGAGAGGAGCACGAGCTCGACCCCCACGCGCCCCGAATGCAGGTGGTGGCACGGTGGACGTCTACCGGCTCCCCCTATCGCAACGACCTGCAGATCCTCATGAGTTCAATGATCAATCCGGACTTCTATCCCATGTCCGACGGGAAACCGGTCACCGGCCTCGGAATGTACACTTTCATCAACCTCGAGGAGAGCGCCGGTGAACTGCGGATCGTTTCTGCCGACCCCGGCGTGAATCCGGTGATCGACTTCAAGTTCTTCGAAAGCGAGTTTGACCTGCAGCGCTCCCGGGAGATCATACGTATCGCCGCCGAACTGGGAACGCATCAGGCCTTTGCCGACATAATCGAAGAACGACTCCAACCGTCCGATGAGGAACTGGCGTCTGACGAAGCCCTCAACGACTTCATTCTCAGCAACGTGGTCAGCGGACTGCACCTGACCAGCTCCTGCAAGATGGGCCCGTCGTCAGATCCCCTGGCCGTCGTCGACCAGCAGGGTCGCGTTCACGGCCTGCAGGGCCTCCGCGTGGCCGATGCCTCGATAATGCCCAACTGCGTTCGCGCCAACACCAATGTCACTACCATGATGATAGGCGAACGCATCGCCGACTACATCCGCCAGGGAAGCTAGCCCACTACCCCGATGACAACTTTAGATACACCCCGCTGACCACTCTCAACGCAAATGTTTGACCACGTTCGATACACTCCGTTAACCACTCTCAATTCAAATGAAAGAGCGCTGAGAACAACCCGTGCCTCAGCGCTCTCGATTTCGGCCCTGCCGACGCCCCTACTGCCCGCTGCGAACGTAGTTCGCGATCTTCTCCCCGATCATCATCGTCGTGACGTTGGTGTTGGCCCGGATGCAGTCCGGCATCACGGAAGCGTCCACCACCCGCAGTCCTTCCATACCGTGCACCCGCCCGTGCTGGTCAACCACCGCCATCGTGTCGGAGGCGGGTCCCATCTTGCAGGTGCCCGAAATATGATGACCGGTGGTTCCGTTCCTCCGGATGAACTCGTTCAAGGCTTCGTCGACAGCCAGTTCCTCGTCGCTGGGGCTGACTTTCTCTTCGATGTACTCGGCGAGGGCAGGTTGCTCCGACAGGCTCACTATCAGGCGCACGCCCTCTCTCATGCGGCGAATGTCAAACTCTTCCGCAAAGTAGTTGTAGTCCAGGATGGGTTGCACGTCCGGGTCCGGCGACTGCAGCCGCAGTTCTCCCGAACCCACGGCCAGGTACAGCCCGGATGCTATCCGGAATCCGATGGGCTCAACATTCTCCGAACTGGTGTCCCGCTGCCAGTCCTCCGTGGCATAGGACAGCATCACGAAAATCATATCGTTTCGCAGGTCTGAGCCCTCTGCCGTCCAGCTCATCATCATCTGGAGACGAGGGTCATGTTCGTTGAACACATGCCCAGGCTTCGTCCTGAAGGTAACTGGAACAAATGGATGGTCCCGCAGGTTCTGGCCAACCCCGGGCAGTTCATGGACCACTGTTATTCCCTGGGACTGGATCTGGTCGGAGGGCCCCACGCCCGAAAGCATCAGGATGTGAGGAGACCCTACCGGCCCCGCGCTGAGAACGATTTCCTCCCCCTCGACCACAAACCGCTCGCCGCCGCTCTCAATCTCGACACCCGTGGCTCGCTTGCCCTCGAACAGTATGCGCCGCACCAGCGCATTGGCCCGTATCGTCAGGTTCAGCCGGTGCCTGGCTGGATTAAGGTAGCCCAGCGCCGTGCTCCAGCGGATGCCGTTGGGATTGTTCAGTGGCGAAGGCCCTATCCCAGAGGCTTCCGGATGGTTCTGGTCGGGGCTGTCAGGAAACCCTGCGGCCAGCGCGGCATCGTAGAACCCTCGTTGTTCCGGCATCAGGTCCGCCCTCGCAAACCTGCGAGCGATTATCGGACCGTCGGAGTTGTGAAAGTCGTCTCCGCCGTACTCGACATCGCTCTCGATCATCCGCAGGTAGGGCAGCACGCTCTGGAAGTTCCATTCGTCGTTGCCCATCTCGGCCCACCCGTCGTAGTCCTCGGGCACTCCTCGCAAAAACATCTGGCCGTTGATGGCGCTGGATCCCCCGGTAACCCTGCCTCGCGGCACCCGCATTGGCGGCGCGATGTCCGTCGCCCTGCCTATGAACTCCCAGTTGTGGTCCTCCGTGATCACGTCCGTGGCCGTCGCAAACCCGAACTTGACCTCGTCGGGCAGCTGCTCGAAGTCGGGGTAATCGGGACCCGCTTCAATCAACAGCACCGATACGTTGGGATCCTCCGAGAGCCGCGACGCCATTATCGACCCCGCCGAGCCGGCGCCCAGAACGATGTAATCGTACTTCATATCTTCTCCGAAATAGGGATCAGCGAATGTGGACGATTGTCGATACTACTTACAGCCTTTTGCGCTGTCAAACCAACCGAATTCGAACCCATCACATTCCGTTTTACTCCCGACCGCTTGTCCTTGCGGTAGCAGGGCACCTTAACGATGATCTGGGTCACGCTGCGCTTCACAGCCCATCCGGTCCTTCCTTTCGCACTCTGCTGCTTATGACCCCTGTATTGCCCGCCACACCCGCTCGGACTTCAACGGAATATCAATGTCCGGCGAGCCCACGTGCGACAGCGCGTCCGCCACGGCGTTCACGATGGCAGGAACCGCAGCAATGGTCGGCGTCTCCCCCATTCCCTTCACCCCCAGCGGATTGAACGGGCTCGGCGTCTCCATGAACTCCACTGTGAAATCCGGCAGATGCTTGGCCTGTGGCATCGCGTAATCCATGAAACTGCCCGTCAGAAGAGGGCCGCTCTCATCCCACACAGCTTCCTCCATCATCGCCGCCCCGATGCCCTGCGCTAGGCCGCCGTGCACCTGCCCGTGCACCACCATCGGGTTGACCAGCACCCCGAAGTCGTTCACCGAGTAGAAGTTGAGCAGCCGCACAACGCCGTTGTCCGGATCAACCCGCACCACCGCCACATTCGCGCTGTAGGGGAAGGTGTAGCTGTCCGGTTCCCAGTAAACACTGGCTTCCAGCCCCCTCTCTGTGCCCACTGGTACAGGCTGTGGCCCGATCGACAGCGCAGCCACGTCTCGCCAGGTCACATACCGGTCCGGAATGTCTTCGGCGAAGAAACCTCCCCGCCCCAGCTCGACGAACTGCGGCTCTGTGCGAAGCAGTGCGGCGGCCAGCTTCAGCGCCTTGTCCTTCACCTGTCGACTGGCTGTCGCCACCGCCGAACCACCTACGACAATCGATCTGCTGGCCCTGGTGCCCGTGCCCTGCGCAATCAGCGCCGTATCGCCATAGACCACGCTGACATTCTCCAGCGGAACGGCCAGCTCGTCCGCGGCAATCTGCGCGAACGTCGTCTCATGCCCCTGTCCGTGTGGCGACGATCCGGTGTACACGGTGACGTGTCCCGTGGAGTCCACCTGCACCGTCGAAGTCTCGTACCCGGGCCTGACGCTGAGCGATCCCGACGGTCCAAACCCGGAAGCATCGACGGTTGTGGCGATGCCAATGCCCAACAGTTCTCCTCTTTCTTTCAGCCGTGCCTGCTCCTCCCTGAGCCCTTCGTAGTCTGCCAGTTCCAGCGCCATCTCCAGCCCTTGGTGATAGTCGCCGCTGTCGTGCAGGCGGCCGGTTGGCGTGCGGAACGGGAAGGCTTCTGGGGGAATCAGGTTGCGGCGCCTTACCTCCGCCGGGTCCATCCCCAGCGCCCGGGCAATCCCGTCCATAACACGCTCCGCCGCGTATGCAGTTGCGTGTTGTCCATAGCCGCGGTACGGACCGACCGTCATCTTGTTGGTGTACACCCCGTACACCGTCCACTCCAGGTTCTCCACGGTATACGCCCCGGCCGCGCCCGACGGCGTGAGGGTCTCCGCCACACCGTGGGTGCCTCCGAAGCAGTAAGCTCCGAGGTCGGTGTAGTATTCTGTCCGCAACGCAAGCAGCTTCCCATCATTGCGATAGGCGGCCTCCACGTACTGCACCTCTCCGCGCCCGTGGATCGTGGACGTGAACTCCTCTTGCCGTTCCTCCACCCAGCGCACGGGCTGGTTCAGCCGCATCGCCATGGCCGCCGCCATGACCGTTTCCGGATAGGTGTCGATCTTGGCCCCGAATCCGCCGCCTACGTCCCGCGACAGCACTCGTATGCGGTTCTCCGCCATCCCCAGAACTCCGGCCACCGCTCGACGCTCCATGTGCGGGGCTTGCGTCGACAGCCACAGCGTGATCTCTCCAACGCCCCGTTCGTAGCTCGCCGTAACCGCCCGCGGTTCCATGGAGTTCGGGACCAGCCGTGGCTCCACCAACCGGAACGAAAGCGCTCCGTCGGCCTCCGCAAATGCCCCGTCAGGATCGCCCACGGTCCTGGTGCTCGTGACACACAGGTTGGTCCCAAGCTCCCCGTGGATGATGGGCGCGTCGGCGTCCAGCCCCCGCTCCGGGTCCACCACCGCTGGCAGAGGCTCGTACTCAACCTCAATCATATCCAGGGCATCGCGGGCCACATAGCCGTTGATGGCGACCACCAGGGCGACTGGCTCCCCCTCGTACTTCGCGGTGTCGCCCGCCATTGGCCAACGGCTCACGGCCTTCATGTGATCCCGTACTCCAGCCAGGGGAAGCTGTTCGTGGCAAAGCGAATTGAACTCCGACCCGGTTACCACCGCCAGCACCCCGGGCAGTTCACGCGCCGCTGCCACCTCGATGCCTTCTATCCGGGCGTGCGCGTGGGGGCTCCGCAGCACCATCATCTCGGCGGCATCTCGAAGCTGAATGTCCCCGGCGTAGAATCCTTCGCCCTGAATCAGCCTAAAGTCCTCTTTACGCCTGACGGACGCCCCGACGAGGTTGCCGCTTTCGTCATGCCTCGGGTTTTCCACGGGCTGCCTCCTGACATTGCATCTAACCTGCCTGAATTAAGCCACATGATAACTTATATCTCAAAATGATGGCAGTGAGTGGGGTAGAACTTTTATAATGTGACTAAACCCGCCAAGCAATGAACAGAATCCGAAAAGATTGCAGGACCGGGTTAGGGAGGGAGTATGGCGACATTTGGAGACCTCGAAAGAGCTCTCGCGGACCTGTATCCCTATCGATGGGCCATAGGCGCCGCTGTCCTGGTGCTCATCGCGGCGTTCCTCGCATTCTCATGGTGGCGCGGTTGGCATCACGTGGTCTGGAGGTACCGCAAACCACTCGGCATAGTATCAGTCCCGCTGCTGGTGGTAACCCTCTGGCTGGGCTGGTCCCTGGGTTCCCCCTTGTTTACGAACGTAACCGTAGACGAAGCGTTTCCCTTCGCCGCAACCGCCACGGTGCCCGAGGGAATGGAGCGCGAAGAGGTCGAAGAGATTCTATCCGGCTTTTCCAAGGTTGACACTCCGGTGATGGAATCAATGCCGGCGCCCGCCGCCATCGAGATTTCCGCGGCTATGGCTGATGACGGTCTCGACGCCCCGGATGCGCCGCTGGTCGTTTCCGCTCAAAGCCGCGCCGTGATGGAGGAAGGCATGGCCATGGCGATGAAATCTTCCGAGGCGGATACCATGGAAGAGGCGTCCGCCATGACGGAGGAAGCGGTGGCGATGATGGCTGAAGCCATGGAACAGTCGGAGATGATGGCACAGCCCGCAGCCGCGGCCGAGATTCAGGCGGTCGCGATGGGCAGCTTCAAGGACGCCGACGCCTTCCATCGCGGCAGCGGTACTGCCACCATCTACCGCACCCCGGACGGCTCCGAAGTGCTGCGCCTGGAAGACCTGGACGTCACCAACGGCCCCGCTCTGCACGTCGTCCTGTCCACCCATCCCGACCCTGAGCGCTCCGAGCAGGTCAAACAGGAAGGCTTCGTGGACCTCGGCGACCTCAAGGGTAACCGTGGCAACCAGAACTACCCGATACCGGCAGGCGTAGACACCTCCATTCACAAGAGCGTCGTAATCTACTGCTACCCCTTCGCGGTGGTATTCAGCGTGGCGACCTTGGAGGGCTAAGCAGCCTTGCCCACAGCAGGATGTTGGCGGATAATGCGCGAAATGCACCTGACCAGCTAAAGGAGGCGCAACGATCATGTCCAAGGTCAACATGATTCATCACGTCAACATACAGATTACCGATCGCGAACAGACGCGGGAGTGGTATGAGAAGGTGCTGGGCGCAGAATTCCTCGACCGTGGCCCGGCCCTGAACCGCCGGATGCTGCAGCTTCGCATCGGTAACGGCGAGATTCACACCAGCGAGGTGGATGAGGTCGTCTTCATCCCTCGCGTCCACTTCGCCATCGAGGTCGACGACTGGGACGCCACCATCGCCAACCTGGAGCGGCTCGGCGTTTCTCACTCGCGCACGGCGGGCGGCTCATTCATGGGAACGGGTGGTGAAGACCCGACGCAGGGCCGCCGAGAGGACACCAACGAGCATTACACTTATGTCTCGGACCCCGACGGCAACCTGATAGAGCTTGTCTATCATCCCCTCGGCTTGGAAAGCTCCGAAGGAGATGCCGTACCGCTGCATCGCGATACTGCCAACCCGAAGTGGACGCAAATCCCCGGGTTCGTGGAAGAAGCGTACAGTGAAGCGGAAGTGACCGTTTCCGACTAGTCGCGCAGCTTCAGGGGACGCAACGAATAGGGGCGGTTCCATTTCGAACCGCCCCTTCGCTTATAGTCGGAACCGCCGGACTCTAATCCTTGCCGGCGTCCTGCAGAGCCTGCCACACCTTTTCCGGTGTCAGCGGCGTGTCTATGTGCTTCACCCCAGCGCTGGACAGGGCATCCATCACTGCGTTGGCGATGGCTGCCGGAGCGGCCAGCGTCGGCAGTTCCCCGACCCCCTTGACCCCGAGCGCCGTAATGGGCGAAGGGGTCTCGAAGGTGCTGTCCAGTTCAAAGTCGGGCAGGTCTATGGACTTGGGCAGAACGTAGTCCATCATGCTCCCGCTGAGCGGTTGCCCGGTCGAGTCGTAGACCATTCCTTCCCACAATGCCTGCCCTATGCCCTGCGCGATGGCCCCATGAATCTGGCCGTCATACAGCATCGGATTGAGCACCTTCCCCGAGTCGTGGACCCCACTGTAGTGCAGTATCTTGATTGCCCCGTTTTCCCGTGAAACTTCCACCACAGCCACATGGGAACCAAACGCGTATGGGCTCCTGCGGAGAGTGTTGGTGCCGGAAAAGTCCACCCCCGGCTCCTCGCCCGGCGGGAGAAGTTCCTCGTTATGTGCCGCGGCTGCTACTTGCGCGAAGGGCACGCCGCGGGACGGGTTGTTGCGGTCAACGGCCCTGCCTTCCCCCAGTTCCACGTCCCCGGGCTCGCATTCCAGCAGGTGGCCTGCAACTGCAATCAGCTTTTCTCTAGCTTCCTGCACCACGTTGTACACCACTGTGCCGCCCGCGATTACGCCTCGGCTGGCAGAGGTCCCGCCCCCTGCCGGCAGAATGTCGGAGTCGCTGTGGCGCACCCGCACGTCGCCCGGCGCGATGCCCAGTTCGTCTGCTACCACCTGTGCGAAGGTGGTCTCGGTGCCCTGACCGTGGGGTGAGATACCGGTGTGCACCTCCACATCCCCGTCCGGACCGACGATGCAGCGTGCGTGCTCTTCCAGGAAGGTAACCTTCGCGCCCGAACCCTTGACCACTGTCGCGATCCCCACGCCGATCAGTGCATCGCTGGTCGCCGTCTGTTGGCGGGAGCGCTCTCGCCACTTCTCGTATTCGGACATTTCCAGGGAGCGCTCGAAGACTGCGGCGTATTCGCCGGAATCGTAGATGATTCCTGTGGGCGTTTCGTACGGAAACGCATCCGGGGAAATGAAATTGCGGCGCCGAACCTCGGCAGGATCAAGACCGAGCTCCTGCGCCACCATGTCCACGGCCCTCTCCATGCAGAAGGCCGCCTCGGGCCCGCCCGCGCCGCGGTAGGCGCCCGTTACCGACTTGTTTGTCGCTACGCCCAACACCTCCACCGACATTGCGGGTGTGCGGTACGGCCCCGTAAGACGGTGACTGGTGAGTATTGGCACCGTTGGGGTGGACATAAAGAAATAGGCCCCCAGGTCGGCGGTAACATTTACACGGATGCCCAGCAATGTCCCGTCGCTCTTTGCCGCCGCTTCCATGTCTATGCTGTGCCCCCGGCCGTGGAAGCAGAGCATATTCTCTTGTCTGCTCTCCACCCACTTGATGGGACGCCCCAGTTTCATTGCCAAGTAGGGAATCGACAGTTCTTCAGGGAAAAAGCAACCCTTCTCCCCGAAGCCGCCGCCCACGTCTGGGCAGGCCACGCGCACCGATTCCAGTGGCCTTTCCAGCAGATGTGCCAGGTGCTCCCGGATTTCGTGGGGGTGCTGCGTCGAGTCCCATACTGTCAGCAGATCGGCCTCGGCGTCGTACTCGGCCAGCAGTCCCCGTGGCTCCATCGGAGCCGGGGCCAGTCGTTGCACACCGAAATGCTGGCGAATCACGCAGTCTGCTGACTCGAAGGCGCCGTCCAGGTCGCCTCCCGCGTTGACCGTTCGAAGCACCACGTTGGTGCCCAGCTGTTCATGAATCACCGGAGCCCCTTCGGCAGTGGCTTCCAGCGGGTCAATGACGGCGGGCAGAATCTCGTAGTCAACATTTACCAGTTCCACCGCGTCCTCGGCGGTATAGATGTTCTCCGCCAGGACGATGGCAACAGGTTGGCCGGCATAGCAAGCCTTGTCAGTCGCCAGCGCCGGATGCCGGGCCGGGCGCAGCTCGTCTGCGTCAGCCGATTCCCGAGTGGGCAGTTGAGCGATTTCAGGGATGTCAGCAGCGGTGATGACTGCTGCAACTCCCGGAAGCGCCATCGCGGCGCTGGCGTCTATGCCGCGAATTCGGGCGTGGCCGTGCGGGCTGCGGATAATCAGGGCGTGCAGCATCTCCGGTCGATTCATGTCGTCAACGTAGGAAGATTGGCCGGTCAACAGGCGGTGGTCTTCGAATCGTTTGATCGACTGCCCCGTATATGTGGTCATCGCTGGCCTCCGCATTCAGCTGCTTGAACCCCCCGGAAACAAGGGAAATCATAACACCACTTGAATAGAATAAATTGGGCTGATGAGAGACCCCCATATTTCAGGCAAGAGGTACTTAATTGCTTGACACTGGAGTCGGTATAGCCGCGATGGTGCTGGTGTGCGCCGCCTTCCTGTATCTCGGCGTTACATACGTCGGGCGCGGGCGACAGACTGTTGAGGACTATACCGTTTCGCGCAATCACGCCCCGGTAAACGTGGGCATCGCAACCCTCGTGGCGTCGATGTTCGGCACCTGGGTGCTTCTCAGCCCCGGCGAAACGGGGGCCAACTTCGGCGTCATTTCCTTGGCAGGCTACGGTCTTGGCATAGCTGGAATCCCCGTGATGTACATGTTCGTCGGTCCCAGACTCCGCCAGCTGATGCCAAACGGCCACTCCATCACTGAATTCGTGAGACATCGTTTCGGCACTGTACCCTTCGTCTCGATAGCAGTCGTCATCATCTTCATCATGGGCATCTTCATCACCGCTGAGATGACGGCCATCACCACCTCCGTCCACATCCTGACAGGTTCTCCATCCTGGGCAACGGCCATTGCTGTGGGCATCGTTGTGGTCGCATACACCTCCTACGGCGGCCTGCGCGCATCCATCTACACCGACCGCATTCAGTTCTGGGTGCTGATGCCGGCCATACTGCTGCTTGTAATCGTGGCGGCGGTGCTGATGACCGGCCACGGAGTGTGGAACTCTGCCGCAGAAGCCGGGCTGCTTTCGGCCGGCTCCCAGGACAGCTATTTCTTTGGCATCGTCCTCATAATCGGAATCATCGCTTCCAACGCATTCCACCCCGGAATGTGGCAGAGGGTCTATGCAGTGGAAAGCCAACGGGCGCTCAATCGCAGCCTGTGGGGTGCGACCGCCCTGGCCATTCCGATAACCTTCCTGCTGGGCATGGCCGGGATTGCCGCCGTAGGCAACGGTTCCGTCGAACCCTTCGCCTACCCGGAAGTTTCCGCCGCTCTTTTCGCTCTCGCCACAGATGTGTTTCCACTCTGGATGCACTTCCTGATGCTCGTCTGCGCTCTCATGCTGGCGATGAGCACCCTCGACACCTTGATGAACGGCCTTGCCAGCGGACTTGCCACCGACCTCGCTGGGCTGGGAGTCTCTCGCAATGTCCTGATGCTGCAGGCACGCATCGTCACCGCTTTCCTGGCCTTCCCTGCCATCATAGTGGCGTCCCAGGGCTTTAGCGTGCTCTACGTCTTCCTCATAGCCGATCTGTTGGGCGCTGCAATAGCTGTGCCCATGCTCACCGGGCTCTATTCCACCCGAATGCCCGGCTGGGGCGTGCTGCTCGCAGGTGGAGTCGGCATTATCGTCGGGGCCCTTTTCTACCCAAACCCCGATCTGGTATCGCCAATGGTGCTGACGGCGCCCACCGGAGGCCAGATGTTCTGGTCTTTCACTTTGGCGCTGTTCGTTTCGTCGACCATCACGGCTTCTGTAATCCTGATGCTACGAGTGTCCGCGAGAGGCGGCCATTACAATTTCGACAGATTGCAGTCAGACGTTAGCCTCATAGAGGAACCTGCAGCGTATGACGACTAGGCGGCCAATCTCCCAGCCCCTTGCCGCATTCCTCAATTGGTCCCCTTGCGCTCGGCCCGAAGTCCCGCACGAACTTGAAGTCCAGCCCGCACGAACTCGAAGTCCAGCCCGCACGAACTTGAAGTCCAGTATTAAGAGGAGTAAAACAGGTATGCTGCCGGAATAGCATTTCTCGTATCTTGCGCCCCCTCTTCTTTACCGCAACGGTCCCACGGGAACAGGGAAAGGATGTAACGATGGACACGGCCCTCGCAGTCCTGCCCTGGATTTTGCCCCCAATTCTTGGGGCAATCATCGGTTACGTTACCAACCGCATCGCCATCAAAATGCTGTTCCGTCCCCTGAACCCCAAGCGCATCCTCGGTGTGCGGGTTCCGCTGACGCCCGGCGTCATCCCCCGCAACCGGTTCGACTTGGCCCGCACCATCGGACGCATGGTGTCCGAACAGTTGCTGTCCGCCAATGCCCTCAGAGAGCAACTGGAAAGTCCGGAATTCCAGGGCAGCCTTAAGCGCTGGATCGGCGAACGGCGCCGTTCGCTGATGGAGCGGCCCTTGGCCATCCGTCCGACCGGATCAGGCATCGACAGCAATGGGCATCCCGCATTTCCCGATGAGTTGCTCGAGGAATTGCTGGCAGCGTTTCTCCAATCGCCCCAGTGCGTTCGAATGGTGCAGTCCCTGGCCGAACAGGTGACAGATGGCGTGGGCGGCAAACGCATATCGGATATCACGAGCGCCGGGCAGCTGGCCGACTTCGTTCACGGCAAGGTCCTGCCGGCTCTTGGCAACGAAGAGCTCGGCAACACGGCTTCGGAGTTCGTAAACAACTGGCTGCGAGACCAGTTCAACCAGAACAGGCGGCTCAAGGAATACCTGACCCCCGAGAACCTCGAGGCCCTTCAGTCCCTGATCCGCAACAACTTGCCCACCGCTACCTGGCTCGTATTCAACTGGCTTCGTCAGCCCGACATGTCGGAAAAGCTGGTCAAGATTGGTCAGGACCTCGTCGAAGAGACCGTCAGTCATCAGGGTCTGATGACCAGGGTCATCCTGAGTATCAGCGGAAAAAAAGACGAAGCCATCCGGGATATGCCGCTCATCATTTCCAAGGTGATAGACGACGCCGAGGAGGCCCTGAAATCCCCGGAGATGCAGGCACTGATATCAGATGCCGTCGGCGTCACCTTGGACCGCATTTCTGGAAGGCGTATCAAATGGCTCATCGGCCACAATGAGCAGACCATCTATTGGATGGCTGACCGCGCTACTCACGGAGCTTTCACCGCCCTCGCTGAAACCTCGCAGGCCAGTGTGCGCGACGCAGCGGAACGGTTCTACGACAAGAACGCAGGATCCACGGTCGCTGAAATGGCGGAGCGAACCCTGGGTGTCACCTCCAGCTCCATATCCGGCCTGACGGCGAGCCTTATTGCGGATTACCTGGCCGACCCTGCAACCCCGGGGAACATCCGCAAATTCGCCATGGAATTGGGAGAAAATGGCGTTGCCGATGCTGATGCCGATTGCGATGCAGAATCAGTTTCCCTCGGTTCGCTGATTCCCCTGTCTGATGATACAGCCGACCGCCTGGATGAATATCTTGCCGGGCAGCTGGTCTCCTTCCTTGGTGACCAGCTGCCCGAGTTGAGCAGGATAGTCGACATCGAGTCCCTCGTTACCAACCGCATTAATTCCTTCGACGTAAGGGCCGTGGAGGAACTGGTGCTTTCTATCTCCGGCAAGCACCTGCGATGGATCAACTGGTTCGGTGCTGGACTCGGCGCAATCATCGGCCTCATCCAGTTGGCCGTGAACCCACCTCTCTAGTCAATGTGCAGTCGATGCCCTCGCTGGAGCCAATCTCAATCCTTAATCGCCTCAATACGGAAAGCGGCCCAACTGGCAAGATGGCGTTTCCACTTGGGTGTTTTTCGCCACCCAACTCTTCAGTCCCGCCCACACGTGAATCCAAATCCCGCCTCACTCCAGACCTCACCAGCTGACCCGAAACGATGCCCGCTGAATTCTCCCCCTTGCCTCCAGCCATCGTTTACCGTACAATTGTTCTTATGCAAGAAACCCTGAACAGCCCGATTGCCCTGTCTAAATCAAGGACCAAAAAATGAGCGGGGTTTGTACAAAACGTTACACAATGTTACAAAATGTTACACCGTCACGCGAGGGCGTCCGGATGAGACAATGAGACCTGCCTCTCCCGACTATCATCCAACCAAATGCACAGGGCTTCGTTCCATTCCCTCTGCCCGAAGATTGAGGTTCGAGGGTGACACTCTCAATCCAGGGACGCTTGCTCGACCCTACCACCTGATGTGGGACGCTGCCTGCCGGCACTTACCGCTTGCCGTTAATGATCAGGACTGCTTGCAATTGTTCGGACAACACCGATTAATCCATTGCGAAATGTGTCTCAATTAAAAGGCCAACTTGATACTGGCTTTACAAAACTTAACACAACTTTACACGCCCACGTGAGGGAGGCCGCCGCTCCCCTTTGTCCGCGGCATTGCGGCTCCCCGGGCGATACCGTTCCAAGCTGGGTGGCCTGCCCTCGGCAAAATAGAATTAAGCCCTCTTCATTTTCATGCCCCATGCTGGAGCGGTCGCGTCGAACCCTGATTTGTTCGGTTCCCATGTGTGCAATTCCTGCGCATCTGTTTGACAGAATCATACGAATTGACAGTAACCACCGAAAAACATAGGATTAGCCTCGGTACCTCATTGCGGGTAAGTCCGCGTTTTCGGCTTTTCCTCCAAACACACAGCCTCAGGTCGCAGGAGGGTCTATATGCCCGATAAAGAACAGATTGCACTGATGGGCCATCTCATGCGCCGCGCCGGCTTTGGAGCACCTTACGAGGAATTGGCGGACCGCGCTTCCAATGGATACGAAGCGACGGTGGAAGACTTGCTCCATCCCGAAGAGCAGGAAGACGTGGATGTCGAATTGCTCTATCGCTTTATGCCCGGCTACGAAGGCGCTCTCGGCCCGCCACTGAACCAGGCCGAATGGGTCTACCGGATGATTAACACCCGCAGGCCGCTCGAAGAGAAGATGGCGCTTTTCTGGCACCAGCTTTTCGCCACGGGCAACTCAAAGGTGGACAATCCCCCGGAGATAACTCAGCAGATTGCCATGTTCCGCGGACACGGCTTGGGCAAATTCCGTGACCTGCTGGTGGAGCTGGCCAAGAATCCAGCTATGATTTTCTGGCTGGACAACAACGGCAACCACATGGGCGCCATCAACGAGAACTGGGGCCGGGAGCTCTTGGAACTGTTCTCCATGGGAGTTGGCAACTACTCCGAGGACGACATCAAGGAAGCGTCCCGCGCCTTCACCGGCTGGACCATCGGCCCTAAAATCCCGCGCAACCCGCTGGGCCGCTTCTATTGGAATTTCGAATACCGCCCCGAAGACCACGACGACGGCGAAAAGACCTTCTTGGGACATACCGGTGCCTTCAATGGCGAGGACATCATAGACATCGTGGTGAGTCAGCCGGCTACCGCCCGCTTCCTGTCGCGCCACCTGTACAATTTCTTCGTGGCGGACGAGCCTCAGGTGCCGAGCTGGAATATCACCCCTCCCAACGACCCGGCGGCCATAGAGGCTTTGATAGCAACCTACAACGATACTGACGGCGATATCCGCGCTATGCTGCGGACGCTGTTCAATTCCGACTTCTTCAAGGCGGCCCGCTATTCTCGCGTGAAGAGTCCTGCTGAGCTGGTCATCGGTGCCGCAAAAATGGCCGGCAACTACCAGGGCCCCCGGCCCGGCTTCAACCAACTCGCTTTCGAGTGTGCCTATCAGGGTCAGGAACTGCTGAACCCTCCCAGCGTGGAGAGCTGGCATACCGGTGCCGAGTGGATTGATGGCGGTGCCTTGGTGCGTCGTGTCAATTTCGCCGCTGGACTGTTGGGCGACACCTCGCTGCCCGGCGTCCAGTCGATTGTCGGCAATCTGCGGCAGCGAGGAACGATGACCCCGGCGCAGTTGGTGGAGTCATGCCTGGAGCTTTCCGGGCCGGTGGAAGTCAGCGAGTCCACCTACTCCGAACTTTTGGAACAGGCACAACAGGGCGGCGATCTCACTTGGGACGCCGACGATGACGAAAAGCGTGTCGGCGTGATGCTGGCCTTGATCGCCGCATCGCGGGACTTCCAGTTCGCCTAGATTCCCGATATACAAAAGAGCCTTCCGGGTGAAGCAACCCGGAGGGCCGGCCCCCATCGCACAGACAAGCGGAGGAGCGTGATGACTACAACCAAAAAGGACCCGGTGGTGGTCGTACTGCAGATGACCGGCGCAAACGACTACCTGAACACCATCATCCCGTACACCAACGGCCATTACCGGGACGCCCGCCCCAAGGTTGGCATCCCCGAAGACCAGGTGCTGCCGATTGACGGTGAGCTGGCCTTCAACCCCAACATGGCCCCCATCAAGAAGCTCTACGATGAGGGCAAGGTCGCC
The DNA here is from genome assembly GCA_963667415.1 of Dehalococcoidia bacterium. Taxonomy (GTDB): domain Bacteria; phylum Chloroflexota; class Dehalococcoidia; order Lucifugimonadales; family UBA3495; genus VXOI01. The sequence continues at coordinate 3,631,614 of OY763410.1, read as the reverse complement.
ATCATTCACGGTATTGGCTACGATAACTCGCCCCGCTCCCACTTCCGCTCAATGGATATCTGGCACACTTGCGAACCCGACATCGTCGGCACAGAAGGCTGGGCCGGGCGCGTCATCCGCGACCTAGACCCCAACGCGGAAAATGTACTGAAAGGCATCAACTTCGGACAGGGCCTGCCAAGGGCTTTGGCTCTGCGTGGCGTTCCCGTCACCTCGGTCTCCAGCCTTGAGTCCTACGGCGTGCTTTCCAGTGTTCCCGGAGTGGCGGCTGAGGCCGAGCGGGCCCAGATCCTCGACAGGTTCGCCCGGATGTACGCCCCCGCGATCGGAACCGGCGAGGTCATGGACTACCTCGGCCAGACCGGCCGAGACGCGCTTCAGGGGGCAGACATAATCCGCTCCGCTCCCGAGCACTACTCATCTACCGTAGAATATGCCGAAACCCCCATCGCCAAATACCTGCGCGACATCTCTCAGGTGTATCTGGCAGATTTGGGAACGCAGCTGTTCTACACTCAGCACGGCAGCTTCGACAGCCACTTCAACCAGCCCCCGATGCACACAAAGCTCTGGATTGATATGTCCAGCGCCATCAGCGACTTCTTCGACGACCTCAAGGAGCACGACGCCGGCGACAACCTGATTATGGTGCTGTTCACCGAGTTCGGCCGCCGCGTGAAGGACAATGGCACCGGCACAGACCACGGCGCCGCTGGGGCAGCCTTTGTCATCGGCAACCAGGTGAAGGGCGGCATGTACAGTTCTTACCCGTCCCTGAAGCCCGAAGATTTGCAACAAGGCGATCTGGCGCCCAACAACGATTTCCGCGGCTTCTACTCCACCATCATCGAGCGTTGGCTGGGTCTCGACCCTGTTCCCATAGTGGGCGGCAAGTTCGAGCAGATGGACTTCGTTTAGGTCAAACCGGGCGGGCAGTAACAGTGGGGGCGCACGACGTGCGCCCCTAATATAATTCCGAGGTGGGACTATGCTGACTACAGTGGCCGCAGGCAGGGTGTTCGATTACAGCTACTGCCTGGGAATGTACGGTATGTCGGGTCAGGGCTTCTGGACTCCTCAGGACATGGCGCTCGGCACCAACGGCATCGTCTACGTCATCAATCGTGGCGCTGAGGAGCTGGGACAGCGCATTAGCCGCGTAACCCTCGACCACCAGTTCCTCGGACAATTCGGCGCGTTCGGGCGTGGCAACGGTCAGTTTGTCTGGCCCCGCGCCATCGCCTTGGACGACGACAACAACGTCTTTGCCACCGACGACTTCCTGAATCGCGTTTCGATCTTCGACCCCGACGGCGCGTTTGTCTCCAGCTGGGGCGAGCCGGGCAGTGGCAAGGGTCAGCTGAGCGGGGCCGCCGGCATCGCTTTCGACTCCGACGGCAACTTGATTGTTGTGGACAGTCTGAATCACCGTGTACAGCGATTCACCCGCGACGGGGAATACCTGGGTGGATTTGGCAGCCTGGGCAGCGGTGACGGCCAATTCGACATGCCTTGGGGCCTCACCGTCGACAATGACGGCGCAGTTTACGTGGCCGACTGGCGTAATAAGCGGGTGCAGAAGTTCGACTCTGAAGGTAACTTGCTGCTCAAGTTCGAAGCCTCGATTTCCGGCGTGGGCGCCCTCGAAGGACCTACCGGCGTGGCCGTCGACTCAGAGGGCGATGTGTACGTCACCGACTGGGGTGCGCATCTCCTGCAGGTCTACGCCTCCGATGGGCGCTTCATCACCTCGCTTGTGGGCGACGCCCAGCAGCCGTCCCCCTGGACTCAGACCTACATCGATGCCAACCCCGACATCGTCAAGGCCCGACGGCGTGTCGACCTCTCGCCTGAATGGCGATTCCGCCGGCCTGTGGCGGTTAAGGTGGACGAGAACGACAGCATCTACGTCTTGGAAGCCGCTCGTCACCGCCTGCAGGTCTATGAGAAAGTCAGGGACTACGAGGAACATCCCCTCAACCTGTGACCCCTGAAACTGCGCCCCCCGAAACGAAAGACACTCACTCCAATGTGGCGACGTCCCCCGCGTCGCCACTTTCCGGTTGTGGCTGTCCACTTACCCTACCCGAATCGGGTGTGGCACAGGCTGGTTGAACAAGTAACCTTTCTGGTTGAAGGGTATTTCGTCAGGCTGCGTGTTGCCCTCCGAGTCCGTGGCTCGGGTCATTATGACTCGCTCGCCAGGTTGGGCATCCCAGGTGAAACCGAACCGCGCCCAGGAATACTGGACTTGGGGCGCCGCCAGGTCGGCGTCTCTCCACTCCATCCCTCCATCCAAGCTCCACTGCACCCGGGCAATCGGCCCGTGAGGCGAATGGGCGTATCCGTGGATTCGATTCCGTCCTGTCGGCAGTTCGGCAGGCCAGGGCAATGCCAGCGCACTCTTGATGCTCTGCACATCCACCACTCGCCCGTCTGCTTCCCCTTCCGGCGGGTAAGCATCTCCGGTCAGAACGTACGAGGTAGTGTTGTTCCGAGTCCATTGGGTCTCAGAAGAGACAACGATGTGCCCCAGCCACTTTATGCTGGAGCTGCCTGCCCACCCTGGCACCAGGCCCCGCACTGGATACCCGTGGTCCCGCGGCAGGTCCTCGCCATTCAGCGAGTAAGCTAGAAGTGTATCGGGGTGCATTGCCTTCTCCACCGACAAAGCCCGTCGGAATCCACCTTCAGGAGACTTCGTGTCCAGTCCGACCAGGAGCACGCTGACCGCGTCGTCCTTGATGCCCGCCAACTCCAGCACATCTCGGAGGGATGCCCCGACCCACTCGCCGTTGCTGACCGCACCGGTCTTCCACTGCGTCCCCGAGGCAGCCCGACCCTGTACGATGTCGAACATCGCACGATGATTGCCGGCGCATTCCAGGTAGCACATCAGCACCCGCGCTGGCAGACTCCGAATGTCTTGGTAAGTCAGCTCAATCGGTTGCTCTACCGCGTCTCCCTCGATGACAAGACGCCAGTTCTCCGCGTCAAGGTCCAGGCTGACCGAGTTGTTTCGAACGAAAAAGTATTGGATGGGTGTTATGAGGCCTTGTACTTTTTCCAGGCGTGTCTCCAGGCTCCTGTCGTCGTGGACAATGAAGGGCGTTGGGTCTTTGAATCGGACGGGCGCTCCTGGATTGGTCGCATCTTGCGTTGTGGGCGTCGTCGGCGATTTCGACTCCTGCACTTCGGGTACCCCACAAGCTGCGAGTACGGCAGCCGCGCCGCCCGCTCCCATCAGGCTGAGGAAGCGGCGACGGGTGATCCCGTATCCTTCAGCCAACTTCCATAGATGCTCGCTATCTGGTTTACCTGCTTCCACCATGCAAGGATCCTCCGAACGGATATGGCAATTGCGTGCCAGCCAGTACCTTCTGGAGCCGGTGCGACAGGCAGGCTTTCATTCTAGGGAATACTGCCTGCCTGACTTGTTGTAGAATAGCCCCGCAATTTTCTATCGGACTGGGTTATGAACGAAAGACGAGAAAGTCGGGCCTTGCGGTCTGAACATATAAGACCACCCCACGTTTTTGCCGGCAACCCTATGAACCGTGGCGAAGTGGAGCGTCGGGACGAAGAGTGGCTTGTTGCCCAGGCCAATGATCCCAACAGTCGAATGCTCGCAATGTGGCAACTCAACGTGCCGGTCTCTGCCGACCAGACCTTGAGATGGCACAGCGTGGACGAATTTCAGAGAATGGACATCGATACCGAGCCAATATTCCTGGGCGTGCTGGAAGGGCGTTCTCACTTCGTGGTAGATGTTTCGGTTGCCGAGCGCGAATATTTCGAGCGTGACGAGTTGACCTTTGAGGACGCTCGAACCACCGCGGAGTATCTGAGCGGTCCGGAATCCGGCATCGTGGCTCAGGCGCGATCCCAGTTGAGTTGGCACGGAAGCCATGGCTTCTGTGCTGTTTGTGGGCACCCTACCCACATCGCCCGCGGCGGACAGGTTCGGCGCTGCGCCCCAAAGGAGGACGGAGGTTGCGGCAGAGAACACTACCCTCGAACCGATCCGGTGGTCATTACCGTTGTGCATGACGGTGAACGTTGTCTGCTGGGCCAGTCCCGCGGTCGTCTCGTAGCTATGCGGCGCTATTCAGCTCTCGCCGGATTTATGGACCAGGGAGAGTCCATTGAGGAGGCGGTGGCTCGCGAAGTGATGGAGGAGTCCGGCATCCAGGTCGGTGCCGTACGTTACCATTCGTCCCAGCCTTGGCCGTTCCCGTCTTCCCTCATGATCGGCTGTCACGCCGACGCCGCTACTACAGACATCGCTTTCGACGCGGAAGAGATGACCGACGTGCAGTGGTTCACCCGCGAGGAGGTGCTGCTGGCGTTGGACGAACGAAGTGAGCTCTTGGCGATTCCGGGTCCCACGGCCATCGCCCACCACTTGATTCGTGCCTGGGCCACGGGAGAAGTGGACTAAAGTCAGTCATTCAGGAAAGACGACCAGGAGGGCATAATCGTGACTCAACCGAGTTTGAAGATAGACCCCGTTAGGTCCGTCGTCCTCATTGAGGACTTTCAACAGCGCATCATCACTAATTTCGCTTCTGAGCCCGAAGCAGTGGTGCGCAACGCCAGCCGGGTGCTGCAGGGCGCCCGCGCTGCCGGCATTCCAGTCATATACGTAGTGCATCGCGGCGGCCCTTTTGCCGAATACGCTCCCGACGTTGAATTGCACGAGGGAGTTGCTCCGGCGGAAGGTGAGCGGGTGATCACCAAGACCAGGACCTCCCCGTTCTCGACTACTTCGCTGGACGTGGACTTGCGGGTGATGGGGAAAGACACCCTCATCGTGATGGGTGTGGCGACCAGCGGTTGCGTTTTGTCCACCGTTCGCTGGGCGTTTGACATCAACTACAGCTTCATCGTAGTTGCCGACGCCTGCTCGGATGCCGACCCTGAAGTTCACAGGGTGCTTACCGAGAAGGTATACCCGAGACAGGGCACCGTTATCAGTTCCGATGAGTTTCTCGCTGCTATCTAAAGCTGAAACATCCGCCGAAAGTCCGCTACGAGGGTTTGTCGGCGGGACACAGGAGGCCAAATGAAGTACGACGTAATCGTGATTGGCGGCGGTTCCGCCGGGTCGGTGGTAGCCGCGAGGCTTACCGAGGATCCCAACCTGTCCGTACTCCTGCTGGAGGCGGGGCCGGACTATCCTGACCCCGAGAACCTGCCAGACGACATCCGGCTGGGCCACACCCGCACTGCCGAGGCACCGGACTCGAAGCACAACTGGGCATTGACTGGCACCCTGTCGGAAGAGCAAGGGCCAGCGCATGTAGCCCAAGGCAAGGTGATAGGTGGAGGCGGCTCCATCAACGGCCAGGTCTTTCTGCGCGGCCTGCCCGAGGACTTCGACCTCTGGGTCGACATGGGCGCCCGGGAATGGTCGTACCTGGACGTGCTGCCCTATTACCGCAAGTTGGAGACGGACCTCGATATTCAGGATGACTTCCATGGTACCGATGGACCGCTGCCCATTAGTCGACGGAATAACGACGGCAATTGGCCGGCAATTCAGTCGATTTTCCATTCGGCGTGCCTTGAAGCCGGGCACGGAAGAGCCGCTGACATGAACGGCCCGGACCACCTCGGGGTCACCATGGTGCCAATGAACAACATGAACGGGGTGCGGATGAGCACCGCCCTTACTCACCTCAGTCCGGCCCGCCACCGCCTCAACCTTACCGTCCGAGGAGAAGTCTTCGTCCGGCGTATCGTGTTCGAAGGCAACCGGGCTGTCGGTGTTGAAGCTGAGAGCGGCGGCGAGACCTTCATCGTTGAGGCGCACAAGATTGTATTGTCGGCTGGCGCGCTGAAGTCGCCGCACATACTGATGCTGTCGGGCGTGGGTCCTAGCGACCAACTGGATGGGTTCGGCATCCCAATGGTCCACGAGGCCCCTGGCGTGGGCCAGAACCTGTGGAACCACGCCATCACGACCGTCTCGTACAAGGTCAAAGATGGCACGGTGCTGGCAGCTGACAACCTTGGGACGCGCATCGCGCTGCGGTACACGGCAGAAGGGTCGCCTCACGTCAGCGACATGATGCTGACCACCAGTTCGATGTTCAATGCACTCACCGGAGAGACCATCGACGACGGCACGGCGCGCGTTTCCTGCGTGCTTGAACTGCCGGAGGGCACGGGCTGGGTGAAGCTGGCATCGGCCGATCCTGCGATGCAGCCCTCTTTCAACTATCGCTACTTTGAGCATCCCGAAGACACGCGACGGTTGCGGGACGGGGTGCGAAAGGCCGCAGCAATGCTGGAGACCGAGGCCTACAGCGGCATCTGCGAGGGACGCATCGCCCCGACCGATGAGGTGCTGAACGACGACGACCAGCTTGACCTCTGGATGAAGCGCACCGTGAGTTCGGCGCGGCACGTGTCTGGCACCTGCAAGATTGGGCTCGACGATGACCCGTTGGCGGTGGTGGACCAGCACTGCAAGGTGAGGGGCATCGACGGCGTGTGGGTAGCGGACTCATCGGTGATACCGAGGGTGCCTCGGGCCAACACCAACGCGACCGCCATAATGATCGGCGAGAGGGTGGCCGACTGGCTGTCGTGAGTTGGTAGTTGCGGTAATCCTGGCCTTTCTCTCCGCCTGCGGGTTCGCCACCGGCAGCGTCCTGATGCGGGTGAGCACGCAATATATACCGCCGCCCGCCGCCACCTTCTTCACGGTGCTGGTAGGCGCGGTGCTTATCAGCGGCATCGCGTTCTCCGTCAACTTTGATGAGATAAAGGCACTGCCGCTGGAGGTATACGGCTGGGTTACCGTGATGGGCATCCTGGCCTACTGCGTGGCGCGGGTGCTGCACAACACGGCGCTGCGGATGGTGGGAGCGGCGCGAACCGTGCCCATGATCTCCCTGCAGCCCCTGATGGCCTTCGCCATCGGGTTCCTGATCCTGGGAGAGCGGCCCAACCTGCTGGTCACCATCGGGACTCCCATCATCGTGGGCGGGATCCTGCTGGTGGTGATGCCGCGGCGAGGCGCCCGGGAGTCCGGGGGCCTCGAGGTGCGCAAGCTGGGGTACCTCCTGGCAATCGGCGGGTCGATTGCATTCGTAACGAGGGACGCCATCAGCAGGCACGTGCTGGGAGCGCTGGCGCTGGCCCCGCCCTTCGTGGTGTCGGGGTTCGCGCTGGTAATCGGCGGGGCGATCCTGTTCGCCTTCATCCACCGGAGCGTTATCAGGAGCGTACGCAACCTGCCGTTCAAGTACGTCGCCATCTGCTGCCTGGCCGGGCTGCTGCAGGGCCTGGCGGTGGCGTCGCTGTTCCACGCCCTGAGCAGGGCGCCGGTCACCATCGTGACCCCCATATATGCCAGTCAGCCCATCATCGCGCTGGCGCTGGCCTCGGTGTTCCTGAGGCAGCTGGAGTCGCTGGACTGGCTTCTGGCGGTGGGCACGGTGCTGAGCGTGGCGGGGGTCGTATTGGTAATCCTCGGCGCGACGATGTAGAGTATCGCAAATATCCCGTGGAGGAATTAAATGTCCGTTGGCGTAGTTGTACCACTGCCTGCATACACCCTTGATCCGGCCTTCGTCGCCAAGAAGGCTGAGGACCTTGGCTTCGAGTCCATCTGGTATCACGAGCATCCGATTCTGCCGGTGAACAGCGCGAGTCCGTTCCCGGCGACGGGCGGCGAGATCCCGTGGACGTATGCTCACTTCTCGGAGCCGTACATCTCGCTGGCGATGGCGGCGGCGGTGACCAGCAAGATCAAGCTGTGCACCGGCATCACGCTGGTGCCGGAGCGCAACCCGCTGACCCTGGCGAAGGAAATCTCGGTGCTGGACCGTCACAGCAACGGGCGGTTCGTGTTCGGCGTCGGCGCGGGCTGGAACCGGGAAGAGACGGAGATGATGGGCGGCGACTTCGACCACCGCTGGACGCAAACCCGTGAGGCGGTGCTGGCGCTGAAAGAGCTTTGGACTAAGGACGAGGCTGAGTTCCACGGCCAGTATTACGACTTCCCGCCGGTGTACATGTATCCGAAGCCGGTGCAGGACCCTCACCCGCCGGTGCTGCTGGGCGGCATGGCCCGCAACGTGCTGCAGCGGGTGGCCCGCTGGGGCGACGGGTGGCTGCCGAACCGGGTATCGGCGCAGCAGGTGCAGGACAGCAAGCGGGTATTGGAGACCCTGGCCGACGAGCGCGGACGGGACCCGGAGTCGCTCACCATTTCGGTGTTCGGTCAGCCTCCCGGAACAACCCGGCAGCAGGTCGACGACTTCCTGAACGCCGGGGCGCTGCGGGTGTCGGTGTGGCCCACGCACTGCGAGTCCGAGCAGGAGATGGGCGACCAGTTGGAGCAGATGGCCGAGGAACTGCTGAAGTAGGTTGTAGCGAGCATCCAACTCCGGAAGCCCGTTCATCCTGAGCTTGTCGCGCTAAGCCCGTTCATCCCGAGCTTATCAAAGGACGAACGGGCTTCGTGCGTCAACGGGTTCCCCATAACCGCACTAGACGCGGCAACTCATGGGGTCAGGAGGCCGCAGAAGAGGTGTTCGCCGCAGCCGTCTCCGTCTCCGGGGAGGGGGATGCGTTCGGTCCGGAAGCCTGCCTCCTCCATCAGGGCCAGCCAGGTGGCGATGAGGAAGATGCCGGTGACGTGGATGTCGCGCTCGACGCGCCGGACCCCGTCCTCGTTGATGTCGTAGGTGAAGAAGGACTCGACGGTTGTGTCGGTGGGGTCAGGGTCGTGGACGGTTTCGTGAGTGACGACCTCGACGTTGCCGCGTTTGGTGGTCCAGGTGAGCTTCATGCCGGGGTGGAATGTGTCCTTCACGAGGTCGGGTCCGACAACCAGCACTCCGCCGGGCCGCAGGTGGGCGCGGGCGGTGGCGAAGGCGGCGCGAAGGTCGTCTTCGGTCAGCATGTAGCAGATGGCGTCGTGGATTAGAACGCCGTCGAAGGTGCGGCCGGGCAGCCTGAAGGTACGCATGTCTCCGAGGTGGTGCTCGACGGTGGGGTTGAGCTGACGGGACAGTTCCAGCATCTTCGGCGACAGGTCAACGGCAGTGGCGTCGAAGTCGGCGGTCAGGTGAGACAGGTTGTGGCCGCCGCCAACACCGAGCTCGAGGATGTGATGGCGACCCGGGCCGAGGGACCGGCGCAGGGCGCTTCGCCAGTGAAACGCTTCCAGGGCGTAGTCCTCGGGAGGGCTGATGGCAGGCCAGAGATAGGCCAGCTCGTTGTAGAGCAAGATATCCTGCATCAACGCCGTCAGCCCCCGTCTATCTCGATAACGCAGTCGCAGACGATGGCAATATCGCCGGGCATGGCGGCCATCCCAGGGGCGGAGCGGGCGTGGTTGCCCCGGTCGCCGTAGAGCGCAATGAACAGGTCGGACGCGCCGTCGACCACTGCGGCCTGTTCCGTGAAGGACGGGTCGCTGTTGACCATGCCCACGACCTTGAGGATGCGGGTCACGCGGTCAAGGTCACCGAGCTCTGCCTTCATGCGGGAGAGCAGGTTGAGGGCGGCCCAGCGCGCCGCCTCCTGGCCCTGCTCGACGGTCAAGTCCGCGCCGAGCTTGCCGGCAATCCGCTCGCCGGTGGCCAGCCGAGAGCCGACTCCGGCCAGCCACATGATGTTGCCGCTGCGGGTCAGGGGCAGGTAGTTGCCCGCAGGGTCAGGCGGAGGCGGAAGCTCGTAGCCGAGTTCCGCCAGCTTCGCTTCAACTTGAGCCATTGCCGCCCCCTCCTACTGCTGCGACTCTCGGATGCACTCTTCCAGAAGCTGGAAGGCGCGCTGGGCGAAGACCCACATATTGCCCTCGCGGTCGGGGTCGCCGGTCTCGATGGTGATGACCTTCTCGACGGGACCGGTGACGGCGACGCAAGCGTGGCCGTAGTTATCGCCGTAGCGGTTGCCGGTGGGGCCGCTGGCGCCGGTCTCGGCCAGGGCCCAATCGGTGCCGAGGGCCTCGCGGGAGGTGCGGGCGTTGAGCAGGGCGTAGGGTTCGGAGCTGGCGCGGAGGCCCTCCATGGCGTCGTCGGGGACGTGCAGCAGGCCCTTCTGGGCAACGCGAGTGTAGATGATGCTGCCGCCGACGTAGTAGGCCGATGCACCGGGTATGGCCACCAAGGCGGCCGACATAAGGCCGCCGCAGGAGGACTCGGCGACGCAGATGCTCTGCCCGGTTTCCTTCAGGAGCGCGCCCACGGGCGCGGCAATTTCGCTTAGCTGGGACATATTCGCCACCTCGCAGTTCGTTACGGGGATGCCGTGGGACATTATCCCGCAAATCGGGCTGTGGCGAAACCGGGGGCTTTTAAACGAGGAGGTTTGTATAAACGCCAGGTTCTCCGAGAGCGCCCGGGCGGCCTTGTGGGCCATTGGCGGGCGGACTTATACTGGCCGCACTTCACGGGGAGAATAAGACACATGCGCATCTGCTCGCTGCTGCCCAGCGCCACCGAGATTGTGTACGCCCTCGGGTTGGGGGACGATCTGGTGGGCGTTTCCTACGCCTGTGACTACCCGGATGAGGCGGCGTCGCGACCGGTGGTGAGCCATAGCCTGCGCAACATCAAGCATCTGGACAGCGGGGAAATCGATGCGCTGGTGCAGCAGGCGAGGGCCAACAGCAACCCGATGTACTGGATCGACGAGGAGCTGCTTGCCCGATTGCAACCCGACCTCATCATCACGCAGGAACTTTGCGAGGTATGCGCCATCGCCAGCGGCTCGGTGTTCGAAACGGCGGCTAAGGCGCTGGACTACCAGCCGGAAATACTGACCATCCGTCCCAGCGGACTGGACGATATCCTGCAGAATGTCTGCAACATCGCAAATGCGGCGGGCGTGCCGGAACGAGGCGAGGAACTGCGGCAGTCCTTGGAGGAACGGGTCAGGCACGTCACCGGCGGGGTTCCCGAAGTCGACCGGAAGCCGAGGGTGGTGTGCCTCGACTGGCTGGACCCGCTGCGAAACACGGGTCAGTGGCTGCCGGAAATCTCGGAGATGGCCGGCGGCGAAGAGGGCTTGGCCACGCCGAGAGGGCACTCGCGGGAGCTGTCGTGGGACGAAGTGAGGGACTACGCGCCGGAGTATCTGATGATCATGCCCTGCGCGTTCGGTCCGGAGCGGTCATGGCAGGAGGCGCAGGACAAGCTGACGGTGCTGCCGGGCTGGGAAGACCTGCCAGCGGTGCGCGACGGTCGGGCCTTCGTGTTCGACGGGCGGGTGCCCAGCCGTCACGGCCCGAGGGTCGTGGACGTGCTTGAGGGTCTGGCCGAGGTGCTGCACCCGGAGCGGTTCGCCGGGCTGGCGCCTGCGGGAATTTTCGACCCCGCGCCTTTTCATTAGCCAGAGCATTCGTTGGCCAGAGCTTTCGCTAGCTGAACGGGGTAAGCGAGCCAGGCAGGGTCAAGCGCAAAGGGCACGGACACCACAAACTGACTTTCCGGGTCTTCTGTCAGTTTTCCGTGATTATCCGGGGCAAGGCCAATCCGACCGGGCTGTCAGGGCGTAGTAAGTGACATGATTGCTTCATTGAAGAACGGGACGGGACGGGGATGGCTGTTTCCGGTGCTGCTCACCGGGGCGGCGCTGGCGCTGGCCATCGTCGGGGCACTGATCATAGGCCAGGACGAGGGCATCGACAGCATCAACCTGTTCGTTGAGCGACTGTCGGGCAACTCGGGGCAGTTCCTCGGCGGGCTGATAGGTGCGTCGTCGCTGTTTGCGCTGGCGGCCGGACTGGCATCGGCGGTAAATCCCTGCGGCTTCGCGATGCTTCCGGCGTACCTCGGAATGTACCTGGGCGACCAGGGTGCGACCGCTGCCGCGGAGTCGGCGGAAGAAGGGTCGCAAACGCTCCGCTCCGTGAAGCAGTTTTCGCGGGCGCTGCTCATCGGGGCAACGGTCAGCGCCGGCTTCATCGTGCTGTTCGGCGTCGTGGGCGGACTGATAGGCGTGGGAGCGTCGTTCATCGGCGACCTGCTGCCCTGGCTGGGGCTCATAATCGGCGTCGGGCTGGTGGTGGCCGGGGCCTGGCTGGTCGGCGGCGGGAACATCTACCGCTACACCGGGTTCGCGGCACGGGCCGCCGACAACATCGGGGGCGTCAACCAGGTCAGCGTGCGCGGCTACTTCATGTTCGGCCTGAGCTACGGGGCAGCATCGCTCGGCTGCACCCTGCCGGTGTTCCTCGCGGTGGTGGGCATCAGCGTGGCGGGAAGCAGCATCGCCTCGGTGGTCAGCAACTTCTTCCTCTTCGCGCTGGGCATGGGCATCGTGATACTGGCGCTGACGCTGGGCATAGCGTTCTTCAAGGGGACGATGGTGGGACTGGTGAGGAGGGCGCTGCCCTACGTTACGCCCTTCGGCTCGTGGCTGATGGTGCTGGCAGGCACCTACCTCGTCTTCTACTGGCTCACCGTCGGCGGCCTGCTGTAACTACGGCCTGCTTTAACGAAAGGACGGTCCTCCCCATGAAACTTCCCATGCTGGCGGGTCTCGCGCTCGCCCTGATAGTGCTGACCCTTGCGGCCTGCGGCGACGACGATTCCACCCCCGCCGGCGAGGCGACGTCACAGCCCTCGGCGGCAACCGCGACGGCCGCTCCCTCCGAAAGCGAAGACCCCACCTCTGCACCCCAGGCGGCGTCGCAACCCGCCACATCATCCCCAGCCGCAACCGCGCAGGCGACGGCTGCAGCAACGGCATCGGCGACCCCTGCGGTGTCGGCCACTTCGCTGCCAACAACGACGCCCACAGACGCCACCGCAGCGAGCGCCTCGGGCCCGGCGCCGAAGGTGGAGCCTGACCCGAACTACGAAGACGCCCTGGATTCCGCGCAGTTCAGGACCAGCGTCTGGGAGACGGACTTCAGCCTGCACACCGTCCCCTACGACGAGTTCCTGTCGGGCGGCGTGGGACGCGACGGCATCCCGCCGCTGGACGAGCCGACCTTCGACAGCATCGAGGACACCGACCGGTGGCTTGAGGACGTGCAGCCGGTGGTCGCGCTGGAAATCAACGGGCAGGCGCGGGCCTACCCGCTGGCGATACTGACGTGGCACGAAATTGCCAACGACACGCTGGGGGGCGTTCCGGTGTCCGTCACCTTCTGCCCGCTGTGCAACTCGGCGGTGGCCTTCGACCGGCGGGTGGGCGACGCGGTGCTGGACTTCGGCGTATCGGGCAATCTGCGCAACAGCGACCTGGTGATGTGGGACAGGCAGACGGAGAGCTGGTGGCAGCAGCTGACCGGCGAGGGCATAGTGGGCGCATACTCCGGCTACCTGCTGGACCTGGTGCCCGCACAGTTAGTGTCGTGGGGAGACTTCAAGGCCGCCTTCCCCGAGGGCGACGTGCTATCCAGGGACACCGGGCACGCCCGCACTTACGGCCGCAATCCCTATTCCGGGTACGACCGCATCGACCAGTCGCCATTCCTGTTCGACGGGGAGCCGGACGGCCGCCTGCTGCCGATGGAGCGGGTCGCGGCGCTGGAGCTGGACGGGCAACCGCTGGCGTTCCCGTTCCTGGTCCTCGAGGAGGAGCGGGTGGTGCACTACCCGGCAGAGGAGCCGAAGATAGTCGTGCTGTTCCAGCCGGGGACGGCGTCGGCGCTGGACAAGTCGAACATCGCCAGCTCCAGAGACGTGGGCGCGACGGGAGTCTTCGAGACCGAACTGGACGGGCAGTCCCTGACCTTCCGGGTCAATGGCGACGGCTTCGTGGACGCCGAGACCGGCTCGACTTGGAACGTGCTGGGGCAGGCGACGTCGGGCCCGCTGGCCGGCAAGTCTCTCACACCCGTAGTACACGGCAACCACTTCTGGTTCGCCTGGGCAGCCTTCGCCCCGGACGTGTTCGTCTACCAGGGCCAGTAGCGACAAAAGCTGCGGCTGGACAGTTTTCGGGGGCCGAAGTAGAATCCGGCATTGCTTCGGCCCCTTTGTCATTGTGCCCGGCAATCCCTCCTTACTTCACCAGCATCGCCCCGGAGGTAACGGATGCGCCTGTGGATGAACGAGCCGGGCCTGCGCCAGTCGTGGCCCGGGTCCCAGCACGGAGGCGCAAACGTCGTCCGATGGTCGGACGACCCGCAGGGCCTCACGCCGGAGGATTGTGCCCGCAAGGGCATCGAAGCCCTGGCCGGCCTGGTTATCTTCAGCGACGTTCTGGAAATCGCCTCCTACCCGGATGAGATGTTCTGCACCGGCGTCGAGTTGTATCACGCCGCCACCGGCACCGACAGTGGAACCGGCGACTACATCGGCGTGTACTTTCGAGTGGTGGAGTTCAAGGACGCCACCTACCCGATGATGGGGCCCCGGTCGTTCAAGATGCTCCTGCAGCCCCTCGACGACGGCAGCGTTTGCGCCCGTTGGAACGCGGTCGACAGCGGCGGTGCAGACGAGTCTCCCCACGACGGCGGCGCGATGCTCGACGACCCGGGCACCCGCATCGGCGTGGGTCGGCCCCTCGCGTTGGGCGAAATACCCGAGCAGGGCGCGGGCGACTCGGGGTTGCCCTCGTTCCTGTTCCTTCGAGACCCGGGAGCCGGCTGGCAGATATGGCGGCAGTCTACGGTAATGGCTGGGCACGGCGAAGGGGCGCACCGGGAGGAGACGTACACGATGGTCTACCCAATGCTCGACTCCGATTTCAGCTGGCGGTTCCGTGTGTATGACGTTCCGGGCGGCGGGGTGCGCGTGGAGACGAGCCAGGGCAATCGCAGGTAGAATCAACACAGCATCAACAGGACCGAGCCAATCCCAGCCGAGCCGCCGGCCCGCGCGGCCTGAGCGCAAACGCAGGAGGCAGTCATGGCCAATCCCCGCGCAGAGTTCTCGCCCATCTTCAACCGCCCGCCGCTGAAGCTGCCCAACAACGCACGGGTCGCCGTGTGGCCCGTCATCAACGTCGAGGAGTGGGACATCAACGAGCCCATGGCCCGCACCGTCCTGCCCACGCCGCAGGGCGTCACCACGCTTCCCGACATCCCCAACTTCGGCTGGTTCGACTACGGCCTGCGAGTCGGTTTCTGGCGCTTCAAGCAGGTGCTGGACAAGTACGGCATCCGGGCCACGGTCAGCCTAAACGCTTCGGTCTGCCTCAGCTACCCCACGCTGGTGGAGGAGTGCACCAAGGCTGGCTGGGAGATGCTGGCCCACGGCTTCATCCAGCGCGTCATCAACCGCGAGCCCGACGAACGTGCCGTAATTCGCCGCACCATCGACACCATAGCCGAAGCCACCGGCACCGCGCCACGGGGCTGGATGGGCCCGGGACTGGCCGAGACCTTCGACACCCCCGACGTTTTGGCCGAGGAGGGCATCGAGTACATCGCCGACTGGGTCAACGACGACCAGCCCTACGAGATGATCGTCAAGTCGGGCCGCATGGTGGCCCTGCCCTACACCGTGGAGCTCAACGACATACCCATCTACCTGATCCAGAATCACCGCTCGCCAGAGCTGTTCGAACGGGCCAAAGACCACTTCGACACCCTCTACCGTGAGGGCGCCGACAGCGCCCGCGTGATGTGCATCTCGACCCACCCCTACATCACCGGCGCGGCCCACCGCATCAAGTACTACGACGCCATCTTCGACTACATCAGCCGCTTCGAGGGCGTGGTTTTCATGACCGGCAGCGAAATCCTCGACTGGTACAATGGTGCAGTGGGCAACGGACAGTAGGTTCGTTCCAATCTGAAGGGAACGGCGAAAGTGGCTTCAACCAACGCTGACACAGACGCTCTAGATGCCAACAGGTATGCGGAGCTGAGCCGGTGGTGCATCGGCGAGGCCGATAACTACTTGCGCCGACGCAACAACATCCAGGCTTCGGAGAAGGGATGGGGCGCAGCAGCCCAGGCCCTGAAAGCCATCGCCGAGGAACGCGGCTGGAATCACGGCAGCCATGGGCTGCTAGTGGATATAGCCCAGCAGGTAGCTGATGAAAGGGGCAGGTCCGACCTCATCACTCTCTTCGGAAACGCCCAGGCGCTGCACGTCAACTTCTACGAAGACTGGCTGTCGTCAGACACAGTGGGAATTTATCTGGACCAGGTGAAGGCGCTGCTTCCAGAACTAGAACGCATCCGCAGCGAATCACCACCAGATTTCACGTCAGAAACCCGCGACCAGCAGAATCGGTGGCGGCGGCTGACCCGGGGCCGCAATGGGGCCTGACGGCAGCCCCGATTGCTGTTTGCCCTAATCCCGGGACAACAGTATCTGACACCAGAGCAAATTAGCGAGAGGCCATTTCCATGAGCTACCAGCCAGGCATCATCACCACCGTCGTCGGCACCGGCGAGCGCGGGTACTCGGGCGACGGCGGGCCCGCGTCCGACGCCCTGATGAGCGAGCCGTTCATGTGCGCCTTCGACGCCGCGGGCAATATGTACGTGGCCGAAGCCATGAACCACTGCATCCGGCGCGTCGACGCTGCCTCCGGCGTCATCACCTCCATCGCCGGCACCGGCGCCGAGGGCTACTCCGGCGACGGCGGCCCGGCTACCGCCGCAACCTTCAACCAGCCCTACTCCCTGCAGGTTGACGCCAGCGGCGACGTCTACGTCGTCGACCGGCTCAACTACGTCATCCGCAAAATCGACGCGGCCACCGGCGTCATCACCACCGTCGCCGGCACCGGCGAGTCCGGCCACGGCGGCGACGGCGGTCCCGCAACCCAGGCGCAGTTCCGCGAGCCCAACGACTGCTTCCTCGACGGGCGCGGCGGCCTGCTCATCGCCGACGTCCAGGACCAGCGCATCCGGCGACTCGACCTGGCCTCGGGCATCATCACCACCTTCGCCGGCGACGGCGAGAAGCGGCGCGGCGGCGACGGCCAGCCAGCCACCGAGGCCAGCATCCTCGGTGCCCGTGCGGTCTGCATGGACGCCGCGGGCAACACCTACATCGCCGAACGCGAGGGCAACGGCATCCGCAAGGTCGACGCCAACGGCGTGATGTCCACCCTGGCGGGCACCGGCGAGTTCGGATACGGCGGTGACGGCGGCCCGGCGTTCATCGCCACTTGGGGCGGCCCCAAGGCCATCCGCTGCGACCACGCCGGACACTTGCTGGTTGTCGACACCGAGAACCACGCCATCCGGCGCATCGACGCCGACACCGGCTACGTCACCACCATCGCAGGCGGACGCCTGGGTGGCGACGGCGACGGTAGGCCTGCCGAGGACGCGGGGATGGACCGCCCTCACGGCTGCGACGTGGACGCCGCCGGCAACCTCTACATCGCCGACAGCAACAACCATCGCGTGCGCGTGGTCGGGGCGTAGCCGCCTTCCCCTGGCCCAATTGGTTCCTTGCCACAAAGACGAGGGCAACCATGACGGCTGCCCCCGTCTGCTTTCTTCCCCTTACGCCAAAAAGGGCGCCCACCAGGGACGCCCCTACACCCGTCATTGGTCCAGGCTAGTCGTCGGCAAGCACCGCTTCCAGCGGGTCGGGCTGCACGTCGCGGACGAACACCGGTTCGCCGTTGCGGATTTCGATGGACCGCTCGAACCGCTCCTGGAATGTGACGTCATCCAGCGTCCCGATATCCCGGGTCAGGCAGCAGTATTCCAGCGATATGCCGTTGGGGTCGGTGAAGTAGATGGACATGGCCCACTCGTGGTCGACGATGTCGGTCACCTTCACGCCCTTGCCGACTAGCTCCTCGCGCTTGGCGTCCAGCTCGTGAATGTTGCCGGCCTCAAAGGCGAAGTGATAGAAGACCCCCGGGATTCCCAGGCCCCGGTTGATGCCGGTGTCGTAGTCTTCGGGCAGGCCGGGGATGTTGTTGGGTTCCATGAACGCAACCAGCTGATCGCGGCCGACATCTATGAACGCGTGGCGGATGTTGCCGCCCTGGTGAATCTTGATGGTGTCGCAACGCACGACCTTGAAGCCCAGCACGTTCTCGTAAAAGTCCATCGTCGCGTCCAGGTCGTGGGTGGAGAGGCCGATGTGGGAGAATCCCTTGTTTGACATCGTGGTCACCTCCTGTCCTGAGCCTGTTTTAGTGGAGTTTAGCACTTCGCCGGCAGGTGCTGCTGGTACCAAGCCATCGTGTGGTGCATCACCTGCGAGAATGCGGGCTCCACGTAGACCTCGTAGTGGCCGACGCCCTTCAGCGTCACCAGCTTCTTCGGTTCCCCGGCGTGGGCGTAGAGCTGCTCCGACTCCTCGGGCGGCACCAGCCGGTCTTGGTCGCTGGTGATGAACAGCACCGGGCGGGGCGCAATCTTGTCCACCACCCACTCCGGATTGAAGCCAAGGGTGTCGTCGATGTACTCGACGGGTATGGTCATCACGGCGTTGGGGTTGTTGGCCCGCTGCGCCGCTGCGAGGGCGGCCGACTGTCGGTCAGGCAGCAGTATCTCGCCCCGCTCCACCATATCCGACTTGCCGGTCATAACCCTCTGCACCCTGTCGGACTTGGACCGGTCCAGCAGGTCGAACCACTCGTCCATGCGACGTACGCTCTTCATCCAGCGGGTGCCGTGTCCGATGCCGACGACGCTGACCACGCACTTGGCGCGCTGGTCGATGGCGGCTGTCCAGACGACAGTTGCGCCGCCGTAGCTGGTGCCGTAGATGCCGATGCGGTCCTCGTCCACCTCGGGCTGCTCGCCGAGGAAGGTCATCGCCGCCTGCACGTCGGACACACGGCTGTGCGGCACCAGGCGCAGCGGAGAAACGCCTTCGCTCTGGCCCCAGCCCTTGTAGTCGAAGGCCATGGCGACGTAACCGGCCTCGTTGAGCACCCGCGCGTTGTCCGGCAGATACAGGTCCTTGACGCCGGTGTAGCCGTGACACAGCAGTACCGCCGCCCGCCTTTCGCCCGGGGCGAGGTCATCGGGCGTATAGACGTCGCCCTGCAGCTTGAAACCCTCGCTGTAGAATTCGACCGCTCGCTTCATCAGCAATCTCCTGCCCTTACAAGTCTCGGTTGTGCATCGCCATAATATCAGCCGGTCGGACCTGCGCCGCCGGCGGCAATTGCCTCACTCATCTCCCACAGCCGCGTGGCCAGCTCCGTATCGTAGCTCAAGTCTGACGAAGGCACGGCCCGGCAGTCGATGAAGAACTTTCCCGTCACCCCTTCGACTTCGGGAGATGAGGCGAGATAGACGAGCGTCTCGCCGCCTTTGTCCACATCCACGCCGCGAGCTCCGATGAAGAAGTTGACGACCCTGCCCAGCAGTCCGTTGTTGCGGGCGATGTTGGTCTGCACCAGCCCCGGATGCAGGGCGTTGACGGTGGTGCCCGTGCCCTCCAACCGCCGCGCCAGCTCGTAGGTGAACAGGATGTTGCAGAGCTTGGAACGACCGTAGGCGCGGTAGCCCCGGTTGCCGCCGGGGTTCGGCAGGTCTTCCACCCTGAACTTGCCCGGCTGCCAGTGCGAGCTTGATGAAACGTTGATGATTCGGGCCGGGGCCGACTCCCGCAGCCTCTCCAGCAGCAGGTCCGTCAAGAGGAAGTAGCCCATGTGGTTCAGGGCAAAGGTGAGTTCAAGCCCGTCGACGCTGCGCTTGTTGGACAGGAACACGGCCCCGGCATTGTTCAGCAGCACGTCGATGCGCGGCAGCAGTTCCAGCACCTCGGCAGCCACCCGACGCACCTCCCGCTGCGACGACAGGTCCGCCAGCAGTCGCTCGACTGCCGGGTTGCCGGTCTCGGCGACGATGCGTTCGACTGCCGCGTCCGTCTTGGCAGCATTGCGGCCGACCATGACCACGCGGGCGCCCATGCGGGCCAACTCGCGGGCGGCGACGTAGCCGATTCCGTCGCTTGCGCCGGTTATGAGACAGGTCTTTCCTCGCATTATTTCGGTCATGACAAGATTTTATCGCAGCCACGGCGGTGGTGGTAGAATTGTGGCGTCATTCACCCGCAGGCCTGCCATGGGCGGCGCTGGAAAACAGGAAGAGGAGTCGCGGAATGAGCGGAGGCAGCATCACCTTCGGGTGCAGCCTGAGTGTCGAAGATTACTGGGACGTGCCGGCCTTCGCGCAGAGGGCCGAGGAGTTGGGCTTCGCCCGGGTGACGATGGGCGAGCACGTGATGGACGGCAACCCGCCGCGTCCCACCGTGCTGAACCTGCCCGCCATGGCGGCGGCGGCCGGGGCAACCAAGAACATTCGCGTGATGACCGGCATCGTCATCGCTCCGCTGTACCATCCGGTGATGCTTGCCAAGATGGTGGCCAGCGTGGACCAGGTCTCCGGCGGACGGCTCGACTTCGGCATCGGCATAAGCGGGCAGCGAGGGACCCAGGTCGAGTTCGAGGCCATGGGCATAGCCAAGAGCACCCGCGGGCGACGCACCGACGAGATGCTGGAGGTGATGAAGCGCCTCTGGACCGAGGAAGAGGTCGCGCACCACGGACGATTCTTCGACTTCCGGGACGTCACACTGCTGCCGCAGCCGGTGCAGAAGCCCTATCCGCCCATCTGGGTGTCGGGGCGCAGCGAACCGGCGATGGTGCGAGCCGCAGTCCACGGCGACGGCTGGTATCCGTACCTGTTCACCAACCGGCGACTGAAGCACAGCAACGAAATGGTGCGCCAGTTCGCGGCCGAGGCAGGCCGGGAGCTTGACGGCTTCCACTGGGGCCTGAACCAGCCGACGGCCATCTCCACCAACCCCGACGAGGCGATGGAGCTGGCGGTGAGGAACGTAGGCGAGCGCTACGTGACGCCGGAGCGCAGCGCCGAGGACATCGCCAGGGCGCTCTGCGTCGCCGGGACTCCAGACGACTGTGCCCGCGCGATGGAAGCGAAGATCGAGGCGGGCGTAGAGCACGTGAACCTGGGGTTCCTGTCGCCTACCGCCGACGGCCTCTACCGGCAGATGGACCTGTTCGCCGAAGAGGTCATGCCCAAGTTTAATTGAACGCCTGGCACGCCAAATGCGCCGAGATTTGGAAATAATATATTCGTCAAAAAACTCTGCGTTCTCGGCGCACTCGGCGTTGAATAAGATTAGGAGAGAGAGTCATGCCAGATTCGGTATCGCTGAAGGTGGAAACCAACGTTGCCGCGACGATGCGCGACGGCACGACGCTCTATGCCGACGTGTACCGCCCCGACGGCCCCGGCCCGTTCCCGACCATTCTGCAGCGCACGCCTTACGACAAGACGGCGGGGCTGGCGGCGCAAATGCTGGACCCGATGAAGGCCGCCAAGGCCGGCTTCGCCCTCGTCATCCAGGACACCCGCGGCCGATTCACGTCGGGTGGCGAGTTCTACTGCTTCGTCGACGACATCAACGACGGCTACGACACCGTCGAGTGGGCCGCGTCGCAGTCGTGGTCCAGCGGGCAGGTCGGCATGATTGGCGCATCCTACGTAGGCGCGACGCAGTGGCTGTGCGCCATCACGCGCCCGCCGCATCTCGTCGCCATCGCGCCCAACGTCACGGCATCCAACTACCACAACGGCTGGACATACCAGGGCGGCGCATTCGAGCTCGGCTTCAACGCCTCGTGGACGCTGCTACAGCTCACCCTCGCCAACTTCAAGACCCACTCCGGCGCGAAGAGCATCCCGCAGAGGCGACAGTCCGAGCTGGTCAAGTCCGTCGACGGCATGACCGATGCCTTCCTGCACCTGCCGCTGAAGGATATGCCCCAGCTAAACGGCGGCCTGGCCGACTACTACTACGACTGGCTCAAGCACCCCAGCTTCGACGACTACTGGAAGAAGCTGTGCATCGAGGACCAGCACTCCAACATCACCACGCCGGCGCTGAACATCGGCGGCTGGTACGACATCTTCCTCGGCGGCACCATTCGCAACTACCTCGGCATGCGCAAGAACGCCGCCACCGAGGAGGCCCGCAACGGCCAGAAGCTCATCATCGGTCCCTGGCAGCACAGCTCCCGCGGCGCAAGCATGGCCGGCAGCCACTACTTCGGTGTGGCAGCCGACGCCATGGCCCTCGGCCTCGACGAGATTCACCTGCGCTGGTTCAACCACTGGCTCAAGGGCGACGACTCCGGGATGCTGGAGGAGCCGCCGGTCCGCATCTTCGTCATGGGCGACGACGTGTGGCGCGACGAGAACGAATGGCCGCTGGCTCGCGCCCAGACCACCAGCTACTTCCTGCACAGCGGCGGCAACGCAAACACCCTGCACGGCGACGGCTCCCTCAGCCCCGAAGCGCCCGGCGACGAATCGCCCGACGTGTTCCTCTACAACCCGGCCAACCCTGTGCCGACGCACGGCGGGCAACTCTGCTGCAACCCCTACTTCGCCACCAGCGGCGCATTCGACCAGAACGAAATCGAGCAGCGCTCCGATGTGCTGGTCTACTCGACCCCGGTATTGCAGCGCGACGTCGAGGTCACTGGCCCCATCACCGTAACGCTGTGGGCCGCCACCTCCACCACCGACACCGACTTCACCGCCAAGCTCGTCGACGTGTGCGAGGATGGCTGCGCCCGCAACCTCACCGACGGCATCATCCGCGCCCGCTACCGCGACTCGATGTCTGACCCGTCACTGGTCGAGCCGAACCGCGCCTATTGCTATACCATCGACCTGCTGGCCACCAGCAACGTATTCAAGGCCGGCCACCGCATCCGCCTCGAAGTCTCCAGCAGCAACTTCCCCCGCTTCGACCGCAACACCAACACCGGCGGCGTCATCGCCGATGACACCGAGCTGAAGCCGGCCGTCCAGACTATCCTGCACGACGACGCCCACCCGTCCCATGTCTCCCTGCCCATCGTCCCGCGCTAGGCAGTCAGCGACCATACCAGTAATCGCAGCCGGCCGCTCATCCTGAGCCTGTCGAAGGGCGAGCGGCCGCCATCCCCGGAGGATCATGCCCCACGAATCAATCCCGGACCCCGACGCGCCGCCGGACCCGCTGCGCGACTGGTACGTCAACACCATCTGGGGCCGGCGGGCCACCGACGACGACGCCCTCTTCGAGGTGATGAGCCTCCAGGTCTTCCAGGCCGGCCTGACCTGGAAGATGATCCTCGACAAGCGCGACGCCTTCCGCGACGCCTTCGCCGGCTGGAAGATCGACGACGTCGCAACCTTCGGCCCTGACGAAGTCGAGCGCCTGCGGCAGAACGGCGGCATCATCCGCAACCGCCTCAAGATCGAGGGCGTCATCGAGAACGCCCGCCGGGTGCAGTCCATCCGCGACGAGCACGGCGGCTTCTGCCGCTGGTTCTACGACGAGCTCGAGGGCCACGAGTACCCGGCGCTGTCCAAGGAACTCCGCCGCACCTTCAAGTTCATGGGCCCCGAAATCGCCCGCATGTGGCTGATGGCCTCGGGTCGCATCACCCGGGAAGAGGGTGACAAGTACCGCCCCGTACCCCGGACCGAAGCCGAAGGAGGCCGCTGATGTGCCGCAGCATCAAGGTCCTGCGCAACTCTGAATCCCCCGCCACCGAGGACGAAGTCGAAGCCGCCGCCCTCCAGTTCGTCCGCAAGATCAGCGGCTACCGCCAGCCCTCCCGCGCCAACGCTGCGGCCTTCGACCAGGCCGTGGCAGACGTGGCCGAGGCCTCCCGGCGACTGCTGTCAGAGCTGACGGTTCGCGCGTGACGGCAAAGGCGCGGCGGTAACCGCGCCTGGTCGTTTCCCGAATCCGAAGTCGTCGTCCCGCTAGGCGGCCTCGTATGGCTGCAGCTGAATTTCCTTCAGCGCCGGAATCACTTCCTTCCCCAGCAGCTCTATCGACCGCATGCAGTCCTCGTGGGGCATCGGACCCTCGTTGCCGTAGATCAGCAGGTAGCCGGGGTTGAGCTTCTCCACCACCCAGTTCAGTTGCTCGATCACCGTGTCCGGAGTCCCCACGATGATGGTCTTGGCATCCTTCTGTAGGTCGTACGACTGCGGATCACCCGCGTTCCCGGCGAATACCCCTGTTGGCCTGCTGCGCTTGATCTGCAGCGCCTCGCGCGACTGGTAGCCGGGCGGGTCCACATGCTCGCGGGGCCCGCGCTGCCGGTGTCCCTCGGTCCACACGAAGTTGCGCCCAATCTCGTCGGCCTTCTCTTCACTGTCCGCAACAAAGACCTTGAGCAGGTACCCGAAATGCTCCGGCCCAGGCTGGTACCCGGCCTCCAGTGCGGTGTCGATGTAGATGTTCTTGAGCCACTCGGTGGTCTCCATCACCGCGCCCAGGTTCATGTAGGGGTGGCCGTTCTTCGCCGCCCACACCACGCTCTCCGGGCTGCCGGTGCCGGGGAACCAGATGTCCGGTCGGGGTCGCTGCATCGGCAGCACCCACGGATTGACCGCCCGGTACTGGTAGTATTTGCCCTCGTACCGGAACGGCCCCGGTTCCGTCCAGCACTTCACGATCAGGTCGTGCGCTTCCTCGAACCGCTCCCGGTTTTGCGTCGGGTCGATGCCCGCCTGCAGCGTCTCCACCGCGCCGCCGCGCACGAAGCCGGAGATGATCCTGCCGCCGGAGTAGCAGTCCAGCATGGCAATCTCTTCCGCCATACGAATGGGGTCGTTGACGGCGATGACGTTGCCCAGGATCGCGATCTTCGCCTGCTTGGTAATCTTGGCTATGACGGCGGCGTCCAGGTTGACCGCCGGCTTCCCGCACCAGTACGCCGCGTGGTGCTCGTTGGTCATTATCCCGTCGAATCCCACCTCGTCGGCCAGCGCATACTGGTCGTGGTATTCGTTGTACAGGACGTGGGCCTTCTCCGGGTCGAAGTGCCTGTTGGGAAATCCCAGCCGTCCCGAGTCATACTGCTCCAGTTGTTCGTCGCTGACGTAACCCTGGGCCTGCTCGGAAAACCAGTAGACTTCCACCTGGTCCTTGGGGCGGGCAAGTTGGTCAACCATTTCGTCCTCCTGAGGAGATTATCTTCAACTAATGCCTCTCAGAATCGCCCGTCGTTCCGGGCAAGCCGGATAACCGGCGGGTAATGAGGACTCGAATTTGCGAGTTCCAGTCACGAGGCATTGGATTGCTGATGCGAATCACGAGCAATTATAAACTTGCGCCCGAACGCAGGCCAGCGAGGGCCGTCAGCGCACTCTGGCGTACCGGGTCCCCAGGCCCTTCGACGCGTCGGTAGCCGTGCCGCTGACGAGGAAAATGTCGCCGTGGGCGTCGGGCCAGATCTGGTGGCTGCGCGGCGTGGCCCAGCTCGCCAGCACGGCTCCCTCGCCGTCGCGCACCGTCAGCAGGTTCTCCTCCGCCTCGCCGCTCTCCCGTTCCGCCAGGTAGAACAGCCCGTCGCGCCCGATGTGCAGGTCGGTGGGAAGCTGCACGTTGGTCCACTGGGTGACGAACTCTCCCTCGGCGTCGAAGATCTGGATGCGGTTGTTCTTGCGGTCGCAGACGTAGATGCGGCCTTCGCCGTCCACCCACAGGCAGTGCGGCGAGAAGAACGCCCCCGGGCCGTCGCCGCCTGGCCGTCCCCATGACGCGATGAACTGCCCGTCGGAGGCGAACCGGTGCACCCGGCAGTTGCGGTACCCGTCCGAGGCGTACAGGTCGCCCGACGGCGAGGGCGAGAGCCGCGTAGGACGGTTGAACGGTCCGCCCGCGCGCGGCACGACGCCCTCGTCCTCGAAGCATCCGGTGTCGGAAGGCTGGCCGCGGTTGCCAACCTCCAGCAGCACTTCGCCGCTCACCGACAGCTTCATCGCCACGTGGGCGCCCCGGTCGGCGAGATAGATGACGTCGTTGGAGTCGATGTACATCGTATGGGGCTCAACGACAAAGCCGGTGCCCCACGAGTCGAGGAAATTGCCGTCCCGGTCAAGCACGAGAATCGGCGGGTCCTGTTGCTGTTGGCACAGGTACACCCTGTCCTGCGAGTCCACCACCACCCCGGTGACCACCCCCGTGCCCATCCCATCGGGCAGCCTTCCCCAGCGGTCGTCAACTTCGAACCTGAAATCTCCGGCTTCGATGAGCGCCATTCGTATCACCCCCCTGCCGAGTCAACTTCTGCCGAACTGTCCTGTGCCGAATTACCCTCTTCCAATAAAGGGCATCTTGGTGGCCATTATCGTCATGAACTGGATGTTCGTGTCCAGCGGCAGGTTGGCCATGTACACCACCTGCTCTGCCACGTGCTCCACGTCGAACCGGGGTTCGGTCTTGATATCGCCCGTGGCCTGTAGGATGCCTCTTTCCATCGCCGCGGTCATTTCGGTGGCCGCGTTGCCGATGTCTATCTGGCTGCACGCGATGTTGTATTTGCGCCCGTCCAGCGACGTGGCCTTGGTAAGCCCCATCACACCGTGCTTGGTCGCCGTGTATGGCGCGCTGTTCGGACGCGGCACATAGGCCGAGATGGAGCCGTTGTTTATGATGCGCCCGCCCATGGGGTCCTGGTCCTTCATGATGCGGAAGGCCTCCTGTGTGCACAGGAAAGTGCCCGTCAGGTTGGCGTTGACCACCGACATCCACTGGTCGTAGGTCAGGTCCTCCATATTGACCGGAGGGGAGCCGCTGCCCGCGTTGTTGAACACCACGTCCAGCCGTCCGCCGAAGGCATCCACCGTGCGGGCGAAGAGCTCGCCGACCGATTCGGGGCTGCCCACGTCGGTGGCGACGGCGATGGCCCGTTCCCTGTGCTCCTCTGCCTCCCCTATCGACGCCTCCAGCGTTTCGATGCGGCGCCCCGCCAGGGCCACCGAGTAGCCGTCCCGTAGCAGGGCCAGCGCTGCGGCTCTGCCCACGCCAGACCCTGCGCCCGTCACTATCGCGACCCGTCCCACTGAGTTCATATCAATGCCTCCACACGGCGTTTGCCTGCCAGTTTAACCCCAGCGCAAAGATTGTGAAATCCACCCCTTGATTCATCCAGACATTTGTGTTTAGAATATATGTACTATGCATTGGAGGTCGACCCAAAAATCTCTGCGTCCTCCGCGGCCCTCTGCGTACTCGGCGTTGAAACGACCCCTTGGCGCTTTCAACGTCCATGAGCGGAAATGAGCGGAAATGAGCGGGTTTTCAAAAAACCCACAATCCTGATTCAAACAACCCTTGCCAGGAGAACGAAACTATGTACAGCTTCGCCTCTATCCCCCGCCGCATCAGGGCTCTCGAGAAGAGACTCGCCAAGGACCTCGCCATAGTCCGTCTGCGCCGCCTCGCCGAGGACTTCTGCGACGACTACGAGGACGCCGTCGCCGACGACCCTCCCGCCTCTCCTCACGAACTCGATGAGATGGTCACCGACTTCATACCCGAAATTGGCAAGGCCGGTTTCCGCCTCTACACCTTCATGTCCCTGCGCAAGTACCTCGAACGCTGCATCGCCGACAAGAAGGTCCCCGAGCCCCGGGGCATAGTAGGCAACCTGCTCCCCTGGGCCGCCGAGGGCGGATTCCTCCACGCCCACCTCTGGGCCCGCCCAGACGGCGCATAACCCCAGGGCGCAGCCAAACCCCTCGAAACCAAAACAAAAAAACTCTGCGCCCTCTGCGTACTCGGCGGTTAAATCCCGTCTCCGTGCTCTCTGTGCCCTCTGTGGTGAAAATACCCTCGGCGTTTAGATTTCGTGTCTTCAATGCAGGGCCGCACACCGTGGTATTATTCCGGCAATGAAACTCCCGAAGAGCGTTCTGAAGCCCCACGGAAGTGAAACGCCCCGACAGGCGACCCTTACCCTCCAGTTTCAAGCAGGGCCCCTCTGGAGCGGAGGCTCTTGATAACGTCCATCGCCGACCTGCGCCACCGGTTCATTGGCATCTATCCCGGCTGGTGGGTCGTCGGTGCCTGCTGTTTCCTCGCGCTGTTCCCCGGTGCCATCTTCTCCTACGGCTTCCCCGTCTTCTACATCCCCATCCGCGATGAGCTGATGCTCACCGACACCCAGGTCTCCCTGATCTTCGCGCTGTCCCGGGGCGAGGCAGGCGTGGGCGGCCCCATAGTCGGCTGGATGGTGGACAAGTTCGACTCCCGACCCATCGTGCTGGTCTTCGGGCTGATGGCCGGCGTCGGCCTGATATTCCTCGCCGGGGTCGATGGCTACTGGCTCTTCGTGGTGCTATACGTCGGCGTCGTCTCGGTGGGGAACAACAGCGGGTTCGGCCAGACCTTCCTCGCCGTCACCAACCGGTGGTTCGTGCGCCGCCGCGCCGTGGGGATGACTATGGTCATCACCTGCTACACCATCGGCGGGGCGATGCTGATACCGGTGCTGTCACGGGGCGTCGAGGCTATCGGCTGGCGCGAGGTGATGCTGTACACCGGCATCTTCGTGGCCGTGATTGTCGTGCCCTTTGCCATGATGATACGCCGGTCGCCGGAGAGCATGGGCATCGACTTGGCCGACGTCGGAGAAGCTGTCGAGCAGACGTCGGAGTCGACATCGTCGGCGCAGGCGACGGGACGGGACTTCACGGTTGCGGAGGCGCTGAGGACCCCGGCATACTGGTTCATCCTGGTGGCCAGCGCCCTGCGAATCTCGGTTACCAGCGGCGTACTCGTCCACGCCATACCCATCATGGTGTGGAAGGGAACCTCCGAACAGACCGGCGCGGATGTGATGGCGCTGCTCTTCTTCGTGTCCATCCCGGCACGCCTGCTCATCGGCATCTCGGGGCTGAAGCTGCCAGGACAGGGAGTGCTGGCCGTGGGAATGGGCGCGGGCGGCGTGTCGCTCCTGGCCCTGAACCTTGTGCCCAACCTCTGGATCGTCTTCCCCTTCATCGCAGGAATGGCAATCCTGGAAGGGGCGTCGGTGCTGAACTGGGTGCTGGTCGGCAACATCTTCGGGCGTCGCAGCTTCGCCACCCTGACCGGCATCATCTCCATTTTCTACAGCGCCGGAATGATGCTGTCGCCGTTGTTCTTGGGGTGGATGGTGGACCGGACTGGCGGCTATACGGAGTCGCTGCTTATCCTGACGGTACTCTACGCCGCCAGCGCGCTTCTCTTCCTCGTTGCCCGCGCCCCCAGGACTCCATCTCCCGCGGCGCAACCGGCCTAGCGCCCACTCCCGAGGGGAGGATGCCCGGAAATCCCCTTCAATGGCCCGCCGAATCGCTGTCTTTCCGCGAGAGCGCCCTTTAACATTTGAGTGAAGTCGAGGCAACCCCTTCTTCGCCCTTCCAACGATCGAGGATGGGTTCGACCAGGTCTCCGGGTGTGGCGGCAGGTGAGGATGAAGCGGAGAGTACACAAGGTCCTGGCAGCAGGCCAGGGCGGCAACTGGCTGAGCAAGGCGGTGGATGCCGCCCTTATGCTGCTCATCGTAGCCAACGTCGCCGCCATAATCGTCTCCACCGACAGTACCCTCTCCGGCCCCACTCGCTTCCTCTTCTACTTCGAGCTGGTCTCCTTCAGCATCTTCGCCGTCGAGTACCTGCTGCGCGTGTGGTCCTGCACCGCCGACCCGGCCTATGCCCACCCGATAGGCGGGCGGCTGCGCTTCATGTTCCGCCCCCTGATGCTTGCCGACGCCACGGCAGTGCTGACCTTCTTCGTGTTCATGCTGCTGCCGACGGGGCTGGACCTCGGCGCGCTCCGCACCCTGCGCCTCCTTAGCCGCCTGGCCAGCCTTGCCCGCTACTCCGCCGGAATGCAGGCCGTGGCCGCGGTGGCGTCCTCCCGCAGGAGTGAGCTGCTGGCGGTCGCTTCGGTGGTCGCCGCGCTGCTCCTGGTTGCGTCTGTACTCATGTACGTCGTGGAGCACACCGCCCAGCCCGACAAATTCTCCAGCGTCCCCGCCGCGATGTGGTGGGGCATCGTAACCGTAACCACTGTGGGCTACGGCGACGTGGCTCCCGTTACGCCCATCGGGCGTTTGCTGGCCGGGTTCATCGCGCTGCTGAGCATCGGCATCTTCGCTCTGCCTGCCGGCATCCTGGGCGCAGGGTTCCTGGACCACCTGAACCGCCGCCGCGCCCACGAGACCGCGACCTGCCCCAACTGCGGCGTGGCAATCTCGGGCGTCTCCCTGGCCGGCCACAACGGCAGCGCGGCCCTCCCTCACTACCCGAACGGCAACGGCCGCTCGCATCCCGCCGGAAACGCGGCCCGCCTCGGGCGTCGCCACTACCGCCGTCGCCGAGCACGCGCCGGCACAAACGGGCACTCGTAGGCTATAGTCGAGAGCTTTCGGCTCTCGCACGGTGCCGGGGCAAGACTAGCGTACGCTGATGTAGTTCCAGCCCACGCTCAGTCGATCGCCGCGGAACAGCTGGGCCCGGGTGACCTTCACTATAAGGATCACCGGCGGACGGACCAGCCTCAGCGTATTGAACTGGGCGAAGATGGGCCGTGGGTCATAGAACGCCCACAACTTGTCCTCGTTGTTGAACAGCCAGACTCGCTCCAGGGTCCCGTTCTCCAGCAACGGCGCGAACAAGCGAGTGACCGCCTGTGGCCCTACCAGCGCTGGTGGGCGAGGCGGACCGGCGGGCGCCCCGCCTCCGCCGAAGGCCGCTCCACCACTGAATGCGAAGCCGCCCCCGCCACCACCGCCGCCGGAGGAGCCTGTGCCGCCGCCAGTGCCGGTCGTTTCCGTAGTTACGACAGGTGGAGGAGGGGGCGGGGGCGGAGGGGGCGCAATGCCGGGCCTTCCCGACCCCGACTGAGACCACTCGCCATACTGGCCCGACGCATCGTTCATCGCCCTGACCTGCACCTCGTGGGTCGCGCCTCTGGTCAGGCCCTGAATGGTGAAGGAGCGGTCGGTGCCCGTGACGACTTCGCTGATCCAGATGTCGCTGCCCGAATCGCGGTACCGCAGATCGTAGCCAGCGACGGTGGTGCCCGAGGGTGTGCCGGGCGCGGACCAGGATACCAGCAGGTTGGTGTCCGTGCCGGGGTCGTAACGAACGGAGGGCCTACCGGGTGCGCAGGGCGGCTCACCAGCACCGCTGCATTCGTCGGTCACGTTGACCGTAACGGTGATGGTGGCCGTCTGGCTGCTGTTGTCTGTGGCCGTTATTTCGACCGTTGCCTCGGGGCCAGGCTGGCCCTCGTAGTCCAGGGGCGTGGCGCTGGTGCGCAGTTGACCGGTGTCATCGATGGTAAAGTACCTTGTGTCTCCCCCCGAGAGAGAGTAGGTAAGCGTCTCGCCGCTGTTTGAGTGCCGAACCGGGAACCGTCCGAAGTTGCGACCCTCGGGAGAATTCTCCTGAATGGTTGCCGTGGCCGCGGCGGAATCGAAGTAGGGTCCGACTTCGACGCTCTCGGGCGTCAGGAACTGCTGAGTGCGACCGCCGCCCGCCCGGTCGCTGTAGAATGCCGTGGCCCGGAGGCATTTGCCCTGGTCGGCATCCGTGGGGGTATAAGAGCTTCCGGTGACTCCGGATATGGTCTCCCAGTTGGCAACGGTTGAGTTGCCGTTAATGTCGACGCACGGACTGCTCGGGTCGCCCCGCTCCCACTTCCACTCGCTGACGGACTCGCCTCCATCTTCGTCTTCAACTCTGAGGCGAACCGCCTGCCTGACGCGCGGCTCCGCCACGTTCGTCTCCACCACCCCGGGCTCGTCGACGTTGGTGACCTGTACGGTTACGCTCAGACGACCGATGCTGGTGCCGTCGCCCTGCTCGTGGGCCTCTACGGAGAGCCGGTAGCGGCTTTTTCCCTCAAAGTCGGGAACTTCATGGAACTGCAGGATGCCGCCGCTGAGGGTGAACTCCTCGCTGTCTGCTCCGGCAAGCACCCACTGAATGCCATCCTCGTCGGGGTCGGTGGCAGAGTAGGTTGCAACGGCGCCGCTGCCGTTTTCGGCGAACTCGGGCGCGGTCGGGCCGGTGACAACCGGCGTCTCATCGACATCCTCCACCGTGATGTTGATATTCACGCTGTCGGTGTCGCCTCCTGGGTCCGTTGCGGTTACCGTGACGGTGTGAGTGGGGGCACTCTCGTGGTCCAGACCGGCCCTCGTGCGAATCTGGCCGGTGGAGTCCACAATCTCGAAGGCGTCGGACGAGCTCATCGTGTAGGTCAAGCGGTCGCCGTTGCCGTCGGTTGCCGTTACAGGGGCACCCACACTGCGTCCGATAGGAACGTCTTCGGAGATGCTGCGCAGGTAGTTTCCGTCGACGGGATACACAGGGGCTAGCGGGACAGGCGGGGCCTCCTGCACCCGGTTGGCGGTGACCCCGACAGCCGATTTGCCCATCCCGTGACCGTCGTCGTATGTGGCAACGGCGCGGAGGTAAACGCCCACGTCGCCCTCAACCGGAGTGAAAAAGCGTGAGATTGCGTTGGTGATTGCCGTCCCGGTGCTGCCCCTGCTGGAAGCGCGATACCACTGCCAGGCGGTACTGGAGGGGATATCGTCATCTTCCAGGGAGGCCTCAATTTCGACTCCTTCCTGAGGTTGCAGAGTCGACAAGGCAACGGTACCCGCTTCTTCGACGTTCTGGATGCTGACTGTCACAGGCTGGTTGACAGTGTGGGAACCCGCCACGGCCCTGACAGTGACGCTGTAGCTGTCCTGTTCCTCGAAATCAGGGGAATCCCTGAAGGTCAGGACGCCGTTGCTGGCCAGGGCAAAGTCGGAACTGTCCGTTCCGGTGAGCGAAAGGGTGACGGTGGCCCGCTCCGGGTCGGTGGCGGTGTAGCGGCCGACCTGCCTTGTGATGGCAGAGTTTTCAGGAAAGTCGCCAACAGTGTCCGGCCCGTTCAGGTCCGGTGGTTCGTCCACGTTCTTCACGATCACGTCTACGTGAAGGGTGCCCTTCTTGCTGGTCGAGTCGGTGGCCTCGACGGTCACCTCATAGTGATTGTTTCCTCCCGAGTCCCTGGGGCTTTCATAGTCGGGTGTGCTGGCGAACCTGAGCACGCCGGCGGTGAGGGAGAAGTCGGCCCGGTCCGCGCCGCCGAGATTCCAGGTGATGTTCGTGTCGCCCTCAGGGTCGACGGCGGTGTAGGTCTCGACGGTGCTGCCGTCGTTTTCCTGCCAGTTGTCGAAGGTGGTTATGCCGGTAATCACCGGCGGTTCGTCGACGGGAGTGACCGTAACGGTGACGTTGAAAGAGGCGGACAGTCGACCCTGCAAAGATGTCGTTCCATCCGCGAGGTTCCCATCATCCGTGGCGGTTACGGCAAGATCGTAGGTGTTGTTGCCTCCAGAATCAGCAGGCGTCTCGTAGTCGGGGGCACCGTCGAAGGCCAGGTTACCCGACGAGTCTATGCGGAAGGACCCGGCGTCCGTTCCGGTAACGCTCCAAGCGATAGTGCGCCGCTCCGGGTCGGAGGAACTGTAGCGGGCCAGGTTGCCCGAGGTGTTTTCGGCCACCGTGATGCTTCCTTTGCCAGTGGGGGTTGCCAACGGCTCGTTAACATCCTCGACCGTTACGGTGACATCGAGGCGGCCCACCTGGGCAGGGGCACCGTCGTCTGTGGCAACAATGGTCAGATTGTACTCGTTGTTTCCTCCGGAATCGGCGGGGCTTTCGAAGTTGGGCGTGCTGGCGAACCGCAGCTCAACGTCACCGCCAATGGTCTCCGCGATGGTGAAGTCGCCACGGTCGGTGCCGGAAAGCGACCAAGTAACATCGTCACCTTCCCGGTCGATGAACCCGAAGGCGGCCACCACATCGTTCTGGTTTTCCCGGTAGGTCACGGAGCTGCCGCCCCTAATTTCAGGCGGCTCGTTCACGTCGGTCACGGTAACTGTGACCGTGAGCTCGCCGCTGTTGAACGAATCGGCGTTGTCCGTCGCGACGATGATGATGCTGTATTCGTCCTGGGTCTCGTGGTCGGGCTGGCTGGAGAATTTCAGGTTGCCACTAGAGTCAATTGTGAAATCGCTGCCATCGGCACCTTCTACGGACCAGGTGAAGGTAACCGGGCTTCCCTCGGGGTCGCGGGCAGTATAGCGAGACACCCGGTTGCTGATGTTGCTGTTCTCGTTGAAAGTCGGTGAAGCGTCGCCGGTGACCTCGAGGGGTTCGTCCACGTTTCGCACGAGGACGGTGACGTCAATCTTGTCCGACAGCCCGCCTGCGTCCTTGGCGATTACGTTGAATTCGTGCAACGTTGCGGTCTCGTAGTCCAGGGCGCCATCGGCGGCAACCTTGATCCGGCCGGTGCCGCTGTCAATGCTGAATTTGCCGCTCGTATCGTCCAGCGAGTAGGTGAGCGTGTCGCTGGCATTCAGGTCCAGGGCCTCGACCAGGTCCCCGACTTCGTCATCCTGTCCAGCACTCTCGAACACTCGCCGGGTTGTATGGGTTCCCTCGAGGAAATACGGCGCCCGGTTGCCGTCGATTACGGTCACTTCGACATTGCGGCCCAGGCCGGTCTTGGAGCCGACCTTCAGGATGTGCTCAATTTCAGCGGGATCGTCGAATTCGTCGTCATCGTTGCGACCGGTTACGGTCACTGTCTGTGGCGTACTCCAGTTCCCGCTGGCTCCTCCGGTAAAGGTGAGGTCATCCGGCGAAACGTAAATGGCGTTGTCGAAGGGGCCCGACTCAACGCTGATTTCCACCGTCGCGGTGGCGCCGTCGCCGGGGTCGCTGGTCAGGGCCACGGTGTAGGTCGCCGTGCCCCCCTCGTCGACGGTTACAGCCAGGTCCGCCGGGTCGAAAGCGAGCCCCGACAGGGCCAAGTCGCGAATCTCGAGGGAGAGTTGCGCCACGACGTAATCTTCGCCGCCCACTTCAACCCGATGCCTGACCGTGCGGAACTCGTTGCGGTCATCCGAGTCGCGCAGCGCCGTAAGGGTGACGGTCTGCGGGTCGTCCCACTCCCACTTGTCTGCGTCTGCAGCCTCGCCTGTCTCGGTGAATGTTATGGAGGCCGGGGTAACGGTCAGTGCATCGCTGCCCACGTAAAAGGTCTCGACTACAACATCGCCCTCCGGCTCCTCGTCCAGCTCCACTGTATAGGTGAAGGTGTCACCCTCGTCCATCTCCAGAATCCCGTCGTATTCTTGCCACGCCGACACATCGGCAGGGAATGCGACACCACTGGTCGTGCTGGTCAGCGTGGCGGTGCCATGCGCCTCGTCGTCGGTCACAAATACGGGCAGGATTGCGGTGAGGTGATTGCCGCCTCCGATGCTAACCTTGTGATGTATCTCATTGGACTCATGCAGAGCGTCGTCATCGGTAACGCCGTAGACCGTTACCGATACAGGTTCGCTCCAATTCATGGTCGTGAAGGGGATGATAAACACGGAACCAGGGTTTGGGTTGACTACGTCCGATCTACTGGCAAAGAAGACGACGATCTGCACCCGGACGGTGTCAGAGGGCTGTGATGCCAGGGCTATGGAGTAGGTCGTTTCGGTCGTTGAATCCTCGGTCACCTCAACCTTACTGACGGAGAGGTCCAGCTCCGGCAAATCGTCAATCTCCACGCAAGGAGCGAGCTCGGAGGTCGAGTCAGTCTGCAGGTCGGTGACCGTGGCGGTTAAATGAGTACCTGTCGGGGCTGAGTATTCCTCCAACTCGCCCCGAAATGTGTCGACTGTATGCGTCGTGATGTCCCCAGACGGCGCACGAAATTCGGAGAACCCCAGCCACTCTTTGCCCTCGCCGCTGCTGGAACTGTCGCACCCGTAGAAATCCACGGTGTACTTTTGGCTCCTTGAGGAATCGATCTTGAACCTCGAGGAGGCGGCGTCATCCCGGACGGCGAAGGAAATATCGGTCGGGTAGTTTCGCAGGGAGTTGGGACCGGTATCGGCGTCGCCGGTGTCGTTGGCCGTGGCGCCGTCGTCGCCCAGGTCTATGCCGTGGCCGGTGTTTGTGTGGATGGAGTTCTTGCGAATCGTGTTGCCGGTCGAGCCGCTGGAAACAATGGTAACGCCGTCGCCGCTGTTGTTGGCGATGGTGTTGCCCTCCACGGAGTTGTCGAGAGAACCGTCCCCGATGTGAATGCCGGAGCCGCCATTGCCCAAAGAATCGCCGGACTTGTTTGTTCCGATATAGTTGACATGGACCAGGGTGTCTTCTGTACCGGCACCGGTGAGGGCCACGCCGTGGGAGCCATTGCCCGAGATGGAATTGGCGGCGACGATTGCATCCTCCGCTCCGGAGATATGCACACCGGAACCGGTGTTTCCCACGCTGGCGTCGCCCGCGGCGTACAGCCCGATGGTATTGCCAGATATTGATGCTCCGCTGGCTCCACCGCCGGAGACGCTGATGCCATGGGAGTCATTGCCGGATATGGTGTTCATAGCCAGGAAAGCATCGGGGGCGCCGTCGATATGCACACCCGCACTGGTGTTGCCCAGGTCTGCTGCGCCAGCGGCATTCAGCCCAATGGTGTTGCCCTGCAGGACAACCCCGGAAGTGCCGCCGCCGGACACATGGACGCCGTGGGAGTCATTGCCGGAGATGACGTTGTCCCGCAGCAGAACGCCGGGTGCGCCGTTGACGTACACACCCGCCGAGCCGTTGCCGTCATCGACCGAGCCGTCGACGTTGGTTCCGATGTGGTTACCCTCCAGGAACTGTCCTCCCGAGCTGCCCTGCAGCACTATCCCGTTGCCTTCGAAGCCGTTGACGACCAGGCCGCGGACTACGCTGTCCTCGCCGCTGAGGGTGAGGCCGTCGGCATCCGTGCCGGCACTGGCGCCGTCCAGCTCGATGAGCAGCGTGCCAGCGCTTGCCCCGGACTGGCTGTAGCCGTCGATGTACACCGGCTTGGTGATGGTGGGCAGAGCCGAGGCCGGGCTGATGGTCTGGGTGCCGGTGCCGCTTATGTTGAACATGATGACGCCGCTAGACAGAACGTTGGCCTGCTCGATGGCGGCGCGAAGGGTGCAGTTGCCGCTGCCGTCGTCGCAGGTGGCATCCGTGGTGGAGCTGTCGGCCCCGTCGCCCGTGGAGTCCACGGTGAATTGGAAGGTGAAGGGCTCCTTCGAGTACAGTTCGAAATCGTCGATGGACTCGACTGCGGCGAAAGCGTCGGCCCTGCCATAGCCGAAGGTGCCGTCGTAGCCTGGGTCGCCGAGGTCGAGGGCGGAATCGCGAATGGTCTGGGCGACAGCGTCGGCGACCTCTTTCTTCGCCATGTCGGGGTCGGCGAGGCGCTGGGCCTCCATGACGAGGGCAGCGATGCCTGCCACGTGGGGTGCGGCGGCCGAGGTGCCTGGGAAATATCTCCCTTCTTCGAGGGAGGGGAAGCCAAACCCCCCTGCGCCCGTAACATGCACGCCATCGATGCCCATCACGTCGGGCTTGTTTCTGCTCACCGTTTTCTCGTTGTCATCGGGATCGATGAAGATGGAGGGGCCACGGACGCTGAAGGACTTAGCATCGTCGTGGCCCGGATCGGAGGCGGAGATGGCACCGACTGCCAGGACGTCGGCGGCGGCGGGTTGGGCGACGACACTGCCTTCGGGGACGCCGTGCTCCCGAATGGAGCCGAACTGGTACTCCAGGAACAGCTCTAGGCGCCTGTCGTCCCCGGAAACCTTGCGGATGTAGATATCCGTAGAGCCGC
Source organism: Dehalococcoidia bacterium (assembly GCA_963667415.1). Lineage (GTDB taxonomy): Bacteria > Chloroflexota > Dehalococcoidia > Lucifugimonadales > UBA3495 > VXOI01. The sequence continues at coordinate 3,594,211 of OY763410.1, read as the reverse complement.
TGCTGTCCAGGAGATACACGCCCTCAACGGGGTCGTCGTCGCCGTCCTGCACCCGGTCGCTGGCCCTGCAGATACGGTTCTGGAGGTTGAACTTGTCCGGCCACAGGTCCGGGGGGCACATGAACATATCGTAATCGTTGCCGGATGCTCCGAAGGGGTCGTTCCACTGGAGGATGGCACCGGCGGAGGCGCCGTGGACGCGCAGGGCGATATCCCTGTCCCCATCGAAGGCGTGGAAGCCGTCGCCGGCATCCACGAAATCGGCCTCATAGTGCCTTTGGGCATCGTTGCCGGCGGCGGAGACAAAGACCACCCCTCCGTCGACGGCGTCCTGGGCGGCCTGAGCCACTGGACCATCCTCGAAGAAAACGTCCTTCACATTGAGATCATCGACGATAATATCGACACCCTCGCCGTTGAAGGCGTTGTTGGCCAGCCACAGAATGGCCTCGGCCATAACCAGCCCCGAGGTGGCGCTGGAGAAGGCCAGCTTGGCATCGGGGGCCAGGTCGTGGACGATCTCGAGGAGGGCGGTACCCTCGTCGCCGCTCCGGGAGACGTTGGGGTTGACCTGCAGGGAGTTGGGCAGATCGCCGGTGACACTGGCGTCACGCCACGAGTCCACGCCGTCGGAGATGACGCCGACCCTGACGCCCCTGCCGGTGAGGCCGGTGAGGTTGCGGACGAGGTCGGCGCGGTGGATGCCGTCGCCCTCGGTCAGCACGCTGCCGGCCTTGGTGGAGGCGTAGTCGGGGGGCGTGATGTAGCGCACGGCGTCGAGCTGGGTGATGCGGTCCAGGGCGTCGACGGGGACCCAGGCCTGCAGCTTGCTCCAGCGGGAGTTGACGACCTCGATGTTGGCGCCCAGGTTTCGGAGCTGTTGCAGCGTACCGTCGCTGGTGTCGGTCAGGTTGATATAGACCTGCACGTTGCCGGACGAGTCAAAGCGCACAGGGTCGTACACGGAGCCGGATGGCCCGTCAGACGGCGGAGTCGTGCTGTCAGCTTTCGAGTCTTCTGACGTCGTTTGGGAATCCAGACCACGCAGTGTCTGCTCGCCAGGCGTTTGCGGACTCTGCTGAGTGGAGGCCTGTTGGCGCTCGTCGATAAACTGCTGCAGCAGGGGGCTGATGGGGGAGTCTTCCTTGGCTACAGGCGTTGGCGGATCATCGGCCAACACGGATTGGCCTGAAGCCGCCAGCCAAGCCAAGGCCAGGGCCAGTGCCAGGAAGAAAAGGAGTGCTGGAGTCTTAACGAGGGTGAAAGGAGGATAACTAATAATATTTTTTCAGGGCATAACCGGTATAAGAGTCTTGCGAATAGTAAGGTAAAAGGGCCTTCCGGTGGCTATTTTGAGCGTGACGTTACGGTGACGGTTTGGGCCGGTGGTCGTGGATTTTAGGGGCCCACCACTCGTCCCACGAACAGTACCGCGCCGGTCGACCGGTGTTGGATGGTGAATAAGAACGGACGGTCGATGACGAGGTCGATGGGTTCGACGTCCGGGCGGACGGCCCTGGTGGTTCCGATGATGACCGCGGTGGCGGCGGCGGCTTCGGTGCCCGATTCGTCCACAGAGACGAAGGCCTTGTGCAGGACGTCAGAGATCAGGAGACACTGGTCGTCTCTAGCGAGGCAGGAGAGGCCGTTGATGGCCGCAAATTCGGCATTCATATCGTCGAAGGCGTTGGGCATTCCCATTTGGGCGAGGGTGTCCGACAGGCTGAACGCAGACTCGCTCTCGAAGGTGGGCATAGTCAGCCGCACTAGCCGCCTTTCGAGGGTGGCCAGCGTGTCAGTCAACATAGTCGCATCCAGAGAGTCCTCGAACCCGGAGAACCTGCCGGAGTCGGGAACAAAAATGGTCATGGCCACCTCGCCACCCTCGTAGGGCAGCTGAACGGCCTGGTACCCTTCGCCGGCGGCGTAGGCGAAGGTGGCCTGCTGTTGCATCATCGACACTTCGCTTTCGCGACCGTCAAGCCTGAAGAAGGGACGGGGATGAGTTGCCATTTCGTCGAAGGGAAAGCGCCAGGCTGCGTTGAAATAGATGGCGTTGGCGAGAACCAGCCGGGTGTAGCGGTCGAGGGCACCGAGCGGAATCAGGTCCGTGATGCGGTCCTCGGTCTCATCGGCGACCCAGTCATTGATGCGGATGCGGGCCCTTTCCGCGTCCCGCTTGAAGTCCACCTCGCTGACTTTCTCCCCGTAGCTCTCCGCGAGCACGTCGAGGAATTCCACGAGGAAACCGTGGCCAGCCTGTCCCCACACGGAATTTGCCACGTTCAGGCGAAAATCCTCGTTGCCGTTTTCCGAGGAGGCGGACACAAGCGACAGGTCGAGGGTGTTGAAAGCCGGATGGAGCCTGTCCTGGGGCAGGGCGAAGTTCAGAGTTTGCGACATCTGCTCCCTGGTCTGGCCGGTGGCTCCGGCATAGGCCATTGCGAGGGCAATTGAAATGCTGTGGGGGGAGTAGAACAGGTTGCTCTCCGAAGTATCATTTCCGGGAGCCACCAATTCGCGGTAGAGGTCGAAGGCGAAGTCCGAATTTCCGGCGACAAGGTCTGCGACGTCGTCAGTCGAAGCATCAGGGGACATCTGCCGAGTCCTGGCGGACTGGGACACCCGCTCGGGGGTAGGCATGGGGGTCTGCGTGGCCGTCGGCGCGGGTTGTGCAGCCGGCGTCGGGGAAGGCACGGCGGTAGTGGCCCGTGGTGTCGGCGGAGGGGTCGGCTGTGATGCCGGTGTGGGTCTGGCTGCGGTAGCGCCGACTCGCGCGGGCGTCGGGGGAACGGGGTTGGTTGCCGCTGGTACAGCGGTTGAGGGAACCGCTTCCGTCGCTGCGGGAGGGGTCGGTGTCGCAGCCGGGATAGTGTCTTCCTGAGATCCGCAAGCGACCAGTGCGACAGTCGCCAAGGCGACCGCCAGGACGAAAAGCGCCAGGTTGGGCAACTTTCGCGTCCGGACCGAGGAAATCGACCGCAGGGGTGCACCGCTCATCTTATCCACGCTTCCAGCTTTCCAGCATGGTCAGCGACTATCCAAGACCCAAACAACTCAGCGGCTGCAGTGGTCGACAGGTGGGACATTCCGAGGTGGAGATGGTCGAAAGACCATGCGGATAGAGAGTCCATGGCCCCGTAGGGATTCCCTCACAATTATTTCCCGGGTGTGTAGCACTTTTTAGCGATAGGTAATATTTGAACTGCGCCAGGGGTAGGCACGCTGACAAAGTCACGAGTTACTGAAGGAATTGCTGGCATCATCTCAGTTATCGTAGGGGCTTGTCGCCGAACCTGGCAAGGGCCCAATGTCAGTTATACCTTGCCCCGATGGTTATGGAATCGGCGGGTGCAGCCCTCTCTCTGGTCGCCGCCGATTCAGGCAACTGCGTACACGCGGGGCAAGTGGGGCCGATGCAGACGGCCTATCTAACCGTCGCGACGATTGGAGCACAGTCGTCGCAGACCGCGAGATAGGTCCCGGGAGCCACGCTCTTCCCCTGTTCCGCGGATACAGGGTTCCGGCAACCGAGCATGTCGCACTCGCGCAGGTTCGACCGATAAGGGGACGACAGGTGTTTCTCCACGGCCTGAATTGCCGCTTCCACTCCCATCCTTTCGACGGGAAGCCGGAACAACAGCTCGGGGTGGCCCTGATCCCGTTCTTCCCGGGGGACGGCGTAAACGTGGCCGGTCTCGTGAATGATGGCCACTCGCATTTCCCCTTCAGGACGGTCCCACGTTCCCACACTGGTTTCGGACGGGTCGGATATCTGCAATTCCCTGAAGAACTCCTCTCTGTTCGTCTTTATTCCACTCTTGTTCATTTTCTTGCCTCCTCAGGTTCTTTCCCCACGGGGGAATCCCTTTTTCACACGGGCATTCTCCTTTCCTCCTTGTTGGTTCTTGGATTCTGGGTGGCGGTAGCTGCAGCAAGCGCATCCACTTCTATGCATTATCTATATTCAATATATATTATATCACATTAATGATATGTGAATATAGAGTCTCTGCCCCCAGGGTAGCGTTCCACATAAGGCAGTCCGGTAGATCGTGCGACCGTGGATTGAGGGCTTGACCCCCCGAGCCCCAAACTTTGGGCAGACGGAATGGAACGAAACCCCGTGCCTTTGGTTGGATGACAGTCGGGAGAGACCAGTCTCATTGTCTCATCTAGAGGCCCTCGCGTGACGGTGTAACATTTTGTAACGTTGTGTAACGTTTTGTACCAAACCGGCTCATATTTGGTCCTTGATTGAGACAGGGCAATCGGGTTGTTCAAGGCCTCTTGCATAAGAACAATTGTACGATATATGATGGTTGGAGGCAAGGGAGAGAATTCAGCGGGGCATCGTTTCGGATCAGATGGTGAGGTCAGGAATGAGGAGGGAATTGGACTAACGTGCGGGAAGGAATGAAGAATTGGGTGGCGATAAACCGCCTAGATTGGAATGCTATCTGACCCCAATCCATGAAGAAGAGCCAAGAACGTGGGGCGTATGGCAAATTCCCTCCACCGTTTACGTTTGCCTTTCTGGGCCCTCGTCTCGGTAATTTTGCGCCGGGGCTGCAGCGCGTCCCGCATCCCGCTTACGAACGTCACGATTTCTTCATCAATTGTTCACGCGAACCCAACAATTGACGTGGGTGCGCCAACCCCAGTTTGCGGTAGAGTAGAGACTCCATTTGCGAACAGACTTCCAGGTAAGGCAGATAGCCATGGTTCTTGCCACGCTTCCCACGATAGAGACGACCACCCATACCCTGAGTTTGCCGGAAGAACTCGTTCTGATGCTTCTCAACGAGGAGAACGGCTATTTTCACCAGGTGCCGGGCTGGGACTTGAACTGCGCATTCGTTGGTGCGGTGCTGGCGGAGCTTTCACTCAATTCTCGCATCGACACGGACATGGAGTCGCTGTTCCTGCTGGACCGGACGGAAACCGGCAACCCCGCGCTGGACGCTGTCCTGAAGGAAATAGCAGATGACCCTGTCCGGCGCAATGCCCAGTTCTGGATCGAGCGGTTGGCTCCCCGAGCGGAATCGATAATTGATGCGACACTGGACCGCCTTGTCGAGCTAGAGGTGCTGGATTACCACGAAGGTCACTTTTACACGCTTTCCCGCGCCACCGCCCAGATGGATACCTTCGAAGGTTCCCAAGTCCAGTTCGTGAAGACCCGGATCAGGAACGCCATCTTCAACTACGGAATTCCCGAGCCACGGGACATCATCATCATCTGCCTTGTAAACACTTGTGATGTCTTTCGGTTCATGTTCCAGCTTGACGATGAGTCGGAGGCTCGAATCGACTTCATCTGCAAGATGGACCTGATAGGACGGTCGATAGCGGCCGCAGTCTCCCACAACCTCGCCGGTCCACTGCTTCGACGATCGGCCTTCGCCAAGGAGATTCCAAAGGTCTCCCTGCGAAAGCTCCTGATGAATCGGAACATTCGCACCGGCAACATTCCGGCCCTCTTCGCTGACCTCGCGGAGACATATGGACCGGTGTTCGAAATCAACCCGCCGTTTACTCAGCCCATGATATTCCTGGCAGGGACCGAAACCAATGAATGGGTGCACCGACGAGGGCGGATGTACCTGAGGGCAAAGGACTATTTCTCCGATTTCGAGAAAGTCTACGGGGCATCCGGGGTGTTGCCATCCCTGGATGGGGCCGACCATTTCCGTCTGCGCAAGTCATTGTCGGCGGCATATTCCCGGGGAAGGCTGGCCGGACAACTCGACCAACTCTACTACCACGCCCGAAAATACATGGCGAACTGGGAGGTCGGAGACTCGTACGCGGCGACGCGGCTCTGCCGCAGAATGGTCAATGCACAGATCTCTCCGCTTTTTGTCAGCGTCGAATCACAAGACATCATCGACGACCTGATGGCATACAAGGAGCGGGCTCTGCTCACTCACATCATCAAGGTCCTGCCGAAGTTCATGCTGCGCACCCCGGGGATGAAGCGACGAGCGAGAGCCGTGGAAACGCTGCTGGAACGCATACAGAACGTGCACACTCCGGCTCAGCGGACTGAAAGCCCCCGGGACCTAGCGGACGACATCCTGAGCCTGCACGCCAGCGACCCGCAGTTTGTGCCGGAATCGAACCTTCGTTTCGCCCTGTCGGCAGCGCTTATCGCGAGCGTTTACCTCGGCGACGCTTTCAGTTTCGCACTGTACGCCATGGCCTCACAGCCGGAACTCTACGCGAGAATCCAGAGCGAAGCGGATGCGCTGTTCGAAAACGGCGACCCGGACGGTAATGACTTCACCCTGTCAGCAATAGACGTGACGCACCGCTTTCTGATGGAAGTCCTGCGCTTGTATCCCATCGTGCCAATGTCCATGCGCAACGTGATGAACTCGTGCGTGGTCGAGGACTACGAGCTACCCGTCGGTTCGCGGGTCATTGTTGCCCAGACAGCCACCCACTACATGGAAGAAGCCTTCCCCGAACATGACAAGTTTGATATTGACCGGTACCTGCCACCACGCAATGAGCACCTGAGTCCCGGGTAAGCCCCGTACGGGCTGGGAACGCACACCTGCCTAGGCTCACGGTGGATGGACCTGCAGTTGACGGTCAACGTGCTGATGGTGGCGCACTATTTCAACATCGAAGTGTCGCCCGACAACTACAGGCTCAAGTTCAACCCGCTGCCGTCGATGAAACCGAGCAGCAAGCTGAAGTTCCGCATTGCGGAGCAGAGGCGCGAACTGCAAGCCTGACCGCCCGTCCGATTCGAACGGGACCACACAGCCGTGGCAGTAGAGAGGGAGCAAACCGCCTTGATGCCGTTTGCTGTTTGAGGCTGGGGTCAGCTCATCCTCGTGCCGCAGGGCACCGGCCCCTCCGACTCTATTGTCGGCGATGCACCGCGTCGATTGCTTCGTCCAGCTCCTCAGACCAACGGCGGACGTTGGAGCGGAGACGCATATTCTGGTAGGCGCCCCAGACGGTCATCGCAGGCGGCACGACTAGGATGGACACTATCAGCGAATAGGCGATGGTGATCGCCGCCGTGATTCCGAACTGCTGGGATGCGGCCAGCGGAGAAGCGACGAGAACTCCGAGCCCCAGCGCGGTGGTCAGGGCGGAGCCCAGAAGGGCCGACCCGGTGGTTGACAGGGTCTGGATGGCTGCCCTCTCGGGGTCGCGGTCGCGGGTGTATTCCTCTCGGTAGCGATGAATCACGTGAATGGTGTAGTCGACCCCTATTCCGATGGACAGCGCAGTGATAATCGACGTGATGATTGTGTAGGGGATGTCGAGCAGGGCCATGGTGCCGAGCACCGATATCAGGACGAGCACGATCGGCCCCACCGCGATCAGGGCAAGGGCAGGTTGGCGGACCGTCACCCAGAAGAAGACAGCAAGTACGATCAGGGCCGCGGCGATGGTGGTGCTGATCGACTCTGTCTGCCTCTCCGTAATGGACTCAGTGACAGTGACGGAAATGATGCTTTCGGAAGTAGCTGTGATTTCGTCACCGTCACCGAACCATAGCTTCTCGATGTCCTGCTGGATGGTTTTCGTATATTGAGGGTCGCTGGCGAAGGCAGGGAACTGGATCAGAATGGCGTCGGTGCCATTCGGATCGTTCACCAACAGGCGCTCCAAAGAGGGATCGACTTCTCCGAGCTTGTCGAGGAACTCCTGCATCAATGCTGGGTCGACTTCCAGTCCGGCCGAGGCTTCTCTGAAGAGCGCCTCCAGTTCCGGGTCGTACTTGTCGCCGGGCTCCCCGCTGTCGTCAATCCAGTCGCGGGCCAGCAGATCGTAGGATGCCTGGATCGGCCCGGCCGCCGCTCCCGGTCGGCGGGCTTCATCACGGAATGCTTCGGTGAGGTCTTCGACGTTCAGGAGGGTGCGGGTGTCGGTGACTTCAGCCTTGATCAGAACACTGGCGATTTCCGTTGAGCCTCCAACGGCCGCTTCCAGGGTGTTCAAATCCTCCATCACGGTCCCGCCTCTGGGGAGGATGTCCCGGATGTCGAATTCCGACTTGAGGTCGGTGGCGGCTATTCCCATGCCTACTGTCACCAGCAGCACAGCGATTAGGTAGGGAGCGGGCCTGCGGGTAACGCTCCTTCCCAGCATCTCCGCGATCTTCCCGACGCCAGGCAATGCGTTCGAGATTGGCCTGGGGTCCTTCAGCGTGCCCTTCGCCTCCCGCCTCCGGTCGATGATTGCCCGACCGGCCGGAACCAACGTCAACATTACGAGCAGGCTCATAGCCACGCCCAGCCCGGCGATGATGCCGAAGTCTCGCACTATGCCAATGGGAGAGAAGAGGCTCGCCAACAGGCTCACGATCGTTGTTACGGCCGCCAGGGTCAGGGGGACAGTGACGTTTTGCATCCCGGTGCGAACGGCGGACAAGACTCCATCGCCGGCGATGCGTCGCTCGCGATAGTGAGAGACTATCTGAATGGCGTAGTCGACCGTGAGGCTGATGACGATGATCGGAACCATGGTGGTCAGGGAGTTCGGCGGGCCGGTGAGGCCCAGTGCGTTGGGGCCGAGCCAGCCCTCTGCGCCAACGATCCATATCATCGACATCAACAGCCCGACGAGGGTCAGGAGCAGATCGGAGACGGCGCGCATGAACAGCAGGATGAGACCAGCGATGAGGAGGAAAGCCAACCCGATAAGCGGGGCCATCCCTTCTTCCGTGGCCTTCTTGTATTCGTCTTCGACCACGACGAAGGATATGGTGCTCACACGCAGCGAACCCTCGTGCGCCGTCGCGATTTCGTGGATCTTGCGTTCCGTCTCCAGTATTTGCTCGTCGCCAGTGTCGTGCAGGCGGATGGTGGCTACCGCCACTGGAGTGCCGTCCGTGTCCGTTCCGGTTATCGCGGCGAGAGCGCGGAGGATCTCCGGAGGGCCGCGGACAGTGTCGATGTCTTCCTGAGTGACGGATTCGAAGCTCTCCACTCCCAGCAGAATCTTGAACAGGAGGGAGGGCGAAATCACTGCATCGTTGGGGGTCAACAGATTTGCTACGGCCGGGTCGCTAACGATTTCATTGACCAGGGCGTCCATCTGGGCGAGCCCATCTGTAGTAAGCGCTTCCCCGCGGAATAGCAGGGTAACCACGTTGGCCTCGCCTGAATTCCCGAACAGTTCGTCCAGCTCAGCCAGGGCTTCCGCGACTGCGCTGCCCTCGGGAAGGGTGGCCGCTGTCTCAGGTGGCGGTGCCCGCCTGGTGGCTCCGGCCCCGAGCAATACGGTGATGATGACCAGCACCAAGATTGTCACGTACGGGCGTGATGTGGCCAGCAAGCTGAGCCAACTGAGGAATTTGCTCATGAAACAGCCTCCCATCCGCTGGCAACGTGGTCTGCCCCTGTCGTATTCCGCTCCCACCAGCTCAGCCCACTGCTAATGCGAGTTCCGGCGGCATTTTGTTGGCTGGAAGATTCTGCGGTCGCCCGACATGGCGACGCAGATGTTACGAAAGCAGGGGAACGATGTTCACACCGCAACAGATCGTTCATCGGTCTGCATTGCCGGCTGCAACCGGGGCCGACCTATCCGATTCGCCGGGAACGGAATAGAACTGGGCGCAGTAGGCCCGAAAAGGCATGATTTCACCGTCGGACCGCGAGAGGCGCGGACGGTTCAGGTAACGCTTGCGACTCCAGATAACCACATCTTGCATAACGTCCCTGTATTGGAAATGGGAGATGAACTTGTTCATGATGGTTGCGCGGAGATTGACAGGAAGAAATCCCAGGCCCGCGACCAACCTCTTCGGCCTGCGAATTTCCTTGATCTGCGAGACCAGTGAAAAGTCTACCAGCGTACCGTCCACGGGAGAGGCCAGTACCCAGAGGCGCATATCCATTCCGATGGAGTGTTCCCGGATTTCGACGAAAGAGTATCCGAGCCCCTGGACTCGCGTACGGGCCGAAATGTCCAGGGTGATGCTGGCCAACCCGGCAATTTTGCGCACGCTTCTGAAGTCGAAGCTGCTCTCCAGGAGAGGCCCGTCGATCGATAAAGACCCAACCCGTTTAACGTTGTCATAGCCGTGAACGTATCGCAGGTGGGCCAGGTCGACCGAGTTTTCCGTGGTCTCCTGCGGATGTCCCGGAAAACGCGTGGTCTCGATTTCCGGTGCGCTCCATCCGTCCTGCTCGAGACCGTCTGCAGACAGGCTCCACTGCTGCTCTCGCCCGTCGATTCCCCACCAGGCGAATACGAGATCGAGAATTTCTCTTGTCTCGAAAACACGCAACCTCGCGTTCCTGGGTGGGTCAGCAAAGGGAGTGGCGACGCACTGGCCGTTCGTGTCGTATTCGAAGCCATGAAAGGGACAGACAAGCCTACCGCCACACACCCTGCCTCCGGTATCTGGGCCAAGGTCTGACCCCAAGTGAGGACAGTAGGCCTCGGCTACGCAGATGTCACCGCTGTCGTTGCACCACACGACAATGTTCTCTCCCATCCAGGTCTTCTGGATGAGCTTGGCCTTTTGAACTTCCCGGCGGCTGGCAACGAAGTACCATCCCTCCGGAAAGGGAGAGGGCAATGGTGAGTATGAAAGCTTTGCGGGTTTTTCCGGCATCGGAGAGGACTCCGAACGGAGGCTCGGGTTGAAAGAGATTGGTCTTCCAAAGCGGCTAAACCAAGGGGGCAGCCGCACGACCGTCCGGCCCCGGATAATCCACTGTAGCACTTTCCGTTTCGGATTTCCCCTAAATGTGAAGCGGCATTGGGAGTACATCGCAAGTTTTCACAAATCTGTCACAATCACCCGACACTGTCTTCGTTACGCCAAACCGAATGTCCTGCCCTCGAGACTCAATGGCTTCTGCGGCGGAGGGGAGGCGGTGAAAAGGGGTAGATCAGTGGCTCAAAAGCGAATTTCAAGGAACAGAACCGTTCCAGGAGGCGGCTTAGGGTATTGCATGGCACCAATTCCAAGAGAATCGCGTGCAGGCAATCTGCGAGTTAATCTTGGGCCCTTGTTGGATCCATCTAGGACAGGGGTCGGGAGTGGAGAACCGCGGCGAGTAATGGCGGCGTACAGTGGGCGGTAGACCGCTCGTCTTCACCACGGTCGAAGACGGTCAAATCAGGGAGTTTCTCAACACCTGTCCTTACCCCTGTCCTTACCGCAGAGCACTGTTCTGCTGTCGCGACGATGGAAACCGCGGAGTATTGCAGTGCTTCCAACAAGTCGGTGGTTGCGCACGCCGGTCAGGCCTCTCGTCCCGCATGAACGGTTGCCTGGCGGCCCAGGACGGTCGCCATTTTCAGCCCCTCACGATGCTCACGACGAAAGGGAATAGATCTCGTGGTCCGGAGGGCCGTCGTAGGCCAGTTTTCCATCCCTCAGCACCAGCATCCTGCGGCCATGCTGCATCGCCATTTGCAGGTCGTGGGTGATGAGGACAACGCCCTTGCCGTCATCGGCCAGGTCGGCGAGCATCCTGAAGAAGAGTTGCCTCATCGAATAGTCCATCTGATGGAGGGACTCGTCCAACAGTAGAAACTCCCGCTGCTGGACCAAGCTGAACGCAAGCCATATGCGCTGCTTTTCGCCCCCGGAGAGCTGGGTGAAGGAGCGGTCGGCAAGAGACTCTGCCTGACACCTGACGATGCAATCCTCGACGGCTTCCCTGTCGCTGCCACTGAGTCTCCATCCCAAGCTGCGTTTGGGACTGAACCTTCCCAGGGAGACCAACTCCCGAGCCGTAACAAAGGGAGGGTCTTGAAGGTCCTGCGGCAAATATGCGATGTGTCGCTTCACGTGGGCCGGTTCGTTGCAGGTGTGTTCTCCGTCAATGAACACCCGGCCCTCAGCCGGAGCCAGCTCGCCTGCAATCAGTTGAGCCAGGGTCGTCTTCCCCGCGCCATTGGGCCCCAACAAGCAGGTGAATTCGCCCGCGGATATTGAGGCTGAGAACTCATTCATGACAGCCTTTCCACTGTAGGAAAAGGACACGCGATCCATTTCAATCCTGCTTGTCATTTTACGCAGCCTGACGGCGGTTCACTGGATTCTCCTGGCCACCAAGATCATCAATGGAGCTCCGAGGGCTGTGGTGACGAGGCCCACCGGTATCTCGGCGGGCATCAGGGCCAGCCTTGACAACTGGTCAGCGTAGAGCACTAGCAACGCACCGGTAGGGATGGAGACCGCCATGACAGTACGGGCGTCGTTGCCCAGCAACAGCCTGACGATATGGGGTGACAAAAGGCCCACGAAGCCTACTACGCCAGCCACGCTAACCCCAGCGCCAGCCAGTACGCCGGCGGAGATCAGGGCCACAAAACGCGTGCTTTTGGGACTGGCCCCCAAATGTCCGGCGAGCCGGTCGCCGAGCAACAGCAGATTGAGGCGGCCCGCCGCCACGACTGCCATCGCGATTCCAAGCGCCACGTAGGGTAAGACCGGCAATACATCGCCCCAGCTTCGGTTGGCCAGGCTGCCGCTGAACAGGGCCAGGGCCTGCAGGCTGAAGACCCGTGAGTGCATCAGGATCGCGGCGGCAATCGCCACCGTGAGGGCCCCGATGGACACGCCGACAAGGGTGAGGCGAGCGGGCGTCAGATCCTCGCTGGATGACAACAGGAATATCAGCAGGGCGCCGAGCACGGCGGCTACGACGGACAGGGAGGCCACTCCCCAGGCGCCAGCTACAAGGATCCCCGACATGGCCAAGGCCTGGACTATGGCTGCACCGCCACCCAGCCCGAACAGTTGGGGGTCTCCCAGGGGGTTGCGGGTGGCGCTCTGGAGCAGAGATCCCGCGGCTCCGAGGCTTGCCCCAACCACCAGCGCTGCCACGACCCTGGGTATGCGGAACGAGTGCACGATCACCTCGGCGGTGGGGTCTTCGCTGTCGGTGAAGATTGCCTTTAGCAGGGTGGAGGCGTCCAAGTCTGCGGTGCCGAGGGCAACTCCGGCAACACAGCCAGCTGCCAATGCGACGCCCAGGCCCGTCAGTACAATGACGGGAGACGCGCTTATTGAGAGCCTCCCAGAAGCTCAGACATGGCCTCCGCCGCTTCAGCGATGCGCGGCCCCTGATTGCGCAGGAAGATGACATGGTCCAGCTCATGTATCTGGCCGCTGCCGATAGCCTGCAAATTGGAGAACCCGGGTATTCGAGGCAGCATTGCCGATAGCCTGGGCGCGGGTTCCGGCGCTGGGGTGATCGTAAATAGATAATCCGGATTCATTGCAAATAGCTGCTCGCCGGAGATTTGGGCGAACCCCGGGAAGGTCCCGCTGTCGGGTAATTCAGCGGCGGGATTTGACAACCCAAACATGGAGACTATGGCACCAGGATAAGACTGAGGCTTGGCAGCATAGAAGTTCCTTTCCGCGTCGGAAATCAGAACCAGGGCGCTCTTGCCGCCATCCGCACCCTCCAAAGCTGAGGCCACCCTCTCGGATAAATCCTGGGCTGCCTGTTCAGCTTGCTCACCGTTATCGATGATCTGCCCCAGGAGATTGATGCCCATGGTGATATCGTCCAAGGAGGTCGCACGAACGACCACCACCGGAACACCAAATTCCATCAGGGGTTCCAGGAAGCGGCCTTGGGACAGGGCCTCCACCAAGATCAGGTCGGCGCGTTGGGCGGCAATTGCCTCGAAGCTGGGCGAGTAGGCCCCACCAAGTTCGGGGAGCTCAAGGACCTCTGGTGGAAAAGTTGAAGTGGAGTCGCGAGCCACCGCCGTTCCACCGGCGGCGTACAGCAATTCCGTGGCTGTGGGACTGATGCTCACGATTCGCGCCGGCTTGGCCGGAATAGTGGCGGGCCTCCCGATCATATCCACTATTTCAAGGGGATAGGACTCCGGCAACGGCTCAGGAGTGGATGTTGGTTCGAGTGTGGGGGCGGCGGTTGGTTCGGGAACGGCGGTGGCTGTCGGTTCTGTGGTTTGCGCCGGTACAGGGGTGCTGGTTGAAGCCCGGGTAGGCGCAGGTGTATCCGGCGGTGGCTCCGGAGTGTCGGTGGGAACGTCAGCGGGAACCTCTGTGGCATCCACCGCATCGGTCGGTGGAGCAGTGGCGTCGCTAGCAGTTCCTGAATCTCCACACGCGGCCATTGCGAAGGCCAAAGCGCACATCAGGGATAGTGAAGCAGTCCAAGCCAAGCGGCGTGTGTATAACTTCAAGTAAGTCAAGCAACTCACCCATAATTAGGCCAAGCAAAGATTCGGATTAGCATAAACAAGCCAATTGATGGTTGTCAATCAAGGGCAATTGAGGCTACTGACAGAAGTAAATCACCGATTTCTCCGGGAAAATGCTTTCGCGGCACGTCTGCGATAAACCATCGGATCTTCAACATTTTCAGTAGTCAAATTTCTATATATTGAAGCACAGTGAATGTAGAAATTTATCTAAATAATACGTATATCCAACACTTGTGTCGCTATCAAAGATAACCGTCAAGCCCTGGAGTCTATGGCAATTGACCAATAAAGAGAAAGGCTGAGTAATTTCCTGATTCCACCTCCGCAAGAGTCCGCCGGCTTTGACACCGGCATGCGCCACCGGGCATAAGCGCGAACCTACGGCCAAGCCCGCGCTAACCCGGCGGCCTGTCAATGGGGCAGAGAGTTGGGCCACCGTGGCAGCGGGATGGTCTACCACCCAATGTCGTGAAGGAGGGCATAGTCGGTGTCGCGAGAGAGAATCAGTCACACATAGCGGAAGTGTTCCATTCCATCGTTGGATCGGGTAAAGCTACTCCAACCACTGGACGAAGGTGTCCACCGGTGTGCGCTCGGATGAGGGTGATTCGGCGGGGTATCCAACGGAAAGCATAGTGGCCAGGGTCCAGTCGTCCTCTGCCCCCAGCGCCCTGCCGAGGTCAGGATGGCGCGTTGGCCCGCCAGTCTCCCAAGTTACTGCCAAGCCCTCCGCCACTCCGGACAGCGCGATGTTGTGGGCAGCACAACAAACCGACGCGTAGTTCTCGCGGGTGCCCTCATCGTCCCGCCCCGGCGTGGAGTACATGAAAATGACCACCGGGGTTCCCAGCAGGGAGTCGCGGGTGGCCTCCGCCCGCTGGGCGTTGCCGCTCCTCTGCAGAGCGAAGTCGTGAGCCATCCCAGCGATATGTTCCAGGGCAGCGCTGCCTTTTTCCAGGATAAAAAAGCGCCACGGCTCGGTGAGGCGATGGTTGGGTGCCCAGACAGCGGTTTCCAGCATGCGGTCCAGCGCCTCCCTGGGAACCGTCCGGTCTTGGAATTCCCAAGCCATCCGCCGACGGTAAATCGCCTCGTACACGCTGACGTTTGACTCCGGCACGCTGCAATCGTTGGAACCCAGTTTTTCCGTGCGTCCCGACTCGGTTGACACTTCGGTTTCCTCCTCAAATTGAGTCTTTCTTTTCTGCC
Organism: Dehalococcoidia bacterium; assembly: GCA_963667415.1. GTDB lineage: Bacteria > Chloroflexota > Dehalococcoidia > Lucifugimonadales > UBA3495 > VXOI01. Next base: position 3,578,818 of record OY763410.1, on the reverse strand, counting down.
CTCAGCCACTCAGTCGATCCGGGAAATATGCTCCCGCAAGTGATTCGCGCTGGTCCCCATATTTGAAGACCTGCCTGTCCGATTGCCTGATGATAACAGGCATGGTAGTCATGGTGGAACGATGCTTGCTGGTAGGGTGGAATTATAGTCCAAGCCGAACTGCTCCCAGGCGTTTCCACCCATCATGCGGGTGATGGTCGGCTTATCCACGTTCGCCCTGTTCAGCTTCTCGATGGCATCCCCACGCGCTGGACGTGTCGTGATGGGGATAGCGGGAGCCCCAGGCGATTATCTTCTCGAAAGAATACGGAAGTTCCTAGCCGGCCGCTCCTCGGCGTCGAACCCGTGCAAAACTAGGCCTTCCTCCCACACCTCCTGCGGTTCGGTACTGACGGGTCAATGGTACTGAAGTGGAATGACCCGCGTCGATGCCTCCATTTTCTCCAGTACTTCCTCCGTCCAGGAGGCTTTCCCGTAAACCATTACCACTTGCATTGCAGGAAATCGCTCCATCACGGTATAGCCGATGAGCGTGGAAGCGACGAACAGGTCATTGTCGAGCCAATGGAAAAGCATCGGAACCAGGGTGTGCCCCAGCGGAACCATCCCAGTTGCCGGGGACACCAGGTTTCGGTCGGCGGTACCGCCGCCTCCGCATTCAGCGCAGGAGTCTGCGTGATCCGGCCCTTGACCCTTTGCATGAATGGCCCGTGGGAAGTCCACTCGGGGTTCCACAGACCGGCGGTGGGACGCACAGCCGCGGCAAGCCCAAGGCTCTCCAGCTCCGCCCAGAGGGGACCATAATACGGGTGGGTGAAGCAATGCCCCTCTATGAACATGGGCGGATGAAGGCACCTCGGAAGCATCGGACTCCGGCGACACGGCGCAACTCCGCAAGGGCGAAGCCCACGTCCCGGCGTCTCGCCTGTGGTTCCCAAGCACCCTCACTCATCGGGTGGCGGACGTCCGGGTTCAGGTCGCCAACGGAGTCCCAGGTCATTCCGGGACTCTATATTGCATGGCGGGCAATGTTTGGGTTGCCGTTGTCCCGAAACACCTGACCGTTGATCTTGAGGTATGAGTCGTATCGCCCCTATTCCCGCCAGAGGGCGTGCTTCCCCAGAACCCGGTACTCTGGTTACAGGTATTTCTCCCACACTTCCCGGGGCTCCACCACGTGGGAGTCGCTGTCGAAGACTTCGAAGTCTTTGCTTGTCGCCATCCTGTACGTTCCAACAGATTTCCAGCTACCGGCGGGTGACCGACGACTCGGGCTTCAGGGCTTCCCTGATTCCATCTTCGTCCGGACCCAGTCCGGGCGGTGAATCTCGGTTACGCGGTCGCTGACTATCTTCCTGGGCGGGTCGATATCGTAGAGCCGTCGAGCATTCTCTCCCAGGAACCTGACCTGGTCGTCGATGGGCAACTCGCATTCGTCCAGCAGGAAGCTGAGCCAAGTGGAGGAAGCCTCGAACACCGCGGCCTTGATTCCGGGATGGCGTCCTAAGATCCCCGACATAAGCACCATGGTCACCCAAAGCGACGCCTCGACCGGGAAGTCTTGCACGTTGGACAGCAAGGTATGGTGCAGACCGGATGTGGAGATTGTTTTCCTGACAAACTACGCGCCCGAGTATTGGTCGGAGTAACTTGACGGCTTCGCCAGCCACGTGGCCGGGAAGGGGTGCAAACCGTAGACCAGCCCGGTATCTTCCAGTGCGTTCCAGACACCTTCGCATTTGGGCTGGATGGGATAGTTGCCCATGGCGTCCATTGGCCGTATTTGGGAGACCCGGGGGCCCCTTCGCAGCCACGCGTTAAACTCCTTCGGCAGCGCATTGTGGGCTCTTTAATTGTGGGCTCTTTATGGGTATGAGTTCACGGTCGCCACGGCGGACAGTCTGCCGAGCAGGATTACCTCCGGCCAGTGTGCGGCCATCCAGTTTGGACACCTTGCCCTGCCTTTCCCCTCCAGCGGGGCACCGCAACGACCGGGCTACTGGACACTTGGCGTGGGGCAGAAAAGGGCGTGGCCGACGGCTGGCAGAGGCAACATGGGCGCTGGACCTGCGGAGAGAGAAGAATCACGTCATTCTCACTGTGGAGGACGAACAACCCCACCGGGGTGGAGATAACCCTGTGAGTGGCCCGATTGGGATGGCACGGGAGCGCCTGCCCGACCAGCGCATGAGGGACGCTAACTAAAGGGACTTCTCTGCGGGCTGGCAGAGGTTGATTGCATTGTCACCCCGTCAATTTCGGGCAAAAACCTTAGCGAAGCACGGCCCGCCGGGTTGTCAAGACGGTAACCCCCAAGGCCATCACCGTCTCCCTACGCTGCCTTATCCTGCTTTTTGGTTCATTCTTGACCGTTCAGATGGGTTCCAAAATGGCAAGCTCACCCGACGAGGTAATTTCATCAAAGTCCTGGTCTCCGATCACCTGGAAAGCGTAGGTGGTCAGGGTGATCTTCCACTGGGCCGGTTGCTTCGAGTGAACCGTCTCAGTCCGATGCCCCGGCTAGCAGCCCGTCGAAGACGTTGCGTTTAACCCACGATTTGCTGCCGGGTAGCGCCACGTTGCGGTAAAGGCCATCGCAGTCGCAGTCGCAGTACCATCCGGGCTCGGTCATCGCCTCTGTCTCTATAGCGGTGAGCTTTCCCATGCTCCCACGTTGTTTCCCACACAACGGAGCGGGATTGACTGCGATTTTGGGGAGCCATGGGACAATTCAAGAGTCAAGTTTCAATAAGTTGGAATTAACTAATAGAGAATGGACACTATTTGAGACACTATGGAATAATAAAGTGGCGGAGGGAGTGGGATTCGAACCCACGATACAGTCTCCTGCATAACGGTTTTCAAGACCGCCGCCATCGTCCACTCGGCCATCCCTCCGGGGCGTCAAATTGTAGCCGTCCGGCCTGCTCGGTAAGCCATCGCTCCTTTCACTGTCCCGGCCAATACGGGCAATCATCCTTCCCACATTTATCCTATCACATGGTCTCTCGGGCCGCCGGAAGCTCCCCCTGCGACCCTGTACTCTTGCCCTGCTCCGCGTCCCTATCCCTTTGCGGTGGGACCACCCCCGGTCTCGCCTCGGGCGATTCCAAGGCGGATTCTCTGGTATTCCGATGACACCTCGGCTCCAATCACCACGATCATGCCCGACATATAGGTCCATGCCAGCAGCGCTATCACAGACCCCAGCGTGCCATAGATCCTCTCGTAGGCAGCGTAATTCTCCAGGTAAAACACGAACACGCTCTTTCCGATGTCAAAAAGGAGGGCTGACACCAGCGCCCCGGGCCATATATACCGCCAGTGAGTGCGCGTGTAGGGGGCAAACTTGTATATCAGCAGGAAGATGGCCAGCGAAAATATGAAGGGCAACGGTCGCGCCAGGGTATTGATTCCGTTGTGTTCAAGGAACGCGAGCCGCCCAAGCATTGGCAACTCCTCGCTACCCAGCACCTGCAGCCCCGTCGTTGTTACAACCGACAGTATGAAAAACGGCGCGACGCTGAAGGCCATCAGGAAGTGCCGCGGCTTCTCGACGTAGAAGGGACGGTCGTATGGAATGTCCCACGCTCGATTGACGGCCCGCGTTATCGCCCCGAACAAGAGACTGGACGTCCACACCAGACCCAGAATGCTGAGGACCCCCAGCAGGCCGCGGATGTTTTCCACCGCCTCCACGTTGGCATGGAAGATTGAGTCCGAACCGGGCAGGTACGTGTGGAAGAACCTGACGACTTCCGCTTCCACCACGTCTGCCTCGAGTATGAGGCTGAACAGGCTGACGAGGACAATGGCCAGCGGGAACAGGGAAAGTATCGCGTAATAGGAAATCGATGCCGCCAGGTCCACGGCGAAGTCGTCGCCCAGTTCCCGCCACGTTCGTCGCGCCAGCTCCATTGCCGTGAACGACATCAAACGCCGCCTGGAGCGTTGGACCCACACACGGGTCAGCCGGACTCCACGGCCTGGCGCAAACCCGGCGAATACGCCCCTCCATGCCGGAAGTTTCCATTTCCTTGTGAACCTCCAAGCCAACCTCATCACTCCATTATATTCCTGAGCAGGTTCTCTTCTCTCACAAAACGACTGAAGTAGTTGCTCGTTTAGCCGGTTCTTGCGGGCCGCGGTTAGCCCCCTCCAGCTTTCATATGAGATGCACTCGCGGCGTTGGGAGAGTTTCTGCACTTATAAACTCCCCCATTCCCGCGCCAGCGCTGGAGGCGCGGCGCAATGGATCATGGTGAATAACAGCCCTGACCGCCTTCTCGCCTTCTGCCATAACCTCCGCTCCAAGTGCAATCGGGACGCCATTCGCTATCTCGCAAAGGAGACCACAGGAAGCCTGTTGAACCGGTGTCATCAGGCCGCCCGGAAACTTGCCTCAAATGCCGGTCTCACCGTCGCGGTTGACGCTGTTGCGACATAACGCTATTGTGTTCAGGATGGCCAAACTCAAAGTCAACGGCGTCAACCGGGAGGCCGACGCGCCACCCGGCAGGCTGCTTCTGGACTTCCTGCGTTATGACCTGGGGCTGACAGGCTCCAAGGAAGGTTGCGGCGTGGGTGTCTGCGGAGCCTGCACCGTGCTCGTGGACGGCGAATTGTACGCCTCCTGTATCACGCTGACGGCAGCGGTTGAGGGCGCCGAGATCACCACCATCGAGGGCATCGCGGAAGACGGCCGCCTGCATCCGGTGCAACAGGCCTTCATCGACCACGGTGGATTCCAATGCGGCATCTGCACGCCCGGACAGGTAATTGCCGCCAAGGCGCTCCTTGACTTCAACCCTCAACCTACCGAGGACGAAATAAAGCGCTGGATGATGGGCAACCTCTGCCGATGTACCGGCTATTACGGCATCATCAACTCCGTTGCCGCCGCCCGCGACAGTGGTCGCTGACCGCAATGGCAACTCCTCGGTAAATGTTCGATTTCGAGTTTCATAACCCTGCGTCACTGCAGGACGTGCTGGAGTTGCTGGACCGCTACGGCGAAGATGCTCGCCTGATGGCCGGCGGCACTGCCCTTGTGCTGCAGATGAAGCAGCGGTTCGCATTGCCCGCGCACGTTATCGGCCTGCGTCGGCTGGCCGATGACAACGGACTCAACACCGTGGAAGAACGCGACGGCCACCTGCGCATCGGCGCACTCTGCACCCTGCGACGATTGGAGGACAACTCCCTGCTGCGGGACCGCATCCCTCTCCTCGCCGACGCAGTGGGCCTCGTCGCCACCCGCCGTATCCGCAGCATGGCCACCATCGGCGGCGCCCTGGTCAACGGAGACCCGAACCAGGACCCGCCTCCCGCCCTGATCGCGCTCGACGCTTCGGTTGAGCTGACTTCAAGTAACGGTTCCCGAACCTGCCCGGTGGAAGACCTGTTTGTGGATTACTATGAAACTGACGTGCGCCCCGACGAGATGCTGACCGCCCTGAGCGTTCCCATACCTTCCGCCGATAGCTGCGGGGCCTACCTGAAGTTTCTGCCACGAACGGCAGAGGACTACGCCACCGTATCCGTCGCCGCCGTTGTGACACGCGAGTCCGGCAACACCTGCCGAGACATACGCCTCGCCCTCGGCGCCGTGGGAACCACCCCGGTACGCGCCAGGGTGGCCGAAGACCTGCTGCGGGGACAGGAGTTGACGGAAGACGCCATTCGGGTCGCCGCAGCCACGGTTCCCGACACCGTCGACCCGCTGGACGACTTCCGCGGTTCCGCCGATTACAAGCGGGAAATGGCCGGCGTATTCACCCGACGGGCAGTGCTTCAGGCGCTGGCGTCATTGCCCGAAACGGCGGCTCACTGATGAAGCTGCAAAACGCCTGCGTCATCCCCGCGGGAATGGGTCGCAGCTGGGACTTCCTGCTCGACATCGGCAGTTCTGCCCGGTGCGTGCCCGGCGTGGAGGAAGTTACTCCCGACGGCGATGGCTGCTTTCGTGGGTCCCTGAAGGCGAAGGTCGGTCCAATGGGCATCACCCTGTCCGGTACAGTAACCATTCTGCAACAGGAGCGGGACTCCGGACGAGCCCGCTTCGTTGTCGAGGCCAGCGACCGGCGAGTGGGCGGCGGCGTCAAGACCGAAATGTCGATGCAGCTGTCACCCATATCTCCTGACGAAACGGAACTGGCCATCGAGACCGACACCACTTTTATGGGCCGCCTTGGTGAGCTGGGGCAGCCGGTGATTCGCCGCAAGGCCCAGTCCACCATCGAGGAATTCGCCCGCAACCTGTCCCGGGAACTGGCATCGAAACGCCAGTGACGCTGACAAATTCTACCTTCTGCAGGATAGAGCCGTGTGTGGCATAGTCGGATACGTTGGCCGGAATGATGCTTGGCCCATCATCTACGAAGGCCTGAAACGCCTGGAGTACCGGGGTTACGACAGCGCAGGTATCGCCGTTGTCGACGACACCGGTGACTTGCACCTCCGCAAGACCGTCGGCAAGGTCAGCGGACTGGACGCCGCCGTCATCGGCGCAGCCCCTCGCGGGTCCCTTGGCCTCGGGCATACCCGGTGGGCCACTCACGGCGCGCCATCTCACGCCAACGCCCACCCGCACACCGACTGCGGCAGCCGCGTCGCCCTGGTTCATAACGGCATCGTCGAAAACTACCTCGAGCTCAAGCGCCGTCTCACCGCTTCCGGCCACGTCTTTCGCTCCGAAACCGACACCGAGGCACTGTCGCACCTCCTCGAGGAAGGGCTCTCGCTGGGACTCAGCTTCGAGGACGCCTTCCTTCGAATGGGGCGCATGGTGCAGGGTTCTTCGGCCATCACCGCGACGCTGCAAGGTGAAGACGGCCCCATCTGCGCCCTGCGGCTCGGATACGCCGGCGGCATCGTGGTGGCACATCACGACGGTCAGGGCATCGTCGCCAGCGACCTGCCGGCCCTTCTGCCGGTGCTGGAACGCGGGCCCGCCGCTCCGTCGGTCGGCTTTCTCGAAGGCGGCGAAATGGCGGTTGTCAGCCGAGAGGGCGTGCGTTATTTCGACCTCGACGGCAACCCTATCGCCAAGCAACCCAGGCGCGTTTCCCGCGACGACGTGCTGGTCAACAAGGGTGGCTACAGCCACTTCATGCTCAAGGAGATAATGGACCAGCCCCAGGCCATGACCGCCGCCCTGCGCGACCGCGCTGACTTCGCCAACCGCAGCGTAGAGTTGCCCGGCTTCCCGTTGTCGCAATCCGCAATCGGTAGCCTGGAGCGCGTGCTGCTCATCGGATGCGGCACCAGCCTGCACGCCGCCCAGGTGGGTCGCCACTACATCGAGCGGCTGGCCGGCATCCCTGCCGAGGCCGAGAGCGCGTCCGAGTTCCGATACCGAGACCCCATCATTGGCCCGCGAACCCTGGTGGTGTCTATCGGCCAGTCCGGAGAAACCGCCGACACCGTCGCTGCAATGCACCTTGCCCGCGAGAGGGGAGCAACACTCGTCACCATCTGCAACGCCGAGGAAAGCCAGGCCGCACGCATCGCCGACGGAGCTCTTTACATGCGCGCCGGGCTCGAAATCGGGGTCGCCAGCACCAAGACATTTGTGTCGTCCCTTACCATCTTGCACCTGCTGGCGATATACCTGGGCCGCGTTCGAGGGTTCCTCGACGACAACGCCGTGCGCAGCATGGTGGACGACCTGGCCCGGGGCCCCAGCCTCATCGGACAGATGCTGGGGGATGAAAGTACCTACCGTCGGCTGGCCCAAAGCGTCGGGCACTATGGCAACTTCCTGTTCCTGGGGCGGGGGCCTAACGCCGCCATCGCCGCCGAGGGCGCCCTCAAGCTCAAGGAAATCAGCTACATCCACGCCGAGGGCTATCCCGCCGGCGAGATGAAGCACGGCCCCATCGCCCTTATCGACCCCGGGATGTGTACCGTCGCAATAGCGCCCGACGATTCCCTGAGGGACAAGACCCTCAGCAACATAAAAGAGGTGAAGGCACGCGGTGGCGTTGTCGTGGCAGTCCTCACCGAGGGCGACAGCGAGGCGGCTTCGGAGGTGGATCATCCCCTGTTCATACCCAGGGCTTCGGAGTTGCTGCAGCCGTCCCTCGCCACTGTGCCGCTTCAGCTGCTGTCTTACCACATTGCTCGTTTGCGCGGATGCGACGTCGACCAGCCACGTAATCTGGCGAAATCGGTAACGGTTGAGTAACGCGGTTGTCTCATTCCAAGAGTAGACTTCTCTCATCCCTGCCAGGAAAAGGACAAATGTATCTCAAGCTAGACCACCCTCCCGTTACCCTGGATGCCTACCGGCCCTATATGGATTCGGACCTCGCCGAAGAGCTCACTTCTGTTGCCTCGGACCTGCGCAACCTTCGTATTCTGCACTTCAACAGCACTGCCGTCGGGGGCGGGGTGGCCGAGATCTTGCAGTCCATGGTGCCGCTGTTCAATGCCCTTGGCCTCGAAACGGAACGCATCGTCATCAACCCGACGGAGGCCGAGTTCTTCCAGGTCACGAAGAAAATTCACAACCTGTTGCAGGGCGCGGAGGGTTCCCTTTCGGAACACGAGCTGAAGGTCTATTTCGGCAACCTGAAGCAGGTTGCGACTGCCATGCGCCGCGACGAGCTGTCTGCAGATGCCTGGTTCCTGCACGACCCACAGCTTCTGCCGCTCGCCGGAATGTTGCGCCACGACCGGAATGGCCACAACGAGGCCTGGATGTGGATCTGCCACATCGACCTTACCCGCCCCAACCAGTCGGCCCTGGAATCTCTGCTACCGATGCACCAGGACTACGACCACCTGATCTTCTCACTGCAACAGTACGTTCCCGTCAAGCACGTGTCGGAAAAGCCCGTCTATATCGCGCCTCCGGCCATCGACCCCTTGGCGGAAAAGAATAGCCCCGTCGACGAGGACTCCGCCTGGGACATCGTCTCCTCCCTGGGAATCGACCGCAATCGGCCGCTAGTGACACAGGTGTCCCGCTTCGACCTGTGGAAGGACCCCTGGGGCGTCATCGACGCCTTTCGCCTGGCCCGTGAGTCAGTCCCCGGGCTGCAGCTCGCTCTGCTCGGGCTGTCTCAGGCCGCCGACGACCCCGAGGCGGGCGAAACCCTCAACAGCGTCATCGCTCACGCCGCAGGCGACCCTGACATACACCTCTTTCACGACCCGGACTCCATTCCCGTCGGCAATGACCTGATGGTCAACGCTTTTCAGATGGCATCCACCGTGCTGATCCAGAAATCCACCCGCGAAGGCTTCGGGCTCACGGTCACGGAAGGCATGTGGAAGGGCAAGCCCATGATCGGCGGCAACACCGGAGGCATCCGGATCCAGATCGACGATGGCCAGAACGGCTACCTGGTTTCCTCCCCCGAGGAGTGCGCCCGCCGAATCGTGACCTTGCTTCAGGACAGCGAGCTGGCTGCCTTGATCGGGGCCGCCGGGCGGGCCAGCGTACGCCGCCGCTTCCTCCTGCCGCGCCTGGCCCTCGATTACCTGAAGGTGGCGAGAGACCACCTCGCCTAGCGACCGGACGCGCGCCGGAAGAGTCAGTCTCCGGGCTCGCCCTCGGCCAACAGGCGCAGCATTTCCGGGCTGAAGAGCCGGTTCTCCGGGCGCACGGCCCGCGGACGCGGCGCTTCTTCCTTTGCCGGCACTCCTGTCAGCGACCGGATGGGCAGTCTCGGTCCTTCGTCGATGGGCAGTTCCACCTGCTGCAGCCAGCGGTCAAGGCCGAAGCCGGTCTGTTGCACCGCCGCCAGCACCACCATGCCTGCGGCCTTGGCGTCGCCCAGCGCGTCGTGGCGCTGATATTGGTACCCCAGAATCCGGCACAGGTTTTCCAGCCCGAAACCTCGCCTGGCAAAGCCGGCCCAGGCCCTCTGCGCAATCTTGGCTGAGTCCAGCCAGTTGCAGTCCAGGCGTTGAATCTCCCTGCGGTCGAAGGCCTGTTCCAGCGCCACACGATCGAACGGGCTGTGGCTGACCACGATCCTTCCGTCCAGCATTTCGTGGAGCCTCCCCGTCACATCGACTAACTTCGGCCAACCTCTCACCGCCGCTGCCGTGATTCCGTGGATGGCGATGTTGTCCCGGTTGAACTTGGCCTCGGGATCGATGTATGTCATCCACTCATCGGCCAGTTCGCCGTTGCGAAAGCGGGCAATGCCGATCTGGCAGATGGAAAATGCGTCGGGGTTTGCCGTTTCCAGGTCTATTACCGTGAACTCCCTCTCCATCTCCCCACCGTTGCTGCGCCAGCAGATGCGGTCTCCGGTCCAGTCAGCCCGCGGCAAGCTCGGCGGCCCGGGCCGAGGCCCACGCGTCAGCCTGCAGCACGTCCCCCACGTCTTCCCCTGGCAACGGCTCGTGTTCCTCCAGGATTTGCTCGATCAGACGACGGATGCCCCCGTACTTGATCCTGCCGTCCAGGAATGCCTGGACCGCCACCTCGTCCGCGGCGCTGAGCGCGGCGGGGTAGGTCCCGCCCTTCATTCCGGCTTCTATGGCCAGCGAGAAGCAGGGATAGCGCCCGGGCTCCAGCGGATCAAAGTTCAACGAGTGGGAAACAGAGGTATCCAGGCGGGGAATCATTGAGTTCGGAAGCCGCTGTGGATAGAACAGCGCGTACTGTATCGGCAGCCGCATATCCGGCGGGCCCATCTGTGCCTTTACCGAACCGTCCGCAAACTCAACCATCGAGTGAACCGTGCTCTGGGGATGCACCATCACCTCGATTCGTTCAAACGGCACATCGAACAGCCAGCGAGACTCGATCACCTCGAAGGCTTTGTTCATCAGGGTTGCCGAATCGATTGTGATCTTCTGGCCCATCCGCCAGGTGGGGTGTCGCAGCGCCTGCTCCGGCGTCACGTCCTCCATCTCTTCCAGCGGCGTGGTGCGGAACGGACCTCCCGATGCCGTGATCAGCAGCCTTCGGATTTCGTTGTCTTCTCCCCGCAGGCACTGCCAGATGGCGCTCGGCTCGCTGTCAACCGGCAGCACCTGCCCGCCATACTTGGCCTCGTACTGCTTGAGGAGCTTCCCGGCCATCACGACCGGTTCCTTGTTCGACAGAGCCACCGTTTTCCCTGCGGCCAAGGCTGTCAGAGTGGGAGTGAGGCCCACGCTGCCCATCAGAGCCACCATCACTTGGTCGACACGGTTCAGCGCAACCATCTGCTCCATCGGCGTGAAGGAGGTCCCGGGAAATTGCTCCGGACCACCTGCTGCGCTCCACACGTGTTGCGGACGGAACTCCTCCACCTGCTGCTTCAGCAGTTCGGTGTTGTTGCCGCCGGACAGGCCCACCACCTCGAACTCGCCAGGGAAAGCGCGGACGATGTCCAGCGTCTGGCGCCCGATGGAGCCTGTGGAGCCGAGAACCACGATCCTTCTCATAGTCGGAACCCCACTGCCAGCAGCAAATAATATACGGCGGGCAGGGCGAACAGGATGCTGTCCATCCGGTCCAGGATACCGCCGTGTCCGGGCATTATACTACCAGAATCCTTCACGTTGGCCGCCCGTTTCAGGGCCGACTCCGCTAAGTCTCCCACTTGTGCCGCCACGCTGGCCACTGCCCCGATGAGTGCCTGCTGCCAGATCGGCGCTTCCAGCTCGAACACCACCCCGACCAGGAGTGCCGCGCCCACCGACGCCGCGAACCCGCCCGCGGCTCCTTCCCAGGTCTTGTTGGGGCTGAGGCGAGGCGCCATTCGGTTTCGCCCGACCAGACGGCCAACGGCGTATGCCCCGGTATCGCAGGCAAAGACGACCAGCAGCGTGAACAGCAGCCAAGATCGCCCCAGGTTCCCCTCGTCGCCGCCCAGGTCCCGCAGCGACAGTCCATGCCCAAGCAGGAACCCCACGTACACGGGCGCAAGCAGAAGGAACAGGAACCCCAGCCACGGACGCTTGACCAGGCCACAGCGGCCTTCGTAGTGTTCGTCGACGTCCTCCCGGAGGTCTTCGTCCCCGTCTGCGCGACCATCATCCCCTTCGACCATGTACTCATGGAAATCGTCGCGCGCCTCGGCTAGCCCGTAGTACCGCTCTGCAATGCCCGGCACATCCTCATCGCCCAACCCGAACTCGTCGTCTTCAGGGGACTCGTAGTCATCTGGGAACTCGTAGTCTTCAACCCCGTCCTCGTCATGTTCGACGCCATAGCACGCAACGAACCATATGACTGCTGCAAACGCCCATGCAGCCAGCGTGAGTCCCGTGGCGAGGTGAAAGTGAGGGCCCGCGGCCGCCTCCGACGCCAGCAGCAGCGCCACCACTGCAATGATGCCCAGCACCGTCGGCATCGGCCCCACGCCGGGCGGCGTGAGCCGGTAGACTTCGTGAATCGCAAGTCCGCCACCCACCAGCGCCAGCAGCGTCAGCCAGGGCGCGCCCACCCAGACTCCGCCTACCACCACGGCGGCGGCCGCCAGCCCAGTTGCCAGCCGGAGACGCACCGTCAGGCTCCGGGCGTGGCTACTTTACCGTAGCGGCGTTGGCGGGCGCGGAATGCCTCCAGCGCCTGCTCCAGTTCGGCGGGCTGAAGGTCGGGCCAGAGAGTCGGGGTGTGGTAATACTCGCTGTAGGCTGACTGCCAAAGCAGGAAGTTGCTGATCCGCTGCTCTCCGCCCGTGCGTATGATCAGGTCGGGGTCGGGGCTGTGCGCAGTGAACAGGTACCGGCGAAAGGTTTCCTCGTCCAGGCAGTCCGGGTCGAGACCGTCGCGGATGATTCGCCGCACGGCCTGCAGTATCTCATCCCTGCCCCCGTAGTCGAAGGCCACGTTGAGAGTGATCCCGGAGTTGCCCGCCGTCAGCTTCTGGGCGTTCTGAACCGCGCCCCGCAGTTCCGGGTCGAGGTTCGCGGTCTTGCCCACGTGGACGATGCGTACGTTCTGCTCGTGTAACTCTCTCGTCTGCTCTTCCACAACAGCCGAGAAAAGATTCATCAGCCCCTCTACCTCGTCTTGGGGACGGCCCCAGTTCTCGGTGGAAAAGGCGTATACCGTTACAAATTCGACCCCAGACGCACTCAGCGTTTGCAGCACCACTCGAATGCGCTCCACACCCTCGCGGTGCCCCTCAATCCGCGGCAGGCCCCGGTCTTGGGCCCAACGGCCATTGCCGTCCATGATGAAGGCAACGTGCCGGGGGGTCGAGCCGCCCCGGGCCCCGTTCTGCGGCCCTGATGCGGCGGCCACGGATGCTGACTAGACCTGGAGAATCTCCGCCTCTTTGGCGGATGCAGTCTCATCTATCAATTTGGTGTGGCCGTCGGTGACCTTCTGCAGCTGATCTTGCGCGCGACGGTTCTCGTCCTGCGAGATGGCCTTGTCCCGTTCCATCTTCCGTAGCGTGTCCAGTCCATCGCGGCGCACATTTCGCACCGAGACCTTGCCGTCTTCCACTTTCTTGCGAAGCAGCTTGACCATCTCCTGCCGGCGCTCGTTGGTCAGCGGCGGAATCGGGACCGTGATGACGTTGCCGTCGTTGGAGGGATTGAAGCCCATTTCAGATCGTTGCAGGCTCCGCTCGATCTCTCGCATTGCTGCCTTGTCCCACGGCTGCACCATTATGGCCCGCGCATCCGGCGCAGAAATCGAAGCGATCTGCTTCAACGGAGTGGCCGAACCATAGTAGTCGATGGACATATCCTCTATAAGGGCCGGAGTCGCCCGTCCGGTGCGCAGTTGCCCCAGGTCTCGCGTGAAGGCCTCAATCGTTCGGTCCATTCGGTGGTTGACATCGCTCAGGACGTCTTCAGGTGTTAACTCCGTATCACCGTCCTTACCTGGCATGGTCAGTCCCTCCCGACTATAGTTGTTCCAATCTTATCACCCGAGAGTATACAGGCCACGTTGCCCGACTTGAACATGTCGAATACCACGATGGGCATTTCGTTTTCTCGGCACAGGGTCAGGGCCGTCGAGTCCATCACCGCCAGGTCCCGGTCCAGCGCCTCCGTGTAGTCCAGGGTGTCAAACCTCACCGCGGATGGGTTTGTACGTGGGTCGTCGTCATACACCCCATCAACATTGAATTTGGCCATCAGCAGCACTTCGGCGTCGATTTCCAACGCCCGCAACGCCGAAGCCGTATCCGTCGACATATACGGGTTTCCGGTGCCGGCGGCGAATATTACCACTCGCCCCTTCTCGAGGTGCCGGATCGCACGTCGCCTGATGTACGGCTCGGCCACCGCCTGCATCTGCAGCGCACTCTGGGTCCGGGTGTCGATGCCTCGCTTCTCTAGCGCGTCCTGAAAGGCCAGCGCATTGATCAGTGTGGCCAGCATTCCTGCGTAATCGGCTGCCGAGCGGTCCATTCCCCGCTCTTCGGCGGCCTCACCCCTCCAGATGTTGCCTCCACCTATGACTACCGCCAGCTGCACCCCCATCTCATGCGCTTGCTCGACCTGCGTCGCAAGGTAATTGACCGTATCCGCGTCGATACCGGAACCGGACGACCCCCTGAGGGATTCGCCGCTGATTTTGAGCAATGCTCTGCGATACCTGGACTTGGTCGATGGCTGAAAGGGAGGCTCTGCCATATACGGTGGGGACTACTCGCCGACAGCCAAACGCTGGAAGCGGATGACCCGCACGTTTTCACCCATGCGCGCGGCCAGTTCCTGGACCAGTTCTCCCACTGAAGAAGAGCCGTTCTTGATGAAAGGCTGGGCCAGCAGCGCCACCTGGGCAGCGGGCCTCTCGTCGCCTTCCTCCATTTCTTCCTTTTCCAGGTATACCGGGGCCATTGCAGCTACCTGCATCGCCAGGTCGTGAGCCATCTCCTTGAATTCCTCGGTGCGGGCGACAAAATCGCTTTCGCAGCCCAGTTCCACGATGGCTCCCACGCGTCCGCCGGTATGTATGTAGGCCTCGATCACGCCTTCGTTGGTCGCTCGGCCAACCCGCTTTGCGACGCCTGCCAGCCCCTTGGCCCGCAGGGCCTCGGCCGCCTTGGCGAGGTCTCCACCTGTTCCTTCCAGAGCCTGCTTGCAGTCCATTATCCCTGCGCCGGTCTGGTCGCGCAGGGTGCGAATCAGTGCCGTGGTGACCAACTGTCTACTCCTTTTCTGCTGCCGTGCGTTTCCCTTGTCCCAACCTGAAGTACCGGACCGAAGTCAACAGGACGTCGTCTTCGGTCCCTCTGCTTCCTTTTCCCTCGGAACTATTGCCCGGCGGGGCTTTCCTCTCCGGTCCCACTGGCTACTCGCGCGCCCATGCCCGCCGCCAGCTCGGCCAGCGTGTCCATATCCAGCGTTACCGCGTCCGTCAGTGCCGCGTCCTCTCGCTCCGACAGCGTCTCCGGCTCCGCGTCGTCCGTCGACTCCATCTCTTCCATCTCTGCCTGCAGCGCGGCCTCCCGCTGTGCCAGGCCTTCCAGAATCGCCGAAGCCATCCGGTTGGTAACCAGGCGGATGGATCGAACCGCGTCGTCGTTGCCGGGGACGATGTGGTCAACCAGGTCAGGGTTGCAGTCAGAGTCCACGATGGCGAAGACATCGATGCCCAGCCGCTTTGCCTCGGCGACGCAGATGTTCTCCCGCCCGATGTCAATGACGAAAATGGCCTGCGGCAGCGTCGTCATGTCTCTCATCCCGGTGAAGTACTTCTCCAGCCGGTTGAGGGTATCCCGCATTTTCACCCCCTCCTTCTTGGGAAGGAGGCGGAAGTATCCCTGATCACGCTTCTGCTGCAGTTCCAGCATGTAGTTGATGCGGGTGCGAATAGTCTGGAAGTTGGTTAGAGTCCCGCCCAGCCACCGCTGGTTCACATACCACATCCCGCAGCGATCGGCCTCGCTCTGGATGACCTCCTGCGCCTGTCGCTTCGTGCCGACGAACAGCACCTTGCCGCCGTTGGCCACCAGCTCCACCATGTCCTTGTAGGCATCGTTGATCATGCCCAGCGTCTGCTGGAGGTCGATGATATGGATGCCGTTGCGCTGGGTGAAAATGTACCGCCTCATGGATGGGTTCCAGCGGCGGGTCTGGTGCCCGAAGTGGACACCCGCCTCCAGGAGCGCCTTCATGTTTATGGGCTCGCGACCCGTGGGCTGTGGCGGCCGTTCCGGTGCCGGTCGGGGCCGCTGTTCCTCCACTACGGGCGCGGGCGCTGGTGCCTGTGCAGGTGGCTCCGCAACTGCAACAGCCGGCGCCGGCGCTGGCGTTTCGGCTACTGCTTCAGCAGGCGCTTGCGCCGGCGCGCTTTCCGTAACTTCCTGTGCGGGCTGCTCCTGGGGTTGTACCATTCAATTCACCTGTTCAATTACTGGCTCTGCCAGAGATAGGCAACCGACCGCGGCTGCCCTGCCTTGTGGCGCAGTTTCACGTCGGAAAAGTATAGCACGGGCTCGGAAAACCGGGCAAACTCAGGCGGCGCACAAGCATGCTACCCGGCCCACACCAGCCGGTAAAGCAGGTTCAGCGCCACCGCGCCTACAACGCCCGCGGCCACATCGTCGGCCATGATGCCCCACCCTCCCGGCAGCCGCTCGAAGCGACGTATGGGCCACGGCTTCAGCACGTCCAGCACCCGGAACAGCACGAAAGCGGCGGCCAGCCACGGCAACGTCTTTGGGATCAGCAAACAGGTCAGCCACATGCCTGCCACCTCATCCCAGACCGCCCGCTTCGGGTCGGGGTCCTCGGCGCTCGCCAGACTCTCGCAGGCCCAGGGTCCGATGATCAGCGACGCTGCCACCAAGCCGAAGAAGACCGGCGAATCGCCCTCGACCGGCAACGCAAAGTAGACCAACGCGGCCCCGAAGCTGGCCAGCGTCGCGGGCGCCACCGGGAAGAACCCCAGGCCTAGCGCAGTGCCAATGGCCTGTCCCAGTCCGTCGAGAATCCGCCTCACCGGGGCTTCATCATCGACGGACCATCCCGTTATCCGACACGGCGCCCACGGTGCGCAGATGCATCACCCGTAGCCCAGCCGGTCCAGGTGGGCCTCGTCCATCCCCAGGTAATGGCCGACTTCGTGCCACAGCGTCACCCGAATCTCGTGAATGGCGTCGGCGCGGGTCTCGCAGGCGCGCAGGATGGGCTGCCGGTAGATAACAATGCGGTCCGGCAGCAGCGGTCCGATCCCGTCCCGCTCCGTGAGGGGCAGACCGTGGTACAGTCCGAACAGCGCGTCGTATCGGCCCACCAGCTCCGCATCCTCCTCGCTGGGCCATTCCTCCACCACAATGTCGACGTTCTCCAGCCGGTGCCGCACTCCTGCCGGCAACTGGCCGTAAGCCCGACGCACGTGGCGCACGAACTCCCGGTGGGTCATTGGCGTCACGACGGCGCGCCCACTCTGCTGCGAATGCCTTTCAGGATATCAACGTTGCGGGTGTCCGGTCCCTTGCCCTCGAAGCCCGGCACTTCCAGCAGGAATGGCACGTCCCGGAAGGCAGGGTGCCCCATGAACACCGCGAAGCCGTCCTCCCCAATGAACCCCTCGCCGATGTTGTCGTGCCGGTCTACGCCGGAGCCACAGACCCGTTTCGAGTCGTTGGCGTGAATGGCTACCACGTTCGCCGAGCCGGGACCGGAGTCCAGTTGCCCCAGCATGTCCTCGATGCCCTCTCCCGTAGTCAGGTCATAACCCGCGGCGAAGCTGTGCTGAGTGTCCAGGCACACCTTCAACCTCTCGTCATCCACCGCCTCCAGGATCGCCCCCAGTTCCTCGAACCGCGCTCCTATGTGCTTCCCCATCCCGGCCATGTTCTCCACCGCCAGGCACGGCCCCTCGGGAGCGCCGTCCAGAGCCTTCCGTATCGACTCCGCCACCTGCGGCAGCACGGCCTCAAATCCGGCACCACCGTGGCTGCCCGGGTGAAAGATGAGCCCGTCCGCTCCCAGCCGTCCCGCCAACCGCAGGTGCGCCGACAGCGAGTCGATTCCCTTCTGCAGCACGTCCGGCCGCTCCGTGCCCAGGTTGACCAGGTAGATGGCGTGAAGGAACACCGGCCCCATACCGGCATCGGCCATGTGCTGCCGAAACGCCTCTACCTCGGCATCGGAAACGTCCTTGAACGCCCACGACTGCGGCGACGCCCCGAATATCTGCAGCGCCTCGCAACCTATGTCCACACCGCGTCCCACCGCCTTGCTGACGCCGCCTGACGTGGAAACATGCGCTCCGATCTTCAATTTCAATTCCCCCAGGGTCGGATGGATGCCTCAGATGACCTGCTGATTATAAGGGACTATCCCTCAGCAACGCACCGCCGACGCCCCACTCATTATGGCCTCTCCATTGGCGACGCATCGCCGACGTCATACAATAAAGCCCGATGCGCGCACTGATACTGGAAACCCCGGGCACTCCCCCATCCCTCTCGGTATCCGAGCTGCCCGACCCGACGCCCGCACCCGGCGAAGCCGTCGTACGCGTCGTCGCCTGTGGATTCTGCCACCACGACCGCCTGGTTATGGCCGGAACCCTCCGCCGCGGCATCCCTCCACGCCCCGTGCTCGGCCACGAAATCGCCGGCGTGGTCCACGAAGTCGGCGACGCAGTGACCGTCGTCCGCCCCGGCGACCGAGTCGTGTCCCTCCTGACCAACGCCTGTGGTAGCTGCGACCGGTGCCGTGCCGGCCGCGAGCACCGCTGCCGCAATGGCAAAGGCATAGGCCACGGACGCAGCGGTGGCTTCGCCGAATTTGTGGCCGTGTCAGAACACAGCCTCGTTCCACTCCCTGCCGGGTTATCCCTCGAAGCCGCCTGCCTGCTCGCCTGTCCCGCCGGTGTCGCCCTGCAGGCCCTGAGGGCAGTCAGCGTTTCAGAAGGCGAGACGGTCGTGGTCATCGGCGCGGGCGGGGGGCTCGGCGTCCACGGTGTGCAACTTGCCGCAGCCATGGGAGCGCGAACCATCGCCGTTACTAGCTCACCACAAAAGGCTGAGGCCCTGTACGGGTTCGGCGCTGACGAGGTTATCGAAGCTGGCGAATTGGACTTCGCCGAGGTTGTGATGGCCCTGACGGGAGATGAAGGCGCGGACGTGGTCATCGACACCGTAGGCGCAGCCACCCTTCGTTCATCCGTCCGCAGTCTCGGGCAGTACGGCCGGCTCACGCTGCTCGGGGAAGTCGGCGGCGAAGGCAGCCTGCGCGGCGTCATCCCCGAAATCGTCTTCCGCGACGCCCGCCTTCAGGGAGTGTCCGGCGTTTCCCGTGCAACACTGCAACAAGCGGTCAAGTTGGCCGCAGAGGGCAAGCTCAGACCCGTCCTGCAGGAACTGATGCCTCTCGAAGAAGCGACTCGCGCCTATGAACTCGTCTCGCACCGCAGCGTCCTCGGGCGAGTGGCCCTTACGCCCCAGTCGCGGTGATTCGCGTTCCTTGTCCCGAATCCGCCCTACCTGCCGAACAGGCTGAACAGCGAAGAAACGGCCGATGTCGCCGGACGCGCCGCGCGCCCGAAGCGCCGTATCTCGCCCCGGTCCCACATCACCAGGAACTGGCTCGCGATGAAGATGCTGCTGTACGTTCCCGCAACCGCGCCGATGGCCAGGCACAGCAACAACTCTCGAATGCTCGGGCCTCCGATGAGCAGCATCGCCACCAGCACGAAGAGCGTTGTCAAGCTGGTGTTCAGCGACCGGCCCATGCTCTCCATGATGCTCAGGTTCACCAGCCCGCCCAGGTCCCGGTCCGGGTGCCGCGACACGTTCTCACGAATGCGGTCGAACACCACAATCGTGTCGTTCACGCTGTAGCCCGCCACAATCAGCAGGCCCACGATAAACATCGAGTTGACTTCGAACCCGATCACCCGCCCCAGGATCGAGAATACCCCCAAGATGATCAGCACGTCGTGCACTAGGGCGATCACGGCGCTCACGCCGTACCGGTACGCCTTTGGCACCCGCCGGAACGCATACCACACGTACAGCAGGATGAACACAGACGCCGCTGCAAGCGCGTAGAACGCCACTCGCACCGTCTCCGCCGCCACGATGGGCGACACGCTGTCGAACTCCACCCTCTCCCGCTCGAGGCCCAGGTTCTCCTCTAGGTCCCGCTCGATTATCTCCCTCTCCGACACCCCGCCCGCCGGTGCCTCGGCGAGAACGTCGGTGCGGATGAAGTAGTTGTTGATTCCTACCAGCTGCACCAGAGCTTCGGGGTGCCCCAGCGCGTCCATTCGTTCGTTTATGTCGGACTCGTCCACGTCCTGGTTGAACGTCACGTTGAGTACCGAACCGCTGGAGAAGTCGATGCCCGGACGCAACCCTGATTCCAGTGTTGCCCAGCCGGGCGGCAGAATCATCGAGATGATGCCCGGTATGATAATCAGGGCCGAAAACAGGAAATACCAGGCCCTCTTTCCTACAATGTCCAGCACTACCGGCCCCCTCCCGCGCTCTGCGGCGTCCCCGGCCCGGCATTACGCGAGACCGATTCCGGCGTGAACAGGCTGATTTTGCCCCCCAGACCTGCAAAGGCCATCAGCTGCAACAAGTTTCTGCTCACCACCACCGCCGTGAACATGCTGGCCGCCACTCCGATGAACAGCGAGATCGCCACGCCTGTGACCAGACCGCCGCCGAGACGGTCGCCGAACCACAGCAGCACCAGGCAGGTGATCATCGTCGATATGTTCGAGTCCCGAATCGCCGGCCACGCCCGGCTGAAACCGACTTCCATTGACGAAGCCAGCGTCCGCCCGATGCGCACCTCTTCCTTCATCCGCTCGAATATCAAAATGTTGGCGTCCACCGCCATACCCACCGACAGTATGAACCCGCCGATGTGTGCCAGTTCCAGCGTAATTGGAATCAGCTTGAACACCGCCAGCACCATCACCGCGTAGAACACGAGGGCGCAGGCGGCGACCACACCCGCCATCCGGTAGTAGGCGATCATGAACAGCAGCACCAGCCCCAGGCCGACCATTCCCGCCAGCAGGCTGTTGCGCAGCGATTCAGCCCCGAGCAGGGCGTCCACGTCGCTCTCTTGGATCAGCTTCAGCGGCACCTGCAGGCGGCCCGACTCCAGCTGGATGCCGAGGGTCTTCGCCTCTTCCCGGGAGAAGTCTCCGCTGATCTGTGTGCTGCCGTCTCGGATCCACGCCCGGGCCACCGGCGCGATGATTTCCTGGTCGTCCATGAAGACGGCGATGCGCTTCGTTTCAACCCCGGCGATCCGGCGGGTCAGGTCCGAGAATATGTCGGAGCCCCGCCCGTCGAACTGCAGGTTGACCACCCAGCCAACGCCAACGGGGTCAGCCGCGGCCTCGGCGCGGTCCAGATCGTCTCCGGTCAGTCCAAGGTCGGCGTCCGTCGGGTCAAGACAGGCCCCGGTGAACGGGTCTAGCGAAGCGCAGGTGCGCTCCTTGAACTCTAGCAGCGCTGTCTGTCCTATAAGGGCCTTCGCTTCGTCGATGGCGCTGATCACGCTCAGCGACTGCACCTCTCCCACTGCCTCAGACACAGCTGCACGCGCGGCCGTCTCCACCTCCGAGTCCACCGTGGCGGACAGAATGCGGAAAGCGCTGACGTCCACCCTTTCGATCTGCAGGTCCCGGTATCCCGCTCCGGCGAGTGCCTCCGACAGCGTTCCTATTCCGGTGCTGTCGACCGAGTCGACGAAGACCAGGTCAGTGGTGGACCCACTGGCCCCGGGAAGCTGCACGATGATTCTGTCGTCGCCGAAGATCTGGATGATCGGCTCTTCCGTGCCGAACCGGTTGACGCGGCGCGTGATGTTGTCCAGCACGCCTTCCATCTGGTCCAGCGTCGGCTCGCCTATGTCCGTCACCTGGAACAGGCTGATCTGCCCCAGCGCTCCCTCGATCGAGTCCCTCAGCCCGGTGCGGCGCGGGTCGTCTGGCGCTAGCAGCGGCGTCCTTATCTGGAAGATGTTGGCGACCGCGACAGTTTCAAGCTCCGGCTCTGGCGGCGCCTCTTCTTCCTCGCCGCCTTCCCCTTCGGCCTCGCCTTCAGCGGCTTCCTCTCCCTCACCCTCCGTGGGCTCGGGCTCTTCCATCGCAGGATCCGGCTGCACTTCCCGCTGAATGAGATTCACATCCCGCGGAAAGACTTGGTAGTCCTCCAAGGCAAGCTGATCCTCGCCAAACCTTAACCCGTCCAGCGATTCCGCAATTAGTTCAAGGTCCGCCGGTTCCAGCAGCGTCACGTCAAATCGTGAGCCCGTGTCTGCCTGGTAGACCAGGTGACCGCCGCCGCTCAGATCCAGTCCCAGCTTCAGTCCCAGCGGCCCCGTCCCCTCGCGTTCAAGCGCGGGTAGCCCTGGGATGTCTATGTTGATGGGACGGAATCCGAGAGCCGCAACCGCGAGTCCCAGGATGAAGAGGATAACTATCGTCAGTCGGATGCTTCTGGCGCGCATTTTCTAGCCTGAACCATCCTGAGTGGGGTTGTTCACCGTGTTGTTTCCGTGAGTGATCCCTTGGGAAGACTCACGTCCTTCCAGTATTGTGGCAGCCAATTCCAGGGCCTGCTCCCGTGTCTCTATTTCGCCCGCGGCGCGCGCTTCTTCGATGACCGTTAGCAACGAACCTATGCGCGGGCCCGGCGGCAACCGGAAGCAAGACATCAGGTCGTGTCCGTTAACCAGTCGCGGGGTTGTTGCGGATACCGGTTCTTGGGAACCGGTGTGAAGCACGTGGCCAATCATTCTAGCATGATTCAGCCACTCCGGGTGTGCCAGGTCCGGCCCTTTTGCCCCCAAATAGTCCGCAAGGCACAGGTACAGCGTATCCAGCGCTACGTCCCCAACGTCCCTGAAATACCGGTAGATCGCACGATCCGTGGGCCACTCCCCGTCGTTGGACATCCCCGTCGGCCGCAGGTGATGCTCCACCATTCGCGATACCATCGCCACACCCCGCGTGCTGAGCCGCAGGCTGCGCAACCTCTCCTCAGCTATCACCGCGCCCTGCTCCGAGTGCCCGAAGAAGCGGGTGCGACCGTCCGGTTCCACCGTCTTCGTCTGCGGCTTGGCGATGTCGTGGAACAGCGCCGCCAGCTTCAGCACCGTCCGGCGCGTGTGTCCGTCGCTAACCACTTCTGCGAAATAGGCCTCGCTCTCCGGCGTCCAGGGCACGCAGGAAAACACCGGAGAGTTCTGGTGCCCCCCGGTAACGCCCTCGGCCGCCTCCACAGTGTGCAGCGAATGCCCCCACACGTCCCAGTAGTGCATTCGCGGTTGCTCCACGCCCTTGGTCGCCATCAGCTCCGGCACCACGTGCCGCAGCAGCCCCAGCAGGTCCAGTGCCTCGACCCGCGCCCGTGCTCCCTTCGGCGCCAGTATCCGCAGGAATTCCTCCCGCACCCGGTCCGGCGCGACCGACGTCAGCAACCCGGCGTTGCTTGCCAACGACCGCACCGTTTCAGCCTCGATCAGCAACCTCAGCTCCCCCGACAGACGCACCGCCCGCAGCATGCGGCCCGGATCGTCGCTGAACACATCCGGCGTCAGCGCCCGCAGAGTCTTGCGTGCCAGGTCCGCTCTCCCGCCGTACGGGTCTATGACCGACGCCCCGAAGTCGTCGTCATACCATCGCGCTAGGGGAACGGCCATCGCATTGACGGTGAAGTCCCTCCGCGCCAGGTCTCCTTCGATGCCTCCGGAGTACCCGGACAGGTCGACGGTATACCCGCCCCTCTCCTCCGAACCATCCGCGGCACCCCCATCCACAACCACACGCACGATCCCTCGCGGCACGCTGAGCGGCACCAGCGAGCCACCAAGCTCGTCGGCGAGTTCCTTCCCCACCGCCAGCGCGTCGCCCGCAGGCCCGTTGACCCCGTTGACTCCGTTGACGTCGAAAGCCACATCGATGTCCGTCGCAGTCCCTCGCCCCATCAACCGGTCGCGCACCAGTCCGCCGACGAGGAATGCGTCGGTCTCGCGGGCGTCAAAAAACGAGACAAGTCTGTCTTCGATGGAGTTCATAAGCGTACAGACACCGGGGAGCATGGCAAATGCAGACGGTTGGTTGCGGCTCCCGGGTTTCGGAGAACTGCGAAGGCTAGGATGCGGTCGGCCTGTTCGGCGCGCCCGACCCGCTTTCGCCCAGGTTCATTTCGTGAAGCCGACGATGCAGGTCGTCGAAGGACGTGTCGTGAACATGCCCGTGCGCATGTTCCTCCTCGTCGTCCCTTTCGTATTCCGCCCCGAATTCATCGTCTTCCCCCGCTTCCGGTACCGGGTAGAGCTTGGTGTGGGCCGCCAGGTGGTCCATATACATGATGCCGTTCAGGTGATCGATCTCGTGTTCCAACGCCTGGGCCAGGATGTCGCCTTCCGCATCGACCTTGAACTGCTTGGAATTCAGGTCCATCCCCCGTGCCCTTACCTTTTCCGACCGTACCACAATCCCGCGATACCCCGGCACGCTCAGGCAGCCTTCCTCGACTTCCCTCTCCCCTTCCCGTTTGATGATCTCCGGATTCACCAGGATCATCGCCTCTTCCATTTCCGGCGTCCGGATGACGCAGATGCGCTCCAGCACGCCCACCTGGTTAGCCGCCAGGCCGACTCCGTGATGCTCGGCCATGGTCTCGACCATGTCATCGGCCAGCTTCTTGTGCTGCTTGGTGATCTTGGCAACCTTGCGCGCCTTCCTGAAAAGGATCGGATCAGGCACCAGGCGGATGTTCAGTATCGCCACCGGAAACCCCTGCTTGGCGGGAGCGCTGCGCCCCCGGAATGTCCCTCCAATTATAAGCGCGAACCTTCCAATTTGAAAATGCGGCGGGAGACTTCCAAACCTCCGGCATACCATTTGACAAGCTTCCCGCAGGTTATAAAATCTGGTTGTTCCCATGATTCTCTATCGGGCTATTTCAATATTTCATGTAATTTATACTGAGTACCATTAATGCCCTTCTCCATACACCCTTGAGTATCAAATGACAATGTAAAGGAGGTCGCCGCTTGTTCACAGGAATGCGTGTCACGGTGGCCATCTCTGCCCTTGCCCTGATTCTGGCGTTGGTGATTGGACTGCTGCTACTCGGTTTCGGAAATACCGACCGGTCCATTGCGGGCATCCAGGCAACCGCCGTCCTGGCTTCACCCTCCGGAGAATCCATCGGCTCCGTAAGCTTTACCCAGTCGGAAACTGGCGTCCTGGTCGAAGCAGATGCAGGCCAACTCGAACCCGGGGGACACGCTGTCGCCATTCATGCCGTCGGTTCCTGCTCCCCCGACTTCTCTGCCGCCGGCGACCGCTTCGACCCGTCAGACAAGCCTCGCGCTTTCGTCCACGCCAACTGGAATCGCGCCGATTCAGACGCCGGTGCCCATGGCGGCGACCTGCCCAACCTCTATGCAGCTTCCGACGGCTCCGCCCGCGCCGATTTCTTCACCAACGGCATAACCCTCGAGTCTGGCAGAGACCATTCCGTCTTTGATCTCGACGGCTCCGCAATCGTTGTCTACGAATTCCCGGACAGCTACGACGCAGAGCACGCCGATACCGGCGAGAGGGTGGCCTGCGGCGTAATTCAACAGCAGCAATAGGACGGCTTCCACCCGCCTTCCAGCCGCTTCGGGTTTGCCTGCACTGCTGTGTTATCATCGCCAAAACTGACCGTCCTAGCAGTTCCACATGGCACCCGGAGCTCCGTAGGGCGAAAGAGGTGAGCGGCATGGTAGGCGTGAGTGAGATCGGCAGCGCTGAGTTGACGGCGGCAATCCCCCGGCTCTCCGGTACCCTGCAACTCCAGGGCCTCCGGGCCAGCGTGGAAGTCTACCGCGACGACCTCGGCATCCCATACGCACGCGCCGAAAACGAGCACGACGCCTTCTTCACCCAAGGCTTCGTTACCGCCCAGGACCGTCTCTGGCACATGGAGTTTGACCGCCTGCGCGGCACCGGCCGTTGGGCCGAGGCCGTTGGCGACAGCGCCCTGGAGCAAGACAAGCTCATGCGCCGCTTCCGCCTCACCGCCAGCGCAAAGGCCGACTGCGCCGTCATGGACGACCACACCCGCATGGTCTTCGAAGCCTACGCCGCCGGCATAAACGCCTTCATCGATGGCCCCGACCCGCTTCCCGCCGAATACGCCATCGCCGGCATTGAGGCCGAGCCATGGGAACCGTGGCACAGCCTCGTCGTCTACAAGGTCCGCCACATCCTCATGGGAGTCTTCGAGTCCAAGATTTGGCGCGCCCGCATGGTCCGCGCCATGGGCCCTGAGCAAGCGGGTAAGCTCTTCCCCGGCTATGAACCCGGCCACCTCCTCATCCTGCCTCCCGGCGAGTCCGCCGGAGGCACGCTCGACACCGGCCTCAAGGAATTGGCCGAGGGCGCAGCCGCCCTCAACCACCTTTCCGAGCTCGACGCCGGCAGCAACAGCTGGGTCGTCTCCGGCGACACCACCGCCGCCGGCGGACCAATCCTCGCCGGCGACTCGCATCGCGGCCTCGACACCCCCAACGCCTACTACCAGAACCGCGTCGCCTGCCCCGAGTTCGACGTCATCGGCCTCTCCTTCCCCGGCGTTCCCGCCTTCCCCCACTTCGGCCACAATCCCTGGGTCTGCTGGAGCGTCACCCACACCGCCGCCGATTACCAGGACCTGTACATAGAGCAGCTCCGCGACGGCGCAACCCCGCAGTACCTCCACGAGGACGAGTGGAGCGAAGCCGAAGTCTACGACGAGACCGTTCGCAGCAGCACCGGCCGTGAGGAACCCGTCCGGGTGGTCGTCACCAACCACGGCCCCATCATCTCCGGCAGCCCGGAAGACGGCTCCGGTATGGCCTTCAAGTACACCGCCACCGAGACCCCGTCCGACTGGACCGCCATCCTCTGGAAAATGCTCCGCTCCCGCAATGTGAATGAGCTGACCGAATCCCAGCGCGGCTGGGTCGACCCCTGCAACAACTTCCTGATGGCCGACGTCGACGGCAACTTCGGCTACCTCTGCCGTGGTCGCATCCCCATCCGCTCCCGCGTCAACGGCTGGCTGCCCGTCGCCGGGTGGACCGGCGAGTACGAGTGGCAGGGCGACATCCCCTTCGAGGAACTGCCCGTCTCCATCAACCCGCCCGAAGGCTACATAGCCACCGCCAACAACCGCCCCGTCGGCGATGACTACCCCCACTACATCGCTGTCGACTTCACCCCCGAGTTCCGTGTCAGGGGCGTCACCCGTGGCCTGAAAAGCCTGACGAAGCCCTCCGCTGCCGACATGGCGAACGTTCACGCCTGGCGCATTTCACAGCCCGCTCAGGCCTACCTCGCAGTCCTCCCAGGCGTCGAGCCTCAGGACCCTCTCTCCGCCATCGCCCGCGACCGCCTCCTGTCTTGGGACGGTTCCATGGACGCTCACCGCGTCGAACCCACTATCTACTCCGCCATGCGCGACGCCCTCCTCAAGGAGCTCTTTGACCTCAACCTCACGCCCGACCTCGCCCACGCCGCCTGGCACCCCGCCGACCGCGGACTCGGCTCCTTCGGCAACCGCCTGAAGGCCCGCATGGTCGAGATGCTGCGCAACGACGACCGCACCCTGCTCGCCGACGGCGACTCGTGGCCCGCCGCCATCTCCCGCGCCCTGGCCCGCGGCGTGGCCGACCTGCGACAGCGCCTCGGCGACGACCCCGACTCGTGGGCCTGGAGTCGCCTCCACCAGGCTGTGCCGCGCCATACTCTCTCTGCCGCCCACCCCGAGCTTGTCGACCAGCTCGACCCCCCCGCCATACCCCACAGCGGCGACGGCGACACCCCGCTGCAGGGCGGCTACTCCCCCGCCACCTTCGCCACCGTAACCAGCCTCTCCGTGGCCCGCTACGCCTACGACACCGCCAACTGGGACGACTCCCTCTGGGTGGTTCCCCTCGGCAGTTCCGGCCACCCCGGCAGTCCCCACTATCACGACCAGTCCGAGACTTGGCGAATGGTGGAAATGGTCCCCATGCGCTGGGACTGGTCCGCCATCACCTCCAACGCTGAGACTACCCAGACGCTGGAGCCCGCATAACACTACGCCATCTGCCCATTTGCATGTAGTAAGAAAGTTCTCCACTCTCGCTCGGGGACGCCGGGTGGCGTTCCGAATTGGGCAATTGACGACTCACGGTCCGGAATCCCGGCGACGCTTGTCCCAGCGAAGACGGAGAGCGGTAGTTGATCTTCGCTTCCCCTACTTTTTGGACTGTGTTTATTGGTCAACCGACGCGGCGCCCTGCCCGCTGAAATTTCCCCCTTGCCCTCAGGCGCCGCTAATCGTACAATTGTTCTTATGAAGAACTGCCTGGACCACCTGATCGGTGCCCCGAACCACCCGATTGGCCAGTCTCAATTGAGGACCAAAATGAGCGGGTTTTGTACACAACTTGACACAACTGGACACTCCCACGTGAGGACCCTTGGATAATGAGACTGGACTCCCGACTTGCATCCCCTCAATTGCATGGCATTTTGTCCCATTCCATCCGATCGAGGGTTTTGATTCGGACGGGCGTGAGACTCTCATCCCAGGAACCCCGGATTGACCGGACCGCCAAATTTGCAGAGCCACCGGGGCGCCGCTTCAAGTTGACACCCCTATGGGCGAATGCTACTATTTTTTCGATTATGTAGCCGTGAAAAACGGCCTCTTGGTGCGCCCTCTTTGAGTACCCCTTACATTGCTTCAAAATAGAGAGTTGCGCCTGTCCGGGCCCCCGACAGCGGCAAATCCCTGAGGAGAATTGGCCATGCCGGAAATTGTGAAGGGACTCAAGGATGTCTACCTGGACACCACTGAGTCCAGCTTTATCGACGGCCAGGTTGGCAAGCTGCTTTACCGCGGCTACAACATCCACGACTTGGCGGAAAAATCGACCTTCGAGGAAGTCATCTACCTCCTGCTCTACGGCAACCTGCCCACCGGCCAGCAGTTGGCAGAGTTCGACGCCGAGTTGCGCGCCAATCGCCGCATCCCCGACGAGGTCATCCAGGTGTTGGACTTGGTGAAGGCCAGCCACCCTATGGACGCCCTCCGCACTGGCCTGTCGGCCCTCTCAGCCTTCGACCCCGACGTGGCCGACAACTCCGTCGAGGCCACCATCCGCAAGGGCATCCGACTCACCGCGCAGGGTCCGACCATCGTCGCCGCCCATCACCGCCTGCGGCAGGGCCTTGAGCCCGTCGCGCCCAATGCCGACCTCAACCACGCCGGCAATTTCCTCTACATGATGTTCGGTGAGACCCCTGACGAAGAGACCACCAACCTGCTCGATGTCGACTTCATCCTCCACGCCGAGCATGGCGCAAACGCTTCCGCCTTCGCCGCACGTGTCACCGCCTCCACCATCTCCGACCTCCACTCGGCGGTGGTCACCGGCGTGGGCACACTGAAGGGTCCCGCCCACGGCGGCGCAGCCGAAGAAGTCATGAAGATGTCCTTGGACATCGGCAACCCTGAGAACGCCGAGGAATACGCCCGCAACCACCTCGAGTCCGGCGGACGCATCATGGGCTTCGGACACCGCGTCTACCGTGCCGAGGACCCCCGGGCCCGACACCTCCGAGACCGCGCCCAGGCCTTGGGCGAGAAGAAGGGCGAACCTCGCTGGTTCCAGATTCTCTCCCACCTCGAACAGAAGACCATGCTGCCCTACCGCGACCGCGGCATCTGCGTCAACGTCGACTTCTTCGCCGGCGCAATCTACTACCTCCTCGACATCCCCGACGACCTCTTCATCTCCATCTTCGCCCTCGGTCGCATCCCCGGCT
Organism: Dehalococcoidia bacterium; assembly: GCA_963667415.1. Classification (GTDB taxonomy): domain Bacteria; phylum Chloroflexota; class Dehalococcoidia; order Lucifugimonadales; family UBA3495; genus VXOI01. The sequence continues at coordinate 3,549,117 of OY763410.1, read as the reverse complement.
GGACCCTCCAGTGCGTCGAGCAGTACCAGGACAACATCCTCATCCGACCCCTGCTCGAGTACACCGGCGAAATGGACCGCGAATACACCTCCATCGAGCAGCGCGCCTAGCCCAACAGGCATTTCCAGCTAACACTAAGGGGGCCGCAACGGCCCCCTCCCCTTTTGCCCAGCAAATGATCCGTTACGCTATTCCGGTGAGTAGGCCACCACCGCCTCCAACCTCTCGCCCAGCCGATACTCCGCCATATCCAGATCGTACTGAGTTTGGAGGCCCACCCAGAGTTCGGCCGAAGTGCCAAAAAACCGTGAAAACAGCAAGGCTAACTCGGCCGACAGCGGGGAAATCTCGTCGACAATATTCATAATAACCGAAACGTCGACTCCAATAGCCCCGGCGAGGAACTCCTTACTCAGATTCATGGGCTCAAGAAACTCTTCTCGCAAAATTGCTCCCGGGTGGACGGGTGGCATGACCTTGGGGCCGTATTCTTCTTCCATGCTCAATTCTGACATCGATTTCTCCTCGACAAGCGGTAGGGACTAATGATAGTCAACGATTTCCACCTCCCACGCATGTCCCTCACGCCATTCGAAACAGATCCTCCACTGCTCGTTAATTCGAATACTATGTTGACCTGTCCTATTTCCGGAAAGAGCTTCTAACCGATTCCCAGGAGGAACGCTCAAGTCGTTGATGTTCCTGGCGCGATTCAACAGAGTTAGCTTTATCCAAGCTCGACGTTGTATAGACTCAGGGAGCTTCCTCACCCTCCTCAACTCTGCTACTGCCCGGGTTTCCCTGTCCCTGTAGCTTCTGATCACGGAATCATGGTATCACGAGGGTCAGCAATTTAGAGCATGTTCGCCTTGCACCTCCCCTGCCATACAATCAAACCCATGGAGTCCATAGTGGCATCGCCCGAAACTGAAATACGCCGCCGCATCGCCTCCCGCGGCCCCATCACCTTCGCCGAGTTCATGGACGTAGCCCTCTACCACCCGAACGGCGGCTACTACACCTCCGGCGACCACATCGGCGCAACTGGCGACTTCTACACCAGCCCCACGGTCCATCCCGCCTTCGGTGCCCTGCTCGCGGTCCAGCTTTTCCAGTTGTGGCAACTCCTCGACGAACCCGACCCCTTCACCGTGGCCGAGCCCGGCTCCGGCAACGGCCTTCTGTGCCGCGACATCGTTGCCGCCGCCGCCGAGCTCCCACGAGATTTCGCGCGCTGCCTCCGCTACGTCTGCCTCGACCGCCGCCAGACCGAAGGCCTTGAGCGCGGCCTGCCCCGCGCCAACCGGATCGCCGCCAACGGTCTTCCCCTTCGCGGAATGACGGGCTGCCTCCTGTCCAACGAGCTCCTTGACGCCCTTCCGGTGCATCAGGTCACTGTGGAAGGCGGACGACTGCGGGAAATCTACGTAACCCTAGACGGCGACAACCTCGCTACCACCACCGGCGAACCCTCTACTCAAATGCTGGCCCGCCGTCTCGCAGACCTCGGCATCACGCTCGCAGAAGGCCAGACCGCCGAGATAAACCTGCATATCGACGCCTGGACTACCGACGCCGCCCGGTCCCTTGACCGCGGCTTCGTGCTCACCGTCGATTACGGCCGTCCCGCCGAAGAACTCTACTCCGCCACCGACCGATTCCATGGCACCCTCACCACCTTCCACCAACACCTGCAGACCGACCGCCCCCTCGAGCGCATCGGCCAGCAGGACTTGTCGGCCCAGGTCGACTTCACAACTCTCGCCAGGGCCGGAGCAAACGCCGGGCTCGACTTCCTCGGCTTCACCACCCAAGCGGAGTTCCTGCATAACCTCGGCCTCGGCATCCTGCAGCAACATCCGCCAACCGGCCACCTGCGCGAGGCTCAGGCGAGCCGTGTCGGGATGCGCGAACTAGTGAAACCCGGCGGTCTCGGCGACTTCAAGGTCATGGCCCAAGGAAAGAACGTGGGAACACCAGAACTATGGGGCTTCAACCGTTCAGACGAAGCGGCGGAACTCGCGCTGCGAATACCGCAACCGCTTCCCACGGCCCACCACATCGACCTGCTGGCCGGCCGTTACCCCGCTCCTGACGTCGAGTTCGAGGTGTCATGGGAAAGCCTCTGGCCCGAAGATCCGCCTCCGGCCTGATCCTTCCTCGCAGGAGACCTACGCCGCAGGTTCTGTCAGCCCGATGCGCACCGACACCGGCTTCATGCTCTCCACCACGAATTCGATGTGCTCGTCCAGGTCAATCCCCAACTCGGCGGCGCCCTTCAGTATATCGTCGCGGTTTACGTCCTTGGCAAAGGCCTTGTCCTTCATCTTCCGCCTCACCGACCGCGGCGACACCTCGTCCAGGCTCTTGCTCGGACGCACCAGCGCCACCGCCCGCACGAACCCTGATAGCTCATCCACGGCAAACAGGGTGTGCTCCATCAGCGACTCTCGAGGAATGCCCGTGTGCTCCCCGTGCGTCAGCACCGCCCGGATAATGTCCTCCGGATACTCCGCCTCCCGCAGAATCTCCGCCCCATAGGTCGGGTGGCTCTCCGGAGTCGGACATATCTCCCAGTCGAAGTCGTGCAGCAGCCCCGCGATCGCCCAGCGTTCCTCGTCCTCACCATACTTCCGCGCATACCCCCGCATCGACGCCTCAACCGTCAGCAGGTGCTTCATCAGCACGTCCGTCTGAACGTGGCGGCTCAGGAACTCCAGCGTGCTATCCCTGTTCATCATTTCCATCAGGTTGTTCCTCCGGAGTGTCGTCATCTGCTTGACCGTCAGGTGCCGCCCCCGGTCGTCCGCCCGGTCGCGGCTCGCAGCGCACCGCCGTCGTCAGAAACCCGCTGTGCGCCACCATCCGGTGGTCCGGGCGCACGCTCCGCTCGGTAACGTGCCACGTGCGCAGCAAGGTCTCCATCGACTCGACCATCTGGAACCGCCCGTCCTGCTCCAGTGCCCCGCCCAGCCGGTGCACCTGCAGTATCGTCGGCAGAAAGCTCAGCATCACGCCGCCCATCACCAGCGCCTCAGCGATGGCTCCCACCGCCTGCCACGGTTCCGGCACGTCCACCACCACCCTGTCGACATTCCGCTCCTCGATGCCTTCGTAGATGCTGCCTATTTTGACTTCCAGGTTGGACGCATCTGGTATCACTCTGCTAATGTTCCTCATCGCCTTCGGTAGCACCGACTCGTCGATTTCATACGTGATGACCCGTCCCCCGGGCCCAACGGCCCGCAGCAGCGCCGCGGTCAGCGCCCCGGACCCCAGTCCGCCCTCAATAACGGTGGCTCCGGGAAAAATGTCGGCGAAGTTGACGATATTCCCCAGGTCCTTCGGGTAGATGATCTGCGGCCCTCGCGGCATCTGCCGCACGTAGTCCCCCAGAGTTGGCCGCACCGCCAGCAGCGTATGTCCCCGGTCCGTACGGTACCACCCGCCCACGCTGCCGCCGATAAGCTGGTCGTGCTGCAATCGCCCTAGGTGGCTGTGAAACGTCTCACCATCGTCCAGCGTCACCATGTACCGGCGCGACTTCCGGTCCTGCAGCAGGGCCAGCTCCCCCGCCTGGAAGAAGTTCGGGTCGGTGCCATCCTTCGCCGGAATCGCCGTGTCTGCATTGATGACTGTGTCGCTCAAGAGGTATCCCTAGTCGCCGGAAGGAGCCGGCTGCTTGTTTTCGTCATAGGCTTCGGGCCGCCGCCCTTCTAGGTACGTCGTGTTGTGGTCGGCGTATGGGTCCATGTCGGGGAAGACCACCAGCAATTCCGCGTTTTCCTCTCCCACCACCCTGAAGCCATGCTCCGCCCCGGGCGGTATGACCAGCGTGTGGTTCTTTTCTACGTGGTACGTCTCTCCGTCTATGCGCACCTCAAGCGTGCCGGACATAATGACGATCAGCTCGTCAATTTCGTGTGTGTGCAGCGGGGCACCCGTACCGGGCTCGGCTGTGTTTAGGCTGAGCGAAGTCGAAACCCCGTGCTCGTGGGTGGTTATATCCCACTTGCGATAGCCCGGACGCCAAGGTACCTCCGGCGCCTGGCTATGGTCTATGATAGGCATATCACTCCCTCATCGCCGGAAACATGGGGCCATGTCAACCCCCGGCGTGCCAGACTATTGTACGCCATTCGGGTCCCGGCTGGGACTGGCAACCAGCAAATCTCACTGCGCCACGACCCTCCCGTACCACACTGATTTTGGGCCACATTCGATAAGCCCAAATTAAACAAGGATAGAAAGCCTCATGCAGCGACGGCTCTTCACTCTCGACGAAGCCAACCGCCTCATTCCCTGGCTCGAGCGCGCATTTCAGGGCGCCATGGAGACCTACGAACGCCTGCAGGAGTTACGGCAACGCCTGACGGAAATTCAGCGTGAGCGTATGCGCCGCAACGGCACCTTCGACCGCCAGGCCGAACTCAGTGCCACAGAGACCCGCGTCCAGGAAATCGAAGCCGATATCAATGAAATTCTGCGGGACATCAGCGCCGAGGGAATCATCGTCCGCGACGTATCCCGCGGCCTCGTTGACTTCCCGTCGGTCCGTGACGGACGCGAAGTCTATCTGTGTTGGGTCAGGGGAGAAGACACCATCGGCTTCTGGCATGATACCAATCGCGGCTTCGACCACCGCCAGCCCCTGTAAGCTAAAATAGTCCTGCTACACGACTGCTAACGAGGCCGTCACATGGAATTCGACTCAGCCGCCATAGCCAAATTCTGCCAAAAGCACCACATCACCAGGATGTTGCACTACAACCATCCTTCCCGCCATGGCGCTTGTCAGAGGCAGGTGGTGGACTTCGTTGTGGACTTCGCCCCAGGACACATGCCCGGTTACTTCGATATGTTTGGCGCGCCCGGACTGATAGGAATGGAAGAGGAGTTGGCCGGCCTGCTCGGCAAAAAGCAGGCCTTCATGCAGTCTTCCACAGGCATCCCTGAAGGCCGCAAGAAAGCGCTCGCCGATTCCCTCAAGAAGGGCTACACGATATATCAGGATGCATCAGCAGGATGACCACTCCCGCTGAAGACCTGGCTCACTTGGCCCACATGCTGGAAGCCGCCGGTTGGGCCTTGTCCATCACAAATGGCCACTCCCGGCGGATCCTCGATGACAATCTTCAGGCCTACTTGGCTTTGGCTCGCGCGGTGGAGGTAATTGGCGAAGCTGCAAATCGCGTTTCAGATTCCACCCAAAGCCAAACGCCCCAGATACCCTGGCGCAGTATCATCGGAATGCGCAACCACCTAGTCCACCAGTATGACGAAGTCAACTACGACACACTATGGGAAGTGGCAACCATTCACGCGGCTTCATTAATTGGGATCCTGCACCATCTCCTCCCCGACGACTTCGCCCCCATCCCCCTCAGATGAACCGCGCCTGCTGCCTCGCCGCTTCCCCGTGGTCGATGTACACCGTGATCGTCTCCGTGAAGAAGTCGAACGCCTCCGTCCCCTGCTCCCGTTGACCAACCCCAGACGACTTCAATCCCCCGAACGGCAGGTGCACCTCGCCGCCCAGTGTCGGAGCGTTCACGTGCACCATCCCCGTCTCCACCGTGTTGATGTACTCGAACGCCCGCGAAATGTCCCGCGTGTACACCGACGATGACAGCCCGAACTCCACGCTGTTGGAAATCTCGATCGCGTCCTTCAGGTCCTTCGCCCTGAACACCGTCAGCACCGGCCCGAAGATCTCCTCTTTGGCGATGCGCATCTCCGGCGACACATCCGTGAACACCGTCGGCTCCACGTAGTAACCTTCGTCAAACTCGCCGCCAGTGAGCCCACGTCCGCCGAAGGCCAGGTTCGCCCCCTCCTCCGTCCCGACGCCGATGTACTCCAGCACTTTGTCGAACTGACCCTGACCGCACAGTGGCGACACGTCCATCTCCGGGTCGATTCCGTCGCCTACCCGCAGGTTCGCCGTCCGCTCCAGCAGGCCGCTCATGAACTCGTCATACACCGAGTCTTCCACAATAACCCGGCTGGTGGCCGTGCAACGCTGACCCGTCGACCCGAACGCGCCCTGCACGATGCCGCCCAGGGCCTTGTCCATGTCGGCATCCTCCAGGACGATGACCGCGTTCTTGCCTCCCATCTCCGCCTGCACCTTCTTCAGGCGCCGCGCTCCGTTGGCGTACAGGTCCGTGCCGATCTCCGTGGAACCAGTGAACGAAATCCCGTTGACCCGCGTGTCCTCCACCAGCGCGTTCCCCACCTGCCCGCCGGGCCCGGTGACCAGGTTCAGCACTCCCGCCGGCAGTCCCGCCTCCTCGAACACCTCGGCAATCTTGACCGCCGACAGCGGCGTCGACGACGCGGGCTTGAATATCAACGCGTTCCCGCAGATCAGCGCCGGAGCCATCTTCCACACCGGAATCGCTACCGGGAAGTTCCACGGCGTGATGATGCCAACCACTCCCAGCGGCCGCTTCATCGTGTACGCCACGGTGTTCGGCAGCTCTGACGGTGTCGTGTACCCAAACATCCGTCGCCCCTCTCCCGCGGCGTACTCCATGATGTTCATCGCCCGCCGCACTTCGCCCCGCGCGTCGCCAATCGGCTTCCCTTCTTCCGTGGTGATGGCCGTCGCGATTTCATCAGCCCGCCGTCCCATGATTTCCAGCGCCTTGTACAGCACGGCAGCACGGCCCGGCGCGGGCATGTTAGCCCATTCCGGTAGCGCCTCCCTCGCCGCGGTTATTGCCACGCCCACGTCCTCGGCGTTCGACGTCTGGAATTCCCCCACCATCTGTTCCTTGTGGGCCGGGTTGTACACTGGATAGGTGCGGCCCGTTACAGTCCCCACCCACTGTCCACCGATGTAATTCTTGAACGCTGTCATCCAATTGCTCCTGTCGTCCGAATCAGGATTTTAGAAAAAGAGGCATTTACAGGATGCACACGAAGTCATCCTGAAAATCCCCAAACCTTGAAAATCCTGATTCAGATAGCCTTCTCAAAAATTTATGCTAACCCGTGTATTCCAGACCCACGCCGATCACCTCGATCTGCATCGATCGAACGTCCGGCGCAACGCTGTCAAACGTGACTCCCAGGACGATGTTGATGCCCCGGCTGATCTCCGGGCTTCCCGGTACTTCCACCCGGTATTCAGGGTTTTCTCCCCGCAGGTTCTGGTCCATGTGCTCGGCGATCCGCTGGTCGCCGTCGTAAACGATGATCTCGTTCACCGAGGCATTCTCCCGCGTCCGAAAGCTCACCAGCGCCCCGTCGATCCGCATCCGTGCCCCGTCGATGACCGCCGGCGTCGGCACGGGAAAGTGCAGCCAGGTGTTCTGTCCCCGCGCTCCTTCGATACGGACGAAAGGCCCCGTGGCCCGAACCGACGTTATGCGGTTCGGGTACTCAACCTGCATGTTTGCGCCGTGCATCCACAACGTGCGCTGCGGCATATCTGCCCCCTTTGTCCCTATGCTTATTGTCCTCGCAAATCATACACCCGCCCCTCTGTCCAGTACAGGCAGCACCCGGCCTTCCGCGCTGTTCCTTTAATCGCTTGCCCTGCCTTCCTCCCACAACGGTATCAATCCACCCGCCTGACGCTGGTAGAATGTACCCCGATATCTAACGACATTCGGAGGAACTGTATGGGCAGGCTTGACGGCAAGGTGGTCCTGATTTCAGGTGGAGCCCGCGGCCAGGGCGCTCTCGAGGCCGAGTTCTTCACGGCCGAAGGCGCAAGCGTCGTCTTCGGCGACGTGCTCGATGACGATGGCCGTTCCGTCGAGCGACGCATCACCGAGGCCGGCGGCGAGGCCGTCTACGTGCATCTCGACGTCACCAGCGACAGCGACTGGACCAATGCCGTCGATGTGGCCGAGTCCCGTTTCGGCAAGCTCGACGTCCTGGTCAACAACGCCGGCATCGCCAACGACGAAAAGATCGAAGACACCAGCGAAGAGCTCTGGGAACGCATCATGCTGGTCAACGCCAAGGGCGTCTTCCTCGGCACCCGCAAGGTGCTCCCCGCCATGCGCCGCAACGGTGGCGGCTCCATCATCAACGTCTCATCCATCGCCGGTATCCTCGGCCGCGCCCTCACCGGCAGCGCCTACAGCGCCTCCAAGGGAGCTGTCCGCACCTTCACTAAGACCACCGCCATCCAGCACGCCGACGAGCGCATCCGCTGCAACTCCATCCACCCCGGTCCCGTCGATACCCCGATGCTCTCGGGCATCTCGGATAACCCCGACATCCTCTCCGCCCGCACCGAGGAGGTCCCCTTGGGTCGTCTGGGACACTCCCGTGACATCGCCTACGGTGCTCTCTACCTGGCCTCCGACGAGTCCCAGTGGATTACTGGCATCGAGCTCATCATCGACGGCGGCATCACCGCCAAGTAGGCGACCTTATGGCAGTGGGTATGAACTGCCCCGACTGTGGCACGCCAGCCGAGGCCGACGCCAGCTTCTGCGTGGTATGCGGCGCGCGCCTGATGGTCCCTTGCCCAGACTGCGGCGCGCCAAACGCCGCCGGCAGTCAGTTCTGCAGCAGCTGCGGTCGGGGTTTGGTAGCCGCAACCGCCGCCGTGCCCGCGCGGGCCGCCGACGTTGCCTGCCCCCGCTGCCAGGCCTCAAACACTCTTGGCGTGACCTTTTGCTATTCCTGTGGCCTTCCCCTAGAGGACGACCAGCGCGTGGTCCGGCCACCGGCAGCGGTTCCGGGCGCCGCGCCCTCTCGCCTGCCGGCGGCGTCCGCATACACAACCCCAGCCGGTTTCTGGATTCGCTTGGTGGCCGCCGTCATTGATGCCCTGGTTGTTATCGGAATCCGCACGCTGCTGCTTGTCATCCTTCCCGGCATTTCCATAACCGAGTACGGCGAAATTCCCGAATGGGGCCGCTACGACAACATCATGCTCGTGGCCGACGCCCTCTACTTCACCCTGAGCGTCTCCATCTTCTCCACCACCGTCGGCAAGCGCCTGCTCGGAATGCGTGTGCTGCGCACCGATGGCTCCCGCGTCAGCCCGCTCCGCGCCTTCGCCCGTTACCTCGCATACATCCCGTCCACCCTTCTGCTGCTCATCGGCTTCCTGATGATAGGCTTCACCAGCGACAAGCGCGGCCTCCACGACCGCCTGTGCGACACCATGGTCGTCCGCCGACAGGGCTGACGCCGTGCTTGGATACCTCTTCCTGGCCTTCGCCCCGGGCCTCTTCTGGCTCTGGTTCTTCGTCCGTGGACGCTCCTACCGCCCCAACCCCCGCAGGCTCCTCGCCCTGACCTTCTTCTTCGGGATGCTCTCCACCATACCCGCCGCCATCCTCAACACCGCCTTCATCGACTCGGATGTCATCGGCGGCACTGCCGATGTCGCAGCCACCGCGGCGGCGATGCTCTTCGTGGTCGGCCCCGTCGAGGAACTCAGCAAGTTCATGGCCGTCCGCCTCGGCCCCTACCGCTCCCTGTACTTCGACGAACCCCGCGACGGCCTCATGTACGCCACCGCTGCCAGCCTCGGTTTCGCCTCGCTGGAAAACCTGGTCTACATCTTCGCCTTTGGCCCCGCCGTGATGATTGGCCGTGCGCCCCTCAGCACCCTCGCCCACGTCATCTTCGCCAGCTTCTGGGGCTACGCCCTCGGCCTCCAGCGCCAGCCCGGCAGCCGCCGACGTCCCTTGCTGCTGCTCGCCGGCATCGCCGTCGCGGCCGTCGTCCACGGCGTGTTCAACATCCTCGTCCTGTCCCTGCACGTCGGAGGCATCCTGCTCGCCCTCGTCATGGTCGCCATCGGCCTCTGGTGGACGCTAAACCGCTTCCGTTGGGCCCACCGCATCTCGCCCTTCCGCCTGCGTCGCAACTACCCCCAGATAGAATGTACGGGCTGTCGCAGGCGCATCTTCATCACCAGCCGCTACTGCCAGTTCTGCCGCCTGCCCGTGGCGCCCACCACCGCCATCTCCCTCATCTGCAGCAACTGCGGCACACCCGTACGCCCCGATGCCGCCTACTGCACCTCCTGCGGCGACCAGTTCCTCCGCCCCTAGCGAAAAGCACGAAAAAACCGCCCGAAAGGCGATGGAAGGGGATAAAGGAAGGCAAAAAAATGGAGCGGAAGACGAGATTTGAACTCGCGACCCCCTCCTTGGCAAGGAGGTGCTCTACCACTGAGCCACTTCCGCTCTAAACGCCGTCGGAAAGCCAAGATTATTCAGACGACTTGCCTTTATTATAGCAAAGCCCTACGGTGTTTTGTCTACCGTTTCTTGCCTGGCTCCATTTCCGGGTCCAGGTGCCAGGTCGAATTTCCCGGAGACGAATAACATCCTTCAGAATAACATCCTTCAGAAGGAGGGGTCATGGCTGGTGGGCGAAATGGCCTGTAGCAACTGCGCCCGTGAAATCACCGAGCGCGACCGCTTCTGTCCCTGGTGCGGCGCACCCAACACCTCCTCGCGTCCGCCCGCGTCCACCGGGCCCGCTCCCGACGCCGCTGCCTCCCCCGACGACGAGCTCCGCCAACTCCGCCACGCCGTCGACTCGATGACCGCCGACCTCGCCCAGCTCCGCCTGCGCCTCTCCAACCTCGAACGCCGCAGCGGATCCCCACCCGCGCCCCCGCGTCAACCGGTACCGCAGTCCCCGGCGCAACAGCAACCCCCTGCCGCTGCCACGCCCGCAGCCGCGGTTCCCGCTGCACCCACGACTCCCACACCCCCACCCGCGCCCGCCGGCCCCGCCTCGGCCATCCCCGCCACGCCGATGGGTGGCCTCACCGACCGCAACTGGGAGTGGCTCCTCGGCGGCAACTGGCTCGCCCGCATCGGCATCGTCGCACTAATCTTCGGCGTAGCCTTCTTCATTAGCCTCGCCATCGACCGCGGCTGGCTCAACGAGACCGCACGTGTGCTCCTCGGCGTCGCGGGCGGCCTCGTGCTGATAGCCGCCGGCGAATACTTCCGCAACCGCTTCGGTGCCTGGGCCCAGACCGTCGCCGGCGGTGGCATCGCCATCCTCTACCTGTCCGTCTACGGCGCATTCGCCCTCTATGTCCTCATACCCACCGAACTCGCCTTCGGTGCATTCGCCATCATCACCCTGGCCGGCGCCCTCCTGTCCCTCCGCCACGAGGCCGTGGGCGTCGCCGTGCTCGCCATCTTCGGCGGTTTCGCCACCCCGTTGCTCCTGCAGGACGAGCTCCCCGACCAGCGTTTGCTCCTCCTCTACGTCCTCGTCCTCGACGTTGGCGTCCTGGCCCTGGCCGGATTCCGCAACTGGCGCTGGTTCACCCTCCTCGCCTGGGCTGGCTCCCTCATCCTCTTCGGCTTCTGGCAGATGGAGATCGACCCATCCACAGCCTTGGCCCAGATCGGCATCACAGCCATCTTCCTCGTCTTCGTGGCCGCCACCGTAGCCTTCCACCTCGTGCGAAAGCAGGCCGTCGGCCCCGCCGACCTCGCCCTCGTCACCCTGAACGCCGCCGGATACTACGGCATCAGCTACGCCCTGATGAACGACCCATACGACGACTGGATGGGAGGCTTCACTGCCCTCGTCGCTGTCTTCTATGTCGCCCTCGGCGCGGCCTGCCGCCTCCGCGGCCCAGAACAGCTCAACCTGACCCTGTTCTCCGCGGGCATTGCCGTCGTACTCGCCATACTCGCCGTCCCCATCCAGTTCGGCGGCCCCTGGATCAGCCTCGCCTGGGGCGTCGAGGGCCTCGTCCTTCTGTTCCTGTCCTTCCCTCTGCGGATGCGCGAGCTCCGTTGGGCCGGCTATGCCATGTTCGTCGTCAACGCCCTGTGGCTCCTGACCCGCGACACTCCCGACGCCCTCAGCGAAGAGTTCACGCCCTTCCTCAACCAGTACATGATCAGCTACGCCGCCTCCATCGTCCTGCCCGTGCTCGCGGCCATCTACCTGCACCTGCGGCGCGCCGACCTCGAACCCGGCGAAGAGAAGGCCATCCCCCTATTCGCCATCCGCGCCGCCATCTTCGCCGCCGCTGTCATCCCCGTGCAGGTCGACGGCGTCTGGATACCCATCGCCTGGGCCGTCGAAGCCCTCCTGGCCCTCGCCCTTGCCGTCCGCCTCCGCATGCCCGAACTCCGCTTGTTCGGCTTTGGCCTCCTTGCCGCCATGCTCGTGCGCCTGGTCGGGATCGACACCTTCGACGTCGACGCCTCGACCTTCCGACCCGTCGCCAACCTGCGCTTCCTCGCCTTTGCCGTCGGCATCGCCGCCCTGTACGTAGCCGGCTGGATGGCCTTCCGCTACCGCAATGAAGACGGCCCGCCCTCCACCTCGACGGACGAAGGCACAACCTCCCTTGTGTCAGCGGACGAGGGCACAATCTCCCCCGCGTCAGCAGACGATGAAACGACGTCCCACATCGCATCTGGAGAAAGCACAACCTCCCGCATCGCCCGCCTCGACTCGCAGTTCGCCTTCACCGTCCTGCTGGCCATCGCCAACCTGCTGACCCTGTGGCTCCTCTCCTGGGAGGTGGTGGCCTCTGCAGACAGCGATTTCTTCGCCCTCTCCCGCGATGCCAGCGAGAACGTCGCCAGCCTCGGCCTCAGCCTCCTCTGGGCAATCTACGCCGCCGTGCTCCTCGTGCTCGGCGTGGCCCGCCGCCTGCGCTGGGTCCGCATCGCCGGCCTCGCACTGCTGGCCCTGCCCGTCGTCAAGCTCTTCGTCTACGACTCCCAGACTCTGGAGCAGGAGTACCGCGTCATCGCCTTCATCGCCCTCGGCCTGCTGCTCCTCGCCGGCGGCCTCCTCTACCAGCGCTACAGCCGAGCCGTCCGCGGCTTCCTCTTCGAAGAATAACGCGACAGGCCACGACAAAGCTCCCCATAAGGCAGCACGCCGACTCGGATCCCGCCATGCCCGCGGGAATCCAAATCCCGCCTCACTCCTGACCTCACCACCTGACCCGAAACGATGCCCTGCCGATTGCTCCCTCTTGCCTCGAGGCCTCGAGTATCGTACAATTGTTCGTATGAAAGAGGCCCTGAATCACCCCATTTGGCCTGTCTCAATTAAGGACCGAAATGAGCGGGTTTTTTACACAACGTTACAAAATGTTACACAATGTGACACCGTCACGCGAGGGCCTCCAGATGAGACAGTGAGACCGGTCTCACCCGACTGTCATCCAACCAAAGGCACGGGGTTTCGTTCCATTCCATCTGCCCGAAGATTGGGGTTCGGGGGCGAAAGCCTCAATCCTAGGACACCTTATCTACCGGACCACCTGATGTGGAACGCAGCCCAGCCGCTCCAACCCCCATTGTGCCCGGCCCCCGATGGCAATATGATACCCTCCGTTCAGCACCCGACACCGGAGGCCCCATGGCCAAGTATTCCTTCCGGCTACCCAACGCCGACTACCTCGGATTCCCCGCAACCACCGAGGCCATAGTGCAGACCGCCGTCAAGGTCGAGCAACTCGGCTTCGACGCCCTTTTCGTCAATGACCACGTCATCGTCGACGACTCCCCCCGTAGCGAGCCGTGGCGCAATGTCTACGACCCCCTGATGGTCCTTTCCTACGTTGCCGCCCGCACCTCCCGCATCATGCTCGGCACCTCCGTGCTGATAATGCCCTACCGCAACCCCATCGTCACCGCCAAGATGTTCGCCACCCTCGACCAGATGTCCGGCGGTCGCGCCATCGCCGGCATCGGTTCCGGCTGGAGCGAGCCCGAGTACGACGCCCTCGGCATAACCTTCCGCCAGCGCGGCGCCCGCACCAACGAGTACCTGCGCCTCTGGAAGGCCTGCTGGGAACCGGGCCCCACCACCTTCCACGGCCGCTTCTTCTCCTTCGACAACATGCACGTCAGCCCCAAGCCCGTCCAGCAGCCGCACCCGCCCATCTGGGTCGGCGGCTCCGGCGCTCCCTCCCTCCGTCGTGCCGCCCGCTACGCCGACGTCTGGCAGCCCACTCCCACGCCTCTGCCAGCCTTCATCGACAACCGTGACCGACTCCACGACATCTCCGCCGAGCTCGAAAAGGAACCGCCCCGCACCCGCATGAGCTTCCGCGTCAACTTCAGCAACATCACCGGCGCATCCAGCTCCGGCGACCGCCCCACCGGACAGGGCACCCCCGAGCAGGTCGCCTCCGACATGAAACGCTACCGCCACGAGGCCGGACTCGAGGAGTTCCAGCTCAACTTCAACGGCTGCGGCAGCCTCCAGCAGCTCCTCGACTCCATGGACGTCGTCGTAGAAGAAGTCATCCCCAAAGTCGACGCATAGCGCGCTGCCGCCAACACTGCATGACCGCCATTCAGTCCTTCCCCACCGACAGAAAGGCCAAGCACCGCCTCCTCATGGACGCGGTCAACAGCGTGCGCGATACCCTCGAAGCCGGCGCAGATGAGGGCGAGCAGACCTGCACCCTGCCCCAGGCCTCCGTCGACGCACTTTACGACACCGGCCTCCTGCGCCTCAAGCTGCCCCACGTCCTCGGCGGTGCCGAAGCCGACCTCGTCACCCAGCTCGACGTGCTCGAAGCCTTGTGCGAAATTGACGCCTCCGCCGGTTGGTGCGTGATGATTGGCGCTGCCAGCCTCGGCGGCGTCGGTGCCTTCCTGCCCGACGACGCCATTGAGGAAATCTTCGCTCACGGCCGTCCCCCGAAAACCGCCGGCGTGTTCGCCCCCATGGGCCGCGCCGTCCCGGTCGAAGGCGGCTACCTGCTCTCCGGACGCTGGTCCTTCGCCAGCGGCATCCGCCACTCAGAATGGATTTCCGCCGGCGCCCGCGTCATAACCGACGAACCCGGCCACCCCGTCCAGGTTCGCGCCACCATGCGCACCTCCGATGTCACCATCCACGACAACTGGCAGGTGATGGGCCTACGCGGCACCGGCAGTTGCGACTTCTCCGCTCAGGACCTTTTCGTCCCCACCAGCTTCGCCTACGACGTCTCCCTCACTGAACCGCTTCGCGGCGGCGCAATCTTCCGGCTCGGGCGCCCAGCCTTCGTCACCAACGAACACTCCGCCTTCGCCCTCGGCGTCGCCCGTCGGGCCCTCAGCGAGGCTCTCGAGGTCGGCCGCTCCAAGACTCGCGGCTACGCCTCCGTCAACTCCCTCGCCCACCGTCCCGCCTTCCAGCGTCTGCTCAGCGAGTCCGACCTGAAGCTGCGCTCCGCCCGCTCCCTCAACGTCGACGTGCTCGAAAGGGCGTGGCAGGTCGTGAACGAAGGCCGTCCCCCCGACCCGCTTCTGCAAACCGAGATGCGAAGCCTGTGCAGCTACACAACCGACGTCGCCGTCGACGTCACCACCCAGGCCTTCCGGTTCGCCGGTGGCGCTGCCCTCTTCGACGACAGCATCCTCCAGCGATGCCTGCGCGACATCAACGCCGGCGCGCAACACCAGATGGTCAGCGACGCCGCCTACGAAAACCACGGCCAGCAACTGCTCGGCCTGCCCGACGCCAGGGTCATGGAATAACCGCCCGGCATTGCCCGTACCCACACCACGGAGGCACCATGCGCTTCGGCCACTTCTTCTACCCCATGAAGTTCGACGATTCCAACGACGAGCAGGCCATCCAGGATTGCCTCGATGAGGCCGTCCTCGCCGAAGAGCTCGGCTTCGACGCCCTATGGCTCGCCGAGCACTACTTCACCGGCGAATGTGTCTACGGCGACCCCCTGGTCTTCGCCGCCGCCATCGCCATGAAGACCAGCCGCGTTGAACTCGGCTTCGGCATCATCGAGCTGCCGCTCCACAACCCCGTGCGCATCGCCACTCAGACCGCCCTGCTCGACAATCTATGCCAGGGCCGCCTCATAGTCGGCACCGCCAAGGGCTCCAACTACAACGCCTACGAGTACATCGGCTTCGGAACCAACCCCGAGACCGGCGTCGCCCAGATGGAAGAGGCCGAGGAACTGCTCATCAAGGCCTGGACCACCGACAACCTCGAGTTCAATGGCAAGTACTACCAGGCGTCCTTCCCGATGGTGCGCCCCCGCCCCTACCAGAAGCCCCATCCGCGCCTCGCCCGCGCCTGCCTCAACCCCGACTCCGTCCGCGAGATGGGCCGCATCGGCCGCCCCGTCCTGCTGCGTGGCCGCTCCACCAGCTCCACCGCCGCCAACATCCGCGTCTACCGCGAGGCCATGGAGGAAGTCGGATTCGACGAGGCAAGCATCGAGCACAACCTCGATCAGGTCTGGGTCTGGCGCGAGATGCATGTTGCCGACACCGACGAGCAGGCCTTCGATGAATTCCTGCCCGCCCAGTACGACGCATTCACCCGCATGGAGCACTACCGCACCACGTGGAACCCCGCCGAATACCCCATGGAGCAACAGACCCCGCCGATGCTACGCGACGGCTACGCCGACACGCCCGACCCCGACGCCGCCGAAAACATCATCGGCAGCCCCCAGCGCGTCACCGAACAGCTAACCCAGATGCGCGACGCAGGCATCCGCAACCTCATGCTAACCAACCGCGGCCTAATGTCCAAAGAAAAAACCGAAAAGTCCCTCACCCTCTTCAGCCAAAAAGTAATGCCCCATTTCCACCCCTAACCCCACCCCGGCCCACGGAACGACCAAGCCACCGCACCTCCAACCGTCACTCCCGCGAAGGCGAGAAGGCGGATTGATATTTCAAGTGCAACAGGTCACTTTAGGTTCTTGGTGAGAATTTTCGCCGGGGCGTAGAAGCCCGGACTTTGGCTATTCCGTGGGAAACGCATACGGTCGATGATGTTTACCACCCTCTCACCAGCCATACTGAATGTAAGGCGCGCATCAGTTTGAATATGGGTATTAGTGGTGCTACCATCCCTGTGCCAGTTATAGACTGGCTGTAATGCAAACAAATTTTGTTGCACCACTTGGGTTATAATTTTCACCAGGTTTTCACGGGGAAGGGCGCATGGTCAAATTCCTTACAACTACCAAGATCTCTGCAGAATTAGAAACACTCATTGGAAGCGCACTACAGGAAATTACCCTTATCAGCCCTTACGTGAAAGTCAATCAACGCTTGCAGGGGTTCATACAAGACGCGAGCCAGCGGAGAGTGCGGCTGACTGTAATTTATGGGAAGAGAGACCTACAGAAGACAGAACAGAATTGGATGGACAATTTGCCTACTCCTGCAGAGTCGTGGTTCGTTGAGAACTTGCACGCGAAGTGCTACCTGAGTGAAGGCGCCGCCATTGTCACGTCAATGAATCTGTATGAGTTCTCACAACAAAACAATGAAGAGATGGGCATATACGTCAGCCAGGAGGAGGATCGAGAGCTCTACGAAGAAATCGTCCAGGAAGCTCAACGCCTTCGGCGTATAGCCATGCCAGGGCAAAAGAGTTCGGTTGAGGCCTCTCGTCCGACTAAACGGGAGAAACCAGTTGCCGCCAAACGCGAGCCACAGGTGAGACCCGTTGGCTACTGTATTCGGTGCAGTTCTTCCGTCACATTGGACGCCAAAAAACCCTACTGCGACCAACACTACAGGATCTGGGCGCGATATGGGGATGAAAACTACGAGGAGAAATACTGCCACCGCTGCGGCAAAGAGAATACTACAAGTATGTCAAAACCAATGTGCCTTCCGTGTTGGAGGCGTGGATAGTTGAGAGCATAACTAGATGCCTCGACGCCCAATTTGCCGATCCCATCCCCCTTTCGGCGCTCTCTGCGACCTCGGCGTTTAACCCGTCCACCTCCACCCCGACCTCCGCGCCCTCCGCGCTCAACCCGCCCCCTTACCCCCCAAACCCCGGATCATACGCCGCCACCCACCCGAGCTCCACCTGCGCCTCCATCGGCAACTGCGACGGCGCCCGCCCGCCGATCGGCGCCCGCCCGATGACCTCCTGCTCCTCCAGCGCAGCCACCGCCGCCGCCGTCAGCCCCAGCAGTTCTCGCAGCGCATAGTCGTTCGCCTCGCCCAGGATCGGTGCAGGCCCTCCGATGCCAGCCTCGCTCCTCGAGAACTTCCACCCCCGACCGACGTACTCCTTCGTGCCCAAGCCCGTCTCCGCAGGATGCGTCACCCGCTCGAAGAACCCCCGCTGCCGGAACTGCGCGTCCGCCAGCGCTTGCCCCGCCGTCAGCACCGGCCCGGCAGGCACTCCAGCCTTCTGCAGCGTCTCCATCGCCTCGTACGACGTCCGACCCTGCGTCCAGCCCTCCACAACGGCGTCCAGCTCGTCCTGCGCTTCCAGACGACCCCGCGCCGTCGCCAACCGCCCCTCCGCTGCCAGCTCCGGCGCTCCTATCGCCCCGCAGAACGCCTGCCAGTCCGCGTCATCCCGCACCGCGATCGTCACCCACTGGTCCTCTCCCGCGCACGGATAGCAGCCGTGCGGCGCCATCGACGTGTGCCGGTTGCCCATCCGGCGCGACCTCTCCCCGTTGAATGCGTACGCCAGCAGCCCCTCGCCGATGAACGACGCCCCGTTCTGGTACATCGCCAGGTCCACCCACGTCCCGCTACCCGTCTTCGTCCGGTGCAGCAGCGCCGCCATCACCGACACCAACGCCGTCCACGTCGCCAGGAAGTCCGTGTACGAGTTCCCCACCTTGTTCGGTACATCCGCCGCCTGCCGCAACCCCGAACCGTCGTCGTCCAAGTACCCCATATACGCCCCGGTGCCGTGGGTTGGCTCCAGCGCCGACGCCATCGCCCCGAAGTTGCTCCACGGCCCGCTGTGCCCATACCCCGTGTTCGACACCATGATCAGGTCCGGCTTTACCGCCCTCAGCGACGCGTAATCAAGCCCGAATCGCGCCATCACCCTAGGCGTGAAATTCTCCAGCACAATGTCGCTGACCGACACCAGATCCTTCAGAATCGACTGTGCCTCTTCCGACCTGAGGTCCAGCGTCAAACTCCGCTTCCCCCGGTTCAGCGTCTGGAACGTCCCGCCCTGCTCCCACCAAAGCTCGCCGGGCTCATTGTCCGGGAAAGGCCCGGTGATGGTGCGCGTCGTCTCCATGAACTGCGCCTGGCATGTGTCGATCTTGATGACCTCCGCGCCCAGGTCCGCCAGGTTCGCCCCCGCGAACGGCATCGCGAACACCCGGCTAAGGTCCACCACCCGTATGTTCTCCAGCGGCCCCCGGCTCATATCACCCCCGCGTACCGCAGCGCCGCCATCTCGTCCCGTCCGTACCCCAGCCCGCCGTACACCTCGACGTTGTGCTCCCCCAACAGCGGCGCGCCACTCGGCGTCGGCATATCCCGCTCGACCACCTCCGCGCCGTTCCCCACCAGCAGCCGCGCCCCCATGCCCGCGTACGCCGCCCGCCCGACGACCGGGTGCTCAACCTCCCGGAAGAACCCCCGCGCCTCCAGGTGCGGACACTCCATCAGGTCCCCCCCGTCCTGCGCCATCCCGAACACCAGACGTCGCTCCCCCGACGCTACGAACAGCGGCAGCCGGTCCCACTGTGCCAGCCCCTCGACGAGCAGCGCCTTCAGCTCCTCGCCGTGCGCGATTCGACCCGCCCCCGACGCGAACCGCGGGTCCTGCAGCTCTTCCAGGCCGATGAGGTCGGCCACCGTCTCCCATGGCTGCGAGCCCTGCACCGACGGAACCACGTACCCGTCCCGCGCCGGCATCAGCTCCTCGAACCCAGACCCGCGCACCGGACGCCGCCCCTTCGTCGCGCCCATGTAGTTGTAGTACGGCGCCGGCTGCACCAGGTGCGCCGCCAGGCATTCCGCCACCGACACGTCGACGTGCTGTCCCACGCCCGTCGTCATCCTCGCGAACACCGCCACCAGCGTCGCCGCAGCCGCGTTCGACCCCGCGACATACAGCGATTGGTCCAGCGCGTTCCGCAGCGGCTCACGGTCCGAGTCCCCCGAGTGATACATCAGCCCGCTCATCGCGCACGTGATGATGTCCGTCGACTCGAAGTCCCGGTACGGCCCGTCCTGTCCGAACGGCGTCACCGACGTCACCACCAGCCCCGGGTGCGACTTCGCTAGCGCCCCGTAGCTCAGCGCTCCGTTGGTCCTGAGCTTGTCGAAGGACTGTTCCGACTCCAACGGAGCGAATCCCTCCACCAGCACATCGGCATCGTCCAGCAGCTTCGAAAGCACGGCCCGACCCGACTCCGTAGAATAATCGAGCGTAACGCCGCGCTTCCCCGTGTTCAGGTACAGGAACGGGATGCTCTTCTCGGGATGCGGATCATCCCCAACGAACGGGCCCATCCCTCTCGCCGGATCGCCCTTCCCCGGAGGCTCCACCTTGACGACCTCCGCCCCGTAGTCTGCCAGCAGCTTTGCGCAGAACGAAGGCGCAATCCCCGGCCCCATGTCCAGCGCCCGCAGTCCCTCAAGCAACGTCAATCCTCGCTGGTTTCTTAGTCGCCGAAACGCCGCCGCGCCGCCGCGCTAGCCTCCTTGGCAACCGCAACCGCATTCCAGGTAATCAACGCCGTCGGCATCACACTCGTGTTCGGGAACGTCCCCGCCGGATGCACGCGCTAGCACCTCGATCCGTCCAGGGTCGTGATGGTCCTCACCGACCGCAATCGCAAATTCAGTAATCTCAAAGAGACACGACTCGCAAACAGTGGTCTCGGGCATTTCTGTGCTCAATTGCTCCTCTTCAGCAGGGACCTCTTCAGTGGGGAACTCGATTCCCTGGAGTCGTCGTACGCTACGAGCCGTCGTCCGGGAACTGCTTGCCGCCCGGCCCTCGAACCCGGCCTAGTCCTCCGCCTCCCACACCAGCGGCAGCTCCTGTCCCCGCCGCGGCAGCGCCACCGTACCCACGCCCGACGCCGTCTGGTGTCCCCGGCTGTTCGTCAGCGCCACCGTGCAGTCAACGTGTCCGATGCCGTCCACTTCCCGCAGTCCGGTGACAATCCCGTTGGATGTCAGCAAGTCGCCCGGGTAGTCCATCCCCCGGTGCTGCACATAGAACCGCCGCAGCCAGCCGCCCAGCCCGGCGAAGTCAACCAGCAGCTGCCCCAGGTACTGGTTCTTCAGCGAACCGTTGACCACCACGTTCTCCAGCCCCTGCTGCATCTGTGCGAACGGCAGGTCCCAGTGGATGCGCGCGTAGTTCCCGTTCGCCGCCGCCCAGCGCACCAAGTGCGTCGTCGTCAGCGGTCCCTTAACCACCGGCGGCAGCGACATCCCCTCCGACACGTCCTCGAAGTAAAGCTGCGGCCTGTCCGACGGGCTCGGTCGCGGCACCTCTTCTCCCGGCCCCGGTGGCGACAGGTTCACCGTCTGCAGCTCGTTCGCCACCGTCGCGCCCGCCTGCGGAGACCCCCCGTCCTGGTCCAGCGCCCGGTGTATGCTCACCCGCCTCGCCAGCAGCAGCACCCGGTCGTGCTGGTCCGTCTGTGTCTCCAGCCGCTCCACGAACACCAGCGGCCCCGACCGGCCCTGCTTCTGGAAGATGTCCATTATCTTGAACTGTCTTGTTATCCAGCTATCCACATACGGAGGCCGCAGAAACTGCCAGTCGCTCCCGCCGTTCAACCCGTAGCTGTTGAACGGCAGCGGCACCTCGAAATGCGATTCCTGTCCCGCCCCGAAATACCCGATGGGCGGCGTGATGTCTTTCCACGTCGCCAGCGGCGGACAGATTATCTCGCCGAACCTGCTGGCCGCCGCGGCTTCCCGGTCCACGTACAGCGGATTCGGGTCTTCGGTGGCGTCCGCCAGGTCATATATCATCTCCTCGCTGATGGCAAACCGGTTCCGTTCTGGCGGCGTTTCCGTCCCGATGAGGGCCCTTACCTCGTCCGTTATCAAGCTGTCGGCCAAGCTGTCCCTCCGCTTCCACAGGCCCCGCGGCACCCGCGGCGACCCTCCAAATTCACGCCCGGCAGTTTACCATACCCCATTCCTCACTCCCTGACACCCACCCCTTGCTTCATCCGAACATCTGTGTTTAGAATAAATGTACTATGCATAAGAGGTCAACCCCAAAATCTCCGTGCTCTCTGTGTCTTCTGTGGTGAAACCCCCCCGGCGCTCTCAACGTCCATGAGCGGAAATGAGCGGAAATGAGCGGGTTTTCAAAAACCCCCTCATCCTGAAAATCCTCCAATCCCGTAAATCCAGATTCAGACAACGCCCTGGAGGAGAACAACGATATGCATTTCTGGGCATCCGTCTGGCACCGCATCAGGGCCCTACATCTGTTGGTGCCATCGCGAACATCTGCGACTTGATTCGCCCGGGAACAGTCCGTAACGAACCGCCCACTGCCTCCCAGGGCCGGAGGCAGTGCCTGCCCGGACTGTCCGAAAATGCAAAATGAACGGAATTCGTGGGAAGACAGGAGGGTTCCGTTTGAAATTGGGGTTTGGCCTATGGTAGCATCCCGTAGCTAGAGTCACCTATCGCTCGTATTGCGCTTTTCTGAACGCATTAAGGGGGTGTGGGTTAGCCCATGCCCCCTGTCGCGTTCAAGAGGAGAGGGTGACTCTAGCAAGCTGCCTACATCCTTGCTACAGGGGGCACCCATGCGCCGTTTGGCGACCATCGCTTTCGCGTCCCTATCCATCCTCGTGATTGTGTCCTGTACTGCTGCCACAACTTCTGTACCTACGGAAGTCTCTCAGACAACGGCTCCAACCCCTGTTCATACCGCAATCCCCACAGAGGCCCCTACTCCCACGCAATCCCCAACTGCAACCCCCACCCGTCGGCCCACCAGATTCCCAGCTTCCACACTTGCGGCTGTCATTGTTGCCAGTCAAGCAACGCCGCTCCCGGTCATTTCAATTCCCACGCCGCCGCCCGTGCGCTCGACTATAGTTATCAGAGTGCCGACTCGTTCGATAGCGCTCCCAACTCCTATCGTGCTTCCGACACCTGCTGTTGCACCAGTAATCAGCATAACGATAATCGCGCCTCCTACTGAAGTGCCAGGACCTTTTTATTCGCTCGAACCCAATCCGACTCCTGTGCTGTTGCCTACGTTGTCAGTACAGTGGTTCGACCCTGTTGAAGTCAGGGAATACGCCAAAGCCTGCGGCGACCTACGACAAAGCCCGCAGGAAACAGTCGATGAATTTTTCCAGTGGGTGTCAGATGCTCAAGCGTTGACCCCTCCTTCCGTGTTGCAAGAACTGCATGATGCTTGGGTAGGGCAGTTTGCCGGGCAAATCGTAGATGGAGAACTGGTCGGCCCCAACGAAGAAACGCAAGAAGCATACTGGCAAGAAGTCCACCTAGTTACGTCGATGAGCCCGGTAGTTCGACAGGTTCTTGTCGATGAGTGGTGCTTGCTGGAAACCGAAGTCTCGCTCTACATCAGAATAGTGGCTGCTCAAAAGCGACTGGCTGTACCTGGGTCGGAAGTGGCCTTCACCTTAGAGCAATATGCCAATCGCTGCGCTGATATGCAGCGCACAGCTCCGCTAATGGGTTCGCTGGACATGTTTTTCGGTCATATCGTCAACAATTGGGAAACCCTCGTGCCGCCGTCGGGACTTGAAGGCTACCATCAAGCCGTCTTGGAGTTGTACTTGGAGTGGCAGACAGTCGAAGACTTTGATTTGGTCTCGCTGGATACCATGCTTGCCGTGCGGGAACAGGCAGCGGTAGCGGCACTCAAGCACCCCGACTTTCTGGAGGTCATGATTCGTGCAGGGTGCACGACAGGATAAGAAAAGGCCCCGGCGAACTGCCGGGGCCTTTAGGTCTACCACCACTTACGAACCGTTCGCCTGACTCTCCGCTTCACGCCGCGCCAAGCGAAATAAGCAATGAACCCGCTAAAGACAACCATCAGCGGAGCCAAAGTCGCGGTTGGCACAGTTGCCGGATGGAAAGAACCCCACACCGCGAGTGCAAGGATGCTGAATCCAGTCAGCACCCATAGGAGCCCGAAGGGGTTGTCAAGCACGGGCCGGAAGTCACGCCAGAAAGCGGAAATCGGGCCGCTGGCTTTGCTTCGCAGCAAAGCCAGGTGTGGTTCGAGGGTTGGTGCCAATTTGCTTCCAGTTTTTCGAACTACATGAGCGACCAAAGCACCAGTCGCCTCGGAGAGAATATCGAAAGGGTCCATAGTCAAACCTCACAAAAAAAATGTGGAGCACAAGAGAAAACGCCGGTCAGGATTCCCGACCGGCGCTTGTGCAATTGACACAAGTCTAACCATGGGCCTAAACTAAGTCTGTTGATGACATTAGGCCCTTCGCCGGTCTGAGAAACCTTTGCGCGGCCCTGCCGCTACAATCGAATAGCCTTATAGGCAACTCCAGTCCCATTGGTTGATTCCGGCACCCCGCCAGGTGCCGGTTTCTGTTTGCAGTCTACCATGTTTTGTGGTGTCTGCGAGAAATGTTCTGTATCTGGTATCATCAGACCAACCCTACAATGCGCGGCAGGAAATGGCCCGCTTCAGCACTACTACAACCTATGAAGTCCGGTGTCCGCATTGCGACGGAGACCGTGTAATCAAGGTCGGCACTCGCAACGGTCAACAGCGGTACGAGTGTAAGGCTTGCAAGCGGAAATTCCGCGCCAACGGCAAGCCCAAGGGCCGCCAGATGGACGCCGAACTGATGGGCGCGGCGATCCAAGACCACTACGACGGGAAGAGCTACAAGAAGATAACCGAGGCCATTGAGAAGGAATACGACATCCCCGAGCCTTCTAAAGCAACCGTGTACGAGTGGGTAAAGGACTACTCCGCCGAAGCCGTTGACGAGATGAAAGACCACCCGGCCAAGACAGGGGGAGGCAACTGGGTGGCGGACGAGATGCACTTTCAGATTAAGGGCCGGAAGGCGTATCTGTGGGACATCATGGACACCGACACCCGGTACATCCTCGCCTCACATCTGTCATACAGCAGGGACGCCGTGGCAGCCAGGGCGATGTTGCGGAAGGCGCTGGCGGCATCCGATGGGCCGCCCAAGAGCATCACGACCGACAAATGGCGGGCGTACATCAAGCCTATCAAGGCACTGGTGCCGGAAGCGAAACACATCCAGTCGCAAGGGCTGGCCGCCGAAGTCAACAACAATCTGAGCGAACGGTTGCAGGGCACCTACCGCGACAGGGTAAAGACCCTGCGCAGTTTGGAGAACATCGAGAGCGGGCAACGCTACCTCGACGGCTGGACGGTCAATTACAACCTGTTCCGAAAGCACGAAGCCCTGAAGAACAAGCCGCCAGCATCGAAGGCACTGAAAGACCCTCCGTTCACCGAATGGACCGACGTGGTAAAAGGGGACGCCGTGGAGCCGCAACTGGTGTTGACAGCGACTCCACGGCGGGCCGACGAGCCGAAGGCAGAACTCAAGGAACCGACGCCGCCCAAGCCGCAGAAGTCTTCGCGGGGGTCAGGTAGCTCCAAGACAGCGGCACCGCGTGTTACGCGGATGCCGAAGGCCAAAGTGAGGACGCCGACCGCCACTCGCAAGGGCCGGAGCAAGAAACTGCATCCGGCGGCAAAGACACGAAACAGAATCCGGCGCGACCAGCGCAAGCGTGGCGGAGGCCGCTAATGGTCAAACCCCAATTTCAAACGGAACCGACAGGAGAAGTCGGGCCTCAAAGGCCCCGCAGGAAGTGCCCCCACGGCGCTCAGCCTTCATGAGTCGAATCAACATCCTCAAGCTCAGATACGCCCTCACCCACGGCGTCGTAAGAGCTTTCCGCGCCGCCGAATAGCCTTGCAAAAAGTGGGATAAGTACCCGTCCGGTTGCTAGACCCTCTCCGACA
Organism: Dehalococcoidia bacterium; assembly: GCA_963667415.1. Lineage (GTDB taxonomy): Bacteria > Chloroflexota > Dehalococcoidia > Lucifugimonadales > UBA3495 > VXOI01. Next base: position 3,523,425 of record OY763410.1, on the reverse strand, counting down.
CCCGGAGCTTCTTGGATTTCTTCCTCTCTCGCGCCTACACGGCAGGCCTCTTTAGGCAAGCCTTGCGCTGGGACGCGGCGACCACGGCCTCACCTCCATCGATGCTCCCTGCCTCCTGTCGGTCATGACATCCTCCTGTCGGCCATGACATGCCGTATGTCCTGCCTTCCGGCAGGTTCCCTTATTGACCTGCAAGCTGCCGTGATAAAATCGTATTGAGCGGCACTTGGAGGCTGGCTGGTGACGGCGAAGATTCTCTCGGGGACCGACCTGTCGGCGGAGATACGCGCCGAGGTTGCGACCGGCGTCGTCGAGATGCAGGAAAAGCACGGCGTTACCCCAGGTCTGGCCGTCGTCCTTGTCGGCGACGACCCCGCCTCCGCCGTCTACGTAAACAACAAGCGACGCGCCTGTGAGCAGGCCGGTCTCTACAGCGACGCCCTGCATCTCCCGCCCTCAGTCCCAGAGGACGAAATCGTGGACGCCGTCCGGCGCTTCAACGACGACGACCGTGTTCATGGAATCCTGGTGCAGCTTCCTCTGCCCGACGGCATCGACCAGCATCGCGTCATCGAAGCCGTCAACCCCGGTAAGGATGTCGACGGCATCCACCCGTACAACCTCGGCAAGCTTCTACAGGGACGCCCCGACTTCGCCCCCTGCACTCCGTCAGGCGTCGTCGAGCTCCTCATGCGCAACGGCCACGACCCGAAGGGCGCCAGTGTGGCCATCTGCGGCCGCAGCGAAATCGTCGGAAAGCCCCTTGCGGCCCTGCTGATGCAGCGCGCCCGCGGTGGCAACGCCACCGTCACCGTCTGCCATACCCGGACCCGTGACCTGCCGGACGTAACCCGCGCCGCCGACATCGTGGTGGCGGCCATGGGCCGCCCTGCTGCCGTTACCGCCGATATGGTCAAGGAAGGCGCAGTCGTCATCGACGTGGGCATCAACCGCGTGCCCGACGAGTCGGCCCGCCGTGGCTACCGCCTCGTGGGCGACGTCGACTTCGAAAGCGTGTCGGAGAAGGTGTCGGCCATCACCCCCGTGCCCGGCGGCGTCGGCCCCATGACCATCGCCATGCTGCTGACCAACACCCTCACCGCCGCCCGCATCAGCATCCACGGCCACTGACCGCCCGGCCTATCCACTGTGCGTACCAGCCACTTCGACTATCACCTGCCCCCTGAGCTTATCGCCCAGACCCCGGTCGAGCCCCGTGACTCGTCCCGCCTGATGGTCCTCGACCGCGCCACCGGCGAAATCGGGCACCGCTACTTCAACGACATCCTCGACCACCTGCGCCCCGGCGACCTGATGGTCTTCAACCAGAGCCGCGTCATCCCCGCCCGTCTCTACGGGACCCGCGACGACAACGGCGGCAAGGTGGAACTCCTGCTGCTCCGCCGCGAGTACGACTGCGTATGGGAAGCCCTCGCCCGACCCGGCCGGCGACTCCGCCCCGGAGCCACCGTGACCATCAACCCGCCGGGCCCGGAGGTGCCCTCCGAGCCGCTGTCCGTCGAAATCCTCGAGTCGCGGCCCAACGGCATAAAGGCCGTCCGTCTCTCCTCCGAGGAGGCCATCGACGGTATGGGGCACACGCCGCTGCCGCCCTACATCCGCGAGTCGCTAGCGGACCCGGAGCGCTACCAGACCGTCTACGCCCGGCAGCCCGGCAGCGCCGCCGCACCTACCGCCGGCCTGCACTTCACGCCCGAACTCCTGTCCCGCATCCGCGACGCCGGGGTCGACACCGCCTTTGTCACGCTGCACGTGGGCCTCGACACCTTCCGCCCCGTGCAGGGCGAAAACCCCGCCGAGCACCACATCCACACCGAGCGCTACTCCATCGAAGACGAGACCGCCAAAGCCCTGAACCTAGCTCGCGCCGGAGGCCGCCGCGTCATCGCCGTCGGCACCACTAGCGTCCGCGTCCTCGAGCAGGCCGCCGCCGACGCCGCGGCACTCGGCAGGGAGCGCTTCGAACCGGTGGAGGGCGACGCCAGCATCTACATACTGCCCGGCCACCGCTTCCGCGCCGTGGACGCCATGCTCACCAACTTCCACCTGCCGCGCTCAACCCTGCTGATGCTGGTTTCCGCCTTCGCCCAGCACGGCGCCAACGCGACGACAAACGACACTGGCCGTAAGATGATACTCGCCGCCTACAATGAGGCCGTCGAGAAGATGTACCGCTTCTACAGCTTCGGCGACGCCATGCTCATACTGTGAGGCGTGATTCCGGGAACATGTTGCGAAGCGGCGTCAGCGCACGGCTACCAGGTTCCAGCCCTCGTACAGTGTCTCGCCCTGGAAGTCCGCTTCCTCCGTAACTTCGACCCACAGGATGTCGCCGGCGCTGACCTCCGCGAGGTCGTTGGCCCACGCAATTTCGGGCCGCGGGTCGAACAGGATCCACGACTGGGTCGCATTGTGGTACATCCACACGGTCATCAGGGTCTCGTCGTCAATCAATTCTTCGAACAGAGTGGCGATGTCCCTGGGGTCGTTCCATGCGGTCAGGTCCAGGATGTCGACGCCACCCTGACGCCAGGCGCCTGTCTGCTCGACGGTCAGGTCTCCTGCCGTGAACGTCACGACCTTGTCCTCGAAGTCTTCCTGCCCCTGGCCGACCTTGAGCCTGTATCGCCCGCCGGTCGTGGTGACAACGGTGGCGATCACCTCGCCGTCGACCATTGCGGAGACCCTGATGCCAGCCCGCGCTGCCCTGCCGTCGATGGTCAGATTCCCGACGAAGGCATGAGGCGGCACGTTGCCCGTCGAGACGGGACTGCTCGACTCGACGTTCAGGTCGAAGGGGTACGACCGCTGGCCCTGCGCCCACGTGGCGGCCTCGCTTGCCGGCCTGCCGTCCAGCCTGAAGGTGATGGCCCGGCTTCCCGCAGGCTGAGGAACGCTGAGGATGTAGGAGCCTTCGTCGTTTACGGTGGTATCCGCCACCGTCTCGCCTCCGACTACTGCTTCGACCTCGGTCTCGGCAGCCGCGAGCTCGCCGTCGATGTAGGCTTGCCCGGCGAACCGGTGCGGCGGAACGCCCTGCGCCGCAGCCGCCGCAGGTATGGCGACCGCCAGTGCGATGAGCAGTATGGCCAGGAAGAACTTGCTCAAGGGAAGCAGCCCTGTGAATGAGTTCATCTGATGCAATCTGTGCCGAGAGTGGAGGATTACCCGACGCTGAGGCGGATGTCGCCCAGCCCTTCAAAGGTGAAGGCGGCCTCGTCTCCGGGGTTGAGGAACTTGGTGCTGACGATGCTGCCGGTCATCACAAGCATGCCAGCCGTCAATTCCTTGCCGCGTCCGGCCAGCGTGTTGGCCAGCCACGCCAGGGCGTCCAGCGGATGCCCCAGCACATCGCGCCCGAAGCCCTCACCGGCAGGCTCCCCGTTGATGGTCATTGCTCCCCCGGAGTTCTCGAGGTCGAGGGATTGCCAGTCCGCCCGTTCCGGCCCGAGCACGACGCCGGCGTTCCAGGCGTTGTCGGCCGCCACTCCGAGGAAGTACAGGTTGCTGTAGTCTGCGCCCCGGTCGTCCACCAGCTCGAAGGCCGGCATCAGCGCTCCGACGGCCGCCGCCGCCGCCTCCCGGCCATAGGGAGCGCCGCTGGCCGGAAGCCCGGATCGCAGTCGCACAGCCACCTCGCACTCCGCGCCCAGACGCACGTAGTCGGACGCCTTCACCGATGCCGGCGAGTGATGCACGGCGCCCTCGAAGACTGCTCCGGCGCAAGGTGCGTCGAAACCGACCATGCGCTGCATCACCGGCGTTGTCAGTGCAATCTTGTAGCCCACGATTGCGCCCCGCTGCGGCGCAAGCAGCGCTTGGAAGGCCTCCTGCATATCGTAGGCCTCCTCGATGGTGCCCGGTGAAATGTCGTCAGGCAGCGGCTGGTACGGCGCTCGGTCTCGGTGCGCTTCGAAGAGGAACTGTGCCGCCCTTTCCGCCTTGTTCGGTTGGACCATTATCAGACCTCCGTGGCCTTTCTCCGTCGATGTCTGTCAGTCAAGAAACCTGAGGCTCAGTGCCATGAAAACTGCCTGCACCACGAAGCCTGCAGTCAACATGGTCGCAGTGGCCACGCTCGATGACCGGCCACCCAGTCCAGCTCCCCTTAGTATGCCCAATATCGACAAAATCGCAATCGCTACGGTCAGGGCCATTTCTCCCGGAGCGTAGCTGCCCGATGCAATTCCTGACACTCCGGAAAGGTAGAGCCAGATCAGGCCCATCACGACGACCCAGAAGGCGCACACCCCGACTGCTCCCAGAATTGCCGCGGCTCCGAGGCGCACGGCCAATACTGCGGCAGCCGCGACCGGCACGGCCTGGACTATGTGCCGTGGCAGGGTGCCACTCACAGCGCCCAGCAGGATGAGGCAGATTGCGATGCCACCGAGACATCCGACCAGGAATGCGACGTCTCGCTTCTCCATCCCAGCCTGCTCACCGACCTTCGCCATGATGGTACGGCCTACCCTAGACCAGTTGGAGCAGCTGCAGGGTGTTGCCGTCCGGGTCGCGAAAGGTGGCTACCCATCCCCCCCAGCTTTCCTGCTCCGGCCGGCGAATGAACTCGACACCTGCGTCGACGAGACGGCTCGCCACGGCGTGGATGTCGGCCACGCCCAGGTGCGGCATGAATCTAAATGGGTCGTTCGACGCCCCGGACACGCGGTCGTGCAGCCCGATGTTGAAACGCACCTCTCCCAGCTCAAAGGCGATGAAGTCGGGGTGGCGCGAGTGCAGCGGAAGTTGCAGCACGTCGTTGTAGAAACGGAACATCTTCTCGAGGTCGTCAGTCCAGAAGGTGACGCCTACCACGCCGGTTATCATCGCCGGAACCTCCAGAAAGAACAACCGGCCAGTGGTCTCCACCGGCCGGCTTGTAAAGTGTCAAGCAATTGGCAGCATCGTTGGTAGTGCAACTATACTTCCGCCAGTTCTCCCCGTCGCTTGGCTGCGGAACATCGTGGGCAGAGACCGTAGAAGTCCACCCGCTGCCAACCCACCTCGAAATCGGTGCTTTCAGAGATGCTGTTGCGCAGGTTCACCACCAGGTCATGCACCTCGTTGGCCGTGTCGGCGTCGATCACGTTTTCGCACTCGATGCAAACAAGGTTGACGTGCGGCTCCATGTTGGGCTCATAGCGGGACATGCGCTGGAAGGGCAACTCCTGAATCAGGCCGCTCTTCTGCAGGACGCCCAATGTGGAGTAGATAGTGGCCAGGGTCATCGATGGGAAGTGGCCTCGGACCCTCTCGTAGATCTGCTGAACAGTGGGATGGTCCTGCGAGTTGAGCACAACCTCCGCAATGGCCAGCCGCTGCGGCGTGACGCGGACGGCCCACTCCCGCATCCGGTCTACCAGCTCCTGCTGCGTTAACATAAATTGCTCCGGGAAGGCACGAAAAACGATGAGGCGGAAGCAGAAGCCACCGCCTGACGATATTCGATATTTCCTATTAATATATCGTTATTCTTTATATCAATCAACCCCGCGGAAGAGCGCCAGTATCAAATCCGCGGCACCGGCCGTCGGGCATGGTCACCCCCGAGGGTCTGCAAAGGAAGAGCGTGGCCATAAGGTAACGCACGGCGCACCAGACGGGTTTTTGGCAGGCCGAAAGTTCGTTCTTCGAAATGGGAAGAACGTGCGTCGAAGCGCGAAGAATTTCGGGTCGAAGCGCAAAGAAAGTCGTTGGCGCTACCCGGCCGCGATCCAGTCCACGACGCGTTCGCCGACCATTACCACCGTCGGGTGCAGTCCGCCGCCCCTGAGCAGCTGCGGCACCACCGAGGCATCGGCCACCCACAGGTTCTGCATCCCCTTGACGCGGCAGAACTGGTCCACCACGGTCATCGAGTCGGAGTCCGGCCCCATCCGGCAGGTGCCCGAAACATGCCTGGCTGTGCCCACCGTCTGCCGCATGTAGAGGTCGAGGGCTTCGTCGTCGGACAGGACTTCGTCGGTCGGGGTGATGCGATAGTCCACCACATCACGGTACGCTTCGGATTCCAGCAGCCGCGCACCGAAGCGAATACCCTCGCGCACGCGGCGCACGTCCTCGGGGTGCTGCAGATACCGGTAGTTGAACGTGGGCTGCACGGTGGGGTCGGCGGAGGACAGCCGCACGTAGCCCGAACCACGGGGGACGCCGAGGGTGCAGGAGATCCGCCCGCAACGGTCGGCGGAGACATCGCCGGTGCGATACTGCGTCCTGACGCCGGCCACCCGCTCTTCCCGCTCGTCGACCACGTTGACCGTTGACAGCACCAGGTCGTTTTCCAACTCGGAGTCGGGGGCTGTGAAAATCATCCGGTAGTGGGGAGAGTCGAGGTCTGCCGGGACTTCCACCCCGTCCTTAACCTTGAAGTTGATGTGGACGCTGAGGTGATTGAACAGGCTGTTTCCGACGCCGGGCAGGTCATGAATGACCGGGATTCCCATTTCTTGGAGATGGTCGCTAGGTCCGACGCCCGACAGCATCAGCAGCTGAGGCGAGCGCAGGGCGCCCGAGCTGAGGACGACCTTCTCGGCCTCGATCGTGAACACCTCTCCACCGCTTTCGGCCTCTACGCCGACTGCTTTCGTGCCCTCGAACAGGATCCTGCGGACGTGCACCTCGCCCCGAACCGTCAGGTTGAGGCGGTGGCGCACCTGGCTCAGGTACGCGACTGCAGTGCTGACACGCACGCCGCCCAGGTTGTTGGTGGGCGACACGCCGACGCCGGCCGCATCAACCCCGTTGGTGTCTTCAACGAAGGCAAACCCTTGGCTGACGCAGGCTTCGCGGAATGCCTTCTGGATTGGCGGAGCCGGGTTCGACTGGCGCCTCCGCACGGGCATAGGGCCCTCGGTGCCGTGGAAGTCGTCCTGGATGTCCAGGTCGTTTTCCATCTTGCGAAAGAAGGGCAGGACCTTGGAATACGACCATTCGTCGTTGCCCAGGTCGGCCCAGGCGTCGTAATCCTCGGGCATGCCCCGCTGCATGGCTTGCCCGTTGATGGACGACCCGCCTCCGATCACTTTTCCTTGGGCCACGTGAATCTCGCCCTGCTCCTCGGTTGCCATCCCTCGCAGGGCCCAGTTGTGCTCCGAGTCGGGCGACTCGGCAAACCGGGTGTGGCCGTACTTCACCTCGTCGGGGATGCGGTCGAAGTCGGGATAGTCCTTGCCGGCCTCCAGCACCAGGACCGACCGTCTCGGGTCTTCAGACAGCCTGCCCGCCAGCACCGAACCGGCTGCTCCTCCGCCAACGATAACAACGTCGTATTTCATAGGACCCTCGTCTCAGTGTTCATTTCAACAGCGCGAATAAGCGTAGACAGGCCCCGCAACGGTGTCAAGCAAGGCCGCGAAACCGGCTGGGTTCTACATCGGGTGGTCCGGTAAATCAGGCGTCTCTGGATTGAGGCTTTCGCGCTTCGGATTCCGAATCGTTGGGCGGACGGAATGGAACGAAACCCCGTTCCTTTGGTTGGATGACAGTCGGGAGAGACCAGTCTCATTGTCTCATCTGGAGGCCCTCACGTGACGGTGTAACATTTTGTAACGTTGTGTAACAAACCAGCTCATTTTGGGTCCTTAATTGAGACAGGCCAAATCGGGTGGTTCAGGGCTCCTTTCATCAGAACAATTGTACGACAGACTGCGCTTCAGGGCAAGGAAGAGATGTCAGTAGGCAGGGCTCCCGGTCGGGCGATCCAATAAGCAAGAGAAGGGGGTTCGAATTATCGCTTCCGCCGGAATCCCGGACCATGGGCCGGAATACAACCTGAACTGGAATGCTATCTGCGACGCAGGGAAATTACAGCCTGTTGGGATTTTCGAAATGTAACCTGGCCAAGCATTAGGAAAGGTTATTTTATGCCCTCCGCAGCTTGCCAACTGCTGGTAATATAGGAAAATAGTCGCTGCATAATCCAGTGGAGTGAAGGGATATGCCAGCTCGTACAGGACAGGAATACATCACCGGCCTCAAGGAACGACCACGCGAGGTCTGGCTCGACGGAGAGCGCGTCAAGGACGTGACAACTCACCCGGCCCTGCGAAACGGTGTGCGCTCGGTGGCCGCCCTGTACGACATGCAACACGACCCGGCATTACGCGAGGAGATGACGTTCGCGTCCCCCAGCACGGGCGAGCCGGTTGGGCTGTCCTTCCTGATACCGAAGACCGTCGACGACCTGGTGCGGCGGCGTGAGATGATGACCCGCTGGGCCTGGGCGAGCTGCGGCATGATGGGGCGCTCTCCCGACTTCATGAACTCCATATTCTCGGCATGGGCCGGGTCTGCCGGTTACTACGCCCAGGACCGCCCCGAGTTCAAGAAGAACATGGTCAACTACCACGAGTTCATCCGGGAGAACGACGTCACCCTCACCCATGCCCTGGTGAACCTGCAGCGTCGGCGCAATTCCGGGCCCACGGACGTCCTGAGCGAGGACGTGGCGCTCACGATGGTCAAGGAGACCGACGCCGGCATCGTGGTCCGGGGCAGCAGGACGCTGGCGACGCTGGGGCCCATCTCCGACGAGATCGCCATCTACCCGGTGGCCAGCCATCGCCTCGACGAGGAGGCGCAGCGGCAGACGTTCTCGTTCTCCATCCCCTGCGACACTCCCGGCGTCAAGTTCCTGTGCCGCGAGAGCTTCGACTTCGGTCGCTCGCACTTCAATCACCCCCTCGGATCCCGGTTCGAGGAAATGGACTCCGTCGTCTTCTTTGACAATGTGCTGGTGCCGTGGGAGCGTATCTTCCTGCTGGGCAACGTGGAACTGGGCAACGGGTACGCGGCGGGCACACAGTCGGACGCCCACACCGGCCACCAGATACTGAACCGCTGCCTGGTGAAGTCGGAGTTCATTCTCGGGCTGGCCGACCTCATCGTCGACACCCTCGGCTCGGGCGCGATACCTCACGTGCAGGAGCAGGTCGCGGAACTGATCACCTACCGCGACGTGCTGCGGGCGTGCGTGCGTGCCGCCGAGGCTGACGCCACGATGAACCAGTACGGCATGATGTCCCCGGACGTGAACGCCATCCGCGCCGGGCGAACGGTGTTCGGGCGCTCGATGTATCCGCGGATGGTCGAGATCATCCAGCTCCTCGGCACCGGGGCCCTGATGGCCCTGCCTGCCGAGGCTGACTTCGAGTCGGGCATCGGGCCGGAGATCGAGCGGTATTTCGCCACCGACTCAGCCGACGCCCGAGACCGGGCCAAGCTGTTCCACCTGGCGTGGGACGCATCCTGCAGCGCCTTCAGCGGGCGGCAGGTGCTGTACGAGAGGATGTTCGGCGGCAATCCGGTGCGCAACTCCATTGCCCTGTTCCAGAACTACGACAAGGAGCCCTTCAAGCAGAAAGTCCGCCAGTTCCTCGCCGACGAGGAATGGCCGTAGAAGCAGAATAGACGCCGTAGAAGCAGAATAGACAAGGAGGAATCGAAATGTCATACACACCGAAGGGATTGGGACACCTGGTAATGCGGGTGCGGGACATCGACCGTTCCGTCGACTTCTACACGCGCGTCATGGGCCTCACCGTCATGGAGCGCAGCCCCAGCGGCACGGTGTTCATGTCGGCCAACACCGAGAAGTCCCATGAGCTGGCCATCCGCGCCATAGGCATGGATGCCGGCGGCCCCGACCACTCCATCGTCGGGCAGGCCCACATGGCCTGGCAGATGGAGAACTTCGAGGACCTGCAGGAGCTGTACGACCGGCTGGTCGAGAACGAAGTCCGCATCGTGCGCATGGGCGACCACGGCATATCCATGGGCGTCTACCTGCTGGACCCGGACGACAACGAAATCGAGGTCTACTTCGAAGACCCGAAGGACCAGTGGACCCGCCACCCGGAGAAGGGCCTGTTCGGGAACGAGTACCCACGCAAGCTGGAAGACCCCGTCGCCGCCGACGATTAGGCCGGACTTCGCGGTTTGTGGCAGGCGACTGAAGACGTACTGGAATCCATCGCCATCGGCGCCGGGATTCTCGGCACCGGTGGCGGCGGCAACCCCTACATCGGGCAGCTGCGGGCGCGACAGGCCATCCGCCAGTGGGGCCCGGTTACCGTGCTGGCCCCGGAGGAGGTGCCCGACGACGCCCGCGTCGTCTGTGTCGGGGGCATCGGCGCGCCGACCGTGGGCATCGAGAAGGTGCGCGACCTCCAGTCGTACCATGCCCTGCGGGCCATCGAGGATTTCACCGGCGAGAAGGCCACCGCGCTGATTTCCAACGAAATCGGCGGCAGCAACTCGGTGGAGCCGCTGATACCCGCTGCCATGGCCGGCCTGCCGGTGGTGGATGCCGATGGAATGGGCCGGGCCTTCCCAGAGTTGCAGATGAAGACCTTCTTCGTATACGGAGTGCCCTGCTGTCCCATGGCCATCGCCGACGAGAAGGGCAACTCCGTCATCATCCGAGAGACCATCGACCCCAAGTGGGCCGAGCGGCTGGCCCGTTCGCTGACCGTGCAGATGGGCTGCGTCGCCTGCTATGCCGTCGCGCCCATGTCCGCCGAGCAGGTGCGGCGCACCGCCATCCCGAACACGCTGTCCCTGGCCCGCAACCTCGGCGACGCGGTCAAGGACGCCCGCGACACCGGGCGCGACCCGCTGGACGCCATACTCGAGACCTGCCCCGGACGTATCCTGTTCAGCGGCAAGGTCACCGACCTGGAGCGCCGCACCACCGCCGGGTTCGCCCGCGGGACGCTCACCATCGAGGGACTCGACGCCTTCGCTGGTGACAGTATGTTCATCGAGTTCCAGAACGAGAACCTCATCGCCCGTCGCAACGGCGAGACGGTCTGCACCGTGCCCGACCTCATCTGCGCCGTCGCCACCGACGTGGGCGAGCCGGTAACTACCGAGCTGATGCGCTATGGGCTGCGGGTGACCATCCTTGGCTTCCCCGCGCCGGCCCTGTGGGCCACTCCGGAAGGGCTGGCCGTCGCCGGCCCCCGCGCTTTCGGGTACGACACCGAGTACGTCCCGCTGACGGTGTAGTGGTCGAATAGCCATGTTCATCGGCGTTGACGTGGGCGGCACCAACACCGACGCGGTCCTGATGGACGGGACGCGGCTGGCGGGCGCGGCCAAGGCGCCCACCACCGCCGACGTTACCTCCGGAATCGTTGCCGCCGTCACCGAGCTTAAGGCGCAGGACCACCGCGGTGGCCGGGTCGATGCCGTGATGGTGGGCACCACCCACTTCACCAACGCCCTGCTGGAACGCCGCAACCTGTCGCCGACTGCTGTCATTCGGCTGTCGCTTCCCGCGACGCAACTGCTTCCCCCTCTGGTCGATTGGCCCGCTGAGTTGAGCGAAGCCGTGGGCGGAGTCACGCACATGGTGGGCGGAGGACACGAGTTCGACGGGCGGGAAATCGCGCCCCTCGACCGCTCCGAGGTCCGCCGCCTGGCTCGGGAATTGCAAGGCCGGGGCGTACGTGCGGTCGCCCTGTCGGGGGTCTTCTCGTTGGTCAACCCGTCCCACGAGAACGAGGCGGCGGCCATCATCGGCGAGGAAGCGCCGGAACTGCGCCTGTGCCTGTCCCACGAGAACGGCCGCATGGGACTGCTGGAGCGGGAGAACGCCGCGACGCTCAACGCCTGCCTCGGCGACATGGCCGCACTGACGATAGAGGGAATCGGCGAGGCGCTGCGGTCGCTGGGCATCGCCGCCCCTCTCTTTATGAGCCAGAACGACGGCACCCTGATGGACACCGAGTTCGCCGGGCGGTTTCCGGTGCTGACCATCTCGTCCGGCCCTACCAACAGCATGCGCGGCGCGGCGTGGCTCTCGGGAGTCCGCGACGGCATCGTGGTCGACGTGGGCGGAACCTCCACCGACGTCGGTGCCCTCGTCCGTGGCTTTCCCCGCGAGGCGGCGGTCGCCGTTCAACTTGCCGGTGTGCGCACCAACTTCCGCATGCCCGACACGGTCTCCATACCCCTGGGCGGCGGCACCGTCGTGGAACTGGACCCTCTGCGCATCGGCCCCGAGAGCGTCGGCTACCGGTTGACGGAGCAGTCGTTGGTCTTCGGCGGCAACACTCTCACCACCACCGACTTGGCCGTTGCCGCCGGGCGGGCTCGCATCGGTGAGGCGGGCCTGGTGGAAGGGCTGGCGCGGTCGCTCGTCGATAACGTGATGACGGAACTCCGGGCCCGGGTGGAAACCGCCATCGACCGGGTCAAGCTGAGCGGCGGCGACGTCCCGGTGGTGCTGGTGGGCGGCGGCAGTATCCTGCTGGGCGACGACCTGGCGGGTGCGTCCGAGGTGCTGCGCCCACAGCACGCCGACGTCGCCAACGCCATCGGCGCGGCCATCGCCCAGGTTGGCGGGCAGGTCGAGCGGGTCTACTCCTTGGAGCAGTCGGGCCGCAACGAGGCGGTGGCCGACTGCTCTGCCGCCGCTATCGAGCGGGCCATGGCCGCCGGGGCGGACCCTGCCACGGTCGAGGTGGTCGAGATAGACGAGGTGCCCCTGGCCTACGTGCCCAGCAACGCAACCCTGGTGAGGGTTAAAGCCGTGGGGGATCTTTCGGTACCGGCATAGGCATGCAGCCCGCGGCACTAGTGACATTTCCTGCTTGCAACCTGCGGTGCCGTCTCCGTACGATAGTTGCAAGCGGCTTCCACAAGGGAGGGAATCTTGAAACGCGGGTAGTCCGCTCGATTATCAAAATGTCGCGAAATGAGCGGATTTGATTGGGTTTTGAAAATTCTTAGCCCATGTGCAGTTCCCAATAGCAAAGCCGTGAAAAGGGCTTGATGCTTTCGTGAATTGAATCCTTATGAAAATGGTAAAATTTTGCATGACATAAATGGCGGCAGGTTGCTGCCGCCAAAGAGCGCAAGGAGGAAGAATGATAAAGACGGGCAAATCCCTTTTGTTTGGAATGTCCCTATTGACCGTCCTGATGCTGACGGTGATTGGCTGCGGGGGCGGAGAGACGGTAGTTGAGGTAACGCGGGAAGTTCCAGTTGAGCAGCGCGTCGAAGTTACCAAGGTGGTAACCGAGGAAGTCGTGGTGACCGAAGAGGTCGAGGTCACCAAGGTTGTAACTGAGGAAGTTGTGGTTACGGAGGAGGTGGAAGTCACCAAGGTCGTGACCGAAGAGGTGGCGATGGAGCAGTTGCCTCCCTTGGTGGTGGGCAACCTGAACTCCTTTACCGGCTCGCTGGCCGAATTCGGGCCTCCGCTGCGCAACAGCGTCGCACTGGCTGCCGACCACGTAAACGCCGCCGGAGGCATCCAGGGCGGAGCCATGGTCGTGATCAGTCGCGACACCGGCGTGAATCCGGTGCAGGGCGTCGACGCTACCCGAGCCCTCGTTGACGTGGAAAATGCAGTGGCAATCGTCGGAGCCTTGTCCAGCGGTGTCACCATCGCCGCCGCCGAAGCGGTTGTCGTTCCCAACGAGCGGATAATCATCAGTGGCGCTTCCACTGCCCCGGCCATTTCTACCCTGGACGACAACGATTTCGTGTTCCGCACGGCAGTTTCTGACGCTGCCCAGGGAATCGTGTTGGCTGAACTGGCTTGGCGCGAGGGCTACAAGACCGCTGGTGTCATGTATGTAAACAACGCCTACGGTGAAGGGCTGACCGACCAGTTTGAGAATACATTTACCGAATTGGGAGGCTCTGTAATCAGCAGGGTGCCTCACGAAGACACTCAGCCCACCTACAATTCCGAGCTCGAGAAGGCCACGGAAGGCGACCCGGACGTCCTAGTGACCGTCAGCTACACCGGGCAGGCCCAGGTTTACATTCGCGAGGCTCTGGAGGGTGGATACGCCGATACCTTCCTGTTCGTCGACGGTGTGAAGGGTCCGGAATGGATTGATGCCATCGATGCCTGGGACGACCTGGAAGGCACTCTCGGCACGGTACAGGGTGGGCCGGACCGGCCTGAGAAGGACGCCTTCCTGTCATCCTATACCGCAGCCTTCGGTTTCCCCCCTTCTCACCCGTTCATGGGTGAACACTATGACGCTGCAATACTGGTAGCGCTTGCGGCGGCCCATGCCGGCACCACCACCGACGCTGCGGCCATCCGCGATGCTCTAAGGGACGTGGCCAACCCTCCCGGCGAACTGGTCGGCCCGGGTCGCGAGGGAATCGCGAGGGCCCTGGCGTTGATCGCTGAAGGAACGGATATCAATTACGAAGGCACCGCTGGCAACGTGGACTTAGACGAAAATGGCGATGTCTTCGGCAGCATAGAAATCTGGAAAGTCGAGGGAGGGGACATCGTGAGCACTGGAGAGTTCATTACCCCATAGGTGTCGTTCCCTGTCAGCTCCACTCCGATCAATAGAGAGGGGCAGCCTTTGGCGGGCTGCCCCTCTTCTGTTTCTGGTGTTCATCGTTTCTGGTGTTCAGCGACCCCTGGTGGCGAAGCCGTGGGCGGCGTCAACCGCTCTCGCCTGTCTCCGTGGGACGTCCGGTGACGCGACGGGAAATACGTCGGGACTCACCCAGGATGCCGCCGGGGCGCAATACCATCACGCCGACGATCAGCGCGCCGATCATGAAGAAGCGGAAGTTGGGGTCTTTGAAGACTCCGGGCATGAATTGGGTCCCGGTCCAGATGCCCCACACTATAAAAGCTCCCAGGACAGCCCCCACGTTGCTGCCCGACCCGCCAACCATGAGCATGGCCCAGATGATGAATGTCGCCAGCAGCGGGTCGAAGGTTTGCGGCGACAGGAACCGGATATTATGGGCATACAGGGCCCCTCCGATGCCCATTATCACCGCTCCCATGATGAAGGCCTGCAGCTTGAAACTGGACACATTCTTTCCGCTGGCCTCAGCGGCCGTTTCGTCCTCACGTATAGCCCGCAACACTCGCCCCCAGGGCGAGTGCGCCGCGCGCTGCATAGCCAGGAACAGCACTCCAAGGATGGCCAGCACCACCACCACATACAGGTAGTCGTACTTGTCGGACGCTATCCAGCCCTCCAGGAACTGGGGGATGTTGTACAGGCCTCTGGAACCATTCGCCGCCCACTTCTCGTTGAGGAAGAACAGCCGAACACTTTCGGCAATGCCAAGGGTGGCAATGGCCAGGTAGTCGTCATTGAGGCGCAGGGTCACATACCCGATGATCAGCGCAACGAAGGCGCAGACCAGCATTGCCGCAGCTATTCCAAGGAAAAACCAGATGTCTATGCCCAGTCCCAGCCCAACCGTTTGGGCCCAGTCTCCCCCGAAGGCATAGTCCTCAAACTGCCCTCTTGGCGGCGGTCCTGTAAGCAGGGCTGCTGTGTAAGCTCCCAGCGCGAAAAACCCGGCAATGCCGATGTTGAACAGACCGGTGAATCCCCATTGCACGTTCAGCCCGATGGCAAGCACTGAATATATGCCTGCCATAACGACGAACCCGATGGCGTAGTCAAGTATTCCCGCAATTTCCATAAGGCAACCACCGGCGTCTGCCCTTCGGCTAGCCGGACCCTGAACCTCCGAACAGTCCACGCGGCCGGAACAGGAGCATCACGATCATAATGGCGAATGCCACTGCCGGTTTGTAGCTGGGGTTGATCCACTGCGTCGAAACTTCGCTGGTTATACCGATGATGAAGGCCCCAACCAGGGCGCCGTAGGGATTCCCGATGCCGCCCAGGATCACTGCGGCAAAGAGTGGTATCAGGAACTTCCATCCCATGATGGGCAGCAACTGGGCCTGCGATACGGCCAGCAGCACCCCGGCAATGGCCGCCAGCCCTCCGCCGATGGCCCACGTGGCCCAGATCACCCGCCGGGTGTCTATGCCGCTGACCAGGGCCAGGTCGGGATTGTCGGCCGTGGCCCGCATGGCCTTGCCCAGCTTGGTTCGTGTGAGGAGCAGGTAGACCGTTAGCACCAATGTGATGGCGACGACGGCGATGAAGATGCTGTCGGGAGGAATACGCACGTCAAGAGGCAGATGAAAGACTTGCCGGGACTCACGGGGATAGGACAGCACCTGGACTCCCCAGATGATTTGCACCAGCCCCCGAATCGCGATCGCCAGCCCCAGGGAGACCATCGCCAATACGGCGGCGTTGGCCCCGCGTTGGCGGAGTCGCCGGTATATCAGGCTGTCCAGTGCGATTGCCGCCAGGGCTCCGGCCATGGCCCCGAAGGGCAGGGCAATCAACAGGGGGTAACCGAAGGTGAACGGGCCGAGTCCTTGTCCCTCCAGTCCCAGCAGCGGCAGGAAGCTGTCGACAAAGAAAAAGGTCACATAGGCGCCGGTGATCATATAGTCGCCGTGCGCCACGTTGGCGAACTTCAGGATGCCGAAGATCAGGCTCAGCCCGATGGCGCCCAGGGCGATGATTCCTCCCAGAAAGACGCCGTTCACGATGAGGCTCATCTTGAATACTGGGAGAAGACCCAGCACAAAGATCAGGAGGAGTATCGCAATGGTGGTGTGGACATTGGTCCACCACCGGGGCGGCTTCGGCAGGATGCGGACCAGCTCCCTCGACGGCACTCTCATGCCGTATCCTTTCGCCTTTTCGTGCTCTCGATCACGAGGACCTTATCTCCCGCCCAGGTAAAGGCGTGAGATTTCCGGGTTGCTCAGCAGTTCTGGTCCCGTGTCCTCCAACCGGTTCTCTCCATTGACCAGCACATACCCTCGGCTGGACATCTGCAGTGCCTCACGAGCGTTGTGCTCCACCAGCAGCATGGCTACTCCTGTCCCGTCGATTCCCCCTCCCTTGTTGATAAGAAGGAGGCGTTCGAACACCAGGCCGAACATGGCCGGAGACAACCCGGCGGAGGGTTCATCCAGCAGCAGCAAAGACGGGTCCAGCATCAGGGCGCGGCCGATGGCCAGCATCTGCCGCTGCCCGCCGGAGAGAGTGTGCGCCTTTCGCCCCGGTTCCAGTGCGAGATCCGGGAACAGGTCAAACATGTCGCTGATGCGGCTGCGATAGTCGTCTCTCCGCAGGAAGGCTCCCATTTCCAGGTTCTCTCTGATGCTGAGCGAGGGGAAGATATTGGCCGACTGCGGCACGTAGCACAGCCCCTTGCCTACCACGCGCTCAGGAGGCGACCCGGAGATGTCTTCGCCCTTGAATGAAATGCTACCCGACTTCACCCTCACCAGCCCTGCGAGGGTCTTCATCAAGGTGGATTTGCCGCAGCCGTTCGGGCCGATGATCGTGACTATCTCCCCGTCATCGACTCTGATGGAAATGCCGTGGAGGATGTTGGTCTCGCCATAGCCGGCCACGACCTCCGACGCTTCAAGCAACGCCAAGTCTTCGGCCTCCGAGATAGGCGTCGATTACCTGCGGATCCGCCTGCACCTCCAGCGGCGTCCCCTGCGAAATGACCGTCCCGTTCGCCATGGCGATCACCGGATCACAGAGTGCCATCAGCACGTCCATATCGTGGTCGATGATGAGGAACGTGACTCCCCTTTCGGCGCTGGCGAGGTGGATGCTCAGGGACAACTGGGACATGAGCGTGCGGTTGACGCCCGCAGTTGGCTCATCAAGCAGGACCAGCTTTGGGTCGCTCATCAGGGTTCGGGCCAGTTCCAGCAGCTTCTTTTGCCCTGTGGATAAGTTGGCTGCCAACTCGTCTGCCAGGTGTGCCAGCTTGACGAATTCCAGGGCTGACACCGCTCGAGCTTCGATGTCTCTTTCCTGCTTGGCCACCCGCCACGGAGTGAACCACGATGACCAGATGCGTTCGCCCGCTTGGCCAGGAGGGACCAGCATCAGGTTCTCGAGGACGGTCATCAGCTTCATTTCCCGAGGGATCTGGAAGGTGCGCACCAGACCGAGGGCGAAAGTCTCATGCATCGCCATACCCTCGATGCTGCGGCCCCCGAAGAATATGCGCCCACTGGTTGGTTTCAGGGCGCCCGAAACGAGGTTGAAGAGCGTGGTCTTGCCCGCGCCGTTCGGGCCGATGAGGCCGGTGATCTGGCCCGGAAACACGTCCAGCGTGCAGTGGTCGACCGCCCTCAGGCCTCCGAAGTCCTTTACTAGGTCTCGGACCATGAGGATGGGTTCAGTTTCAGGCATGCCGTCTCCCTGGACTCAACTCGATGCGCGAAGTTGGGGCGGGACTCAAGCACGAGTGCTGGTTGGACAATGAATAATGGTCGGCCCACCCGAGGACCGGAATTCACCGGCGGACCAACAAAGCTGAAGTGCATTATGCCACCGGTAGCTCAGTCACACCACGATGGGATTGGCGGCCGATGTTCCGCTGAAACCGAGCAGATCGCGGACATGGTCGTTCGACCGGATTAGCCGAATCGCCGAGGTGGGGAAAGCAGGGTTGTTGGGGTTGGACACGTCATGGCGCTCCACGACCTCGTCGTAGGTCCACTGGTCAATCAGACGGTAGCATTCGTATTCGGTGGATGCGATGCCCCAGTCGATCATCCACTGGGTGCAGAGCTTGTTGTAACCAACGAAGTTGAGAGAGCTTTCCAGTCGGTCCATTTGACGGACGAAGGTCTGCAACACGTCCTGCGAATGCTGTTGCGTTTCGGCCTGGGTCGGGAGCGTGCCATGCTCTGGCAGACTAAACCCCAACTCCGCTTCCAGGGGAAATAGGGGTGCGACGGCCAGCATATCCCGCGCCACCGATTGGCTGAAGGCGCAGATGATTATGCGGCGCCCGTTGCTCTTTGCCCGGTCTACGAGTGCCTGGTAATCCGAGTCTCCCGAGCCTAGGACAATGTATTTGCAGTCCTCGCGGTCTCGAATCCAGTCATAAACTTCAAGGATAATGGATGGATCGGTGCGGTCCTTGCCAGCCATCGTGCGAGGGGCGTTGTAGGGCTCAATTCCAGCCATGCTGAAGGACGCTCCATCCTCCCGACGGAGACTCCAGTCCCCGAATACCTTTCCTCCCCGCACGTCGCCAAATACCTCTCCGACGCTCTTCATCGCGTCGCACAGGGCCTTGGGATTAACCGTCTGGTGGTACATCTGAGCGCCCCGCCGGATGTTCTCCCAGTCGATAGCGATTAAAACTCCTGTTTGATTATTATCGGTATCAACGCTCATAACATCACCTTGAGCCGCTATTTGGCTCGGCTAATAGGTCTAACCCATAGAGTGCCATTTTAGGCTGGATTGTACAGCTTCCAAATACTAACGCAAATTCAGACATGGCGACATACATCGAATCGCAAGATAGCCACTCATCGCCGTAAAACTATAAGGCCCCGGTCCAACAGGACCGGGGCCACGAACCAAACTGTTTGAAAAGCTGGGAATCCGGCAGCAACTCGTTCAGTTAGTCTTCACAACAGTACCGTCTTCTTCGATCTGGATTCCGACGATTGGCGAGATCTTTTCGTTGAAAATGTCAAAGATTGGGTCATCAAGGTCGCCCACCCGATTGATCCAGCCGGGAACGACGTTGTTCAGCACAGCCTGGTCGCTGAGGGCTTGAAGCTCCTCGGAGAACAGGACCTTTTCCAAGCCCGCCAACTCGTTCTTGACGACGCCCACTTCGTTTTGAATGGCCGCTAGCCGAAGGGCCTCCAACTCGTGCTTGGCGCCCTCTTCGATCAGGATGGCCTGGATGTCGGAAGGCAATTTCTCGAAGATGGAGGCGTTCATCACGACGTTGTCGTTAAACAGGCTGACCAGGAAGCCGTTCATGTGGGTCGTAACCTCATACCAGCGCTGGCCATAGGCAGGGTCGGCGCCGGTCACGCCGCAGTCGAGAATGCCGCGCTCGAGAGCCGTGTACACTTCGGCGAAGGCCACGAACTGTGCTTCCGCCCCCATTCCCTCGATCCAGTCGGAAATTGCCGCTCCGTGGCTGCGAGTCTTCTTGCCCTCGAAGTCCTCGGGGGTTGTCAGCGCCTCGCTGCAGAAGAAGAACTGGTCGATGCCAACGTACCAGTTGTGGGTAATGATGGGTGAGCCGCCGCTTTCCTCGGCGATCATGCGCTCGAGGTCCGGAGTAAGGATGGTCGTAGCGTCGTACTGTGCCTTGTGGTCCTTGAACATTCCCCAGAGGCTCTGAATTTCAAGGGCCGGCACTTCGCCTGCAACGTATCCGGTGTAAATCTCCGCGATGTCCAGTGTGCCGTCGCGGACCAGGGTCATATTGTCGGCGCCGGAGATTCCCAGCTCAGGGAATGAAGTGAGGTTGATGACGAGCTGGTTGTTGGTCCGTTCTGCCACGTTAGGGAGCAGGTAATGCTCCATCAACTGGCAAGGAAGCAGGGCTCGGTTGGTGCAGGCATACTGGAACTCGAACTCTTCCCCTGTCGAGGTGAGGGGAGTGGGGTCGAGAAGCTTTGCCTTTTCCAGGAGGTCCTGGTAATAGTCGGAATCGTAAATCCAGAGGTGACGTTCCAGTGATTCCAAGGGAACGCTGCCATCCGGATCTCCGTTTTCGTCGATCCCTCCCAGCCCTAGATCAGAAGCCGGGCCGACCAACTGGCTGAGGTCGCCAACGTAAATCGCCCCTGGTCCGCCGGCTACCTGGGCGGCGTAGGCCACCAAATCCTCATCGGCGGACATCGAACTCTCTTCCATCTGTTCTGCCGGGGTTGCTGTTGGCGCAGCCGTGGGTGGTGCAGTGGTGGCAGCCGGCGCTTCTGTCGCCGGTTCCGCAGCGCTGCCGCAGGCCAACAGAGTCAGCGCAAGAATTGTTATCAAAATGACGGCAATGGGCAACGTAACCAGTTTCTTCATCGATATCCTCCGAGAATTTGCACGAGATACCTACCTAAAGATCTGGCCGAAACCTCCGCGATTTTGGATGACGAATTGTAAGTTTATATCTTGAAATATGTCAACTTAATATTATATAGATTCTTTATGATGTCTGTATTCATTACGAAATAAGCAATAAGATACTCTAATATCGTAAAATAATAGAATGGGCGCTCTGAAACGAGAAACTACCTGGCTGCCTACCCGTTAGATTCGGGTATTGGACCGGTAATCGGTTACTGAATACCGGCTCTATTGAGGAAGGTTTCGAGGAGCGCAGTCATCTGAAGCTGGTGTACGGGGAAGAACCGCGTGAATTCCCGAAGGTTCCGAGAGGCTTCCTCGTCCGGCCTGAAGGCCTTACCCATAAGCCCATAGTCGCCAAAGAATACGCGGTTCCAGACTTTGAACTCGTCCAGCGTGAGCTGTGGCTCGAACTGGAAACCGTATGACAGACCGTAGCGAAAAGCCATGTTGATGCGGCGGAATCGCCCGTCCCGTGTCAAGGTGTCGCCTTCAGCCAGTTTCGTGGCGCCCTCGGGAATGGTGAAGCACTCACCGTGGAGGGTCGGGACCAGAGGCGTGGCGATTCTGCTGAACACCGGGTCGGCGTGACCGGCCGCTGTTACGTGAATCTTGCGCAGCCCGAACTGGTATCCGCCGCTGGGTTCCACCGTTCCACCCAGCGCCGTGGCCATCATCTGGGCGCCCAGGCACACGCCGAAGACCGGCTTGCCCGCCGCCATTGCGTCGGCCAGGTACTCCCGTTCGCGGTGCAGCGCGGTCAGGTCGTCGTTCACCGACATCGGTCCACCAAATGCCATGATCAAGTCGATCTGCTCGAGCGGAGGGGCATCGAAGCGATCGAATCTCGGCAAAGACTCAAAAATATTGCAGGGCACAAGATGGAACCCGCGGCTGCGCAGAATCGACTCGAAATTCGCTCCCATAGTCTCGGATTCGTGATGCCGGATGACCAGCGCTCGCTTCATCGCGCCCTCCGTTGTCTCCTGATGACTGGCTGCCCGACTGTATCATACCGACGAAGCCGGATCCGTTGCGGGCAGATGGTACAATTTCGTCGGACATAAACGAGGCCCGATCCTTTCCTCTGCTACAGCGAAAAGAAAGGGCTAGCTTTCACGTGAGGATGTTTTACATGGCTAAGATGACTGGCGGACAGGCGCTGGTGAGATCGCTATACCGCGAAGGCGTGCGGGTCGTCTTCGGACTCCCGGGCGTGCAGCTTTACCACGCAATGGACGCCTTCTACGACGAGCCCGGCATCCGGTTCATCACCACCAGGCACGAACAGGCCACTGCCTATATGGCCGACGGCTACTCTCGCGCCGGCGGGGGCATTGGCACCGCGCTGGTGGTGCCGGGACCGGGGCTCCTGAACGCCACCGCCGCCCTGAACACTGCATATGCCGCCTCCTCGCCGGTAATGATGGTATCCGGTCAGATCGAGCGCGACCTAATCGGCGTCAATCGGGGCATGCTTCACGAAGTCGACGACCAGCTGGACATAATGAAGACGGTCACCAAGTTCGCCCGTCGGGCGATGGACCCGGCAGAGGTTCCGGAGACGGTACACGAGGCCTTCCATCACCTGAAGAACGGTCGCCCGCGTCCCGTGGAGATCGAGATACCGCCGGAGACTCTGGCGGAGGTGGCCGAGGTGGAGCTATTCGAGCCCGAGGCTCCTCGACCGCTAGCGCCCGACGCAGGGCGCATCGCCGAAGCAGCCCGGATGCTGGCTGCCGCCGAAAATCCTCTCATCTGGGCAGGCGGAGGCACCATCTCGTCCGAGGCTTCCGACGCCGTGCGCAACCTGGCCGAGCATATGCAGATGCCGGTGATAGCCACAGCGGAAGCCAAGGGCATCATTTCCGACCGGCATCCACTTTCGCTGGGGTCGCTGTGGCTACGGAATGACACGGTGGCCGGCGAAAACAGCAACCACGACCTCGTGCTGGCCGTGGGCACGAGGCTGGCGTTCCCCTTCTGGCTGGGCGGACAACAGGTGATCCAGGTAGACATCGACGGGGACGAGATCGGTCGCAACTACTCCAACACATTCGGCGTCCAGGGCGACGCGCGGGTGTCCCTTGAGGCGCTGTTGACCGAGGTTTCGAAGCTTGCCTCCGCCCGAGCCGACCGCAGCGCGGAGGTCGCGGCGGAGCGAGCGGAGCGCACCGAATCCCGCATCACCGTTGAGCCGCAGGAATCGTTCCTGGCAGCGGTCCGTTCGGCCATGCCAGACGACGGCATCCTGATAGCCGGAATGACGCAGCTGGGCTACTACAGCCGGGCCTACTTTCCGGTGTACGAACCCCGAACGTTCATAACATCGTCTTATTCCGGCAACCTGGGGTATGCCTACCCCACGGCCCTCGGCGCCAAGGTGGCACAGCCCGACAAGGCGGTTGTGGCGCTTTCCGGCGACGGCGGCTTCCTTTACAACTCGCAGGAGATGGCGACGGCGGTCCAATATGGTATTAACGCCGTGGTAGTGGTGTTCAACGACAACGCCTACGGCAACGTGCTACGGGACCAGCGTAACCGGTTCACCGGTCGGACCATCGGCGCCGAACTGCACAACCCCGACTTCATGAAGCTTGCCGATGCCTATGGCATGAACGGTGTTCGTGTCCAAACTCCCGAGGGACTGGAGACGGCACTGAAGCAGTGCCTGGCCCACGACGGCCCCTCGCTCATCGAGGTACCGGTCGGACCGATGCCGACGCCGTTCGAGCGTCTGGGGTAGGCCGACGAAACTGGCGAAGACTGTTCAGGGGCGCGATGTTACGCGCCCCTTCGATTTATCGAGAACCCAAAGAAGCAGGGGCGGGATTCAATCCCGCCCCTCTCTTGTCGCCCGATTGCTGATGAATGGTCGATTAGGCGTTCAGGTTCATCGGCAGTTCCATCATCGAGCGCAGGGCCATGGTTGGCCGGTATTCGGCCTGGTGCGGAACCATCTCCAGATTCGGGTAGCGATCGGCCAGGGCGCGGAAGACTTCCTGCCCTTCCACGCGGGCGATGGTTGCCCCCAGGCAGTGATGGACGCCGGCACCGAAGGCAACGTGCGGATTGGGCCAGCGGGTGATGTCCATCTGGTCCGCATTCTCGAACTTGTTGGGGTCGCGGTTGGCCGACGGGATGACCCAGCGGACGCGGTCCTTTTCCTTGATCTGCTTGCCGCGGAGCTCCACATCCTCGCTGGCGAGGCGTGGCAGCGTCATGACCGGGGAGTCGTAGCGCAGCGCTTCCTCGCAGGCACGGACCATCAGGCCCTCGGTGTCCTGCCGGAACAGGTCCCACTGGTCCCTGTTGTTCATGAACGACTTGGTGCCGTTGCAGATCAGGTTGATGGTGGTCTCGTGCCCTGCAATCAGCAGCAGCGCGGTGTTGGACAGCGTGTGGGCGCGGGTGAACACGCCTTCCTTCTCGCCGCTTGCCAGCACGGAGATGAAGTCGTCGCCGGGGTTTTCCTTCCGCTCGTCCAGCAGCGGGTCGCAGTACTCGAACATGCCGTTCACGCCTTCCATCAGCGTGCGGTAGCGGTCCGGCTCGCCGCGGTTGTTATACAGCAGCTTCTCGGCCAGCGTCCGGATGTAGGGCCGGTCGGATTCCGGAACGCCCATCATCTCGGCGATGACCAACAGGGGCAGAGGCACGGCCAGGTCGCGCATGAGGTCGACGTCGCCCTTCGCCTCCGCTTCGTCCAGCAGGTGGTTGGTGGCGGAGATGACCAGCGGGCGCCACTCTTCCATGGACTTCGGGGTGAAGAAGCGGTGCACCACCTTCCGCATGTCCAGGTGGGCCGGGCGGTCGTGCTGGATGAACATCATCCCCTGGTACTCGCACGCCATCCGGTAGATTTCCTCGTCCGACTCGTAAATGGCAGGGTAAGCCGGGCGGGGGTCGTTCAGGAAGGTCGCGCTGGAGAACTTCTCGTGGTTGCGAGTCAGCCACACCAGGTCATCGTGGCGCGTCACAATCCACAGCTCATACAACTCGTTCCAGTGAACTGGGTCTGCATCCCTTAGAGCCCCGTAGTACGGAAACGGATTGTTGATTACAGAGGGGCTGAAAATATCGTCGGAGACGATGTTGGAGACCATGCCTCACCTCCATTCGAAATGGCCAATCTCTAGTTTGCATCAACTTGCCGATGGCAAGCTGAATTGTGGTGTGAGTCTATCAAATTCCCAGCGAAGTTGACAATAGACAATATTCGTATTTGGTGTTGCGAATTGCAGCTTTATTCCACCGTTACTCGCTCGAACTCCGTCTTTGGAAATACAGCCAGCAATGCAGCTTTCTCGCTGGACCGGTTGACGAATCCGTGCTTGATGCCGGCCGGGGCGAGCACCGTGTCGCCGGGGCCGAGGACGACCACATCGTCGCCGAGTATCGCCTCCAGCTCTCCTTCCACTATCACCATGGCTTCCTCGGTGTCGGGGTGGATATGAGTGGTGACGGTGGCGCCAGGAGCGATTTCCAGGTGACCGACCCACAGGGATTGCGAACCGTGTTCCGCGCCCACCAGGGTTGCTCTCGGAATTCCCGGGTAACCCTCGCTGGTTTCGGCGTCGGCCCGTCGCAGAATAGGCATAATCTGTCCTCCACGAACCCAATATTTCGGATGGCGGGATGCCGGATTATAGGCCAGAGGAAGGTCAATCACCAATGGATTGAGGGCACGGACCGGCAAATCGGTTGCTCCGGGAGGTGCGGGTAGCGGCCGGTGAGTGGGGTGCCCGGTGCGAGGGCACCGCGTCCACATGAACTCCATGATACGAACTGACGGGTCGGGACAACAGTTCATGCCCATGAGAAGGTACAAGTCGGGGCACCAGTCTCAATATCCGAAGGCCCTCCAGCATGCAAATTTGTAACATTTCGTAAAGTTTTGTCCAAGGGCTGCTGATTTTGATCCTCATTTGAGACAGATAAATTTGCCGACCAAGCGAGGCTCGAGGACAACGGAAGAGAGACTATTGACAGAACAATTGTACGATATTCGGCAACTCAAGGCAAGGAAAAGACTTCGGCAGGGCAGGGTTCCGGACTTGGGGGACCATCAAAAGTAAGGAGAGGCAGGGCCGATGCAGCGTTCGGGTCCGTCTTCCCAATTTTGGCGAGGTCGGGCTTCGCCGGAATGCCGGACCTCAAGCAGGAATACCCACTGATTTGGAAGAGCATTGAGCTATCCCTGCCATCCAATGCCCAGTGTGGTGCGGAATTCTGTTATTATTCCGGCAATTCTTTCGATATGGTGGATGGAGGCGCGGTTATGCTGGACAAAACGGCGCTAATGGAAATGATGCGGCGAATGCTTCGCATCAGGCACTTCGAGGAGGCGGTAATCAACCTGGTGGAGCGGGGCGAAATCGTCGGCGCGGCCCACTCCTACATCGGCGAGGAAGCGGTGGCCGTGGGGGCCTGCATGGCCCTGCGTGACGACGACTGGATGACGGGCAACCACCGCTCTCACGGCCACCCAATCGCCAAGGGCGGCAACGTCAAGACCGCCATGGCCGAACTGCTGGGCAAGAAGACTGGTATCTGCAAGGGCAAGGGCGGCTCGATGCACCTGGCCGACTTCAGCATCGGCATTCTCGGGGAGTCGGGCATACTCGGCTCGTCCATCCCGGTGGCCGTGGGCGCGGCGCTGGGCAGTCGCTTGCAGGGCAACGACCGGGTGGCGGTGTGCTTCTTCGGCGACGGCGCCAGCAACGAAGGAGCGTTCCACGAGTCCATCAACCTGGCGGCCGTGTGGAAGCTGCCGGTGATTTTCCTCTGTGAGAACAACCAGTATGCAGTGACCAGCAGCTTCAAGGAAATGGTGGCGGTCGCCAACATATCCGACCGCGCCGCGGCATACGCCATACCCGGCGTGCTGGTGGACGGGCAGGACGCGCTGGCGATGCACGAGGCGGTGTCGCAGGCCGTCGAGCGTGCCCGCTCCGGACAGGGGCCGACGCTGGTGGAGGGCCGCACCTACCGGTACTACGACCACTCGCTGGGCCTGGGGCGCATCGTCCGGAACTCGTACCGCGACGACGACGAGGTAGAGCAGTGGAAACTGCGCGACCCGCTGGACATCCACCGCGCCATGCTCATCGAACAGGCCATCGCCACGGCGGGCGAGCTTGACGCGCTGGAAGAGCACGTCAAGGGGGAGATCGAGGAGGCAGTGACATTCGCCAGGGAGAGCCCCTATCCCGATCCCTCCGAGGTCTGGGAGGATATGTACGCCGAGCCCATACCTCTCGAGTAGTGGCCCGGAACGCCCCGTGATTTGCAAGGCCCCTATACCACTCGACGAGGAGCAGCAGCATGGTCACTGAAACGCAGACCCGGAACATTACCTTCACCCAGGCCATCAACGAGGCGATGCGGGAAGAGATGCGCTTCGACGAGCGCGTCTTCATCATGGGGGAGGACATCCAGAAGGGCGTCTACGGCGCGTCTGGCGGACTGTTCACTGAGTTCGGCGGCGACCGTGTGCGCGACTGTCCGCTATCGGAAAACGCCTTCTTCGGGGCAGCGGTCGGCGCGGCCGCGGTGGGTATGCGGCCCATCGTGGAGAGCCTGTCCAGCTTCATGTGGGTGGGGATGGACCAGCTGGTCAGCCAGGCCTCCAAGATGCGCTACATGTTCGGCGGTCAGGTGAACCTTCCCATCGTTTACCGCGCCGCGATGTACTACGGCGGCAGCATGGCGGCCCACCACTCCGATCGTTCGCACCCGCTGTTCATGAACATCCCGGGCTTCAAGATCGTGTTCGCCAGCAACGCCTACGACGGCAAGGGCCTGCTCAAGGCAGCGATCCGCACCGACGACCCGGTCATCTTCTGGGAGGACCGCACCATCCTCGGCGCAAGGGCCGAGGTTCCCGAAGACGATTACATCATCCCCTTGGGCGTGGCCGACGTTAAGCGCGAAGGCACCGATGCGACCATCGTCGCCATCGGCGGCATGGTGCCGCGGGCGCTGGCCGCTGCCGATGCGCTGGCATCGGAGGGCATATCAGCGGAGGTCATAGACCCACGCACCTTGGTGCCTCTGGACAAGGAGGCGATCCTCGGCTCGGTTGCCAAGACGGGGCGGCTGGTGGTCGTGGACATGGCCCACAAGACCTGCAGCGCAGCCAGCGAGATTGCAGCCATCGTTGCGATGGAGGGCTTCTGGGACCTGCAGGCGCCAATCCAGAGGCTGGGGACTATCAATGTCCATATACCCTTCAGCCCGGCCCTGGAGCCGCTGTGCTATCCCACCGACGAGTCCATCGCGGAGGCGGTGCGGCTCACGATGCGGTAGGCCGGAACGGCGGGCACGGTACCAAATCGGGGCGCACGACCGTGCGCCCCTTCTAACAGGGTATGACCTCAAGAGCCTTATAACCGGCAGGAGTAGTTGCAATGGCGTCGGAGATTGTGCTGCCGCAGTGGGGAATGGAGATGCAGGACGGCACCATCGTTCGCTGGCTTAAGCAGGAGGGCGACACCGTCGAAGAGGGCGAGCCCATTGTCGAGGTGGAGACCGCCAAGCTGCAGACGGAACTGGAATCGACGGCGGCCGGCGTTCTCAGTCGCATCGTCGCTCAGGAAGGCGAGATCGTGCCCATACGCGGGGTGCTTTGCGTCATCGCCGAGCCCGGCGAAGAGGTGGCGCAATCTGCGGCGCCTGCAGCCCAGGCCAGCGCGGCCCCGGAAGCCGCAACGCAGTCTGCGCCCGCGACGAACGGCGCAGCGGCCCGCGGCGTGCAGGTGGTGCCGGCGGCGCGTCGCTTGGCGCGGGATCGCGGGTTCGATCTGGCGCAGGTGCGGGGCAGCGGCCCCAACGGGCGCATCCTGGTGGCTGACGTGGAGGCCGCGCTGCGGGCTCCGGCAACGGCCGATGCGCCGGCGGCCGAGGGTCGAGTACCGGTGGTGCCGGCCGCGCGACGGTTGGCTCGCGAGAACGGTATCGACCTTGCTACGGTAGCAGGCAGCGGGCCGCAGGGACGCATTCTCATCGAGGACGTGGAGGCTGCAATTGCCGCAGGGTCTGCGCCGGTGCCTGCCGCTGCGCCCACTGCGTCATCGGCGGACGGCGTGGTGCCGCTGACGGGCATCCGGGGCGCGGTGGCCACGCGGATGTTGCAGAGCATCCAGACGACGGCGCAGGTTACGCTGACCACCGAGGCCAACGTGACCGAGGCGATGCGGCTGCGGCGAGGGCTGTCGCGGCACCACGCAGAGGATGCGGGCGGCAACATCGGGCCACTGCCAGTGGTGGTCAAGGCCACCGCCGAGGCGCTGCGACGGCATCCGCGAATGAATGCCATCGAGACCGCCTCGGCGGACGGACAAGCGCAGGTGCAGATGCTGGCGGAAATCAACATCGGGATTGCCGTGGCGCTGGAGGAAGGGCTGGTGACGCCTGTGATCCGGGGCGCGGACGCCAAGTCGCTGGTGCAACTTGCAGCGGAGAACCGGAACCTGGCCTCTCGTACGCGGGAGGGGCGGACACGGCCGGAGGAAATCACCGGCGGCACTTTTACCATCACCAACCTGGGGGCCAACGAGATTGACGGGTTCACGCCCATCATCAATCCGCCGCAGGTAGGCATCCTGGGCGTGGGCCGCGTTGTGGAGAAGCCGGTCATCGCCAACGGCGAGATTGCGAAGGGCGAAACGATGTACCTGAGCCTGACCTTCGACCACCGGGTCATCGATGGCGCACCCGCGGCCGAATTTTTGCAGACGGTCAAGGGCCTGCTGGAAGACCCGTGGTGGATGGTGGGGTGACGGTTGTCGGACTGTGAATAAACGCAGAGAGCGCCGACTAAGTGCTAACCGGTCGGCGCTCTCTTTGCGTGAGGTTCGCCAGTCGTCTACACGTCGACCATCAGGACCCACATGGGTCCCTTGCCGATGGGGTAGACCTCGAGCGGCTCCAGCGCGCCGGTGTCGGCGTTGACCCGGTACGACGCCAGCCGCGCCGACTCCAGTCCTGAGGCGTACAGGAAGTTGCCCGACGGGTCGAGGCTGAAGGCGCGGGGGATATCTTCCGTTGGAGTCTGCCCCAGCGGAGTGAGCGTGCCGTCGGCGGCGTCGACGGCGAACCCGGCGATGCTGTTGTGGCCACGGTTGGGGGCGTAGAGGAATTTGCCTGACGGCGTTATCTGTATCTGCGAGCAAGAGTTGTGCTCGTTGAAGCCGTCCGGCAGCGTGGGAACCGTCTGGAAAGGGGATAGGGTGCCGTCGGCGCGGTTGAACCTGTACGCCGTGATGCTGCATCCCTGTTCGTTGGATGAATACACCACGTCAAGGTTTGGATTGAAGCAGACGTGACGAGGCCCCTCCGCCGAAGTGGGGACGGCGCGGTCGGGGTCGCAGGCGGCAAGCTGACCGGTGAGCTGGTCGAAGCGGAACTGGAAGATGGCGTTGACGCCCGTGTGGGCACCCTCGGCGATGTGGGGCACATAGGCGTATCGGTTGGACGGGTCGGTCTGCACGTAGTGGGCGCCGATGCCGGTTTCCCGCCATTCGATGGGAGTGGCGTCCAGCGCGCCGTCCTCGCCGAAGCCGTGCACGCCGACGCGGGCCTGGTAGTAGTGGGCCGACAGCAGGTACCTGCCGGTGCGGTCCACGGAGATGTGGACCGGGTCTCCGTCCAGGGGGACGCTGCCGATTTCGGCCAACCGCCCGGAGTCGTGGTTGATGGCGAAGCTGGTGAGGCCGAAGTCGCCCGGTTGCCTGCGGCCGACGAACACGTATCGCCGCTGCGGGTCTACGGCCATGGGCGCGGGCATACCGGACAGCGGAAACTCTGTCCTGCGCGTCAGTCCGCCGGTGTTGGGGTCCATTACGTATAGCGAAATCCGGTCCTCCCGCTGCAGGGAGATATAGACGTAAGTAGTCACTTCCAGCGTCCTTTCCTGAGAATTTGCCGTCCGTCATTCCGGTGTTTGTGCGTATAATAGCACCCGAAGCGGCCAACGCTATCGCTTCCGGGAGATTCCTTTCTAACTACGCTGTTGGAGGTTGAGCCATGCCCGAACAAGGCGAAGTCTCGATGGACGAATTCCGGCAGATGGCCGACCGGGCCGGGCTGGGCCTGAACGAAGAGGACCTCGAGGAACTCAAGCCCATATACGACCTGTACGCCGCCTACGCCGCCCAACTCCACACCATCAATTTTGGTGCGGAGGAGATGGTCACGGAGTTTCACCCCGACTGGCCGGAATCATAACCGGCGTTCTCTTGCACATTGCCGGGACACATTCTGATGACGGGGTGAATTGACATGGCCGACACCGACAAGTTGTATTTTCTGACCATGACCAAGGCGGGGGAACTGATGCGCTCGGGGCAACTGTCGCCCGTGGAGCTGCTGCGTTCCTGCCTCGACCGAATTGAGGCCACCGAAGACCGCCTGCATTCGTTCGTCACCATGATGACGGACGAGGCCATGGCGCAGGCCCGCATCGCCGAATCCGAGATGCTGCAGGGCAACTACCGCGGCCCAATGCACGGCATTCCCTTCGCGCTCAAGGACCTGTACGACACCGCCGGCACTCGCACCACCTCCGGCTCCTACGTGGACCTGGAGCGCGTGCCGACAGGGGACGCCACCACCACCGCGGGACTCAAGAACGCCGGCGGCATCCTCGTGGGCAAGCTGGCGATGCACGAGTTCGCCCTGGGCGGCCCCGACTGGTCCACGCCCTTCGAGCCGGCACGCAATCCGTGGAACCTCGACCACATCACCGGCGGGTCCAGCAGCGGAACCGCTTCGTCTGTGGCCTCGGGACAGGTGATGGGCGGCCTCGGCTCGTGCACCGGCGGGTCCATTCGCGGGCCTGCATCCTATTGCGGAATCGTCGGACTGAAGCCCACCTACGGGCGGGTCAGCCGAGCTGGCGTGGTCACCCTGAGCTGGTCCCAGGACCATGCCGGGCCGATGACGTGGACGGTTGAAGAGAGCGCCTACATGTTGCAGGCCATCGCCGGTCACGACCCCAAGGATCCAACGTCCAGCAGGGGTCCGGTGCCGGACTATTCGGCATCGCTTCGAGAGGACATCAAGGGCGTCACGGTAGGGCTGCCACGGCACTACTTCTTCGACCCCGACCCCAGCGTCAGTCCGGAGTCGGTGGCCGTGGTGGAGAAGGCGGTTGCAGAGCTGGAGAGTCTCGGGGCCACAGTTCGCGACGTTTCGCTGCCCAGCCTGGACTGGGTGAGAGCCGCCAACTCGGTCATAATGGTCGCCGAGGCCTACGCCTATCACGAGCCCAACCTGAAGACCGTACCGGAGAAGTTCGGCGACATTGTGCGCACACGCTTCCGCACCGGCGGCCTGCTGACTGCGGCCGACTACCTGCAGGCCCAGCGCGTACGCACGTGGGCGCGACGAGAGTTCGCCGAGGTGATGAAGACGGTGGACTTCCTGGTCACACCGACCATGACCACTCCGGCTCCGGCCTTCGAAGGTTACGACCCCACCAGCACTGTCCGCGGGCGAAGCTTTACCGCGCCGTTCAATGTCACCGGCCTGCCCGCCATCTCGGTGCCCTGCGGCTTCACCGAGGCGGGTCTGCCCGTGGGGATGCAGATAGCCGGCAAGCCCTTCGACGAGCCGGGAATCATCCAGGCGGCCTACACCTACCAGCAGCACGCCGGTTGGTACAAGACCCGGCCGTCCATCTAGTCAGGTTCAGAGAAGAGCAGAATGACCAGTGCCGCCGAGGAATACGCCGCGCTCTGCGATGCCGTGCAGGAGCAGCAGTTGCGTCTGTTCGGGCAGCTGCCGGCCGACATCTGGAGTGGCCAATCGGCGGCGCAGTTCCGGTTCGACCCGCACCGGGAGCTCGACGCCAACCTTTCTGCGCTGGCCTCCTTCGTCAGACCCGATGACGTAGTGGTGGACGTGGGCGGCGGCGCGGGCCGGGTTTCGCTGCCGCTGGCGCTTCGCTGCCGGGAGGTGCTGACCGTCGAGCCTTCGGCGGGAATGGCGGCCGAATACGAGGGTTCGAGGCAGGAAGCGGGCATCACCAACGCCCGCTTGGTGCCGGCGGGTCTGATGGACGCCGAGGGCATCGAAGGCGAAGTGGCTTTCACCTGCGACGTCACTTACTTCATCCGCGACATCGTGCCCTTCATCGAGAGGATGCGGTCGGTGGCCCGCCGCCGCGTGATGATATGCGTGTGGAGCGAGCCGCCCCCAAACCGCGGAGCTGACCTCTTCCGCCGCGTCTACGGGGAGCCGCTGGCTCCAAGGCCAGGCCACCGCGAGTTGCTGCCGGTGCTGTGGGACATGGGCGTCCTGCCGGACGTCCACGTGCTGCCCGATCAGACGTGGTGGGAGACCTGGAACTACGCGACGCGCGAAGAGGCCATCGAGTCGGTGATCTTCGGCCGGTGGTCGCGGGAGGGGATCAGCGACACCGCCCGCCGCATCTTTGAGGAGCAGTTCGACGAGTTGTTCGTGCCCGAAGGCGACGGCTACCGCGCCATCTGGCGCAAGCCCATGCGGGAGCTGCTGGTCACCTGGGAGACGGGCGGCTAACGCGGATGGAACGCCCGCATCCTGGTTGAAGGCAGCTTTGTGAGTTGCTCGTTACGCGCGTCGATCTCAATGCCGAGAGATTCCAGAACTGTTACGCCCAAAAGAGGCTCCGCGTCGTCATCTTCGAGCATCACGATGTCCTTGGCAGTCCTTCCGTCCATGAACTCTATCACGGCGAAAGTGACATCGAGCCCTATCTCCCTACCATCCGCAAGGCCATAGACACGTCTGTCCATGGGTACAAGCCCAATGCGCTCCAGATGCCGACGTGGCACCACGCAGTCGATGGCACCCGTATCCACAAGGAAGGTGCCTTCCCAGGCACGCTCCAGGTCGGCGGGATTTCTGACAATCGCATTAACGCGCATTATTCCCATCTAGATATCCCCCGTCCGCTACTTGTGGAAGTGGGGGAGCAACTCCTCGCCGAGGATGTCCAGCTGTTCCATGGTCTCGTCGGCCTGGCAGAGAGGGCGGACGACGAACTTGGACGCGCCGGATTCGATGTAGCGGTTGACCAACTCGGCGATGCGATCGACGGGGCCGACGGCGGTGAACTCGGTGAAGTGGGCGTCGGGACGCTGGCGAGTGACGTACTGGTTGGCCTTGATGGTGGCCTCTTCGACGTCGTCACTGACGTAGTAACCCATCAGCACGCCAACGTGGTCGTCCTCGATGACGCGGTTGAACTCGTCTGCAGTCTCGAAGAGGATGTCGTGCCCGTCCTTGACCTCGGCGGGGGTTGCGCTGGATACCAGCCAGCCGTCGCCGACGCGTCCCACGCGCCGGGCAGCAGCGGCGGTGCGCCCGCCGATCCACACCGGAGTCGACGGCTGCAGGAAGGGCTTGGGCGTTACAGACACGTCGTGGCAGGTGTAGAACTCGCCCTCGTGGGTGACGACCTCCTCCTCCCACAGGCGGCGCATGAGCTGTATGGCCTCGTCGGTGCGGGGGCCGCGGCGTTCCTTGCTCACGCCGCAGGCCTCGTACTCCTCCGGCTCCTCCTGTCCGAGGCCCACCGCCGGGAAGAAGCGGCCCTGCGACAGGAAGTCGAGGGTGGCGATCTGCTTGGCCAGCACCACCGGATTGCGCAGCGGCATGGCGATGACGCTGGTGCCGAACTTCAGCTTGTCGGAGTAGGCGGCGATCATGGCGCAGGCGGTCATGGCCTCAAGGCTGAACTTCTCGCTGACGATGCGGTCGCTGAGCCAAATGGAGTCGTAGCCGTGCTTGTCGCCGGCCTGCACCAACTCGCGCAGGTAGTTCGGGTTTTCGCCGCCCTCACCGAAAGCTCCGGGCATGTATCCGATGGCGATGCTCATGGCGTTCCCCTTACGGCCGCGCTGAGGGGCGGCGAAATCTGTTACAGGTGTAGTGTCTGAATTATACACGCAGGGGCGCAGCGTCGTGCGTCCCCTTGGCTCCGTTCCTGCCGTCTCAGCCCTGCAGCGGCGCCATTCCCGCCTCGGCGCGAGCGTCGTTGATGTGGTCGAGAATGCGCTGGTGCAGCGGTGCGATTTCGTAGCCGATGTCGGCCAGCATGCGACTGTTGTCCACCATGTAAACGTGGGGCACGGTGCGGTCACCGGTGGTGATCTGTGCGTCGGGAATGAAGCTGCGGACAGCGTCGGCCATGTCCTTGATGGTGGCGAGGCTGCCGCCGCTGATGTAGGTGCGGTGGTTCAACTTCTCGGCCAGGGCGGTGCGGACGAAAATCTCGGCGGCGTCCTCGGCGTGAATCATGGGGGACGGCTCGTCCTCGTGGAAGGGCATGGAGATGGGCTGGCCGATGGCGGGCAGAGACATCATCAGGCCGCCGATCGTGCCTGTCATACCCGTTACGCGTCCGTGCCCGAACACGGTGCAGATGCGGATTCCCCGCAGGTCCAGCCCGTACAGGTCGGTGTAGCGTCGGGCCGAGAAGTCGTTGACCGACTTGGTCATGCCGTAGACATTGATGGGGTCGTTGACGTCGTCCTCGTTGATGGGTCGCTCGCCGAAAGTGTCCTGCACGCCGTAGACGGCGATGGAGCTGGCATACACCACGCGCTCGATGTTCATCCAGCGGGCGGCCTCGAAGATGTTATTGGTGCCGCCGATGTTGACCTGCATGGCGAAGTGGGGCCGGTCCTCGGTGTCGGGAGGCAGCAGCGCGGCCATGTGGATGATGCGGCGCACTCCGTGGGTGCTGATGGCCTCCATAATCTGCGGCAGCTGGGTCACGTCGCCGCGGTACAGCTTGATGCGATCAAGGTAGGGCGCCAGGTTGGCGCGGGGCGGGGCCAGGTCGAAGCAGACGACCTCCTCACCGCGGTCCAGCAGCTTGCGAATGATGCGGTTGCCGATGAAGCCGGTACCGCCGGTGACCATTACGGACATTTGCTCTCTCCAAGGGCTATTCGAATGTGACCCGGTCCAAGACCAAAGTCTAGGCAATGATAATTTGACGCCGAACACGCCGCAATCCCCGGACGGGAGCGGCGGTGCTGTCCACGGGATCGTCTTGCAAATGGATGTCAGTGTGCGTTTCTGAGTGTAGACTGTCTTCAAGAGATGCTTGAAAACAGGAAGATTCTGCTCTGAGGCAAGTAGTGGAAATGGGCGTTCAGCCCTGCTGCTCACACTTGGCGCAAGAGCCTGCACGGGTGGAGGGCACTGTATGAGTACGACCAACGCGGTGGGCGATCAGTTCGACGACGCCAGGAGGGGTCTGGAGTGGCTCGAGAAGCTTGAGGCCCTTCAGGCACGATCGGCATCGAATCAGGCCGCCTATGAAGTCGCGGAATACGTGATGAAACTCAGAACAGCGGTTACTGAGCTGGCAGGAGACCGCACCGCCGCCGACCTGGCTGCATCCGTGGGAACGGAGACGGCGCAGCTGGTGGAAGAGCTCAGGGAGGCGGGCGGTGAGGACTACTGGAACACGAGGATCCGTCCCGCCCTCTTGAAGACCGACACCTGACCAAGCCGAACATTCGCTACGGCGTCTCCCTCATGTTCGTCGCGGTGGCTGTGGCGCAACTGCGGGCGTGCGATGGTGGTAACTGGTTTTTTGCGTCGCGGCATTCCGGCGCCGGTCTCTCATCCCCAGCACCCGGCGCTGCCGCAACGAGGGTAAACCCGTTGGCACGGCCGCTGTTCAGATTGACAACCGAGCCGCCGATGGTGTATCACTCTTCTACCAACAGGCAGGTATTGCCAGGCGGCCTGGCGAAGTTTCGCCGCAGCCTAGGAGGAGGAAAATGCCCGACACTTTTTATTGCAGGGTGAGCAACTTCCTGTCGGACCCTCGCGACCGCTTCATCGCTGTCGGTGAAACGGCTGACGAAGTTCTCCAGAAGGTGAAGGATTATCTGAACAGCGAAGTCGCTGTGTCCCGGTACGGTGCCATCGAAGTCGACCAGTTGGAAAATAACATTAAGACCTGCATCTTCCAGCGGGGCACCAAGGCCATCCACAATCGCGCCCCGGACACCCGCTATTACCACGAGCCGCCGCCCCACGAGTAGTTTTCGGCGACTTTGCCAATTTGTACCAAACTGACCCCGCATCCCCCGTGCGGGGTCATCCTCTTTGTACCTCACCCGCGGCTGCTCGCAAGAGGTCTCTTGGCCGGTATGCCGACCCGGCGCGGGTACCTGTCCGGCGTTGGCGCTACCTTCTCGAACGCGGCCGCCACCCGGTTGTCCGTCAAGCCGCCCAACAGGACCGGGAATACTCCCCCGTGCCGCCCTCCCAGCTCCGACAGCGCGAACTCCGCTTCCGCCATCTCCGACTCAAGTCCGCCGTGCTTCAGGGCCACCACCTTCCCTCCGACCCGACAGAAGGGCAACGCGTATTCGAGAAGCAGCGACAGTCGCGCCACACCCCTCACCAGCGCCAGGTCGAAACCGTCACGGAACTCCGGGTCGCGGCCCAGCGCTTCCGCACGCCCGGTATGCACCCGGACGCCCTCCAGTCCCAGCACTGCCACGGTGTGGTCGAGAAATGCCGTCTTCTTTCCTACTGACTCCACCAGGTCTACCTGAAGGTCCGGGAAAGCCAGCTTCAGAGGCAGCCCCGGGAAGCCGGCGCCGCTCCCGACATCGACGACCGAGCTGACGCCCGTAAGGTTGTGCAAGGGCACGTCCGGCCCCTCGCGGTAGGGCAAGCACACCGTCAGAGAATCCAGGAAATGGCGAACCTGCGTTTCTTCGTACCCGGTGATGGAGGTCAGATTCGCCCTCTCATTCCACTCGACCAGTTCCCGGTAATATGCCGCGAACTGTTCCAGCTGTGAAGCGGACAGGGTGATGCCCAGCGCGCCCGCGCCATCGGACAGCAACGTCATATGCCTGCTCTTGTTGGAAGTCATCGCTCCATTATGGCGCAATTGACACGAAAATAGGCGGGCCGTAGAATTGCCGTGGATTTAAAATTCTCATTTTGTCAGTTTGCGGAAGGCGGAAGATGGCGACGAAAGCGTACCTGTTGGTCGAGACCTCTGTAGGCAAGACCCGGGAGGTGGCGACTACGCTGACCGGGCTGCCCGGTATCGCCACGGTGGACGTGGTGACCGGTCCCTACGACATCATTGCAATGATCAATGCCGACGATATTTCGGTTGTGGGCGACCTGGTCACCGGGCACATTCACACGGTCAATGGCGTGGTTCGCACCGTAACCTGCGTCGCCGTTGGCGGGTAGTCCACCCCGGACTGCTCGCTCGTTCAACCTCGTTGCCCTACCTTCTATGATTCCCAGGGAGCGCCGTTTTGGATTTTAAGTTTACCCCGGAAGACGAGACATTTCGTCAGGAACTGAGGACCTTCCTCGAGACCGAGCTCCCCGAAACTTGGGAGGGCGGCGGGCGCTACCCCGAAGAGGACGACTGGGACCTGACCCGCGTCATTCGCCGCAGGATGGCCGATCGTGGCTGGCTTACCATGCACTGGCCCGAGGAATACGGCGGCCAGGGTGCGTCCCCGGTGAAGTCGGCCATCTTCAACGAGGAAATTGCATACCTGCGAGCTCCGGGCCGCGACATTTTCGGGGTTCGGATGCTTGGCCCGACGCTGATGATCCACGGATCCGAGGAACAGAAGCGCACCCACCTGCCTCCGGTTGCTCGCGGTGAAGTCCAGTGGTGCCAGGGTTACAGTGAGCCCGAATCCGGCTCCGACCTGGCCTCCCTCAGCACACGCGCCGTACGCGATGGTGACGACCTTGTTATCAACGGCGGCAAGATCTGGACGACGCTGGCCCACCGGGCCGACTGGATAATGCTGCTCACCCGCACCGACCCGGACGCCCCCAAGCACCGCGGCATCAGCTTCGTTCTGGTCGATATGAAGTCGCCCGGCGTCACCGTGCGGCCCATCATCAACATGGCCGGTGGCCACGAATTCAACCAAGTGCTGTTCGACAACGTCCGCGTGCCGCGTGCCAACGTCGTGGGCGAGGAAGACCGGGGCTGGTATGTGGCGGTGACGCTGCTGGACTTCGAGCGCTCCGGCATTGACTACTCCGCCAACGCCCGCCGACTCTTGGACGACGTCCGTGAGTACGCGACGGATACCAGGCGCAACGGTCAGGCCATCATGGACGTGCCCTGGGTTCGCAGCCTTATGGCCGACCGCTACATCGAGTGTGAAGTGGCCCGCCTGATTGCCTACAACGTGGCCTACATGCAGGGCCAGGGCTTGGTACCCACCCGAGAAGCCTCGATGAGCAAAGTCTTCGGCAGTGAGACCGTTCGGCGTGTCACCGAGGCCGGAATGGACGTGCTCGGCCTCTACGGCACCCTGGGCCGAGAGGAAAAGTGGGCCCCTCTGATGGGACGAGTCCAGGAACACTGGATGCTCAGCTTCTCCGGGACCATCGCTGCGGGAACATCCGAGGTGCAGCGAAATATCATCGCCGGGCGCGGCCTGGGGCTGCCCAGGGGTTAACGCCAGCGACGGTTGGAACTTGGCAACTACGCAGGGGCGGGACGCAAATTCTCGCCCCTGTGTGCGTAATTCGTTGAGCTGAACGACTACGCCGCCATGAGCAACGCCCCGGAACTGCTGTTCACCAGCCCCGCTTCGCGGCAGCGCTGTATTATCCGGAAGATGGTCCTTGGAGTGAGTGAGAAGTGGGCCGCCGCCTCCTTCACTGTCAGGCGCTCCCTATCGATGATCTGCACGATGCGGTAGTCCCGAGCCAGGCGCCGGTTGCGGATATACCACCCTGGGTCGTCATACCTGCAGACAGGGAGGGGACAGTCCAGGCAGGAGTCCGATACTTCGCAGCCGTTGTCTTCGTAGTGGTAGAATTCCGAGGCGTCTTCCTCTGCGGTCCGGGCAGAGGTGAGGCTGTACGATTCCGGGCGGATACCTTGTAGCGTTACCATGACAACCTCCAAACACGTGTTCTAATAGTGTCTGCCTAATGTAGAACGCGCGTACGGTTGCTGTCAATAGTTTTTCAGAACAATTCCGGATATTTGTTCTAAGCTGCTATCGTCCCAATTGCCCGATTTTCTGGAGTAGCCATGACCGAATACGAAACGATGACCTACGAGCGCAAGGGCAAGATTGCTTACGTGATGTTCAATCGCCCGCAGGTATTGAACGCCGTCAATCGCCAGTTCGAAGACGACCTGCACGAGGCCCTGCTCGAATTCGATACCGACGACGAAGCCTGGGTTGGCATCATCCACGGCTCTGGCCGCGCCTTCTGCGCCGGTGCCGACATCAAGCAGCGGTTCGTCGCCATGACGCCGCAGGAAAGCGCCCGCCGCGAGCGTGGCCCGAACCCGGAGGGCTACCTTGGCCGCACCATCAACTGGAAACCGGTCATCGCCGCCGTCCACGGCTATGCGCTGGGGGCCGGCATAGTCATCGCCGCCGAGAGCGACATGATCGTCGCCTCGGAGGACGCGAAGTTCGGAATCACCGAGACTCGCAGGGGACTGGCCGGCGGCAGGATCTGGGCCAAGGTAAACGCCTTCATGCCATCCAAGATCGCCAGCGAGATGGTCATTACCGGCGAGCCCGTCGAGGCGGCCGAGCTCTACCGTCTGGGGTTGATCAACCGACTGGTGCCCAACGGCTTCCATCTCAGCGCCGCCGAGGCCCTGGCCGAGAAGGTTCTCAAGACGCCCCCGCTTTCGGCCCGGGTCGGCGTCAAGCTGACACGCCGCCAGTGGGTGCAGGCCGGCACCGACGCCGATATGCAGACCCTGCCGCTGAAACTCCACATGAGCGAGGACTTCAAGGAAGCCAGTCAGGCCTTCGTCGAAAAACGCGCCCCCGAATACAAGGCCCGATAAGCACATGAATTGACCCTCTCCTCACAGGAGAGGGTCAGCGTGTACGAGGGAGCAGTGGGTGTAGTGGAGGGGTAGCTACCCCTCCACCTCAACTTGCTGCATGCCATACGGCGACTTGCCTATGACCACGCCGTTGTCCAGCTGCACCACCGCCTTCAGGTTGCGGAGAAACAGGAAGGAACGCAAGTTGATATCCATGCTGACGACGTGGCGCGACAGTTCAGGAAGCGTCAGCACCTCCACGCCATTCAGGTGGTGCGACTCGTAGCCGGACACGTCCCTGCGGTGCACTCTGGTATCGACCGATACCTCGATGGCGCACCCTGCTCAAGAAGAGTGTTGCAGCAGGTCGACTGCTGCTCTTCCTCCCTTGCCGAGGATATGTTCCGCCGCCCGCTGGCTCAGCACTATCTCCATAACGTCTCCTCGACTGGAACTATGCGACAACTGTCGCCTTCGGTTTCGCCCTGCCCAGCAGCAGCGAGTTTATCGTTGCCAAGCTGGCTGGATGCACCGGCTTGCGGCGCTGCAGGCGCAGGGCCGACTCCCGGCAGAGGAACTCCAAGACCGCCTGCTCCAGGCTTTCGTTGGCGATGTGCCGCAGCTCCTGCTGGTAGGGATAGCTCTTTATCTTGCGCGGCTCCAGCTTGTCCGAAATGAACACCAGCAGGCCCAGCCCCGTCAAATTCGGGTGCCCCGTGGTGTGATAACGTACCGCGTCAAGAATCTCGTCGTCGTCCAGATCGTCCTCGTGCCGCAGCAACTCCGCGCCCACCGGCCCGTGCAGCATCACCGGGGACTCGAGTTCTATGTTCAGCGGCGACAGACCGAACCGGTTGGCCTGCCGTAGTATCTCCTTCTTCTTCGCGGCCCGCGCCACGTCGTGCCCCAATATCGCCAGCTCCACCCGGTCCTCGTCGATGCCATGCCTAGCTGCCAGGTCCAGACCCACGTCCCGAGTACGCAAGATGTGCGCACGAAGCTTGTCGGGCAGCGAATCGAACCGCTCCCGAAACTTTTCATTGGCGATCTTGAAGGTCGAGGAGGCGGTCATCCCATATCGCCGAGTTGCCTCCCGCCCATCAGATGAACGTGCGGATGGACAACGGTCTGCTGTGCGTCCGGTCCCTGGTTCAGCACCAGGCGGTAGCCGCTGAGGGTGACGTTCTCGCGCCGCGCCATCTCTTCAGCCACAACGAACAGGTGCCCCATGATGGGAACCTGTCCGGGTCCTACATATGCCAGCGACGCGATGTGCATGTTGGGAATGACC
This sequence comes from Dehalococcoidia bacterium, assembly GCA_963667415.1. GTDB lineage: Bacteria > Chloroflexota > Dehalococcoidia > Lucifugimonadales > UBA3495 > VXOI01. The sequence continues at coordinate 3,481,553 of OY763410.1, read as the reverse complement.
AAGAGATGCACCGGCGCCTTCGGATTGATGTCCTTGACAACGAAACATCGCTCGTCGCGGTAGATCGCGTCCTGGTTCGACGAATCTCGGGCGATTGAACAGAAAACACATTGCGTGGCAGTGGTCATTGGCGGTTCACGTTCCTTCTTCTGTTGGCGTGTCGTGAGGCGGGCGGTGGCCGGTCAACCGTTCCAGTCTTCTGCGCTGGGCGCGGGTCTCGACGACAAATGACGGCGGAATCTGCGACCCAACGGATTCCAGCTCGGCAAGGTATTCCCTGACCCTGCCGACTCCGTATTCCACCTCATCCTCTGGGGTCCAATTCTCGTAGAAGTTCTGGTGCATGGACCCGGCCACAGCGAACATATCACGCAGGTCGGGACGACCCAATTCATCGACTACCTGGCCGGAAATATCGTACAGCAAAGAATGCGACTGATGACGCCAGCCCCGTTGTTCGGCGATGGCCTTAAGGGCATACGCCGCTGCGCCCCAAGATTTTTCGCACGCCTGAACCAGGTCGCCTTGGTGCAGGTAATTTTCAGCGTGCGCCATAAACTCGCGGCTCATGGCAGAATATTTGTTGTCAGGTACGGTCATACAAGGTTCGCATGCTAAGGTTGCATCAATCCGAACATTGGCAACTATTCGTCATCTATGCTGGCGAGGGCCAGCTCCTTGTGATAGTTCGCATCGCCCAGACCCAGTTCCTGCACCTTCGCGCGGCGGGTGTACAGCTGCAGGTCGTGTTCCTTGGTGAAGCCTATGGCGCCGTGGCACTGATGGGCCGTGGCGCAGACCCGACGGTAAGCCTGGCTGATCCACGCCTTGGCGATGGACACTTCCCGCTGGGCCGGCATCCCCTGTGCCAGCCGCCACGCCGCCTGGTAGGCGACGCCCCGGCATCCCTCGACGTCGGTGGCCATCTGCGCACAGTGATGCTGCACCGCCTGGAAGCTGCCAACCGGCCGCCCGAACTGCGTGCGCTGCTTCACGTATTCGACGGTCATATCAAGCACCGCGGACGCTCCACCCAGCATTTCCAGGCAGTGCCCGGCCACGGCGCGCTGAATGGCCCGTTGCGCGATGGGCCATCCGCCGTTGACCTCTCCAAGTACTGAGCTCGCAGGAACGCGAACTTTGTTGAGGGTAACCTCGAATTGGCGTTCGTTGCCGATAATTCGGATGGGCGAGATTTCGAGCCCGGGAAGCCCGGCGGGCACCAGGAACAGGGAAATGCCGGACTCTGGGTCGCCGTCCTGGCGTGTCCGTGCCGCCACGATTATCACGTCGGCGACGCTGGCGTCGGGAACGAAAAGCTTGGTGCCATTGAGCGCGAAGCCGTCCCCGTCGGCGGTCGCGGTGGATTCCACGCCCCAGGCCTCGTAGGTGGCCGATGCTTCCGTGACCGCCAGGGTCATCAGGCCGCTTCCGTCGGTAACACGACTGAGCAGGTCGCTCTTCTGCGCGTCGCTGCCGGCGTCCAGCACCGTCAGCCCGCCAAGGACCACGGTGGAGAAATAGGGACTGGGAACGAGGGCCCGTCCCATCTCTTCCAGCAGGACGGCCAGATCGAGGAAGTCGCCGCCCGTTCCCCCGTACTGCTCAGGGAAGGGGACGCCGGCCCAGCCAAGCCCGGCGATTTGGCGCCAGAGCTCGTCGGGGTATCCGCGCTCGTCCTCCTCCATCTCCCGCACCAGAGTGGTGGGGCACTCCCGCGACAGAAAGTCTTGCGCACTGGTCTTCAGCATCTGCTGGATTTCGGTAAAGCCCAGGTCCATGTTGTCGTCTCTCCGTCTTATATGGCGCTGAACGCCCTGGCGCATGTGTCCTGCCGGGGCGACGCAAGTATAGTTGATGGGGATTCACCGCTCAACACGAGCGCCGTCGAAAGGTGAAATCAGCGAGGTATGCTGCCGTTTCCGAACCGCCCCAGCGGCAATACGGGAGTAAGTCGTTCGTTCACCGAGTCGGTAGCCAAGTGCGCAGCCTCCAATGTTGTCGCTCCGAGCAGCGGACTGCTTCCTACGGCGGCGAAAATCACTGGGGCAATTACTTCCATCCCTTCCAATTCAAAGGTTGCATACCCGAAAGGCATGTTGACTACTCTGTCGTCTGCGAAAGCAAATCCGCGCGTTTCCGTTGGCCGTACGTTGACGCTTTCCAGCACGTCTTCAGGAATGAAGCTGTGCACAGACCCCGTGTCAACCAATGCCTCGACTTCCGCAGAAGAAGTTTTTGCCAAGTCCCCGACTCGTAAAGCAACAGTGAAAGTTCCCATCCCTCTAGACCTCGGCCACTATCTCGACCGGGGTGTTTCGGGCCACGATTATCTCCATCACCTCGTCGCTGTCGTTGACCGGCTGGTGCACGGCCTCGGCGGGAACGTAGATGAAGTCGCCGGGGCCGATGGGCAGCGGATTGTCCAGCTTGTCGCCGACGACGAAGCGGCCATGGCCCTTGACCACATAGATGGCCGACTCGCAGTTGACGTGATAGTGGGGGCTGGAGGCGCAGTGCGGCGGAATGGTCGCGATGGCTAGGTGGATGCCCGTGGAACCGGTCAGCGCCTCGGACACGCCGGCGAGGTGGGTCATTGCGCCGGACTGTATTTCGACCTCAAGCCCGTCGGAGTGGATTACCTTGCATTCCGCCATGTTGGTCTCCTTGCTCGCCGTGTTATTGAATGACCAAGGGTTAGATGCTGCGAACGAAAGCGCCGAGCCGTTCTATTGCCTTGCTGATGTTCTCCTGCGAGTTGGCGTAGGACAGCCGCACGTAGCCGTCGCCGAACTCACCGAAGGCCGAGCCTGATAGCAACGCCACGCCGGCCTCCTGCATCGCCCGGTCCTCGAACTCGCGGCTGGAAAGTCCGGTGTCCGCGATGCTCGGAAAAGCGTAGAAAGCGCCCTCCGGTTCGGGGCAGCGGATGCCCGGTATGCTGCGAAGTCCGTCGGTTATCAGGCGGCGGCGGACGGCGAACTCGGCCGCCATCGCCTCGACCTGGTCGCGGGGGCCCTCCAGCGCAGCGATGCCCGCCTTTTGCGTGAAGGTGGCGGCGCAGGACACGCTGTTCACCGCCAGCCTGACCACGTGCGGCACCAGTTCCGGCGGCATGATGCCGTAGCCCAGCCGCCAGCCGGTCATGGCGTAGCTCTTGGAGAATCCGTCAAGGATGATGGTTCGCTCTTCCATGCCGGGAATCGACGCGATGCTGAAGTGCTCGCCGGTGTACAGGATGTCCTTGTATATTTCGTCGGCCATCACGTACAGGTTGGGGTGCTGCATCACCAGCTCGGCGATGGTGCGAAGCTCTCCTTCCGACAGCGCCGAACCGCAGGGATTCTCCGGCGTGTTCAGGATGATGAGCCGGGTCTTGTCGGTTATAAGCGACGCGAGGCGGTCCAGGTCCGGGTGATAGCCCGTGGACTCCAGCAGTTGCATCGGCACGGGGGTGCACCCCGTGAACCGGATCATTGACTCATAGATGGGGAATCCCGGGTTGGGATAGATGACCTCGACTCCCGGTTCCCCCAGTGCCAGGAGCACGTAGAACATGATGGGTTTTGCGCCTGGCGTCACCACCACGTTTTCCGGCTCGGTATTTGTCCCGCGCACCTCCCGGCTGTTGCGGGCGATGGACTCCCGCAGCTCAGGCAGACCCGCGGTTGGGCCGTAGTGGGTGAACCCGTCGCTTATGGCCGCCATACCGGCATCGATGATGTGCCGGGGCGTGTCGAAGTCGGGTTCGCCGATTTCCAGATGGATGATCTCACGGCCCTGGGCTTCGAGGGCGCGGGCCTTGGCCAGCACCTCAAAGGCGCTCTCGGTACCGAGGTCGTGCATTCGGGCGGCGACAGTCATTTGTCCTCCGGTGAAGCGTGGTGTTACGTGACTGAGTCTCCGGGCTATTCCTGGTCCGGTTGGGCCTGGTTCTGGGTGCGGACTGGCAGTCCGTAGATGCCGATGAACCCGGCGGCCGCGGCATGATCGAACTGGTCCTGGCGGTCATAGGTGGCGAGACCGTAGTTGTAGAGGGCGCGGGGGGCCTGGCGCCCGACCACAGTGCAGCTTCCCTTGTGCAGCCGCAGGCGCACCTCGCCGGTGACGTGGCGCTGCGTGCTCTGAACGTAGGCGTCGAGGTCGGCGCGGTGGGCCGTGTACCACAAGCCGTTGTAGATCACGTCGGAATATTCCTGCGCGATGCGGGCCTTGGTCCGTGCCTGTTCCTTGCTCAGGGTCATGGTCTCCAGCCCCTTGTGGGCGGCATGCAGGACGATCGCCGCCGGGCACTCGTAAATCTCGCGGGACTTGATACCCACCAGCCGGTTCTCCACGTGATCGACCCGCCCCACTCCGTGCTCGCCGGCCACTGTGTTCAGGTGGCGGATGAGGTCAACGCCGCCCATCGCCTCGCCGTCGACGGCGACCGGTACGCCGCGCTCGAAGCTAACTTCCAGGTACACCGGGTCGTCCGGTGTGTCAGCGGCCGACTTGGTCCACAGGTAGGCATCCTCCGGCGGCTCCAGCCACGGGTCCTCCAGCTCTCCCGCCTCCACGCTGCGTCCCCAGAGGTTTTCGTCGGTGGAGAAGCGGCTGGCGCGAGTGTTGATGGGCAGGTTGCGAGCGAGTCCGTACTCAATTTCGTCGTCGCGGCTCATGCCCCAGTCGCGAATGGGCGCGATCACCTGCAGACTGGGGTCGAGCGCCATCACGCCGACCTCGAGACGCACCTGGTCGTTGCCCTTGCCGGTGCAGCCGTGAGCCACGGCGTAGGCCCCGTGCTCCTTGGCGGCCTCCACCATGTAGCGGGCGATGAGCGGCCTGCCCAGCGCGGTAGCCAGCGGGTACTGCTCCTCATAGACCGTTCCCGCCTGCAGGCTGGGGTAGAGGAACTCGTCCACCAGGGTCTGCCGCCCGTCGACAATTACTGCCTCGACGGCCCCGATGGACAGAGCGCGCTGGCGCACGGTATCTAGGTCGACCATGCCAAGGTCTATGGTGAGGGTAACGATGTCTGCGCCGTACTTTTCCTTCAGCCACGGCACTGCCACCGTTGTATCAAGTCCACCGCTGTATGCGAGCACGATTCTGTCGTTTGCCATCTGGTTCGCTTTGACTCCGTTGTAGCTGTTTTCTGTTGTCGTCGTCTAAAGGGCTGCCAGGAAATCGGCGACGGCCACGTCGGCCTGCTTGAGAATCTCAAGAATGAATTGGCGTCGCAACTCTGTAGAACCGTGGTCAGGAACCGAGACTAACCGTCCATCCGAGTGCCGTAGCCTGACGTGGATTCCTCTCTGCCGTATAGATTCGAAGCCCAAGCGTTGCAGAGCACGGATGACTTCATTAGCCCGCAGCGCGGGAATCCGGGTCATCGGATTAGACAGTCACTCTCTGGATCCCGAAGAAGCAGGGGTTCAGTGCCTCTTCTCCGTCTTCGAGGCACAGGTCGATGACCTCTTCCATGTTTGAGATTAGCTCTTCGAGGGTCAGACCGTGGCTCAGGCACCCCTTCAATTCTGGTGCTATGCCAATGTAGCCGCCCTCCCCGTCATCCTTGACCAAGACGTAGAACTCTCTTCCACTCATATCCCGGATATCCTATACGTCTATCTTGTATATGCCGACCACTTCTGAACGAATATCAGCGTCCTCGTTCTGCAGACAGGAGGCAATTTCCTTCTGCATATTCGCCATCAATTCATCCAGGGTCCTACCCCTTCCTGTGCATGACCTGAACTGAGGCGCCTCTCCAACGAAACCGCCACTGCCATCTTTTTCAACTAGTACGTAGAACTCGCGCTTTGCCATGGATTGACCTCGGTTGGGTGGCTCGACAGAGGACACTTTCCATTATAACCGTAGGGGCGCACATTCGTGCGCCCCTACGTGTCGAGCGGCGCGGGGGTTCCTGGTTTAGATGTTCGACAGCGCGGTGCTGAGCCTGTCCGCGGCCTCGTCGATCTCCTCCCGCGTGACAGTGAGCGGCGGCATGAACCGCACGGTGTTGGGGCGCGGACCGTTGAGCAGCAGGCCGGCCTCGTTGGCGTTGGCCAGCACCTGCGGCGAGATGGTGTCCTCGAAGTCCATGGCGGCCAGCAGACCCTTGCCGCGCACCTCGGTAACGAAGGAGAAGCGGTCCTTGACCTCGTTCAGCCGGCCCAGCAGGTAAGGCTCCATCTCCTTCACGTAGCCGGGGATGTCGTTGTCGATCATGTACTTGGTTCCAGCGTACCCGGCGGCGGTCGTCAGCGCGTTGCCGCCGAAGGTGGAGCCGTGGTCGCCCGGAACAAGCGCCTGGCAGTGGGCCTTGGACAGGAACGCGCCGATGGGCACGCCGTAACCCAGTCCCTTGGCCAGCGTCATCACATCGGGCTCAACGCCGTATTCCTGGTAGCCGAACATGCTGCCCAGCCGGCCCATGCCGGTCTGCACCTCGTCCAGGATCAGCAGGATGCCCTGACTGTCGCACCACTGGCGCAGCCGCTGCAGGTAGTCGTCGTCGGGTATGATGACGCCCGCCTCTCCCTGTACCGGCTCCACCATCACGGCGGCAGTGCGGTCGGTGGTGGCGCTGATCACGCCCTCGACGTCGTTGTAGTCGACGTGCACGAAGCCCGGCAGCAGGGGAGCGAAGTTCTCTTGGTAGTGGGGCTGCCCGGTGGCCGCCACCGTGGCCTGCGTGCGGCCATGGAAGGAGTTGAAGGCGGTGATGATTTCGTACGCACCGTCGCGATTCAGCTTGCCGTAGCGGCGGGCCAGCTTCATCGCGCCCTCGACGGCCTCAGCGCCGCTGTTGCCGAAGAAGACCAGGTCGAGGCAGCTGTTTTCGATCAGCGCCTCGGCCAGTTGCAGCTGGGGCACGGTGTAGAACTGGTTGGAGGTCTGGATCAGCGTGCCCGCCTGCTCGGCGATGGCCTGGGTCAGCACCGGATGGCTGTGCCCCAACTGGTTCACGGCCCAACCGGCGACGAAGTCCAGGTACTGCTTGCCGTCGGCGTCCCAGACCTCGGTGCCCTGACCACGGACGATGACCACCGGCTGGCGGCGCACGGTCTGGGCATAATATTTCTTCTCAACGTCAATCCAGTCGCTGCTGATGCTCATGGCGAGTCCTCTTCTCCCGATCGACCTTAGTTTGCCGCTAGATTATCGCACACACGCCGTAATCTTTCACACGCTATCTACGCAGGCGCGCAGACAGGGGAATGGCTGACGGCACGAGACTAACGGCGGCCGGTGAAGTTGGCCGTGATCGTCGTTCCTGAGGTCGCTCGGCCTTCCAGGCATTCGACCAACGCGTTGGGTTGCCGCCCGTCGATGATGTCGGCCACTGCGCCGCCCTCCAGCCCACGCAGGCAGGCCTGAAGCTTCGGAATCATCCCGCCGCCCGCCACGCCCGAGTTGAGCAGCGTGTTCGCCCTCCGCTGGTCCAGGCGGGAGATAACGCGACCGCCGCCGTCCATCACCCCTGCAACGTCGGTCAGGAACACCAGCCGTTCGGCCTGCAGTTCGCGAGCCAACTCTCCAGCCACGGTGTCGCCGTTGATGTTCAGCGGCTTCCCGGCGTCCTCGGAGCCGTCGAAGCGGTGCACTCCCAGCGGGGCGATCATCGGTATGTAGCCCGAGTCCAGCGCGGCTCGGATGGGGCCCGCGTCGACGGTCTGGATGTCGCCCACATACCCCAGATCGGGGTTGGCGATGCCGCAGGTCAGCATGCAGCCGTCAATGCCGCTCAGCCCCACGCACCTTCCGCCCAGCTGCTCCATCATCGACACCAGTTCCTTGTTGATCAGCCCGCCAAGCACGGCGACCACGATTTCCAGGCTGTCGGAGTCCGTTACGCGCAGTCCGCCGACGAACCTGGGCGGAATGCCCTGCCGCTGCATCCATTGGGAGATGACGTTGCCACCGCCGTGCACCACCACCACTTCGGTCCCCTCCCGTTGCAGGCGAACGATGTCAACGAGGCTGGTGTCGTGGCTGCCGAGGGTGCTGCCGCCGATTTTGACTACTACTGGCAGGGCGCTGCTCCTGGAACGCTTTCTCGCGGTGTTTGAGCAATAAATAAGCCGCAGAGAAGTCGGAAAGTCGAGTGCGATTCTCTGCGGTTTTTGTGTCTCTTGCGCCTGAGGGTACTGTCGGCCTACGTGGTGTAGGCGCTGTTGATGACCACGTATTCTTCGGTCAGGTCGCAGCCCCAGGCCGTTGCGTCCTCGTCCCCCAGGTTGAGCGCGATGCGGAACGTGACCTCGTCCCCTCGCATCAGCGCCACCACGGCGTCCCGGTGGAATGGCACGGGCTTCCCACCCTCCATGATGCAGACGCCGTTGATGAACAGGTCGATCTTCTCTTCCACAGCCTCGGCCTGGCTTCGTCCCAGCGCCGCCAGCAGGCGACCCCAGTTCGGGTCCGCGCCATACACCGCCGACTTTACCAGCAGCGATGAGCATATTGTCCTCGCCGCGACCCTGGCGTCGTCGCTGGTGCGGGCGCCTGTTACCTCGACCACGAGCAGGTGAGTCGCGCCCTCACCGTCGCGGGCCAGCATGCGAGTAAGCTGCACGCAGCACTCCAGCAGTCCGGCCTTGAACGTTTCGGCCTCGGGTGTGCCCGCCGTGATGACCGGGTTCCCCGCCGCTCCGTTGGCCAGGACCACCAGCGAGTCGTTGGTGCTGCTGTCTCCATCGACGGTCAGCATGTTCAGGGAGTAGTCGGCCACTTCCGGCAGCATCTTCCGGAGCAGGTCCTGCTCGACTGCGGCGTCCGTCGCCACGAAGCACAGCATGGTGGCCATGTTGGGGTGAATCATCCCCGAACCCTTGGCCACGCCTCCGATGTGGACCTCGGTGCCCCCGATGTCCACCGTGACTCCCACTTCCTTGGGGTGCGTGTCGGTCGTCATCATGGCCCGGGCCAGGGGGTTTCCGCCGCCGTCCGAGAGCTCAATCTGCTCCACGCCCGACTTGATGAGCGTCATGGGAAGTTCCACGCCGATGATTCCCGTGCTGAAGACCAGCACCTCTTCCGGCTTGACACCCAGCGACCCGGAGGCAATGACGGCCATTTCCTTGGCGTCGATGTAGCCCTGCTCGCCCACGCCGGCGTTGGCTATGCCCGAGTTGACTACCAGACCCCGTATCGCCTGTCCACCGGCCAGTGTTTCACGATTGACCGTGACCGACGGGGAGACGATGCTGCTCTTCGTGAAGACCCCGGCCGCCGCGCAGGGCGTCTCCGACAGTAGCATCCCGACGTCCATCTTGTCGTCGGAGTAGGTCTTGATTCCGGCGTAGGTCCCGCCTCCCTTGAAACCGCGGGCCGTCGTTATTGTTCCGCCGTCAATCTGCTTGATAGCGCCGGGCATGGGCAACCGTCCTCGCTACAGGATTGTCTATCTGGGAAGGCCCCAAGAACGCACCGAAGTATACCATACGAGTGGCCCTCTTCCGACATAGCAGCAGCTTTGCGATACCAGCGCCCTGCTCATATACTTTGGGCAATAGAATCCCTGTGTAAGGAAAGAATTCCGGCGGACGGGCGTTTTGTCGCCCCACGCATCAAGGTGAAGATATGGCTAAAGTCGTTCCCTTTCGAGGTCTGCGCTACAACCCGGCGGTGGTCGAAGACATGGCTGCCGTGCTGTGTCCTCCCTACGACCTCGTAACGCCTCAGATTCAGCAGGCCCTGATGGACAAGCACCCCCTCAACGTCATCCACCTGGAGGCAGGGGAGGGCCTGGATTGGTCCGCGGACCCGGAAGGCCGGTACGCGGAGACCTCGGAGAGGTTCGAGCAGTGGATCGGCGAAGGCGTCTTGCGACAGGAATCCGAGCCCAGCTTCTACCTCGTGCGGCACGGCTTCGCCCTCGGCGGACGGGAACGTTCCCGGCTGGGTCTCGTCGCTTGTGTGGGAGTCGAGGACTACGAGACCAGGCAGGTGTTGCCGCACGAGTTCACCGAGGCCCCGGCCATACGCGACCGTATCAAGCTGATGGAGTCGGTCTCCGCCAACATCAGCCCCATAATGTCCATCTACCGCGACGGCGGCAACGAACTCGGCCCGCTGTTCCAGCGAGTGATGGCCGGAACTCCCGAGGTGGACGCACAGGACGAGTACGGCACGTCGACGGAAATGTGGCGAATCGCCGACCCCGGTGATGTCGCCTCCATCGCCGCCTTCTTCGACAGGCGCCCCGTCTTCCTGGCTGACGGGCACCATCGCTACGAGGCTTCCCGTCAGTACAGGATGGCCCGCCTCGCCGAGGAGGCCGATGCCCCTGCGAAGGCCCACAACTACGTGATGATGACCCTGATTTCCTTCGACGACCCCGGACTCGTCGTGCTCCCCTACCACCGCAACCTCAGCGGTCTCAGCGATGAGCAACTGGCCCGGGTGAAAGGGCGCTTGTCTGAGGTTTTCGAATCGGAGGACGCCGGGAACATTTCCGCCGAGGGGCTGGTGGAGTTGGTGGAGGAGCGTGGACGCTCCGGCCGGGTGCTGGCTGCGCTGACGCCCGACGGCGCACAGCTGCTCACCCTTCGCGATTCTGCGGTCGGCGACGACTGGGGCGATTTGGCTGTCTCCGAAGCCTGGGTGCTGGAGGAAAAAGTCCTGCGCCCCGAACTCGGCGACGCCACCCTCGCTCACCTCGGCTTCCTGCACGACCACGACGAGGCTGCGGAAGGTGTCGCAGACGGCTCGCTGCAGATGGCATTCCTGCTCAAGCCATTCCCGATGGACGCCTTCGAAGAGATCGTCAGCCAGGGCCAGCGCCTGCCCCGCAAGTCCACCTTCTTCTACCCGAAGCTTCCCACCGGCCTGGTCATCAACCGCATCGACGGCGAGATTTAGTTCGTAGCCGCGGACTCATCCACTGCCAGGGCCTGCAGCAAGGCGGATGCCGGGTTGCCCCAGCAGGCCGGAGAGCCGTCGGTGCGGATGCCGCAACTGTAGTGTGTGCCGAAGTTTGGCCGGCCTCCTACGCTGACGGAGCGGAACGAACCTGCCGCGGGTAATACGGCCTCGCGACCGCCACCGATGTACGTATCTTCTCCGCCCCAGCACTCCGCCGTTCCATCCGCCCGTACTCCACAGGCGTGTTGAGCCCCGATGCTGATGGACATGAACTCGCCATCGGGAGGGCTGGCCCGCCCGTGAGAGTCATCTCCCCAGCACTCAACCGTGCCGTCCTGGTACAGACCACAGGCGAATTGTCCCCCCCAGCTTCCCACGCCAACCGACTGGAATGCGCCGTCGATTTTCCACCACCTCCGTTCGTCATCCCCGATCTCGCATTCTATGTGACCCTCGGTGTGAACCCCGCAGTGGCTTCCGCTGATTGCCTTGAAAGTCCCGGATAACGGGGACCATGGATCGCCTGCCTCCGTGTGTTCCAGGCAACCCTGGTAGTCCTCCGGATCTTCGCCCCAGCAGGACGCACTGCCACGCACACTACCCCAGCAGTCCACGGTGTCGTCCATCCCGATGGCGCAGGCGTGGCCTCTGGAGGCGCTGACTGATTTGTACTCCCCTGAAGGCGGGACAAGCCTGCCCCGGCCGGATGTGTCGTGACCCCAACAGGCTAGGGTGTTGTCGGTCCTTATGCCGCACCCGAATTGTTCGTGCGATCCCCCTAGGCTGATCGACCGGAAAGTACCCGTTGGGCTGCTGATGGTTCCCCAGCAAGCCACGGTGCGGTCGGGCAACAGCCAGCATACAGAGTCGCCGTCGCTCGTGGCGAATGCCTCGACGGCGGTCGGCACCGGGTCAAAGAACGACGTGTGATCATCCACCCAGCACGCCAAGGAATCATCCAGCCGATGGCCGCAGTGGAAGTCGATTCCGTCGTGGGAATACCATTGCCAGTCAATTGTCCGCCCCGACTGAGCCATTGCCTGCAGCTCGAATTCGGCTTCGCCGGGGCACGTAACGAAGCCCGCGCGGTCGGCCACGCAAAACAGGCCCGTCTCGGCACCGGCCACCTCACCGTTGAACTCGAGAGTCCAGCACACGATCGCGCCATCGGTTCGTAGCCCGCAGGCGTGAGACCCGCCCACGCTGACGTCGGCGAAGTCCCCCTGCGGCGGTTCTACGCGGTCAAGAGGCCATCCCCAGCACAGGATGGAGGCGTCGGACGTGATTCCACACGAAGCGCCACTGCCATCGGGCAAATGGTGAAAGGGAATTGTAGGTAAGTCGACTTCTTCCGCGGAAGCCATCTCCGGGGAACAGAAGAAAGTGCAGTCCCCGCCCGGTCCGACCGCAATAGCTCCCCAGCACACCAGCTCGCCGTCCAATGACAACCCGCAACTGTGCAAACCGCCCGCGCTCACTGATTCAAAAGTCATGGACGGAGGATAGGACTGGCCTGCTTCGAAATCCTTGTGGCCCCAGCAGACTGCTGTGCCGCTGGTCTCCAGCGCACAGGTGTGAAGCCAGCCCACGCTGACCGACGTGAAGGCCCCGTCCGGAGGGTCTGCCAAGCCTACGTCTTCGCCGTCCAGGCGATTCAAACCCCAGCAAGCCAGGGTGCTGTCGGTCCTCACGCCGCAGGTGTGGAGGGCGCCCGCGCTGACCGATGTAAATTTACCTTCAGGTGAGTCGGTCAGGCCGATGACTTCGCCGTCCCCGAGCTCATCGGAACCCCAGCAGGCGACCGTCCCGTCAGTCTGGATGCCGCAGGCGTGTGCTTGTCCGGCAGTAATTGACTTGAACCTTCCTTCCGGTGCAGGAACGGTCGCTGGCGATTTCCTTTCCTCTTCCGTTCCGACACAGAACACTTTGCCGTCCGTCTGCAGAGCGCAGGTATAGTCTGGCCCTACAGCGACGCCGGTATAGCGAAACTCAGCGGCCGCCTCCTGGCTGCTGGTTGTTGGCATGATGGTGGGGGTGGGTGACGGCGTATTGGTGGACGTCGCCCGGGGTATCGGTGGAGGGAATGTTGTTGCGTCCGGCTGAACTGTCGGGAAGGTAGTCGGTGGGGGGATGGCCGTAGTTGTCGGCAATGCCGTGGGCTGTAGCGTACTGGTAGGTGACGCTTGGGTGGCGGCGGGCGAAGCGGTGCTTTCGGGCGGAAGTTCCGCGTCGGGATCGCTCCCCTGGCATCCGGCAAGGACAGCCAGGAGCAGAACCAGGAAGAGTGCGGGCAAGAGGCGTAATGCTATTTTCTGAAACAAGGATGTCCTTTCCTGCTTCCGACCGAAGGGGCGCCCAACCAGGCGCCCCTTCTCGTTTCCGCAGCCGTTTAATCCGCTCCTACAACCTCTCCTTGTAGCCCGCGGTGATGGCCTGCTCCGCACGCTTGCCCTGCACGGCGATGAACTCCTCCAGCCGCCGGATGTCGGAGAGGGTGGCCTCGTCGGTGGCCCGGCTCCGCTTCAGTTCCGCCAGCTTGGTGCGGGCCTCGTCCACCTGCTTCAGCACCACGAGGGCCTCAAGCTCCCGCGTCGCGGCGGCTTTGATCTGCAGCAGCCTGCGCCGCACTCCTTCCGCGTCCGCCAGCCGCTCTTCGATCTCACCCATGGCCGCCAGCGATGCGTCGAGACTTGCCTGCCCGTACATCGCCTGCCGTGGGACGCGCCGCAACTGCTGCCTGAACTGCGTTATCTGGGCGTCCAGCTGCGACTCTTTGTTTTCCATCTCGGCCAAGCCAATCCGAAGGTTGGCCATGGCCTGTTCCAGTTGAGAAACAGACAAACCTGCCGCTCCGATTTTGCCTTGTCTAGTTTGCGCTGAAGCCCACCTGCGGGAGGAGCTCCTTCAGCGCCGCGATGACCTCTTCGATATCGTCCTCGGTCACGTGGCCGAGGTGCCCGATGCGGAAGATGCTGGTACTGAGCTTGCCCTGACCCCCTGCCAGCACCACGTTCTTCTCCGTCCGCAGCCGCCCCATCAGCGCGCGCCCGTCGATTCCTTCCGGCATCTTTACGGCCGTGACCGTGTTCGACGCGTACCGCTCGTCCGACACCAGCAGTTCCAGTCCCAGGTCTCGCACCCGGTCTCGGGTCATCTGCCCGATCGAGGCGTGGCGGCCGAAAACGCCTTCCAGACCCTCTTCCAGTATCTTGTCCAGCCCAAGCGACAGGCCATACATCGCCGCCACGTTGGGGGTGAAGGGCGTCTGGCCGCGCTCCAGCGTTTTCTTCGCTTCCTCGAGGTCGAAGTAGAACTTGGGCATGGTGGCCGTCTTCTGCGCCTCCCATGCGCGTTCACTGACGCTGACGAAGGCCAGCCCCGGCGGGATCATGAACCCCTTCTGCGAGGCCGTCCCGACCAGGTCGCAGTCCCAGGCGTCCACCGGCAGCGGCAGGCAACCGAGGCTGCTGACCGCGTCGACCAGCAGCAGCTTGCCGAACTCCTGCTTGGCGATGCGGGCAATCTCTTCCAGCGGATGCGTGACTCCCGTAGACGTCTCGTTGTGGGTGATCATCACCGCCTTGACGTCCGGGTTGTCCTTCAGCGCCTGCCGGACGGCGTCGGGGTCGATGGGCTCGCCCCACTCGAAGTCCAGGCGGGTTACGTCGGCCCCGAAAGCGTCGGCCATGTCGATGAACCGGTCGCCAAACGAGCCGGCCGTCGCGGCCACCACCTTGTCTCCGGGAGACAGCGTGTTGACGAGGGAAGCCTCCAGCGCGCCGGTGCCGGACGCTGTGAGGATGAACAGGTCATTCGTGGTCATGAAGACCTGCTTGAGTTGTTCCGTGCACTTGGTGATCAGTTCGTCGAATTCGGGGCCCCGGTGATTGATCATCGGGTTGCCCATGGCTTCAACGATATCGTCAGGGATGGGAGTGGGTCCGGGGGTGCGCAGGTTCTGGGGCTCGATCTTCTGCATTGTCCTTCCTTAGTCTGCTTGAAGCGGAAGAAGGCGAGGGCCTTCCCACTGCCTGCCCTTCGGTCTTCGGAGCGCTTCACAGCCTTGAGTGTGCGACGATTTCCGACAGGGCACGCTGATTCCCCATTATAACATTCCGCTCTCATTGAGGCTGAACGGAGGCTGAACGCCAGCCGGGACGAAGCCGCAATCCGGACTGACGCTACCCCTTGCCGGGCAGCGCCGCGTATTATAATGGCCCCGGTCTTTCGCAAAAAAACCGTCTCCCGCCAGGGAGTGGAGGACGACATGGCTCTTGAACTGAACCCCGGGCATACCGCCCTGCTGGCAATGGACTTCGAAAACGACATCGTTCACGAGGAAGGCGCATTCAAGGACTTCGGCTTCGCCCAGATGGTGAAGGACAACGACGTCCTGGGCAAGACGGCCGCCCTGCTCACCGCTGCCCGCAACGCCGGCGTGCTGGTAATCTACGTCTCCGTCAAGTTCCGCCCCGGCTACCCCGAGCGCCCGGCCAACGCCGGCCTCTGGCAGGGCCTCCACGGCGCAAACGCCCTCGTCGAGGGCACCTGGGGCGCCAGCATCCACGACGCCGTCGCTCCCCAGGAGGGCGAGCCGGTGGTGACCAAGCGCGGCGTGTCGGCCTTCATGGCCTCCGACCTCGAGCCCATCCTCAAGAACAAGCGCATCGGCACCCTGCTCCTGGCCGGCGTCGCCACCAACTTCGTCGTCGAGGGCACCGCCCGCGAGGCCAGCGACCGCGGCTATGACGTCGTAATCGTCGGCGACTGCTGCGCCTCCGTGAACCAGGAAGCCCACGACGCGTCCCTGACCGTAGCGCTGCCCTTCCTGTCCACCATCTCCGACAGCGGTGAAGTCGCCGCCGCCCTCGCCTAGCCGAAGCGGTCGTCATCGAACGGCGCGTCGTATACCGCGGCGCGCTATTTTCTTGTGTGCAAAAATTGGTAACATAACGCGGGACGATTTTGAGGGAGTCCGCAATTGATGACTCATCCTGAGCCTGCCGAAGCGCGCAACCTGCTTGAGGGACTGAACCCGGCCCAGCGCGAAGCCGTCGAAGCCGTCGACGGGCCGCTGCTCATCGTGGCCGGCCCCGGCAGCGGGAAGACCCGCGTCATCACCCACCGCATCGCCTACCTCGTGGAGGTTCACGGCGTCACTCCCCACAGCATCCTCGCCATGACCTTCACCAACAAGGCCGCAAGGGAGATGCGCGACCGCCTCTCCCGCCTCGTTGGCTTTCGCAGCGACGCCCTCACCGTCGGCACCTTCCACTCCTTCTGCGCCCGCCTGCTGCGACGGGAGGCCGAGCACCTCGGCATCTCTCCCAACTATTCGATTTTCGACGACGACGACCAGATGTCCGCCATCCGCAAGAGCCTCGAGATGGCGGACTACGACCCCAAGCGCTATCCGCCCCGCGCCGTCCTGGCCACCATCTCCAAGGCCAAGAGCACGCTGCTCGACTCCCAGGGCATGGCCCGGCAGGCCACCGGTGATTACTTCCAGGAAGTCTGCGCCCGCGTCTACCGCCATTACGAGGAGATTCTCGCCCGCAACAACGCCCTAGACTTCGACGACCTGCTGCTGCGCACCGTGCAGCTCTTCCGCGACTTCCCCGCCGTCCTGCAGCGTTACCAGCAGCGCTACACCTACCTGATGGTCGACGAGTTCCAGGACACCAACGTCTCCCAGTACCAACTGTCCCGGCAGCTTGCCCAGGTCCACCAGAACTTCTGCGTCGTTGGCGACCCCGACCAGTCCATTTACTCCTGGCGCAGCGCCGATGTCCGCAACATCCTCAACTTCCGCGCCGATTACCCCCGCGCCCGCGTCATCTCGCTGGGACAGAACTACCGCTCCACCGCCAACATCCTCGACGCCGCCAAGAGCCTCATCGCCACCAACGGTCAGCGCCTCGACCACAAACTGTTCACCGAGAACTCCACCGGCGAGCAGGTGCAGTTCACCGAAGCCTACGACGATGACGAGGAGGCCGGTAAGGTCATCGGTGAAATCGGCCGTCTCGCCCGCGAGGAGAACTTCAAGCTCGGCGACTGCGCCGTGATGTACCGCGTCAACGCCCAATCCCGCGCCCTAGAGGAAGCCTGCCTCAGCCAGGGCATGAAGTACCGTCTCGTCGGCGGCACCCGCTTCTACCAGCGGAAGGAAATCAAGGACCTCGCCGCCTACCTTCGCCTGCTCTACAATCCGCAGGACGACGTCAATCTCTCCCGCGTCATCAACGTGCCGCCCCGCGGTCTCGGCGCAAAGTCCCTGCAGCAGCTCGGCGACCTCGCCGCGTCGCAGGGCACTTCCATGTACCAGGCCGCGCAGGCGGTCGCCGCGGCCCACGCCGTCCGCGGGCCCTGTCCCGCTGGCCTCTCGACCCGCGCTGCCGCATCGGTGGCAAAGTTCACTGCCACCATCGACCGGCTGACGGCCCTCAGCCAGGAAATCGAAATCGTCAAGCTCATCGACCTCGCCCTGGAAGAGTCTGGGTTGAGAAAGCACATACGGGAAAGCGACGACCGCCCCGAGGAACGCTGGGAGAACGTGCTCGCCTTCCGCGACCTTGCCAACGAGTTCAACGCCGAAGAACCTCCCGACGGCCTCGCCGCCCTGCTCGAACGCACTGCCCTCGTCTCCCAGGTCGACGAGTACGAGGACGCCGAGGACTCGCTGACCCTCATTACCCTGCACCAGGCCAAGGGACTGGAGTTTCCCGTCGTTTTCATCGTCGGGCTCGAGGAGGGCATCTTGCCCCACAGCCGCTCAATGGACAGCGCCGAACAGCTCGAGGAAGAGCGCCGCCTCTGCTACGTGGGCATGACCCGTGCCCGGCAGAAGCTCTACCTCCTGCGGGCCTTCCGCCGCGGCTTCCGCAACGGCACCGGCGGCGGCCCGGCCATTGCCTCCCGTTTCCTACGCGAGATACCCGAAGACCTGGTCTCCTCGACCACGCTGTCCCAATCACGTGCCGCCTCCGCTCCCGAGCCCGGCCGGGGTGCTTCCATCCGTGCCGCCGTGCTGGCCGCCGCTGCTGCCGCTCCTCCACAGCTCCCGTCCCTGCGTGTGGGCGACACCGTCCGCCATCGCGCTTTCGGCGAGGGCGTGGTCACCGCTTGGGAACCCACATCCTCCGACGTCGAGGTCACTGTAGAGTTCTCCCGCGGCGTTGGAGCAAAACGCCTTCTCCTCAGCTTCGCTCCCCTTGAAAAACTGGACGACTAGCTTCATTCCGGACTGCGAGAGGTAACTTACTCCGCGCCATGCTTGACAAGATGAGGGACTCCACGCACCGGCTGACCAAGTCCCACAAGTTCGAATATTTCATTGTCGCCCTCATCCTGGCCAACGCGGTCCTCGTCGGCCTGGAAACCCTGTCCTGGGTGATGGAGCACTACCACAGCTGGATCATGCTGGGCTACCTCGTTACCCTGATCATTTTCATCATCGAAGCGGCCCTCAAGATGTTCGCCCAGTGGCCCCGGCCCTACCGGTATTTCACGGACGGCTGGAATGTCTTCGACTTTGCCATCATCGTGCTCGCCCTCGTTCCGGCCACCGGCGGCTTTGCCATCGTCGCCCGCATGGCCCGGCTGCTGCGTCTTCTGCGACTTGTCTCGGCGGTGCAGGAACTCCGCCTCATCGTCGCGACGCTGGTGCGCTCCATCCCCAGCATGCTCCACATCGTCGTCCTGATGAGCCTGATCGTGTACGTTTACGCGATCATCGGTTTCCAGCTCTTCCACGAGCACGACCCCGAGCACTGGCGCAACCTCGGCATCTCCCTCCTGAGTCTGTTCCGCGTCGTGACGCTGGAGGACTGGACCGACATCATGTACAAGGCGATGGAGTACCACCCGCTGACCTGGATGTACTTCGTGAGCTTCGTCGTGCTGGGCACCTTCGTCGTCATCAACCTGTTCATCGCCGTGGTCATCAACAACCTCGACGAGGCCAAGCAGGAACGCCTACGCGAGCTCGAGCGGGCCCCCACGGCCGACTCCCTGCTCAGCGAGCTCCGCGCCACCCAACAGTCCCTGCGACGCCTCGAGGAACAGCTACAGCGCCGCCGCGAGGAAGACGACGGCGGCACCTGAAGCCGCATGACGTGAGTGCTTGCTTTCGGGACTCCACCTGCAGGTATGCCACTTGCCTCGGGGATTCATTAATCGTACAATTGTTCTTGACAAGAATACCCCGAACCGCCTGTTTGGTGCTCTCAATCACCCCATTGGCCGGTCTCAATTAAGGACCTGAATGATCGGGTTTTGTACACAACTTTACACAATTGGACACGTCACACGAGAGGCCCCTCGGAGAATGAGACTGGACTCCTGACTTCCACCCTCTCAATGGCATGGGATTTCGGCCAATGCTGCTCCCCGAATGAGATGCTTCGGAATAAGATGAACGCCTCAATCCAAGGACACGCGATTGTCCGGACCATCCTAATAGGAGCGCTGCCCGGTGACACTGGAGCCTTGCTTTCCTTCGCGGCTAGCTCCGACGATGTTGATGGACAGGTATTCGGGATGTCGCTCCGAGTGCGGGCACCCCGGGCCCCTCGACTGGCCACAACCGGAGGTGATGTCCGGAAATGACCGCATTTGGCTGGGTATCTGTAATTTTCGGAAGCAGGTCCGTTGGATGCGTTCATTATTTGAATCCTGCACGTTGGAATCGGCACTAGCGAAGGACTTGCGGTGGGGCCAATTTGGGAGTGGTCTGATTGACACCGCCGTCGGCGCGTTGGAATATAGACAGCGCTTTTGTGTCTCAAATGACGCGCTTTTGTCCCTTTCCTGCAAAAACTTGAAGTAGGAGTCCCGCTTTGAAGGCTGCCGTACTCTACGAACCGAAGACGCCCCTTGTCATAGAAGAAGTCGAGCTGGACGACCCCAAAGAGGGCGAGGTCCTGGTGAAAATCGGCGCCGCCGGCATCTGCCGCAGCGACCGCCACTTCATGCACGGCGACGCCCCCATCGCGCTGCCCGTGGTCCTGGGCCACGAGGGCGCTGGCACCGTCCAGGCCGTCGGCCCCGGCGTCACCTCCGTCCGCCCCGGCCAGCAGGTGATACTGTCCTTCGTGCCCGCCTGTGGACGCTGCAATTCCTGCTTATCTGGCAACTCCCAGGTCTGCGACAACCACATGGCCACCGGCCCCAACATGATGGACGGCACCCAGCGCCTCCACAAGGGTGACCAGCGCATCCATCACATGGGAAAGGTCGCCTGCTTCGCCGAGTATGCCGTTGTCCCCGAGATGGGCTGCGTGCCCATCGATATGCCCACGCCCATGCCCCAAGCCGCCCTCATCGGCTGCTGCGTCCCCACCGGCGTGGGCGCGGTCATCAACAGCGCGAAGGTAACCCCCGGCAGTACCGTCGCCGTGGTCGGCTGCGGCGGCGTCGGCATCAACGTCATCATGGGCGCGGCCCTCGCCAACGCCACCCGCATCATCGCCGTTGACTTGCGCGAGAGCCAGCTTGAATTCGCCATGAAGTTCGGCGCAACCCACACGGTCAACGCCTCCGACGGCGACCCCGTGGAGCGCGTGAAGGAAATCACCGGAGGCAAGGGCGCAGACTTCACCTTCGAGGTGGTGGGCGCGGCCCAGACCATCAAGAACGCCTACGACATGACCGGCAAGTCCGGCGTCTGCACTCTCGTGGGCATCGCCCCCTTCGGCGCCGAGGCTCCCCTGAACGCCGTGGACATGGTCCGGATGGAAAAGACTGTCCGTGGCACCTACTACGGCTCCACCCACGCCCGCGTCGACATGCCCAGGTTCACCGACCTCTACCACGCTGGCAAGCTGAACCTCGACGACCTCGTCGTCCGCCGCTACACCCTCGACCAGATCAACGAGGCCTACGACGACATGGACAAGGGCGAAATCGGCCGCGGCGTCATCGTCTTCTAAGAACCCCCCTCTCCTTCACGGAGAGGGTTAGGGCGAGGGTTAATCCCCGCCCATGCTGGAATGCCAACATGACCAACATAACCATCAGGCTCGTGGAAACCGAAGAGGACATGGAAGCGGCGGTGGGAATCCGATTCCGTGTCTTCGTCGATGAGCAGTCCGTCCCGGCGGAAATCGAGCTCGACGAGTACGATGCCGTAGCCACCCACGCCATCGCCATCGAGGGCGGCGAAGCCATTGCCACCGGCCGGATGTACTTCGAGGACGGCGGGGCCCACATCGGCCGCATGGCCGTCGAGCAGACGCACCGTCGCCGTGGCGTCGGAGGCTTGGTCCTGCGCTTCCTCGAAGACGAGGCCCGCTCCCAGGGCGCAACCGAAGTCGTCCTCCACGCGCAGGACTACGTCAAGGCCTTCTACGCCGCCCACGGCTACACCGAACACGGCGACACCTTCATGGAGGCCGGCATCCTCCACGTCGAGATGCGCAAGCCCACCTGAAAAGCAAAGGGCCGGACAATCGCCCGGCCCTCTGAATTCTTGGTACGGTCGGACTTGCTAAGCGACGCCGGCGGGCTGCAGCACGGTCTCGATCACCTTGACCTCGATCTTGGCGATGTGGCTGGTCGGCTTGTCGCCCAGGGCCTTACGCTCGTCCGAGCCGAAGTAGGCCGCTTCCTTCTCCGGAATCTCTTCGGCGCTGCTGAAGTTGCGAATCCAGATGAACTCGTTGCGGTCGGCATTGACGAACGTCGCTGAAATCGGCATCCCGATCTTGTCGTGAATTGGCCGAATCTCTTCGTCGAACACCTTGAGCCAGGAGTCCATCATGCCCCGGTTGATGGTGTAAGTCCGCAGTTGAGCAACCATATCGTTCCCTCTCTCTTATTGTATTCAGGCTTATTGTATTCAGGTTGTATTCGGGCTATTTCGCGACGTGGCCTATGCCACCGCGTAGTGCCGCAGCGCGTCCTGGTCGAAGGCCAGCCCGAGGCCCGGCTTGTCCGGCACCTCCAGGCAGCCGTCCACGAAGGCCGGAGTTTCTTCCCACAGCCGCAGCGACCAAGGCATGTACTCCACCGTCAGGCCGTTGGGTATGGAAGCCATGAGCTGGATGTGGACCTCCGGCACCAGGTGCGATACCACCGGCAGGTTGAAGGCCTCCGCCATCGCCGCCACCTTGCGCCAGGGCGTGATGCCGCCCACACGCAGCAGGTCGATCATCACGATGTCCACCGACTCGTTCTCGATCAGTTGCCGGAAGGGGTTGACCCCGTAGACGTACTCGCCAGAGCAGATGGGCGTGTACAGAGCGTCAGACACTTTGGCCATCCCTTGGTAGTCGTCGTGGGCCACCACATCCTCCAGCCAGAAGAGGTGATAGTCCTCGACCTGTCGACCCACGTCGATGGCCCGATTCACGCTCCACAGCTGGTTGATGTCGCACATCAGGTCGATGTCGTCGCCCACCGCGTCCCGCAGCGTGCGGATGCGGTCGACCTCGCGACTGGCCAGCGCCTCCGCGCCCATCTGGGTCTTCATCTGCCGGAAGCCCTTTTCCACCAGCATTGGGCCTATCTCTGCCAGCCGCTCCACGTTCACCGGCCGCATCAGCGCGCCGCTGGCGTAGGTGGGCACACTCTTGCGGTAGCCGCCCAGCAGCGACGCCACCGTCTGCCCGAGGGCCTTGCCCTTGATGTCCCACAGGGCCATATCCACGGCAGCAAGCGCCATCGTCAGCAACCCGCCCGGTCCTGCGCCCGAGGTGGCTTCCTGCAGCCTGGCCACGATGCCCTCGATCTCCATCGGGTCCTCGCCGATGGTCATCTCGGCCAGCGCGTCCACCGACATCCGCAGCGCTCCGGCCACCGGGCTTGCCGACAGTGCGGGGACAAAGGTCACGCCTACGCCTTCGACTCCCTCGTCCGTGGTCATCTCGAGCGTGACGAAGGCCCTCTGTCGGCCCGTGTCGGGCAGGCTGTTGGCCAGCGGGTCGTCGGCAGGCGTGTGCAGCAGGCGCGTTTGATAGCCGGAAACTTTCATCGAAAAGCACCCCTTTCGGCATCTGGGAGACCGGCGTCATTCTACCACAGCCGCCCCTTTCTCAAGGGTCTTGCCAGGCCCCAGTGACCAGACTATACTAAATGCTGTTTAGTAAATGCGATTGGGTAATTCGGATGGTTATGAGCGAGATGACGGGCGAAGAATATTGGGAGAACCTTGTCAAGAGAAGCCTGTGCCGCTTCCTGCTACTTTCCCAGTTGGCCAAGGGTCCGCTTCACGGCTACGCAGTCAATCAGGCCATCAAGGACGCCTGCCAAGGATGCTGCGAGCCCACCGAGGCCATGGTGTATTCGACGATGAAGGAGCTCCAGGACAACGGCTACGTGGATAGCCGGATGGAGGAGCACCAGGGCCGTCAGCGGCGTGTCTGCTGGCTCACCCCTTCCGGGGAAGAGGCATTCCGTTCCGCCGCCCGGGTCTGGGAGCGAATGCTCCCTGCCATTCAAGACTGCGTGGCGCAGGCCCTCACCCCAGCGCCAAGATAGAAAAGAAGACAACCTTGCGATGTTGGTAGTCTAAAACGAGGAGAGTGGTAATGGCCATCAATCAGGACGACATCAAAGAACTGGTACGTGAACGATACGGCGCCAGGGCGCAGCGCGTTATCGAACTGAGCCCGGTTGCGGAACACGGGGCTGACGAACACTACGACAGTTGTGGCTGCGGCCCGTCAGACGCCGCCTGTTGCGGCCCCGAAGACCTCGAACACGCCCTGCGCCTGTACAACGAGGGGCAGCTTGCCGGACTGCCCGCTGAGTCCATCGCGGCCTCGGCCGGCTGCGGCAACCCCACCGCCCTGGCCGGACTGCAACCCGGAGAGCGGGTGTTGGACCTTGGCTCCGGCGGCGGCATCGACTGCTTCCTGTCGGCCCAGCAGGTGGGCGAGACAGGGCACGTTACCGGCCTCGACATGACGCCGTCCATGCTGGAACTGGCCCGCAAGAACCAGGCGAACCTCGGCCTGACCAACGTGGAGTTCGTACAGGGCGAGATGGAGGCCATGCCCCTGCCCAGCGACTCTTTCGACGTCATCATATCCAACTGCGTGGTCTGCCTGTGCCCCGACAAGGACGCCGTCTTCAACGAGAGCTTCCGCGTGCTGGCGCCGGGTGGCCGCATCCACTTGTCCGATGTGCTTGCCCTGTCCGCCGAGGGTCCGGCCGCCACCGACGCAGATAGCTGGGTGTCCTGCGCCGCCGGCGCAGAGTACCACGAGGTCTACATCGACCGACTGCGCCGTGCCGGTTTCGAGGATATCGAGATTGGCGGCGATGGCTTCGAGTTCTGGAGCGAAGAGGAGCGGTCCACCTACACCAACACCGCCAGCTTCAAGGTCACCGCCCGCAAGCCTGCCTAACGGTGGTCTTGCACCTTCAGGTAGCGGCGAAGGGCAGGGGCGCACGTCTGTGCGCCCCTAAGACGTCAACACGTCAGTGGTATTTGATGGTCTTGAAGGCCTCCGCGTACTTGAGGCCAACCTTGGCGGCCGTATCTGCCCTGCCCATTGGGAAATACTCTTCCGCGGCCTCCGGCGACACCTGCGACCTGTGAGCCTGCAGTGCTTCAATTGCGGTATCCATGAACCCGTCCACATCGACGAATCGGTCCGAGCCTTCCAGCCCGCCGACTATCCAGACCTCCCGAACCTTGTGCGGTTCCAGTCCTTCCTCCAGCAGTTCTGGAAAGGTCAGGCGGTCGCGGGCCGTGGGAAACACGGCCGCCAGAGCCGCCTCGCCGGTGGCCAGGTGGTCGGGGTGGCTGCCGTAGTAACGGCTGTCGATGTCCCGTGTCGGCGGCTCGGTGATAACGATGTCGGGACGGTGCCGGCGTATTTCCCGCGCCAGGTCCTTCCGCAGCTGAAGCGTGGGTTCCAGATATGAGTCGGGGTAGCCCAGGAACACCACGTCCTTGAGGCCTAGGATGCGTGCCGACTCTTTCTGCTCTTCCGCCCGGATCTTCGCAAGACGCTCCGACGTCATCTCCGGGTCGTCGCTGCCCTTGGAACCGTCGGTGCAGAGCACCAGCACCACGTCCCAACCTTCGGCGCATAGCTTGGCCAGCGTCGCTGCGCAGGTCCACTCCATGTCGTCGGCGTGGGCCATGATCACCATCGCCCGGTTGAATGGTTCTTCCATCACAGAGTCCGCCATCATTCCTGCCCTTGCTGCTTTGAAGTAAGCGCGTCGAATTTCGCCAACAGGTTAACGTAATAGCTCATCGGTTTCCAGCCATCATTGCCAGCGAAGGTCCGCGGTGCTAGCCTCGAAGGAAGAGGCCCACGCCGATCGAAGGGGTGCTGCATGTCAAGGCTATGGTCTATGACCGTCGACTTCGATAACGTCGCCGTCGGCGACACTCTGCCCGTCCTCATCAAGTGGGAGACTGAGGATAGCATCCAGCGGTACGCATCCCTGCACGGCGAAGCGGACGAAGACGGCGATGGCCCGCTGCCCGAAGCCCTGCCCTTGAAGACGGTCGAAGGCTACGTCAACGAGCTGCTGAGTAAGGGCTTCCCCCAGGAGCGCCTTGACTCGGAGGACAGCATCCTGGACATGGAACACTTGCAGCCCGTGCGCGCCAACGACACCATCAGCCTCTCCGGCGGCGTGGTCGACAAGCGGTCAGTGGACGGAAGGCGGCTCGTAGAATGTGCCGTTGCCGTCGAGAATGACCGGGGCGAGCCCGTTGCCCGGGCCCGCGCCGTCGTCAGCCTGTGAACGGGGCTACGCCTTCTCCAGCACCACCGGGTTGGACAGCACGCCGATGCCCGGTATCTCAACTTCCACTAGGTCCCCGTCTTTCAGAGCGACCGTTACACCGGTGGACCCCGAGAAGACGAGGTCTCCGGGCTGCATGGTTATCTGCTGGCTGATGTAGCTGACTATCTCGGAGAAGGTGAACAGCATCTCTTCGGTGTAGCCGTGCTGTACCTCCTCGCCGTTCAGCCGCACGATCATCTCCAGCGCCTGCGGGTTGATTTCGGTCTCGATCCACGGCCCCACCGGCGCGAAGGTGTCCGCTCCCTTGGCTCGCCAGAAGGTCCAGTCGTCCTTCTGCCATGCCCGCTCCGACACATCGTTGCCGCAGGTGTAGCCGAAGATATATTTGCCGGCCTCCTGTGGGCTGACGCGGCGGCAGGGCTTCCCGATTACCGCCACTGCTTCCCCCTCGTAGTGCACTTCGCCCGCCGTGTCGTGGGGCAACACTATGTCCTGTCCTGTTCCGGTCAGCGAGTTGCGGGCCTTGATCCATGGCTCCGGGTGTTCCGGCACCTGCGGGTCCTCGTCGCCCAGAACACCGGCGGCGAACTCCAGGTGGTTGGCGAAATTCAGCCCCGGCGCCCAGATTTCCTTTGGGTCAGTGGGCGCCAGCAGTTCCACGTCCTCCAGCTTGCGCCTTTCCCCGGAGGCCTCGAACTCCGAGAAGATGTCCCCCTGGATTTCAACGACTTCGTTGCCCTCGACCACGCCATGGGCCGTGTGGCCGTTGTAGCGAAACCTTGCAATTTTCATCAGCGTTACTCCAACCTTGGGATTAGGTCATCATTCGAAGAGAATGTAGCGGCTTGAGTGCGGACTGGCAACTGGACAGGGCAAATGACGCCCCGCATCGCTCACTCGCTGAGGCTGAATCTGTTATACAATAGTGTGCCAATAATGCAGAGGCCGCCTGTAGGGTCGCCTTTCTCAAGGAGCCATCGTGAAACTTGGATTCTTCGTAACCAACCAGTACCTGCCCGGCGAGTCCATGCCGCAAAAAATACAGGAGAGCGTGGAGCAGGTTGCAGCCGCCCGCGATGCAGGTTTCAGCTTGATCGCAACAGGTCAGCACTACCTGGCCGCGCCATACCAGATGAGCGCCGTGTTCCCGCTCCTTTCCCGCCTGGCGGCGGAGTCGGGCGATATGCAAGTGGCCGCAACGGTGCTGCTTTTGCCCCTGCACAACCCCGTGGAGCTGGCCGAGAGCATTGCCACCCTTGACTGCATCACTGGTGGACGATTCGTGTTTGGCATCGGCCTCGGCTACCGCGAGGAGGAATACACCGCCTTCGGCGTGAAACGCGAAGAACGTGTCGGCCGGATGAACGAGTCGTTGGAAATCATCAAGCGGCTCTGGGTCGAGGACGAGATGGAGTACGAGGGCAAGTACTACACTATCCCGAAGACCAAGCTTGCCAACCGGCCGGTGCAGCTGCCCCACCCGCCGATCTGGGTGGCCGCCAACAATGACGTCGCCATCAGACGAGCCGCCCGGTGGGGGTATCCGTGGCTTATCAACCCCCACGCGACGGTATCAATGGTCGCTGACCAATGGGGCCGTTACACCGACGCGCTGGATCACTTCGGAAACCCGGTTCCCGCCGACTTGCCCATGATGCGGGAGATGTACGTGGCCGCCGACCGGGAAACCGCATACATCGAGAGCCAGCCCTACCTCGAAGGGAAGTACGCCGCCTACGCCTCATGGGGGCAGGACAAGGCCCTCCCCGGAGAGGAGTCCTTCAACGTGCCATACCAGGATCTGGCGAGGGACCGCTTTCTGCTCGGTTCGCCCGATGATGTTGTGGCCGAACTCAAACGCTACTCGGAAGAACTGAACGTCAACATGATGATTTTCCGAATGCAGTGGCCCGGCATGCCCCAGGAGCAGGTGCTGAAACAGATCGAGCTGCTAGGCCGCGAGGTGATCCCGCAGGTAGCGGATTTCTAGGACGGATACGTTCCTGTAAGAAAAAAGGGGTAAAGCCTTGGTTCCTCCTGGCGACATTGGTCCCATCCCAATCTGGGTGGGTGTTTACGTCCTGTTCGTACTGGCACTGGCCGCCGGTGGTTACGCCATCTACCAGCGGGTGTTCCGCTTGGTGTTGCAAGGCCGGGCCGAAGCCCGCTTCGACCGCCCCATGGAGCGGCTTGCCGGCGCAATGGCCATTGTCCTGGGGCAGAAGAAGGTGCTGCAGCGCGTCCCCTTCGGCGACTGGGCCGGTCTGGGCCACGCCGCCATCTTCTGGGGCTTCCTCACGTTCATGCTTTCGTACGGCATCTTCATTTTTGCCGCCGCGGTGTGGAAGCCCTTCCCCGAATGGCTGCTGACAGAGACTGGCGCCATGGTGTACAGCAGCTACCTCGACATTCTGGCTGCCGTGCTGTTGGTGGTGCTGATCTGGGCCGCGGTTCGGCGATGGGTGGTGAAGCCCCGGCGTCTCAGCTACGACCTGACTAGAAACCCCGACGCCATCATCATCGTCGGTATGATCGCCGGACTGATGGCCTCCACACTGCTAACTCACAGCTTCTACGTAGCAGAGGGCGGCACGGGTCCTGAGGCCGACGTCATCATCGGTGGCGCGATCGGCGGTCTGTTCATCAACTGGGGAATCACAGAGTCGGCT
This sequence comes from Dehalococcoidia bacterium, assembly GCA_963667415.1. Lineage (GTDB taxonomy): Bacteria > Chloroflexota > Dehalococcoidia > Lucifugimonadales > UBA3495 > VXOI01. The sequence goes on along the minus strand of OY763410.1, from coordinate 3,453,312 downwards.
GCCAGTGTCTTGCAGGGGCTTTTCTGGTGGGTGCACTTCGCCATAATCCTGTTCTTTACGGTGTACATCCCCTTTTCCAAGCACATGCACATGGTGGCAGCGCCCATCAACGCCTTCTTCCGCACCCTGGACTCCCGGGGCGCGCTGCCAGCAATGGACCTGGAGAACGCCGAGCGCTTTGGCGCTTCCCGTGTGCAGGACTTCACTTGGAAGCAACTCCTAGACGGCTACGCCTGCGCCGTGTGTGGCCGCTGCTCCGACGTTTGCCCGGCCAACGTGACCGGCAAGCTGCTATCTCCCATGCACATAGTCGAGAATCTCAAAGACCACATGGTAGAGATCGGCCACCAGGGCCCGCGGGACCCCGAACACGCTGAGCCTTCGCCCATCCTGAACAACGCCATTCCCGAGGCTGCGATCTGGGATTGCCTGAACTGCGGGGCCTGCATGGAGGAATGTCCGGTCACCGTGGAGCATGTCCCGACGATCATGGATATGCGCCGGTATATGGTGCTCGAGGAATCCAACGCCCCTGAGACGGCCATGAACGCCCTGATCAGCCTGGAGCAGCGCGGCCACCCATGGCGCGGAACCCAGTTCTCCCGGACTGACTGGGCCGAGGGGTTGGATGTGCCCACACTGGCGGAGAACCCCGAAGCGGAGGTGCTGTTCTGGGTGGGCTGCACTCCGGCGCTGGAGCAGCGCAGTCAGGCCGTCGCCCGTTCGATGGTCAAAGTGCTCAAGTCGGCCAAGGTGGACTTCGCCATCCTGGGTGACGAGGAGACCTGCACCGGCGACCCGGCACGTAGGATGGGCAACGAGTACCTATTCCAGATTATGGCGGCCCAGAACATTGAGACCATGAACAGCTACAATGTAAAGAAGGTCGTTACGATATGCCCGCACTGCTTCAATACCATGAAAAACGAGTACCCGCAGTTGGGAGGCGACTTTGAGGTGCTGCATTACAGCCAGTTTGTTGACGGCTTGATTCGGGAAGGCCGTATAAAGCCAGTCAAGATGATGGACGTAACCGTCGCCTATCACGACTCCTGCTTTCTGGGCAGGCACAACGGAGTTTACGACGAGCCTCGGAATGTGGCGCGTGCAATCCCGGGCCTCAAGCTGGTGGAGATGGAGGGCCGCTGCCGACAGCGTGGTTTCTGCTGTGGCGCGGGTGGCGGGCACATGTGGATCGAGGAAAGCCAGGGCGAGCGGGTCAATCACGCCCGCACCGACCACTTTCTGGAAACCAACGCTCAGACTGTGGGGGTTTCCTGCCCGTTCTGCCTCCAGATGATGACCGAAGGCATACAGTCAAAGGGGATGGCCGACCAGAAGGAGTCCAAAGACGTGCTGGAGTTGCTCTCGGAGAGCCTTGAAGAATAGTCCTGCACATGGGGTGCTCACGGACCGCGCCTTCATTGGGGTAGACGAAGTAGAGGAGGAGAGAGACGATGCCCGGAATTGACCAGGTTAGTATTGTCCGCAAGTGTAGTGTCTGTGATACGGAAGTGGAGACCGTCCAGGTTAAGAAGGACAACATGATGCTCTCATCCAAACAGCTGATATGGTGTCCGGGATGCGAGTCCGAACACCCTGAGCGCAGGGATATTGCAGGGCGCATGGAGACAATACGGGAAGAGCAGGCCTCCTATCCGCAGTCCCAAATGGCGGTTCCTTTCGGAGGTCCGCCGGAGCGCTGAAATGACGATGCAGTCTGACGATGTCGAAGCCCGACCTCCTGTAGCCTTGGTATTAACGGGTAACCTGTTTTTCATCCCGCGAATAGAATCAGCGGCCATTCGCTCCGGTATGGAGGCAGTCTACGGGAACTCGGCGTCAGGTTTGTTGAAGTCTACCGCCGGCCGTGAGGTCAGTTTGGCTTTGGTGGACCTGGAGGCGGATGAAGCAGCGTGGGTGGAGGGCGTATCGATTCTTTCCAACGCCTTGAAGTCCGGCGGCGGGGCCACCAGTAGTGATGGTGTTGCCACCCCGATCATCGCCTATGGCCCGCACGGGGATGCGGACACTTTGCGTAAGGCTCGGTCCCTTGGTTGCGATGCCGTGCTCACCAAGCGCGACTTTTCCCAACGCCTGCTGGAATTGATGGGAACCAGAGGCCAGGCCGTCATTTCACAATAGGCCTCTGAATTTCAGAAATGTTCTGGAAATGGGCCGAAAAGAAGTTTGTTTTCTTTCCGGAACCCGAAGTTGTAAGCACACCCGCAGAGGTCGGCTTACCCTACGAGGACGTCCAATTCACGGCGTCGGATGGAGAATTACTCAACGGGTGGTTCCTCCCTGCTCCCGCCGAAATCGCCAGCTCCAAGACTCAGGCGTGGCTGTGGTTTCATGGCAACGGTGGTAACCTTGGGACACGAGTCAGCCAACTCGAGCGAGCGCACCACCTCTTGGGCGTTCATCAGTTCATATTCGACTACCGTGGCTACGGCCGCAGCGAAGGCATACCATCCGAGCGCGGGACCTACCGGGACGCCCGCGCCGCGCTGCGATATCTGGCAGAGAGGCCGGATATAGACGCAGACCGCATTGTCTATTTCGGACATTCCCTTGGCGCGGCGGTTGCCATCGAACTGGCAGCGTCGCATGCTCCTGCTGGCATGGCTCTCGTCGCGCCCTTCTCTTCAATCCGGGACATGGCAAAGTTGGCTTTGCCGCTGCCTCTTGTCGGCTGGGCGGTCCGCAACCACTACAACTCGGTGGCTCTCATCTCTGGGGTGCACACTCCGTTGGTAATCCTGCACGGCGAGTTGGACGACATAGTGCCACATTCGCAGGGCCTGAAGCTCTTCGAGGCGGCCAACCAGCCCAAGCTGTTCGTGACCCTGCCGGACGCCCGCCATAACAATGCCCACCACGTCGCGGCCGACGTCATGGCCGAAGCATTGCTGGAGTTTCGCGACGCACTGGCGTCGGGCGACTTACGGACTGCTACACCCCGCTGACTATCTCCGTCTGCACGTCGATTACCTCTACGTCCAGGCGAGACTGCTCGACGAAATCAAGCAGGTTTGACAGCATGGCATCGGCGTGACCGCGTTCGTTGCTCACGCATGAAAAGCCCAGCGTGAGCCTCTGCCGCAGGTCCGTGTCAGCGACTTCGGCGACTGCGACGTTGAACCGATTGCGCACCCGGTCAGTGAGGGAACGAGCAATCTGGCGCTTCTCCTTGAGGCTGTTCGTTCCTGGTAGGTGCAGAGTCAGGCGACAAATTCCAATGTGCAACGTCTTCCTTGAAGCCTTCGCTTACGAAGGCATATTGGAACAAAATTTGTTCTCTTGATTGTTTATTCCATTGACCCCGAGTCGGACGGCATTATAGATTATACCTGCATAGGCCGTATTCCACGCGTGATGGAATCAGTTCCAACAGGATTGAGTCTGCCCATGGGTGGCGCTCCGTTTATCCCTGAAGACGCTCGCAATGAAGTGCCGGAAGTAGTGGTGAGTCGGCTTCCCCAGTACCTCCGCATCCTCAACCGACTGATGGAAGACGGGATCATGGTGGTCAGCTCCCAGCAGTTGGGGGAAAAACTCCAGGTCACGCCCGCGCAAATCCGGAAAGACTTGTCGTATTTCGGACGGTTCGGAAAGCAGGGACGGGGATACAGCGTCCGCGATCTGCTGGACCGCCTGCGTCAGATCCTGGGAGTTAACGCCTACTGGAATGTGGCAGTAGTTGGCGTTGGGCGCCTTGGGAGGGCCATTGTCAACTATCCCGGTTTTACGCCTGACGGTTTCCACCTGGTTGCCGCCTTTGACATCAACGACGATGTCATCGGACAGGACGTGGGCGGCCTCACCGTCCAGTCCCTGGACGACCTTCGAAGGGTGGTGACAGAGCGCAATATAAGCATCGCCATTGTGGCCGTGCCGGTCTCCCACACCCAGGAGGTGGTGGACCAGTTGGTGGCCTGCGGTGTACGGGCTATCCTCAATTACGCTCCCATCATTCCCCACGTGCGAGAGGGCGTGAGAATCCGCAACATCGACCCAGTGCTGTCCCTACAGTCGATGACCTACTACATCAACAGTTCCATCGATGAATGAAACAATCCTCTCAGTGCAATGAGAGGATTGCGTTCAACCAGCGGACCCTTGCTGTTTTCTATCCTGCGGAACTACTCACTGAAGGTGGCAACTGGCCTCCGCCTCTTGCCCGGCGCCGTCGAACCGTATCCAGGCGAACCTGGGCCCTGCGAAGGGAAGCGAGTGCACGCTGCATTTGCATGTCAGCGGGCCGGCCGGATATACGTTCCTGGGCCCGGCGCATTGCTTCCTGCGCCCGCTCCTCGTTGATTTCGTCGGAGTGTTCGCAGGCATCGGCCAGTATGATTACCCGGTCGCCCAAGACTTCCATGAATCCGCCAGTCACGGTGAAGTAGCTATCGGCTCCACCCTTGCGGATGGTGAGCTCTCCAGGTTGCAGCATCGTCATCAGCGGGGCATGCTTGGGCAGGATGCCCAACTGTCCGTCGATACCGGGCGCGATGACCATGTCCACTTCTTCGCCGTATACCTGCCTTTCGGCAGTGGTGATTTCCAGCATCATTGGCATGACTGGCTACCCCTGAGCCCGGATTCCCTCGGCTTTCTCTATCGCCTCGTCGATGGTGCCGACCATGTAGAAGGCTTGTTCAGGCAGGTCGTCGTGCGTGCCATCCAGGATCTCCTGGAAGCCGCGCACTGTCTCCCGCAGTGGCACGTACTTCCCAGGCTGGCTTGTGAAGGTTTCCGCCACGAAGAACGGTTGGGTCAGGAACCTCTGGATTTTTCTGGCACGGAATACTGTCATCTTGTCCTCTTCGGACAGTTCTTCGATGCCCAGAATGGCGATGATGTCCTGCAGTTCGCGATAGCGCTGAAGCACCTGCTGGACCCCGCGCGCCAACTGGTAGTGCTCTTCGCCCACGATGCGAGGCTCAAGAATGCGGGAATAGCTGGCCAGAGGGTCCACCGCTGGATAGAGCGCCTGCGCCGCCAGGGACCGCTCAAGCGACACTACGCCGTCCAGGTGGCCGAAGGTGGTCACGATTCCTGGGTCGGTGTAGTCGTCGGCAGGTACGTAGATGGCTTGGAACGACGTGATCGAACCGCCACGTGTTGAGGTGATGCGCTCCTGGAGGGCACCCATTTCGGTGCTTAGGGTTGGTTGGTAGCCCACCGCCGAGGGCATCCGACCGAGAAGAGCCGACACTTCCATGCCTGCCAGGATGTAGCGGTAAATGTTGTCCACGAACAGAAGCACGTCCTGGTTCTGCTCGTCCCGGAAATACTCGCTCATGGTCAGGCCGGTGAGGCCGATGCGTGCCCGCACACCGGGCGATTCGTTCATCTGCCCGAATACCAGTACGGTGCTGGAGAGCACGCCCGAGTCTTGCATTTCGTGCCAGAGGTCGTTGCCTTCGCGGGAGCGTTCGCCCACGCCCGCGAACACAGACACGCCCTGGTGAACTGCGCCGATATTGCGAATCAACTCCTGAATGATCACGGTCTTGCCCACGCCAGCACCGCCGTAGGCACCAATTTTGCCTCCCTTCATGAAGGGCGTGATGAGGTCAAAGACCTTGATCCCGGTTTCAAGGATTTCGACGCTGGAGCTCTGGTTATCGAAGGTCGGGGGATCGCGGTGAATGGGCCAATGCTGTGCGGTTTCAACCGGGCCCAGATTGTCCAGAGGCGTTCCTGTAACGTCGAACAGGCGCCCCAAGGTTTCCGGACCGACTGGAACCGACACGCGCTGACCAGTATCGTTTACATCAACGCCACGAGCCAGTCCGTCGGTGGCTCCCAAGGCAAGGCAGCGTACCCAGTTGTTGCCGATGTGCTGCTGGACTTCCAAGACGAGGCGCTCTCCGTTGTTGTCCGCCTCGACTGCGTCGAAGAGATTGGGCAATTCATCAGCCGGAAACTCGATGTCGACAACGGTACCGATTACCTGAACGATTTTACCGGTGGCCATTGGGGCCTCCTGAATTTGTCTTACGATTTAAGGATCCTTAGGCAGGGTCGAGGCCTAACCTTCCAGCACAGCCATGCCGCCGATCAGGTCGAGCAACTCGTTGGTGATGCTTTCCTGGCGGAGCTTGTTCATCACCAATGTGAGGTCCTCGCCGAGTTGCTTGGCGTTGTCAGTGGCGTTGCGCATAGCGACCATCCGCGCCGACTGCTCGCTGGCGATGGATTCAAGCAAGGCGTGGTAGACCTCCATTTCCACGAAGCGGGGCAACAAGTTACGCAGCACAGACAGGTTATCCGGCTCGTAGATGTAGCCGACACGTTCGGCCCCGCTCAACTCCGAAGGAGTGATCGGCAGCAGGCGCTCGACGACCGGCGTCTGCGAAAGCGTTGAATTGAAACGTGTGTATGCCACGTACACTTCGTCGGCCTGCTCGTTCGCGTACAAATTCACCAGCAGGTCGGATATAGCGAGTGTATCTAGCAGTGTCGGCGTCTCACCCAGGTCGGTGAACACCGCCTGCAGGTCGCTGCCGGAGCGCACCATGAAGTCGCGCCCCTTCCTGCCGACTGCGACAGCCTGGACCGGCACTTCCTGGTCCAGTATGAACTGGCCGACTCTCCGGTTCAGATTTGCGTGCATGCCTCCGCAGAGCCCACGGTCGGGACTGATAACGAGTACCGCGATACGCTCGACGGGGCGCATCCGCAGGAGTGGCTGGGACGCCGACACGTCATCGGCGGGCTGGGCGGCAAGGTGAGCAATAACGTCTTGTATCTTCTCGGCGTATGGTCTGCCCTGCAGTACGGCATTCTGGGCGCGGCGCATCTTTGACGCCGCGATCAGGGACATCGCATTGGTAACCTTTCCGGTGTTTTCCACGCTACGGATGCGACGGCGAATGTCTCTTACGCTGGGCATACTATGAGCCTTTTACCCAACCCTTACCGTGTGGAAGGATTGGCCGATAGTAATTGGTCTAGGCCCCGAAAGTGGACTTGTAGGCCGATATAGCTTCGCTCAGCTTGGCCTCGGTCTCGTCTGTAATGTCGTTGGTCTCCGTGATGCTTTCCAAGATGTCGGGATGGCTTGCGGAGACGTGGCTAAGCAGACCCTGTTCAAATGCCGCCGTCCGTTCCAAGGGAACATCCTCCATCGCGCCCGAGTTGACCGCGAAGAGGATCACCACTTCCTGGTCAAGAGGCAGAGGTGCGTATTGCGGCTGCTTGAGCACCTCGGTCGCCAACTGACCCCGCGCCAACTGTGCCCGCGTGGCCGCGTCTAGATCGGCGGTTCCGAACTGGGCGAATGTCGCCAACTCGCGGTACTGGGCGAGATCCAAGCGAAGACGACCGGCCACCTTGCGGATGGCTCGCGTCTGGGCGGCTCCGCCTACGCGCGAGACTGAAAGACCCACGTTCACAGCCGGGCGGATTCCGGCGTTAAACAACTCCGGTTCCAGGTAGATTTGGCCGTCGGTAATAGAAATCACGTTGGTGGGAATGTATGCCGACACGTCACCGGCCTGCGTCTCGATGATTGGCAGGGCCGTGATCGAGCCACCGCCGTGTTCCTCGTCCAAGCGCGCTGACCTTTCCAGTAGGCGACTGTGAAGGTAGAACACGTCGCCGGGGTACGCTTCGCGGCCGGCGGGCCGACGAAGTAGTAGAGACATCTGGCGGTAGGCCCAAGCATGCTTGGTCAAGTCGTCGTATACGACCAGAACATCCTTCCCCTGTTCCATGAAGTATTCGCCCATGGCGCACCCAGCGTAGGGCGCCAGGTACTGTAGGGGGGCGGAGTCCGACGCTCCGGCAGTAACCACGATTGTGTGCCCCATGGCGTCGGCTTCTTCAAGCGAACTTACAACCTGTGCCACCTTGCCTTGCTTCTGCCCGATGGCGACGTAGATGCAGATAAGGTCGCCGCCCTTCTGGTTGATGATGGTATCGATGGCAATAGCAGTCTTGCCCGTTGAGCGGTCGCCGATAATCAATTCCCGTTGGCCGCGTCCGATGGGAATCATGGAGTCGATGGCCTTGATGCCGGTCTGGACCGGCGTGTTTACGGACTGCCGAACCACTACGTTTGGTGCTACGGTCTCAGCGGATCGGCTGCCGCTTGTGCTGACAGACCCCCTGCCATCCAATGGCCGACCCAAGGGGTCTACGACGCGCCCCATTAGTCCTTCACCAACCGGCACTTCAATGATGCGTCCAGTGGAACGCACCCGATCCCCTTCCTTGACCGCGTTGGGATCGCCCAAGATGGCGGCGCCCACCAAGTCCGCTTCTAGGTTAAGGGCCAGGCCGAGTATGTCGTTACCGAAATCCAGCAGCTCGTTGGACCGGACGCCCTGAAGACCCTGAATGCTGGCGATGCCGTCGCCCACTTGGACCACGGTACCAACATCCACCAGGGCCAGGTCGCCACCGAATTCCTCGATTTGGCGCTTGATCAGCGAAACAATGTCCTGTCCCCTGGTTGCCATGACCGGATCTCCTTCCCGTCTGAGTCAACTGGTTTCAGCTATGGTATTGAGTATAGCCCCCGAGACCCTGTCGCGGATAGCGGGGACCCGTAAATGACATGGAACACCAACGACTTGGCGTTGGTCGGTTCAAGCCCGGCAGATCGTACCGGTAGGGGCATCACAGTCGCCCCTTAGCATCAACGGATGCCGAGTGACAAGCGCTCCCGCAGGCCATCCAGCCTGGCCCGTGCGCTTCCATCCAGCAGCCGGTCCCCGATTTGGATCACCAGGCCACCGAGGATGTCCTCGTCCACCCGGGCGGTCACGACCACTTCGCGACCGATCAGACCTGAGATAAAGCTGGTGATGCGCTCGACCTCAGAAGGCTCCAGCGGTACGGCGGTGGTTACCTCGACTCGCTGCCGCCCTTCCTGCCTGTCCAGCAGTTCGGCATACTCCTGGCAAGCGCCCGGGATGGCGTCCACCAAGCCCCTGGCAACGAGCAGGTTAAGCATATTCCGCACCATCGGATCGACCCCGCCCAGCACCGTATCGACCGCGTTTCTTTTGTCCTCGGCAGATACACCGGCGTGCTTCAGAAGCGCGTTGAAGTCGGCGTCCTCGAATGCCTCGGCAACCAGCGCGAGATCCTGGCCCCACAGGACGGTGCGGTCCTGATCCTGAGCCAATTCGAAGACGGCTTGACCATACCGTTTCCCTGATACCTGTCGGGCCATCGGTCAGCTAACCCCTTCGCAGGCTTTCGCCTTCTTCCAGCACTTGGGTTATCAGTTCCTCGTGGGCCTGCCTGTCGAGGGATCTGCGCACAACCCGCTCGGCGGCTGTCATTGCCAAGTCGCCGAAGCTGGCCCGTACTTCCTCGATGACCACGTCCCGCTCCCTCTGAATGTCGGCGCGGGCCCTCTCCACGAAGTTCTCCGCCTCGTTGCGAGCCCGGTCCATCTCCTCGGAGCGAAACCGTTCCGCAGACTCGCGGGCCTGCTCTACAATGCGCTGACCCTCCCTGCGGGCCTCCACCAACTGCTCCTCGACTGCTGCCTGGGAGCTGGCCGCCTCTTCGCGAGCACGCTCCGAAGCTTCCAAGCTTTCCCGGATGCGGTCGGCCCGCTGGTCCATGAGCCGCAGAATGGGCTTGTACGCGAACAGGAACAGCAGCCCCAGGACCAGCAGGAAGTTGACGAGGTAGATGAGCAGGCTTGGGAAATGGATTCCCAACGTCTCAAACATATCGTCCTCTTTTTTGTCGTGCTAGAAAATGAAGCCGATCATAATTGCGGCCACCAAGGCATAAATGCCCAGCGCCTCGGCGAACGCAATGCCGAGAATCATGTTGGTCTGGATGTTGCCGGTGGCTTCGGGATTGCGGCCAATGGCGCTCATAGCTGCGGCGCCCAGGATGCCGATCCCGATTCCAGGCCCAATCAGTCCCAAGCCGATGGCGATGCCGGCGCCCAGAAGCTTGGCAGCGTCCGCTTCAATTTGCATAAGCGGTAGACTCAACAGTGCCGAAAGGATTTCCATTTTCCCTCCTTGGGTGTGTCAGTACGAGTATAGAGTTGGTCTGACTTTAGTCTTGGCGAGATGCGTAGATTGCGAAGATTCCACCTAGCGCGGCGGCGGCTATCCCGACCGTGGCAAGCACCATGCCGAATATCAGAATTTCCATTGTTGCCCTCTCATAGTCCCTGTTTTGCGGAACCGTGTTGCGGGAGACTTGGTCCCACCCTTTAATGATGTTCGTCTTGTCCCTCATGCTCGTGCGCCGTCATGGCGATGGCGGCAAACACCAGGGTCAGGCCAGCGAAGATCAGCCCCTGTATCAGTCCCACCAACAGTTCGAGCCCGTAGACTCCCACGGTGGCAAGGAACGGCACCAAGAAGGCGGAGATGAGCACCAGGATTTCGCCAGCCGTCATGTTGCCGAATAGACGGAAGGTGAAGCTAACAAGCCTTACGAATTCGCTGAAAGCTTCCAGTGGGCCCACGAAGAAGAAGTCCAGCAATCCCTGAAAAGCGTCCAGCATCTTGAACTGGAACAGGGCGCTGATTCCCCGGCTGAGGCTGGCCACCCGCACGAACTTGCCGAAGTAGCCGATGCCTAGCATCTTGATTCCAAGAAATTCCACAAAGACGAAGGACACAAGGGCCAAGGCCAACGGCATGTTTATGTCGGTTCCGGCGGGGCGAAGCAGGTGGACTTCGATTATCCCGTCGACCTTGGAGCCCAGCGCCGGATAAATTGGCAGCAGGCCAATCCAAGCGTTGATGAGCACAAATAGGAAGATGGTCGCGATAACCGGGAACAGTAATCTGGAACGGCCTGGTCCGACAGTGCCCTCGACGAATCGAAGCAGGGCCTCAATCACGATCTCGCAGAAATTCTGGAACCTCCCCGGCACCAACTGGGCTTTGCGTGCGCCGAAGACGAAAATGCCAACTAGAACTATGCTCGCGATCCAGCAAGACAAAAGCGTATTGGTGACGATGAAATTGGTGCCCTTGTACGGCCCCTCTTCTAGGATTTCATGGCCGTGCTCGTCGAGCTTTTCCTCGCCGTACTCCCGCTCCTCGTGCTCTACGTGAAGGAATTCTACGTAGTGCTCGTAAGCCCCGCCTGGCGCCACCACCTGTGGGGGAAGGTGAACGGCCGGCTTGGGGATGAAAGGCCCCTCGGCAGTCTTGCCGGAGGCCTTGTCCTCTTCGCTCTGGACGAACCCGGCTCCGATCGCTCCGGTGATAAGTCCTGCCACTGCCAGAGCTACAACGACCAGCAGTCCGAATAGAAGGACTCCGCGGGTCACGAGTCTAGTTCTCCGTCGGATCCGGGCTTGCGTGGGGTAGACCCGCTACTAAACAAAGGGCTCACCATCTTGTAGAGTCCATAGAAGGCAGCGAAGGTGCCCAAGAGCACCCCCAGAAGGGTGAAGATGGGGTTGGTATTGAATCGCTGATCCAAGAAAATTCCGACCAGAACTCCCACCACTATGCAGGCCGCCACATACCAGCCCAAACCTAACAACCGCAGGGCAAGTAGCCGACGTTCCATTTCACCGCTTAAGCCGGGCTGCGCTCAACTTAAACGGCGGGATTTTATCATTGGGCATAATGAAAGTCAAACTACGAATTTCGTAAAAACGGCCCCGGCGTTCGCTCGTCGGGGCCGAGGTCTACTGCTCTTTTCCGCAGTCAGGCTATCTGTTTCCGAAGTCCTCGAGGTCGAGCGAATCGATGAAGTCAGTGAAGGCTGACATGCCCTCTAGCTCTTCCTCTTTGACCTCAGTCCGTTCTTCGCCCGAAGACCGGACTTCCTCTCCTGGTGGGGTGAGTTTGTTTCCTTCCTTGTCTAACTGTATGCCAGCTTTGTCGAGCACCGACTCGTTTGCGTAAATCGGCACCTGTGCCCTAACTGCCAGGGCCACGGCGTCGCTCGGACGACAATCAATGTCCTCCTCGGCCCCGTTTACGTCAATGGTAATGGTGGCATAGAAGGTATCGTTCTGCAGGTCATTGACCAGAATGTGCTTGATGGAACCGCCCAGCTTGTCAATCACTTCACGCAGCAAATCGTGCGTAAGTGGCCTGGGAACGCTCAGATCCTGGAGCTTCACCGCAATGGCGTCCGCTTCGGCCGGACCAATCCAGATGGGGAGGTAGCGGTCGGAATCATTTTCTCGAAGAATCACGACACGCTGGTAGTTCATCGGACTCACCCGGATGCTATCAACAGTCATCGGTTTCATTGACTATGCCTCCGAATTCAGTCCGGAATACCCAAAAATTGTAGTCCCCCGCGAAATAGCAGTCAACCCGACTGTTTTTCGTTACGTACTCCAGGGATTCCCTTTGAATCGCAGCAACAGGGGCCGTCCCATTGGACAGCCCCTGTTGAACAGCCTGTCGGTTGCCTGGGTGTGGCTGCCCTAGCGGACCAGTTCGGGTTCCTCGTAGTAGCTCGAAGCCAGGTTGGCGGAGGCCGGGCCGGACAGAACGTCGATGCCACGGCGCACCACGGAATTGATGTTGCTCACTTCCTGCTCCAGTGTGCGCAGGCTTCGCAGGGCGTAGGCGTCGGCTTCGGACTTGCAGTTGTGTGCCTGTGCCTCCGCCTGTTCCACCATCCGCCGCGCCCGCTCTTCGGCGTCGCGGAGAATGGTCATGGCGCGCTGTTCGGCCTGTGAGACCAGCTCATGTTTGTTAAGACGCTCCCGGTAGTCGTCCTCTGCCATGGACTTGGTCCGGCGGGCATCGGTCTGCGCCATATTCAGGATGTGATCTTTCTGGGCCAGGACTTCCTCGGCCGCTCGAACTTCTTTCGGTACGGCCAGCCGCAACTGGTCTACCAGCTCCATCGCCTTCGTGCGGTCGACCAGGATGTGGCCGTTGATCCTGGACGACTTGCTGGTGTCGACCAGAGTCTCCATCTTGTCGATAACATTAATAATATCTATGATAACCCCCTCTCCCGGTCACTACCCTTCGACGACCGGATTTCCGAATTTCTCGTATAGTGCTTCTGCTACATTGGGAGGAACCATCTCCCTGATGTCTCCGCCGAGCTTGGCAACCTCCTTCAACAGACTGGCGCTCACGAACATATAGTCCTGTGAGGTCATAAAGCAGACCAGGTCCACCGTTGGCTCCAGCTTGCGGTTCATGAATGCCATTTCGAATTCGTACTCGAAGTCGAATCCGCTCCGCAATCCACGGACTATTACGCCGGCGCCGATGTCTCGAGCGAATCGAACGGTCAGACCGGTATACTTCACAACCCGCACGTTTGTCAGGTGCTCGCAAGCTTCTTCAAACAAACCCACTCTTTCGTCTGTGCTGAACAGCAGGCTCTTGGACGGCGTGTCATATACGCTGACCACTACATCATCAAACAAAGCCGAGGCCCGGGCCGCAATGTCTAGATGCCCTACGGTCACCGGGTCGAAGCTGCCGGGATAGAGCGCCACTACCATGCTATCCCTGCCTCTACGGCGTCACTTTGTATGTCTTCATCCCTGGGTTCGTTCCGATAGAAGTTAAGCACGTTGTCTCCGTACTGGCGGAATTCCAGCCGCCTCAAGGTGCCGTATGCTGCCCGCAGTTCGGTTTGCCTCGAATTCCCTGCAATTATCGTGCCGCCTGGGGCTATCAGGTTCGGTTGGTTTGAGATCGCTTCCATAACTTGGTGGTACGCCCCCATGCGGTAAGGAGGATCAAGCAAAACCAGGCTGTAATTTCCGTGCAATGAAGTAAGCGTTCTAACTGAGTCTCCTAGACGTACCGCAGCTCGCATATCGCAACCAGTGGTCGCCAGATTCTCCCGGATGATAGCGCACTGCTTTCTGTCGCGCTCAATAAAGTCGCACCAACCTGCACCGCGGCTCAGGGCTTCGATACCTAGGCTGCCAGTGCCAGCATACAGGTCCAAGGTGCGCTTCCCTAGGTACTGCTCGACCGCCAGTATATTAAAGATCGCCGCCCTCACGCGTTCGGTCGTGGGACGGACTCCGGGTACGGCCGCTCCCTTGAGACGTCTACCTCGAGCTTCCCCGCCGGCTACGCGCATTGTTCCAACACAGCCGAATTATACAAGTCCGGTGGCTTCAATGCCCGAAAACAGGATACAATTTTTTGCAAATTTTAAGAACTTCACCAATAACTCCAGTATGCGGTTCACCTTCCAAGTTGACGCTAAATTGGGCCTGTGCTAACATCCGGCACACGCCACACCCTCCGCGAGACGATATTTCGCTCACTATTTGCGGTCGCAGAATTGGAGCAGAAGCGCTGGCTAGGAGGCACCCTTGTGGCTTCAATTCCCTGTTACCAACGGGAAACCGGGACAGTTAGAGGTCCACTAAATCGATGAGCTTCAGCCAGCGATTGGCCGGTTTCACCCCTGACAGGGATTCGGTGTTGACCGTTGGAGTGTTCGATGGCGTTCATCTTGGCCATCGGCATCTCTTAGACCAGCTTATCGATTGGGCCGGCAGAAGTTGCTCCCCGGCAGTGATCACCTTCTCCAATCGCCCGATCACGGTATTTCGCCCCGGGACCTTCCCCAGTTACATTACCACACCCGAACAGAAGCTGGATCTCCTGCGGGACGCTGGCATTGAGTTGGTTGTGCCATTGGAATTCACGGAAGAGCTGTCCCGGGTCTCTGCACGACAGTTTGCCGAGTTGCTCAGTAGCACCATGCGGATGAAGGGTCTGGTTCTCGGACCTGACTCGGCGCTGGGACAAGGGCGCGAAGGCAATCTGGAATATATGGAGGCCGAAGGCGAGCGCCTTGGATTTTGGGTGCGGTCTGTAAACCCGCTTGAGGTAAATGGACAGCCGGTCAAGAGTCGAGTGATTCGTGAAGCCTTGGTGGCAGGCGATGTTGAGAGTGGGTCAAGGCTCTTGGGTCGCAACCACACACTCAACGGCACAGTAGTGGTGGGCGACCAGCGCGGACGCACACTCGGTTTCCCGACAGCCAACATTGATGTGTACCCGGGTCTGCTTTGGCCAGGAGACGGCATTTACGCCACGTGGGCTCACATAGGGGGTAAGCGCCATCTGTCAGCCACCTCTATCGGCGTTCGGCCAACTTTCGGTCTCACCCAGAGGCTGGTGGAAGTCTACATCATGGACTTTGCCGGTGACCTCTACGGCCAGCACATGAATGTGGAGTTCGTTAAGAAGGTTAGAAACCAGGAGACCTTCGCAGACATTGACTCACTGATCAGACGAATCGAGTTGGATGTTGCCGAATCTCGAGAGGTGCTGTCTCAGTCCAGTTCCACTGTTTCCCTCACTGGGCAAGAGTCTTAGAGGGCGGGCTTCCCATGCTGAATCAGGGAATGCTTGACACGATTGTGAATCGTGGGGTGAGCGAAATCATCTCCCGCGAAGAGTTCGTGCGTCTTCTCCAGTCGGGCAGCACGCTGCGCCTAAAGATGGGATTCGACCCAAGCAGGCCCGACATTCACCTCGGCCACGTTGTGGGGCTACGCAAGCTTCGGCAGTTGCAGGACCTCGGCCACCAAGTCATCCTCATCGTGGGCGACTGGACTGCCCAGATAGGCGATCCCAGCGGTCAGTCCGCCACGCGACCCATGTTGACCCACGAACAGGTGATGGAGAACGCAGAATCATATCTGCGCCAGTTTTTCAAGGTGGTTGACAAGGACCGCACCCAGGTCATTGAGCAGAGCGAGTGGTTCGGCAAGTTCACTCTGGCAGACGTCATCGGGCTGACTGGGCGCTTCACCGTGGCTCAGTTTCTCCAGCGGGCCGACTTCGCCCAACGCTTCAACGAGCAGCGACCCATTGCCATTACTGAGTTGCTCTACCCATTGCTTCAGGCCTATGACTCCGTTGCCATAGAGTCGGACGTGGAGTTCGGCGGAACTGACCAGATGTTCAACCTCCTGGTAGGTCGTGAACTGCAGGGCATGATGGGACAGACGCCGCAGCAATGTTTCATGATGCCCATCCTCGTCGGGACCGACGGCGTCCAGAAGATGAGCAAGAGTCTCGACAACTACATCGCAGTTGATGAGCCGCCCAACGACATGTACGGCAAGGTGATGTCGATCGAAGACGGCCTGATGGTGCGCTACTACGAGCTTCTCACAGACCTGCCCTCCGAAGCTCTTTCGGAGTTAGAGCGGGGCTTGGCCGCGGACTCGACCAACCCGATGGAACATAAGAAGCGGCTCGCTTGGGATATCACCAGCCAATTCCACGATGCCGCAGCTGCCGATGCTGCTCAGGCCCATTTCGAGCGGGTTGTGCAGGGACGCAGCCTCCCGGACGAGATTCCAGAGATCTCTCTGGCTGAACTTGTCAGTCAATTCGGCGCTGAAGAAGGGGCTATCCGTGCCGACCGGTTGCTCGTTGCGGCGGGACTTGCGTCCAGCAATGCAGAGGCTCGTCGACTGGTTTCCCAAGGAGCCGTTGAATTGATCTCCACTGCTGGGGCTTCTTCACGTATCAGTGACGACCGTGCCACTGTTTCAGTCTCCCCCAATGACGTACTGCGCGCCGGGCGCCGCCGGTACGTTCGTTTCACAGCGTAGGCCCGGTGAGCTACCTGCCGTCCTTTCGAAAAGTAACTGCGTTGACACCCGGCACAGCCTCTCACTAGACTTCCCTAAATGCTCTTACTTTCACGCTCGACTTTGGGCGAACCCGCTCCTTGCCTCTTTTCTGGAATTGGTTGCTATGGAGGTACCCCTTGAGTTTTGACAAGGAACTGCAAAGCCTGGAAGAACGAACGGCCAGCTGGCGCGAACGCCAGGATGCGGCCACCCAGCGGCGTCCGGAATTCCGCACCCCTTCACAGCTGCCGGTCGACCAGCTTTACACCGCCGTAGACACCTCCGGAGATGGCGACCTTGACGCGGTTGGACTTCCTGGTGAATTTCCTTATCTTCGTGGCATCCATGACAGCGGCTACCGCGGGCGACTGTGGACGTTCCGTATGTTCGCCGGATTTGGGCGTCCGCAAGAGACCAACGAGCGCTTCAAGTTCCTTCTGGAACAGGGACAGACCGGCCTTTCCGTCGCCTTCGATATGCCAACATTGTATGGCTACGACACCGACGACCCTCGTGCCTTCGGAGAGTTCGGCACCTGCGGAGTCGCCGTTTCGTCCCTGGCAGACATGGAAACCCTGTTCGACGGCATCCGCCTCGACGGCATCACGACTTCGATGACAATCAACGCCCCGGCCGCCATAATCTGGGCAATGTACGTTGCCCTGGCCGAGAAGCAGGGGGCTTCTCTGGACAAGATTGGCGGCACGATCCAGAACGACATACTCAAGGAGTACATCGCCCAGAACGAGTACATCTTCCCTCCCGAGCCTTCCATGAGGCTGGTCACCGACACCGTGGAGTTTGCTGCGAAGCATGTCCCGCGCTGGAATCCCATCAGTATCAGCGGTTACCACATCCGCGAGGCTGGCTCCAACGCTGTGCAGGAGCTGGCCTTCACCCTGGCCGACGGGTTTGAGTACGTCCGGCACGCTCAGGAACGAGGCCTCGACGTCGACGACTTTGCCCCGCGCCTTAGTTTCTTCTTCAACGTGCACAACAACTTCTTCGAAGAGATTGGCAAGTTCCGGGCCGCCCGCCGTATCTGGGCCCAGGAGATGCGGGACACTTTCGGAGCTACCGACAGCCGGTCCCACAAGCTCCGCTTCCACGCCCAGACTTCGGGCCAATCGCTAACCGCACAGCAGCCGGAGAACAATGTCGTCCGAGTGTCGCTTCAGGCCCTGGCCGCGGTCTTGGGCGGATGCCAGTCGCTGCATACCAACGGCAAGGACGAGGCTTGGGCACTGCCCTCTGAGGAAGCCGCCCTCCAGGCACTGCGGACCCAGCAGATCATCGCCCACGAGACTGGAGTCACGGACACCGTAGACCCGCTCGGCGGCAGCTATTTCCTGGAAGTGATGACCAACCAGCTGGAGGCCGGCGGGTACGACTACTTCCGGAGGATAGAAGATGTGGGCGGGGTGATTCCCGCCCTCGAGACTGGATTCCTCCAGCGAGAAATCGCCGATGCCGCATACCTCTACCAGATGGAGGAAGACCGCAAGGAGCGCATCACGGTGGGTGTCAACGAGTACAACACCGGCGAAGAGATGGACATTCCCCTGCTGCGCGTTGACCGTGAAGGTGAACGAATGCAGATAGAAGGCATCAACGAAGTCCGCCGCACTCGCGACAACCGCGAGGTGGCCGAGAAGCTGCGCGCTCTTGAAGCCGCCGCACGTGGTAACGAGAACCTCATGCCTCCACTCATCGACGCGGTCAAGTCATACGCCACGCTGGGTGAGATGATGGACGTGTTCCGCGAAGTGTTCGGCGAATATCAACCAACGTGGGCCTTCTGACGCTTCGGGTTGGCCCGACGACTGGCGGCTAAGAGGTTGGGCGCGATTGACTGGTGGACGAATTGAATGGCCCCGATGTAAGTCGGGGCCATCTTCTTGCTTGCCTGGAGGGATAGGGAGAGGGTTGCTAGTCGTCGTCTTCCCGCATCCGCTTGGCTTCTTCTATGACACGAGGCTCCAGGTTGGCGGGAACCGGCTCGTAGTGGTCGTATTCCATGGAGTACGAGCCGCGGCCCTGCGTCAGGGAGCGCAGGTCCTGGGAATAGCGCAAGAGCTCCGACTGCGGCACCTCTGCGTCGATGATGGTCACTCGATCCTGTGGATTCATACCGAGGATGCGACCACGCTTGACGTTCAGATCGCTCATGACATCGCCCGTGTACGCCTCCGGCACCGTTACCGACAGGCGCATCACCGGCTCAAGCAGGATGGGGCTGGCTTCGCTGACGCCCTTCTTCAATGCTTGAACACTAGCGATTTCAAACGACATTCCCGAGGAGTCGACGCTGTGGAAGCTGCCGTCGGACAGGACGGCCTTTAGATCGACTATCGGGAATCCAGCCAGGGCGCCTTCGTCCATTGCCTTGACAACGCCCTTTTCCACCGACGGGATGTACTCCCTGGGGACCCTGCCGCCGACGACTTCATTACCGAACTGGAAGCCTTGGTCCCGATCCATTGGCTCCAGGCGCAACACCACGTGGCCGAACTGGCCGTGGCCTCCCGACTGCTTCTTGTGGCGGTATTCGCTCTGCGTGGTACGGGTGATGGTTTCCTTGTAGGGAACCCGTGGCAGCTTGACCCGCAGGTCCGCCCCGAACTTCCGCTTGATCTTGTCGATGGCCACGTCGATCTGGGCATCGCCCAATCCAGTGATCAGCGTCTCGCTGGTACTGGCATTTCGCGACATCTGGAGGCTGGGGTCCTCCTCCACGATACGGTTCAGTGCCAGGGACATCTTGTCCAGGTCCGCCTTGGACGCCGGGGATACCGCTACCCGGTAAAAACCGACCGGCATTTCTATTCGGTCGAAGGTTACCTGGTTGTCGCGGGCGCACAGCGTGTCGCTGGTTACCGTGGAGGACAGTTTGCCTACCGCGCCTATGTCTCCCGCGACCACTTCGCTCAGGTTTTCCTGGTTTTTGCCCTTAGGCAGGTAGAGTTGTCCGACGCGCTCCGCCTGACTCTGGTTGGCGTCATAGACTTCCGAGTTGCTCCTGATCGTGCCCTGATAGACACGGAAAAGGGAGAGCTTTCCGACGAAGGGGTCGGCGGTAGTCTTGAAGACAAGCGCAGCAAGAGGGGCGTCGGGGTCAGCCTCGAAGGAGACTTCGTCGCTCGAATTGGCCTTGGTGAGGCGCGGCTTTACGCCGTCCACTGGCGAAGGCATGTACGATTGGGTCATGGACAGGAACTCGAGCACACCGATGCTCTCTGTCGCGGCCATGGCAATGATGGGTACCAGTTCGCCGCTCAGCACGGCTCCTCGAAGCGCGGCCTCGATTTCCGCTGCGGTCAACTCCTCGCCGCTCAGGTACCGGTCTGCCAACTCGTCGTCGCTTTCGGCAGCCGCTTCGATCAGCCGCTCCCGGGCCGCTTCCACTTCGTCTGCCAGTTCTGAAGGGATGTCGGCGTTGGGGTCTGCTGCATTCACCACGCCCTTGAATGCTTCAGCCTGGCCCACCGGTATCTGGAAGGGAACACATTGCCGTCCGAATGTGGCCTGAATATCGGCCACGTTGCGGTCGAAGTCTGCGTTCTCCCGGTCCATCTTGTTGACAACGATAAGCCGGGGCAGTCCCCTGTCTTCGCACATGTTCCAAGCACGCTCGGTGCCCACGTCAACCCCGGAGGTTGCGTCAACCAGGATCGCTGAGGCTTCGACCACCCGAAGGGCACTGACCACTTCACCGCGGAAGTCGTCATAGCCGGGCGTGTCCAGGAAATTCACTTTGCCGCCGTTGTTGTTAATTGCGATGAGGGTGGTCTGGATGCTACCGGCCCGCTTGATTTCTTCGGGTTCATAGTCTGAGACGGTGTTTCCGTCCTCAATGCGTCCCTGGCGGGTCACCGCCTTCGTGCTGAAGAGCGCCGCTTCGCAGAGTGATGTCTTACCTGCGCCGGAATGAGATAGCAGGGCCACGTTTCTAATGCTGCTTGCATCCATATGGGGCTCGCTCCCTCTAGCTGAATATCTACGCCCATTCGACGCTTGCGGAGGCAGGGGGCGTGGAATGGCGCATACCGCACAAACGCAAGAAGCGCCCGGCGGGACGTTTAGGCCATTTTAGTAGTAGAAACCAAACGGCGCAACAATCGGAGGGACAGGCAACGTTCTGCATCAACTGGTCCTGTCGATCAGGAGTCCCCGGATGGAGAGTTTCACCTCTGGCCTCCTAACTTCGGGCAGACGGAATGCGACTGAGCGCCGTTCCTCTGGTTGGATGACAGTCGGGAGAGACCAGTCTCATTGTCTCATCTGGAGGCCCTCACGTGACGGTGTCACATTTTGTAACATTGTGTAACAAAACCCGCTCATTTCGGTCCTTAATTGAGACAGGCCAAATCGGGTGGTTCAGGGATTCTTTCATAAGAACAATTGTACGATAGAAAATGCCTCGGGGCAAGGGATAGAATTCAGCAGGGAGTCGTTTCGGGCCAGAAGGTGAAGTCAGGAATGAGGCGTCTTTGGGATTTACGCCATCGCGAGAACGAAGAGTTGGGTGGCGAAGAACCACCCGGATTGGAACGCCTTTGCCGGACGAGGGCGGCATACCGTGTCGGGTCATCCTGCCGTTCAGCGGAGTCTGCACCTCTTTGCCGAGGCGAGAATGGCAGGTGTGTGAGAGCCTGTCCAATTGCAAATGCCATGTGAAGTACGGCATGAGAGCATCTATGTTGGTGGCAACCGGGAGACGCCAGCAAGCGGCTATTCCTCGGGCGGTGGCGTGAAGGGGCGCAGCAGCAGCTCGTAGACTGCGGCGCCCAGTGGCCCGCCGACGAGCGGTCCAACTATGTAGGCCCAAAATCCGCCCGACGGGCCAGGAATCGCCATCTCGCCCCAACCTGCAAAGAACGACACGAGTCGCGGACCGAAGTCCCTTGCCGGGTTCCATCCCCCTTGGGTGAGAGGCGCAAGCATGCTGATGAGCATCGCGACGGTCAGCCCGATGAGCACGGGAGCCAGGTACTTCACCGGCAGGGCGCTGTTGCGGCGGTCAATCAATGCGAAGATCATCAGCACCAGGATGCCCGTGCCGACGCCTTCAACTGCGGCCGCCCCCAGAGGAGAGACCAATGCCTGGGCCGCTTCGCCGGTGCCTGCCGCTCCCGGATTGGGGAAGTATTCGCCGAACATCATCGCCGAGATTTGGCTGCCCGGCTCGCCCCTCATCACTCCCTGCTGTTCTTCGAAGCGCCGGATGAACGAACCGTAGAAAGTCAGCACCGAAATCCCGGCCAGAATGCCGCCAAGCAACTGGGATATCCAGTAGGGAAGGAGCAGCCGGAGCGGAAATTCCCGCGGGCGAAAGATCGCGAAAGCCAAGCTTACAGCAGGGTTCAAGTGAGCGCCGGACACGGCGGCGGTGAGGTAGATGGCCAGCGATACACCCAGGGCCCATGCCACGGCCACCTGCCACAGGCCTGCCTGCGCCCCGGCAAGGACCGCGGCGGCGACAACTGCCGTGCCGCAAAACACCATCAGCCAAGTGCCGATTACCTCGGCAATGCAGCGCCGGATAAGGTCGGGACAGCGGGAGTTGTGCCATCTGAAAAAACGTCCCATCCGGCGTGGCACCGTACCGGACAGGCCTATGGTAGGCGGATCAGCCACGTTTGGCGCAGACTCCTACGGCATATGATTGAACTAGCCCAGAAAGAGGAAGGAGAGGAGAGACCAGTACCAACCGATCCACCGGCGGAGCCGACTCTAAAGGGCGCAAGCGCGTCTGATGGTGCATACGAAAATGCTATCTTGAATCTTCACTCCAAAGCAACCCACTTTGTAAGTAATCATGGTCCCGACGGAAATTGGAATGTGGGGAGAATAGGCCAAGAGATCCTGATACCGCAGGGTCGTCGAATTTGGTGGAGCCAATCAGGCTGGCAGGCGAATGGTAAAGCGACTGCCTTCGCCCAAGACGCTTTCCGCTTGGATTGTGCCGCCATGCGCCTCGATCAGTCGCCGGACGATGGTAAGCCCCAGGCCGGCACCCCCCGTGCTCCGGTCTCGAGATGGGTCAGTGCGATAGAACCGGTCGAACAGACGGGGAAGGTCTTCTTGAGAAATGCCCGCCCCGGTGTCTGACACCGCGACTTCGACGGTGCCGTCGGCCATGCGGGCGTGCACCGCCACTGTACCTCCGTCGGGGGTGTGGTATATGGCATTGTCCAACAGGTTGTCCACCACCTGGGAGATGCGAGTGGGGTCCAGTCGCGTATCACGAAGGGCGCCATGAAACTCTAAATCCAGTCGCACGCCCTCTGCCTCCGCGCGTGGGCGCACGGCTTCCACGCAGGAATGCAGCAGGTCCTCCAAGTTGACGGGCGCCTGGAGAAGTTGCAGGGCCCCGGCTTCCACCTGGGCAAGGAGCCGAAGGTCCTCGACAAGTTTGGACAGGTGAACAGCCTGCCCGTGGATGGTGTCGATGGACTCCGCGTTGGGCTCGACCAGGCCGTCTCTCATGGCCTCCAGGTATCCCTGGATGTTTGATAGCGGAGTGCGGAGTTCGTGGGCCACGTCGGCGGTCAGGTTGCGACGTTGCCGCTCAGCCTCTTGAAGGCCTTCAGCCATGACGTTGAAACTGTGAGCAAGTTCCCGAATCTCGGTAGGCCCACTGGTTTCGGCGCGCTGCGACAGGTCCCCGTTCCCCAGTCGCCTTGCCGTCGCGCCCAGGCCCTGCAGAGGGGCCAGAGTGCGTCGCGACAGCAGCCATACCAACAGAGTTCCCAGTGCTGCTGCGCCGATGCCGGCCCATAGCAGCGAACGTCTGACCTCCGCGGAGATACGGGACGGCGCGGGGTCGATTATATTGGCCTGCCCCTGACCAGCCAAAGACAGCGTAGAGACGAAAAAGGCGCCTACTTCCTCATTGTCACGCAATACCGACACTCTCTTTTCATTTCTCCAAAAGGCCCGTCTTGCCCTGTCTCCCAGGTATCTTTCATTGAGAGCGGCGTGGGAGTCGGCTACCAGGTCTCCCCTGTCATCAAAAACAATAATGCGCTTACCAATCGCCGAACCTGTGCGCTCCAGTCCTCGTTGCAGTTCGGGCTTTGCAGACGACCAGTCTCCCATCTCCGTGTAATGGTCGTTAATGAACTGCTCAACTCGCGCTACATGCGCGGAGTCCCTGTCTCTCTCGAATTGTTGAGCTTGTTTGCCTGCAACCACCCCGGTAGCCAGTCCTATCAGGATCAGCGACACGGCAATGGCCAGCGCAAACCCCAAGGCCAGGCGAAACTGCAGGCTGGAAAAGATGCCAGTGCGAAACCAGGACATGGCCGCTATGGTCCTGCGGCCGACGTCCTCGGCGACCGGTGCAAGCGGTACCCGCTGCCGTACACCGTCTCTATCAGCCTCTCGCCCCCGGAGGCGGTCGCCAATTTGCGGCGCAGGCTGGAGACGTGCGCATCCACGGTGCGGTCGAACCCGTCGAACTCGTCGCCGAGCACCCGGTCTATGATTTCGTCTCTGGTGAAGGTTCGCCCAGGCTGTCGCATGAACAAGGAGAGGAGGTTGAACTCAGTGGGAGTCAGCCTAACCTCGCGGCCGGTTACGTAGGCTCTGCGAGCTTTCTGGTCCACGTCGACAGGGCCGTGTGACAGGGTGTCTTCTTTTTCAGATCCGTCTGCATTGGTCGTGCGCCTGAGCACGGCCCGGACCCTTGCAGCCAGTTCTCGCGGGCTGAACGGCTTGGTTACGTAATCGTCAGCTCCCAGGTCCAGCCCGGTCAGCCGGTCCTCTTCTTCCACTCTGGCCGTAAGCAGGATGATGGGCACCGAGGATTCCTGTCGCAGTGTTCGGCAAACGTCCAGCCCGTTCACTCGCGGCAGCATAACGTCCAGCACAATCAGATCGGGCTGTTCGTCCCGCGCGAGGGCGAGCCCGGCTGACCCGTCGCCGGCCGATACAACCCGATGGCCGTCGCGCTCAAGGTATAGCCGAGCCAGTTCCAGCACGTTGCTGTCGTCGTCGACTACCAGCACCGTTTGCTGCGCTTTGTCATGCTCTGTTGCCATGCTGTTCACGTCGCCAGTGCGAGGATGGGCCGCCAGCGTGGGACCGCAGGCAGGCAATCCGCCTGCCTGCGGTCATTGACATCGTGAAGCCCACCGTCGAATTGCGGAGCTTTGCGTTTGGGGTTACGGCGTCAGGTACCCGGTTCGGGTTTCGTCAGTGATGATGTCCTCGCCCGCCCCGGCTCCTGGCGCCGAAACGCCCGTGATGCCCGCGCTTGCCGAATCCATAGTTCCAGTCCCCTGAATCGATCTTTTCCCGTATTTCTTCAGCTGCTTCCTCGGTGATAGTTCCGCTGTCGATGGCTTCCTGCAGCCTTTCCTCCAACGCCTCCGTGCTTATGTCCTCGAGGGCTTGCTCGATGGCATCGGCAACGTCGTCGCCTTCCACTTCGAGTGCTTCGCCCACGCGGTTGGCGAAGTCATCGCTGTCCCCAACGCCCTTGGACCGGTAGCCGTAGCCATACCAGCCGGCCGAATTGGCATTGTCGCGGTATTCCTGGGCTTGTTCTTCCGTTATGCGTTCGTCGTCGATCGCATCCTGCAGCTTGCTTTCCAGCGCTTCGCTCCGCATTTCGCTGGCCACCTGTTCGATGGCCTCTGCGGTGGCGTCTGCGTCAGTCCCCAGCGTTTCGGCGACTCGCCCCGCCAGGTCTTCCAGGGCAGCATCGGCCGCCTCTTCCCGCACTTCCGTTTGGGCCTGGGTGATGGCGTCTGCAGTTTCTTCCTCATCGGTGCCAAGGATTTCTGCGACCTTGGCGGCCACGGCCGAGTTGCGTTCGTCGTGGTCGCCGCGCCCCAAGCCGAAGCCGTGTCCCGGGCCGCCCCAGGCCCACGCCACGCCTCCGGAGACTACCGCTCCCAGCAGCACGACAGCCAACGCAATCAGTATCCACCTTTTCCTCATTCCCTAATCCCGCAGTTCCAGACTCGCGGGGTGGCGCCACCCTGCTGTGAATCCCAATTTAGCTGCGGAAGTTTAAGAAATTTTGAAGGAAACCCGGAATTCCCGGATTTCCTTCGATTCGGCGTGAGGGAAAGACGGTGAAGTGGCGCGAATCCGGAGCTAGAACGCGGGCCGATTCAGCACCGTCTGGTCAACCTTGCGCAGGATGAGACGACCGTCGTTTCCATCTCCCAGCAGCTGACCTCCGTCCACCATGATTTTCCCGCGCAGGATGACGGTGGTCGGCCAGCCCTCCACTTCCCAGCCGGCCCACGGGTTGTAGTCGCGGACGTGAAGGTCTGTGAGAGCGAGGGCCTTCTTTACCGACGGGTCGATTATGCAGAAGTCTGCGTCGCTGCCCGCAGCGATGCAGCCTTTCCGCGGGTACATTCCCAGCAGCTTGGCCGCATTGGCGGAGGTGACGTCAACGAACCGATCGAGGGGCATACCACGCTTGACCACAGCCTCGGTGTAGTTAACGCCCATTCGGATTTCGATGCCCACGTTCCCGCCGCGGATGTCACGCACGTTTGTCCCCGCGATCTTGTCCAGGTAGGTGGTGAAGCTGCTGTCGGTGGCGGTGAAGGAGAGGTCGCCACCCATGACGCCATCCCACAGCGCCGTGCGGTCCTGTTCCGGTTTCAGCGACGGGTAAGTGTGATACTTCATTCCATCGGTTTCCTTGTACTGCTCTGACTCGAATGACAGGGCCAGGGTCAGCACTTCGCCGTAAACCGGCATACCCGCGGCCCTGGCCTCGGAAATGACGTCGACTCCGTCGGAGGCGGTCACGTGCACGAAATACATCCCGACACCGGTCTGTTGGGCCAGTCGCACCACGTGCCGGAATGCCAGGTCTTCCACCCGCTTCGAGTGAATGAGGTGTACGTTGTACCAGTCCCACAGTCCCCGCTGCTGCGCCATCAGGTAGTTGTACATCACCAGCTCGTCGTCCTCGCCGTGGACAGCAAGCACACCCCCGTGCAGGTGCATCTGCTCCATCAGGTCGCCAAGCCGGCCGGTGTCGATCCTGCCCACTGGCGTCAGGCTGGCACCTCCTGATCCGGGAGGGCGGATGTTTGTGGTGAAGATCTTGACGCTCGGAAATCCCGCTTCCACCAGTTCGTGGAACCGG
Organism: Dehalococcoidia bacterium; assembly: GCA_963667415.1. Taxonomy (GTDB): domain Bacteria; phylum Chloroflexota; class Dehalococcoidia; order Lucifugimonadales; family UBA3495; genus VXOI01. The sequence continues at coordinate 3,426,631 of OY763410.1, read as the reverse complement.
GCTATTGAGTCAGGCGAATTGCCTTCCCTATAGATGCAGTGGGTCGTGTAGTCCGTGTAGGCGTTCCCCTGCCATACGTTCATGAAATCGTGGATTCCCGCGGCCAGGTCTCCCTCGCTGGGCACGGGCGCGAAGTCGACGACGGTGGTGGTGCCACCCCAGATGGCCCCAATCGAATGCACCGCAGGTCCCGCGTTGGGAGTTCCCGGCACGCTTTCCGGGGCTCCGGGCTGCACGTTGGCGGCGGCATGGGCATGGGCTTCCACTCCTCCCGGCACCACGATCTTACCGGAGGCGTCGATCACCGTGGCGCCCTCCTCGGGCAGCACCCCCGGCAGGGCAACTGCCACGATGCGCTCGCCCTCCACCCCCACGTCCCAGTTTCCGACCCCCGATGGTGTAACGACCTGTCCGCCCTTGATCAGCATGTCCAGCATCGCTTCGCCTCCTTACAGGTGAGTGGCTACCATGATTGTGGGGAGGCCAACCCCTGGCCGTATCAGGCGCTAAATGTTGGTACCCTGATAAATGACTATTCCATACTCCTCTATATGTTGCCTGAGAGGTTCATGCCTGATGTCTTCATAGGCGTGCACATCGCACTTCTGCGGGATGGGCAGGTCCTCCAGGTCGAGCGTCAGGCGGCCAACCTCGCGACGGTCACGGATCCCTAATGTGGCGAGATCAATATCCGATCGTGACGTAGCCCTGCCGGTGGCGTGGGAGCCAAAGAGCTTGACGGCAGCCAGGTCCGGGTACTGGCTGAACACTCCTCGCAGTCTCTCCAGGGTGTCTGATGGCAGGGTCGACACTCTCATTCAGGCAACTCCTCTGAAAGTCTGTGGTGCAACGTTTCCAGGACCGCCAGATAACTGTCCCGGATGTTGACCAGTACTTCATCAAGAAGCTCCGCATCGTACCGGTGCGAGGTGTTTCTTCGGTCTTCGAGCATGTTGATCCAAGCTTGGCCGTCGGCAACCAGACCTGTTGACGTCGCGGTGCGAATGACGTTCCTTGGCGTTACAGAGTCCATTACCACGCCGTCGTACTCCAATCGGTCCTTGAGGGTATTCCAACTGAGTTCGAAGGTGTATTCGAATCTCTGGATTACGCCCTCCTTTTCCAGATCGTTAAGTTGGTCGATTTCACGACTAAAGGCTTCCCGCAAGAGCGAATAGGCGCGGGAAAAATTTCGGAATCGATATTGCCAGCGAATATCCTGAGTCAAGGCAATTCAACCAGTCGCAACCGCTACCCAATCGGCTCCGCCACCCGTTCCACGTCGAACCCGTACAGGTCCGCCGCCGCTCCTGCCACGATGCTTGCCTGTTCAGTCTCCGGCACTCCCTCCAGGATATCGCTAAGCACCTCGCGGGAGCGCGGGAACGTCGACTCGGAGTGCGGGTAGTCGCTGCCCCACATCAGCCGGTTGACCCCGATGACGTCTCTCATCCGGATGCCGACCGCATCTTCCTGGAAACTCAGGTATACGTTGTTGCGGAAGAAGTCGCTGGGTCGGGCGTCGCCCTTGAACCGGTAGAAGGCCTCTTCCTGACGCTCCACGTAGGTGTAGTCCATGGAGTCCAGGAGGTACGGCACCCACGAAAGCTCGAACTCAACGATCGCCAGCTTGAACTTCGGATATCGCTCAAACACGCCGGAGAAGATGATGTCGCACATCGACGTCGCCGGGTAGAAGACCTTGGTTGCCCGACCGCTTGCGTCCCGTACCGACGTTGCGCCCGCTCCCCGGCTGCGGCCCACGCGGCGCGTGGCAGTGTGCAGGCTGATCGGCATCTCCAGGTCCTGTGCGGCGGCCCAGAAGGGCTCGTACTCAGGGCTGTCGTAGCGCCGCTCTTCCTGCGGGTACTCCGTGATCATTGCCGCCGACATCCCCATGTTGGCACAGCGCTCCAGCTCGGCAACCCCCTCCGCCACATCGTCCAGGTTGATCATTGCCACGCCCTTCAGCCGGTCCGGGTTGCTGGAGCAGAACTCAGTCAGCCAGTCGTTGTACGCCTGGAAGATGGCCGACATCAGGCCCGAATCTTCGACCTTGTAATGGAACAACCCCTGCGACGGATATAGCAGTTCACCCGACACGCCATCGATCTTCATGTCGCGGAGGTGCTGATCGGGGTCATATCCGCCCGCGTGAACGTCCTCGAACCGCCCGTGGGCGGAAATCTGCTCGGGATTCTCGAAACGGGCCCCGGCGTTCGAAATGAGGCCAATCCCCGCAATCATCTGGTCTCTTTCCACCACGAGGTGGTCCACGTCTCCCACCCGTTCCATTCGCGGCGCGCGGTCGCGGTAATTGGCGTCGATGCGTTCCGTCCACAGGTCGGGGGGTTCAAACACGTGAGAGTCCGACGAGATAACGAGGAGATTGTCCATACCTGCCTCCCGGTCCGACCGCATCGCAGCGGTCAGCCGTAGAAAATGATGGCTTATTCTATCACCAACGCCTCTCGCCCTATGCGGCGATCAGAGACACATCCGGCAATTGCCGGGGACCCATGCCGTTGGCCAATTCCCAGGCACGACTACCCTCCGGCCCCAGCCGAGCTATCACCGCGCTTTCTGGGACAGAGGCCAGTCGACCCAATGTGCAGACACCCCACCGGCGAAGCCGCTCCTTGCCTCGTGAGGAAATGGGCATCAGGTCTACGGAATGCTGGCTCAGGAAGGCAGCTGCGTTGCCGGTGACCCTCACCGCCCGTCCCGACGATGCCGTGGCGGCCGCCACGAAGGCGGCGAATCTTCCCTCGGCCACCCCGATCCTCGGTTCGAATTCCGCTGGCGCGACCTGCAACATTGAAGCGATCAGCCTCGCCCCTCCCCCGTAAATCGAAGCCAGTCCGTCGAGGTCAGCGTAGAGACACCCTGGGTCGCCCCTTTCAATATTGCAGCACCTTGCCTCCACCGCGTAGGCCATCTTGTCGAATACCTCGTCGTAGTATTCCGTGTCGACCGGCAGGACCGCCGCATCCGGACACCTTGACAGCGCATCGGTAAGGGCCATTCCCGCAGCCACGTCAAGAACCTCCGGCGAGTGGTCGTATACTACGTCCGACTTCCCTTGCCGTACGGCCAGCAACAGCGGGCTGTAGCGAAGGGCCGGAAAACGTTGCCTCTCCGCCCTTGCCGCGAGATTTGTGACCAGCACGCATGCGATGCCATGAGAGGACGTGGGCGTGAAAATTGCCAACGGGTTCAATCCCTCCCTGCATGTAAGAATTTGTAGGGCTCAGACCAATGCCATCCATTGTAAAGAACGCATGTGCGATTTCCAACCAGCATCTGTCAGTGTCGGCTACCGAAAACTTTGGCGTCAGAAACCGGATAGAAATGCCCACCAGCATCGGCTAACCTTTACCAATCGAAATTGCGCCCCGGAAATGCTGCACTGAGGAAAATCCTTGAAGAACTGGCCCAGAGACCTCTCTCCCCAAGAACTCGCCCGGTGGCTCAACGAGCAGTACGGGGAAGAAACGTTGATGAACCGATTGAGAATGCATGTGGTGGAGGTTGGCCCTGACCGTGCCGTAGTCGAACTGCCGGTCCACCCGGGGCTGTATACGCCGCACCACTACATCCACGCAGGAGTCATGCTTTCCCTTGCTGACACCGCCGCCACCCTCGCCTCTGTGGCGGCCTATCGCGGCGTGCTTGAACCAGAGCAGCTGCCTGTTGCCGTGTCCATTTCCAGCCAGATAGTTGCCAACATCCAGGAGGGCTTGCTGGTGGCCGAGGCGACGATTCCCCATCCTGGCCGTACCCTGGTGGCTGCCACGACCCGCGTTACCGACGGCGAGGGGAGGCTGCTCGCCCTCGTGAGCACCACCCACTTCGTCCGCCCTGCGGCTGATTGACCAGCTTCGGGGAACTTGCGGGTAATTCAGGAGGTTGCCCCTATGACACTGGCACAGCCGAAAGGACTTTCGCTGGAGCCTGACCTGATGTGGACTGCGGTCATGTCCCGTGATTCCGACTATGACGGACGGTTCGTTTACGCCGTCCGCTCCACCGGCATCTACTGTCGGCCGGTCTGCCCCAGTCGCCGGCCGCGACAGTCGCTGGCGGTCTATTTCGCCGCGCCCGAGGACGCAAAGCGCGCGGGATATCGACCCTGTCGTCGTTGCGGCCCCGACCATCCGGAAATAGATGCGGATTTGGTGAGTCGGGCCTGCGAGTACATTGACGAATATGTGGTCAATCACATCTCGTCTCCCTCCCTGGCTGAACTCACCGCGGAACTTGGCGTGCCCGGTTCCAGGCTGATACGCCTGTTCAGGAAGGAGACGGGAATCACACCGTTCCAATACGGCCGCGGAATGCGACTAAAGCGCTTCAAGGCCATGGTGAAGGAGGGATCCAACGTGACTGAAGCGATGTATCAAGCCGGATATGGCTCATCCAGCCGACTCTACGAAAATGCCGGCGAGCAGTTCGGAATGACTCCGGCCAGCTACCGTAAGGGAGGAACCGGCGCGGTCATCAGGTACACCTTCACCGGGTCCGCCCTGGGCGGCCTGCTCGTTGCCGCCACTGCGAGCGGCGTTTGTGCCATCAAGCTGGGCGACGACTCCGGTGTCCTTATTGACGAATTGAAAGACGAGTTTCCCGCGGCAGAAATACTCCAAGCGGGTTCGGGCAAAAATGCGGGTAACAGGGATTCCCTATTCACCTGGGTTCAATCTATACGCGAATACCTCGAGGGTGGGCCGCTGGATATCGACCTCCCGCTGGACGTGCTTGCGACCGCCTTCCAGTGGCGGGTATGGCGGCGGTTGCAGGCGATTCCGACGGGCCAGACCAGGACCTACCAGCAGCTGGCTGAGGAATTGGAGCAGCCCACGGCCAGCCGTGCCGTGGGACGCGCTTGCGCCACGAATCCGGTGGCTCCCATCGTCCCCTGCCATCGTGCTGTGCGGAAGGATGGAGGACTCGCCGGGTACCGCTGGGGCCTCCACCGCAAGGAGGCGCTGCTGGAGATGGAACGCGGCCAGTCCTCTTGACCCACAAGTCCGGTGGCGAGCCGGCGGCGTATAATCGGCATCATGGGGAATCGGGAGGCCCTCCCTTTGCTGCTTGACAGGCTAAATGTCAGTGCGCAAGTTCTTCTGCTGGCCGTCGCGTTGCTCGCCCTGGCATTGTTCGCCTCGACGTCCGACGTTCATGCGACGGGCGGGGCGATTCGCGTGCTGGAATCTCGGGAGCAGGTCGATTTCCCGAACGGCGTTGGCCTTTCCGTTACCGCCGAGTCCGATGCCGAAATCGTTGAGGTCAGGGTCTTCTTCCGCGCGGCAGGTTCTCGCACCTGGGGCTATGCCTACGCACACTTTGAGCCTGGTTCACGGGTCGTTGCCACCCAGTCGATTCCCGATGCCGAAAGCGCATACCTGGCCCCGGGTGTTGATGTCGAATACTACTTCCTCATCAGGGACGCCCACGGCAGCGTACTGAAGACCGACCGCGCTCGCGTCGAATACCTGGACGACACGTACGACTGGAAACGGGTCAACGTCGGACCACTGGAACTGGTCTACCACGACATCGGCGACGGTCGGGTTGCCGACACAGTCAGCCAGTTGCAACACGACCTCCGGAAGGTGACGGACCTTCTTCGGCTTGAGCCACGCAGTTCCTTCAAGGGCGTGGTGTACAAGAGCTACCGCGACGCCAACGCCGCTTTCCCGAAGCAGAGTCAGACGACCACCGACCACGGCACCTTCGCCGGATACGCGTTCCCCGAGCAGGGTGTGTTCGTGGGGCAGGGAATGGACCGCCGGATCATCGTGCATGAGTCTGCCCACCTGTTGTTCAGAGAAGCCCTTGGCGACAGTGCAGTCGACGTGCCGGCGTGGCTGAACGAGGGTTTTGCCACCTATGTAGAGCCCAACGTTCGGATTAGAGGCAGCGGCGACCTGTACGGGCGCACTCTTCCGCTACGTGGCATGAACAGCGTCTCGGGCACACCGTCCACGATACCCCTGTTCTACTACAAGTCGGTCAGCGTAGTGGCCTACCTCATTGAAGAATACGGCGAAGCCAATTTCCGTCTCCTGCTGGACCACCTGGCAGACAGCGAGTCAATCGAGGAGGCGCTGCTAGCCGTCTACGGGTTCGACGTTGATGGGCTCGACAATCTATGGGCTGGCCTCCCCGTCACTCCCGCACGTTCGGATGCTGTTGCCCAGCCGTCCGTCTCTTCTTCGGCGAATGAGGCATCCCAGCGGGAAGGCTCCGCCGATAGCGTCGATCCCGGCAGAAGCTTCGAGCCTACTCCCTACGTGCCTCAGTCGGCTCCGGGCCGCCCGACCGGAGGCGATGGACCTTCGCCGTTTCTCTTCTTCGATGTTTGGATGCTGGCCGGTGTCGCCATATTTGTCGCTGTCGTGCTTGGGTTCCGCCTCGCGTACTCCCGTTTGCGCAGGCGCGGCGGTCCCAGTGAGGAAGACAACGACGATTCGTACGATGCCGGGTGGGACGACCGGTAGAGCCTCCTCATCTCTTGGTCTCGCTTTTGTCTTTGGCGCTCATTCTGTTATATTCTTTTGCGGCAAAGAATCGCTCCCTGCGTTTCCTGGTGTAGGGGCCAAACAACCCGGGGTTGGAGGCGTGGCAGTCATCGACGACGGTCATGGCTCCAGGCCTGAGTTGTACCCGGCAGCCCAATAACCGGGGTTCCCGTTGTAGCTGTGAGAGGACCTGCTTGCACGTAAAGATGTTGAGCTGGGCGGAAATCGACCGCCTGGTTGACGGCCTTGCCTCCCGCCTGCCACCCGGAAGCCGGTGCTGGGGCGTTCCTCGCGGTGGCAGCGTGGTTGCCGCAATGCTCCGCAGCAAGCACGGCGTTACCATAACGGCCGATTCCTCCGACGCAACTATCGCCGTTGATGACCTGATTGACAGTGGCCGCACCGCCAAAATGGTCAGGGAGAAATACAACCTGAACCTCGAACCCCTGCTGGTCAAGGAAAACTCCGACTGGATAGTTTTCCCTTGGGAAGGCACCGAGTTGATGGAGGATGCCGAAAACACTGTGACCCGGATGCTCCAGCAGATAGGGGAAGACCCCACTCGCCCTGAACTGGAGGACACCCCAAGGCGCGTGGTGCAATGCTGGGACGACCTCTTCTCCGGATACCGCTATGCCAACGACGATGTGGCCGCTCTGCTGGACGGTGGCGTTGCGGGACACTGTTCGCCTCATGGCAAATGCGTAGGCAGCATGTACCTGGTCGCGGACATACCCTTCATCAGCACTTGCGAGAATCATCTGCTTCCCTTTTATGGAACAGCAGACGTGGCCTGCCTTCCCTCTGTGGGTGCGAACGGCCTGTACGGCATCCCCCGCTTAGTGGACGCTTTCGCCCGACGTTTGCAGACGCAGCAGCGCCTGACCGAACAGATTTGCCACGCCCTGGGCGGCAAGACCGAAGGCGCAGCAGTGAGGCTCACCGGCACCTACGTGTGCTCCATGGCACGTGGCCTCCGGTCCCGGCAGTCCGAGGTCGAAACGAGCGCCTTCGCCGGCGGCTTCAGGCCCGACTCCGCACTTCAGGACCAGTTCTTCCGCCAGCTCGAATGAGCCCCTGGTCCATGGACTCTAATCCGCAGAAACGGCTGGACGACCATAGAACAGCTTCTTTCAGACAAACAGATTCCGGCAGACAAACAAGTGCCGGGCGAAATTCCATAGCTTCGAGGCGGGTGTAATGGCCTGCCCGTGTAACCCAAAAGACAGCCGCCGCTGGCGGAAAGAGACGTAACGCCGATGCTCCGAATAAATAGCGCTTTGAGAGTTCCCTTCGTGTTAGCAATAGTCATGGTCCTGATCGCCCTGATGTCATGCGTACTGCAGACGCCTGAAGCCGAATCGACGGCCCCTCCCACGACCGACGAAGCCACCGCTCCCACTGCAGCCTTGCCCACCAGCGCTGCCCCCAATATCTCTCAGACTGTTGCCCACACTCCGACTCTGACCGCCGGGTCGGGAGGAATTACCAGGCAGTATTCCGGTCCTCCACCTCTGGTCCTGGATCCGGACACCGACTACCTGGCCGACTTCCGCACCAATCAAGGGAATTTCCGTGTCAGGCTGTTTACTTCCCAAGCACCAATCACCGTCAACAACTTCGTATTCCTGGCCCAGAACGATTTCTACGACGGGCTGGTTTTCCATCGGGTCATAGATAACTTCATGATCCAGGGCGGTGATCCGACGGGTACCGGAGCCGGAGGCCCCGGCTATCAGTTCCAGGACGAAATCGTGCCGGGCGTGGTGTTTGATGGGCCAGGCAAACTCGCCATGGCGAACGCGGGACCCGGCACCAACGGCAGCCAGTTCTTTATCACCGTTGCGGCTACCGATTGGCTTAACGGAAGGCACACCATCTTCGGCGAGGTAACCGAGAACATGTCCGTGGTGGATACCATAGCAGGCGTTGCCACCAGCCCTCGCGACGTGCCACTGCAGAAGATCGTAATCGACAGCATCGACATCACGCAGGTCCCACGCCAGTAAATTCCCAACCCTACAGTACCCGCCAGGAGCTTACCCTGTGTCATTCCAGAACGTCATCTACGAACGGTGCGACTCCGTCGCCTACCTGACACTCAATCGCCCGGACAAACTCAACGCCCTGAACGCCAGCCTGATAGCCGACCTACAGGATGCGCTTGATGTGGTGGAGGCAGACCCGGAGGTCCGGGTAGCCATTCTCACCGGCGCCGGGCGGGCCTTCTCTGCCGGCTTCGACATCAACCCCGATCCGGGTTCCCCCAGCCCCCACGACGGTTCACCCGACAAGTGGCGCAGCCACCTGCAGGAGCTCATAGACACTTTCATGAAGGTCTGGAACCTGCCCAAGCCGATCATCGCTGCTGTTAACGGCTATGCGCTGGGTGGCGCTTGCGAACTGGTGCAGGTCTGCGACGTGAAAATTGCCTCCGACAGGGCAGTCTTGGGCGAGCCTGAAATCCGCGCCGGATTCGGACCTCCTCTGCTTATCACTCCCTATAGCGTCAACCTCGCCGCCGCCAAGGAGCTTCTGCTCACCGGAGACACCGTCAACGCCCACGAGGCTGCACGCATCGGACTCGTAAGCCGCGTGGTGCCCCATGACCAGCTGATGGAAGAATGCGAGCGCGTCGCCAGGAAGATGTGCCTAATGTCGCAGATTGGCGTCAAGATGACCAAGATTGCCGTCAACCGCGCCCTCGAGAACATGGGATTCCTAAATGCCGTGTCTCAGAACCTGGAATTGATGACAATATTCGACACTGCCACCAGCCCAGAACAGGATGAATTCAACGCCGTCGCCGCGGACAAGGGGCTTCGCGCGGCTCTGAACTGGAGAGACGCCCGCTTCAAAGAGCTCGATTAATGCGCGATAATAAAGGGTTAGAACCGGGCGCGAATCCCTCTAAGCCGGCTCGCCGGCAGCTTGTTCAGCGTTGCGTTATGCGGGTCGACTTCTACGCCGACCGATTCGAGGGCAGTAACACCTAGCAGGGGCTCGACGTTTTCGGCCCCAAATATGACAGTGCCCCAGGTGCTTTCATCAAGAAATTCAATCTTAGCACCCGCGATTTCCATATTGATCTCCCGTCCGTCGGCCAAGCCGTAAGTGCGCCTGTTCTCGGGGAAGATTCCAATAGATTCCAGGTGTTGCCTGGGCACCAGAGTGTCCACAGCCCCGGTGTCGATCAGGAACTCACCCTCCCAGACCCGTTCTGGCTGCGCTGGGTTCCTTATGGCCACGGTTAAGTACGTTGCACCCACGGTATTGTCCCTTTCCCCAGCAAGATCGCAGTCTACGGACCTTCGTCTCAATAAGCTCCTTTTGAGTTTGGGTCTGAGCATCTTATCCCCCGGCCTTCACCTCGATCCCCGCCAGACTTTCCACGAATTTCAGCAGTGCCGAGTGGTCAGATTCCTGCTCGCCCTCGTTGACCAGCGCCCCCAGCATCTGCTGTAGCAGCGCGGTGACCGGCAACGGCACGTTCAGTTCCTGTCCCGTCTGCAGGACGTTGCGCAGGTCCTTCTGGTGCAGTCGGATGCGGAACCCCGCTCGGAAGTTTCTCGACAGCATCATCGGACCCTTGGCTTCCATCACGTTGCTGCCAGCCAGTCCTCCTCGGATGGCGTTGAACACCTTCTCCGGGTCCACGCCCGCTTTCGTGGCCAGCACCAGTGCTTCGGCAAGCGCCTCTATGTTGGCGGCCACGATGATCTGGTTCGCCAGCTTGGTCACACCGCCCGCGCCGATTTCGCCCGTGAGCACTACGTTGCTCCCCATGATTTTGAGCAGGTCTACGTTCTGGTCGAAGATCTCCTGCTTTCCGCCCACCATGATGGCCAGTGTAGCGTTGATTGCCCCCGGTTCGCCGCCGCTGACCGGTGCGTCCAGCATCTCCACGCCCTTGCCGGCGCATTCGGCCGCGATTCGCTGCGATACCAGAGGAGCGATCGAGCTCATGTCGATGATGGTCTTTCCCGCGGAGGCCCCTTCCAGGACGCCGTCTGGGCCCAGGATCACTCTCTCCGAGTCCGCCGAGTCCGGCAGCATCGTGATGATCTTGTCCGTTGCGGCCGCCACTTCCCTGCTCGACGAAGCGGGGCTTGCCCCATCCCCGACCACTTCTTCCACGGCCTCACCGACGATGTCGTAGACCGTCAGTTCATACCCGGCCTTGAGCAGATTGCGCGCCATGGGCTTGCCCATAATGCCCAGCCCGACGAAACCGATCTTTTCGGCCATTGTTCGGCCTCCTGAATTTCATTTCTTGCCGCGCCGTGCCTGAAGCTGCCCTCTCGGCGCGCGAAAACTGTATCACACATCATACGGCACTCCAAACGCCGGCCGTCTACCAATGCCTCGTCGCGAACCATTGGGTGACGAGTACAGTCGCCCGCCCATGCTGACTTGATAACGCCCGGGTTTAGATGGCATTCCCGCTCGCGGCTGGAACTACGACGAATGCGGTAATTCGAACCCCCTTCGTGTGTTAATTTAGACCGTCCGGTCCAAGGCGCTGCCTGCTGAAATCACCCCCTTGTCCTGAAGCACTATTGGGCGTACAATTGTTCTTATAAAGAACTCCCTGGACCGACAAATTAGTTTGTCTCAATTATAGGCCCACTTGATACTAACTTTTCAAAACTGGACATAACTTTACACGCCTACGTGAGAGCGATACTTTTCATCAACCCTTGTCGTGGCATCAAGGCCTGGGCAAAGCCGTTCCAAACGAGGCGGCATTGCCCGAAGCAGACTTGAGGTGGCGCTTCTTCATCTCTCCTTCAATTCAGGTGGAGGGTGAGAATCTCAATGGTCAACGAAGTGTGGTTGAGCAGCTCACCTGATACGGAACCCTGCCTCCGGCCCTGGAATTGGTGACATTTTCCGGTTGTCTGCTGAGGTTGCACCCGTGTACCATAATTTGGATGGAACTCTTTTTCCTGCCGCCGTTTCACACCCCGATTGGCAACTACCAGCAGGTGAAGTGTTACAGCGGGCTACAAAATGCAACACTGTTAGGAAAGAGACCCATCGGGGGCTCCTCTATTCAAGCGGCCCTAAATCGGCCGCCGCAAGCCGATGTCGGCAGTCTGGGTGAGTGTCCGCGGAAGTCTATCGGCGAATGGTGTTTCGGCGGGAGGCTGCAGCCTGCGCCGTTGTGTGGGATGTTCCATAGCGTTATGATATAGCCATCAATCCCCGGCCTTGCGACCGGGGATTGTCCACGAAAGGACCAGGTTTGCAGGAGCGTCCGGGATGACCGAGGTTTCGTCAGCACTGGTGACGGGGGGAGCAGGTTTCATCGGCTCCCACTTGGTTGACCGGCTCCTTGTAGAGGGTTACCGGGTAATAATTGTTGACGACCTCTCTTCGGGCAAGCTGAAGAACGTCAATCAACGTGCCACGTTTCACCACCTGAGCATCACCCAGCCTTCCCTGCTGGACGTGTTCAATCGCGAGAAGCCCGACCTCGTGTTTCACTTGGGCGCGCAGTCCAGCGTTTCCCGTTCGACTCGCGACCCCATACTCGACTCTGAGGTAAACGTACTGGGCACCATTCGTTTACTGGAAGCTGCCAGGCGTGCCGGTGTGGACAAGGTAATTTATTCCTGCACCGGGGGAGCGCTCTACGGCGAACCTGCCTCCCTCCCCTGCACCGACGATGCTCCGGTGGTTCCAATTTCTCCCTACGGCATGTCCAAGTATATAGCCGAGCAGTACCTCGAGTTCTACCACCGTCAATACCTCCTTGACTACACCTCTCTCCGATACGGCAATGTTTACGGCCCCCGTCAGGACCCCGATGGCGAAGCTGGGGTGATCGCCATATTTATAGCTGCGATGCTAAACGGGAAGCGACCGGTGATTTTCGGAGATGGCGGTCAGGAGCGCGACTTCGTAGCCGTGAACGACGTGGTCGAGGCCAATATGGCCGCCATCAACCGTGGCAATGGCAGGTGCATGAATATTGCCACTGGAGAACTGACCAGCATTAGTCGAATCTTCGAGCTGCTGAAGGAAATTACCGGCTTTCGCTGGGACGCGGAGCACGCCCCGCCAAGAGCGGGCGACGTATACCGCATTAGCCTGGACAGCACGATGGCATCCAAGGAACTCGACTGGTCTCCGAGGGTTTCCCTGGAAGAGGGGTTGGCCAGCACTGTTGAATACATTAAGGGAAGTCTCTTGTCGGGAGTCCGCTAGGGCTGACCGGCGCGTATACCCGGTAATAACATTCGGAATCGGGCAAGAAACCAGGGTCAAACAACGAGGAAGGAAGGCAAAGGAATATGGCGACACCAGCGACCGACTACGACGCAATTATCCTGGGAGCAGGGGCGGCCGGCCTGGCCGCTGGTCTCTACACCACCAGGGCCATGCTGAAGACTCTAATCATCGAGCAGCTTGGGCCGGGCGGGCAGCTTCTGATCACCGACGAGATTGAGAACTACCCAGGCTTCCCGGAGGGCGTAAAGGGCCAGGAACTGGCTGTGATGATGGAGCAGCAGACTACACGCTTCGGCGCCGAGATAGACTATGCCGAAGTGCAGGGCATCGAACACGCCGATGAGCCGGTCAAGACCGTCCATACCGACGATGCCACCTACACCGCCAAAAGCCTCATCATCGCCACCGGTGGCTCTCACAACAAGCTTGGCGTCCCCGGCGAAGACGAACTATCCGGCCGTGGTGTCTCCTATTGCGCCGTCTGCGATGGCAACTTCTTCCGCGGCCAGGATGTGGTTGTTGTTGGTGGTGGCGACGCGGCCATGGACGAAGGGCACTACCTCACTGGCATCGTCAACTCCGTCACCTACATTCACCGCCGCGACGAGCTGCGAGCCACCAAGGTCCTGCAGGAGCGCGCCTTCAATAACGAAAAGGTCAAGTTCCTCTGGAGCCACGTTGTCGAGGAGTTCGTAGGGAACGAGGCCATCGATGCCGCCCGCGTGAAGAACCTCAAGACCGAGGAAGTTTACGATTACGCCACTGCTGCAGCTTTCATATACGTCGGCTTCCATCCCAACACCGAGTACCTCAAGGGCCTGTTGGAAATGGATGCTCTTGGTCATGTCTACACCGACATTCATATGCGCACCGGAGTCCCCGGCATCTACGCCTGTGGCGACGCCCGCGCCGATTCCACCCGTCAGCTTGGAGCGGCGGTAGGCGATGGCATTACTGCCGCCCTCGCCGCCTATCACGACCAACAGGAGTAATCCCGCGTTTCGCCGAGAAGTTCGAATGGGGCGCCAGTAGAGGCGCCCCTTCTTCGTCCACCGCTTCCCGCTACAGGAGTTCGCGGGCCAGCAGGATGCTTCCTCCGAACAGTACAAGCACTATAACCACGTAGCGGAACACCTTTTCATTCAGCTTCCCCACCAGCAGCCCTGCCAGCCCGAACCCGAGCAATGCCCCCGGCGTCAGGAGCCCGACCATCGCCAGGGTTTCCCGGGTGTACAGACCAGAGGCCGCATACAGCGCCACCGACAGCAGACCGGAGATGACGAACATTGCAGCCAGCGAGCCGCGTACGGTCTGGGCCGGCCAGCGCTGTGCGATGGCGTATACCGCCCCCAGCGGTCCGCCGATGCTGATGGCGGTAACCGCTAGGCAGGTGATGAATCCAAAGAAGAGTCCCGAACCCGGGAATGTGGCGATGGGCAGCTGAATGTCTCGCAGGTTTAGCAGCCCCAGCGTGACAATCACTACGCCGATGACGATTCGAAGCAGGCTCGGGTCGGCGATGTTGAGCACGAATACCCCGACAGGCGCCGCTGCCGTACCGCCGAGAATCATCCCCTTGCACTTGCGCAGGTCGATGTGTCGCCAGGTCCGCAGCAATACCAGTGCCAGCACGACGGTTGTCAGCGAGTTGACGACCACGATGGTGGTCTTGGCATCCAGAAACATCAGCAGGAGTGGCGATGACACCACTCCGAATCCGAAGCTGACCGTCCCCAACACCAACCCTGCGACAGCGACGAACAGGAGGGAGATTAGCCATTCAAAGAAGACGAACTCTGTGCCGAGGAACATGGTCAGTCCGGGAAGAGGGGACCGTTGGCCTTACTCCATCTTCCCGGTGGAGGGCCGTGGTGAAGGCGTCTTTCCGTCTTTCCGATAGAGTTAAACGTAGAACACACCTGCAGCTGCGGCATGCCGCAGCGTGGCGTCCACGTTGACCACCGGAGGTCCGTCGCGCCTCACCTCTATTTCCAGCAGGTTGTCGGGATTCACCGAGAAGGACCGTTCACCATCCAGTGCCACCGTGGAATGGCGCCGCTCGATGGCGACCCGCTGCCCGTCGGCAAGCCGCTGCCACGACTCAATGCCGACCACCGGTACGGAGCCTGGCGCGATGGGGGCCCGAACGTAAATTTGATCGTCGTATTCCTCAGGGGTTTCTCCATCCTGGGATACGCTGCTGTCAGCGATGCGGAAGTGCAGTCCGCCGCCGTCGGTCAGAGAGACGGCCTCCAGCCGAGCTCCGATGGAAGACAAACCAATAGCAGCCGGCTCGGCGCGGGTCAGGAACACTTCGTAGATGGTGTTCATATCCCATATGGCGCGGGTGGCGACGAACCGTTCCTTGGACAACGCCACGTCCACGAGGGCGATGTCGCGGTCCTCACCATCAACGATAACTGCAATGGTTTTGCTGCGCACCGAGGCGTCTTCCAGCGCCACTGCGCCCGTCGATACCAGTCCGGCGGCCATGCCGGCCGTTGTGCCCTCGACCATGACAGGGAACACGTTGTTTGTTCCCGTGGAGATAGCCACCATCGGAATGTCGCGGGAACCCTTGGCCACCGCTCGGTTCGTTCCGTCGCCGCCCAGGGTTATGACCGAGTTGACACCCTGCTCCGCCATGGCAGCGGCAGCGCGCACGGTGTCCCCTTCGTTGTACAGGGCCGTCATTCGCAGGAGTTCGACCTCCACCGACAGATGCGGGTCATCCGCTGCGCGCTGCACCAGGTGGGAGCTATCCGGCATGGCCAGGACTCGGTCGACGCCCACAGATTGCAACCCCAGCAGTGCTCGACGGACTATATTCACCTTTTCCCAGTCAGGCACCACGCGTCCCTGCGCCACGAGGCGCCGGATATCCTTGCTGGCCGCCGGGTTGGCGATGATTCCTACTAGCGCCAATCGCTGCCTCCTGCCTGGTGCCCAATTCTTTCTTCTTGACTGTTCGTTGCTTTCTTGGTTGCCATTGTCACGGTTGCCCATTGTCAATGACACTGCAGGCTTTTTCAATGGCCGGGCAGTTGCGCGATTGCCCAGCAGGTGCCATTATCAGCCGCGAGATGCTCCGTCAAGGGAGAATCGGACCCGTTAAGGAGTTGTGATGAGCACTGAGCTTGCATTTATGCCCGCCACCGAACTCAGCCGGGCCATCCGGACCGGTCAGGTATCGTCGGTGGAGGTCACCGAGCTTTTCCTGCAGCGTATCCAGCGGCTGGATTCGCAGTTGAACGCCTACCTGGCTCTCCGCCCGGAGCAGGCCCTCGCCGACGCCCGCACCGCCGACGACATTGTGGCTCGCGGGTGGCCCGTTGGCCCGCTGCACGGCGTCCCCATCTCCATCAAGGACCTCGAGATGACCAAGGACCTGCCCACCACAATGGGCTCGGCCCTCTTCCGGGACCGCACCCCGGAGATTGACTCCATAGTAGTCGAGCGGGTCAAGGCCGCCGGGGCCATCATCCTGGGCAAGACCAACACCCCCGAGTTTGGGCAGTCGGGCACCACCGAGAACCGGGTGAGCGACCCCTGCCGCAACCCGTGGAACACCGACAGAACGCCCGGCGGTTCCAGCGGCGGCGCAGGCGCGGCCCTCGCCGCTGGCCTTTGCACCATAGCCACCGGCAGCGACGGCGGCGGCTCCATCCGCATCCCGGCCGCCTTCAGCGGCGTCTTCGGCATCAAGCCAACCCAGCACCGTGTGCCCCGCTACGGTGGATACGGCCGCCCTGCAGCCAACCACTTCTCGCAGTCCGGACCGATGAGCCGCACCGTTACCGATACCGCGCTGCTGCTACAGGTGCTGGCCGGCCCCGACAGCCGCGACCCCAACTCCATCAAGGAGACGCCGCCCGACTTCAGCGCCGGCCTGGGCCGTGGCGTCGAGGGAATGCGCATAGCCTGGACTCCCGACTACGGATACGCCGCCGTAGACCCCGAGGTGGCCGAGACCACCGCTCGCGCCGCCCGCGTCTTCGAAGAGCTGGGCGCCACCGTGGAGGACGTATCGCTGAACTTGGATGACCCATTCGAGGCCTTCTTCGACGTCTTCGCCACTGCTACCTACACTTCCTACGCTCACATGCTGGAGGAGCACCGCGACGAGTTCTCGGAGCCGGGCCTGTACTCGATGGAACACGGCGCCAGCGTCGACGGCGCCCGTCTCTCCCGCGCCATCCACCGGGTCGACGTGTTGGGCCGACAGATGGAGGACTTCTTCGACACCTACGACCTGCTGCTCTCTCCCACGATGCCGACGCCTGCTTTCGAGATAGGGAGCAAGCCATCGGTTATCGGCGGCAGGGAAGTCGATCCCATGTGGGGATTCATACCATTCACATTTCCCATCAACATGACCGGCCAAACCGCCTCCAGCGTACCCTGCGGCTTCTCGGCCGACGGCCTGCCGATAGGCCTGCACATCGTAGGCCCCCGGAGGGCCGAAGCCAGGGTGTTGCAGGCGTCGGCAGCCTTCGAGCGCGCCCGCCCCTGGGCCGACAAGCGCCCGCTTGGTTTCGACTAACCGGCCGCCAGCTTTTCCCGCAGGCGGGGCAGGACTTCATTCGACACTCTCCGGCATTCCTCCACGTGGGGGAATCCGGAGAGGATGAACTCGCGAAAGCCCAACCTGGCATAGTCGAATAACGTATCAGCGGCCTGGTCCGGCGTTCCGACGATGGCCGTTCCACAGTTGACCCGGACCTCCGACAGCCCGTTCCACAGGTGCGGGCCAACGCGGTGGTCCGGAGCCTCACGGGCCTGGGCCTGCTGACCAACCATCTGTGTGCCGACGATGGCCGCCTGTCTTTGCGCCTTGACCGCTGGGTCGGCGTGGGCGATGAGTTCATTCGCGGCTTCCCAGGCCTCTGCCTCCGTGTCCCGCACCACGAGGTGGGTGCGTAGGCCCAATTCAGGCGTACGTCCCGCCTTTGCGAATTCGGCAGCAACGTCCACGTTCCGCCTGGCAGTTTCCTCCAGCGGCTCAATCCAAGAGAGGTGTACGTCAGCCTGACGTCCGGAGAGCCCGAGGGCTCTTGGAGACGCGCCGCCGAGATAGAAACGAGGGCCGTCGTGACCCGGCTGTGGTGCGCAGAAAGCATCTCGCAGGCGGTAGTATTCACCATGGAAATCCACCGGGCCCGGCTCTGTCCATAACTTGCGGCAGGCGGCGATGAACTCCTCGGCCCGCTCGTATCGCGTCTCGTGAGTGCTGTCCTCACCCACTCGCTCGAAGTCGTTCTGGATACCGCCGGGAACTATGTTGATATCTATGCGCCCGTTGGAAATCTGGTGCAGCGCGGCAGCCATCTGGGCGAACATGCCCAGTGCTATGAAACCGGGCCTGACTGCGATCAGGAAGCGGATACGGCTGGTTACTGCGGCGAGTGCGGTGGCCGTGGTCCAGGTCTCGGCCAGCGGCGCATCCTCGGCGAACAGACCGTTGGCGAACCGCGTGGGGATGAGCATCGAGTAAAAGCCGCACTGCTCGGCCGTTTCGGCTACGCGGCGAAGGTACTCGAAATCGGGAGGACGCTCTGCTCTCGTGGTTCCCGCACGGCTGCCGTCGCCGTCGATGGGTATGAACCAGCTGAAGCGAATGCCTTCTGCGCCGTTAAGCATGGCTGCTCCTGACTAGAGACGCGGTTGGGGATGGAACACCAAGATTGTGCTTGCGGGTCAGAGCCGCCGGGGAGGACACTGGACTGTCCAACGGCTAACGAGCCCTGGCCTCAGCCCTGTGCTGGCCTTCCTCTCGCTGGTACCACATTATCATTACAATGCCTGCCGCCACGATGCTCATCATATCGCCGGGAACCCACAGCATGAGTCCGCCAAGCTGCTGGTCGATATGCAACTCAAGGCCGTAGGGCTGGAGGACCTCCTCATAGGCTGTGTACATATGCTTGCCCGGTTGGCTGGAGAAGGTGATGGCGGCTCCGAGCAGGGTGTTGGGCAGCACTATCAGTCCGAGGTACAGCACCCGCAGCCCGTAGTGCAGCCTGGAGCGGTGTGGCGGCGGGTCGATCACGACCCACCAGAACAGGAAGCCCGACAGGCTCATCGTCAGGTGCATCAGCGCATGCACCTCGTCGTTGCGGAGGGCGAGATTGAAGGCACCCGGAAACTGCCACAGGTACAGGCTCCCAAGGAAGAAGAAGACGGAAAATATCGGATTGGTTAGCAGATTGTACAACTGGCGAACATAGCGGTTGCGAGCAAGGGGGCGAATTATCCCCTGCCTCGCCCAAGAGGGCATGCCGCGAAGCATGGGGGTGAGTGGAGCGCCCAGCAGGATGAACATCGGCGCGACCATCCGAAGGATAAAGTGCTGCGCCTGATGGAAGGAAAGCAGGTGGTCGGACAGCGGATCCAGGGGCGACTGAAGGGCGAAGAAAACGAGGAACAGCCCAAACAGGAATGAGGCCTTCTGCCAGTTGTTCACGGGGTGGCTGGGCCGGTCCCAGTTGTTCAGTCCGTTCAGGTAAACGTAGGCGGCCAGCAGCACCAGAATTGTAGGCAGCGGATTGGTGTTCCATGCGGTCCATGGCTCTTGCCCTGCATCTATGCCGCCGTGGGCTTGCGCGGAGCCCGCTGCCCACGAAGCCAGTGCCAGGACCCCGGCCAAGGCAATGGAAAAGAACAGCAGGCGACGGACCAATGCAGGGAGCGCCGGCTGTGCGTTCAAGTTGAGTCAGCCTGAGCAGCCGCTCGCTTCCGGCGGTAGTCGCGACGAGCACTCCACCAGACATAGGCAATGCCGAGCATGATCACCGCGAACATGCCAAAGAACACCCACGAACCCTGGGTGAGCCGGGTCAGGGCTGGCACTTCCAGGGTGGTGACGTCGGCCAAATCCGAGCCCAGTGATGAGGACACGTCCACCTTGATAAACCACTCTCCAGTGGAGTCCAGCTTGAGATGAACGTCATATCGTTCAGGAAGGGCAGGCGTGTTGGTGGCGAAGGCCCAGCCGGCCTGGCCTTCCTCTGCGCTCTCCGCCAGGACCACCACGTTCGCATCCGGCACGGGGACACCACTGACCGGGTCGTAGACGAAAATGGCAAACTGCGCGGAGCCGGCTGCCAGGTTGTAGTTGATGGGAACGACCCGGATGTCGTGGGAGCCGACGTGCCGCACTTCTTCTTTGCCGGAGTCCTGCGCGAGGGCTGACAGCGGCAGAACCAGTACCGCCAAAGCAGATAGAACAACCGCCATCAAGACCGGTCGAATGTGGAGTCCGGGGATTTGGAGCTTTGATATTAGGTTCATTGACGAGACTGATTCGCCTGTATGCCCGATGTGGTCGGGAAGTAACTGATGGCGCAAGGGCGCCCCAACAAGTATAACGCGCCCCAGGGCACTTCGCACGGCGCGTCAAGCGAGCGGTAGCGTTCCAAATCAGATGGTCCGGTAGATCAGGCGTCCCTGGATTGAGAGTTTCACCCCTGGCCTCCTAACTTCGGGCAGATGGAATGGAACAAAACCCCGTTCCTTTGGCTGGATGACAGTCTGGAGAGACCAGTCTCATTGTCTCATCTGGAGGCCGTCACGTGACGGTGTAACATTTTGTAACGTTGTGTAACAAAACCGGCTCACTTCGGTCATTAATTGAGACAGGCCAAATCGGGTGGTTCAGGGCTCCTCGCATCAGAACAATTGTACGACAGAATATATCTCGAGGCAAGGGAGAGAATTCAGCAGACAATCGTTTCGGGCCAGATGGTGGCGACAGGAATGAGGCGTGATTGGGATTCCTGCGGGCGGGAATGAAGAGTTGGGTGGCGAAAAACCACCCAACTTCGAACGCTATCCAAGGGAGCCCACTGCAAGCGTGCCGACTATCCGGGGGACCGGGAGAGCGCCTCCAGGTGGCCCACGTGGTGGTTTTCGGTGCATTCCTCTGCGGAATGACACAATTGAAAGGTAACGTGCTGGATATTGTACTTTTCTGAGGTAATCAGTCGCAGCTGTCGCTGAATTTCGTCTTCATACCCCCTGAATGAGGGTTCTACCAGTATGTGGGCGGTCAACAGGTCAAAGTTGGAAGTTACGGTAAACACGTGGACGTCATGGATCAGCGTGACTCCCGGCACGTCTTCGATCTCTGCGCACAGGGCGTACAGATCTATGTGTTCCGGGACTCCTCCCAGCAGCACGTTGACCGATCTCAATACCAGTCTCCAAGAACTGATCACAATCAGCAGTGCAATGCCTATCTACAAAATGGGATCAATGAGGACCCATCCGGTCAGAATCACGATCACGCCGGATATAACGACGCCGACGGAGCCCATAAGGTCGGCCATCACGTGCTTGAAGGCGCCGTCCACATTCAGGCTGTGCTTGGAACCGGCGTGCAATATGAAGCAGCGGCGATGTTGACGGCGAGGCCTATTCCGCCAACGATCAGCATCAGACCGCCCTCGATGTGGATTTCGTGGTGACTGAACATCCGCTCGATTGCTTCCCAGACAATCCACCCGGCAATGACCCATAGGCTGAGGGCATTGAACGCAGCTGCCAATACCTCCGTGCGCTGGTATCCGAAAGTCCGCTCGATGGACTCGGGACGCCCTGCCATCCATACCGCGACCAAAGCGAGGGCGATGGAAGCAGCGTCGGTCAACATGTGACCGGCGTCGGCGAGAAGAGCGAGGCTTCCGGAGAATATTCCGCCCAAGACCTCGACGATCATAAAGCCGCCGATAAGCACAAGGGCGATTATGAGGCTCTTGCGGCTTGCTTCCCTGAGCTCGGCAGCATGGTCATGGGCGTGGCCATGGTGGTCGTGGCCGGCGTGGTCGTCGTGGCCGGCGTGGTCGTCGTGGCCGTCGTGGTCGTCGTGGCCGTCGTGGTCGTGGCCGGCGTGTGCGTCGTGGTCGTGGCCGTCGTGTGCGTCGTGAGCGTCGTGGTCGTCGTGGTCGTCGTGGTCGTCGTGGTCGTCGTGGTCGTCGTGGTCGTCGTGAGCGTCGTGGTCGTGTCCGGCGTGAGCGTCGTGGTCGTGTCCGGCGTGGTCGTCGTGGTCATGGCCGGCGTGGTCGTCGTGGTCATGGCCGGCGTGGTCGTCGTGGTCATGGCCGGCGTGAGCGTCGTGGTCGTGGCCGGCGTGAGCGTCGTGGTCGTGGCCGGCGTGGGAGTCGTGGTCGTGGCCGTCACGTTCTCCGTCATTTTGATGGGCAGATGTCATAAGCTAGCATCCTTTGCCGGGCAACACACTATCCCAGTCAATAGCTTGAGTCCAACGGGATTTGTCAGTCGAAGCGGGATCTTGCTTCCAGATGGCCAAGGTGGTGGTCTTCAAGGCAGCTCGTGGCAGATTCCTCGAATTGCACCGTCAAGTGACTCACGTTGTGCTTCTCGTAAACAATCTCTCGCATTCGCGTCAGTAGTGCTTCGGCATGGTCATGGTAGCCGGGTTCAATAATCACGTGGGCGGTGAAGGCATCGTAATTGTCTCTGATAGTCCAGGCGTGGACATCATGCACCAGGGTCACACCGGGAACGTCTTCCATATCGGCGCAAAGTTGGTACAGGTCAATGCGGTCAGGAGTCCCTTCAAGGAGGGTGTGGAATACTTTGAGGATCAACCGCCAGGAACTTGCGGCCGTGAGAGCTGCGATGCCGATTGATACTATGGGGTCCACAACGGCCCACTCGTTGACCAATACGAGCATTGCTGCAGCCACCACTCCCACCGAAGCCAGGAGGTCAGCCAGCAGGTGTTGGAGGGCATCGCTTGCCTGATCGCTTCGGCGTCCGCCCCACCCCAGGACCCCGGCGGCGAAGACGTTCACGACGAGGCCCACGATTCCGATTGCCAGCATCAGGCCGCTTTCTATTTCGATGTCGGACTGATTCTGAAGGCGCCGGATTGATTCGAACAGCACCCAAGCGGCGACAAGCCAAAGAGCAAGCGCGCTCAACATCGCGCCCACCACTTCGGCGCGGTGGAAGCCGAAAGTCCGCTCAATGGACGCCGGCTGGCTCTCGGCCCAAGACGCGAACAGCGCTATTCCAATGGCGGAAGCAGTGGCCAGCATGTGCCCGGCGTCCGCAAGAAGCACGAGGCTGCCCGAAAGCATACCACCGATGATCTCGGCAATCATGATGCCGAGAATCAGCACAAGGGCCAGAACCAAACTGATGCGGCGAGAGCCGTCGTTTGGCCGGTCGCCTGCCGCTACAGGCCGCTGCGAAGTTGTTGCCATCCGCGTTCTCCGCCCTGGTCCGGGCAGGACCGCCGGACTTTGATTCCTACAGCTGGAAGGTTTTCTTCCAGATGCCCGGCGAACCTGCTGCGTGTTTCATGACGTCCCGCATCCGCTGGTTGTCGGGATCGATGTCGCGCTGGCGCAGCCATTCCTCGGTTTGAGAAACACTCTCGTTTTCAAACTCGTAGACCGTGGCGTAGGCTGGCTCTCCACGTATGGCCTTCCAGCGCCGACCGCGAATGCAGCCCGGTACCTTCTCGTAGTTTGGGACGTATACCGTAGAATACCATTCATTCCACGCCGCGTCGTCGGCTGGCGGGACGTCCATTCGCCCGATTTGCAAAGCTGGGGCCATATCGCTGTTCGCGATGCCATCCGACAGACTCGCAGGGTGGACCATCTCGTAGACGTTGTTCATGAAGTTGGTGCCGATGAGGCTGGGGCTGACCCGTTGCCCCCATTCCGTGCGGGGACGGTTCTTGAAGGCGTCGCTGTCAACCACGGCAGCGCTTTCCAGTTCGTAGACTGCCATGTGCTTGGGGCCGCTGCTGGTGGCCTCATAGCGGGCTGCGTTGAGCACTCCCGGCACGGACAGCAACTCGGCCAGATGCTCTTCGTTGTACCAGCGATTGAAGTCCTCTTCCTTATCGGCCGGAATGTCGGCCCACACGATCATGAGTCCGGTACCTTTCTTGGACATATTTCCTCTCTGTGTGTCTGTTATGTCTTTCGTGTCTATAATACCTTCGCATGCACCTTTTTGCATCTGAAGGCTGCCAGTCGTCACGGGAGTTCACTCTTACCAGATGACCTGTGCCTCCTCCAGTCGTTGGACTTCTTCTTCGGAAAGACCGAGGATTCCGCTGAACACATCTAGGTTGTTCTGGCCCAGATTCGGAGTCCATTGGTCGATTGCTGAAGGCGTAAAAGAGAAGCGCCACGGAGGAGTCACCGCCCTCTGCTGCTCACCGGTCTCATCGTTCCGCACCAGAGGAAATGCCTCGCGTGCAATCAGGTGGGCGTCCTGCATCAGCGAGTCTGGCGATAGGGAAGGGAATGCAGCTACCCCGAAAGACTGGAGGGTCTTCGCAATCTCGTCAGCGGTGCGATGGGAGGTCCATTCGGAGACCAGGGCATCCAGCTCGTCGCGCCTTCGCCAGCGACGGAACGCGTCACCGAAGTCCTCTCCAGTCGTCCATGCAGGGTGGTCAAGAGCGGCCACAAAGCCCCTCCATTCATCCTCGGACGCCACCGAAATGCTGACCCATTCGTCTGCCCCACGGCAGCGATAGACTCCCTGTGGCGCAGCACTTTCATCGCGATTGCCCTGCCGGTTTGGGTCTCGGGAGTTCATGGCAACGTCCAGCAATTCCGGCCCAATGAAAGAGGCTGCCAGGTCTCTCACCGAAACGTCCACGTGCTGCCCGAGTCCCGTACGCTGCCTCGCCGACAGTGCTGTTACGGCGGCGAAGGCGGCCATCATTCCCCCCGTATGGTCCATGGCGTGGCGCAGTTCCACCGGAGGGCCGTCGGGGTAGCCTGTGAGGTGCCCCAGCCCTCCCAGGGCAGCGAACATCGGGGCATATCCAGCGTAGTTGCTTTCGGGGCCGGTCTGCCCGTTTGAAGACAGTGAGACCAATATCACATCCGGCCTTGCCTCCCGCATCGCTTCGTACCCCAAGCCGAGGCGCCGGAGCACGCCGGGGCGGAAGTTTTCCAAAGCGAGTTCGGATATGCGCACAAGCTCCAGTGCCAACTCCACGGCCCGCGGTTCCTTGAGGTTGAGGCAGACCGACTTCTTGTTGGCGTTTATCTGCTCAAAGCTGGAGGGTGGCTTCCCGTACATAGTGTGTGGGCGGCGGGTGATGTCGAGCCGGGCGGAACTCTCCACCTTGATGACCTCGGCTCCCATTTCGGCCAGCATCAAGCCTGCGAAGGGACCAGCGGCGTGGACTGAGAAATCGGCTATGCGAATTCCAGCCAATGGCCCATGAGGCTTCCGCTTCTCATTATTGCTGTGATTTTCCAAAGCTCTTCCTCAGGACTCATGAAATCAAAGCGGGGAAATGTCGGCCTAGACGCCCCGTTGCGCCTCGGCATCTGATTGGCGTCCGGTTACAGTGGCTGGGACAATTATCGCCGCCAGCACCCCTGCCGCCAAGCCGCAGAGATGCCCTTCCCAGGACACGTAACTGTTGGTGGGCAAAACACCTGCAAGAATCATCCATCCGAATACTCCGGCGACTACCGCCGCCACCAAGACTGAAAGGATGCTCCGGTCGAGCATGCCTCTCATCAGGAGGTAACCGAACAGCCCGAATACCAGGCCGCTTGCCCCTACATGTGTGGCGGACCTGCCTATGACCCACACGCCGAGACCGCTGAAAAGCACAATGAGCAGGGCAATCCAAGGAAACCTGTTGCCGCTCCGGATTACAGCGAGGGTGCCTAGCGCAAGGAGGCCGATGGAGTTTGATTGCACGTGAAGAAAGCTGCCGTGAAGGAAGGGGCCCAGAACGATGCCGGCGAGCCCGGAGGAAGTTCGCGGGACTATTCCGAAGGTGTTCAGCGAGTGGTCCAGCAGGCTGTTCACCACCTCCACAACCAGAATCAATCCGATGAAGCCGATAAGCAGGTAGAGACTGGAAGTCACTCACCACTCCGGTCGAATGTGTCGCATCAGATGACCTCGGCCCTGGCAAGCATGGTCAACTCACAGGATGAATAACCCATCGACCCAAAGACCTCCGCGTTGTGTTCACCGAGGAGAGGAGCACGTCGAAGCAACGGCGGAGTTTCGGTCATTCGCAGCGGGATATCCGCGTATTCGAAAGCCCCCGCCGCCGGATGCGATACTTCAGCGAAGAAGCCGCGTTCTCGCTGCTGAGGGCTGTCGAAGACTTCGCCGGGGGTCAAGTATGGGGCTATAGGTACGCCATGGGCCTGTCCCTCCCGGTAGAGCCACTCGCGGGTATGCTCGGCGCTCCATTGCCGCAGCCGCTCGTTGATGGCGGCACCATGGGTCGCAGGGTCTCTGAACTTGTCAGGGGTGGCCCATTCGGGGTCTCCGAGAAGAGAAGCCAGGCCTTCAAACTGGCGAGGCTCAAGCGTGAGCAATTCGACGAAGCCGTCCGCCGCCGGCATCACTCCCCCCATTCTGAAGAATCGTGAGAAGCGCGTTTCCACGAATCCCTCAGCTTCAAGTCGCTGTACTGGCAAATACCCGATAGCCAGTTGCGCTTCCTGCATGGAGACATCGACTGTCTGCCCTTTCCCTGTGTCCCACTGGGACACCACAGCCCCGAGCACTCCAACTGCGGCCGTCAGACCGCCCTGGTAGGAGGCCATCTTTCCGCCCGCCGTAATCGGTGCGCGATCGGGGAACGTGTCGAGAGCCAAGCCGTTGGGCAACAGGTTGCCTTCGCCGCCAGCGTGGAACAAGTTGACGTCGTGGGCGGCGTACTCGGCGTGAGGGCCTGAGGAACCGAACGGAGTTACGGCAGCGACTATCACCCGGGCGTTTGCCTCTGCCAAGCCCTCGTGAGACAGCCCCCTGGCCTCGGCAATGGAGGGCGGCCAGTCGTGGACGATGACGTCCACGTCCAAGGCCAGCTGACGCAGCATTTCCCTGCCGTGGGGATCGTCGACTGCCAGTGTTACACCGCGCTTTCCCGTGTTCAGATACAGGAATGAGCCACTACGTTCCGGGTGGGGTTTGTCATCCGGAAACGGGCCCCGGCGACGGGAAGGGTCTCCCGCTTTGGGCGGTTCCACCTTTATGACACCAGCTCCCAATGAAGCCAGCAGCTTGCCACAGTAGGGAACGGCGATGTTGCTTCCCAGCTCCAGTACCCGCAATCCCCTCAGGGCGACCGGAGTTTCACTCGAAACAGAATCTGCGCTTGACATCATTGCGGTCCCACGGTGACTGTTCCCAACAACGCCGCGACTACTCGGGCAAGATGGGAGGCATTTGCTCACTGCGTGGCACACCCCTCAGGTTCAGGTCGCGGCCGTCGGTGAACCACGGCACGCGGGGGTCTCTGGAAGGCAGCATCACCGTGGCCTGCCCCGGAGCGGTGACCTCGCCACGTTGATTTTCGGCCCAGATTTCAAGGTCCACCAGCGGCGCGCCGTCGTGAATGTGCTTGCCGATGACTCGACCCTTGCACCATTGAGTATCGCCGTACACGTTGAAGCGGCGGCACTCCACTCGCAGGCGCTTGAGGAACGCGTCGTCGCCCATCCAGTTGGTCACGAGGGTCCCCATCCACGACACTCGCTGCGGGCCGTAATCGTAGGCGCCCGGCACCCCGACCGCCTCCGCCACCGAGTCGCGCAGGTGACCGATTCCGGTGTATTCGAGTCCGCCTCCTGATTCCGGGTTGCGGAAGAAATGGTCAGGATGTCGTAGCGCCTCCCGCAACAGAACCCCGTGAGCGCTTGAACGTCCGGTACCGACAAGAAACGCTGATACATCCTGTAGCGACAACGGGCCCCGGACCACGGGTTCCATCTCGTCTCCGATGTTGGTGTCTTCGTAGTAACGGGTCAGGCTGCCCCTGGCCTTCTCCGCGAGCACCTGCTGGTCGATTGCCTCCAGTTCTTCCGGCGTGTACTCGTGGCGGCGAGGCACGCTGGCGTACTTGCCCCGTTCCCGAGATGCGCGCCGCTGGTGCCGTGTGCACCAACCCACGACGCGGGCGAGCAAGTCGTCACGCTGGTTGGTGTATATGGTTTCCACGAACTGGATTACCAGCGTCTCCGAGTACCGGCTCTGCCGCTCTTGCACGTCCAGCACCCGT
The DNA here is from genome assembly GCA_963667415.1 of Dehalococcoidia bacterium. Lineage (GTDB taxonomy): Bacteria > Chloroflexota > Dehalococcoidia > Lucifugimonadales > UBA3495 > VXOI01. The sequence continues at coordinate 3,398,833 of OY763410.1, read as the reverse complement.
TCGACGCAGTTGACCGCGTCCCCGGGCCTCAGGTTTTGGAAGTATTCCCAGTCATTGCCGGCGAAGAAACCGTGGACACCCGGCAGCCCCCAGCGGGTGCGTCCCGACCAGTGACGCATATAGGGAGCGCAGGGATGGCCGATAATGGAGCCGTACTTGGAGAAGGCGGCGTACTCCTGGTCGCGGAAAATGGGGTTGGTGTCGCCAATGCCGTTCACAAAGTTCAGGAGTGCCCCGTGGGAGGCGTCACGGACGAAATTCTCAGTCCGCATACGCGCGCCAATCATGGCTTTTGCCCTTGCGATGGCCTCCGGCGATATGCCTTCCTCGACTTCGGGAAGTGTTTCAACGACGCGTTCGCGTTCGTTCTGGCTCGTCATACCTCAATCTCCGTTGGTGTGGGCTACCAGATTACCTTCTCTTCTTCCAACCTGGAGACTTCCGCATCGTCCATGCCCAGCAGGCCGCAGAAAATCTCACGGTTATGCTCACCCAGCAACGGGGCGTGTCGCCGTATCCTGGGAGGCGTCTTGCTCAGCTGCCACATCAGGTTGAAGATTGGTTCGGACCCAAGCGACGGGTGTTCGATGTCCGAGTAGAGTCCCCGTTCCTGGAAGTGGGGGTTGAAGAGACGTCCCTCCGCACCCAATACGGGGAAAGCCGCGACGCCGTGGCTCTGAAGCAATTCCGTGATGCCCCATGCTGTCCCTTCCCGCGTCCATTCCGAAACCCGCTCGTCCAACTCGCGGCGATGGTTCAGCCGTGCGTAGCGGCTGGAGAATTGCGGAACAGAAGCCCACTTCGGGTTGCCCATCCCTTCCACCAACGCCAGCCACTCCTCCTGAGTGCGGACAGCGATTGACACCCACTCGTCTTCACCCTGGCATGGGTAGTTTCCGTAGGGCGCCATCACCGGGTCGTAATTACCTCGCGGCCCGGGTGCCCGGCCGGTCAGTTCATACTCCATCAACCCTGCGCCCATGGTGGCAACCGTGGCCCTCAGCATCGAAACATCGATGTACTGGCCCAGCCCGGTGCGTTCTCTCTGGTGCAGTGCGGAGGTGATGGCGAAGACGGCATGGAGCGCACCGCACAGATCGGCGTATGCGTGCTTCAGGCCCAGCGGTCGGCCGCTTTCCCCGTCTGTCGGTTCGTAGCCCATGGTGCTGTCCAGACCGGAAAGCGCGCCGATGGAAGGCGCGTAGGCCCGCAGGTCGCGAAGCGGGCCGGACTGGCCGTTGGAAGTTATCGACGCCATCACCAGCCGGGGGTTATCGCGACTCAGTGTTTCGTAGTCCAGCTTCAGCCGCTCCATCACGCCCGGCGAAAAATTTTCGATCACGACATCGCAATGTTGTGCCAGCTGCTGTGCCAACTCAACAGCCCCGGGACGAGTGGTGTTGAGGGTAATGCTTCTTTTTCCCCGATTGACGTTGTGGAACATCGGGTTCTGTTCCGGGTCGGGTTCGTCACCGGTGATGGGCCTTCCCAGTCGCATGTAGTCCAGCCGTTGCCGGGTTTCGACCTTGATTACATCCGCTCCCATGTCGCCCAAGATCATTCCGGGAACCGCGCCGGCAAGCACCCAGCCGAAGTCCAGCACGCGGAATCCTGAGAGGGGACCTGCTGGCGTGTTTGCGGATTGAATCATGATCAAAAGGGTGCGGGTTACTCGAAGCTGAAGGGTGGGTAATCGTCGACCAGCAGCGCGCTGTAGGCTGCGACACGGTACGTCCAGCGATTCAACCCCATGATGATATCAAACAGTGATTCCGGATAGCGTCCGGTTACCAGCAGTACCAGCAGCGCGATGAATACGAGAACGTTTCTTACCGCATCGAGGAAGGAGACGATAATCCAGTGGGGAATGACCAACAGCCATCTGAAGAAGCCCGTAAGCCGTGAAGAACTCTCTGGATATTCGATGAAGATTTCTGCCGGATAGTCCTCCCGGGAAGATAATGAAAAGGGTGGATATTGGTCGGTGTTGGACGCTTCGCCCCAGTACCACCCGCCGTAGAAGTTGACTCGCCAACTCCACCGCAACAATCCCAAGTGGTAAGACCAGAGGAACTCGGGGTTTCGGCCCAGGATGACCACCGCAATCCAGGACAGGGGCATCGTAACAATCGCAGGAACCGAGAGCAGCCAGAGGACAATGTAGTGTGGTACCAGGAGGATGAATTTAATGATCCACAGCAGCCTGTTTGGATTCTCATCGTAGCTCCCAATCAGGTCAACGGGGTAGTCGCTATAGCCAGCCAATGCAGCACCTCCCCTGTTTGAGTGGGATCCTGACGACGTTGCTGGTTGCTTTGTTTCAGGTCGACTTGTGGACTATTCTGTGAATCTGGACAGCCAATGGCGGGCGTCCAGTATAACCCACGCTTCGAGCGAAATTAGCGTCAGATGATTCCGGTCCGGTACAGTTGAGAGACTTCTTCCGGGGTGAACCCCAGTTCCCCACAGTAGACCTCGCTGTTGTTCTGCCCCAATGTCGGTGCCGGAGTTGGTGTTGATACCTCAGCGTCTGGGAGGCTATAGGGAGACCCGGCCAATGCGGCTGGCCCAGTGTCGGGGTGATCGACCTCTTCAAACAGTGTGGAGAGGCTCGGGTCCGTACGAACCTCATCAAAGCCTCGCACCGGAGCCAAAGGGATGCGATGTTCCAAAGCCAGCTCCAGCAGCTCCGCCTTGGTGTGTTGCAGTAGCCACTCCTCAACGTACCCGTCCACCTCATCGGCATACTCATTGTTCATAACCGTGCGGTTGCGGAAGCGGGGTTCCTTCCCCCACTCAGGGCTTCCCATCAATTCCAGCAGCCGACGCCACTGCCGGCCCTCGGGTGAGCCGACGAAAACGTAGCCGTCCTTGCATCTGAGGATGCAATTCGGGTACGGGAAGTCCAGTGCGTGGTGCCCGGTGCGGCGTGTGACGCGCCACTGGTAGACCGCCATCAGCGCCTCGGGGCCGTTGTAGAGACCCGCCATAGATTCGATTTCGGCGATGTCGATGTGCTGCCCTTCGCGCTGTTCTCTTCGTTCCAGCAGTGCCATCACAATCGAGCACGCCGCGGCCGCACCCGCGAAGTAGCCCACCTCCGGCGTGCCGAATGTCAGCGGCTCCCGGTCGGGGCTGCCCAGTCCCTCGCAAATGCCGCCGCCAGCGGCGAGGTTGATGTCGTAGGCCTTCCAGTTCCGGTAGGGGCCGGTCAGGCCGAAGGGCGTGATGGATGCCATTACCAGTCTGTCGTTATGGGCGGCCAGGGTCGCATAGTCCATTCCGACGCGGTCCATTTCCGTGGGGTGCAGGTTGTGGACCAACACGTCGTATCGGGAAACCAGGCCGGCCAGAATCTCTCGTCCGGTGGGGGTGTCCAGATTGAGCGTGACGCCGCGCTTATTTGCGTTGAGGTACAAGAACAGGCCGCTACATTCGCGGTGCGGCAGTTCGTTCGGGTAAGGACCGTAGTCGCGGGCCCAGTCGCCAACGCCCGTCCGCTCAATTTTCAGGACCTCGGCGCCCATGTCCGCCAGTAGCTTGCCGCAATAGGGTGCGGAAATGAATTCCCCAAGCTCCAGCACACGGACCCCGCTGAGCAGCCCGTAGGTCACGCTTCAGCGCCTGTCGCGGAGTAACGGGCGAGGTCGTTCAAATGCCGCACCAGTTCTTCCGGAGCCGACATGAAGGGGGAGTGCCCGGTTTGCATCGTAATGACCTCGTCGCAGGGGAGCGCCGTGTACATCTCGCGTGCATGTTCGGGTGTGACTGCATTATCCAACGCACACTCGATGTACACCCGCGGTACTCGACCGAAGTTGGCGTCGGAGATTCGGATGGGCGATATCAGCGGGCCCACGGGCTGCGGAACCAACATTGACTTCGCCCATGCAACGTCGTCCTCGCTGCAGTCATTGTAGAAACGATGTTGCGCCAGCTCTTCTTTGTATACCACGCGGGTCAGGTCGTCGGCGATGGTCCAGCTAGTGCGAGCTTCCAATGCCCGGCGCACCCCTTCGCGGTCCATCGTGGCCGCCGGCATGAAGAGGTCGCCGTTTTGCAACAGGAGGGCGGTAAGGTAGACCAGAACAGCCACCTTGTCCGGTCGCAACTCGGCTGTGCGGCTTATGGAAATGCCGCCCAGGCTGTGGCCCACCAGCACCGATGGGCCGTCTTGTTTGTCCAGTATCCCGCAAAGATGCTCTGCGTAGGTCTCAAGGTTGACGTCGGCCAAGTGAGTACCGTCGTGGCCGTTGCCGGGCAGGTCTACCGCCGTTACCGTATGCCCCTGATTCTCCAGCAGTGGCACAATCCTCTGCCAGCACCAGGAGCCGTGGGCCGAGCCGTGTACCAGGATGTAGTTGGCCATATATTCGTTCCTCAGCTTATTCCAGCAAATTGCTGCGCAACCGGCCTAGTGTTTCGTCTGTCACGCCGTTCTGTCGCAAATAGGACTCGGCGCCGCCGTACTCCTGGCGAAGGGTTTCCCGGAACTTCTGGAATGCCGCGGGCTGCGCGGCCAGCGACTGCGCTGTGACCGTGCTGCCCTGCTCCATATTCTTGATTCTCTTCAGCACTCCCTCTATGGCCTGGTTGGTCAGCAGGTAGTCTGCGGCGATGGTCTCATCGTCTACGCCCAGTACTTCCAGCACGATTGCGGCCGTTAGACCAGTGCGGTCCTTGCCCGCGCTGCAGTGGAAGACCACGCCCGATTCACTTCGGGCGATTGCTTCCACGGCTTCAGCCACCAGCGGTCCGGAGTTTTGAATAAGCCACAAGTATGTAGCGGATAGCCTCTCGACAACATTCTCGCCGGTGAAAGGCGGGATGCCACGTTCTTCCAGCAACGGGAGGTGGAGGTATTGCGCGCCATGAGCCGGAAGCGGGCCCTTGCCGTCGCGCTCGGCCTCGTTCGAATTTCGCAGGTCCAGCACCAGGCCTATGTGGAGCTCCTCGATTGCCAGTCGTGTGTCTGCGGGAGTCAAGTCCTGCAGTGCGTCGCTGCGAAAGAGCCTCCGCCAGCGCACGGTCCTGCCGTCGCTGTTTTGGTAGCCACCCAGGTCTCGAAAGTTGGCACAGCCTTCCATGGGGAGCCAACGGGAATGAGACTCTTCGGGGAGCCAACGGGAATGAGAATCTTCGTTCACGCTCCGGGCACTCCCATTTCGCGGGCGATTTCCAGCATGCCCCGAGCGGTTTCCTCGTGGGCGATGTCGACCATGTCGCCGCCGAAAGTGACGGCTGCGCCTCCCTCGGCCCGCGTCTTCTCCATCGCCTCGATGAGTCCCTTGTAGTGGGAGACTTCTTCCTCGGAAGGAGTGAAGACCTCGTTGACCACGGGCACGTGGGACGGGTGGATCAGATGCATCCCGGTGTAGCCCAGTTGCTTCGCCTGTTGAGCTGACCTGCGCAGCCCGTCGAGGTCGTGAATGTCCATCCAGCCGCCGCTCATCGGGTAGGGGATCCCGGCGGCGCGCACGTCAACCAGCACCTTGGAGCGGAGGAACAGCGTCTCCATGCCTTCGGGCGTCCACTGGAAGCCGATGGAACGAGCGGTGTCTCCGCCCTTGCCGCCGCTGGCTCCCATGTGCGCCACGCGCTCTGACGAGGTCGCGATCTCCCAGGACTCCCTGACTCCGGAGGCAGTTTCCAGCGCCGGGTCGATGAAGATTTTGCCCACCTCCAGACCATTCTCTCGCTCAAAGTGGCGGAGCAGGATGTCAACCTCGACCACGTCTTCCGGGCCTTCCACCTTCGGTAGCAGCACACAGTAGAGGTGCGGCCCCACGACGGCCTCGAGGTCGCCGCCGGTCAGCCCCGTTTCCAGCCGGTTCACCCGCACCACGATGGTCTGGCCGGCCTCACCCAGTTCCTGCACCATCCGGCCGACCGATTCGCGGGCCGCCGCCTTCTCTGGGGGCGGCACCGAGTCCTCCAGGTCGAGGATATAGGCGTCTGCATTGAAGCGAGGCGCCCGGCGCATCCAGTCTTCCTTATTGCCCGGAACGAACAACTCTGTCCGAACCGGCTTCGCCTTGAATCTCACCGATGTTCCTCCATTGAATCATCCCGAAGAGAGGCCACTTCCGGCTCTCCAGCTTTGGCTAAAACCTACACCACTCCCTGCGACTTCAACTCCGCCAGTTCTGAGTCGCTCAGGCCCAGGATGTCCGCGAACACTTCTTCGTTGTGCATCCCCAGCGTGGGCGCTCCGGACAGAGGGGGCAGCTCACCACCGGAAAAGCGCACAGGGAAGCCTGCAGCGACAGCGCCGGCTACCGGGTCCGACATTGCGCCGTGGTTCATCGGGACCAGACTCCCCCGATCCCAGAAGTGAGGGTCATTCAACACCTGTTCCGCCGTTCGCACCGGAGCGCACGGGACGTCGTGGCTCTCGAGGCACTGCTGGGCTTCATCCAGCGTCATCTTGCCGATCCGGTCCTGGATTTCCTGTCTCGCTTCCTCAACGTTGTCCGTGCGTTTGACATAAGTGTCGAAGCGAGGGTCCTCGAGCAGTTCAGGGCATTCCAGGGCGTTGCACATCCTACGCCACTGGTCGTCGCTGGTGACCGTGATGGAGATGTCGCCTCCATCGGCGCTGTACAGACCGGTGGGCCCGCTTCGGCTGATGTTCCCGGTGCGCAAGGGCAGCCCTGCCTCGATGCTCTCTTCCAGATTCTCCATGAACATCAGGGACACCAGAGTGTCCATCATAGACACGTCAAGGTACTGCCCCTTGCCGGTCCGGTCCTTCTCCCGAAGCGCGGCCAAGATGGAGTAGCAGGCGAACATGGGAGTGACAAGGTCTCCAATGTAGAAGCCCACTTTGACTGGCGGGCGGTCCTCCTCGCCGTTGATGTCCATCAGCCCGCTCATGCCTTGAATCTGCGGGTCGTGCGCCGGCTTGTCCTTGTAAGGCCCGGTCTGCCCGTACCCGGAAATAGAAGCGTAGACGATGCCTGGATTGGCCGCGGCCACCTCTTCATAACCGAGCCCGGCCCTTCGGAGCGACCCGGGGGCGAGGTTTTCCAGCACCACGTCGCTTTCTTTCGCCAACTCGAGGAACAGTTCCTTGCCTCGCTCGGATTTCAGGTCGAGAGTAACGCTTTTCACACCCTGGGTCCGCTTCAGGAATCGGGTGGATATATCCTCGTCAGAATTTCGCTTGGCGTGGGTGCCTTCCGGCCCTGCGAATGGCCCATTGCCCCGGACAGGGTCACCTCGGCCCGGAATCTCAACCTTGATAACCTCGGCTCCCAGCCGGGCCAGGCTCATGGATGCAAAGGGGCCGGCCAGGTAAACGGTAACGCTGAGGACGCGAATTCCGGCGAGTGGTTGCATACAAACCTCCGACCCTTTCCGGAATTTCCTCAATCGGAAAAGGGGCGCAATGTGCCTTGGCAAGTAGACCGACCGGCATTATCCCACAATAACTGGCCTGTGGTACAATCCTGCTGCCCGCCCCGGCAGGGCTATTTTTTGTCGGGCATCCAAACTCCGCGCGAGGTGGATTCAGATGGCATCCAACGTTGTATTGTCCAATACAGAGTTCAAGGTCGTCGGCACTCGGCCTGTCAGGCACGACGGCACTGACAAAGTAACCGGCCGTGCCAAATATGGAGCTGACTTCGATGCAGCTGGCCTGCTATATGCCAAGGTGCTACGCAGTCCGCACGCCCACGCCCGCATCAAGTCAATTAATACCAGCAAGGCCGCGGCCGCTGCGGGCGTTCGTGCCGTCATTACCGGCCAGGACGTGCCGACCGATAGCGCCGCTGCCCGCAAGGTGATGGCCAAGGACAAGGTGCTTTACAAGGGCCACCCGGTCGCCGCTGTTGCCGCGACCAGCGCCCATAACGCCGAGCAGGCCCTGGCCCTCATTGAGGTGGAATACGAGGTGCTGAAGGCCGCTACCGAAGTACGTGAGGCGATGGCCGAAGACGCCGAGCTCCTCCACGATGACCAGACCACTGAGGAACTCGGAGAGAAGACCGACAAGCACAGCAACATCGCCACGCATTTCCGCTACGACCAGGGAGACCTGGAACAGGGCTTCGCTGCGGCCGACGTTATCGTGGAGAAGGAATACTCCACCGCCACCGTTCATCAGGGCTACATCGAGCCCCAGAACGGCGCCGCTTTCTGGAACACCAACGGCGAGTTGACCATCTGGGTCAGCACGCAGGGAGCTTTTACCACCCGCGATGCTCTGGCCGGAGTGCTGGACCTGCCAGTTTCCAAGGTCAGGGTTGTACCCATGGAAATCGGTGGCGGATTCGGTGGGAAGATTCCCATTTACCTGGAGCCTTTGACGGCCCTGTTGTCCAGGAAAGCCGGCGCTCCCGTAAAGTCGGCCATGAGCAGGGCGGAGGTCTTCGAGGCCACCGGGCCAACCTCCGGCTCTTACATGCACGTAAAGATGGGGGCCACCAACGACGGTAAGATAGTGGCTGCCGAGGCAATGCTGGCCTTCGATGCCGGCGCATTCCCCGGCTCCCCCGTCACCGCCGGAGCCCAGTGCATGTTCGCATGCTACGACATCGAAAACTGCCGAGTAGACGGCTATGACGTGGTTGCGAATAAGCCTCCTGTCGCCGCCTACCGTGCCCCCGGAGCTCCCATCGCGGCTTTCGGATGCGAGACGGTCGTGGACGAACTCGCCGAGAAGCTGGGCATTGATCCCATCGAGTTCCGCCTGCGCAATGCGTCCAAGGAGGGCACCCGCCGCGTGGACGGCCCGGTCTTCCCCAAGGTGGGGAACATTGAGCAGTTGGAAGCAGCCCGTGAGTCGGAACAGTACCAGCGGGCCCTGGAAGGTCCCAATCGCGGACGCGGCATTGCCTCCGGCTTCTGGTTCAACATCGGCCTACAGTCCAGCGCATCCATCAGCGTGCAGGCCGACGGCACCATTTCGCTCGTAGAAGGCTCCACCGACATCGGTGGCACCCGCGCCTCCATTGCCATGCAGGCCGCCGAGGTCCTGGGCATCCCGGCCGAAGACGTGGACCCCAGCGTGGGCGACACTGACTCCGTGGGCTACACCTTCCTTACCGGCGGCAGCCGTACCACCTTCGCCACCGGCTGGGCCGCTTACGAGTGCGCACAGGAAATCAAGCAGAAGATGATCGAGCGCGCCGCCAGCATCTGGGACGTCGAGGTCACGGACGTTGACCTCGTGGACGGCGTGTTCCAGCACGCCTCCGACCAGGAGCTGAGCATGACCTTCAAGGAACTTGCCGGCCAGCTAAACCGGACCGGCGGACCCATTTCCGCCCAGGTCAGCGTTGACCCCCGTGGCGCGGGCGGCGCCTTCGCCACCCACATAGTGGACGTGGAAGTTGACCCCGACACCGGCAAGGTCACCATCCTCGACTTCACTGCGATCCAGGATGTCGGTAAGGCCATCCACCCCAGCTACGTTGAAGGCCAGATCCAGGGAGGAGTCGTTCAGGGCATCGGCTGGGCGCTCAACGAGGAGTACCGCTTCAACAACGACGGGCGGATGGAGAATTCGTCCTTCCTCGACTACCGGATGCCCACCAGCCTCGACTTGCCCATGATCGGTACCGTTATCGTCGAGGTTGCCAACCCCGGCCATCCCTACGGAGTTCGCGGCGTTGGCGAGGTGCCCATAGTGCCTCCCATGGCTGCCATCGCCAATGCCATCTACCACGCCGTCGGAGTGCGGATGAACAAGTTGCCGATGTCTCCCGACGCTGTGCTGGAAAGCCTCTGGGAAAAGAACGGTGAACCGGCAGGGCTGGCATAGGTCTCTGACTAACTTCGGGTCTGGACAGATCGTTGGACAATATGTGGGGGCGCACATCAGTGCGCCCCCAAGCTGTTATGGGAAATCAAACTGTTGGAGGACAATCGCCATGACCAGAGTGCCGTTTGCCACTCGCGAAGGGATGGATGCCGCCGGTGAGGCCATCTGGGACGAAATCGAGACCAGCCGTGGCGGGGTTGCCCGCAACTACGCCGCCCTGCTCAATAACCCGCAGGCTGCCGGAGCGATGGCCGGACTTGGCGGCTACGCTCGCTACGAGACTCCCCTTCCGCCCCGCATCAAGGCCCTGGCAGTCCTGACGGCCGCCCGCGAAGCCTGCGGCCACTACGTATGGACCGTCAACCAAAACGGTGCGAGGGAGGCTGGACTTTCTGACGAGATTATCGCCGGCATCCGCGAATACCGCGCACCCGCCGGCTTCGATGCCGATGATGCCACGGTCGTGCAGTTCGTGCTGGAACTGTTGCGACAGCATCGCATCTCAGACTCCACCTTCGAGGCAATGCGTGCGCTGGTGGGCAACGCAGGGGCCATCGATGTCCTCGTGGTTAGTGGCTATTACCACACCCTCGCCCACTGCCTGCAGGCCCTGGAGGTTGAGCTGCCCGAAGGCACTGCCACGGCTCTGACCTACTAGACGGCCAAACTCGGTGGTGAGGGAGACCAAAAGAAAGAGCGGCCGGTCCGCCAAGGCGAGGGAGTCGCTGGGGGAGCGGCTCACTACCGGTCGCTGAAGCACCAATTGTAAGCCTGAGGCCTCCTGCGGTCAAATTAATTGGTCTCGACTTGGGGCCCTTCGATCCCATTATTGGCAATTTGTCAGTTTGGTTGGGAGAAAACGGGATAGCCCTGACGCGACCGTTGAGATCAATTGCTGTCGCTGCAGAGGCTTATGCGAGCGCTGACCTTTGCCCATTGCCAAGTACGTTCGGCCCTACGATTTTTGCGATAGGGACAGCGGCTTATCCATGAATTTCAACACCGACCCGTTCGGATCCAATCGCACAACTCATCAGTTGGACCACGCTTGAGAGTTTTAACGAAGCAAGGGGCTGTGCTTCATATTTTCCCGCAGTTGATGCGACGTTCTGTACAAGTTGGCTTCGCCGCAGTGGTGCTCCTGTCCCTGGTTTCTTGCTGGGGTGGTCCATCTCGGGAACTCTTGGACTCGCACTCGATTCGCAAAGAGGTGGCGCAGTTGCGAGCAGAACTGGCAGCATTGTCTGGGGATGATTCGATCTCCAGCATGGGCCGGTTTACCCTCCAATTGCTTCACTCCTCGGATATGGACGGCTCAACGGGAGCCCTCCTGAATGTGGAGAACTTCTCGGCAATATTGTCCGTCTTTCGTGACCGGTTTCCTGATAACACTCTGGTCTTGAGTTCTGGGGACAACTTTATTCCCGGGCCTCGGTACTTCGCAGCTGGGGAGGCTGCCGCACGGGAGGTGCTTGGAGTGCCGGGCAATGGCCGTGGCGACATCGCTCTGCTCAATGCAATGGGGTTTCAGGCCTCGGCGCTGGGGAACCACGAGCTGGATCGGGGTACCGGAGAATTCGCTTCGATCATCAGGGCGCAGGTTGGAGAAGATGGGGCCTACCCTGGCCCTGCTTTTCCGTACCTGTCCAGCAATCTGGTGTTCGAGAGCGACGAAAGCCTGGCAGGGTTGGTTGTTCCTGATGGACAGGATGCGAGTCTCGTGGGCGGTGGCTTGGCCGGAAGCGTGGTGGTATCCGTCGGTGGACAGCGCGTGGGAGTAGTCGGCGCGACCACGCCATTCCTGGAGTCCATCACCGGGAGCGGAGGGATCACCGTCGAGCCGTCCGATTACAGTATGGACGGGTTGGCTGCTGTCATTCAGGCATCGGTGGATGGCCTTACTGCTCAAGGCATAAACAAGGTCATATTGTTGGCGCACATGCAGGCCATCGGCGTCGAGCAGGAGTTGGCGGAAAAACTCCATGATGTGGACATCATCGTCGCCGGAGGGTCCAACACGCTGCTCGCAGATGCCACCGACCGGCTTCGCCCTGCCGATGTTGCCGCTGGTACCTACCCGCTGCACTACCAGTCCTCGATTGATGAGCCCGTGCTGCTGGTGAATACTGAGGCCGACTATCGATACCTCGGACGGCTGGTGGTCGACTTCGACGCCGCCGGCAGAGTTATTCCGGAGTCTGTGGATCCCTTCGTCAGCGGGGCCTATGCGACAGACCGGCAGGGAGGACAACTCTTCGCGGGGCAACCCATCCCTGAGGTAAGCCACATCGTCGAATCATTGCGGTCGGTACTGCAGGAGAAAGACGGAAATATTCTGGGGCGGACCAACGTCTACCTGGCTGGACGACGTGAAGATGTGCGGACACAGGAAACCAACCTGGGCAACCTTACTGCCGACGCAAATCTGTGGCTGGCCCGACAGTTCGACCCGGAGGCGGCGGTTTCGATCAAGAACGGAGGCGGCATCCGCGACCACATCGGCAGGGTACTGCAGCCCCCGGGCACTACTTCGCCGGACGACGTGCAGTATCTGTCACCGGTCGCAAACCCGCTTACTGGTAAAGAGGACGGAGATATATCGCAGTTGGACGTTGAAGGCGCCCTGCGCTTCAACAACGGGCTGGTGATTGTGCCACTGACCGCGCAGGAACTCCGAGATGTGTTGGAGCACTCCATTGGGTTTGACGGCGTGGGCGATGTTCCCGTCGGCAGCTTTCCCCAGGTAGCGGGAATGCGGTTCAGCTTTGAGCCCGCCGCCACGCCGGGTCGGCGTATCCGCTCCCTCGCGATTGTAGACGATATCGGGAGGGTGGTTGATCGTCTGGTGGAGAATGGCCAGATTTCCGGAGATGTCCAGCGGACGATTAAGGTGGTTACCCTCGACTATCTGGCGAATCAAGGTGGCGGATACCCTTTCCCATGGCCACACCCTGGAAGAGTAGACCTGGCCGGGGAGGCCCAGCAGCCTGATTTACCCGGACGGAAGTCTCCTGATTCCAATGGCAACGGGGTGATAGATGGACCCAGAGCCGTGGACCCAGGACTCTCCAGCTTTGCTGCCCCGGGAATGGAGCAAGAAGCCCTAGCTGAGTACTTGGCCCACTTTTTCGCCGACGAGGCGTTTGATGAACGGGAAACTGTGGCGCAGGCCGACCAGCGGATTCAGAACCTCGGAATTCCAGGAAAGGAAGACACCGTGTTCACGCTGGTCGGCGGCAACTGACGTTGAATGGAGTGGCGGCTAGGCCGTAGCGGGGACCTTCATGACTGAGGTCATCGCCTGAACTTCGAGTCGGGCAATGTGGCTGCGGGCGTGGTCCATAACGGCCTGCCACTCGGGCGAGGAGTAGAAGGCCTCTTCCCGAGAAGCAACCTCGTCGGCGCTGGGGAAGGAGCGAATCCAGATGAACTGATTCTGGTCAGCGTTGACCCACATCCCTTCAACCGTGATTCCGTACTTCTTCTGGATTCCCACCAGCTGGTCGTTGAACAAGTCCACCCAGGCGTCCATCATGCCCCGATTGATGGTGTAAGTCCGCAGTTGATATAGCATTTCACCCTCCTGAAAGGTCAATTTGATCATGCAAGTCGCTAGATCTCAGATTAAGCAGCAACGCAAGTGATTGTCCGCTCCACGCCTTCGATGTTTTGAACTTGTGCGGTTACCAAGTCCACCAGCATCATCATGTCGTCGGCCTCGGCCAGGGCGATGAGATCGTAGGTGCCGGTGATGATGTCTGCCTGCGCCACGTTCGCCATGGCGCGAAGAGCCGTTAAGACACCCCTTGCCTGACCTACCTCGGTCTCGATCAGTATGTATGCCCGTGTCGCCATGGAATTTCCCTCGATGGCGGATTGGGTTCCACCAGATGGCTGGAACCTACGCGCTTAATCAGGGACCGCGGCAGTGCTGGTTATTTCCACGAGGTTGTCGGGAGCGCCGAAATTGACGACTACCGTGGTGCGGGCCGGACGATCGGCTGGAAAGAATTCCAGGTAGACTTCGTTGAACCCTGGCAGATCGTCCCGGTTGGTCACGTAGCAAGTGTTGGTCAGGACCTGGTCCATGGACGACCCGGAGGCCTCAAGGATGGCAGAGATGCGCTGCAGTGCGTAGCGGGTCTGTTCGCGAATGTCCTTGCCTGTGCTGTTGTCTGTGGGATGGCGACCGGTGCACCCCTGAACGAAGACGAGATTGCCGTATCGCACGCCCTGGGACAGAGGAGCGTTCCCAGCAGTAATCGCATCTGTCGAAATGATTTCTTTTTTGGGCATATATCCTAGCCTCCCCTATGAAGTCGGATGCGCCCCTTGTCGGGCCAAACCGAACGTTGCCACCCCTTCGTTGGTCGACTCATTATATAGGGGCGCCCCCCGCTGTCAATTCGCTCTAATCAGGTGTGGTGGCGAACTCGGCCGCCATCTTCTCGATGAAACCTGCAAAATTTTCGGTACCGTTCCATCTCACGGTGCCGCCCCTGCTGAGGTCTCCGCTTACAGACACGTCTCCGGTTTCGATCAGGAACTCGACGTGGCTCATCACTTCAGTCAGAGCCAGAAAGAAGTTGCTGTCGGTGAGTTCGCGGTGCGAGAAGTGGTCGCGAGTTAGCGAGACAAGATCGCACGGCCATTGTTTGAGAATATTCACCAGGTCCTGGCAGCGGAGCGCGTGGTGCTCAACGATTTCTGTGGCTCGTTCCAACCCGACCAGGTTGAACCTGCCTCTATAGTAAGCCCGGTGTGCAGGTAGAACCGCGTGTCCGTCATCAAGGGCTGCCACACGCAACAGGGAGCGCAACATTGCCTTCAGACCGTAGATCCGATTGTCAGTTCGGTAACCCTCAGGCAGATTGGGCCTGAAGCTGTCGTGGCTGCGGGCCACCGAGGGATGCGGAGTGATTTGCGGCAATACATGGTCCCCAGTAAACATAAAACTGTCGAACTGAATGCAAAGTTCGTCAGGAGAGTGACCGGGAGTGTAGTAATAGGTGAAACCATCCGAATACAGGCCGTCGGAAACAGGCTGATCCAGAGTGAGAGAAAGCGTCCTTTGGTGATGCTCCTTCACTCGTTCCACGGTCTCGGAATTCTCAAACGCCTGGAAACCGCTTACCTGTTTACGCCAGCTCATTTCCCTTTCCCATCGGTCTTCGAGCAGGAGGCTGCCATAAATTTCGTGAGCCCACAGCTCTGCCCCACTGGCTCGGACTACGTCGAGACAACCTCCGTCGTGGTCCATATGGCCGTGGGAAACCACGATTCGCTCTACGGCCTCCAGCGGGTAGTTCAGGTAGGCGAGTCCCTCTGCCAGATAGTGTTCTGAACCATGGCATCCCGGATCGATCAGCGTGAGTTGCTCCCCCTCCACTACATAGCACCAGGTGGGGCCTAAAGGTGTCTCCCACGCTTGGGGGATGCCGAGACCCCAGACTGTGGCGCCTGTTGCTGGGCCTTCATATTTGACCACCATCCGGTTGCCGGATTCGTCACCGTGCTTCAATATTTCGGGTTCCAGCATCAACACCGCCATTTAAGTCTTGATTTAATCCGACCCACCGCTGGGGAAAAGCAAACCAGATTCGACAACTCTACGTATCCGGTGCCCTGTCCTCGCCCTCTGCCAGGCTGATTATCGTGGCAATCAAGGTCCCATCCCTAATTATTCCTTCCACCGTAACCAGATCGCCCACAAACACTTCGTCTCGGAATTCACTCAGAGTTTCGACGATAATACGCTCTCCGGAAACCAGGAGACGGTCGGGGCGAGCGTTGCTATCGAGGTCGGTTTCCTGCAAAGGCCCCTGAATTCTGAATCGAGCCGACAGTGGAGGAGTCCGATGTCCCCGCACGGGAATTCGCTCCACCTCTTGAGCCAGAAAGACGCCGTCTGATAATCGGCCGCCAGTCTTCACCATCGCGCCATCGGTCAAGGAACCGACAATTTGAGTTTCGGCAGCGATCCTCACGGTTATTCCATTGATTGTAATATCCAGTGGCAATGGCACCGGCCCGGAGGCCATGTTCTCCACTACCCCCTGCATTTGGACAACTGGCAGGGCTATCGACTTGCCGAATGACCGGCTCTGCACAACAGCCGCAAGGATTTTATCGTCGACCACCATTGCCTGTACCTCTACGGCAATGCCCGTTGCCGGCTCGACTTCAAATCGCGTCAGTGGATCAACCAATACTTGGACCCCGCCTATCGAAAAGCTGATCATACGTCCGGCTGCATCGGAGTTAACCCTGCTGATGGAACCCGAAATTCGAGCATCAGTCCCGTCGGCATTCCCATTCCCGTAACCCGCGATTTCGCGAGCAAGCACTGAGCCATCCAGCCGCAGGAGGCCGCGCACCTGTACTGAGCTGCCGACGTCAACCGAAGCGTCAATTTCGGTCAACGTGCTGACATTTACCGGAATACCGTTAACAAGGAAGCCACCACCCGGCTGCAAACGGTCTATGTTACCTTCGATGATCACTGGACTTGACCTACCTTCCAGTGCCTGTTCATCCTGGGGAGATTGGCGAATTTCGCGTGCGGTCAGCCTCCCTTCCGAATCAATTTCCGCTACAACGCTCACTGGTGACCCTACTTCATATCCGGTCGATTTCCTGGTGAGGGCGCTGAGCGAGATGGCAAAGCCTTCCACTACCAATAGATCGTCTCCCCCCTCGGCCTCCACCTCTCCTCTTATATCTACCACGCTCACAGGTTGCCCCTGAACAGTCGCCGCGTCATAAATTTTGGTGGCTATCAATTCTCCCTGTGAGTGTGTGGCTTCCGCAGATACGCGCTTCCCCAATGATGGCCTACCGGAAAGCTCGGAGTCGCCATTGACGTCTAGCAGGATCCCCCCGATGTCCCACTTCCCCTGCGAGGTTATTTCGCGGAAAGTTCCTGCAATCTCAACGGTGTGGCTGCCCTCTGGATTCTCGATCTCTGGACTGGTCTGAATGTCCCGAGCGTAAGTGGTTCCGTCATCCTTCGATATGGCCGATATTCTTACACGTTGGCCTGGCTGCGGGAGAGATTCCACGTTAGTAATGGCGTCCGTAGAAAACTGCGAACCGCTGACCAGCCAATCGCCTGTTTCCTGGTTTAGCTCTTGGAACAATCCGTAAAAAGTGGTTTTGGCCGGTGTTTCGCCTGCACCGCCATCGAGACCAACACGCTCTGCCAGCAAAGTACCGTCGCTCCGTAGTGTTGCGCTTGCGAAAATCGCTTCTCCGACGGAGAAACCTGCCTCCATTGCAGTGTTAACGTCCAACGACACTTCGGCGGAAGACACAAGGACACTGCCGCTCTGTTGGCTGATGCCCTCGAATACGCCTCGGACGACTGCTTCGTGGGAAGTATCCGAAAGAGGTTCTCTGTAGTCACTTTCCTCATATAGTCCAGGACTGGGCACAATGTTGATTTCGCTTACCTCGGGCGAGAACCCCTGTCGTTGTGGCAGGTAGGTAATGATGACAGACGAGCCCTCAGCCAACCTAGTTGCTCCACGGTGCGGCGTCAGGGGGATTTCATGGGTAAAGGGAATAACCTGCTGTCTACCGCCTTCGTGCCAAGGTTGGATGACTACCTCACCTTCCCTTACTTCCTCGACACGACCTGAAAACTGCCGGACTCGAGTTGCACTAGGCACCAGGTGGACCTGCGTGACTTCAGACCTGTCTGGCTTGAGGGAGACAGCTACTCGATCGCCAGGGCGCAAATCTTCAAGGGTCGTATTGTTTCGGTCTGCAATGATGATTTCGGTGGCGTCCGTGATCTCAACGTCGACGTTCCCCCACATTGTGGTTACTGCCATTTCGCCACCTGTGGAACCAGGCCGCACCCGCAATACGGTGCCAAAGAAATCCAAGGGAGCAGGAGCAATGCTGGAGAAAACCGATTCGTTACCTGCCAAATCTACCGATGTTACCGAGTAAATTGAAACACCTTCGGTCGGCATGGTCCGGTCTTGGAAGGACTCTCCGGGGACCAGGCCTGTTGAAATGGGGACGCTGGGTCCATCGCCGTTCTGGCGGTAGACCCTATACCCGCTGATAATCTCACCACGGGTGGGATGCCATTCCAGCTGAGCTCTTCCGGCGACTCTATCTGCACTAACCAAACGCAGTTCTGTGGGTGGCTGAGGCTGGGTAATGTCCGGTGGTCGTACTTCTGCCACTGATGACATTGGTGATTCCAGCCCGCGAACGTTGATGGCGCTGACCCCGTAATAGAACGGTCTGCCATCTCCGGGCCGGAGGTCGAAGTACCGCGATTCCGGCGCCATCCAGGCGATTTGCTGGAATGGACCCTCTCGGGCAATGGAGAAATATACAGCGTAACCGGAGACGTCGGACTCGGGGCTGTCATTCCATTGCAGATCAATTGCGCCTCCAGCCACCTCCGATACCATGGCCGCAAGTCTGGTAGGTGCTGCTGGACCTTCCGGCAATTGCCTCTCCCTTTGGACGCAAGGAGACTCGCTAACAATTGCAACAGATCCTGAGATTTCGCTCCCCCCGCTTCCGAGTTCAAATGTTATTGCGTCCATGTCCGTGCGGATAACGCTATCTTCGTATAGATTTGACAGTGCATTCTGGTGGAGCCAATCGAATGTGTTGAATTGGTCCCGTGACAATCTCGTTCCTGGTAACAGTTCCGGTATTGGCTGAGTACAGGACTCTTCTCCGGCAGACAATTGGTGCCCACGATTTACGATCTGCCCGTCACGCCAGAAGCGCAGCGGTCCCACTTCCGGGTTCGGCCCACCCGTTGTCAAAGTAACCGACGCGAAAGATATCGGCTCGCTGCCGGTATTGCTGAGGCTCACCACGGGACCCTCGCCCACGGCGGGCCAATCGACTATGGGCTCGGTCTTAATCGCGAGTATATTTCTGGCGCCACTGACGCGCCCGGTCCATCCAGCGAGGAAGAATCCAAGGTCTTCCGTCTGCTTGATGGCACGTGCTCCTGCGGGAGCCACGCCGGCCGTAGAACCTGAAAGGGAGGAAAATTGGGGATAGGCACGACTCCACCGCAGGTTTCCGGAAGAGTCCGTCTTGATCACCCAGAAGCGGCTACCGCCGCTGAATGACTCGGACTGGCCTGCGAGAGCGAAGCCGCCGTCGCTGGTTTGAATCAAGGAATGAGCGGAGTCGCGGGCAAACCCGCCGTAAGATCGATGCCACTTGCGCCTTCCGTCGCTATCGGTCTTGATGAGCCAATAGTCGGATTGGCCTGTCCCAAAAGACCAACTGAGACCTCCCATTGCGAAGCCGCCATCGCTGGTCAATAACAATGACCGCGCCTCTTCATTAAACTGGTCTCCGAAAGTCTTGGTCCACTCTGTGTTGCCGTCTGAATCAGTCTTGATCAGAATCGCTTCGCTTCCGCTGTTGATTGATGTGGAGCTCCCAGCGATGGCGAACCCACCATCCGGAGTCTGCGCGACGTCGTAAGCAACCGCTTCCGAAGCGACTCCGGGATTTCTTCCCCACAGCAGCCGACCTTTTGGTCCGGTGCGCACCAGCCATACCCTGGTGCCAGTTGAACCATCGGAGCTACCGGCAAGGACAAATCCACCGTCCCGAGTCTGGCGGACGGATTGAGCAATGTCTGATGTATCTTCCGTTGTTGACTGGTCGGGTTGCTCAATGCTGCCGAAGCTACGCTCCCATTCGATTTCCCCTTCTGAGTTGGTCTTTACGAGCCAGTAGTCGCTGCGGGACGAAGTTGATCCTTCCGCAGAATGAGTCGCACCGGCAAGAACGTAGCCGCCGTCGAAAGTCTTCTGAACATCATAGATGATATCGCTTGCTGGTCCTCCGAAGGTCTTGGCCCACTCCTGTTCTCCGTTGGAGTCCAACTTCACCAGCCAGCCATCCTCCTGTCCGATTCCGTAAGAATTGGTTTCTCCGGCAACCACGTACCCTCCGTCGTTGGCTATTACGGCGGCGTGGGCGAGTTCATCGGCTCTCCCTCCCAGTGTTGTGCGCCATTCGGCGATTGGCTGTGCTGAGGCAATACGTGCTGGAAGGAGGTTCAGCAATACTGTGGCCGACAATAGAATTACCGCGAAGAACACAAGATTTCTTCGCGTTTGTGCGATTACTGAAGAGCGCGAGCGCCTTCCTTCTTCGATACTCAGCAACTGAGCGGCCATCCCTATTGGGAAGGAGGCCTGAAGATTACGGCCACCACCTCGCTCAGGGTCCTGCCGTCATCATTCGTAGCCACTACGTCGATAAAATTGGGGCCTTCTTCCAAGAGAACGCTGGCCGAAAAGTAACCGAATTGGTCTATGGGCAGGGACCTGCCGTTAATGCTTACGACGGCGTTGGGCCCGGTGCGGCCTGAAAGGGTAAGTGTGGGGGTGTATACGACGCTCTCGCTCTCTGGCTCTGTGATCAGGAGAAGAAATGGCAAGGCAAGGGCTGTCACTCTGCGTACTTCCGAGACACGGTTGCCCTCATCGTCAGTGGCGATAATTTCCAGGACGTTCGTATCGTCCTCGAGGGGAACCACCATACGGAATCCCCCTTGGGGGTCCCCTACGGTCTCCACGTTAGCTGCCTTTACCTTCGCACCCGGTTCTGTGACACCGTATACCACGACAATTGTTCCAGGCACTGTGGCCCCATCGTCGGGCGCGAAGACTTCCAGCGTCAATCCAGGCGTTGCGGAAGTAGTGGGAGGAATCTGAGTTGGTCCAACCGCCGGAGCGGTAGGGTCGGGGTCGCTCGCAGGTGTCGGCGACTGGATTGCAGACGCGGATGGCGTGGGGGCTGCCTCAGTGGGTATACCCTGTGTGGCTGAGGGGGTCTCGAGGCCAGCCGGAGTCGGCGTTGCAGTGGCGTCGGCCGAATCCATGCGTGGCACCTGCGTGACGCAGCCCAATGATGCAGCAAGAAGCAGCACGAAGAAGGCGATGTGAAGGAACGAGAGCGGCCGGTACGTCACTGTGCCTTTAGAGGCAGTGCCAGGAGGAACGAAGTGTGGTGATCAGGTTCGGGAGATGCCACCGATTCGACGGTAAGCGCACCGCCTGCGCGCTTGGCCAATGTCTTGGCGATGAAGAGTCCCAGACCTGAGCTCGTCTTCTCTTCACGTCTTCCCACTTCCGGAGTCCAGCCACGGTCAAAAAGATATTCCAGGTAGTGAGGCGCGATGCCAGAGCCGTCGTCCCAGACGCTAACATAAAAGTGGGAATCGTCCCTGCTGAGCGAAATCTCAACGTGGCCGTTGGCGTGGGTAACCGCGTTATCAACAAGGTTGGCAATTATGTGTTCCATTGAGTGGGAATCCGACGAAACCATGCCGAATTCTGGAGGCTCGGCCCACCAAGTCAATTCCTTGCCTGATTCTTCCGCCACCGGTGTGTAGCGATCTGCGATGCGCCGCACTACTTCGGAAGGCTCCACGGGTCCGACAGGTGGAGAGCTACCAGGAGCCTCAAGCTGTACCAACACCTGGATGTTGGAGAGCATAAGGCGGAAATTGGGCGTTTGCCGAGCGATTTCGTCCAACAGGTCCAGGACAGCTGGATCATCCGTTTCTCCAGCCGCGCGCATCGCTGCCCTCAGTTCGCGTTCCTTCCCCGCAATGCGACGGAGGGGACGCCCGAGGTCGTGGTCGAACAACTCGAAGAATTGCCGCGTTGTTTCCCGCCACTGCTCGCTTTGACGTTCCCCCGACCAGTCTCCCCTTCCGCGGCCGCTGTCCGACCAGCCGGAAGCAAGCAACCCGGTGGTCAAAACTCCCAGTCCCACAATAGTAACCAAACCGCCGATATATGCCAGAGGCTCCACACCCCACAGCGAGTTGAATGCTGCCTGCCCCACAAAGAAGGACAATAAAATGCAGAAGACTCCCGCAACGGCTGCGAGGCCGCCGGCGATGTAGACCGTCCCCGGTAGGCCCGACCCAGCGGGGAACTTCAGCATTGAACCCTGCAACACTGTGCGGCGTTCGCCCGCCATATCTAGTCTCGTGGAGGGGACAGGCGATAGCCCTTGTCCCGCACGTTAAGAATCAATTCGGATGGACCAAACTGTACTCCCAGGGCCCGGCCGAGAGACACCTTGATCTCGCGAATTCGAACTCGCAGCGAAGCCCGTGGATCTTCTCCTTCGGAGTATCGTTCCAACTGGGAAAATGGAACCAGTTCTCCCGGGCTGCGATGCCACGCGGTTGCCAGCTCCCGGAATATCTCAAATTTCATACCCTGTATATCATTCACCGGGAAACGGTTACCATCGCGTTCAACGTATACCATCTGCGCGTCTGCATCAAGGAATATGGTCCCACCGACTGTGATGCTGTCCGGTGGTGTGCCAATCAATCGCCTCAACCTGAGCACAACCTCGTCCGTTCCAGCCAGTTTGTCGATGAAATCAATCGGCGCATCCCACTTCAGCGCCCCCCGGGCCGCCGTCTCCCTGTCGGGGCCTTGGGCGTATTGAGTGAACATCAGCACTGGGAGCCTGGGCCATCGGCTTACGATTTGGTCCAGGATTTCCAGGCCCCTGAACCGGTCGTCCCGGTGGTCGCCAAATCTTACGTCCAAGAGTACGGCGTCGGGTCTCTCCTCCTCGATGCCCCAGAGAGCCGCTTCTTCGAACTCCTCTCCCAGCGTTCCAACCGAATACGGCTGCACCACCGTCGTGGCCCATCCCTCTTCCTCCAGGCGTTTCCGCACTGAACGGAGGATCGAAGACTCTGCTTCATCGTCCACTATCATTATTTTCTGGGCTGTTCGGTTGTCTGGCATTTGAGCTGACTCCCGCCGCGCCTCGTAACTCGGTTGTCTTACTCCAGTTTCCCATTTTCTACAACATTTTATCAAAAGGCTTGTCCCAAGTGCTCCTTGGGCCATAAGCGCTTCAAGCGAGATTGCGTAGCCAGACGCAATCGGAAAGTTGACAGGGCGAACGCCCCATTTACAATTGGCACAGATTCGCCGGCACAGGTTCGCCATTGAAGCGAATTTGCAGTAGAAAGCCCCAGTGGAGGAAGGCCATGATTACTAAATTTGGCAGCCTGTTTGCCGGGCACGTTGACCTCGACGACATCGGACTGGGTGGCACCCCGGTCAACGACCGCTGGCTCCCTGATGGGCAGCTCGCGGGCGTGTTCGACAAGTCCGAAGCGATCGTGCTGAAAATGGAAGAGATGGGGTACGACACTTTCTGGTCGGCGGAGCACCACTTCCAGCGTGAAGGGTACGAGTGCATCCCCAACCTGCTCTTGCTCTACGTACATCTAGCTCACCTGACCAAGAACCTCAAGTTCGGATGCGGATTCAACATAAACCCCATGTGGCACCCGTTGCGTCTGGCCGAAGATTATGCCACTGCCGACATCCTCACCGGCGGACGCGTGGTCTTTGGCGTGGGTCGAGGTTACCATTCTCGCGAGGTGGACACCTTCGGTGTGCCGAGCACGCTGACAGACAGCGACGCGAACCGGGAATTGTTTGAAGAACAGGTCGAAATCATCATGAAGGCCTTCAATGAGGAGTCGTTCTCTTTCGAAGGCAAGTACTACAAGATCCCGCCGGAAGTGCCGTATCGAGGCTACTCACTGAAGGAAATCACTCTGGTGCCTCGCCCGCGCACCTTGCCTGTCGAGACCTGGCAGCCGGTTGTGAGCGCGAGCCAGCGGGCGCTGGACTTCATGGCGAAGCACAACATCAAGGGAATCATCGGCGGGGGTGCTGCGGCCGGGGGTGCGGCCGAGGGTGTGATGCGGCAATGGCGCGATACGCTGGCGGCCCACGGCCGCGAGACCGAGCTGGGCGAGGACCTGGCTATTGGGTACACCATTCATATCGCCGAATCCGAGGAAAAGGCTGTCTCGGAGGCCCGGAGCTTCTTCGAGGAAAATATGAAGATGTTTGCGCCCCTGGGATTCGTCGGGGGTCTTTCCGACGACCAGATCCGGGCGATGGAAGACCCGCGCCGGGCTCGTTCCGCCGGACTGCCCACGCTGGAGGACGGGATAAGGGCCGGTTCCTGGCTCTGCGGGACGCCAGAGGTCGTCGCCGAAAAGCTGGAGGCCATCCAGGACCAGTACCCGGGGCTGGACCAGATAAACGTCGGTTCCGTTATAGGCACGCCCCAGAGCGTGATCCTGGAGCAGCTTGAGGCCTTCGGCAGAGACGTGATGCCGAAGTTCAAAGCCAAGGCGAGTTGATACAGCGCAAGGAACTCGAGGGCCGACGGGACTCCTGGCAAGGGGTTGACCGACGGTCTCCGATGCCCTGCGCCGCCTGACCGATTCTTGGGAGGCAAACCGATGACGCAGCAACTGAACGAGGCTGAACTGCTGGAGATGGCGCGGAAGTTCAGCTTCCGAAGCCGAATCGACAAGAACGTGGTGACGGGGCCCATCATGGTCTGGGGGCGGGGCTCGGTGGTGCGGGACGTCAACGGCAAGGAGTACCTCGACTTCAACTCCGGTCAGATGTGCGCGGCCCTCGGGCACAATCACCCGCGCATCGTGCAGGCGCTGCACGAGAGCGGCGAGACGCTGATTCACAGCCACATGAGCATGTTTAACGACCGGGAGATTGTGCTGGCGGCCCGTCTGGCCGAGATTTCCCCGGAGGGTATGAACCGCTCGATGTTCCTGACCTCCGGCAGCGACTCGAACGAGGCGGCGATGGCGATCGCCAAGCGCTACACCGGAGGTTACGAGTTTGCGAGCCCCGCCGTCAGCTTCCACGGGATGAACGACTCGACCCGGGCTGTAACCTTCTCCGGCTGGCACGAGGGATATGGTCCGTACGCTCCGGGACACTATCCAATCATCGCGCCATATCGCTACCGGTGCCGTTTCTGCCAGGACCGGGCGGCCTGCGACTATTCGTGCCTCGATACCAGCTTCGAGTTGCTGGACGCACAGGCCGACGGGCCGCTGGCGGGGGTGATCACCGAGCCTCTTTTCAGCGCGGGTGGAGTCATCGACCTGCCTCCCGGATGGCTGGCGGAACTGAAGCGGCGCTGCGAGGCTCGGGGGGCCCTGCTGATTGTGGACGAGGCGCAGACCGGGCTGGCCAAGCTGGGTGCGATGTGGGCCTTCGAGCAGGAAGGTGTCGTACCGGACATCTTCACCATATCGAAGCATTTCGGCGGCGGGGTGGCGATCAGCGCCGCCATCACCACCGACGAGATCGAAGAGAAGGCGTCGGAGACCGGCCTGGTGGTGGGGCACTCGCACTCCAACGACCCGATGCCGTGTCACGCGGCCATTGCCAGTATCGACATAATCCTGGAAGAGATGCTCACAGACGTGGCCCAACGCATTGGAGAATACTGGCGCGAACACCTGGAGAGGCTTGCGGCGCGCCACGAGATCATCGGGGACATTCGCGGCCGCGGACTGCTGCAGGGCATCGAACTGGTTACCGACCGCGGGACTCGTGAGCCCGCCTACGCGCGGGGACGGGAGATAGGCCGCCGGTGCCTGGAGAACGGACTCATACTGAGTGTTCGACGGAACGGCTCGGTGTTCCGGTTCGTCCCGCCGTTCACGACCACGGAGTCGCAGATGGATGAGGCGGCAGAGATTCTGGACGGGGCCATTGCATCCGTTTGATGGTAGAACGCGTTGATGGCAGGACGCGCCTGGGCAATACAATCGCCTTCTAAATCGCCGGGGTGTTAATGAGCCGTCCTTTCCTTTCGCAGCGAAGGACGGCTCGATTGCAATTGACTACCGGACCCTGGTTGGCTCTTCGTCCCATGGACCGGGCAGGCGACCCTTGGCAGTTGCGCCGATCATGTACTGGCCTTCCTCGTGGCCCCACTCTTCGGCGGGCATCTCGTAGGAGACCTCTATGCCGTTGCCATCAGGGTCGCGGATGTAGATGCCGACGGCGTGGCCGTGGTCCGAGACGGACTCGATGGCGATGTTCCGTTCCTTGATGCGGTGGTAGAGCTCCTTCAAGTCGTCGAGGCTTTCCATGTACCAGGCCATGTGGTTCAGGCCGACCTGGCCTTTCTGCGGGCCCGGAGCGTCTTCGCCAACCTCAACGAGGGCAATTTCATGGGAGTTGCCCATGTCTGCCGTCATGAAGGCGGCGCGCCCCGCCCGCACTCCATAGGTGTGCAGCCCCAGCAGGTCTTCGTACCACAGGCGGGAGCGTTCCGCGTTGCGGACATAGATATTGATATGCCCCAGCTCTCTCGGCTTGTAGCCCATAGGTTCCTCCTTTCCTGAAAATGACTTTGTTTGGAGGATGCCATATTAACAGGAATCCCATAGCTGATGCAGGGACTGTTGCGCCTTGGGGGTTGTTCACAACAGCGGGCACAGAGACGGGATTCAAACGCCGAGAACGCAGAGGTTGCGCAGAGATTTTGTTTTGGGTTTGGGAGCGACAGGGTTCTGGCTACTGCCGGTGTTAGGCTTCTCCGTTGCGGCGCCAGATGGATGCCCAAGAGCGCGTAGTAAAGTACGTATTGTCGTTCTCAAAGTACATATCGTTGTTTTCCTTTTTGGAGGTTGTCTGTATCTGGATTTGCGGGAATAGCGGGCTTTCATGATGGGGGATTATTAAAAACCCGCTAATTTCCGCTCATTTCCGGTCATGGGCGTTGCGAGCGCCGGTGGGTTTTCACCACAGAGGACACAGAGAGCGCGGAGATTTTTGGGTTGGACTTCTCTAGGTACAGTACAAATATTCTACTCACAGGTTTTCGGGAAAAGCAAGGGGCGGGTGTCAGGGAGTGAGGAATGGGGAATCAGGAGTGAGAGAGACGGAGAGTGATAATATGGGGAGAGTCGAGACGGCGAAGGAGGTCACTTATGGTCAGGTTGGGTGGTACGGCCACAATCCCTCACCTCGAAGTGTTCCAGGGGCTGGAAACGCTCTTCCGTCGACGGGGAATCGAACTGGACTGGGTGCTGTACTCGGACTATGACGTGATGGTCGACGCCTTTGTCAGCGGGGAGATTGACCTGGCGTGGAACGGACCACTGGGTTACGTCAAGATCCGCCGGCTGTTGGACGAGCCCTGCCAGGTGATCGCGATGCGCGACGTGGACATCGGATTTACCACTCACTTCATCGCCCGGGCCGATTCCGGCATCGAAACGGTGGAGGACCTCAAGGGAAGGAACTTTGCTTTTGGCCGTCGCAGCTCGGAGCAGGCGGGACTGGTTCCTCACCATCTGCTGAAACAGGCTGGCATAAACCCGGCGAAAGACCTGGCCGTGTCCAGCTTCTACGAAGACCGGCCGTCTGCGGGCAGGTCCGACGAGCGCGACGTAGTCGAGCGGGTCGCGTCGGGCGAGTTCGACGCCGGAGCCGTGAGCCAGCGGACGATGGAAAACATGGCCGAGGACGGCACTCTGCCTCGAGACAAGGTGCGCATTTTCTATTCAAGCGAGCCGTACAGCCACTGTTGCTTTACTGCCCGCCGCGGATTGGAGCCATCGTTGGCCGGGGAAATTGAGGAGGTCTTCCTCTCGGTTACGGGTTCCGACGAGGTCGAACAGGCTGTACTGAAGGGTGAGGCCTGCAACAGCTTCGTGCCCGGAATCGGGCACGGCTGGGACCTGATCGAGGAAGCGGCCGTGGCGGAGGGACTGGTCTAATTGTTGGAGTCCCCGCCCGGGGCGTTGCGCAAGATGTCTTCCAGCATGTTGTCCAGCGCAGGGTCCAGCTGGATAGTCTGCTCAAACGGGACGTAGTTGAAATCGGTGCGCGCACGGTCGATCAGTTCCCTGGCTGTGGGGTTCGTGCTGCCGATTTTATCCAGCGTATCTACCAGTTCCTGTGATTCCGCTTCCCCAAGCCGGAGCAACTCGGAAAGGTCAATGTCCAGTCCGAATATCGAGTTGATGCGTCGCATGATGTCGTAAAAGGCGCGGTGGTCCCGGCTGATGCCGACAGGGTCGTTGTTTGAGGTGAGGAAGGGATACATGGGGGCCATCGCGCCAAGGCGGAACATCGCCACTTCGGGGTGCTGGAAGTGGGCCATGGTTATGAGGGCCATGCCGATGGTCGGTCCGTTGCGGCTTTGCGAACCATAGTTCGAATAGCGGACGCCCAGCTTGTCCATCGCCTCTTTCATTTCAGCCTGGCTGTAGATGCAGCTTACGCTTCGCTCCATGTCGGGAGGAGCGGCGCCGTTGTAGCCCTCGACTGCCACGGTCTGCGACACGGCAAGCTGCTGGACGGCTTGAAAGAAAGCGTCGGCGTAAATGTCCAGACGGAACCATGGCTCCTCGCCAAGGAAGATGATCAGGCCGTTCCCTGCGTCGAAGAAGTTGTTATCCCGTCGCATGTCAGTGTCGGGCAAACCGTCGCGGTAGGAAACCCTGGGGCGGTAAGTGTCATGAGTGCCAGGGACCTGGAAGGGATAGCAGAGCTTGCTGACGTCCATGCCCATGGAGCCGACGCGGCGGGCCTGGAGCTTGTCGATCAGGTAACGGGGCAGTCCGCTGGAAATCTCGCCCCCATCGGACCACTGACGTCGCCAGCCGGCAATGAGATAGCGGGCATCCGGTACGGGTTGCAGATTGAGCAGGTCGTCAGCCATCGGCCAACACTCCTTCCGCCGGGCAAGGGCGTACACAAACCATCGTGGATAACAGTTATTCTGACAGAGGCTGCCCTTTATCGCAAATTGAGTTGCCATTGGTGGAGGGGAGTCGTGCCTTGACGTCGCATAATTCCTTGACAGTGAGGAAAGCATTTCCTGTAATATGGAATGGAGGCACGTGCTGTGCACGTTTGCCGGGAGAGCGGAAGTCCCAGTAGCTCAGGGGATAGAGCGGCTGCCTTCTAAGCAGCGGGTCGCGGGTTCGAATCCTGCCTGGGACGCCACAATTAGCCGCAAGAATATTCCGTTTCAGCTACGAATTTGCTGTCTGGGACGCCGAAACGTCGCCTTTAGGGGCGGCTTTTTCTTTGGCCAAAATCAGCAATTGAAACGCTGCCGTTTTTCTCCGGCGACAGGCTCCGCCTCCTTTGCTCGTCCCGTGGATAATTTCCGGAAACGGGAGAAGTACCTGCCATTGTTGGGGTAGAAAGGCCTCGGTAGGTCATGCAAAAGCGGAGGTGTCTAGCAGTCCGTCCGAAGAATGGCTGACGGGGCCTGATACCATGTGGGGTCAAGGACTGATCACGCTGAGCCTTGTTTTCAGGCACTCCGGGGCGCGCCTTTCTCCCTGCCTCACCCGCCTCCGGCACATGCTCAGCCAAGTGCGCTTCCCTCTCTTTCACCTTTGCTCATTGGCTTAGGTCACCACAGAGAGCACAGAGACGGGTTTTAAACGCCGAGTACGCAGAGTTTTTTTGGTTTGGGTTCGGAGGGTGCGCCCCGGGGTTACGCGCCGTTGGGGCGGGCCCAGAGGTGGGCGTGGAGGAAGCCGCCCTCGGCGGCCCAGGGGAGCAGGTTGCCTACTATGCCTCGGGGTTCGGGGACCTTTTTGTCGGCGATGCAGCGTTCGAGGTACTTGCGCAGGGACATGAAGGTGCTGAGGCGGTAGCCGGGTTTGGCGATTTCGGGGATGAAATCGGTGACCATTTCATCCAGTTCGTGGCGGGTGGCGGGCGGGTCGTCGGAGACGGCGTCCTCGTAGTCGTCGCAAAAGTCCTCGGCGACGCGGCGCAGACGGACTATGGCGAGGTCCTTGGCGAGTCTCTTCTCGAGGGCCCTGAGGCGTCGGGGGATAGAGGCGAAGCTGTACATGGTGTCGTTCTCCTGGAAGGGTTTGTCTGAATCAGGATTCTCGGGATGATGGGATTTTTTAATAACCCGCTCATTTCCATTCATTTCCGCTCGTTTTGTATTTGAGCGTTGATGGCGGCTGGGGGGTTAATTCACCACAGAGAGCACGGAGAATTGTCTTAACGCAGAGTACGCAGAGGTGGCGCGGAGGGTGCTGACATTCTTGGGTTGACCTCCTGACTTGGTACATTTCTTCTAATAAAAGAACTCCAGCGAAATCAAGGGGTTAGCGTCACTGCGTTGGGGGCGAGGGCGGGGTTCTTGACTGCGGTCGTAGTGACAGGATGGTTTTGGAGGCGGAGAATGACAGGGTGGCTGAGTGGGCAGGGAAGGTAAGGAGGGTTTGAGTATGGCGGGGGAAGGGTTGGTTACGATTCCGGCGCGGCGGGGGAAGGCGGCGCCGGTGGCGAAGGGGCAGTGTGTGAGGGTAGTCAATACGCACGGGCAGCAGGTGGTGGATACGTGGGCGTTCAGCCGGGAAGACCTTACCGAGTTCATGTCGATGGAGCACTCGCGGACGTGGTTGGAGCGGGTGATGCCTAGGGTGGGACAGTCGATGGTCACGAACCGGAGGAGGCCGATTCTGACGGTGGTCGAAGATACATCAGGGGGTATTCACGACACGCTGCTGGCGGCTTGCGACCGGTATCGCTACGAGCTGCTGGGCTGCGAGGGGTACCACGACAACTGCACGGACAACCTGGCGGCAGCGTTGGCAGAACTGGGATTGACGCCGCCCGAGACGCCGAGTCCGTGGAACCTGTTCATGAACATACCGGTGGCGGAGGACGGGTCGGTCAGCTTCGAGCCGCCGGTGTCAGGGCCGGGAGACTACGTGGCGCTGCGGGCGGAGATGGACTGCGTGCTGGCGTTCTCGGCGTGTCCGCAGGACGTGGTGCCAATCAACGGGGTGGATTGCGTACCGACGGAGGCGCATTTCGAGGTGGTGTAGGGTAGTTCACCACAGAGGGCACAGAGAGCACAGAGGCGGGTTGTTGAACGCCGAGCTCGCAGGGAAGGGGCAGAGGGCGCGGAGGGGTGAGTTCACCACAGAGGGCGCAGAGACCACAGAGGGTGCGGGGAAAGATGGGAGGGTACGGCAAGAGACGAGGGGCGCACTTGCTTCGACAAGGTCGGGAGTGCGCCCCTTCAGTTTGGGTCCGGGTCGCTGGTCAGGCGGTTGGGGGACGGCGGTTGTGCCAGTCGGTGGCCTGTTCGAAGGCGTATGCGACGTTGAGGACGGTCTGGTCAGCGCCGGGACGGCCGCCTATCTGCAGGCCGATGGGCAGTCCCTCGTCGCTGAAGCCGCAGTTGAGGGAGACGGCGGGGGCGCTGGCCATGTTGAAGGTGCGGGTCTGCAGATAGCCCAGGGGCGCGGCGTCTTCCTTGCTGGTGCGGACCGGGTCTTCGACGATGGGCTGGGCTGCCACGCTGGAGGTGGGGGTGACGAGGACGTCGTAGCGTTCGAGGGCCTCGTGGACCTGATTGCGGAACAGGGTGCGCAGCTTCTGGGCCTTGTAGTAGGCCTGGGCGGGGAAGATGCTGCCGGTCAGCAGGCCGATGCGGTTGTTGTGGCCGTAGTCCTGGAGGCGGTTGCGCACCCACTCCTTCATATTGAGCGCGGGTTCGACGACGAGCGGAATCTGGGAGAGGACCGCGCCGTGGGCGGTCAGGGGAATGGAGATTTCTTCGACGACCGCGCCGAGCTCTCCGAGCACGCCGAGGGCGCGCAGGACGGCGTCGCGGGTGTCGGCGGCGGTGGTCTCCTCGTCAATCTGCTCGGTAATCAGGCCGATGCGGAGGCCGTTGATGTCGCCGTTCAGGCCGGCACGGAAGTCGGGGACGGGCCGGTTGGATGTGTAGGGGTCGCGCTCGTCGCGGCCGGCGATGGCGGTGAGGGTGATGGCGGCGTCCTCGACGGTGCGGGAGATGGGGCCGGCGGTGTCCATGGACCAGACGCCGGCCATAACGCCGTAGCGGCTGACGAGGCCCCAGGTGGGGCGATGGCCGACGAGGCCGCACCAGGTGGCTGGGAAGCGGATGGAGCCGCCAGTGTCCTCGCCGAGGGAGGTGGCGCAGAGGAAGGCGGCGGTGGCGGAGCCGGAGCCGCCGCTGGAGCCGCCGGTGCGACGGTCGAGATTCCACGGGTTGCGGGGCGGGCTGAAACGCTCGAAGCCTGCGCCCATTGCGAACTCGGTCATGTTGGTCTTGCCGAGGAGCACGGCACCGGAACGCTTGAGGTTGGCGATGATGGTGGCGTCCTCGTCGGGGACGAAGTCGGCCAGGATGCGGGTGCCGCCGGTAGTGCGGATGCCCTTGGTCCAGAACTGGTCTTTCACGGCGACGGGGATGCCGTGCATGGGGCCGAGGTACTCGCCGCGGGTGATGGCGGCCTCGGCGTCGCGGGCGGCGGCGAGGGCCTCGCGGCGGGATACGGCGAGGTAGGAGTTGAACTTGAAGTCGAGGGAGTCGATGCGGTCGAGGTAGGCCTGGGTGACCTCGACGGGGGAGACTTCGCGGGACTCGATGAGCCGGGCGAGCTCGGCGACGGTTAGGAAGGGCAGTTCGTGCCGTTGCATTGCTAGTTCCTCCGGTGCGGGTAGTGGGCCAGCACTTTTGTAGTGACGGGAAAACGGGGAGGCCGTGGGCGGTGGGCTTGCCGGACGATGACCGGACGGCCCTTCGACAGGCTCAGGGCCAACGGGAGAAGTGGCCAGCAAGCCCAAAGAGTTTTGCAACAATGGCGCGTCAGGCGGTGTGTTTCTTGACGAATTCGCCGCAGTGTTCGAGGGCCTGTCTGGCTTCGGGCAGGAAGGAAGCGAAGCACTGCCAGACGTGGGGCATATCGTCCCACACTTCCAGCGTGACGTCGACGCCGGCTTCCTTTGCGCGGTCGGCGAGGCGAATGGAGTCGTCGAGCAGGACCTCGGCGGTGCCCACCTGCAGCAGCAGGGGCGGGAGGCCGTGGAGGTCGGCGTAGTAGGGAGAGGCCAATGGAGTGGTGCGGCTGCGGTCGCCGAGGTAGGTGGCAGCCATGTTCTCGAGCATATCGCGGTCGAGGAGCGGGTCGGCCTCGGCCTTGGTGGTGAAGGAGTCGCCGGTGTGGGCGAGGTCGGTCCAGCCGGAGTGGGAGATGCCAGCGGCCGGAAGGGGCTCGCCGATGTAGCGCAGGGCGACAAGGGTGGCGATGGTCAGGCCGCCGCCGCAGGAGTCGCCGCCGATGACGATGTGGTCGGGGGATACGCCCTCGTTCATCAGCCAGCGGTAGGCGGCGACGGAGTCCTGTACGGCGGCCGGGAAGGGATGCTCCGGGGCGAGGCGGTAGTTGAGGCCGAGGACGCGGGCGTTGGAAACGCGGGACAGGTAGGACAGAGGCGAACGGTGGGTACGCATGGAGCCGATCATGTAGCCGCCGCCGTGGAGGTATAGGACGACGCGGTCGTCGGAGACGCCGGGGACGGAAATCCACTCGGCGGAGACGTCGCCGGCGCCGACGGGTTCGAAGACGGCGTCGTCGGGGAGGCGGAACTGACCGGTGAAGCGCTCGTACCAGACGCGGAACTCCTCGACGGATTCCAGGGACTGCGCATCAACCTTGGCGGCGCGGAACATGGCAATTGCTTGGTCCAGTTCTGGTGAAGCCATAGTCGAAACCCCCTTCAGTATTTTGGCGGTGGTTCGGGGTCGATGATGGGATTGGGTCGGCTGGTCTAGCCGGGCAGCTCGACGAGGGATATCCAGCAGGGGCCGGCGCCAAGGGGGATGGTATCGGTGCGGTCGAGGGCTCCGGAATCCTGGTCGACGCGGAAGATGGCCATCTGGCCGGAGTCCTGGCCGGCGGAGTAAATGTAGCGGTCGCCGGGGCCGAGGCAGAGGGCGTTGGGCCTGGCCTCGGAAGGAACGATGCCGTTGCCGGTGAGCTCGCCGGAGGCGGTGTCGACGGTGTAGCAGGCGATGCTGTCGTGGCCGCGGTTGGGTGCGTAGAGGAAGTTGCCGGCGGCGGCGACCTGTATCTGGGAGCAGGTGTTGCGCTCGGCGAATCCTTCGGGTGGGAGCGTCGTCACGGTCTGGAAGAGGGACAGAGTGCCGCCGGAGGTGTCGAGGCGGTAGCCGCTGACGCTGCATCCCTGCTCGTTGGAGAAGTAGAGGACGTCGAGGGAGGGATGGAAGCAGAAGTGCCGGGGGCCGAGAAATTCCTCGGGTTCGACGATGGGTGGACTGTTGGGGGTTATCTGGCCGGTGTTTTCGTCGAAGTGGAACTGCCAGACCTGATTGGGGCCGTTGCCGGCTATGTGGGGCACGAAGGCGTAGCAGTTGGTGGGGTCGGTCTGCATGGCGTGAGCGCCGGTGGCGGTGTCGAGCTGTACGACGGCGTCGCCGCCGATGGAGCCGTCGTCGGCGATGGGGTGGACGGCGACGCGTGCGCCCTGGTAGTAGGAGGAGAGCACGAAGCGGCCGCGGCGGTCGGTGTTGACGTAGACGGGCCAGGAGTCGAGGGGCACGGTGCCGGTGCGGGTGAGTCCACCGCCGGCCTGGTCAATGCGGAAGCTGGCGAGCTGGGGGTCCTCGCGGCAGCCGGCGTAGAGGTGGTTGCGGTCAGGGCTGATGGCGAGGGTGAAGGGGCCGCCGTCGACGGGGACGTCGTGGCGATGAGTGAGACCGCCGGTGTCGGGGTCGACGGTGAAGACCGAGATTTTGTTGTCTTCGTTTACGGCTACATACATATACCAGGGCATGGTTGCCTCCTTAATTGGCGAGAGAATCGAGGAATTCGCTGAGCTGCTGGACGCACCAGCGGGGGTGGACGGCGTTGATGCCGTGTCCGAAGCCAGGGTAGACGACGAGGCGGCTGTTCGGGAGCTGGTCGGCCATGAACTGTTGCTGGTCGAGGGTGGACGTTGGGGATTCCTCGCCTACGAGGAGGAGAGTCGGAGTCTGCACCTCCTTCAGGTGGGGGCTGAAGTCAAGGGTGTCGAGGTAGGCTTGGAGTTTCCGGCCAACGGAGGCGGGGGTCCGGTCCATCTCGGCGATGTACCAGTCGATGAGGCCCTGGGGCGCGAAGCGGGTGTCGAGGCGGTTGTTGATGGTGGCGGTGGACCATGCGCCGATGCTGCGATTCAGGGCGTCGTCGGTGTCGGTCGTGCGATGGAGGCGTTCGCGGTCGGGCAGGCGGCAGGGGGTGTTGCAAAGGACGAGGGCGCGGACACGTTCGGGATGGCGGTGGGCGAAGTTCAGTCCGAGGATGCCGCCGAAGGACTCGCCGACGTAGACGACGCGGTCGATGCCGAGGTGGTCGAGGATGGCGTTGAGGTCGCTGACGAAGGTGTCGATGGAGGGCTCGAAGCGGTCTTCGTCGATGGCTGAGCCGCCCATGCCGCGCATATCGGGGCGCACGACGCGGTAGTCTCCGGACAGCAGGGGCACCCAGTTGTACCAGAAGCTGCCGTTGCGGGAGAAGCCGTGCTGCAACAGGATTGCGGGGGACGGCTGCCAGGGGTCGGTGAAGTCGTCGTCGTAGTAGTGCAGTGGTATGCCGGGGCCTGCGTCGATTGTGGGCATTGGTGCGCCTCCGGTGAGGGGATTCACCCTCACGTCTGCTTTCTCTCCCGGGAGGGGTGCGATAGCGTTCGCTGTACGTTGCGGAAGGTGGGCGTCAGCCGGTGGGGCCGAATCCGGGGCGCTGGGCCCAGCGCATGCCGGCGGGGTCGTGGGCGACCTCGACTGCTTCGCCCTTCGAGTTGCGAAGGCCGAGGGGGTGCTGGACGAGCTCGATCATGTTGCCGTCGGGGTCCTTGATGTAGGTGGAATGGCCGCCGCTGTAAGCGCGGATGGTAGGTGGAGAGTAGGGGACTTCGAGGGCGTCGAGGTTGGATATCATCTCGTTCCAGTCGTCAATCTCGACGGCGAAATGGCCGGACGGGTTGGGAGTATCGGTGAGGGTACTGTGAATCTCGCCGCTGCCGATGCGAAGCTGGAGCTGTCCCTGGTTCAGTTCGGGGCCGCGGTCGAGATACTCGGCACCGAATACCTTTTCGTACCAGTCGCGGGACCGCTGCCTGTCGCTTATCTGGATGTTTATGTGCTGGATCATGGTTACCCTGGACATATTTCACCTCCTATCGACCTGATGCGTTCAATAGTCTGCTCAGGATATGGCTAGACGCGGCGGAGCAGTTCCTCCTCGAGGCGGTCAGCGTCGAAGGCCTGGGAGGCCTCGGCTACCTGGGCGTCGACCTCGCGCACCATGCGTTCGGCTTCGGTTTCTTCCAACGATTCGGGGAGCTCCTCCTCCTGCTCGCGGCGGCGCTTGACGTCGCGGGCGTGTTCCACGAAGAGGCGGCGCATGGCGACTACGAGCGGGTGGGCGGGCAACTGGAAGGGGGGCGGGCCGTCGACGGGCTGGGTGCCACGCTGCATGTGCCGGTATCCTCCAGGGTAGCCGGATAGCAGCTTGTCCTTCAACTTGCCAAGCACCATAGACGCATTACCTTCGCTGGAGTCTGGATGCGGGGGAAGTCTGGATGCGGGGGAAGCCTGGATGCGGGGGTGGCTAGATGGGCAGGGGCTCTTCGGTGCGGTCGTCGGGCAGCTCGACGCCGAAGGCGTTGACGTTGAAGGCGAGCATGGCGTAGCAGCCCATGAGGGTGGTCAGCTCGGTAGCGCCGTTGACGCCAAAGTGGGACACGACAGCGTCGAAGGCTTCCTGGCTGACGCGGCGGGTGCGAAAGAACTCGCGGCCGTAGTTGATGACGGCGAGCTCGTCGTCGGCCGGGTTGGGCAGGTCCTTCTTGTCGCGGAGGGCGTCGACGAGTTCGTCGCGCAGGCCCTCGCGTCGGGCCGGGGGAGCGTGGGCGTTCCAGATGAACTGGCAGTCGTTCTCGCGGGCGGCGAGGAGCATGGCAAGCTCACGGATGCGTGGCGAGAGGGACGTGTCGGTACGGAGGTAGGCGGCGAGGCCGAGGGCGCGCTGGGCGACCTCGGGGGCGTTGAGCATGACGGAGCCGGGGCCGATGGCCGGGATTTCGCCACGAGCTGCCACGAAGGCGTCGAATGCTTCGCGTTCCCGTTCGGGCACGGATTCCCTGGATACTGTCGGCGTTCGCGCCATTATTTTCTCCTATGGTTGCGGATTATATAGAGCTATTCTATTGCGTCGGTCAATGTCCGTTAATGGAGGCAAATCCGACTCCACATTGCGACGAAAACCGATGCCGTCGACACCCGGCGGGGGCGATGATAGGATTCCTGCGAGTCCGGCCGTGAGGCTGGGAGCGAATCGAGCGACAAACCGGGAGGAGATTTCCATGGCGGAACAAGGACTGGACTACTCAACGCTGTTCAACAGGGAACTCCCTCCTCCTTCGGGGCAATGGGGCGGGCACCCGCGCTACAACTTCATCGGTGGGCACAGCGACCCGGACATGGTGCCGATGGAGGGTTTCATCGAGTCGGCGAACCGGGTGTTCCGAGGAGACCCACGCAACATATCGATGTACAACTTCGACGGTGGTCCGCAGGGAATCGTGCCGCTGCGACAGTTCCTGGTGGACAAGCTGGCGGAACATCGCGGGATCGAGACGACGGTCGACGAGGTGCTGATCACGTCGGGTTCGGGACTGGCGATTGAGCTGATCAACGAGATATTGCTGGAGGAAGGCGACACCGTCATCGTCGAGGCGTTCAGCTTCTCGGGGGCGCTGGGCAACATCAGGCGGCGGAAGGTCAACATGGTGGGCATCGACGTCGACGAAGACGGGATGCGGATGGACCAGCTGGCCAACGTGCTGGAGGAACTGCGGGGCAGGGGCGTGCGGCCGAAGTACATCTACACCATCCCGACTCTGCAGAACCCGACTGGCACGGTGATGAGCATGGAACGGCGGCACCGGATGCTGGAGCTGAGCGAAGAGTACGGGGTGCCGATATTCGAGGACGAATGCTATGCCGACCTGATATTCGAGGGGGAGTACGAGAACGCCATCCGGTCGCTGGACGACTCGAACCGGGTGCTGCATATCGGGTCGTTCTCGAAGACGCTGGGGCCTGGCACCCGGCTGGGGTACATCGTGGCGAAGTGGGACGTGATGAGCCGGCTGCTGTCGCGGAAGAACGACGCCGGGACAGGCGTGTTAGACCAGATGATAGTGGCGGACTACTTCAACCACCATTACGAGGAGCATATTCTGGACATGCGGGCGGCGCTGCAGCGCAAGTGCGACGTGCTGTCGAGCGCGCTGCGGGAGTCGTTCGGTCCGAGCGTGGACTTCTATGTGCCACGGGGCGGGATGTACCTGTGGGTGAAGCTGCCGGACGGGGTGGACTCGCGGGCGCTGAACGCGCCGGCGCTGGCCGAGGGGGTGGCGTTCAACCCCGGGCCGGACTGGTCGGCGGACCCGGACGCGGCGGCGAGCTACATACGACTGTGCTTCGCGCTGCCGTCGGAGGCGGAGATATGGGAGGGCGTGGAGAAGCTGGCGGAGGTGTTCCGCCGGGAGGGCGCGGTGTCGTGACCGCCGGGCCAGTTTGGGGACAGGGCGAGAGGGAGCGGCGGGTACGCTCTCTCTTTTTCGTCGATGGAGGCAGCCTGGTCAGGGTTCGTAGACGGTGCGGCCGCCTACGATGGTGCGCTGGACGGTGATGTCCTTGATGCCGAAGGGGTCGATGGCGGTTGGGTCTTCGCCGAGGACGACGAGGTCGGCGAACTTGCCCACTTCAATGGAGCCCTTAACGTTCTCCTCGAAGGAAGCGTAGGCGCTGTGCATGGTGTAGATGCGCAGGGCCTCCTCAACGGTCACCTTCTGGTTGGGGCCCCAGACGTTGCCGCGGCTGTCGGTGCGGGTGACGCAACTCTGTATGCCGAGGAGGGGCTCGAAGGGTCCGGGCGGGTAGTCGGTCGCGCCGGTGCCGACCACGCCGTAGTCAAGGAAGGAGCGCTGGGCGAACATCCACTGCAGGCGCTCCTCGCCGTAGAAGGGCATCTTCTCGCCGTGGTGGTAGACGTAGGTGCAGAAGGGAGTGGCGATGGTGCCGAGACGGTGCATCTTGCCGAGGATGTCGGGGTTGACGAGGGTGCAGTGTTCGATGCGGTGGCGTGGGTTGGGGCGCGGGTCGGCGGCCTGCGCCTTCGCGTAGGCGTCGAGGACCATGTCGATGGCGAGGTCGCCGTTGGCGTGGATGCAGACCTGGAAACCGGCGCGGTGCATTTCCATGACGTTTTCCTCGATTTCCTCGGGGGTCATGGCGAGGATGCCGTGGTCGCAGTCGCTGCCGACGTAGGGCTCGGACAGGTAGGCGGTGCGGGCGGCGATAGCGCCGTCGGCGACCATCTTGATGCCGCCGAGACGCAGCATTTCGTCTCCGAAGCCGGTCTTCAGTCCCGCCTCGCGAAGGGACGGGAAATGAGGGTACCAGAGCAGGGCGTAGACGCGGAGGGCGAGGTCGCCGGCGTCGCGGCCCTCCTGGTAGGTTACGAACTCGTCGCGGACGACGCGGGCGTCCTGGACGCTGGTGAGTCCGACCTCGGTGAGCATGCGGCAGATGGTGCGGAGGCCCTCGCGGCGGATTTCGGGAGTGTCGGAGGGGATGAGCTGGAAGCGGACGTGCTCGATGGCGCGCTCGTAGATGACGCCGTTTAGCTCGCCGGTGTCGGGGTGGCGTCCGATGCGGCCGCCGGGCGGGTCGGGGGTGTCCTTGTCGAAACCGGCGAGCTGGAGGGCCATGGAGTTGAGGTAGTAGATGTGGCCGGCGCGGTGGGCGACGAAGATGGGGTGGAAGGTACTGACGGCGTCGAGGTCTTCTACAAAGAGGAAGCGGTCCTCGGCGGTCTTGGTGTCGTCGAACTTGAAGCCCTGGACCCACTGGCCCGGCGGGGTCACCTCCGCCCGCTCACGGAGGGCGGCCTGGATGTCGGCGATGGTGCGGAGGTCGCAGTCGGCGGCCATGACGTGGCGGATGCCGCTGTTGAGGACGTGGATGTGGGCGTCGTTGAAGCCGGGGAGGACCGTGCTGCCGGTCAGGTCGAGCACCTCGACGCCGGGGCCAATGAAGGTCTCGATGTCGCGGTTGGTGCCGACGCCGAGGATGCGGCCGTCGCGCATGGCCACGGCTTCGGCGCGGGGGCGGTCGCGGTCCATGGTGATGACGTTGGCGTTCCGGAAGACGGTCTGGGCCCTGGTGGGG
Source organism: Dehalococcoidia bacterium (assembly GCA_963667415.1). GTDB lineage: Bacteria > Chloroflexota > Dehalococcoidia > Lucifugimonadales > UBA3495 > VXOI01. Next base: position 3,359,124 of record OY763410.1, on the reverse strand, counting down.
TTGGTTGGCATGGTGGCACCTGCTGGGGATGTTTAGCGGCGTTGGGGCTAAATGTTGAGTTCCGGGATGTAGAGGCCGCCGTGGGGGCGATCTACGGCGTAGACGATGCCGTTTTCGTCGACGTGGGCGATGAGCTTCATGTTGCTGATTTCGGCGGTGCAGGTTGTCATGAAGCCTCCCGGGGCGCTGATGCTCCGGTGAGATTGACGTTCGGGTTGTATTTGAGGAGGCAAGTTTACCACCTCAATTGAGACCGATTGACCAAAGTTGCTGTGTACCCTATATTCCCTCACCGCTTGATTGAGACAAACTGCATTTACTGACGCTCTCGACAGGGCGCGGGATAACCGGGCATACGAAGGAGGATTCCATGGGCTGGTCGATCAACCATCCGAACGGGCTGATTCACTACTCGCCGCAGCAGGCGTACCGGGGCTATACGCTGGTGACGAATCTGAACGGGCACGACTCGCGGCTCATAGATATGGAGGGCCGGGTTTGCCACGCGTGGCACTGCAACGAGGGCATCAGCTACGGGTACCTGCTGCCCAACGGCAACCTGCTGCTGAGGACCGGGCCGGCGGCTGAGGAGACGTCGTTCATGGGCAGACCGGAGAGGGAGCTACTGCCGAGAGGCGGACGGACCGCTTCGGCGGCAATCCTGGAGTTGGACTGGGAGAGCAACGTCGTGTGGGAGTACCGGTACCCGTTTCTGCACCACGACTTCGAACGGCTGCCCAACGGCAATACGCTGGTGCTCTCATGGGAACTGATGCCGGACGAGGCGACTCGGCAGGTGAAGGGCGGACAGGAGACGACGGGCGAGCCCCGTGGGATGCTGGGGGATACGGTTCGGGAGATTACGCCGGGCGGGGAAGTAGTCTACGAGTGGAATTCGTGGGAATTCCTGGACTTCGAAGTGGATCGCATCTGCTTCCTGGAGGGCCGGGAGGAATGGACGCACCAGAACACGCTGAACGTGACTCCGGAGGGAGACCTGGTGGTCAGCTTCCGGCAGACGGACACCGTGGGCATCGTTGACAAGGCCGGCGGGAAGTTCCGGTGGAAGTGGGGTCGCGGTGATATTTCCCATCAGCACAACCCGACGATGCTGGCGAACGGGCGGGTGCTGATCTTCGACAACGGGCCGCACAAGAGCGGGTTCTCACATTCACGGGTCATCGAGGTTGATCCCGGGACCGACGAGGTGGCGTGGGAGTACAAGGGAGACCCGCCCATCTCCTTCTACAGCTACCACATAAGCGGGGCCGAGCGTCAGCCCAACGGAAACACCCTCATCTGCGAGGGAGCGCCGGGCCGGATATTCGAGGTGACGCCCGGCAAGGACATCGCGTGGGAGTACATCAACCCGTTCATGGCGCGCAGCGGCTACGGTGTGGGCGGGTCGGTCTCGGGCCTGGCCAACTCGGTGTTCCGGGCGCACCGCTACGGCCCCGACCATCCGGCGCTGCAGGGCAGGGACCTGGACCCGGACGACTACGCCAACCTGAACCGGCTGTACGCCTGACCGGAGCTCAGCCTACATCGCTACGTTACGGGGCTACGTTACGGCGCTAGGTAAGGGCGCGAGGAGAGACTATGGCCGGTACCGAGCGCCTCTCCTCTGGTGCGATATCGGGGTTATTGTTCTTGCGAGAGGGAGACGTCGACGGCGGCGAGGCCTTCGATGGCGAGGCCGTAGCCGAGCATGTCCTGCATCTGGCGCTTGAGCTGCAGGGTCATGGCGACGCGGCTGTAGCGCAGGGTTAGCGTCGGGCGTTCGGCGAGCTGGCGGGCCAGCTCCCAGGCTCGGGGCAGGAGCCGGTCTTTCGTCAGCACCTCGGACACGACGCCGAGGTCGAGGGCCTCTTGCGCCGAGAGGGTCTGGCCGGTGAGCAGGAAGTAGCGGCCCCGGTTTTGGCCGAGAAGCAGGGGCCAGACAACGTGGACGCCGTCGCCGGGCACGACGCCGCGAGGGAAGTGGGGAGCGTCCTGGAAGGTGGCGGACTCGGAGGCGAGGACGATGTCGGACATCACGGGTATCTCGGCGTGGATGGTGGCCGGGCCGTTGACCGCGCCGATGACGGGCACCTCGATCTCCAGCAGATTGGTGAGCAGGCGCTTGCCTTCCCAGTAGGTCTTGTCCCAGTCCTTGGGCATGCGGCGGGTGGGACGGTTGGGCTCGAAGTTGGCGCAGTAGTCGTCGCCGGTGCCGGTGAGGATGACCACCCGGTTCTCGGGGTCCGCGCCGATGTCTGCGAAGGCGTATCCGAGCTCGCGGTGGGCGGCCTCGCCCCAGAGCAGGCTGCCGTCGCCGGAGTGGAAGGTGACCTGTAGTATGCCGTCCTCGCGGTGCACGCTGACCGTTTCGTACTTGTCGGAGTAATCGGATAGGACCGTCATTGCTGTCCTCCTGCGGTGGTGGTTGGAGTTCGTTTGGGCAATGGCCCGAACGCACTTTACACCAGCGGAAGGACGAAGGCAGGGCCGAAGCTACTCGTCGGATTGCTCCGGCTGTGTGCAGGTTGGCGTGTCAGCGCCGGTGTCGAGCAGGTCGTGGAGCTGGGCCAACGCTTGCTCCTCCCCGTTGGAGACGAAGCTGGTGGCGACTGACAGGTAGTCGGTGGCCGACAACTGCACGGGCACCGAGACGCGGACGCCGGTGGTGTCGGACGCCTTCGCCACCCAGGGTACGGTCACCTGGGAGACGCAGTTGGCGTGGCTGTCTGTGAAGATTGCGTCGAGGGCGGAGGAGTCGGGCTCGCTTTCGGGCGCGGAGGCCGACGACATCAAGGTATTCAGCGACTCGATGAGCCCCGAAGCATCCACGGCGCTGTCGATGAGCCCGGGCAACTGCTCCAGCGTGGTGCTGAAATCGCCGCCGGTGCCTTCGTCGGAAAGCAGGCTCTGCTCGTCGGAGGACTTGTGGGAAGTCCAGGAGCCGGACTGACGCACTTGTACCGCGAGTTCGTCGTGGGCCACCCATGTCGACCTGGACAGGGCGATGAGCACGGAGCCGGCGCTTGCGTTGTCGGCCCAGGGACCGCCGAGGGGGCCGGTGCCGGCGCCGAAGCCGTCGGCGTCCTCGATGGTGATTTCGAGGGTTCCGCGCGGGAGTGTGGGCAGCAGCTTGATGGTCAACTTCGGGCCCGTGGGGGCGTAGCCGCGGTGGGCAACGGTTGAGACGGGGCCTTCGTACAGGACGCTGGGCGCGGAGGAAACGGTGAGGGTGAACTCGGCCTCGACGCCGTCGGAATAGAAGGTGGTGGCCTCGATGGTGTAGTCCCCGGCGGGCAGGGTGCGTTCGATGAGGGCGTTGTTGCCGGGACCGTCGTCGTCGTCCTGTTCGACCACTGTTCCATCAAGACCGCCGCTGCGGAGGACGAGGTAGGTGTCGAGGTGGGAGTCGAGGGCTATATTCGCGCCGCTGGTGATGGGGAGAGTCAGGGTGTAGTACTTGGCGAGACGGCCACCGCGGGTGATGGAGGGGCAGCCGCCCTCCCACTTGCCGGAGACGGTGTCGCCGAGGGTGATGGCGCCGACTTCATCATTGGTTGCGCCGTTGCTGGCGACTTCGGCCACGCACTTTTCGACTTCGATTTTGTCGGGGTCGGTTGGGTCTGGGTCGGGAGAACTATCATCGGGGTCTGTGATCGCTCTGGTGGACGTGTCGGTTTCGAAGATTCCGCCGACGGTGTTGGACGGCATGTAGTAGGCAAATATGTCTGTGCCAGAAACAGACCACATAGTATCTCCATCAGACCAAATGCCACCACCTGGGACAGAGTCTAAATCGAAGTCCATATTTTCGATCCGTTCCTTTGTTGCAAGGTTATATGCATGAAGCGCGCTGTCAGACAGGTTAGCCGCCCAAAGAGTAGTACCATCCGACCATATACCTTCCGCAGCCACGCCAGCAAAGTCTTTGGAGGAATCTCTGTTCCCATGATTGGGCCCTGCCGTGCCGTCGGAATTAATATCCAGCACATAAGCGTGGATATCACCAATAAAGCCAGAACCGCTTTGGGAAATCCACACAGTATTTCCGCTAGACCATATACCTCGAGGGCTGGAGCCACCAGTTGGGTCGAATTCCAGGCTCATAAGCCGATTTCCGTGATTGGCACCCACTGATCTGTCAGCGTTAATGTCCATCTCGTAGGCAAATATGTAGCCGAATGATCCGACTTGTGAATAAACCCCATCTCCCACCCACAATACGTTGCCGTCAAACCAGATGGCCTGAAGATCTCCATTATTGGAGGCCAGATTGTCAAGATCTTTGCTTTCATCCCTGGCTTTGCTATCTAAGTCGTAAGCTCGAATTTCGTTTGGGGTAAGTGTACCTGCTCGAGACGAGACCCAAATTGTGGTGCCGTCAGACCATATGCTCTCCGGGCCGGTCAAGCCTAGGTCAGTGAAGTCCTTCGCCGGGCGGCGGGCGAAGGGGACGCGGTCGCAGGTGATGCTGCCGAAGTCGTGTTGCAGACCGGCACTGGGGTCGTAACCGCCAAAGAAGTTTCCACGCTTGGCGCGGTCGTTCAACTCTTCGACAAAGGACAGAGGGATGCAGTTGTTGCCGAAGCTGTTTCGGGACAAACGGATATTTGTGAGGCCTAAAGGCCCGTGCTCAATACTCTCCTGTAGTCCTTCGAGAAACGTCGCCGGATCACCGGTCAGATTGTTGTTGCTGAGGTCAAGCTGTTTCATTCTCTCATGGGGAACCGCGATGTCCTGGATTTCTCCGGACAGCTGGTTATTGGCCAGACTGAAGTAGATTGCCCCGGTTGACCCAAGCGAGCTACCCAACTCGCTGAGGACCGGAATCTCGCCGGAAAGCTGGTTGCTGTTGAGGTAAAACTCGTCAACGAAAGCGAGGTTGTTGAATTCAGCAGGGATGCTGCCGCTCAAGGAGTTGCCGCTCAGGCGGACCTTGCGCAGACTGGACAGGCTGCCCAATTCTGTCGCCAGGGTGCCGTTGAGGCCCTTGCCGCCGAGATTCAGGCCTGAAACCTGCAGGGGGGTTCCGCTTAGTGTTACGCCCTCCCAGCTGCTGATGGCGAGGGTATCGGACCAGTTGAGTGTTGCGGTGCCGCGCAGGTACTCCTTGGCGGTCGCCAGGTTGTTGCATTCTGTGATTAGGTCGGTGTTTGACGTGTCGGTCACGGCACCGTTGGCGGCGCAGTTGGGTGGGTCGATGACCCGAACGGTCGCAAATCTTGGGTCCTGCAAAATCACATCTCGAGGATGCAACGGCGTGCGCCGGAGTTCGAACTGAACGTCTGTGGTCTGGTCTACGTCCTGGGTGGTGAAGCTGGCGCACCATTCCGCGTCGGTGGAATTGATCCCAACGGAAGTGGGATTGGCCTGACCGGTAGTCAGGGCGCTGCCGGTGTCGGTGAAGCTGAGGTGCATATCGAAGGAAATCGTGCTTGCCATGGTTACGGTTTCGTCACCAACGCGCACCACGCACACTTCCGCCGCCGACCCTTCCTGAACAATGATCATTTCATCTTCGAGTGCAACTTCTATGAATTCATCGTCCTCGATCGATACGTCGGTCGACGTAGTGCCCAAAGTAATGCGTGCGTCTGAAGAAGTGAGACTTACAGAGAATGATTCCGGTGGTTCGTAGACCCGATCGTCCAATAACTCCACAAGCCTTGAATGCCTAGCTGCACCGGCAGGAACTTCAAAAGTCTCGGTAACGTGAGTAAAGTCCTCCCCTCCTTCTGCCGTGCCGTCCGAGGTCGAAAATCCGACATTAAAGGCAAAAGGCGCCTGTGGGCTCACCTCAATCGTGATTGACACATCGGTATTTGTTCCTTCCCTTACATAGTAAGTGGATTCGGAGAACGACACGTCGTACACCTGCTGCCCCGAGACGGCGGCGGGCACGCCTGCTAGCAGGGCGAGGGCGATGAGCAGCGGCAGCAGCTTGGCGATGCCGGTCACACTCCAGGTCTGTCCAGTAGTTGTAAAGCGGGTCATGGCGCTTCGCACCCTGGGGTGGCGTCGCCGGTGTCGAGGAGGTCGTGGGCCTGGACCAGGGCGGCTTCCTTGCCGTTCTCGCCCTCGGCGGTGATGGCCGCAAGCGCCAGGGAGATGTAGTCGTCGGTGGAGACGTCGGCCGGTATGGAGACGCGGAATGCGGTGGTCTGGGCGGCCAGCGCCAGCCAGGGCACTGTTACGTGCACGACGCAGTTGGCGTGCTTGGCGCCGAAGAGATCGTCCAGCGGCGCCTGGCCCGTCTCGCCGAGGCCCCATGCCAGCAGGTCGGGCGGCGTCAGGGACCCATCGACGGATGCCGGGGCGAGACCCTGGGCCGTCAGCGCCGTGCGCTGCTGGCCGCCGGAGATGGTCTCCAGGGCGAGCAGGGTCTTCTCGAGCTCGGCGGTGAAGTCGACCCACGTGCTCTCGACCAGCATTTCCGCGGAGATGCCGTCGTAGTCGACCCACACGTCGTCGGGCAGGGCCAGCACCAGAGCGCCGGGGCTGACGTAGTCGCCGGCTGCGGGTGCGAAGCCGTCCTCGTCGGAGAGGGTGAACTCCAGGGTGGGCATGTCGGCAGTGGGCAAGGCCCGCACCTGTATGGTGGTGTCGGTGGGCGAGTAGCTGGAGTGCGCCCATTCCGAGGCGAGACCCGAGATGAGGACGCGCCCGCCATCGTCGGGTTCTTCTTCCTCCATTTCCTCCGGCATCATCTCCTCATCTTCGATTTCCGTGAGGTCGGGATTGACCGTGATGGACTTACTGTCGGAGGTGCAACCAGAGATGTCGTTGCATACTCTCAGTTCGACTGTCTGCATGCCGCTGAAGCCCCACTTGGTAGCGAAGTTGGCGTCGGAGCCGGACGAAGGGTCGCCGCCGGCCACCTCGTATCCGGCGCGCCACCTGTAGGAGTCGATGTCGCCGCCTTCGTAGGTGGGGCTGCAGGTTACGGTTGTGCCGATGTCGACCGTGTCAGAGTCGCAGCCCAGGTCGTCGATCTCCGGCTTGGGGACCACGGTTACGGTGAACTCGTAGGTTGCCCAGCCCTGCTGATCGCGCTCGGGGTTGTCGGTGTCGTCCTGCTTGGGATAGCGGGCGCAGTACGGGTTGCCGTCTTCGTCGGTGCGTTCCTCGTTGCAGAGCCAGTAGCGCACGCGGACGCGGAACTCGCCCGCTTCCTCGGGCTGGATGCGAAGGCGCAGGGTGCGCTGCGGGATGGAAGGCGGACTTGGCCAGTCACCGGTTTTCGCGGAGACGGACAGGTGTTGCGAGGCGCTGTTGCCCAGGTATGTGACGTCGGCGAAGGTGGTAGCGGAATCGACGTTGCTCACCTGCCCCTGGTCTAAGTTGACGGTGCGCACCCGCCCCTGGTCGGAGTTGTAGGAGTTGGCGCTGCTGACGGTGTTATTGTCGGTCAAGTCTGGGAAGGAGACGGTGATGCCGCCGGGGCCGCCGACCCAGGTCGGGCGTCCAACTCTGAACTCCAGGTCGAAGGAGTCGCCGACGCCAATGGATTCGGGCAAGGCGGAAGGACTGGGGTTCTTGAAGTAGATGCTGGGCACGAGGTCGGGGACCAGGATGGTCTGGGTCCTTTCGGCGCAGGCGCCGGCGCTTGCTTGCCCGACGTCTATAGTTGCCGGCCCTACATCGGCCAATGTCGTGTTGATGTATTCAGTCGGGTTTCCGGTTCTGCAGGCCACCACACGAAGCAGCTTGGGACCCGGCGTGTCCCAGGTAGCGGAGGCCTTGTTGCCCCCGCTGCCATCCTCAGTGCTGGTGACCACAACGGCAGTCCCGTCCTTGGCTTCCCAGAGATAGCTGTAACCGGGAATTTCGATGCCGCCGATAATGGCTGAACACTGAACAGTCTCCAGGACGTAGAATTCTTCCGGAGTGCAGGAAATACTATCGATAGAGAACCCTTGATGCGCGACAGCGGAGTTCGAGAACGGACCGGCTCCCACCCTGTTGATTGCAGCGACTCGGTAGTAGCGGACGCCCCAGTCGGAGAGACCGGTGCGGGAGTAGCCGGTCCTGGTGGTGTTGCTTGATATGGTAGTCCAGTTGATGCCGTCCTCGGATTCCTGCACAACGTAGCCGGTTACGGGGGCCCTTCCGGTATCTGACGGAACATCCCAATCCAGGTCGATTCGCGAGTCCCCGACGGCGTCGGCCGTCAGGTTCAGCGGCGCAGACAGCGAGTCGGGTAGCGTGTAAGCGAAGATGCGGTCGCTCTCGCGGTCGGCGACCCACATCGTTTCGCCGTCAGACCAGATACCGGTGGGGGCGGAGTTGTTTGCGATGTGGGGGTAGTCATCTTCAGTGACGTCTATCACCTTAACTGTTACGATTTCTCGCAAGATTTCGCGTTCTTCCCAGCCCGGAACACCGGCAGCCTGGTCTCCGGTCCTGACGCTGTAGGCGAAGATGCGGCCCTCATCCACGTCCGACACCCACATTGTTTTGCCGTCAGACCACAGGCCATAGGGTCGCTTGTTGGTTTCAGCTAGCTCACAAATATTCTTTTTGATGTCGAGACTCGGCGTTTCAACATCGTAGGCCACGATGCCGCAGTCGCTTGTCCATGAGGAAAACCACATAGTGGTTCCATCTGACCAAAGGCCGGCACTAGGCAACGAAAACCCTTGACTTTCAGAAGGGAGTTCAAAAATTTTACTTTCGTCATCAATTTTGTATCCGAATACCTTGGTTACATCCCGGTAGTCGTGGTCGGCAATCCACAAAGTTCCATCGGTGCCCCAGATACCTCTCGGTCCAGCGTCGGCGCCCCATAAGTCCGAGAAACTCTCGTCGACAAAGGCCGAATAGGGATGGAATTCAAGTTTCTTGTCTTCATCTGGCGTTTTCCTGGACAAATCAAAGGCATGGACTATGTAGTCGTTAGCGGACTCACCATCCATCACCCACATGGTTGTCCCATCAGACCAAATTGCCAGAGGCCTGTGGGCGTCCTCCAGGAATTTGAAGTCCTTAGTATGGTCCCAGTCGCCGCCGAGAACTTCGCTCAGTATTTCGTCTCTCTCGTGAAAGACGGCTTCCCTATTGTCTTGGAGCTTGTTGTGAGTCAACCTCCCGTCTCCCAGAACGCCAATGTCGACGCCAGCGAAATCGGGATTGGATTCCGCGGATCTGGCCAGATGCTTGTAGTAGGCGAACTCCAGATAGTCGGAAATCTCTTTCAATGCCACCAGGTCGCCTTCGCCGTGGGCGTCATCAGACAAGGTGGTAAACACGTGGGAATAGATCTGTGTGGACATAGAAGCCAGTGTTATACCGTCCCAGAATTTGTCGGACTCTTCCACGATTTCATAGATCTCATCGATGGCAAAGGCAACTGCAATGGTTACAGGTACAGCGATCACTGCCACAGGAAAGCCAACGATTCCTGCGGCTGTCAATGCGGCTCCCACTCCCACTGCAATCAGCTTCGCCGCCACGGCCTGCAACGCTATCTGCGAATATGTTGCGGCTATGTTGGGCAGATTTTCCTCGATGGCCGCCGACCAGCTTTGCAGGCCCTCATTGCTGGTCATTTTCGCCAGTTTCTTCTGCGCCTTGACTATCGCTGCTGACCAGGCAGCGTCATCTACCTCGAGTTCCGCCAGTAATTCCAAAGTCTTGGTGGCCTGACCCACGAAGATGCTGCGGTTCAACGACTCGGTAATCCGTATGTCATTGGCGAGCCCAACGGTTTTAACTGTTATTTTTGCTACGAGGAGGCCATTGTTCACCTTGTGGAGAGGCAGGCTGTCGAGGTGCCCGTGCACCACGTTGAGGTCTACATGCTCGAAATTAACGTTTAACTTGCTCAGGGCTGCCTCCACCACTATTGCGGCATCGACGACCTTGTCTCCGTATTCAAGGAGAGTTTCAGCCCTTTCAGGCAACTCGTCTATTCCGGCGTTCGTCAGCGTTTCTACGGCGTTCACAAATTCCTTTTTGTCTTCCTCTGTAACGCCGACGGAAACAAATTTGTTGCCGTAGGTCTGACCACGCCTGGCAATTTCCAGCGCCAGCTTCTGATAGGAGTTTTCCCTGTTGGCGCGGCTCTCAAGCCCTCCCCAGGTCCGTTCGACGACCTCTTTACCTAGTTCTTCAATCTCCTCTTTCAGCTCCCCGTCTTCGTAGCGGGTGGAGTACTCTGTGGGCACGAAAACCCAGAACGGTTCGCTTCCGGTACCAATATCTCCTTTCACACGAGTGACGCCACCCAGGCCTCCCAAGACCCCGAGGCCCATTGTTCCCGCAATGCCTCGGTCGGCCACGAGATCCTCTGCCTTGAGCTCGTCCCCAGACAGCAACTTGCTGGCGATGTTTATGGCTGGGTGCCTCTTCAGATCGATATCAACATCGATCCTGTGCTGGATGTGGTCATCCAGGTGCAGAAATGCCTGGAGCTCCCCCGGGAATTCCCTCCCCATATCGGGGAGGACGTAGACCGCCCTGCAGTCAGCATTGTCGGAACCGTCCTTGTCTTCTTCGCCTCCGGCATACTCTATGAGCACACACAGCAGATGGCCTCCAGGGCTCAATTCACTGGTGATGTTGGGGAAAGTGCGGTCGCGGTCGGCGGTCAGGTTCGCCCGCATCAGAGGCCCTGCCGTAGCCTCATTCCCTGAAGGGACAAGAGAGGAGGCTTCGCTCAAGGGCAGGTTGCCGGCGGGTTTACCTATGGCAACCCTGATGCTGTATTCGGGAGAGGTCGAACTGCCCTTGTTCTTGAGGATGAGCGGCACCGTAAGGGGTTTTCCGACGACGGGGGTGACCTGCTCGCGGATCTCAACGGCGAGGTCGGGTAGATCCGCAACCTCGAAATTCTCTGTTCCGGTGGCGTCAGAAAAGAGGTGGTCGGAGTGCCAGTCGTTCTCCCTGCCATTGATGCCGTAGACCTCCGCTTTCAGTCGGTATCTGGTGAACGTGCCAGTCGCTTGTGTGAAGGGGTAGGTCTTGCTGAGGGTTACCGTTTCGTTCGCCGCGAAGCTGACGTTGTCCCAGTCATCATCGTTGTCTGCGGGATGTTCGGTGTTACCAGACAGAGGGGGGTCCACTTCCAGCCGGACGTCAAAGGTGGCTGCGCCATCGTGGGGTCCGTTGAGGGAGGATTGGTTCAGCACGTCGACGGAAATCGTAGCCTCACCCACGCGTAAGGGGCTTGGGGAGATGCGAATGTCCGTAACTTGGGCTGCATAGGGTTCATCGACTTGGAATCGCTCCTCGCGGGTGGCATCGTCGAATCTGCGGGAGTTGGGCCAGCCGTTTGCCAGGCCGCCGTTGTCGTAGACCTCCGCAGTCAGCTCGTAGTTGCCATCATGCTTGAAGGTATGGTCCAGGGAGAGAGTCTCATCGCCTCCGGCGGAGAAGGAGACGTCGTTCCAGTGTTTGTGGACAGTGTTGCCTGACCCCGGCGGGTCGATTGTCAAGCGGATGTCGAAGGTTGCGGCGCCCTTGTCGGGTCCATTGATGGCGGACAGGTTTTCCACCTCCACCGAGATGGTGGAGGAACCGTTCTGGACCGGATCCGGGTCCACGTCGATGTCAGTAACCTCCGCGTCGTAGGGTTCGTCGACTTGGAATCGCTCCTCGCGGGTGGCATCGTCGAATCTGCGGGAGTTGGGCCAGTTGTATGCCAGGCCGCCGTTGTCGTAGACCTCCGCGGTCAGCTCGTAGTTGCCATCATGCTTAAAGGTGTGGTCCAGGGTGAGAGTCTCGTCGCCTTCGGCGGAGAAGGAAACGTCGTTCCAGTGCACGTGGACAGTGTTGCCCGCCCCCAGCGGGTCGATGGCCAAGCGGATATCGAAGGTGGCTCGGCCTTGGAAGGGGCCATTGGTGGCGGACAGGTTTTCCACCTCCACCGAGATGGTGGAGGAACCGTTCTGGACCGGATCCGGGTCCACGTCGATGTCAGTAACCTCCGCGTCGTAGGGTTCATCGACTTGGAATCGCTCCTCGCGGGTGGCATCGTCGAATCTGCGGGAGTTGGGCCAGTTGTATGCCAGGCCGCCGTTGTCGTAGACCTCCGCGGTCAGCTCGTAGTTGCCATTATGCTTAAAGGTGTGGTCCAGGGTGAGAGTCTCGTCGCCTCCGGCGGAGAAGGAAACGTCGTTCCAGTGCACGTGGACAGTGTTGCCCGCCCCCGGCGGGTCGATGGCCAAACGGATATCGAAGGTGGCTCGGCCTTGGAAGGGGCCATTGGTGGCGGACAGGTTTTCCACCTCCACCGAGATGGTGGAGGAACCGTTCTGGACCGGATCCGGGTCCACGTCGATGTCAGTAACCTCCACGTCGTAGGGTTCGTCGACTTGGAATCGCTCCTCGCGGGTGGCATCGTCGAATCTGCGGGAGTTGGGCCAGTTGTATGCCAGGCCGCCGTTGTCGTAGACCTCCGCGGTCAGCTCGTAGTTGCCATCATGCTTAAAGGTGTGGTCCAGGGTGAGAGTCTCGTCGCCTTCGGCGGAGAAGGAAACGTCGTTCCAGTGCACGTGGACAGTGTTGCCCGCCCCAGGGGGGTCGATGGTCAAGCGGATGTCGAAGGTTGCGGCGCCCTTGTCGTCCCCCACGGTGGGGGATCGGTTTTCGACTTCGACTTCGATCGTTGAGGTACCCTCCTGAACGGGGTTCGGGCTCACCGAGATGTTAGTTACTTTCGCGTCGTAAGTGACGGCATGGACGCTCGTGGTCGTGGATTCCTCATAGAACATGCGGTCCTTGCTGGGGCTGTACACTTTGGCTTTGATACTATATTCATTTGTTTCTTCGAAATCGTATTCCTTCTCGAAAGTCTTGGTCTCGCCTTTCGCCCCGAATGCCATGGTGCCGAGATCGAGAGTCTCCGTACTACCGCCCCCGGGCGGGACTATCTCCAAGATCACTCTAAATGTAGCCTCGCCCCTTGAAGAGTCGTTGCGCACATCCACATAAATGGTGGCGTCACCTTCGTATAAACGGTCCGATGAAAAGCGGATCGCCGTAATTTTTGCGGCGTAGGGGGGGCTTTCCTGTGGGTTTAGTGCTGGCCCACGCTCCACTTCCAGGGCTTCATCTGCATGGGTAGGCGTTACCGCCCAAAACCACGCGGCCATGCCTGCCACTGCTGCCAGGGCGGCTGCGAAGAGGAGTAACCTGCGGGAGAACTGGGGCATGGAATCGGTCTGGCTCCGTAGTTGAGGTGCGCCGTTTTCGTGAAGAAAGTGGGTAGTTGGTGTTGCTGCTGCGCGTTGAAGTGCTTGCACGCAGCTTGGATATCGTGGGAAAATACCACCGAAGCGACACAAAAAGTACACAATTAGCGCTTAAGACTGAAAGATGTACATTCAAATAGAACGATGTGTCGAAATATGCGTAAATCAATGTAATGTGCATGTAAGTACATCGATGTGCATGGTAATGTGCATAGATATGCACCGATGTGCACGCAAGTGTGCATAGGACTCTTTATAGTTGGTTGTAGATATGCCAGCAGTTCTGGATGCAAGACGGTTAAGGGCGAGGCAAGTCGGGCGGCTGATGCGGTTTCACCGTGAGGAATTCGTGGTCGACGGCGTGCCGGGACAGCTCACGCAGACGGGTCTGCTGAAGCTGATGAGCGAGATCGATCCGGCATATTTGGGGTACCAGCACACCACGGTGGTGCGGTGGGAAGCGGGAGCGACGCGCCCAACACGGGAGCGGCTGGAGGTGTTCGGCCAGGCACTGAGCCTGTCGCGGGCGGAGGTCGACGGTCTGATCGACCTGGCCGGGTTGGAGCTGAGGTATGAATTCTACGTAGAATCAGATACGGAACCGGCGTTGGATGACGATAGAGTCGACACGGTGCCGGTTGTACAAGAGCGCAATTCTCACCACGGTGATGAGCAAGGAGCGGAGAATCGAGCTCACGTTCACCAAATGCTCAGATTCGGACTGTACAGATTCGCCCTGCCCGGTGCGGCCGTTGCCGGCTCGGGCTTCCTGTTGCAGTCGATCGGGTGGACTGCTGACCTGCTGCTGAGCGCGTATATCGCAGTGGTGATCGCTCTCATGTTGTGCGACTACTTTCTGCGGAGGCGGCGTTCCAACTCCCTCAGAGACCTGCTGGTTATATCGGTATTCGTGCTGTTGGGCGTGACTATTCTTCCTGCGCCGCTGACCAGAATGGACTCGTTCGGCTTCTATACCGTTCCGGCGTTTGCGGGTACTGCAATGCCGTTTGTGCTGTCACTGCTGGTGTTTCTGGTAATGGCCCTGTCTGCAGGGTTGATTTTCGACTTTCTGTACAAATGGCAGTATTCACGCCCGGGAGGGAATCCCTATAAGAAAGCAGCATGGGTCTCATTCCCTCCATTAGTCTTCGTCTATGTTTGCATTTCATTATTCACCGGCGCGGGATTCTGGGTATATCTGCTGGAGGCCTTCCCAGTGCTGGGAGGCGTGTTAATGTCGATGCTGGTGCTGCGCGATGACAGCATCAAGGTAGACGTGTGGATGAAGAGATTCCTGCTGCAGAGTTCAGTGCTAATCCTGATTTCGCTGACGTCGCTCAGCCTGGCTGCGACGCTTATCATCTATAACGACCCCAGCATGCTGTTTCTTCCAGACCACACGCTGCTGCGTTCGTGGGATGTCGACTTCGCCGCGCTGGGTTATCCGGCAGGGGAGTACGCCGAGCGGGCACGGATGGGGATGACCTGGTCGGCGCTGTCGGCCATCGTCTACATGGTGGTCGTGATTGGAGGCACCCTGCTGCTGACCATCGTCCGGAAGGATACCGGAGACTCCCCGGACGCCGCCGCATCGGCAGTTCCGGCGGAAACGGACAAGTCCCGGGAGCGTCCCAAGGACCCGCGGGTGGACGTTCGCTACCGGCCTGGGTGGTTGGCAGGACACCGCATGCTGCAGCCGATGCGGAGCAGTGCGGGCATGATTCGCGTCGACAAGGGATACGCCATCTGAGCAACTCACACCCCGTTAGTGGGTTATACGATTGAATTCGGGCGCAACTATATATAAATGTGCGTAGTGTTATGCCAGTAGATTTAGATGCAAGACGGTTGAGGGCGAAGCAAGTCGGGCGGCTGATGCGGCTTCACCGCGAGGAATCTGCGGTGGACGGTGAGCCGGGGCAACTCACGCAGTCCGGTCTCCTCGAGCTGATGAGCGAGATCGATCCGGCCTATCTGGGGTACAAGCACACGACGGTGGTGCGGTGGGAGTCAGGAGCGACGCGCCCAACGAGAGAGCGGCTGGAGGTGTTCGGCCAAGCGCTCGGCCTGTCGCAGGCTGAGGTGGAAGGGCTGATCGACCTCGCCGGGCTGGAGCCCCGGCATCAATTTTACCCAGAAAGCGATGAGCAACTGGCGACATACGCCACAGCCTCACACCGGGGCGCTCCCGCGAGTTCCGTTGCGGCACCGGCAGGGTATTCCGGGGCAGAATCACCCGGGTTCGCTTCCCAGGCTCTACGCTACAGTCTGTCGAGATTCGCGTTGCCGGGCATTGCCATCGCGGGCCTGGGATACTTCCTCCAGTCAGTCGGTTGGAGCGCCGACTGGATGATCACCGTGTACATTTGCTTGGTCATAGGTCTCGTGCTATCGCACTATTTCCTGCGACTGCGCCACTCCAACGGGGTAAGGGACCTACTGTTCGTGTCCGTATTTGTGCTGCTCAGCACGACCCTGATGCAAATGCACGGCACCCGAATGGACAGCTACGGATTTTATTCGCTGGAGGGTTTCGCTAATACCCCTATTCCCTTCGCGCTTGCCCTGTTGGCAAACCTGCTGATAGCCATGGCGGCCGGCCTGATGTTTGACTTCCTGCACGGGCGTCAGTATGCCTCGTTCGACGGCAATCCATATCGTCAAGCGGCGCTGGTTGCATTTCCTCCACTGGTCTTCGTCTATGTGTGCGGCATTGTCCTCGGCAACAATGTCGGGTTCTGGATTTACCTGCTGGAGGTGTTGCCAATATTGGGTGGGGTGCTCATGGCCCTGCTGTTGTTGCGGGACGGCAGAGTGAGATTCAACGAACGAGTGAAGCTGCTGCTGGTGCAGCTCACCGTGACGATAACCGTCCTCTTGACTCTGATCGGACTGGCGGGGACCGTGGTTGTGTACTGGGACCCCAGCTTGCTGTTCGTTCCGGAACAGAATCTGATTCTCTCCTGGGAGAACGACTTCGGCGCCCTCGGTTACCCGGAGTCCGAGTTCCACGATCGCGCCAGGGTGGGGATGGTGTGGTCAGCGCTCTCGGCCCTGATATATATGGTAGTGGTCATTGGGGGAAGCCTGCTGGTGGCGATTTGCCGGAAGGACACCGGGGATTCACCGGACGCCGCGGCTGCACCCGCGTCAGTAGCCGTGGCCGCAAGGAACAGGCGGCGTCCTCGGGACCCGCGGGTGGACGTCCGCTACCGGCCCGGGTGGCTGGCGGGACACCGTATGCTGCAGCCCATGCGAAGCAGCGCGGGAATGCTCCGCGTGGACACGGGCTATATGGCCTGAGCCGTCCATGTCAGGTCAGTGGGCGAGGCGGATGATTTCGTACATGTGGCGATAGAGGCGGGCGGCCTGTCCCATGATGGTGAGAAGGCCGCCACCAGTGGGCTTCACGTGGTCGAAGTCCAACAGCTCGGTGTAGCGGACGTTGCCGCGTTCTTCGACGGCTTGCAGCAGCCTGCGGGATTCAGCGGCAGGGACAAGTTCGTCGTCGCGGTCGTGCATCACCAGCAGCCTGGCATTGACGCCGGCGATGTGTGCGGAGGGGGAAATCCGGGCCAGTTCCTCCCTGAATTCAGCAGGCATTTCCGACATGAGAGACGTTGCTTCCTCAGGAGTCGAGCCTTCGAGGAGGGTCGATACCCTGACGCCTTCTTGGGAAAGCCCGCTTGAGTCAATTGTCGAGGACTGGCGGCTAGCTGCATCCTGCCAGGCAAGCAGCCCCCTCTCTTCCGGGTCTTCCAGGGTATCGACCAATTCGTTAGTCAACACCCGCAGGGTAAGTTCGTGGGGTTGCCACGGGGTGCGTTCCCCGTCGTAGACCACCGAACGTGACGATGCCTGCAGAATGAGGTCCTCCATGTCGAAGTAGGGGCCGAAGGCGTTGACGAAGTGCACTCGCGCAGCGATTCTTTCGTCCGCGGCGGCCACAAGGGCGAAAGAGGCCCCGACGCAGAATCCGCCAAGACCGACCCGTTCCGTGTCGACATAGTCCTGCTCCTCGAGGTACAGGAAGGCGGCTACCAGGTCGTCCAGTGCTGCAGCGTCGATACGGTATTCCAACCCCATGAATGGAGACCACTGGTACATCACGACGTACCCCGCCCGAGCCAGCGCATAACCGAGGTTGACCACCTCCTGGCCGTCAAATCCCGGGTCGTAGACACCCAGGGAAAGCAGGGCAGCGGTGCGCGGTTCGCCGTCGGGAGGACGGTACACCTCGGCGACGGAAGTGCCATTCGGAGAGGGGTAGAAGACCGATTCTCGCAGAGGCTCCTTGGTGAACCACTGCTGCGGCTTGACGGGTGCCTCAAGCACCTGGGTCAGGAACAGCGCAGTGTGGAAGCCGGCGCGTCCCTGGGGGGTGAGCACGATGAACAGGGTCAGCAGCGCTCCCACTACGATAATGAACTGGAAGGGCCAGGAGACGGCCCGTTGTAATGCTCGTTTCAGATGTGTGCCGCCATCATATGAACAAAACCCTGGGGTAATGGTCAAAAAGGGAACGCCAAGCCGACACAATTGGGGTCCGGCCTGGCGTTACAGGAAAATGAGAGCTTGAACTAACTTCTTCGCAGTTCGTAGCGGTAGTTGGTGTGGGTCCCCGGGTCCGGGACGGCGGTGGGGCTGGCCGGCGGGAAGGGATACGAAGGGTCGGCCTGCTTCTGCCCAAGGGTGTTGCGGACTGCGCCGATGCCCTCGACGTCCATCTCCACCACGTCGCCGGGTTCGAGGAAGCGGGCGGCCTCGTAGCCCTTGCGGATGGCTTCGCGAACCGAGCCGCCGCCGACGGTGCCGCTGCCGATGACGTCGCCGGGGGCGATGCGGCTGTCCTTCGACGCGCGCTGCACTATCTCGCCCCAGGTGTAGTAGGCCATGGAGGCGTCGCCGTCGGTGAGCCAGGCCTCGCCGTTTACGCGGACCTGGCACTTGACGGTCAGGCGGCCGTCGCGGATGTAGGGTGCCATCTCGTCGGTGGTGACGACCCATGGGCCGAGGGTGCTGGCGGTGTCCTTGCCCTTGGCGGGGCCGAGCCCGAAGGCCATCTCGTCGAACTGGACGTCGCGGGCGCTCCAGTCGTTGAAGATGCAGAAACCTGCGATGTGCGACAGGGCGTCGCGAGGGTCGACGTCGACGCCGTTCCTGCCGATGACCGCGCCGAGCTCCATTTCGTAGTCGTACTGGTCAGACGTTGAGGGGAAGGGCACCGTGTCGTCGGGGCCGTAAATGCAGAGGGTGTTGGAGAAATAGAAGACCGGCATCCTGTACCAGACTTCGTTTGGTTCGCGAGTGCCCTGGGAGCTGGCGTGCTCCTCGTAGACGATGAAGTCGCGTACGGTGGGCGGCTGGAGAATCGGGGAGCGCAGGCGAACAGCGTCCAGCGCGACGGCGGGGGCGGCAGCGCCTCCAGCCAGGGCATCACCGACGCGGTCGACGGCGGACTCGTCCAATGCCAGCAGTGCGCCGACGTCGCGGACGGTGCGCGGCTCGCCGAGCAGGGCGGTGACATCGACGACGCTGTCGCCCTGGAGAACGCCGCAGCGGGGTCCGTTACCGGCGTCGTAGGTCAGCAGTTTCATATTCGACACTCCGTTGTTGTCTAGCGGAAAGAAAGAGACGCAGGGACCGGCGAATGATGCCGAGCGCCCTGCGTCCAAATGCTTCGGACGAATCCTAGTGCATCGGAGAGAACTTGGCCGGGATCATGATCTTGTTTTCCTGGGAGACGCGGCCCGGGGCCCCGCTGGGCCACTGGGGGATCTTGCTCGCGGCGTCACGGACCTCGGCGCGGTGGTTCAGGTCCTTGTAGGGCCAGATGTGCATCCACTTGTTCAGGCCGCCGAACTCGGTGTGCATTCCGGCGGCGAGGGGCGAGAACTCCTCTCGGTAGGGGATGGACTCGGCCCAGCGGCGGAGCAGCTCGGGAATGGAGCCGGGCTGGTAGGTGTAGACCCGCATCTCGTATATGTTGCCGAGGGCCTGGTCTCCGCCCATGGGCTTCATGAACGGCGCGGGCTGCCAGACTTCCGCGTTCATGTTGAGAATGTTGCCGGGAGTTATCTTGGGAGGCCAGTTCTCTTCCTTGCTGGCGGCCGCGCGGATCTTGGCGCGCTCTTCGAGGCTCTCGTAGCCCCAGACGTGGATGATCTGGTTGAGGGGTCCGATGTCGGTGTGCCAGAAGGCAGCGATGGGGGAGTATTTTTCGCGATAGGGCAGCGCCTCGGCAAAGGCTTCCTCGGCCTGTTCCACGGCCCCGGGCTTCAGGTCGTAGGTGCGGACTTCGTAAATCATGAACACTCCTTAACGGACGGCTGAATGCCGACTGCAGGCAGTGTAGCAACCGCGACTAACAGCGGCAAGCGGAGATCGAACAGCGGGGAGACATCGTGTGTGACCGCAGAAGTCATCGAGACTGTTATCTTCGATAATATAGGTGACAAATAAAGTCGTAGAGGAGACCTTGATTATGACTCAATCGGCGGGGTCGGAGAATCCGCAGGAGTTGGGGCGTATCGAACGACCAGCGGCGGACCAGTACAGCGGACGACGGAAGCTATTGCTGGTGCCGCTCGTGTACAGTCCGGCTGCGGAGGACCCTGAGGGAACCGTGGCCCTGCAGAATTACTGGGAACAGATGCAGACCCAGGTTGCCGCGCTGCAGAACGCGCTGGGCGGCCTGCAGCGCATCTACCACGAGAGCATCGGAGCCGGAGGGGAAGAGGGTATGGAACACCTCAGGGCCGGCGACCAACGCAGCCATGCTTTCGTCGCAGGGAAGCTGGGGAGCGGGGCGTTGCTGGAGGCCACCGAGGACTTCGAAGTCCTGTTGGAAACGCTGGATCTGCAGCGGTGCCTGATGATTCCGATGGCAAGTCCGACCGTGGCCGTGCGTCTGCAGGAATGGCATGCGGACGCAAACCGCCGCCGCTATGAGCACATCGCCGCCCGGATCGACGAAACGCTGACCGAGGACGGGGTCGGCCTGCTGCTCATCAGCGAGAGGCACCAGGTGCAGTTTCCCCCGGACATCGAGGTGTTCTACGTGTCGCCGCCCGCTCTGGACGAGTTTCGCCGATGGTTGCAGAACTGGGCGGCGCGGCAACAACAGGCTGCGCAGGCAGCGCAAGGAACGAGCGGACTGCCCGAAGACGGTAAGGATGACGACGATAGCGGTTTATCCTAGGTCGGTTGTGGGGCGACGTGCCGGAATGCCGCGCAGCCTGTTCCCGATAAGGCAGGAATCCGACTCCCGTCTCCCGGCTGCCCGGACTTCCCGGTTCGAAAATCTGGCTGGTTGAGTCTTCCCCTTGCCGCGAGGAGCCCATTAGCGTACAATTGTTCGATATCGTATCTTTGTTCTGTTAGGTAACCCTTGTTCTGTATGGTGTCAATCTGAACTGCCGAATTCGCCCCCTTGACCTCCGGAATTGTCAGTCGAAAATTCAGGTCAAATCGATGCCGATGATACAAAAAGTTACGGAATGTTACGGAATGTTACGGAATGTTACATCTCCACGCGAGGGCCCTTTGATGTTGAGGCCGGCGCCCCGGCCTGCCTCCCCTCGCAGGCTTGGGATTCTGGCCCATTCCGATCGCTCGAGGGGGAGGCTTCGGGTGGGAGTGAAGCCCTCAATCCAGGGACTTTTGGTCGACCGGACCTCCTGATTCGGAAACCTGTCGATGTCGGTTCCGCAATTGACACTCAGTTCGGCTGATTACATACTGCGGCAATCCGGCATCAGAGCGAAACAGCCGCCATATACGCAAACGGGGGCGCAGGATGCAACGCGAGTTTTTCTTCTTCACCGAAATGGGATACACCGCCTACGATCAAGACGAGGCCAAGCGCCTCGGCTACAACAACCTGATGTATCCCAACGAGAACTTCAGTCCGGAGAAGGCCCAGGAACTCTACGGGATGTACTTCGACGAGCTCCAATACTGCAGCGAAGCGGGCTTCGACGGCGTGATGATCAATGAGCACCACAACAACCCGCTCTGCATGATGCCGTCGGTCAACGTCATCGGCTCGGTGCTGGCCTCACGAACGAAGCAGGGCAAGATCGTCTTTCTGGGCAATGTGCTGCCCATTCACGAGAACCCGCTCCGCGTCGCCGAGGAAATCGCGATGATCGACATACTGTCGGGAGGGCGCGTGGTCTGCGGGTTCGTGCGGGGCATCGGGCAGGAAAGCATGGCCACCAACACCAACCCGCTCTACAACCGGGAGCGTTTCGACGAGGCCCACAACGTCATCGTGGATGCCTGGACGAAGCCCGGTCCGTTCCGGTACGAAGGAAAGCACTACCACTACCGGGTGGTGAACCCGTGGGTGATGCCCTTGCAGAAGCCCCACCCGCCCATCTGGATCCCCGGCGTGGCCTCGCCGGAATCGGTCATATGGGCGGCCCAGCACCAGTATCCCTACGTGGCGCTTGCGCCGCCGTTGCAGTTGCTGTCGGACATCTATCAGCTGTACCAGAACACCGCCGAGGCCGACGGGTGGACGCCAACGCCACAGCATCGCGGGTACGCGGTTCGGGTGGCGGTGGCAGATTCCGACGAGGCGGCCTACGAGGAAGGCAAGAATTTCTACTGGCAGCTGGGCACGTCGTTCGGCGTGACGCCGCCGCACTGGCTGGCACCGCCGGGATACCTGACCCGCGCCGCTGCCACGGGGGCCCGCGAGCAGGCGCGGCGGTCGGTGCAGACAGTCGTTCCGGGGGGCCCTGTGCTGCCATATGACGACGCACAGGAGACGTTCCAGATTGTGACGGGGAACCCTGACACGGTCATCAAGAAGATGAAGCACCTGATCGACATCATCGACCCAGGTTACATAATCTTCTGGGGCCGGGAGGGCCCCATGACCCATGACGTGGCGATGCGCAACATCGACCTGATGACGCAGGAGGTCATCCCGGCCCTGCGGGAATACGAGGCGCAGCGCGAGGGATAGGCGAGGCCGAGTTGCTCGTATGCCACGAGGGTCATGGCCGGGGGTCAATTTGACAGAAGGCCGGGGGCCCAATTGACAGAAAGTGTTATGCTTACCGGCGACCCACTCGGCGATACTGCACACCTGAAGCGCGAAAGTAGTCGGGGTCGGCCTTCCGGGGTTTGAACCGGGGGGTGCCCCCCTTTAGTCCAGAGTTTTAGGGTTGTGGTCTCTGTGGACATGTCCCAGACCCTGAAACTTGGCAAATGGGGAATCCCGTGAATTCTTCGCGTTTTTCTTTGCGTCTGTTCGCCCTTCAACTTGCCCGCTGAAATGCACAGACCCCGCTAGCGGCCCGTCGGCCCGAAACCGACACATGTAGCCGCAAGCGGGGTCTGCGTGTCCAGGCGCACCGCCGAAGCGGGGACGCCCACAGCCCGGTAAGGCCGTTTGAATTGTAACAACGGTCGCAGTGGGGTCAAGTTGGCAGGGTCGGTTGCCTCCCGTAAGGCGAGTCTTCAGAGAGAGGACTCACCATGATCGAATGGCTGACACAGCATGAGTGGCTTCAGGAAAGCCAAGGCAGCTTTTCCAAGACGGTCAGCTTCTTGGCGTTTATAGCGATGCCCGGTTGCATATTCGGGGCCATCATAGAGCGGATTTTCTTCAATAAGTGAAGAATCCCCATTCACGAGAACAGAACCGCCGGCTCGCCAAGTTAGAGCCGGCGGTATGCTTTTGACCGAGATTCGGATGCCCGCGCTGTGGACCATCGACGATTCCGAACGTGTTCCGCTGCGGCGGCGATTGGGGACCTATCGGTTGTCGGTGGGAAGGCGCGTGGCCACGCTGCCCATGCCGGGAGGGGGCCAGTTGCCGGTCATGTAATCGTAGAGGTTGCCGGCGCTTATGCGCATGACCATGGGCGCCAGGCCTTGCTGCTCGACGTCCATTGGGTAGCGGTCGGTCAGGGCGGTCAGAGTGGAGACCGCCTCGTCGCGGGTCAGTCCCCGGTCGATGGCGCCGCGGACGTAGTCCTGCCACTCGACGATGAACTCTCCCTGCTCGTCCAGGTAGCCCTTGCCGCACAGGGCGCCGTGGCCGGGGACGAAGATGTCTTCATCTAGCTTGCGAAGAGATTCGAGGGCCACCAGCCACAGGTCGGGGTTGCATTCGTGGAGCCAGGTCTGGACGCCGTGAAAGATGTTGTCGCTGGTGAAGACCACGCCCTCTTCCTTGACGACCACTGCGGCCTGGTACATGGTGTGGCCCGGCATGTGTATCATCTCGAAAGTGTGGTCCCCGACGCGTAGGGTCATCCCGTCCTGGAAGGTGATGATGGGCGGGTTGGCCTTGTACCCTTCGAGCAGAGGGGGTTCCTCGGGTCCGAAGGTGCCGACACGGGCGGCGTGCTCGGCCATGTCGGTGTTGAGTATGCGGGTGCGGACGCCCTCGTGAGCGATGACCGGGGCGTCGAAGAAGGCGTTGCCGGTCCAGTGGTCTCCATGGGGCTCGGTGTTGATGATGTAGCGTAGCAGCCCGCGCTTTTCGATTTCCGCCTTGAGCCACATCGCGGTGCTTGGCTTGTGCGGGGTGTCGATGAGGACAATGCCCTCGGTCGTGGTGACGAAGCCGAAGTTGCAGCCTCGGACTTCGGTCTCAACCCACACGTTGCTGGTCAGTTGTTTCATTGCCTGTCTCCTCAATACTGGAAGGTGGCCATATTTTATGGAATCCGGAATCTGGTGCCGGAATGTGGTGCCGGTATGTGGTGTATGCCAGAGTTCCAATTCAGGTGGTTTTTCGCCACCTGACCCTTCATTCCCACCCGCACGAGTATCCAAATCCCACCTCACTCCAGACCTCACCACCTGACCCGAATCGTTGCCCGCTGAATTCTCGCCCTTGCCTCCAGCCGTTGTTTATCGTACAATTGTTCTTATGCAAGAAGCCCTGAACAGCTCGATTGCCCTGTCTCAATCAAAGACCAAAAATGAGCGATTTGTTACACAACGTTACAAAATGTTACACCGTCACGCGAGAGCCTCCGGATGAGACAGTGAGACTGGTCTCTCCCGACTGTCATCCAACCAAAGGAACGGGGTTTCGTTCCATTCCCTTTGCCCAAAGATTGGCGTCCTGGGCGAAACCTCACTATCCAGGGACGCCCGCCCTACCGGACCACCTGATTCGGAACGCTCCCGTTGCATTTTACATTGTTGACCCACCGAACATACGCGTCCTATGCTGGTTAGCCGAAACGCAATTGGTGGTGGACGGTTGGACAACCTGGACCTGGATGTGCACGGAAAGACCTGGGCCGAAGCGCTGGAAGAGTTCGTGGACGCGTACAACAAGGCGGTGCAGCCCGGAGGGAACGCCTGCCGAACGCTGACGGTTATTCATGGGTACGGGTCCAGTGGAAGTGGCGGCATCCTCCGCACGAGATTCCGCCGGTTCCTGGAAAAGCAGGGACCGCGGCTGGAGTTCACACCGGGGGAGAAGGTCAGTGTCAATCCGGGGTACACCCTGGTCACACCAAAGTTCCCGTTGCCGGGCGCGGATGCCGCGCTGACTGAGCTGGTGTGGGACTATTGCGAGCAGCCGAAGACCATGAGCAAGATAGTTGGGCAGTTCCGTCGCTACGGAACCCCGCGAGTGCAGCGTGCGGTGAAGTCGCTGGAAACCCAGAAGCGGCTGCGCAAAGCCCCGAGGGCGAAGAACAGCGTGTACGAGGCGGTTTAAGAACGGAAGGCGTTTGCTCACAGTCCTTCAAGCCGGGCCGAGTCAATGTTGATGGATCGACTGTTATACTTTCTGGGAAATTACGTGGAGGTGGAATATGGGTGAAATGCTGCAACAGGGCGGGCGGTTCCCCAAGGTGGAATTCAATCTGGTGGGAGGAGGCACGCTCACCCTGCCTGACGACTCCCCCACCCGCTACACCGCTGTGCTGTTCTACCGGGGACACTGGTGACCCTACTGCCAGCGGCAGTTGGCCGCATACGAGGCAGCTAAGGCGGAACTGAAAGAGATGGACGTCAGCGTGTACGCCATCAGCGTCGATAACGAGGAAAATGCCAAGGAAGTGAAGGACAAGGGCCTGTCGTTTCCGGTAGCGTACGGCGCGGACAAGGCAGACGCAGATACGATTGGCGCCTGGTGGTCCGAAGACCGGGGTGGATACGTGCAGCCGGCCGAGTTCCTGCTTGGTCGGGGAGGCGTGGTGCTGGGGTCAATGTACGCCTCAGGCCCCGTTGGACGCATGGGCGCGGACGAGGCCATTCGATTCATACAGTTCCGTGAGAACCGGCGGAGACAGGAAGAAGGCGAATAGCGGAGGGGAGGAGAGATGGCACTGTATCCTCTCCCTTCATTCTTTCTCAGGAGTGAACCCCGACAATGAACGACACAAATCAGCAGCTCGTGGACATGATGGAGTCGGTATGGAACTCCATCGGCGAGCTGTGCTCAGGTCTTACCGAGGCGGAGTGGAAGACAGCCACGGCCTGCCCCGGCTGGTCAGTGCAGGACCAGGTATCGCACCTGGCCGGGTCTGAGACCGGCATCCTCGGTGACCCCGACCCTGACCACACGCCCAGCGACGAAGCGCTGGCGCACACGAGGAGTGAGCAGGGGCGGCACAACGAAATGTTGGTGGACTTTCGGCGCCCATGGGCGGGCGCACAGGTACTGTCCGATTTCCGGGCCAAAACCGCGCGGCGGGTGGATTTTTTACGCAGCCGGCCGGACGATGAATTCGCTGCGGAGATGCAGACCCCGGTGGGCCCGGCACCGATGTCGGAGTTCATCAGCATTCGAATCATGGATGCGTGGGTGCACGAGCAGGACATCCGACGGGCGGTGAATCGACCGGGGAACTACGACAGCCCAGCGGCGGCCCACGCCCTGAATCGCATAATCCGGGCCATGCCGTACGTTGCGGCTCGCCGGGCGCAGGCTTCTGACGGGACGACGGTTGTGCTGGACATCACGGGTCCTGCGGGACGACGGTCGGCGATGGCTGTTGACGGCGGGCGAGGGCGAGAGCTGGAGCAGGCCCCGGACAACCCTTCGGTCCGCATCGCGCTGGACGCTGAGACCTTCGGTTGCCTGGGCTGCGGGCGCTGGGATCCGGAAGAAATCCTGCACTCAGGAAAGGTGTCCATTGAGGGAGACACGGTTCTCGGCGAGTCCATGGTTCGGCAAATGAACATAATGCCCTGAAGGCCAAAATTTCGTGCAAACATGGTGGTGAGGCGCTGATGGAGTGACATCCGAAGCGCCTTTCCTGTTCTATCAGGTCCCCTTTGGTGATATTATTCGTACCAGAGAATCACCGCATCGCATAATCACCACCGTTGAGTAGAAGATTTGCAAAGGCGCTCCGACGCTAATTCCCCTCTAGCCGGTCAACCAGAGAACTCTCCCAAAGGCCTGGCAGCGCGGCTGCCGTTTCACTACAGCTGGATAATCATCGCCATCCTTGCGACTGTGCAGATATTTGCCAGCTCCATCAGCATGGCAGCAGGGATCATGCTGCCGCCGCTGACCGATCAAGACGGGCCCTTCGGCTGGAATGAGAGCCTGGTCACCCTCGGCATCGCGGCATACTATGGGTTCGGCGCCCTGTACGCTCCGGTCACGGGCTGGATGGGCGACCGTTTCGGCTCCCGAATCATGCTGCTGGCGGCGGCGATCCTGTACCTGATAAGTATGCTGCTGCTGAGCCAGATCACCGAAGTGTGGCAGTTCTTCCTGTTCTTCGGTGTGCTGCTTTCCCTGACGCAGTCGCTGGGCATGGTGCCGCTGATGGCCTCGATTACCGGATGGTTCCGCCGCCGGCTGGGACTGGGGATAGGAATCCTGTGGGCCGCCGGCGGGATTGGCACAGGCATTTTTGCCCCGGTTGCCGGTTTTCTCATCGAGACCTTGGGCTGGCAGGGGAACTTCATTGTCATTGGTCTGATTGGTGGCGGCGCGATGCTGGCGATGGTGCCCCTGATGCGCAACAGGCCGACCGACATCGGTATAGAACCCTACGGCGCGAGGGCTGGAGACCCCGTTCCCGTCCGGCTGGAAAAGGGAATGGAGCGCCTGCGGATGGCGGTGTTCAACAAGAATATCCGCAAGACGCGCCCGTTCTGGAACTTACCCCTCATCCACGGGCTGGGCTGTGCCGGCCACGGAATCATCCTGATCTACGTGGTCAAATACGCCATTGACTCGGAGGTTTTCACCGGTGACCGGGCGTTGGCCACCGGAGGGATAATTCTCACCATCATATCGTTGGTGAGCATCATCAGCCGGTTCGGAACGCCGGTGCTGGCCGAAATCTATGGCACCCGCCGTATGATGGCGATCAGCCTTGCGATACAGGGGATCACGGTCCCGATAATAATGTTCGGTCCGGCAGAGCCGTGGGTGTTCTTCCTTTTCGCGGTCACCTTCGGTGTAGGCTTCGGAGGCGAATGGACCGGTTACCTGATCATCAACCGGCAGTATTTTGGCGACGGACCGATGGGCACGGTTTACGGTTGGCAGACCACCGGCGCGCTGATGGGCCACTTCATCGCGACCGCACTGGCAGGCCTGATAATGTTCACCACTGGCTCGTACATAGCCGTGCTGGCCCTGTCGATGGCCTACAGTTTCGGCGGAGTTGTGGTGATTGCTTTGCTGGACAGCAACTCGCAGGTCCTGATACCTGACTGGGAAAACGATCTTCCCGACGAGGCGCGCTTGAGGCCGTCGACCGCGCCGCCTCCGCGACTGCCTACGCCGGCCGCTGCTCCCGCGCCATCGGGTGGGGACGGAGACGGCTAGAAGTCAATCAATGAGGGGGCGCTGAAATGCGCCCCCTCATCAATTCAGGACACTTGTCCGGGTAGTCCACTTATCCCCGGAGTGTCTTCATACCTGGGTCCAATTTTGGAAACGTTAGTGATGGTCAGTCTTCGTCGAGGAACTCGCGAACGAAGGCTGTTGCCGGTTCCTTGTCGTAGAGGCTGTTGAGCAGCACCACGTTGCGGTAAACGTCGCCCTGGAAGAAACGTTCGTAGAGGATCTGCCGCGAGCCAAAGGCACTGCAGCAGGTGTCCCACGCCAGCCGGAACAGCCGCACGCGATCCTCGGCGGTGGCGGTATCGGTGTCGAGGTAGGCAGCGAGTTCGCTGCCCATGGGTCCCTTCAGGTCAGCTTCCATGGGCAGGGCCATCAGGCTGCTGGATCCCATGAGCTGCAGGATTTCGCCCATGCGGGGATACATTCGGATGAAGAGGTGCCTTGCGACAGTCAGCGGCATCTCCCGGGGGCAGAGCACACCCCACTCATCGAAGTCGGCATCGGCCTCAGCGGAGCGCAGCAGGGCCTTGGTGGTTTCGAGACTCTCGATGATTTCGGCGGTCATCTGCAGCATTTGGGGCTGCTGTCCCGACCCTAAGACCTCCTGCATCAGGTTGGCGAGGCCAAGCACGAACTCGAGCTTGACGACGTTCTTGGTCACGACCTGGTGCCCCGAGTGCAGGTACTGGTGCGTTCGCCGTGACATATTGTTGCAGCGGTCTGGGTCGCCCAGCAGGAAGACCCGCTCCCACGGCACGAACACGTTGTCGAAGAAGGCCAGGGCGTCCATCTCCTCGAACCGCGACCCAAGAGGGTGGTCAAATCGGGAGCGACCAAGATCGAAGCTCTCTCGGCAGAGAAATTTCAGGCCCGGGGCGTCGCAGGGAAGGGCGAATGCGAAAGAGGTCCGGCCGGGCGCTCCCGAGGGCAGCCGGTGAGAGCGAGCGGGGTAGACGGCAATCTCGTCAGCTATGGGGAGAGTGGCGAGAAGTCTTGCTCCATGCACGATGATGCCCGCGTCGGTCTCCTTGACCACGGAGAGAGCGATGTCGGTGTTGTCGTGGAGAATGCTGTCGGAAGCGGCGCGGCTGCGCTGCAGGTTCACCAGGGTGTGGGTCAGGACGAGGTCTTCCTCGCGTACCTTCTCGTAGTAGTTGCGGATGTTCTGCTTGAACTCAGGGCGGTCTTCGCCGAAGTAGTCTCTCGCGGCGGACATGGCCATCAGGCTGACGTTTAGGAAGTCGGGAGTGCGTCCCATCATTCCGCAGGAGACCTGGGCCCAACGTCGCATCATCCTGCGCCGAGCGTCAAGGTCTTCGGAGGTGCGCGGTGTGATGAAGGAGAGGCCGACCGGTTCGCCCGACGTGGGCGAAGCGTAAGTCATCTCATCCCTCGTTTTCGCATCGTGCTGGAGGTCATACAGCCGAGCCACGGTCTTCACCCCTCCGCTGAGGCCGGGGTGGGTCGTTGGGTCTTGGACGCGAGCCCCCCGCAAGTAGAGGGACGGAGGACGGTCCTTCAATCTCTCGACGTACTGATTCCCATTCCTTGCGGGCATTTCGTTCCCTCCTGTGATACTCCTCATCTATTGTGGCCGAATCCGTCGGGAATGAATAGCCCGAAGGCGGTTTTTGCCGTGTGGAGTGCACTCAGCAGTCGGGGGAATCTTGCCGGGAGCGTATCTGAATCCCTTGACACCCCATTGAGTGTGTGATAATTTTCACTCGCTTTCTGGCCCGGCAAAGTTTCGGGCCGAAATTTACGTAAGGCGGCAGTTCGGCCAAGGGTGGACTGAGCAGGAAAACCCGAGGCGGGATGGGCTGCATCGATACAAATGGTGCGGCCGGGATCAGGAGAACAGCGCTCCAAATGGACCCTAAAGCTCTAGATAGCACAGACTGGAACAACATTCATCTGTTCCTTCAGTGGTTCTGGATCTACTTTCCGCTGGTAGTCGTGTTCGCGATTACTATGCTGACCGCATACGCGTTGATTCCCTCTGCGGTTACCACCGGGCACCTGCCCGCCAGCGCCTCGAAATTGCGACTGCCATTGATTGCCTTCGCATTGGTGGTGGCGGTAGGGGCCATCATCATGTTGATCCTCGGCATCAACCAAACACTCGATGTTAGAAACTTCTGGAACCGCCTGCTCATCTAGGCGGAGCAGTTCGAACGACACCCCAGAACCAAAGGGCAAACTACTCAGCATGAAGGGCACACAACTAACGCTCGGGCCACGAGGCCGCCAGGTATGAGACCCACCAGCAAAATGATTCCGCTAATGGTGGCCAGCGGGGTATTTACGGTCATCATCGGGTTCGTGCTGGTGGTGTTGCTTATCTCCTGGTTTTCCAATCCACCTTTCGGCCTCGGGAACGCATCAGCTCAGCCCGTTGAGTTTCCTCATACCGTTCACGTTGAGGAAAATAATATTCAATGCGAGTTCTGCCACCGGAACGTGACGAAGGGAGACGCCGCAACGGTGCCGGCGGTAGAGCAGTGCCTGTTCTGCCACAAGGACATTGCCGGCAGGACCAACGATGCGCGGACAGAAATTGCGCTGGTTCAGCAGTACTTTGCCGACGGGGAGCCCATCGACTGGGAGCGGGTGCATCGCCTTCCCGACCACGTCAGGTTCGTTCATGAGGCCCACATCCGTTTATTCACGAGTGAGATGGAAGAGGGCGACGCCCCTCGGTTTGACATCAACGGCAAAGAGGTCACCGGCCCCTACGGCATAGCGGAAACATGCTCTATATGCCACGGAGACGTGGGCAGCATGACGGAAGTTCAACCCAAGGACGGGCAATCACTGAAGATGGGCACCTGCCTTGACTGCCACCGGATGAATAACGTTCCCACAGACTGCACGGTGTGCCACAAATAGGCGGGCCTTAAAGGGCAGAGACAGAAGGGTTATAAAAGGCTGGCTAAGCGGTATCAATGAAACTAACTAGGCGACATTTCCTGGCTTGGGCAGGGTTATCGGCCGTCGGCGCAGTGGCGTGCGAAGGGTTCGGCATTCGCGAAGGCGAGCTGAGCATCCAGAGTCCCGTCAGCCTCCCTGAGGATCTGGTGCGTGGCAAAGACAACTGGTACACCAGCCTTTGCCGGAATTGCTCATCGTGCGAGGGCATATTGGTCCGGGTGATGGAAGGTCGGGCCAAGAAGATCCAGGGCAATCCCTTGTACCCAACCAACCAAGGAAAGAGCCACGCGCGATGCGAAGCTGGAGTGCAGGCCCTTTACCATCCCGACCGAGTGTCCGGCCCAATGAAGCGAGGCGGCAACCGCGGTTCGGGACTGTTTGATGCCATATCGTGGGATCCCGAGGGGATGAACACACTGGTGCGGCAGATCAACGACCGAGGCGCCTATGCGGCGATGATCACCAAGCCCATGCGTGGACACCTTGGAATGCTTACCAGCAAGTTCGCCGAAGCTACCGGCATCGAACACCTAAAGTTCGAAGCGACGGACGACAGCGTCTACCGGACCGCCGTCAATAAGGTATACGAGCAGGACGTTCTCCCTGATTTCGACCTGGAAAACGCCAACTTCATACTCTCTTTCGGTGCCGACTTTCTCTCGACATGGATTTCTCCGACGCGGTGGAACCGCGGTTATGGAGATTTCCGGCAAGGTGAGGGACGGAGCGAGCGAGGGACGCTGTACCATGTCGACCCCCGATTCTCGATGACGGCGGCCAGCGCGGACAAGTGGATTCCCGTACGACCGGGCTGGGAAGGCTACCTTGCGATGAGCATCGCACAGGTAATCATAGAAGAGGACCTGCAGGCGCCGGGCGTGGACGTGGACGCGCTGCTAGGCGGAGACGGCGGGCGGGACATTCTGAACAGTTTCCGACCTGAGTCGATAGTTCAGGCAGTGGGGATTACTCCGGAGATTGCCGGCGGGGATCCCGCTGAATTCGTGCGCAAACTGGCGCGCGACTTTGCGACTCACGGGCCCAGCATCGCTATCGGCGGTGGCTCAGCAGGTGCACACAGCAACGGCCTCTTCAATGTTGAGGCAGCAACCGTGCTCAACTGGCTTGTTGGCAGCGTAGGAGCCAAGGGCGGCGTTACGTTGAATCCTTCCAGCCCCTGGGATGGCGTTCCCGCCTCTGCGACGGCGTCAAATGTCGATGAGTTCGAGAGCTTGGCGGAGCGGATTCGCAGCGGCGAGATTCGAATGCTGTTGTTGCACAACGTAGACCCGGTGCACGGACTGCCCGGATCGCTACGGCTCCGAGACGCGATCGAAAGCGCCCAGGACCTGTTTATAGTCAGTTTTTCACCGTTTATTGATGACACAAGCGCGCTGGCAGACCTGTTGCTGCCCGACCGGGTGTATCTTGAGGACTGGGGCGACGACATACCAGACCCGGCGCCCGGGTACCAGGTGGCAGGGTTCCAACAGCCGGTGGTTAACCCGCTGTGGGACCTGGACCCGCGAAGCTTCCCGGATGTGCTGCTAGCGGCGGCAGGAGACCTTGGGCTGGGCGAGCAACTGCCGTGGGGCAGCTTCGAGTCTATGCTGAAGGACGCTGCGACCGCGCTTTATGAAGAGAATCGTGGGTCAGTAAACGCTGCTTCCGCCGATGAGTTTTGGACAACAATGCTGCGGCGTGGAGGCTGGTGGGACGAGTCAGCGACGGGGCCAAGTGGTTCTCAGCCGCGGGCAGGGCTTCTGAGGGAAATCGCTCGGGACGCATCGCAGCCGGCATTTGCAGGCTTTGGCGGAGCGGGGACTCTGTACCTTGCGCCCTTCGCCCACAACACGATTCAGAATGGAGATCATGCCCACCTTCCTTGGCTGCAGGGTGCGCCGGATCCGGTGACATCCATGACCTGGCAGACGTGGATTGAGTTGAACGATCAGACCGCGGATCGATTCGGCATCAGACAGGGAGATGTGGTCAGGATCGATTCTTCTCAGGGCTCGATTCGGGCAGTTGCGTTCTTGAGTCCGGCTGCTCCGCCTGAAGTGGTCAGCGTTCCCTTCGGCGGGGGTCGTCGGCATGGGTCGGAATGGGCCTCTGATCGTCCGAGCACGGAAAGCTCCAATGTGAACGAAATTCTGGAGCCTACGAGGGTTGCCGGGGCAGGGTCAGTGGCATGGGCCGGCACAAGGGTTCGCATCTCGCCGACCGGTGAGAGTGTTCGTCTTTCGAAGCTGGAAGGAACGACGAGGGCCGTGGAAGTGGGTCTGAGCGCGGCGGAGGAAATCATTAAGACCATTGCACCGGGCAACTACTAGGAGAGAACCAAACAGAGATCATACGGCGACGAGAGTTTCTCTCTCACAGCTGCTGGATTTAAAGAATGGTAACGACCAGAATTGACCACAAATGGGGAATGGTTGTAGACCTGGACCGGTGTACCGGGTGCCAGGCCTGCGTGGTGGCTTGCCAAGCTGAGAACAACCTTCCTATAAACGACCGTGAAGCGTTCCAGCAGGCGAGGGCTTACGAGTGGATTCGCATTGAGCGATACTGGGAAGGAGAGTTCCCCAACGTCAAGGCGCGATTCATTCCCATCATGTGCCAGCATTGCGAGAACGCGCCATGTGAGCCCGTTTGTCCGGTTTATGCGACCTACCATAACGATGAAGGCATGAACGTACAGGTATACAACCGGTGCGTGGGTACGCGTTACTGCGCTAACAACTGCCCCTACCAGGTTCGATTCTTCAATTGGTGGGAGCCCAAGTGGCCCGAGCGCCTGAGGAATCAGTTGAACCCTGACGTTACCGTGCGAAGTCGCGGCGTAATGGAGCGCTGTTCCTTCTGTGTGCAGCGTATACGACGCGGGGAAATCACAGTGGAACGTCGCGGAGTCGAGCCGCTTACGGGGGAGCGTATTCCCGAAGCGAATCCGCCGTCTCCGACACAGGGCCGATATCTGAACCACCGGCGGATGAAGGACGGCAACTTCCTGCCGGCATGCGCCCAGGCCTGCCCTACAAATGCGCTGAAGTTCGGCGAGCAATCGGACCCTACCGGCCCGGTTTACGAATACTTCGAGAAGGCCAACGAACAATACGACAAGTTCCATCACGGTGAGTACGTCGACGAATCGAAGACGAGAGTTTATCGACTCTTGGAGGAGATGGCGACGAAGCCCAACGTGATCTATTTGAAGAGAGTGGACAAGTACCCCATTGGTGAGTCGGCCCACTAAGGCGCGGTTTTCCGCACACGGTCAAAAGGATTGTAAGGAAACAGGCGAAGTATCCAGATGGCAGCCAGCGAAAGCGAACATCTCCATCACGGCGTAGCCCATGACGAGGGTCACGGGGGCGTTTCCGGCGGTCACTACCCCGGGATGTGGGTATTCCCCAACCCTAGGGTGATGACGCGCGACATGGCGGAGAGGGTTACCTCCATGCCGAGAGGCTTCACCATGGCGCTGCTGGGCAGCTTGGTGTTGCTGGTGCTTGGGGTCGTTGGGTTCATAGCCAGAGCGGCCGCGGACGGGTTTGATGACCGAGCCCCCTGGGGCTACTACATGGCAACCTTCTCCTTCGTCTTTATGATCACCAGTGCGGCACCCGTGGCGGCCATTGCCTTCCGGTTCACCAAGAGCCACTGGCGCAGGCCGCTCTCGCGAGTATCGGAATTGTTCGCGGTAGTGGGCATCTTTAACATCATCACCTTTATTCCGATGATGCTGATACTGCCGCCTATCGCAAACCCGGGCCCCGTTCAAGGGCATGACCTGGAGGTCAGGCGTACTATCTGGTTCGAAGGACCGATAGGGGCCCCGCACGCATGGGACCTGGCAGGGGTTATCGGACTGGCGGTTACGGCACTGTTTATCCTGTGGCTATCTGCGGTGCCAGACATGGCTGAGGCCCGGAACACTGCCACCGGATTCCGGGGTTGGCTGTACCGGACATTGGCGGGGCACTGGTACGGGACCAAGCGACAGTGGAATGCGCAGAAGGCTGGTCTGGCAATGGTTGGCGCCTTCTATTTCATGACGCTCATCTTTGTTCATTTCACCATCAGTTCCGACTACGCACAGAGCATGATCCCGGGCTGGAAGGACTCCATCTTCCCGGTGTTCTATAGCTTGACGGGATTCCAGGTAGCTCTGGGTAGCTGCCTCATAGTCTTGTACGTGATGCGGCGCTGGGGGGGCTTCCAGGAGTATTACGGGAAGTCGGTCTTCTGGTCGGCCAGCAAGATTCAACTTGGTTTGACGCTTCTGTGGGCCTACCACCTTTTCGCTTTCTTCATCACCTATTGGTATGGCCGTCTTGTTGTGGAACAGAACATCATCAAGTACCTGTTCGCGCAATCTTACGGGGGCGTATTCGTGGCGAATCTGGCGCTCAGTTTTGCGATACCCTTCCTGTTGCTGCTATGGAACCCGGTACGACGCAGTGCGTGGGGACCCCCACTGGCCGGTATATCGGCTTTGGCGGGCGCACTGATGTTCAGCGTCAGGGTGTTTGTCGGCGGGGCCAACTCCGGAAACATTTACGCTGCCTTCTTGGATCATGTGCCAGCGGCTGCATACCCTGACATCTGGGATATATTCATTGTCCTTGGCGGCTTTGGTGGAGCAGTCTTCATTTATCTGCTGGCGACCCGGGTCGTGCCCATGCTTTCCGTTTGGGAAATGAAAGAAGGGGCGCTGTACACTCGAATGTCGCGGTTTATACGCGGGGAATACCTGGTACTGGCCAAACCCGAATAATCAAGGAGGAGTGGGTAACGAGAAGCGAGCGGCGAAGTATCAATTGAACCTCCGTTTTCTCCTCTCCCCTCACTACTAAGAATGCAAGAAGGCAGGCCCTTACCGTTCCGGCAGATCAACCGCGATCTGCTGTCATCGATCCTGCATTCGCCAAAGTGGTTCTGGATCACTGTGGCGTTGCTGGGACTGATAGTGCTGGGCGCCATGAGCGCCGCTGGACTGATGGTGAACAAGGGTCTGGGCGTGACCGGGATGAACCGGCCGGTGATGTGGGGATTCTTCATCACCAACTTTGTGTTCTGGATTGGAATCAGCCACGCCGGCGTGATGCTGTCCGCGATTCTGCGGCTTTCGAAGGCCGAGTGGCGGAGGCCTGCAACGCGGGCGGCCGAGATCCTTACGGTTTTCTCGCTGATGACAGCAATGCTTATGCCGCTAATCCACACGGGAAGGCCCTGGCGGCTGGTGTATTGGATCTACACTGTTCCGTTCATGCCGTACGACTACGCTAGGGGGATCTGGCCCAACGTGCGGTCGCCGCTGGTGTGGGATCCGAGCGCAGTGTACACGTACCTCACGTCCAGCATACTGTTCGTGCTGGTTGCACTTGTTCCCGACTTTGCCGTGCTGCGGGACCGGACCACGGGCATGCCCCACCGCATTTACGGAATCCTTGCGATGGGCTGGCGGGGGAATCCGCGGCAGTGGAAGCTGCAAATCATCGCCGGCGTGCTGCTCTCTGCATTGATCTTGCCTGTGTTTGTCTCGGTGCACAGTATAGTGTCCTGGGACTTCGGAATGGCCGTGGCGGTGAAGTCCTGGCACTCCACGATTTTCGCGCCCTACTTCGTGGTGGGTGCTGTCCACTCCGGCGTGTCGGCAGTGGCCTTCGTGATGATAATCCTGCGCTACATCTACAGCTGGCAGAACTACATCAGGCACGAGCACATTGATGCACTGGGACGCCTGCTGATAGTGGTGGCGACTGGCTGGTTCTATTTCTTCGTAATGGAAGTGCTGTTCGGCTTCTACGGAAGGGAAGCGGACGAGATCGCGGTGCGCGATCTGCAGTTTATGCAGAACCCATGGAACATTTGGATGATGGTCTTTGTGTTCACGACCTACTTCCTGCCGGTGGCGCTATGGCTGCCTCGGATGTTCCGCAGGAACCTCTGGATAATGTCAACGGCCTGTATCTCGGTGAACATCGGGATGTGGCTCGAGCGTTTCATCATTATCGTGCCCGGCTTACAGAACAAACAGGTTTTCACGTTTAGCTGGTACACGGTTTATGCTCCGAGCGCCGTTGAGTGGACGATCATTGGAGGGACCTTCGCATTGGTTTCAATGTTGATGCTACTGATCGCAAGAGTAGCGCCCCTGATACCGCTCTACGATATCAAGGAAGCGGAAATACTGAGGACGGAAGTCCAGATCGGACGCAGAACCGTTCCTGCGGTGTACCGGGAAGACTGAGCGCGAGGATTAATTCCCTGTCATCCCGGATGATCGGGTACCTTAAGAGGGATCGGACATGGCAAAACGAGTGATACTGGGTCTTTTCGAAGACGCAAATTATGCCGCCGAGGCAGGCGACGAGCTGCAAAGGGTCGGCGTGTCGCAGGACGACTATGACTTCCTGACGGACACGCCGTATCCCGAGGGTGCATTCGGGGAACGCCACGAGGGGCATCGGCTGTACATATTCCCCTTGTGCGGCGCTCTTGTAGGGCTAACAATCGGCATCCTGCTCACGTCGATGACGCAGATGGCCTACCCGCTGGTACAGGCAGGGAAGCCGATCTTGTCGTTGCCCCCGATGGCAGTGGTTACTTACGAAAGCACAATGCTTACTGCGATTATTTTCACCATCATCGGCATAATTTTCGAGTCTAGGCTTCCCTCCTTCAAGCAGGGTCTCTATGACACCCGTATCACCGAAGGCTACATTGGTGTGCTGGTCAACGTAGAAGAGGAGCAGTTGACCCAGGTATCGACTTTGTTCACGCAGGCGGGGGCCGTCGACGTGGTTCGCGAAAGCTAGGGCGCGGTTTTCAAGAGTGAATTTCCAGATGCTTAGCCGCAAGAACAACAGCAACACTTCCGGTATGCCGACACCCAGGGAAAATACTCGCAGGGCCACGCGCCGATCTTTCAAGGCGATCCTGGCGGGGTTTACTCTTGTTGCTGTTCTGGCGGCGGTAGGTTGTACCTCTGGTTCGTATCCAGTGGATATTTTTTACGAACAGCATTACCAGCAGTCATTCAAGTCCCACGAGCCGCCTCGACTCTCGGGTGTGGCAGGTGCTGTGGCGTACTTCCCTCCGCCGCTGAACACTACTGATGACTCGGTCGAACACCTATACGACGTGAACTGCCAGATGTGTCACGGGGAAGGCGCAAGGGGCGACGGACAGGTGCTCAACCTGCTAATCAACGGCTACGGGTATGAGACCGCGATTACTCCGGATCTCACAACCCTTACTCCAGAACAAATTGAAGGGTTCCTGAAGGTTACGGTGCGTCCTTTTGGTCCTAACTCGGTAATGCCGCCCTTTGGCAAGCTGTTGAGTGAGGATGAGCGATGGGCGCTGGCCGAGTACATAAACGGGTTGCCCAAGTAATTTCGCGTTCCCGACTTTCTAATGAGCGCGCGGGCAGGCGTGGAGGGTTCTTGAGCAAGCCCAAGAATCAGTCATACGTCCAGCGGTGCGCTTTGTTGTTGTTCATCGCCCTTGTCGGTGTTCTCTTTCCCACGGTCGTTGCCGCACAGTCGCCGGGCGACGAACTGGAAAGAGAGGCTCAGGCTATCGACAAGATGATCATGTGTCCCGTCTGTCCTGCGGAAACTATTGACCAGGCCCAGGTGGAAATCTCCTTCCAGATGCGAGCAATAATCCGCGAAATGCTTGCTGAAGGCAGGGCGAGGGAGGAAATCCTGGATTACTTCGTCGACAGGTATGGGCCGGACATCTTGGCGGCGCCGCCGAAATCGGGAGTTAACCTGGTGGCATGGATACTCCCGGTGGCCGGAGTTGGGGCCGGGCTTGCCTTGCTGTTCCTGATTGTCCGTTCGATGACAAGGCACACCGGGCTGCCTTCACTGGCACTCGCAGGGTCCCCGAGGAACCGTCCGCAGGCTTCGGGACCTGACCATTTGGACGAAGGAGATGCGGGGCATTTAGGAGAGTCGGATCTGTCAGCTTACCTGGAGATAGTAGACCGCACACTGGCGAGCCGTCGTAGCGGAAGATCCGACCTGGAAGTTGAGTCGGGCGCCCATGTTGAGGACGGCGCCGATGGCGCCCCGCGGCGGGAGCCGCAACACGATGGGTGACCTGGGGGCAATCAGCCTGTGGATGGCGCTGGCGCTGGCTGCCTACTCCAGCGTCGCCTCAGTGGCGGGAAAGCTACGGGGTTCGGCGGCCCTGGTGGACAGCGCGCAA
Organism: Dehalococcoidia bacterium; assembly: GCA_963667415.1. GTDB lineage: Bacteria > Chloroflexota > Dehalococcoidia > Lucifugimonadales > UBA3495 > VXOI01. The sequence continues at coordinate 3,319,977 of OY763410.1, read as the reverse complement.
TCCGCAATGTATGCCACAGTGGTGGTGCTGTTCGTTTCCACTCTGAGCCTAGTCGTTTCGTTCATTGCAAGAGATTTCGAGATTGCTTACGTGGCCCGGCACAGTGACCTGGCGATGCCGGACCATTTCACCTGGGTGGCATTTTACGCCGGCAACGAGGGATCGCTGCTCTACATTGCTATGGTGCTGTCGGTTATGGCGGCGGTGGCAGTGTGGCGAGCGCCGGAGCGGGTGCGTGATGCGCTTCCATATACCACCGGCTCGTTGATGCTCATTCTGACCTTTTTCCTGGCAGTCACGGCGGTGATGGCCAATCCCTTCGAGAAGCTGCCCTTCGTGCCTCAGGACGGGGAAGGCATTAATCCGCTGCTCACTCACTTCGGAATGTTCTTCCATCCGCCGGCCCTGATGGCGGGACTGGTGGGCATCAGTGTTCCGATTTCCTTTGCCCTGGGTTCACTGTTGGCAAGGCAGACAGCGGACGAATGGGTTGACGCAGGACGGGTCTGGGGGATCATCACCTGGGCATTGCTGGCCAGCGGCTTGCTGCTAGGGTCATGGTGGGCATACACCATCCTGGGTTGGGGCGGATACTGGTTCTGGGATCCGGTGGAAAACGCGGCATTCATGCCCTGGCTGGCCCTGACGGCGTTCATTCATTCGATCATGGTACAGAAGCGGCGCGGAATGTTCCGTATGTGGAACATCGCGTTGATCAACGTGGCCTTCGGCCTTGCTTTATACGGGATGTTCATGAACCGGGGCGGCTCGGTGCCGTCGGTGCACTCGTTCGGAGCATCGACCCTTGGATGGGTGTTCCTGTTGTTCCTCGCCATCGGCGTGATTGTCCCGTTTGTCATTTTCTTCTGGCGCTATCCGCTGCTGAAGAGCGCGCAGAACCTGGACTCGATGCTCTCCAGAGAGGCTGCCTTTCTTGTCAACAATTTGCTGTTGCTGGCGATTGCCTTCGTTACGCTATGGGGCACGGTCTACCCGCTCATCTCGAGGTTGACTAGCGGAGAGGAGATCACGGTGGCGCGGCCGTTCTATGATCAGGTGAACGGCCCGTTGATGCTGGGCTTGGTCTTCTTGATGGGGGTGGGTCCGATGCTGCCCTGGCGCCGCGCAAATTGGGGAAGCGTGCGCCGGGCCCTAGTCGTCCCGCTGGGCGCTGCGGCGGTGGCCTTAGTGCTACTGCTGGCAGTTGGCCTGCGTCAGCCATTCCCCCTGGCCGGGTTTGGTCTGGTGACTTTCGTGGGTGCTGGTATCCTGATGGAGTGGTATCGCGGAACGCGGGCCCGTCACCGCAATTCGAGCGAGAACTATGCCGTGGCATTTGCGCACCTCATCTGGGCCAACCGGCCCCGCTACGGTGGCTATGTCGTGCATTTGGCGGTGATCATGGTGGCCCTGGGCATTGTGGGCACATCGTTTTTCAACACGCAGAAGGACGTTGTGATGTCGCCCGGCGAAAGGGTTGCGGTTGATAACTACGAAATTCGCTACCTAGGAACAACGCAGGAAATATACGGCAATCGCACGGAATTTATTTCCTCGGTCGAGGTCTACCGGGACGGCGAGCTGCTGGATTCAATCAGCCCCAACCGGGCGTTCTATCCAAGCTTCAACATGGCATCGACTCGTGCGGCCATAAGGTCCACGCCGGTTGAGGACTTCTATGTCGTGCCCAGCGAAAATCTGCCCGACGGAGACGTGGGATTCAGAATACTGGTCAACCCTCTCATCTGGTGGATGTGGGTGGCCGGTCCCGTTATGATTGTCGGAACGGTGATCGCGTTGTGGCCAGAGCCTTCCCGCGTCACGGCCGCTGTTTCGTCCCGGGCCAGAGTGGCAACCCGTCCGACTGCTGCCTAGAAAGGGCCATCCGGTGAGCCTCTGGCAATCAGGGATTCCTGTTAAACTGAGGAAATGGACGGGGAAGCAATAATTGCGGTCATCATGGGCGCTGTTCTGGCGGCCTTCAGCTTGGTGATGGTCGGGTACTCATTCTTTCGGAGAGAAGGGTCCGCAGCGCTGAGTCCGGAGGCGACCGGGGCTGCCGAGGGAGAAGGCCTCGATGCCTTCCCGGGTGCAAGGGTAGGACTGGACTCGATTCTGGATTCCATTGAGACGCTCGAGTTGGATTACCAGCTGGGCAACATACCGGACGGGCAATACCGTGAGCAGCTGCAGGCTTATCGCCTGGAAGCGGCGGCGGCAATCAAGTCACAGCTCGACAGTGGAGAGGCCTCTCTCGAGCTGATGCTTGAACTGGAAGTGATTGGTGCGCGTGCCGGACTTTCGGAGGCCACGCCGTCGGGAGAGTGGGGATCCTGCACGAGGTGCGACGCTCCAGTACCATTGAGCGAGGCCCCCTGCCCCCATTGCGGAGCTCCTGTTGGCGCTGCACGCCTGTCGGCCGACACAGGTCCGGCCTTATCGTAGTGTTAACCCGCGGATTGGTTCCGGCCGTGCCGGTGATTACCCTTATCGCACTGCTCGTTTTGGGTGGTATTTTCATTTCCATGCCCCGGGCGGCCCAGTCCCAGGAACTTCTGACGGTGCGCGGAACCTTCATAAACGGGACCGAAGGATTCGCTGTTCCCGAGAATCTGACAGTCCTGATGCTGATTACTGGACCCGACGGAACCCTGGAGGGCACAGGTCAGACCCTAGCCGAACCTGACGGTAGCTTTGCTTTTGATGGAATTGCCAAGGTTCCCGACGGAGTGTACACCTTGAGCGTTGATTATGACGGGGTCTTCTACGGCCTCACGATTCCCGTGGATGACCTGGATGGGGAAAAGACAATTACCGTCTTTGAAGCGACCGAAGATGCGGAGATCATGGTGGTTGACCGTCAGGTAATGGTCATCACCGGGTTTGATTTGTCGGAACGCGTAGCCACGGCCACTGAGTTCGTCCGCTTCACGAACCCAACGGACCGCACGTTGCAACCCAACCTGGAAACGGCACGCCCAGGAATGTTCAGTTTCATGCGCTTCGCTCTGCCTCCCAATGCGGCGAACGTTACCGTTCAGTCCGACCTTCGAGGCGGTGAGGTGATCTCGGTGGGAACGGGATTCGCACTGACCGCGCCGGTGCCCCCAGGGGAGCACAGCGTGGATTTTGCCTATACCTTCCCCATAGACGGGGGAAGCGTGACCTACCGCAATAGCCTGCCGCAAGGGGCCGGGATATTCCAGATCCTAGTACCGGAAAGGTGGGACGGAATCGAGATCGGAGGGCTGGACGCCCGTCAGCCAGTGGGGATCCAGGACGAGATATACAGGGCATGGGAGGCGCGCGACATACCTGCTGGCCCCGGCATTAACATCGTAATGAACGGCCTGCCGCAACCGGGACTGTTCGCACGCGCCGGAAGCACGCTTGAGGGAGATTCATTCTGGCTGACTGCCATACCTTCGGCCGTTGGCGCCGTACTGGCGGCGCTGCTCATTGTCGGCACGGTTCGTCGCTTCCGCCCGGAGGGGGTGGGAGTGGCTGTCGGAGAATCGTCAGCGGACGAAGGCGACGCCATGCCAGCGTCCCAAAGGGAAAGGCTGGTGCTCATGTTGGCCCAACTGGACCAACTGTACGAGAATCGCGGTATTGAGGAAGAGCAATACCTTCAGCAGCGGGCCGTCTTGGTTGCCAGGGCGCTGGACCAACCCGGGGACGCCGAACCCTGATGCAATGGCGACCGAGAGCCAGGCTGATACTCGTAGCGATGGTCCGGATGGCCTCGACAATAGCTCGAAGGATGAGGTTTGGACGTCGCACCGTGGTGATTGCGGCGGTCAGCGTGCCTGTACTGGCGCTGCTGGCGATACTGGCATGGGCTTCGGTCACCTCAGGCCCAGCCCGCGGCGGACTGGCGGTAAACGACGATACCATCGAACTGAACGTTGAGGCCGAGTCTTCTCCCGAGTTCAGCCTGTCGCTGATGGGTGGCGGCGATGTTTCATCGGAGCAATTGCTGGGTCGGGTCGTGATGCTGGATTTCTGGGCTTCATGGTGCCCTCCGTGCCGGGATGAGGCTCCGGTCCTGGCACAGGTTTACGAAGAGTACCGGGACAGGGGAATAGAATTCATTGGCGTAAACCTGTGGGACAATGCCGGTGATGCCGAGGTATTCCTGCAGCAACAAGGGCATCAGTACCCCAACGGAATCGATGAAGAGGGTAAAATTGCCATCAGCTACGGCGTCAGGGGGATTCCGGAAAAGTTCTTCATTAACCGAGACGGCTTGATCGTCCGCAAGTTCTCGGGACCCATGGACGCCGACAGGTTGAGACGGATATTGGACTCAATGTTGCTGGAGTGAGAGAGATGGCCGGGAAAAGGACAGTCGTACGTGTGTACCTATGCCTGCCAACTCTCTCCACCACGAGAGCCGCGCATGACTAGTGAACAAGCGACGCCGGCGGTACTGGCCGTTGATTGGGGCGGGACGTGGTGCAGAGCCGGGTTGTTTGACCGGGACGGTGAAATCCTGTGGCAGGCCCGCCGCCCGAATCCGGTGGGTGGGAGCACCGAACAGTATCTTGTCCTAGGCACCGGTCTTCTGAATGAAGCGCTCTCCATTGCAGACATTCACGCGTCCAGCATAGGGATCGCGGCAGCCGGTCCGGTTAACCCTTCCAGTGGGGTGCTCTACCAGCCGCCAAACCTGTCGGCCCTTGACGGAGTTTCGCTGAAAGAAGTATGGCAGGAACGGTTCGGTCTGCCGGTCGTAATCGGAAACGACGCCAACCTGGCTGCCGTAGGGGAACATCGCTACGGGGCCGGAAGAGACGCCGTCCAGGCCGGCCATCCACTCCGGAGCCTGTTTTACGTGACAGTGAGCACTGGCATTGGCGGAGGAGCTATGGAGGGCGGCAGGCTGCTGCTGGGGGCGAACGGTCTTACCGCCGAGGTGGGGCACACAACGGTGGACTCTTCGCCCGACGCACCACCATGTCGATGCGGAAAGCGGGGTTGCCTGGAGGCGGTCTCATCGGGCACGGCTATTGCCAAGTACGCCCGCGAGGCCCTGCAAACTAAGGCGCAGGCTTCTTCGGCGTTGGCAGCTTTGAAGGCTGAAGAAATCACGTCTCGCGCCGTTGTGGCCGCCGCAGTGCAAGGCGACGCCCTGGCAAACGAAGTTATGGATCGCGCTTGCAATGGCCTCGCGGTAGGACTGGCAAACGTAGTGCACCTGTTCAACCCGGACCTGATCATTCTCGGGGGAGGTGTGTCCGAGGGGCTGTCGCAATTGAACCTACTGCCGCGCATCCGCCAAGGTGTGCACGCACGTCTGATGAGCGAACTGCACAAGGTGTTCGAGCTGGTGCCTTCAGTGCTCGGAGACAATTCGGGTCTGCTGGGCGCGGCCGCGGCTGCATGGGAGATCGCGGAATAGCAGGCTACACGATGTAGCGGCCACCCATGACGTTTACACTGTCGCCCGTGATGTAGGCCGACTCGTCGCTGGCGAAGAACAGGCAGGCGTTGGCCACGTCCTGGACTGTTGCCTGGCGGCCCATGGGCAAGTCCTGCAGGTGTTGCGATGATCCGCGGTTTATGCCCCCCTGGAATTCCGGATACCACTCGGGGTGCTCGCGGGAGGTGTCGGTGGAGCCGGGGTTCACCATGTTGGCGCGCACGTTGTGGGGCGCAGCCTCGGCAGCGATAGCCCGAATCAGACCGAGTAGTCCCGTCTTGGCAGCGGTTACAGCCGTGGTATTTGGACGGCCGGTAATGGACGACTGGCCACCGAGGGCGATGATGCTGCCGCTTTGGCGCTCCAGCATACCCGGGAGAACGGCCTTGCTCAGATAAAACGCCGAGTTCAGGTTGGTGTTCATAACCTGGAGCCACTCGTCGTCTGACACGTCGGTTATCGGCCTGTGAGGGCGGATCGCCACGTTGGACACCAGCACGTCGATCTTGCCAAGTTGGTCTATCCCCTCGGACACCATGCTGCGCACGGATTCGGGGTCGCCGACGTCGCAGACCGCCGTAACGGTGTTCGCGCCCAGTTCGCGGCACCGGGCCGCCACTTCGTCCAATTCCTTCACGCTCTGACGAGTATTCAGCACGAGGTCAGCGCCCTCACGAGCGAAGGTAAGGGCGATCTCTCGACCAATGTTGCGGCTTGCGCCGGTAATCAACGCCGCCTTTCCTTCCAATCGCATAATGCTATTCCTTCAATTAAAATATGGGCCGAAGATAGACGATTGCAGGAAGCAAAATCCGGGACAGGATAACACAGAAGAAATTCGAAGAGTGCAAGGAGGCGCTTTCATGAAGTGGTGCCGATTCACAACCAACGGCTCAACGTCCCATGGGATCATAGAAGGGGATACGGTGCATGAAGTTTCTGGCGACCCCTTCGGAGACCACGCGAAGACGGGTGCTTCCTACAGCTTGGGTTCGGTGCACCTGGAGGTGCCGGTAATCCCGACGACTTTCTACGCCGCGGGTATCAACTATCCCGAGCACGTAACCTGGGCGGCGCATATGAGGGGCGAGGAGCCGAACCTGCCCAAGAAGGCGGACGTAGGCTACCGGGCAAATAACGCGCTGGTTCCGAACGGACACGACATTGTGGTGCCCGCGGATGCGACCGAGGAGCTGCAGTACGAGGGCGAACTGGTGGTGGTCATAGGCAAGGGCTGTGGGCCAAATTCAACGGGCCCCGTCAGCGAGACGGATGCGCTGGACTATGTGTTCGGCTACACGATTGGCAACGACGTCTCGGAGCGGTACTGGCAGCGAAATGACCGCACAATGTGGCGAGCCAAGAACACCGATACGTTCAAGCCCATGGGTCCGTGGATCGTAACTGACCTGAATCCGGACGATCTGCACGTTGTCATCCGGGTCAACGACCAGGTGGTAGGCGAATATGACGTCGCCACGGCCCTGTTCGGAGTGCGTACCTACATCAGCGAGATGAGCAAATACCTCACCCTGGTGCCGGGAGATGTTCTCTGGATGGGTACCGAGGGTGCCACCGAGAATATGAAGGACGGCGACCTCTGCGAAATCGACATCAGCGACATCGGCACCTTGAGCAACCGTGTCAATTGGCTGAAGTAGTCGGAACGCCGCCTCTGTAGCGAACGTCCGGTCTGTAAGGAACGCAGGGTACGGCGGCGAAGTTTCCGTCGGGCCCTGCATTTCTGCTCTCTAGTGCTGTTCCGAAGCCGAGAAGCCGGTTTCCGCTGCCCAGGCCTGTAGGCCGCGGCGGAACGCAAGGCCACCCATGGGCATGGCCACGCACTGCAGAGCTTCGAGGACTTCGGTCGGCGTCGCTCCCTCCCTGAGGGCAACACGAATGTGTGCGCCGATCTGGTCGACGTCGGCGCGCAGCGCTGCTTCCACCGCCACCTGCAGAAGCTCCTTGGTCTTGCGGTCCAGGGTTCGCTCACCGGTGTAGGTGGCCTCAATAAAGGCGTTGTACTTCTCTACCCACGCGGGGTCGGCTGCTGCCATGATGCCGTGCATCTCCAGCGTATAGCCTCTGCTCTCGGCAATTCCAGCCAGCACTTCCTTCTGGTCATCAGTCGCCATTTCAGTCTCCTGAACCTTTAATTTGTTTACCCTGGTCAAATCCATCCGTGGGCTATCGCCCTCTTTATGGGTCGAATTACAGAAGGTGAGGGCAGCCACGTTATTACAGTTCGTAGTGTCGTCGGGCTGCCGCCTGCATGGGGTTGTTCTGCTGGAACAGGTCCGGGTGGGCTCCCCTGGCCACCGCAAGGTAGTAGGTGAACAACTGGAGCGGGAGCACATATGCCAGAGGGCTCCAAAATTCAGGCACCTCAGGCATGGCGAAACTAGCTGTGGACAGGTCTGAAAGCAGGGCATCGCCCTGCTGAACGAGGCCCCAGACGGGTGCGCCCACTGCCGTAGATGCCCGCGCCACGTTCATTGCTCGTTCGTACCCGAAGCCGGGTGGAGCCACCAGGGTTACCAGGCACTTCTGGTTCACCGAACAGAACGGACCGTGTAGCAACTGCTCGATCTGCAAGCCCTCGCTGTCGCAGGCGCTGGTCTCCTTGATTTTCAGCGCCACCTCGTAGGCTGATGCGGTGTTGGGGCCCCATCCGGCGCAGATGAAGCGCTCCCGGCTCTGGAACCGCCGTGTGGCTCGCTGTATCTCTCCCTGGCGTGCCAGTATCTGCTCAGCTGCGGCGGGAATGTCGTCGAGGCGGGCCCTGAGTTGAGCGACATCGCCGTTCTGGTCGGTCCAACCGCCGAGGGCCGCCGACAGCATTCCCATCACCATGAGGGCGGAAGTGTAGCTGACGGTGAAAGCCGCCGAGCGTTCGGGAGGCACAGTCTGGAGCTGCTCGTCGGCGACGGTTATGCGCGGCCCAGGCTCCGTGGATGTGATGGCAATTGTGTATGCCCCGTTGCTTCGGGCCATTTCCAGGGCCAGGTAAGAGTAGGTCTTGGTGCCGCGATGGCTTATCACGATGACGCCGTCGTTCGCGCTCAGGGCTGGGGGGTAGGCGCAGAACTCAAAGGATTGGCGGACCTCTACGACCGGACCCGTTCCAGCGAACTTGCGGAACCAGTGGCCAGCCACCAGGCCAGCGTGCCAGGAGGTCCCGATGCCCACGAGGTAGATGCGGCGCTTTTTTGCCAGCTCCGACGCTATCGGGTGCACTGAGTTTGTGTGCTTGTTGAGCATTTCCTCCATGGCTTCGGGCTGGGACATGATGGCTTCATACATGAAATACGGGTGCCCTTGGCGTACATCTTGCTGCTGAACCATGAACGCACCCCCAAGTGTGGAATCAATTTGCCCTGTGAGCCGGTAGGAAAAGGGAATTTTAACGGAATTTTCGAGATTGCCTAGCCCCGCTGGTCGAATTGCAGGACCAACTGCCGTGGTAAAATCCTGCATCCGGAGAAGAGTAGGTACGCAAGCAACAGGCACCGGAGGAGGCAGCGGCAATGACCCAATTCACACCTCAATATTTCGAGCGGGTGGATGAAGAAGACGACCGCGTCTTTTACCTGCAACCACGCAAAGTGGTGCATATTGACGATGGGGCCATCGCCGCCGTCGGGCGTCTTTTTCAGGAATTGGTGCCTCCCCACTCGGTGGTGCTGGACCTGATGAGCAGTTGGCGCTCCCATTGGCCGGCCGGGCACCCCAAGGCGTCCCTGGTAGGTCTGGGGCTGAACCGGGAGGAGATGGAGGACAATCCGGACCTGGACGAAGTTGTGGTTCACGACGTAAACGGCGACCTGGAACTGCCTTTCGAAGACGAGACTTTCGACGCTGTAGTGATAACTGTGTCAGTTCAATATCTGACCCACCCGGTGGACACTTTCAGAGAGGTCAACCGAATCCTCAAGCAGGGCGGCATGTTCATCATAAGTTTCTCCAACAGGATGTTTCCGACCAAGGCTGTGTATATCTGGAGAGCGTCCTCGGACAGAGGGCGGGTAGACCTGGTGGGTACCTACATGGAGGCGGCAGGCAACTTCGAGGATATCCAGGGAGTATTTGCCAATCCGCAGGACAGTCCTCCAGGGGATCCGCTGTTCGCGGTCCACAGCCGGAAGTCCTCGCCGGGCTCAACCGCTCCGACCTTCCGCCCTCCACCTGAGGGGGCTTAGCAAGCACAAGCGTAGGGACGTGGAACGTCGTACGGCGGTCGGCTTCCGACTACTCGATGATCTAGGAGGAAGGGACCGGCGCTTGGAAGGCATCTCTGCGGGGTGGCACAGCGGCCAGCACGAGGAATGCGGACAGGCCGACTGCGGACCCAAATATGACGAAGGGCAGGAGATAGCCGCCACTGGAATCGAACATGAAGCCGGAAACCGCGGGGCCGATGGCCTGCCCGCCAATCTGCGCCGGAAGGGTCAGCCCGCGAATCGCCCCTAGGTGGACTCGCCCGTAGTAGTCGGCCCAGGCCAGCCGCAACAGGGTGTGCAGTCCGCCCACTCCGGCGCCGAACAGGAATCCGAACACGATTCCCCAAACCAGCCGGTGCGAGAAGCCGATGCCAAAAACTCCGCCAGCTAACCATATGGCCGAGATGGCGAGCATCACTCGAACCGGCACACGGCGTCCCACCGGAGACCAGATCATGCCGCCGGGAATTTGTCCGAGCGCGAAGGCGGTGGCGACCAGGGCTGCCTGCCCGTGGGATACTCCGGCGTCGACGTAGTGCGCAGCCTGGTGCAGACTTACTCCGGCCTGCGCCATGAACCCGACCATCGAGAAGAAAGCCAAAATCCAGAACGCTGGGGTCCGCAGAGCTTCTTTCACCGTGTAGTCTGCGTCTCGCCAGATTGGCGCCCTGTTAGATGGGGAGGCAGAGGAATCGGAGGACTGGGATTGCGTGGGTTCGTCGCCAATGGGGTCAGGGGCCAGTCCCATATCCTCAGGTCGGCGGGCCATCAAGAGCAGTGGGGGCAAAACGCCCGTGGCCAGGGTGAACGCGCCGAGCGCGACCCAGGCCGATTGCCATCCGAAGCCCTCGATCAGCCTGGCAGCCGCCCATGGCAGCAACCCCAGACCGACTCCCTGCACGGCTCCGAACCAGGCCAGGGCCATAGGACGGCGTCGTATGAACCAGTTGCTGATCGCGGTGGTCGTGCTCAACTCGAGAGGGCTCGAAAAGACGGCACGTCCGGGAATGTAGATCGCGTAGAAGGACCATGCGTGCGTTACGAGCGACAGCCCCAGAGCGCAAACGCCCACCACGACGGAGCACCCGGCCAGGATAAGCCCGGAACCGTAGCGGTCGATCAGCCTTCCCGCGAAGGGAGACATTACCAGCCCGCAGACAGCGCCGAGGCTCACCGCAACGGAAAACAGGCCGCGGGACCAACCGAATGCTTCGGTCATTGGAACTAGGAAGACCGACAGCACCGCAACAGACGCCACGGGCCTCGCGCCGAAGCTTGGGAGATTGGCGAGGGCGAAGATTACCCACCCGTAGTAAACGGGTAGCTTCCCTGCCAGTCGCGCCCTTGCGCCGGCTCCGCTGAGCATCGCCTCGTCCTAGCCTCGGAATAATTCGGCCTAGTGTAACATCGCCTCCAAAATACGATATCGGCAATGGCGAAATGGCGGAAGCGGCCTAGGCTTCCTGCGAAACACCGCGCCACAGTGGCAATAGATGTGGGTGTTATACTTTAGCGAAATTCGAATCAGGCTTTGAGATGGCCCGCACTATTCGCCTGGCGCTGGCGCAACTTAATCTGACGGTCGGAGACCTTTCGGGCAACACGGCCCGGATGCTGGATTACACAAGCCGCGCGCGCGATTGTGGAGCGGACCTCGTGGCCTTTCCTGAGCTAGCCACAACCGGCTACCCTCCCGAAGACCTCCTCTTCAAGAAGTCATTTGTCGACGGCAACGTCGAAGCGATGGAACGGGTGGTAGATGAGTCCCACGGAATCGTGGTAGTTGTGGGATACGTCCGGCCCCTGGACCCGCACGACCTGGGGGCAGGCATAACGAACGCCGCGGCGATTGGTTTCGACGGCAGACTGATTGATGCCTACGACAAGATTTTCCTGCCCAACTACGGAGTTTTCGACGAAGAGCGTTACTTCAAAAAAGGCAGCGTCTGCCCCGTGTACGACCTCGGTGGAGTTCGCATCGGCGTAAACGTCTGTGAAGACATTTGGTACGAGGTGGGCCCCACGTCGGTGCAGCGGAAGGCAGGCGCTGAGCTGGTCGTCAACATTAACGCGTCGCCGTTTCACGCTGGTAAGAGCGCGTACAGACGCGACAGTATTGTGGGGACCAGGGCGAGCGAACACGGGTTGTTCGTTGCCTACTTGAATACAGTCGGTGGTCAAGATGAGCTGGTCTTCGATGGTAACAGCATGGTGTGCGACCCGCGTGGAAGGGTCCTGACTCGCGGGCCTGCTTTCGAGGAAGCAATGATTCTGGTGGACATTGACCTTGACGCCGTGCCGCCCCACCCTGCTGCCGGAGACGAATTCGAAGAGGCCCAGGCGGCCGTGGGTTCGCCAAAGTTTGTACGCGTTCCGGATTTCAGTGTCGACGTGAACCGGCTGTCGCTGGAACCCCAAGAGGAAACCGGAGAGTCGGATGAAGTCGAGGAGATCTATCGCGCCCTGGTGATGGGCACCCGCGATTACCTGCACAAGACAGGCTTCCGCAAGGCGATCGTGGGGCTGTCCGGTGGAATCGACTCGGCCCTGACTGCGGTGGTGGCTGCAGACGCCCTCGGTCCCGAGAACGTGCTTGGCATTACCATGCCCTCGCGATACTCATCGAGAGGCAGCGTGGAAGACTCGGAAGACCTGGCGCGGAATCTGGGAATCGAGTTCTGGGAGATTCCCATTGAACCGGCCCACACAGCCATTTCCGGGATGTTGGAAGAACGCTTCGCCGGTACGGCGGAAAACGTGGCCGAGGAGAATGTGCAGGCCCGCATTCGGGGCAACGTGCTGATGACCGTCTCCAACAAGTTCGGCTGGATCGTGTTGACCACCGGCAACAAGTCGGAAATGGCAATGGGCTACGCGACGCTGTACGGGGACATGGCCGGTGGCTTTGCGGTGCTGAAAGATGTACACAAGATGACGGTTTACGAGCTTTCCCGATGGCGAAACTGCCATGGAGAACTGTTTGGGAGCTGCGACGAGGTCATCCCCCAGGCCATCATTGACAAGCCACCCAGCGCCGAGTTGCGTGAAGGACAGCTCGACGAGGACAGCCTTCCGCCCTACGAGATTCTTGACCCGGTAATTCAGGCGTACGTCGAAGACGATCGGAGTTTCACCGAGATGGTGGAGCTGGGGCATGACCCGGCTGTCGTGCGGCAGGTGATAGGCGCGGTGGACCGGAATGAGTACAAGCGCCGCCAAGCTCCGCCGGGAGTGAAGATCACACCCCGTGCGTTTGGGCGCGATCGCAGGCTGCCGATCGTAAACCGTTATCGTCAGACATAACGAGCGCCTGTACCGAGTTTCGGCTTTGTGGCGGAAAGGGTGGCCCTGCTACCGCCACAGGCTGTTTGCCGCGAGGGCGGCCTGGCAGAGGAACATTACGATGACGCCGGGTTCTGGGAAGACGAGCCGACCGGCCAGCAGGTGCTCGCTGCTGGTAACGCCGCCAGAGAAGATGACTATGAGGGCGGGCAGCAGCCCCGCCGCAGCGTTGAGTCCGATGGAATGCTGCTCGCGGAATGTCTTCACGAACACGACAATGGACAGCACAGCGACTATCAGAGGAACCAGGAACAGGGCCATCGAGCCGAGGAAAGACTGCTTTATCATCTCCCAGCGTTCGTCGCCGGTAACGAAGGTGTAGGCAATCAATTCTGAACCGCTCAGCGATGAGTCGGAGCCGTCCAGGTATGCCCACGGCAGCATCAGGCTGGCAATTCCGCCAACGGCAATGAGATTGCGCCATAGATAGACGCTGCGCAGGGCTTCCATCAGGGATTGACCAATTCCGCTGCCAGGCTGCATCTACCAGCGCTCCTACTGCGCGGCCTTGGGTCCGAAGACCTGGTAAATTCGCTCGGTTTCCTGTTTGAAGCGGGCAAGCTCACCGTTCAGCGTGGTGAGCGCCAGCGGCATTTCGTGGAATCCTTCGTAGACCGACGCAAATGTGGCTGAGAGTTCCAGCTTCGTGATGCGGATATTCATGTCGTCCAGGTTGACCTTGATGGCTTCGGCCTGGGACAGCACATCGTTCGCTTGGGACATCCATTGGTAGATTAGGGCGCTCTCCTGGGCGTCAACCTGACGGAGCCGCTCACGTACCGCCGCATCGCTGATGTTGCTGGTCAGGCTCTGCTGAATCGAAATGTATTCGTCGGACATATCCCGGGCGTGCTCCACGCGGCGCTTGAAGCGGCGGAACTCATCCACGGCGTGGGCGTAGCGCGGGTCCCAAGATTGCTTCAACAGATTCACGGCGTTCAGGTATTCCGTAGTGCCGGGCTCCAGTTCCTGTTGGGCGCGGTTGAGGAAGTCCAACGCGTCCTTCACCGCGTGTTCGCTCGGAGTAAGGGTTGGAGTGCGGGTGGGCGTCGCTTCTTCTGTGGAGCCGGGTGATCCGTCGCCGCCCTGCTGTCGGCGCTGGGAATCGCTGGACGCGACGGATACGGAATCCGGAGGAGGGATCAGGTCGTTGTACGAACGGCTGAGAGACTGGGCCTTGTTCTGCGTGCGGTCGGCGGCCTCGACCAGGCGGGTGGCTTCGTTGTGGCCGCCACTGGCCATTGAACTGGCCAACGGCCAGCCTATTCCTACTGTTGCCGCTATGGCGGCCAGGATCAGGAGAACCTTGATCATTAGACTTCACCTCTTGCGAGAGCGGAAGTCTGGAAGAGACGGGGGAACCTTCTAGTGAGTGACTGGTGAAGAAAGATGGCTGGAAATCTTCACTGTAGCATCAGCTAATTCATGCTCTCGCTGTAGATTGAGTTCAAATCGTTCAATTGTTGGGTTGCCATAACTCCTGGTGACATTATACCCCGTCACGGATTCTGTGCTGGGCAGCCGCGGATTTGCAGGGCTTTTTCAGGGCCTACCGGGGCAGTCGAAAGCGGAACAAGAGCAATCTTTTGACCAAGATTCGCTCAGCCTGAGTAAATAACAGGTCGACAATTGGCGACGGGCAAAATCGGCCATCTCGTATCCGGTGAGCGGGATAATCGCGCCAACTGTAACATTAGTGCCACGGAAATATCGCCGAATGATACACAACTGAATCTTGAGTTGTGCCTCGAATCGCCGATGATTGGAGGTGCGAGGCGGGCTTGCGGCAGAAAGCCGGGAGTCGCCGGATAATCCAGAAATAGAGGTGATGAAATGGCGAGTATGTGGAGAGTTCTTGCATTGATATTGTCCCTGTTGACCCTGACGGCCGCCTTGGCCGCTTGCGGCGCTGCGGAAGAGGCAGACCGCAACGGGTACTCCGAGTCGTCGAGGTCGACTGCGGCCCCCGCGGCCACGGCGGCACCGGCCATGGCATCGGAGGAGAGGGAGACCTCGGATTCGGTCGCTCCACTCGCGCCGAGTTCCGGTTCTGATCCCGCGCCACCAGGGCGACGCGAGTCCGCCCAACCCAGGCAGAGTGACCTGAACGCCGGGGAAGTAGACGACAACGAACGCTGGGAAGATTACCTCGATTACCGCCGCGACTACCGAGGGCCGCGGGTCCGTGAGGTGGACGTCACGGAACGCTACACAATCACTGTGCTGGACCGGGGCAACCGCCCGGTGCCGAATGCGAATGTCTTTGTTTCCACGGACCGGGACACCGTGTTCGAGGGCCGTACCTACGCGAACGGGAAGACCCAATTCTTCCCAAGGGCTTTCAGCCGTACGGGAGGCGCAGGGCTGTTCCGGGTGTACGTCGAGAAGGATGGGGAGAGCCAGTACCTTGATGCGGAACGCCACTCCGGTGACCAGTGGATAGTCAAGCTTAACCTGGACTCCAGGGACCAGAGTG
Organism: Dehalococcoidia bacterium; assembly: GCA_963667415.1. Classification (GTDB taxonomy): domain Bacteria; phylum Chloroflexota; class Dehalococcoidia; order Lucifugimonadales; family UBA3495; genus VXOI01. The sequence continues at coordinate 3,304,514 of OY763410.1, read as the reverse complement.
GAAGGACTCCGCTGGACCTGCTGTTCCTTGTGGACTCCACCGGAAGCATGTCGGATGAGATTGAGCGGATAAAGGAAACGCTGCTGTCCATATCCGAGCGGATCAACGATTTGCCGTCCAGGCCGGACCTTCGTTTCGGGATGGTGACCTACCGGGACCGTGGAGACCAATACGTTACCCGAATGTACGATTTCAATTCGAACGTCAGGCGATTCATCCGGAATATCGAAGGAGTGCAGGCGGGCGGAGGCGGAGACTACCCGGAGTCGTTGAACGAAGCGCTCAACGTGGCCATAGACGATCCAGACTGGAGGCACGAGGACGCGGTGCGGTTGGTGTTCCTGGTGGCCGACGCGCCTCCGCATCTTGACTATGCGCAGGACTATGACTACTCGGAAGAAATGATGGAGGCGAACCGGCTGGGCATCAAGATCTTCCCCATCGCTTCCAGCGGGCTGGACGACCAGGGTGAGTACATCTTCCGGCAGATTGCCCAGCACACGATGGGGAAGTTCATATTCCTGCTGTACGACGAAGGCGGGGCTCCGACAACTTCCCACAGTGTTGGCCAGTATACGGTCCAGCAACTGGACGACCTGGTGGTCCGCATCGTGGAGGAGGAACTTTCGCACATCAGCCAGGGTAGGGGACAGTGATCGCCTCTGGTTGACCTCTGCGACCGGCTGCGGCGACCTGCCGTGCGTCTGGAAGCGGCAGGATCCGGAATCCACGCTCGCATCGATCCGTTCGATGCGAGCTTTCTTTTCGTCGATATGGCAGCGCGCCGTTCAGTCGCCGGACTGAGGGGCCGGTTGTTGCAACGCCTGCGAGGTCCTGGGGCGTCCCTGCAGGAAGGAGACGGTCATAGAGGCAATCACGAGGGCCACCAGGACGTAGAAGGCGTTGCGCATTCCGATGGTGAACGCGCCTCGGACCCCCTCCACGGCGTCGTTACGCACGGCCTCCAGGCTGGGGTCGAATCCGAGGGAACCCATGGTCACGGTCACGATGGTTGTGGCTATGGCCAGACTGATAACATTGGCCGAGTTTCGCACCAGGTTGAGGAAGCCGGAGACGACGCCGTAGCTATCCCGCTCGACGGCGCTCAGGACCGAGCTTGAATTGGGGGAATAGAACAGTCCCATGCCGCAATTGACCAGCACAAGGCCGGGAATAACCTCCCACAGGTGCGATGTTTCAGTTACGCGACTCAGTATCCCCAGTCCCAACACGGAGAAGACCATTCCGCCGACTGTGAACCAGCGCCATCCGAACCGGTCGGAGAGGGTGCCGCTGACCGAGCCCATGATGGCCATGCAGAGAGCGCCTGGCATCACCACGAGGCCGGCAACCTTGGGGCTGAAGCCCAGAATGTTCTGGAGGTAGAAGGGCATCAGGAACAGCACGGACGATTGCCCCAAGAAAGTGAAGAACGCCGCGGATACTCCCAAAGAGAACACGCGGTCTCGGAAGAATCGCAGGTTGAACATCGGGGTGGCGGTGCGCAGCTCCCACCAGATGAAGGCAACAAGCATGCCGCCGGAGAGAATGAAAGCGGCCAGGATGGGCACCGAAAGCCAGCCGCGATTCACCGCCAGGGTCAGGCCCAGCAGTAGCGCCACGAGCACGCCGGTGGAAAGGAATGCGCCCGTCCAGTCGAAGCTGCTCCCCCGGGAAGCCCGGTCAGACTCCCATCGTCGCAACACCAAGAGGGTGGCGACCACTCCGAGGAGACCGAGCGGAATATTGAGGAAGAAGACCGCCCGCCAGTGAATGAGGTCCACGACGAAGCCGCCGATGGCAGGTCCGGCCACCGCTCCCACTCCGACAGTGGTCATCAGCAGGCCAATGGCGCGACCGCGCTCGCTCGACGGGAACACCGACGTCATGATTGCCATGCCGGTGCCCTGGGTCATGGCGGCGCCGACACCCTGGAGTACTCGAGCCAACAGGAGCGTCGCGAGGTTGGGGGCGAATCCTGCGGCCGCTGCCCCCACCATGAGGATGATGCTGCCAAGGATATAGACGCGCTTCTGGCCGATCATGTCCGCCAGACGTCCCATGGGGAGCAGAAGGGCGCTGATGGTCAGGGCGAAGCCGATGACCACCCACTGTACGCTGGGCAGCTCGATGCGCAGGTCGTGGGCAACGGAAGGCAGCGCCACAATGACGCTGCCGTGATCGACGACTGAGGCAAAAAGCCCGATCGCCAACGCTCCGAACACCAGGTATTTGTTGCCGCCGCCGTGGCTCACGTGTTGAAGGGCATTAACAACCTGGACGCGTGGAGCGCTTGGCGTTGATATCCCAGTCCCATAGTCAGAATATTATACTCCACCGGACATGGCGGAAAATTGAGCCGTTGATTTCAGGCGGCGTTCCACACCAGGTTGTCCCGTCGATCAGGCGTCGCTGGATTGCGGCATTCGCAGTTCGGATTCCGAATCGTCGGGCAGACGGAATGGAACGAAACCCCGTTCCTTTGGTTGGATGAAAGTCGGGAGAGATCAGTCTCATTGTCTCATCTGGAGGCCCTCACGTGACGGTGTAACATTTTGTAACGTTGTGTAACAAAACCGGCTCATTTCGGTCCTTAATTGAGACAGGCCAAATCGGGTGGTTCAGGGTCACTTTCATCAGAACAATTGTACGACAGATTATGGCTGGAGGCAAGGGGGAGAATTCAGCAGGGCATCGTTTGGGGACAGGTGGTGAGTACAGGGATAATGCGGGGCTTAGATTCCCGATCGCGGGAATGAAGAGCTGGATGGCGAAAACCACCTAGATTGGAACGCTATCTTGATATCATTGAACGTCGTTGTCATTACACACGATGAAAGCTCAGATCCTAAGGAGGCGCAAAGTGACCAGAATTCAAACAGCCAGCAGGGACGGGGTACCGGCAGACCAGGTGGAGGCCTTCGACCAGTATGTGGCGGAGCGAGGCAGCATACCCGACGCGGGACCGTTGTCGGTGATGATTCACGTGCCGGAACTGATCAAGCGCGGGGAGCACCTGCGAGCATATCTTCGGGGAGACGAGTCCAGCCTTCCTGCCAACATTCGGGAGCTGGGGATGCTGGTTACCGCGCGCGAGATGGACTGCCAGTTCATCTGGAACGCCCACGCCGCCATGGGCCGCCGTTCCGGCCTGAGCGACGCGCTCGTTGACGGGCTGCGGGACAAGACCGACCTAGCCGACCTCTCACCAGAGGAATCGGCAGTAATCAACTACGGTCGGGAGTTCTTCCGCACGCACCGCGTCAGCGAGGGTACCTTCAACGATGCCATGAGCCTTTTCGGCACGCGGGGCCTGGTGGAGCTGACGACACTGATGGGGTACTACTCTTGCCTCGCCTTCAACATCAACGCGTTCGAGGTGGGGCTGCCCGTCGAGATCACGGAACCGCCGCTGCCAGTGTAGTTGGGAGGGCTGTACCGGCCACGTGATCCTCAGCATCAGAGAACCGCGGCGGCAATTTCCTCTATCTCGGCGACGGCGTCGTCGCCTTCCGTGTTGTTCAGCCAGATGGTGACGCGGTCCGCCCCCGCGTCCACCAGCTCCTCGATCTCCTCGCGGGTTCGGAATTGGTTGCCGAAGCCGAACGCGAGGATTTCTATGGACGCCGGGTCGCGTCCGGCGGACTCTGCGAGCTCGTCGAGGGCGGCGCGGCCGGCACGGATTTCGGTCGCTGAGGTGCGGTTGGGCATCCACCCGTCGCCGTAGGCCACGACGCGCTGAAAGACGTTGCGCGCCTTGCCGCCGAGGTAGACCGGCGGGTGCGGTTTCTGTACGGGCTTCGGCACGGATTTCACCGGCGGGAAGTCGTAGTAGCGGCCGTGGTATTCGGCCTCATCCTGAGTCCAGAGCTGCTTCATCGCTTCTATGGACTCGCGAGTCTGGGTCCAGCGATGGTCGAAGTTGCCGCCCAATATCTCGGTCTCTTCGCGCAGCCACCCGGCACCGATACCGAAGATGAAGCGACCGTCCGAGTAGCGGTCCAGGGTGGCGATTTCCTTGGCAAGCAGCAGCGGGTTGCGTTCTGGCACCAGGCAGATGCCGGTGCCGAGTTTGATGCGAGTAGTGACCGCCGAAGCCCGAGCCAGGGCGACGAAGGGGTCGACAATGCGCCCGTACTCCTCGGGAATCACGCCGTCTGCGGAACCGGCATACGGGGACGACGTGTTCACCGGCAGTATGGCGTGTTCCGGCACCCAGAACGATTCGAACCCAAGGTCTTCCGCGCGCTTGGCCAGCACGGCCGGGTCGGCGGAGGTGTCAACTTCGAAGGAGAAGATTCCCACCCTGCTATTGGACTCGTTCATGCTATTTCCTCTGGGGGAGAATGGGGCGCTGCGGTTCGCTGGAGTCGAAGTCATCGGGCGGAAATTTCCGAGAGCCGCTCAAATCCGCTCATTTCCGCTCGCATTGTCGGCGCGTGACACCTGCGACAATACCACCGTGGGTTGACCGCTCGGGCACGCATTCCAATGGTACAGAGTTGCGACCACTGCTGACAATAAGAAAGTGTCACAAAGCCTCCCCGGCAGTCGAACTGTCGAGGCAGATGTCGCAGGATTGACCTGGAGCAAGGCCGCAGGAATCGCAGTGAAGGCGCGGGGAGATTGCTGGAGCGGGAATACGGGGTCTTCGACATCGGCGAGACTTGAACCGGAGGCAAAAACCGGGAAAGAGACCGGAGTTATGAAATTTTCGTTACAAAAAACCCTGGTCGATGGTATATTTAGTATTGAGGATTTCGGATATATGAAGGCGTAAATTCGTCGCGGGCTCAGCCCACGATGGCCCGCCGGGAATATCAGACGAAACTTCACAGCGAAATAGGAAGCAGCCGTTAGACTCTCTTCCTTGGTGGGCGCGCATTCGAGAAAGGGTGCTGCGGAATGAATCTGCATTCGAGGGTATCCACATTGGGGTAGCGACTACAGAGGGAATAGACAGGCTTATTGAAGGCGTGTCGGCCTACCTGCCGGAGGACGCCACTGAGCTGATAAGAGACGCCTACGTCTTTGCGGACCGCAGCCATGAGGGTCAGTTGCGGAAGTCCGGCGACCCTTACATCGCGCATCCACTTGAGATCGCCCTCTTTCTTTCCGACCTGCGAATGGATGAGCAGGCTATCGCGGCCGCTCTGCTCCACGACGTGGTCGAAGACTGCGACGTTTCCCTCAATGAACTGTCAGACAGGTACGGCCCGGAGATTGCCAAGCTGGTTGACGGCGTCACCAAGCTGACGCAGTTGGATACACGCATGCATGCGCCGCCCAACGGCATGAACGGGGCATTCAACAATTCCGACACCCTCTATGCCGAGAGCCTCCGCAAGATGCTGGTGGCCATGGCCGAAGATATTCGGGTGGTCCTGATCAAGCTGGCGGACCGTCTTCACAACATGAAGACGCTGGATGCCCTTCCTCCCGAAAAGCAGCGGCGCATCGCCCAGGAAACGTTGGACATCTATTCCCCTCTTGCCCACCGGCTGGGCATCTGGGAAATAAAGTGGCAGCTGGAAGACTTGGCATTTCGCTACCTGAACATCGAGAAATACCGCGAAATTTCCCGGATGCTCTCGGCCAGGCGGGTCGTGCGCGAAGCCTACGTTGACCAGGTTTCCGATCTTCTGAAGGAGGGCCTGGAAGCAGAGGATATTAGTGCTGAAGTCTCCGGACGTCCCAAGAACATCTACAGCACTTATCGCAAGATTCGCAAGTATGAGGCCCAAGGCAAGCAGATCAGCGAAATTTACGACCTGTTCGCCCTGCGAGTCCTGGTGGACCACGAAGCCGACTGCTACCGCGTGCTGGGCATAGTGCATCAGCTATGGCACCCCATCCCCGGCCAGATCGACGACTACATCGCCAATCCCAAGGAGAACATGTACCAGGCCCTCCACACGACCGTGGTATGCGAGGGCGGGTCGCACCTGGAAGTGCAGATCAAGACCGTAGCCATGCACCAGGTGTCGGAGTATGGAGTAGCCGCTCACTGGCGCTACAAGGAAGGCAGCTCCAGGGACAAGAAGTTCGAAGAGAAGATGAGCCAGTTCCGGAAACTGTTGGAAGGTCAGCGAGACTCCTCCAGCACCGAGGACTACATCGAGTCGGTGAAAGAGGACATCTTCCGGGACCAGGTGTTCGTGTATACGCCGAAGGGTAAAATCGTGGAACTGAGCGCAGGGTCCACGCCTGTGGACTTCGCATACAAGATCCACACCGAGCTGGGACATAGCTGCGTGGGCGCCAAGGTCAACGGGCGGCTTGTGCCGCTTGACACGGCGCTGCAGAACGGCGACACCGTGGAAGTGATGAGCACCAAGTCCGACCGTGGGCCGAGCCTCGACTGGCTCAATCCCAATCGCGGCTACGTGCGTTCGGCGAGTGCACGCCAGAGCATCCGCCAGTGGTTCCGGAGGCAGGAACGGGGAATCAACATCCAGCGCGGCCGGGAACTGCTTCGCCGGGAGTTGCGTCGCCTCAACCAGAAGTTCGATGACAGCGAGATCATGGCGCTGTTCAAGTACGACACGATGGACGATCTGCTCGCCAGCCTCGGGTCGGGAGGTGTCGGCGAAGGGCAGTTGGCGCAGAGGCTGGCGGAGGCGCGACAGGAGCCGGAACACCCGTTGGCCCAGAGGCGTACCGACCTGCCGCTGTCGAGCCCCACCACGGGCATCAGGGTGCTGGGTGTTGGGGACTTGCTCACCCGAATGGGAAGGTGCTGCGGCCCCATCCCCGGCGACGATATCGTTGGATTCGTAACCCGTTCTCGGGGCGTTACGGTGCACAAGCGCGTGTGCCCCAGCATCCTCAACGAAGACGAGCCGCAGCGGTTCGTGCCAGTGGAGTGGGGACAGGCCAAGCAGGTCTATCCCGTGCGGGTGACCATGATTGCCTACGACCGCATCGGACTGCTGCGAGACTTGACGCAGAACGTGTCGGAAGAGGGAGTCAACATTTCGACGGTGAACACGGTGCAACAGCCCAGCGGCACCACGAGCATGACCTTCAACGTGTACGTCACCGGCCTGGACCAGCTGAGCAAGCTGTTCTCCAAGCTGGAGGGAGTGAAGGGGTGCATTTCTGTCCACCGGGAACGGTCCGGCGCGACCCAGGTGGCGCACTGATACAGAACCGGCCCGCAGACAGAAGGGATGCCATGAGAGCGCAGGGACAATGAGGCAACTGCGCTCTTTGTCTTACGCGACATAAAATCGGACGAAACAGGAGAAAGTCATGCCAGAACGAACGCCAGTGATTCCTGCCGGAGTGGGCCCGAATCCCAACCTGTCCCCCGGCATCCGGGTGGGCGACATGCTGTACGTGTCGGGCCACGTGGGGGTCGACGACAGCGGCAACGCCGCCGAGGGGTGCGAGGCGCAGTCCCGGCAGGTGATGTCCAACATCCGTCGGGTGGTCGAAGCAGCGGGTGGCCGAATGGAGGACGTCTGCAAGATCACCTGCTTCCTCACCAACATTGATGACTACGCGGACTATGCCAAGGTTCGGCTGGAGACATGGCCGGCGAACCCGCCGGCAAGCTCCACCGTTGGCGTGTCGTGCCTGGTCCGCCCGGAACTGGTGGTCGAGGTCGAGGCCATCGTCAAGCTGCCAAGCTAGCGTCAGACGCCGAGGTTGCAGAGAACGCCGGGATAGCGGGAGGCTATGTACCTTCCCCTTGCCCGGCGTCGAATGATTCAGGAGGGTAGCGATGTCTGTTGAAGACAAGCTGAGCGAGATGGGACTGGCGCTGACCGAACCGAACGCTCCGGTGGCGAATTTCGTGCCCTCGGTTCGGACGGGGAACCTGCTGTTCGTGGCGGGGCACATCGGCTTCATGCCTGACGGGTCGATCCTGCATCCCGGGAAGGTGGGACGGGACGTCACGGAGGAGCAGGGATACGAGTCGGCGCGACAGTGTATGCTCAACTGCCTGTCGGCGATCAAGGCTGAGGTTGGCAGCCTGGACAAGGTGACAAGGGTGGTCAAGCTGCTGGTTATGGTCAACGCCGACCCGGACTTCGAGCGGCATTTCGTGGTGGGCAACGGAGCGTCGGACCTGCTGGTCAGCCTGTACGGCGACCAGGGTCGGCACGCCCGGTCGGCCGTGGGCATGGTCGGCCTGCCGCTGCGGGCGCCGGTGGAGGTGGAGATGGTGGTTGAGGTGGAGGACTAGACGCGGGCGAAATTGATGACAGTTGGTGGTGGCGAAATGGTGGTGGGTCCGTTACCATCGCAGCCAGCTAACCCAAGGCTTACCTGGAATGCGCGCGATGGGACTGATGGTGGGCGTGATCAGCATTGAACCTGGACGAACCCAAACCGCCGGTTTCAGATTTTTCAGAGGCTTGGCGATGAGTCACGCCTTGGGAATGGGCGATGACGGTGACCATTGGGGTGGTGGAAGGGAAGTGTCTCCCTAGAATTCCAGAGACTCTACCTCCTGAAGGGTGCCCGCCAGTGGCGAAACGAGATAGGAATCAGAGGGAACGAGAAGGGAGCTGTGACGAGACGGCAGTCTGGGCCTGCCTTCGCGTGACGGATACGCTATGCTGCACTTGGGGCTGTAATAATAAGGAAACAAGATCTCCGGGTTTTGAAGAGTAATAGATGGCTTTAACGCAAAGCAACCACGCACAAACTGATTCGGTCTTAGAAACTTACGGATATTCTCCGCAGTATATCGGCGAATCATTTACTGACTTTGGATCAATCGACTCAGAAACTGAGTTGGAGTCACTAAACTTAAACTGGCGAGAGCAGGATCTTCCCGAGCGCATCAGGACGAAGCATGTTCACAGACTGCATCCTTACCTCGGGAAATTCATTCCGCAGCTTGTGGAAATATTTTTACGGAAGTACCAACCTGAAATGGTTTGCGACCCATTCAGTGGTTCAGGGACTACCTTGGTGGAAGCGGCCTCCCTCGGTATCAACTCGGTGGGGTGCGACATTTCCAGCTTCAATAGTCTTATGAGTACGGTCAAGACCAACCAGTATGACCTAGAGTTGCTGGAATCAGAGGTACACGACGCTCTGAATCAAGCCTTGAAGCAACCGACGCTCGCTCTGGGAGAACGCAATGCGCTCTATCATCCTAGCAGATACTTGGTTGAATGGTTTGCGCCATCGGCCCTTCGGTCATTGCTGGCCTACCGGGCCTTGCTGTCAAAATACACTTACGGCGACGTATTGAAGGTGATTCTTTCTCGTGCGGCCCGGTCGTCACGGCAGACCACGCATTTTGATCTCGATTTTCCCAAGCAGCCCCAAACCGAACCGTATCATTGCTATAAGCACAGCAGAATTTGCAAACCCACGGAGGACGCGGCCCGATTTCTGACCCGTTATAGCTACGATACCTTAAAGCGGATTCGAGAGTTTTCGACCATTCGTGAAAGTGTCGAAGTATCCATTATTACTGGGGACACCAGGGAGGTTCACTTCCCGTCACACGATCTAGTAATCACCTCCCCACCATACGTGGGCTTGATTGACTACCATGAACAACACCGATACGCTTATGAATTGCTGGAGTTGAAGTGGAAGGCCGACGATGAAATTGGTTCCGCATCACGAGGGAATTCTAATCGAGCTAAGGCTGCTTACGTGGACGCGATGGCCGAGTCCTTTGATAACGTGAAGAAAAGTCTTACTCGAAATGGGCGTATGGTGGTGATCGTCAACGACAAGCTCAGCCTGTATGACGAGATTAGAGAAAGAATCGGCCTTCAATTGGAAACCCGATTGGAACGGCATGTGAACCGGAGAACCGGACGACGGGCAGGAGACTTCTACGAGAGTATACTGGTGTGGGGTAGGGGAAGATGAGACCGGAGACAAGGTCTGACATATACAGGATTTTTGTTGAATGTGTCGAAGCCCAGCTGCCCAAGTTAAATCAGCGGACGCTGGAAGGCGTTAGGCGGGCATATCCTTTCCACAGGCTCTTTTTCCCTGATGAAGCTATTTTGGCTGCTCGCGTGGAGCGTAGCATTGTCACGTCAATGGGGTCGCAGCTATATCCAGCATTAGGCGAGGCGGTTTCCCGTGACCGCTTCGAAATCGTATCGCTAGAACGGACAATTGAGGGCCAATTGAATGACGCTGCAATTAACATGGTGGAGCAAATCGTAACAGAATTGCGAACTCCACCAAGAAGACGCACAACCCCAAGGTCGCCGAACCATGCTAGCGAATTAGCCGACATCTTGAACTCTAAGGGTGGTGGATTATCCGCCAGAGCCGTGACAGCTGATTTATTTGTAGGGGATCATCATGATGGCCCATTATTCATTGAATTAAAGACTCCGCTACCGAATTTGGACATCGCAGCCGAATCCAAGAGGAAACTGCTTTATTATTTAGCCCTGATGCATAGGCAAGGCACTTTCAACGCCAAGGCGTTCATGGGGCTTACTTACAATCCATTTGTAACCAGGCAAGATTATGGTCATAGCTTCACAAAGCAAATTATGGACATGAACCATCAAGTTCTTATAGGGGATGAGCTATGGAACTATCTTGGCGGGCCAGGTACCTACGATGAGCTAATGCAGATTATTGATGACGTACGCAGAGACCTAGTCGGGTATCCTAACTAGTTTGGGCAGTGTGCAATAGTGTCTTGTATTGTAGCCGATTGTGGGAACATCGCGGAACACAATGTTGGAATACGCTTGCGTCGTCCCGTTACATCGGCAATTTGGGCACCCAACACCAATGCTTATGTGTGCGATCAACATGCCGCTCAAGGATTTAGAATCGAGATTACCTTGACGTCAATTAGGGCTGACCAGATTGAGACAATAGTCCAGTCTCCGGGCGGTCAAGTTGTGCGTAGAGTGACGCTCATCAACCAAGACCCCTAGGGTGCCTGAAAAGCGAAATTTTGGATATCCTATTCCCTAATCGTCGACGAGAGTGCGGGAGACGTCGACGGTGGCGTAGGACCAGGCGATGCGGAAGGGGCCGTCGCCGGTGTTGATGAGGCGGTGATGCGTGCCGGGGGTGATGAAGGCGGCGTCACCGACGCCGACTTGGTTCTCGACACCGTTGATCATCAGGATGCCCTCCCCCTCGATGACGATGACGGATTCCTCGGCGTTGTGGTAGTGGGTCGTGTTGGACCGCTCGGGCTCGAAGCTGGTGATGCCGCTGGATATCTCCGTCGCGCCGAACTCCTTGTTGATGTGGCTGGCAACGGTCACGCCATCGGCGCGCTGTAGCGTGTCGACCTCGCTGGCCCTGATTACTCGCGGCTCCGGCATAGCTATCCTCCTTGACCTGTGTTCGATAGTGGGTCGGGTTATTCCTGTTCGAGGAACTGGCGCACCCAGTCGGCGTGAGGTTCGCGGTCTTTCATGTTGTACAGGATGACGGAGTTTCGGACGGAATCGGCCTGAAAGAACCGTTCGTACAGTATCTGCCTGGCTCCGAAGGCGCTGCAGGACATATCCCAGGCCAGTCGGAACAGCCGCACCCGGTCGCGGGCGGAGGTGGCGTCGGTCTCGAGGTACCGGTTGATTTCCTCGGCCAACGGACCCTCGAGGTCGGCCTCGGTGGGCAGGGCCATGAGGCTGCTGGAGCCCAGCAGGTGGATGATCTCGCCCATGCGAGGGTACATGCGGATGAAAAGGTTGCGGGCGGCCTGCAGGGGAAGCTCGGCAGGGGCCATCACGCCCCACTGGTCGACCTCGGCATCGGCTTCGGCGGCGCGTAGGCAGGCCTTCGTCACTTCCAGGTTCTCGACGATCTCGGCGATCATCTGCTGCACCTGCTGCTGCCCTGACGAGCCGAGGGTCTGCGTCATCAGCGTGGCCAGGCCGAGCACGAACTCGCACTTGGCGACATTCTTGGTGACCACCTGGTGGCCGGAGTGGACGTGCCGGTTGGTGGCCTGTTGCATGTTGTTGCACATCTCCACGTCTCCCAGGAGGAACACGTTTTCCCAAGGAACAAAGACGTGGTCGAAGAAGGCGACGGCGTCTATTTCCTCGAACCGGGACCCGAGGGGGTGGTCGAAGTTCGAGCGACCGAAGTCGAAGCTCTCGCGACACTGGTAGCGCAGGCCCGGCGTGTTGTTGGCGAGGGCGAAGGCGAAGGCGTAGGGTTCGGGGGCTTGGCCGGGAAGCTGGTGCGACGTGGTGGGGTACAGGGCGATTTCCTCCGACAGCGGGGCCAGCGTGGCCAGCACCCGGGCGCCATGGACGATGATGCCGGCGTCGGTCTCCTTCTCGACCCGCAGAGCGATGTCGGTGCGGTCCTCGAGCGGTGTTGACCCGGGGCTGCGGCTGCGCTGGAGGTTGAGCAATGTGTGCGTCAGAACCAGGTCTTTCTCCCGCACGTGCTCGTAGTAGTTGCTGATGTTCTTGCTGAACTCGGGCCGGTTCTGGGCGAAGTAGTCCCCGGCGGCGGCCATGGCCATGATGTTCACGTTCATGAAATCGGGGCTGCGTCCCATCATCCCGAAGGTGGCGCGGGCCCAGTGGCGCATCATGATGCGGCGGGCGTCGAGGTCCTCCTTCGTTCGCGGCGTGATGAAAGAAGTGCCCACGCGTTCACCGGTGGTGGGTGACACGTAGGTCATCTCGTCGCGGATGGCCGGGTCGTGCTGCATATCGTACATGCGGGCCAGCGTTTCCACGCCGCCGCGCAGTGCCGGGTGGGTGGTGACGTCCTTGACCCGCTCGCCGTGCAGGTACACTTCCGGCCCGTTTTCCTTCATGTTGGCGATGTACTCGGCCCCGGTCCTGGCTGGCATGACGCTGCCCCCTGCTCTGCGATTGCCGTGCGGTTCGGGCAATGGTATCACGCTGGGCCGAAGGCGTCACGGTTGCAATTCCAATTGAGAAACGGGTTGCCATAAGGTACGATTCAAGCCTGTCAGGGCACACCGGCGCTGGCGACTCGACAAGAGAAAGGAGATTCCACGATGTACGTAATCATTGCGCCCATCCAGATCAAGCCGGGCTGCAAGGAACAGTTCATGGAGGCCATCGTCCCGGATGCCATCGGGTCGGTGAACGACGAGCCGGGCTGCCGGCGCTTCGACGTGATACAGGACGCCGGTGACGAGAACCGCATCTGGCTGTATGAAGTGTATGACGACGAGGCCGCCTTCCAGGCGCACACGCAGGCGCCGCACTTCATCAAGTTCCGTGACGCGACGGCCGACATCCGTGTCGATGGAATACAGGGAGCGGCCCGGGGCAGCACCAACGTCTGGCCCACCGACGCCGAGTGGAAGTAGGGTAACGCCCATTCCAGCGTCGCCATGGAGGCCAGCGTCGCCCCGGAGAGGGAAGGAAACAAGAGGGACAGAAAGGAGAAGCGAAATGTACGTAATCATTGCGCCGATACAGATCAAAGAGGGCTGCAAAGAGGAATTCGTGAAGGCCCTGCTCCCCAATGCACAGGCCGCTGCCAACACGGAGCCGGGCTGCCTGCGCTTCGACGTGATCCAGGACGCGGGCGACCCCAACCGGCTGTGGGTCTATGAGATTTACGTGGATGAAGACGCCTTCCACGCGCACCAGGCGTCGGAACACTACCTGAAGGCCATCGAGACCATGGGGCCGATGCGCGGAGAACCCGTCCTCCAGGGCGCGGCGCGGGGCAGCTTCAACGTCTGGCCGCCCGACGCCGAGTGGAAGTAGGGAGGAGCACAATGGCGAAAGAGATTCTGCTGAGCAGTAACGTCGCAGTCCCGGCGGGAATCATGTCGCAGGGCGTTGCGGTGTCGACGGGCAGGACGGTCTACGTGTCGGGCCAGGTGGCGCGCGGGGTTGACGGGCAGCTTGTGGGCCGTGGCGACATCCACGCCCAGACCCGCAAGGTGCTGGAGAACGTGCAGTCGGTGCTGGCCGAGGCCGGCGGTACGATGTCCGACGTGGTGAAGGTGACCGTGTTCGTCACCAACCTGGCGGAGCACTTTTCGGCCATCCACGAGGTGCGTGCCGAGTTTTTCTCGTCGGACTACCCGGCGAGCACCCTCGTCGAGGTGAGTCGGCTGGTGGACCCGGATATGCTGATAGAGATCGAGGCTGTTGCCGTAGTGCAGTAGGCGCGTGGGCAAGGTCAGGAAAAGAGGCAGGGGCGCACAACCGTGCGCCCCTTGCTGTTTGCAGGTGATGACCTGTGCCGGTTAGCGGCTTTGCTGCGCGGCCGCCACGCCGTCGGGTACGAGGTCACCTTCCCACGGGCCGGGGAAGTTGCCCTGGGGCCGGTCGCCGCTCATGAACAGGCCGTCCTGGCGGTGCCACTCCTCGCGTGGGGTCTCGTAGTAGACCTCAATGCCGTTGCCGTCGGGGTCCTTGATGTAGATGCCCAGCGACAGGCCGTGGTCGGAAACACGCTGGATGGGGACGTTCTGTTCCTTGAGGTTGTTGTAGAAGTCTGCCAGATCTTCGAGGCTGCCCATTCGCCACGCCATGTGATTGAGGCCCACCTGCCCGGCACGGGGGCCGTCGGCGTTCTCCCCGACTTCCATCAGGGCAATCTCGTGGGACTGGTTCAGGTCGGCGGACATGAAGGCGGCGCGGCCTTCCTTGAAGTCGTAGGTGTGCAGTCCCAGCACCGATTCGTACCAGTCGCGGGCATCGCTGGCGTTGCGAACGTAGATGTTGACGTGTCCCAGGTAGCTAGGAGTGAAACCCATATTCATCCTCCTTATGTGCTTGCCGAGTTGTATCGCAAAACTACCACAGGGCCCGCGAAGCCTGCAAGGCGGGGTGGACGGCTTGTATCCGTGTAAGCTGCATAACGCCGGCTGGGAAGGGACAGGGCTGCAGCGGTGCTATGCTAAAATGGATGGAGCCCCTCCCGGGGCTGTTTCATGGGCCGTTAGCTCAGTCGGCAGAGCACCGGACTTTTAATCCGGGTGTCGTGGGTTCGACCCCCACACGGCCTACCTCTTTTGGCTAAGACTCTAGAGGCTGGAACTGGGAGGCTCGTCCTTCGGAGCTTGCCTCCCCCGCTCGTCTGTACCCACATTGCTCACGCAGGGGAAGGAGCAGATGTCCCAGGTCGACTGGATTCTTGCGAGGCAGCAGAGAGGCGATGATTGCCTTGGCAATCGTCTTCTGAGTTGCGCGGCAGCCTGCGGAACGTAATCAGAATCCCCTCACCTCGAACCTCTGCCACCGGCGGCCACGCCTGCCATAGCTCACCGCCGCCCTCACGTCCCCGACCCGCCAGCATCTTCAGCGCGCGCGGGGTAGGTAACCAAGGGCCCCTCGATGTCCGGCTCGTACGTGTACTGAAGGCTCTCGACCTCCACCCTTATACGCGTGGTGTTCCCGTCGATCGTTTTCAGCACCAGCGTCTCTCGGATTGGCCAGCCCATGAGTTGCACGTCCTGGTATCGGCGCTCGAACATTAGGTTCAGCGAGAGCAGCCATGTTCCCCCTGCCTCCGGCGCGAGCTCCGGGAAACTCGCGAAGCCGTCTGCGTCTGTCTCAAGCCGCACCCATTGCGAGGCCCCAGTCTCGTGAGTGATCGTGATGTGTCTGCCGGTTCGGATCGGTGTCCCGGCCTCAGAAACCTCCTGAATGCGGAATCCGGGATACACCTCCGCTGCTGAAGCATCTCCATCACTGTCGGTCCGCCGGCGATCCGCCGCTGGGCCGCGCTGGAGCTCGGCGTATGCCGATTCCATTTCTTCCGGGAACGCCCGAGCATCGCGGGGGGAGAGGCTCCGAAATCTCGCCATGGCGGCAAGGGCTTCCTCTTTGCGGTCGATTTTCCAGTACAATATGGCGCGGAAAAACTCCGGACTGGAATCCGGCTCTTCGACAAGTTGTTCGTACCGGGCGAAGTAGCCGAGTGCGCATTCGTAGTGGCCCGCGTGGTGGGCTCGCAACCCCGCGTGCCACTCTGCTTCTCGATCAGGGAATCGATCCTGTTCGCGGATGAATCCCGACAGATCGTTATAGACGCTCGAAGCCTCGATGCCGTACACCACCCGCAAGTGCGACAGAATTTCCGACTTGAGCGCGCTCGGGATCTCGACGATGGTGACATCTTTCTCGGCGATGCAGCCGCGCCAGGGCTCGATCCAGACGCTCTTCTGCACATCCGTCATGGTGGCCGGATTCCCGCGCGGCACCAGCTTGTACAAAGCGAACGCTGGAGGGCCGTCGCAAGGGACGGGCGGCTCGTCCATTAAGATGACCCGGCCGTCCCTGTCGGGCGAGTGGTACGAGCCAAAGAACAGCGCGATGTTGAGGTCGCGCGTGAAGTCAATCAGGTTTGTCTTGCCACCCAGGTGCTGGAGGCGCGTCAGGATATCGTCGTCGCTCAGATCCGGCGCATATTGCCGCGCGAGCTCTATCCGGCGTTGCTGGGCACGGCCAATGTTGAAGCCCAAGTCGTCAATCTCGTAGAGTTGGCGGTAGAGTCCCGACGAGATTCTTGGGAAGCGTTACGGTTCGCCGCGATAGATTACTCGGGGTCCCTGTTCGTGGGCCTGGCTGGATAGTCGGGCCAGCAGGTCTTGGAGTTCGTCGCTAGGCAAGTAGATGCAATCTCCTTCCTGACCCTGGCGAGAATGAGGTTGCGCTCGACGCCAGTGGATTCCTCTGCGGTGAGGGTTTAGAGATTGTACCGTCAGTTGGCAATCACCCGCTAACACTCCCTCGTGGCGGCGTATTTTATGCTCGGTTGTAGCCCCTTCAGATCGAGACAGTCCAGCGGAAAGTTCGTAGAATAGTTACACACGGCCCACCATACGAGATCATTGCGCGATTTGAGCGAGCATTTAGATATAACAGCGAGCGCTGGAGCAACCCCATGCCCCGTAAGGCATCTGCCAAGTCAACTGAGATCCCCGACACCACCACCGGCGAGGTGCGCCTCCTGTCAGGTGGCAACCCGCAGATCGCGAAGGCGGACGGGGATGCGCCGGTGCAGGCTTACATAGCGGCGATGCCGGAGTGGAAGAGCGATGTCGGGCGGCGGCTGGATGAGCTGATCGTGCGCAACGTGCCGAACGTGCGCAAGGCGGTGCGGTGGAACTCGCCCTTCTACGGCATCGAAGGACAGGGTTGGTTCGTTAGCTACCACGTCTTCGCTCGGTACATCAAGGTGACTTTCCTCAACGGCGCGTCGCTGAATCCTGTCCCGCCGGGCGGCGGCAAGGACCCGGACGCGCGCTGGGTCGACATCTACGAGGGTGCATTGGATGAGGAGCAAATGGCGGAGTGGGTGCGGCAGTCGGCCGCCATTCCTGGCTGGGCCGGGTTCTGATAACAGTCTGCAGGGAACCGTCACGCCTTTCGAGTCGAGCTAAAGGATATTGAGTTGCGAGTAATGGTGCTGGTCAAGGCCTCGCCGGAGAGCGAAGCGGGCGAGATGCCATCGATGGAGCTCATGGAGGCCATGGTGCAATTCAACGAGGAACTGGTGAACGCCGGTGTGATGCTGGCCGGAGATGGTCTGCGTCCGTCCTCGGCGGGGAAGCGGGTTGCATTCGACGGTAGTGAACGGACGGTTATCGACGGTCCCTTCACTGCAACTTCGGAGCTGGTCGCAGGCTTCTGGCTCTGGGAAGTGAAGGATATGGACGAGGCTGTCGAGTGGGTGAAGCGCTGCCCCAACCCGATGCCCAGCGCCAGCGAGATCGAGATTCGTCCGCTGTACGAGATGTCTGATTTCGGGGAGGCCATGACTCCCGAGTTGCAGGAGCAGGAAGAACGGCTGCGGGCAAATCTGCCCTAGTCCAATTCCAGAAACACGGCAACAACCCCAGACGGTCAGGTGTCATATAGTGCGAAGCTGGCATGGTCGCTGCCTTTGAGTGGGCCTTCTTCCGCTTCCGGCCTCTCGATTCTCGCTGGAGGCGCAGGGCTGCTTCCCCGGTCTCCGCCCATCAGGTAGATTCCCACGAGCATCCGGCCGCCGACCACGAAGATCATGTAGACCAGTATCGACATGGAATGCCACATGTAGCCCAGGTTCAAGCGGTCCCGTGCCTCCTCGCTGTCATACCCCAATTCCTCGAAATCGATTTCCCATGAGGACAGCAGGTTGTGGTCGGGTAGGACCATGGGATGGTTGGGAGATACGAATATCGAGACGATTATCACCATTCCAAGAATCGTTGCCACAATCGTGGCTGCCACTGCCGCCGGGAACAATATCCGCTGGTCTCGCTCGCTGGGTTTCAGAGATGGATCCCGCAGGAGCAGCAACACGGCAAAGAGTAATGCCAGGACAGGAATCAGGATGGCCATCTGGATGGATACCGAGACGTTGGTAATTACCACGATCACTGCGTAAACCAATGCAGCCGGCGGGATTGCCACCCACGCGGCCCGCTTGAAGGCGTTGCGCCGGAATCCGATCTCGCTGTATTGCCAGCGCCAGAGCAGGTGGTACATCACTGCTGCGACGGAGGCCAATACCAGATTCAGCAGCATGGCCAGGGTGTATGGGATGGGCGTTCCGGCAAAATTGCCGATCCTGTAAAAGTTGTAGTGGTCCATCACTATGGGCGCAAACTGGAGAAGGGGTGTGGTGAGGACGAGGAACATGGAAACCCAGAAGAACTCTCGCATTGGGACGGAGTTGTTGGGGAAGATGAATCCGACAGCGAGCACCAGTCCCACGCCCAGCCCGGTATAGGCCACGGGCGTCCATGCCACGCTCCAGTCCAGGAAAGACAGGGCATACCCGAGCCCGGCTATCAACAGCCCGAGGGGCAGGCACTTCAATACCAGGAAGCCCGCCAAATCCCGGAGCGGTTTCAGAGAGCCTTTAGCACTTTCTCCTGAGAGCTGTTCGTCGTGCCAGTCGCTGATGAGCTCAGTGTCGGAAGGCTCATATTCGACATTCCCGATGAAGTTTCCTGCTGACTTGAAGTCAGGTGCGAGCCCGCCAAGGAGTATCATTCCCGCAATTTCGGTCTCTGAGAGGCCAAGGGCTTGGCCGAATACAGTAATCCGCCCTGCAGTGGGGCGGGTTGTGCCGGATTCCCACCGGGAGACGGTCGCATGGCTGAACCTTTGGGCGTAGGTGTCGTCCACCTGGCCCATCTTCTTGAGCAGTTCTTCCTGGGTCAGCCCGCGCCTGCCGTCTTCCCTGAGGAAGGCCTCGCGGTAGGACCGCATTACGAATCCCACCTGGACCGCCCTGTATTTCAACACGTCGCGTTCTGAAGTCATTTCTTCACGCACGATTCTCCGTTTGAATTGGTCCCCTTCCCCAAACGAGGGATCGTGAGTCGCGAGTTGTTGCTTCGCATTGCTGGGGGCCGATTGATTGGTTGGTGGGCATCGTCGCGGCTATTATCGACCTTGAGTTGGGATAGGACAATAATTTCGTCGTTTGAATCCGGTTGTTGGTTTTGAATTGGGGAGCCCCAGTGTCTGGTGAGCGAAATCGTTCACGACAATCGTCTGTTAGTTGGTGTGACGTGTTGCTGCTAATTAGGAAGTGCCCACTCCCTTAAATGGCAGGGAGTGGGCACTTGTCCTGGCAGGTTCTCTTTTCGTAGAGCATTTTACGGGAGCGGGCAGGCCATTTCGGTCGGCCGTTTCCTTGCCTGGGCCTTCCACGTTGACCCGTCCGGCTCCACGACAATCACCGGGCGGTTGGTGTGTTCCAGCAGGGTGTTGAGGCTGTAGCCGCGTAGCCGGTCAAAGAGGCTGGGGTTGACCAGGGCCTGCGGCAGCATGATTGTGTCGACGTCTTCACGTTCGGCCCATTTGGCCAGGTGCTTGAACCCGTGAGTGGTCGGCAAAATTGCTGCGGCATCGCCCCCCTGCGACCGGATTGCGCAGAGCTGCTTGGCCAGCGGCGATCGCCCCAGTCTTCGCAGTTCCGGCTCTCGGAGTGTCCTGACCCACTGCTGACGGTTTTCCTCCGGGTAAGGACTGACGAGATATGAAGCGGCGGTAACCTCGTAAAGGATCACAGTGCCGTCGCTGGGCCCCGACATTGTAGCGGCAAGGCGGCGGAGAGAAGCATACTCGGGAGCGTCGTCCATTCGTGTTACCGCCATGATGCGTCTTGCCTTAACTTCGAGTTGCTGCGGGTTAGGTTCGGTTGTTCGGGCGGGGACCGATTCGAGGTGGGATATCAGTGCCTGGACCACCCGGCAGTCGTTGGTTACGAATCCCTTGAACTGCTTGTCGGGTTCCGTCAGGCCACCCTTGCCGAACAGTCGCTCCGGTGAGGTCTCCCAGCCGACGAATGCTATGGGAGAGGGTGCGGGTGACACGAGGAACCACTGGTTTTCCAGCGCACGGTTGTCGGGTTCCAGTGACGTCCATACGCGCTCGAGGCCATCGGGCGTTGCGGGCATTGTTCCCCGGCCGAAGGCGGCCACCTTCACGCCGGCGCGTTGCAGCCGGTGGTATACCTTCGACTCGGCCAGGAACTTTTCCGCGGTCTGAAACCCGGTATACAGGCGGGCGCCGTCCGGGCTGGCCCGCACTTCCTTTTCTATCTCCCGGGTGTAGCTGAACATTTCGTCGGAGGAATTCAGGAAGCGGAATCCTTCGAGGGGGGTGCCGTCGCCTCTCAGTTCCCGGTCCATGCGTTCTATGAACCCCTCGACGCCCGTGCGGTCTTTGGGGGATATGTCTTCGGGGCGGATTGACCATTCCATACTTGTCGCCTCCATTTCGTGCTGATGTCGCGTGCTGATCCTTGCCGATATATCGATATTTAGAATGTTAAACATTAGTATTACCAATAATAGCTACGGATGTGACGGCTATGCGGATTGTTGTGACGCGATATATCACACGTTCTCGCTGATGCCGACGAAGGCTTGTGGTCGCACGGCCCGGGTCGCATTTGGTTTCCCTCGGGTCTGCCAAGAGTGCACGAGGCTCATTGACAGCAGAATTAATGTTCTATAACATACACAGTGCCAGCCTTTCTCGACATCAGGCGGGGCCACTCAGGGAGGGCGATCATTGGGAGTGGCTCAAGGAACCCTGACCGGAAAGGTTGCCCCTCCTGGATGGAGTGAACTTCTGCGGGACAGCGACCAGCGAGGGAACCGCCGAGCAACCCTGGGGCGGTGAGGTCCCTGCCCCGGCTCAGAAACCACTGCCATCCCTCAATATCCGCGCCGTCATTCCGTTGGGAAGAGGATGTTTCCTGTCACTCTCCTCACCTGACTATCCCTGCTTGGAGACGTTTTGAAAGTCGCCTGTGTTCTTGTTACCCACCTCCGTGCCAAGGCTGAACTGGAGCGCCACCCACACCTGAGGGAGCGTTCCTTCCTGATCGCAGACCGCAGCAAATCGAAACCGGTCGTCGTGGACCACTTCCCGTCCGTCGCTGGTGTCACCACGGGGATGCCGCTGGAACAAGCCCTGTCACGCCAGGCCGACGCCGTGGTGCTGGAAACCGACGAACCCCACTACCGCCAGGTATTCCGGCAGGTACTGGGCGACCTGCAGGGAGTGAGCGACCGGGTGGAGGACGCCGGTCTCGGCGTCGCCTACGTGGCCTTGGACGGCCTGGCAGTGCTGTACGGCGGCGAAGGCCCGCTGGCGAACGCCCTCCTCGACGCGGCGCCCCGTGACCTGCTGCCGAAGGTGGGTATCGGGCACGGGAAGTTCCCGGCGCTGGTGGCCGCCCGCAGCAGCGAGCCGCTGACGACGACCGTCGTTCCGGCCGACGCAGCCGCGTTCCTGGCCCCCTGCCCGGTCGCGCTGCTGCCCGTGTCCGAGACGGTTGCGACGGGCCTGGAGCGCTTCGGGCTGCACACCCTGGGGCAGGTGGCGTCCATGGACCTGGACCTGCTGGTGGACCAGTTCGGTCCAGAGGGCGAATGGGCCTGGAGCCTGGCCAACGGCTGCGACGACCGCCCCTTCATGCCGCTGGAGTACCAGGAAACTGTCACGGAACAGACATCGCTGCCCTTCTCGTCGACTTCGCTGGAGATGCTGCTGGTGGCGGTTGACGCCCTGCTGCGGCGCGCCTACGCCCGTCCCGCCATGAGGGGCCGGTACGTGGGTCGCGCCGACCTCGAGTGCCCGGTGTTCGGTGCCGCGCCGTGGGAGAAGACGGTCAACTTCCAGGAGGGCGTGGCCCGCTGGGAGAGGGCCGCCTTCATCATACGCAGCCGGCTGGAGGCGGAGCCGCCCGAGGTCCCCATAGACGGCCTGTCCCTGACGCTGTCTGGTTTTACCGGCGAGTCGGGTTCGCAGTTGGGCCTGCTTCCGGACGTCAAGGAAGACCGGCGCGGGCAGCTCATGGAGGCGGAGCGACGGCTGCAGGCGCGTACAGCCAAGGCCTCCGCCCTGTACCGGGTGGTGCCGGTGGCGCCGTGGCACCCTGCCCCGGAGATGCGGGCGGTACAGACGCCGCTGGACCCACTGGGCGGCGGGATTCGTCCCATGCTGTCGCCGGAGCCAGTAGCAGTGCAAGAGGACCGGAACGGCCAGCCCGAGGCCATCCGGCAGGGAGAGCGGTGGAGGCAGGTAGCCCAGGTTGCCGAGCGGTGGACCTTCGACCTCTGGTGGCTGCCGAAACCCTTGACCAGGACCTATTACCGGGTGGAGCGGGAGGATGGGGGACAGGTCACCCTGTTTCGGGACCAGCACGATGACTGCTGGTACCAACAGGGACGGTAGCATCGGAACCCCCATGCGCGACGACTACATTGAACTCCATGCCAAGAGCTTTTACTCCTTCGGCCTGGGCGCTTGTCACACCCACGAACTGCTGGCCCAGGCGGTCGAGTACGGCTACGCCTGCCTGTCCCTGACCGACACCAACCTCTGCGGTGCGCTGGACTTCGCCCGGCAGGCCAACGGGCTGGGCATCCGGCCCATCACGGGCGGGGAGCTGGCGCTGAGCGACGGCTCGCGTCTGACGCTGCTGGCCCGCACCCGCGAGGGCTACGGCAATCTGTCTCGCCTTTTCACCCTCGCCAACGCCGCCGACCGACGCAACCCGCGGCTCGACCCACGCCTGCTGCCCGACCACGCTGAAGGTCTCGTCCTTCTCACCGGAGGGCGCGACGGTCCGTTGTCCCGGCTGCTGGAGACGGGCCGCGCTACCGAGGCCCGGCAGACGCTGTACGACTACCTGGAGTGCTTTGACGCGGACTGCGTCTACGTGGAGCTGCAGCAGAACTTCCTGCAGGGCGACGCCGGACGCAACCGGGAACTGGTCGCGCTGGCAGGCAAAGCCGGTGCGCCTCTGGTGGCGACCAACGACGTGCACTACCACGTTCCGGAGCGATACCGCCTGCAGCACGCGCTGGTGGCCGCCAGTCACAACACCACCATCGACCAGGCCCTGCGCTTCATACGTCCCAACCACCACTTCTGCCTGAAACCCGGGGCGGAGATGGAGCAGATTTTCAGCCACTGCCCCGAGGCCCTGCGCAACACCAGGCACATCGCCGAAATCTGCGAGTTCGACCTCAGCGCCGACCTCGGCTATTCCCTGCCCGAAGCCGACGTGCCCCAGGGCTACACGCCGAGCAGCTACCTGCAGCAACTCTGCTACGAGGCCGCCGTCCGGCGGTACGGCTCTATGTCGCGCAAGGTGGCGGAGCGTCTTCGCGAGGAGTTCCGGCTGATCGAAATGCACAATCTCGCCGGGTTCCTGCTGCTCTACCGGGAGATAGTGCAGATTGCCCAGCGGATCATGGAGGAGAGGGGCCTCTCCCATCCCGAGACGCCCCTGGAGGAGCGGCCGCCGGGCCGGGGCCGTGGCTCGTCGGTGGCCCTTCTGGTGGGCTACCTCATCGGCATCAGCCACGTCGACCCGTTGCAGTGGGACCTCACGCTGGAGCGCTTCATATCAGACGACACCAGCCTGCTGCCGGACATCGACCTAGACTTCCCCCGCCAGCTGCGCGACGAGCTCATCCGCCGGGTGCACCAGCGGTTCGGGCCGGAGTTCGCCGTGCTGACCGGCGCCATCTCCACCTACCGGCTGAAGGGCGTGCTGCAGGACCTGGGCAAGGCCCTCGGGCTGCCGAAGGACGAGCTGTCCCTGCTCTCGAAGCAGCTTCACTCGCAGGACGCCGCCGCGCTGGAGTACGAGATGCGGGAACTGTCCGCCTTCCGCGAGCGGGCGGACGCCCCGGGATGGCGCGACCTCATCGAGCTGGGGCCGCAGCTCATGGGCGCGCCCCGCGGTCTCGGCCAGCACGTCGGCGGCATGATTCTCAGCAGCTTGCCCATCCCGGAGATGGTGCCCGTCCGCGCCGGCGCCATGGAAGGCCGCTACATAATGGACTGGAACAAGGACAGCGTGGCCGACGCCGGGTTCGCCAAGATCGACCTGCTATCCCTGCCGGTGCTGGACCAGTTGGAAGAGGCACTGGACATGATCGAGGCACGGGACGGCCATCGCCCCGACCTCTCGCGCATCGACCCGAGAGACCCTCGGGTGTACGAGCTGATCAATCGGGGCAAGGCCAAGGGCGTGTTCCTGCTGCAGTCCCCGGCGCAGCTCAAGATGGGCCAGCGACTGCTCTCCCAAAATCTGCAGGACCTCGCGTACCAAGTGGCCCTCATCCGCCCCGGCGTCGGCGTGCAGGGCAGCGCCGTCGCCCAGTTCGTGGAACGCTACCGGCACGACGCGCCGTGGGAGTACGACCACCCGCTGGAGGAGCGGGCCCTGGCCCGGGGGTTCGGCATCATCGTCTGGCAGGAGCAGGTGGTGCAGCTGGTGATGGATGTGGCCGGGTTCAGCGCGGCCCAAGCCGACGAGCTGCGCCGGGCCTTCGCCCGCCCCAACAACGGCCACCTGATTGAAGGCCTCTGGCAGCGGTTCCTCGCGGGAGCGCAACGCAATGGCGTGCCGGAGGACGCGGCCCGCAAGGTATTCGCCAAGCTGAACGGGCACTACATGTTCCCCGAGTCCCACTCCCACGCCTTCGCCATCACCGCCTATCAGGCGGCCTGGCTGAAGCGCTACCACCCGGTGGAGTTCTTCGTATCGCTGATGAACAACCAGCCCATGGGCTTCTATCCCATGGAGACCCTGAAGCAGGACGCCCGGCGCTGCGGCGTTCCCTTCCTGAATCCCTGCGTCAATCGCGGCGCGGCGCGGTGCATCCCCGAAGACGGCTCGGTGAGGCTGGGGCTGGAGTTCATCCGCGACGTCGGGCCGGAATCGGCGCGGCTGGTCGTGACCGAGCGGGAACGCGGCGGCCCCTACGCCGGGGCGGGCGACCTCGTGCGCCGCACCGGGCTGAAGCCCCAGGCCGTGCTGTCGCTGGTGCAGGCCGGGGCCTTCGACGACGTCATACCCAACAGGCGGACGGCGCTGTGGGACGCCGGGCTGGCCACCCGGCCCGGTCGCAACGGCCAGGCGGCCCTGCCACTGCCGCTGGACAGCGGCGCACCGGACCTGCCCGACTTCACTCCCTACGAGAAGATGTCCGGGGAGTATGAGGTCATGGGAATCTACCCGCGGGGACACCTGATGGAGTTCGTGCGCCCCCGCCTCGCCCGCCACGTGCTGCCCACCACGGCGGTGTACGGTCTCGAGGAGGGCGCAGAGGCGGTGGTGGCAGGATGGCCCATCGCCCGACAGCACCCCAAGGGGCAGGAGGGTACAGTGTTCGTCACCATCGAGGATGAGGAGGGCGACGTGCAGCTCATCGTCTGGCCACAGGTCTTCGCCCGCCGCCACCGGCAGTTGCAGAGCCAGGTGATACTGGCCCGCGGCACCGTCTCCCGCTGGGACGGCACCACCAGCCTCGTCGTCTCGGGCGTGAAGGGCATCAACCCCTGCGTGGCCATGCCCGAGGCCCACAACTGGCATTAGCGTCCCGCCGCGAACCCGCTATACTTACCTCCAGATGGTTCCCGACAGTCGGACGGTTCCTGTCAGGATAGTCCGGTTCGTCGCACAACGCATGAGAGCGAGGTACAACAATGAAAGCAGCAGTCTACAGGGGGGAACAGGTGTTGCAGGTCGAGGAAGTCCCCGACCCGGTGCCCGGCCCCGGGCAGGTGGTGATGCGGGTGAGGTACTCCGCCATCTGCGGGACGGACGTCCACGCCTTCATGTACGACCTGCCCCCTCCCGGCACGGTCCTGGGGCACGAGTTCATGGGCACCATAGTCGATGTGGGCGAGGGCGTGGCCCGCCTCAAGCCCGGCGACCGCGTCATCGGCGGCGGCGGCCATCCCCCGCACGGCGCACCACCGACGGCCCGTTCAGACCCCAGGTTCAACTACCGCACCATGGGCATCGGGGCACACGCCCGGCAACTGGGATACGCCGAATACGTGATGATGGAAGACTGGGAACCCACGCCGGTGCCCGAGGGCGTCACCGACGAGCAGGCGGCCCTGTGCGAGCCCTGCGCCGTCACCGTCCACGCCGTGCGGCTGTCCGACATCAAGCTGGGCGACACCGTGATGGTGCTGGGAGCCGGGCCCATCGGCCTGCTGTGCCTGCAGACGGCGCGGGCGGCCGGCGCGACCACCGTCATCGTCTCCGAGCCTGCGCCCGGGCGCGCCGAGGCGGCCCGGATGCTCGGCGCCGATGCGGTGCTGAATCCCATGGAAGCCAACTTCGAGGCGCGAGTGATGGAGCTGACCGGCGGCGCCGGGCCACAGATAGTCTTCGAGTGCGCCTCCGCTCCCTCCACCATGGATCAAGCCCTCGATTTGGTGGCAAGGGGCGGACAGGTCGTGATGATTGCCATAGCCTGGGAACCGACCGCCGTGAATCCGGCGAACTGGATGGCCCGGCAGGTGCGAATGCAGGCGTCCTTCGGCACCCAGCCCCAGGACTGGCCCATCGCGCTGGAACTGATGCGCACCGGCAAGGTCTCGGTCGACCACATGCTGTCCGGCACGAACTTCGTTCCGCTGGAAGGCATACAGAATGCCTTCGAGGCCCTGTGCAGTCCCACCACCGAGCTGCAGATGGTGGTGCAGTTCTAGTGCCGTGCCCATTTGCTCGCGCTGGTCGGAGGAAATTGAGACAGGTTGACAACTGCCAAGTGTGACACGATGTTACAAAATGTTACACATCCCAATGGACCGGCTTACCGGGGTCGGTCAAGAGCGCAGCGAACGGGATATTGCTTGGATTATTGAGACAAGCCGCGTTATCATAGACCGCTGGAAAACCGCATCGAAACAACAGGAGTTGAACATGGCTGAGTACATACCGTCGACCGCCGACTGGGTTCGGGAACAGGTGGAAGCCTACGAAGGGAGCGGTGGCACCGAGGGAACGACACTGCGCGACACCGGCCTGCCGGTTATCATCGTCACGAACCGCGGCAACCAGACCGGCGGCATCCGCAAGACCCCGCTCATGCGAGTCAAGGACGGCGACAACTACGTGCTGGTGGCCTCCAAGGGCGGCGCGCCGAAGAACCCCGTGTGGGTCTACAACCTGCGGGCCGATGGCGACGTGGAAATCCGCGACGAGACCGATGTCTACACCATGAAGGTCCGAGAGGTCGAGGACGACGCCGAGAGGGCCCGCCTCTGGGCCATCGCGGCGGAAGCGTTCCCCAACTACGACGAATACCAGGGCCGCACGTCCCGCAAGATTCCAGTCTTCATCGCCGAACCGGCGTAACGCCACTCTGCGATTACCGCAGTGAACATCCTGTCTACCGAAGGGAAAGCCGGCATCCTCGCGGCCAGCAACCCTTTGATGTAAGCCACAAGGGGCGAGTGAATGGCTCGCCCCTTACTTCGCCGGAGTACCGTTCACGCTAGGCAGGGCTAGGTGACATAATCGCAGTTGCGCGCCTCACTCCTGCCGGGCCCATTGGGCAAGGGCCTTTTCGGGGTCGCCTATGTCCTCCACCGACGAGTGGCAGTAGCGCTCCCAGCTATCCTCCGGTATTCCGGTGTAGACCATCAGATTCAGGGGATACTCCTCGCTGTCCGTGGCCCGCCGGAAGTCGTCGCGGAACAGGAAGGTCGGCTTGCCCAGCGCGATTGCCATGCCCAGCTCGACCATGACGCCTTCGTCGGGAGGCACGCCGTTGACCACGGCAAATATGGCGTCGGATTCCTCCACATCCCGCTTGTCTGCCTGCCCGATGCGGTAGGCCCACCCGGGCTGCGAGAAATCGACCTGGTTGTTCCGCTGGAAGGGCTCCCAGACCTCAAGCCCCAGCTTCTCCAGCTCCGCGACTATCGGCGGAAGCAGGGTCTCCCGCTGCTGCCGCGAGAACCCGTAGGCGCTGGCCAGGTAGATAGTCTTCTTCACGTTTCCGTCTCCGGGAATGCCGCCGGGAATGTCGGGGTATCGTTGAACGAGACCGTTCCCTCGGCGTATAGTATCGCGAACGTGAGGGAGAGGACATGGCCGACACGGAAGTCATAGTAATCGGGGGAGGCATCACCGGGACCTCGGCCGCATATCACCTGGCGGCACAGGGGCGCAGCGTTGTCCTGCTCGAACGCGGCGACATTGCGTCCGAAGCTTCGGGGGTCAACGCTGGTGGAATCGGAGCCACGGGCTGGGGCAACGTCCCCAACCTGGAGTCCTACCTGACCATGGGCAGCCTCCAGATTTTCAAGGACCTGCAGCTTGAGCAGGGCTACGACATGGAGTTCCGAGCCTCCGGAACGCTTCAAGCGATCCAGACGGATCAGCAGTTTGAGTACGCCCGCGACCAGGTGCTGTCGCTGAAGTCGCGCGGCTACAACGTGGAACTGCTCACCGTGAGCGAGGCGCGCGCCCTCGAACCGGACCTCAACCCCGAGTTGGCGGGGGCCATGTCTCTGCCCCTGCGAGGGCAGGCGGACCCTCCCAAGGCGACCCTAGCGTTTGCTGACGCCGCCGTTGCTCACGGCGCGGTGGTCCAGACCGGCAGGGAAGTGACGGCAATTACCGTCGAGCCGGACGGGTCTTACCGTGTCGAGTGCAGCGACGGGGCGTACACCGGTCGGACGCTGGTGCTGGCGGCGGGGGCCTGGTGCGCGCCGCTGGGCGAGATGCTGGGCCTCCGCATACCGGTGATTCCGGTCCGCGGGCAGATGTGGGCCACGGAGCCGCTGCCGCCCCGCGTTTTTCACACGCTGTCAGCGCTCGAGTCGCCGCTGCATTGGAAGAACAGCCCCGGCAACGACTCGGAAACACCGCCCGAGCTCACCCACGTCCGCGGTCGCCGGGTGACCAGGCATCTCTACGGCCGCCAGAACCGCGACGGCGAGATAGTCTTCGGCGGAGACCGGGAGGTCGCCGGATACGACAAGACCGTCGACGAAGACGGCGTCGAGGTCAATTTCGCGCATGTGGCGGAGATTCTTCCGATGGTGGGGCAGCACTCCATCAGCCGGACCTGGGCGGGACTGATGCCCTTCTCCCTCGACGGCAGGCCCATCATCGGCCGGATTCCACAACGGGAAAACTTGTACATCGTGAGCGGCCTGGCCTCATCCGGCTTCGGTCGCGGGCCCATGGCCGGAAAGCTGATAGCCGACTACGTACACACCGGACATCCGGCGCCGGTCCTGGCGGAGAGCGACCCGGCAAGGTGTGTTTCATCTGTCTGACCCACAGCCGCCAAATCTTCAAATCAGCAATACAACCCCAACGAAGATCGCCTGAGAGGCAGAAATGAGCCTGGTACTGACCAATGCCACATTGATTGACTGTGTGGACCCGACTCCTGTCCCTGGGGCAAGCGTCGTCATCGAAAACGGCCGGATTGCCCAGATCACCAACGGCAGTAGCTCTCCCGATTTCGGGGATGCCGCGGTAATCGACCTGGACGGGGCCCATCTCATGCCCGGGCTATGGGATGTCCACATTCATCCCGACTACGCCACCGACCCCAACATCACCGTGGCCCAACAGACGGCGCGATTCGGCCAGAACCTGATGCGTGGCCTGACGGAGGCCGGAGTCGTTGGCGTGCGCTGCGGAGGCGCCGGCCACTTCATGGACGTGGCGTGGCGGAACACCTTTGCTTCGGGCGAAGTGGAGGGCCCGCGAGTTTTCGCCTGCGGCAATTTCCTCACCACCACCGGGGGGCACTTCCTTACGTCGGGACATGCCCGCGAGTGCGACGGGCCTTACGGATTCGTCAACGCAGTCCGGGAGCAGATCAAGAACGGCGTGGACCACATCAAGCTGAATCTGTCTGGCGGTGTGATGGGCCCCTTCTGGGACCGGCACATCCACACCTTCCTGCTGCAGGAAGAATTGGAAGCCACGTTCGCCCTCTGCCGTCAACGCGGCTACAAGGTCATGGCTCACGCCACCAACCCCGACGCCGTCCGTGCCGCCTTGACCATGGGCGCCCACACGGTGGAGCACGGCTACATCATGGACGAGGAGTGCATGCAGCTCTTCGTCGAGAGCGAGGCCTGGTACGTGCCCACCTTGGGCATCACTCACCTCACGCCCTCGCAGACCACCTCCGAGCGGGAGAAGCGCTGGGCGAAGCAGAAGAACCTGGCCCCCGACCTGGTGGTGCGCGCCGAGGCCGCGGTGGATACCCACCGGAACTGGTTTCAGCAGGCGCTGCGCTCCGGCGTGAAGATGGCCATGGGCTCGGACGTCTATCCGCTGACCGACTCGGCATTGCTGGAGATGGGACTGTGGGTCAAGAGTGGCGCCACCCCATGGCAGACGCTGCTGGCCGCCACGAAGAACGGCGCAGAGCTATGCGGCCGGGGCGACGACCTGGGCACGGTGGAAGTGGGTAAGCTCGCCGACCTCATCGTCGTCGATGGCAACCCGCTGGACGACATTGAGAACGTGGGCAACCTCCAACTGGTGCTAAAGGAAGGCCGCGTCGTTGCCGATCACCGCGTGTCGGACTGAGCAAACCGGGTTTCTTCACGTGCCTCCAAACACAGACCCCGGGAGTGCAGAGGGCCGTACGTGGCCGCTTGCAACTACCGGGGCTGGCGCGGTTCCCATGTAATTGCTTACGTCGCGAAAGCCTAGTTGGGGGTCCAGACCATGGCCCCGACCTCGCTGAACTCCCGCTTCAGCTTGTCCCACGAGTCACCGGCGTCGGTGCTCCGGTAAACCTCGCCCAGAAGGCTTGATGCCAGCACGAAGTCCGGGTCGGCCGGATGGGTAACGACGGACCAGATGTTGGAGTTGGGCTCCACCGGCAGAGGCCGTGTCTCCCAGGTTTCCCCTGCGTCCGTGGAACGCTGGATGGCCCCGATGCTGCCGATTGCGGTGTCGCCGACGGCAGCGAAGAGCACGTTGGGATCGTCCGGCTTGAATGCGATGCCACGACTGTACGGGAGCACGAACTTGTCCGTAGTAACCACCGACTGCCAGCTTTCTCCCATATCGGTGGTTGCATAGATCTCGCGTGGCGTGCTCGCCAGTACCTTCCCGGAATTCCCGGGCGTGAGAGCCATGCCATGAATGTCAGGATGGACGCCGCCCTCAACGTGAGTCCAGGTGTCCCCGCCATCCAGGCTGCGGTACACGCCATCCACCTCGACTCCCGCCCACACTGTGCGGTGGTCCTGGGGGTCAACCATCAGCATCGTAACCATCGGCGGGCCGATATGGCATTCCTGGGCCATCTGCACCGACAGCTTCGACCAGCTATGACCTCCGTCCTTGGAGCGGAACAGGGCTGCAGGCTTGATTCCAACGAAGATGGTGTCGGTGTCTTGCGGGTCGATGGCCAATGTCCAGATTGGCATGCCTTCCATTGGTGACCACAGCTTTTCCCAGGTGGCGCCGCTGTCCTCGCTGCGGTAGATGCCGTGATCGGACCCGGCCAGGATGCGGTTCGGGTTGTCAGGATAGACGGCCATGCCCCGCACCTGGCTTCCCAACGGAAACGGGTCGCGGATGCGGTTCCAGTTGTCTCCGCCGTCAGGGCTGTGCCAGACCCCACCGCCAAATCCCACAGCGCCAACGCAGATGCTATAGTCCTTGCCCATTTGAAAATCCTCCTTGCCTCGAATCTCTATCGCTCTCGTTCTGGACTCATCATACGAATTCAGTATACGAAATGAATCAGCTTTAATCCATTGAGTTGATGGTTTTATTGCAATCAGTGGGCGATATGAGCATATTGCTTGACACTATGAGCCATACGTTCAAGAATATCGCAATTCAAATATTCCAGGGCATCGAATTCGGACACACGATTTAAGGAGGTGTTGCTCTATGCCAATTTCCTCCAACGGTTACAGCCAAAGCACGGTCAACGTGGGAGGCACCCTGGTCGCCCTACTCAGAGGTGGTTCCGGGCGACCATTGCTGGTGCTGCATGAGGAGTTGGGGCACCCCGGCTGGCTCGGTTGGCACCAACAACTGGCTCAGGGTAATTCGCTGCTGCTTCCGGTGCATCCGGGGTTTGGCGAATTGCCGCGGGCGGATTGGGTGATGAGCGTTCGCGACTTAGCCGGTTTCTACGCTCGCATGCTCCGTGAGATGGACACTGGACCGCTGCAGGTTATCGGTTTCTCTCTCGGTGGATGGATTGCGGCCGAGATGGCCGCTGCCGACCCCGGGCTGTTCAGCCGCATGGTCCTCGTGGCGCCCGCCGGGATAAAGCCGCCGGAAGGGGAGATACTGGACCTCTTCATAGTGACGGCGAGAGCATACCTGGACGCCAGCGTCCATGACGCTTCCAAATCTCCGGAATTTGGGACGCTGTACGGCGGTGAAGAGACGACGGACCAGTTTGAGGCCTGGGAAGACGCCCGAGCGGAATCGGCCCGCTTGGCATGGAAGCCATACATGCACAATCCCAGCCTCCCGCATCTGCTGGAAGGCGTGCAGGGATTGCCAACACTGGTTGTCTGGGGCAAGCATGACCGCATAGTCCCGGTTTCAGCAGGCCACGCTTACAGCAAGGCTATCGCCGGTTCAGAACTGCTCGTGCTCGACGAATGCGGGCACCGGCCCGAGATTGAGTGTACTGCTGAATTTGTGGACAGCATTCGAAACTTCCTGGCGCAATAGCATGACTCGGGAGGTAATACCATGCACATCATGATGTTCACGGAGCGCCCCTACTATGACGTTCCGGAAGACGAGATCATCAGGAACGCCAGCTATTTCGGTATTCCCAACGAGCATTTCGATCCAGCGGTTGGAGGCCAACTTTACAATTCCTACTTTGATGAGGCGGTATACGCCGAGAAGATGGGCTTCGATGGCGTAATGCTAAACGAGCACCACGGCACCCCATTCTGCATGGGGGCGGTGATGAACATCGAGGCTGCGGTGCTGGCCCGGATAACGGAAAGGGTTAAGATTGTGCTGCTTGGCAATCCACTTCCTGCGGCCGACCCCCTGAGGCTGGCGGAAGAGTTGGCAATGATAGACATGATTTCCGGAGGCCGACTGGTGCCGGGATGGGTGCGAGGCGCGGGTAGCGAGTCAATCTACAACAACGCCAACCCGGCTTATAACAGGGAACTGTTCAACGAGGCCCACGACTTTATTATCAAGGCTTGGACCTCACCAGGCCCCTTCCGTTTTGAAGGAAAGCACTATCACTACCGATACGTCAATCCGTGGGTGTTGCCGGTCCAGAAACCGCATCCGCAAATGTGGATACCGGGCCTTGTCAGCCAGGAGACGGTGGTCTGGTGCGCCCGCCACCGCTATCCTTATCTGGCACTGGCCACCTTCCTGGAGCCGACGCTGGAGATGGTGAAGCTGTACCGGGATATTGCAGCAGAGGAAGGATACGAGTCTGGGCCGGAGAATTTTGGGTACTTGCAGCGTGTGGTTGTCGCCGAAACCGAGGAGAAGGCTCAGGAACTGGGACGCGCCTTCATGTTTGGTGGCGGTATCAACGCCTTCGCCCGGCCCGAGTGGATGTTCCCGCCGGGATACAACTCCAAGGCGGCGACCCGTCGGCTGGCCCGTGTGTCGGTCAACCCCGAGAGCGGAGAAGAGACCCTGGTTCTCAAGCCTGCCAGCACGCCGGAAGAACTGGAGGCCAGCCGCAACGACATTTACGGCCGGTTCCAGAGCGAGCAGGACAATATGCAACTAATCTGCGGTACCCCAGACACCATAATCCCCAAGATCAGGCACATTATGGAGACCATCCGGCCCGGCATATTCGCAATGTGGCATCACCACGGGCCTGTCAGCCACGAAGACCGGATGACCAGCATCCGCTTGCTGGGGCAGGAGGTCCTCCCTGCCATGCGAGACATAGCAGTGGAACTCGACCTGCCGGGTCCCTACGAACGCCTGCCGGGTTCAACTCCCCTGTCCACGCGGGTTGCTAACTGAGTGTACCCCGTGAGCCTCCGCCATCTACCGTTGCCGGAGGTCGGCACGACACTCACGCGTGGCAGTGGCCGTTGGCGTGGTGGGATGGTGGCACGTCAAGCGCCGGGTTTCGATCGAAGAAACCCACGGGCATCAGCTTGAAGCCGGTGTACATCACTGGCATTACAGGCCAGTCCTCCGGACGGGGTATGTGGTGGCTGCCGAAGTTGTACCAGACAACAATGTCTGTGTTCTCAATGTTGCGGTCGGCCTCAGTCCATTTCGGTAGGCCGTCCCCTCCGGGATGCTGGTTCGGATAGGGACCGGTGGGGGACATTTCATCGTCGTGATACGGTGTCACCCACAGGTTCTTTCGGGTGAATCCGGCTCGCTTCGACACGCTTGCCTCGGAATGGGCGAAGGGAAGAATGTTGTCCCCTGGGACCAGCTTGTAGCTGACCGGTTGGTCAAGGTAGTTGCTGACGGACGGGTTGGAGACCAGCCAAAAACGGCCCTTGAAGGGGTCGACTTTACGCTGTGCTGCTGACTCCGTTTCCAGGAGCGTCTTTTCTGCGAAAAAAGCGTTGCCCTGAGGATTGTCCGGTCCGATGGGCTCGGCCCTGGTGTTCACCTCGTAGACCGAGTTGTTCTCTCCATCAACGCTCATATCCATGCGGACACAGAAGAAGTGCTGGTGGATGTGGCCCCCCAGTTGCGGGGCTAT
Source organism: Dehalococcoidia bacterium (assembly GCA_963667415.1). Lineage (GTDB taxonomy): Bacteria > Chloroflexota > Dehalococcoidia > Lucifugimonadales > UBA3495 > VXOI01. The sequence continues at coordinate 3,269,635 of OY763410.1, read as the reverse complement.
CAGCGAGCCATATTTGGGATTCTCGTTGGAGTCCAGCGCCATGTTGTTGACGATTCCGGTCAGCTTCACCTGGAACTCGATGTTTCCGTCCTGGTAGAAATGCCAGTAGAAGCCGTACTCGTAGTTGCCAACGGTGGCTATGAAGGAGATAACGAGCCGACGGGAGCGACGCACCTCGACCTGCCCGGTCCGCCAGTCGGTGTGCTTCCACAGGATGCCGAAATCTTCTTCATGCAGGCAGACTGCGTTGGGTATGGTGACCGGCTCGCCACGGCTGTTGTTAAGGACTGCGTCGAAGTAGTAGATCACCCCGTTGGATGGCCACGCTACACCCATTAAACGTAATCGCCCCATCTCCCACTAAACCGGAGGAAACAGAGCTGCCCAAGACGCGATTAAAGCCCGCGATGAGACTGACTTACCGCAAGCTTCCTCGCGGTTCTTCCCGCCAACAGCCTTCTTAGCTTTGTGTCAGAACCCCGGACAGAAACCGCTCAGAGTCTTGTCAACACCCACGACTGAGAACTATACCTTGCTCCGGGGTTGGTCGCTGTATCCACTCACCGAAGACTTTCGGCAGGATTGAGTGTCAGTCGGGAAGGATTTTTATCCTTCAAAGAATCTTCACATTCATCCGGTAGTTTGGGTTGAACGGCGTTCGATCTCCATATTCAACTCCCAGCGAATATACCCTGGAGGAAGTGGTGCAGTGATGATTCGCCTGATCCTCGGTGCCGTAACACTATCAACCCTTATGGCTGTACTTGTCGCTTGTACTGACGACTCGACGGCGACCCCCACAACGCCTGCCCAGATTGGGGCGGCACCGACGGCCGAATCAAATCCGTCATCCCCCGCGACGCAGATACCCACTCCAGAGGTGGCAGAAACCGGCGCTTCAGGAGTCAAGCTGTCAGCCAACAGTGCCAGTCGCTCGGAACTTGCAGCGGCGTTCGAAGCGGCGGGCATCAGTAACGCATCGAAGTGGGCACGTGAGGTGGAAGAGTACCGTCCTTACCGCGAGGACGACACCGACTACTCCAAGCTACGGGGTGAACTCGCGAAGTACAATCCGGCCCCCGGCGTAGTAGACAGCATCATTGCGCTACTGGAACTGCCGTGATACCAATCATCAACCGCGAAGGAACTACCGGAACGCTTCGCGCAGCGTTGCTGCTGCTTGTGGTGATAGGTATAGTCGGCACAGCTGGGGTATTAGCCTACGATCGGCACTGGCACGGGGCATGGCAGCTTGTACCGTGGGCAACACTCGGTGGAGTCGGGCTCGCACTGGCTGCTCTTCTCGTCCGCCCCAACCGGGCTGTGGTTAAGCTCGCCCGCTTACTCGCGGTCTTGACCATAATTGCGGCCATATTAGGCATGTGGCGACATTTTGACGAGAACTACATCACAGCCTCGCTGGATGGACGTTACACCGAGCGCTGGGAAACGATGTCTACAGGGGCACGTTTGTGGGAGGTTTCAAACGGCTCCGTTGGTCACGTGCCAATCCCCGCATCGGGGGTGCTAGTACCGATAGGCTTGGCGTTGGGTATGGCGACCATTGGTCTGGGTGCACAGTCCAACGGTTCGCCCGGAAAATCGAAGATCATGGAGATGAGTTGATATCCGAGAGGGTCCCGGCCCTCGTGGTAACGATAACGGCGGCGCTAATAATTGTGGCCTGTGGTTCCAACTCCCAAAACTCCACCGGTGGCGACGCTCTCTCCGCCACAAGTGTGCCGCCAGGTTCACCTGTCCAAGACTCCCCGGCGAGCCCCACGCCACAGGCGGCGGTCTCCTCCGCCAGCCCCACGCCGCAGACGGCGGTCTCCGCCCCAGGAGCAACGAACACTGTTGGACTCGTCGATTGTGTCCAGACTCCGTCCCAGACCGAGGGCCCTTACTACTTCGACACCGGCGAGCTCCGCCGCGATATCACAGAGGGCCTGCCCGGCACACCCCTCCTGGTCTCCCTGCGCTTCGTCGAGGCGGGTTCGTGTGAGCCGATTGCCGGTGCGACCATCGACATCTGGCATACGAATGTCTCCGGCGTGTACTCCGGCTATCCCGATCAGAGCTACGACACCACCGGCGAGACCTTCCTACGCGGCAAGCAGGTCACCGACGCCAACGGCGTCGCCGAGTTCGAGACCATTTACCCCGGCTGGTACCCCACCAGGGCAGTGCACATTCACTTTATGGCCTACACTGATGAAGAGCATCTGGTGACCTCGCAGTTCTACTTTCCCGACTTCGTTTCCGAGGCCGTCTACCAGACAGAGCCCTACGCAGTGCGCGGTCTGCATCCCGTAACTAACGACGACGACGGCATTTTCCCCGGCGATACGGTGGCCAGCTCTCTGATCGGGCAAGTGACGGAGGACGGCGAGGGCTACATGGTCTCACTATCTGTCGGCGTTACACCCGGATCCCTTCCGACCGCCAACGAGCGTTTTCCTGTACGCCGAGGAGGTCGGTGAAGCCGCCGGTGAGGATCAACCGTGACCATCTCGCAGCCGGAACGACAATAGGCAGCACGACTTCCGGGAGGAGGCGGGCGCAATGAACCAACTCGACGGGCCAGCCGTTGTACGTGAACCCTAACGAAACGCTGACTACAGGGATCTCCGTGAGGAGCCACGTTCCCAAGATCCGGACCACCACCAAAGGGTCTAAAACCAGCAACGGCGGACCACCATTACTCCGTCCCAATGGCCCGACATATCGCCGTCATCGAGCCCAAGCCCCGGAACTGCACCGGAAGCTGGTCCAGTTCATGTACAACGCCGACGTTCCGGAACGCCTCCTCAACCCGCGGCTGGACCTGCGGATGTAACTCCTTTCGCGTATGGCTTTCCGTGGCAACCATGGGTTAGTTCACAATCAGGCTTGCATGGTGTGATATAAGGCCTGTAAGAACGAATTGTGGCAAGGGGAGCGGTCAACGAATGTTGCTCGAAGGCGATGTGGCGCTCATCACCGGCGCGGGCCGCGGCATAGGCCGGGCCATTGCCCTGTGCTTCGCCCGTGAAGGCGCCAGGACCGTCCTGACCGGACGGGACTGGGACCGCCTGGAGCGGGTGGCGCAGGAGGTGCGCTCCGCCGGCGGAGATGCGGCGACCTTCTCCCTGGACGTCACCCGGGACGATGACGCCACCCGTGTAGTCGATGAGGTCATCGCGACCTGGGGCCGCATAGATGTGCTGGTCAACAACGCCGGGGTTATCACCTACGATACACCGTTGTGGGCGACCACCCTCGACGAGTGGGACGAGGTGATGAACACCAATCTGCGGGGTATGCACTTGGTCAGTCGGGCGGTAATTCCCCACATGATGCAGAGACAACGCGGCGTCATAGTCAACGTGGGCTCGTCCTCCGGGCGTCGGCCCGACAGTGAATACGGTGCCTACGCAACGTCGAAATGGGGCGTCGTGGGATACACGGTTTCCTTGGCCCATTCCCTCCACCCCTACGGAATCAGGGTGAACGGCATCAATCCCGACTGGGTGGATACCGATATGGCACGGGCTTACAATCCCTCAGGAAATGCGGACTGGATTGCTCCTGAAGAGGTGGCCCAAGCCGCGCTGTACCTGGCGGCACATGCACCCGGCGCCATGACCGGGCAGTTCATCGACCTTTTCGGCAACTGATTCTTTATCTTCCTCTGTGGTGGTCCAGCGATGAGCACAGCCCCAGATTATTCCGAGTCCTTCTACAGGCGACACGCCGAGCGCTACGCCGAGGTGAGCCACAATTTCATCCAGTCGGTCTACATCGAAGCATCCCATCCCATGCTCAGTGGAGACCGGGACCTCATGGACCGCATCCTCGAGCTTGTCCCGCGGGGTTCCCGTGGCCTCGACGCAGGCTGTGGCGCGGGAGCGCGGGATGTGTACTTCTACTGGCAGAACGGTTACGACATATACGGTGTCGACGCCGTGGATGAGAACATCTCGGAAGCGCGCAGGCTTCACCCCGAGATTGCCGACCGGGTGGAGGTGGCCGACTTGCGCGAGGCGCTCGACCACCCCGACGGCTCTTTCGACTTCGTCCTGTGCAACGCGGTCATCCAGCATATCGATCCGGAAGTCACGCTGGGAACGACGGTGCCGGAGTTGGCCAGGGTGCTGAAGGCCGGCGGCATTCTTCAGCTCATGTTCAAGTATGGGGATGGAGTCGCAACCGTGTACGACAGGGACTATGGCGTCGACCGTACCTTCCAGCTATACGGTGTTGATGAGACGCTGACCGTGCTGGCGGAGCAGGGACTGAGGGTGGTCCCCGAGGAGAACGGAAAACTCGGAGGCATCATGTACTTTAAAGACCCCAAGCCCATGGACCACTGCGTTTTTTTCGCCCGAAAAGACCCATAACTGCGCAGGTCCCTTCTCGGGGCCGGCCAAGCGGGTTTCGGAATTGACATGAGTCGGCTGACAATTCCCACAAGCCTTTCAGACATCACGCCCCTTTGGCTGACCGAAGCCCTCAGTGCCGGCGGGAGTTCCGGAGACCTGTCCGTAACCGGGTACACGTCCGAAACCCTCGCTGAGGGCAAGGGCTTCATGAATCAGCTGTTTCGTCTGAGGCTCCACTTCGATTCCGGTTCCACAGACCTGCCCGACACGGTCATTGCCAAGCTCCCCTCGGCAGATCCGATGCTCAGGACGGTCTTTGACAAGCTGGGACAGAACCGTCGCGAAGTTGGGTTTTACCGGAATCTGGCTAACAGTCCCTATATGCCGACCCCTCGCGTCTATCACAGCGCGATGGACCCGGGCACGGGCAACACCCTTCTGCTGCTGGAAGACCTGGGCTCCCTGAGGCAAGGCGACAGTGTCGCCGGCTGTACCCCGGCCGAGGCCCGCCTATGCATCGGACAGCTGGCCAGGTTCCACGCATCCTGGTGGGACAGACCACTCCTGGACGGCCTGGACTGGATGCCGCTCCGCGAGGCCGACGCGGACGCCTATGAGCGAATATACCCCGGCGCCTGGGCTGCCCTTGTCGAAAAGGCCGGCGAGGGAATGCCACCCGGTCTGCGGGTCCTGGGCGATCATCTGATCTCCGACATGCGCAGGATCAAGACCCGTCTGTCGCGGCCTCCCCTGACGGTCGTTCACGGAGATTACCGGCCGGACAATTGTTTCTTCTCCGCAGGTGCTTCCTCTCAGCAGGCAGTTGTCATCGACTGGGAATTCTGCACGCGGGGCCGCGGCGTCTACGATGTCGCGACCTTCATCAACGAGGCCTTCTCCCCGGAACGCCGAAGAGAGGTGGAACGGGACCTGCTGAAGGAGTACCACTCGATCCTGGAGGAACATGGTATACGGGGTTACACTTTCGACGAGTGCCTGTATGACTACCGGTTGTCCATGCTGGAATTGTTCGTGTTCTGGATAATCACGGGAGGACACTGCAGTTACGAAGGTGAGCGGGCCGCCATTTACCTGCGCAATACCCTTGAACGTATCAACGCCGCGATAGCAGACCTGTCCCCTACTGAGCTGATAAAGGACAAGTAGAACTCGTGAAAATATAGCATTACAACGAGTTGAACCGAGACTTCTTGGGCCATTGATCTGCCCACTGTCCCGCAGTTCCATCTTTTCCGAATATCGCTGCCCAAGGGTGCACATCGAACATTACTGGCGTGGTCGTTCCTGCAACTTACCGTCTCATGCCGGGTGGGCGAAATGCGGAATACGGAGACAACGATGCTGCATGTTTGAACACCACTATTGCAATTCTGAACCTTCGCCAGGTAGAGAGAACTAGCCTTACGCAATAGTCGCGCTGTCAGGCATTTTCGGTCGACTGAGGACGTCTGCAAGATGAGAGGGTGAACCGGGCCCCTTATTGGCAAGCCTGTATCTACTTGACGGGTAACGGTGGCCCTTCGGAATCCCTTCAGCAAGGCTGCTTTATCTGGGCATTGCCGGCACTGCGAAAGTGCCTATGGCCGGAGCAAGGTACATCGGCATATTGCTGCCAACCACTTCCATCTGGCCGACTTGCTCGGCGAACGTGAGGGCATCGGCCCCACAGGTCAAGCCCCGTATGTCTTCTGCTGCCAGCTGGGCGTAGGTCTCGCCCCCGCTGGCCCTGCGGGCCGTCAGAAATCCCCTTCTCGTGATTACACACCCGGCAACAGGCCACACCCATCGGTATCGAGTCCAGCAATCCCCTTCCCTCCCATCCCACCTTCGGCCTGATCCTTGAGGTTGCATCCCTTCGGATGATTCAGGCTTAGGCGCTCATAGCCGAAGATTTAGGTCCACTCATCGAAGGGAGAATTGGTGGTCAACAGTATGGGGCCCCGTCCACGACGCAGGGGGGAGACCTCGAAGAGAATTTCCTATCCGGCGCGGGTTAGGGGCACGAATCCCATTTCGCCGATGATCAGCAGATCATCTGTCAATGTTGACATTCCATCTACCAATCCTTGGAACGCTCTGCGTGTGCATGGTCAGGAAGCCTGTAGGATAACCCGGAGTCGTCATAGGCCGACGCTGCCAAAAGGGTTGAAAAACCCTTGGCCTCATCCTTTCGCCATCTGGCAAGCAGTCTCTGAATACGCTGATCAAGCTTGAACAGGAAGATGGCAGACGACAGTCTATTTCGGGGGAATTTCAATTGGTCAGCCAGATCATCTCCTATCAGAGAGCGGGAAATGGGGTAAATGACGCCCTTCACCAGTTTTCTGCGCTCCTCCGGGTCCTCGATGCCCGCGACCAGAGGGGCGGAATTTATCAAGGCATTTGTCATGACAACCGATTCCAACGTGGGGGGAGGCTCACAAATTGAACCAATCCTGTACAGGTGCAGGGCGTCGCTTTCATCGGTAAAGAGGATTGTCTCGGGAATACCCATCAGATGACCGGCATATCGCCATACTGCATGGAATCCGGCCCGTTCTTCCTCGTCGTAATTGGCTCCCAACGCCTCCGAATGCCTGACGGTACGGGCTGCAAAGCAAGCGACCGCGTAGCCCATGTGCGCGGCACTCAAGGGCACACCCCAAGCGTCTTCTTCCCATTCACCGGTCTGAGCCAGCAGTCGCCTGGTCTGAGCGTGAACTAACCGGATGCGGACCGATAATTTCCAACCGTCACCATGCCGTTGAAGACCACCTGGCCAGAATATCTCCATCTGGTGACGGTTGTTCTGCTTGAGCCGCCAAACGCCGTTGTCGAAGATTCGTCCGGTCTGCACAAACGACTTGCTGATAAGGGTAGAAAATCCGTCTATCAGCACCCCGGTCACAAAAGCCGAAAGTACCAGGACTGAGTTCCTCTGGAAGGCTCGGATGCCCGGCGTAAAGTGGTCGTAATCAAGCCAGTCAGGGTCTGGTTCCGGTGCGTCGACGAAGAAGTCTCGCAGTGCCCGCGGTGCGTTCTGCAATCCAGCTCGATCTTCGTCCATCCCGGCGCTGAGGAACTGGTGAACCTGTTTCCTGGGGCAACTCTGCCAGCTCCTCCACCAACGCATCCATGACCGGGTCGCCAATGATGGTGTGAGCGATATAGTTGTCCGCAGTCTTTTGGTCGATCAGACGTGCTTGTTCATAACCTGTTCGGTAGTCTGATGGTACTTCCATCTATCAACATCCTGTATAGTCCGAAAGAGCATATATTAGGCGAAATCTTGAGTAATGACCATCGCTCTGGCTTGGAGGGATTTCTTATAGGCCAGAACGAATGCTTGCTTGGCTTGATGTAGCAGGGGCTTGGCGATACCAACCTCCAGGTCAAGTTCCACCGCCCTCTGAGCGAAAACTGCTTCGTATATAGCGAGCTCGGCCATGAGGCCTCCTTTCCCGAGCCCGATATGATCCAAGTTCAGCGGGGTGTGAGCATCGTACTGAGCGGGATCCTCGCAACAGCTGTCGAAAAGTGCCCGAGCCATTTGCTCCACAGCGTGAGCATCCACAAGCAAGGCCAGGGCCTTGCCTCGGCATAGCGGCTGGAGTTGCCCCTACTACGAATGACATAGCTAATAAACCCCAGGGCTACGCTTACGCCGGTGGCTACGGCTATTGAAAGAACAGTAGTCTCAACACCTATAGGAGATTCTTGATTGTCCTTTTGCTTGCATTCTTGCCAATTATACTGCCAATGACATTGGGGTGGCGGACCGCCGTTCATGGGAGCGCGGTTTCCGACGCCGGGAGCGGCAACACGCCGACCACCTGAACACCCACCAAAACGGGAACCGCTCAGGTGTGAGGAAGCCAGACTCAGCCTGAGCGGTCTCGATGCCGGCGACGGCCAGGATGTCCTCGCCAGCGCACTCATTAGGGCGGGCAACCGGGGGTGGAAGAACAACGAGAACCAGGACCGCGTCTGCTGCGCTACGGAGATCCCCGGCTGGCACGCTTCCGGCGCACTGCAGCACGGGTCGCTTTCGTGGAATCATATGACCCTAAACAGAGTGCTCTACCACCCTGACTCCGGCCAATTACGCTTCAATGTGGCCGACGTTATTCACATCGGAGATTCTTTTCTCCGCACGAGGGGGCAACCGCGAATCGGTGGTCGGGATTCAGACTGAGACCGAAGCTGTGTCCTTCCAGGCCAGGGGCCACATCCTGAATTCTGGCTCGGGTTGGATCAGCTTCGACGTGCCGACCCATGTCAGGTCGGTGTTGGGTGGAGAGTCAGATGCCGACCTGGTCATAGTCGCAGTCTCGGCCCCCGCCGGTCTTAGCACTCCGGTAGCGGTCAATTTGACCCGGTGCTTTCGACTTCGGACCCTGCCCAACTTCGCTAACGGGAAAGGGAGTTGTTCGTGGTCAAACGCCGGGGTGTCCAGCACCCTCCCGGGCATCAGGAGACGGGCCGCGACTGAAGTATTGGAGAGAGTTCAATGGAAATGAGGGCAATGTAGAAACTCGTTGCCCTCATGACGCTCGTTGTCCTTGTGTCGAGCACGGCGGTGGCCCTGAGCGGACGCGGACCCGCAGCCCCGTCCGGCCAGCACCCCGGTGCCCGGTCCCCAAACACCGCCGCCACGCCCGAGAAGACCGCTGCCGTGCCCACCAGGGCGGCCGCTGGGTCTTAGAAACTATCTCAAAACTGATCCGGTTTAGAGATGAGGTGTCAGTGGGGTCAGGTTAGGATAGGGGAAACCAGTGTGGTGGTGGATGATGGGAAAGAGCGATTACCTGCCCGCTATCTGGGAGGTCCCCGATGATCTCTGGGAGCGGATTCAACCGGTCATAACGGAGATGGACCCGGCCAAATCCACGGGACGCAGGCGTGCGAACCCGAGGCGAATCCTGGATGGCATCATCTTCCGTATGCGCTCCGGTTGCCAGTGGAACCGTCTGCCCAGGGAACTGGGAGACGACAGCACCATTCATCGGACCTTCCAGCGCTGGGTGGAGTTGGGAGTGCTGGAGCGCATCTGGGCGGTGCTGGTGGAGGAGTGTAAGGAGTTGGGCGGTGTGGAGTGGGAATGGCAAGCTTGCCGATTGCGCCATGGGCAAAGCGCGTTTTGGGGAGACTCAGTTGGCCGCAACCCCACGGACCGGGGCAAGGCAGGCAGCAAGCGCAGCATCCTGGTTGACGCTGGGGGAGGGCTGCTGGACGTAGTGGTGGCCGGAGCCAATATCCACGACACCAAGCTGCTGGCCATTACGCTGGATAAATTACCTGGATAGCATAGTGGTTGAGCGGCCTGACACCGGGGTTCAGCATCTGTGCCTGGACAAGGGGTACGACAATCCAACCGGCCACGAGGCCGTAGCAACTCACGGGTACCAAGGACACATCAGGCGCATAGGAGAGGAGAGGCTGGACGCCAAGGGCGTGAAACGCTATCCCCCCGGAGGTGGGTGGTGGAGCGCACCTTGGCCTGGTTATCCAAGTGCCGGGCGATCCTGGTGCGCTACGACAAGAAGGTGTCCAACTATATAGGCCTGATCCAATTGGCCTGCGCACTGCTCTGGTACCGCCGACAACGGCACCTCAGGTTTTGAGATAGTTTCTTGGTAGCTTCTGACCATCCCAGTTTGACCGAGTACTAGGGGGTGAGTCGTCCCCGCTGTCAACCTCCCTGGCTAAGGGCGTCTCTAACCGCCACGATAGTCCGGTCTATGTCTGCGTCTGTGTGAGCAATGGAGACAAAGCCGGCCTCGAACTGAGAGGGCGCTATGTACACGCCTCGTTCCAGCAGCGCATGAAAGTATCGCCCGTAGCTGGTTGTATCGGATCTCTCGACCTCGCTTAACGTGGTGACCGGTCCCGGGTTGAAGAACCCGGTGAACATAGACCCCACCCGGTTAATGATGGCTGGAACCTCCGCCTGCGCAAATGCTGCTGCGATGCCATCAGTCAACCGGTTCACCGATGCCTCGAGCCGTTCGTAAGTCCCTGGCCGCTGTAGTTCCTTCAGAGTGGCCACGCCCGCTCTCACAGCCAAAGGGTTGCCCGACAGAGTACCAGCCTGGTACATCGGCCCCAGCGGAGCCACCATCTCCATCACGTCCCGGCGGCCTCCATAGGCGCCCACGGGCAACCCGCCGCCGATGATCTTGCCCATCGTTGTGATGTCGGGCGTAACGCCGAACAGCGACTGCGCCCCGCCGTACGCCACCCGGAATCCGGTAATCACCTCGTCGAAAATCAGGAGGGCGCCGTTGGCCTCTGTGATGCTCCGTAAAGAGCTCAGGAATCCCGCAGAAGGAGCCACTACGCCCATGTTGCCGGCCACCGGCTCCACGATCACTGCCGCTATGTCGTTTGGAAAGGCATCAAACAGCTCCGCTACGGAAGCGATGTCGTTGTACGTCGCCACCAACGTTTCGGCGGCGTAGGCTTCCGGCACTCCGGCGCTGGTGGGCACGCCATGGGTCAAGGCCCCCGAGCCTGCCGCTACTAGCAGGCCATCGGAGTGCCCGTGGTAATTCCCGGCAAATTTAACTATCTTGGATCGCCCGCTGTAGGCACGGGCCAGCCTCAGCGCTGTCATGCACGCTTCCGTGCCCGAATTCACCAGTCTCACAGAGTCCACCGAGGGAAGGGCGCCGCAGATAATTTCCGCCAGCTCCACCTCCTGCTCTACGGGAGCCCCGAACGACGTGCCGTCTGCCGCAGCCCGCTGCACTGCCTCCACCACCGCAGGATGGGCGTGCCCCAGGGCCAGCGGCCCCCACGACCCCAAGTAATCAATGTACTCGTTCCCGTCCACATCCCACACCCTGGAACCCTGACCTCGAGTCAGGAAAGGCGGCGTTCCTTCCACTGCGCGAAAGGACCTGACCGGGCTGTTGACGCCGCCGGGGATCACCCGCTGCGCCTGCTCAAAAAGCTGTTGTGATCTGGCCTGCTGCATTCTTCAGTCAACTCCTTTAGTCATCTGCCGCCGCGACGCCCGCGGCTGCCGGGATTGTCGCCGAACATTCGGGAGGCCACGGGGAACAGAGTTGTGCTGTCCCCTGTACGCAATTCAGACGTAGGTTGATGCAGCAGCTTCTTTACCAACGCGTTGGTCATGGCATCCAACCGGGTCGCCAACTCGCTCTCCTCGTCCTCACCAAGCAACCGTAGGGTGTGGGCCACTTCTTTGCGACGCAGTGCCTCGGCTCTGCGTCGCATCGCTATGGCCAGTTCCATTGTGTCGGAAGAATTCCACCACTTGATAAACTTCCCGATCTCTGCTTCCACGATACCGTTTGCCCGACGGACTTCTCCGGTCGCACCGTCGAGATTCGTTTCAGCGACCTCACCCAGAGAATCTATATCCAACAGCCGAACAGGACCTAAGTCGGCAGCAGCAGGATCAATGTCCCTTGGCACAGCTATGTCGATCATCAGTAACGGATCAGAAGCGTCGCGGTTGGTCAATGACTGGGAGACCATGCTATAGCCGATCACATATCCCGGCGAACCTGTGCTGCTGACTACCAGGTCCGACTCTGCCAGCGCCGAAGCCAAGTCTTGAAACGGTACTGAAACGCCGCCCAGTTCCTTCGCCACTTCCTCGGCTCTCCAAGAGGTCCGGTTCGTGACCCTGATGTGTCGCACTCCCGCGTCTGACAGCGCCCGCGCCACCATCCGTCCGGCGTCTCCGGCGCCGACTACCAGAGCGCGACGATCCTCCAAACTGCCGAACATTCCCTTGGCCATCTGAACTGCTGCACGACTCACGGAACGGGAATGCTGACCGATGCTGGTCTCCCGGTGCACCCGGCGGCCGGTTCGCAACGCCGAATGAAACACGCGGGTCAGCGGACTCTTCATGAATCCGCCCTGACCTGCAGCACTGAACGCAGCTCGAACCTGCCCGAGAATCTGGCGCTCCCCGACGATCATTGACTCCAAGCCGGCGGCTACGCGGAAGAGGTGCGATACGCAATCAATGTCCCACCACTTGTAGGTGTATCGTTCCAATTCGGGCCGGGGCACTCCGGAATACTTGCTAATGAAGTCATCCACGCGCTTCCCCAATTCCGGGGCGTCCGGGTCGTAAACGTAGACCTCAGTACGATTGCAAGTAGATAGAATCGCTGACTGCGGCACAAATTCAGAAAGCCGTTGCAAGGTTTTAGGTAGATCATCGCCTTCCACGCTCAGGCGCTCTCGCAAGTCCACCGGCGCGGTGTGGTGGTCTACTCCCGTTACCAAAAGGCTCAATCCAATACCTCCGCCGACCACAGCGCAGCGAGATCGAATTTACTCAAGCCCGGGTCTTCTTCAAGTCCTGGCACACCCGGAGACTGATGTCTTGATGCGGGCATCCAGCGTAGCTCCAAAGCAAAATCAATTAAGTGGCACTAACGAGCAGGGCTGTGCTGCCCTCTCCGCCTACGGCGCACTGTCGGGCAGCTTGAGCACAAGCTCTTTGGCCAGTTCCGCGCCAGTATTTCCCTCCCATCTCTAATGAAGTCCTACCTTTCCCGCCACAGGACACCTGCTAGTCTGTTTAACAGTTCCCGAGGGAGGAGGGATTAGCCTCACACCCCCTCAGTCGCGCCGGTCCAGGATTCGTAGCCTCTTGGCGTGATCATCAAACCGCGATGCAGATACGTAGTAGAGTTGCCAACGACAACCGTGGTAAACATATCGATGTCCTCACATTGCGATTCCAGACCTTCCAGGTCGGTGACGGTCACTTGCTGGCTGGGCCGATAGGCGTTCCTCACAAGGCCCACGGGAGTTTTCCCGTCACGCCGCTCCATGAGGATGCGGCGAGCCTCGGGCAGTTGCCAGGTGCGGCGCCGGCTACGAGGGTTGTAGAGCACGGCGATGAAATCGCCCAGTGCGGCAGCTTGCAGGCGGCGCTCAATGGCCTCCCAGGGAGTCATCAGGTCGCTCAGGCTGATGGCGCAGAAGTCCTGCATCAGTGGGGCTCCCAGCAACGAAGCGGCGGACTGTAGCGCAGAGATGCCGGGGACGACTTCCACCGGGAACGTGCAGCCATCCCACTCCCGGTCAGTCAGCACTTGGAACACTGGCCCGGCCATGCCATAGATTCCGGCGTCGCCGGAAGAAACGACCACCACGGACCTGCCCTCAGATGCCAAATCAACCGCTCTGGCCGCGCGCTCCATCTCCTGTCCGAGTTCCATCGCGACCAGCTCCTTGCCTGCCAGCAAACCGGAGAGCTGTTCGATGTAGCCCCTGTAACCCACCAGCACATCGCATTCCGACAGGGCTTCAGCGGCAGCAGGGGTCTGGTGAATTGCGTCACCCGGACCCAGGCCAACCAGGAGGAGTTTGCCCTTCGACTTACGTGGCATCATCAGGCCCCTCAAAGGCTTTGGATTCTCTCCTGGCAACTGCGATGGTGGCCCTTTCGGCAGTCTGCTTGGCAACCAGGAGTCGAGATGCGCCGGACGCCAGCAACGCGGCGGGTTCCGACACTCCCCACACTCCCACCAGGCGTTTGGCGTTGGCTGACGGATTCAGCGTCCGTCGACGCGCGTCCCCTTCCCCCTCTCCATCGAAAAGCGCATTGATTTCTTCGGACTCGTAGCACAAGAAGGGCACTCCAAATTTCTCCGCCAACGCCAGCAAGCCGGGTTCATCCTGCTTCAGGGTGGCCGAGGCGATGCAGGAAAGGCTGCTCAGGGACAGGTTATATGCACGGAAAGTGTTTCTCAGCAGTTGCTCCAACTCCCCCGCGGGAACACCCCGACGGCATCCCATACCCGCAACCAGAGTGCGAGGGCGGTAAAGCACAATGTGCGTAGCGGGCAGAGCGTCGGCCAAATTTGTGCCCTCAGATAGGTACGGGTCGGACTCATCTGTGATTATCAGGGCGGCGGCACTTTCTGACAGACGCAACGAGTCCAGGCACGGAAGGACGGTGATGTTGGGAGGCAACTCACTACCCTTAGGCCACCAGGACGATTCCCCGGCGCTTTGGTAGACTCCCACGGGCTCACGGTTGACTACTGCGGCGCTGGCGCGAGTTATCTCCACCGGGTCCGCTTCGATAGTCCAGCCGAACTCAGCGCCCAGCAGGTCAACCGCCAGTGTGCCGGTGGAATGGGAACCCGAAGTGACCACTGCCTCCGCACCCAGAATTCCTGCGACACGTTCCGTCAAGCGGTCTGCGCCCCCCAGATGGCCCGACAGAACACTGACGGCGTAGCGTCCACCGTCGTCTACGCAGACCAACGCCGGGTCGCTGCGCTTGTCGTTCAGCAGCGGGGCGGCCATCCTGACTGCCGCTCCCACCGGAAGGAACAGCACCACCTCCTCGAACTCTCCCCAGACCTGCCGCAGCAGCGGTCGAAGGGGCAGCTCGAAGATTTCCATCTCAAATGCATGCTCATCAGCCTGTTGCGGCGCAAAACGCCTATCTATGAACAGTTTTGCAGCGGTCCCCAGCTCGGCAGTCAGGCGCAGAGCAAGGGCCGCGCCATGCCTGGAAAGGGCGATGACTGCGGTGCGGGGCATGGAGGTCAGCTCCCAGTGGGTTGGTCGGGCGATGGAAAATGCGCGGATGATTCCCCGCCCGCATCATTGGAACGGGCACGGCGGAACAGGTGTGTGTAGCTCTCCGAGTAAAGGTGGGATGAGGCGGGTTGCTTCTCGGCGACGTAGTCCGGCGAGCGTAGTTCCGGGTTCACTGCTTCGCCGACCATCACCAGCGCCTGCCGGTTGATCTTGGATTCCCGGACCTTGGCTGCGATGTCGGTCAGCGTTCCTCGTATCACCATTTCCTCGGGCCATCCCACGCGATACACCACCGCAATGGGCGTTTGCGCCGGATAGCCGGCATTTTGCAATTCCCGGACGATCTTGGTCATGCGGGTCACGCTGAGAAAGATGACCAATGAACACCCGTGGGCGGCGAGATCCTGCAACTGTTCCTTGGGCGGCATCGCCACTCGGCCCTCGGCGCGGGTCATAATGATGGTCTGCGACACCTCCGGCACGGTCAGTTCGGTCTTCAGCAGTGCGGCGGCGGCGAAAGCGGCGCTCACACCCGGGACTATTTCGTACTCGACTCCCTCCCGCTCCAGAATCCGCATCTGCTCCAGGATTGCGCCGTAAACGGAAGGGTCGCCGCTCTGTACCCGCGCAACCGTCTTTCCCACAGCAACCGCATCGAGCATGACGTCCATTATTTCCGGCAGAGACATGTCCTTGCTGCCGTGGACTTCGGCTGTGGCGGCGGCGAACTCAGCTATGGTTTCCGGCACCAGTGAGTCGGCGTACACGACGACGTCGGCTTCGGATATGATTCGCTTTGCCTTGACCGTGATGAGCTCCGGGTCGCCCGGCCCGCTGCCTACGAAATAGACTTTTCCGTGCAGTTCACTCATTGCGGTCACTTCCTTACTATGAGGAGCGAAAAGTAGTCCAGATCGTCGTCGGCAAGCTGCTTCAAGTCATGCACCACCTGCTCCCTATCCGTAGTGGCGCGCTTAACGTAGATGCTCTTGCCTGTCAAACTCAGATTGTCCAATTCCGTCAAAGCCTGGATCATTGCGCGATTCACCTTCATCAGTACAACCGTATCGTGACTGGTAATGGCTTCTCTTAGCGCACCTATGCCGTATGAGGCAGGCAACACTGCCAGACTCTGCCCGTGGGTTACCAGCGGAGCCTCGGCGGAGGCGGCTGCCGCCATCACTGAAGACACTCCCGGCACTATCTCCACCGGTACGTCGGGATAATCCTCCCGTATGTTCTTCAGCACGTAGGAGAACGTGCTGTACAGCATCGGGTCTCCTTCCGCGATAAAAGCCGCATCCTGTCCTTCTTTCAGCCTCTCCGCTATCCGGCAGGCGGCCCTGCGCCACACTTCGCGGGCGCCCCTTTCATTGTTGGTGGGGAAGATGATCCGCATGATCTCCTGGCTATCTGGGTCTAGGACCTTCCGCACTATTCCCAGCGCCAAACTATCCCCGCTCGTTGCCGCCTGGGGGACGAACACCAAGGGAACTTGTTGCAGGATTCTGTGGGCCTTCAGCGTCAACAGTTCCGGGTCACCGGGGCCTACGCCGATGCCGTACAGTCGTCCCCAGGCCTTTTTCGAGCGCCCTTCGGTCAAGGTGTCCGCTCCTTCCACTGTGCGGCGATGATGAACACCGGGTTCAGCGCCTCCAGCCGCAGTGTGCCGTCGGGTATCTCCTTTCCCCGGGAAGCGTTGATGCTAGACAACTCTACTGCCATGCCCTCTTCCTTTAGCCGCCGATAGACCTCACTGGTGCGCTCAAGAGCAACCAGGTTGACCACCAACTGACCGTCGCGTTTCAACCGTGTGATTACGGCGTTCAAAATCCCGGCAAGCTGTCCTCCGCTCCCTCCGACGAAGACCGAATCGGGATCTGGCAGTCTTTCCAGCGCTTCAGGCGCCTTGCCGTGGACTACCTTCACATTGCAGTCGGCCAGCCCCTCTACGTTGCGGCGCAGCAACCCTATGCTGTCCGGGTCGTGCTCGACGGCGTACACGCTGCCCTGGTGGGCGATGCGTCCGGCTTCTATTGCGACCGAACCGGTGCCCGCGCCGATGTCCCAGACCACGCTGTCGCTGCGGAGCCTGAGCAGGTACAGGGTGACGGCTCGTACCTCCCGCTTCGTAATCTGCCCACGCAGGGGGCGCCGCTGCTCAAAGGCATCGTCAGGCAGCCCCAACGAGCGCAAATTTGCTCTTGCTTTCGGCTCAGCCACGGACCTCCGGCAATGCACCCTCTGTCATCGTTATCCCTTCCGGGGAGGTTGACGCCCATCCCAGCAGCTCGCCGTCGAAGTCGAAGCACATGGCATCCACAATGACCGATTCCGCTTCGTCCCCCAGCAGCTTGCGGCTTTCATCACAGACCATTCGGCATATCAAAGGGATAACCCGTACCAAGTCGCTGGCTTGGGCGATCTCTTGAAAGTGCCGAGCGCTGCTCGCTCCTCGAATTTCCTGCTGCACTTCCGGCGTGGCTCCGCATCGGTCCGCCAATTCCGCCAGAAAATCGGTGTCGACCTGATTACCGGCGACGTGGGTAACGAAATGCCCCATGGCCATCTTTGAGAATTTGCCCACCATGCCCACATGAGTGGCGCGGCCTATCTTCCGCATGGCGCATCGTTTCAGAGACGGGCCGCTGAAGATTCCTGCCTCAATGAAGGCCATGTCCGGCAGGTCAAGCACTAGACGGGAATACTCCTCCGACCGCGTGCCGGTTGACAGCACCACATGAGGCAGCCCGTTGGCTGCTGCCACGTCCACCGCCAGGTTAACGCTGGCTCGCCAGGCGGCGGTGGAGAAGGGCTGCACCACGCCGGTGCTGCCCAGAATTGAAATTCCGCCCAACACTCCCAGCCGGGCGTTGGTCGTGTTCTTGGCGATTTCCTCCCCATCGGTTACCGACACTTGGGCTACGAATCCGGCGTAGGATTCCAGCCCGGCACTGCGGGCAGCATCGCTGACCGACTCGGCCATCATCCGGCGCGGCACGCGGGTGACGGCAGGCTCTCCCACTTCGATGCCAGTCCCCGGGCGGGTCACGGTACCCACTCCAAGTCCGCCGATTATCTTGAGGCCCTTGTCTTCTACGTCGCGGGAAACAGCTACACAGATTTCCGCTCCGTGGGTGGCATCAGGGTCGTCCCCGCCGTCCTTGATTACCGAACATAGCACCTTCCCGCCTTCCAGCCATTCGCATCGGTGGATGTGGAAGGTGGCATCCTCGCCCACCGGCAGACGAATGGTCACCTCGGAAACAGGGGATGCAGCCTCTCCGGGTCCGTTGAGCAGGGTTAGTGTGGCGGCCTTGGCCGCGGCTGCCGCGCAAGACCCGGTGGTGTAGCCGGTACGCATCCCGCGCCGGTTCCGCACCGTTGGGCGGCTGTAGTCGCTTTCCTGGTTTCCCTTTTGCATTCTTTGCTCTGTCATACCGTTACCTTGGAAACCCTGAGGTCTTACGACACCGTCTTCGCAAGAGGGCTCGTTCACCGCCCCCAAGCCTCGCGTATCCGGTCGGCGGCCACCGCCACCAGGCGGTCGTCCACTCCCAGCGGCGGGGCAACGTGCATTGGAATGTGAGGATACTTCTCCTGGGCGGCGGTCATTCCGCCCAGCACGTTCCGCCTGAGAATCATTCCGGGAAAAAAGAGATACGGGACGCAGACTAGAACCGACGCTCCTCGTTCTTCAACGAGGCACGCGGAAGCGAATTCCATGGTCGGGTCGCCGTAGTGGGACTGAGCAACGTCCACGGCATAGCCGGAGCCGAGTTGCCGCTCTACCATTTTGCCCAGGTCCCTGAGCCAGGCGCAGTCGTCGTACTGGGTCCTGGTTCCTGCCTTGACGATGAGCACTCCGATGGTCTGCTCGGGGGCCGGAGCTATTCCCGGCGTCCCGTCGAGGTCCCTTACCCGATCAACCACCAGCTCTGCCAGACGGGGGTCTGAGCCAAACCCCGAGGCGAGGCGAAGCCTCACTTGGGGAGTGCTTCTCTTCGCATCGTCCAGCACTTCTTCCAATTCATCCGTCGCATGTTTCCCGTGCCCTAACAGGTAGGGCAGGATGACAACTTCGTTCAAACCCTTGTTAGCCAGCATTTCCACTGCCTGTGGCGGATGCGGCTCAATGAACTCCAAGCAGGAGAGCTGTACGTCAGCCCCGGTCTCGCTTAAGGCAGACTGCAGGCGCTGCGACGCTTCCGTCAGGCCCTCTGGCGTGCTGGGACAGTTTCTGCACCATTTAGGCCATTCGTCCGAACGAACGGCCCAAGAGCATGAGCATTCATCCCTGCTGGCGCCCCGTTGGCTACCGTGGCATAGCATGACCACACCGCACCGGTCCCCGCCCAAGCCGCCTGAATTATCGCCTTTCTCTGACGCTGACACTTTCTCTCTACTCGACTTTCAGAAGGTCCAAAAGGGCGTTCACTGTAGCCGCCGCAGCCGAACTTCCCCCGCGGCGCCCCATCACGGTGATGTGGGGCACGTTTCTCTTGACCAGTTCGTCCTTCGATTCGGCGCAGGCTACAAACCCCACGGGCATACCAATTACCAGCGCAGGACGAACTTCCGCAGTATCAATGAGATCCAGCAGCGCCAATAGCGCCGTGGGGGCGTTGCCGATGGCACACACCGCTCCACTAATTCGGGGAGCCAGCTCCCGTATTGCCGCCACGGACCGGGTGGTTCTGTCGCGACGGGCACGCTCCGCCACCTCAGGCGCATCGATCATGCAGGTTGTCGCAACATTGGCCTTTCCCAGCAGGGCCTTGGAAATGCCCATCTCCACCATGCGGACGTCGGTCGCGACCAAGGCATGCGACCTCAAGGCGTTCAGCCCTGCCTCTACTCCGTCGGGACTGAATCTGACCAGTCGAGCGATGCCGGCATCGCCTTCCGCTCGCACTATCCGACAAAGGACGTAGTATTCCCGAGGCGACAATTGCAACCCTTCGGGCAGACTGGCATGGACCATTTCCAAGCTCTGACGGTCTATTTCCTCAGGTGTTAGAGCATATTTCTTAACCAGTGACATTCAGAACAGGCGGCCTCTACAAAAATTGGAAGCAACTGGAATTGACTGACAATAAGAAAACCCCTCGGCTCAACGAGTCCGAGGGGTTTTAAAAGTCTGGTATTTGATTGGCGCAAAGTACCTAAGCCATATGCGAAAGAGGTACAAACCAGACCGGAACCCTTGCCGTTGGCGCAGTTAAGGTCCTGGCTCCCAAGGCAGGTCTCCTGGCTCGTGGATCGTCGCTACACCGGCACCTTCCCACCCGCTTTCGCAGGCAGTGGCAATTTAACCGGTCAACTCCCCACTCACAGTGGCGCAACCGCGGCGGACTTACACCGCCTTCCCTATTAAATCCCTAAGATTCCCTGGGAACATTTTCAGTTGTTAACGTTTCAGCCCAGCTCTTGACTGGACGAGAGGGAATATAGTCCAGCCAGAAATCGCTGTCAAGCTCGCACTTCCTTACTGCAGGGTCTTTTCAAAGTCATACATAGTGTTGGAAGGATGGCTTGGAGGTTCGCGCACAGTCTCTGGGATGGACTAGTCAGAGTCTCCTTGCTGCGCCACAATTCGCATTGTCCGTGGAGCAGAGCCAGAGCCGCGTTGCTCAGAAGGCTCAAGACCGCTCCGCTGGCATTGCACTGCAACGCCAGGCGGTCCACTCGGAAACTGACATCCTTGATGTTGTCAACGCTGTTGTTGTCCAACAGAAATGTCCGGTTAAATGCTAAGGATGCCCTGAAGAAGGCACGTTGTGCCCCGGACTCTGCTTGACTGGCCGGCAAGCGAGCAAATGACGCTGGTTGCGGCTTACCGCCTGGCGCGCAGAACCTTACATTCCACTTCCATGTAGAGCCTCAGGGAATGTGGCGCTTCCAGAAGGGGGCTAGGGAACTCCTCCGGGGCCACTACCCCTCAGCCGTACCGCGGTCAGCAGACTATACAGCCCTAACAGCAGCGCCAGCCGCTCCATGGTTTTTGTCGGCCCCCCGGAGAACCTTGCCGTAACCAAACAACCGCTTCTACCTCAGGAGATGATGCTCCAAATCGGCCCTTGCCTATGCCTTGTCCCTATCGGCCAATTCCCCCTCGTTCCCAGATTCTGTAGACGGCCGAGAGTCCGGCTTCGACGTAGGAACCCATCTCCTGAAGGCCCTTCACGGAGCAGCTGCACCAATGCTTGGTTGGCATTTGTTGCCTGGGTGCCAGCAAACAGCTTGAGTATTGAACCCGGTATTGCACAGAAGTTTGTACATTAATATCGGAGAATATAACGGCACTACCACAATTTGGATGTTAAATTAATTGCTGGGCGAGGATCTCGTGCCATGAGGCAGTATCAGAGCCCTGCTATTGATGGGACTCTCTGCTCAATCGGGCATCGGAAAATCCTCTGAATGTCAGTACCGGATATCAGGTTCTGCGCCGCAACCGTTACTCCGACGCCACGGGAATTCACGGTCATTGAGGACGACACTGGCAATACCGGCACCACATACACCGACAACAGCGATGCGGCGTCCACCAGTACACCTACCGTTGGATTCGCCCCATTAACGGAACGGACACGGACATCACCGGGGCAACGAATTCAACCTAGAACAAAGTCTTTGACAAACTCTATGATTCCGTGGGTATCCCAAGCATCTTTTGTGAAATTATCGGGTGGCGGGCTCTTGCAGATTCGAACTGAATTGGGCTGCCCGGAGACTTCATCCATCCGGGGCCATTGGAAACAGTCAGATAAAAATGGGAGGAAATTAGGGTGATGCGGATACTTAGCCACTGGCGCACAGCTGTGATTGCTCTATCGGTGATCCTCTTGACCTTGTCCATTGCCGCCTGTGGGGGAGGCGAAGAGGAGCGGGACGATGTACCCGCGGCAACTGCCGATGGAGAAACATCTGCCGCTACCTCGCCTACCGTCCAGTCCGATGGTGGCACTCCTGCATCGTCCCCTCCCACAGCGACTCCGGCCGCCGAGCCGCCAAGCGCTTCCTCCGTGACTCTTGACGATTACATCAGGAATGTGTGCGGCGAGTCTGTGACAGAGGTAGGGTCCTGGGACGAGGGCGACTCCCTCAGGGAACTCTCCGAAGGTCTGGGGTTCGTAAGCGAGCAGATGAGTGCCCTGGAGCCTCCAGCGGAAGTGTCTGAATGGCACAATGCCCAGATTTCATTTGCGGAGGCATTTAAGGAGGCTATAGACGACTTCCTGGAGGACCCGGGTGACCGAACGGAGGACGAGTTCCTTGTCTCGATGTTCTTGACCATTGGGCCTCACTTCGAGGCCGTCGAGCAGGCCATTGCCGGCATGGATGCCGAAGTCCGAACTCGGATGGCTGAAGCCGGCTGCATCGATGAGGAGCCCGTCGGTGTAATCCCATCAGAAGACACCGGTCCTGCACAGCCAGAAAGTGAAGAGATTAGTGCTGGGTCCAGCGTGGCTGGTTCACTGGATGAGCCCGAAGAGACCGACCGTTTCCATCTCCAGGTAGATGCGGAAGAATACTACCTGATCGAACTCACCTGGCAGGACATACCCCGCGTAAACTTGTTGCTATTTCAGCGTCCCGGATACAACTGGTCTTTCAGCTCCGAAATCTCGCCGATTTCGGAAAGGTGGACGCCTGGCGTTTCCGGAACAGTCAGCATACGAGTGTCTGCTGGGGACGCAACGGGAGCCTATACCCTTTCAATTTCGGCGGACCCCTCTCCCGGCATACCTGCCAATTTAAGGGTCTCTTGGGAGGGTTCGGGCGCAATGTTGACCTGGGACCCAGTCCCAGGATCCGAATACTACAACGTTTATCACGACGACTTCTCCCGTGCCCGTTGTTCAATTGATCAGAACGGCAACCCCAGCCGGTGCGAGAATCTGGCCTCAAATGTCACTGAAACCAGCTATCTCCACTCCGGCCCCAGTACCGATGAAAATAACTACTGGGTGGCGGCCTGCAGTAGTGAGGGATGCTCCGAGGTTGATACCGAAAATCCGGCAACGCTTACTATAGACCAACCCGGCGGGCCGGTCTCCGGCGGGCCTTGCCGGAAGGTCCTCGACATGAATCCCGGAGACTCCTGCACCGTCGCCGGCCAGACCGGCCCCAGCATTTTCGAAGTCCGGGACAGTGAGGCCTGTTACGGGGACATCTGCGGAGAGGAGTCAATAGTCCTCGAAGAATTTCTGGCCTACGCCAACTTCGACGGCAGCTGGTTCATAAATCGTCTGCCGGAGGGTGCCCCAGCCGGCGGGACAGCCACGCCCTCACCCGCACCCACCCCGGAAACGAACCAGTAATAGGACTCGTTCCGAATCCCGACACCCACTACCGGGCGCGCATCCCACTGGAAACAGAGGAGGCTTGGAGCGCGGCTCGGATATCAGCAGCCTTGGACATCTTGGAGCGGACCATATTCCGCGCCAAGAGGCGGTAGACTGGCGTGATGTGGCGGGTATGTCCCCCGCCACCATGTTGGCTACCTTGCGCACTCCGTTGCCGCCGTAGCGAAGTCCGCAGAATTCCCCTTCAGCTCCGCTTGCATCGCGACTGTCAATGGTACCGGCCCGCCCGGTACCACCATGATACATTGCATAGTTACCCGCTTCCTATCTTTTATTACTGTCCTCGGAGCGGCTTTCTCCCACTCATTGTCGTTCAGGCAAGCAATCGTTACGGTCATCGCGACAAACCGCGACGCGGTGGCCTCCTTCTTATCGCCCTCCATCTCTGCCGTGATCACACCCCTCGGGTTGATGACTTCCAGCACGGCCCGTACGCAGGTCGAGGTTTCCAGGCTGAACGGTTCCGGACCGGGTATCAGCCCGACAAGAAAAAACCGGGCCATTGTCTCTTCATCCAGGCATCCCAGAAGTCTGGGGTATTCCTCCGGGGACGCTTTACCGGACCCATCGAGCACCCGAGCCTGTTCCTCCGAATCATCACTGATACAGGATAGTTCAGCTTTAGAGAGAGCAGACCGAAACGAATGGGAGTCCACCAACTGGAGAGGGGCGAGTCTCACATCGGGCACCAAAGTTTTTCTTGGCTCGAAAGCAGGAGCGTCGGACGGGTTCCCGTTCATACTCGGTTCAAAAATAGAATTACCTGCCGGAATCGGCGTGGGAACGGGAGTGAGGGTCGCGGCCGGAGGATTGCTCGGACTTCCATTCTTACTCATTTGAAGGGTGGAAGTACTGGCTGGCATCGGTGTTGAAACGGGAATGATGGCCTCCGTCGGAGTCTCCTGGGGTGCAGCGTGGCAGTCGGTGTCGGGGTTGCAGTCGGGCCGGAGCATGCTGCCAGGGACACCGTGAGGACAAGAATATAGGGGATTACCGGGATGAGAGTTTTCAGCATCGAGTGTGGCCTGGTTTCGGAGAAACCGGCTTACCACTGTTTTTGCTGGTTGGCCTCGCCTCCGGGAAATCGTCCAGGACCAACAGTGAGATTCCATCCTGTGAGTTTGCTCAACAGTGGGCCGTCTGCTGGGAGAATTCAAAACCCCAACCAACCCGGTCAAGAGCCAAAATCACGGACCATCGTCCTTGGCCATCCAGTAACCCACGCGCCGCTTGGTGAAAATGTACATGGGGTTCTCGGCATCGTCGTCCAGCTTTTGACGCAGCCTCTTCACGATGGCCCGTACCGGCCCGGAACTGCGCGGCTTGTCGCTACCCCACACTCGTTCCACCAACAGCTCGTGGGTCATAATCCGCCCTGCGTTGGCCGAAAGCTCAACCAGAACCCTGTACTCGGTGTCCGTCAACTCAACCGGTTCTCCCGCAAGGGTTACGCTGCGCAGGGCATAGTCGATTCTCAGGTCGTCCATCAGATAGGGTGATCTGGGCACGTCGTACCCGTGAGGAACATCCTGCCGACGCAGCACCGCCTGGATCCGAGCCACAAGCTCGGTCGGGGAAAAGGGCTTGACCACGTAATCGGCAGCACCCATCTGGAATGCCCTGGCGATTACTTGGTCCTGACCGTAGGCGGAAAGGAATATGACCGGCACCGCGGCCTGGCTCCGGACGGAAGTCATCAATTCGATGCCGTCTGTTCCCGGCAGCATCAGGTCAAGCAGGAGCAGGTGAAAGTCATTTTCCTCCATCAGCCGCGAGACATCTTGAGGATCGGCGGTCACGCTGGGAATATAGCCCGCCCTCGTGAGTACGTCGCGGACGTATCTGAGAGTCTGTGGGTCGTCGTCAACCACGAGTATCCGCGGTTGCTCGTTCTTGGTTCCGCCAACCCGGGCACGCCCAACGGGCCTTCTAGTTGTGCCCGGTACAACGGCGGGTCTTGCCTCCGCTATGGGAAGGGTGAAAGTGAATCTGGCCCCCTTTCCCGGCCCGTCACTCTCGGCCCAGATACGTCCTCCGTGAGCCTCCACGATCCCCTTGGAGATCGCTAGTCCAAGCCCTGTATCGCTCCCCTCTTCCTCAGACTCTGAACGCGAGAACTTCCGGAACAGTTGGGGCAGGCGGTCAGCCGGAATGCCTCTGCCATTGTCCGAGACCGATATCGCGACATGGATGCCCTGGAGCGCCACGCTAAGGTGGATTGCGGCCGGGTCCTCGGAATGTCTGGCGGCGTTGGACAGCAGGTTGTTCAGGACCTGAACAATGCGGCGGCGGTCGGACATCACAAGCGGCAGGTCTGGCGGCAGGTCGATGCGAATGTTATCCCTGCCTCCCGTTGCCAGAAAAGTGCTTTTCGCCTCGTCCACCAGCGCCGGAAGCTCCGTGGGCGCCGGGGAGACAGACAGGCTGCCCGTCTCGATGCGGGCCACGTCGAGCAGGTCGCTGATCAGTCCCCGCATACGCTCGGACTGTTCGAAGATTATCCGGTGGAACTGGCGCATTTCGGCCGGGTCCAGCGACGACTCCTCATCGAGCAGCGTGTTGGCCGAGCCCCGTATGGAGGTCAGGGGTGTCCGCAGCTCGTGGCTCACCATGCCCAGGAACTCGGCCCGCAGCCGCTCCATCTCCTCCAATGGGGTCAGGTCCTGGACCGTTACGACAAAGGACTCGATCTCCCCGGCGTCGGACCGGATGGGGGTGGCATTGACTATCGCAGAAACACTCCGGCCACCGGGAACGCTGATGACGATCTCCTCGGCGCGCACCGTTTCCCCGGCGCTTAGTGCCGTGGCCACGGGCAATTCCTGGAGCGAAGTCTCCGTGCCGTCGGCCCGCCGGAAGGCGATGACCGTCAGGACCTCCTCCGCTGTGAGCTCCGGCGATACGATCTCGCTAATGAGCCTCATCATCTCCTGATTGACGTATGTTGGGGATCCGGTCCTAGCATTGAACACAACCACGCCCACGGGTGCGGTGTTTACCAGCGCCTCCAGGTCGGCCCGCGCCCGCTGTTCGTCGCGGTGGTACCGGGCGTTGGCAATTACCAGCGCCGCCTGGGCCGCAAACATCACCAGGGTCTCCTCGTCCTGGGACGTGAATTCCCGGCCTTGCTCAGTGTCGCCGAGGTAGATGATGCCCCTGGGCATTCCCCGGTAGGTGATTGGTGCGAACAACACCGGCAAGGGCGAATTCACATCGGCCGGGAAATTAAGCTCCGGCAGGTTCAGCTCCCGGGCATAAGCATAGAAGTCTCCGTGCCGGACCGGCTTGGAGAGGCCGCCGATGTGCTCGAAGAACCGCAGTCCGTCAGAGACGCCCCACAGTTGCCCAGCCTGCTCCAGGGAGAGCCCGGACGCCAGGAAGTCCTGAATCTGCAGAGAGTCGTCCAGGAGAACCATCACGCCGTAGCGGGCGCCCGTCAGCGAGCGGGCGCTCTCCAGGACCCCCTGCAAGACCCGGTCAAAGTCGAGACTGTCGTTGATCCGGAGACTTGCCTCGCTCAGTCGCGAAAGACGGTCCCGCAGCGCAGCTATTTCCAGGCCCCGCTCGTCAATGTTGGTCATGCCGAATCCTCCGATGCGGACTGCACATGGCTCCTCTAGGAACCGAGAAATACATCTGTAGGTATTAGACTTTGGCAGTCTAATCATGACCCAAGAAATTATACCCTTAAAAAGATAAATTGCACCGTATGTGACATGTTAATGTCGTGTATTTTCACACTTTTGACACTATTGTCTACTTGTATTGAACATCATCCCCTGCCACGACGGACGATCTCACACGATCGGCTGGGAATGGCTGGCTTAAACAAAGCCGACTGGCCGTGATCCTAGAGTAACTGGCAGCAAGACGGGGTTTAAAGGACAAATCATCTCGGGCACCAAAGGCAAACCACAAAAAGCCAGGCCGACCCTGTGCAATCAAAAGGGAGATGCGTAATTGAGCGAAATCAGCGTTCCCGTGGGCATCTACGTGATAGCCAGCGGTGTGAATTCGGCATCGCAGTTGCGGTGTTGACGATCGCCCTTCTTGACGAAACCGGCTCAGGAGACGGGCAAGCGGCGGCCGTCGCGATTCAGTCCTTCATCGGCACCAGCGGCACCACCATCGGCGTGGGAGTCTTGGTGATCCTGATTGGCCGCGTTCTGGCCGCTCTGGAACGGGGCTAGCTTCCGCCTATCTGCTCCAACCATCCGGCCTTTCAGTTGCCGGGTTCCGTCCCTAAATATGCCTCCCGTCGACCCGGAAGCAGGGCAGGCCTGCGGATGCGCACTCTCACATGGGGCCGGTAGAAATCCCAGGCGGGGAGGGGGCGAGACGCGGAACTCCACCGGGAGCACAACCTGAGCGAGCGGGGAATCAACACATTGGCGCAGAAGAAACCGCTATCTCTCAGTGCCCTCCCCGGGCTCCTCACTTACATCGGGTTGGCAGATTTCCGATTACCTCCTGTGAAAGAGCAGCCTGCGGCCGGAAAACTCCAGGGTATATCTCGGAACTTAGACTACTTTGCGGTATCCCATAACAACTGGGGGAGACTCTTTCCGGTGCGTCACCGCTCCCGCCTCCTACGACCTGGCATTGTAAGCGGGCGTTGCCAAGGGGTAAGGCGGCTAGGGCGTTTTCTTTGCCTTTTCGGCAGGTAAGGACGCTTCTTGGTGGGCCTACTCCGGTTCTGTTCAGTTGTGGGGGTTTCAGCCTTCCAAGTGATAACCCCATCCCTCATAAGCAGTTATAACAGTTTTAGCACATATATGAATGATTTCGCACATTGTTTTCACGAATATTTGTAGAGATTCCACGATTATTTCACAAGACGAAAGTATAGTGATTCGCATAACTTTCGAAAGCATCAACCTGTTACAGGAGTTCCTTGAGGGGATCGTGGACTATTAGCATCGACCGATTGTAGAAAAGAGAGCGCAAACTTATCCACTTAAGTAATAGCGCATTAGTTGGCCAGTGAAATCTCGTCTTGCGGTCAGCTATTGGCCGGTAATCATCTCTTGCAGCTGCATTTTGTAAGCAAATCTGCTCATTTATTGGCTGCCGTATTGCCGAGACATTCGCGCCGATTCAACTCGACCCTATTGAGTTGAACGGAACCACTTCCAACGGCAGATCCCATAAACACACTGAATGAAGGACTTCGAAAGTGCGACAAATTACATCGACTATCCAGTCCGTACCACTTGTGACTATTGTGTTGCTCACGGCGTTGCTCTTCGTGGTTACAATGCACGACAAGGCGGAAGCCGCCGTCATGGTACCCGCCAGGACCATTGACCTCGCCGAGGGTCACAACGTACCGGAAGGCCTCTGGTCCGACGGCAGCACGATGTGGATCGTAGAGGGCAGGGATGACAAAATACTCGCCTACAGCATGTCGACTCAGAACCGGCAGTCCGGCAAGGATATCGAACTCGCCAGCTACAATGACGATCCGCAGGGTATATGGTCGGACGGCACCGTTATGTGGGTCGCCGATTGGGACGACACCAAGCTCTACGGCTACAGCCTCAGCAACGGCCAACGCTTGTCCGGCCGGGATATCGACCTGACGGGCAGTAACGACGGGCCACGGGGCGTGTGGGGGCACGGCAGCTTCATCTACGTGGTGGACAAAGACGACACCTGGGTGTACGCCTACAACAAGAGCAATCGCAACCGTGCCAGCGGGGAGGAGTTCGACCTCCATTCCCACAACCAACACCCGTGGGGCATCTGGGGTGATGGCACAAACGTCTGGATCAGCGACCTGCAGGACGGAATGGTGTACGCCTACACCACCGATACCAGTTCCTACTCCGACGTTACGCGCGACGAAACTCTTGAGGTCCGGCTGACCCCCATACATAACTCAAACCACACCAGCACCCAGGGCATCTGGTCGGACGGGAAGATAATGTGGTTCGCGGACATCGGCACCACCGCGGTCTACGCGATGTACCACGCGAATTTCAGGCAGCCGGATGACGATATCTCGTTTTCTGCAGTTACCACTCCCCGTGGCCTGTGGACCAACGGCGAAACAATGTGGGTTGTGGAGGCTGGGTCATCGGTCTCCAAGAAGCTGTATGCATACAACGTGGCTACGGGAAACCGCGAGGCTTCCAATGACGTGCGCCTAGCCTCCAACGTATTTAACCCCTACTCCATTTGGTCCGACGGGACCACCATCTGGGTCATCCATGACGGGACCGCGAACGATTTTCTATTTGCTCATGCACTGGACCAGGATGCTGAAGCAACGCAACTGCTGGTGCCAAACAAGTCCATAACTCTGGATTTGAATAATTCGGCCCCCAGGGGTATCTGGTCGGACGGGGACACCGTCTGGGTCCTCGACGCCGACGACGAAAAGTTGTACGCATACGACCTGCAACAAAGGACCCGCAAGGCCAGCAAGGACTTTAACCTTCACCCGGCCAACAGCGATCCGATTGCCATTTGGTCCGATGGCGAGACCATGTGGGTGCTAGACAAGACAAAGAAGTACGTCTACGCCTATGAACTGCCGAGCCTGAGGGTATTCGCAAGGGAATTCTGGCCTGTTTGGGCGAACGATGACCCCAATGGGATGACGGGGTATCGCGGGAAAGTCTGGATTTCCGACTACACCGACAAGAAGGCCTACGCTTATACCAAGCTCAATGCCCAACCGACATTCAGTGAGTCGTCCGCGTCGTTCAGTTTCCATTACACCCTTGGCGGCGACTCGTACATAGGAACGCTCCCGGAGGCAGTCGACCCCGACGAAGATTCGTTGACCTACTCCCTCGAAGGGGATGACGCCGACAAGTTCACCGTCAATCAGTCCCGAGAAGTGTTCACAGCCACCGGCGCCACCTTTTCCGGCGGAGACGAATATACCTTGACCGCCGCCGTTAGCGACGGCAAGACTGGCCTTGATAGCTCGGACGAGAGC
The DNA here is from genome assembly GCA_963667415.1 of Dehalococcoidia bacterium. Classification (GTDB taxonomy): domain Bacteria; phylum Chloroflexota; class Dehalococcoidia; order Lucifugimonadales; family UBA3495; genus VXOI01. The sequence continues at coordinate 3,239,399 of OY763410.1, read as the reverse complement.
ATTGACGATTCCATCAACTTGACCATTGAGGTGATTCCCAACTCCGATCCGGTGATTGACCTATCCGGAGGCAGGGACTTCTATGTCCCGGAAGACTTGCAGTCAAACGCAGTCGCTGCCCAACTGGATGTTTCCGATGCCGACGGTGACTCGCTGCTTGTCCTATTTAGATCCGCACCCGGAAACGCGTTCCGATACTGGGATGAAAAAATATACCTTCAGTGGGACAAGAGTCTCGACTACGAACAGGCGAAGAGGCACAGATTCTATCTGAGGATAAGGGACAGTAAGAACGACTCGGGTGGCACTGACTCTACATGGGACATAGATGTCACGTTGAACATACATGTAACAAATGTCGAAGAAGAGGGATCGATTACGCTGAGCTCCACCCAACCTGTCGCAGGCGATGAGATCGTTGCTTCGGTGAATGAACCGGACGGAATCGATCTGTCAGACGATCGGCAAGTAAATTGGGTGCTGTCCAGAAACGCGGACCTCAATTCCAACAACTGGACGGAGATATCCAATACTTCCTCGAACTCCAAGGAGTTCACATACACGCCAGTTGAAGCAGACGTGGGTCATTTCCTGCAATTCAAAGCGGTATATCGCGACAAATACGACAATACCCAAGAGAGAAGTGAGTACGTAAACTCTGACAATGTGGTCGTGGCTGCGCCCACAAACGGCGCCCCCGTTTTTGATGAAGGATCCTCAGCAGCGAGGTCCATTTCGGAGGACGCCGAGAGTCTTGCCAATGTGGGAGACCCGGTTGAGGCCAATGATCCGGAAGGAGACACGATCACCTACGGCCTCGACGATACCATGTCCGGTCTCTTCAAGATTTCCAGCACCGGTCAGATCCAGGTGGATAACAACGGAACCCTGGATTTTGAGTCCACGAGCGAGTACGTTCTCCGCGCCTGGGTCAGTGACTCAAAAGACCTTGACGGCAACGACGACGGCGGGACAATCGATTCCTATATCGAGGTAACCGTCACCGTCACCGACGTTGACGAGGACGGGGTGGTCGAACTGAGCTCCGACAACCCACTGGTGGACACGGCTCTGGTAGCCTCTCTGATCGACCCCGACGGCACGGTCGGCGAGCCAACTTGGCAGTGGCAGAAGGCGGACACCTTAGATGCCACCACCTGGACCGACTTGAACGACGCCACCGCCAGCGGCTACACCCCCGTCCCCGACGACGTCGGCAAGTTCCTGCGGGCGCTCGCATCGTATGACGACAACCATGGGGATAGCAAGCAGGCCCACGCCACGGCCAGCAATGCGGTACTTCGAGTCGACAATCAACCCCCGGCCTTCGTCGAAGGCGAGACCGCAACTCGCGATGTGCCCGAAAACGCTGGTCACGGCACCAGGGTGGGCGCAGCGGTTACCGCCACGGACCCAGAGGGCGACACCTTGACCTACTCCCTCTCCTCCGGGTCCGATTCCGGTAAATTCGAGATTGACGCCCTAACGGGGCGAATCACAGTGGCCGACAACGCGGCCCTTGACTACGAGGCCGCTTCGTCCCTGGAGGTAACTGTAAACGTCGCGGACGGCAAGAACGCCGGCCACGGTCAGGACGATTCCGTGGACGACACCCTGACGCTAATATTACAACGACGGGTTATATGCTAAGGTACATTTTGAGGTAACAGGGTTTTGTGATGGGGAGGGGGCGTGATGGATGTGGCAGCGTTTGAGCGGGTTCACGAGTGCTTTCGCGAGTTCCATGGCTTCTTTGCCCCGGCCTTCGGACGCAAGCAGTGGCGGGAACACAGTCGGCATTATCTCCAGGCTCTGCTGGTTCAGTCTCAGGAACGGCGCAACGCCGAGAATCTCTCCGAGACGGTTCCGGCTTCGGCCCGGGCCATGCAGCGCTTTCTCACCGAGGCCCGCTGGGACGAGGACGCGATCATTGGGCGGCTGCAGGAGTATCTGAGTTCCCGGCTGGAGCACCCGCAGGCGGTGTGGGTATTAGACGGCAGCGACTTTCCCAAGCAGGGCGTGAAATCGGTGGGTGTGGCCCGGCAATACTGTGGGGCCTTGGGAAAGATCGCCAACTGTCAGGCTGGGGTGTTTCTGGCTCACGTGGGGCCACGCGGGAGGGCTTTGGTGGACAAGCGCCTGTATCTGCCCGAGGAGTGGACTTCGGCCGCTGGGCGCTGCGCGTCGGCTGGAGTGCCGGAGGATCGCCGGCAATACCGGTCAAAGACGGAGTTGGCCTTGGAGATGCTGGAACGGGCACGGGAGCGCGGCCACATGAGCGCTCAGTGGGTCGCCGGAGATTCCGCCTTCGGGATGTCTCCGTCTTTCCGGGAGGGTCTGGCGGCAGCGGGGGCGTGGTACGTGCTGGACGTCAGGCCGGACATGACGGTCTGGCCGCTGGAGCCAGTCTGGGACAACTCACCCTATCAAGGATTTGGCCGCCCCCGCAAGCCCAAATTGCGGAGCGGGGAGCGGCAGACCGTCGAAGGGCGCTGCCTGGCACTGCCGGAGGAAGCTTGGCAGGAGGTGACGGTGGCGGAGGGAACACAGGGGCCAAGGACCTATATGTTCAGCGCCCAGCGGGTACGAGTAACGCGGCACCGCAAGCCCGGCGAGGTGGTCTGGGCAGTCTACCGCCGGAACCTGGACGGCAGCGAGCCCCGCTACTACCTGTCCAACGCCCCGGAGGATACCCCGTTAGAGACACTGGCATACGTGGGAGGCTCCCGTTGGCGAATAGAAACCGAATTCGAGACCGAAAAGAGCGACGTGGGACTAGATGAGTACGAGACCCGCACTTGGGCTGGCTGGCATCACCACGTGGTCCTGTGCCTGCTGGCAGGGGCCTTCCTGCTGAGCCTGCAACAGGCTTGGGGGGAAAAAGATGCCCCGGATCACGAGGCCGCAGGTTTACCGGGTGGTGCGGGAATTGCTGCCCCGGGAACGGTTCGGGCCAACTGAGTTGCTGCAGTGGCTCAAGGATACGCAGGATAGTAACGAACGGGCCAGACTCTCTCACCAGAAACGTCGCTCCACCCGTAGAGCACCCTCAAGCATCCCTCCCTAAACCCGTCGTTGTAATACTAACCATCAACCTGGAAAATATCGACGAGCCCGCCCGAGTTACCCTTTCCACAACCACGCCCCTGGTCGGTAGCCCAATCGTCGCCACCCTCACTGACGCCGACGGCGGCGAGACCGGTCTCCAGTGGCAATGGCAAAGGTCCAGCGATGGCGTTACCGGATGGACAGACATTGGCGGCAACACGACGGATACTTACACCCCCACCGCAGACGACCTGAATATGTACCTGAGGGCCCAGGTCGAATATACAGACGCCCAAGGGTCCGGAAAGAATGCTGACGGAATGACCGAGAACTCTGTAAATGAGGAAGAACCAGTGGACACCGGCCTGCAGGCTCTGACCTTGTCTGGCGTCATTCTGGCGTTCCAGAAGGAAACTCTGCTCTACACTGCCAGCGTCGCCAACAGCGTTGGCGCCACAACGGTGGCCGCCACCCCCGTCTCGTCTTCGGGGGTTGAAGTAACGATCAGCCCCTCCGACAGCGACACAGGCGCTACCGGACATCAGGTCGACCTCGCCGAGGGACTGACGGAGATCACCGTCACCGTCAGCGAGACAGGGGGCAATGCGTCGACAATGTATACGGTCCGGGTAACCCGCCTCGCCACCCAGTCAGATCCCCAACCTCTGGACGAACCAGACAGCGATGAACCAGACAACGATGAGCCGGCAGAGTCCGAGAGCAGCCCCGCTGACGACTGCAGGAGCGACCACGACAGCGGTCTGATAGCCCACTGCGATATCCATGACTTCGCCATTATCAGGGTGGAACACGACGGCAGCTACGACATAGACTGGAGTGAGTGGGATTCAGAAAATACTGAGGTCACCGGATACACGGTCGTCAGGAAAGAGTTGATCTACAAGACGTTCCAGCAGGATGGTGCTCGTCTGTCCGATGGCGAACTGGCCAACACTTACGAAAGCTGCCAATTCGCCGACGGGAAGTGGTCCTGCCAAGGACCGTTGACCAGCAACAATTTCTTTCATTGGAACGGGCAGCCTACGCAGATACAGGAACTGGCGATCGAACTAGACATAACCGAATGGAGTTCATCCCTCGAGGAACCCGGACTACTTGTCAGAAATGAGACCTTCCATCAATGGAGCGGCGATGAGACCGACCCCAACAATGGGCCTGACAACATCTCAATGACGACAAAATCATTCGAGATGGACCTCTACTACTTCCAAATATACGCGGGGAGTCGGGCTTTCGGACGGGAGGTGTTGATGGTGAACGGCGCTCACGGATTTGATATGAGGTGAGGAGAGCGAAGTTTGGCAGATGCGGATAGATTCCAATAAGGGGGTAGAATCGTACGCTAAGGGGAATAAAGCCGGCTGAGCGAGCGATAGGCGGTTTGTCTTGAGACGAATAAGAGCCTGGCGAGATCGCTAATGGAATACCTGCCCGCGGCACGCATGCGGTAGAGTTCCAGCCGCTGTCCGACGGACAACTTGGGCTGCTTGTCCGGCAATTTCCCCCTGGCGCGGGCATCTGGGACGAACCTCGCCAGCCAGTCGAGTTTCGGCACGACCGGTGCGTCCCCCTCGCGCACGGGACCCCGGTCCAGGCCACGGAGCGCAGAGTGTGGCCCTATCGTGCCGTGAGCTGCTGCTGTGGGCGGCTTGTGTTTGGGGCGTCAGAAGTCCAGCCAATCGAAGGCACGGGCTGTGTCAAAGAACTGGTCATACTGTGTCTGCGGCAATACAGCCCTCTGAGGAAGTATGCCAATTACCGCTCCTTGGTGGCCCTCCAAATGGTCGTTCACCTCTCGTACCTGGTCCGCGCTTAGAAACCTAGACCACCGGGCTATGAGGTTAGGGGCTCTTCTCAAGTAATGCTCATGAAATGCGAACTGCACATTGGCCTTTGGGACAGAAGGTACGTTACCCTGGGCCGCAATGGGAGCAGCTCCGTTGATGGTTGTTTCCCATTCCTTGAATAACTGCGCAATGGCCCTGATACCATTCTGTCGCTGACGGCGGTTGTGGTCCCACCTGATCGCCACTTCACCGGCCAACACAATCAAACCCGCAACGACCCCGCCTGATATGGAGAGTATGAGGCTGGCCCAGAGGCCGGGTGGATCCCAGGTCATATTTCTCTCCAATCTCCGCATGGCTGCGGTAGAGCAATCGGATCGGCCGGTCTACAGCACCAGGTTGACGATGTTGGTAGCGGCGGAAGCCCGCCAAACAGGATGGTACCGAACGCCACCGAGGCGGGAAAGATGTTCTTCTTGAACCAGTACCACGGCGCCCATGTGTTCAGTTCAACCCAATATTCCCGACCATAGGCCGTCACCCGAATCATGTTCTTCTTCACGTAGTCAGCCCTTGATGCCGTGTATTCGCTTCCTAAGAGTCGAAGGGCTCCCAAGTCTATCAAGTGGTTGGTGGCCTGCTGCTTCAAGGGTCCGAGGCTGCCCCTTGTGAAATCTGGTGAGTAGGCTGTTCCTTCGCGGTCAACCCCCTCCTTGAGCACCTCCCGAATCGCCTTTTTCAGTTCATTCGGCATCGCCTTCGACATTGATGACCTCCCCACACGGATGGTTCTTTCCTCTAACCTATCACCATCCGGAATTGGGAATCTACGGCCAGCTGTCAGTAATCACAGGAAAGGGGCGGAATCAATCCCGCCCCTGCCGAATGCCCCGAATCTGCGGACGTGTTCAGGACGCTATGTAGTCTGCCCAGTCCTGCATCAGCCCCCGCCTTTCCTCGAACATATCGCTCCGAAGATATGCCCTCTCGGTGGCGTTCCCGACGTTGTGCGCCAGCGCGGTTTCCGCCACCGCCCACCCGACACCCGATTTCTCCGCAGTCCAGTGCCGGAAGCTCGACCTGAACCCGTGGGGCACGGCTGGAACCTTCAACCTCTTGAGCATGACGTTCAACGCCATATCCGACAAGGGTCCGCCCCGTGGGGCAGGGAACACCAACGCCTCTCGGCCCGAAATCGTCCAGGCGTCCCTGAGCAGGGAGAGAGCCTGTTCCGACAGCGGCACGCGGTGTTCCCGCTTGGCCTTCCTCCTAACCGCAGGCACCGTCCATGTGGCCTGCTCCCAGTCGATTTCACCCCATTCGGTGCCCCGGACCTCTCCCGAACGCGCCGCGGTCAGCACCAGGAACTCAAACGCCGCCCTTGTGAGAGTGTAAGACTGTGAAAGCCGAACCTTGCGGAGCGCGGAAGCAACATCATGATAGGGCAAGGTGCGATGATGTTCCTTCAGTCCTTTGGTGTCTGGCAGGACTCGGAGCAACGCCCGCCCTGCTGGATTATCAGCCCGCCAGCCGTTAGCAACGCTCCAATCTAACACCGCTTCAATCCGTTGCCGAACCTTATTGGCAGTTTCCGGCTTGCAAGTCCATATCGGAGTCAAGGTTAACAAAACATCGGCGGCGGATATGGTGTCAATCGCCTTATCTCCGATGGTAGGGAAAGCGTAAGTTTCCAGCGTTGCCCTCCACTGGGCAGCGTGCTTCGGGTTGCTCCAAGCCGGACGGCGCAACTCAATGACACAGGCGGCAGCTTCGGCGAAGGTGGGTACTGACGGAGTGGGATTGCGGGCAGCATCCTTGGCCTCCCGCTTCTCGGCGAGGGGGTCTCGTCTTTCGGCGACGGCGGAGCGGTTACCGGCTGCCAGGGAACGCGCCTGGGCCAGGCTGACGGCGGGATAGGATCCCAGACCGATGTCCCGGCGATTCCCATTGATTACAATTCGCTGCACCCAGGACTTGGTGCCGGCGGCGGCAACGTGGAGGTAGAGCCCGTCGCCGTCGCCGTCGCGCCCGGACTTGCGGACGTTCTTCACCGAGAGTGCGGCAAGCTTTCCCATTCCCCCGTTTTCCCACATGGTGAGTGGGACATTGTGGCACTCTTCGGAGAGTGGTGGGATAAGTTAAGACGTATGTATCACTAACGTCAATACGCGCTAGCTATAAATGAGACTGTGTGGAACGCTCTGGGAAAGTGTGGTGGCGGAGAGAGTGTCCGCCAACAAATCGCTTTGACAATATCATAATCTACCCTTAAAGTGGCATTGATAAATTGAAGTAGTCTCACTTATTGTCTCATTTAATCCAGTAAGGTCGGAATTAGTCCAGTATATTTAGGTACATATATTGGTACACGAGCAATTCGCATGCCTATAAAGAAATCGAACTCGCTGTCGCCCGCCTTCGTTCGAACCATTGGTATTTATGGCGCGTACTCCGACGGTAACGGATTGACGCTCCGGGTCGACAAGTCGGGGAAACGTTGGGTCCAACGGGTGACTATCGCTGGCAGGCGCCACAACATAGGTTTGGGCGGGTACCCAGCAATCCCCTTGGCCAAGGCTCGGGAAATGGCCTTTATGAACTCTCAAGCGATCCGCGAGGGCCGAAATCCCATCTCCGAAAAGCGCCAGGCTCGCGAAGAGGCACGCAGGCAGGAAAAGCCCACATTCTCTCAAGCAGCCGCAACGGTCATAGACGAAAGGCGCATGACTTGGAGAAACGTTAAGCACCGCGCCCAGTGGAGTAGTACTCTAGAAACCTACGCCTATCCCATTATAGGCAAAATGCCGGTGGATGAGGTCACAACTGATCACATCCTGAGAATTCTCACACCCATTTGGGATGAAAAGCATGAAACAGCCACCAGGGTCAGACAGCGTATGGATACAGTCTTTGCCTGGGTTAAGGCTAAGGGATGGCGACAGGATAATCCGGCTGAACGGTCTATCACTGAGGCTTTGCCTAAAATCAGGAGGCGAAAGAAGCACCACAAGGCCCTTCCCCATCCCGAAGTCCCATCCGCAGTGAATAAGGTGCGTGAGTGCAGCGCAGAACTATCTACAAAACTCTGTTTTGAGTTTTTGGTCCTTACGGCCACCAGATCAGGTGAAGCCCGCCAAGCCCGTTGGGAGGAGATTGACTGGAAGGAGCTTTCCTGGACAATCCCTCCTTCACGCATGAAGGCAGACCGAGAGCATAAAGTTCCCTTGTCTGGGAGGGCTGTCGAGGTCCTTAAAACTGCTAGGGAAACCTTTGGTGAAAGCGAACTGATTTTTCCCTCGTCCAGAAAAGAGAAACCTCTGTCCGACATGACCTTATTGAGGCTGCTGCAAAGGTTGGAGATTCCGTGTGTTGTGCACGGCTTCAGATCCAGCTTCGTCACATGGTTTATGGAAACCGAAGACGAACTTAGAGAAGTGCGTAAGACAGCGTTGGCTCATGATGCAGATGATGACGATACTGAAATGGCCTATATTCGTACCCAGCTTTACGCGAAGCGGAAGCCAGTGATGGAACGCTGGGCGCAGTTTCTGACCACAGATATAGGCAACAGTTGAAATCGCAGAGTGGCATCTGCGTCGCGGGTATCGTCGCAGCAATCGGTCAAGTGAACATTAGACTATCCGGTGGCACTATAGCATAGTCGCGATTATAAGATTCGGGCCTCTCGATCCGCCCCAATTCTCGCGTTGCCAGCGGCGCTAGCCAAATGTCAAGTATATTTGCCATTCCCTTTGTGACATGGGGAATACGTCTGCAGCAAAGGTAAATCCACTGCACGTTATGGTCTTTACCATCCTTAGCACCGGGCTCCGCCAGCCTTGTGGCCGCCTTGTCGGAAAGGGACGAATCTGAGCATAGCCAGAATCTTGCACAACGTCTTGATTGTGGCGCACGCGAAGGAGAGGGAAGCTGATTTGGTTTGCGCCGGCAGGCGCTTAAAGCAAGTTCACGGGCTAGAGCGGATCCGGGTGGAGGCGTGCTGATAACGAGCCGGAAACTACTAACGGTCCAACTCAGAAGTACTGGCACGGCGGGGCTTGGTGTAGCAGCAGCACAGCGATACCGTCCACCCAGCACCCTTACGGGCGCAGTCCCAGCGCCACTCCGGGCGCTCGGCCGCCTAGCACAAACCAGGAGGGCACGGCCCGTTGCCGTGGGTCAGCCGACGAAAGACGAAAACAGTATGAATTCCAAGTCCCCAGGATTCGGAATGGCGACCGTACAGGCATCGAAGTTCACCCGCGCATGGCTACAGTGAGCTACTGTACTATACCGTGCGTACGGCCGTGCCAAATTAGTGGTGCCCCGGTCTCAGCATCTAGGACGCCATTCAACTTGGGCGGATTGTCTGAGTCGGCGCGAGCCTCGTCAAGCTGCGTCTGTGTCAACCCACGCACTGCCGACCTATTGGCAGGAGCACGGGCATCAGCACCGCATAGGTCAGCACCGGATAGGTTGGCTTCCACGAGTACCGCTCTAGTCAAGTCCGTCCCCCAGAACTTTGCGCCAGATAGATCCGCGTGCCTGAGTTCAACGCCGACTAGATTTGCGTGCCGGAGTCTTGCGCAGGACAGGATTGTATAAGGGAGTATCGCGCCTGAAAGGTTGGCATTTGTGAGCCACGCGCCGGACAGATTCCCACCTCGTAGCTGCAAGCCACTCATATTCGCGTCACGAAGATACAATTTGAAATCCTTTTGGCTCAATTCGAGCGAAATGCCTTCCGAACTACGAGTTCCTATAGCTTTCATTACATCCTGGACATCCGCGCGCAATGTCCGGCCGTCTTGGTCCCCGTATCTTTCGAGATTGGACCTCATATTATTGTCCTTGGTCGGAAAGCGCACGAAGGCGCAGAACAATTCCAATATCTGGGTGTGGTACTGATCTGGATGCTCTTCGGCGAGACGCCCGAGTGCGTAGATTCCGCCCAAGCGGACCGATAGAACTTTGCTGCCGAGCATCTCTGCCCCACGCTGGTAACGTTCGTTAAGCAGGCCTTTCTGGGCAGTTACGGCCTGACGTTGGGCGGTTTCGGCTTGATCCTGCGCCGCTGTGGCTTGCCGTTCAGATATTCTGCTGCGCCAGACCGCGAGCAGTACTGCAATGGTTCCACCAATCACGAGGGCCAGATTGCGGATGATTGTGCTGAGAGAGTCTTTGCCGTCGTTTATTTCTTCCCAGAAAAACCATGAGAGAAGAGTACCGATCGCCAGTACCAATGCTATCGTGCCGGTCCATAACCTCCCTTCCCATCGGTCTAGCCAGCACTTGAATCTTTGGGAGTGTCCTCCGACGTCTTGCATCATCCAGCCACAGTCAACAGTATCGCCCCAATCCGCCGCGCCGTGTCTGTGAAGTGCTGCACCTCTTCCGGCAGCAGCGGGCGGCCCAACACCTTGCTCTCGCGATAGGACAGCCATTTCTTGAGGACTTGGTAGCCGCCGAGCTTGTAGTTCCAGACGGCAGCTGGGATGTTGCGCCAGTGAGCGTTGTCGTTCAGATAGATGTCAAAGGTGGTGTCGCCGAGTATGTTGGCGATCGCACGCAACGCCTCGCGCTCGGCTGTGGTTATGGAGCGCTCGACGGCCCGGCCCTGGCCGGGCATTACAGCCTCTCCGGTGCCGAAATGCCCCCAGCCCACGGTAACCGCGAAGTCGTCGTCGGTCATGTTGCGTCCATCGGCGGTGGCTGGGACGGCGATGGACGCCAGATCCGGGCGCAGCTCGCCTGTGGTTACTCCCGGCACCGGTGTTTCCGAGTCCAGCAGGCGGGCCAGCTCGCGGCCCCGGGCAGCGGAAGAGGACAACTCTGCGGTCGCGCCAGGGCTGTCGCCATCGGGCCAGCCGGCCAGCGGGATACGCGGCCACTCCATCCGTAGCGCCCCCGCGTTGGCCTCACGGTAGGCCGGATCGTGCAGCACCGCCAGCGCGTGGTGGAAAAGGTCATCTACCCCCAAACCCAGCCGGTTGAGGTAGCGTTGCGCGGCGTCCGATAGGTTGGGGCGCCGTTGCGCTCCGTCAGTGCCGAGTCCCAAGCCTTCGTCGTGTAGCCAGGCAGGAAAGAAGTGCGACCGTCCGTTTCCAAAATCGCCAGCGATATGACGAGCCAGAGTTCCACGCGAGAAGAACTCTCTAGATTCTCGATGTCGAGCTTCGATCCATATGTTTCCTTCACACACATGCCTTCGGTAGTCTGGGCGTGGACGATCAAGCAGTCCTCCATCTGCCTCCCAGTAGAGCCATCGGTTATCGTACGGCCGGTGGGCGTAGCGAATGAAACCCGCCTCATTTGGGCCTCGCCGCCGGAGCAGAGCGTCGCGCACCGCGCGGGCATCAAAGTGAGCAGTAGAATTCATCACGGATGGGTAACTCCGTGTGATTTCCTCATGGCTCAGGGCGGAGTTGAAATAATCCTTGACCCGCGCTTTCAGCCGCTCAAGGTCAACATCGACTAAGAACGAGTCACGGCTCGTTGTAACTCCCGGGTATGATTCAGGGAACAGTTCAGGCAGCGCTGGCCAGTCAGACCAGCCATCGCTGACTGCTATGGCTGCGAAGGGTAGGCCCAGCGGCAGCACCGGCGAGACTTCGCTATAGAGAGCCGCCGCTTCCGCTTCCGCCGTCTCTGTTAACTCCTTGCGCTTGGCCTGGCCCCAGAGGTGGCGAAAGTCCACAGTTCCGGCGGGCGAATGGTCGGCCTTGCGCATCAGCATGGCTATCGCGGTGCCTACCTGAATGCCCACGGGGTCGTCCGGGGTAGAGAAGATGCTGGGGTCCGGCGTGCCCTCTGGCGTGGTCTTGCCGGTCTTGTACTTGTCGCCGTTGAGACAGTCGATGCGAATGGCGTCGAAAGACTCCAGGTAACGCTCGCGCATCCCGGTGAAGGACAGCCCGTCCAGCCAGGAATAGTTGGAGATGAAGCAGACGATGCCCCGCCCGGTCTTCTCGGCGATGCGCCGCTCCGCCATGCGGAAGAAGCGCACGTAGAGGTCGTTTAGCCCCTGCCCCTCGGGTCGGCGCACTTGCTTGGTGGTGCGGTAGGCCTCGGAAAGCTCTCGCTCTTCTTCTACCGCCATACCGGCGAAGCCGTTGTAGGGCGGGTTGCCGATAATGACCAGCACCGGGGTATCCTGTTTCACCCGGTCGGCGCGGTCTCGTTCCTCCTCCAGTTCCGGGAAGGGCAGCGGTTTTTGGACCCGCGACTCCCAGCCAGTCAGCGCATTGGTTAGGAAGACGCCGGCCCGTTCCGTCCCGTCAGCCGACAGCGGCGCGTCCAGCGCCTGCATGGTGAGCCCGACCTGTAGGTGTGCGACGACGAAGGGGGCGGGCATAATCTCGAAGCCGAACACCCGCTGGGTGGCGGCTTGCTTCACCCGCGCCCCTGTGAGTGCACCGAAGCCCCGGCCATCGAGGTTGGCGGCGATGCGGCGCAACGTCTCGGCCAGGAATGCGCCGGTGCCGCAGCAGGGATCGAGGACGTAGACGTTGTCCGCCGCCAGTCCGTCCTCGATGCCGAGGTCGTCCTTCAGCGCTATATCAACGCGGGCGACCATGTAGCGGACCACCTCGGCTGGGGTGTACCAGACACCGAGCTGCTTGCGCAGGGCTGGATCGAAGGCCTCCAGGAACGGCTCGTAGAAATAGGGCACGGCCTCGCCCTCGTTAAACCGGGCGAAGAAGGCGTCCCGGTCCACCCGGTCGAGCGCTGCTGAAGTCCAGTCCAGCACCTCCACCAGGCCCAGCGGCTGCAACTGGGTGGGGGCTGACAACTGCTGGAACAGCGCTTGCAGCACTGGGGCGCGAAGATGCCAGACTGCTTCATGCCAGTTGAAGCTCCCTGTGGGTGGCGGCGTCTGCCGCGCCCAGAGAACCCAGGCGGAGAAGACACCGTAGAAGAGGGTCTGCACCAAAGTTGAGCGGAAGAAGGCTGCGCCCCGCTCGCCCTCGAACCGGACACCCAGCGCCTCCTCCAGTGCCGATCGTACGGCATTGAGCGATGGTGCCTCGCCCGCTGCCTCGACCCGGGCCAGGCCGTCGCGGGCATAGGAGGCCAGCAACCGGGCTAGGTCGCGGGGTTCGGCCAGCGTGGCCCGGTGCGACAGGGCGCGGCAGAGATATTCCCCCAGAGCGGGGCCGGCGTCGCGGGCGAAGGTCCGTGGTGTTTGCAGCCGGGCCTCGAAATCGGCAGCGGACCCGGCCAGCCGGAAGGTTTCCAGCTTGGCGGGGCGGCCCTGCGCGTCCTCGCCGAGCAGCACGAAGTCCCTGGTGTTAGTGACCAGCACCAGCCGGTAACGGTCCCAGTAGCGGCTCACCTGGTCGCCATCCGCGGTCAGCCAGGCGTCGTCGCCGACGGGTTTGACCTCGACCACGCCGCCTTCGGGAAGCTGCCCCTCTCGTTGCCTGCCTCGCTGCATCTGCTTGGCGGCATAGAGGCCGAGGTCGGGATGTCCGGCCCCCTGCTGCGCCAGCTCGCTGACGCAGAAAACCTTGGGCTTGAGCGTGCTGCCGACAGCATTCAGCAGATTCGCCAACGGCGGGTAGTAAGACCGTTCACCTGTTGCCCCGCCCGAAGAGCGGATCTTGCGCAGATCATCGAGGTAGTCCTCAAAGCCCGCGGTGAGTTTCTTGTTCGTTGCCGCCATAGTCCTCTGGTCGCCCCTCTGAGGGGACATTCTTTAATCCCGGCCCAGATGACATGTTACTGCATCATGTTCATGCGTACGCCCGGCACCTCGATGGCCAGCCCCACGGTCATCGCCAGTCGACAAGCCATCGGCTGAACCCAGAGGTCACCACAGGGGCGACGCTCCAGTGGCACCGCCCGCCTAATCCTTCCAGCATCCAAGTGATTGTGCCAGTCGAGAGCTGGCATAGCTGGATTTAAGTTAATATTAGGTGAATTACAGATATATTGTAAACTGGCAAAACTTTACTATACAATGCCCCTATGAATCCGATAACAAATCCGTATGCGCCCGGAGCCGGCACGCGTCCGCCCGAGTTGGCCGGCCGCGACGAGATCAGAAGTAGGGCGGAGATCGTGTTGGGGCGCTCCAAACTGGGTATGCCGGTCAAGAGCATGATAATGGTCGGCCTGCGCGGCGTGGGTAAAACCGTGCTGTTGGACCGTATCCGTCTTGATGCGGAGCCGTCCGGCATACACGCGGTATGGTTCGAAGCCCCCGAAAATCGTTCGCTCCCCTCCATGCTGGCCCCACAACTGCGCGTGGCGCTGTTGCGACTCTCCAACCGGGAAGCGGCCAAGCAATTGGCGCAAAGAGCCTTGGCCGGACTGGCGGGCTTTGCCCGGTCACTGAAGGTGAAATATCAGGACATCGAAGTCGGCCTGGATTTCGATCCCGAACCCGGATTGGCGGACAACGGAGACTTGGAAACGGACCTGCAGGACTTGCTGGAGGCGGTCGGAAACGCCGCAAAGGCGGGTGATTCCTGTTTGGCCCTGTTCATCGACGAGCTCCAGTACGTGAGAGAGGATGAGGTCGGGGCTCTGATTGTCGCCCTACACCGCACGTCGCAGCTTGAACTGCCGGTGGTGATGTTTGGAGCGGGGCTGCCGCAACTGCGCGGCCGCATGGGACGGGCTAAATCCTACGCGGAGAGGCTCTTCGATTTCCCCCAAATCGGGCAGTTGTCGCCCGAGGACGCGAGACTGGCCATAGCCAAGCCTGCAGCCGACCAGGGGGTGGAGATACAACCCGAAGCTCTGGATGCGATCGTGCAGCAGGCGCAATGCTATCCCTACTTCCTTCAGGAGTGGGGAAAACACGTATGGGACGTGGCTGAAGCGTCCCCTGTATCTGCCGCGGACGTTAAGATAGCGTCCAGGCAGGCAATGGCGGCGCTGGACGAGAGCTTCTTCCTGGTGAGGTTCGACCGGCTCACGCCGGCAGAAAAACTATACGTCCGGGCGATGTCTCAATTGGGACCTGGACCTCACCGGTCTGGTGACATAGCGGACGTGCTGGGCCGGCGGGTGAGTTCGCTTGCTCCCACCCGCAACCAGTTGATCAGCAAGGGGATGATTTGGAGTCCAAGCCACGGGGATACCGCCTTTACCGTGCCAATGTTCAACGAGTTCATGCTGCGCATCATGCCCGGAGACGAGTGGCGAGAGGACCGTAGCCCGTGATGGAATCCTTGGGCATCGGATATGGTCTCTCCCAAAGATGAACGGCAGGGGGCGCATGGCCCGGCGCGAATGCTGGAACTGCGCAGAGACCGCCTCAGCAACGGTGGTCAGCCTGCTAAAGTGTAAATCGGGCCTACCGAATCTGCCGAGGAATGCCAGAACGGGCACCGGGCTGGGAAGGCTACCAGAAGGAGTTGAATAATGGTAAAACACCTAATATGCCGGCTGCGCGGGCATAAGCCCCTGTTGGTCCCGAATGGCTCGAAGCTCAGTTGGTTATTCGGGAAATACAGGCCTTGTATGCGCCGTACCTACTGGGTGAAAGAACCTCCTTAGACGCCGGTTTTGCGCTTCGCACAAGGCCGGCTTTGGTGAGCGGGCATAGTTGAGTGGGAGTGGCACTAAACCTGAGTGTGGTCAAACTAAAAACCTAGTTATTTACCGCTCAGGATCTTTTCCTCGTAGGTTGGTAGCTTGTAGGATGGGCGGCATGAGAGTGGGGAGTGAGGGAGATGCGGTGGCGAGAAGTCTCGGACCGGGTGCCCGAGCGCCGAATGCGGCGGGGAAGGCGTCAAGGACGGGGTACGAGGTCACCAGAATATGGTTATGTATAACTAGTACGCCCGTCAGAGTCCGTCGATTCGTGGGGTGCCGTCGGGCAGGAGCCCGGAGTGGTCCACCGGGGGGCTATCCCAGCCTGCAACTTCACCGAACGCCCCTACGGATTCGTCTGCAATCTAATTCACGCCGCTGACATTGCTTCAGGAGTAAATCTGTGCCCACGCTGCTGCACATTTCGGACCTGCATAGAACGTCAGGGCCGCGTCTAAAAAATGATGAGCTTCTCATGGCGATTACGAACGACGCTATGCGGTGGGAGCAGGAGGGTATACCCTGTCCTGACTTAATTGTGGTGAGCGGCGACCTGATCCAGGGTACCAGGGCAGATACCGCTGATCCGGATCCGGAAATCGAGGCTCAGTATGAAGAGGCCGGCGATTTTCTATGCCGCCTCGCCGCCCATTTTGTCAATTCTGACCCGTCGCGGGTCGTCATTGTGCCTGGGAATCACGACGTACACTGGGGTCGAGCTCGACGTGCGATGGAGCCACTTACCGAATGTCCGGACAGGATCGATCGCAAAGCCTTTGAGGCTACCTCCAACGTACGGTGGAACTGGCGAGAGCAACGGGCCTACACAGTCGCTGACAGCGGTCTGTATATGTCTCGCTTCGAACACTTCCGAAAGTTTCAAGCAGCCTTCTATGCGGGGCTAAATCCTAATCCGCTTCAGCAGGACGGGTCTGACCTTATTTTTTTCGATTATGAATCGCTAGGATTAGTCATAGTTGGGTTTGCCTCTTGGCACGGGAACGATTGCTTTTGCCCTGTAGGAGCCATCGCCGCGGAATCGTTGGTCGTATCTCAGAGGCTCCTCTCTGAATCGGAGGCCCCGGTGGCTATCGGGGTGTGGCATCATGGCGTCATAGGCGGACCAACTGCAAACGACTATATGGACCAGCATGTCATCCATAGGCTGATCGATCTGGGGTTCACCGTCGGCTTGCACGGACATCACCATTATGCTGCCGCAGCTCCGTTTGAGATCCGGCTGCCAAACCGCTCCTCTATGGTTGTGGCAGGCGCTGGGTCGCTCGCGGTTGGCGACGGTGAACTGCCTATGGGCGAACATCGCCAATTTAACGTCGTCGACATTGATCTGGAAAGCAGTTCAGTTACTGTTCATGTGCGAGAGATGTCACCAGCTGGAGTTTTCACTGGGTCGCACCGGAGTGACTTCGGTGGCAACTCGTTCATCAAGCTAGATCTGCCGCTTTCGGCGGCACGCCCAAAAAAAACGACTGCTATTCAGTACCTCGATAAAGCGATGACAGCGGTAACGACCGGGCAACATGAGCGGGCCCTAGAATTCCTCTACAAAATTGGCCCTTCCTACTCAGATGAGAAACGGCAGGTCGAAATCCAGGCCCGCGAGGGTTTGGGACAGAGCGAGGAGCTGATTAGACTACTCGACCTACCGCGCACCGCGGACGAAGTTACCAAGATCATCTCCCTACTCCTCGACAATAACCGATTCGACGAAGCCGAAGCACGCCTTGAAACAGCGTCGGCATTGGTCGATCGTGCTACCTGCGAGCAATTGGCTGCGACCATCGCCGTTAGAAGGATCACCTCGTGACATCAACTGAGAAAAAGATAGCGTTCAAGATAGAATTCCAGCGGATACTCGAATTATTTGCCGGCCAGATTTATCAATCGCCGCTCGCCCTACTCCGAGAGAACACTCAGAATGCCTTTGATGCGATCCGCATGAGGGAGGCCTATGAGAGAGAGGTGAATGGTCATGATTTCGAGCCCGAGATCCGAGTAACCGTCGACGAGCAACAGATTGTTGTAGTGGATAACGGTATTGGCATGACTGCCGAGGAGCTCGAAACCAGCTTTTGGTATGCGGGAAGGAGTAGCAAAAACACTGACGCCGCTCGAGCGGCCGGTGTAGTGGGGACGTTCGGCATTGGGGCGATGTCCAACTTCGGAGTCGCCTATGAACTCTCCGTTGAGAGCGAGTCCGCAGTCACGGGCGAAAGGACGCGATCGGCGGTGCGTAAATCCGAACTCTCCACTGATACCGAGGGCATTTTAGTTGCATCAGCCGAGAAAACTGACAATCCAGGGACTACCGTCAAAGCCTACATCGACCCTTCAAGCGGAGTGCGTGTTCAAGATGCACGCAATTATCTTAAAGAGGTCGTAGAGTTCGTCGACATACCAGTCACATTAAACGGTGAAAGGCTCAGTGGCGCCAGCCACAGAGCCGCACTGCCATCCGAGATGCATGCCTGGATAGAGAGGATCCCAAACATTTCGCTCGACGGGGTCCTTTCCGGAGATCTGGAACTAATAGGCATGGCTTCGGGAGAACTCCGGATTGTGTTGGAAAATGTGCAGTCAGCGACGACCTCCGGGAGGACTGGTTCCATAGTCCTTCTCCAGGGTCGTGGCGCTATCCGCACATTGCGGTCTGGGTTCGGCCTTGCGACCGTTGGTATGGGGTCCATATACAATTGGGGTGGAGTAGTAGACCTCCCTTTCCTGAGTCCCACTGCAGGTCGAGAAGCCTTGGATGCTCCCTCAAACCAGCTACTGCAGCAGATCGTCTCGACTCTGGACAATTTGGTGTCACCAATCGCAGCCGAGCACTCTGAGTCCTTCGCCAACGATAGCTTCCTGCGTTGGATTAGCGGGACAAAGAATTTCGCGCTCTGCGGCCAATTGGAGGTGGGGCTTCGCCCCGCAGGCACGTCCGAAGCGCTTTCATCGTTAGTTCAACGCGCTGGCGTTCAGTATTACAGCGGGAGGGACGAGTCGGTGATCGCGACATACGCAAGCGAGGAGACGCCCCTTATTGTCCCTTCTCGACGGGCACCTAGACGTGACTGCGAACTTGGTTACCTACTCCTGCATAGGGTCAATGAGGTCGACACCACGCCGCGAGTGATCGCGGAGCGCCCGATAACAGATGTGAGTTTCGCTCAATCAGCATTTGCAACCCGAGTTGCTCGAATTCTTGAAGAGGACTATTTTCTCGGAGCTGATATTCGTTTCGGGTCGATTTCTGGTG
Organism: Dehalococcoidia bacterium; assembly: GCA_963667415.1. Lineage (GTDB taxonomy): Bacteria > Chloroflexota > Dehalococcoidia > Lucifugimonadales > UBA3495 > VXOI01. Next base: position 3,220,727 of record OY763410.1, on the reverse strand, counting down.
GCTTGCCGTTACTCGTCACGGACAGGACAATTCCTGTAGTGATCTATTTCGATCCAGACTCAAGCAGCGTCGCCCCTTTGATTGCCCTTTATCTCGAGGACTACGACGCGTTCGCACCTTTTGTAAAGGATTTCATCCGAGCCACGGTGTTTCCCAGAATCTCGAAGCTCGTTCCTAGCAGCACGCGAGAAGGGTCAGAGGCCTTCTTGCGACATCTTCGTTCGAATCGTGAATGGTTTGAGTACGAATTTGAGGACAGAGCCGACGTTGATGAGGTGTTGGAAGAACTACGTGCCGGGCGAATGACCTTCGCCGAGGCAGCGAGGCGAATGAGCAGCACCGATCGATCCTTCGTGGAGGTAAGCAGCACAGGCACGGCTCAGCTCCAGTCGGTCGTCGGCGGACTAGATGATGAAACCGGTGCCAGTGCCATTCCCGATATATTCGACGCCGTGCCGGGGGTCGACCGTCGGGAATCAGAGACAAGCGCGCTTATTCTGACGAGCGATTACCCCGTTAACGGATATACTTGCTTCCTCTCCCTGAGCGACCGAGTTCAGCGCGAGAAGGGAGAATTTTTCCTGCAACCGCACACCACAGAGGTAGTTTGGGGTGGACGGAAGGTCGTTTTCATTTTTCAGCATCATTCTGGGCGGTTCGGTCTGTACTACGACATCCTTTGTCCCGCACTTGTCGGAGTAGCGTCAGGGGGAGGTCCCCGGCTCACTTCGACTATCCTCACGAAAGGTCGGACGTTTATTCCAGTCCCAGACGAAATTGTAAATGATTTCGTGCCTAAGGCAGGAGAGAAGAAGCGGTTGGAAGTGCGTTGCGATATTCTTTATCTGGGAGAATTGGACAATCCGGCTTAGTAGATGCTAGTGAGCATGTGGGTTTTGAAGAGTTGCTGCTTAGGGTGACCGCTTCCTTGCCAAGTTCTTCGAAAACTCATTAACTCAGTACTGGATCAGGGAAACCGCTTAATACATCCTTATAGCGTCCTGCTTAAACCAGATTCGCCACGTACGGCGGTCGGGCTCGAAGACCCGTGTAGTAGAGACTGGTCATCATCCGGCGAGGTGGTCAGCGCGTTCCTAACCGTCGTTGGTGAGTAGCCCACCAACCGGGGCAATGTGCTGTACCCCCGCGTTCTCCTAGGCCATCCTCCGGCACTGCTCGGCCTGCTCCGGAGTTAGCGAGGCGACCTCCGATGCGCTTCCCGCTAGTTCTAGCCCGGTCCTGACTCCAGCTTGGTTTGTGTCGCTGGCCGAGTACAGCTTATAAGTCCCTGGGTGTCAGCATCGAGCGTTAGAAGAACTTAGCCGCGGCGCTCCCCTCGCTCATTCTGGGCCTAGCTGCCAACCGGCCATGCTACGTGCCGAGGGCGTAACTTCCTTTCAACTTCTACCTGTCCACTTGTTGGATGGTCCAGCGACTGACCTCCAAACGCTTGGCCAGGTCACGCTGGCTCATTCCTTTCGACCGCTCCACTCGGATGTACTCCCGATGCTGCTCGCTCATGCTGGGCCGCTGGCCGGGGTAGCGGCCCTCGGTCCGCGCCTTCGCTTGGGCGGCGACCCAGCGGTCCCTCATCGAGTTTTGCCATCACTTGCTGAAGACGAGCACTATCGCAAGTAGGAGTTTGCCGGTGGCCGTAGAGATATCGAAGTCTTCCGACAGGGAACGGGACTCCATTCCCGCCCGGTGCAGGCCCTCGATCACCTGCGGCCCGCAGGCCAGCCCTGTAAGCGGCGGCGCTAAAGTGGACCGTGTGGGCGGAAGATCCCTTAGTGCGATTATATGGCAGCTGAATCCTGCCAGCCTGCCCCGGCGGTGGCACCTTAGCAGGGCGGTTGTCGGCCAGCTTCTGTTCAGCTCTGGAGCGGTCCGTGTGAATGAGTCGCCCTTGTTGGGTGGCGTCACAAACGCGCGTTTGTGACACTGGGCCACAAATCACCCCCTTCAGCTTGTCCAGAGGTGGGTCACAAAGGTATAGTGCAATGTGCGGAGTTGGAGGGAGAGTGATGCCCGAGACCTACGGCTACGCCCGCACCAGCCGCCCCAGAATCTCCGAACAGTCGGGCAGCGACCCGGAAACCCAACGCCAGCAGTTGCTGGCTGCCGGCGTGGAGCTTTCTCAGATCTATCAGGACGTCGGCGTCTCCGGGACCTCCGGTACCAACAGCCGACGGGCTTGGCATTCTCTGGACTCACGGCTGGCTCCGGGCGACACCCTGGTTGTGGTGTCCATCGACCGCATCGGGCGGCGCTGGCTGGACACCATGGGCAACATCCACGATCTGCAACGGCGTGGGGTGAGGATACGCAGCCTGGCTGACAACGAACAGTCCTGGGCCCAGTACCTGGATGCCGCCCCCGATTCTCCGGAGTCGTTCTTGGGCTATACCCTGGCCGGCTTCGCCGCCTGGGTGTCGGACCAGGAACTGGTGTCGATCCGCCGCCGTACCAAGGCGGGTTTGGAGAAGGCGAAGGCAGACGGCAAGAAACTGGGCGCTCCCCGCCGTTTGTCAGAGGAGCAGGAGGCCGCGGTAATCGAGATGGTAGCCAGCGGAGTCAGCCAGCGGCGCGTCGCCAGGTCCTTCAGCGTATCGCCTGCGACAGTCAGGCGCACCGTAAAGCGTGAGTAGTGCCTGCGCATCATGCGCCCGCCATGGTGATGCGCGGCGTCTTTCAGCGTGCTGCTGTGCTGGTCGGCGTGGACCGTGGGCGTGACACCGTGGCACATGGTGGCGTTGATAGTGTTCCCGTAGTGGAGTCAAGTACGCGGCCGTAGCTTGGCCGGACGATACGCATTTCCGGTGGCATCAGCGAGGGGATGCCGCAGAGCGGCCGGGAGTTCCCGGATGTCCAGGGCAGTTGCGGACAGCGAAAAACCGTCCAACGCCAGCCCCAGGCGGCACCGTGCCAGAGCGATGGCGTGCATTGCTTTTTCCAGATTTTGTGTGAGGTCCAGCTTGCTGAATCCCCAGCTTGCTGAATCCATCGTTGAATTTGCCGCCTCAGAAGGGCCGACCACCCTAGGCTGGCAGGCGGCCCACGGCGTCGGGCCGTCACGCGGGGGCAATCCGTTCCCTCACAAACTCATTCCAACCATGCCCACTGCCCATCAAACTGTAGGCGAATCAATGAATGGCGACCCGGACAACCGCACCTGTGAAAGGTGCGATATCGACCGCGAGCGCGCGCCTCACCAACGGGCGTGGTTCAGGGCTCTCCATGAGGCGACAACAGCGCAGGTCAGCGCAGCGCTGGATGCCATAGAAAACGGCAGCCATTGTGACTCGCCGGAGGCCAATGGGGGCCTGCTGGCGTTGACCGGCCTGATGATGGAGCAGGAAAGGGAACTCTCGGGCGCTGTGGTTGGAAGGGCGGCGCGTGAGCAGGACGAGGGCGAGCAGTCGCCCACAGCAGCAGCGGAATTTCAGCAGCGCATCGGGCTGATAGGGCGTTTGAACGATGCGGCAGCGCGGCTCCGACGGCAATCGGAGCGCGAGGGTGAAGGCAATGATGCCGCTCTCTGGTGCGCCGCCTGCTTTGCCTGCACCAGCAGTCTCGAGGTCGTGCGGCTGTTCCGTCGCAGGCGGGCCGGGCTGTCGTAGCTGGACCTGATGTGGGAGGGTTATATGGTGGTGCTGGCCCCTCTGATGGAGAGTGCCAAGGATAACCGGGAACGTCTTGAGTACACCGCTGTACCCGACATCGGCGACGGTCTGGCCGACGCCGGGCGACGCTGCTGGCGGAAGCGCACGCCGCCATCGACGAGATGACGGAAAGCGTGGCTGCTGATTTGCGCGAATTCAACCGGGACCTGCCGGTGGGAATCCGGCCGGCCGGCCGCGACGCTGGTCGGACCGGCTGATTTCCACGTTGGACGCTTCGACGAGTGGGACCCCAACCCGCCGCACGCCGAGGGCGGACTCTACATCGTCTACTGCTACCGCGGCACCAACGTGGTCCAGTCGATGCTGGACACCTACCCGATGGGATTCTCTTCGGACGCGGCTCGGGCGCAGGTGGACCGGGTGATTGACGCTCTGATGGAAATGGGTCCGGAGGAGGAGGCGATGTCGGATCTCCTGCTGCCCGTGCCCTCCTGCTGTCGAACCTGGTCGATGCCGGTCTCCATTACGTGGCGCGGGGGATCGCTTCATCGAATTCATGTCGGCGTTGCAACGGCAGGACCTGCGCCAGGGCGTCATGCTGCCAGTGCTGGCGGCGATGGCCGGGGATGAACCGGACGTATGGGAATACCTGTTGCGTGACTCGGACTTCGACACCGAATTCGCCACCCAGAGGCAGGCTCGGGCCATCATCGCGACGGCAAGACGGCAGGGGTTGGACTCGGTGAAACTGGCCAAGCTGGCCGCGGCCATGGGGCACAGAACGGAGGAGTTGGGCGTGACACCGCCGTCGGTAAACCACGGGGCCCTGAGCATCCTGCTGGGAGCGGCCCGTGATGCCGGACTCCATCACGGCGTCATTGACCGCATTTACCAGGCCATTGACCCGGACGGGTATGCTGAGGCGCTATACGGCCAGGCTGCTGATCTGCAGGAGTTCGATGACGATGACGCCGACGAGGGGTGGGACAGATTGCCGCGATTCAACGGCTAGTGTTCAGTCAATCTTGGTTTGGGAGGGATATAGTCGATGGAGCTTGGTGCGGGCGTCCTTAATACTGAAGCGCCAGTTTATGCGGGCTTGAGCTTCGTTTCGCTCCAACTCCAGCGCGCCAGCCTCCCGGCAGAGGGCATCCTCGTCCGGTAGACGCCGCCTGAGACAACTGCGGGAAAAGATGCTGAACTCGATCTCCGCCATATTCAGCCAACTGCCGTGCTTGGGGGTGTAGTGAAATTCAGCCGTTGGGCGATGCGCCGGGCCTCCGCCGGCGGGAAGGTCTCATGCAGCGACGCCATCCTGTGAGTGTTCAAATTGTCCAAGACCATTCGGATCACAGGGACGTCGGGATATGCTTCATCTACCAGACAGCGCATCTGATGAGCAAAGTCCTGGGCGGTGCGCCGTTCCGTTACCGCCACATGCCGCCACCCGGCCAAGGGTTCACAGGTCAGGAACAGGTTACGGGTGCCTTCTCTCCGGTACTCGGAGTCCTCGCGTCTCGGTTGTCCCGGTGCTACTGGGATGGGCGGCTGGGCGTCGGCCAACATCTGGGTGGAAGTCTCATCGAAGCAAACCACCGGCCTTTGGGGATCGAAAGGCTCGGCATACAGGTCCAGGACATGCTCCATGTGGGCCACGAAGTCGCCGCTCACCTTCGGAATGCACCACTGCTTCTTCTGCCACGGCTTGAGGACGTTCTTTTCAGATGCAGGCGCACCGCCTTGTGGGACAACGACTCAACCACACTCAACTCCACCATCCGGTCTGCCAGGAGGCGCAGATTCCAGTGGTCGTGGCCTTCAGGGGCCGGACTACAGGCCAAGGCTATCAGATTGGCTTCCGCCCGGTCGTCCAACTTGCGGTGGCGGTGGGCCTGGGGCCGGTCCTTCAGAGTCCCGTCCAACCCATCCTCGGAGAAGCGCCGTTTGATGCGGAACACCGTGCTCTCGGACACGTCCAGAGCTTGGGCCACCCTGGGCGCTGACCAGCCCTCGTCGGTCTTGAGTAGGATGCGGCCCCGGGTCGCAACCCGGGCTGAACTCTTCCCCGCCCGGACCATATGCTCCAGTTGGTCCCGTTCTTCCGGCGTCAGCCGTACCGCAAATTTCTCCCTGACCATGACGCCATCTCACAGCAACACGCATTACCGCCAGATTAACACCACCTGTCAATTACCCATCCTAGCTCCTAAACCAAGCTTGACTGAACACTAGAGTAGCAGCGGGCGAGAATTTTTTAAGAGAGTCACCGTGAGCGGTCTGTTCGATGACAACCAGCAATTGACAGAAGTCCAGAGTTCGCCTAGCTTTGGTGGCAAGGCATAAATTGGGTGTGCGCATCATGGGTTGCATTGCTTAGGGTTACCGGTCACCTCCGAAGCCCGGATGGATTCAATAATCCCCGATCCTTGTGGTGGGTCGGCCACCTTGGAGAATGCCCGCATAGTTTCGAGCCAGTCTGCGGATTTCCGACACTGCAAGATATGGCTAAAGAGCACGGGGCCAATGGTTTGGCATACTAAACCAACACCAAGGTGGGATGTGCATTTCGAAGGGATTGACGACGACCGAAAGGACTCCACGGCACCTCATATCGCCTTTGGGCCCCAAGTGGGTGGGTACCGATAGTGCGGTCTGGCGATACGTACATTTCACCTTGGCTTTAGTTTAGAATCGAGATATACCTTGCCGAATTTGAATCTCGAGCGGTTTCAAAATGACGCAGCACACTGACGACACAACATATGACAGCCAAACTGAAGACGATGTCGATGCTGCGCTTTTGTTGAGTCCACAACAGCAAATGGAAGTGGAGGCGCAGCGCAACCAATTTCACGAGACGAGACGCGCCACGGTCCCAGCGCTTGAAGAATTGCTCTACGTACCCATTCCCGTACTGGACCATGGTTTTGTTCGTGTTGTTGACTATATGGGCGACGATGCTGCGGTTGTCCAAGCCGCTCGAGTCTCGTACGGTAGGGGTACCCGCCGCGTCTCTGATGACCGAGGGCTAATTCGCTATCTGATGCGCCAACAGCATACCACTCCGTTCGAAATGTGCGAAATCAAATTTCATGTCAAGCTCCCGATATTTGTCGCCCGGCAATGGATCAGACATCGAACGGCCAACGTTAACGAGTATTCTGCCCGATATTCGATACTAGACAGGGAATTCTACATACCATCGCCGGACGTGATCTCGGCGCAGTCTCAAACCAATCGCCAAGGGCGAGGCGAGCAGCTTCCGGCAAGCGAGGCAGCTCGTGTACAGGAGTTGCTTCGCGAGGATGCGCATCGTGCGCACGATCATTACGAGGAACTTCTAAACGAGGACTTGCGAGGTGGGCCTCGTGAACCAGGCAGAATCGGTTTGGCGAGAGAACTAGCGCGCATAAACCTCTCGCTGAATTACTACACTCAGTGGTATTGGAAGATAGACCTTCACAACCTTTTGAATTTCCTCGCCTTACGAGCCGATCCACACGCCCAGTACGAGATCCGCGTCTACGCAAAGGCAATACTTGAAGCGATCTTAGCACCATGGGTGCCGCTAACGTTCGAGGCGTTTTGCGACTATAGCCTCAATTCAAAACAGTTTTCAGCAAAAGAACTTTCGGTAGTTCGCGCCCTTGTTGCTGGACATCGCCAAGGAGCGGAAGCGCTGAGGGATGGTTCAGGAATCAGTTCGCGTGAATGGCGTGAACTTATGGAAATTTTGGAGTTAGATTGATGAGCATGGGCTTAATTCCTTCGACCAGTACCCTTGAGTCTCCGCTTGGCTAGTAGTGAGTCAATGCAGAGATGTCAGGTAAGGCGATAGGAGGAGAGAGGTGGTAGCGTTATAGGGGAAGCGGTGAAGCGGGAGGTGTGGGGTCCATGGTGCAGAAGAAGTATGAGGTTAGGCTCTCATCGGAGGAGAAGAGGCATCTGCGGAAGGTGGTCCGGTCGGGGAGGAGTTCGGCCCAGGCAATCACCCGGGCCCGCATTCTGCTGAAGGTGGATGAGGGCTGGACTGCGGCTCGGGTAGCAACGGCCCTGGACATCTCGGAGCGGACGGTAATACGAGCCAGGAAGCGGTATGCGCAGGAGGGGTTGGAGGAGACGCTGCACCGGCGCAACCGGGTCAACCGGTACTGGAAGCTGGATGAACGTGGGGAAGCGCATCTGATTGCTTTGGCCTGCAGCCCAGCCCCAGAGGGCCACGACCACTGGACCCTGCGGCTGCTGGCGGGGAAGACGGTGGAACTGGGATTGGTGGAATCCCTGTCCCACGAGACGGTGCGGCTGCACCTGAAAAAAACGAACTCAAGCCGTGGCGGAAGCAGCAGTGGTGCATTCCTGCGGTGAGCGCCGACTTCGTGGCCCACATGGAGGATGTCCTGGACTTGTATGCTGAACCCTATGACCCAGCCAGGCCGTTAGTCTGCTTTGACGAGAGTTCCACTCAGTTGCTGGCGGATTCCCGTCCGTCCCTGCCAGCGGCCCCGGGACGTCCCAGGCGCCAGGACTACGAGTACGTGAGGGGCGGAACCCGCAACCTGTTCCTCGCCTGTGAGCCCAAGGCGGGCTGGCGCCACGTGGCGATCACCAGGCAGCGTACCATGCAGGACTTCGCTCAGCGGATGCGCTGGCTGGTGGACCAGGCCTACCCCGACGTGCCAGTGGTCCGAGTGGTTCTGGACAATTTGAACACGCATCGGACGGCATCGCTCTATGAGACATTCCCGCCGGCGGAGGCTCGGCGCATCGCCAAACGCCTGGAGTTCCACTACACGCCCAAGCACGGCAGTTGGCTCAATCCTGTCCTGAGCCTGCCGAAGGGATGGCGGAGATGGAGTTCAGCGTCCTGGCCCGGGCCTGCCTGCGGGGACGCAACGGCGACGAGGACAGCCTGGAGCAAGCCGTGAACGCCAACGTGGCGGAGCGCAACGCCGCGGCAGCCCCCATCAACTGGCGGTTTACCACCAGGAAGGCCAGAACCAAACTCCACCGACTATATCCTGACACTACAAATCTGACTGACTACTAGTCGCAAAATAGTCTCTTGAGGTGGACGGTAGTTGAATTGTTAGGAGGTACGGACCTGCAATGCGTCCTGAACGGCACGTCTTGGGTCGTCCCCATCCACTATCCTACAGATAAGCAGGGCCCAGGATCGTCTCGAGTCCAGACGACGACTTACTCGGGCCTAGATGAGAGCTGGCAGTAGATTCTAACGTGCTGGTCCGATCTGACCATAACAAGAGATTGTCAAGATTCAGTAACGCTGGATCATATTGCTGAGCTTGCAATCTAGTGAGCATATTCGATATGCTCAATTTGCGATGCCTACGGAGTTCTCCCCGCTAATATGACGACCACGAGACTGTCGGCAACGTCGAACGAAATGATTGACCAAGTGGACGCCACGTCGTGGATCTGACTCCCATCGCCCCCATTGCACGATCTCAGGATTGGGTGTTGGAGAAGGCAGAGTTCATGGTAAATGTTCGCCTCTGGCCTCTCAGAAGCGAGTTGGACCCTAATAGGTGGCTGTTGAATTTCGAGAAGCCAGAGTTGGCGGTGGCCGTTCACCTACTGGACCAATTCATGTACTTCGGCGAAGAGATGCTAGATGCAGCATTCTTAGCTGGATTCCAGCGTATCAGTATGGCAATTCTCCAACAGCAACAACCAAGCCAACTCAGCTTGAAATGGAAGCAATTCCTTTCTTCAGTGTTGGTTACGCCTGTTCGCGGAGAGACAGACAACATCTCGGACAGTGGCTACGTATTCGGTCGCAAAGCACGACAAGTGCTAGGGCTGAGCGAGGATCACCTTCTCGGACCTGAAGAAGCTACGCGAATTGCCAAGTTGAGTGGTCGTCCCCTCGTTCTGGTTGATGATTTCGTAGGAACCGGACAGCAGATGATCACCATGTGGGATTCCCTCGGACTTGACGCGCTGGCAAAATCAGGAGTGTCCATATTCTATACGCCAGCTCTTGCAACTAATTACGGCCGTCAGGAGATCTTAGATTGGTGCGATGGTTTGAACCTGTCACCAGGACAGCTCATCCCTGACGAGTACTCGGCGACAGCGAAGAACTCGATAGTCTGGCCAGCAGGCAAGGCGGAGGAGTATCTGGAAATCGTAAGGCGCGCGTCAATGAGGGCAGGTATTCCGGACACTGACGGGCAGTCGGTGGATGACTGGCAAGGATTTCATAAGCTGGGCTTGGCACTAGCGATGCACGGATCGGTTCCGGACGCCACGCTGCCACTCTTTCGATGGGAAGGAAACGGATGGAATCCGCTCATCAAGAAGAAGTAACCCCCCACACCCTTCTATACCATTTGTTTGGCTCCACTCGAGCCGAGTGGCTCGGAGAGCAGGTGTTCGAATTGTTTTCCGAACCAAGGTATTTCCCTGAGCTGCAGACAAATAGGCCCTGCTTTCTAGTGGGGGGTCGTGGCACAGGGAAGACCACCGCCTTGAGGGGTCTTTCGTACGAAGGACAGGCAGCACTGAGACCATCGTCAGATATCAGGGAGTGGAGCTTCTATGGTCTCTATCATCGCGTCGACACTAATCGCGTTACTGCCTTCCGTGGTGATGAGTTGACTGACGACCGATGGTCCCGCCTTTTTGGCCACTACTTGAATCTCACTTTCATTCTAAACATGATCACCTTCTTGGAGTGGTTCGAGACTAACACTGGAGCAGGAATTCACATCCCGGACGAAGAATTGGAGTTAGTGGCTCGCGGCCTTGGAATACACGAGTCAGCCCCTGACTTTCGAGCACTAGGTCGTTTGGTTCGAATGACGCTCGTTGATTTCGAGGCTTCCGTCAACAACGTGGCCGACGGGCCTCCGCAGAACCTATCCATCCTCGGAGGACCGATTGAGCAGTTAGTTAGATCTATCAGAAAACGCCCAGAGTTTGAAGGAAAGGTCTTTTTCCTTGTGCTAGACGAGTACGAAAATTATCTGGAATACCAGCAGCGAGTAGTGAACACGCTAGTAAAGCACGCAGGAAGCGGCTACACCTTCAAAATTGGGGTGCGACAACTCGGTTGGAAAGTTCGTACTACGCTGAACACCGAACAGCAACTCATGTATCCAGCCGATTACGCGTTAATTGAAGTTGAAGATCGCTTGGAGGGTGATTACTTCAAGGACTTTGCGACCCAGGTCTGCCAAGAGAGGTTGAAGCTGTTAGCCGAGCGACTTGGCACGGAGTCAATTTCGGTGAGAGATTTACTGCCAGGCATGTCTGAAGACGAAGAAGCCCAATACCTTGGCGTCGGCTCGGAGATTCGAGAGATCAGACACGAATTGGCTTCCGCAAATGAAGCACTAGACGATTTGGACCAAATGCCGGACCTCCTAGTCTACTTGCTGGGCTACTGGGCGAAGACGCAAGGATCTAACCTTGTATCGGAGATTCGCGACTTCAGGGAAAATCCTTCCAAGTGGCGTACAAGATACCAGAACTATAAGCACGTATTGTTGTACACGTTACGGCGCGGTACTGGTGGCATCAGGAAGTACTACTGCGGGTGGGATACGTTTGTTCTTATTTCAAGTAGCAACATTCGCTACGCGTTGGAGCTCGTTTACGAGAGCCTGAGGGACAGCCTAGGCCAACACGATCAAGGACTCCGCCCTGTGTCCGCGAGTTCGCAGACACGTTCTGCTCAGTCAGTTGGCGCGCGGGCACTGAAAGAACTCGAGGGTGTCTCGATTTATGGGGCACAACTAACTAAACTGGTGTTGGGGCTCGGGCGTGTGTTCGGTGTGATGGCGTCACAACCCGAGGGGCATACCCCGGAGGTCAACCAATTCTACCTGGATCCAAATTCAGGTAACCTCATGTCTCGGCAGAAAGGTCTGCTTGAGGCAGCAGTCATGCATCTGGCACTCATCAGGGATCCCGGCACGAAATTGATAGAGCCGGCCGATACTCAGGAGTACGACTATTGGTTACACCCAGTCTTCGCACCATTTTTTATATACAGCTACCGCCGCAAACGGAAGATGCGACTCACCAGCGATCTGTTGGAAGGTTTGGTCGACCGCCCTCGGCCAACCATCAGGCATATACTCGCGAGTACCAAACGATACCCAGAAGACGAACTCCCTGAGCAGCTTCGCATGTTCGAAGGCTACTATGCTTCCTCTTGAGAGGCGGCCTCTGTACACCCGTGCGCTCAGCGGGTGGTTGGATCTAGCGCTAAATAAAGACTCTGTATACTTGTGGGGCAGTTCGTGTGAGCCTAGATCCAAGCATCCACGAGAGTGGGAAGTGCGTGAATCCGAAGCCCGGTTTGTCAGAGTTATTCCTCAACAGGGCATGGCCTTCGATACGGAAGGTGCGATTGTTTCGACCGTCCAACTGAGAAGCGCGACTCAAATGGAGTCATTCATCAGCAAAATCGGGGAAGACCTTTACCTGAATATCACTGGCCTACCCCACCATGTTTGGGCTCCAATCTTAAAAGGGGCTCTCGGACTCGGTGTGGATGTGCACGCGGTTTACGCCGAGCCGCTAGGGTATGTCCCCAGCGGAGCCAGTGCCGACTCCTTGATATTTGACCTAAGCGAGAGAATTGATGGGATCTCAAGTCTGCCGGGCTTTGCGCGCCTGACTGAGCCCGAAAACCCCGAAAACATCTACCTTGTACCCATCCTCGGATTTGAAGGAGCTCGGCTAGCTTACGCCTTTAATCAGATGGAGATCCCTCATGAGCGGATACTGCCGATCGTCGGAGCCCCGGGATTCAGGCCAGACTACCCTTTCCACAGCTACCTCGGGAACCGTGGCCCTTTCGAAGATAGGCCCATCTGGCAGGGCGTCAGATTTGCCATTGCAAATTGTCCATTCAGTCTTATGTATACGTTGGAGGACATAGCCTCTGACTACCCTAGAGCGCGCTTGAAAATCGTGCCCTTAGGAACCCGCCCACATGCCCTAGGGGCGGTCATGTCAGCTATCCGCTACCCAGAAGGAATCGAACTCGTCTACGACCATCCGATCCCCAGAGCTCCCCGGTCGTTCGGAACGGGATTGCTCTCGGTTTATGAGCTAGGACTCTTCTGTAACGATGTCGATCGATGAATTCGATACCCCCCCTACCCTAGTGGACAAAATGGTTCAAGTAGCCGACCTACTCTGCCAGAAAGAACCGCGAATCGTCGTGGACTTCGCAGTCGGTACTGGGGGGTTGCTAGAGGCAGCTGAACTACGATGGCCGAAGGCGACCGTTTTCGGTTGCGATATCAGCAAATGTAGAGTTGCAAAACTCGCTCGGGCTAAGACCGATTGGATCGTGGCACAGTGTGACTTTTTGGATGTCGCGAGCAGAACCTCAGTTCACTACCTAGAAATCATCAAGTCCAAGGTCGATTTGGCCATCATCAATCCGCCTTTCTCGGCTCGGGGAGGAACAAGGGTAGACGTTCATGTTGATGGTCTAAGGGTGCGTTGTAGCCCTGCGATGGCTTTCGTTCTGCTCGCGGCGCAGTATCTCAGCCCTGATGGTAACCTTGTGGTTCTCTTGCCCGCGGGGGCACCTTATGCTGATCGAGACCAAGGAGCTAGGGAGGCCCTTCGACAACTCGGAGAGTTCCAGGTAAAACATGAAACAATGGCGAAGTTCCCTGGCGTAAGCCTAAAGGTAACCATCGCATACCTCAAACGTGGGCCGGGCAGTCAGATCCCGAGTCCCTCTATCGACCCTGTTGTCGGTGCCGCATGGCCTATGGTGAGGGTGTTACGTGGGACATTACAGATTCACGAAATTCCGGAGAATGGGAAGGAGGAGAGTATCCCGCTCGTACACTCGACCGAGCTACAAGATTATGGGTTGCAATTGACGCATAGAGCGGTCCCCGCAGGAACGCGGTCCCTTTCTGGCCCCGCTGTCTTACTTCATAGAGTTGGGAAACCGAGGCAGGACAAAATAGCCTATGTACCAAACGGGTCGCCATTCGCAATGACGGATTGTGTCGTCGCATTACTTTGCTCAAGTGAGGAGGAGTGTCTCCGCCTGCACCGGTCCCTTTCCGACCAGTTCGATCTTCTCGAGCGGAACTATGTGGGGTCAGGCGCTCCTTACATAACTATTCAGAGGGTCCGACGAGTCTTGCATACGCTCGGCTTCGCGTCCGAATCTACTAACTGGCAGGAAGTCGTACGCGGCGGATTGATCGACTGACTATAAGAAATTGAGTGAACCCGCCCCACGAAGCAACCTCCTATGTGGGTGACCACCAGGGTGTCGCCCTTGACCACCAGGTCCAGCAGCTCCAGGAGGATGCCGCGGTCATCCTTGGCCTCGCTGGCCTCCTCGGCCCGGATGTTGCCCATGGCGCAGCCGACGCGTACCAGGCGCTCCACCTGCAGGTCCAGGTTCTTGTCCTCGGGCTCCCTGACCGAGACCCTGGCGTAGCCGTACAGCGTCAATCCACTACATCCCTGGCTGGAATGCCCGAAGTACAGGATTCTGCCAGGAGTTCTGCAAACGGGTTTTCCAGCCACCCCTTCAGCTACGGGTTGGGGCAATTTACAGCCATGGCTGTAAACAGGGCTGTTTCCAGCCACCTCGACCGCGTGGGGTTGCCGAGGCTGACGTTCCGTCTTCGGCAGTAATCCTGATAACCTGGGGCTATGAATGATCAGGGGCCTCACGGGCAGAGCTGGAGACTCCCCAGGATTGCAGAATCCCCATACTCCCGATCCAACAAAGACACTTCTACTTTGACCGAGCACCAGTCCTATCAAGCATCGAATGCCTCAGCATTGTTGATTCCCCGCATACCCTACAAGCAACCGGAACCCTTGCCCGCAGTGTGCCCTTTACTATTCAAGCAACGCTCCTCGCTGAGCGGCAGAGCGGAACGTCAGAAGGGCATGCCACTAATCCGGTTGCCTAGCAGAACGGCAAGCCGGCTTCGTCAAAGTCGTTGTGCGGGACTCTTCTCAGCCCCTCTGGTATGCAGCCGGTCAGCTCGGTGTCCGCCAAATACAGACGTTCCAGTCTGGAGAGATTACCCAATTCCGCTGGGATGGTCCCAGTGAAGTCGGTCCTGTTCAGGTACAGCTCTTCCAACATTGAAAGGTTGCCCAGCTCCGGCGGAACCTGCATTTGCAATTGCCTAAAGCTGAGGTCCAAGCTGATGACGCGGCCGCTGTCGTTGGTAACAACATTCTCCCATTGGCTGATGGGAGCATCGGTGAGCCAGTTGTCATAGCCACTCCACGATGGGTCGCGTCTGTTTGCTTGGACGATGGCGACAAGCGCGTTCCGGTCGCCGGAGTGGGTGACTTCCATGTCCCTGCCGTAGAGGCGCTGCCACAGATCCCGGAACTGGGCCCGCTTCTCCGGCGGGGTGTTCGAAAGCAGCACCTGGTAGACTTGGCCGTCTGTCAAAGCATGGTGAACCTCAGCTCTATTCGCCTCGCCTGCCTTGTACAATTCCCCCAAATAGGTCGAGACTATATCCTGGCCCAGGGACAGGTACATGCCCAGCCAAAATGCCTCGCCGATGGTGTATTCGCAATATTCATTCCTTCCTGATGATGACCCGCCCGTGATGGCCTGATCTCTGTGAGTGGCCCTGCTCGACGCGCTGCCGTTTGTTATCCGGCCGTCGGCCGAAGCGCACCCCCTCTTCACTGCGTCGTAGAGGGATTGATTCTGTTCAGTTGACTTGGAGAACGGATTTCTTTCCAAGAAGGTCGCCGCTCCCTCAGCCAGCCATTTATTAACCTCACCACTACTGAAGTAGTGGTGAGCAAACTCATGGGGGATGGAACTGCCAAGTCCCGTATTGGAAATTATGAAATAATGAGTGACGTCGACACGAGCGGTCGGTTCTACCACCAGTATGGCGAAGTCCCTCGGCCATGGCTCGCCAACGGCGGCTTCTATGTGCTCCACGGAGGAGCGCATGAATTCGAGTATGCCGCTGTCGGGGTCCAGCGGAAATCGGCTGATCACGAACAGCTTTAGCTCTCTGGTAAAGGGCAATGTAATTGTCTCCGAGTGCACCACATCGCCACCCTTGATATATCCCTGGAAAACCTCTTCCTCATCCAACCGACCGGTCAGTACAGTTATCAGGGCAAGTTCTTCCTCTGTCAGCCCGTCCTGGAACCAAGGTTGCCCGAGCAACTCCTCTAACCGGCCTCTACGGATGAGGGATCGCACCACCGTCATAGCGGCCGCCTGCAGTGGTTTAACCTCACCGTCGGACACGTCAAATAGAGGCGATTCCAAGACCGAGTCTGATAGCTCCAAATCGACCCACCCGACTACCCAAGATAGATATTGCGAAATCAATGTATATCCATGCTCGGTGAAATCATCGGCGAGCCACGGCAAGGCCAGAACCCGCTGTGCTACGTATTGGTTGTCGGAGGCGTTAACTCCCACGTTGCGGAGCAGGTTTTGGATCCTGAGCACAAAGGACTCTTCATGGGGGCTAATGCCGTCTGCAATCCATGGAAAGCCAGCAACTCGCTCGGCTTGGGAGCTGTATTCCATGTTAATTCTGCCAATGAGGATTAAGACATCAGCCTCAATTTCGGTCAGTCCGTCAGTAAACCAAGGAAATTCCACAAGGGTCTGGAGCAGGGACGAGTCTTTCTCAGGGATATGTAAAAAACTGGCGAGGGCTCTGGCTTCATTGTCGTTCGGGCCGTCCACGACCCATGGGAGGTCCAGAACGGTCCGGGCTGTGGACGGGTGTTCGCGTTCAATGTGTTGAAGCCCATTTGCGACGTGTATCTCGTACCCGTACAGTCCATCACGGTACCATGGGAAGGTCGAAATCGAAGATTCCTCTTCTGGTGTACCAGTGGGCCGGGCCGTGGACGCCGGTGTGGCGGTAGGCATAGGCGCTACCGTCGGAACGCGCGTCGGTGTTGACATGAGTGTAGGCGTGGGGATAGCAGTGGCGGTAGGCATGGGCGTCGCCGCCGGAACGCGTGTCGGTTTTGGTGTGGGCACAGGCGTGGCGGTTGGCGCGGATTTCGTCGCCCAGGGCGTAGCCGTTGGACTGGTTGTGACGACTGGCCTGGCCGTCGGCAGTGGGGTGGCAGTTGGGTCCAGCCTGGGTGGAGGGGTTGGACTGTCATCTACCATCGCCGCGGGAGTACGGGGCAGAGTGCCCAAAGAAGCAATGCAGGATGGTAGTCCTACGTAATCGAATTCCTCAAGTCCCTCGGGCGCACAGCCGGTCAATTGATTCTGGGTAAGGTCAATCCCTATCAGATTTGTGAGGTTGCCCAATTCCGATGGTATCTCCCCGGTCAATTGATTGTTGTTGAGGATGAGTTTCGTCAAGCCGTATAAATTCCCCAACTCCGGCGGCAGCTCGCCGGTCAGCTGATTATCTTTCAAGTTAAGATATGCCAGTCTTGTGAGGTTGCCCAATTCCGGGGGTATCTCCCCGGTCAATTGATTGTCGCCTAGGTCCAGTATTCTCAGGTTTGATAAGTCCCACAGCTCCGGCGGCAACTCGCCGGTCAGCTGATTATTGGTAAGGTCAATCGCTGTCAGATTTGTGAGGTTGCCCAATTCCGGGGGTATCTTCCCGGTCAATTGATTGACGCCGAGGTACAGTTCTTCCAGGGCGGATAAATCCCCCAATTCCGGCGGCAACTCGCCGGTCAGCCTGTTGTTCGGGAGCGCTATGACGATCACCCTGCCATCACTGGTAGTGACGCCATCCCAAGAATGAATGGGCTCGTTGGTCAGCCAGTTCCCGTTGATCCTCCAATCGGGGCCGCCGGTGGCGTTATAGAGGGCGATCAGCGCTTCCCGGTCCGTATCGGGCGAGGTCTCCGCCAGCGGGGGTCTGGCGGTGGCCCGTTCCCCGCTGGCCCGTTCCGAGGTGGCCCGCTCCGAGGATGGCCCATCCGTCGGCTCATCGGAGCCGCCGCAGGCCAGAAGCAGCAACGGAAAAACCAGCGCAAGGGCAAATACGCTCAGGAAGAGGCGTGGCGTTCTCATCTCGCTCCAGTTCCTACGTCGGCTGGGCCTCAGTGGCGCGGCATGTCCGCATTCTAGCACTCACCAGGGGATTACCTGCCTCCGCACTTGGCGCGGTGGATCTAATGACCCGGCCGGTTTATCCGCCCGGTGTCCGGTTCGAATCCGCCGATGCCTGTGCCAGCGGCTGGCCGTGCCCCATGGGAGCGCCAATGGCAAAAACACCCGCCCGGGGGAGAGGGCCCAATCCGCAGTCCAACGGACAGGGGGTAATTGCTCTTCGAAAGCAACAGTTTTGCCTTTGGTCGTCAACAATTGGCAGCTGGGGTCTGTTCTGCCCTCTGGTTACGTCTGGCAGTCAGAAGTGTTGCCTTAGGTCGTCAACGGCTGGCAGGTGGAGCCCAATGTGCCCCGGTTACGTCGGCTCAACGGAAGACCTGTTGTGCGAACCGCGTTTTCAGCCTTCCTCGGCCCTTTCCGGTGTGCGGGTCTGTGCTCAGGGCTGATTGGGTGCAGGGACTTTTCCACGACGCAACCAACATGAAAGTTGACGTGAATACCCGGCACGCATGTCCGAACCCCCTTTGGCTGCTGTTGTAACATTGGGGAAATGGCCAGAAAAGTGGCGGTCAAATGCGCCATGTCAGGCTGTCACTACCAGCGGAAGATGACATTCGCCGAGCGCGAGGAACTGAGGCGAATAGGACGTGAGAACAACGCCACGGCGGGCCTCGTCTGCCCGGCCCACGTGAGGGCTGCCTTCAACTTCGAATTCGACGATCTAGACATCGATGTTCCCCTTGAGGAACTCCTGGTCGAGGCGTCCAAGGAAACTCCCCGTTGGCGTGTGATGTTGACCCCGCTGCCGGGAGCGGCGGGTGAGCCCGACAGCCAGTCCACGCCAGGGCAGGGAGACCGGGTTATATAGTCCATCCGCGCCGGCCCGCAGTTCCCGGGAGAATTCGGGCAATTCCAGTGTGCAATGACCGGCCGGTCTGGCCATATCCGGCGCGATGGATTCATGTGGCTATAATGCTGGCAGCCTCCGGAACAGGAGCCTTCGATTATGGCCACACCCTCGGAATCCGTTGAAATCTACTGCCTGAAGTGCCGTGCCAAGACCGACTCACGGGATATTGAACAGGTGACCCTGAAGAACGGACGTCCCGCGATGCGCGCTGTCTGCTCTGTGTGCGGCACAGGCAAATACCGGATCGGCTCCGCCGGCTGAACTTGGGCCGCCTAGCGGGCCTCCGGATGCACCCTTCTCGTGGGGCGCGCCAGGGAGCGCAACTTCCGCTCCGGGATAGGTCAGGGTGGCATCACCGGCCCAGGGCTTTCAGCGGCCTACAGGAAGCCGAGCCGCTCGAAGTCGCCTTCAGGAAAAACCGTCCCTCTTTCTGTCTCCGCCCCTGAAAGCCTTTTCCCGAGCATCGAGTTGCGCTCCCCGGGTCGGCCGTTGCGCACCGCTATGGCCAACGCCCGCCGGCTTCCTACGACCACGACCAGCCTCCTACCCCTGGTGATCGCAGTGTACAGCAGGTTCCGCTGCAGCATCGGGTAGTGCTGCGTCAGAAGCGGAACCACCACCGCAGGAAACTCACTCCCCTGGGCCCGGTGCACCGTCATCGCGAAGGCGGGCTGCAGCTCGTCGAGTTCCGAGAAATCGTAGTCCACGCCGGTTTCCTCGAAGCTCACCGCGATGCGGCCAGCGGCGTGGTCCACCCCGGTCACCCAGCCCAGGTCGCCGTTGAAGACATCCTTGTCGTAGTTGTTGACCGTCTGGAGCACACGGTCGCCCACCCGGAAGGTCCGCCCGAATCGTGTCACCTCGGTTCCCGCCAGGTTGAGCGCCTCCCGGAGCCGGTCGTTGAGCTGATGGACGCCGACGGCCCCCCGGTTCATGGGACACAGCACCTGAACGTCCTGCATTGCACGCAGTCCGAACCGCGCCGGGATCCGCTCCGCACAGATGCGGACAATGGCATTGGCCGCCACCTCCGGGTCATCGGCTTCCACTAAGTAGAAGTCCCCTTGAGAGTCGTTGGAGCCGAGAGAGGGCAGTCGGCCCTGGTTGACCCGGTGGGCCGCCTCGACGATGCCGCTCCGGTCCCCTTGACGGAAGATCTGTTCCAGGCGGAGGAAGGGGACAACTCCGGACTCGAGGACGTCGCCCAGAAACTTGCCGGGTCCGACGGAGGGCAGCTGGTCCGCATCTCCGACGAAAAGCACCGAGGCGTGGCGGGGCACGGCCTGCAGCAGGTGGTGGCACAGTACGATGTCCAGCATCGAGGTCTCGTCGACCACCACCGCATCGATTTCCAGGGGCCGCTCGGCGTCACGGCCGTACCGGCCCTCCCCGGGCTTGAACTCCAGCAGGCGGTGCAGCGTCTGGGCCTCCCGACCGGCGGCCTCGCCCAGACGCTTGGCCGCCCTCCCGGTGGGAGCCGCCAGGGCCACCCGCTGGCCGAGGGCCTCGAGGACCGATATCACGGCCCGCAGTATGGTCGTCTTGCCGGTCCCAGGCCCGCCGGTCAGGACGAACACCTTCTCCGTCACAGCCTCGTGGATCGCCTCCTTCTGTTCCTCCGTCAGCTCCACTCCCATCCGGCGGCTGGCCCAGTCCACGGCGGCCGGGGCGTCGAACTCGCGGCGCTGTCCAGGAGTGGCCACCAGGTCCCTGATGGAATCGGCCACAGCCCGTTCGGCAAAGTAGAGGCCCCGGAGGAAGACAGCTTCTCCATCCAGCACGATCCGTCCCGCCTCCCGCAGGCTTCCCACCGCCTCCGTCAGCAAGTCCGAGGGGATGTCGAAACGGCTATGACACAGGTCGAGCAGCTCGGCGCTGGGAGTAAAGACGTGACCCTCGCCAGCCTGCTCCAGCAGCAGGTGCTCCAGGGCGGCCTGGGCCCGGTGGGGTGAATGCTCGTCTATCCCCATCTGCCGAGCGATCTTGTCAGCGGTGATGAAGCCGATCCCCCGCACGTCCTGGGCCAGCCGGTAGGGGTTCTCCTGAACAACCTTCACCGCGTCCTGGCCGTAGGTCCTGTAGATGCGGGTGGAGTAGGCGGCGCTGACACCGTGGCCCTGCAGGAACAGCATCACATTACGTATCTCCTGCTGCTCGTCCCAGGCCCGCTTGATGCTCTCCACCCGGCGGGGCCCGACCCCCGGGGCCTCGGTGAGACGCTCCGGCTGCTCATCGATCACTCGCAGGGTGTCATCGCCGAAGCAGTCCACCAGCCTCCCGGCGAGCACAGGGCCGATGCCCTTCACTAGGTTTGAGGCCAGGTAGCGCCGCACGGCATTGGCGCTGGCGGGCAACTGGGAACTGTAGCTGTCAGCCCGGAACTGGTAGCCATGGATGGGATGGTTTATCCACCTGCCTCGCAGGTGCAGCCGCTCTCCCGGCTGAATTCCCGGCATGGTCCCGGCGACGGTCACCAGGTCGCGCCTGCCCGGAACCACCAGGCGGCAGATGGTGAACCCGGATTCCTCCGAGTTGTAGACCAGCCTTTCGACCTCGCCGTGCAGCTGTTCCAGGTCGTTCGTCATGGCACCAATGATACACACGCCCCAGACTACCTGCGGCGACGCTCCCAGCAGCGCCAGTTTCAGCGTCGTAGTGCCCCGGGAGGGCAATGTGGCGCAGATCGACGGCAGTCAGCGCCCCTGGCTGGAGGACCGAGGGCCGACGCTGACGTTGCTCATGGCCGTGGACGACGCCACCGGAGACATGGTCCAGAGCGCCTTCCACATGACTGAGGACACCCTCAGGTACCTGAAGACTCCGGAGGCTGGTCTGGCAGTAGCGCATCCCCACGCTTCTACAACTACCGGCGCGCCGCTTTCAAGCACAACGCCCACCGGAAGCCGGTGCCTGTCGAGAATATCCAGTTCGCCTGGGTGATGCGGGAGTTGGTCATCCAGCAAGTATGCGCCCTGTCTCCGCAGGCCAAGAGACGGGCGAACTGGCGGCGTAGTGCGCAATCGCTGCGGGGCAACGCCGGTCTCGAGGCCCATCAAGCCTCAAGCAGCACAGTCGGGGAGGAAACCCAAAGGGCCGAGTGCCGGCTGGCAAGCACCAGACCGCGGTTTTCGCCCCTTCCGCAGCTCGGCCATACACCGCTAAGACCAAAGCCGCCTTGTTCAGAGGATTCTTAGATGTCGAGGCAGCGCCCTCTCCTATTCCGCGTTGCTCCGGCGCTGCAAACCTGCGCGAACGCTATTTCAGCGAGATCAGGTTCCAGCCTTCCGTCAGCAGCCCGCCCTGGAAGTAGAGTGAGGTGCTCAACCTGATCCACACTATGTGGGGTAGATTACGGTAGGGGGCAGAATCCTACGCTAAGGATTTTACCCACCGATTCTCGTCGCTAAATGGCCGTTACGTGGGCTTGGTAGTTCCCGAGACTATTTTAGCGGCGTTTCGGCCATCGATATTCCCCGGTCAGCAGTATGTGAGCCCAGCCCAGGGGCGAGATGTGGGCCACCAGCTCGGGGTCGACCGTCAAGCCGTCGTACTTTCGCTGTCTGATCGCTTCGCCGAGATGCACAGTATTCCAGTAGATTACGATAGCGGCGAGCAGGTTCAGCCCAGCCATACGATAATGTTGTCCTTCGCTGGTGCGGTCGCGGATTTCGCCCTGGCGGCCGATGCGAAGCGCGTTCTTGAGCGCGTGATGAGCCTCTCCCTTGTTCAAACCTGTGCTGGTACGGCGCTGCATATCGGCGCCTGGCAGCCAGTCCACGATGAACAGCGTTCGTTCCACCCGTCCGATTTCGCGGAGAGCGACGGCGAGTTCGTGCTGACGGGGATAGGCGGCGAACTTTCGCAGCAGTTGGCTGGGAGGAAGGACGCCGCTGGCCAGGGTGGCCGCAACCCGCAGGATGTCCGGCCAGTTCCGCACGATCACGTCCTCCCGGATCTTGGTGCCGGTCAATCCGATCAACGGTTTCGGAACGCGCCGAGGTTCGAACACATGGAGCCGTTTCGACGGCAGGTCCCGGATACGCGGGACGAACCGGTAGCCGAGCAGGGATGTGACGGCGAAGACATGGTCGGTGAAACCGCCGGAGTCGGCATATTGCTCACGGATGCGCCGTCCAGCCTTGGTCATCAGCAACCCGTCGAGGATATAGGGGGCTTCGTTGACCGTGGCCGGGATGGTTTGCGTTGCGAAGGGTCCGAACTGGTCCGAGACATGGGTATAGGCCTTGAGGCCGGGTTCGCTGCCGTAGCGGGCGTTGACCAGGTTCATGGCTTCGCCCTGGCGCGCGGCTGGAAAGAACTGGCCGTCGCTGGAGGCGGTAAAGCCCTGGCCCCAGAGCCCGCTCATGGGCAGTTGCGCTTGCGCCTCGATCACCATGGCCAGGGCCTGGTTGATCGCCTCGCTTTCGATATGCCAGCGCGAGAGGCGCGAGAGCTGGAAGAAGTCATGGGTGTTGGAGGCCTCGGCCATCTTGCTGAGACCCAGATTGAGACCTTCCGCCAGGAGGACGTTGAGCAGTCCGATGCGGTCTTGGCATGGCGCGCCCGTGCGCAGGTGGGTGAAAGCGTCGGTGAAACCGGTGGCGGCGTCCACCTCCAGCAGGATATCGGTGATCCGAACCTCCGGCAGGCGACGGTAGAGGTCGAGCACCAGCTCACCTGTGTCCTCGGGCATTGCGCTGGCCGGCCGGACGATCCTGAGTTCGCCATTCTCGATGGTGCCGCCGGCTATCCTGCCGTGGTGCGCCGCACGGGCGAGGCGTTCCAGGCCCTCGCCCAAATGCACCTTGTGTTCGCCCAACCACTCCTGGGACTGGTAAGGAACAGCCAGCCGGGCCGTGGTGTGCGTTGCTTCGATGGACACCAGGGCCTGTTTGACATCGCCGTAGCGCCGGGAGTGGGCCAGCCAGACGTCGCCGGACCGGAAGGCGTCTCGCATATGGAAAAGCGCGGCCACCTCCCAAAGCCGGCGGTCGCCGGCGGGCCGGGCGTTCAGATGCTGATGCCACCCGGAATTGGGACGCGGGAGTTGCGGCGTAGGAAGGTCCGGGGCATGTCCGGCGACCCGGCTGCGATATTTCTCAACGCGGCAACGATGGGTTCGCCGGCGCTGGAAGTCTGCATATTCAGCGCGCGCAACATGCGCGGCGCATAGCGCCGGAATCGGGGCCAGCCCTCAACGACGTGACCCAGGGCATCGGCGGACATGGTGTCAGTGAGTTGCTCAGCCGCGGCGACAACGCCTTCGAGCTTTTGCCAGCCGCCGGCAGCAGCGACGGCCTCCTCAAGTGGCTGGCCATCTCCTTTTGCTTCAAGAAGCGCCGCTGCCAGCAGCCTGAAGGAGTGCAGCGTATCCTGCAGCACTGTCCTCGAATCCTGAAGACGCGCATCACAGCGCTGCTTGGCGCTCCGGAAGGTCTGGCCGACAATCCGGTCATGGGTCTCGACTACGGCATCGGCGATGGCGCCGCGGCATTCCACGACACAGACGCCAAGGATGGCGAGACGGCGGTCGCTGGAAATGTCGCGCAACCCGTCGGTGAAGTAGCGCTCCCCCTGGCGGCGAAGACGGGCGATGCGATGCGCAGGAACGGTGTCCAGCAGGCCGGAGGGAAGCTCGAAGCCCTGCAGGAATTCCAGGCGGTCCAGAAGGCCGTTGATATCGGCCGAGTTCCGCCCCACCTCGAACCGGCGTAACCAGACGAACCGGCTCATGCCGCCGTCCACTTCCTCGGTGAGCAGGCAGTCGAGCTGCCGGCGCATGGCGTCGTCCAAGCCCGCGGCGATCCGCGTCTCTATCCGCCGTTCTGCGGCAACGAGGGCGTCGGCGCAAAGACGCTCCAGGACCGACGGTCCCGGCAAGATCACCTGCCGGCGCCGGCACTCCTCAACGAACCGCCGCGCCAGCCCCTCATTGGAGCGTGCCGGTTCCGCCTCGTCCTCGAGCCAGACCTTCAGGTCCCGGGTGGAACGTCCCGAGAACATCTTGTAGCCGTAGATGCGCCGAAGCTCGGCCAGGTGTTCCCAGCGTGTTTCCTCCCGTATCGCATACCCATCCAGGTCTTCGACGTCCATGCCAAGCTGTGCGGCAATGAAGCGAAGGACGCTCTGGGGAATGGCCTCCCCCGCCGCCAGAATTCGCCCCGGATACCGGAAGGCGCAGAGCTGGAGCGCGAAGCCCAGCCGGTTGTGTGCACCGCGCCGCAACCGGATCTGCTCGATGTCGTCGTCGGACAGCGTGTAATGGCGCAGCAGCGCGGCTTCGTCCGTGGGAAGGTCGAACAGCGCCGTGCGCTGGCGCACGCTCCAGATGTTTCGTCTCGGCATGTTCCGTCTCTTCGTTGTCCAGTGGTTTGTCCGGTGGTTTCTGCCGGCGCGGCGCTGTCCGTAAGGGGAACGTCCAGCGAACAGCCCAGCCCGTCGCTCCAACTTCCGCCAGACCGGTACCAGCAGCGTCTCATATGAATGGTACGGGAACAATTGCGGAGGCGGGACCCTATCCGTACACTTCCCTCATGGCCGCAACGCTCATCGGATACACCCGCTGTTCCACCGACCGGCAGGATCTGGCCGCCCAGCGCTAGGCGCTCCGGGGGCTTGGCGTCGCCGAGGATCGCATCTACACCGATCACGGCCTCACCGGCACGACCCGCACCCGCCCCGGCCTCAATCAGAGCATCGCCACCGTGCTCAAAGGCGACACGCTGGCCGTGCCGAAACTCGACCGGCTGGCAAGGTCCGTCCCTGAAGCCCGCGCCATCGCCGAGCAGCTTCAGGAACGAGGCGTGAAACTGGCCCTGGGCCCGACGCTCTACGACCCGGACGATCCCATGGAAAGGATGTTCTTCAATATCTTCGCCACCTTCGCCGAGTTCGAAGCCGATCTCATCTGCATGCGCACCCGCGAGGGCATGGCCATCGCCCGCTCCAGGGGTGAATTGCGCGGCAAGCAGCCCAAACTGTCCGACCGTCAGCAGCGGGAACTCTGCCGCATGCATGCCACGGGCGAGTACTCCATCAGCGATCTCGCCGAACTCTTCTCCTTCTCAAGACCAACCGTCTATCGCACACTCAACCGGCGCCATTCCCCTTAGCGTACGATTCTGCCTCCTACCGGAATCGACCCGTCCGTGTCCGGCGGTCAGTATCTGATGGCTGCTATCTTTCCTCAAGCGGCCCGTAGATATCTTCCAGGGCACCCAATATCTCGGCCCGTATGCCGGTCTGACCTTCGCTGTGCAGGGCCTCCGGACCTCCAATCTCGTTGTTCACTCCGAAGAATGATTGCGACAACTCTGCAAAGAACTCCCTCCCTCCGTCCACCGCCATGGCGAATGTCCCCGGCCAGAGGCCGGCTGTGCGGGCGCGTTCGAATAGGTCCAGCCACTTGGTGCGGGTCTCGTCATCGAATCCCAGGTTCTCGATCGCATGCGCCCACTCGTGGACGGTGATGTCCTCTGCCCAGAACCTGGTCCGGTCTTCAACAAGACCCAGGAGGTTTTCCTCCGATGTTACTGTGGTGGGTTGCTGGAGTATGCCACCGGCTCCCCGCACGGTGAACGAGTCGTAGGGGTTCCCGTTCAGGTCCAACCTGCCCTCTAGGTAAGCCAGTTCTGGAATCTCAGTGATGTACTTGTCCTTGGGGACGATGGACAGGGCCGCGCCCGCTTCCGCCATCCTTTGAGCCATGTCTGGCCGGTGGGCCAGCATTACTCTGACGGTATCCGCTCCAACCTCCAGGGCCCTTGGGTCGACTGTCTGGGACGCCTTTACGGTGATTCCGTCCACGTCGACCGACTGTGTGTAATATGCTTCTGGCTCGGCCGTGGGGACCGGCGTCAGCATGGGCTCCGGGGTTGGTGTGCTGGCCGTCAGCATCAGCGTTGGTGTTGGAGTCTCTCTTGGCTGTGTGGGAGCTGATGTGGGCACCGGCGTTGGGGCCGTTGGGACCAGCGTCGGAGCGCTGTTTGTCGCTACTGGGGCTGGCGTCGGTACTGGGACCGTCGTCGCTGGAGTCTGGGTAGACGTTGGTGCCGGTGTCGGCTCGGACGCGGCCCTCGGACTCCGGGAGTCGGTTGGTAACGGAGCAGTGGCGGTGCTTGGTCCCGGAGTCGTTGTCGGGACCGCCTGTGGGGTCTCCGCCGGCTCAGGTGCGGGGGTCGGCGCTCTGGGCGCCGACGTTGCGCCTTCCGCAGAGGATGGGACAGTTGCCACAGCCACTCTCTGGGTCGGGGCCTGGTCGCCGCAGGCTAGCTGGGCGGCGAGAATCACCAAGGCTACCCACTGGGGCAACTTCATCATCGCGAGACCATTTCCATAGCTCATTCAGAATTCCGAGTTCCTTATGGTTTAATGTACCCGCCGCGTTCTCTAGAGTTCAACAGGCAGTTGACAGCGGGACGGTAACCTCTCCGGGAAGCCATGACTATGAGCAGTGGGATTGGAGTTATTACCAAAGGTGGCCTGTGGTGGATTTATGATCTGGCCCTCCGCGATGAATTCCCGAAGAAACTGGTCGGGCGGATCGACGTTCTCGACGATGAACCTTCGGCTGCCGCCCAAGTTCTGGATCATTGGCTGGGCCGGTTGGGCATCGGTTGATGTTCCCCCCTCTTATGACCGGTCATGACTGGGATCCAGGACCTTGGTTCAGGTCCCATAAATCTTGAAGGGAGTGGGTTGGTATGTCTCCACAACCATGGACCAGGGAGCAGGACTTGGCGGTCCTGTACCTCAAGGTTGAATACCACGGTCAGTTGGCCCCGGGTCACACAGCCGTAGTTGCTCTCGCTGATGCCATGGGCCGGACGGTGGCGTCCATCTGGATGCGGAAGGGCAATTTCGACTCTTTGGACACTGCCGCCCCTGGGGTTGGTCTCAGAAGCGCTGCCAAACTAACTGCAGACATCTGGGCTGAATACCAGCGGGACCCCGGCCAGGTCCTTTCTGAGGCCCGGACAGCTTACTTGAACTTGGTCTGAGTCATTTCTCCACACCGGTGGTTCGACTGGGAACTCCCCAGTCATTCTGTTGTGGCTGGATGGAAGTCGCTGTCGACTTTGCTTGGTGGGTGCTATTGTGGGTTCCATCGCCGCCCCGGTCTGGGTGGCCCCGTGCGTCGGTGTCTCCGACTCGAGTGTCGGGACCCGGCTGGATGCCGGCAGCGCTTGGCAGGCCATTAGGGCCGAGGGAATCAAGACTGTGGGAAGTAGTGGAGTCGTCCTCAGCGCCTTTCTGACTGGACCCCAGACGATGGTGTCCCAGTCAGGCATGTTGCCTTCTCTGATAATCGTCTTGACCGATTCTGCGCATTAACGGAAATGCCTCGAGGTGGCGCCCGAGCTGTCTTGGACAACGTCAGGGCAAAGCGGTGCCCAAAGGGTAGAAGGACACGTAGACCAAGATTCCTAGCGCGACGAAAGCGATCGTAAAGATTATGGGCAGCAAGACCTTGAGCCCAGTATGATTCGGGTCCATCGCTCTTTCCTTTCCGCTATTCGAAATCGTTCCCGGATCATGGCATCCCCTGCACATCCCACCTTGGGTTTGTTTTAGTAGTCTGGAAACTCAATAACGCTGTTCGTTTCCTGTCTGGCTCAGGAGCGGCATGAACAGAAAAATGAACAAACGGCTACTCATGGCGATGGTGGTGGTAATAGCCATGCTCGCTGCAACGTGGTTTTCCGCAACATTGGACACTGGCACCAACGCCGACGCCGAGCTTGATGACATGGCGACCATTGCTGAGGAAACGGGTATAGCCTTGCAGGAGGCCGTGAACCGGTACGGTTGGCACAATGACTTCGCCCGGATGGTGTCCGAAATTAGGACGGCGAGCCCTGGGGCACTGGCGACGGCGGAGATAACGGGAGATGCTTCGGCCTCGGTGTACTTCGCAGGCGAGACCCCAAGATCGGCACTGGCGCTGGTGGACGCCTTCGAGGACGACTACCCTTCTCTAAGGGTGGCAACACACGCTAACATGGGCTTCACCGAGCAAGAGGTCGAGGCCGCTACCGTGGGCGCGCACTACGCGGTGTTCAGGACGGCGGGGGTGCTGGACGCGGCTTCTTCCTTCGACTACAAGGTCATGCGAATCGACATTATCGCCCAGACGGGAGGCGCGCCCTCGGATCCCACGGGGGACAGTCTGAGGCGCATTGCTGAGGGTGGCGTCAGAGACGCGACTCGTCCGGACCTTCTCAATATGGTGTCCGTGACCGTGACCGTGACCGTTGTAGGGCATCCCGTCTCAGGAACTTCTCATGATCCGTAGAGGAAACCGTCCTCCTCCGGGGTTGAGTGCCAACGGCGTGAGCCTCACACAAGCGACGGAAAATCTAGGTGTGAGGACGGTGACCAAGTACTATTAGAACCACAAGCCACGTCAGACCGCACGAGGACCCGAGGGGAGCCAGACCGGGCAACTTGAGCGGGCGGGTAGAGGAAAATGTCAACGCCGACAGAGAAATGACCCGGTATCGCCGATAGTGACCTGTCCCACCAGGTTCTTGTTCTCCTAGGCGCCGATTTAGAGTTGACCCACCTCCTGCCTGGTTGAGTATCGCCGAACTAAAGTTGACCCACCCTGTCGCTACTGCTCAGCGATTGCGTCAGTGTCCGATTGGCCAGCGACTTTGTCAGTCGGTGTAGTTGTCGTTGCCGTTCTCCGCAGCGACGCCCAGCAGGTGATGCGAGCTAAAGAGTTCGGCGTGGCGTTTCTCATGTATAAGTTTTGTACAAAGTCCAGCTTAGACCATAGATTTCAGACAGCGGTAAGGTGGGGTTAAGCGGACGCAATCCAGTCGGCGGCACGTTCCCCTATCATGACAACTGTTGCATGGCTACCACCTGACCTTGTAACCCGCGGCATCACCGACGCATCGACCACCGACAACCCCTTTACTCCCTTGACGCTGCAGTATTGATCAACAACCGTCATTGGGTCTGAATCCGGACCCATCTTGCATGTGCCGGACACATGCCTGGCTGTTCCAACGGTCTGGCGTACATAGAGGTCCAAAGCGTCGTCGTCGGCCAGAATGTCATCCGTTGGGTGGAGCCGGTAATCGGCCACGTCTTTATACGCATCGGATTCAAGGAACCCAATCGCCATTCGCACACCTTCCCGCACCCGGCGAATGTCGTTTGGATGCTGAAGATAGCGGTAGTTAAAGGTCGGCTGCACTGAGGGATCGGCAGACGCAAGCCTGACGTATCCTGAGCCGTCGGGCAGCCCGAGCGTGCACGAGATTCGCGCCACCCGGTCCGGGGGAACTTCATCATTCAGGAACTTGGTCCGGAGACCGGGGACGCGTTCCGGCCGTTCGTCAACCATTGGGGTGGTCCTCAGCAACATATCATTGGCTTCGCTGGACCCGTGTGAGGTGTAGTGTAAACAAAAGCGCGCCGCATCGGCATCAGCAGCCAGGGTCATTCCGTCTTTGACTTTAAAGGTAATCTGGGCGCTCAGGTGGTTAAACAGGTTCTGTCCCACCCCGGGCAGCTCATG
Source organism: Dehalococcoidia bacterium (assembly GCA_963667415.1). GTDB lineage: Bacteria > Chloroflexota > Dehalococcoidia > Lucifugimonadales > UBA3495 > VXOI01. The sequence goes on along the minus strand of OY763410.1, from coordinate 3,190,605 downwards.
AACGAGAGGTATCCCAAATTGCTGAAGTTGGTCACTGGGGCCGATTCCCGACAGCATGAGCAGGTGGGGCGACTTGATAGCCCCAGCGCTCAACACAACCCGGTCTGCTTCAACGTTGAAAATCTCGCCTCCGCTTTCTACCTCCACACCGACAGCCTTTAGATCTTTGATCAATACCCTCCTTACGAAAACCCCTCCCCTCACCGTAAGGTTGAGACGGTGGCGCATGGGATTCAGGTGAGTGATGGCAGCGCTCATCCTCCAGCCGTCCAGGTTGTTCGAGGGCCACACGCCAATGCCCGAGGGGTTCGGGCCATTGGTATCCTCGACTGTCCCATAGCCCGCCTCCAGACAGGCTGCGTGGAAGGCCTTTTGGATGTCTGGCAGGGACCCGGATTGACGACGCCTTACTGGCATCGGTCCGTCGGTTCCATGAAAATCATCCCGAATGTCGAGATCATGCTCGGATTTTCTGAAGTAAGGCAGTACCTTGTCATAAGACCATTCATCGTTGCCCATACCAGACCAGGAGTCGAAATCCTCAGGCAACCCCCTTTGCATTGCCTGACCGTTGATGGACGACCCTCCTCCGATCACCTTGCCCTGCGCTACGTGGATCTCCCCTTGCTCCTCGGTGATCGTTCCACGCAGGGCCCAGTTATGTTCCGAGTCTGGGGATTCTGCAAAACTTGTGTGGCCGAACTTTATCTCGTCCGGAAGATAGGCTGGATCAGGGTAATCTGGCCCGGCTTCCAATAGCAGAACGGAGGTATTCACGTTTTCAGCCAATCTGCTGGCCAACACCGATCCAGCCGCTCCCCCACCGACGATAACAACGTCATATTTCATGGGCCCTCCTTAAATGATTGGTCTTCTAACAGAGGATTTCCCAGTTTTAACTGATTCCGCTGAGGATAGGACGCTCCGGGATTTTTCCAATTATAAACCGGCATTTTCCATATCGGCCGACCAGCTGGTTCCGAACAGGGTAGTTGGAGTGTCAATAGCGCCGAGAAATTGGGCCACTGGGGCGCCGGAATCGTTTGCCACTGTCGTGATTATTTACGGCAGTAAATGAGGCAGAGCGGGGCGTTACAGGAGCAAGAAGAGACGGCGTTGGCAGTGCGTCCCTGGGAACCATCAGACCACCGGCCGTGCTCCGTGCAGATGATGCGATTTTCAGTCAGCCCCTATCCGTCCACCTGTTGGATGGTCCAGCGGCTGACCTCCAGGAGCTTGGCCAGCTCCCGCTGGCTCATTCCCTTGGAACGCTCCAGCCGGATTTACTCCCGCTGCTGTTCGGTCAGGCTGGGCCGTCGGCCTGGGAAACGGCCCTCGGTCCCCGCCTTGGTCTGGCCTGCGACCGAGCGCTCCCTGATGGAGTTGCGCCACCACTTGCTGAAGGCGAGCACCATCTGGAGCTGGAGCTTCCCGTTGGCGGTGGCCGTGTCGAAGTCCTCCGCCAGGGACCGAAACCCCACCCCCGCGTGGCGCAGGCCCTCGATCACCTGGAGCCCGAAGGTCAGCCCCCGAGAGAGCCGGTCGATGTGGGTAACCACCAAAGTGTCGCCGGCGACAACCAGGTCCAAGAGTTCTAGGAGGCCGCCGCGGTCGTCCTTGGCACCGCTGGCTTCCTCTGCCCGGATGTTGCCCATGGCGCAGCCGGCGCGGACCAGCCGCTACACCTGCAGGTCCAGATTCTTATCCTCCGGTTCCTTGACCGAGACCCTGGCATAGCCGTACAGCGTCATTCCTACACACCCCTGGCTGGAATGCCTAATGTATAGGATTCTGCCAGGAGTTCTGCAAACGGGTTTTCCAGCCACCTTGACCGTGTGGGTCTGGCCCTTGTCTGCGTTCCGGACTCGGCAATCATGAGACGGGGCCGATGATACAGCAGCACTATGGTGGCGTTGTACACCCGGTGGCTGGAATGAGGACCACGAGCCAGCTCCGTACTTGATACAGGGACTGCAACGCCATGCGCCATTGCCAACACGCGCTGGTAGCGCCTCCGGGGCGAATTGCCGTCCTTCCCAGGCGAGGGTGCGTGGCTCCAGCAGAAGGGCAGGCCGCCAAGGTTGTCCACCAACTTGTCGTCCAGGCTGCTCGGCACGAACCCGATCAAGTCGTTGCTGCCGAGCTTCAGCTCTACTAGGTTGGCGAGGCTGCCCAGCTCCGCCGGTATCTCTCCACTCAACTGGTTATTCCTGAGGTTCAGATTTGTCAGTCTGGCGAAGTTGCCCAGCCATGGTGGTATCTCCCCGGTCAAGGCGTTGTTGCCGAGACCCAAGAATGCCAGGTTGATAAGGTTGCCCAACCCTGGCGGGATTTCCCCGCTCAAGTCGTTGCCGCCGAGGTCCAGCACCTCCAGGTTGGAGAGGCTGCCCAACTCGGGCGGTATCTCCCCGCTCAAGTCGTTGCCGCCGAGGTCCAGTACCTCCAGGTTGGCGAGGCTGCCCAACTCGGGCGATATCTCCCCGCTCAAGTCGTTGTCGTCGAGGTCCAGCACCTCCAGGTTGGAGAGGCTGTCCAGGGCCGCTGGCATCTCCCCACTCAACTGATTGCCATAGATGACCAGCTCTGTCAGGTTGGAGAGGCTGCGCAACTCCGGCGGTATCTCCCCGCTCAACTGGTTCAAGTTGAGGTACAGGCGTGCCAGGTTGGAGAGGTTGCCCAACTCCAGTGGTATCTCCCCGCTCAACTGGTTCCCACCAAGGCCCATATCTGTCAGGTTGGAGAGGTTGCCCAGCTCTGGCGGTATCTCCCCGCTCAAATCGTTGTGTTCGAGGTTCAGATATTTCAAGCTGGTGAGGTTGCCCAACTGGGGCGGTATCTCCCCGCTCAACTGGTTCGCGGCGAGGTGCAGCTGTTTCAAGTCGACTAGGTTGCCCAGGTGCGGTGGAATCGGCCCAGCCAGCTGGTTATGGTTGAGCAACAATGCGATCACCCGTCCCGTATCGTCAGTGACAACAAGGTCCCATTCCTCCAAGGGCACGTCGCTAAGCCAGTTTGTGTTGTTCTTCCAGTTTGGCCGTTTGTGGCATGGTAGAGGGCGACCAAGGCTTCCCGGTCTGATTCGGCGGAGCCAGAAGCGGAAGGCAACGCCGTAGCCGGTGCACCGGTGGGAGTGGGCCAGGCCACTGACCCTCGCGTGGAACGCGTCTGTGCGGGGGAGGCCTGCGTCTCCGAATCACCGGTGACCCGTTCCGAGGATGGCACAGCCGTCGGCTGATCAGGACCGGCGCAGGCCAGCAGCAGAAGCAGTGCCAAGGCAAAGCTTCCCAGGAAAAGTGGTGATGTTCTCATCTCGCTACAGTTCCTGCGTTTGCTTGGCCTCGGTGGCGCGGCGTGTTCGCATTCTAGCACTCGCCGGGGAATTCCCTGCCTCCGCACCCTGCACAGCGGAGTCAACGACCCAGACAGTTTACCCGTCTGGCGCCCGGTTCGACTCCGCCGGTGGCAGTGGCTTGCTGTGTCCCATGGGAGCGCCAATGGCAAAAACGCCCGCCCGGGAGAGAAGGCCTGATCCACACTCCAGCGGACGGGGGCAATTTCCCCTCGGAAGTAGCGTCGTTGCAGTCGGTCGTCAACAGTCAGGAGACGGGGCCCGTTCAGTCCAACGGGTTACGTCTGGCAGTCAGGGGACCAGTTGTGCTAACCGCTATTTCAGAGTTTCAATGGGCCATCTTCCGTGTGCGAGACTATGGTCAGGGCTAGCCGGGTGCAGGGATTGTTCCACGCGGCAACGAAAATGAAAGTTGACGTTGAACAACCCGCGCGCATGCCCGAAACCCACTGCCTGATTTGTCGTTGTAACATTGGGAAATGGCCAGAAAAGTGTCGGTCAAATGCGCCATCGCTGCCTGCCACTACCAGCGGAAGATGACCCTCGGTTCAACTGGTCTTCCAGGCTGTCCGGCACGCATCCGCTCAACTGGTTCTCGCTGATCCCCAGCCATTTGAGGTTGGAGAGGCCGCCCAGATCCACTGGAATCTTCCCGCTCAAGTTGTTTTCGCTGAGCCACAGGAGTGTGAGCTTGAAGAGTTTGCCCAGCTCCGCCGGTATATCCTCGCTCAACTCATTGTCGTCTAGACTCAGCTTTTCCAAGTTGGCGAGGTTTCCCGGGTTCGGTGGAATCGGTCCGGCCAACTGGTTCCAGTTGAGAGACAGCAGTTCCAGGTTACCTCAGTTTGATGAAGATGCGGTGAGGCCTCGGGCCTGTATGCCCCAGCAGGTCACGGAGCCATCGCTCCTGACCCCACAGGTATGGAAATCTCCTGCGCTGACCGAGGCAAACTGCCCATCGGGTGGCTCGGCTTGCCGGTAATCGTCATCGTCCCAGCAGGCCACAGAGCTATCGGCTCCAACCCCGCAGGTGTGCGTAACACCCGCGCTGCCCGAGGAGAACCTACCTTCGGGCGGTGCGGCTTGCCCGTAACGGTTATCGCCCCAGCAGACCACAGACCCGTCTGTCCCGACCCCGCAGGTGTGGATACCCCCCACACTGATTGAGGCGAACTCGCCTGCGGGCGGCATGGCTTGCCCGTAATCGTTATCGCCCCAGCAGAACATGAAGCCGTCGGTCCTGACTCCGCAGGCATATCCATCACTCGCGCTGACCGAGGCGAACTCACCCTCGGGCGGTGTAGCCCTGCTGCTAGCTTGACCGCCCCAGCAGGCCACGGAGCCGTCGGTCCCGACGCCGCAGGTGTAGGCTTGACCAACCACTAAGTCACCCCCCACGCTGACCGAGGCGAATTAACCTTGGGGTGGTGTGGCCTGTCCGAGGCGGTCATCGCCCCAGCAGGCTACGGAGCCATCGGTTCTGACCCCGCAGGTGTGGATACCCCCGGCGCTGACCGAGGTGAACCTGCCTTCGGGTGGCGTGGCCTCCCCGGCGCGGTTATCGCCCCAGCAGGCTGCGGAGCCGTCGGTTCTGACCCCGCAGGTGTGTCTAACCCCTGCGCTGACCGAGGTGAACCTGCCTTCGGGTGGCGTGGCCTCCCCGGCATAGTCGTCGCCCCAACAAGCCACGGAGCCGTCGGTCCTGACCCCGCAAGCGTAGGATGCACCGAGAGAGTCTATTCCTGCGCTAACCGAGGCGAACTCACCCTCTGGCAGTGTGCCTTGTCTGAAACGGTCATCGCCCCAGCAGGCCACGGACCCATCGATCCTGACCCCGCAGGCGTATCCAGCCCCCGCGCTGACCGAGGAGAACTCACCCTCCGGCAGTGCGGCTTGGCCGAGACGGTCGTCGCCCCAGCAGGTCACGGACCCGTCTGTCCTGACCCCGCATGCGCTCGGATTCCCCGCGCTGACCGAGGAGAACTCACCCTTCGACGGCGTGGGCTTGACGTAATTGTCATCGCCCCAGCAGGTCACGGACCCGTCCGCCCTGACTCCGCAGGCGTATCCAGCCCCCGCACTGACCGAGGAAAACGCACCTTCCGGAGGCATGGACTCGCCGTTAATGTTAGCGCCCCAGCAAGACACGGTGCCGTCACTCCCAACCCCGCAGGTATGGTTAAACCCGGCGCTGACCGAGGCGAAATCCCTGGAGGGACTGTTAATAGCGGAATTTTCCGCGCCACAGTTTGGGCCGAGAGGTGCGACCCGGGCAGAGAGGTAGTTGTTGGGGATGGCCGTCAGCCACTTCTGAAACGCCGCGTCCTTGGGAGAGCAGAGCCCGGAGTTGTCGCCAAAAGCGAACCCCTCAAGCGCGGTCATTTGTGTGAAGCTCGAAGGGAGAGAGCTCGACAACTGATTCCTGCTGAGGTACAGCGACTTCAGGTTGGTGAGGCCGCCCAGGGAAGATGGTACCGGACCGGTTAACTCATTCCAGTCCAGGGTCAGGGATCGCAGGTTGGCGAGATTGCCCAAGGAGGAAGGTATCGTACCGCTCAACTGGTTGTTGCTGAGGGACAGCACTTCCAGGCTGGCGAGACTGCCCAGAGAGGGCGGTATCAGGCCGGTTAACTGGTTGTCGCTGAGGGACAGCCCCTCCAGCCTGGAGAGATCGCCCAGGGAGGGCGGTATTGGACCTTTCAACTCGTTGTTGCTGAGGGACAGAATTTCCAGGTTGGCGAGGCTGCCCAGGGGGGACGGTATCGGACCGCTTAACTGGTTGTAGTTGAGGTATAGCCCCTCTAGGTTGGCAAGACTGCCCAGTTCAGTAGGAATCCCACCGCTCAACTGGTTATCGCTGAGGTCCAGCAGTCCCAGGCTGGCGAGACTGCCCAGAGAAGGCGGTATCAGGCCAGTCAACTGGTTGTCCCTGAGAGACAGTCCCTCTAGCCCGGAAAGATTGCTCAGGGAGGTCGGTATTGGACCCGTCAACTCGTTCCAGTTGAGATCCAGTATTCGCAGGTTGGCGAGCCTGTCCAGGGAGGACGGTATCGGACCGGTCAACTGGTTGCCACTGAGGAACAGCATTCGCAGGTTGGCTAGGCTGACCAGTTCAGTAGGAATCTCACTGGTCAACCGATTGTCGCTGAGATACAGCTCTTGCAGGTTGGCGAGGCTGCTCAGGGAGGACGGTATCGGACCGCTCAACTGATTGCTGCTGAGGTACAGCAGATTCAGGTCGGCGAGTCTGCCCAGGGAGGACGGTATCGGACCCGTCAACTCGTTCCAGTTGAGATTCAGCACTTGCAGGTTGGCGAGACTGCCCAGGGACGGCGGTATCGGACCGGTCAACTGGTTGCTGCTGAGATCCAGCATTCGCAGGTTGGCGAGACTGCCCAATTCAGTAGGAATCCCGCCACTCAACTGGTTTCCGTTGAGATTCAGCACTTGCAGGTTGGCTAAGCTGCCCAAGGAAGACGGTATCGGACCGCTCAACTGGTTGACGTCAAGAAGCAGTTCGGTCACCCGTCCGCTGGCGTCGGTGGTGATGCCGTACCATTCGTCCAAGGGCCGATCGCTAAGCCAGTGAACATTGTTCGTCCAATTCGGGCCGTCGGCGGTGTTGTAAAATGCAACCAGCATAGCCCGGTCGGACGATTCGTCTTGGCATCCAACCAAGGTCGTTGCCACTAACAGTGCCATCAGCCCAATGAACGCAACCGGAGAAACGAAAGTTTTTCGGATTTGCCGCGCAGTTAGCAAGGAGACTCAGTCTCGCTCTTCGAATCGCCCCTGTGGTCGCTTGATGACCAACTCGATAATTGTACCTCCCTCTACCTACGGGGTTAGCCTGAAACTCAACTTGCAGGTTCTTGATTTTGTCTAGTGTGACGGGCCAAGACCGGCTCACGGGATGTTGAACAGGTGATCCTGAAGAACGGGCGTCCCGCCCTTCGCGCCGTCTGCACTGTGTGCGGCACGGGCAAGTACCGCATCGACTCACCCAGCTGAACCTAGGCCGCCTGGCGGGCCTCCGACTAACCCGCCTCGTGTGGGGCGCTAGGGAGCGCGCCTACTGCTCCGGGTAACGTTCCAAGGTGGCATCACCGGCCCAGGGCTTTCAGCGGCCTACAGGAGACCGAGTCGTTGGAGACCGCCTCCAGGAAATACCGTTTGCTTCTTGGCTCCGTCCCTGAAAGCCTTTTCCCGAGCATCGTGTTGCGCTCCCTGGGACGGTCGTTGCGCACCGCCATGGCCAACGCCCGGTGGCTTGCCTACATCGCCCACGAGTCCGTGATTGCAAGACAGGTGCGTGTTGAAAACCCAGGCCGATGCCGCCGGTGTCCCTGAATGTGGCTGAGACGGTGATGTCCCTGGGCAGGCAGTATTCGCAGCAGGTGGCTTCCTGGTCCTCGTGGGGATGATGCTTCCGATTGTCGTCAGGGATTTCCTGACGTAGATGGCGGCTTTCTGCATGGGGTGGCGTCCTGTAGGTGGCGAGGGGATGGGCCGACAGCGCCGGCGTCGTCACGGTTTACTGTTAGGCAGGCGGCTGTCAGCTAACTTTCATGATCGGGAATCCCAAGTTCCAGGCGCAATGGGCAACTGTCATCATATGCCGGACCTTGGAACGTGCTCCGGTCCAGTCAGGATGCAGGCATGGGAGGGTGCTGGAGTAGCTGATGTATAGGATTCTGCCAGGGGTTCTGCAACCGGGTTTTCCAGCCACCCGGACAAGGTGAGTCTGACGAGGGCTGGCGCTTCGGACTCGGCGATCATGTGGTAGCGCCGATGGTAGTGCAGCACCATGGTGGCGATGTACACCCGGGGCGAGTCCGCCCTTAGGCTGGAGGGCCGCTTCAGCAGTTCTAGGGCTTGGAACGGCATGAAGTCGGCGTCCGGTGGGCGGCAAACATGGCGTAGCTCACTGGGAAACGTCGCCTCGCCTACTGTGCGCTCCGCAGAGAATTTATCTCGTCTACCGGACGGACGAGCCGGGGGCTAAGGGCATAACTCAAGACCACCCAGATCTGAATGTTCCATATTCAAGTGGCCTGACAAACTGCTTGGCACGCAACCGCTAAACTGGTTCCCGTTGAGGTACAGATATTCCAGGCTGGCGAGGTCGCCCAGTTCCTCCGGTATCTCCCCGGCCAACAGGTTCCGGGAGAGGCTCAGATATTCCAGGTTGGTGAGGCTGCCCAACTCCGAGGGTATCTCTCCGGTCAACTGGTTGTTGGCGAGGCTCAGGTATTCCAGGTTGGCTAGGTTGCCTAACTCCGAGGGTATCTCTCCGGTCAACTGGTTCTCTGCGAGTTCCAGGGCTATCAAGCTGGTGAGGTTGCCCAACTGGGGCGGTATCTCCCCGCTCAACTGGTTCGCGCCGAGGAACAGCTGTTTCAAGTCGACGAGGTTGCCCATGTGCGGTGGAATCGGCCCGGCCAGTTGGTTATGGTTGAGCAACAATGCGATCACCCGTCCCGTGTCGTCAGTGACAACAAGGTCCCATTCTTCCAAAGGTACGTCGCTAAGCCAGTTTGTGTTGTTCTTCCAGTTTGGGCCGTTTGTGGCATGGTAGAGGGCGACCAACGCTTTTCTTTCGGACGAGATTTGCTCTGGCGGAGGGCAGAACGGCAGCCCGCCCAAGCGGAAATCTTCCCTATCCCACCGGCCCTGCAGACTGCTTGGCAAACACCCGCTCAACCGGTTCCCGTAGAGGTGCAGCGCTGTCAGAAAGGTGAGGCTGCCCAGTTTCGCCGGTACCTCCCCGCTCAACCGATTTGCGGCTAAATCCAGCTTTGCCAAACGGACGAGGTTGCCTAACTCCGGAGGTATATCCCCGCTCAACTCGTTTCCGCCAAGATATAGCCTTTGCAGGTTGGCGAGGTTGCCCAACTCCGGCGGTATCCCCCTGGTCAGATCGTTCCCTTGGAGAAACAGCAGTTCCAAGTTGGCGAGGTTCCCCAACTCCGGCGGTATTTTCCCCAGCAACTGGTTATTCCTGAGATCCATTGATTCCAAGTTCGTGAGGTTGCTCAGGTGCGGCGGTATCTCTCCGCTCAACTGGTTGCTATCAAGGTTCACTTTGGTGACGCGGCCCTTCTCGTTAGTGGTGACTCCTGTCCACTCACCAATCGGCTCACCGCTCAGCCAGTTTGCGTTGTTCCGCCAATTAGGGCCGTCGGTGGCATGGTAGAGGGCGACCAGGGCTGCCCGGTCTGTTTCGGCGGAGCCAGAAGCGGAAGGCAACGCCGTAGCCGGTGCACCGGTGGGAGTGGGCGAGGCCCCTGACCCTCGCGTGGAACGCGTCTGCGCGGGGGAGGCCTGCGTCTCCGAATCACCGGTGGCCCGTTCCGAGGATGGCACAGCCGTCGGCTGATCAGGACCGGCGCAGGCCAGAAGCAGCAGCAGAAGCAGTGCCAAGCCAAAGCTTCCCAGGAAAAGTGGGGATGTTCTCATCTCGTTCCAGTTCCTGCGTTTGCTTGGCCTCGCTTACGCGGCGTGTCCGCATTCTAGCACGCGCCGAGGGATTCCCTGCCTTCGCACCCTGCACAAAAGGATCGTCGCTGCAGTCGGTCGTCAACAGTTAGGAGACGGGGCCCAACCAATCCCCGGGGTTACGTCCGGCGGTCGGAAGACCGGTTGTGCGAACAGGTGGGATGCTGGGGCTGGCGTTGCAGACTCGGCGAAGATGCTGCAGGGCGGATGGTACGGCAGGACCGTGTTGGCGATTTACATCCGGTCCGGGGATGAGGACTTCGAGCCGGCTCCGTCTTGACACGGAGACGGGGAGCTTCCTCCGGGCGACATGCCGCCCGCCCCCGGTTGAGGATGCGTGACCTCAGCAGAAGGGCAGCTCGCCAAGGTCAGAGTCGCTAAGGTTCAACTGGTCTTCCAGGCTGCCCGGCACGCATCCGCTCAACTGGTTCTCGCTGATCCCCAGCCATTCCAGGTTGGAGAGGCCGCCCAACTCCGCCGGTATCTCCCCGCTCAACCGGTTTTTGTCGATCCACATACCTATCAAATTGGAGAGGCTGCCCAGTTCCGCCGGTATCTCCCCGCTCAACTCGTTGTCGTAGAGGTACAGGAGTGTCAGGTTGGAGAGGTTGCCCAGCTCCACCGGTATCTCTCCGCTCAAGGCGTTGCCGCTGAGCCACAGGAGTGTCAGGTTGGAGAGGTTGCCTAGCTCCGCCGGTATCTCCCCGCTCAAGGCGTTGCCGCTGAGGTACAGCTCTGTCAGGTTGGCGAGACTGCCCAGCTCCGCCGGTATCTCGCCGCTCAAGGCGTTACCGGAGGACCACAGCCATTCCAGGTTGGAGAGGCCGCCCAACTCCGCCGGTATCTCCCCGCTCAACCGGTTATCATCTAGACTCAGCCATTCCAGGTTGGCGAGGCTGCCCAACTCCGCCGGTATCTCCCCGCTCAACTGGTTATCGTTGAGACTCAGCCGTTCCAGGTTGGCGAGGCTGCCCAGTTCCGCCGGTATCTCCCCGCTCAACTGGTTATGTTCGAGACTCAGCCATTCCAAGTTGGCGAGGCTGCCCAGCTCTGCCGGTATCTCCCCTCTCAACAGGTTCTCGCTGAGCCACAGCCATTCCAGGTTGGCGAGGCCGCCCAACTCCGCAGGTATCTCCCCGCTCAACTGGTTCCCGTCGAGACTCAGCTTTTTCAAGTTGGCGAGGTTTCCCAGGTGCGGTGGAATCGGTCCGGCCAACTGGTTCCAGTTGAGAGACAATTCGGTCACAAGCCCCGCGTTGTCAGTGATAACACCGAACCATTCTTCCAAGGGCGCGTCGCTCAGCCAGTTTGCGTTGTTCTCCCAGTTTGGGCCGTCAGTGGCATGGTAGAGGGCGACCAAGGCTTCCAGGTCTGTTTCGGCGGAGCCAGAAGCCGGAGGCGACGCCGTAGCCCATGCACTGGTGGGAGTGGGCCAGGCCCCTGACCCTCGCGTGGAACGCGTCTGGGCGGGGGAGGCCCGCGTCTCCGAATCACCGGTAGGCCGTTCAGAGTCGGGAAGGGCTGTCGGTTCGGCGGTGGCCCATTCCGAGGATGGCACAGCCGTCGGCTGATCAGGACCGGCGCAGGCCAGCAGCAGAAGCAGTGCCAAGGCAAAGCTTCCCAGGAAAAGTGGTGATGTTCTCATCTCGCTACAGTTCCTGCGTTTGCTTGGCCTCGGTGGCGCGGCGTGTTCGCATTCTAGCACTCGCCGGGGAATTCCCTGCCTCCGCACCCTGCACGACGGAGTCAACGACCCAGACAGTTTACCCGTCTGGCGCCCGGTTCGATTCCGCCGGTGGCAGTGGCTTGCTGTGTCCCATGGGAGCGTCAATGGCAAAAACACCCGCCCGGAGAGAAGGCCTGATCCACACCCCAGCGGACGGGGACAATTTCCCCTCGGAAGTAGCGTCGTTGCAGTCGGTCGTCAACAGTCAGGAGACGGGGCCCGTTCAGTCCAACGGGTTACGTCTGGCAGTCAGGGGACCAGTTGTGCTAACCGCTATTTCAGAGTTTCAATGGGCCATCTTCCGTGTGCGAGACTATGGTCAGGACTACCCGGGTGCAGGGATTGTTCCACGCGGCAACGAAAATGATAGTTGACGTTGAACAACCCGCGCGCGTGCCCGAACCCCACTGCCTGATTTGTCGTTGTAACATTGGGAAATGGCCAGAAAAGTGTCGGTCAAATGCGCCATCGCTGCCTGCCACTACCAGCGGAAGATGACCCTCGCCGAACGCGAGGAACTGAGGCGGGTGGGACGGGAGAACAATGCCACGGCGGGCCTCGTCTGCCCGGCCCACGTGAAGTCCGCCTTCAACTTCGAGTTCGACGATATCGACATCGATGTTCCTCTGGAGGAACTCTTGGTCGAGGCGTCCAAGGAAACTCCCCGTTGGCGCGTGATGTTGACACCGCTGCCGGGGGCAGCGGGTGAGCCAGACAGCCATTCCACGCCAGGGTCAGGAGACAGGGTTATCTAAGCCAGCCACTGCACTATCGGAGAGGTTCTTGTCCCCAGCAGAGAAACAGCAGAGCGCTTTGCCCCGTCCTCGCATCTTTTACGGCTGGTGGATGCTCGCGCTGGCCGGGATGGTAATAGTCGTCACCACCGTGCCGTTCCAGGATGCCCTGGTCGTCTGGGCCGTGGCCTTGGAGCAACAGTTCGATTGGTCGAGAATAGAACTGTCCTTGGGTTTGACGTTGAGCCGCCTCATCGGACTGGCCGCACCAGCAGTGGGGTATCTATCCGACCGGTTCGGTCCTCGTCGGATGGTGTTGATAGGGATTGGTGTGGTCGCCGCAGGGACTGTCTTTTTCGGGATGATGCAAGGTCTGTGGGGCTTCTATGTGGCAATGTCCCTCATCGCGATAGGACAGATGTTAGGTGGTTCTATACCACTTGTTATCCTGCTGAGCCGCTGGTTCCTTCGCCGGCGGTCCACCGCCATTGCTTTGCTATTAATGGCTCCTTCCGTAGGCGGGTTTGTCCTGGTTCCAGTTATCGCCTACTTGGTGAATCCGGATGATGCGGTTCCGGGATGGCGGCTGGTTGTATTCGCGCTGGCCGCGTTGACTCTGATTGCAGCCATATCTGTTTTCGCACTGCTGCGCAACCGGCCAGAGGAAATGGGCCTCCTTCCTGACGGAGTCCCTCCTGCAGTGCAGTCGGTCAGCTTTTCTCTGGTCCGCGCCCTTCGCACTCCGGCTTTCTGGCTAATTACCCTTGGGGATGCCCTCGCATCTATGACGGTTGTTGCGATTATGCATTTTTTGGGGTCATTGATGTCTGACCAGGGCTTCGCCGTTCGGTTCACAGCCTGGGTGGTAGTTGTCCACTCCGGCGCAAGCGTGGTCTTTTATCTGGTGGGCGGAATTTCAGGAGACCGAATGCCCAAGCGGATCGCATTGGCCGTATTTGCCTCGATACAGGCCATCGGCATACTGGGGCTGGCTCTCGCCAACAGCGTTACCATGTTCCTCGCGCTCGCTGTCATCCTCGGAGCCGGGTACGGTGGTCGTAGCGTTTTGGCAATTGCAATACTTCCCGACTACTTCGGCACGGATTCTCTTGGCAAGATTCTGGGTTTGTCAGGGCTGTTTTCGACTATCTTGCTGGTGTCTGCCTCTCCGATCACCGGCCTTATGATCGACTGGTTGGGTGGTTACAGCGTTCCCTTCATGATTCTGGCTGGAATCAACCTGCTGGTCGCTTACCTTTTCTTGCAGGCTCGTCCCACGCATCTTTCGGAACTAACAGGCCGGCCTGCCACATAGCAAAGACTGCCCTCACCCACTGCACCTCTGCATACCACCTTCGAGCAGACCCTCCCAACCACCCGATCCCTCAACCAAATGACCCTTCTGGTTCATTCCCAACAGCAAAAGCCCCACCATCCTATTCCTGTCGGACATCCATTGCTCCCACGTCTCGTCACTTGACTCCCCTCCAACTGCCGCACGCACCTCCGCCTCCACCTCAGGTAACTCCACCATACACTCGTAAAGCTCGCCCATCAGCACCCTAGCCCGAGCCACGACTCCCTCATCAGCCTCACCCAGACCGCCCTCGCCATCCATTCCTCCGCAAAGACCCTCGTAGCTTGACCGCATCGCAACACCGACAACCCCCAGATCCTGCTCTCTACGCGCCTCTTCAACCAGCATATCCACAAACTCCTCCTCGTCTGCCAATGCCAGCCAAACCACAATCTGCACCTCTCCCTCCTCGAAGCCCGTCGCACGGCTCAGCTCGCCAACCACCATAGCCCGGTACTCCCCAGATTCCTCAAGACACCGGTACATCGAGCGAATTTCCTCTTCCAAACCTCCAGGCCCCACAACGTACACCTCGGCAGTGGGCAGAACCGTCGGCGACAATGTCCGAATACCCCCCGCCTCCGCAGTCCTGTCCAACTGACCGGCCGTGGGCGTGGGCTCACCCTCCCCGCAGGCCACCATTGCCGCGACCAGAACCAGCAAGAACCAACGCATCCGCGCCCTCCAGCGTACTGAAGTTCCTGCTCCCCACTATACCCGCCCCAACCGCCATCCCGAGGGGAATATGTACTACATCAACCAGTGCACCCCCGAGTCCGCCGAGGCTCTCGAACCCGCCATACTGCAGCTCGGCCTTACAGCGCACCTAGTCCCCGACAACGCAGACCACCTGACCGCAGCCCCCACGCCCGCCGCCATCACCGCCACGGTAATCGCCTCACAGGGGATTTTCGCAACCTGCGGGGCACGTATGCCAGCGGCGGACGCCTTCCCGCAAGGCCGAGGTGGGTCAGTTCCGGAGGGAGGAGTTGCGTTAATCGCGCATAAGCGCAACTCCAGCGTTTCCCAGGGAACGGTCCAGGATCTGTTTGATGCCGGGGCTGAAGGACCGACCCTCGAGGGAAGGCCTGGCCTGGGCCTCCCAGATAAGGAACCTCGTGCCGATAATGTGGCATTATCGCCAGTCACCTGTTTAATGCTAGGGATGAACGCAGGGACGTAGCTGGAGGGCGCTGGCCAGCGCCCTCCAGCTATGGGAGCCCGTGCCGATAATCCGGTATTATCACCCGCCCGTTTGTTTAACGCCCCGGCAACTGGAATACCTGGAGTCGGGTTTCCTGCCGGAGGTTGTGCAGAAGGGGTTTCCAGCGACCTCGACCGGGTGCGTTTGCCGGGCCTGACGTACGGGACTTGGCGATCATGTGGCGGGGCAGACGGCACAGCAGCACCATGGTGGCGATGTACACCGGGGCGAGTCCGCCCGGTGGCAGGAATGAGGAGTATGGGCCGGAGATCCGTCCGGGAGATGGCAGTGCCGTCTGCCCAGGACTGCCGCGCCCGACATGGAATGGCGCTCCAGCAGCCCTCGGGCTTGAGCCAGCATGGCTCGTTATCTGGTGGGCGGCGGTTACGGAGCGCACAGAGGACACCGCGCCTCGCCTCCTGTGCGCTTCTTGGAGAATTTATCTCGGCGATAGGCCGGGTGAGCCGGATCTTACGGGCAAAAGCGGAGGTCACCCAAGTTGGAATAATCCATATTCAACCGGGACAACATGATGCTTGGCACGCACCCGCTCAACAGGTTCCCATCGAGGATCAGATCAGTCAGGTCAGCGAGTTTGCCCAACTCCCGCGGGATCTCCCCGCTCAACTGGTTCCCGCCGAGGTCCAGCCCTTCCAGGTCGGCGAGTTTGCCCAACTCCCGCGGGATCTCCCCGCTCAACTGGTTTCCACCGAGGTTCATCAATCTCAGGCTGGCGAGTTTGCCCAACTCCCGCGGGATCTCCCCGCTCAAGTAGTTCCCATCGAGGTCCATCCATGTCAGGTCAGCGAGTCTGCCTAACTCCGGCGGTATCTCCCCGCTCAACTGGTTCCCGTCGAGGTCCATCCATGTCAGGCTGGCGAGTTCGCTCAACTCCGGCGGTATCTCCCCGCTCAACTGGTTCCCGTCGAGGTCCAGATACTCTAGGCTGGCGAGTTTGCCCAACTCAGGCGGTATCTCCCCGCTCAATAGGTTCTCGGCGAGGCCCAGCCATTCCAGGTTGGCGAGTTTGCCCAACTCCGGCGGTATTTCCCCGCTCAACTGGTTCCCGCCGAGGTTCATCCATCTCAGACTGGCGAGACTGCCCAACTCCCGCGGAATCTCCCCCCTCAACTGGTTCCCGAAGAGGAGTAGGTCTGTCAGGCTGGAGAGGCTGCCCAACTCCCGCGGGATCTCCCCGCTCAACTGGTTGCTTACAAGGTCCAGTTTGGTGACGCGGCCGTCGTCGTTAGTGGTGACGCCTGACCACTCACCAATTGGCGCGTCGGCCAGCCAGTTATCATTGCTATTCCAATTAGGCCCGGCGGCGGCGCTATAGAGGGCGACCAGCGCCTCCCGGTCCGTTTCGGTGGAGCCGGAGGCGGCAGGTGGCGCTGTAGCACGCGCACCGGTGGCAGTGGGCGCGGCCCCTGACCCCGGCCCGGAAACCGTCCGTGCGGGAGAGGCCAGCGTTTCCGGCTCATCGGTGGGCCGTTCCGAGTTGGGCAGGTCTGCCGGCTCGACGGTGGCCCGTTCCGAGGATGGCCCATCCGCCGGCTCATCAGAACCTCCGCAGGCCAGCAGCAGCAACGGCAGAAGCAATGCCAAGGCAAAGACGCCCGGGTACAGTCGTGGTTTTCTCATCTCACTGCTATCCCTGCGTTTGCTGGACCACGGTGGGGTGGCGCGTTCGAATACTAGCACACGTCGGGGAGTTTCCTGCCTCCGCAACTTGCGCGGTGGAGTCAATGACCCGTCCGGTTTCCCTGCTGGCGTCCGATTGGACCCCGCAGGTGCTGTTGGCTGAGTGTGCCCCGTAGGAGCGTCAATGGCAAGAACCACCCGCCCGGTAGAGAGGGCGTAAGCCACAGTCCAGCGGACGAGCGCGTAATTACCCTTGCGAAAGCAACGTCCTTGCCTTCGGTCGTCAACGGCTGGCCGTCAGGATGCGTTCTGTCCTCGGGTTACGTCCGTCAGTCAGAACGGGCATTTAGCGAACCTAAAAATCGCTTTCTAGAGGGCACTCTTCATCAAGGCCTCGGAGGCCTCACGGAGTGGTCGAACAGCCCGTGCCGCGGTTCTGGCCATCTTTCCGTGCGTAGTACCGAGCCACGGGACCGTTTTCTGACAGGTACATGTCGATTTGACAAAGCTCAGGTGCGGTCTCCTCATCTCTCCGGCGTGAGGACTCGTCCTGCGTCCGTTCCAGCATGCGGTTTCTGACTCGTTGGGCGTCGCCGCGGTCCAGGCCTGACGCCAGGCACTCAATGGTCATCTCCATCTCGCGGTGGTGCAGGACCAGGCGAGGGACAGCGCTCCGGTGTGCCGGGTCGCAGAGCTCGTCCACCTTCCAGGCGATAACGTTGTTGGTGTAGCCGAAATAGTCGCAGCCGTCATCGAACACGACCCTATAGACCGACCAGGCGCCGGTCTCGCCTGCGATTCTCGCTTTTTCAACCCGACGCTCCATTGCTCTTACGCTGGCTAGATCCTCTGCACTAATGCCCTTCGGCTGTCCATCGGCATCATCGGGTTCCTGAGACCCGGGGTGTGATGTGGTGCCCATTCGTTCCTCTCGCCACTTTATTCCGTCGTTTGTGTCGAGACCGGGGCTAGCGCCCTTTTGCCGTGGTTTCCAGCAGGGGAGCTTGCACGGCCAGCCTGGCCGGGTTTGGCCCCAGACCGTTATAACGGGCGGTGGCGGTGGCGGTGAGATAGAGGTCTATGTTCTCGGTGTACCGTCTAACCATGCCCCTGGCCTCGGCGAGCCTTTCCGCAGGGGTCATGCGGCCGCGTAGTATTCCTGCAGGAAGCTTACGAACTCCCTGGCGTTCTCCGGAGACATGAGGGTCTCTTCAATGTCCAGGAAGCGCAGGTGGAAGTTGTCGTACATTGCCCTGGCAGCTTCAAACCGCACGAAGTGGGACCCCTCGGATCCGTGTTCTTCGTCCAGAGTCATGGCTAGACGGAGCAGGTCGTCGTGGTCTGCATGGGGGAGATTTCTGCGCTGGGCCAGGCCGATCATCGTGGTCTCGATGGCGCTATATATCATCAGGCCGGCATCCTCGATGTCCCCGGTGCTGATGGCCTTTTCCACCTGATCGACTTGCCACAGCGGGTAATTGAACCTCTCGGTCATCTTGTCCATTCAGTCCTCTCGGGCATGCCAGCTTTATCAATTTTAAACCAGCCTAACAATGGAACGTTTCCCGGGGAACGGACTCCCTTTCAGGCCTTGTTATGGTCGTCCAGATCCTCTCTTACCATCCGGCACTGCTCACAGTCCGGGTCTCTGACATAGGCCTTCCAGCCTTCAAACCAAGGCTCCACCCCGCCATAGGCGTGCTGCTGGATTGCCCAAAAGCACTCATGGCAGATGTACACGTATCGACAGTCCGCCTCTCCAAAAGGCTTGTGGACCCATACCGTGCTGACCCGCATCCCGGCCGACCCGTCGCTGTCGACGGAAACTTGCACTGGCCCTCTCTGCCCGCTGGAATTGCACTGCTCGCAGATTGGCAGAGCACCTTCCTCGGTAAGATGCCGTGAGATGCCCTGGCGGGTCTCAAAGGAATCCTGTTCACTCATCTGCAGCATACCTCCACGATGGGTTTCTGCGGCTGCTGGGAAGTCTCCTGCCATGTCCGATAAGTGTAATTATCGGACACGGCAAGGACGACGCCGGAGGGATGAATTTCGGAAATGGTCAAGCCCTTCCAGAGGACTACTGAGGTGACTGCGCCGCCGTCGTAGGGGATATTTGTCCCTTGAGCTGGGCGATTTCAGCGTCCACGTCAGCCTGGCGTTCCACGAGCTCGGCCCTCACCGCCTCCAGGCTCTTGATGCGCCCCGCTGCGTCTAGCTCATCCCGGTGTTTCATGGCCTTGACGTGCTTCACAGCAGGACGAATGGACTTTGCCTGGTCCTCGAGTTGCTCAAGTGCCACGTACTTCGGGCTGAAGGGCATGACCCGGTCGACCATCTCCCCGGGCAGCGGCTGACAAAAGGCCCCGTCCACGCACTGCAGGACCTGGCCGGCCTTCCAGTACTGCCGTCCATTGGAAAGGGCGTAGTTGGCCTTGCGCCTGGTGGGATAGACGTGGTCGTCCCGCTCCATGGAGCGGATGGTCTCGTCGCGGTCGCGGCGGTAATACCAGATATGATAGTGGGAGTCCATGCGGACAATTGTACGCAGACGGCCTTGAATGTCGATGTTGCCAACCAGCACCCGAGGGAGCGACCAGCACGGTGCTACACTGATGGCCATCCGCTTCGAAGGGAGCAGCGTCACCGTGCCACTGCTTAACTACACGACGAAGATCCCGGCCGAGCAGACCGCCGCCGAGATCATGTCCATTCTCGTCAGGAAGGGCGCCACTGACATCCTCACCCACTATGGTCCCGGAGGCATGGCCACCGGCCTGAAATGGCGCATGGAGACGGCCAACGGGCCCATGGGCTTTTCACTCCCCATCAATGCTGAAGCGGTTTTCGAGATACTGACCCGGGACCGGGTGATGAAGACCAACCCCGCGGCGCGGATGCAGCAGGCCAACCGCACCGCCTGGCGGATCATCAAGGAGTGGATACTGGCGCAGATGGCACTTATCGAGACGGAGATGGTCACCGTGGAGGAGGTCTTCCTGCCCTACATGCTCACCGGCAAGCAGACCCTGTACCAGGCCCTCTCCAATGGTGACCTGAAGATGCTGCCCGGTGCTGATCTGGATATGCTCACCAGCTCCGACGTCGGCGACTGAGCTCAGCCCACGCCGGCGGGTGTTCTGCCTGATGCTGAATTCCTAGGCTTCCTGAGAGCCGAGCGGTGATGGCGCACGCGGCATTTGCCGGAGCAGAAGTTCCGCTCCCTGAGCCGCCACACCCAGAAGGTGCGGCCGCAGGTCCAGCAGGCGGCGATTTTCCTCATATCGTTACACCATGTAACGCCAAGCCCGGGCTATCGGAACAGGCGCTGTTGAGCGGATGTGATCGACGACAATTAGTCCTGCCGGCTGCGGGCCCTGGTCGCCATGGACCTGTCCCTTGCCGTGGAGGGAGTTTCTGCCGCCGAAGCCCGCATAAGGGATCGAAGGCCTTGGGCGCGATGCCCGTGGCGCACGAGCTGCAGTAACCGCCGGCAACGGCGCTGTGGTCGCAGGTGCTGCAGTTGGGGTTGGCCATGGCCCGGGCCCTAGTGTGGTGTAACGGAAGTTAATAGTAAAAGTAATCGCGATGAGGTATCCTCCGGGTTAGCAGTCCAGAGGAGGATGACCATGGCGATGGGACGACCGATGCCGCCGCTAATCTTGGATGACGTGGAGCGTGAAACCCTGGAACGGTGGGTTCGCCGTCCAAAGACCTCGCAGGCTTTGGCGCTGCGGGCCAGAATGGTTCTGGGCTGTGCCGAAGGCCGCAGCAATACCGCGGTGGGCACCGACCTGGGAGTGTCCGATGAGACGGTGGGGAAGTGGCGTTCTCGCTTCCTGGAACGGAGGCTGGACGGACTGTCGGACGAACCGCGCAGCGGACGGCCTCGAGCGGTTACCGATGACGACGTGGAGCGTGTGATTACGCTGACGCTGGAGACTGCGCCCCGGGACGCGACCCATTGGAGCACCCGGTCCATGGCCCAGCGCAGCGGGCTGAGCCACAACACGGTCAGCCGCATCTGGCGGGCCTTCGGATTGCAGCCCCACCGCACGGAGACCTTCAAGTTGTCGTCGGACCCCTTCTTCATCGAGAAGGTCAGGGACGTTGTGGGGCTGTATCTGAATCCACCGGACCGGGCGTTGGTCCTGTGCGTGGACGAGAAGTCCCAGATCCAAGCCTTGGACCGCACCCGTCCGCTGTTGCCCATGCGCCCGGGACAGGTGGAGCGGCGCACCCATGATTACCTGCGCCACGGCACCACGTCGCTGTTCGCCGCCTTGGACGCGAGGACCGGCCAGGTGATTGGCCAGTGCCACCGCCGCCACCGGGCCGTGGAGTTCCGCAAATTCCTCGATACCATCGAGGCCGAGGTGCCCGCCGACCTGGACGTCCACCTGATCGCGGACAACTACGCCACCCACAAGACGGCGCTGATCCGTAACTGGTTTGCCAAGCGGCCCCGCTTCCATATGCACTTCACACCCACCAGCGCCTCCTGGCTGAACCTGGTGGAGCGCTGGTTCGGTCTGCTCACCGAAAAGCAGTTGCGCCGTGGCGTGCATCAGAGCAGCGCCGAACTGGAGGCTGCCATCTACCGCTACCTGGACGTCACCAACGAGGACCCCAAACCGTTTGTCTGGACCAAGACTGCCGACCAAATCCTGGCCAATGTCGCCCGCTTTTGCCGACGTACTTTGGATACATCACACTAGAGGCAGAGTGGGAGTTCCACGATAGCCCTTGCCGTTCCGGCTTCGCAAGGGCCAACTGTCATCTGTCCCCCCGGATCAGCGCCACTGTTCCCGGAGAACGGACCCCTGACACCCCTCCGGAGCCTGCCCGGACAAAACGTCCCGGAGGCCTCTAAACCGGTGGATTTTCCCGACTTTGCACAACGAATCTTTCTTAATTCCGATTCATTGTGCAGAATCTGTGTTTATCCAGGGACTCGGTTGTGCCTTCGCGGGATGTCCCAAAAGCAAAACCGGCTCTGGGCAAGCCGGTTTTCCTGAATGGGTGATGGCCGTTGCTCCAGTCTTCCGGTTGTCCCGTCAGCTCAGTTGCATCAGACCTTGAGCGTTCGAGGCGTTGAAGGCCCTAATGTCGTTTTCGTATCGCCGAAGCAGGCTTTCAACCTGGTTGACCGTGCAGTTTCCGATGGTCAGTCTGATTACTTTGGGCGGGTGTCCTCTGTCCCTGCTTAGTTCGCCAAAATTCACGCCCTTGGAGACTATGGCGAAGTCATGGGTTGATGCGTGTTCCCAGATCTCTTCGTCCTTGGCGCTCTGGGAGAGGACGAGCCTGCTGTGTTGGGAGCCGGGCTACAGGTCTTGAATGCGGTCGGGCTACCTGTGCGAAAGGTTCTGGTCGAAGAGCAATTTCATCGTTTGTCGAGTTGCTCGAGTCTGGTGCCGAGTGTGGTTGCGAACGCCCGGCATATATGGATGTCCTCTCTGGTCAGCTCGGGGAAGTCGGCGAGTATTTCTTCCTCACTCATGTCGGCGTTGAGTTGCTCAAGGACATCGTAGACGCTGATTCGCATGCCTCTGATACAGGGCTTGCCCGCCCGCTGTTCGTGGTTGATGGTCAGGACCGTGCCCAGTTCCTTGGCCACTTGGTTCGACTCATCGTGCAACTGGAAAATCCGGTCCATGCCGCCCGCTGATTGCAGAGCAGTTCTTTGACGTTCCAGTATCTCGTTCAACTTGGTGGCCGAGGCCAGGATTTCCTCCTGCAGCTGGTCGGCATGCTGGTGCCGAGAGAGGTGTTCTCCGGTGTCAGTGCCTTCACGTTCACGGGTGAGTGGCTGGGTCATCAGGCCCAGCTTCTGAGTGAAGCTCAGCATTGTCCTGCAGTGGTCCGCCACTGTGGCGATGGCAAACGCGGCCTCTTCGGCCTGCGTGTAGCGCTCCATTACCACCTTGATACGGTCGGCACTCGTGCAGGTGTCTTCCAGAGGTTCTTGTTTCATTGCGGCATCTCTGTGCTGGCGGGTCGGTGGTTTATCTTGTACTCGTACTCGTCGGGCGGCGTGGTCGCTTGTGTTGCGAAGTTAATGGAACCTTCCCCACCTGTCCATATCTACTGGAAAACCTGCCTCTTGGATGCTCTGCCTTGGTGGGTGTGCCTTGGGTGGAGAGTGATGCCGGCGGTCGCCTGCCATTCTGTTAGACGTCGGCTTCCCGGCGTGCGTGGTCCCGAAGTGTCTTCTCCGCCAGCGTGAACCACTGTGTTCCACCGGTGTCTCCGTCCTCGCCCGTCTGGGCCTTGAACCAGTTGATGGTGTCGCGGTCCAGGAGTAATGTGATGTACTCCGTACGGCCGGCTTCCAGGTCGGCTTTGCGCTCGCGGGCCCACGCCGCAAACTCAGGGGATAGTTGTTCCGTGGTCATAGAGTTGGCCCAGTCCTCGTCGGTCCACTCCGCCTCGTCGGGGTTCTCGGCGATCTGCTTGGCTATCTCTGCCTCTACCTCGGGGGTGGGGCGTATGATCCTGGGCCTGTTCGCGTTCATATTGTGCTATCTCCCTGTCGTTAGCCTTCCTGAGGCTGATTATTCTGGTGTAGGGATCTCGGCGTGTCCAGACCAGGTGGTGGAGCCGGTCGTCGAGCATTGCCAGCGAGGCATATCTGGTCTCGCTCCCCGTTCCTGTCGACGGTAGGTGGCGGTGTCCCAGTCGATCCGGGTCACCAGCGCAAAGTAGAGTCCTCTCTGAGTGAGCGTTTCCTGGCGCTTGTCTTCGTCCCACTCGTATGGAGGTCTGGTCCAGGGTGCTGCGGAGCGTGGACCTGGGCACCCCATACTTCCGGATCACCGCCGCCACCGGCATCCCCTCCTTCACGTCCTGCCTGATGGCGACGAGCTGGTCGTCGGTGAGACGCCGCGGCCGGCCCAGCTCAACTCCCTTCGCCCTGGCGGCGTCCAGCCCCGCCCTGGTCCTGCGGCTGATGTTCTGCCGCTCCTGGCTGGCCACGTAGGCCGCCATGCTGGCCAGGACGTTGCCCATGAAGGCCTCGGGCGAGTCGGGGTCGGCGTCCAGGTACCTCGTCCACTGGACCTCGCTGTCGGCCAGGGACCGCAGCCGAACGCCGCGGCGTTGCAGGTCGTAGATCGCCCACATGGTCTCGAGGTAGCGCCGTCCCAGGCGGTCGATGGCGGCAACCACCAGCAAGTCGCCCTTGGCGAGCTGCTGGTCCAGGACGTGCCACTGGTCGCGGCTGTTGTAGTCCTTTGCCCCCGACGCCGCGACGTCGGCGTAGATCCTCGCGTGGTCCACGCCGGCCTCGACGAGCTGGCGGCGCTGGACCTGGGGGTCACTGCCGGGGTGTCCTGGCTCCTGGTCCCGGCTGGTGCGGATGTAGCCGTAGGTGGGCATATCCCCATCCTACCCTTTTTCGCCAGAGGGTCACGAGAGGGAAATGTCAGCATTTTCGCCACAGGCGGAAACCGGGCGTTTATCGCCAGGATGGCGTGGGTCTTCTGCAGGGGGAGCCCGGGGTTGTGTACAGATTTGTATACAGCCCCTTAGTTGTCCATGTAACCCAGAGTCCGTGCATATTCGAAGCAGCTAAGCCAGGCCAAGTCTTGAGCCTCCGCACATTTCATCCGCGACAGTGTGCACTGCCCATCCGGTTACCGCGTTAGGGTTGTCGGTACCAGTTGTCCTGACTGTGGATCGACTGTCAGAATAGCCTCTGCCACGGTTACCCCCGGCACGCTGGGTTGTCCTTCTTTTATGAAGATTACCTGGGTCGCGAACCCTTGTCCCTCGAGCCTGATGACTGTCCAACCGAGGTCGATCTGGATGATGCTGCCGTCGGCCATTCTTGCCCCGACCCTCCGTTGGACCGGCACCCCCTTGCACTGGAGCAGTTCACGGGGCACCTCCGTGAAAGGTCGATCCGTGTTCACCGTAGCTTCCAAGTCCTCGAACCATTCCCCAAGCGGGTCTCCGACTCCGATTTTGACCTTCATCGTATTCACTCCAGTTCTCACTTGCGTCATTCGCGTTGAATGTTCCGATGTAACAGTCTCGAACATACGGAAATCCAGCGTGAAGCTCTAGAGCCGACTCACCGTACCTTGGGCGACCTTCCTGATGCGTGCACTCCTTTGGATCGACGGTGTCTCAGCTTACATCCGACGGCATTCCTCCATGTTTCATTTGGGCTCGATTTCGACAATCCCCAGAATGTCGGACTCGCTCCCTGCATATGGAATCCTTTTGCCGTCTCTGAACCCCCACACCACCACGTAGTGCTCCGTTGGGTTGGCGATACCGGGAGGGAACCGGAATCCCACGCTAAAGGAGTCTGGGTAGATTAAATATTCGAACGGCTCTGCGTGCGGGGAATTGTCCCCTAGATTCCAGCTGTAACCTGACCTGGGCGGATGAAGAATGGTTCCTACATATCCGTCCTTGTCGTAGATCGTGAAGCTAGGGACGCCCTTGCCATCGCGCGCCTCCGGGATGCTGCGGGACAATTTTGCGCCGTTCAGCAGCTTGCCACTGAACTTCACGAATCCACTGCGGTCCACAGCCGGGGGCTCGTTCCACTCGATGAGTCCGTGGCTCCTGACTTCGCTCAGAAACGACCGGTTCTCGGGTGCGTTGAGGCCACCTGACCAATGGCGTCCTATCACATTCGTATGGTCAGGGAAATTGTTTTCTACAATGTCAACGCTTGGTGTGCGCCGTTCGGCCTGCTCCTCAAGGGAAGCTACGTAAAGGTCCCGCAATTTCTGGCCGATGGTGTCTCCTCCGACGATTCTGGCCAGCTCCTCAAAGAGCAATTGACCCAGGAAATATGAACAGCGATGTGACGGGCTGCCTTGGTGAGGGTCCCACTCGGTCAGCATTTCGAGGTTGTGCGCCTCACAGCCACGCCGCGTGTTGTGGAGGGCTATTGGCCAGATTCCCGCCTCCTTTCCGAACATGTTGGACATCAGCTCTGCCAGTCCCTCGTCAAGCCAACTGACATTGCCGGCCCAATAGTAGTGGGCAATCTCATGGGCCAGGCCGGCCCTGAGAACCTGGGCCTCGTAGGTGTCCTCCTCCTGTTCGTACTCCGGTTTGTAGCTTATGGCGAAGCCATAATTGACGCCGTTAGCGTGGGGGAGGACCGCGGCATCATGCAGCACCACCACCACGTGTCCCACAGGAAGTTGTTGCTGCATCGTCATTTCGAGAAATCCAACAGCTGACTGCAGCCACGGCGCGGTCCAAGTCTGGGCGTGATCGCCGGTGCGGATCACGCTCCCTTGGAGTTCAGGACTGAGTTGCGTCGCCAGATCCACCGTCTGGATGCTCGCATACCCGGGCGTAAGGACCTTTTCTATCTCCGCGAGATCCGAGATAGTACCGGCGGCGGCAACAAGGACCATGTGGGAATCAGCTATACCGCCTTGGAATGCCGGGCTTGCCAACAGTTCCGTGAGATGTCCTCGCCGGCTCAGGCTGAGCAGGGCCTGGACACCGAGCACGTCGGTTTGGTCCAGTTCAACAATGAATGGCATTAAGACGATGGACTCGAGATCCTGGACATTCCTGGCCCCTATGTACAGCAACGTGTCGATGGTGTCCCGCTCCTTTTGAGTGAGGCCGTCGTTAACCCACTTGAGGTCCTGCAGCTTTCGGGCAACCGTCGGATGAACTCTAACGATCCACCTCGTATTCTGGGTGTTGTACAGCGACGACAGGTTAGGTGTTGGTGTGGCCGTTGGCTGCGGGGTGGCTGTAGGGACAGGAGTAGGCTTAGGTGTTGCCGTCGTCGGCGGCGGCGCTGTTGGTACGGGGGGCGGCGAGGCTGTTGGCGGCGGCTGCGGTATTGCAGTCGGGACCGGGGTCGGCGAAGGTGTCGAAGTGAGGTGCGGCGTGGCTGATGGCACGGGAGCCGGGGAAGGTGTTGATGCCGGTTGTGGTGTTGCCGTCTGATTTAGTGTCGATGGAGGCGTTTTTGTCGGCAAGGGTGTCGCAGTTGGAGTAGGAGTGAAAGTTCGCGTGGGTCGAGTCGTTTGTGTAGGCAAGGGGGTGGAGATGGGTAGCTGAATCTGAGTAGGGAGAGGCACTGGAGTCGGGAAGGGTGTGTAGGTTGGCAGTGGGGTATAAGTTGGGGCCGGGGTGTATGTCGGGAGCGGTTCTAGGGAACAAGCCATCAGTGCAGCCCCCAGCATGGCCAAGGCGATAGTCGGAATCCTCATTCAGATATTCCAAGCTCCTCCGGACCAGGTCCGTTTTGTATTTTCCTTTCAAACATAGGGACGACATATTCGCTGAACAGTTAGAAGGTGACCGAATCGTAGACCATCAACATGGCATATGGCAGAGATTGCCCCAAACTATGCCATTTCTGCCGCTTGGCAGACCAACGGTCGTAGCTCGTCGAGGAACAACATGCTTTTTAAGTGGTTCATCCACGAGGTCGTCGATGACCTTGACGAGTCTGTAGCTGAAAACACACTCGAGGAGAATGCGGTTTTGGAATGGATCAGGAGCGAAGCATCAAGACGTTTGGCATCTATGACTGTCATCGAGACAATCGGCCAACAACGGAATATATATCAGAACTCAAATCAGGTTTGTCTCACTAAGAGAGCCGCGAGTCAAACCCCGGTGCCTCATGCCAGAGACAAAGGTCAAAGGCCAAGTATGACCCAATTGTTCTTCCAAGCCTGAAGGCCCTTGTCTGTGAACATGCAGTGCGTCGAATCGTGGTTCTTACCGGGCCGCTGGCCGCCATGTTTCTTCAAATAAGCCGTATGGTCGTCTCGCAGCAAAGTGCGCACTTTGTCGTCTGCGAGAACGTAATACTGCTGGCCGCCATCTGTGGTCAAGGAGACGAAAACCCAGAAATGGTCTGGTTTTCCACGAATAGGTTCCTCCAAACAGGGTGTGCAGGTTTTCGAACAATTGCCGTCGCGAGGACACCTGTTGAAGGTGATCTTGTCCCATCCATGATTTAGGCGCATATGCCAGTTGCCGCGGCCTCGCTTGGTCTTCACCTGGATGTAGGCCATGCGATGTTGGTCATCGTCTGTGGCGATAATGTCTATGCCGGGCACATTACCGGAAAAGGGCGAAGCGTATGCTCCGCGACGATTGAGCTCGGCAGCAACGTAGTGCTCACCAGCTCGACCTATCTTGTCTGTGCTGGGTGCAGGCATGGATTTGCTCCTTGTGAGAAATTGACCGCTGCTGTGAAGGCACAGAGGCAGCGACAATGACTACAAATCGACTGGATGCGCGGTCCGATTTCACGAAGAATATCGCGGTCGCGATACAGATGCACGTCGGCTCTGCGAATAGAGACGTTGCCGGTGGCAGAGTTTGGTTCAAACTCTGCCACTTATGGCGCTCGAGGGCAGGGTTCACGAGGGGAGAAATTGATGACAGCGGCGGCTTTTGGCGGAGTTGGCCTTAGTGTATTCTGCCAGTGTGGATGTTCCGCACTACTGGACGGCCGACCAGGTCAAGCGACTTCTGTACGCGCTGGCGTCCCACAACCGCCACCAGGCCCGCACCGCGGCGCTCATCATGTGGCGCACTGGCCTGCGGGTCTCGAAGGTCCTCGAGCTGGAATGGCGGGACCTGGACTATTTGGGGGATCCCGCAACCCTGCTCGTCCGAAAGTCGAAGAGTCGATGTGCTCGCACCGTGCGGCTGCATCCTGATCTGGTGCAGCTGTTTACGAACTGGCCGGCAAACCGGTCGCCGCGGGACAAGGTGGTGATGCTGTCGATGCGGACGGTGCTCCGGCACATAGGCGATGGGATCGAATGGGCGGGCTTGGATGAGGAGTCGCCAGGGACCGGGCAGAGGCGAGCTGGTGCTCACAGCCTGAGACACAGTGCCGCCCGGCACTGGTTGGTTGCCGGTGGGGTCTCGCTCAATGTGGTCAGTTCGTGGTTGGGACACGCCAACGTCCGGGTGACGCTGCGGATTTACCTTCCCATCGTGGGCAGCGACTGCAGCATGGACGCGGTTCCGTAACGCCTCCGCTGATCCAGTCTTTTCATCGGCGCCGTTACCGGCGCCATTTTGTTTGCTCACCCGAAGTGTGAAAAGGTGGAAAACCTGAAATCGCGGGCCCACATTACTGGAACCGCCAGCAGGTCGATCGGCCCTGGCGGCCCTGGGGCTTCGCCGCGCCCGGGTTGCGACGCTGATCATTCTGCAGCTGGGGCTGGTCACGGCCCAAGCCCTCGAGGAAGAGTAAGAGTTTCACGATAACCCCTCGGACATTCCACTCGCGGTGGCCAACTGATGCTCCTCTCCGTTTCCCAGGGAGGTTCCGTTTTCGTGTAGCGTATGCCTGCTCTGGCCCGCGGCTTCGAGTACGTTACTGGGGAACAGAAGCGAGGAAGTGCATAGGTAACTCTAGACCATACGGAACGTCCCGCCGGCAATGACGTCTAGCCAGAGCATCAGAACAACGGCGGCAAAAGTCCTCCTTGACGTGGTGCAAACCAGTGCCAAATATGCGCGGCCTACGGCCGCGGGGACATACCTCAACGCCTCGGTCGGGCCCTTGTGTCCCACGTCAAGCATTCTTGCCGATCCCCGTTGCCTCAGCGTCGCGCCGGCGTTGATCTCCGTTAACTTTTTTGAGTCCCATTGGTCTGTTGTTCAGCCGTTCGTGTTCAGCTAGCCCTGCGCTTTCCATGGCGTTAGAGAAAATCCTCTAGCCGACCAGTTGTATGGGTTGGGTCTTGCTGTGAGCCCGGTAGGCCAGGGCCTCGCCGGTCAGTCCGAACACCAGTGCTAAGACCTTTACTTTTGTGCTCCAATGGCCCTGCGCTTTCCATGGCGTTAGAGAAAATCCTCTAGCCGACCAGTTGTATGGGTTGGGTCTTGCTGTGAGCCCGGTAGGCCAGGGCCTCGCCGGTCAGTCCGAACACCAGTGCTAAGACCTTTACTTTTGTGCTCCAATGGCCCTGCGCTTTCCATGGCGTTAGAGAAAATCCTCTAGCCGACCAGTTTCATGGGTTGGGTCTTGCTGTGAGCCCGGTAGGCCAGGGCCTCGCCGGTCAGTCCGAACACCAGTGCTAAGACCTTTACTTTTGTGCTCCAATGGCCCTGCGCTTTCCATGGCGTTAGAGAAAATCCTCTAGCCGACCAGTTGTATGGGTTGGGT
The DNA here is from genome assembly GCA_963667415.1 of Dehalococcoidia bacterium. Taxonomy (GTDB): domain Bacteria; phylum Chloroflexota; class Dehalococcoidia; order Lucifugimonadales; family UBA3495; genus VXOI01. The sequence continues at coordinate 3,160,958 of OY763410.1, read as the reverse complement.
CTTGCTGTGAGCCCGGTAGGCCAGGGCCTCGCCGGTCAGTCCGAACACCAGTGCTAAGACCTTTACTTTTGTGCTCCAATGGCCCTGCGCTTTCCATGGCGTTAGAGAAAATCCTCTAGCCGACCAGTTGTATGGGTTGGGTCTTGCTGTGAGCCCGGTAGGCCAGGGCCTCGCCGGTCAGTCCGAACACCAGTGCTAAGACCTTTACTTTTGTGCTCCAATGGCCCTGCGCTTTCCATGGCGTTAGAGAAAATCCTCTAGCCGACCAGTTGTATGGGTTGGGTCTTGCTGTGAGCCCGGTAGGCCAGGGCCTCGCCGGTCAGTCCGAACACCAGTGCTAAGACCTTTACTTTTGTGCTCCAAAAACCCTCTATGCACTTTTAGTGCGTCAATTATTGTTGCGATGGGTTTTCGGGCACCTCCAAAAAGCTGGTTCGCTAGCCACGTGGATCCTGCACAAAAACGCCCGTTTGTTGAGCAGTAAGCAAAATGAAAGGACTTACTCTACATGAGCCACGGGCAGCCTGATAGCTTGTGGCATCAAGACCATCGAAACGCGGAGCAGGCGCCGTAGTCAGCAGCACATAGGAGAGAGGATATTCATCCATGCGGCCAAGCGGAAGCCAACACAAGATGGCCTAGCGTTGCTGACGGGCATAGATCCGGTACCCAAAGGCTATACACGTGATGCTGCGTCCGGTGTGATTATTCCTGACAGTCAGGTCGGAATACCTCTAGGCAAAATCGTGGCCGTGGCGACGCTGAGCGATTTCGCTTGAATCTTCGGGCTCCGCAGATGTCGTCCAGCCTAACGAACACCGGCGCTAGCATTCCTTGAGTGTCCGGAGGCAGCCACCTTCGCCCCCGGCCGCGGTTTCCGAACCTCCTGACACTCGCATACCGGCTGGCAGAGTCTCCGGCCTCAGCACTGTCATCCAGGGTATGGTCTACGGCCTCCCGTTCAGCGAACTGTACATTGCCCTCCCCATCTCCGTGCTCCCTCTCGTCAACGTAGGGATCATCGTAGCCGTCATCACCATAGTCCTCGTCACCATAGTCCTCGTCACCGTAGTAATCATCATCATCGTGGTATTCACCGCCGTATCCCAGCCGCTCCACCATAGCGCACCTCGCATAGTTTGTAATTTCCGTTCCATTATTCCGACTGGTGCTAATAACTTTTTGGCAGGGTCTGGTAGGGTCAGGAAAACAACTGGAGGCCGTCATATGCTTCAAACGCAACTACTAGTTTCGGAGAACGCTAACCAGATCAAACGCGCCCTTTTGGGCATGGTGCTCGCCAGCGCCAGCGAGCTCCGCGCCGTCACCGGGCTGTCCAGGGACCAGATGAAGGCTGGAATGCGTGAACTGATTGACAAGGGAATGGTGAATAGTGCCGAGTTGGGCTGTCTGCTGCCGGGAGTCCGCCGGTACTGGCTCACAGCGAGAGGTCTCAGCACGTTCCCGCAAGGCAGGGAGTTCAAGACCTTGCACCTGGATGAGGGGGTGGGGAATTTCATCCGCCAGGATTTGACAAAGGTCGAGGCTGTCAACTCGATCACTTCCCGCTACCCCACAGAGGAATGGGAATTTATGGGCATAACGTGGTACAGGGGTGAAAAACGGAGCGCCATGACTGCCGTGGTCAACTACTGGAATCCCGAGCGTTTTGAGAGCGCATACCTTCCAATTTGCTTCTTCTCGATGCTGGAGACCCAAGCACAACTGGCCTGGAAGCTCGAGCTGTTGCCGCAGGACCTGCAGGCGGCAGTCACCGACCCAGGCAGCGTTTTCCACCCCGGGGGGGTCTGCTTGGTGGCCCCCGATGAGTGGAGTGCGACCCAGGGCCTCTATGAGGCCTGCAGAACCCTCGAACACTGGATTGCTCCACGGCAGATCACGGCGTGGTACTACAGCCAAGGCAGCTGGCACATTTGCGACGGGGAGTCCGCGCGGGCTGGCAGGCCGACGCAGGAACTCCCAGCCTTAATTCCCACGGAAGCCTCCCTCCTCCCAGTGGAGAATCAAAGGCAGTTGGGGAGAGTGCGTCTCGATACGATCCTTCGCAATTGCCCTTGGACCGGGCGGGTGGGACAGCGGATGTTCCACCTGTTAACGCTCGTTGGGACGCACTTCGTCGCATCGCTGGATCACCTGAAAGTTCTGATGGGGGAGGGCCCGAAGGGGAGGGAAACTGAGCGCCGGTTGCGGAAGTTGGTGAGAAGGGGCTGGGTCGATGTCGTGGACGAAAAGGGGCGGGCCGTGGCCAGGCGGCTGCCGGCAGGCGTTCCAGTTACTATCTCGGACCGTGGCCAGGGACGCCCTCGCCACGGCTTGACGACGCCTGGGAAGACACAGTTTTTGCAGGCTCATGGGGGCAGTAGAGAGGCACTGAGGAGCCAGCCCGAGAGGGAGCGTTTTGGAACCCCACAATGGTCCTACCGCCACCGTGACGGCGTGCTGGATATCCTGGCCCAGTTCTATGAAAATGGCTGCCTTGTAGTAACCGAGTGGCGGGTCGGAAAACTGCCACTGAGGGGTAAATCCAGGATCGAGCCGGATGGTGCCGTGCTGATTCAGGGTCCATTTGGCCGCGACTGGTACTATCTGGAATTCGAGCTCTCGAAAGGCAGCCTCACGGCTGTCCGTCCTCGCTGCAGGAAATACGGGTCCCCCCTCCGGAGGGACAGCCGCCCCCTGCTCGTCGTATGTCTCGACGACGCCGCGGAGGAAAATTTTCAGACAGCCGGAGCCGAGTGCGATCCCCCACTCCGGATGCTGACCATCACACTGCAGCGGCTCAAGGAAAAGGGTGTGTTTGGCGAGGCAGGCTGGTCTCATTACGGAAAGCCCGTCACTCTCTTTGCCCCGTAGGGAGCGCCCGGACAGGTTGACGGCCATTCTGCAGTTTCGGGATGCCGCGGTACGCCGCATCCATGGGATCTCTGAACATAGACCTTCCGGTGACCTTGGCGATGACTGGTCCAATGATCGCGGCGAATGACACATCCGTGCCTCATTGTCGATACCCGGGTCGGGCTGATCTCTGGGAGATTAGCCGACCCGGCCTCTGCCGCGGCATGGTTACGCGGCAGCGAGGAAGTAGCCCAGCGCCACCGCTGCAGAGACCACGAGGGCACTCAGGAAAAAAGTTCCAAAGACTCGATCTCGGGACCCCCGCCCGCCATCGGCCAAGGCTTTCTTGAGCCCCTCAACGCCATCCTGCAGAGCCTGCTGGGCGGCCTGGTGACTGAGTATCTGCGTGTACCCAACATACGGACGGTCCCCAACTGCAATTAGGTGCGACTCGATTTTCTGCAAAAGTCCCTTCACCCCTGCTATTTCCTGAGGAGTCCGCCGAGTATGTGTCAGGAGCTCCTCGAAATCCTGCTTGAAATCAGCCATCCCCCCAGTTTCTTGACCGCGGCCATGAAGAGCGTCGTGAATAGCCTGCCGAAGAAAAGCTTGTCGATCGCCATTAAACTCGATCCGGACCTTCTCGCCCGCCTGGTCCAGCATCTCCTGCGTGAGCTGTACCGTCCATCGTCCTGAATACCGGGGCCTGTCCCCCTGAGTAGTCATGGTGCCTCCTGCGACATTCAGAATGCGTTACTGAATGCAAGCTATCAGACGGGGTCGCTCTCCCTTTCGCACCCTAGGCAGAGACAGGTGCATCGATCTGTCGCAGCCTGTAACGCCGCTCTTGCGGGGCGACAACCTGCAACACGTGGTACAGCAAAACGCGACAGGGAAACCCGGCCGCTATGGAAAAGGGACTTTGCAAGGTGGTTTCGGGGGGAACCATGGTGCCGCCTCTCACCACCGTAACCCAACTACAAATAACTCCCTCAATCCACAGGAATCCGGGGGGAGGCATGGGGGAGGGGACGGCAACGGCCAGCTAGCCTCGTCGAGGCGACATCCGCAGGGCAAAAGACGCAGAGCCAGCCCGGGAGCGGCTATGACCGGCCGGATCACCGGCCGCTCCATCTGCAACAACAATCAAGTGCCCGCCCCGCCATTAGTGGCGGGAGGCGATGGGCGTCAGCCACGTTAGCAAGAGGGCAGAAGGCTAGGCCGGTGGTCGCCGTGCGGAGTGCTTCAGCCGTCCGGTCCGCTGGTGCCAGAGATAACGAGCCGACACCCCGTCCCCTGGTAACTGCGCCGCCGCAGCGCTCCCACTGGGCCGTGGGCAGACTGCCCTATGGTCCGAAGACGGGACTCCGGCGCTTCCCCTGGAAAACCGCAAGTGGCCGATCCGGGGCGGGAGCTAACGAGGCGGTCAGCGTGCCTGAGGGCGTGCTCCTCCGAGCCAAGGGACAGTTCCCCGGAGGGAGGTGCTGCCGGGATGATCGGGGCCCATACCATGAGGCGGTCGGCGACGTCTGCAATCGTTGCGCTGCCGGCGCCAGGCCAGCACAGCCGGTCCCCCGGGAGGGCCTCCGGCCGGGAGGACTGGGGATGCACTCCGACCGTGATAGCAGTGTGGTGCACCGGCATCCCGACATCCTGTGTCGATGCCTAGGTCAGAACCAGTGGGGCGGAGGGCCAGGAAGCCGCTCAGGCGACCCCAGGTGGAGGGCACACCCGGGGTGCCAACCGGAGCCGGTGCGGGACGCCGCCACGGTCATCTCCAGTGCCGTTACAGCCATTCACCGGAGGACTGGCGCCACCAGGAAGGGAGGCGCGCTCCCACCTGACCTTGCTTGGACACGGTCGCCGTCCGAGGCGGATGGTAGAGCACGGGCCTGCCTGCTCAAGCTGACGGCAACCTGATCGTCAGCTGCTCCAAGTAATCGATCTCCTCAACCACCTCGTGCCCCTCCTCCGCCGGCTCCTTGAACCGCTGACGGGCCAGCGCCTCCCGGTCCACCTCCGGCCATCGGCCGGCTCCCTCCCAGAGGGAGATGAACCTGTTCTGCAGCTCGCCGCTGGCCGTGAGCACCAGCAGATGGCGCGCCCTGGTGAACGCGACGTAGTGCCGGCGGGCCCGGTCGAATTCACCGATGCGATCCGCCGGTTCGCCGCCGTCTGTACCGCAGTATTCCGCCAGGTTGCGGCCCACACGGTCCGTCTCCAAGTCCAGCCCGCCCAGCGACCCCACGGCCACCACGGCCCACTGCCTTCCCTTGGACTGGTGAATGGTGGTAACCAGCATCTCGTCGACCCCATGCCTGCCGGGGTGCCCAGAGGCTTCGCAGCGTGCCGGCACACCTGCCAACTCCAGGCCGTCCAAATACGGACCGCTCACCCGGTCCTTCACGCTGTGGAGCAGCAGCACAGCCTGCCCGTAGCTGGCTATGACGCCGCTCGATCTCAGGAACCGGAGCAGCTCGCCGAGCTGCTGGGACTCGTCGCGAGGGTTCATCCCCTGCACAGAAATGACTGCAGGATAATCGGGATGAACGCCGTGGGCGTTGGGCACGATATCCTTGGCATAGCGGAAGGAGCTGCCCGCCAGCTCCCAGTCGGCGGCGCGGGCCATCCAACGGCCGACGGCCGAAACGATGTCCCGGTGGGACCGGTAGTTGGTGCTGAGCGCCACCACCCGGCTCCCCGGAAACCGGCGGGGGAACTCCAGCAGGTTGGCGACGCAGGCTCCCCGGAAACGGTAGATGGACTGGTCGTCGTCTCCCACCGCCACGATGTTGCCGTGGGCCTCCGCCAGCCTGCCGAGAATGCGCATCTGGATCCGAGAGGTGTCCTGGAATTCGTCCACCATCAGGTGCCGCACGGACTCCCCGGCACGGCAGGCTGCGCCGCCTTCCCGCATCAACCCTTCGGCCCACACCTGAAGGTGGGCGAAGTCCGCCGCGTTGGCCCAGAGCAGCAGCTCGCGGTAGCGCTTCAGACAGCGCCCCAGGGCGGCAGTGAAGGGCCGTTCGGAGCCGGCCAGGACCTCGACGTCGACCAGCTCGTCGCAGATGCGGTCGAAGTACCGCGCCGCCTCCGACACCGTGTGAATCCCGTCTCTCCAGCCGCGCCCCGCGAGTATGTCCCAGTCGGGACCGAAGATGGCGTCGAACTCCTGGTGCAGCAGCAGATGCTGCTCCCGTTCATCCAGCACCCGGTAGCCGGACCGCAGCCCCGTCTGTCCGGCGTGGTGCGCCAGCAGCCGGTGGCACAGGCTGTGGATGGTGCCTGTGCGCGTTCCCGATAGGTCTCCCCCTATCCCGCAGGCCAGGGCCGACTCAGAGAAACGCTGCTGCAGCTCACCCGCGGCATCCCGGCCGAAGGTGCAGAGCACCAGGTCCTCCGGGGCGGCCCGCCCGGTGAGCAGCAGATTGACCGCCCTCAGATGTATCGTCTGGGTCTTGCCGGCACCGGGCCCGGCGATCACCAGCAAAGGGCCGTCACCGTGGGCAACGACCGTCCGCTGCCGGCTGTCCAATTCCGGGTGCAGACGGAGAATGGCGGGCTCGATGTCCACAGGACTCCCGTCTGCTACGTCCTCTCGCGAGCGATGCACCACGGCTACCGGCCTGGGATGAACGGAGGTTCGTCAGCGTCCCGGTCCTCGGGAAAGTGCTGGATGACCAGCGTCTCCACGTGCTGGATGTTGATGGTGGCGGTTCCGAAGGTGAACTGCCGCTCAGTATCCGTGGGCCCCGGCGCCTCCATCCCTGTCCGATGGTCTTTCCGGTCCTGGCCAGCCCCGTGGTACTGCAGCTCCAGGAGCTTGCTCCACTCGGTTTCCGCGATTCTGGACCTGGGAGGACGCCGGAACCTCGCCGCCTTCGCGACGCACCGGAGGTCCTGCTCCAGGCTGACCAGTCCCCAGATGGTGTGCACATGGTGCCGCTCCCTGGCCACGCTATCGATGCCCTCGTGGCGCGGCATGTCGGGAAACATCAGCACCCCGGCGACGAAGTTCTTGTAGCCGGTCGCCTCATTGATGCCGTCCCGCATCTCCATGCAGCCGTCCGCCGTCTCCTCCAAGGGAGACGCAACCCGTTCCAGCCCCCCGTCGTGCGAGCGCAGGAGCCACTGGCCGCCATCGTCCATCTCGTACCGGCCGCCCTTCACCTGGACGGCGAACCGGGCCGTGTCATGCACCCAGAGGGCGTAGTCGACCTGCTGGCCCTCCATGCGGTAGCGGAACTCGTAGAGGCCGTGCCCGTCCAGGCCTAGGCCCTGCAGGGCGTCAAACACCCTGGCCTCAGCGCCTCTCTTGGGGTCCTGGCGGCGGTGTGCCGGAAACTCCGGCGGGTTCATCCTGATTCCCATTTGTCTACTCCCTTATTCTGGTGTGCTGAACGAAATAGACCGCACCCTGCGGTGCGGTCCTTGATGACATCTATAGCTGGCGGTGCGTCCGCCAAGACACGGTTCCGGCCCTACCGGCCAATTCTCGTCAACTCCTCCCAGTCCTGGTTTCCATGGGTTCCAGAGTCAACACAGACCGCTCCGCCAAATCCGCCATGCGCTCTGCAAAGCGGCAAGTGCCCCGGATGACCTGGGCGCCATATTCCAGAGCCAGTGCCCCGATAGCGCCGTCCGGTGTCATATCCGGAAGGGCAGGGACGGGCAGTACCGGGAGCCCACCACCCATGCCGGTGCGGAGAACCTCCCGCAGTGATTCCACTGCCCCCTGCAGCTGCAACCATCGGCGGTCCGCAACTGCCATCCTCCATTGGCCGGATGGAGTCGCTGCGTCGGTATTCGGGAAATGGCGGCTCGATCCGCAGGTAGTCCTCTCCCCGTGTATGAACCAATTGCTGGATGACCCGCAATTGACACAAACGCACAGGGCGGGCTGGTCGGCCAGCCCGCCCTTGCCAGATGATGTCCGCCTGCCTGCCAGCGGGGAGGGACTCCGCCAGTGGGACCACGCCGGTTGATCACCCCCTCCGGGCGCTATCGCCACAGCACCGCTTTGCGGCCCTTCCTGGGTTCCGACACCCAACGGGTAACCTGCCCAGGCAATGCATGGGCCGTGGCAAAGACTTCCGGCCCCCCGCCTCTAACATGGCGTTAAACCCCGCTGGAGGTTGGGCCCATGACCACACGGACGCTGCATCTGGTCGGGTCCCTGGCCAGGATCTTTCCACCCATGGCACCGGAGGAATTCACAAGGCTCCTCGATAGCGTGAGGAGCGATGGCCTGCTCGAGGATATTGCGGTATGGCAGGGGGTGGTGATCGACGGCTATCACCGCCTCAGGGCCTGCCTGCTGTGTGGCACTGAGCCGCGGTTCCACCATCTCCCGGAGGATGCCGACCCTCTGGGGTACGTGATCGCGAAGAACGCGCACCGCCGCACCTTGGACGCCACCTCCAGGGCCGCCGCTGCCTTCAAGGCTTCCCGGTGGTCCACGCCGGGCCGGCCGGCGCGGTCTGGGGGAAACCGTGCAAATTTGCACGGTTTCCTGCCTCGCGCGGCGGCAGCCGCCTCCTTCGGCGTCAGCCCCAGGTCGGTTGCCACCGTGGCCAGGATCCTTGACAGCGAGAGCGGGGCCGTGGCCATGCTGCGCCTCGCCGTAGAGAGCGGCGCGGTCACGGCCAATGACGCCGCAGCGCTGCTGCGGGAACCACCCGAACTGCAGGAGATGGCCGTGGCCATGGTCCGTTCCGGTGACGCCCGAACCCTGAGACGGGCCGTCAACCGCATCCTCAGGGACCGCCAGTCTGATTACGAGAGCCACCCGCCCGCTCAGGCAGGCACGGGCAGTTCTATTACCCTGCACGCCGCCAGCGTGGCCCAGTTGCACACCCTGGTACCCGAGGGCTCGGTGGACGCGGTGATCACCTTCCCGCCACCGGCGGATGATTTCCCTCCCCTTGCCGAGCTGGCAGGGTTTGCCGCCCATGCACTGAGGCAATCCGGAGGCCTGTTTCTGCTGGCGGACTCCAGGCATCTGCCCAGGCTATTCGAGACGCTTCAGCACCCGGAGCTGAACTGGCTCTGCGCCTTCGGATACCGCCACCCAGGGAGGCCGGCCAGGCTGGGCCGAGGCCTCGGCGTCAGCCTGACCCACAAGCTATTGCTCATATTCGGAAAGAGAGAATTCCACATCGCGAAGGGCGAGGACCTGATTGTGGTGCCTCCCTTCGGGGAGAATGAGGCGGGAAACCCGCTCAGTCCCCGCCTTGGGAAGGGAATGGAGCTGATCCTGGAACGGCTCACCCGGCCGGGTCAGATGGTTTGCGACCCGTTCCTCTTGAGCAGGAACGATCTCGTGCTGGCTGCTCTCCGGTTGGGGCGGTCATTCACCGGGGCCTGGGAGGACCGTGCGTTCATCGACCGCCTCCGCAGGGATGTTGCCGTCCAGACCAGAAAAGGCGCTCCCGCCGGCTGACGCCCCCGGCGGCGGCGGAACGGTTACCCAAGGGTGGCTGGAACAATCAACTGCCCAGCGTCAGTGGGGTCGGCCTGGCCGCCAGGGCCATTGCCGAGACGGTGTCAATAGCAAGCTGGAATTGACCCGGTTGTAGCAAACTTGAGTTGACCCACCCGTCTGGCTCCTCGGCATCGCCTGGTCAGGGCTGAGTTACCTCCACACTCGTGCCGCCTTTGTAGCAACTTAAGATTGACCCACCAGGTTCTGGTCTTCCTGGTTCTGGTCTGCGAATTTGTCAGACCGCGTAGTTGTCGCCGGCCTCCTCCGGCGAAGCGGCGAGATGCTGTTGCGACGGGAAGAGTCCGGCCTGCCGTTTCTCCCTGAGCCTGAAGCTCTCCCCCCGGATGTTGAGCACGTGGCTGTGGTGCAGCAGTCGGTCCAGCACCGCCGAGGCGATGACGGTGTCGCCAAGAGGTTCCCCCCACTCACCGAAGCCCTTGTTCGATGTCAGGATGATGCTGCCCCGCTCGTACCGGGCCGACACCAGCGTGAAGAAGGCGGTGGCCGCCTCCCGGTCGTAGGGCCAGATGCCGATCTCGTCCACCACCAGCACCTTGGGCGACAGGTAGACCCGCATCCTTCGGTCCAGGTTGTGCTCGATCCGCGCCTTTCTCAGGTCCTCCATCAGATCGTAAGCGCGGACGAAGTAGGCTCCCTGGCCGTTCTCGATGGCCCTGAGGGCCAGAGCCACGGCCAGATGGGTCTTGCCCACGCCGGGCGGACCCAGCAGCAGGATGTTGGCGGCCTCGGCGACGAAGGCCAGACCGGCCAGTTCCCTGACCATCCGCTCGTCGATGGACGGCTGGAAGCCGAAGTCGAACTGCTCCAGAGTGCGCTGGAAGGGCAGGTGGGCCAGCTTGGTCCTGGTGGATAGGTAGCGCTCCCTCCGGGCGGACACCTCCACACCCAGCAGGTCGGCCAGCATCTCAGGGTAGGTGAGTTGCTTGCTGGCGGCGGTGTCCAGCGTGTTGTCCAGGACTTCCACCTTCTGCTTGAGCCCCAGGCTTTCCAGGTACTGACGGGTCTGCTCAAGAGCAATCATCTGGCACCTCCCACGGCGGCCAGCTCGTACACATCCAGGGAGCGCCGCTCCACCTCGCCCACGGGGATCTGCACCGCCGTCGCCTCCCGCTTGGGCCGGTTATCTCCCGCCGGCAGCCCCGACCACTGGCCGGGCAAGATGAAGCCCTGACCAAGCTTCTGCGCTCGGGGATGTACTGCGATGCGCTCATCGCCGGTCCAGACCTCCACCGTCCCCTGGCGCTGACCAAGCTTCTGCGCTCGGGGATGTACTGCGATGCGCTCATCGCCGGTCCAGACCTCCACCGTCCCCTGGCGCTGTCCCACCTGCACGACGCAGCCAGCCCACTTCCAGTGGACCCCGTAGCGGGACCCCTCCCAACTGACGAAGCCGTCCCGGGCCACCTTGCGGTCTTCCCGCAGATATGGCGCCAACACGCCCCGGGCCAGCAGCTTCCCCAGGCACGGACGCTCCTCCATCAGCATCTCCCAGGCACCTGGTGGGTGGTCCCGTGTATCCGCCGGTTGGCCACGCCGTCGCACCACTCCATTCCCCGTCGGTTGAGATCGGCGTCGTCGGTGAATCGCATGCTGGGCCACATGTTGCGCCGGACGTACTTCACTCCGCTGTTGGTCTGCGCCCGTCAGGGCTGGCACAGCCTGATCAGGCTCTTTGCTTTAGGTGAGGTCTACCGGGAGTCTCTGGCAGTTCATTAAGGAGCGTGGAAACAACATCAGTTTCGGCTACATGACCTCGATTGAGGATTCTCCTCCGGTGGACGTGGTCCGCCCTGGTGAAGTGCTGTTCCATACCAAGGACGGTCGAACCGGTGAGGGTCATGCTGTTGAGGTTGCGGGTTCACTCCCCGGGTGTTTGACGGGAGCCCTCGGTTACTGCAGGGCGATGTTCCCGTTGATTCCAACGGCGCCCTGGGTCCTGTTTCCGGCGGCGCGCCGGTTCTGACGAGCATTGAGGGTGTCGAGATACCTGGCAGCCTCGATGATAGGGTGAGAGTCTTTACCGCCAATCATGGTGGTCGTGATCTTTATTTTCGTTTCTGGGTTTACGATGGCTTCGAGCCCTTTGTGGCGAACGTTCCGTTCGTGAGGCTGGTCTCCTACGGGTCTCCCCTGACCGAGTGGGGGTTCATCCCGTTCAGGTTCATCCGACCTCTTTGGGTCCGGTTTCGTCGTTTTTAGGGCTGTCGTCAGCCCCGGTGGGCCAGTTCTCCTTCCAGCTCGCTGTTCGCGATCCAGACGGAGAATTCCTGCGGTCCAACGTTCAGCATGTGCGGGTGGGGTACCGGGAGCATCCATGGCTTGCGGGCTCGCCTTCTGTTGGTCCGACCTCCGTTTACGGTGACGATTACCCTACTCCGGTTTATTGGCGTCCCGAGATGCTCGAGACGCCGACTCCTCTCCCGACGGCGACGCCGGCGCCCAGTATGACCCCGGTTCCCAGGCCTGACCGTATCGCTATTGGATGGTTGGGCCGTATCCCAGGGGTTCCTGGGGGAGTGAACCTTACGCTCGAGCGGGGTTTTTCTGGGTCTTTCCAGTATCGTGCAATTCCGTTTAATGGCACTTGGGGTGATGAGGCTGTTCAGCCTTGGATTACAGCTGAGGTGCCTCCGCACCCTCTACCGATACTTGGGCTTCGGCCCGGCGTTGTCTACGTTTTCAGTGTGCGAGTTGTTGATGAGGCGACTAAGCTGGCTAGTTCCCCGAGTTCGGTTGAGATGATCCTGACCTGGGCGGATACGTTTACCCCCCAGGTTAGCTGGTTGGATCCCGACCCTAGTCAGTGGAGCTTCGACGACCACTTTTTCGAGGTGGTTACTCCGACCCCCTGATTCGTCGGGTTACCGTTCTATCGTTCTTTGTTTATGTTTGTGGTTCCGCGGCCGGGGTCGGTCCCTAACAGCGCCGTCCTCCCGTGCTTTCTGGGGGGTCCATGGCCCATCGGTTGCCGTCCTGTGGTCTTCCTTCCACGTATATCCATCTGTCCAGTGGTGTTGCAAATTCTTGTTCATAGGTTCCTGCTTTCGTGTGGAACAGCAGCTCTACCTGGGCAGTGCGACCATCGAAGCTCGTTATCGTTATTTCATGGCTGACTTCTCTTAGGACGGCTTCTAAGTTGTCTTCAATGGGTTTCCCCTGAGATCGTTGTGATGCCACGTATACCCCTTTGAATTCCGATTCTAGGGGCCCCCCCATTTCCCTTGGGTGGCATCTGTGGGCGTAGGGTTCCGAGAGTCTACCCTTCATGAGGACGTTTACCTGCGAGTCATTCTTCTCCGTCCAGATGCGTTCCATGTGGACTTTGATTACGAAGTCGATCTCCGCCAGGAGCTCCTCCATTGTCCCTTCCGGCCCGTTTACGGGGTCGAAGGGTTCGTGGGCTACTACCGGGTAGATCTTTGGCCCCTCCGAGGACGCGGTTGGGGTCGTTGTGGCCCTAGTCCCAGCGGGTGGCGACGCTTGGTTCTCGGCTGTCGGTGCTTTCTTCACGGTCGCCGGCGTGGCTTGCGGCGTTTCCGGCGTTTCAGTGGTGTGGTCTTCGGTCGTCGATTCCGGGGTAGCTGTTGCCGGTGTCTCACTGGGCCGCTCGGTTCTATCCTGCTGTGGTGTAGGGGTGGGTTCTTCCTGCAGGTCGGGCTGAATGCCCGCATCGGGGCCGCAGGCGATTGCCGCGGCTGTAATCATGAGCAGCAGTAACGCTGCCGCCCAGGTCTTCTTAAACATCTTGTGGCCTTCTAGTATTACAACGACGGGTTTAGGGAGGGATGCTTGAGGGTGCTCTACGGGTGGAGCGACGTTTCTGGTGAGAGAGTCTGGCCCGTTCGTTACTATCCTGCGTATCCTTGAGCCACTGCAGCAACTCAGTTGGCCCGAACCGTTCCCGGGGCAGCAATTCCCGCACCACCCGGTAAACCTGCGGCCTCGTGATCCGGGGCATCTTTTTCCCCCCAAGCCTGTTGCAGGCTCAGCAGGAAGGCCCCTGCCAGCAGGCACAGGACCACGTGGTGATGCCAGCCAGCCCAAGTGCGGGTCTCGTACTCATCTAGTCCCACGTCGCTCTTTTCGGTCTCGAATTCGGTTTCTATTCGCCAACGGGAGCCTCCCACGTATGCCAGTGTCTCTAACGGGGTATCCTCCGGGGCGTTGGACAGGTAGTAGCGGGGCTCGCTGCCGTCCAGGTTCCGGCGGTAGACTGCCCAGACCACCTCGCCGGGCTTGCGGTGCCGCGTTACTCGTACCCGCTGGGCGCTGAACATATAGGTCCTTGGCCCCTGTGTTCCCTCCGCCACCGTCACCTCCTGCCAAGCTTCCTCCGGCAGTGCCAGGCAGCGCCCTTCGACGGTCTGCCGCTCCCCGCTCCGCAATTTGGGCTTGCGGGGGCGGCCAAATCCTTGATAGGGTGAGTTGTCCCAGACTGGCTCCAGCGGCCAGACCGTCATGTCCGGCCTGACGTCCAGCACGTACCACGCCCCCGCTGCCGCCAGACCCTCCCGGAAAGACGGAGACATCCCGAAGGCGGAATCTCCGGCGACCCACTGAGCGCTCATGTGGCCGCGCTCCCGTGCCCGTTCCAGCATCTCCAAGGCCAACTCCGTCTTTGACCGGTATTGCCGGCGATCCTCCGGCACTCCAGCCGACGCGCAGCGCCCAGCGGCCGAAGTCCACTCCTCGGGCAGATACAGGCGCTTGTCCACCAAAGCCCTCCCGCGTGGCCCCACGTGAGCCAGAAACACCCCAGCCTGACAGTTGGCGATCTTTCCCAAGGCCCCACAGTATTGCCGGGCCACACCCACCGATTTCACGCCCTGCTTGGGAAAGTCGCTGCCGTCTAATACCCACACCGCCTGCGGGTGCTCCAGCCGGGAACTCAGATACTCCTGCAGCCGCCCAATGATCGCGTCCTCGTCCCAGCGGGCCTCGGTGAGAAAGCGCTGCATGGCCCGGGCCGAAGCCGGAACCGTCTCGGAGAGATTCTCGGCGTTGCGCCGTTCCTGAGACTGAACCAGCAGAGCCTGGAGATAATGCCGACTGTGTTCCCGCCACTGCTTGCGTCCGAAGGCCGGGGCAAAGAAGCCATGGAACTCGCGAAAGCACTCGTGAACCCGCTCAAACGCTGCCACATCCATCACGCCCCCTCCCCATCACAAAACCCTGTTACCTCAAAATGTACCTTAGCATATAACCCGTCGTTGTAATACTAGGGGCTTTCCATCCTTCTGGCTTTTTGAGCCTTGGTTTTCGTGCGTGGCGACTTATGTCGACCTTCGTCTGGGAGTCGTCCCATTGTTTCTCTTGCTGCTTCCGCTTTTCGGAGTTGTATGGTTTGGGTCTTTGTTTTTTCTCTCCTCTGGAATTTCTGGCTGGGCAGGTTCCGCTGCGTCTCGCAGGATTGTTCGTGGTGGTTCTACCACCAGGTTGCAGGTTCGGTCAACCTGGCCTTTCTGCAATTTTCTGTCTGCGGACCGGCTTGTGCCGTATTACTGCGGCCGTTTCGCTGGCGCCTTTAGGCAGTTGTACGGTTTGGGTCTTCCTTTTTCTACCTGATCCGGCGTCGTCTGGAGCCTTCTTTGGCCTTTTGCCCTCGTTCTTGTTCCTCTGGGGTGAGGATCACTCTCCTTGGTCGTCTCCGGTTGCTTCTGCCTCCGCTTGCGTTATCCTCGCTTTCGGTTCTGAGGTCTTGTTCGAGGGGCGTCGGATCCTCGTCCGGGAGGTCCTCATAGTGTTGGACTCCCCGTGTTGCGTACTGGTACGGCTGGGGTTCTTGAGGTTCCGGCCTCTGCTTCTTCCTGTTTCTCCGTTGTGGGCGTTGCCTTGCTCCAGCGTCAGCTGCGGCGTCGTGAGCCGCTTCGGTTCTTGTTCGGAGTAGGCTGTGGGCGATGAGCCCCATCTGTGTCAGGAAGAGGAGTATTGGCCCCGCAAGCGGGGCCACCATCCCGCCTCCGATGAGGTGTGCGCTGCTGGTTACGCCGGCTGAGCTGAACATTATGGTCAAAGGAGCGTGGAAACAACACCCTGAGAGTGGAGGGGGTGGCGCGTACCCGAACGCGGCAATGGGAGACGGTTGCGGTACGTCACCCGAGAGTGACCACTAACGTAGTAGTAGTTATATATATGTATTTACTACTACCACGTTACCGGTCACCTTCAGGTGACCATCGGCACCCCTGGACAAAAGGAAAGCCGCCGGACATGTCCGGCGGCGCTGGCTGCAGGGCTTTACGTCGAGGTCGGGTCAGCCGGTCATGGCCAAAGGCACAGGGTCGAACCGCACCAGGTGGTCCCGGAACTCGAGGCGGATGCTGCCGGTGGGTCCCTTCCGGTTCTTGGCCACGATGATCTCGGCGATGTTCTGGGGATATTCCTGCCCTGGGTGCGTCTGGGCCCACTCCTCCTCCGTGGTGTACAGGTCCTCCCGGTGTATGAAGGCCACCACGTCGGCGTCCTGCTCGATGGAACCCGAGTCACGCAGGTCCGAGAGCTGCGGCCGGTGGCTGGGACGGTTCTCCACCATGCGGCTCATCTGGGAGCAGGCGATCACGGAGGCGTTCATCTCCCCGGCCAGCACCTTCAGGGCCCGGGAGATCTCGGTTATCTCCTGCACCCGGTTGACCGGCCCGCCGCGGCTGCGGCCCTGCACCAGCTGCAGGTAGTCGACCATGATCAGGTCCACTCCCCGGTCCAGGTCCAGACGCCTGGCCTTGCCGCGTATCTCCACCAAACCCTGGTACGGGGTGTCGTCGATGTATAACGGCAGCTCCGAGAGCTCCCCGATGGCGTTGATGATCAGCTGTTCCTGGGACTGGGTGTACAGGCCCAGCCGGATCCGGTGGGAGTCGATGCCGGTCTCGCCGGCCAGGGCCCGCATGGCCAGGGCCCGCATGGCCAGCTGGTCGGCGGTCATCTCCAGGCTGAAGATGGCGCAGGTCCGGCCGGTCTTGGCGTTGTTCATGGCCACGTTCACGGCCAGGGTGCTCTTGCCCACCGACGGGCGGGCGGCCAGTATCACCAGGTCCGAGCGCTGCACTCCGCCCAAGAGCTCGTCCAGGTCGGAGAATCCCGTCATCAGCGGGGCGTCCGCGCCGTAGAGGACGTCGTCCAGGGACGACTGCTGCTGCAGGTAGCGGTCGAATATGTCCCTGAATGACTGGAAGTCCCGCTGTTGGGTGGTGTTCCTGACCCCGTAGACCGCGTCCTCGGCCTGCCGGAGCGTGTTCTCCAGGTCGTCGGTGTCGCCGTAGCCCAGCTCGGCTATCCTCGCTCCCGCCGCTATGAGCTTTCTCATCGTGGCGGTGCGGGAGACGATCTCCGCGTAGTCCTCGGCGTGGACCGACGTGGGGGTGCTGGCCACCAGGTGGGACAGGTAGGCCATGCCGCCGGCGATCTCCAGTTTCTCGGTCCTGGCCAGCTCACCGGCCAGGGTGAGCTGGTCGACGGCCTGGTTCCGGTTGGAAAGGGACAGCGCGGCGTCGTAGCATAGCTGGTTACGCTCCCGGTAGAAGTCCCCGGGCTGGAGCACCGGCGCGATGCGGGCGACGCACTCGCCGTCGATCAGCAGCGAACCTATGAGGGCCTCCTCGGCCTCGGTGTTGTGGGGCAGCAGTTTCTCGGCGTAGAGCGTCATCCTCTCTCACCTCCCTGTCTTTCCTCGTGGTCGTTCCAGGTGGTCATGACCTCGGAAACGTGGACGAAGCAGGCGTACCGGCCGTGGCCGCCGCCGCTGGGACGCACCGTGTGCATGGGCTGTGCCCAGGAGTTGCAGACGAAGCAGCGTCCCCCGTCCTGTGGGTCAAGCACCTCGACCTCAAACAGTACCTTGCGGTTTCCGGTGTCCGTTCCCATTTGTGTGCCCTCCCGGCCAGGACCTTCCCCAGCCCTTTCGGAACGCCTCGATCTCGGGCAGCTGAACGGGTCCCAGGGCGCCCGCGTCCTCGGCCCCCTGCCCCAGGGCCAGGACGTTGCGGACCCCGGCCTCCGCCACGTCCAGTTGGGCGGATATCTGGGCGGTGCTGCAGCCCTCCCCGGTCAGTCTCCGGATCTCGTCCAGCAGCCGCCGTGT
Organism: Dehalococcoidia bacterium; assembly: GCA_963667415.1. GTDB lineage: Bacteria > Chloroflexota > Dehalococcoidia > Lucifugimonadales > UBA3495 > VXOI01. Next base: position 3,143,520 of record OY763410.1, on the reverse strand, counting down.
TGCCGGGGCCATGCCGGTGGAGACGGTGCGGTCGGCGTTGCCCTCCCGTAGCTGTCGCTCCCGTTTCAGCCGCAGCACGCGGTTCATGTCCAGGACCCACTGGTCCGGGTTTTTCATGTAGTGGTCCGGGACCATGCCGGGCCTGGGGAAGCCCAGTCCCTCCGGATGTGGGTCGCAGAAGAACCGCTCGTGCTCCAGTACGAACTGCCATATTCTGTCGCGCTTTTCCCTTTCCTCGTTGTTCATCAAGCCTCACTCTCCCTGCGCCGGCGCTGGGTGCAGTCGGTGCAGTACTCCGCTCCTCCATAGGTGGCAAAGGGCTTGCCGCAGTCCGGGCAGTATCCGAAGGCGTAGCGGTCGGGGTCCGGCGGCTCCTCGTCCTGCCCCGGCGGGCCGGTGCCCGCCTGCCTGGGATCCTCGCCGGCCTCCAGGATGTGCACCTGGCGCAGCAGTTCCTGTTCGTGTTCGTCCGTCCTTGAGAAATACTCGACGGCCCCTGGCAGGCCGCGCCTGCTGAAGGATCTCCGGTAGTAGGCCCTGTGGCGTAGCACCACATCCTCCACCCGGGCGCGGCGGGCCATGTACTCCTGCCCCTCGTCGGGCCGTGCCACCGGGCCATCGGTCGCTCCAGAGAGATCAATGGACGCGTTCTCGCGTGGAGAACTGGCTAAATCGGAGGCTTCGTAGCTGTGAGAGGCTGTTGAGGGGGCGCTATTGGTCACCCCGGAGTGACCCATGGCGCCGACGTCCCCTCGAGGATCAGGTGTTCCGTAGCTGTCGGGCCCATCTGACCCGTTTCCATTGGTCACTCTGGCGTGTCCTATGGCCCTGACGTCTCCCTGAGGATTGGTCGTTTCGTAGCTGTCAGGTTCTTCTGGACCATGCCTATAGGTCACATCGAGGTGACCGACGGTCCCGCCGTTTGTCAGGAGCTCGATTGTGTCGGTGAGATCCCGGACCTGTTGCTTCAGATTCTCGTTTTCCAACCGGACTTCCAGAAGGGTGAGCCAGGGGTCGGTGCCAGGCTCTTCCCCGGGCATGGGTTGCCAGTTGCGTTTGTCGCCCAGGAAGCGGTATGTGTTGCTCTTCCGGTCGTTGCCGCCCTGGCCGTGGATCGTCTCCAGCATGTCCATGGCCGCCAGCTTGTCGATATAGCCCTTGGCGGTGTTCTTGCTGCCCAGGTCGGAGATCTTGCAAAGGAACTCCAGGGCGATCGTCACCTCGCCGTTGGCGTTGGCGTAGCGGCTCATTCTGTCCGCCAGGAGCTGGAACGGGCCGGGCATGTGCAGGAGGGAACCGGTGACGTACTGGACGACGTGTGGGAGTCCCATAGGGATGACCGGCGGAACGTAGGAGACCTTCTTCTGCTCAGGCGGCGTTTCGGCCAACTGGATTGCTGAAGGGTTCGGATCGGAGTCGCGGCGCTGCATCACACACTCCTATGCCGCGGTCGCGGTGGTAGTCCGGAGATGGCGATGCCAGCGGAGCTTGCGCTTTAGGGTCGCGGGACCCAGGTGGTCATTACAGGCCGAGAGAGGAGAGGAGAGGCAGAGGTTGCAGCCTTTATCTTGATAAATCGGGGAGCCGGAATAGTGCTGACGGCGGACGGAGCTGTTGGTCAGGGAATCGCCGACATCTGAGAGACGGTCCGCAAACCGGCAGGTTATGGGCCATAAAACTGGATTGCACAGCGTGTGTGCGCTACAATAAGCGCGCATTGTATTGACTCCTTAGCAGTTATGCTGTGTGCCTTCCTAAGGGATGGGGGCTTGGACGCGCCGCCAGATGGAGTAGAGGTCATCTGGCGGTATTCACTTTAGTGGCTCTATATAATCTCCCTCCGGTTCTTATGCAGGCACTTCGTCCTTACCGGTGTCTGGTCACAGCATCGAGTACTCACTAATGGACAGGAGTCCTGTTCAGCGGCGCTTTAAGCCATAATCGTTGCCCATAAAATGCGCCGGCTGGTAATTCGAACAGAAGCCACAGTGTCCGAAAATCACGACCAGTTTACCGACGTGGCTTCCGGTCTGCTGTCCATCCATGCCTGGATCTGTGACGAGCGCCAGGCCACGGCTCTGGCCCGTAACCTTACGGGCGGAGGAAATTCCTCATTGTGCACCATCACGTACAGAGTCGCCCTGCTGAGTCCGGTCATGCGCAGTACCTCGCGGATGCGCAGGAATCTATCTCCATCTGGGGTCATGGGTGCCTCCTCGTCACGGGTCCGACTCGTATGATGCCATCCAGTGTAGTCTCGGAGATAGGAAAGAGTTTGGCGTTACGAACCGGTGTAAAAAGTAGGCAGCAGCTAGGGAGGCAGCTTTGCGGGTTGTATCAGCTAATGTACCGAAGTTTCCAAATTTGCGTTAGTTGTTGCATTTTTCAGGAGAACCTCGCAGAATATCTCCATAGCCTATCAATGAGGAACCCTTGTGATACATTCCCCGACCAAGGTCTATTGCCCGATGTGCGGCGCCGGCTGCCCCCACAAGAATGGGTATCTCAACGGACGGCAGTTGTATAAATGCCTGGATTGCGGACGCCAGTTTGGAGGGGGCCATTTTCACAGTGGAAAACGCTTTGCAGATGCCGTGATTGCCGACGCGCTACGCCAGTACTACGAGGGAGGGACTTACCGAGAAGTAGCTGCCCATTTGGTGCGGAAGCACAGGATCACGGATACTGAAATAGCTGCCGCGACTGTGATGAGATGGGTGAGGACATATACCAGCGTAGTGTTCAAAGCGACATGGGGACTAGAAGTATATGTCGGCGATGAATGGAATTTCGATCTTTCAGAGCCAGACCACTTCGGAGGTATTTGTTGGCAGGTATCTGATTGCAGTAGTGGGTTCTTGATCGCGATACGTTACTTCGAGGGGTTAGAGAACATCTCGATTTCAAAACTCATGGGTGTCTACGTAACATGTAAGGAATCACTTCCTAGGGTGGCGTACCTCCGAAGTTGGTCTGAGACAAGAGGTTTGGGGCAAGCGATCTTGGGTAGGGTTAAAAACGAATTTCCGCAAATCGAGATTCGCAAAAATGACATAAATGACATATTGGCAAATCTACACCAGCTGCTAATTTCACCTGATATTACATTCTACAACGCTAATGCCCCGATGATTAAATTAAGATCTCGTTTTAAGTCTGAGTGTTCGGTGAATAACTATTTGTCAGGGTGGCAAGCATCGTACAATTTCATAAAGAGCAAAGAGAATGACTGGGACCCACCGGGGCTACGCCTAAGCTCCCCCCCACCAATTGAAAGTTGGCTCGACGTCATAGCCTTAGAAAAGAAGACCAGAAGGTCGTTGCGGGCTGGTTTAAGATCATGTTAGCCATTCGTTGCGCCCCTACCAATTCAATGTGTCAAGGAAGTCGAGATTGTGGGCCGCTGGGGCGGAGAAATCGTTTACCACCTGCCTGACGACTTACATCGGTAAGTCAGGCAAGGTGGCGGCGGTATGGTAGAAAGAGGAGATGCCGCAGAAGTTGGGCCTATTCTTTCTCTGGAGGGTCTGGAGCATGGAAAGCGTCGTTCTAGCGGCTGCGCTTCAGCCTTTAGCTCCTGCCCTCCATATCCATGATATGCGCACGGTGGGGGCGGCGATCCAACGGCGCGCAGTTGTCGCGGTCCGAGCCAAAGACCTAGGTCTAGTGAGCAAGGGCTTCGGGGTCGGGTGACTCACCATACACCCGCGAAGCGCGGATTGAAGTAGCGCAGTGACCGGAAAGATGTCCAAGTCAACGAACGCGGCCAAGAGGGCTGGTGCGGGGCCAGGCTTCTTCTCTGGGTGGCAACCCTTATGATTGCCAAGGCCGAAGGCGGAGCGCCCGTGCGGGCCCATTTCGTGGCCATGGCAGGATCGATGACACCATCCAAGACACGAGGCGCAACATGGCTCTCAAACATCTTCCCTCTGACCACTTCAACGCCATTCCTGAGCTTGTCAATGGGGGCTGGCTATCCAGCCGCTTGATGGCCAACATGCTGTACCGGACGCATCGCCCTGGGTGAGCCTGTGGCAATCACAAGACCCTCCGGTATTATTTTCCATGCCCGGACGCTTGCCCATCGTCCCCCGCGAGTCTCGGCGCTTCATCCTGCATCTGCCCCAAGTCTGACAATGCAAAGCCCAGTTCAGCAGCGCCCAAACCCCGGTTGCGAATCGGGACCTCCATTCTTGACTGTGCCATTGCCGTCTGACCCATCCTCGCATCAGCCAACTCTTGGCAGACCGGCACCAGATCGAGCCACCATTGTCTTGTGCTGCAATACGCCCAACAATCCCGCCCACTTGCGCCCCACCTTCTGTCAACCTCTCCCCTCAGTGGCCTTCGCATTCCTTGCTCGCCCCAGTTCGTCTAGGTCAGTGCTCCATTACCCCCTCCGCTCGCGCCTCGTCTCCGATTCTCGCAGGCAATGCAGATCCCTTGGATAGATTCGGGTTTATGAGTCTATCTGGGATGGCCCGTAGATGGGAGAGAACGGGGAAAATGAAACACGCCGCTTGGGAAACAGGTATCTGGGCTGCACTGTCATCAATCGCGGTGGGGGGTTCTACATCCCTTTCATTCGAAGGGCCAGACGTAGAACTCAAGGAAGAGTCCCACGATAATGAATGAGTAGTACATCTACCTAGAAGGCGATTTACCTGATGGATAAAGCGATTTCAATCTCAAATGTTTAGGTACATATATTGGTACATATATGCAATATATTGTCTCAATAAGCTGCCATGTAAATACAGAATATTTGATTGTTTGGCGGAGAGAGTGGGATTCGAACCCACGGTACAGTTGCCCGTACTCCGGTTTTCGAGACCGGTGCTTTCGTCCACTCAGCCATCTCTCCGAAAGACGAGTTGCTGCCCGTGAGGCAACAGAGGACAACAATTAGTGTATCCAAAGCAGCCCGCGACGGCAACAGTGGTATCGGCAGACCATGTCGGCCGCGGCTGTTGCTAGTCAGCGAACTGCGGCATGACCTCTCTCGCAAACAGCTCAAGAGAGTCCAGCACTTTCTGATGTTCTATGCCGCCAAAATTGACGAAGAATATCAGATTCTCCACACCTGAGTCGCGCAATGCCTCTATGCGTTCTGCGATATGGTCTGGGCTGCCGAAGAGCATGACGTTATCGCACATGGCGTTGTAGTCGAACTTGGCGTCCGGCGAGTAACGGCTGCGATAGGCCGCGTACTCTTCAGGCAATAGGTCGACCTGGAGGTCGGGCGGAGCGCTCACTTCCTGTCCGGTCTGCTTGAACCACATGAAAGGGACTTCGGCCTCGCGCCTGGCCAATTCCGTTGTTGCCGCGGCATACATAGCCCGCGCCACCACCACTCGCTGCGGGGTGAATTCCGACTCAGCTTCCGCAAGGGCGTCTTGGTAGAACCGGACTTGGGATGCCACTTGGCCATGAGGCTCCCCCTGCCCGATCAGCAGGTTCCAGTCGTTGCGAACTACCCGCGCCACGCTGTCGGCGCCCGATGCCGCCACATATATCGGAGGATGAGGCTGCTGTACCGGGCGCGGTAGCACAGTCAGGTCGTTGAAGCCCCAGAACTCGCCGTGATGATCAAACGGTTCGCTGGAAGTCCAGGAACGAGTCAGAACTTCCATCGACTCTTCGAAGCGACGGCTTGCCTCATCCATCGGAATATTCATTCGATGGAACTCTCCCCATTGATAACCCCTGCCGACCCCCAGGTCCAGTCGTCCGTTGCTGAGCACGTCCACCGTAGCCGTCTGCTCCGCCAGTTGCACGGGATTGTGGAAGGGCATGACAGTCACCGCCGTACCCAACCTTATGGTATTTGTGACGCCGGCAAGATAGGCCAATACAGAGGTCGTGGCCGAAACGATTCCGTGTCGGGTGAAGTGATGCTCCGTGAACCAGACCGAGTTATACCCCAATCGCTCGGCATGGAGCACTTGTTCCATGGCCTCGCTGTAATACCGGTCCTGTTCTGAGGGATTGGGTAGCTGCACCGAGTGAAATAGGCCGAATTTCATTGGATTATCCTGTTTCTGATCAGCTCTGCGAAACCCAGTCGGCCACTCGTTCGCCAATCATAATGGCAGTTGCGTTTGTATTGGCCCGAGTGACTTGCGGCATTATGGAGGAGTCGGCAATCCAGAGACCTTCAACCCCACGAACTCGGCACTGTTGGTCGGTAACCGCCATGGTGTCACCGTCCGGACCGATGCGGCAGGTGCCGGAAACGTGCCTTGAGCTGCCGAGAGTTTCCCGAATCCACTTGTCCAAGAGGCTATCATCTGCTAGGACGTCATCGGTGGGGGAAATTCGTCCTTCCGAAATGCCCCGGTAGGCATCGGACTCCAGCAGGCTGCATGCCAACTTGACCGCGTCCCTCATCCTGCGCATGTCGTTTTCGCTGTGGAGATAACGGTAGTTTATTGACGGTTGAACCGAGGGATCGGAAGACTGCAGCCGTACCCAGCCGGAACCGTCCGGAAGTTCCAGCGCGCAGGCGATCCTGGCTGTCCCGGATGGCACCATTTCTCCGGTCATTACGTTCCAGACTGCCAGTGTATGAAGCATCACGTCATTGGGATATGAAGGCGCTTCCGAAGTGACCCTCAATCCGAATCGAAGCGCCTCAGCGTTGGCCGTCAGCTTCACGTCCTCATTCACTTGGAATGACACCGATCCCATCGGGTGATTGAAAAGATTCTCCCCTACGCCAGGCGAATCAACCAGGGCGGATACGCCATATTCTTCGAGTTGGTCGCGAGGACCGACCCCCGAAAGCATCAGGATATGGGGCGACTTGAGAGCTCCGGCGCAGAGGACGACCCGGTCGCTCTGCAAGGTGAAAATTTCGCCGCCGCTCTCTGCTTCCACACCCATCACCTTCCCGCCCTCTATTACAACTCGGCGTACAAATACGCCCCCTCGAACAGTTAGATTGAGGCGATGGCGCGTCGGGTTGAGGTGAGTGATGGCGGTGCTCATGCGGACCCCGCTGCGGTTGTTCATCGGGATCGCCCCGATGCCCCCGGAATCGGGGCCGTTCAGGTCCGGATTGGCCGCATACCCCCTTTCCATACAGGCTGCGTGGAAGGCACGCTGCACTTGGGGCCATTCTTCCTTCTCTCGGCGTACGATGGGTATAGGCCCTTCCGTGCCATGGAAGTCGTCCTGGATGTCCAGGTCGGTCTCAGCTTTGCGATAATAGGGCAATACCTTCAAGTACCCCCATTCCTCATTGCCGAAGGACTCCCATCGCTCGAAGTCTTCCGGCAGCCCTCGAAGGAATACCTGGCCGTTAATGGAACCGGACCCACCGACGACCTTGCCCTGTGCGATGTTTATCTCGCCTTGCTGGTCGTTGATGACACCGCGCAGGTTCCAGGAGACCGGAGAGCCGATTGCCTCCCCTTCCGAAGAGTGACCGTTTCGAACTGCCTCGGGTAAATACTCGGGGTCGGGGTAGTCCTGACCTGCCTCCAGTAGCAGCACCGAGCGCTGGGGGTCTTCCGAGAGTTGGCTGGCAACCACGGACCCAGCCGAGCCACTGCCAACAACGATAACGTCAAACTTCATGATTATTCCTCTATAGCGAAGCGTTGTGGCGCCGATTTTATACCCAAACGCAGATACCGGATAGAGACAATTGGTCACCGCTTCAGAGGCGTACGCGGTCGGAAAACCCTGTTGCTGGCTCGGTGGCGTTCCAATCCGGGTGGTTTTCGCCACCCAACTCTACATTCTCGCGATGGCGTAAAAGCCAATCCCCCATCGTTCCTGACCTCACCATCTGACCCGAAACGATGCCCTGCTGAATTCTCTCCCTTGCCTAGAGGCATCGTGTATCGTACAATTGTTCTTATGCAAGAAGTCCTGAACCGCCCGATTTGGCCTGTCTCAATTAAGGACCAAAATGAGAGGGGTTTGGTACACAACGTTACAAAATGTTACACAATGTTACACCGTCACGCGAGAGCCTCCCGATGAGACAATGAGACTGGTCTCTCCCGACTGTCATCCCACCAAAGGAACGGAGTTTCGTTCCATTCCATCTGCCCGAAAATTGGAGTTCAGGGGTGAAACCCTCAATCCAGGAATGCCTGGTCTACCGGACCACCCGATGTGGAACGCTGTCTGCTGGCCCGGTTGTCTTGCTGTGAACCAGGGCACCGCAAAAAAGACCAACGCGTAATCGATCGCCTGAACGATGGATGAGGTTTATCATTACCCTTGCACATGTTTCCGAGACACCAAAACCTGTCGAGATAGTCATGGCAATCAGGTATTGGGATCGAATCGCGGTTCGGACCCTATACCTGGCATGAGCGGAAATGGCGGGAAAATTGAAACTTCCTCAGGGATATACCTGAATTGCTACTGCAAGAGAAAGAAGACTGAATGTGCCGAAGGGTGCCCGACTAAAACGGTTGACTCTACCTTGGCCCCTAATTCGCGTTGACGCAGTTCTTTCCGTTAAATATGATTTCTTTGGAACGCACTAGCTGGCCCCTTGGAGTAAAGTTCCTGTAAGGACGAGAAATGATTACCGACCTTCCAACCCTGTTGCGTTATTTTGATCGCTTTCACCAACGTACGATGAGGGATATCGAAGCCTTGCCCCAGGCAGCGGAGTTCTGGCGTCCACCACGAGGCGAGGGCGAGAAAGCTTGGAGCATTGCAGAAGTCGTGCACCATATTGCCGAGTCCCGGCTTTACTTCGCCAGCGCATACTGCGATCGAGGCTGGCTTTATGACTGGCCTGTGCCCAGCACGGAGCGCCAATCGGGCTGGATACCTGCCATCGAGGCATCTGCCGAGGAATTTCATCGACGTCTGGACGACAGCCCGCCGGAATGGCTGCAGCGCCGAGTGAAAATGATCGACACGGACGGGATGCTGAGCGGCTGGCGGATCATGATGATGCTTTTCGAACATGAAGTGCATCACCGCAGCCAAATAGACACCTACGCGGGACTGGAAGGCTGGGACGTGCCGCACATCTATGGAAGGTCGCGCGAGAGCATTGACGACCTACAGGAGGAACAGAGGAGGAGGGGCGGAGGTTAGTTGCCCTTCGCGGTAAAGAGGAGCCTTCCCCCAGTCGATGTCACCCGAAAGGGCCGGTCACAACAGAGGGACGGGTATGAAACCCGCCCCTTCTCTACAAACTGCCCAAGAAAACCGGACCTGTCAGACCGAAGCCTCGGACACGGTAAGCCAGACACCGTAAGTCGGACACCGTAAGCCAGACACCGTAAGCCAGACACCGTAATATTGAGTGCCAACCGTTACTGGGAGTCGATAATCCCGGCGGCGATGGCTTGGTCGCGCAGGTCGCCCTGCTGGTCCAGGTGGCTTCGGATCAGTCCGACAGCATTCTGCAGCATCTCTGCGTCCAGTAGCTCTGCCGCCTCGCCCTGTTCAGCTTCGACCAGCAGATCGCCGGTTCGCTCGCTGACTTGCCGCAGGGACCAGTCAACCTGGTCGGCAACTGCAACGATGCCATCCGGGAAGTCGCGGTGAGATGCGCCAGGCGAACCGGACCGGTCGTATCCGCCGCCGTGCCAGTGCCCGGGCCTGTCGTGGCAGTCGAACCGTATGATTTCCTCGTTCCCTACGTCGATACCGATCGTCGGGCCACCGCACCAGGAACCCCGCACGTTCAGCGCCCTGACCGGCCACACATACGCTGTCACTTGCCCATCCTGCGACAGCGGCAGGTGAAGTTCATGCCCCAGGTACTTTTCCCCGTTCCTCTTAGTTGCCATTGACAGCTCTCCAATATTCAAATTGCCGTGGGATCAGTCCGAAACTACCACAAGAGCGGCTTTAAAACAAACACAGTTTCGCTTCGAGCTGCCGTTACGGGTTGATGAGACCTCTGCGGTTTTCAACGATAAATGTCTCGCGGCGCTCCAGGAAGTCCATAACGACACCGGACAGTGCGGCAGGACGATCCAAATCTACGGCATGGCCGGCATCATAGACGTAGCTCAAACTGCAGTTGGGTACCAACTCCTTCCAGGCTCGCCCGGCCTCCTTGGAAACGACACGGTCCTCCTGACCGAACACCGCCAAAGTGGCGCATGAAAGGCCGGATAGCAACTTGAGCGTATAGCTTTCGTCCACCGCCAATATCTTTGACAGCGAGTCCAAGGTCGCCATCCGTTCCGGACTCGGTAGCGAGCTAGAGCCGTCGTCTGGACGGGCAAGCATTGCGGTCACCGCAGATTCCGGCGCGCTCCAGGCTGTTGAGGTTGCGCGCCCTATGCAGGTGGGTGATACCAATACCAGGGTGGTTATTCTTGCTGGATTCAACAGGGCCATGTGCAGCGCAACGTCGGCGCCCAGCGAAGTCGCCACAACAGCGTATGAGTCGATATTTTCGGCAGTGGTGGCGGCAGCGCAGGTCTCGGCAATTTTCTCGAGAGATACCTTGGGATCAACCACGCCCGGAGGTTCCACGCTGATCACACGGTACCGTTCAGCAAGGGCTGCTCCGAGGGCGGTAGAACCCCAAGGCGTCCAATCAAGCAGAACAAGCGATGCTCCGGAACCTGACTCAAAATGGCGCGTGGAAGAAATTTGAGGCGCCATCGTTCAGAATTCCTTGATTCGGGGCAGTACTTCCCGTCCGAAGAGCTCGATTTCAGCCATAACGTCTCGGTGGGAGAGACTGGGCTGCTGAAAGAAGAGGTCTATGACCCCTGCTGCGCATCGGTCGTAATACGCGCGAATCTGCTCTGTTACGGAGTCCGGCCCCCCGACGAAAGTCAGTCCAGGCGCCCCCCCAACGATATCCCCTGAGGCGCTGCCCGCAAAGACGTGTCCGAAGTCCAATTTTTGACCAGTTCGCTGTGCCTGAATTGCCTGAGCCACCGACGACCGCATGGCCATTCCACGCGCGCGGCCCTGGTCTTCTTGGCGGTGGAACCAGTCCCAGGCTTGTTCGTCGGTCTCGGCAAGGTAGATGCTGCCGCGAAAAACAACCTCGTCCGGTCCGGGTTTCCATCCCGACTGTTCGCACCACCGAAAATACTTGTCTGTGATTGCCCCCACTTCATCGACCGGAAGGAACGACACTCCCAACCCTAGGCGGTGAGTGGCAGCGAAGTAGACCGCATCGTCGCTTCGAGTTGCCACGATGGCCGGAGGGATGGGTTGCTGCACGGTGCGGGGCCAAACTGAAACTGTGCGAAACTGGTAGTAACGGCCTTCCCACGCGAATGGTTGAGGCTCGGTGAGGGCTCGGAGAATGAGGTCCATGCTCTCCAACATTCGTTCCCGCCCTTCAGCCGGGTTGATGTTGTAAGTCTGGTCTTCGTTCGGAGTGCCTCGCAGAAAACCCATCACCAGACGACCGTTTGTCAGGTTGTCCAGTAGCGCCAGCTCCTCCGCAATTCGCACGGGGTTGTTCAAGGGCAGCAGATGCCCCAACATCGCGATGCGGGCCTTCTTGCACCGCTCAGCCACGGCCGCAGCCATCACCGAAGGAGTTCCCGTGGCAATTCTCCCGGAATAGTGGTGCTCCGAGAAACTGATCCACTCGAATCCCATCTCCTCGGCGAACTCACATTCCTCGATCCCATCCTGGTAGCTCTGGACCGATAACTCCGGGTCGCTGAATGCCGGCGGCGTGGGCCAGGTTGGCGGAAATTCCCGTCGCGAGGCGTATCCCATTGCTCCGAGGTAAGATGCCTTCATTTCCGATCCTGCTCCACGTACTGATGAGGATAGCCGAAAAGACGGCTATAGCTCGACCAATTCGTAGGAAAGAGTGTTGAAGTTCTCGTGCCCGTCTTCGGTGATCAATATCATGTCTTCTATCTGGTAGGAACCGAGACTCGCAGAATAATATGGGACCTCGAGACAAAGAAGCATCCCGGGCTGAAGCAGGCTCTGCTCGGTGGCGCTGATAAATGGAGGCTCTTCCACGAAAGTGTCCAGCCCAATGGAGTGCCCGTAATGGCCGCGGCTGTATCCGGGAAAACCCCGGGCCTGCATGACTTCGTCCGCAGCCCTGAATACTTCCGATATAGGTGTACCCGGGCGCATCAGTCCACGGGCGGCGGCATGTGCATCCGCCAGCGCGTCGTGAACGCGACGTTGTTCAGAGGACGGGCGGCCAAATGAAAATGTTCGCCCGCAGTCGCTGTAGAATCCTCCGACGGCAACTCCGCAGTCGAACTTAATCAGGTCGCCAGATTGGAGCCCGCTTCCATCGCCAAAACTACTCCCGGTCCCCGCGCTAATAAAACCGTATGCCGACTGAAATTCACCGACCGACGGATCGGCCATCGCGGCCTCCAGCGCGCCTGCCTGGTACAGGTACTTAATGTGCCGAGCGCTGGTTCCTTCCCTGGCCTCGTTGATAGCCTTGTGCAGGCCGGCCTCGAACAATCGAGCGGCGTTCCGGTGCATCTCGATTTCGAGAGGGTGCTTGATGGCTCGTAGTCCATACAACATACCGGTGATGTCTACGAACTGACATTCTGGGTTGCTTTGCTGCAGTCGGAACAATGAATCGGCGTAGACATAGCGCAGGTCTATCCCCACAACTGCAGCCGAAAGGCCTCGATCTTCCAGCATGGATGTCAGCGTGTCATCCAATTCTTCAGGGTTCCACTGGGGAGGACGGGAGATGCGAGCACTGCCCCCCTCGCTCCCTGCAATTACATCCAGGTCCCTGTTTTCCACCCACATCCGATAAGTTCGGATGTCTTCGATGGACGTTGCAGCTCTTGCCGCGGGGGCGGCGAAGTCGCTGGTCATGAGCGCTGAAGGCAGGGCTGGGTCTGCAGGAATCAGGGCGACGTCGGTGCCCATCAATCGGAAAGACAGGTTCACCACAGGACTGAAGAATCCTGTGGTGTAGAAAATGTTGGCAGGGGTTGTAACTAGGCAGGCATCAATTTCCAGGCGCCGTAATTCTTCTTGAACACGGCGGCGAGCTTCATCAAACACTGAAATTTCCTCCTCGGCGGGACGCCTAATTCTACACCTCTACTGGAGTCGGCGCAGGGTAGATGCAAGAGGCGGCGCCATATCTGCGCAGGCTGATGGCGTCGTGGACAAAGAAGACGCTCGGGATTAGTATTTTCGCATCCAATCCGGGGATGCTTGGAGACAAGATCCATGGATCTGTTCAAAGGCAAAGTGTTCTATGGCTGGTGGGTCACCATCGGATGCTCGCTGGTAGTTTTCGGAGTCGCGGGCGGGCAATTCTCATTCGGGGTTTTCCTGACGCCGATGACTGAGGATTTCGGTTGGAGCCGGAGCACCCTGTCGCTCGCCTTTGGAGCGACTTTCATGATTTCCGGTTTGCTCAGGCCGTTAGCCGGGTACCTGGCTGACCGATACAGCCCCAAATGGGTGGCTCTCACCGGTGTGCTGATTATGGGGTGGATGCTTGCGCTAATACCGAGGGTGGAGTCGCTTTGGCAGCTTTACGTACTTTTTTCGATTATGAGCCTGGGCGTCACCTTGGGTACCGGACCCATATTGACGAAGATAGTTAGCCAGTGGTTCGTAGTCAGGCGGGGATTGACTTTGGGACTGGTTAGCGGCGCTGGGTCGTTCGGCGCGATGATCCTTGTTCCCGCTACGTCCACGTTCCTTGTGCTGCTGTCCTGGAGGGAAGCTTATCTGTTTCTCGGGATATTCCTGCTGCTGATAGTGTTGCCCACGGGGATATTGTTGATTCGCAACCGGCCTGAGGACAAAGGTCTGACGCCCATGGGTGCCGGGGACAATCAGGCTGGATCCGGCCGGATGCGTCGGGGCGGCGACGTCAACTTTTCTTTCGCGGAGGCGGTCCGCACTCCGATGTTCCAAAAGCTCACGTTTGGGTATTTTGTTTGAGGATACTCAATGAGCTTCGTGAATGCTCATTTTGTAACCTACGCACAGGACCTTGGTTATGCCCCACTCACCGCTGCCTTCATGTTCAGCATCATTGGAGCGACTTCCATTATCGGCGCTCTGTGGCTGGGCCACCTGTCTGATAAGCGCGGCCGTCGGGTCTTTCTGGCAGTCTCGTATCAGCTAAGAGCATTGGGATTCGTTGTGGTGCTGCTATCCATGGGAATTCCCTTCCTCGGTATACCCTCTATGGGTATCGTGGCTCTGGTGGCGGGGGTACTTCTGGTAGGTCTTTCTTGGAACGCGGTTGTCGGCATTACCGCCGCATACGCTTCCGACGGATTTGGAACCGTGCATCTTGGCAAGATCTACGGCACCATGTTCGCTGTCATGCCCCTGGGTTCTGGACTGGGAGCGTATCTGGGCGGCCTTCTTTTCGATATCCGGGGCACCTACGACCTTGCCATCTGGTCTAACATTGGATTGCTAATTGCTTCCGCCCTATTGGTCCTTTCAATTGGCGGCAAAAGGCCGCAAACCCTGAGTGGACCCGCCACTGCCGCCGGAGACGGCTAGTACCAAACCGACTTCAGAAAACAGTGGCCCCTGCGCAAGAAGCAGGGGCCACTGCTTGACCTGTTTCAAAAGCTAGGTTACTGGGTGATCGGCACTCTTTCGGTGGTGCCGTCAGGCAGAACCTTCAGGCCTACTATGGGAGCGATTTTTTCGTTAAACAGAGCGATGATGTTGTCTCTGTTGTCATCGTCCTGTCGGCTGATGAACCCGGGCACCACATGATCCGTGGCAACCACATTTCTCATGTGGTCCATCAACGCCGGCGAGAATTCCTGGTACTCCAGTCCGGCGTCGATGTTGCGCTGGATCCATACTTCGTTCCACGCAGGCGTGACCCTCATGGCTTCGAGCTCGTGTCGGGCACCCTCTTCAAGCAAAATCTGCTGGATGTCGGAAGGCAGTGCATCCCAGACCTGCCTGTTGACAATGACCGTGTTTAACAACTGGCTGGACAGTGGCCCGACCATGTAGTTGGTAACTTCATACCACCGTTGGGCGTGGGCAGCAAATGCCACTGTTACACCGCAGTCTAGGATTCCGCGTTCCAGCGCCGTGTAGACCTCAGCGAATGCCACGAACTGGGCGTTGGCTCCAAAGCCCTCAATCCAGTCCGAGAGCGCGGACCCGTGGCTGCGTACCTTGCGTCCTTCGAAGTCAGCTAGTTCCGTGATCCCTTCCTCGCAGAAAAAGAACTGGTCGCCGCCAGAAACCCACATGTGGGAGAGAACTATGCCGCCGTCGGTATTCTCTTCAAACAGGCGGTCGAGCTCCGGGCCGATGGCCTGGGTAACTTTGAACTCGACTTCGTGGTCGGGATATACGCCATACATAATGGCCAGCTCTGCCTCGGGCATGTGACCAGATACGTAGCCACTGGTGATTTCCGCCCACGACAGGGTTCCGTTAGTCACCTGTTCAAGCGAGTCTGGTCCGGCGATTCCCAATTCAGGAAACGATGTTATCGGAACGGTCACCTTGCCGTTGGTGCGAGCTTCAACCTGGGGTTTGAAGAAGTTGGCCCACAATTCGCACGGCGCTACAGTGCGGTTGATGCAGGCGAACTGGATTTCTATGGTTTCGCCGTCGTAGGTCAATTCCGTGGGATTCGTGAAATTGGCCCTTTCTACCAGGTTTTTGTAGTAATCGGAGTCGAAGAGATAACCCTCTCGTTCCAGGCCAGCGAGATTCACCATATCGTCGGCGTCGCCCAAGCCCTCGGCCGGGGCCGGACCCACCATCATGCTGAAGTCTCCGTCACCCAGGTAAAAGGCTCCCGGTCCACCGGCCCGATCCTGGGCAGCAGCCAACAGGTCAGGGTCGATGTCCGACATTGTCGTATCTTCTTGTTCCATGGCCGCTTCCGTCGCGGTCGGTTCCGGAGCAGACGTGGCAGTGGGAGCGGCAGTGGGCGCCTCGGTGGGAGGAACTGCCGTGGGCTCTGCGGCGCTTCCGCATGCGATGGCAAGCGCCATCAGCAAAACCAAGGACCCGGCTAACAGGAATACCTTTGTCATCAGCGGAATTCTCCTGGCCATATTGGGAATTTTCCGACATGCGAGCCTCCTGAACCGGCGGTACGGTCGCCTCTTTTTGCCGCCAATGAGATGGGGGAATTTGCATGTGCGGCGGAATATAGCAAATTGATTTTTTGCGCGCAATATGGGTTGGGATAATCGAATTTGCGAATTTCGCCCGTTGTTTGTCGATATAAGACTAGGAACAATTAGTTAGGTATTCCCGAATAGTAGAAAGGGTAGAACTTCAACCACCGGGCAAGGAGAGGGGCCCCGGCAAAAGCCGGGGCCCCTCGCGGTTGACCTGGAAGGTCGTCTGTCTGAGACGACCCGCTTTTCGATGCTACTCGATGAACGTAAGAGAGCCATCTGCTTCAATTTCGACTTTGGCCCATGGTGACACGACTTCGTTCCAAATGGCGATCTCCTCTGGCCCAACCCGCACGATCCAATTGGGCAGTACCCGGCCCAGGGCCACCTCTTCATAAACGTACTGCTTCATCTCGGGAGACCATTCGAGGAAGGTCATTCCCTTATCGACATTGACCTGTACGCCTGTCTCATTCCAGACGGCCGCCAGACGAAGATTCTCCAGCTCCATCTTGGCGCCTTCTTCGATGACGATGTTCTGGAGGTCCTCGGGGATGCGATTCCACGTGTCCCGGTTCATGGTCTCGAATCCCATTGGCATGGAAATGAAGGGACCAATCAGGTTGTCAGTTACTTCGTACCATCGCTGACCGTGGCCGGCGTGAGCACCGGTGACGCCAGCGTCCAGGATACCGCGTTCCAGGGCCGTGTAGACATCGGCGAAGGCCATGAACTGCCCCTCACCGCCCAGACCGTTGATGGCGTCGGTCATGGTGGTGCCGTGGCTGCGTGTCTTCAGCCCGTCGAAATCCTCCAATTCCGCGCCTCGGTTGGAAAAGAAGTACTGGTCATTGCCACCGTACCAGATGTGATAGATCAGCTTCCCTCCCTGCGTCTCCTCTTCGACTCCGGCATCCAGGTCCGGCAGCAGAGCGGTGTTGGCCTCGTGTTCTGACTTGAAGTCCTTCCAGAGACCCCAGACGTAAATGATGTCGATCAAGGGCCAGGTGCCGCCGACATAGGCTGGCTGGATCTGAGCGAATTCGATGGTTCCCTGCTCGACGAGCTCGATCATATCCGAACCGGCTAATCCCAGCTCGGGGTAACTGGACACCTCGAAGTCAACCTGCCCGTTAGTTCGTTCCTTTACGTTCTCCGCAAAGTAAACGGTCTGCAGGACGCAGGGCAGCAGGGCCCGGTTGATGCAGGCGTACTGGATGTTGTGACTCTCTCCGCTGGAGGTCAGCGGCGTTGGATCGGTCAACTTTGCCTTTTCGATCAATGACCCGTAATAGTCCGTCTCGAAAATGTGGCGGTGCTTCTCCACCATCGCCAACGGCACCATGCCGTTCCCGTCCCCCAAGGGGTCGTCGAGTTCAAGTTCGCCGGTATCTTCATTCATTTTCTCGGAGACACCTGGAGCAGGGCCGACCAGGCGACTGAAGTCTCCGTCACCGATGTAGATTGAGCCGGGTCCGCCAGCGAGCTCATCAGCGACCGCGACCAAGGCAGGGTCGACTTCCATCATGGAGTCGCCCGCTTCATCCTCCTCTTCCATCGCCGCTTCGGTGGCCGCTGGCGGCTCAGTAGGAGCCGCGGTGGGTGCGGCAGTCGCCGGCGCCTCCGTCGGGACCGGCGTTGCGGACTCGCCGCAGGCCAGAATAAAGGCCATCAACAAGATTAGAGCTGCGCCCAACAGGATAGGCTTCACCATACAGACACTCTCCTCCGTAAACTCCCAACTCGTCCTAGCGGCCCCAAATCGCTCCTGAAGTCTGCGTGGTACAGACAGGGTCGCTGCACGATTCGGCGGAATATAGCAAAAAGGAAAAGCTCCCGCAAGCAGTGATTCGTCGCGAAAATAGATATGGGAATTACTAGTTAACGATAAGAGAAATAATTATTACGGAATGGTGGCTATTTTAAAGGATATTGCAAAGGTATTTGAACAATCAGTATGAGAGAATCCGTAGACTAAAGGATGGGTCCCGAATATTTTCGGGACCCATTTGCAGGGCGTGGTTCGAAGGGCGCTAGTTGTCCGCAAGTGAAGCTGAGCCGTCCTCGTTGATCGTGATTCCGGCCACCGGGCCGACATTTTTGTTGAACAGCTGAACTGCTTCAGTATCGTAACCTCCGACGCGACTCACCCACTGTGGGATCACGTAATTCAGGGCTACTTCCTCGAACAGGAACGCTTTGATTTCGTCGTTGAATGGCGTGTAAATCATCCCTTGGTCCAACAGCTTGGGAATGCCCAGCGAAGAGAGGACGGGGGTGAACCGGAAGAATTCGAGTTCGTATATAGCCCCTTCCTCCCACAGTATCTGTTGAAAGTCCTCGGGCAAATCCTGCCAAACGTCATAGTTGAAAGTGGCGTTCTCGACTGTGAACAAGGGGAGAGGGCCAGCCATGTAATCGGCTACTTCGTACCAGCGCTGGCCATAGGCGGCATTGGCACCTGTCACTCCACCATCCAGGATTCCCCTTTCAAGCGCTGTGTAGACCTCGGAGAAGGCCACCCATTGGGCTTCCGATCCCATTCCGTCAATCATGTCAGATAGGGCGCCGCCGAAGCTGCGTACCTTCAAGCCCTCAAAATCTGCCAGTGTTTCTATGGGTTCCTTGCTGAAAAAGAAGATTTCGTTTTCTGGTACTCGCCACAGCTGGAAAATGGTGACTCCTCCTCCTGTCCGCTCCTCAATCAACCTGTCAAGGTCCGGGATAGAGGCAGTTGTGGCCTTGTAGAAAGTCTCGTTGTCGGGATACATGCCCCAGAGGTATTTCATGTCCATGGCCGGCAGGTCGCCTGCGGTATATGCAGCCGGGAGCTCGGCGAAGGACAGCGTCCCATTGGCCAGCAATTCCAGGATATCTGGTCCGGCAATGCCCAATTCCGGGTAGCCGATGATTTCGATCACCAACTGCCCATTGGTTCGTTCCTCCACTCGCTCCGAGAACCATTCGGCCAGCTTGCAGTGGGTGAGCGCCCGGTTGATGCAGGCGAATTGGTAGGTGAGTTCCAGTCCGGTTGAAGTGGCCTGCGTTGGGTTTGTCAAGTTGGCCCGTTCAACCATCTCGCGGTAATAGTCGGAATCGAAGACGTACAGGTAATCCTCGAGGCCTTCGTAGGGAACACCATCGTAGTCGCCGATGTCGTCCTCAATGGGTTCTGGGACGGGGCCAACGAGCTGGTTGAGGTCGCCGACGTAGATCGCCCCTGGCCCTCCTGCGAGCCTGGCGGCGGCTGCCATCAGGTCCTCATCGGCGGACATCATGGCGGCCTCAGTGGGTTCTTCCTGAGGGGCATCGGTCGGCACTGCGGTGGCCGCAGGAGCTGTCGGGGCCGCGGTAGGCTCTGGGGCCTCCGTGGGTTGGGCTGCACCACCGCAGGAGAGAATCACCGCCATCAGAAGGCCAAGTGCCACAGTCAGTGAGATTTTCCTTAGCATACAAACCCTCCTGTGTAGTAATTCCGAATTGGCCAACCAGATAGGAACAGGCCGCCAATTGCGCGGCAATATAGCAAAGCATTTTGGCCAGTGCAACCATATTTCTTTCACAGAAGTTTGTGATATGAATAACAATATGTCGAAATATGTCATACTATGATTGTTATTCGTAAAACTATAATTCGATTGAATCGACAACTTCATATGCGGGTGATAGCAGGCGGGTTCCCGGGGAGGCGTTGGCTCAGCGAGCAGCGAGGGGAGAGGGGCCGGTGAGGTCGCCGCTGGCTATGGCCCGGTGCAGAGCGACGACGGAGCGAGCGAGGGACTGGAGGTCGGCGATGGCCTGAGGGTCGGCGAGTTGGCCGTTCTGGAAGTGGCGAGACTGGAGGTAGACCATGCCGGGGACGACGTGGGCACCGAACCAGGCCATGACGGGACGGAGCTGGGCGTCGATGCTGAGGTAGTGGTGGTCGGTTGCGCCCATACCGATTAGGCCGCAGGGCTTGCCCTGAATGCCTTCGACTGGGACGTGGTCCAGGAGGTTCTTGAGGGCGCCGGTAAAGGAGGCGCGGAAGACGGGTGTGGCGATGAGGTACATATCTGCGGCGATGACTCGCTCGACCACGGTCTGGGTGTCGTCTTGGTAGTCGGCGAGGGGGCGGCCATCGGCGAAGGAGATGGTGTGGTCGCCGAGGTGAAGGGTCTCAGAGGTGGTGGAGGCGGGGTCATCCAGACCAGTCAAGGCGGCCTGGACGGCCTGGTAGAGGCGCCCCGGGCGGGTGACGGTGCCGTGAATGGCAAGCAGGGTTGGCGGCATGACTAGCGCCCGCCTACCAAGTTGCCGGTTCGGGCGGCGGTGTATCGGTTCTCGGGCTTGGGCAGTCCGAGGTTACCACGGAGGGTGTCGGCCTCATACTCGATGCGGAAGAGGCCGCGCTCCTTGAGTATGGGCAGGACGAGGTCGACGAAGTCGTCGAAGCCCTGAGGCAGGACCGCGCCGCTGAGCATGAAGCCATCGGCGGCGCCGGACTCGAACCACTCCTGCATGGTGTCGGCGACCTGGTCGGGGGTGCCGATGAACTCGTGGCGAGGAGTGGTGACCTGGAGGGCCATCTCGCGGAGGGTGAGTTCCCTTTCGCGGGCGGTCTTCTTGATGCTGTCGGTGGAGCTTTCCCATCCGTTGCGGCCGAAGTCGCCGAGCTCGGGGAAGGGGGCGTCGAGGTCGTATTGGGTGAAGTCGAGGTCGTTGAAATAGCGGCCGAGGTAGTTCAGGGCCTGGTTTACCTCGACGAGACCGGCGATCTCGAGATATTTGCGTTCGGCCTCTTCGGGGGTGCGGCCAACGATTGGTGAGCAGCCGGGGAGGATGAGGACCTCGCCGGGGTTGCGGCCGGCGGCAGCGGCACGGGTCTTGACGTCGTTGCTGAACTCTTCGGCGCTGGCGCGGTTGGCGTGGCCGGTGAAGACGGCGTCGGCAATCTTGGCGGCGAAGCCACGGCCAGCCTCGGAGGAGCCAGCCTGAATCAGGACGGGCCGTCCCTGGGGCGAGCGGGAAATGTTCAGCGGGCCCTGGACGGAAAAGAACTCGCCGGAGTGGTTGAGGCGGTGCATCCTGTCAGGGTCGATGAACTCGCCGATGGCCTGGTCGCGAATGAAGGCGTCGTCCTCCCAGGAGTCCCAGAGGCCCTTGGCGACGTCGATGTACTCCTCGGCCATGCGGTAGCGGAGGTCGTGGGCGAGGTGCTCGGGCTTGCCGTAGTTGAGAGCCGAGCCTTCGAGGGGCGAGGTGACGACGTTCCATCCGGCGCGGCCGTTGGAGATGTGGTCGATGGACATAAACTGACGGGCGACGGTGAAGGGGTCGCTGTAGGTGGTGGACAGGGTGGCGGCCAAGCCGATGTGAGTTGTGTCCATGGCGAGGGCGGCGAGCAAGGTGAGGGGCTCGAAGCGGTTGAGGAAGTTGGGGTGGGACTTCTCGCTGATGTACAGGCCGTCGCCGAAGAAGGCGAAGTCGAGCTTCGCATTCTCAGCCTTACGGGTGAGGCGACGGTAGTAGTCGAGGTTGATGGCGGCGTCGGGCACGGCGGTCGGGTGGCGCCACGAGGCCATGTTGGAGCCGGTGCCGGCGAGGAAGGTGCCGATGCGCATCATCCGCCTTTCAGCCATAGTCGCTTACCTCTCCTGCTTCCTTATGCTTTGCTCCAGGCTACCTTGGGCGGGACGGTAGTAACGCTGCCATCCAGTCTAGCTCGGCTACCTTGGGCGGGACGGTAGTGACGCTGCCATCTAGTCTATCAGGCCGCCGAGCAGCTCGAAGGAGCGGAGGCGCTTCTCGAAGCTGTCGATGGCGGTGACGGCGATGATCTCGTCGGCGCCGTACTTGTGGCTGACGTTTTGGAGCTGTCGGCGGACTGAGCCGGGGTCGCCGTGGACGACGCCGGCCTGCCGGACGGTTATCTCGTAGGCTTGGCCGGACTGCTTGCCGAACTCCTCGCCGGCCTCGACGCTGCCGACGGTGAGGGTGCGGCCACTGTCGAGAGTGATGCGGACTACCTGGATCTTCGAGGCGTGTTCTGCGGCCTCAGTTTCGGAGTCGGCGACGATGATGGGCAGGGCGAGCATGGTGCGTGGACGGACTCCGTTGGAGGAGTCGAAGCCGGACTGGTAGCGTCGGACGGCCTCGGTCATCTCATCCTCGTCATTGTTGAGGAAGAGGGCGAAGACGTATGGCATCGCCATCTCGGCGGCCATATCGCCGCTGGTGCGGGTGGTGCCGAGCAGGAACAGGTCGGGTGGCTGGGGCGGCATGGGGCTGGCGGTCAGGCCATTCAGCGGGTGTTCGTCGTCGAGCTCGTCGTTGAGGAAGCGACGGAGCTCGGTGAGCTTGTCCGCCAAGGACATTGCCGGTTCGCCGTCGCCGCGACGGAGGGCGGCGGTTGAGCGGGGGAGGCCGCCGGGGCCACGGCCGATGCCGAGGTCGACGCGGCCTGGGGCGAGGGATGCCAGCACGTTGAAGTTCTCGGCCACCTTGTAGGGGCTGTAGTGCTGGAGCATGACGCCGCCGGAGCCGACGCGGATGCTGGAGGTGTGGGCCAGCAGATGGGAGACGAGTATCTCGGGCGAGGAGCCCATGACTCTATTGGAGCCGTGATGCTCGGCGACCCAGAAGCGATGATAGCCCCATGCCTCGGCTTTTTGCGCCAGCTCGATGGTGCGGCGCAGGGCGTCGGCAGAGGTTTCCGATCCGTGGACCGGACTCTGGTCGAGGATGCTGAGCTTTAAGTCGAGGGATGGCACCGGTAAGGCCCTCAGCACTGTTCGTTGGTGGGAGTGCTGACAGTTTACCGGAAAATAACTGCTCGCCAAAGTGGGTTGTCTGAACGCCGGGGGTCTTTCACCACAGAGGGCACAGAGAGCACAGAGACGGGATTTAACCGCCGAGTACGCAGAGGACGCAGAGTTTTTTTGTTTTCAGTTCGAGGGGTTTGGCTGCGCCCCGGGGTTATGCGCCGTCGGGTCGGGCCCAGAGGTGGGCGTGGAGGAAGCCGCCCTCGGCTGCCCAGGGGAGGAGGTTGCCGACTATGCCGCGGGGTTCGGGGATCTTTTTGTCGGCGATGCAGCGTTCGAGGTACTTGCGCAGGGACATGAAGGTGTAGAGGCGGAAGCCGGCCTTGCCAATGCTCGGGATGAAGTCGGTGACCATTTCATCGAGTTCCTGACGGCAGGCGGGAGGGTCGTCAGATACGGCGTCCTCGTAGTCGTCGCAGAAGTCCTCGGCGAGGCGGCGCAGACGGACTATGGCGAGGTCCTTGGCTAGTCTCTTCTCGAGGGCCCTGATGCGTCTCGGGATGGAGGCGAAGCTGTACATGGTGTTGTTCTCCTGTATGGGTTGTCTGAATAAGGATTTTCGGGATTGGTTGGTGGGGTTTTTTGAAAACCCGCTCATTTCCGCTCATTTCCGCTCGTTTTGTATTTGAGCATTGATGGTGGCGAGGGCATTTTTCACCACAGAGGGCACGGGGAGCACGGAGAATTGTCTTAACACAGAGTACGCAGAGGTGGCGCGGAGGGTGCTGACATTTTTGGGTTGACCTCCTGGCTTGGTACATTTATTCTAATAATAGAACTTCAGCGAAATCAAGGGGCAAGCGTCACTGTTTGGGGGCGAAGGTGAGATTCTTCGCTTCGCTCGGAATGACAGGGGACGCGGAGGGTGCTGGGAGCGCCTTGATGGCCGGGGCAGGCGGGGAGAAATCCTGTGCTATGATTCGCGCAAAAATGACCCCATTGGAGAATCCGGGCAGGGCAGGATGACGGTTCTGGCTGGATGAGGGGCTGAGAGGAGCGAGTTATGGCGGTGAGAGGCAACGAGTGGCTGGCTCTGACAACGGAAGACATACTTGAACCGGAGATCCCCATCTGCGATCCGCACCACCACTTCTGGGTGCAGAGGCCGGAACCGGTGGACTACCAGAGGTACCTGCTGGACGACATTGCAGCGGACATAAACAGTGGACACAACGTGAGGTCGACGGTGTTCGTGGAGGCGCGATCCAACTATCGTAGGTACGGACCCGAGGAGCTGCGGTCGGTGGGCGAGGTGGAGTTCGTGGAAGCCATCGCGAACGCTGCGCTGACCGGGCAGCACGGGCCGGGCAAGCCGGCGCACGGCATCGTCGGGCGGGCCGACCTGAAGATGGGTGAGGCGGTGCGGCCGGTGCTGGAGGCGCTGCAGGAGGCGAGTCCGAACCGGTTCCGGGGGATCCGGCACTCGGTGGGATGGGACCCGAGTCCCGAGCTGGACAACCGGGAAGTGGAGGGCTGTCTCGGACGGGACGACTACCGGGCCGGGGCGCGGGTGCTGGCGGAAATGGGCCACTTGCTGGAGAACTCGCTGTACTTCCCGCAGCTGGACGACCTGGCGGCCTTCGCCAACGCCGTGCCGGAAGTTACCATCGTGCTGAACCACCTGGGAGGGTTCTGTCGCATCGGGCCATACGCCGGGCGGGACGAAGAGGTTATGGCGGAGTGGAGGCGGGGTATTGCGGCGGTGGCGGCGTGTCCCAACATCGTGATGAAACTGGGCGGAATCGGGATGCCGCGCATCGGGTTCGACTGGCACGAGCGAGAGACGCCGGTGGGGTCGGAGGAGATTGCGGAATCCATCGCGCCGATGATGCACTATCTCATCGAGCAGTTCGGGCCGTCGCGGTGCATGTTCGAGAGCAACTTCCCGGTGGACAAGGTGTCGTTCTCGTATCCCGTACTGTTCAACGCGTTCAAGAGGGTGTCGGCGGGGTATTCGCCGTCGGAGAGGGCGGATATGTTCCACGACACGGCGGCGCGGGTGTACCGGCTTACGGGGGATTAAGCGGATACTGCGCGGAGTATGTAGAGGTCAATTCCGCGACCACCACTTTCCCGATAAATGATTGACAGGAGCGAATCAGATGGCGGACGTGAGGCCTTTCGAGATAGCGGTGAGTGATGCGGTGCTGGAGGACCTGCGGCAGCGGCTGGCGGACACGCGATGGCCGGACGAGATTCCGGGGTCGGAGTGGGACTACGGCAGCAACCTGGACTACATAAAGGAACTGTGCGAGTACTGGCGGACCGGGTTCGACTGGCGGGAGCAGGAGAGGAAGCTGAACGCCTTCAACAACTTCAAGTCGGAAGTGGACGGGCTGGACATTCACTTCATCCACGAGAAGGGGAAGGGGCCGAATCCGATCCCGCTGGTAATTACGCACGGGTGGCCGAGCTCCTTCTTCGAGATGAGCAAGATCATTCCGCTGCTATCGGACCCGGGGGCGCACGGTGGCGACCCGGCTGACGCCTTCGACGTGGTCGCGCCATCGCTGCCGGGATTCGGGTTCTCGCAGGCGTCGCGAGAGAAGGGGATGGAGATCGGCCGGGTGGCAGACCTGTGGGCGAAGCTGATGCAGGAGAACCTGGGCTATGGCAAGTTCGTGGCGGTTGGCGGCGATATCGGCGCGGGCGTGACGTCGCGTCTGGGGTACTCGCACGCGGACAAGCTGCACGGGATACACCTGACGTCGGTGACGCGGCCGACGCCGTACCTGGGGGCGGACTCGCGGGCGTTGACGGCGGCGGAGGAAGCGCACAACGCGCAGCGGGAGCGGTGGTTCGCCGACGAGGGCGGCTACAACCACTTACAGGGGACGAAGCCGCAGACGCTGTCGTACGGTCTTAACGATTCGCCGGCGGGGACGTGCGCGTGGATCGTGGAGAAGTGGCGGACGTGGAGCGACTGCAACGGCGACGTGGAGAGCGTGTACACCAAGGACGAGCTGCTGACGACGGTGACCATCTACTGGGTTACGCAGACTATCGGGTCGTCGGTGCGGATGTACCGGGAGAACCAGACGCACGTGTGGGAGCTGGAGCAGGAAGAGCGCGTGGGAGCGCCGGCGGGGATGGCGATGTTCCCGCAGGAGATCGCGCGTCCGCCGCGGGAGTGGGCCGAGCGGTCGTACGACGTGCGTCGGTGGCAGGAGATGCCACGGGGCGGACACTTCGCGGCGTTCGAGGAGCCGGGGCTGCTGGCGCACGAGGTGCGGGAGTTCTTCCGGCAGTTCCGGGGGTAGATTCACCACAGAGGACACAGAGAACACAGAGGGTTATCGGGGGATTCCGCAGGGTTGTTTTGATTCCTGCGGGATTCCCGGTTTGGAAGAATGTCATTGATGAGGGAGTGAGAGATGCCGGTTACGAGGGTTGAAATCACTTCGGAGCAGCCGTTTGCGGGCGGGCAGTCGTTCGCGGACGTTGGGGCGTATACGCAGGTGGAGGGGAAGGCGCACTTCGCCGTGGACCCGCTGCATCCGGCGAACGAGACGATTGCGGACATAGGGCTGGCTCCGCGCAACGAGCAGGGTCTGGTGGAGTTCACCGCGGACTTTCGGGTGCTGCGGCCGTCGGACCCGGGCAGGGGCAACGGGCGGCTGTTGCTGGACGTGCTGAACCGGGGGAAGGCGCTGGCGCTGCGTAACATCAACAGCGCGCCGGATGTTGCGCCGGACGCGCCGATGGACCCTGGCAACGGGTTCCTGATGCGCGAGGGGTACACGCTGGCGTGGTGCGGGTGGCAGCACGACGTGCCGGACGCGCCGGGGCTGCTGCGGATTGACGTTCCGGAGGCGCAAGAGGACGGCAAGCCGGTTACGGGCAGGATCGTGGTGACGTTCCAGCCGAACGCGGTGGTGCAGTCGCAGTACCTGTCGGACCGGATGCACCGGGCGTATCCGACGAACAACCCGGAGTCGTGGGAGTCGGTGCTGACGGTGCAGGACGACGAGGACGCACGTGAGCAGGTCATTCCGCGGAAGCAGTGGTGGTTCGCAAGGATCGAGGACGGACGGAGGATTCCGGACCCTTGCCACGTGCATCTGGAGGGCGGATTCCAGCCGGGGAAGGTGTACCAGGTCATCTACGAGACGACGGGCGCGCCGGTAGCCGGGCTGGGGCTGCTAGCGACGCGGGACTTTGCGTCGCATCTGCGGTACGACGGCGACGGGTTGGAGCGGGCGTACGCGTTCGGGGTGTCGCAGAGCGGGCGGTTCTTGCGGTCGTTCCTGTACCACGGGGTGAACCGGGACGAGGCCGGACGGGACGTGTTCGACGGGTTCATACCGCACGTGGCGGGAGGCAAGCGGGGCGAGTTCAACCAGCGGTTCGCGCAGCCCTCGAGCCAGGCGACACGGAGCGTGAACAGCCTGTTTCCCTTCGCCGATGAGGAGCTGAGGGACCCGGACACGGGGCTGACGGACGGGCTGCTGTCGCGGCTGGCGTCGCAGGGTGAGCTGCCGAAGGTGATGTATACGTACACGTCGTCGGAATACTGGGCCGGGCACGGCGCGCTGGTGCACACGGACCTGGAGGGACAGCGGGACGTGGAGCCGCCGGATGCGGTGCGGGTGTATGCGTTCGCGGGGACACAGCACGCGTTGGGCGGGCTGCCGCTGACGGACGTGGACCCGACGGACGGCTACCGGGGGGCGCACGCGTTCAACTGCCTGGACTACCGGTGCCTGCTGCGGGCGGCGCTGACGAACCTGGACCGGTGGGTGTCGGATGGCACGGAGCCGCCGGCGAGCCAGTATCCGCGGATTGCGGACGGGACGGCGGTTACGCCTCCGGGGGCGGCGACGATGTTGGCGTCGGTGCCGGGGGTGGAGCTGCCGCGGCCGGTGCGGAAGTTCACTCGGCTTGACTTCGGGCCTGACCCGCTGGTGCCGACAGTGGTCCCGGCAAAGGTTGGGCGGGACTACCCGTGCCTGGTGTCGCAGGTGGACGCAGACGGCAACGAGGTGGCGGGGATACGGCTGCCGCTGGTGTCGGTGCCTCTGGCGACGCACCTGGGGTGGAACCGCCGGCACGCGGACATCGGCGGCGAGGGTCAGACGCTGTCGACGGGCGGTGCTTCGGGCGGGACGCTGCGGGGGTCGTCGATTCCATTCGCGGCTACGACGGCGGAGCGCGAGGAGGCGGGAGACCCGCGGGCGTCGATCGAAGAACGTTACGGGTCGCGTGAGAGTTTCCTGGCGCAAGTCGAGGCGGAGGCGGAGCGGCTGGTGGCCGAGGGATACGTGCTGCGGGAGGACGTGGAGCGTCTGGTGGTGCAGGCGGGGGAGCACATCGAGGCCATGGCCGGTCGGGTTGCTGAGGCCGAGCCTGTGGGGGACTAGCTGGGGGTGCGGTTAGACGTATAGTGCGCGGAGGGGTTTTCGACGCGGAGGGTCTGGTGGCGCACGGCGGGGGAGCACTTCCACGTCATGGCGGGGCGGGTCGCTGAGGCCGAGCCGGTGGGGGACTAGCCGGGGGCACGGTTAGACGCAGATAGCGCGGAGGGGTTTTAGCGGAGAGGGCGCGGAGTTGGCGCAGAGTGAGACGCAGGGGTGCTGGTGGGGTCAACGCGGAGAGGGAAGAGCGGTTTTCAGCGGAGTGAGCCGCAGGGGTGTTGGTGGGTTCATCGCGAAGAGGAAAGAGCGGTTTTCAGCGGAGTGCGTCGCATGGATGCTTTTGGGGTCAACGCGGAGGGGGCAGAGGGGTTTTTAGCTGAGAGGACGTGGAGAGCGCGGAGGGGGAAGAGGAGTCTAGTGAGCGCGGGGATGATGATTTATCACAGAGAACGCAGAGAGCACAGATGGTTTTCAGTGCAAGGAGCGCAGGTTCTCTGTATTCATTGCGCGGTGAAATCGGCAAGAGACAGGGCAGATATTTGAGGATGGACGAGTAGTCGGATTAGGGGGATGAGATGAAGTATGACGTAATTGTTATTGGAGCAGGGTCTGGCGGGGGCACACTGGCGACCAGGCTGGCGGAGGACCCCAACCGGTCGGTGCTGTTGCTGGAGGCAGGGCCGGACTACCAGGACCTGGAGCAGACGCCGGACGACCTAAAGTTCGGGTATGCGCCGCGGGCGTCGGAAATGGGCGCGCCGCACAACTGGTCGTTTACCGGGAAGGGCAGCGCGACACGGTCGGAGGACGTGGTGGTGCCGCGGGGCAAGGTTGTCGGCGGGACGAGCGCCATCAACGGGCAGGTGTTCCTGCGGGGTGTGCCGGAGGACTACGACAGCTGGGCCGAGTGGGGCAACGACGAGTGGTCGTTCGTGAAGTGCCTGCCGTTTTTCCGGAAGCTGGAGACGGACACGGATATCGTGGACGACTTCCACGGGAACAGCGGGCCGGTTCCGGTGCGCAGGCACAAGCGAGAGGCGTGGCTGCCGTTGCAGGAGGCCTTCCACGTTTCCGCCACGGCGACGGGTTACACGGAGGTGTATGACCACAACCATCCGGACTCCACAGGCGTTGGGCCGCTGCCGATGAACAACCCCAACGGGGTGCGGATGAGCACGGCACTGACGTACATCACCGAAAGCCGGCACCGGCTGAACTTCACTGTGCGCGGGAACGTGCTGGTGCGACGGATACTGTTCGAGGGGACGCGGGCGTGCGGCGTGGAGGTGGAAAGCGGCGGGGAGACGTTCACGGTTGAAGGCGAGCAGGTGGTGCTGTGCGGCGGGGCGGTCGCGTCGCCGCAGATACTGATGCTGTCGGGCGTGGGCCCCGAGGGGCACCTGCGGGAGATGGGGGTGCCGGTGGTGAAGGACCTGCCGGGAGTCGGGCAGAACCTGCGGGACCATCCGTTGTGCGCGGTGCGGGTGAAGACGAAGCCCGGGTTCCCGTTGGACGCGGAGGCGCCGCGAATCCAGACGGTGCTGCGTTACACGGCGAGCGGTTCGGATTTGCGGAACGATATGCAGATCCTGCCATCGTCTTTCTCGACGCCGCTGGGAGGGGACCCGTTTGCCGAGGAAGGCATCCGGTTCACCTGCATCCTGGAGCTGGCGAAGAGTTCGGGTGAGATCAAGCTGCGGTCGACTACGCCGGGGGATAATCCCGACATCAACTGTCGGCACCTGGAGGAGGAGTTCGACCGGCAGCGGATGCGGGAGGCAATCAGGATGTCGTTCGAGTTCATGGACCACGAATCGTTCGGCGACATCGTAGAGGAGGCGATCTCACCCACGCGGGAGGAGATTGAGTCGGACGACGCGCTGGACGCCTGGATGCTGGAGACGGTGGATATCGGTCAGCACCTTTCGGGCACCTGCAAGATGGGGCCTGCCAGCGATCCGATGGCGGTGGTGGACCAATACGGTCGGGTACACGGCGTCGAGAACCTGCGGGTGGCCGATGCGTCGGTGATGCCTGATGTGATTCGGGCGAACACGAACCTGACGACGATCATGATCGGCGAGCGGGTGGCGGACTGGATCATCCAGCAGGCGGGGTAGGC
Source organism: Dehalococcoidia bacterium (assembly GCA_963667415.1). Taxonomy (GTDB): domain Bacteria; phylum Chloroflexota; class Dehalococcoidia; order Lucifugimonadales; family UBA3495; genus VXOI01. The sequence continues at coordinate 3,113,195 of OY763410.1, read as the reverse complement.
TGAAGGGAGACCTGGGTTGCAGCCGCGCCTTACCAAATGAAAGAGCGCCCCAAATTTCCGGGGCGCTTTCCTATTCTGAGCCAAGGACGGTAGTCTAGTAGTGGCGGAGCTCTACGACGTTGTCGTCGGGGTCGTAGATGTAGAGGGAGATGCCATCGCCGTGGGAGCCCCAGCGCTTGCCGGGCCCGGCCTGAATCTCGACGCCGATCTCTTCGAAGCGGGTTTTCAGGACTTCCATGTCGGTGTAGTCGATGACCATGCAGAAATGGTCCTGATTGCGGGGGTCGTCCTTGCTCTCCGGGATGCTGTCGGAGGCGAAGAAGTCGATGATGGTATCGGCGTTGAGCCTGGCGGAGGGGAAGCGAACCTCGCCGGCACGCCACTGCTCGACGCGCTCGGCCTGCATGCCAAGGACCTCGGTGTAGAAGCGAAGGGATTCCTCGACGTCGCGGGTGCGGAGGACGATGTGGTCCATCTCCGTAATGTTCACGAGGGGCTGGGAAACCACTTCGAATTTCGTCTGGGTAGCCATGCTCGGCCTCCTCATAGGCAGTCATCTGGCGGGTCAAGGAGCGCGATACTGCGCTCCCTGCATTGACGGCATTATATTGGGCGGAGCACAGCTTGTCATCCGTTGAGACTCAATTGAGGCTGGTGTTTGACAGATGCTTGACATGGCTTCCTGCACTGTGTTAACTATTCGCATCCGCCTGCGAAGGTATCCGGAAAGCACTGGACGCCTTGGCGGTGTGGAACCAAAACTCGCAAGGCAAGGAGTGACGTCATCGCTTCTAACTTTGGCGATACGGTTCTGGAGGTAAAAGACCTCCACACGTACTTCTTCAACCGGTGGGGAACCACAAAAGCGGTTGACGGAGTGAGCTTCTCCCTACGGGAGGGAGAGACCCTGGGCATCGTCGGCGAGTCCGGATGCGGCAAGACGATGACGGCCCTCTCACTGCTGCGGCTTATACCGCGTCCGGCAGCCCGCATTGTGTCCGGAGAGATCATTCTCTCTGGAGAGAACCTGGTCGAGAAGAGCGACAAGGAGATGCGGCAGGTTCGGGGGCGGGAGATCTCCATGATCCTGCAGGACCCGCAGACGTCTTTGAACCCGGTGTTCACCATCGGTAACCAGATCCTGGAGGCGCTGGGCATTCACCAGTCCGGCGGACGCAAGGACTTGGCGAGTCGAGCCATCGACGCGTTGCGGAGCGTGCGTGTGGCGGCCCCGGAACGACGGATGGAGGACTTCCCGCACCAGATGAGCGGCGGGATGAAGCAGCGGGTAATCGGCGCGATCGCCATTTCCTGCGCTCCCAAGGTCATCATAGCCGACGAGCCGACAACCGCTCTCGACGTAACCATCCAGCTCCAGTACCTGCGTCTGCTGAAGGAAATCCAGGCAGAGACGGGGCTGGCCATCATCTTCATCACCCACGACTTCGGCATAGTCGCCAGGATGTGCGACCGGGTGGCGGTGATGTATGCAGGGCGAGTGGTTGAGGATGCCGGTGTGCGGGACCTGTTCAACAACCCTCAGCATCCATATACGCAGACGCTGATGGCGTCGGTGCCGCAGATGGAGCGGACCGACAGGCTGTTCGCGATCGAGGGGCAGCCGCCGGCGCTGTACGACCTGCCGGAAGGGTGCCGATTCGCGGAACGATGCCAGCACGCGCAGGATAAGTGCCGAAGGGATTACCCGGAAACGACGCAAGTCAAGGTGGGGCATACGGCAAACTGCTGGATGCTCGACCGATCCTGGACAGAACCGGTAGCGGCAGGCTAGAGGGAGTAAACAGATGCCCACGGAACTGCTGCGGGCAGACAACCTTACGAAGTACTTCGCCGTAACGAAGGGACTGATCCTGATGAAGACGGTCGGCCATGTGCAGGCCGTGGATGGGATCAACTTCTCCATCAACGAAGGGGAGACGCTGGGACTCGTTGGCGAGTCGGGCTGCGGCAAGACCACCACGTCGAAGTTGGTGCTCAGGTTGGAGGAGCCGACTGACGGTGACATTTACCTGAGTGGAAAGAACATCAAGGACTTCCGCGGTCCGGAGTTGAAGGACTACCGGACACAGGTGCAAGCGGTGTTCCAGGACCCGTGGTCGTCGCTCAGCCCACGGATGCGAGTGCGAGACATCGTGTCTGAAGCACTGGTGGTCAACCGGGAAGTGACCAAGCAGGAGAAGGAAGACCGGGTCGAAGAGGTAATGAACCAGGTGGGTCTGCGGAAGGCCCAGGCAGACCTCTACCCCCACGAGTTCAGCGGCGGACAGCGACAGAGGGTTGCGGTGGCCAGCGCGCTGGCGTCGTACCCGAAGCTGATCATCTTGGACGAGCCGGTATCGGCGCTGGACGTGTCGATTCGCGCGCAGGTGATGAACCTGCTGGTGGATCTGCAGCAGGAAACCGGCGTGGCGTATCTGCTGGTGGCGCACAACCTGGCGACCGTTCGGTACATGGCGCACCAGACTGCGGTGATGTACCTGGGCCAGATAGTCGAGTACAGCCCGACCGAGGAACTGTACGAAAACCCGCTGCATCCGTACACCAAGGCGCTGTTCTCAGCGGCCCTTCCCTCGCACCCGGATGTGGAGCGGGAGGAGATCGTGCTACAGGGTGAAGTGCCGTCGCCGATCAATCCGCCGGCGGGGTGCAGGTTCCACCCAAGATGCCCCTTTGCCATGGATCGCTGCTCCGTGGAGGAGCCGGTGCAAAAAGATGTTGGCAGCGGCCACATAGTAAGCTGCCACCTCTATTAGGAAGTAACGGTCTTGATATTCTTGAACAGAAAGAAGCCTCTAAAGAATAGAGGCTCTATTCCCGCAAAGCGGGAGTTGGCATTGTTCTTTCAAGTATTAGAACCAAGTGATTGTAAGCCCCGATTTATTCGGGGCTAATTTTTTTGCCTTGGCCGGGGAATGCCTTCGCTTTCAAACACACAGTCCATCCCTGCCACTGCGTGGAGTCCGCTCCCGTGCTGATTGCGGATCCCGGCTCAATAAATTTGAGATTGTACCCAGGATGGTCCCGCTGGCTGACCGACGCGTCGTTGGAGACCAGAAATCCGGTGGTCAAGATGACGCACGACTTCATGCGCAAGAAGACTGGTCGACCGCCTTCCAGGGTTTGATCTGGATGCAACAATTCTGATTCATCGGAGGATGGAAACTCAATGCGCCTCAACCTGATTCAGGTTCCCTTACACATTCGGACCCTGGCATTCCTGCTGGCAGCAGGCCTTTTCGCCCTGACCGTCGCGGCGTGCGGCGGCGAGGATCCCACGGCCGCGCCTGCGGCCACCACTGCGCCATCGGGCGGCGCGGCGCCGGCCATGATTGACGACCTGTCGGGGGATATCAACATCGACGGATCGAGCACGGTGTTCCCGATAACGGAGGCGATGGCCGAGGAGTTCGGGATAGCGACGGACGGCGACGTGAGGATTACGGTCGGCGTCTCAGGCACCGGTGGCGGGTTCAAGAAGTTCTGCGCTGGCGAGACGCACATCTCGGATGCCTCGCGGCCGATCAAGCAGAGCGAGGCGGACCTCTGTGTGGAGGGCGGAGTTGAATACATTGAACTGCCCGTCGCCATTGATGGATTGAGCGTGATAGTGAATCCGGCCAACGACTTTGTCGAGTGCATGACGGTGGATGAGCTTCACACCCTGTGGGCTCCAGAGGCGGAAGACGAGGTGATGAAGTGGAGCCAGGTGCGTGACGGGTGGCCGGACGAAGAGCTGCGGCTGTACGCCCCGGGGGTGGACTCGGGAACATTCGACTACTTCACCGAGACGGTGAACGGGGAGTCGCAGGCGTCGCGGGGCGACTTCCTGCCGAGCGAGGACGACAACGTGCTGGTGACGGGCATCTCCGGCGACCGTGGTTCGCTGGGGTACTTCGGGTATGCTTACTACGCAGAGAACGCCGACCGTCTTAAGCTGGTGGCGATAGACGGCGGAGAGGGCTGCATAACGCCGACGGACGAGACCATCAACAACGGGACCTACTCGCCGCTGTCGCGGCCGCTGTTCATCTACGTGAACGCGGAAGCCCTGAACGAGCCGCAAGTGAAGGCCTTCGTGGAGTTCTTCCTGGATACGGGGAATCGGCAGCTGATCAGCAACACGGGCTACATTCCCTTCCCCGACACGATATACGGGCTGGTGCTGCAGAAGGTCCTGAACGGCACGACCGGTGCGGCCTTCGGCGGGGACGACCGGATCCACGGCACGGTGGAGGAAGTGCTGCGCGCTTCGCAATAGGCTGACAGCAAAATCGGCGGAGTGGCCACGGCTATAGCGGGAGCCGTGGCCGCTTCTGTTGTGACCGGATTGGATGAAGGCCGCTGGCGGGATTCACGGTCAACACCTGTATCCAAGAATGGTAATATAGGGTAGCCACAGCCGAACAGGCTCAGGAGGACGCAAGATGAGCATCGCCCGACTTTACACCGGCGACGATGGGCAAACGCATATTGAGATGATGAGCCCGGACTCGCATCCGGAGTTGGCGGATATGCAGTCGACGACCGGCATCGTGTTTCGAACCGTTGAGCCGGGATATTTCGTTGACTGGCATACGGCTCCAAGGCGGCAGTACGTCATCACGCTGGACGGAGAGGTGGAGATCGGGCTGGGCGACGGGAGCGTGCACAGGTTCGGGCCCGGGCACGCGACGCTGGCCGAGGACCTGACTGGGCAGGGGCACACGACGCGGGCGGTGGGCGACCGGCCGCGAGTGACGGCGACGATTCCGCTGTCGGACTAGCGGCAACTGTTCCCGGCTGCTCCCGGAAGGGCAGGTCGGGGGCGATTCGGTAGAGGAGGTCGAAGATCATGCCCATCGTGGCACATGACCCCGCGCTGGAACGAATTATCTCGACATCGCAGCCGATCAACGAGCTGGCTGGCGGATTCGGAGGCGAGCAGGGGCCGGCGGAAGGGCCGGTCTGGTGGCAGGAAGGGAACAACCTGCTGTTCAGCGACATTCACAACAACCGGCGGATGAAGTGGTCGGATACCGAGGGGCTGTCGGTGTTCCAAGAGCCCACGAACCGGGCCAACGGACTGACGCGGGATCCGCAGGGGAGGTTGATCGCCGCGGAGCATGACGGACGGCGGGTGTCGAGGCTGGAGCCGGACGGCAGCACCACGGTGGTGGCAAACAGTTTCCAAGGGCGTCCGTTGAACCGGCCGAACGACGTGATCGTGAAGTCTGACGGCGCAATCTACTTCACGGACCCGAACGCGGGGATGCCGGTGCAGACGCAGTCCGACCTGAACTTCCCGGGCGTTTACCGGGTTTCGGCGGACCTGGGGACGATCACGCTGCTGGTTCGGGACTACGTGGGGCCGAATGGGCTGGCGTTCTCGCCGGACGAGAGCCTCATTTACATAATCGACTCGCGGATAGGACACCTGCGGGCGTTCGATATGCAGCCGAACGGAACGCTGGCGCTGGCGACGAGCCGCGTCTTCAGTCACAACCTGGGCGAGCGACCGGGGATTCCCGACGGGATGAAGGTGGACGTCGAAGGGAACGTATACGTCGGCGGGTCCGGCGGGATATGGATCATCGACCCGACGGGCAAGCACCTGGGCAGCATCGAGACGGGTGCGCCGCTGCACACGAACATGGGCTTCGGCGGCGGCGACTGGAAAACGCTGTACTTCACGAGCTGGGACAGGCTGTGGTCGGTGCGGATCAACATACCGGGGATTCCGGTGCCGACGCCGTAGCCGGCTTAATTTCGGGGGTAGACCAGTCCGTTCAGCCGAGGTTGAGCCCACGGAAACCAAGGGCCGCGGAGAAGCAGGACCGGTCAGGCAGGAAACGCAAACGAAGAGACGGGAGGAATTGAGATGGAATTTGGACTGTTCATGATGCCGCTACATCCTCCGCGCCGGTCGCCTTCGGACTCGTACGACCGGGACGTCGAGCTGATCGTGCAGGCGGACAAGCTGGGCGTGCGGGAGGCGTGGGTCGGCGAGCACATCACGGAGACGTGGGAGAACGCGCCGGTGCCTGAGCTGATAATTGCGCAGGCCCTAGCGTTGACGGAGAACATCATACTGGCGACGGGCGTTACGATGCTGCCGCTGCATCATCCGGTGGACACGGCGCACCGCATCGCGATGCTGGACCACATGGCCCGCGGGCGATTCTACTGGGGCATCGGCCTGCGGTCGCTTCCGACGGACCTGCAGCTCTACGGCGTTGAGTACGACAGCATGGACGACGTGCGGGAGCGCGGCCGGGAAGCGCTGGAAATTGTGCTGGGCCTCTGGGAGAACGCGGACAGCGGCAAGTTCGGATACGAGGGGAAGCACTACCAGGTGCACGCGCCGGAGGGGATGGCGGAACTGGGACGGCGGCTGTATTTCAAGCCCTACCAGGAGCCGCATCCACCCATCGGGGTGGCCGCGTCGTCGCCGAACACGGAGACGATTCGGATGGCCGGCGAAAGGGGCTGGATCCCGATGACGAACCTGCCCAACAAGTACGTGCCCGACCTGTGGCATTCCTGCGAGCAGGGTGCGATCAGCGCGGGTCGAGTCGCCGACCGCAGCGAACTGCGCCTGGGCCGCGACATCTATGTGGGCGAGACGCCGCAGGAAGCGAGGGAACAGGCGCGGATTGTGCTGGGCAAGCCCTTCGAGGAACACCAGTGGAAGAACCGTAAGGCCGGCGGGATCCTGGGCCACCTGAAGAACGATCCGAACATGGCGGACGAGGACGTGACCGTCGACTACATGATGGAGAACATCTGGATTGTGGGCGACCCTGCCGAGGTGGTGGAAAAGATCGAGCAGGCGTATGAGGAGACGGGTGGGTTCGGGACACTGCTGGGCATCACGCAGGACCCGGACGACCATACCCTGGTACAGCGGTCGCAGCAGCTATTGATGGAACAGGTTGCCCCCAAAGTGTCGCATCTCAACTAGCGGGCGGACCGGAGCTTGATATGACAACCCTGAACGAACGATTCGAGAAAGGGCAGGAAACGAGGTCGAAATTCACTGGTGGCGGTCCGATCGGGAGCGGCTCCGTTCCGGCGTCGCAGGAAGTCGCGCCGGACCTCCACCGCATTGCGATGGAGGCCCTGTTCGGTACCATCTGGCAGCGGCCGGGCCTGCCGATTCAGCGTCGGGAGATGGTGACCCTGTCGGCGCTGACGGTGCTGCAGCGGGAGAACCAACTGACGCGGCACGTTAGCAACGCCCTGAACCTGGGGCTTTCGCCGCAGCAGGTCATCGAGGTGATGATTCACGCTTCGTGGTACGGCGGCGTGCCGACAGCGTTCAACGCGATGGGCATTGCCAAAGAGGTTTTCGATGGGCAGGGCATTGACTTCGAACCACAGTTGGTGTTCGACCCGTCGGAAAGCCCCGAGGACCTGAACAGCCGGGGCGCAGCGCGCCGCGAAGAGCTGATGGGGCCGCCGGCGGAGGGGAGGCCCGGGCCGGTGACGCAGGCGGAGAGGGACTTCAACCGGCTGAGCACGGAGTACTACTGGGGCTCGGTGTGGAACCGCCCGGGGCTGGAACTGGCGGACCGGTCAATATGCACGCTGGCCTGCCTGAGCGTGCTTGGGCGCGAGGGGCCGCTGCGCAGCCACATCAACGGAGCACTGCACATTGGGCTGACACCGGAGGAGATTGTAGAGGTCTTCGTTCACGCCTGCTTCTACGGCGGCATACCCTTCACCCGCGCGGCAATCGACGCGGCCAACGAGATTTTCCGGGCGAAGGGCCTGGGATAGGCGGCATTCCCAATCGAGGCAACCACGCAGGGGCGGGCTTACAACCCGCCCCTGTTACACTTTGAGCGATGGCATTTCGAAGCACGTCAGATATCATTGCGTCGTCGCCGGAACTGGCAAGGTTCCGGTTTGACTGGTCGGCGCTGCCCGCCGTCAGCGAGGGCCTGGCCGGGACCGGTGGGAGACTGTTTGAGAGGGTCGTCGACTTCGTGGTATCAGAGATTCCGCGGAATCAGCCGAGCGGCGAAGGCGAGTTTGCGTACGCATACGTGGAGAAACGAGGGCTGAACACCCACGACCTGATTGCGGCACTGAGGGAGCACGGGGTGCCGTACAACGATGTCGGGGTGGCCGGCCTCAAGGACAGGCGGGCGGTCACGAGGCAGTGGCTGAGCGTTCCCGTGCGGTACGAGGCGCACCTGTCGGCGTTGGACGAACTGGACGGCGTGAAGGTGCTGGAGACGTCGCGCCACGTGGACCGGCTGCGACGAGGGCATCTGCAGGGTAACAGGTTCGAGGCGCGAGTCAGGAATCCTGATGAGGGTTGGGAAGTCGGGGCGCGGGCAATAGTGGACCGGGTGATCAGCGCTGGGTTGCCGAACTACTTCGGGCCGCAGCGGTTCGGTCGGTACAACAGCAACGCGATTGACGCGGTGCGGATGCTGCGGGGCGAAAGGGTGCCGGGAGGCAGACGGCTCAACGAGTTCTTCGTCTCCGCCCTGCAGTCCCACCTGTTCAACTGGAACCTGAAGGAGCGCATCGAAACGGGCGTGTACGACAGGGTGCTGAAGGGAGACCGGGCACGGAGGCACGACACGGGCGGGATGTTCCTGGTGGGGGACGCCGACGTGGAGTCGGAGCGGGCCCTCCGGCTGGAGATAAGCGCGGTGCTGCCACTGTACGGGCGCAAGGTATCGGGCGGGCTGGAGGAGGCGGCGAAGCACGAGGATGGCGTGCTGGAGTGGTTCGGGCTGAGGCGGAGCGACTTTCGCAAACATACGCGAGGAGCGTGGCGCATCAGCCGTGCTGTGCCAGAGGGGGTAGCTGTTCGGCCCTGCGAAGAGGGGTACGTGGCGGAGTTCACGCTGCGAAGCGGGTCGTACGCGACAACGTTTCTGCGGGAACTGACGAAGGGGGCCGTTCAGGCGGGTGAGGCAGAGGACGGAAAGACGGAGGGCGAGTAGCCCATGACTCCTGAGATCAGAGTGCGACGTATTCCGTTGGATTGAGGCTGAACTCGGTAGCCCCGGGCGCCGAGGGGTGGGGTCGGGGGCCGTTAAACGCTCTACAGGCCGAGGAGGTTCATGATGTTGCCGCCGAGGATGGCGTCCTTCTCGGAGTCGGTGAGGGTGGTCATGTCGCGAACCCAGGAGACGGGTTCGTCGATGGCCATGTCGAAGGGCCAATCGGTGCCGAAGACGATGTGGTCGATGCCCACCATGTCGATGAGCATGCGGAGGGCGCTCTCGTCGTGAGTTAAACAATCGTAGTAGAACTTGTTCAGATAAGTGCTGGGCGGGTGGTGTAGATGCACGCGCGCTTCCGAGCGCACCTGCCAGCCGCGGTCCATGCGGCCGGCGCCGAAGCAGGTATAGCCGCCGCCGTGGGCGAGGCAGACCTTCAGGTCGGGGCAAGCGTCCATGACGCCGCCGAAGACGAAGGATGCGAAGGTGACGGCGCGGTCGGCGAGGTTGCCGATGGTGTTGGGCAGGTGGTAGCGGTTGTTGCGGTCGCTGACCACCGTGTCGCCGGACTGGTGGATGAAGATGACTGCGCCGGAGGCCTCGGCGGCCTTCCACAGGGGGAGGAAGGCCGGGTCGTCGAAGGTGACGCCGTTGACGTGGTCGCCGATCATCGCGCCCTTGAGGCCGAGGGTCTGCATGCCGCGCTCGAGCTCGGTGACGGATGCGCCGACGTCCTGCATAGGCAGGGTGGCGAAGCCGGCGAAGCGGTCGGGGCGGTCCTTCGTGAGCTGGGACACGTAGTCGTTGCACTCGCGGGCCATGGCGGTGGTGGTGGCGGCGTCGCGCTCGTAGAAGTAGAAGAAAGAGTTGGTGGAGAGGACGTGAACGTCCACACCCAACTCGTCCATTTCCTGCAGGCGCTGATCCGGGGTCCACATGGTGCGGGGTGTGTACTGGTGGGTGGGAAGCATCTCGGCGGAGGAGATGCCGTGCCAGTCCCTGCCGTCGGCCATGGCCTTGACCATTCCTTCGGGGCTGATGTGGGCATGAATATCTACCGTCTTCATTTTCGGGGAGATCTCCTGAATTGTTCAAATGGTCGAATTGCGCACACTTCGAGAAGAAATTGATTATCCAAAGGCCCATCAGCTCCTCGAGGTTCTTCCAGGGGATGGTGTCCTTTTCGTCCCGGGTGAGGTTGTCCAGGCTGAGTATCCACTAGACGGTCCAATTAATGGTCATGTCCGCGGGCCGGAACGCGCTGGGGGCGTCGCGCATGGAGGAGGGCGTCGCGCGGGAATGGTAAACCAATAGTGATGACGACGCCACAGAGACCGCGATCTGGAACAACAGTGGGAGCAATAGTCAGAGGGGTTTAGCCAACGAAAACCTGTCATCCATGCACGCTACGGATTCGTAAAATTATTTGCCTGTTTATGATAGAGGACGGCGGCGAACTCTTTGTGCTGAAGGGCGGTATGTCGACAAGTCATTAATGGCGCAAGGCAGGGCTTTCATTGCGCGAATAGAAGCTCTGTGCTACGGTTTTTCCACATTTCGCACCAGAGGTAATGATGCCGAACGAAAGAGAAAGGCCGGAACCCAACTACAATCCCTTTCCGCCCGGACAGTCGAGCAGATCGATGGTGATCGAGCTGGACGTCGAAGACATGGGCAATATGCTCAGGCGGGCTTCCGTGGAAACTCACGGTAAATTTACAATCTACTGTGACGAACCGGAAACCATCGGAGGGAACGGAACAGCGCCTGCGCCGCTGCACTACTTTGCGGCGTCCATAGTATTTTGAGAGATGACTCAAATTGAGAGGTACTCTCAATTAATGAAGGTCGAAATCAGCAGCGTGAAGGCGCACGTGGCGGTGCACTTCGGGCTGCAGGGTTCGGTGCTGGCTGGGACGATAGAAGCGAGTGCGCCGAAGGTGGAGACGAGCTACGAGATAGAGTCGCCGGACGACAATAACCGGGTGGCCGCGGTGCTGCGAAACGCCCGCAACGGCTGCTGGGTGAGGGCGGCGGTGGCGAATCCGACGCCGTTTGAGGACAAGTCGACGCTGAACGGACAGCCGATCTACTTCGACTAGTCGCAAGAGCGAGGTCTCGTTGGCAAAGGCAGGGGCGCATGCAAATGCGCCCCTTCGGTATTCTGAAGACAAAGGCGTTGTGTCGGTCGACGGCTACCAGCCGAGGCTTTCGGGGATGAGGAGCATGGTTATGCGGCCTACGACCGGCTCGTGTTCCATGACGAGGTACTTGCCGATGGGGGTGGGAGCGACGCCGCGGCCCTCGAGCCAGCGGTCGTGGACCTCGAGGGTCCACCCGCGGGTGCGGGCTTCGGCCTCGGCGAGGGAGGGGCAAATCTTCTGGGTGCCGGCGACGAGGATGAGGCGGCGGGCGCCGTAGGAGTATGCGCCGACCTGGCTGCCAGAGCCGCTGGCTACGACGATTTCGCCGGTCTCGGCGATGGCCTGGACGCTGCCGACGAAGTAGTCGGCGATGGTGGTCTTGCGGCGGAACTCCCGCTGCTCGGCCGGGTCAGCGTGGGCCATCATCCGGTCGTGGAGGTTCACGTAGCGGTCGTTGCCGTGCATGTACTCGGTGTAGCCGATGGTGGTAAGGGTCTCGGAGGTGTTGACGAAGACTTCCGAGCCTTCGGGAACCAGTTCCTGCAGCTTCGACAGGGCGGCGGCCCCATCTTCCATCAGAATGGCCTCGACGTTGCGGGCGGCCAGGGCGTCGATGGTGCGCTGGATGGACTCGGCGGAGGCCGGGGCGTAGGGACTACCGGTCGTCATGGGAACTCTCCTGGGAGTGGTGTGGGGCTAGGCCTGGGAAGCCGGGCGAAGGCTGGGCATGACCTGGTCGACGAAGAGGCCCATGGAGCGCATCACCTGTTCCGGGGCGAGGTCGCCCCAGGCGAGGATTGGGCAGAAGTAGTTGACGCCGGTCTCGTCGACGGCGCGCTGCACCTTCTCGCGGACGGTGTCCGGTGAGCCGGTGATGACGATGTCACGGGGCTCGAGGTCGTCGAAATCGCGTATGAAGTTCAGAAAGTCGTAGCCGGCCTTGTCCCACAGGTAGTTGATGTTGTGGAACCAGGTCTTGAAGGCCGACCCAGCCTCGTTCTTTGCCTGCTCGTCGGTCTCAGCGACGTAGAGGTGGCGGACCAGGCCGAGCTTGGGGACGGGCACGTGGCTGTTCAGGCCGTCGGACATTCGCTCGGCGTGCCAGACTCGCTTGTAGAGGTCGTAGTGTTCCCTTGTGGTGGAGTTGTCCGCGAAGACATGGCAGGTGTTGAAGCCGTGCTGGGCCATCCACGGCACCGTCTCGGGGTTGTTGCTGGCGTACCAGAGTGGCGGATAGGGCTTCTGGAAAGGCTTGATCCAGAGGTCTATGTTCTCGTAGCTGTAATGCTTGCCGCTGTGGTTGAAGACGCCGTTGGCGAACCCGCTGGTGAAGAGGTCCATCTGTTCGTTGAACACTTCCCAACTCTGGTCGAGCTCGACGCCAAATTCCTGGGCTTCTACGGGGGAGACGCCGCGGCCCACGCCGAGGTCCAGGCGTCCGTTGCTGAGGTTGTCGAGCATGCAGATTTCGTGGTAGAGGCGGATGGGGTTGTAGAAGGGCAGCAGGTAGACCAGAGGGCCGAGGCGCAGGCGAGAGGTGCGCTGGGCAGCGGCGGCCAGAAACACGGACGGAGACGGCGAAACGCTGAGGGGAGTGATGTGGTGCTCGGCGAGGTGGTAGCTGTGGAATCCGCTGCGGTCGGCGTATTCCAGCATCTTGAGGCGGTTCTCGAAAATTTCGTGGGGGCCGGATTTGTCCCACTCGATCCAGTCGAATAGGCCGAAATCGAGGGTATCGCTGAGGATGGCAGCCTGAGTCATGGAATACCTCCAGCTGCTGATTCATTGGCGGGGGATGGCGGAATGATACGCCCGCCGGGTGTTTGGGAGCAAACCCCGTGGCAAACTATGCCCGACAGTCTAGCTCATTCGTATCGAGGCGGAGGGAAGGCGGCATTGCTTCGCACACAGGGGCGGGTTGCATGCCCGCCCCTATTTCGTGCAGCGTTCATACCGGGTCCGTCAGCCGCGGTTGACGGGGGCCATGGCGACGATAGCGTCGGCGAAGGCCTTGTCAATGCCGCGGGGCCACTCGCGGCCCGAGGGGTCGGAGATGTTGATGATCAGGGGCGGGCCCAGACCCTCGATTTCCATGCGGATGACGTCGCCGTTCTGCACCGCGCCGATGTGCTGGTGGTTGACGCCGGTGGCGATGACGTCGCCGGGCTCGAGAGTGGTTATCTTCGACATTTCGGAGATGAGTTCCTTGATCTGGTGAGCCATGTCGCTGGTAGGGAAGTCGTGCCGGGGCTCGTCGTTGTTCCAGAGGCGCACCTGGAGGTCCTGGGGGTCGGCAATCTCGTCGGCGGTGACTAGCGCCGGGCCCATGGGGGCGAAGGTGTCCCAGCACTTGCCGAGGAAGAAGCTGTTGCCTACGGCGCCCTGGAGTCCGCGGGCGGACATATCAAGGAAGTTGGTGTAGCCGAAGATGTGGGACAGGGCGTCGTCCTGCTCCACATTGCGGGCCTCGCGTCCGATGACGAAGGCGAGCTCGGGCTCGTGATGGAAGACGGAGGCCGGGGCCGGTGGGAGCTCGCAGGTGTCGCCGGTGCCGATGACGGCGGAGGGGGACTTGAGGAAGGCGTCGAGTATAGCTGGTTCGCGCATGCCGAACTCGAGGTAGTTGACGGCGGCGCAGATGATCTTGGGCGGCTTCGGAACGGGCGCACGCAACCGGACGCTACCGAGCGGTACGCCTTCCTGTCCGGCGACGGCGGACTCGATACGGGGGCGCATATCGCTCCAGTTGATGATGACCTCTTCGATCAGGTCCTGGGGTCGGCGGAAGGTCATGCCCTCCACAGCGGACATTGCGTCGACGATACGGTCGCCGTTGATGACGCCCAACTGGTAGTCGTCGTAAAGCGCGAGTTTCATCGGCATCCTCCAGATTTGGTGGCGTTCGTGGGTAGTGTCGCACGGGTGACGGGCGCGGGCAAGCTGACCCTGCCTTGACGTAACGGATGGGTAATTCTAGGATTGTGCTGATTTGAATTAAGGGAGCTCTTGATGCCGGCGAAAGTGTATGTCATTCCAATACCAGAGGGAAACACGGAGGCGCTCAAAGCGGCCTTTGTGGAGATGGAGGGTGCGCGGGAACAGCAGTGCGTGGACAACCGCCACGTGATGGGGATTACGCGGGAGTTTGTCAGCCTGCAGGAAACGGCGCAGGGCGACCTGATCGTCGCGTACCTGGAAGGCGATGACCCGGACCAGGCGACGGCGCGGATGGCGGCCTCGGATTCGGAGTACGCACGCTGGATCGCGGACACGGTGTTTCCGCTGTTGGGAACGGACCACCTGTCGGCGGCGCAGGTGCTGGCCGACTGGCGGAAGGGATAATGAGTACGTCCCAGGTCGATGGGCCGATGCCCGACATCAGCTACGAAGTGCGCGGCCACACAGCGTATATCACCATCCGGCGGCCGCAGGCGATGAACGCGCTGGGGCCGGAGCAGCAGGCCGAGATCATCGGCGTGTGGGAGACGTTCCGCGACGACCCGGAAGCGTGGGTGGCGATCATCACCGGAGAAGGCGACCGGGCCTTCTGCGCCGGGGCCGACCTGAAGACGTACACGCCGGTGCTGGGTGAGCGCGACATCTACGACCTGCGACAGGACGCGGACCGGCCCGGGTTCGGCGGCATCACGCGGGGACTGAACATCTGGAAGCCCATCATCGCTGCGGTGAACGGGTACGCGCTGGCCGGCGGGCTGGAGCTGGCGCTGGCCTGTGACATCCGCGTGGCGTCTGAGAACGCGGTGTTCGGGTGCTCCGAAGTGCGGCGAGGGTTCCACCACTGCGACGGCGGGACCGTTCGGCTGCCGCTGATCGTTGGGCTGGGCAACGCGCTGAGGATGCAGTTGACCGGCGAGCACATCGGCGCGGACGAGGCGCTGCGGATGGGGCTGGTCAGCGAGGTCGTGCCACCGGACGAGCTGATGCCGGCGGCGGAGCGGTACGCGGAGGCCATAGCCGCCAACGGGCCGCTGGGGGTGCGCTCGGCCAAGGAGTCGATGATTCGCAGCCTGGGCCGTGCGCTGGAGGACGCGCTGCGATTCGAGAACGTGCTGTTCTCGACGCTGACGCGGACGGAAGATTTCGTCGAGGGGCCGCGGGCTTTCGCCGAGAAGCGGCCGCCGTCGTGGAAGGGACGGTAATCGACGGGGAAAGAATCGGGGAAGGGACGGTAATCGACGGGGAAAGAATCCAGGGGCTTTCTCCTATGGGGGAGAGGACCGGTTAAGGAGAGTGCAGGATGGTTGAGGTTGACAATCGCGTACTGCTGGACTGGGACGTGCTGGAAGTGGGGGAGACGTTCCAGAAGTTCGAGTACACGCTGACGCAGGAGATGATCGACGAATACCGTCGCGGGGTGATGGACCCTGAGGCGTCGTTCCCTACGATCTCCCACAAGGTGGACGTGCGGCAGTTCAACGCGAAGTACAGCGACAACGGTTCGGTCAACGCGCGGTGCGCCTTTCACTGCTACAACGAGCCGCGACCGGGGAAGAAGCTGACGGTCACGGCGTGGGTGGCGGACAAGTACCTGCGCCGGGGCAAGAATTACATTGTCACGGAAGCGGTGTCGGTGGACGAAGACGGGCGGCTGATTGACCGGGTCATCACCCACGAACTGAAGCAGCCGTGGGAGGTCGGCAAGAAATGGGGGGAGTAGAGCGAAGCTACGCCGAGGGTGATACGGTGGGGCCGCTGGTCAAGGAGATGACGCAGGAGGCCATCAACCTGTTCGAAGGCAGCGCGGGACACTCGGAGGCGTCGCAGTTCACCGACGAGGAGGCGGCGCGAGAGACGCTTGGCACGACGGGTACGGTGGCGTCGGGGAGGATGTCGATCAGCTTCGCACTGGAGATGATGCGACGGCATTTCGGGAAGGACGTTTTCAACCGCAGCGGCATGGTTGACCTGAGGTTCATACGACCGGTGCGTCCGGGGGACACGATCACGTTCAGCGGGGAAGTCACGGGTACGTCGCGAGAGGCCAACGGACTGAAGGTGAACGTGAAGATAGAGGCGCAAAACCAGCGGGGGGACACCACGGGCGTGGGTTCCGGGAGCGCTGTAGTGCCCAATGCCTACCTGCCGCCGGAGGAATAGTCCTCATCCAATATCGAACCACCAGCCTTTAGTGCGGAATCCGTATTCATCTTGCCCCGTTGTGAAATATATGATAGACTCGATTCTAGTTAAGGTATCCTGCTGTTGGTTACAAGTTGCGTACCGCTGCCTCGGATGACCTGGACTGAGATCTTTCGTTACCCAAAAATCTGGAGGTTATCCGAATGGCGTTGGCAGACAAAGAACTAACTTGTGTGGAGTGCGGCGGTCCTTTCATCTTCACGGTGGGAGAGCAGGAATTCTTCTCTTCGCGCGGCTATACCAATGACCCCAAGCGTTGCTCCCCGTGCCGCAGCGCTCGCAAGAGCCAGCAGCGGTCCGGCGGCTACGGCGAGGGTGGAGCCCGCGAGATGCACCCGGTGGTGTGCGACCAGTGTGGCGTAGACACGATGGTTCCCTTCGTGCCGCGCGGCGACCGCCCGGTGTACTGCAGCGACTGCTTCAGCAGCATCCGCCGGTAGAACATCTGACAGCGATTATGGGGAGCCGTCCTTTCGGGGACGGCTCTCTTTCTTTTTGTGGTAGAGTTGCGCCGAAGGAGCGAGAATGGCCGGCGCTATTGGAATTGTCGGGTGCGGGGCTATAGGGCGGGCTATCGTGAAGGCCGGTGAGGCCGGGCATCTGGGCGCGCCCATTGCTGGAGTCACCAGCCGCACGGCGAGCACGGCGCGGGAATTCCTGGACACGCTGGAGTCTCCTCCGTCCTACCTGGAAGCGGACGAACTGGTGAGTCGTTCGTCGTTATTGGTTGAGACGGCGGGAGGGCACGTCGTCCCTTCTCTGGCTGAGGCCGCGTTCGGGGCGGGCAAGGACCTGATGGTCATCAGCATCGGGGCGCTGCTGGAGCATCCGGAGGTTATCGAACAGGCGCGGGAGCTGGGTCGTCGGTTGTATGCGCCTTCAGGGGCGATAGCCGGGCTGGACGGCATCAAGTCGGCGTGCCAGGGCAGGGTCGACCGGGTGGAGATGGTGTCCCGCAAGCCCGTTGCCGCGCTGGAAGGAGCGCCGCACCTGGTCGAAAACGAGATTCGCATTGACGGGCTGCAAGAAGAACGGGAAGTGTTCTCCGGAACGGCGCGGGAAGCCGTGCGGGGATTCCCTTCCAATCTGAACGTGTCGGCGGCGGTCAGCCTCGCGGGCATCGGCCCCGACCGTACGACGGTGCGTATCGTCGCCGACCCGGCACTGAGCAGGAATTGCCACGACATCACGGTCGATGGCGAATTCGGGTTGCTGCGGGTCCACATCGAGAACATTCCGTCGGAGAATCCCAAGACCGGCAGGTTAACGGCGCTGTCCATCATCAGGTCGGTGCGGGACGTGTTCGACCCGGTGCGCATCGGTACTTAGGGCAGGCGCGGCGTCCAATCACGGGCAATGGGTGGTGCAGGTAGAGATGGCTAGCAGCGAAACAACACCCGACGGCACCCGATGGTCGATTCCGGGAGCTCGCTACATGCTCTCGGGGCTGGCCGTTGGGCATGCGACGTTCCACTGGATAATCCAGAGCTTTGCCGTTGCGCTGCCCGAGATACAGGTGGCATTCGGGCTCAACAGCGTGGGGGCGGCAGGAATACTGTCGGCGAGGGAACTGGCGGCTGGCTTGATAGCACTGCCGGGTGGCGTGGTGGTGGATATCGTGCGGCGTTACTGGGGGCTGCTAATGGCGGTGTGTCTGGCAATAGCCGCCCTCGGCTCGCTGGTGATGGGTGTATCGCCGGTGTACGCGCTGTTGCTCGTAGGCATTGGCGTGGTGGCAATTTCGCATTCCGTCTGGCACCTTCCCGCGTCGGCGTCGCTTTCCCACCACTTCGCGGAACGGAGGGGCATGGCCCTGGCTGTTCACGGGGTTGGTGGAAGCGTCGGGGACGTTGTGGGGCCGCTGGCGACTGGAGCGCTGCTGGCCTTCCTGCAGTGGCGGGGGCTGCTCAGCATATATGCCGTCGCGCCCTTCTTCCTGGCGTTCATGGTGGCGTGGTCGTTCCGCAACATTGGACGGGTGAACACCGAATCCGGCGCCCCGGCGGACTCGCCGACCATGGCGCGACGCATCGAGATGACGCAGCGATTGCTGAGGAGCCCAGTGCTGTGGGGGCTGACGTTCGTGCGTGGTCTCCGGAGCATGGCGCTGGTGTCGCTGGTCATCGTGATTCCCCTGTACCTGGGGAACGAGCTGGACGTCGGTCCTTGGTGGCGCGGGTTCCACGTGTCGCTACTCATCGTCGTCGGTCTGGTGGCGAAGACTGGGGCCGGCTACCTGTCGGACCGCTGGGGGCGCAAGCAGGTGCTGGTGCCGGGGCTGCTGTGGTCGTGCCTGGTGGCGCTGGGGATGGTGATGTTCGACGACGGAATCGGGCTGACGATTGCGATAGCGCTGATGGGACTGTTCCTCTATCCTGACCAGCCGATTCTCACCGCGGCGGTGTTCGACGTTGTTGGCCGGGAAGTGGCATCGACGGGGCTGGGCGTTGTGGCCTGCGTCGCATTCCTGATGTCCGCCGGGTCGGCACTGATAGTGGGATTCATATTCGAAACGATGGGCTTCACGGAAACGATGTACTACATCGCCGGGCTGTTCGCGCTGGCGGCGGTGGTGTTTGCGGCCCTGCCGCTGTCGAGGGGGACGGCGGCGGCCCAGGGGTGAGGGACAGGAGCCGCAGTTTCTTGGGATTCGACGTGCGTTTCTTGGCTATGCCGCCACCGTGCTTTTGCGAAAGCGAAGAGGGAAAACTGACGAGGAGCTCGAGTCATGGCCAGCGCTACCGGGAACACAATCGCTGAGGCGCAGTTCGACAGCAAAATTTCCGGCTGGACAAGGGTACTGGTATGCGGGTACCTGGCGATTTCGGTGGTGGGCATCCTGCTGATCCCGTTCTGGCTGATAGTTAGTTCCTGGTACGGAGCGGAGTACATGCGACGGGTTTCAGCCAGGCTGACGGACCAGGCACTGGAAATCAAGATTGGGGTGTTCTTCCGGAAGGAGTCCACCATTCCGCTGAATCGGGTTACGGACGTCAGGCTGCACGACGGTCCCCTGATGCGTCACTATGGGCTGCGTGGGCTGAAGGTGGAGACTGCTGGAGCGTCCGGCCAGGATTCGGGGTCAGAGGGCAATCTTATCGGTGTCATAGACGCAGAGAGTTTCCGGAACGCCGTGCTGACCCAACGCCAGAGGGTGATCGATGCCGAAACGGGCCGGGTGCAACCGGCTGCGGCTGAAGGGGCTCCGGCAGCGGAGAGAGGTACGCTGGTGGAGATCCGGGACATCCTGGCGCGGATTGAGACGCAGTTGGCAAGGCGAGACGAAACGTAGCGCGCGGCGCGGGCGACGACTGTCTTTGTTGGTTAAGGTAATGCACCCCTCTCGCCAGCAGAGCTCGAGGCGGCGTTGTTGCCATCCCTCCTTCGCTGGTGTTGTAGAATTGGCTGGAATTTCGGCCGCCCTGGCTAAAATGCACGGGCGGCACATCGTCGGAGGCGTCCATGGCCCAAATGATGACCGGCAAGCAGGCCCTGCTGGAGATGCTCAAGGCGGAGGGAGTCGATTACATCTTCGGCAACCCCGGAACCAGCGAAGGGCCGATCATTGACCTGCTCGGAGACTACCCGGAACTGCGCTACTTTCTGACTCTGCAGGAAAGCGTGGCCATGGGCATGGGGGAGATCTACGCACGTGCGAAGGGGCGGGCTTCCTTTGTGAGCCTTCACGTGGACAGCGGACTGGCCAACGGCATCGCCCTGATGCTGGATGCGCTGAACTCGGGGACTCCGATGGTGGTGACTTCGGCCAACTACGACATTCGCAAGACCAATGAGACGATCACGGACCTGGCGCAGCTGGTGAGGCCGGTCACCAAGTGGGCCGTGGAGCTGTCGCACGCGGACCAGATCCCGAGCGTGATGCGGAGGGCGTTCAACGAGGCGAACAGCCACCCCAAGGGGCCGGTGTACGTCGGGTTCACCTCCAATGCACTGGAAGGGATGGCCGAGATGAATATCGAGCCATCGCGTCCCGTCTTCGACGACGCGCGCCCCAGTGCCGATGGAATCGAACGGGCGGCGGCAATGCTGCTCGACGCCAGCAGACCCATGATGCTGGTGGGCGACCGGGCGTCGGACGACGATGCGCTGGCCGAGGCAGTGGAACTGGCGGAGCTGATGGGTCTGCCGGTGTACCAGGCGAAGGGCGCAGAGGTTGCATTCCCGACGCGGCACCCGCAGTTCATGGGGGCGATGTCGCTTCGGGTGTCCGGCCAGCGGGAGGCCCTGCAGAGCTTCGACGCCGTCCTTGCGGTGGGGTCGGACCCGTTCGAGGAGCTGTTCTACTGGGGTGACGTGATTCTCGGCGAGGGCGCAAAACTGGCGCACATAGACCCCGACCCCAGCCGGGTCGGACGCTCGGAACCCACCGACATCGGCATCGTGGGCAACTGCAAGCTGGGTCTCGCGGACCTGATTTCGGCGTTGAAGGACCGGCTGTCTCCCGGGGACGTGGCGGAGAACGAGGAACGCAAGAAGGGAGTGGCGGCGCAACGGGAGCGCAACCGCACGGCGTTCGAGGCGTCGGTGTCGGAGAATTGGGACCACAAGCCGATGACGCCGGCGCGAATGATGTCCGAGCTGTCGGCGGCCCTGCCGGGCAACGCAATCGTGGTGGACGATTCCATCAGCAACCGCGGGACGATGCGGCACTATTTCCAGGGAGCGCAACGGGGCGACATAATTGGCGTTCGGGGACAGTCCATCGGCGGAGGAATCGGCGCGACGATGGGCGCTCAGTGCGCGCACCCTGACCGGCCGGTGTTCGGAATCATCGGTGACGGCAGCGCTATGATGACGATACAGGGTCTTTGGACCGCAGCCAACGACAACATCCCATGCACCTTCGTCATCTGCAACAACGGTGCGTACCGGGTGCTCAAGGTCAATTTCAACGTGTACCAGGGAGAGGTGCTGAAGCTGCCGGAGACCTCGGGGGGAAGGCTGATGTACTCGGACTTCACCACGCCGTTCGATCTGGTTGCGATTGCGAACGGCCTGGGTGTGCACGCAGAGCACATCACCGACCCGTCGGAGATCAAGCCGGCGGTGGACCGGGCCGTGGCTTCTGGCAAGCCGACGCTGCTGGACATGGTGATAGACGGGTCGCTGTAGTTCGCGGCAGAGTGCCCAAACCGCTTTCGAGGGAATATTCATTTACAGAGGAAGACCTGTATGCGGACCAACACTACCAAGGCGAAGCTGAACGAAGGGGAAGTGGTCTTCGGGGCGATCATCACTCGGTATGCGCCCGACATGGTGGAGATTTTCGGAGCGCTGGGCTACGACTTCGTGATGATCGACTGCGAGCACGGTCCGGCCGACCTAGACCAGGTGGAGCACATGGTGCGCGCCGCGGAGTCCTTCGGCATCACCCCGATCGCGCGGGTGCCGGACCATTCGGACCCGACCATCCTGCGGTTCCTGGACCGGGGGCTGCAGGGTGTCATTGTGCCGCACGTCAACACGCGGGAGCAGGCGGAGGCCGTGGCGCAGGCTGCACGGTACTACCCGTATGGGCGACGCGGTATGGGTGGCGGACGGGCGCAGGACTACGGAATCGGCGTGTCGCGGGACGAGGCGACGTCGTGGGTGAACTCGCAAGTGCTGGTGGTTCCCATGGTGGAGGATGTCGAGGCGGTCGGGAACCTAGACGACATACTGCAGGTGTCGGGCGCCGATGTGCTGCACGTGGCGGCGTCGGACCTGGGGCAGAGCATGGGCAACCCTGGCGCGGCGGAAGTGCGAAGGGTGATGAGCGAGGTGATTCCACGGGTGCGGGCCGGAGGGAAGAGCGTTGGAGTGGGCGGCAACAACCCGGCGGATACTGCCGGAGTTGCGGAATTCATCAAGCTTGGCGCGAACTTCGTGACGGTATCGGCGTGGGGCCTGTTGCGAATCGGAGGGGAAGACTTTCTCAAGAAGGTCAAGGCGGAACTCTAGAGAAGCTAATCGCCGTTGCCCACGTAGTGGCATGGTGGGCGAAGAAAAGGACCGGGAGACCGGTCCTTTTCGCTTGCATTTGCGGGCGAGTAGGGGGAACGAAGAAAGCGGTGAAGCGCTAGGATTCGCTCATGCCTTCAAGCGCCGCCCGAACCTCTTTCTGGAGGGAAGAGAAGACCTGTCCGACGCTGCCCCGGCCGTCGACCGTAATGAAATCGTGCTGTTTCGCCAAATCCCGGAACTCGTTCAGCATCGCGCCCTGGTACCGGATGAAATTGTCGTACAGGTCTGGCCCACGGAGGAAGTCTTCTCCCGACTCCCAGTGGTCCAACTGCCGTACGGACAGCACTCTTGGCAGAAGGTGCTCGACATCGACGTCGAGATACAGAACACGGTCGGGCACCACGGCGAACTCGAACACATCGTTCAGCCAGCCAACGGGGACGCCGCGGACGCGGGCCCTGGCGATGATCGAGAATATGTAGCGGTCTACCAGGGCCACCATTCCGGTGCGAAGGGCCGGAACGATGCTCTTCTCGAGGCGGTCCCAGAAATCGGTGGCGTAGAACAGGTTCAGGGTAAGGCCGTCGAGGGTGTTGCCGCGCATGGCGCGGTCGATGCCGGCGGAGGCGAGCTCGGAGCGGCGAAAGCCCGTAACCAAGACGGCGTATCCCTCGGCCTCCAGCCACTCCTGGAGCATTGCTATTTGGGTGGAGCGGCCAACGCCATCGGTGCCCTCGATCACAATTAGGCGACCGGGGATGGACTCTTCGCCCATGCCAGGAGGAGTGTGTCCGTAAAACCGCAGAGCGTTCATTTCACTTCTCTTTACGTGAATGGGCGGCCCCGGCCGCTAGTTACTGTTATTCAGCACGTCCTGCTCGGTCAGCCTGCGCTGGGGCGGGCTGGTGATGTAGCGTCCGGTCAGGCCCGCGACGCCGAGGGCCTCCGGAACGCTCTGGCCGTGGATGGGCATGGCGTCTTCGATCAGCGGCTCCACATAGCGGCGCACCTGCTGCTGCTGGACGGCAATAGGCTGGGTGGCGTCGATGGTCATCAGTCCGAACTCTTCTGTCATGACGTCGTATTCTTCGAGGAGCTTGCTCTGGAAGACGCGGAAGGACTCCTGCGGGTCGGATGAGTAGCCCATATCCTGTCCGGCCTCGTAAAACTTCAATGCTTCGCGACCGGCGCTGATGCGCTGAATGGAAACATCCAGCGGCACGCGGAAGTACAGGCCCAGCGTGGGCTTCACTGCGAAGGAATAGATGCGGCGGACCCAGTCGCGATTCACACCGCGGGCGGCGTCCCTGGCGAAGGCGGTGTAGACGTATCGGTCAGCCAGGACGATTGCGCCGGCTCGCAGGGCGGGCAGAATCTGCGCGTGGACCCGGCTGGCGAAGTCGGCGGCGTGAATCATGCTGAAGGACATCGGCGTCAGCATTTGGTTGACCTTGGCGCGCTTGGTCGTGCGCTTGACGATGGGTGAGGAATTCCACTCGGTGAAGACGGTGACGAGATTGCGGCTCCTGAGCCATTTCTGAAGCAGGTCGATCTGGGTGCTCTTGCCGGAACCGTCGATGCCTTCAACGATTATCAGGGTGCCGGGAAACTCGCCGTCATCGGGATGCTCACCGTAGCGTTCTCCCATCCTGTAGGCGGGGTGGCCCTGCAATGTAGCCATGGTCGCTCCTCACTTGGGGGAATTCAGACGATCGGTCAATGTTTCGGGGGCCGAGAAATCTGTTTTCATAAGACCCCGGCGGACGATGCTTCGGGCGGGTCCACGAGGGTTCGAATCACCGGAGGATTCCCGCACGACAATGACGCCAAGGGAAGGGGCAGAACAGACCGGACCCACCTGTTGTCTTGGCGGCGGCATCCGGATTGCCCGCTTGACGCAATAATAACCCGTTTTGTGCTTATTCTCCACCAATGGCCTTCTATGGGCAGCGCTCCAAATCAGGTGGTCCGGTCGATCAGGCTCCCTGGATTGAGGCTTTCGCCCCCGAACACCAATCTTCGGGCAGACTGAATGGAACGAAACCCCGTGCCTTTGGATGGATGACAGTCGGGAGAGACCAGTCTCATTGTCTCATCTGGAGGCCCTCACGTGACGGTGTCACATTTTGTAACATTGTGTAACAGACCTGATAATTTTGGTCCTTGATTGAGACAGGCCAAATCGGGTGGTTCGGGGTTTCTTGCATCAGAACAATTGTACGATAGACTGTCCTTCGACGCAAGGGGGAGAATACTGCAGGGTAGCGTTTGGGGTCAGAAGGTGAGGTCAGGAATGAGGCGGGATTTGAATTCCCGTGCGGGTGGGAATGAAGAATTGGGTGGCGCAAAATCACCTGAATTGGAACGCCATCCCTTCGATGGGAGTTAAATTCAGGGTTTTCAAACAATCCGGGCCGCGAAGGAACGTAGCCCTCAGTGTGCTGTCTCTCTGTAATTGTGGGACTGGTAAAGAAATAAGGGCGGCTGGGGTGCCGCCCTTTTCTGTGGCCATTTGGCCGGTCGCAAGGTTTCGGGCTAATTCGAAGAGCTTAGAGAAGCTTGGCGCAATCGTCCAAGATGGGCAGCACGGTGTCGGCTTTTTCGGAGGGAAGACTGAACAGGGCACGATCGACGCCGGATTCTTCCATCCTGGCGAGGTTTTCGGGGTCCGGGCGGGCGCCGAAGATGGTGATGTTGAGGGAGTCTGGGTCTCGGCCCACGTCTTCGGCACGGCGCTTCAGGATCTGAATCTTCTCGGGAAGGCCCGGGCCCTCTGCGGACCGGCCGCTGATGGGCATCCAGCCGTCGCAGTATTCCAGCACGCGGTCGAAGGTGGTGGGGCCGTCGCCGCCCATGAGGATGGGCGGATGGGGCTTTTGGGCCGGCTTGGGCCATGCCCAGCACTTGTCGAAGTTGACGTAGCGGCCGTGGAACTCCGGCTCGTCCTCGGTCCAGATGGCCTTCATGGCCAGGATGTTCTCGCGCAGGATGCGCCAGCGGCGCTGGTAGTTGGTGCCGTGGTCGGCCATTTCCTCGGCGTTCCAGCCGCCGCCGATGCCGAAGATGAAGCGGCCGTTGGAGATCAGGTCGAGGCTGGCGACCTCCTTGGCCGTGGTGATGGGGTCGCGCTCGATCATGAGGCAGATGCCCGTGCCGAGCTTCAGGTTGGTGGTGACTGCTGCTGCGGCGGTCAGGGCTACGAAGGGGTCGTAGGTGTGCCAGTACATCTCCGGGAGGTCGGGTCCCCCGGGCCACGGGGACACGCGGCTGGTCGGGATGTGGGTGTGCTCCGGGACCCACATCGACTCGAAGCCACGTTCTTCCAGCGACCGGGCGAGTTCGTCGGGCCGCATGGAGTAGTCAGTCACGAACATCATTGCGCCTAAGTCCATTTCTATCTCCTGAAGGTTCCTGATTTTTGTAGTCGAGGATATTCCAAGTCGCTACTTGGGCGGAAGGGCTTGCGCGTACGCGAAGCCTCGGCCGGCCCACCCTGCCAGACCATCTTCGGTGGCCACGCCGTCGGCGCTTACGTAGACGAAGGAACGCATGGGTCGGCCGGTCATATCGAAGGGGCGGGAGTTGGGCTGAGCAAGGGCATCGTCAAGGTTCTCCTTCCCCACCCGCACGACGAGTTCGCCATTGAGGACGCCGCAGGCCATGTTGCCATTCAGCATGAAGCACAGGCCGCCGAACATCTTCTGCTCCCGGAGGCCGGGCTGTCCGGCCATGAGGAAGCGCACACGCTCGGCCAAGCCTTCATCGTAGGCCACCTAGAACACCACCACGGCGCGCAGGACTTCGTAGGCCACCTAGAACACCACCACGGAGCGCAGGACTTCGCCCTGCTCCATCCTGTGGAATGCCTCCTCGACATCGCCGATTTCGATGGTCTCGGAGACGAAGCGGTCGAGATCGAGCCGTCCCTGCAGGTAGAGCTCGATGAACATGGGGAAATCGCGAGAGGGCAGACAGTCGCCGTACCAGGACGGCCTGACGGAGCCGCCACGGCCGAAAATCTCGATCATCGGCAGCTCGATCTTCATGTCGGGGCTGGGCACTCCGACCAGGACCACCGTACCGGCGTGGTCGCGGGCGTAAAATGCCTGCTCGAAGGTAACTGGGTTGCCGACGGCCTCGATGGCGACGTTGACGCCGTTGCCGCCGGTCAGGTTGCGGACAGCCTCCACCGGGTCGGTGTTGCGGGCGTTGACGGTGTGGGTGGCTCCGAACTCGCGGGCCCATTCCAGCTTGCGGTCGTCAATGTCGATGGCGATGATGGTGTGCGCCCCGGCGAGCTGCGACCCGGCAATGGCGGCGTCGCCGACACCGCCGCACCCGAAAACGGCCACCGAGTCGCCACGGGAGACGCCGCCGGTGTTGATCGCCGCGCCAAGGCCGGCCATGATGCCGCAGCCGATGAGACCGGCCGCGGCCGCGCTGGCGTCGGCGGGAACCTTCACGGCTTGTCCGGCGGCGACGAGGCTGAGCTCCGTGAAAGCGCCAATGCCCAGGGCAGGCGACAGGGGAGTGCCGTCGGGGAGGGTCATCGGCTGGGCGGCGTTGCGGCTGGCGAAGCAGTACCAGGGACGGCCCCGAACGCAGGAACGGCAGGTGCCGCAGGGCGCGCGCCACGCGATGATGACGAAGTCGCCGGGGGCGACGTTGTCGACGTCAGGGCCGACGCTCTCGACGACGCCCGCCGCCTCGTGGCCGAGCAGGAAGGGGAAGTCATCATTGATTGCGCCCTCGCGATAGTGGAGGTCGGTGTGGCAGACGCCGCAGGCCTGCACTCTCACAAGCGCTTCACCGGGGCTTGGGTCTGGTACGTTGATGGTGGTGAGCCGGACGGGGGCTCCCTTGCTTTCAGCTACTACACCCTGGACCTGATGGGCCATCGTGACTCCCTCTCAGTCTCAATTGCGAGATGCCTCTGGCATAGTAATTTGGGCCACCGGGTTTGTCCAGAAGCGGGAAGCCGGAGCGCTACGTGCCAAGTGCCTGCTCTATCTGCAGGGCGAAGCCGATGAGAGCCTCGTCGTCGCCGCGATTGCCCATGATGGACAGGCCGACGGGGAGTCCGTCGACTTCCCCGAGGGGCATCGATAGCTGGGGCCGCCCGGTGGTGCCGCCCATGCAGGTGAGGCGGACGATGCGGACCTGCGAGGCCCGCTTTCCGGACAGGGGCTGGTCGCGTAGCGGCGCAACGACGGGCGATGTCGGGAAGCAGAGGAAGGTGCCGGGGCCAGCCACGTCATCAAGCCGGCGGCGCGCCCGGTCCCGGGTTGCGCGGGCGGCTTCCATCTGGGGCTGGGTGAAGGACGTACCGAGCGCGTACCGGTCGGCCACCATGTAGCTGAACCTTGGGTTCACTGCGTCAATCCAGTCCTTGACGGATTCCCACGCCTGTACGGACTGCAGCGCGTTCTGCTGCCAGGCCCACCCGTCCACGCCATCAGGGGCGAGTTGGACAGTCTCGGATGTCGAGGCCATGGCTGCGACCCGGTCCGCAATGGGACGCAGGGCGGAGGCGATTTCGGGCTCACACTCGCCGAACAGGTCCTCGGCGACGACGACTCGGGCGGGCGATGCGGGCGAAATGGTGCTGCCGAAGACGGACTCGGCCACGCGGGCGAAGGTGGCGGCGTCGCGGGCGAACCAGCCGATGGTGTCGTAGCTGGGTGCCTGGAGCAGGATGCCTTCCAGCGGAATGCGGCCGTGGGTGGGACGCAGGCCGTAGAGCCCGCAAAAGCTGGCGGGAATGCGGACGGACCCGCCGGTGTCGGAGCCGAGGGCGAAGTCGACGAGGCCGCCGGCCACCGCAGAGGCGGAGCCGCTGGAGGAGCCGCCGGGGACGCGGCCCGGCGTGCGCGGGTTGACGGGGGTGCCGTAGTGGGCGTTTTCGCCGAGGATGCCGCGGGTCAGCTCGTCGGTGTGGGTCTTGCCGACCATGGTTGCGCCGGCGTCGACGAGGGTCTGGACTATCCACGCGTTGCGCTCGGCAGGCGAGTGGGTGGCCTTCCAGTCTGGGTTGCCGCCGCCGGTGACGTGGCCGGCGACGTCGAAGATGTCCTTGGCGGCGAAGGTCAGGCCGGAGAGGGGGCCGCCGGAAGCGCCGTCGAGGTAGGCTTCGGTGTCGGTGCAGAAGGCGTCAAGGGTGTCGTTCAGTGGAGGGCGGTTGGTTGTCATTGAGGCACCATTTCCGGTTCATATTCGGGGACAAGATTTCCGGTTGCCAGTATAGTCCAACATCCAACGGAGGGTGCGATATACTGTCGGACACCATTCCAAGGACCTGCCACGGAGGATTTGAATGCTGACTGCCGAAGCCAACGAACGACTGACACGCGTCGGACCGGGAACGCCGATGGGCGAGCTGATGCGCCGCTACTGGATTCCCGTCCGGCCCACGGCCCAACTGGTTGAAGAAGAGGTGATGGCCGTACGAATCCTGGGGGAGGATCTGGTGTTGTTCCGGTCGGCCGACGGGCAGATGGGGCTGGTCGGCGACCGCTGCCCGCACCGTATGACTGAGATGCGGTACGGGATTCCGGACGTGGGCGGCCTGCGGTGCTGCTACCACGGGTGGATGTTCAACCCCGCCGGGCAGTGCATCGAGACGCCGTTGGAGTCGGAGAACGACCCGTTCAAGGACCGCATACGAATCAAGGGGTATCCGGTGCAGGAGATGGGCGGTCTGGTCTGGGCCTATATGGGGCCGGAGCCGACGCCGCTGCTGCCGCCGTGGGACCTGTTCGTGATGCCCAACGCTATACGCCAGATAGGGATAATGAACCTGAACTGCAACTGGTTGCAGTGCCACGAGAACACCGGAGACCCAGTGCACAGCGTATACCTGCACGGGAACCTGTTCGAGTACGTGCTGAAGAAGCAAGGGAAGCTGGAGGAGCGTGCCGCCGACGGGCAGATGCACACGCTGTACGCGCGGATGAAGACCGGTGTCGGCATCGAGTCGCTGTACGTGAACGCGACCCGGTACGGGATGGAGAAGGGGATCAACTACTCGAAGGCCCTGGGCGCAGACCGGGACCACGTTTCGCGGCACGCGACGGTTATCTTCCCGTTCTACACGCAAACGGGTGGGCCGGGAATGGTGCGGCAGGAGTTCCAGATTCGGGTGCCGGTGGATGACACCAACACCTATCACATCAATTACGGGTGCTACATGGCTCCCGAGGAAGTGACGGCGTCGGCGCAGGAGACGATTCCGTACTACGATGTGCCGCTGTTCGACGACGATGGCAAGCCGATACTGGACTTCGTGCTGGCGGAGGACGCCCACGCCTGGATTTCGCAGGGTCCGATCACCGACCGGACGCAGGAGCACCTGGGCCGTACGGACCTGCCCATCGTGTTCATGCGGAGGCAGTTCGAGGAGCAGATGCGCATCGTGGAGGACGGCGGGGACCCGATGAATGTGTTTCGCGACCCAGCCGCCATGCCGTCGCTGATCCACGGCGGGCACTGGGACGAAGATGAAGGGGAAGGCAAGTCGGCGGTAACCGGCAAGGGCAGCGACCTCTCGTCGTTCCGGGGAGCGTACCACAAGGGTTACGCAATCGACGACGCCGACCGCTACGGGCCGGCGATGCCTATGGTGGTGGACATGATGAAGCGGATTGAAGAAGTGCAGCAAGAGGCAGCGAGGGCGTAAGGGATGGATGGAGTGAGAGAAATTCAAACCAAAGGAGTGGCAGGACGTATGATGCGGTACTTCCGGTCGTTGGGGTCTGCGCGGATGACGTTTGGGCTGCTGGCAGCGATGTTGATAATGATGGTTGCGGGTATGGTTGGGTGCGGGGGAGCGGACCCAACGGCGACCGTGCCACACCCGACAGTACCGCCTCCAACGGCGACACCGGACCCGTATGCGAGACCCGCGGTAGCGCCGGGGACCAGCGCCTCTGCGTACTGGAGCGGGCCGGCAAAGTGGGAACCGGAGGTCCTGTCGCAATTGGAGCGAGTGGAGCAGAGACTGGTTGCGCCGCCGGGGCTTCCCGACCACGAGCAGAACTACACCGGAGCTCCGCGGATAGTGGAAGTGAGGCTGGAGGTTGAAGAGAAGGAAATCGAGATTGCGCCGGGCGTGTTCGTCTGGGCATTCACGTTCAATGGGTCGGTGCCCGGGCCGATCATCGTGGTGAACGAGGGCGATTATGTGGAAATGACGCTGGTCAACCCGCCGGAGAACCAGCTCCTCCACAACATAGACTTTCACGCAGCCATCGGGGCGCTTGGCGGGGGATCGCTTACCCATGTGGAGCGAGGCGAAGAGGTAGTGTTGCGGTTTCGTGCGTTGAAGCCGGGAGTGTTTGTGTATCACTGCGCTCCGGGAGGCACCATGGTGCCGTGGCACGTGACACACGGAATGAACGGGGCAATCATGGTTTTGCCGAGAGGTGGCCTGAGAGACCCGGCGGGAAATCAGATTGAATATGACCGGGCGTATTACATAGGAGAACAGGACTATTACGTCCCACGGGACGAGAACGGCGAGTTCATGCGGTTCGATAATCCGTCCGAGTCATTCGG
Source organism: Dehalococcoidia bacterium (assembly GCA_963667415.1). Classification (GTDB taxonomy): domain Bacteria; phylum Chloroflexota; class Dehalococcoidia; order Lucifugimonadales; family UBA3495; genus VXOI01. The sequence continues at coordinate 3,082,411 of OY763410.1, read as the reverse complement.
AGATGACCTGGAGGCGATGGAAACGCTGGTCCCGACCCACATCGTATTCAACGGAGCAACGGGAGCCCTCCAAGGTGATGGACAGCTGACGGCCAGGGTGGGCGAGAACGTGCTGATAGTGCATTCCCAAGCCAACCGGCAGTCATACCCGGACCTCATCGGTGGGCATGGCGACTATGTCTGGGAGCGGGGAAGCTTCAACAATCCGCCGGACCTGGACCTGGAGACGTGGGACATAGCGGCCGGTTCCGCCGGGGCGTCAATTCACACCATTCGCCAGCCCGGAACTTACGTCTACCTTTCTCACAACCTGATCGAGGCCTTCCAGTATGACGCGAAGGCCATACTCGAAGCCGAAGGTGAATGGAACGATGAGCTGATGGAGCAGGTTAAGGAACCGGGCGAGATCGAATGACGACTGCGGGCAGGAACCCGGCATCTTCCCGTTTGTGTTGACCGGGGATTGAGCGATACATATAATCCCGCCCAAACATAATGGACTCGCCCGGGTGGGCGTTCGCGAGTAAACCGCAGAATGGTAAACAGGAGGAGATGATGGCAACCACTCGCGCTCCGTTTCTTTCCACCAAGTACGGCGGCTACTATCACTCGCAGGTGCCCAAAGAGGATGACGAACTCACCCACGTTGGGCCCGGGACTCCGGGCGGTGAGTACCTGCGCCGGTTCTGGCAGCCGGTCTGCTACGCCGATGAACTGGGCGACACTCCCGTCGGGCTGAAAATCCTGGGCGAGGAACTGGTGGCCTTCCGGGATTTCAGCGGCCGGGTTGGACTAGTGGAGGCCCACTGTCCGCACCGCGGCACGTCGCTGGAGTTCGGCCTGGTGTCGGAGCGGGGCATCCGCTGCTGCTACCACGGTTGGCTGTTCGACGTGGACGGCACGATCCTGGAGACGCCCGGGGAACCGGCGGGATCGACCTTCAAGGACCGGTTGTGCCACGGCGCGTATCCGATTCACGAATTCTGCGGAACCATATTCGCCTACATGGGGCCGCCGGAAGACATGCCACCCTTCCCAATTCCGGACAGTTTCGACCGGGAAGGCTATCGCCTGATGCCGGGGCAGCGCTACGACTACCCGTGCAACTGGCTGCAGATCCTGGAGAACGCGATGGACCCGGTGCATACGTCGTTCCTGCACACCATCGTCAGCGGCTCGCAGTTCACGGACGAGTTCGGCGTGGTGCCCAACCTGGACTTCATGGAGACCCCCGCCGGAATCATCTACATCGCCACCCGACGCGTTGGCGACAACATCTGGGTGCGCTCGGTGGAAAACGTGCTGCCCAACCTGCAGCAGGTTGCACCCATCTGGGAGGATGGCCGGGACGTGCACGGGTTCGACGGCCCTATGATGACCCGGTGGATCGTGCCCCGGGACAACGAGAGCACCATGCTGCTGGAGCTACGCCACATCTCGGAGTCCGAGGAGAAGGAGCCGGCGTGGTGGCTGGACCGCAGCCAGATGCTGCCGGCCCAGCTCCCCGTATCCGACGACCCACGGGAGCAGCAGCTGCAGCCAGGCGATTACGAAGCGCAGGTCACGCAGCGGCCCATCGCCATTCACGGCATGGAGCACCTCGGCGCCACCGATCGTGGCATCACCATGTTCCGTCGCCAACTGCGGCGTGGCATCCGCGCGGTGCAGGGCGGTGAAGAACTGGCCTCCCACGCGCAGTTGGAAGGCGACCATTTCTCGACCTACTGCAACGACACCGTGGTCTACATGCCCGCTGCGGCGACACCCGAGGAGGACGAGAAGCTGATGCGGGAGACGGGCCGACGCCTGGCGGAGGAGTACATAGCGACTCGTTCGGGCACCAACGGCAACTAGGCTCACCGGACAAGTGAGTCCCTCGGCCCCGGCGAAATGCCGGGGCCGTTTTCTTTTGCCGGGTGGTAGACTTGTCAGGGTCAATTTTTCTGTGGGTGTTGGAATTTATGCGCGCTGTTGTGATAACCGAGCCGGGCGGTCCCGAAGTCCTCAAAGTCCAGGAAAGGCCGGACCCGGTGCCTGGGCCCGATGATGTGCTGGTCGACATCAAGGGGTCGGCGCTGAACCGGGCCGACACCCTGCAGCGGCAGGGCGGGTATCCCGCACCGCCGGGCAGCCCCGACGAGATTCCGGGACTGGAGTTCTCGGGCGTCGTGGCGGGGACCGGAGCGAACGTGACCGACCTTAAGGAAGGCGACCGCGTATTTGGCCTGCTGGGCGGTGGCGGATACGCCTCCCGGGTGGTTACGCATTCCCGGATGGCGATGCGGATACCGGACAATCTCGATTTCGTGCAAGCGGCGGCGGTCCCCGAGGTGTTTTTCACCGCCTACGACGCGCTGTTCAACCACTGCGACCTCGCCATGGGCGAGTCGGTGCTGGTCCACGCGGCCGGCAGCGGCGTGGGCACGGCGGCGGTGCAGCTGGCCCACAACACCGGGGCGTTCGTGTTCGGCACGGCGGGCAGCGAGGACAAGCTGCAGCAGGCCTCCGCGCTGGGGATGGACGTGGGCATCAACTACCGCGAACAGGACTTCAGCGCGGTGGTGCGTGAACATACCGGCGGGGCCGGCGTGAACGTGCTGCTGGACGTCATCGGGGCCGACTACTGGGAGCGCAACCTGGCGTCGATGGCCCTCCGCGGACGGATGGTGCTGGTCGGCACCATGGGCGGCGGCGGCATCGAGGCCGACCTGCGTCCCCTGATGTTCAAGCGCCTGCGGATCACTGGGACGGTGCTGCGTTCGCGGCCCATCGAGGAGAAGATCGAGGTCACCAACCAGATCAAACGCCACGTGCTCCCGCTGATAGCCTCCGGTGCCATCAAACCAATTGTGGATACGGTCTTTCCGTTGGCCGAAGCGTCGGAGGCGCACCGGCTGATGGAAAGCAACGCCAACTTCGGCAAGATCGTGCTGTCGATGGACTAGGCGGTCAGAGCCAGATGACGGTGCCGCCCGCCTCACCGTCTGCTATCATTAGCCAACGCGAACCGGGCGAGTTTTTCCACTGAAACAGGAGGAGTTCGATGGCCGAAATCATAGGCGTCGGCTGCACTCACTACCCGCCGCTGATCACTCCGGACGAAGACCGCGGTTTCCCCATCAACGTGACCCTGAACCGCGACGAGCGACTGCCGGAAGAACTCAAGAACCCGCTGAACTGGCCGGAACCGATGCGGGCGGAATACGGCGACGACCAGGGCATAGCGTCGGCTGCCGTTCACCGGGCGAAGCTCGTGGAAGGGTTCAGGCGCGTACGCAAGGAAATACTGGACTTCAATCCTGACTTTGTCATCGTATTCGGCGACGACCAGTACGAGAACTTCCGGGAAGACATTATCCCGCCCTTCTGCATCCTCGCCTACGAGGGGTTCCAGTGCACGCCGTTCATGAGGCACGGCACCCCTCGACGCAACGTGTGGGAGGAACCTGCGGACAAGGTGTTCAACTATCGCGGGCACCCCGAGGCGGCGCGGTACATGGCGGCAGGGCTGCTGGACTCGGGCGTGGACATGGCCTACGCCTACAAGCCGCTGCATGAGCCGGGGCTGGCCCACGCCTTCATCAACACGCTGCTCTACCTTGATTATGACCGCGAGGGATTCGACTTCCCGGTCATTCCCTTCGCCGTGAACTGCTACGGTCGGGCAGTCATCAGCAACCGCGGCGGCATCCTGCCGCACAAGGTCAACGGACAGACGCTGGAGCCCGACCCGCCGGGCCCGTCGCCGAAGCGCTGCATGGAAGTCGGCGCGTCGCTCGCGCGGGTGCTGCGCGACTCGCCGTACCGCGTGGCGCTGGTGGCGTCGTCGAGCTGGTCCCACGCCTTCCTCACGGCCAAGAACAACTACCTGTGGCCGGACGTCCCGGCTGACCGGGCGCTCTACGAGGAGCTGAAGCAGGGCAACTACGATGCGTGGCGATCCCGCACTACCGCCGAGATGGAGGCATCGGGACAGCACGAGCTGCTGAACTGGGCCTGCATGCTGGGAGCGATGTCGGAGCTGGGCGCGAAGCCGGACAGCATGGACTTCGTCGAGTCGCGGGTGTTCACGTCGAACAAGGTTTTCGCAACGTTCAAAGCGTGAGCCGCCGTTCTTCCATAGGGGAAAGGAACCTCATATAAGGGAGGGGCTTTCATGGCGAAAGATATTTCGATCCTTGTGGGAACCATCGGAGCCGGTCTGTGGGTCAGCCACGACGGCGGACGCAACTACGGGCGCGCCGGGGGAATCTGGGGCGATACGAAGGTTTTCGGTCTGAAGGTTGACCCCACGGATCCCGCTGTGGTCTACGCGGGGACGGACGAGGGCATCTTCCGCAGCACCGACCGGGGCAGGGCCTTCGAGCGCCTCGACTCGCCGATGAACTCGATGCATGTCTGGAACATCGCGGTCAGCCCGGCCGACCCGTCGGTCATCTTTGCCGGCACCAGCCCTTCGGCGCTGTTCCGTTCCACGGACGGCGGCCAGAGCTGGGAGCAGCTGAACGTCGATATGGCCGAGGAATGTCCCAACGTGCGCGTGCCTCGCGTCACCGCACTGGAGGTCGACCCCAGCAACAGCAGCGTGGTCTGGGCCGGCGTGGAGGTCGACGGCGTGCGACGCAGCGTGGACGGCGGCGATACCTGGACGCGCATCAACGGCGGCCTGAACGACCCCGACATCCACGGCATGACCGTCAGCGCGGGAGCGGACGTGACCGTCTTCACCAGCACGCCCGGCGAGGTGTTCGCAAGCACCGACACCGGCGAGAGCTGGCAGGGACTGGGAGTGCGCGACTCGTTCCCGCTGCGCTACTGCCGGGGCATCACGGTGAAGCAGGACGATCCGAACACGCTGCTGGTGGCGACAGGCGACTCTCCCTTCGGCGTAACCGGGGCAATCCAGCGCTCCACCGATCGTGGCAAGTCTTGGGAGAGGATGGCGCTGCCGCAAGAGCCCAACACGCCGATGTGGGCGTTCGCCACTCACTCGTCGGACGCCGACTTCATCCTGTGCTGCAGCCACTACGGACAGATCTACGCGACCGCAGACGGAGGCGACTGGTGGGTCAAGCTGCCCCGCGAGTTCAGCGAGGTTCGCGGTCTGGCCTGGACGCCCAACTGACCGGTAACCCTTCAACATAAAGTCAAACAGATTCGGAGGCGCATTATGCCGTTGGACCCGCAAGCTCAAGCAGTAATCGACACGGTCAACTCCCTGGGTCTCCCGCCGGTGTGGGAAGTTTCTCCTGAACAGGCGCGCATCAACGCCGCCGCCCGTCCCCGTCCCGCCGGGCCAGAGGTCGGGGCAGTCAGGGACGCCATGATTCCCGCACCCGACGGCGATGTTCCGGTGCGCATCTACACTCCCGAGGGGAGTGGCCCATTCCCCATCCTGGCCTGGTATCACGGCGGCGGATGGGTCGTGGGTGACCTGGAGTCGGCCGACGCGACGGCGCGGCACCTGTGCAAGGGTGCGGGCTGCGTGGTGGTGTCCGTCGACTACCGACTTGCCCCGGAGACCAAGTTCCCCGGCCCGGCCGAGGACTGCTACGCCGCCACCGTGTGGGCGGTGGAAAACGCGGCAGCCCTGAATGCCGACGCATCGCGTCTGGCAGTTGGCGGCGACAGCGCCGGTGGCAACCTGGCCGCTGCCATCTCGCTGATGGCCGCTGACCGCGGCGGGCCGGACATCGTTCACCAGCTGCTGGTGTACCCGGTTACGGAGGTCAACTACGAGACGCCTTCCTATACCGAAAACGCCGAGGGTTTCCTGCTGGCCCGCGATGCGATGATCTGGTACTGGGAAGCCTACCTGGCCAGCGACGCCGATGCTTCCAACCCGTATGCCGCACCGATGAAGGCGGCAAACCTGGCAGGGCAGCCGTCGGCGCTGGTCATCACCGCCGAGTTCGACCCGCTCCGCGATGAAGGCGAAGCCTACGGACGTCGCCTGCAGGCGGCGGGTGTGGATACCACCATCAGCCGCTACGACGGCATGATTCACGGCTTCTTCGGCATGGTGGGCGTGATGGACAAGAGCGGGCAGGTGATGGACGAGGCGACCGCCGCGTTGCGGGCCGCCTTCGCGGGTGCTGGCGTGCCTGCTCCGGCAGACGACTGATCATTAGTGAACCAAGCGGGGACGCAGGAGGCAGAGAACCCTGCGTCCCCTTAATTTCATGTGGATGGAGAAGGTAAAACGATGGCAGCATCGAATCCGGTAGAGGTCTCAGTCTGGCAGGACTACACTTGACCCTTCTGCTATGTGGGCCTGGGCAGGCTCGATATTGTAGCCAAGGAACTGGACATCACCATAGACCGCAGGCCGTTCCTGCTACGGCCGGACTGTCCGCCGGAAGGCCAACCGCGCCGGTTGTTCGACGGCGAGACTGAGACGGAACTGAATCCGGCGATGCAGGAGCGCGCCCGGGGAGCCGGTCTGATTATGCGCCGCCCGCAGTGGTCGCCCAACACACTCTACGTGCACGAAGCGACCTTGTACGCCAAGGAGCACGGTCTGGATGACCAATTCCATCACGTTGCCGGGGCCGCCTACTGGGAAGAGAGCGCGGACCTGGGTAGTCTCGAGGTCGTAAAGGGACTGGCCGAGAAGGCGGGTCTAGACTGGTCCGAGCTTGGACCGCGACTGGAGTCGGGCCACTACCGGGAGGCGGTGCTCGAATCGAACGAAACGGCGCGGGCCAGCGGCATCGGCGGCACACCAACCTACCTTGTCGGCGGCTGGCGAAAGTTCGGAGACCTGGGCGTGGACGAGCTCAAGACCATAATTCAAGCGGTGGGCCAGTAGGCCCTGCGGAGTGGACTCATGGCTTCTCAAGGCTCCGTAGTTGTAGCCGGCGCTGGAATCTTCGGGTTGTCCGGCGCCCTGGAACTCCGCGGCAGGGGTTACGACGTGACGGTTGTGGACCCCGGGCCGGTGCCGCACCCGCTGGCAGCGTCCAACGACGTTAACCGCATGGTGCGGATGGATTACGCCGACGACAAGCTGTACAGCGACCTAGCGGCGGAGGCCATCGAGGGCTGGCACGAGTGGAACGACCGGCGGGGTCGTCCGCTGTACCACGAGGACGGCTTCCTGGTGCTGACCAGCCACCCGCTGGAAGGCGGTGTGGTGGAGCGTCAGTCGTACGACCTGCTGACGGCGGCAGGTTGGCCGCTGGAGCGGCTGGACTCCGGCTCGGTCGCCGAGCGGTTCCCGCTGTGGAACGCGGAACACTACACCGACGGCTACTACAACCCGCGGGGCGGATGGGCCGAGGCCGGTGAGACGGTGTCGTTCCTGGCGTCGGAGGCGCAGGCGGCCGGCATCGAAGTGCGTTCCGAGTTCAGGGCCGAAACGCTGCTGATTGACGCCGGGCGAGCGGTGGGCATCCGGTCGGCCCATGGTGATGAAGTTCGTGCCGACGCGGTGCTCGTGGCGGCCGGGGTGTGGACACCGCGGCTGGTGCGGGAGATGCAGGGCATGATGACGCCGGTGGCGCAGACGCTGGTGTACCTGCGCCCGACGCTGCCGGAGCGATTCAGGCCGCCGTCCTTCCCGCCTTGGGGCGCGGACATTCCGAAAACGGGGTGGTACGGCTTTCCCGCCAACGCCGAGGGCGTGGTGAAGATGGCCAACCACGGCCCGGGACGGGTGGTGGACGCCGACGACCCGAGGGACGCCGATGATGCGGTCATCGAGTCGTGCCGGGAGTTCCTCTCCCACTCGCTTCCGGAACTGGCGAACGCGCCGCTGGCGGGCAGCAGGGCCTGCTTCTACAACGACACGTGGGACGCGGACTTCTACATCACGCGGCATCCGCAGGTTAAGGGTCTCAGCATTGCCACCGGCGGGAGCGGGCACGCCTTCAAGTTCACGCCGGTGCTCGGCAAGGTCACGGCTGACGTGGTCGAGGGCAAACCGAACCGCTATGCCGAAAGATTCGCCTGGCGACCCCGTGGCGAGGCTCCGGGTGAAGCCACAAGGTACGCCGGAGAATAGCGCTTTTTGTGCGCTACCCACTATCCGGGATTCCAGAAAGAGAAAGGGCCGGCATTTCGCCGGCCCTCTTTTTGCAATGGACGCGAGTTGCGCTGAGGGAGTCGGCTAGTCCCAGGGAGGAGTGGGCTCGAACTTCTTGAGCTCCGGCATCACCTCGGAGGCGAAGAGACGCATGCTGCGCTCGGCGTCGTCGTAGGGCATCCCGCCGTAGCTGAAGGCAGCTACCAGCGAGTCGGTTCCAGTGTAGCCGTGGATGTCCATGACCTTCTGGTAGCACTGTTCCGGAGTGCCTGTGACCTGCAGGTTGACGAAGAAGTCGGTGACGTCGCGGTCACCGTAGGTGTTTATCTTGTCGGTGAAGTTGCCGTAGTACTCATAGCCGCGCGTGGTCTTCAGGTGGTCGTTGCGGAACTCGTAATGCTTCATTACCGAGTCCCAGTACCCGCCAACGTACTTGCGGGACATTTCCGCGGCTCTCTCCTCGTCCTCGTCGCAGAAGGCGAAGGTGACCACTACGGGCGCGGGCGGCTCGCCCTCGTTGACTTCCTGGTAGGTGGAGCGGTACGTGGCCAGCTCGGACTGCACGTCGTTCCAGGGCTTCTGTGGAATGATGAGGACTCCAACTCCCAGCCGGGCCAGGACGAGGCTGGACTCGGGAGAGATGGCTGCGGCGTAGGTGCGCCCCTCGAAGGACCGGAATGGATTGGGGCGAATCTCGACCCTGGGCTGGTGTACCAGCTCGCCATCGAACTCGGCGAAGCCATGCTCCAGCGCGTTGACCAGCATTTCCGCCGACTCGTTGAAGCGACCGCGGGACTCGTTCATGTCCAGCCTGAAGCCCTCATATTCCACGCGGGCCAGGCCCCGACCGACACCAACAACAACGCGTCCGTCGCTCAGGTTATCGAGCATCACGAACTCTTCGGCAACGCGCACCGGGTCGTGCCACGGCAGCACCACGACCATGGAGCCCAACTTCGCCCGCTCGGTGCGGCCAGCCATGTAGGACAGGAACTGCAGCACGTCGGGGCACATGGTGTAGTCGGTGAAGTGGTGCTCCACGCCCCAGATGGACTCGTAACCAAGAGGCTCGGCGAGGTCGGCCAGGCGCAGCTCGTTGCGGTAGACCTCGTAGTCGGAAATCCGCTTGTCGGGGTTCTGGAACACCGTGGACATACCTACGTGCATCGGGCACCGTCCTGAAGGATTCAACTTCTTCAAGGGTAAATGGTAGCGCAGGGACAATCAAGGACGGGCAACGAGGTCCCCGGGCCAAGCGAGATCGGGGCCGCCTCATAGTCATCAGACAGGATGCAGTTGAGGTACACCCAGCACACGGTCGCATCGCTGACTAAGGCCAGCGCAAGAAGGCCGAATCCAGCACAGTCTCGCTGAACGGGACGGTGCTGATGACCGCATTGGTGTCGAATCCGTCGCCGGTTAGGCTTCGTCGAGTATGGACTGTAGAATTTCAGGTGTAAGGCCGCGCCGCCCTGCTTTCTGGCCCACTTCCAACAAATGGCCCACCCTCTAGTCCCCCGGCAGGTTGCCCTCGACGTCGACCCGCAGCTCGTTCTCGAGACGCTCGCGGACGCTCTCGCTGAGCACACCGCACTTGAACAGGTTGTTCACCAGGGTGTTGTGCATCTCGCTCTTGAAGAGCTGCCGGAACATGATGAAGTCGCTGCTCTGGGCGCGGTCGCGGCGCATCTTGCGGATGTCGTCGATCTCGTGGATGTTGAAGCCCATGTCGAGGTAGGCTTCCTTGGGGAACCCACCGGTCAGGGTGTTGCGAAGGAAGTGGATGGTGAAATCCTCCATCTCCTCGCGTTCCTTCGGTGAAAGCTGCTGCACCTGCTCCGGCAGGCTGAGCATCCCGAAGCCCATGTGCCGGGACTCATCGCGGAGGATGAGTTTGCAGCCCTCCCGCAGCAGTTCGTCCTTGGCGGTCTCCGCCAGCATCTTGAACAGCGCGACGGCGAAGGTCTCGCCGACCAGTTGCAGGCCAATGACCTTGATGTACCAGCGCGGGTCGCTGAGGATGTAGTCGAAGAGCTCCCGGCCCACGTCGGCCTGGCCGTAAACCTGCCCCACCCGCCCGTGCAGGTAGCGCTGGAAGAACTCGGTGTGGCGGGCTTCGTCCATCACCTGGGTCGACATAAAGAACTTGGTGTCGGAGTCCGGCAGGACGTTCGCCAGCTGCGAGCAGACCAGCACGGCCGCGTGCTCACCGTGGAGCAGCTGGCTCAGGCGCCAAGCGGAGAAGAGGCGGTTCATCTCCTGCCTCTCGGCGGCGTTCATCTTGTGCCAGTACGGGGAGTCGTAGATGTCGATCAGTTCATCGGCGACAAAGCCCTGTTCCAGGTCCACGGGCTTGTCCCAGTCGATGTAGGTGGACGCGTTCCACTGGTCACGCTTGGCGTTCTCGTACAGGCGACGCAAGTCCTCTTTCTGCACCTCCTGGTCGTGCAGAAACACGGTATCGTACTCAGTGTGGACAATGTGGGACGATTCAGGCAAAGTCACCATAACGCGTTCCTCCCCTGCGTTGGGGAATTTTGTTTATCATAACATAGACAGGCGAAGAGATTATAAACCACGCTTCCCCTGATGTAACCATCTTGATATCAGCCGGTGCTTCCACGCAGTCAACCGTAAGGAGATGAACGGCGATGAACTGGAGAGAGATGGTGTCCGACAAGCTGATGACCCCTGCCGAGGCGGTGCAGACGGTGAAGTCCGGGGACGTCGTGGCCGTCGCCGCTATCAACTGCACCCCCTTCACGCTGTGCCAGGCGTTGTACGACAGGCGCAGCGAGTTGAGCGATGTGCGCGTGGACCATCCGGCGCCCCTGTTCCCATGGATCCAACCGGAGGACGAAGGGCCCTTCGCGCTGCAGGATCTCTACGCCACGCCTGCCGACCGGCAGATGGTGAACGCCGGTCGAGTCGAGTACCGCCCCGTGGCCCGCTGGAGAGCCGACCTCCCTCCCGACGGTTTCGTCGAGCGCCCCGACGTGTACATGCTGCCGGTCTCGCCGCCCGACCGGCATGGCTTCTGCAGCTTCGGGCCGGGCGTGTTCTTCTCGCCCACCTTCTGCAGGAACGCCGGCACGGTCATCGCCGAGGTGCACGAGAACTTCATCCGCACCGGCGGCGACAACTACGTCCACCTCTCGCAGCTTGACCGGATATGCGAGGCCGCGGCCCCCAGCGGGGTGCTTCCCGTAGCGCCAAGGTCGGAGGAAGAGGACCTCGTTACCGAAGTGGTCGGAACGCTGGTGGCGGCGGAACTGATCAACGACGGCGACACCATCCAGATAGGTATAGGCACCGTCGCCTCGGCCATGGGCGCCTTTCTCGGCGAGAAGCAGGACCTCGGGATACAGACGGAGATCATCACCGGCGGGATTGCGGGACTGGTGCGTGACGGGGTCATCACCGGCAAGCACAAGACCCGTCATCAAGGCAAGGTGGTTGCCAGCATCGCCGTGGTGCCCGAAGAAGACATGGCGATCATTGACGGCAACCCGGCCTTCGAGCTGTATGAGTTCGGCTACATCGACGACGTCCGGTACCTGATGCAACAGGACAACCTCGTCGCCATCAACAACGCACTGCAGATCGACCTCACCGGGCAGGTGGCCGCCGAGACCATCGGCAGCACCATCTGGAGCGGAGTCGGAGGGCAGACGGCCTTCTCCATCGCCGCCAACTACTCTAAGGGCGGGCGGTCGATTTCGGTGCTCCCGTCGTCGAGCCTCGTCGATGGCGAGCGGGTGTCGCGCATCGTGCCTGCACTGCCCGGCGGCGCCGCGGTCACCATCCCGCGGACGATGGTGGACTACGTGGTTACCGAGCACGGCATCGCGCATCTGCGGGGCAAGTCGCTGCGGGAGCGGGCGGAGGAGCTCATCGCCATCTCGCACCCTGACTTCCAACCCGAATTGCGCAAGGAAGGGCGCAGCATCTTCAACATAAGGATATAGAGAGCACTGTGTGTCCGGAAGCGGTGCGGCCGGGCCTCGCCTCGCTCCATATACGGTCCCCGCTCCAGTCTTCAACTAATCGCCAGTGACATTTATTGCTTGCAGAATTGCGGTGCGCCTCTATACCATAATTGGCATGGTCCACTCTGCTGACAAGCTCTCGTTCGCCCGTCTTACCGGTCCTTTCGACCTCGTCCAGACTCCGCCGATGATACAAGATGTTACAAAGTGTTACATTTTGTTACACCCCTACGCGAGAGAGTGCCCCGGGAGACAAAGTTTCGTGCCGGACCAGTGCCTTGCGCTCCGCTCCCTGAGCTTGCCGGAATTCGCCGCGCATAGTAAATTTAGAGCAATCCTGCAAAAGGCAAGAGGATTCTGCTGATGACGACTACCAAGCGCGAAAAAGGACTGATAGTTATCCAGCTTTCGGGCGGGAACGACTACCTCAACACGGTGGTTCCCTACGCCGACGGCCGCTACTACGATTCCCGCTCCACGGTGCACATTCCTCAGGACAAGGTCATTCCCCTCAATGACCAGATTGGCTTCAACCCCAGCATGGGACCGATGAAGACGCTCTGGGACGAGGGCAAGGTGGCCGTCATCAACGGCATCGGCTACGAGAACCCCAACCGCTCCCACTTCCGCGCGATGGACATCTGGCACACCGCCGAGCCCGACGCCATCGGCAGCGAGGGCTGGCTGGGCCGCGCCATCCGGGACATCGACCCTCAGGGCGAGAACGTGCTGACCGCGGTCAACTTCGGTCGTGGCCTTCCCCGCGCGCTCGGGTGCCCCGGCGTTTCGGTCGCTTCGGTGGGCGACCTGGCGACCTACGGTCTGTTCCCCGACATCGAAGATGAAGAACTGCGGATGTTCACCCTCGAGGCCTTCGCCCGGATGTATGGCAATGTGGCCGGGCGGGACCCGGTGATGTCGTTGCTGAGCAAGACGGGACAGGACGCCTACGTGGGTGCCGACATCCTCCGCACCGCTCCCGAACAGTATTCTTCCAACGTGGAGTACCGCAGCGATTCGCTTTCCCAGAACGTGAAGAGCATAGCGCAGGTGTTCCTGGCCGACCTCGGCACGAAGGTCTACTACACGCAGCACGGCAGCTTCGACACCCACTCCGGCGAGCTGATAACGCACGCTTCGCTGTGGGACGACGTCGCCGGTGCGGTGGGCAGCCTGATGGACGACCTGAAGGAGCACGGCCGCGAAGACGACGCGGCGGTACTCATATTCTCCGAGTTCGGCCGCCGCATCAAGGACAACGGCACCGGCAGCGACCACGGCTCCGGCGGCGTGGCATTTCTAATCGGCGGTGCGGTCAACGGCGGGCTGTATGGCGAGTACCCGTCGCTGGCGGAGGCCGACCAGCTCAACGGCGATCTGCGCCCCAACAACGACTTCCGGTCCACCTACTCCGCCATCCTGGACAAGTGGATGGGGCTCGATCCTGACCCCATCGTCAATGGCCAGTTCGAGCAGCTCGACCTGCTTCGAGCATAGAACCGGAACTCAGATTCAAGGGCGCAATCAACCTGAATGCGAGGGTCTGGAATGAGTGACAACAACATTGCGCTGATGGCCCACCTGATGCGGCGCGCCGGTTTCGGCGCCAGCCGGGACGAATTGGAGCGATGCGCGGAGCAGGGATACGAGGCCACGGTGGAGGATCTGCTGGACACCAGCAACTCCAGCAGCATGCCCGACGACCTGATTCGTCGCTACCACGTGGATCAGTCGGAGTTGCGCGACCTGGCCGGGTCGGCGGCTTACTGGATGTACCGGATGATTTCCACGGACAAGCCGCTGGAAGAGAAGATGGCCCTGTTCTGGCACGGGCTGTTCGCCACGGGCTACGCCAAGCTGAACCAGGCGCGCTCGCAGCTTAACCAGGTCGAGATGTTCCGCCGCAACGGGCTGGGACGCTTCGACGAACTGCTGATCGAGATCTCCCGTGATCCGGCTATGCTGGTCTGGCTGGACAACCAGGACAACCACGGCGACGCCATCAACGAGAACTACGGCCGGGAGCTTCTGGAGCTGTTCTCGATGGGCATCGGAAACTACTCCGAGAATGATATCAAGGAGTGCTCCAAGGCCTTCACCGGCTGGACCTTGGGCAACGCCGAGTACATGGCGGTACGAGCGCAGAAGGACTCCATCTGGCCCTATGGCCGCATCGCCTGGCACTTCGACTATCGCGAGGGCGATCACGACGATACCGAAAAGACTTTTCTCGGAGAAACCGGAAGGTTCAACGGCGAGGACATCGTCCAGATCATCGCAAAGCAGGACGCCACGGCCGAGTTCATCTGCACCCGCCTGTTCCAGTTCTTCGCGGCCGACGAGGTCACGGATGTTGGCCGGCGCGCCATTGATGCGATGAAGGAGACCTACTTCGAGTCCGGCTACGATATAAAGAACGTGCTACGGACCCTGTTCAACTCCGAGTACTTCCGGTCCGACGAGGCCCGGTTCGCTCGCGTGAAGGGCCCGGTGGAGTTGGTGGTCGGTGCCATCCGCATGGCGGGCAGCTACCAGACGCCGACCCTGGGCATCGAAAAGGTGTCCAACAATATGCTGTACATGGGCCAGGGCCTGTTGCAGCCCCCCACCGTCGAAGGCTGGCACGAGGGTGTCGAGTGGATCGACAGCGGCTCGCTGGTGGAGCGGGTGAACTTCGCCGCCAAAGAGCTGTCCAACGTGGATAGCCCCGGAGTGCGGTCCATCATAGACCGCCTTGCCGAAAGGAACGAGGGCGTACTGTCGCCCGCGGAGTTCGCCGACGGCTGCGTCGACCTGTTGGGGCCAATCACTGTCGGCGATGACACTCGCTCGGTGCTGGTGGACTACGCATCCAGCCTCGGCGAGCTGGACCTGCGGGACCGCGAACCCGGCGACGACGCCGAGAAGCGGGTGGGTAACATGCTGCGCCTCATCGCGGCGACCCGTGAGTACCAACTGGCGTAATTCATCTGATCCCTGTAGGGGAGTGTTGGAGTCAAGGCTTTGACTACCCAGGCAAAAGCTTCCACCATTGCGGTGGAATACGTTAAGACCATCGGTATCGTCAACAATGGGTTGAACGGACGAGGATTCGCGAATCCCTTCGACCTGGCCGTGAGCGGCGACGGGCGGATATTCGTGCTCAATCGCTGCGACCCGGCCCGTGCCTCCGGCATACGCATCGGCGTATGCGATTTGAACGAGGACTACCTGTTTGAGTTCGGCGACGGCGCGGGCAGTGGCGATACCCAGTTCCGGTGGCCCGTTGCCATGTCCTTCGACAGCCAGGACAGGCTGTACGTGACCGACGAGCAGAATCACCGGGTCACGGTGTTCGATTCCGAAGGGCAGTTCCTGCGCAAGTGGGGATCACCCGGGCGCGGCGATGGCGAGTTCAATGGTCCCGCCGGGGTGGCGGCTGGGCCCGGCGACGTGGTCTACGTGGTGGACCAGCACAACGCCCGGGTGCAGAAATTCGATTCCGAGGGGCATTACCTGGGCCAGTGGGGTTCGCTGGGAAGCGGCCACGGGCAATTCAACCTGCCCTGGGGCGCGGCTACGGACACGTCGGGCAACGTATATGTCGCCGACTGGCGCAACGATCGCATACAGAAGTTCACGGCTGACGGGGCCTTCCTGGCATCCTTCGGCACACCGGGTTACGGCGAGGGCGAGTTCCAGCGTCCCACCCAGGTTGCGGTGGACGGCGAAGGCCACATCTACGTGGCGGACTGGGGTAACGAGCGCGTGCAGATTCTCGATGCCGAGGGGCGCTTCGAGGCGCTGCTGCGTGGAGAGGCCACAGTCTCCAAGTGGGCCCAGGAGTACTTCGACGCGAACCCGGAGGAAGCGGCGGAAAGACAGAACTCCAACCTGAGCCCGGACCTGCCGCCTCACCTGAACACGCCTTACCACATTTCATCGCAGACAGAGCCCTACTTCTGGGGGCCGGTGGCAGTGTCGCTGGACCGGGACGGTCGCCTCTACGTGGTCGAGACCAACCGGCACCGGTTCCAGGTGTACCAGACGCGCTAGTCTTCGTACATTTGGTCACGAATGAGGGGCAGGTCCAACACCTGCCCCTTTCGTTTCGGTAGAGACCCGCTGACCGAACTAGGCGGTGGCCGAAAGGCCGGCGGCCTGGATGCCGGCGAGGGAGCAGTCCTCGTCTTCCTGGGCGGTGCCGCCGCTGCCGCCAACGGCGCCCACCAGCACTCCTCCGCTGAAGACGGGCAGGGCGCCCTGGCCGGGGATCATGTGGCCGCCCTCCATCGCCATCAGTCCGCGAAATACAGGGGCTAGGGCGTTCTCGGTCAACTCGCCGCTGGCGCGCCCGAAGCAGGACGCGGCCACGGCCTTGGCCCGTGAGATTGCTGGCGTCCGCCAGGAAGCGCCGTCGCTGCGCATCATGGTGATCAGGTCCCCGCGGGGGTCAACCACCGAGATGCTCATATTGACTCCCAATTCCAGCACCTTGGCCTTGGCCCCCGCGAGAATGGCCTCCGCTTCCGCCAGGGTCAGGGTGGGTGTGTTTCTGGGCATAGTTCACCTCCGAAATCGTAACCGGATTTGGCCGCACACATTGTAGGCGCAATCCCGGCGATTGGGAATCGGAGAACGGAAACGACAGCAGCAGGAGCTACGGCGTATATAGGTCGGTGTGAGGGTAGAAGGCTTGCCAACCGAACCAGTAGGCATCACGGGACGGCAGTCGGGGCAGGATCTTGCCCGGGTCCTGGACGTTGTCCAGCGAGTCCTCGAGGATTCGCCACTCCTGCCCGTTGTTGTCCAGCAGGGTGCCTGCGCCGCTTGCCTCGAAGTTCAGGTCGCCGCCGTCGTAAGCGCGAATGGCTCCCCGACCGCCTTCCAGCGCGACGAGAACCACGTCCTGACCGCCGACAGAGTCATTGACCACCCCGGCCAGCGACACCTCGGAACGGCGGTAGGCACGGGCAGCGTCGCCGAAGGTCAAGCCAAATACCTGTTCCTTGACCAGGACACTGTCATCGATTTCAGCGACTGGAAACATGGTGCCGGGGTCTACCCGGTACGAGAAATAGATGGACGAAGTGTCTTCTTCGGGAGTGTAGAAGGTGGCGGGATAGACGCCTGTGTCATTGCTGATGACCGACGTGTCGGGATGGTCAGCGAGCCACTCTTCCCAGGTGGTGAGCACGTTGGGGAGTATTTCCAGCTGGATTCCGGTGCTGGCCAGGGGGCCGACCACCGGAATGCCGAGGAACTGGTGCCACAGGGTTTCGGTGTTCCGGTCGTACATCAGCTTGTTGCTGCGGTAGAGCATGCCGGAAGTTCCGAACTCCGATATCTGGCCGTTGAAGTGGCTGGAATACACGATTCCAGATCCGCAGAGGGTTCAATAGGCCAGTGCGAACTGCACGCCTCCCAGAACGTCGTTGGCCATCTCGTGGGCGTTCAGCACTCGGAGGGGGTAGGCGCGGTGCTCGCCATTGATGGAGACGCCAAAGACCCGGTCCCCGGGCTCAAGGTAGTTGGCATCTTCCGGAGCCAGGGCTTGGGGGAAACGCAGGTCAGGTATGCCGTCGCGCTTCACCCCGCCCCAGACAATTTCCTCGAGGCGAATGGTGGTAGGGACGCCGTCGTACATGAAAGCGCCCATCGGCTCATCAATGTAGCTGAACAGCCTCCCCTTCCAGCCGTCGAAGCCGAATGGAGGAGTGACCTCTGGATGACTGGAGAGCCACTGCACCCAGAATCCCCAGTTACCCTGTTCCTGGGGAACGATGGCAAACTCCTCTTCGGGAATCCGGTCGCGGATGCGCACCAGGAAGGACGACAGGGTCAGCTGCGCTTCATCGTTCTGCTGGAAGCGCATGAATTCCATCAGGACCGGGATGAAAGCGGGATTGTGAGTATAGGCCATTTTGCGTCCGACCTCGGCAAGGGGACGGTCCAGAGTGGCGAGCATCAACGCGGTGGGGTCATCGGGCAGATGGCCGAGGTCGTCGGCATTCAGTGAAGACGGCTGGACAGGATACTCGGGCGTCTCGGTGGGGTCTGCCGCGGTATCGCGAGCTGTCGGAGATGGGGTCTGCAGGTCGGACGTCGGAGATTCTCCAGGCGTCGGAGATTCTTGCGTCGAAGTTGGAGTCTGCGCCAAAGTTGAGCCAGGTTGAACCGGCGTTTCCGTGGGGGGAGGATTGATGACAAAGGGGGGCATGGTAGCAGGGTCCGATGAGCAGGCCGCCGCGGACAAGGCCAGGAGGACACTGGCGAAAATGAGGACGGCCAATCGCAGGGGCATCATTCTGACTCCCGGAAGAGTTCGCGTCCGATGAGCATACGGCGGATTTCGCTGGTGCCTGCGCCGATCTCGTAGAGCTTGGCGTCGCGGAGGAGGCGGCCGACGGGAAACTCGTTGGTATAGCCGTTGCCGCCCAGGGTCTGGATTGCCTGGAGAGCAATCTGGGTGGCCCGTTCGGCCGAGAACAGAAGGCAGCCGGCGGCGTCCTTGCGTGAGATCTGGCCGCGGTCGGCGGCGCGGGCCACGGCGTAGGTGTAGGACTGGCAGGCCGACAGGGAGGTGTACATATCCGCCAGCTTGGCCTGAATCAGCTGGAACTCGCCGATGGGCTGGCCGAACTGCTCCCGCTGGTGGACGTAGGGAACGACGGTGTCGAGGCAGGACTGCATAATGCCCAATGGGCCGCCGGTGAGCACGAGGCGCTCGTAGTCGAGGCCGCTCATGAGGACGGCAACGCCGCGCCCTTCTTGGCCGAGGACGTTTTCCTCGGGGACCTCGCAGTCTTCGAAGATGAGCTCGCTGGTGCTGGAACCGCGCATTCCCAGCTTGTCCAACTTGGGAGCAGGGTGGAAACCCGGGAAGCCATTCTCGACAAGAAACGCAGTGATGCCCCGAGAACCAGCGTCCGGATCAGTCTTGCCATAGATGACCAGCGTATCAGCCTCGGGGCCATTGGTGATCCACATCTTGCTGCCGTTGAGGATGTAGCGGTCGCCGCGCTTCTCGGCACGCAGGCGCATGCTGACCACATCGGAGCCGGCATCCGGTTCACTCATGGCAAGCGCGCCCACGTGTTCTCCGCTCACCAAGGGCGGCAGGTAGCGCCGTTTCTGGTCATCGGAGCCGTTGCGGTATATCTGGTTTACGCACAGGTTGGAGTGGGCGCCATAACTGAGACCCACGCTGGCGGAACCGCGAGAGAGCTCTTCCATGACGACTGTGTGGGCCAGGTAGCCCAAGTCTGCGCCTCCGTATTCCTCGGAGACAGTGATGCCGAGCAGACCCAGGTCGCCCAACCGCGGCCAGAGGTCGCGGGGAAACTCGTTGCTCTGGTCGATTTCCTCGGCGCGAGGCGCAATTTCGGCGGAGGTGAACTGGCGCACGGTCTCCCGGACGATGTCTACAGTTTCGCCCAGATCGTGATTCAGCGTGGCCCAGGGCTGGCGCCGTGAAGTCATTTCAAAGCTGCCGATGTGATGGATGAGGTCCGGTCATCAGATGGTGCGGCGGTCGATGATTCTACGGGCCTTGAACTGTGTACGCTCGAACTCACCGGCCGGTTTCAATTCAACGGCCACGCCGACACCGAGAGCACGGCGAAGGGCGTCCGATATTTCCTCTTGCACTGGGACAAGGGCAGAGGGGTCTGTTTCGCGAAGGGCAAATGTCTCGGCGAGAACCTCAGTTTGTACGGTTAGGCGATCGAGCTCTCCGCGTTCCCGTTCGAGCAGGAGGCGAAATTCGCCGCCGAATGCGTCCATACTCCGCAGGATGTCCTCTATTCGGGAAGGGAAGACATTCTGACCGCGGACGATGATCATGTCGTCGGCCCGCCCGTAGATGCCGCGGGTGAGGGTCGGGTAGGTACGGCCGCAGGGACAGTCGTCCATCTGCCACTGGGCAATGTCGCCGGACCAGTACCGGATCATGGGCTGTGATGTGCGCTCGGTGTGGGAATAGACTGGCACCCCTTCCGAGCCCATGGGCAGATTGAGCCTAGTCTCGGGGTCGACCAACTCGGTGTAGACGATGTCCTGCCAGAGGTGCATTCCCTGGGAAAGATGGCGGCAGCCCGAGTTGCTCATCCAGGGTGTCATTTCCGCCATGCTGCCCTGGTCTACGACATAGCAGCCGTAGGTGTCTTCGATTAGCCTGCGGGTGGCAGGCACGCTGGCTCCCGGCTCACCGGAGAAGAACATAAATCGGAAAGCGAAGTCATTGAGCGGGTCAAGTCCCATCTGGCGGGCGGTCTCGGCGAGGTATAGGGCGTAGGAAGGCGTGCCGTATAGGGCGGTGGGCCTCACCATAGCGGCCCACTCCGCAGCCCGTTCCGTCTGGCCTGGCGCGCCGCCGCCAAATGGGAAGCACGTAGCCCCAAGGCGCTCGGCACCGACCAAGGCACCCCAGCTGCCAACGTAAAGGCTGAAGACCGCCGCGACCATCACGAGGTCGTCGGGACGGAGACCGGCGCCCCACAGAATGCGAGCGTGGGCCTCGGCGATGCGGTCCCAGTCGTCTTTGCCGATGCCAAACACGGTGGCACGGCCGGTGGTGCCGGAAGTGCCGTGGACACGAAAGACGTCGGTTGGCGGTACGCAAAGGAAGCGTCCGTAGGGAGGATTCTCTTCCTGTTCGCTCCGGATGTCTTCCTTGGAGAGGATGGGCAGATGGGAGAACTCTTCGAGACTCTGCAGGTTTTCAGGATCTACAGGAGCGTCGGCGTAGAATTCTCTGTAGAAGCCGGAGTTACGGTAAGCGTAGCGGACCTGCTCACGAAGCTTGGCGAGAATGAGGCCATCCCGTTCCTCCGGGGGCATGGTCTCGATCGCGGGAGACCAGTGCTCCTGCGTCAATGGAGGGACGTAGTCTGTTGGGTAGCGTGGAGGCCAAATCGGTTCAGTCATGCCGTGGTTCCTGGCCTACCCATCCCGACGGTGGTTGGCGTAGATGAAGTCGATCATATCGTAGGTGAAGCTGCCAACCGGGAACACGCCGTGTATGCCCATCTCCTGGAGGGGAGTTACGTCGTCTTCGGGTATGGTGCCGCCAACGAGAAGGAGCACCTCGCCCTGCAGGCCGCGATCGTCGAGGGCCTTGGTGAGGCGAGGCATGAGCCGCATGTGCGCGCCGGAGAGGATGCTGATGCCGACTACATCGGCGTCTTCCTGCAGGGCGGTCTGGGCGATCTGGTCGGCGGTGACGCGCATGCCCATATAGACGACTTCGAGGCCGGCGTCGCGCATGGCCCTGGCGATGACTTTGACGCCGCGGTCATGGCCGTCAAGGCCCATCTTTGCCAGGAGGATTTTGGGGGGAGTTTGGTGGTTAGGAATTGTCAATTATTGGAGCCTAACTCTTTTTTTGCCTAATCCAGATGCCTGTGCATATTGATATCTATGGTGCGGGCGTACCTAGAAGACGCCGGGGTCGACGTATTCGCCGTAAACGTCGCGGAAGGTGTCGAGGATTTCACCCTCGGTGGCCATCGCGGATACCGCCTCGAGGGTGGCTGGCATGAGGTTGGCGTCGTTTTTCGCAGCCTGTTTCAGTGCAGAGAGAGCACTGCGGACGTCAGCGGAGCTGCGCTTGGCGCGGGCTTCCGCGAGGCGGGCCTTCTGCCACTCTTCTTCCTCTGGGTCGAACTGGAACAGCTCCAGCTTCTGTTGGGTCTCTGACTGGTATTGGTTGAGTCCGACGATGACCTGTCTGCCGGACTCGATGCTTCGCTGGTACTCATAGGCAGACCGGGCGATTTCGCGCTCGATATATCCTGAGGTGATGGCGCGAAGTATGCCGTTGCGCATTGAGCCCTCACCCATCTCATCGATGCGGGTGATGTATTCCATCGCCGCTTCTTCGATGTCATTGGTGAGAGATTCGACGAACAGGGAGCCACCGAGGGGGTCAGCGGTCGCGGCCGCGCCAGATTCGTGGGCGATGATCAACTGAGTGGCCAGCGACATTCGCATGGCGTCTTCAGAGGGAATGTCGTAGGCCTCGTCGTAGCCACTGACGTGGAGGGACTGGGTTCCACCGAGGACGGCGGCAAGGGCCTGCAATGTGCCACGGGCGATGTTGTTCTGGGCGTCCTGTCGCATCAGTGTGGAACCGAGGGTCTGGGTATGGAAGCGCATGCGCATGGACTCAGATCGAGCGGCGCCGTAGCGATCTTTCATAATCCGGGCCCACATGCGGCGGGCGGCGCGGAACTTGGCGATCTCCTCGAAGATGTCGTTGTGGACTCCAAAGAAGAAGGAAAGACGTGGAGCGAAGCTATCCACCGGCATATCTCGGGCCAGAGCGGACTCCACGTAGGCCATGCCTTGGGCGACGGTAAAGGCCAGTTCCTGGACGGCATCGGAACCACTCTCGCGGGTGTGGTAGCCGGAGATGGAGATGGTGTACCAGTTGGGAACGTGCTTGGTGCAGAACTCCACGATATCGGTGGTCAGTTTCAGGGAAGGCTCCGGGCCCAACGCGAAGGTCTTCTGGCCGTGGAACTCCTTCAGAGAGTCGTTCTGCACGGTGCCGCGCAGGGCTGCCCAATCGACACCGCGACGCTCAGCGACGGCGAGGAACATGCCGAGTAGGACGATGGAGGGGTGATTGATGGTGAGAGAGACGCTGACCTGGTCCAGCGGGATTTCGTGGAACAAGTCGTTCATGTCGTGGAGGGAATCGATGGCGACGCCCAGGCGGCCCACCTCGCCTTCAGCCAACTCGTGGTCGGAGTCATATCCGGTGAGTGTCGGGTGGTCAAAGTCGGTGCTGATGCCGGTCTGGCCGTGTTCGAGGAGGAACCGGTAGCGTTCGTTGGTGGCCTGGGGCGTGCCGAATCCGGCAATCTGGCGACGGGTCCAGAGGCGGCCGCGGTACATGTCGGGGTAGGGGCCGCGGGTGAAGGGAAACTCGCCTGGGCGGCCGAGGTCGCGGTCGAAGTCGATGCCAGAGGCAGCCTCGGGGCCGTAGACCGGCTTGACCTGCAGTCCTGACAGAGTCCTGTATTCCTGTTCCCGCGAGTCCTCGCTCATTTCCCTTCTCCCAGTGTCCGGCGGCCGAAATGTGGTTGCCGAATTATCCGACGCGCACGTACTTGTCGATGCTCTTCTCGGCGGTGAGGGCGAGGTAGAGATCGCCGTGGGCGTCGACCCACGAGCCGTGGGCAGAACGCCCGGGGAATCGTTCCAGGACTTTACCCTCGCCATCCAGAACACTGATCTGCGGAGGCTTGCCGTCTTCGGGGCGCTCGCTGGTGTAGAAGATGCCCTCGCTGTCCTGGGAGATGTCGAGAGGACGCTGCATATCGGTCCACATGGTGATGTATTCGCCGTCGGGGGAGAATACCTGTACGCGGCTGTTTTCGCGGTCGCAAAGGTAGATGCGGCCGTCCTGTCCGACGATGAGGCTGTGGGGAAGGTGGAACTGGTTGGGGCCGCCCTTGCCGGGCTCGCCCCAGGAAGAGATCAGATCGCCAGCGGCGCTGAAGCGGTGAACGCGGGCGTTGCGATATCCGTCGGACACATAGAGGTCGCCGCTTGGAGAAGGCACGAGCTCAGTGAGGTAGTTGAAGGGCCCGGCGGAACGGAGACACACCTCGCCTGCGACCTCGCAGCCCGTGTCGGAAAAGACGCCGGGGGTGCCGATGGTCAGCAAGGGCGTGCCGTCGAGGGTGCACTTCTGGGCGATGCTGCCTTCCCTGTCGGTGAGGTAGACAATGTCGTCGGCGATGTAGATGCCGTGGGGGTTTTCAAAGCGCCCTTCTCCCCACGAGCCTACGAAGTTTCCGTCGCGGTCGAAGATCACGACGGGTGGCTCGGCGCGCTGGAAGGCGTAGACGCGGTCCTGGGAGTCGGTGGCCACGGCGCTGACGGTGCCGAAGCTCATGCCGTCAGGTAGTTTGGCCCAGTCTTCGATAACTTCATAGGTGTACTTGCCGCTTCCTACAGTAGCCAAAGCAAGTGCCTCCTGATTTTCATAGATTCAACAGCCAAGCGGCTGACGGTTACATACTACCATAGCCAGCGGTCCGCCCCGAGGACGAGTACGCTAACGGCCGTTGTAGAGGTAGTGCGGTCCATCGGACGGAATGCTCCATTCGTCGTAAAAGCGGTGAATGAATGGAAGAAGGCGCGCGGCCATCTGCCGGGTGGCCTGGGTCTCGGGTTCGATGGGACGGGCGAGCTGCTCGCGCAATTCGCTGGTCACCTGCTCCTCGTCAGCCTTGACGAAGCGGCCATCGCGCAAGACCACCTCGCCGTTGATGAGGACGGTGTCGACGTGGGCAGACTTCCCGCGATAGAGGACGGCGTTCACGGCGTCCTGGACTGCGTCGCCGGTGCCCTCGAAGTAGGGTGCAGTCATGGCGTCCCAGTCGAGCAGCACCATGTCGGCGTAGCGGCCGGGAGCGAGCGCCCCGATACGGCCGTCGAAGCCGGTGGGACGGGCGGCGTTGGCGGTGGCGAGGCGTAGGGCCTGGTGCGAGTCAAGCGCCGGGCGCTCGATGCCGGGCTGGCGGTGGAGCTTGGCTGCGAGGCGCATTTCCTGCAGCATATCGTCATCGTCGTTGATGGCGGTGCTATCTGTGCCCATGGCCACGTTCACGCCGCCGGCCAGCATGGCATTGACGGGGGCGATGCCATTCTTGAGGCGCAGGTTGGAGCTGGGGTTGTGGCAGACGGTGCTGCCGGAGGCCGCCAGAAGCTCGATGTCTTCTTCGGTAAGCCAGACGGAGTGGGCACAGGAGAGCTGAGGGCAGAGAAATCCGAGGTCGGCGAGGTGGGCAACGGGAGTCTTGCCCCAGGTTCGGATGCCGAACTCCTTCTGGTACCAGCTTTCGACGAGGTGCATGTGGATGGCGGCGCCATACCGGGCGGATAGTTCACCTGTGCGCAGGAAGAATTCGTCCGACGCCCACTGGGTGTTGCTGGGACTGAGCAGGACGGAGACGAGACCTCCTGAAGACTCGATGCCGTGGGCTTCACGCAACGACTCGAAGAAGGCGAAGTAGTCGTCCTCGGACATATCGGTGGCGGCCACATAACCGCGAACCGCTGCGGACAGATCGGTAGGGAGGCTGGAAAAGAAAGCCTCGTCGTCGTGGTAGACGACCCGGTTCTGGCCGCGATAGTAGACTGAGAAGGCGGTGCGCATTCCGGCAGCGCCGAAGCCGTCGATCACCTCGCCGCATTCGTCGAGAAGTCCTTCCGGCGGAGTGCGGGGATGGTTGTACATCACGGAGGTGGTGCCGGACTTGATCATCTGGATGGCGGAGTAGAGGGTGATCAGTCGCCAGTCGACAGGGCGGCGGCCCCAGCCTTCGACAATCCAGGTCTCGAGACATCCGTCGACGGTGCCCATCTGGAAGGTGGAGATGCCGCGACCGTGGTGGTGGGCGTTGGTGAGGCCGGGCATCACGAGGTAGCGCTGGCCGCCGATAACTTCGTCGACCTCGCGGCCTCTCAGTTCGTCGTATGTTCCGACGGCTTCAATGACGCCGTCGCGCTGCAGGACCGCGCCGTCAGTGATGACGCGGCTGCTCCCCGGTTCGTTTCCTGCTTCGCTTATGACGTATCTTCCCCGAATCAGCGACGATGCCATGGCGACTCCCTGCCGGTGTGGTTGCGCCTATGATAGGGCCGCGAGGTGCCGTGTCAAGAATGGCGGTGGGTTATAATGCCGCCAATTCAGTATGGGCGAACGAAACCGAAGCGAGGGGTCGAGATGGCAGGACTGGAAGGCAAGGTGGCGCTGGTCACCGGAGCGGGCGGCATGCGAGGAGTGGGCCGGGCCACAGTGATGAAGCTGGCAGGGTCGGGGGCGGACATCGCCCTCAGCGACGTTCATCGTGAGACCGAAGACCTGCCGCCCGCCGAAGTGCGCAACGCATGGCGGGGCATCGACGCGGTGTCGGAGGAAGTGGCGGCCGAGGGCCGTCAGGCGTTCCCGGTGTACTGCGACCTGGGCGACAGCGGACAGATAGAGCGGATGGTCGAGCAGGTCATGGACCATTACGGTCGCATCGACATCCTGGTGAACAATGCCCGGGCTATCATCGGGCGGGACAAAGTGTCGGTTACCGAGCTGGAGCAGGATGTGTGGGAGCACTTCCTCAGAATAAACACCACCGCGCCGTACCTGCTGACGAAGGAAGTGGGACGCCGGATGATCGAGGCGGGCAACGGGGGGCGCATCATCAACATCGCGTCCAATGCTTCGAAGCAGGCCAGTGCCACCGGAGCGGCGTACAGTGCGTCGAAGTTTGCGGTGGTGGGCCTGACGCAGGCGTCGGCGCTCGACCTTGCACCCTACGGCATCACGGTGAATGCGGTGTGCCCCGGGCCGATCAACACGGACCGGATGAGCTATTGGGAGCGGGACCGGGCAGCGGAACGAGGCATCACGCAAGAGGAGTTCCGCAGCCAGATTGTGCAGGCCGGAGCCCAGGCCAGCCCGCTGGGACGCATCGCCGAGCCGCAGGACGTGGCGAATGTGGTGGCGTTCCTGGCCAGCGACGACGCCTCCTTCGTCACGGGACAGGCATACAACGTGAACGGCGGCTTGCTGTTCCACTAGGCTGATACCGGGCTTCATTCCTGGAGTGCTCAGCACACCGCCGCGCCGAGGGGGATCCGTTGGTGCCGGAGAGGTTCGCGCACCACGAGAGTCAGGGCGGTGGCGGCCAGGGAGAGTGCGAGCATCAGGACGAAGGCAATGTTGTATGTGCCAGTGAGGTCGTAGATCCAGCCGCCGGCGAAAGCGCCGAGGCCTCCGGTAATCTGGTGGATCATCGAAACGGTGCCGGTGAGGGTGCCCAACCGGTGCGGGCCGTAGATGTTGCCGAGGAACACCACGGTCAGGGGCGCGGTTATCAGGAACGTGAAGCCGTAGAGCAGCCCAAAGACCAGGATTGCCGGGGTGCCCTGGAACGGTAGTATCAGGGCGAAGATGCCGATTCGCATCGCGAAGCAAAGCGCCGTTGGGCGGGATGCGCCAAAGGCATCGGCCATCACACCGGCCATCAGCACCCCCAGCAGACCCATCACTCCCATCCAGGCCAGCAGGTTTCCCGCCAGCACGTCGCCGACGCCCTGGTCCTGGGCGAAGGCCACGATGTGGGTGGCGACGAAGAAGTCCTGGAAGCCGCAGATCGAATAGATGCCTACCAGCAGCAGGAAGGGCCGGGAAGACAGGGCCTGTCGCAGGCTGAGCGGCTGGGGTGTCGGTTCGCTGCCGGGCGACTCTGGAGTTTCGATCTCGGGAGCGGGCGGGGCCGGCCTCACGACCAGCAGCGTCAAGGGTAGCAGGACGACGACGTTGGCTATGGCTAGGATGGTGAAGGATGAACGCCATCCGATTGCCACCAACAGGGAAGCCAAGGCCGCTACGATGAACAGTTGGCCGATTGCGTTGCCCGACACGGCCATGCTTGTGGCTACGCCCCGTCGCTCGATGAACCACTGGCTGACCATGACGACGACCGGGGCGATGGATGTGCCGGAATTTCCGAGGGCGTAAATCAGGCCGTAGACGATGAAGACCTGCCACGAATTCTGGACCTGACCCAACAGCACGAGACCTGCTGCGGCGATTCCTGCCCCGATGGCGATGGTGCCGCGTAGGCTCCAGCGGTCGACGAGGCGGCCCACGAAGGGCATGGCCACGGCAGACACGACCATGAACATCGTTACTGCCAGCGATAGCGTGGAGCGACTGACGTCGAGGTCTTCGGACATCGGCTTCAGCATGAGGCCGAAGGCGAAGCGGGAGCCGCCGCTGAAGAACAGGATGAGGAATCCGGCGGCCAGGATCAGCCAACTGTAGTCCGGTCGTTTCAAGGGTTGTTATCTGTTCGAATTAAGTGGCCTCTTATCCGTCGAGACTCTGTAGAATCCGTTTCCCGTTAAGAAATAGAGTTTCCTGAACACCAAAGGGAATTTTCGTTTCTCATACAACTTGGTGTGTATTCTGATAGCCGAGTAGTGAACTACCAGTACAGTGGATAATACAATAGATATCAGATTTCCCATACCAATTGGAGAACCGTCGTTGGAAACAATGTCAAAAGTAAAGACCTGAAACGCTATTGCCGCTATCAGTACAGCCAACGTGGATAACAAATGTGTCTCTCCCCTGGCGTAATTTACTAATATGATCAGCGAAAAAAGTACCACAACTATAGGACATCCGATGAGAATAATAGTTTGAAGTGGGTTCACAGCAAGAAGGTATTCTAAAGTAGGAGAAGCCATAAGCGTGGTCAATTCAGCCCCGCTTTGCTGATCGGCAATACCGTCAATCATTGCCCAAGGCAAGAAATAGGTTCCCACCATAGCCAAAGCTACTGCAAAAAATGCCACTCGAATGAGTATTGTGGCCGGCTTCGAAAAGTCTCTCGGAGATCCCTTTGCCTCATTCGTCATTGGCTCACCTCAAAGGGCGACTTAGTAATTGCCCTTATGCTTTCTGAGGCGGTCCTAAAGTGGGTCAGTTCGTCTTCCAACGCTAGAATGTCAGCAGGAACAGTACGGAATGCGTTTGAGTCAAAGGAAAACTCCGAGGCCAACTTAAGCTTTTTGAGGTCTGTGTCCACATCCTCGAGCCGATTGACGATACTTAGAGCTTCCTGCCTTACGCTGTTCGCTTGGTCTCGCCACTTCACATAAAGGGAGTAATCCGTTATGTCTTTTGCTTCTGCGATTGCACGCGATTCTGGGTTGTTATACCTTTGAGTCAGCACTCTCTGGGCTGCGAAGTAGTCTTCTGCCCGCCCTTCTGCAGCTGTTATAGCGGCGTCGAATTTCGTATACGCAGCTTGCGCCGAATCATATCGTGGAGTCCAGGATCTGAGGAGGAGTGAAATGTCGGTGATCTTGGAGACTTCCCGATTGACAAATTCACCAGTGTCGCCCAAAGACGTGCTAATCTGCGCAGTTTGATGATTGACCATGGCGATACTCTCATCAAACTCTGCTGCCTCTGAACTATTAAACCGACCGTACGCCAACCATGCCAATCCGGTTACGACACCAATAGCTGCGAAGACAGCTACCCAGCCAAACAACTTTCTCATAGCTCTTTAGACAAAACCGAGACAGATTAGTTGTCAATACTACAAAAGGCAAATTACAGCTAGAGATTTTCGGGCCTCAAAACCCAAAGAAAACATCTGATGGTCATGAGGCCCTGAGAGAAGTGGCTATTTGAACAGGCCCCGGACGGTGCTGACGACGCGTTCCTCATTGGGCAGATAGATGTTTTCGAGGGCGCGGCTGTAGGGCACCGGAGTGTGGGGCGCCGTAACGCGGGACGGGGGAGCGTCGAGGTAGTCGAAGCCCTCCTCAGCGACGCGGGCGCAGATCTCGGATGCGAGGCTGCACACAGGGGTGTCTTCATCCACGACGACGATGCGGTGGGTCTTGCGGACCGACTCCAGCACGTGGTCGTAGTCGATGGGGGAAATGCTCAGGAGGTCAACGACTTCGGCGTTGATGCCCTCTTTTGCGAGTTCCTCAGCGGCGGCGTAAGCGGTCCAAGTCATCTTGGACAGGCCGACGAGAGTAACGTCGGTTCCCTCACGGACGGTGCGAGCCTTGCCGATGGGGAAGGTGTAGGGCTCTTCCGGCACGGGGCCACGGTTGGTGTAGAGGCCCTTGTGCTCAAAGAAGACGACAGGATCGTCGTCTCGGATGGCGGAGATCAAGAGGCCCTTGGCAGTGTAGGGGTCGGAAGGGATCACACCCTTGAGTCCCGGGATGTGGCTGAAAATGGAGTAGTAGGACTCGGAGTGCTGGGCGGCACTGCCGAACCCTGCACCGATACGGGTCAGCATTGTGAACGGAACCTTGACCTGCCCCCCGAACATGTAGCGCATCTTGGCGGCGTTGTTCAGCATCTGATCCATGCAGACGCCGATGAAGTCGACGAACATGAGCTCGGCGATGGCCCTGGTGCCGGTGGACGCAGCGCCGATTGCAGTGCCGACGAAGGCGGCCTCGGACAGCGGGGTGTCCAGCACGCGCTTGTTCCCGAATTCCTGGATCAGACCAACGGTGGTGCGGAAAGGCCCACCCCAGGCGTCCACGATGCCGAGGTGCTCGCGGCCAGCGCCGCCGGCGATTTCCTCGCCCATGATGATGATCGTCTCGTCGCGCTGCATCTCCTGCCTGATGGCTTCGTTGATGGCCTCGCGTACCTGCAATTCCCTGGCGCCAGTGGCTGTCGTCATTGCTAGCTCCTGTTGGTGGTGGTTAAGGGAGGGAAAGCCGCCCTCACCCCTTCCCTGTCCCGTTGGGAAAGGGAGTAATCTTCGGTTGTCGGGGTCTAGGCAGGCATGTTTGCGCCGCGGCGCATCATGTCCAACGGGTACTCGACATAAACGTCTTCGTAGAGTTCGTGAGGCTCGGGCAGGGGACTCTGGTCAGCGAACTGGACCGCCTCTTCCATCAGGGCCCCAACTTCCGCGTCAATGGAATCCAGTTCCTCGGCGGAAATTTCGCCCTGGGGAATGACGGTTTCACGGAACAGCTTGAGGGGGTCGCGGCCCCGCCAGTGGTCTTCCTCTTCCTGAGTGCGGTAGGAGAGAGGGTTGTCGAAGACGGTGTGGCCATAGTAGCGGTAAGTTCGGCACTCCAGCATGGTGGGGCCCTCGCCGGCGCGGGCGCGGGCGACTGCGTGGTAGGCGGCCTCATATACGTCGAAAACGCTCATTCCGTCCACGGTGAAGCCGGGCATATTGTAACCGGCAGCGCGGTCGGAGATTCGCTCCACGGACGTGCCGTATTCCACCGGCGTGGACTCGGCGTAGCCGTTATTTTCGCAGCAGAAAATGACCGGCAGCTTCCACACCGAGGCGAGGTTCATGCATTCGTGCAGTACGCCCTGGTTTGCTCCGCCGTCGCCGAAGAAGGCCACGGCCACGCGCTGGTTGTCGTACTGGAGCTTGGAGGTCAGGGCAGCGCCAACGGCGAGGGGCACGCTGCCGGCGACGATGCCGTTGGTGCCGAGCATCCCCTTGCTCATATCGGCGATGTGCATCGAGCCGCCCTTGCCCTTGTTGGGGCCGGTCGCCCGACCGAAGAGCTCGGCCATCATGCCCTTGGGGTCGACGCCCTTGGCGATGCAGTGGCCGTGGCCACGGTGGGTGCTGCCGATGTAGTCGTCGTCGCTCAGGTTGGCGCAGACTCCGGTGGGCACGGCCTCCTGACCGGCGGAGGAATGGACGGAGGCGGACATGCCGCGTTGCCCCGTCTCCGGAATCCCGCGCTCTTCGAAGTCGCGGATGGTCTTCATGGTGCGGTAGAGCCTTATGAGAGTGGCGCGGTCGAGGTCCATATTCCCCCCGAATGGCGAAATTTCGGAATTTGTCCCAATACTAGCATGGGGGGCAACTATGTCAATAGAAAGGCGGCTTTACGGAGTGCCATTCAAGGGTGTCGCCTCCCGGGCCGGGACTCTCTCGCGTGACGGTGTAACATTTAGTAACAATATGTAACATGATGCAACATGCGGCGGTACGACGGCGGTGAACAGGCGCAAAAGCAGTGTGCAGGGTTTCTGACATAACAATCCAATCGTAGGCGGCTGTCAGCGTAGTATGCAAGCGGAAAATGTCACTGTGCCATGAAGTGCCGGTGGTGTGGGCTAACCGGGGCCGTAGGTGACGGAGATGGGCTCGCCGGGGCCCGCGGAGAGCAGGGAGGAGGCACTGCCGTTGGGCACGGCCACTTCGAGGTAGCCGTGGCTGCCAAAGAGGGCGACCAGCTCCTGCTGCGCTGAGCCTTCGGGGATATCGAGGAAGGTGCGGCTCAGGCGGCGGACTGCGCGCCCGCGTATGCGGACTTCGGCCACTTGACGGTCGCTGAGCGTTTCGAGCGGAATGTTGCTGATGAGGTTGCCGTAGACGTCGGAGTATATTATTTCGCCACGGATGCCCTCGGGGGTCTCGCGGGGTTGGGGCATCGGAAGCCACGCCAGTTCGTTGGTGGGTTTGCCAAGGGACTCAGGCGCCACTCCAAGGGACAGGTGAGCAGCAACCGGAGTGAAGACGTCGCGGCCGTGGAAGGTGTCGCTGACAGGGTGCAGCCAGTAGTCGGGGTTGGTTAGGTGGAAGGCCTGGACCTCCAGCGGGAGGCTCACGGTGCCCGTGCTCGTTGGTGGATCCGTGAGGTAACCGGACAGCACGCGACTGAGGAGGCCGTTGTCGGGGGCCACGAATGAGCCGTGGGGCGTCTGCAACAGGACGGGGCGACGGCTGGTGCCGACGCCGGGGTCGACTACGGCGACGTGGATGGCGTCGGCAGGGAAGTAGCGGTAGCTGACTCCTAGGACGAACGCGCCCTGAGCTACGTCCTGGGGGGCGACCTGGTGGGTGAGGTCAACGAAGCGCAGGGACGGGTTGATTCTGAGAGCAACGCCCTTCATCACGCCGGCGTAGGAGTCGGTCAGGCCGAAGTCGGTGGTGAAGATGATCAGAGGGTCGTTCATTGAGGAACGAGCGGCCCCGGCGTGTTGATCGTCGAGTCAAGGACCGGGGCGGAGGCCGTCGCGATCAGAGACGCACGACGATGATGGAGATTACCAGGAAGACCACAGCTAGGGCGATGGTAATCTGGAATAGGGTCTTCTCCACGCCGCGCCGCGTGCGCACGGTGGCTTGGGCAGAGCCGAACAGGCCGCCGCTGCCCTCCTTGACCTGGGAGAGGATGATCAGCACCAGGACCACGGAAACGAGGAGCTGGACTACCAGTATCGCTGTATCCATCTAACTTACTTCAATGCCCTTCGGGTTGGCTTGGTGCTTCCAATGACCGGCTACTGTGCCTCGTCCCTAATGCGTGCCAAGGCGGAGGTTACCAGTTGATTGACCACGTCGGGCTTGGCCTGCCCGCGGGTCAGTTTCATCACTTGTCCCACGAGGAACTTGGCAGCCGATTCCTTGCCGGCCAGGTAGTCGGCGATGGCCTTCGGGTTGGCGTCGAGGGCCTCGAGGACCGACGGTTCGACGGCCGAGGTGTCGCTGATCTGGGTGTAGCCTCGTTCGTCGACGATGTTCTTCGGGGAGTCCCCTGAGGCGTAGGCCTCTTCCAAGACGGTCTTGGCCATGGTGACGCTGATTGCGCCGCCATCGACGAGCCCAATTAACTCTACCAGATGTTCGGGCTTGATGGGCGAAGCGGCGATGTCACGATTATCCTGATTCAGCAGAGCAGACAGGTCGCCGAGCATCCAGTTGCTGACCTGCTTGGCGCGGGATTGCAGTCCTTCGACAGGCATAGGGCCAACGGACAGTGCTCGCTCAAAGTAATCGGCCATGGCTTTGCTCGAGGTTAGCAGGCGGGCGTCGTATTCGGAGAGGGCATATTCGTCGCAGAAACGCTGGCAGCGCTGAGGGGCCAGCTCCGGTAGGTGCTGTCGGAGGTCGTTGACCCAGTCGGGGGCGATATCCAGTGGGGGCAGGTCGGGCTCGGGGAAGTACCGGTAGTCATGGGCGTCTTCCTTGCTGCGCTGGGAGACAGTGACGGCGCGACCCTCGATCCAGCCGCGGGTCTCCTGCACCACACGGCCGCCTTCCTCGAGGACGCGACGCTGGCGGTCGGCCTCGAAGTTGAGGGCCTGGTAGACGGAGCGGAAGGAGTTCATGTTCTTGACTTCGGTGCGGTTGCCGAACTCTTCGCTGCCAGCCGGACGGATGCTGATGTTGGCGTCACAGCGGAAGCTGCCGTCCTGCATGTTGCCGGTGGTGACGCCGAGGTACTGCAGGAGGGAGTGCAGGGTGGTCAGGTAGGCGCGGGCCTCTTCGGCGGAGCGCATGTCGGGCTCGCTGACGATTTCCATCAGGGGTACGCCGGAGCGGTTGACGTCGACGAGGCTGTAGCCTCCGTCGTCATCGGGAAAGTGCTGTAGCTTAGCGACATCTTCCTCGAGGTGGACGCGGCGCACGCCGACCGAGCGCGTTGCGCCATCTACATCGATGTCGAGGTGGCCCCAGACCGCGATGGGCAGGTCGAACTGGGAAATCTGGTAGCCCTTCATCAGGTCGGGGTACGGGTAGTTCTTGCGGTCGAACTTGGTGAGGCGCGGGATGTCGCAGTCAAGGGCGAGGCCGGTCATGATGGTGTACTCGACGGCCTTGCGGTTGATGACGGGCAGGGCTCCGGGCAGGCCGAGGCAGACCGGGCAGACGCGGCTGTTGACCGGAGCGCTCTGGTAGTCGGCGCGGCAGGAGCAGAACATCTTGCTCTGTGTCAGCAGCTGCACATGAACTTCCAGGCCAATTACCGTTTCGTACTCCGTGCCGGTTTCCGGCGAAGTGCCGTGCAGCACCATCTAGACCGCCTCGACGACCGCGTTGGATTCGAGGAACTCTATGATCCATTGCCGGACGGCGTCGGGGGTCTGCTGGCCGATGGGGACATCGTGGTAAACGGAGCCGTCGAGGCTTTCCTGCAGATAGCGTGCGGCGCTGGTGGCGTGGGACGCGTCGGCACCGGGGATGATGACGGATGGGGTGCGAAGGGCCATCAGCTCCATCGGCTCGGGGCCTGTGGCGGTGTCGCGGTCGAACAAAGTCTGGCCCATGAGGGCGACCATTGCCAGGTAGCGGGCCTGGTCCTGGTCGGCGAAACCGGAGGCGAAGGACTCATCTGCGCAGATGGTGGAGGCCCAGGGACCGGCCTTGGGCTCGGCCCAGAAGCTGCCTCCCTTCTTTGCGAGGTCGACGACGGCGGAGAGACCGCGCTGTTTGACGAAATCGACGTGGGCTTGAAAGCGATCCAGGCCGTTCAGTCGCCATCGGACGCCGCCGACGGGCCAGTGGAGCAGGAGGCCGAGGGTGGACTCGGGATAAGCGACGGCAAAGGCAGTGGCGGTGGAGCAGCCCATGCACCCGCCCAAGACGAAGGCGCGGCCAATGCCCAGAACGTCAAGAAGGCCCCTGGCTTCGTGGGCGTAGGTGGCCCACGACACGCGCTCGACCCGTCCGCCGGAGAGGCCCGCCTCGCGGCGGTCATAGGCGATGCAGGTGTAGCGGTTGGTAAGGGTTTCGAGGGGTTTCAGGTCGGCCCAGATTCCCGAGGTGGTCCACTTTTCAATGGTGGAATCGAAGCCGCCGGGAGCCATCATCAGAAGTGGGGCGCCTGAGCCCCTGACTTCGTACCGGATGTTGATACCGTTGATTTCGGCGTAGGGCATTATGGGTCCTAAACACTTCCTCCGACGGAAATACGGGGAAGGGAAATGGGTGGCACAGGCCGGTTAGGAAATCAGGCCGGCTGACTGCAGCATAGCCTGGGCCGTTGAACCGATATCGGCGGGGGTGGGAATGATAGTCGCACCGGCATCTCGGAAGGCGCGTACCTTGGCCTCCGCGGTGGCGCTTTCGCCAGTGATGATGGCCCCGGCGTGGCCCATGCGCTTGCCCGGCGGGGCGCTTGCCCCCACCACGAGGGTAGCGATGGGCTTGCCGAACTCCGCCTTGATGCAGGCGGCGGCGTCCTGTTCCATGCTTCCACCTATCTCGCCGATTAGAACGACGGCGTCGGTGTCGGGGTCTTCGTTGAACAGGCGCAGGATTTCGACGAAGCTTGTGCCGATGATGGGGTCGCCGCCGATACCGACGCAGGTGGACTGTCCCAGTCCGAGGTCGGTGAGTTGGCCGACGGCTTCGTAGGTGAGGGTGCCGCTGCGGGAGACGATGCCGACGCGGCCCGGCAAGTGAATTGCGCCGGGCATGATGCCGACCTTGCAGCGGGCCCCGGGGTTGATGAGGCCGGGGCAGTTGGGGCCGATGAGGCGCACCGGCCGGTCTTCGAGGTACCGAGCGACTCGGACCATGTCGAGGCCCGGGACTCCCTCGGTGATGCAGGCGATGAGGGGAATGCCAGCGTCTGCAGACTCGACGATGGCGTCGGCGGCGAAGGGAGGAGGCACGAAGATGAGAGCCATGTTGGGGGACACGGCGTCGACCGCCTCATCGACGGAGTTGAAGACCGGGACCGTGTCTTCGAACAATTGGCCGCCGCGACCGGGGGTGACGCCGGCCACGACATTGGCTCCGTAGGCGATGCAGTTGTGGGCGTGGAAGCCGCCCTCACGGCCAGTGATGCCCTGCACCATAACTCGGGTATTTTCGTTTACCAGAATGCCCATTCGGGGATGCTCCAGATGCGTTCTAAAGCCGTTTCTAGGCGGCCTGCTTGATGGCGTCGGCGGCTTCGGAGAGGGTTTCGGCGAAGACTACAGGGAGGCCGGATTCGGCGAGGATGCGCTTGCCGTCGTCAACGTTGGTGCCGAGCATGCGGACGACGATGGGCAGGCGGGAGCCGGTGTTGCGGTAGGCCAGCACGATGCCCTCGGCAGCGATGTCGCAGCGGAGGATTCCGCCGAAGACGTTGACGAGCACACGTCGAACCTTCGGGTCGGAGAGGATGATGCTGACGGCGCTGCCGACCTTTTCCACGGTTGCGCCACCGCCGACATCTAGGAAGTTGGCGGGTTCTGCCCCGGCGGCGGAAGTAACGTCGAGGGTGGCCATGGCAAGACCTGCGCCGTTGACGAGGCATCCGACGTCGCCATCGAGGTTCACGTAGGCGATATCGAGGTCCGCTGCCTGGGCTTCGAGCTCATCTTCCTGGGACTGGTCCCTCAGCTCTACGATGGCGGGACGGCGGAACAGGGCGTCGTCATCCACGCTCATCTTGGCGTCGAGGGCTACGAGGCGACCGTCGCCAGTGGCGATGAGGGGGTTGACCTCGACGAGCGTGCAGTCATTGTCGACGAATACCTGGTATAGAGCGTTCAGTAAGCTGGGAGCGGCAGATGCGGCCGTGCCTTCAGTCAAGCCAAGCTTGCGGGCGATGCGGCGGGACTGGAAGGGCATGAGGCCGAGCACCGGGTCGATGGGTTCGGTATGAATAA
Organism: Dehalococcoidia bacterium; assembly: GCA_963667415.1. Lineage (GTDB taxonomy): Bacteria > Chloroflexota > Dehalococcoidia > Lucifugimonadales > UBA3495 > VXOI01. Next base: position 3,045,480 of record OY763410.1, on the reverse strand, counting down.
GCTCGGGGCTGGTCTCAGCGACCTCCTCGATGTCCATGCCACCGGAGGCGCTGACAAGCATTACTGGACGTCGCTCGACGCGGTCGACGGTAATGGCGAGGTACATTTCCCTGGCGATGTCGGCGAGTTCTTCTACCAGGACCTGGTTGACGGGCACACCTTCGGGGCCAGTCTGGTTGGTGACGAGGTTGGCGGAGAGAATGGCCTTGGCTGCGGTCTCGGCGTCGCCGGGCGACTGGGCTACCTTGACGCCGCCGACCTTGCCGCGGCCACCCGCATGGACCTGGGCTTTGACCACGGCGCGACCGCCGAAGCCTTCCGTCGCGCTTCGCGCTTCAGCGGCGCTGGCCGCGACCCTGCCCTGCGGCACCGGGATGCCGTAGCGGGCGAAAATCTCCTTGGCCTGATACTCGTGCAGCTTCATGTGAATTCCGTCTGAATTCGGTTTGGTTGAGTCCCATCCGGCACTCTCCACTTCGGTCAATGCACCGTGCGCGGGTCGCCGGAAGTCGCGTTCTGTGTTGTGGGAATTCCTTCAAACGCCCATAGCAATGTAGGCGATTTTGCGACATTCGTCAACGCGAATCGGAGTGTGGACAATTGTCCTGCCCCAAAGCATAATCCCGTCGCATCCCAAACCTATAGTCGCTTCAATCCAAAGCGCAGGAGGGAGTATGGCCCGTTACAACAAGGTGATCGAACTGCTGGAACAGGGCAAGCCGGTCTTCTGCTCAGGGCTGGTATGGAACGGCGCCCTTGAAGACCTGTCTTTCATAGCCGACTCGGACTATGACATGACCATTATCGAGATGGAGCACCAGGACTTTAACTTCGACAAGCTGCGGATGTCGCTCCAGTTTCTGCTGTCGAGGAAGAAGATATCGGAAGGCGCATCGCTGCAGGCCGATCCCGCCCCGTTCGTTCGGGTGCCGCCCAATTTCCGGGAGCAGAACCAGTGGGTATTGAAACAGGCACTGGACACCGGCGTTTACGGCCTGGTCCTGCCTCACCTGAACACGGTGGAGGATGCACAAGCGGCGGTGATCGCAGCGCGATACCCGCAGGTGCCGGGGGTGGCGGACTTCGAGCCTGAGGGGGAGCGGGGGTGGTGGTATCGCATCGCGCCGCGATATTGGGGACTGACGCCCGCGGAGTATTACGACGCCGCGGACCTGTGGCCGCTGGACCCGGACGGCAACATGCTACTCATCGGTATCGTCGAGGAGCCGCACGGGGTGGAGAACCTGAAGGACATCCTGAGGGAAGTGAAGGGAATTGGAGCGGTCTGGGCCGGGCCCGGTGACATGTCGGTGGCAATGGGACACAAGGGCAATGCTGGGCATCCTGATGTGCAGGCCAACCTGCTGCGGATACTGGAGACCTGCAAGGACGCGGGCGTGCCGTGCGCCACCGGGGCGACGGCCGCTGAGGTGCCGATGCGCCTGGAACAAGGGTTCAGAATCATCATCACCTCGCCGGAGAGGACGACGCATGGGCTGGAAGAGGGGAGACGCATAGCAGGGAGGTAGCCCCGTCCGGTGGGAGCCTGAGAGCCGACAGAGCGAATGGGCGGACACAAGTCCGCCCATTCCTGTTTCTGGGATATGTGCCGAGCAGCCTAGTTGCGGTCTGAGGTCTCGTCCCCTCCAGCGCTCTGCAGGAACTGGAACAGATCAGAGTCGGAAGTCAGCACCATGGTTGACTGAGTTCCGAGGAACTGTCGATAGGCATCCAGGCTCCTGCGGAAGGAGTAGAACTCGGGGTCCTGGTTCAGAGCATCGGCCAGAATGGCGATGGCCTGAGCTTCACCGTCACCACGGAGGCGAGAGGCATCGCGGTCAGCGGCAGCGATGATGATTTCCACTTCGCGATCAGCAGCGGCACGGCGGCTGCGTGCCTCTTCTTCACCCTCCGCACGGAGACGACGGGCGATTTTCTCGCGGTCGGAGCGCATACGCTCGAAGATTCTGCCGGCGACAGCGGTGGGGAAGTCGGCCCGCTTAATGCGGATGTCGATCATCTCAACGCCGAAACCGGGGTCCAGTTCCTGCTTTACCGCCGCCAGGACCTGTTCAAGGATCTCGGTCCTTGTATTGGTGGGCACTACCAGGGAGTTGCCCTCATCGTCGGTGATGGGATTGCCGGCATCATCCAAGTCCACGTCGCCGCCGATGATTTCCTCGCGGCTTCTCTGGGCCACCTCAGCACGGAGCGCGTTGTTTATGCGCTGTCCCAGAACCGTTACGGCTTGCTCCTGGGTGGTCAGGGTTTGCAGGAAGCTACGCGGGTTTGTGATCTTGTACCTTGCGTAGACGTCTATGTCGAGAATGTTGAGGTCCCTGTCGATGAAAGGACCTGGCGGGGTATCGATGCGCAGCACCCGACGGTCGTAAGTGATGACGCGGTCCACGCCGAATGGGGCCTTTATATACAGGCCGGGCGAGGTCTGAATGGCGCGCACATTACCGAACCGGGTCACCACTGCCTGCTCGGTCTCATCCACCACGTAGAGGGCAGTGTAGAGGGTGATAATTGCCACCAGGACAACAATGCCCGCGATTACCAGTTTTCCCATGGAAACCCCTTATTTGTTTCCTTACGATTGCAGTTTGGCCGATTGCAGTTTGGTTTCTTCGAAGATATAAGCCGGAGTCTACGGGCTGGGGCTGGGGCCCACCGGCACCGGCACCACGCCGTCCTGTCCGCCAATCAGCAACACAGGCTCGGTCCCCTCGGGAACCAGAATCTTGTTGACCGAGGGCAAGATTTGTTCCATTGCTTCGAGATAGAGGCGCTCCTGAGTCACCTGACTGGTGTAAGGGATGGCCAACTCCTCATGGTTGAGATATTGCACCGTGAAGGAGGCACCCGGCTCGAGCACTTCGCCGTCCTGCACCTGAAGGGTGAGGATATTGGTTAGTGAATTGAATCCCGAAACCGACAGATCGACGCCTGGCGCTGCGCCACCATCGGGGCCGTCGACCACGGTAAGGTCGGCGACGGTCACGCCTGTCGTCAGGTCGTTATCGCCGTCCGCGTTGTCGATATCGAGTGCGAAGTTCCTGAGCCTGAGGTTGAGGAACCCCGAAGTTGCGAACTGGGGAACGGTGAGGTCTTCGTTACCGAGGTAAGCCACGGAGATTTCGGCTCCGCTGTCGGGAGAACTGTCAGACCCGTCCACCTGTACGCTAAAGGTACAGACCTGGGCAACGGCAGTTGACTCCACCTCCCGCGCCGTAAACCCGCAGTCCGGCGCGCCCTGAACGGAGAGGCTGGAAACGAACATATCTTCCCCGCCCATTACAGCAACGTCCTCGATGCCAATCCCGGTGGTTGGGTCGCCGTCGCTGTCAGAACCGTCGGTATCCTGCAAGGTATTAGTGAGCCTAACCGAGCGATCGGAATACTGTTGCAGGATGGAAATGAACTGGTCGGCTTCACCGCGAGCTCTCTGGATGCGACCCTGCCTGAATGCTTCAGCAGGCTGGATAATCTGCTCGGCGCGACCCCTGGCTTCAGGGATGACCTGGTTTTCGTAGGCCTGGGCCTGGTTGGTAGCGGTCACCTTGTCCTGCCGAGCCTGAAGGACGTCATTGAAGGCGGCGCGAACGTCTTCGGGCGCCTGCACCTCCTTCAACTCAACGCTCTTCACGTTGAGCCCGGCCTCGTAGCTGTCGAGAATTTCCTGCAGCTTTTCCCGAATCGGCTCATTCAGTGCGCTGCGGTTTTCGCCCAGCACGTCGACGATGGAGCGCTGTCCAACCACGAGACGCAGAGCGGCCTCGGTGGCGTCTTTCAGGGTACGGCCGTCGGGCCGACCAGGCGGTATCTCTCGGTTGGCCCCGTCGCTATCCCCGGGATCGTCCACGCGGAAGAGGTAATTGTTGAGGTTCTTGATGTCGTACTGAACGACCATGCGAACGTCGATGATGTTCAGGTCGCCGCTGATCATCTGAGCCTCTACCGGGACCGGAGTGTCGGCCACGCCCTCACCGCTGCGGAAGCCCAACTCCATCACTCGGGTGAGGTCCGTACGCAGAACGTCCCGGCTGCCGACAGGTGATGGCCACCACCAGTGCAGGCCGGTGTCGATTACCGGGGTGGTCTGTGCTGCGCCGAAGAGACGCAGGGCTGCCTGCTCACCTGGGTTGATGGTGTAGATGCCAGTGGCGGCCCAGATGATGACTATGAGTGCGATGACAAGGGCCACAGCCAGCCCGACGCCGCCACCGCCCAAGCGCTGGGATATTCGCCCAACCACATCCCGAACTCCGCCAAGCATCTGGTCGAAGTTCATTTCGGGCTGTCTGGGGGGTTGTCCTCCGCCTTGGTGCATATCAGATAAATCCTCGCAGTGCCGGTCGACCCGGCTCTTGGCCTGCCAAAGATAATAACACCGCCACCTCTATACCGCTATAATGCCGATGCAGATTCAGCATCGGTATTCTGTAACGGTATAATGGATCCTGGGTATTTCGACGGTATTTCGACAAATTTCACAGGAAGGTGCGGACGATGACCACCGTGGCTGGTCTGGAGGTAAAACCCAGCGAGGACATGACTCGCATTCGGGCGGTTTGCGAACACCAGAGGGGGCTAATTTACGTTGTGCCATCGGAGAGGAGCTGGGTCTGTTCTCCCGAGTCGATGCCCGCACACGCGCTTGCGGGATTCTTTCGGGAACTGGTGGCCTTGAAAAATCCGGGAGTGGAGGACCTCATGAAGCAGTGGGGGCTCTATTACCGGCAGCTGCCGGCGGCGCAGGACAGCGAAGAGGAGCAGGGGTAAAGGAAAAGGGGCGGGTCAAGAACCCGCCCCTGCTTCTGTTCCCGCTCGCAGCGTCTAGGCGTCCGGCTCGCTGGTGGAAGACAGGGTGGGAGCAGGCTGCGGCTGGATGTTGGGCTGTGGCCTTGGGGGCGTGTAAGGAGGCGGTTCGGGCGGAATTGCCGGAGTGCCCTCGGGCTCGCTGCCTAGCTGGTCGTCGTTGAACAGGTGGTTCAGGGCCTCGCCGGAGACGGTTTCGTATTCGATGAGGTATTCGGCCAAGCGAACCAGCTTTGGCTTGTGGGTAACAAGAAGTTCGTTGGCCCGAATGTAGGCCTGGTTGATGAGGCCGTGAACCTCTTCGTCGATTTCCTCGGCAATCTTGTCGCCGTAGTCGCGTTCCTCGCTGAGTTCGCGGCCAAGGAATACCATTTCCTCCCGCTTGCCGAAGGTGCGAGGGCCGAGGGACTTGCTCATGCCGTAACGCTTGATCATGCCGAGGGCAATCTTGGTAGCACGCTCAATGTCGTTGCTGGCGCCGGTGGTGACCTCGTCAAATATCTGTTCCTCTGCCACCCGTCCACCCATAGTAACGGCCATCATGTCGCTGAACTGGTTCTTGGTCCAGAGGTAGCGATCCTCTTCGGGAATCAACGAGGTGTGCCCGCCCATTGAACCGCGGGAAACGATGGAAATCTTGTGGACGCGGTCAGCGTGAGGCAGGGACCAAGCGACCAGGGCATGGCCGGCCTCGTGATAGGCGGTCATCTCCTTCTCGCGGCGGCTGATGAGCCTGCTCTTACGCTCGGGGCCGGCGATGATGCGGTCGACGGCCTCTTCGAATTCGGACATAAAGATGGACTTCTTGTTCAGGCGAGCCGCAAGGATCGCAGCTTCGTTGACCAGGTTTGAAAGGTCCGCACCGCTGAAGCCGGGGGTTTCCTTGGCCACGGTTTCGAGGGTAACTTCGGGGGCCAGCGGCTTGCCGGAAGCGTGGACCTTGAGGATGGCGCTGCGGCCCGCGAGGTCGGGCAGATCCAAGGTGACGCGGCGGTCGAAGCGGCCTGGCCGAAGGAGCGCCGGGTCGAGGATGTCGGGGCGGTTGGTGGCGGCGACGACGATGATGTTCGTGTTGGTCTCGAAGCCGTCCATTTCGACCAGAATCTGATTGAGCGTTTGCTCTCGCTCGTCGTGCCCGCCGCCCAAGCCGGCGCCGCGATGGCGACCGACGGCGTCGATCTCGTCAACGAAGACGATGCAGGGTGCGTTGCGCTTGGCCTGCTCGAAGAGGTCGCGCACACGGGCCGCGCCCACGCCGACGAACATCTCCACGAATTCGGAGCCGCTGATGTGGAAGAAGGGCACGCCGGCCTCGCCAGCGACAGCCCTGGCCAGCAGGGTCTTGCCGGTGCCTGGCGGGCCTACCAGGAGCACGCCCTTGGGAATTCGAGCGCCCAGAGACAGGAATCGCTCAGGGAACTTGAGGAATTCGACGATTTCCTGGAGTTCTACCTTGGCCTCCTCCACGCCCGCGACGTCAGAGAAGGTGACTGTCGGGCGGTTGAAGGGCATCATTCGAGCTCTGCTGCGGCCGAAGCTGAGGGTCTGGTTGTTGCTGCCCTGGGCCTGGCGCATCATGAACAGGATCAAGCCGCCGAAGAAAATGAGGGGCAGGAAATTGAGCAGCAGGCCGAAGAAACTGGAAAGCCCGCTGGATCCCTTGGGGAAAATCTCAACGCCAGTCGGGGGACCGATGTCTACGCCGCTCTCCAAGAGCAGGGAGGTTATGCTGTCGCCCTTCTCGAGTTTGCTCTCGAAAGGCTCAAGGTCGCCCCTGGGGTAGACCGTCAGCTTATCTCCGCTAACCTCGATCTTGGTGAGTTCGCCGTTCTTGGCCTTCGCAATGACTTCACTAACAGGCTTTTCGTCGCTGCTGTTGAACGGCATGAGAGTGTAGAAAATGACAATCACGCCGATGATTATCATCAGATACACGAAGCTGTTGCGGAGCCATCTGCTGTTGCCCATACAGTCCCCTTACCGTCCGGATTAGTGAGTCCTGATACCGGCGGCATTTTACTACTATTTTAATATTATCCAAGCGATGTGCAAATTGCAAAAGGAGAAGGATAAGCGTTTCGTGTCAAGTGGTTTGGTAAACCACGCTTCGTCTGCCATTTTCGCCTTCCATTCAAGGTGCTCACCCTGTACTTGAATGGAAGGGAGTTGAAAGGCCCCCATCTCATATCTGCTGCGGGCAATGCCACCTGACTTGGAGAGGTTTTGCCTGGGGCCTTGATGCAATGACTAGGAGTGTCGTTGCAAGGATGGATGGTCGGCATCCCTCTCGCGTGGGCGTGTAACATTTTGTAACGTTCTGTAACACTAGTATCAAGTGGGCCTATAATTGAGACATACCAATTTGGCGCTCCTGGGAGGTTTTGGCAGAACAATTGTACGATTAACAACGCTTCAGGGCAAGGGGGATTTGTCAGCAGGATAGCGTTCCAATTTAGGTGGTTTTTCGGGACCCTACTCTCAAATTGCCGCGGGCGGGAACTCAAGTACCGACTCACTTCTGACCTCACCATCTGACCCGAAACGATGCGCTGCTGAATTCTCTCTCTTGCTTCGAGGCAAAGTCTGGCGTACAATTGTTCTTATGCAAGAAACCCTGATCCACCCCATTTGGCCTGTCTCAATCAAGGAACCAGAATGAGCGGGTTTTGTACACAACTTTACACAACTGTACACCGTCACGTGAGGACCTCCGGATAAGACAATGAGACTGTTCTCTCCCGACTGTCATCCAGCCAAGGGCACGGGGTCTCGTTCCATTCAGTCTGCCCAGAGATAGGGGTTCGCGGGTGAAAGCCTCAATCCAGCGACGCCCGATATACCGGACCACGTGATGTGGAACGCTGCCATGTCAGCAGGCAGAGTTGTGGGTCGGGCGATCCAATGAGCAAGCGAAGGGGTTCGAATTTCCAATTCCGATGTAATGCCGCACTGTGAGCTGGAGTACCACCTAATCTGGAACTCTGTCAGGATAAAGTCACTAGCGTTGCCTGACAGTGCTCTGTCGAGCTCATGAGGCACAGTCGATTCGCAGGAAAAAGCGGCTGGTAATGGTACAATGCGGTTGTCTAATACGGATAATGGAAGCGACAAATTAATCAAAGCGTATGGGGGCTTCAAATGGCAGATTACGCTCATCCTGAGTCTCTGGTGAGCACGGAATGGGTCGCGGAGCATGGGAATGACGCCAATGTTAGGCTGGTGGAAGTTGACGTGGATACCTCCGCTTACGATCAAGGGCATATCGCCGGAGCTGTGGGCTGGAACTGGCAGTCGCAACTTCAGCAGCCGGTGCAAAGAGATCTCGCAAGCAAGGAAGAGATTGAGGGATTGCTGGGAGGGTCCGGGGTCGGCAACGATACCACTGTCATTCTGTACGGGGACAACAACAACTGGTTCGCCGCTTGGGCGTTCTGGCAACTAAAGTACTACGGTCACAGCGACGTTCGCCTGATGAACGGTGGCCGCGCGAAGTGGGAGGCGGAGGGGCGCCCGATGACCACCGAAGCGCCTTCACACGCCGCCACGACCTACACGGCCAGTGAGGGAGACCAAAGCATACGGGCGTACCGGGACCAGGTGCTGGCCCTCGTGAACGCCGGGAGCATATCGCTGGTTGACGTGCGCTCTCCTGCTGAATTCAGCGGCGAGCTGCTGGCTCCTCCCGCTGCGCCGCAAGAGGGGTCGCAGAGGGGCGGGCACATACCCGGGGCTTCCAGCATTCCGTGGGGCCAGGCCGTGGACGAAGACGGCACATTCAAGTCGGCGGACGCGCTGAGGGAGCTGTACGGCGCCCAGGGCATTGATGGGAGCAAGGAGACGATTGCGTACTGCCGGATCGGCGAGCGGTCTTCGCACACGTGGTTCGCGCTGACGCAGTTGCTGGGCTTCGAGAACGTCCGGAACTATGACGGCTCGTGGACTGAATGGGGCAGCATCGTAGGAGCACCTATCGAAAAGTAGCCGGATTCCGTAAGAGCCTCTTTCCAGCCTCTTTCTAGGAAGTTCAGATTGAACGAGAAGGGGATGCATTTGCGTGCATCCCCTATTTCTCGTTAACGAATGTCTTTTATTTAACATAACCAGTTTCTATAATGCGACGATGAAGGAGCGGTGAAGAGCTCGGGAATACCCTGGAAATCCGGCAAAACTCTGTTAATAAATTGGACAAATTTGCGTAACAAGTTGGAAATAAGAACGTAACATGGCGAGCTTAATATTGCTCCGAATGAAAGTCCAATTCGCCCACCATCGGGCAAACAGGAGGATAGCGATGCTGGCTCAAACGGCTCCCTACTCCAGGAGTGCAGCGCTACTGAGGCGCTTTTTGCCGTACACCATCGCCGGGCTGTTCGCAGCGGCGGTCATGGTGGGCTACAACGTAGCCTTCGCGCAGGACGCCGATCCCGTGGAAACCAACGCCACGGATATAGGCAACCTCACGACCATGATGGCTGCCTTCCTCGTCTTCTTCATGCAGGCTGGGTTCGCTTTTCTTGGCGCCGGATTGATCCGGTCCAAAAACGTTACAAACTACATGACGAAGAGCTTCATGGACTTTGCGATTGCGTCGCTGTCCTTCTGGGCCTTTGGTTTCGCAATTATGACCGGGACCAGCGCGGCCGGAATCGCAGGAACCTCGAATTTCTTCCTGGTTGACGGCAGCAACGACTGGCAGGTTTACGTCGACTGGATGTTCCAGATGGTGTTCGCCGGAACCGCCGCCACCATCGTGGCCGGTGCGGTCGCCGAGCGGACCAAGACCCAGGCATACCTCGCCTACAGCTTCATGATCGGGGCAATCATCTACCCGCTTTACGGCCACTGGGTCTGGGGTGGCGGTTGGCTCGGTTCTCTTGACGCCATCGGACTGCCGGCGGCTGCCGACTACGCCGGTTCCGGAGTCGTGCACGCGGTTGGCGGCTTCATCGCCCTGGCCGGCGCCGCTGTGGTTGGGCCCCGGCTCGGCAAGTTCAACAACGACGGGACCGCCAACGACCTTCCGGTGCACAGTGTTCCCTTCGTGATCATCGGCACCTTCATCCTGTTCTTCGGATGGTTTGGATTCAACATCAACTCCGGTGACTCCATCGGCCTGAACGCCATCAATACCCTGCTGGCGGGCGCAACCGGCGCGGTGGTCGCCCTCTACATATCGCTCATCCGCACGGGACAGGCGGACATACTCATGGCCTGTAACGGCGCCCTAGCCGGTCTGGTGGGAATCACGGCTCCGGTGGCTCACGTGGACCCGTGGGCGGCGGTGGTCATCGGCGCTATCGCGGCGCCCATCATGCTCGGTTCGGTGATGTTCATCGAAAATGTGCTCAAAATAGATGATCCGGTGAGCGCAATTTCGGTGCATGGGACCTGCGGCCTGTGGGGAATCCTCGCCGTGGGAATCTTCGCCAACGGCAACAACGACGTGAACGGCCTAGTCGGCGGCGAAGGGCTACAGATTGTGTCGCAGCTCATCAGCATGGGCGTGGTGCTCGCATGGGCGCTGGTGACCGGCTTCGCGATGTTCTTGCTGCTGAAGTTCACCATGGGCGTTCGAGCGTCGCGGCAGGAGGAGGAGCAGGGCATGGACCTGTCGGAGCACAACCAGCCTGCTTACGACTTCTAGCTGCTTCGACTGCGCGGCAAGGCACTGGGCCGGGGCATTGCCCCGGCCCAGTCGTTTGTTTGTCGATAGATCGGCGTTTTCATAGTTTTGCAACAAAACGTTCACACGAACGAAAATAAAACGCAACAACGCCAGGCTATAATGTATACATAACGTTCAAGATCCTTGGTCTCATACGGGCCTTCGGCGGTCTTGTACGACTCTTCAGGGAGGAGGTGGTGCAGATGATTGCATTGGCCATAGCTGGAGGGTTCCTGGCGATATTTACCTTATGGGTAATCAGGCCGAGGGATTCCTTCGACAGCGAAGATTAACGGCCTGTTGATCACCTGCCGGCCCAGCCGGTAGGCAATCGATGGTAATGGCAGCCCCGTGTCGGTCCACAAGATTGATGTGGGGCTATTTCTTTGCCTCTATATCGGATTCAGGGCAGGGACAGGCATTGCATGGGAAGCGGCGAAGTACCATGCCTTCGTCAGAATGTCGTCGGCACTGGAAACAGTCCTCGCCGATAAGCTGGGCGAGCTGGCGCTGGGTCTCGCCGACTGTGTGGAGGCCGGAACGGCGTCTTCAGCAATGCAGGGCGAGGCCAACGTGGAGTGCGGGGATGTAACAGAAACTTTACATCTGCGTAAAAAGGGCGTAACAACCTGGCGCGATACTATGGACACAACGAAGTCGGAGGAGCCCAACAATGCTAGCTATCGCCGCCGCTGGAGCCTTTGCCGGACTGTTCGCCCTCTGGGTTGTTCTTCCCCGCGTCTTCCTCCGCAAGAAGTAAACCGAAATCGACAGGGCCGATGACAGGCCCGGATTCAAGACTTTCCTTTGGCTCTACGCTTCCCATCGTGGATCGGGCGTAGAGTTTTCTTTTGCACCACTGGGTCCCGGTTTGACAGACCGGCTGGTCAGGAAATGGGTTGACTGCGAGGCCCTCGTGGGGCTGAACTCAGGGGAGGCGAGATATTTTGTGTAACAAAAACTTTACATTCGCGTAAAAAGGGCGAAACAACTGGGCGCGATACTACTGGCATAACGATTTCGGAGGATCCCAAGAATGATTGCCATCGCCGCCGCTGGAGCCTTCGCCGGACTATTCGCCCTCTGGGTCGTTCTCCCTCGCGTTCTCATCCGCAGAAAGTAAGCTTCACAGAGCCGAACTCCCTGTAAGAGTTCGCACGAAATCAGGTATAGTAACTCCGCGCCGTTCGAAGGAACGAGGCGCGGAGTCTTTCTTTTGCAGCCCGGTTAACATTTTCGTAACAACTGCGTAAAAGGGGCGAAACAACCGCGGTCGATACTTGGCACATCGAGAGTCGGGAGGGGTGCTCTAAATGCTAGCCATTGCCGCTGCGGGAGCCTTTGTCGGACTGTTCGCGCTGTGGGTGATTGTTCCGAGGAAGCTGCTAAAAGACAGGACTCCACGGCAGCCCAGGAACTCGAGGTTTATCGACAGCCAGGAACAGGACCCACCAGACAACTCGGCCACGTCTGCGCCGTGTGGGGCGTGATCCGGGGTGCAGTTACGCATATGGAATAGCCCGAGGGGAATTCGGGTGTAACAAACTTTTAACATTCGTGTAAACACCCTGTAACAACCTAGCGCGATACTAGTGTCATAACGAACTCGGAGGAACGCTTAAGATGCTAGCCATTGCCGCTGCCGGAGCCTTCATCGGACTGTTTGCTCTCTGGGTGGTTCTTCCGAAGAAGCTGCTCCGCAAATAGATATCGCGGGTACTGGCACGGTAAACTGTTACCCACGACTTTTCAGGTCCATGTTTGCAGTACCTCCTGCGGACATGGGCTAACTTTTTGCCAAGGGCGCAGATGTAGAGGTATGGCGAACAACGGATTACGAAACTGCAATCAAGTTCAGTTATAATTTGAGGCAAATCTTCCAGGCGAGGGTTGATCTATGAGCTACAAGGCGGAGTACATCTGGATTGACGGGCAGCAGCCCACGGCCAAGCTGCGTTCCAAGGGCAAGATTGTTCCGGACGGGGAAGCTCCTCCGATCTGGGGATTTGACGGTTCCAGCACAAACCAGGCCCCCGGCGAGAATTCCGACTGCGTACTGAACCCGGTTTTGGCGGTGCCGGACCCGATCAGGGGCGGCGACAACAAGCTGGTGATGTGCGAAGTTCTGCTTACGGACATGACGCCGCACCCTTCCAACACCCGGGCGGGCTGCGCAGCCGCGGCGCAGCAGTACGCGGACATGGACTGGTGGTTCGGGATCGAGCAGGAATACACCTTTTTTGACGGCATCAAGCCGTTGGGTTGGCCGGACAACGGTTTCCCTGCACCCCAGGGCGGTTACTACTGCGGCGTAGGTTCCGACGAGGTGTTCGGCAGGCCAGTCGTGGAAAAGCACATGGACGCCTGTCTACATGCCGGCCTGGCAATTGCGGGCATCAACGGTGAGGTTATGCCGGCACAGTGGGAGTTCCAGATCGGACCGATCGGCGCGCCTACCGTTGGAGACCATCTGTGGCTAGCGCGGTGGCTGCTCTATAGGATCGGAGAGGACGTGGAGACGGTTGACGGTCGCAAGGGGATAAGCGCGACACTCGATCCCAAGCCTGTCAAGGGAGACTGGAACGGCGCTGGAGCCCACACCAATTTCTCAACCAACCGGATGCGAGAAGACTTCGACGCGTGCGTTTCGGCAGCGCAGGCCCTGGAGGGTCGCCACGACCTGCACATCGCCAACTACGGACACCGAATTGAGGAGCGGCTGACTGGTTTGCACGAGACCTGCTCCTACCGGGAATTCCGCTATGGTGTATCGGACCGTGGCGCCTCGGTCCGGATTCCCTGGCAGGTAGCGAGGGACGGGAAGGGCTACATTGAAGACCGCCGTCCCAATGCCAATTGTGACCCTTACACGGTTACCCGGCTGATTATCGAGACTGTGGGAGCAGCAGCCAAGGCGTAAAGATCCGTCTGCGGGTGGCGGACTGGCTCGGACAAAAGCCGGACGCTCCCAAGGCGAGATTAAGGCAACAGAGAAGCGCCGCGTCAATTGATGCGGCGCTTTTGCTTTGGGCCACGTCGTAGCGGCTAAGAGTTCAGGAGCGTCAGGGGAACTTGACGGGGGCGCCGGTGCGCATGGACAGGTAGCAGGCCTCGACGAGCGCCACGTCTCGCGCACCTTCTTCGCCGGTCATGGCTGGCAGTGCTGCCTGTTGTACGCACTGCTGAAACTCGCGGAACATGCCTGCCAAGCCGCCGGGGTCAGATTCCAACGATTGCCTGTGTCGACCGGTTGAGTCGATTGTGTCAATAAAGTCGCCGCCAAGGTCGAAGGCGACGCTGGCCTTCGAACCGGAGACCGTTACCCATGGTCTGTGGGCGTGCGGTCCGGCGCTCCAGGAGTGGTTGATCACGCCAACGAGACCGGCGGGATAGCGGAGCAATGCGACGACGCCGTCTTCGGCGGCCAGACCCGGCTGCGACGAGGGCACTTGCACGGCGTAGACCTCGCTGGGGTCGCCGGCGAAATATGCCAGCAGGCTGGCCTTGTGGATTCCGCCATCGATAAGCACACCACCGCCGTTCTGTTGCGCTTCGTTGCGCCAATCGTGGGGCTGGAAGGGGAAGTCCTCCTGCAACTGGATGAGCCGCAGGTCGCCGAGGTTGCCGCGTTCAATCATTGCCTTGGCGGCCATCACCGGCGGCATGAAGCGATAGTTCTCGGCGACCATCAGAGTCACGCCGGCCTCGGCACAGACATCCACGATGGCATGCGCTTCGACAGCGGTGCGAGCTAGAGGCTTCTCCAACAGGATATGCTTGCCGGCGTTCGCGGCAAGGCGGGCGTGTTCAAGGTGGAGGTGGTGGGGCGTGCAGATATAGACGGCCTTGACGGACGGATCCGCAACCGCTGCTTCGTAGGACCCGAAGCTGGCTGTGCCGTTGAACTCGGCAGAGAAGGAGGCTGCCTTTGCTCCGTCACGGCTGGCAAAGTACAGGTCGATGCCCGACAGTTCGCCCTGTATGGCGGCAGAGAAGGTGCGGGCGAAGGAGCCGCATCCGAGGACGCACAGGCCGATTTTCTCGCTTGATTCCATGTCAGACCTCGATTTTCGAGAGTCTACTCAGCGGTGTTCATGTGGACAGTATAGTTGGCGGGCAAGCGGGTGGAGGGCGCCATCGCCTGCACCGCAACCACGACCCGGCGGGCATCCGGGTCAGGTTCCAACTTGAGGGTGCCGAAATTTGCCCTGTTCAAGGGCATTTGTAGCACACTATTTCCGGAGCTTCCTTTGCCCTCGTATATTACCTGGACATTGTAATCCTGCCGGACCAGGTTGTTTGTCCAGACGAATCCGTCGGGTTGCCATTGCAGGTCGGAGATTTCGCCGGATGAGCCAGTAAGGCGCAAGTCTCGAACGCAGAGGCCGTGGTCGTGGATGGCGGCGTCGGTGATGTACTGGAACCGCAGCATAACCTCCTGTTCTGCCCATTGAAGCAGCGGAACGGATTCCCGCAGCCAGCCGTCGCTACTGCCGGTGTAACCTGGCCCGAAAGCGCTGGCGATGGGGTTTCGGGTGCTGCTGTTGAGGGTTTCGAGTATCTGCCAGGTCCGGCCCTGGTCCGCGGAGACCTCGAGATAGGCGTAGTCCCAGTCTTCTTCTATGGCGTACCAAACTTCGAATTCCAGCTCAGGAGTTCCCAGACCACGAAGGTCGGCGCTCGCGGTCATAGTGGAGTCAATGACGTCTCCGGTGTTGCTCCACCAACAGCCGTGGCCGACGTCGATGGGCAGTAGCTTCGCCAAAGCATCCCCTTCGAAGGTGAGGACTGAGGGTTCCGGGATGTTGAGGTTGAGGTACTCGGTGGAATACTGGGGGATTACAGAGGGCAGCGTGTCGTCCGTCCTCAAGGTCC
This sequence comes from Dehalococcoidia bacterium, assembly GCA_963667415.1. Classification (GTDB taxonomy): domain Bacteria; phylum Chloroflexota; class Dehalococcoidia; order Lucifugimonadales; family UBA3495; genus VXOI01. The sequence continues at coordinate 3,030,116 of OY763410.1, read as the reverse complement.
GGGAGACAGGAAATGGCAGGTCCAAGTCCGCGTATCCGTACTTACCGGAGGGCTCGTCCAGCAGGTTGGCGACTCCCCAATCGCGGAAAACGTCCCTGAATTGTTCCACGTATCCTTCTAAGCGCAGGTAGGCGTCGACTCCCGGAATCCCATCGAGCGGCTGGGAAAGGAGGGGTCGAAGGTCTTGTGTGCCCCCGTAGTGCTCGGTGAAGTAGTGCATAAAAAGGGAGGCGGCCCCGTAGTGGGCGGCTCCGCCAACGTCGCCAGCAGGCCAGACGGTCAGCGAAACGGGGCCCAGTCTTCGAAAAGCGCGTACACTGCCCTCTTCGAATCCGGCAAGGGTCACGGCGAGCTCGGAGAGACCCTCGTTGAACCAGGTCTCTTCGGTAGGGTCGGCGTTCCAGTGGACGGCGTGCTGCAGCTCGTGAGCCAGGACCTGGTCGTACAGGTCGGACCCCAGTTCGAGGAATCGCACGTTAATGTAGACCGCCTCGATTTCGTTGCTTACCGGACTAATCACCTTCGGGTATTCATCTGCAGGACTGTAGTAGCCGCCCACGAGGGACAATGAGGCATTGAGAATGTAGAGATGAGGGTCGCCGTCTATACCGGGTTTCCACTCTGTCCCGAATGCGCCAGTTATCCGTGGATAGGTGGATGCCTCGAATACCTCAGCCGATTGTTCCAGGTCGGACTGGTTGACACGAGCGCCGTCTTCGACAAACCAATAGGCGTTGGGGGTTACGTACCGCAGCTCAAAGTCGCTGACGTAGCGCTCCAGTTTGGCGAGATCCACCAGCTCGAAGGACTGCCGATGTCCGACTCCGAGGGTGGGTGCTTCAAGAGCTCCGGTTCGCGGCACCTCCCCTACGGCGGGCCAGAGCTCCCTGGCCAGACGGTACAGATCACGATCCGGAGGAGTCGGGAAGCCGTCGGCCGCTGGGACGAGAGGAGCTCCAGTTGGTTGCGTTGAGTCGGTGGACGTTGCAGCAGTGGGAAGTGCCGATGTTCCAACGCGGGTAGAAGTCGAGAGGGTGGCAGGGAGACGGCTGGTTGTGGCTGGAGGTGCGAGCGTGGCTGACAGGGTTTTGGCAGAGGGAGTAATCTCAGGAGCGGACTCCGAACCGCAGGCGGCAACCGCTGCCAGTAGAAGGATCGCAGTTAATAGAGATAAAGAAAACGAGTGGGTATTTGAGATTGTCCTAGAGGCGGGGCCAGAGAACGACGTGATTGGCGCGACAAGTGCGTTGGCGTCTGGCATCATAGTACCGTCAAATACGGAATGTCCGTTAATCTGGACTCATGCGAGCCAGCGGAATGTCGTACGATGTGAGCCGCCTGCGAGGGACTCATCCTCCTGCTTGCACATGCGTGGAGTGTACGCAGAGGCGCAACCAGGGGCGACGCAGAAGGAGAGGTGGAGGCCCCGGGGGTCGCAAATTCGGTTGCCTTCCGCTGCTGCTGTCGTCAACCACGGTGGCCATCCTGGTCGTGCTTCTCAGTGTCGCCTTCTGACCTGGAGTCCCGCTCTTCCTGTCGCGCCGGGTCCTGATTGTAGCGGTTCATCGCGGCGTCGATGTCGTCTTTAAGCACGCTGAGGGTGGCAGAAGCAGCTCGATCGACAGCCCCGGCAATGGCTTCAGACTGATCCTCATCGAACTTGCCCAGTACGTAGTCGCGGGGCACAACGCCTGGCGGAGGGGCGCCGATGCCGATGCGGAGACGGGGGAACCCTGTGCCGCCGACGGACTGGATGATGGAGCGGATGCCGTTGTGGCCTGCGTCGCTGCCCGCGGCGCGCAGACGGATGCGGCCCGGCAACAAGGCCATTTCGTCGTAGATCACAACCAGGCTGGAGGGGCCTCCGCCGAATCGGGCCAGCAGGTACTCGACAGCCTCGCCGCTGTTGTTCATGAAAGTACGCGGTTTGGCCAGCACGACGCGACGGTCGGCGAAGTAGCCGGTGCCAAGAACCGCCTTAGGGCGGCGCTCGTTGATCGGAATATTAATCCGGGAGGAGAGGAGGTCGAGGACCTTCCAGCCCACGTTGTGACGGGTGTCGGCGTAGCGTGGCCCGGGGTTGCCGAGACCCACGATGATAGCCGGGTCAGACAAGGGATCCCTGCTGCTCGCCGGGTTGGGCTTCTGCGGGCGATTCCAGCAAACGGAGGAAGGCGTCCTCGTCGAGGATAGGGATGCCGAGTTTTTCGGCGTTGGCGGCCTTGGAGCCGGGTGATGCCCCTACGACTACGTAGCCCGTCTTCCGAGTAACCGACGAAGTTACCTTCCCGCCCAGCCCCTTGATGCGGGCTTCGGCCTCGCTGCGCGAGCATGAGGCGAGGGTGCCGGTAACCACGAATGTGAGACCGCCAAAGGGGGCACCGTCGGCCGATTCAGTGGCTCCTGGAAGGGAGTCCTGCGCCAGCCTGACGCCTGCAGTACGCAACTTCTCGATAACGGCGCGGTTGGCGGGAGCCTGGAACCAGGACACAATGCTTTCGGCAATTTTGGGGCCGATGCCCTCAATTTCAATGAAGTCTTTTTCTTTGGCGACCGTGAGCTCTTCGATGCCCAGGAAGTTTTGGGCCAAAAGGTCGGCCACTTCTGAACCGACGTGAGTGATCCCGAGGGCAAAAAGCAACCTTGGCAGCGGGCGATTCTTGCTGGCCTCGATATTGTCCATAATCCTGGTGGCCAGCTTGTCGCCCATTCGATCCAGCTCGAGCAGGCGATCCTTCTCGAGACGGTACAGGTCAGCCACGTCGAAGACCAACTCTTTCTGGATGAGAATGCCGCACCATCGTTCTCCCAGTCCGTCAATGTCGGCGGCGCCCTTGCTGACGAAATGCTTGAGCAGTTCGAAGAACTGGGCGGGGCAAGACGAGTTGGGGCAGCGGTGCATGGCGTCGTCTTCGGCCTTGACGACGGGAGTGCCACATTCGGGGCAGTTTTCGGGCATGCGGAATTCGACCTCGGCTCCGGTGCGGAGGTCCGCAACAGGACCGACGACCTGGGGTATGACGTCGCCGGCGCGCTCGATGACAACGGTGTCGCCGATGCGAATGTCCTTGCGGTGGATATCCTCCTCGTTGTGCAGAGAGGCGTGCTGCACTGTCGCGCCACTCACCACGACAGGTTCAAGGACGGCGTAAGGGTTCAGGCTGCCGGTACGGCCCACATTGATACCAATGTGCAGGAGCTTCGTGGTGGCCTGTTCGGCAGGGAATTTGTAGGCGATGGCCCAACGGGGTTCCCGGCCGACCACGCCAAGGCGGTCCTGCATTTCGAGAGGAGAGACCTTGACCACCACTCCGTCGGCCTCGTACGGCAGGTCGTGGCGGTGCTCGAGCCAGTACCGGTAGTAGTCCTCGACCTCCGGGAGTGAAGTACAGCGACGGTTCTCAGGGTTAACACGGAACCCAAGGTCGGCTAGCCACTGCAGCACGTGCCAGTGGCTGTTGGGTGCATCGGTGGTGGCGTCGCCTAGAGAATAGATCCAGATCTGCATGTTGCGGGCGGCGGTCACTTTGGGGTCGAGCTGACGGATGCTGCCGGCACCGGTGTTTCGCGGATTGGCGTACAGAGGTTCGCCGTTTGCCGCCCTTTCCTGATTGAGGCGATGAAACTCCGCAACCGGCAGGTAAACCTCGCCGCGGACTTCCAGGTGCTGAGGCCCCCCGTCTACTGCGAGGGGAATGGAACGCACCGTTCGGAGGTTCCGCGTGACGTCCTCACCGGTGATGCCGTTGCCGCGAGTGGCGCCCTGGGCCAAAACTCCGTCCTCGTATGTAAGGTTGACTGCAAGGCCGTCTATCTTGAGTTCGCAGATCATCTCGAAGTCTTCGCCCTCGAGTAGGCCAGTAATCCGGCGGTGCCAGGCGGAGAGTTCGTCGAAGTCGAAAGCATTGCCAAGGCTCAGCATAGGGCGTGAGTGCTCGACTTCAGTGAAGGCGGGAGACGGGTCGCCGCCAACTCGCTGGGTAGGCGAGTCGGCAGTCAGCATCTCAGGGTGGTCGGCCTCGATTTCCCGCAGCTCTCTCAGCAGGCGGTCGTATTCGCCATCGGTGATGACGGGGGAGTCCAGGGTGTAGTAGCGGTGATTGTGGTAGTTGAGTTCGCGCCGCAGTTCAGCGGCTCGTTTCTCGGGACCGGTTTGGGCCATACCCTCAGTCTCCGGCGGAAGGGATTGACTCAATTATAGTGGGAAGCCCGCCCGGATTGTTCCACCGCGCATGCGAATCGTCGGGACTTGGATCGCCGCTCCGCAGACCATAGGCAAAGCGCAGGCTCCGAGTCCTAGTCTCCGCCCAGGGCATCGGACTGTAGCTCCCGGCAGTCCGCCTGGGCAGGCGGGGCCGATTTCGCGCGGGCGAGACGGCGACGCTGTCCCCGATGACGGCGGTAGGTGGAGGCGACGGTCAGGGCGAGCTTATCCGGGTCGTGCCGGGCTGTCGCCGCTTCATCTATGACATCAGCCTGAATAAGCAGCGCTTCGTCGTTCCAAGGATCAGAGGGTTCGATAAAGTCCAGGCCTGCAGGGGTGGGGCCTGCAGGAATTCGGCAGTTGGCGACAACGGCGTGAACTGATCCTGGTCCGGTGTAGCGGCGAACCACATCGAGGTGGTCCTGCACCGAGTAGCCTTCGGTCTGCCGGGGTTCCTCCGCCACGTTGCAGATGTACACTTTCAGTGCCTTCGACCGGGCCACGCCGTCGGCTACGCCCGGGATCAGGAGGTTGGGGACGATGCTGGTGTACAGACTTCCCGGGCCGATGATGAGCAAATCTGCGTCATGAAGGGCTGCTAGCGCTTCGGGGTGAGCCTGTGGGTTGGGCGGGCACAGGGCCAGGGACACCAGACTGGAGGATGCGCCGGCGACATTGGTCTCGCCGACAAGGGTCTCGCCGGTCTCGGTGGTGGCCATGAGGGTGACGTCGGTGGTCGTGGACGGGACGACGCGACCGCGGATAGCAAGGAGGTCGCCGGCAATTTCGACGGCGCGGGAGAAATCGCCGCCGATACCTGCCAAAGCTGCAAGGAGCATGTTGCCGAAGCTGTGGCCGTTCAGCTGCCCGTCGGAAGTGAAGCGATAGTCCATCAGCTGCTGCATGACATCCTCGGAATCTGCCAGGGCGACAAGGCAGTTGCGTATGTCGCCAGGGGGCTGAATTCCGAGTTCGCTGCGGAGCCTGCCAGAACTGCCTCCATCGTCGGCCATTGTGACGATGGCGGTAATGTTGTGGGAGTAATGCTTGATGCCGCGGATGAGGCTGGGCAGACCAGTGCCGCCACCGATGACGGTGATGCGGGGTCCTGCGTCCAAGGTTTTGCGACCGTTGCGCAGGGGAAGGGAACCTTCGCCGCGGAATCGGCCGGGCAGAAGATTGACTAAAGAACTGAGGCGAATGGAACTCGAATTCATAACCCGGGAATACGGAAACCATCGTGATGGGATATTCACTTCCCCCCACCGCTCCACCGGCGCTATTTTACCATCACATCGGGTTGACCGCAGGTTCCGGCGGCAGGGACGGTCGCTTACCCCACGACGACTCTCCTGCCTTCGTCCGATGACTTCTGGAGGAGATCCAGGAAACGATGGCGGTCGACGGCGGTATCGAAGTCCGGCTGCGCCTCTCCGCCGTCTCGAATGGCGCTTCCGATGGTTTCGTAAAGCTGGGCAACGTTGTAGGGCTCGCCGGCCGGAACAGAGCCGGAGGTGACAGACAGGCGGTCGGGAACCTCCAGCTGCTGCAGGGGCTGACCAGCGCCCTGGGATCCGCTTAGCTGTACGTTGCCGTACTGCACCATTTCCTGTGAGCTTGCAGCGAGAGTGCCCTTGGAGCCGTACACCTCCATACGCCAGCCGCTGCCGTTCCAGGGGATAGTGGCGATGTGGGCAGAGGCGGCAGCGCCATTCTCCAGCACCCCGTTGACCACCACGTTGTCGGCGGCGTCCACGTCAACAGTGCCGCCGTCGCCCATGGGCCATTGTTTGAGCTGGACGCTGACCTGGGCGGAGAGCTCACGAAACTCGCCGACGCAGTAGCAGAAGATGTCCAGGGCGTGCCCTGAGGCAATACTCAAGGTATTGGCGCCCTTGGAGCGGTCGGCCATCCAGGCGCGGTCGATGCCCCGCTGAAGGAGTCCAGGGAGGAACATGGTCATGTTGCAGGCCAGCATTTCGCCTACGTAGCCTTCCGAGACCAGCTCACGCAGGCGGAGCAGCGCGGGCCCGCCACGGGCCTGAAGGCCGATGAGAGTGCGTACGCCTTTATCGCGGGCGAGGTTGGCCAGTTCTGCGGCCTCGCCGGTGTTGGCGCCCAGGGGCCATTCGCAGAAGACGTGCTTACCAGCCCGCAGACCCGCAGTGACCATGCCGTGATGGGCGGGGACACTCACGGAGACTACAACAAGGTCGACGTCGGGGTGATTCGCCATTTCGGCGTAGTCGTGAAAGGCCAGCTTTGCGCCGTAGAAAGCCTTCGATTCCTCTGCAGTTTCGGGGCGGGATGTACAAACTGCGGTCAAATCGAAATCGGGCATCCCGAGCAGCGCGGGCAGATGGGCGCGTTTGCTCCATCCGTAGTTGGCGTTGGCCCCGATAATCCCGACTCGTATCTTGTCTGTCATGGCAGTAACTCCTCAGTCCTATGCCAGAGCCGCTGGCGCTATGCGGGTATGCCAATCGGTCGCCTGCTCATAAGCGTGTGCGGCTCGAAACAGGGTCTCCTCGGCGAAGGGTCGCGCTCCGAGCTGCAAGCCGATGGGCAGCCCGTCGCTGGTGAAGCCTCCGGGTATGGAGATGGCGGGTAGAGCCGTGAGCGAGTAGCAGCCAGTATAGGCGCGGCGGAAGAAGAAGCGCGCCCTCACGTCCTCGGCGCTCTCGAACCGGGCCGTCAGTGCCGTGTGCAGAGGAGCAGGATAGGGCGACGTGGGCGATACCAACACATCGACCTCGTCAAGAGCGGCCATGAACTGTCGACGGAGCAGCACCCTAGCCTTTGCGGCGCGGTTGTACGCCTTGAATGGCACCAATGACGCCGACAGGAGGCGAGTGCGGCTGGCCTGGTCCAGCTCGTCCGCGCGAGTCCGCAGTATCTCGTCCCGCGCTCCGGCACCCTCCGTGTCGGCGACACCGACGAAGATGGCCCCGGCCAGTTGGACCAGGGGGATTGAGATCTCGCGGACCTCAGCGCCCAGCCCCTTCAGTGTGTCGAGAGAAGACTCGACAGCCTGACGCACTCCCGGTTGCATGTCGGCGCTTTCGTGCAGCTCGCGAATCAGGCCGAAGCGCAGTCCCTTGATGCCATCTCTGAGTGTTGCGGTGTAGTCGGGCACGGGGCGACGGCTGGTGTAGGGGTCGCGTTCGTCGTAACCGGCAATTGTACCAAGCACGATGGCGCAATCCTCCACCGTCTTCGTCATAGGGGCCGCGGCGTCCATGAACCAGCACATGTGAGTCATGCCGTAGCGACTTACGCGTGTGAAGGTGGGGCGCAGGCCCACTACACCGCAGTAGGCAGCCGGCCCACGGCCTGAACCGCCGGTGTCCTCGCCGATGGAGGCGGCACAGAGATGGGCTGAGAGGGCCACGCCGGAGCCGCTGCTGGACTCGCCAGGCGTGCGCTCCAGGTCCCATGGGTTGGCCGGTATGCCATATGGCGGCTTCTGGGTGCCGCCCATGGCCAGCTCGCTCAGGTTCAGCTTGCCTAGCAGCGTTGCGCCGGCGTTCTTGAGTCGGCGGACTATGGTGGCGTCCTCGGTGGGGACGAAATCACGGTACACCCGCGAGCCGTTGCTGGTGAGTATGCCGTCGGTCCAGAACTGGTCCTTGACGGCAACTGGGACACCGCACAGTGCGCCTGACTCCTCGCCAGCGGACAGGCTCCGCTCCACCTGCCGCGCTGCATCGAGCGCTTCCTCCCGGGTTACGGTGATGTAGGCGGACAGGCGGGAATCCAACCGGTCGATGCGTTCCAGGTATGCCCGCACAGCGTCTTCGGGGGTGAGTTCGCCGGCTCGGACCGCTCTGGCGGTTGCGGCAGCCGACAGGAAAGGAATTTCGTTTGTTTCCATTTCAATACTCTCGGGAGGTAGATCTGCTTGGTGGCTATCCCTCGTCAGGGAAGATGCTCACGGGCTGAATATCGGACAAGTCGAGGTCGCCAATCTTGTCGAGCTCCAGCATCAGGCTTCCGAAGCGGTTCGCTACCTCGGCGACCTCGTCCTCTGGAATGGGTATGCCAGACAGGCGGGCCAGTTCCCTGACGCGGTCTTCGGCGGAAAGTTCATTGTTGGCCATGGAAGGCTCCTTGTTCGGTTACCCGTAAACGGTGAAGTCCGGGAATTCCAACTCTTCCGGCCATCGTAGAGACGAGGGCGGGCGGCGTCAACGGGCGGCGAGCCTGGAGTGCTATACTGGCGGTAACCACAAGGGCAAATGCAGGAGGTGGCCTGATGAAATGGGCGTCGGCCATATCTGAACAAGCCAATCTGGACGGCGCCATAGCCGAGTGCGCCGAATCCATTCGCGTACAATTGGGCGAATCGCCGCAGCTGACGGTGGCTTTCGTGTCGCCGCATCACCAGGCGGACTATGGGCGTGTCAGCCCGCTCTTGAATGAGATCCTGGGAACAGAACACGCCTTCGGCTGTTCGGGTGGCGGCATCATAGGCGCGGGAATGGAAGTGGAACAGCGACCGGCGCTGTCGGTTACCGCCGCGACTCTTCCTGGAGTAGCGGTGGAGGCCTTTCACCTGGACGGGGATAGTCTGCCGGACCTCGATGCGGGCCCCGATAAATGGAGCGACCTGGTCGGTGTTTACGAGGGCCAGGAGCCGCAATTCGTGTTGCTGGCGGACCCGTTCTCGTTTCCGGTGCAGAACCTGATTATGGGTCTGGACTTCGCCTTTCCTCGAGCCGCCAAGATCGGGGGTCTCGCCAGTGGAGCACAGCGCCCCGGCGATAATGCCCTGTTCCTAGACGGACAGGTCTACGAAACCGGGGCCATAGGTCTGGCGCTGCACGGCAACATTGCGGTGGACACCGTAGTGGCCCAAGGCTGCCGGCCCATTGGACAGGCCATGCGCATCACCTCCAGCCGACAGAACGTGCTGGCGGAGCTGGACGGACATCCGCCAATGGCGGTGCTGCAGGACCTCTACCGGTCCCTACCGGAACGGGACCAGCAACTGATGAGCCACTCACTGTTCCTTGGGGTGGTCATGGATGAGCTGCTTGACGACCCGGCACAGGGCGACTTCCTGATCCGAAACGTGGTGGGGATGGACCAGCGAACGGGCAGCCTCGCCATAGGCGAGATGCTGAAGGAAGGGCAACTGGTGCAGTTTCACCTGCGGGATGCCGAGACGTCGGCGCAGGACCTGACGCTGGTGCTAGAGCGTTACGCGGCAGAGAACAGGGAGAACGAAGTGCCCGGGGCGCTTCTCTTTTCATGCCTGGGGCGCGGGCAGTACCTCTATGGCCGTCCCAATCATGATACCGACATCTTCCGCGAGAAGCTGGGGCAGGTGCCGCTGGGTGGTTTCTTCTGCAACGGTGAAATCGGCCCGGTGGGGGGCACCACCTTCCTGCACGGGTACACCAGCTCGTTTGGCCTCTTCCGTTCCCGCAACTAGCAGAAAAGGAACCCAAAGCCGATTTTCGAAATCCGTCTCTCCCGAGGGCATTGCAGGAGAGGCGGGTTTATTTATTGAGAAACCCTCGAGCGAAAGATGGCAATCAAGGTTGGCATTCCGGTTTCGTTGACAGGCCAGTTCAGCCTGCAGGGGATGCAGACGCTGGCGGGCATCCGGGCCTGGGCCGAGGAAGTCAATCGCTCGGGCGGTCTGTCGGTTGGTGGGGAGACCGGAAGGGTAGAGGTCGTCTGGCGGGACGACGGGAGCGGCCGAGACAGGGCGCGGGCGGTAACGGAGCAACTGATCAAGGTTGACCGTGTTGACTTGCTGGTGGGACCCTATTCCGCAGTCCTGACCAACGCAGCCGCCGAGGTCGCAGAACACCAAGGCCGGTTGATGTGGAACCAGGGCGGGGCGTCACCGCTGGTCTATCAACGTGGTAACCCGTGGGTCGTGGGCGTCCTGACAACGGCGGACGAATACCTTGCCGGTCTGCTGCCGGCGGTTCAGGAAGTGAGTCCAATGGCGTCGACCGTTGCGCTGGCGACGGCGGCGACAGGAGCGTTTCCGCGGGATGTCATACGCGGAGTGGAACTTGGCGCCGAGGCAACTGGATTCAGCGTAATCATGACTGAGCAGTTCGATGCCGGCACCGAGGACTTCGCCGAGATTGTATCGGCTTTATGCGGGACTTCGCCGGACGTGCTGGTTGCGGTCGGGCGATTCCAGAACGACCTTGCCCTGGCGGAGACCCTGGCGAAGGAGAGCCCTGCCCTTGGCACTGCGGCAGTGGTTGCAGCGGGGGTGGAGGGCTTCCGGGAGCGCCTGGGCGGTGGCTCGGAGAACTTCGTAGGTCCAAGCCAATGGGAACCGGACGCCGGTTACGACGTAGACTACGGGCCGAGCGTGGGCGAAGTACAGGCTTCGCTCCGGCGGGCAGGGTATCCTGCGATTGACTATCCGATGGCGCAAGCATACGCTGTCGGCGTCGTGATTCAGCGTTGCATCGAAGAGTGCGGCAGCCTTGAAGATGGAGAGTTGCGAAGGGCCGCGTCTTTGCTGGACTTCACCACATTTTATGGCAGGTTTCGCATTGAGGCGGAGACTGGTCGGCCCACCGGAAAGCCCGCTCTGCTGGTGCAGTGGCAGGAAGGACGGAAGGTCATAGTCTGGCCTCGAGAGCATCGAACCGGAGAGCTGGCATTTCCGTGGCGGTAGCATACCGGCCAATGAACGAGGATACGTAATGAAGCTGGATGGGCAGGTGGCGATCATCACCGGAGCGGGACGCGGCATAGGCAAGGCGATCGCGCTGGCCTACGCCCGGGAAGGGGCGCGGCTGGCGCTGGCAGCCCGCAGCGAGACCGACCTGGAAGAAGCAGTCGCCGCGGTTAGTGAGCTTGGGGCGGAGGCCATCGCCGTCCGTACCAATGTCACCAGCCAGATTGCCACGGAACGGCTGGCCCGAAGGACGGTGGAGCGGTTCGGGCGCATTGACGTGCTGGTGAACAACGCAGGAACCTCGGGTCCGGTCGGCCCACTGCAGGACAACGACATCGCCGAGTGGGTGGACACGATCAATGTCAATCTGACGGGCACGTTCCTGGTGTGCCGCGCCGTCGTTCCGGTGATGGTGGAGCAGGGCGGTGGCAAGATCATCAACCTCTCGGGCGCAGGCGTCGCCAACGCGTGGAGCAATATGTCTGCCTACTGCTCCAGCAAAGCGGCGGTGGTCCGGCTGACCGAAGTGCTGGCGCAGGAGCTGGAAGGCAAGGGGATAACGGTCAATGCCCTCGGGCCCGGGTCGGTGCACACCGATATGTGGGAGAAGATGACGGAGCAGGCTGCCGAGGCGGGAGCGGAATTCATCCACGAGCTGGGCCAACGGGTGCTTTCGGGCGGCGGCGCGTCCATTGACGACTGCGCCGAGCTGGGAGTGTGGCTGGCGTCGGACGAGAGCGGAGGGCTGTCGGGGAGGATCATTTCCGCGACGGCCGATAACTTCCGCAGCATGTCATCGCAGATTTCCGGGATCATGGAAGGGGACGCCTACACGCTGCGGGTGATGAAGCCGTAGGCCTTTAGGGCAGGAGCCAGGGTTTGGGATGGAAAGCGCCGATGGTTTTGGGCCGTCGGCGCTTTGCTCTTGTAGAGTACAGAGCCGCTTCAAGCGGGTTGGGAGACTAGGCTTCGAGCTTTACGGTATTGCGGAGAACGCCAATGCCGTTGATGTCGATCTCGCAGACAGCGCCTTCTTCCATGTTCTGCGTGGTGCCAGGGGTGCCGGTGTAGATGCAGTCGCCGGCGTTGAGGGTCACGTACTTGGTGATGAACTCGATCATCGTCGGCACGTCGAAGATGAGGTCCTTGGTGCTCTGGTCCTGCTCGACGTTGCCGTTGACGCGGGTCTGCAGCCACTGGTCGGACGGGTCAACATCGGTCTCAATCCAGGGACCCATGGGCGAGAAGGTGTCGGCCGACTTGGCGCGCCACCAGTCCGAGTTGTTCTCGTTGCGGTCTCGGCGCTGCCAGTCGCGGGCGGAGACGTCATTGCCGCAGGTGTAACCGAGGACGTGGTTCAGGGCGTCGGCCTTGCTGACGTAGCGGCAGTCGTCCTTGATTACCACCACCATCTCGCCCTCGGCGTCGAAGCGCTGGACTTCCTTAGGGCGGATTATGGTGTCGTTGGGGCCGATGACGCTGGTTGGGGTCTTGTGGAAGACCATCGGGTACTCGGGTGCGGGACGATCGCCGATGTGGCTGGTGTAGTTCAGGCCCATGGCCAGGATCTTGCCGGGCTGTACGGGCGCCAGCAGCTTGACGTCGGACAGCTTGTGGACGTGATCGGTGACTGTGAAGTCGGCGAAGGGGTTACCGTCTATGGCAGCGACGTTGTCGCCGTCGACGACACCGTAGTGAATTGCCCCATGAGCCTCGTAGCGGGCGATTTTCATTGACTGCTCCTTTGAGGATGGTGTGAATGATTTCAGGCAGGTAGATTTTACCGTCTGACCTGCCGGTTGGCTACCAAAGCGTCAGCTGCCGCAGGGAAGGCGAGCATTGAATTCAGCAGTTCGGTTGTGTAGGAATAAGCGTCTGCTATCGGATGCGTACAGAGGGTGTAATTTTAATTTTCCGATCAATCCCGATCATTTCCGCTCATATAGCAGCTCTGGGTATCGTCGCCGGGTTTGGATTGACCTGCAATCAAGACTGTGTCGTCGCTCTTTTTTTCGACACGCGTAGAGTATTCGGACAGGACCTGCTATCAAGCCACCGTCCGCAGAACACTTGTGGAATAACATCTACGTAGGGTGGCAATGGACGAATGACAGAGGGCAACGTTCCACGCCAGGTGGTCCCGCCGGTCAGGCGTCCCTGGATTGAGGCTTTCACCCCCGAACCCCAATCTGCGGGCAGAGGGAATGGGACTAAGCGCCGTTCCTTTGGTTGGATGACAGTCGGGAGAGACCAGTCTCATTGTCTCATCTGGAGACCGTCACGTGACGGTGTAACATTTTGTAACGTTGTGTAACAAACCCGCCATTTGTTGGTCTTTGATTGAGACAGGGCAATCGGGCTGTTCAGGGCTTCTTGCACCAGAACAATTGTACGACATACGATGCCTCGAGGCAAGAGGGAGCAATCGGCAGGGCATCGTTTCGGATCAGATGTTAAGGTCAGGAATTCGGCGGGATTCGGGTTCCAGAGAGTGGGAATGAAGAGTTGGGTGGCGAAAAACCGCCCAAATTGGAACGCCACCAAGTGAGAGAGATTGCAACGCAATCCACGCCGGGACATTCCGCCATCATGCAACCTGCGGCTGCTGGGAATCAGCTTTCGATGACGATCTTGCCGAAGAAATCGCGGTCGGCCATGGCCTGGTGGGCCGCGCCGACCTCTTCCAGCGGGAAAATGCGTCCGGCAATGCCGCCCAAGGAGCCGTGGTGGACGACCTTCATGAAGTCGGCGAAGGTGCGATTGCTGCGGCCGCCGCTGCCCATGAGATGGAGGGGCTTGCTTTGTAGCAGGGACAGGTTCAGGTTGGCGGTTGCGCCGCTGGTAACGCCGGTAATGACCAACCGACCGCCGGCTTTCAGGGACAACAGGTTCTCTTCCCAGACGGAAGCGCCCACGCAGTCGAAGACAAGGTCCACGCCGCGGCCTTCGGTGAGCTCAAGCACCCGTTGGCTGAAATTGGGGGACTCGTTGTAGTTGATAACATCATCGGCGCCCAGTTCCAGGGCCCGATCAAGCTTCCACTCAATGCCGGCGGTGGTGATTACCCGGGCACCCATCATCTTGGCAATCTGGATACCCATACTGCCGACCCCACTGCCCGCGGCCTGGATCAGCACGTCGTCCCACGGGCGTATCTGCGCCTGGGTGACAAGGCAATGCCAGGCGGTGTGGGCCGCAATGGGTAGGGCAGCGGCTTCGGTGAAGTCCATGTCGTCGGGGATTACGTGGGCGTTGATGGCCGGTGCGGTGATGTATTCGGCGTGTCCGCCGTCGAGGTCGACGCCTAGTCGCAGCTGGTTGGGGCAGCTCTGGTCCAGTCCCATCTGGCAGTTATTGCACGAGCCGCAAGTCACGCGGTTGTTGAGGATCACGCGATCGCCGATCCTGAGCGATGTGTTGGCTGCGGGACTGATGGCGGCCACCTCGCCTGCGACATCGCAGCCGAGAATGCGGGGCAGCGGTCCGCGGTAGGTGCGGCCTTCGCGCAGGTTGAGGTCGAGGTGGTTCAGCGCGCTGGCCCGAACTCGCAGCATGACATCACCCGGGCCGACCTCGGGCTCGGGCCGGTCGCCGCAGATGAGCTTGTCGGTGCCGCCGTGCTCGTTGATATAGACTGCCTTCATCGGGTCTCCTCTTGCAATTAACAGGCAGATTAATTCGATTCGATAGTAGAATGGGCCTGTGACCGCCAAATGATACCCGCGCCGCTGGGCGCCGTCAAAACGAAGGCCGCTGATGCCGTCCATACCCGACCACCAACTCCTGCGCTTATTGGCAGAACTGAAGGCTGCATACCATGGATTCGCGTGGGAATCGGAGATGTGGGTGCGTCATGGACATCGACGGAGTCCATACCGGGTGCTGGTGCTGTTTGGCCTGAGCGCAAGAACGAGGGACGCGTTGCTGTCGGAGATGTGCAGACGGTTCTTCCAGCGATTCCCGGATGCGGAAGCACTGTCCGAGACGAAGGACGGCGCGGCGGGAGATGCCTGGGGCATCGTGCGAGCCGGGCAGCTGCCGATTGTTGCGTCCATGGCGAAGGAGTTGAAATCGGGCGTCCCACGAGACAGGGAAGGGCTGCTGCGAATCAACGGCGTGGGAGACAAGATTGCCGAGTGTGTGCTCGCGTATGGCTGGGGCGAAGACGCGCTGCCGCTGGACGCCAACTGCGTCAGGGTGCTGGACAGGGTGTTCGGACTGGGATGGGGAAAGAAGCAGCCCGCGCCGTTGCGCGAACACCTCAAGTGCGTCTATCGTAAGTTGTACAGGGAATTTGCGGACCTGTTCATATCGATGGTGGACGTGCACGAGGTGCTGCGGCTGCATGGCCAGGTCTGCTGCACCAGGACGCCGGAGTGCGCTCGCTGTCCATTGAGCGAATGCAAATCCCGGCGTATGCCCAGAGACGTCGAAAAGAGCGCTGAGGTGTCGGCCGGGATGTGGGAAAACTGGAGGGAACTGATAAATGAGCCTGCCGCAGTTTGATATAGGCGGCCAGAAAGTGCTGGTAGTTGGCGCGGGTCGAGGGATTGGCAAGGGCATCGCGCTGGCGTTCGCTGAGGCGGGGGCCGATGTCGCCGTGACTAGCCTGTCGCCGTCGACCGTAGGGCGGGTGGCGGAGGAAGTGCGTGCGCTTGGACGAATCGCCCTGCCGTTAACCGGTGACGCGACAAAGGCTGAGGACATGGAGCGAATCGCGTCGGACGCGCTGCGGGAGTTCGGGCGGGTGGATACGCTGGTGAACTGCGTGGGCGACGCCATACGCAAGCCGGTGGCGAACCTTCCGGACGGCACCGAGGGCATGAGCGAAGAGGAATGGCACTTTGTGGTGGACGTGAACCTCACGGAGGCGTTCCAGGGCTGCCGCGCCATAGGTCCGCATCTTCTGGAGCGAGGCAGCGGCTGCGTCATCAACATCTCAGGGTTTGCATCGTTCCGAGGTCGGGCAGGATCGGCGGCGTACGATGCTGCCAAGGCCGGAGTGATGCGATTTACCGAAAGCCTGGCGCAGGAGTGGGCACCATACGGAGTGCGGGTGAACACAGTTGCGCCGGGGTACTTTCCGGACCCGGAACAGTTATCGGAGGAAGCGTATCGGGCACGGCAGGAGCAGGCGAAAGGACAGGTGCCCCTGGGTCGCTTGGGCGAACTCAGGGAACCGGGCTATCTGTGCGTCTTTCTCGCGTCGCCCGCCGCGTCATATATTACGGGGCAGACATGGGCTGTGGACGGCGGCGTCAATATAAAGTCGCCGTAGCCTGCAGGATACCCTCGGAAATCCCACCAACGGAGGCAACGCGCCATGATGAACTACCAGCTGCTGGTGCCGGGGCTGTTAGACCGGGCCAATACGTACTTCCCGAATAAGGAAATCATCTCTCGCGAGGGGGACGGCGTCCATCGCTATACCTACCGGGACCTGAAGGCGAGGGTGAACCGGCTCTGCAACGCTCTAGCCGACCTCGGCATAGGGAAGGGAGACCGGGTGGGGACCTTCGCGTGGAACACGTACAGGCACCTGGAGGCCTACTTCGCGCCCCCGACCATGGGTGCAGTCACTCACACGACCAACATCCGATTGTCTCCGGATGACCTGACGTACATCCTGAATCATGCGGGGGACAAGGTGCTGCTGGTGGACCCCGACCTGGTGCCGATACTGGAACCGCTGGCGGCGAGCCTGGAAACAGTGGAGCACTTCGTGATACTGACGGGTGACCGCGACTTCAAGACGTCGCTGCCGTCGGCCCACATATACGAGGACCTCATGGACGCGGCATCGGACGAATATAACTCGCCGCCGCTGGACGAGAACGACCCCGCGGGCCTGTGCTACACGTCGGCGACCACCGGCAGGCCGAAGGGGGTCACCTACACACACCGGGCGCAGATTCTGCACGCGATGATGGAGTGCAGCGCCGACGCGGCAGGAGTGCGGGAAAGGGACGTGGTGATGGCGGTGGTGCCCATGTTCCACGCCAACAGCTGGGGTGTGCCGTTCTCGGCGACAATGACGGGCGCGACCCAGGTGCTGACGGGGGTGCGGCCCGACCCTGCTGCAGTCTGCCGACTGATCAGCGAGCAGAGGGTCACCATCAGCCTCGGAGTGCCAACGATCTGGGTGGGAATGCTGGACTTCATGTCGCGAACCGAAGAGGAGTTCGACCTCTCCAGCCTGCGGGCAGTGGTGAGCGGAGGATCGGCAGTGCCCATCAGCATGATAGAGACGTTCAAGGAGCGTTTGGGCGTAGACATGATCCAGGCATACGGCATGACCGAGGCCTCGCCACTGGTGTCTTACAACCGGCTGCCGAGCGAATTGGACGGAGTGGAGGGCGATGCCCGCCTGGTTGAGCAAGGCAAGCAGGGTGTGCCGGTGTACGGCGTGGAGATGAGGCTGGTCGACGAGAACGGAGACGACCTGGAGTGGGACGGCGATCAGCGCGGCGAGCTGTTGTTCAAGGGCCCGTGGATAGCCGCCGAATACTTCAACGATCCACGCAGCGATGAGACGTTCATAGACGGCTGGTACCACAGCGGCGACATCGCGTCAGTGGACCGGCTGGGGAACATCCAGATCGGCGACCGGGTCAAGGACATGGTGAAGAGCGGCGGAGAATGGATCTCGTCTGTCGACCTGGAGACGGCCATCATCGCCCATCCGGGCGTGCTGGAAGCTGCGGTTATCGCGATACCGCATCCCACGTGGCAGGAGAGGCCGCTGGCCTGCGTGGTGCCCCATGCGGAATACCGGGACACACTGGGCAGCGGCGAGGTGCTGGAGTTCATCAGGCCGAAGTTCGCCTCCTGGTGGATGCCCGATGACGTGGTGTTCATCGACGAAATCCCGAAGACCAGTGTGGGCAAGTTCGACAAGAAGGTGCTACGGGACAGGTACCAGGACTACGAAGTCAGCCGGTAGTTTCGGGCGCAGGCACAGCGGGAGCCGAGGCCCTCTGCCTTTTGGGGAGAGGGCCTTTTCGTTCGTCTAGCCGGGTTACGGGGTCGCCCGGTCGTTTGGTTCTTCGTTGTCCAGGGAGGTTAGGAGGCGGCCAATCTCGTTCCG
This sequence comes from Dehalococcoidia bacterium, assembly GCA_963667415.1. Taxonomy (GTDB): domain Bacteria; phylum Chloroflexota; class Dehalococcoidia; order Lucifugimonadales; family UBA3495; genus VXOI01. The sequence goes on along the minus strand of OY763410.1, from coordinate 3,012,167 downwards.
GGTTTCCTGCCTGCGCTTGAAGATGAAGTATATGTAGCCGAGGAATGCGACGCCTGTGACAACGAATGCGGATACCAGGTATGGCAGGTTGGAGGGGGGCAGGTCGGTCTGTAGCAAGGGCCACATAATTTACACTCGTTCCATACCTGGTCGTCTTGGACACGGTCTGTTGGCAGTCATCGTCGTGAGGGAGAAGAAGGGAGGGTGCGAGGCTAGGCTTCGGCGGAGCGTCCCTCCCGCCTGAGCTCGAAGCGGAGGCGACCGAGGTCGTCTTCGGCGTCGCGGGAGGCCATGCGTTCGAGCACCAGCCAGATGGTGAAGAACAGGAAGGCCAGCATCGAGACCATTAGGACCAAGTACATCGTAGGGTCCAGGGAACCGGTGTCTGCCAGTGGGCCAACCACCTGGTCTGGGTGGATTGAACGCCACCACTGCACGGAGTAGTAGACGATGGGAACGTCGACGAATCCGATGATGCCCACGACTGCGGAGTAGACGGCCGCCCTGGAGCGGTTGGGGGCGTAGGCTCGCACCATCAGGTAGCCGACGTAGATGAGCCACAGCACAAGGGTGGTCGTGAGGCGGGGTTCCCAGGTCCACCAGACGTTCCAGACGGGCTTGGCCCAGATGACGCCGGTTATCAAGGCCAGCGAGACGAAGACGACCCCCACTTCGCCAGCCGATAGCGCGAGGCTGTCCCACCGGCCGCTGCGCTTGACCAGGTACATCACGCTGCCGACGAAAACCAGGAAGAAGGCGAGAAAGGACATCAGTGCGATGGGCACGTGAATGTAGAAGACACGCTGTACATTACCGAGATTGGCGTCGGTGGGAGCCACCATGAACATCATGTACAGGCTGACCACCAGCAGGATAGCGGCGATGATTCCGACGACGAGTCGGGGAGTTATTCGCCATCCTGTCCTGGGCCCGGCACCTGCGCGCGGTCGCCCAGCGATTCTATCCGTATTCGCCAATCTGCGTTAATCCTCTACAACGAATGAAAAAACCCACGGACATATTACCAGAAACAGCGCGTCGAAAATCGCAATCAGAGGCAGCCATCTACCTACGCCGACGAAGGTCTCACCCCCCACGGCCCTGGTGGTGGACTCGACGGCGGCCAGGATGACCGGCAACACGATGGGGAAGAACAAGACCGGCAGCAGTATTTCTCGGGAGCGGGTCTGTGCGGCCAGGGCGGAGAACAGGGTTCCTATGAGGGAGAATCCGAGGGTAGCCAGCAAGATGGTAACGCCAAGAGTCCAGGAGAGGGCTGAGAAGTCGAGCATGACCGCGTAGGCGGGAAGGAGCACGGCTTCCACAAGGAGCATGAATATGAAACTGGATGCGGCCTTGGCGAGGAATATGGCGTCGCGGCTAACCGGCGACACAAGCAGGCCTTCCAGTGCCCCGGCCTCCTGTTCGCGGACAAAGGAGCGGTTCATTGCCAGGGTGGCGGCGAATGCGAAGGCCACCCAGAGGATACCGGGAGCGAGTTTTGTGGCCTGGCCGGGTTCAGGGTCGAGAGCGAAGCTGAACACGATGACGACCAGCAATCCGAACACGATAATAGAGACCACGAGCTCTCGCGATCTCAACTCGAGCACGATGTCCTTCCAGACCATCGTGGCCATGTGCCGCAACAGGGCGTTCACGCCGCGCTCCCGGGCGGATGAGACGGGGAAAGGGCGCGTTGTATCTCTGATGCGCCGCCTTCGGCAGGAGAGATTTTCCCTCCCACCAGGACGGCTGAGCGGTGTCCCCAAGCCAGGCCCAACTCGATGTCGTGGGTGGTGAAGACGGCGGAACGGCCTGCCACGGTCCATTCGGCCAGCAGGTCGCCGAGCATTGCACGGGAATCGCTGTCCAGGCCGGCTTCGGGTTCGTCCAGAAGAAGAACGTCCGGCTGGTGAAGGATGGCGCGGGCGATGGCGGCGCGGCGCTGCATACCGTTGGACAGGGCGCGAACCCGGTGGTCTGCACGTTTGGCAAGGCCGACGCGGTCGAGGGCGTCATTCACGCGTTCGGAGCGATTTCCGAGGTCGAAGAGCCTGGCATAGTAGGTGAGGTTTTCGCGGGGGGTGAGGTCGTCGTAGAGGAAACTTCGATGTCCCACAACGCCGATGCGGCGACGGGCTTCCGATGTTTGTCTGCGGAGGTCACGGCCAGCGATGTGAACCGTGCCCGCGTCGGGCCGGGAGCCGGTCGATAGTATGCGAAGAAGGGTGGTCTTTCCCGCGCCGTTTGCGCCGAACAGGGCTAGGGCTTCACCCCAGGAAACGGTCAAGTCCAGGTCCCAGAGTACCGGCCAGTCACGGTAACTCTTCTCGAGGCCCCGAACAGAGATGGCGGAGTCAGAGTCGCTGGTGGTCAACGCGGCAGGCCCCTGTTTGGCCTCGGCGATTCAGGAGCCCGGCAGGCGGAAATTTTCTCTTGCGAAAGAGGAGGGTAGGTGGCACCTTCTTTTAGCACGAAGGGGAACAGGCCGGTCCCGAAGCGTGTCTGCATTTTCCTGAGGGAGAGCGGCGGGTTACCGGACTCCCGGAGGGGCTTTCTTGTAACATGTGTAAAGCTGTGTAAAGGTCTGTAAATTTTCCGCACACGAAAGTCGTTCTGCGGATTGCGCAAGTCCGGTGGAGAAAGCACGTCCATCACAGATTAATGGTACATTGGCGGGGCTGCGACGGACAACCGGGAAGTGTCAGCAATCGCCTGACCGACGCTGGGGCCTGGCGGAGGCAACAGCCGGGCACCTTGGCCGGAAGGACATCGGGCTGCGTTGGCAGTTTGAGGCGCATTTGTTATTATTATCACAATATACCGGGGTAATTCCGCCGATTTCCGGAGATTGATTTGGAAGCGCAAGGCGCAGGATTAGAGATTAACGACGAGCCGGAGAGTCGTTCTCACCGGACGCGGTTCATAATTATAGCCGCAGTGGTGGCGCTTGCTCTCGCATTTATGATATGGGCGGCGTTCGGCGAAAACACCCGCTTTTTCCTGACCGTCAGCGAGTTCAACGATCGGCAGGCTGTGCAGGGGATCGAAGACGGACAGATGGTGAGAGTGTCGGGCAAGCTGGTGGAAGGGACCTTCGACCGGCCGGAGAAGTCCACCGTGTCCAACTTCCAGATTACCGACAAGGAAGGTGTGGAATCCGGTTTTGCAATGCTGGCTGCGACCTACGAAGGAGTGTTGCCGGATCTCTTCTTCAACCCTCATTCTGAAATTATCCTGGAGGGAAGCTACTCCGAAGAGGGAGTCTTCCACGCCAACGAGATCCTGGTGAAGTGTCCCTCCAAGTACCAGGACATCGAGGACCAAGTGGAGCAGCCCGAATACGGATCATCCACCTAACTGATCTTTGTCCAGAGATTCGCAGGGGCAACGTTTAGGGGCGGGTGATTCACCCGCCCCCCGGCTTTTTCATTGCGCAGTCCCGAAGCTTCTAGAACTCGAAGGCTGCCATCAGTTCATCGGCGGAGCGACCGCGGGCGGTGTCCCACATGTGTTCCACTCGCTGCTCCAAGGCGGGTCGTTCCTCGTCCTGGTATACCACTCCCACGGGAAGCCCACCGCGTTGCAACAGGTCATAGGCGGCGCCCTTGCTGCTTGAGTCATGGTCTTCGGGCACGTCCCACAGGGTGGGCTCGATGCCCTTGCGCGCGTTGCCCTTCAGTTCTTCGAAGGTGTCATTGTACGTGGTGCACGGCGACTGGACATGCACGATGGAGAACCCAGTGTGCTCCATGCCGCGCTTTATGAGCTGGGACAGGGGCCTCGGCTGACCGGAGAAGCCCGAGGCGATGTAGGAAACGCCGAGGGTCAGGTAAAGCTCCAAGGGGTTGATCTGGCTTTCGATCTTGCCGTAGGGCGTGGAGCTGGTGATGACGCCCAGCTTGGTGGTGGGAGAACTCTGCCCCTTGGTCAAGCCGTATACGCCATTGTCCATGACGACAGCGGTGAGGTTGACGTTGCGAGCGGCCTGGGGACCGATGTGCTCGCCGCCGATGCTGAGGAAGTCGCCGTCGCCGGCAACCACCACGACGTTGAGTTCGGGGCGGGCCATCTTGACGCCGAGGGCGATGGGAAGGGAACGACCGTGGATGCCGTGCATCCCGTATGGTTGGTCGCCTTCCAGCAGGTGTACGAGGTTGCCAGAGCAGCCGATGCCGGCTACCACGACGTTATTTTCCATGGGCAGACCGGTCTCTTCCAGCCGGTTTATCATGGCTAGTTCGAGGGCCCGGCGCACGCCGAAATCACCGCAGCCGGGGCACCATTTGAAATCGTATTCCGGGTTCTTCTTGCTCATACAGTTACAGCCTCCGTGGACCGGGAGTTGGTCATCTCGGTAATCCGCTCCACCAGGGTGCGCGCCTTAAAGGGCAGCCCGGTGTACTGGGTGATGGATTCGGCTTTTATGCCCAGTCCCCGCAGTATTGTGGAGAACTGGCCTTGGTAATTCAGCTCGGGGACAATGACCAAGTCCTTCTGCTTGAGTTCCTCGAGCAACTTGGGAGGCATGGGGTTGAGGAAAATCGAGTAATACCAGCTCACGGGCAAGCCCTGTTGCTTGAGCATGTCGTACGCTTCCCGCGCCGGCCCCTTGCTGCCGCCCCAGGGAAGGATGGCAACGGAATGCTCCGTCCCTTCCCGCTCGTAATCCTCTTCTTCCAGAAGGGCAATCTTGCTGAAGCGCCGCTGCGTCATCTGGATATGGCGCTCCGGGAGATGGGTGGTGTCGCCGATGTCATCGTGCTCGCTGCCGTTGGCGACGTAGGCGCCTGGGCCACCGGGCAACGGCATGGGAGACAGTTCGAAGCCGGCATAACGCTGGTAGCCGTTGTTGCCTTCATAGACCCAGCGCTTCGCCGGCTCAATCTTGCTCAGGTCGGGCTTGGGGATGTTCTGTGCCCGCTCGGCAAGGGCCATTTCGGACATGAGTATGACCGGACCCTGGTATTTCTCCGCCCACTCGATGGCCTTAACCGCCCCGTAGAAGCACTCTTCGACGGTCCCAACCGCGATGACGGGCAAACGCACATCGCCATGGGCCGGGAACATGCAACTCATGAGGTCGGACTGCTCGGTCTTGGTGGGGAGACCGGTGGCGGGCCCGCCACGCTGGACGTTGACCACCACCAGCGGTATTTCTGCGACCCAGCTCAGGCCCAACCCTTCGCTCATCAGGGAGACGCCTGGGCCGGCGGTGGCGGTCATGGACCGCTTGCCAGCGTAACCGGCGCCGAGGATGGCGGTGATGGACTCGATTTCAGAGCTCACCTGGTAGGCGAAACGGTCCTTGCCAACCAGATTGCGCTCCATGAAGAGCAGAATGGGAGTGGCCGGGGAGATGGGGTATCCGACGTAGAACTCAAGGCCACCGGCTATGGCTCCGAGGGACAGGGCTTCGTTGCCCTTGATCATGAGTTGCTCGTAATCCGGCATATGCGCCGGGGCGAGGTCGCCGAGGTTGAACCCGCTGAGGGCGATGTGTTCGCGACCCAAGCGCAAGGCCTGGATGTTGGAACGGATAACCTCGTCGTCGCCTTCCCTGCCGCGGCTGAAGCGCTTCTCCACGAACTCTTCGAGATATTCGTGGGGCATATTCACCAAGTGGGCAAGGGCGCCCATGATCACCATGTTGGCGGCACGGTTGTTGCCCGTGGAGCGGGCCAGCTCTTCGACGGGAAGCCCGAAGGCACGGGAGTCGCCTTCCAGCTCGAACTCGGTGGAGTTGAAGATGACGACGCCGTCTTCCCTAACGTCGGCAGCGTGGCTATCGTAGGCTTCCTGGTTGAAAGCCACCAGGACGTCCACATCGTCCCCGGGGGCCAGGACGGGGTCGACGGAGATTCGGGCCTGGGTCCAGGTTGGGCCGCCCAGAATCTGTGACGGGAAAGTGGCGAAAGTCAGGGCGTGATAGCCAACCTGGGTTGACGATTGGGCCAAGCCCTCGGCCGAGGTTACGACACCCTGTCCGCCTTCGCCGGCGAACCGAACGACAAAGTCGCGCATTTGCATAAGGGGAATCCTCCCAGCTCACTGTGAGGTGCGAAAGAGTCTGGCAGACAGCCGCAAAGACGGGGGGTTGAACCGAAAAAGGAAAAAGGACGTCCGAGGGGAGAAAGGGGTATCCCGATTCCTATCGGGATGTTGAGCTGCGACGGTCATGACAGCTTGCGGATTGCTTCCTCGGGGTCTGGCCGGCACCGCAGCGCGGGTGGCAAGGCCTGACACCTCAAACCCAAATCTTTGCGGGTATCTAAGTCTACGAACTATACATCCACCTCAAAACCTTGTCAACGAACATGGAGCCAATGGTAGTGTTCCGAATCAGGTGGCCCGGTCGGTCGGGCGTCCCTAGATTGAGGCTTTCGCCTTTGGATTTCAAAACGCTGGGCAGTTGGGATGGAACGAAACCCCGTTCCTTTAGTTTGACGGCAGTCGGGAGAGACCAGTCTCATTGTCTCATCTGGAGGCCCTCACGTGACGATGTGCAGTTGTGTAAAGTTGTGTACAAAACCCGCTCATTTTGGGTCCTTGATTGAGACGGGGCAATCAGGCTGTTCAGGGATTCTTGGATCAGAACAATTGTACGACAGACTATCCCTCGAGGCAAGAGGGAGAATACGGCAGGGTGGCGTTTCGTGTCAGGTGGTGAGGTCAGGGCTGATGCAGGATTTGGATTCCCGTGCGGGTGGGAATGAAAAGTTAGGTGGCGAAAAGCCATCTACATTGGAACGCTATCAGCGCTTGAACGCTATTAGCGCTAATGGAAGTGACAGCGGGGTGTTGGGGGCCACGGTGACCGCATTGCATTGTTGGCGCAAATTGGGCTGTGCTAGAATCGCGCCCATGGATGACCTGAAATACTGGGTGGCGCTCGGCTGCATACCGCAATTGGGAGCCGCTCGCTTCCGAAGACTGGAGTCTTACTTCGACAACCTTGAGCAGGCATGGCTGGCCGGACCATCTGACCTGAAAGCGGCGGGGCTAGATTCTCGCGTTGCGCAGGAAGTCGTCGCAGCCCGGCATCAGTTGGACCCCGACGAGAAGATGGCTTCGCTTGCCAGGGCAGGCGTTCGAGTTGCCAGCTGGAATAGCGAAGAATACCCGCCCCGCCTGAAGCAGATCTCCGATCCGCCGCCAGTGCTGTATTACGCAGGCGAGATCAGGCCGGCTGACGAGTGTTCGGTCGCCATAGTGGGGACGCGCCGACCGACGGCGTACGGGCGCAAGGCGGCCTTGGCATTGAGCCGGGACCTTGCTTCGGCGGGCATAACCGTGGTCAGCGGACTTGCGCTTGGAATAGACGGAGTGGCGCACCGGGCGACCCTGGATTGCGGCGGACGTACGATCGCCGTAGTAGCGGGTGGTCTTGACTCCGTATATCCGAAGGAGCATACCGGCCTCTTTCACCAGATCCAGGAACACGGCGCAGTGGTCAGCGAACACCCGCTGGGAATGCGCCCTGACCCGCGCAGCTTTCCTCGCCGCAACCGGCTCATCAGCGGAATGACGCTGGGTACGCTGGTTGTGGAGGCGGCGGAAGGCAGCGGCACGCGGTGGACGGTCTACCAGGCGCTGGAACAGAACCGCGAGGTGTTCTGCGTTCCCGGAGACATTTTCTCGCCAGCCAGTCAATTCACCAATCGCATGATAAAGGAAGGGGCCAAGCTGGTTGCCGATTACACTGATATTCTGGAAGAATTGAATCTGCCATCGCCGGAAGCTTCCGGGACAGTTCCCGTGAGGGCTGTCGCAGAATCGAATGGCCAGGCAGAATTGTCTATTGATATGGAACAGGCCGAGATCCCAGAATTGGACGAGGAAGAAGCAGCACTTGTGCGGCACCTTTCGACCGAACCGGTACATGTCGATGACCTGTGCCGTGAATCGGGGATGCCCATTGCTGCCATCAGCAGTATGCTTGTATTGCTTGAAATCAAGGGAATTGTAGAACAGGTAGGTAGTATGCACTATGTCAAAGCGTCGGCCGTGGAGGTGACGCATGGCAACTAACGCGAAAGGCTCCACCACCAAGAAGTCGGGCAAGACGACCGCTGCGGGAAAGGGAACGGCAGCGGCCACGAAGAAGACCAAGACCTCGACACGCCCAGCGAGCAAGGCTCGTGGTTCATCCACCAAGGCTTCTTCCCGCTCATCCACTCCGAGCACCAAGGGCAAGGACCTGGTGATTGTGGAGTCGCCGGCCAAGGCGAGGACGGTGGGGCAGATCCTGGGCAGGAAATATGTGGTCACAGCATCGCAGGGGCACCTGCGAGACCTGCCTAAGAGCAAGATCGGCGTCAAGGTGGAAGAGGACTTCGAGCCCTCGTACGTTGTGATGCAGGACAAGCGGTCACTACTGAAAGACCTGAAGGCCGCCGGTGACGCCGCGAGGGACATTTATCTGGCGACGGACCCGGACCGGGAGGGAGAAGCCATTTCCTGGCACCTTCAGGCAGCGGCGAAGTGGGATGACCGTGCTACGGCGCCAAAGCGGGTGGTATTCCATGAGATCACCCGGGAGGCCGTGGAAGAGGCCTTCCAGCAGCCCAGGGAAATCGACATGCAGCTGGTCAATGCCCAGCAGGCACGTCGCATCCTGGACCGCCTGGTGGGATACGAAATCAGCCCGCTACTCTGGCGGCGTGTGCAGCGCGGGCTGTCGGCCGGTCGGGTGCAGTCGGTTGCGCTGAGGATGGTGGTCGACCGGGAGCGGGAGATCACGGCCTTCGTTCCCGTTGAGTCGTGGACACTTGACGCCATTTTGCAGAAGCAGGCGGGGGCGGACGCGAAGAGCGAATTCGGGGCGCAGCTGCATTCCATCAAGGGCAAGCGCGGACGCATAAACCTGCCCAACGAGGAACAGGCGAGGACCCTGGAATCGGAACTGTCGGGCGCATCCTACAAGGTTGCCGACGTGCGCAAGAGGGATGTGCGGCAGCGTCCGGCACCGCCATTTACCACCAGCACTCTGCAGCAGGACGCCGGGCGCAAGCTGCGGTTCACTGCACAGAGGACCATGGCGGTCGCCCAGCAACTCTACGAGGGACTGGAAGTCGGGGGCGAAGGCTCCGTCGGGTTGATCACATACATGAGGACCGACTCGACCCAGGTCGCCGCCTCTGCCATCACCGAAGTGCGGGAGTACATTGCGGGCCGCTACGGGAACGACTATCGGCCCGACAAGCCGCGTTCTCACTCGCGGCGCTCCAAGGCAGCCCAGGAGGCCCACGAGGCGATACGGCCCACGGCCATCGGCCGGCACCCGGACTCGGTGAAGTCCTTCCTGTCCCGGGACCAGCTGAACCTATACAGGTTGATCTGGGAGCGGATGCTGGCGAGCCAGATGGCGGATGCCATCTCAGAGGCCACCACCGTCGACATAGATGCAGTGTGCCAGCAGACGGACAACGTATACAACTTCCGGGCTTCCGGTTCGGTCTTGAGATTCGCGGGGTTCCGTTCGGTGTACCTCGAGGGTCGGGACGATACTGCCGAGGATGGAGACAGCAAGACTCTCCCGCCGCTGGACGCCGGGGATATGCTGGATTGCTCCAAACTGGAGGCCAATCAGCACTTCACGGAGCCGCCCCCGCGCTACACTGAGGCGACGCTAATCCGGGCGATGGAAGAGCGGGGGATTGGCCGCCCCAGCACCTACGCGCCCACCATCGGCACCCTGGTGGACCGAAAGTACGTCGAGCGGGAACGAAATCGTCTGACGCCCACCCAACTGGGCATAACGGTTACCGACCTGCTGACCGAACACTTCACTGACGTGATGGACCTGGACTTCACCGCCAAGATGGAGGAAGAACTGGACGGCGTGGCCCAGGGGGAGCGCGAGTGGGTGCCGATGCTCAAGGACTTCTACAGTCCGTTCCACGAGGCCGTGGACAAGGCCAACGAGACTTTCTCGCGGGCCGAAGAGACGGATGAAGTCTGCGAGAAGTGCGGAGAACCGATGGCAATCAAGACGGGGCGCTTCGGGCGGTTTATGGCCTGCACGGGGTATCCCAAGTGCCGCAACACCAAGGACCTGGGCGAGGGCTCAGGCACGCCGTTTGAGGAAGAGACGGATGAGGTGTGCGAGAAGTGCGAGCGGCCAATGGTGATCAGGGTTGGGCGCTACGGCCGGTTCCTGGCCTGCACGGGGTACAACGCCGAAGAGAACCCGTGCGAAAACCGTCGCAACCTCCTCAACAAAATTGGGGTCGCGTGCCCGGAATGCGGAGGAGACCTTGTTGAACGGCGTGCCAGGGGAAGGGGCGGAAGGCCTTTCTGGGGTTGCTCCAGATACCCCGAGTGCGAGTTCCTTTCCAATCGGAAGCCGGTGCCCAAGCCCTGCCCCGAGTGCAGCAAGATGATGGTGCAGAAAAACCGCAACGACATAGGGTGCACGGTCTGCGACTGGCAGGAGCCGGCAGTCCAGCCCGCCCAGGCCGAGGAGTTGGCAGCCGTTGGCGACTAGTCCCGCAATTGACCACGCTCACCCGGGAGAGATACCACCCAACATCGCCGAGTTCGACGGGTATCGCGAACGGTTTCCACTGTACCTGCGAGGGCAGCGCGGGCTGTCCGAAAATACCGAGCGGGTGTACATGAGCGACCTGCTCGCCTTCCGAGAGTACCTGCTGCGTAACAACATGTCGCTGACAGACATGGACCGCAGTAACTTGCGGGGCTACCTGGCTTGGCTGGCGACCCCGGGGCGAGACGGGGGCAAGGGATACGAGCGGGTCAGTGTGGCTCGCAAGCTGACTGTTTTGCGCTGCTTCTACCTGTTCCTGGTACAGGAGGGGATGTTCCAGTCCACGCCCGTGCCGTCGGGCCGGAGCTTCCGTCTGAAGGTGGCCAAGACACTGCCGACATTTCTGGGGCACAAGGAGGCAGAGCGGCTGCTGGATGCGCCCGACGACACCACGCCCATCGGGATGCGAGACAAGGCCATACTGGAAATGCTGTATAGCTGCGGCATCCGGCTGGCGGAGATACAGAGCATGGACGCGGCCGACATCAACATGGGGCAGCGGTCAGTCTTCGTGCGAGGCAAGGGAGACAAGGAAAGGCAGGTGCTGTTCGGTCGGCCGGCCGAGGAAGCGCTGGCGCGTTACATGAACGAGAGCCGGCCGCTTCTGGCAGAGGAAGGCGAACCTGGCAAGAGGTCCGAGGCGTTGTTCCTGAACCGTTACGGCCAACGTCTTTCGCGGCGCAGCATTGAAACTCTCGTGAAGCGATATTCGGCGGCAGCGGGAAGCCGGGACGATGTGCACCCGCACACCCTGCGCCACACCTTCGCAACGCACATGCTGGAAGGTGGGGCGGACCTGCGTGTAATCCAGGAACTGCTGGGTCACTCCAGTCCCCAGACGACCCAGATTTACACCCACATCACCAAGGCGGAGGCACTGGAAGCGTACCTGACGCATCACCCGCGGGCGGACGAGCCGACCACTCCAACGTCGCCTCAACCGGCAGAGGAGAGTCAGCCCTAGCATGGCCCGGTTCCTGGTCCTCAACGGACCAAACATAAACATGCTAGGCCGCCGGGACGCCGGCTTCTATGGCGTAAAGACCCTTGAAGAAGTAAACGACGAGATTCGCTCTGTCGCAGTTCGCATAGGGGTCGAGGTTGAGTTCTACCAGTCCAATCACGAAGGTTCACTGGTGGACTGCATTCAGGAAGCGCGGGAGCGCATCGACGGGCTGATAGTCAACGGCGGCGCGCTCACTCATTATGGCCTGACACTCAAGGACGCCCTGATAGATGCGCGCTTGCCTTTCATAGAAGTCCACCTCAGCAACCCCTTGGCTCGGGACGAATTCCGTCGCCACTCGGTGCTGTCCGACATAGCCCGCGGTCAAATTGCGGGCTTTGGGTGGAGAAGCTATACTGCTGCATTAGAAATACTCGCCGCCCAGGTGGAGGAAGAATCCCAATGATGCAGACACGACTGTCCACTTTTGTTGCGCAGTTACCCGAACGCGAAGTGGACGCTATCCTGGTTTCGGGCGCCGAAAATCGTCGATACTTGTCGGGGTTTTCGGGTTCCGCCGGCTTCCTGTATATAACCGGGGACAGGGCCCATTTGGCCACCGACTTCCGCTACACGGAACAAGCCACGGCCCAAGCGTCCCACTTCAACGTCGAGCAGGTGCGGGTTGGCTGGGACTGGCTTCTTACCCAGTTGAAGGAAACCGGTGCAAAGCGGGTGGGATTCGAGAGCCCGGCGATGACCGTGGGTACCTACAACTCGCTGATGGGAGCCATCAACGAGGACTCGGATCTTTCAGGCGTTGAGCTTGTGCCGATTTCGGACCTAGCGGACGGACAGCGCAGCATCAAGGACGGCGAGGAACTGGTCCTGTTGCAGCGTGCTATCGATGCGTCGGACATCGCCATGGAAAAGGTTTGTCCCACCATCACGGAAGGCATGACCGAGCGAGAAGTCGCCTGGCGCATGGAGATGGCGATGCGCGATGCCGGGGCCGACGGAATCAGTTTCGACACCATCGTGGCGGCCGGGCCGAACGGCGCCATGGCCCACCACATGCCCACCGACAAAGTCATCCAGCGCGGGGAGGCCATCGTCATCGACATGGGGGCCAAAGTGGGAGGCTACTGCTCGGACATTACGCGGACCGTGGTGGTAGGCGAGCCAGACGAGATGTTCCACAAGATCTACGGGATCGTGCTCGACGCGCAGCTGACAGCCATCGACAAGGTCCGCACCGGAATGAATGGCGAGGAGGCCGATGGTCTGGCGCGGGATGTAATCGCAAACGCCGGCTACGGCGATAACTTCGGCCACAGCCTCGGCCACGGGGTCGGTCTGGCAGTGCACGAGAACCCGCGAGTGAGCCCTCGTTCGCAGGACCCGCTGGACGTCAACTCCGTGTTCACGGTCGAACCGGGGATATATCTCTCTGGATGGGGTGGTGTCCGAATTGAGGACATCGTCATTCTGGGAGAAGGTGGGGCCACTCCGCTGAGCAAGGCATCGAAATAGGCAGCAGATGCGTCGGTAAGGAGACCTCCTTCCCGACCTTGGACTCAATTGAAGGGCGGTTGGAATGAGCATCAACTTCAGTGACCTGAACCGGGGCCTGGTAATAGAGTTGGACGGGCAGCCGTGGATGGTCATGGACTACGAGCGCCACAAGATGCAGCAGCGTGCTCCGGTGACTCGAATCAAGATGAAGAATCTGCTCAGCGGCGCGGTGGTGGAGCGCACGTTCCAGCGATATGACACCGGCTTCACCGTGGCCGACATCGACAATCGCCCGACCCAGTATCTCTACACTGACGGTGAGTTCTACTACTTCCTGGACCAGGAGACATTCGACCAGTACGAATTGACGACCGAGATTCTTGGCGAATCACTGGGATACCTGAAAGAGAATGCCGGGGTCGAAGTTGTCTTCTACAATGGAGCCGCCATCAGCGTGAACCTTCCGACTCACGTGGAGCTCGAGGTCACCGAAACTCCTCCGTCCTTCCGGGGCGACACGGCCCAAGGAGGCAACAAGCCCGCCACTTTGGAGACAGGTCTGCGCATCAACGTACCGATGTTCATAACGCCTGGAACCGTTGTGCGGGTGGACACACGCACCGGGGCCTACACAGAGCGTGTGAGCTAGAGGCGTGCCGACCTACACAGTCAGCCAGGTAACCGCGGAAATAAGGGAGTTACTCGAAAGCAATCCCTTTCTGGCCGACCTGTGGATAGAGGGTGAAATCTCCAACCTCAGTATTGCGTCGTCGGGCCACGCCTATTTCAACCTGAAGGACCAGCAAGCGGTCCTGCAGGCGGTGATGTTCCGAAACCGCCGGGGAATCGAGCTGCTTTCCAACGGTGTATCGGTCGCCGCACACGGAAAAGTCTCCTTCTACGAACCCCGCGGGACGCTCAACATCTCGGTGGACGTGGTGGCACCCCAAGGTCTGGGGGAGCTTGCCCTGGAGCTTGAGCAGCTGAAGCAAAAGCTGGCGTCCGAGGGACTGTTCGACGCGGCCCGCAAGCGCCCACTTCCGGTTCTCCCCAAGGTGGTCGGCGTGGTCACCTCTCCCACCGGGGCAGTCTTTCACGACATCTGCAACGTGCTTTCCCGTCGCTATCCCCTTGCAAAGCTGGTGCTGTCGCCGGCGATGGTGCAGGGTCAGCAGGCGAAGGAAAGCATAGCCTCGGCCCTGCAGCGGTTGGATGAGGAAGGCGGGTGCGACGTGATTATCGTCGGCCGCGGCGGGGGTTCGCTGGAAGACCTGTGGGCCTTCAACGAGGAAGTGGTCGCCCGCGCAATTTATGCGTGCCGGACTCCGGTGGTGAGCGGCGTGGGGCACGAGACCGATGAGACCATAGCGGACTATGTCGCAGACGTGCGGGCGCCCACACCTTCCGCGGCGGCCGAGCTGGTCGCTCCGGACGTGCGTGACCTGAAGTCGACGGTCGGCCACTTCACAGGAATGATGAGCCGCAGCCTTTCCACCCGACTGCAGCAGCAACGCACCACGGTGGACCGAGCACGACGCCAACTGGAAGCGGGGTTGCCCGACATACCCACCCTTCGCCGCCGCATTGACGACCAGTCGCGCATCGCTGCCGGCGAGGTGGCATCCATGACGAAGCAACGGCGGCTGCAGGTGGACGGGCTGTATCAGCGGCTGCGGGGGCTGGACCCGCAGGGAACACTGGCGCGCGGCTTTGCCGTGGTGGAGCTGGCGGGAGCAGGCAAGGCCCTCACCAGCGTGGAGCAGGCAACGCCGGGGGACGCGTTGAGCATAACCGTTTCGGACGGCACGCTGCCCGCAGTGGTCGGGCTGCCTTCGCAGTTGCCGCCGGATGAACCGCCCGCAGCCAGGAAGAAGGGCCGGAAAGAGAAGGCCGCGCCGGCTTCGGCGTCCCTGTTCTAGACCTCTGACCCGGCTTTGCCCGTACCAGACGTCGAAATGCAGCGGTCAGGGTGACCGTGTGAGTGTTGAATGACTTCTGAAGAATCACAGCCCCTGAGTTTTGAAGACGCATTCCGGCAACTTGCCGAGATTGCCGAAGGGATGGAGAAAGGCGGGTTGACGCTGTCGGAGGCCACAGCGCGATTCGAGCAGGGCATGAAGCTGGTGCAACATTGCAACCATTTGCTGGACACCGCCGAGCTGGAGATTACCCAGTTGCGGGAGAGCTACCAGAGGCCGGAAGGTGCGAGTGGCCTTCAGCCAGAATCGGCGGGGTTCGAGTATCCCGTGGACGA
Source organism: Dehalococcoidia bacterium (assembly GCA_963667415.1). Classification (GTDB taxonomy): domain Bacteria; phylum Chloroflexota; class Dehalococcoidia; order Lucifugimonadales; family UBA3495; genus VXOI01. Next base: position 2,996,903 of record OY763410.1, on the reverse strand, counting down.
AGAAGAGTTCTACGAGAACGGAGACGAGAACAGCCTTCCGTTTTAGTCTTTTCGGCACTGATTTACGTAGATGAACTGCGGCACCGTTCGAATAGACCTGCACGTCCACACACGTCACTCCCATGATTCTGCCGCGCCCGTCGAGTCGGTGCTGCGGCGATGTCGCGATTCTGGGCTGGGGCTTGTCGCAATTACCGACCACGACAACATCCGTGGCGGCCTGGAGGCACGGGACAGGGGCGGTCTTCCAGTAATCGTCGGAGAGGAGATCAAGTCATCGAAGGGAGACGTCATTGGGCTGTTCCTTGAGGAATCGGTGCCGCCTCGCTTGACGCCGCTGGAAACCGTGAGTCGAGTCAAGGAACAGGGCGGACTGGTGGGCATTCCGCATCCGTTCGACCGAATCAGGCCCACCGCAATGGGACTGAAAGCGTTGTTGGAAATTCTGCCGTGGGTCGACTTCCTGGAAGGCTACAACGCCCATACGATGCTACCCGCGGACAACCGCAAGGGAGCGGAGTTCGCCGCGTTGAATTCACTGCCATCGGTGTCTTGCAGTGATTCACATTCAGCTCTTGAACTGGGTCGCGCCTACACAGAAGTGCCGGCAGAGGACATGGACGGTACGCCAGAGGGCCTGATGAGAGCCATACGGAGCGGTACTTGCGTGGGTCGCAGGCCGCCGCCTTGGCTGCTGCTTGCGCCGGGCTTTGCCAAAATCAGGAAGCTGCTGGGCTGAAGATGCTGCGAATCGGATGGTTTTCCACCGGCAGAGGCGAGGGTTCCCGGGGGCTGTTGCGCTTCGTTCACGATAGGCTGGCCGAAATAGACGCGGGAATAGACTTCGTTTTCAGCAATCGTTCACCGGGGGAAGCTGAAGGATCGGACGAATATTTTCGCTTGGTGGAAAGTTTCGGTCTGCCCCTGGTCACTCACTCATCCACGGGATTCAGGCGGCGTGCCGGAGGCCGCTTCGCCGACCGTCGAGCCGAATACGACGCAGAAGTGATTGACCTGCTCAAAGAGTACCGGCCGGATGTCTGTGTGCTGGCCGGTTATATGCTCATCGCCAGCGGAAACCTCTGCTGGGAATACCCGCTGCTGAACCTGCACCCGGCATTGCCTGACGGACCAATCGGGACCTGGCAGGAGGTGGTGTGGCAGCTGATCGAGCAGCGCTCCGCCCGCACTGGGGCGATGATGCACCTGGCCACGGAGGAAGTGGACCGAGGCCCGGTCGTGTCGTACGTCACCGTGCCGCTGGACTCGCCGGAGCTCGAATCGCACTGGCGAGAACTGGGTGATGCCAGTCCGGATTCAATCAAGGAAACGCAAGGCGAGGACTATGCGCTGTTCCGGGAGATACGGGCCGCGCAGTATAGTCGTGAGCCTTACCTGTTGCTGGAAACGCTGCGCGCCATCTGCGTCGGAAAAGTCAGCCTGAGCGGAACCGGCGGGGTCGAGTTGCACGGCGGAAGCAGCGACCCTGAGGGCTTCGGCGGACTGTGCCTTGACGCTGAGGTTGCGGAGGCGATGCTGCGGGACGGAGCTCGCTAGGCGGACTTTCTCAAGGGTTCGGTAGGTAGGGGCACCTCACCGCCAACGGCGTCATAGAGTGTTGGCACTTCCCTGCCTTCTATGCTGCCCCGGTCGACCACGCATCGGGTGGCCCCGGTTACCGAAGGCAAGTCGTACATGACGTCCAGCAGGGTTTCCTCGATCACGTACCGCAGACAACGCGCGCCGGTGGAGTGCTCGAGGGCGCGATCCGCGGCAGCTTCCAGAGCTCCCTGGGTGAATTCCAGTTCCACACCGTCCATCCTGAACAGGTGCTGGTACTGCTTAACAATAGAGTTCCTTGGCTCGGTTAAAACGCGAATCAAGTTTTCGCGGTCCAGCGATTCCAGCATGACGGTGATTGGGAGTCGGCCCACCATTTCCGGGATGAAACCGAATTCCAGCAGGTCGTCCGGGGTAACATTGTTGACGGTGCCACCCGGCAATGCCGATGCGCTGCGGCTCCCAGCCAGGAAACCCAGACGGGAGGAGCCGGAGCCGGCCCTGTCCTCCACCATCTGGTCTATGCCTTCGAAAGCGCCGCCGCAGATGAACAGGATGTTGCGGGTGTCTATCTGCAGAAAGTCTTGATGAGGATGCTTTCTACCGCCCTGGGGCGGCACGTTTGCGACGCATCCCTCAATAATCTTGAGCAGTTCCTGCTGGACGCCCTCGCCGGAGACATCGCGGGTGATGGACCTGTTCACGCCCTCCTTGCGGGCGATTTTATCCATCTCGTCAATATAGATGATGCCGCGCTCCGCCCTGGCGATATCCCAGTCGGCGGCCTGGATGAGGCGCAACAGGATATTTTCCACGTCTTCGCCGACGTATCCGGACTCGGTTAGGGAGGTCGCATCGCAGACCGCAAAGGGGACATCAAGGGACCGGGCCAGCGTTTCGGCCAGCAGGGTCTTTCCGCACCCGGTTGGACCGATCAGCAGGATATTGGCTTTCTGTATCTCGACTTCGGAGGCGTCGCCCGAGCGTATGCGTTTGAAGTGGTTGTACACCGCGACGCTCAGTATTTTCTTTGCCCTTTCCTGGGCTACGACATATGCGTCGAGGTTGGCGTAGATCTCCCGAGGGGCCATTTGTAAGAAAACTGGGGTCTCTTCGGGCACATCGGCCGCTTCTTCGGCCACAACCTGGGCGAGGACCCTGATGCAGTCATAACAAACTGCTGCTTGTCCCCGACTGGAAAGCATAATTTCCGATCGGGAATTGGGCTTGTCGCAAAACGAGCACTTGGACACCCTTGGATTACTATGGCCGATAGTCAATTCCTGCACCCCCGGCGGCAGCACCTGGCCGGTGTCGCCGCTTCCCTTCCCAATATTGTCTAGCTGCCTTCCTGGTCTCCTCCGCCGTCTTCTGCCTTCTTGGCGCCCAGGATTTCGTCGATAAGGCCGTATTCCGTAGCCGCCTCGGCGGTCAAGTAATAGTCGCGGTCGGTGTCCATGGCAATCTTGTCGTAAGGCTGCCCGGTATTCTCAGCGAGCATGGACCGCAGTTTGTCCTGCAGGCGGATTATTTCTCTCGCGGCAATCTCGATGTCCGATGCCTGGCCCTGCGCACCGCCCAGAGGCTGGTGCATGTGGATGGTGGAATTGGGCAGGGCGTAGCGCTTTCCCTTGGCTCCACCGGAGAGCAGAATCGTGGCCATGCTGGCCGCCATACCGAGGCAGATGGTCGAAACTTCGGGGTTGATCAGCTGCATCGTGTCATAGATTGCCAGCCCGGCGCTGACTACGCCACCGGGGCTGGTGATGTACAGATTGATGTCGCGGTCGGGGTCTTCACGTTCCAGGAACAGCAACTGAGCGATGATGACATTGGCGACCTGGTCGTTTATGGGAGTATTCAGAAAAACAATCCGCTCCTTCAGCAGAAGCGAATATATGTCGAATGCCCGCTCACCCCTTGGACTGGTCTCGATAACCATGGGGATAATGCTTTGAGGAACGAAGAGTCCGTTGTCATGGGGTGTCTCAGGCATCAGGTCTGTCTCCTCTCAAGGTTCCCTTCTATGGCAGTATGCCAGAAATCTATGCGTCCTGGCCTTCCTGTTTCTTGGCGCCCAGTATTTCGTCAATCCAGCCGTATTCCAGGGCCTCTTCTGCGGTGAGATAGAAATCCCTGTTGGAATCCTGAGCCACCTTCTCGTATGGCTGGCCGGTATTGGCGGCAAGGATGGAATTCAGCGTGTGCTCCAGGCGAATGATCTCCCGTGCTGCGATCTCGATATCCGAGGCCTGTCCCTGGGCTCCACCCATGGCCTGGTGGGTGTGAACGGTGGAGTTGGGCAGTGCGTACCGTTTTCCCTTTGCGCCGCCTGCCAGCAGGAATGAGGCCATGCTTGCGGCCATACCGAGGCAGATCGTTGAGACGTCGGGATTGATGAGCTGCATGGTGTCGTAGATTGCGAAGCCGGCGCGAATAACGCCTCCGGGGCTGGTGATGTAGAGGTTGATGTCCCGGTCCGGGTCTTCGCGTTCGAGAAAGAGCAACTGGGCAATGATGGTGTTGGCCACACGGTCATTGATAGGGGTATTCAGGAAGACAATCCGTTCTCGCAACAGGAGAGAGTAGATGTCGAACGACCGCTCGCCCCGGGGGCTGTTTTCGATTACGGTGGGAATTATTGCCTGTGGAATGTACAGGCCGCTGCCGGAAGGGTCGCTAACCATTAGACTGCTCCCCTGTGTCAGAGTCCTCCGAATCGTCGGAGGCATTGGCTTCCTCTGATGCAGCAGGTGATTCGACTTCTGCGACCGATTCGGTCTGGGACTCGTCGCCGGCATCAGCAGATTCAGGTGATGCAGCAGGTGATTCGACTTCAGCGACCGATTCGGGCTGGGATTCGTCGCCGCCATCAGTGGATTCAGGCTCTTCGCCGCTCACCAATTCAACCAGGCGAGCCATCACCTTGCGGTTGAGCAGGGAAGTGCTTATGGAATCTCGGGACTCATCGGTGCTGAGCATCCGGCGAAGGCCTTCTGCCGTCTCCTCTGAGGAATTCTCCATCAGGCGGTCGATTTCGGCGTCTATTTCGTCGCTCTCGATTTCCAACTCTTCCTGCTCGGCCAGCTTGCGTAGTACGAGGAACGTTGTGAGCCGGTCTTCTGCCTGCGGGCGGAGCTGGTCCTGAAATTCCTGCGCCGTCTGGCCGATATAGCGGAGGTACGTGTCCATGTCCAGCCGCTGGTTTCGAAGAGTCCGTTCGTGGTCTTCGCGCATGGACTCCATTTCCCGCTGGTAGATGATGTCCGAGGCCTGGACGGTTGCCAGTTTCTTCACTTCTTCCAGGCTGTTGCGCTCCAGTTCGCGCAACGCCGTGGCCTCTGCGTCCTCGGTCAGTCGCTGTCGGACGTGCTCGGACAGAGCTTCCATGCTCTCAAACCCGTCCCTGACGCCCTTGGCGAATTCATCATCGAGTTCAGGGAGTTGCTTTTCCTTAATAGACAATACTTCGACAGTGAACTGGCAATCCGTGGCTGTGGAATTCTCTGGAAGGGATTCCTCTGGGATGGGCAGGGTGAATTCCTTCTCCTGTCCTTCCGTCATTCCTTCCAGGTAAACAGAGAAGCCCGGTACCGGGAACTCTTTTTCCAATTCCGGAATGTAATCGACACCCTCGTCGTTTATGGTCTCCTGGCCGCCGACGGTGCCGCGAACGTTCAAGGTGACCAGGTCTCCGAAGGCCACGGGCCGTTCGGCAGGCTCCCATGGGGCGCTCTCGAATCGCAGGCTTTCCAGGACTGTATTGACGTCATCATCCCCGACTTCGACCTCGGGTGCCTGAAGACGAATGGAACGGAACTCCCCCAGGTCGACCGTCGGTTCCAGGGGAACAACCGCCTTGAAAGACACAGGCTCGAGGTCGAGAACCTCCAGCTGGGGCTCCGTGAAGGCTCGAATTTCCTGTTCCTTCAGGATCGTGTCCAAGCACTCAGGAATCATGAATTCGAGGGCTTCCTGCACCAGGGTCGCCCGCCCCAAGTGGCTCTCCACGACGGAACGAGGGGCCTTGCCGGGACGGAATCCCGGTATCCGGACGCGACCGGCCAGCCGGCGGTAGGAGCGATTGAGGTAAGGCTCTTCGTCCTCTGAATCCATGAGAATGCTGAGGGTGACTTCAGTGGAACTATCCGATTCCCGTGTAATGTTCACCGGCTACCTTCTAATAGTCAGCTTTACGCCGCAAAACCGCGGACACGCAGATTTCCCAGACGGTTGGCTGGATTGACAAATTATAGCACAGACCGATTTGACACAAAAGGAGTGAGGACGAGTTGGAGCAGCGGCCCACATCAGGCGGTCCGGTCGAGCAGGCGTCCGTGGATTTTGGCTTTTGCGATTCGGATTCCGAATCGTTGGGCAGACGGAATGGAACGAAACCCTGCGCCTTTAGCTGGAAGACAGTCGGGAGAGACCAGCCTCATTGTCTCATCCGCAGGCTCTCGCGTGACGGTGTCACATTTTGTAACATTGTGTAACGTTTTGTACAAAACCCGCTCATTTTGGGTCCTTGATTGAGACAGGGCAATCGGGCTGTTCAGAGTTTCTTGCATCAGAACAATTGTACGTCATACGATGCCTTGAGGCAAGGGGGAGAATTCAGCGGGCATCGTTTCGGGTCAGGAGTGAGGCGGGACTTGGACTCACGTGCGGACGGGGATGAGGAGGCGGGTGGCGAAAAACCACCCAGATTGGAACGCTGTCAGGCGAGTTGGCGCAGCGGCCCAGTCTACAGGCTCAAGCCAGCACGAAAAACCGTGTCTGCTATTTTTTCAAAATTTATCTAAAAACTTTCTTATATTTTGATTGACATATCAACGAAGGATTGGTACCTTCATTATGTTTCACATCGGGAGCGCCTGGGTCAGCTTCCCGAAACACGGATATCGAGTCAGCGCCGCCGAGTGGGCGGGGATATGGTGGGGACGTGGTTCTGGCAACGCGCACATTCGCAATCGCGGCAAAGGAAGGAATGACTGCGGACGACGGGCAGGGCGAGATGCATATTTTCGCCTCGGGTCGGTCCGAGGGCCAGCCTTCAGGATACCACCTGCCGGTCCTGGTTTCCGAGGTGGTTTCGGGGCTGATTGCGAGAGAAAACGGCGTTTATCTCGATGGCACCCTTGGTGAAGGCGGACACGCCCTGGCAATGCTGCAGGCGGTCCCGCAAGCGCAGCTGGTCGTCGGGGTGGACCTGGACGGCCGGTCTGTTGCGGAGGCAAACGCGAGACTTTCGCAGCATCGAGACCGGTTCCTGGCCCTCCAAGGCAACTATGCCGACATGGCCTCACTGGCGGCAAGTCAAGGTATCGCAGGTGTGGATGGCGTGCTGATGGACCTGGGGTTCTCCTCCAGGCAGGTGGAAAGGCCCGGATACGGGTTTTCCTTCCAGACCGACGAACCCCTGGACATGCGGTACGACGCGACGCAGGCGGTCGATGCCGCCGAGGTGGTCAACTCGAGCTCCGAGTCGGACCTTGCCGAACTGTTTCGACGGCTGGGTGAAGAACCCAGAGCCCGGGCCATCGCCCGAGCGATAGTGAACCAGAGGCCGCTTTCCTCGACCGCGGAGCTGGCAGCCCTGGTGGAACGAGTGGCAGGGCGTCGGCCAGGACGACGGATACACCCGGCAACGCGGGTGTTCCAGGCACTCCGGATCGCGGTCAACGGGGAACTGGACAACCTGCGGGCAGGACTGGAAGCAGCCGTAGAGCTGCTGAGCCCAGGCGGAAGACTGGCGGTGATCAGTTACCACAGTCTGGAAGACCGGATCGTTAAAAATTTCATGGCCCGAGTCTCGGCCGATTGCATCTGCCCTCCTGGTCTGCCGGTCTGTGTTTGCGGACACAGCCCGTCCCTCGAGGTAATCAACCGGCGAGTCATCAGGCCGTCAGTGGAAGAAGTTGCTGCCAACCCCCGCAGCCGTAGCGCCCGGTTGCGAATGGCACAGAAAATTCAAGCTCGGCAATAAAATGCAGGACCTCCGATTCAGGAAAGGGTGGTGACAGGATGAGAGATACGTTCTATACGGCGGTAGATATAGGCACGTCGAAAGTGACTGCACTGCTTTCGCGCGTGGGTACCGAGGGAGACTTGAAGATATTCGGAATCGGCGTTGTTCCTTCGGAGGGAATCCAGAGGGGCAGAGTCGAAAACATCGAAGAGGTCAAGGCCTCGGTCAGCGCCGCCCTGACGGAAGCACAGCGATATGTTGGCGGGGAGTCGGTGTCCAGCGGCGCGTATGTCAGCGTCAGCGGGACTCACATCTCCAGCATCAACCGCTCGGAGATCCTGGACAACCAGGATAACCCGGACGATATCTCTGCTCGGATGGTCGACAGGCTGCTGAAGGGGTCATTCCCCAGCATCGCCCCTGGGCAGCAGGTCCTGCATGTCATCCCGATGGGATATACGGTGGACGGCCTTTCCGGTGTGCGAAACCCGATGGGGTTGGCTGGGAAACTGGTTGAGGTCGAGGCGCACGTCGTAATGGGCGACTCGGTGGTCCTGCAAAACACCATCAATTCGGTCGAGTCCAAAGACGTTCCAGTAAGGAGCCTTGTGCTGCAGGGTCTGGCATCGGCTGAGGCGACGCTCACCGGCGATGAAAGGGAAATGGGCGTGGCGCTCCTTGACATCGGCGCAGGCACTTCCGACCTGGTGGTGTACCGGCAGGGTACTCCCTGGTTCTCCAAGGTGCTGCCGCTGGGCGGCCACGCGCTGACCCGGGACCTGGCTGCCGCGTTGAGGTGCCCGCTGCACGTCGCCGAGGAGCTGAAGATCAAGTACGGCAGTGTGGACCCCGAGAGCGTGCCGGTGAATGAAGAAGTGGAGCTGCCGGTGACCCAGGGGCAGCGCCGCCAGGCAATTCCACAAAGAGTTCTGGCCGAGCCGCTGCATGACCGCATGGCGGAGATCCTGAAAATGGCCATCGCCGAGATGCGTCAGGCGGGGATGCAGGACTGGCCCATCGGCGGGCTGGTGGTGACCGGCGGCGGTGCAGAGATGACAGGTCTGCCGGAGCTGGCGGCCCGGATCGTCGGCGAGCCGGTGCGCGTTGGCTTCCCTTACGGGATTTACGGCCTGCCCGACATGCTGCGGAAGCCCAAGTACTCGGCGGTCGTGGGACTGCTTCTGTGGGGCATCAAGCACCACGACAGCGCCCAGAGACTCAATGGAGAGCCCAAGGAGACCAAGTCCCGGAGTTGGATTCCCAGGTTCCGGCCAATAGGCCGCAAGAAAAAACAGGTGGAGACGGGTTAACCCATAGCCGCACGCAGCGCGGGCACAGTTTCGGGAAAGCGAAACCTGGATGGGAAACCCCAGTAACCACGGAAATCCGAGAGAGCCAGGGCGGGGCCTGACAAGTACCGGACAGGACCGGTTACAGCAAAAACATAACACGGTGCGGAGGAAGCGATAATGACATCGGCGGCATGGGAACCCCTAGAAGATCCTGAAAACACCTTTGACATGGTCCAGGAAGTCAACGCCGGAGCGCCCACCATCAAGGTGGTCGGCGTGGGCGGAGGCGGATCGAACGCGGTCAGCCGCATGTACAAGGAAAAACTCCCGGTCGTGGAGTACTACAGCATCAACACCGACGCTCAGCACCTCTTCCGGCTGGACGTTCCGAACCGGATGGCCATCGGCTCCAACCTGACCCGCGGACTGGGCTCCGGCGCGAACCCCGACCTGGGCAGGCAGGCTGCCGAGGAGAGCCGGCAGGAGATTGCGCAGGCGATGCAGGGCGCCGACCTAGTGTTCGTCGCCGTGGGCATGGGCGGCGGTACCGGCACCGGCGCGTCCCCCGTGGTAGCCCAGATTGCGAAGGAGACCGGCGCGCTCACCGTGGGCGTCGTCAGCCGTCCCTTCTCCTTCGAGTCCGCCACGCGCAAGAAGAACGCAGAAGAGGGCATCGCCAGGCTGAAGGACCATGTCGACACCCTCATCGTCATCCCCAACGACCGTCTGCTCCACCTGATCGACGGCGGCGAGCAGAACTACACCTGGGAAGACGCTCTGAAGATGGCTGACTCGGTGCTGCAGCAGGGCATACAGGCCATTGCCGAGGTCATCACGGTTCCCGGCGAGATCAACGTGGACTTCGCCGACGTGCGGACCATCCTGAGCAACGCCGGCCCGGCCTGGCTTGCGATCGGAAAGGGCAAGGGCGATAACCGGGCGGTCGAGGCTGCCCGAATGGCCACCAAGAGCCCGCTGCTGGACATCACGATGGACGGCGCCAAGCGCATCCTGTTCGTGATAACCGGCGGCGCCAGCCTCACCCTGCAGGAAGTGCAGGATGCTGCCCAGGTCATCCAGGACATGTCGGACCCCGAATCCAACATCATCTTCGGTACCTGCCGCGACCCGCGCCTCGAGGACGAGATCAAGATAACCATGGTCGCCGCAGCTTTCCCGGTGATGGCCGAGACCCGTCAGATGCGGGAGCAGGAGCTGGAGCGCCTGCTGTCCGACGTGTCGCCGCTTTCCGAGGACGAGCTTGACGTCCCCAGCTTCCTGCGGCGCAACTCTGGCCGCTCTTTCGGCAACTTCCGCTAGGAGCAGATCCCGGCGGGCCGGCACGTTCGGCCCGCCCCTTCAATCCCGCGGTTGGCGCGGAGTAACATTCTCGGCAGCCTGACGCACTTATCCACTATAATCCGGCAACAAATTGGGCGCCGGGAATCATCGTAGGCCGTCCCTCTAATGGGGGGCGGCCTTTCGCTGTCACCAGTATCCCTTTGTTCGAGATTTGACTTGCATGGCAGTCTAAATTAGAATCCCCCGCATACTTTAAGGAGTCCCACAACAAATAGTACTGCCAGCTGGATACGGCACAAAATAGTGTACATAATCTGTCTCGGCCGACTTGGGCAACCACGCGGGAACGAAGCATATGCATTGTCCATACTGCTCCGACACAAGCTCGAAGGTCACCGACTCCCGGGTGAATGATGCGGGCATCCGCCGACGCCGCGAGTGCCTGAACTGCCAGCGTCGCTTCACGACCCACGAACGGGTTCAGAGCGTGCCGCTCATGGTTTCCAAGCGAGACGGCAGGCGGGAAGAGTTCAGCAGGGAAAAGATGATAGCCGGGCTTCGCAAGGCCTGCGCCAAGCGTCCGGTAACCGCCCGGTCGATAGAGAATATGGTGGACGAGATCGAGGCGGAATTCCAGCAAAACGGCAGCGGAGAAGTACTATCTGACGTTCTGGGCACCGCAATCATGGACCGGTTGAAGGACCTGGACACGGTGGCCTACATCCGGTTCGCAAGCGTTCATCGTAACTTCCAAGAGATTGAGAGCTTCGAGAAAGCAGTTCGAGACCTGCGCGACAGCACACAACAGTTGCCGCTCCTTGACATGCCTCCTGCTCCTCGCACGGCCTCCAGAGGACGCCGCAGGGCCGCTCCGGCCCCCGTACGCGCGCCCAACGGGTCGGAAAGTGAGGACACCGGGGTTGTAGATAAGCATTCCATGGAATCCGAGGAAGAAAGACTAGGTGAGGCTGTGGGGACGATGGGAGGCGAATAAGGAGTGGCCCCCATGGATACCAGCCTGCAACTGTTTCCGCTGACCAGATTGCTGACTCTCAACACGGAGATCCACGAGTTGCGGTCCTCCCTCAGGACCCAGCCAGTAAGCGGACGAATTGCCCAGATCCAGGACGATATCGACGTTCGTCGCCGTGCCAGCCTGGCTACATGTTGGCTCACCGGCGAGTTCGAGCTCGAAGATGAGGACCTGGAGGGCGAGGACGAACATCTGGTGTAACCGGATAAGTCCCGTCTCACAAAATAGGCTCAAAGAGCCTTCGCCCGAGTATTGACACGACATTACGGGCTGGTTAGAATCGACTACTACCTGTTGTATTGCCAATGCGGATGCCCCCATATATAGTGTATATGGTGCCGCTCCGGTGTTGCAGCCCTCTTTCCTAGTGACATTTGGGCAATGACAACGCGGTAAGTGGTGTTATTAAATGGAAGGCGGGGAAGAGGGGCTGGCTTCCAGGCACCTCGACCCCGTTTTGTGTTTGGGAAGGGAGTTATGACTGCATTAAAGGATTCCTCAGAAAAGACCGCCCCGAGAAACCCCAATCCCGAGAGTCGGCAACGCATCGCTGCATCGCTTGCCGCGGCTGGGATAGCCGAGGACATAAACGAGAGAAACGGCGAGCTGAGCGCCAATGCGGAAGTGGTGCTGCTCCGTCGCTATCTTTCCAAGGACCGCGAGGGCAACGTGCTCGAGAACGCCGACGGTATGTTCCGTCGCGTTGCGCACAACCTGTCGCAGGCCGACCTGCTATATGGAGCAACCGAAGGAGAGCGTCAAGCCTCGGAGGACCGCTTCTACGGAGCCATGCGGCGGCTCGAGTTGCTGCCCAATTCACCGACCCTGATGAACGCCGGTCGCGAGTTGCAGCAGCTTTCCGCCTGCTTCGTGCTTCCGGTGGAAGACTCGCTGGACGGGATATTCAACAAAGTGAAGCAGACGGCCCTCATCCACAAGAGCGGCGGCGGAACGGGCTTCGCCTTCAGCCGCCTGCGGCCCGAGGGCGACGTTGTCGGCTCCACCGGCGGGGTGGCCAGCGGCCCGGTCAGCTTCATCCGCGCCTTCGACACCGCCACCGACGTTGTGAAGCAGGGTGGCACCCGACGGGGCGCCAACATGGGCATCCTCGACGTAACCCATCCCGACATTCTGAAGTTCATCCGCTCGAAGGAAGACGGCGAAACGCTGGTGAACTTCAACATATCGGTGGGCGTCAACGCTGACTTCATGGAGAAGGTCAAACGGGGGGAGTTCTACGACCTGATCAACCCCCGCAACGGCCGGACTACGGGGCAGTTGAACGCCCGCGATGTATTCGAATTACTGGCGGAAATGGCGTGGAAGACCGGAGACCCCGGGCTTGTCTTCCTGGACGTGATCAACCGCGACAACCCGAACCCGCAACTGGGCGTCATTGAAAGCACCAACCCATGCGGGGAGCAGCCGCTTCTGCCCCACGAGTCCTGCAACCTGGCCTCCATCAACCTTTGCCGCATGGTCCGCTTCGAAGGCGGAGATGTGTCCATCGACTGGGACCGACTGGCTGAGACGGTGGAGGTGGCGGTCCACCTGCTGGACAACGTCATTGATATGAACCAGTACCCCATCCCCGAAATCGAGGAGATGAGCAAGAAAACCAGGCGCATCGGCCTCGGGGTTATGGGCTTCGCCGACCTGCTAATCCAGCTAGCGGTACCCTACGATTCGGAGGAAGCCCTGGAGATCGCCGGCCAGGTGATGGGCTTCATCCAGCGCCGAACTCACCAGGCGTCTTCCGACCTGGCCGGAGCCAGGGGTCCGTTCTCCGCCTGGGAGGGCAGCATCTACAACGGACGCGACGGAGGCGAACCGCACCTGATGCGCAACTCCGCCCCGACCACCATCGCACCCACCGGCACCATCAGCATCATTGCTGGCGCATCCAGCGGAATCGAGCCGTTGTTTGCCTTGGGATACGTTCGCAACGTGATGGACAACACTCGGCTGGTTGAAGGGAATCCCTATTTCGAGGCCGTGGCCCGCAATGAGGGGTTCTACTCGGAGCAGCTAATCGAAGAAATCGCACGGACCGGGACCCTGGACGGCCTGGACGTGCCGCAGTGGGTCAAGGAAGTATTCCGCACCTCCCACGACATATCGCCGGAATGGCACGTGCGTATGCAGGGTGCGGCGCAGGACCACACCGACAACGCGGTGTCCAAGACCATCAATTTCCCGCACACCGCCACTGTGCAGGATGTTGCCGACGCCTACATGCTGGCGTATGAACTGGGCTGCAAGGGAATCACCGTGTACCGGGACGGCAGCAAGGACGGCCAGGTGCTCAGCACCGGGGAGACAGGCCAGTCGCAGGAGGAAGAGGCGGGCCCAGCGTCGGTCAGGGCCACACCTCGAAGCCGCCCACAGTCCATCCATGGTGTCACCGAGCGGGTACGCACCGGCCACGGAAACATGTACGTGACCATCAACTTCGACGAGAACGAGCGGCCCTTCGAGGTGTTTGGCAACCTCGGGAAGGCCGGCGGCTGCGACTCCGCACAGCTCGAGGCGATATCGAGGCTGGTGTCTCTGGCGCTGAGATCGGGAATCGATCCTGCAGCCGTGCTGGAGCAGCTGAGGGGAATCACCTGCTGCCCGGCCTGGGACGAAGGCACACTTGTGCGGTCCGGCCCCGATGCCGTGGCGCTGGCGCTGGAGCGCCACACCGCAGGCGCCGATGGTACATCGGCCTCCGGAGGCGCCGTGCAGATGGCCTTCGCGCCGGAAGTGGTGCACTCGGGCAACGGAAACGGCAATGGGCACGAAAATGGCGTGTTGCAGGGGAACGGAGGCGTTCAGCTCACGGGCCGACGCTGTCCTGATTGCAACACTCCGGTCATCTACCAGGAGGGCTGCCTGATGTGCGTCTCCTGTGGCTGGAACAAGTGCGAATAACATATTGACCATCTCTTGAACCGGACACGATGGGAGGGCGCGGAAACCAGTCGGGAAAGCGCCCTCCTTCCGCGCTTGCATTCATCATTTTGCCGACTGGTCGGGTGCTATAATTCCCCAAAACTCAAAGGCGGGCTGATATGACTAGCGGCCGCAAACCCGGAATCGCAATCACCATGGGAGACCCCTGCGGTATCGGACCCGAGGTGGTTGCCAAGGCTCTTGCCGACCCTCGCGTTTACGAGTCGTGCCGCCCGGTCGTTGTCGGCAGCAGCTACGCAATGCAGCAGGCGGTTGCTCTGACCGGCGTGCCCCTCCGTGTCGGTCGACCCGATGACGCCGCCCGTGCCGGAGAGGACAGTTCGGTTATCGACGTGGTGGACATCGGCAACCTGAACCCAGAGGACATCACCGTCGGCGAGATCAATCCGACCTGCGGCAAGGCGGCCATGGAATGGGTTACGCAGGCGGGAGAGCTCGCGCAGGCCGGCGCGGTGGATGGTCTGGCCACTGCACCCCTTAACAAGGAGGCGGCGAGCCTGGCCGGATACAAGTCCATCGGCCACATGGAACTCCTCCAGGAGCTAACAGGTTCCGGCACCGTGGCCACCATGCTCATGGCCCGCAATATGAGGGTTGTCCACCTCACGACCCATCGGTCGCTGCGAGTGGCCTGCGACTATGTGAAGAAGGACCGGATCCTGGACTATCTTCGCCTCACTCATGAGTCGTTCGTGAAATTCGGCTTCCCCGAGCCGCGAATTGCCGCCGCGGCCCTGAACCCCCACGGCAGCGATGGCGGGCTGCTGGGCAACGAGGAAGCGGAGGAAATCTCGCCCGCGGTTGAAGCCGCCCGATCCGAAGGCATAAACGCCTTTGGTCCGGTCCCCGCGGACATTGTGTTCCACCACCACGCGGAGGGCCGCTACGACGTCGTGCTGGCGATGTACCACGACCAGGGCCACATCCCAGTCAAGGTCTATGGCTTTGAAGAGAGCATCACCGCTAACCTCGGCCTGCCCTTCGTCCGCACCTCGGTCGACCACGGGACGGCGTTCGATATCGCTGGCAAGGGAGTGGCCACCCACACGAGCATGCTGGAGTCCATCAGGCTGGCGGTCGCCCTGGTCAAGGGCGGCGGTCTCTCGGATTTCTAGCTGCCTCCTCGCAGCCGCTTCGTTCCCGTCAGACCGGAGTTCCGTTGCCGTAGAAATGCAGTCTGGCAAACCACTGTTGCCCCGCGAGAAGGTACGACATGCCCGGTGGTATAATTCTGCGGGGGTAAGGACGCTATGAAGCTATCATTCATCGGCGGCGGCAAAATGGCCGAGTCCATTGTCCACGGTGTGCTGGCTGGGAAGCTGGCAGCTCCAGCGGACATTGCGGTCGGTGAACCGGTGGCCGAGCGCCGCGCTTTCCTGGAAGGCGAATTCGGCGTAAACCCGGTCGCTGACAATCTGGAGGCCGCTTCGGGAGCGGACCTATTGGTGCTGGCGGTGAAGCCCCAGGACCTGGGCTCGGTGCTGTCGCAACTGAAGGGATCATTGCACGACGGGCAGGCCGCGCTGTCGATAGTGGCCGGCGCCCGGATGTCGACTCTGACCGAAGGTCTGGGCCACAAGTCGGTTGTGCGGGTTATGCCCAACACCCCGGCGCAGGTGGGCAGCGGGATGACCCTGTGGACCTGCTCCTCCGGGGTCAGCGATCCCCAGCGGGAGATGACGAAAGCTGTGTTGGGCAGCGTCGGAGAAGAGATCCATGTTTCCGACGAAAAGTACATGGATATGGCGACGGCCCTGAGCGCCAGCGGTCCGGCATACGTGTTCCTGTTCATTGAGGCCCTGATAGACGCAGGAGTCTATGTCGGAATGCCACGTGACATGGCCCGAACCCTGGCGCTGCAGACCGTCTTCGGCAGCACCAGGCTGGTGATGGAAACAGGACGGCATCCGGCTGAGCTGAAGGATATGGTGGTTTCCCCTGCCGGTACTACGGCTGAGGCCCTGCGGGTGCTGGAGGAACAGGCCGTTCCTGCTGCGATCGTGGCCGCCGTGGATGCGGCCTACAGGAAGTCGGTCCAGCTCGGCCAGGGATAACCGGGAAACTGCTGACGGTACCGATTTGGAACTGATAGTCCGCCTCATCAGCTACATCATTTACCTGTTTACTCTGGCGATTGTCGTCAGAGCGATCATCTCTTTCCTGCCGTATTTTACCCGCCCTCCCTACCATCCCGTTGTTGAGCAGGTGGACAGAGTTGTGACCCAGGTCACCGAGCCGGTGCTTGCGCCTGTGCGACGCATGCTCCCCTCCTTCGGCGGAATGGATTTCAGCCCGATGGTGGTCATAATCGTCCTGTTCATTATCCGCGAGGTGCTTGCGAGCGTGAGCTGATCCGTTGGGTCAGTTGACCTCAGGCAGGACAGGACATAAACTTGCCGCAGTACGCCTATCACTGGTTAGTTGAATGCAACAACAAGAACTGCTAAAGGGAAACACCGACACGTTGCTGCTCGCCTTGCTGCAGGATGAGCCGATGTACGGCTACCAGATCGTCAAGGAAGTAAACCAGCGCAGTGACGGCTATTTCGCCTTCAAGGAAGGCACCCTGTATCCGGCGCTGCACCGGCTTGAAAAGGCGGGTCTGATTGAGGGCCGTTGGGAAGAAACGCCCAATAGTGTTCGCCGCCGCTATTACCTGATCACCGCGAAGGGAAAGCAGGCCCTGCATGATCGCCTGCACGAATGGCAGCGATTTAGTCGCGCCATGGATTCCATAATGCTCGCAGGGGCCCAATAATCGCCTGACGGGGCGTTGTTGTAATGCCGGGCTCGATCAACAACTACCTCAACTCATTGGCACGGAGGCTTCACCTCGACCCGCACCATGAGCGGGAGATCCTGGAGGAGCTTCAGTCCCATATTGAAGACAAGGCCGCCGAGCTTGAAGCGGGGGGCATGGACCGCGAGAGCGCTTTGGCTTGCGCCGTGGATGAAATGGGCGCTCCAAGGACCGTGGCCAGCCGAATGTACGCGATCCACAGCACCGGAGTCTGGCGGGACGTGCTGCTCGCGATGCTGCCTCACTTCCTGCTGGCCGCGCTCTTCGCCCTTCATCTCTGGAGCCACTACTTTCTGGTATCCCTGGTGCTTGTGGGCATCACCTTCGTCACCTGGCGCAACTGGCGCGCCGGCCGCCCCAGCAAGTGGTCGTATTCCTGGATGAGCTACACCCTGGCTGCTCCCGCCATTTCCTGGCTGCTGTCGCTGATAGCCTTGGGTTACGGCGGCTGGACCCTGATCACCACCGGCAACCTTCCCTTCAACGCGGTGCTGTTTTTCCTTCTCGTAGGCTACGTGCCGTTCTCAATGTGGATCGTTTACAACGTGGTGGTGAAGATCGCCAAGCGGGACTGGCTTCTGGTGTCTCTGACAGCATTGCCTTTCCCGTTCCTCACTTCCTGGGTGCTATTTCTGAATTGGTCGGGCGGCCTGTGGAGCGATCACGCCGAACGCATGCAGCAGTCCGACACCGCCCGGGCCTGCATCTTCCTGGCCCTGGCCATCACCACCGCCGTGTTCCTCAAAGTCGGGCCACGCCTCGTGCGCATCGGGCTCCTGGCGGTGATTACATCGATCCTGATTATCATTACCGCATTATCCCTCCCGGTGGACCTCGGAATAGTTGCCGTGGGGTTGATGATCTTGGCATCGGTGGCCTTCCTGCTCTCTCCCGCAGTGCTGGAAGCACAGGCCAATCGCCGCAACCGCCTCAGCGTAGCCAGCCAGGGAGATGACCCCCAGGGCTGGTATTCGGACACCACCTAGCGGCGCGCCCGCCGCCAATGGGATCCCCCGCCCCCGCCCCTCGATCGCAGGCAGACGTCGACTTGCTCCGGCGGCTGCTGGCGCGCGACATTCGCATCGCAAACCTCCGCCCGGGGAATCCCAGGCTGCTCATGCTGGCGGGCCTTCCGGGTTCCGGCAAGAGCACATTCGCCGCCAGGGTGAAGGAGCAACACCCATTCGTTGCGGTGGAGTCCGACCGGGTTCGCAAGGGGCTCGTATCCAAGCCCCAATACACTCCGGGCGAGCACAGTCGTGTGTTCCGCGCCTGCCACCGGTTGGTCGAAGAATTCCTGATCGCCGGCTACCCCGTGCTCTTCGATGCTACCAACGTCACAGAAAAGAATCGTAGACCAATCTACCGCATAGCCACGAATCTCTGCGCGCCGCTGGCTATCGTCGTGGTGTCCGCTCCACCCGAGATCATCAGGGAACGAATGGATGCCCGGGAATCAGGGCGGGACCCCGCGTCATGGTCAGATGCCGGTTGGGAGATATACTCACGGATGGCGCCAGCGTGGCAGCCGGTGAAGCGTCCCCATATCGTGGTGGACACGTCGTTGGACACGGCCTTACCTCTCCAGCAGGTACTGGATTGGGCTCGCGGTGCCCTGCACATTGGCGACTCCGACTGAGGTCGGTAGCGCTCTCAGGGACATTCGGATACTCTGCTTTTACCCACACACTCACAGGAAGGGCATTACGAAATGAAAATAGACGTGAAGATTGCAGACGTTGCATCGACGCACACGCCGGCCCTGATAGTGAACCTGTTCAGTGGCGTAGAGGTTCCCGGCGGGGCCACCGGCGCCGTTGACCAGGCCCTTGATGGCGCTATTTCGAAATTGATCGAAGATGGCGAGATCAAGGGTAAACAGGGGGAACTGACCCTGCTGCACACCATGGGCCGGATTGCGCCGGACCGAGTCCTGGTCGCAGGGCTGGGCAAGCAGGAGGACTTCGATGCCGAAGTCGCTCGTCGCGTGTCTTCCGAAACGCTGCGCTACCTCCGCCGTCGCGGGGTTACCGAGGCGGTCTCCATCGCCCACGGCGCCGGCGCAGGAGGCCTGTCGCCCGAGGAAGCGGGCCGGGCTATCGCTGAAGGCGCAGTGCTGGGCCTGTACAAGTTCGACCGGTATCACTCCAACGGCGAAGATGCAGATGGTGAATTTGCCGAGCTGACCATTGCCGAGCGGGATGAGGATCGGGCGCAAGCCATTCGAGCGGGAGTAGCGGAGGGCCGGGCGATGGCGGAGGCCACACTGACAGCTCGGAATATGGTCAACGAACCGGCGAATGCGATGACCCCCACTGCGATGGCCGAGACGGCAAGGCGTGTCGCGGAAGAGCATGGCCTCGGCTACGAGGTGTTGGACAACGCGGATATGAAGGAAAGAGGAATGGGCGCCTTCATCGGCGTGGCCCAGGGGTCCGACGAGCCGGCCAAGCTGATCATACTCAACTACGAGGGCGACCCGGACAATCCAAGGAACAACCTCGGCCTGATCGGCAAGGGCATCACCTTTGACACGGGCGGCATTTCCCTCAAGCCCGCCGCCAACATGGAAGCTATGAAGGGTGACATGGCCGGCGGAGCCTCGGTCATCGCCGCGATGCAGATTATCGCCAGCCTCAAGCCGCGCATTAACGTGACCGGCATGGTGGCGGCCACCGAGAACATGCCCGGAGGTTCAGCCCAGAGGCCCGGCGACGTGGTGCGGGCCATGAACGGCAAGACCATCGAGGTCATCAACACCGACGCCGAAGGACGCCTGGTGCTGGCCGACGCCCTGTGCCTCGCCCGTGAGCGCGGCATCACCCGGCTGGTGGACGTCGCCACCCTGACCGGCGCGATGGTCACCACCCTGGGCAAGGCCTGCACCGGCGTGATGGGCAACGACGATGACCTGATCGGCGACGTAATCGCGGCGGGCAAGCAGACTGGCGAAAAGTTCTGGCAGCTGCCCATGTTCGATGAGTACAAGGAGTTGATCCGCAGCGACGTGGCCGACATGAAGAACACCGGCGGCCGACAGGCGGGCTCCATAACCGCGGCCTTTCTGCTCAAGGAATTCGTGGACGGTGCCTCCTGGGCCCACCTGGACATCGCCGGTACATCCACCTCCGAGAGGGCTTCGGGATACCAGGTAAAGGGCGCGACCGGGGCTCCGGCGCGCACGCTGGCGCAACTGGCCGTCAATCTGGCCAACGGCCACTGATGAGCCGCGGCTACCGCACGATTGCGATGGTGTATAATCCCGAAAACTTGCACCGCCGGACTCAAGCCAGCCGTCCGGCAGGGAGATAATGATGGCGAAGATTGAAGGTCTTGGACACGTCGGCATCTACGCCGAAGACATTATGAAGCAGCGGGACTTCTACACCCGCGTGATGGGTCTGGAGATCGCCGACGAGGACCTGGATGGCCGTGGAATGAGCTTCCTCAGCTCGGACCCTGTACGCGAGCACCACGAGTTCGTGCTGATGAAGGGCCGGGTCACCTCGGGTGATGCCAAGGTCATTCAGCAGATTTCCTTTATCGTCCCCGGACTTGACGATCTGAAGGAATACCACCAGCGCATCAAGGCAGAGGGCGTGGAGATTGATCGGATCGTCAGCCATGGCAACGCCTTTGGCATGTACTTCTTCGACCCGGAAGGCAACCGCATCGAGCTGTACTGCAAGACCGGATTTGACGTCCCTCAGCCCCACGGCGACCTCATCGACCTGGAAGCCTCCAACGAGGAGCTGATTGGAATAGCGAAGGCTGCCATTCCGGCTGGCTAACACTGCCAACCACCGACCGGTGAATGAGTTTTGAGACCCGGGCCCGCACCCGTCGCGCGGTCGCCCGGGTCTGGTTGTTTACGGTAGATGATGGTCCCACCAATCATCCCTGATGGTCTTTCGATATGAGCAGCGTCGACGCGGTCCGGTTTGACGACCTGCCCCGCGCTTACCACGTGTTCAAGTGGCGGGTGCTGCTGACTTTCGCTGTCTTCTACCTGTTTGCATACTTGGGTCGCTTCAGCCTTTACCCGTTGGGCCCGCTGGTGAAGGAAGGTCTGGCCCTCAGCAACGTTGAGATCGCGATGATCTGGGCAATGCTGTTCTGGGGATTTGCACTGGGCGATGTTTGCCACGGGCGGCTGGCAGAGGCGTTCGGGCTGCGCCTGTGGGTCATGCTGGGGGCGGTGCTGACGGCCGTATTCAACTGGATGACCAGTTTCGCCACCTCCCCGCTGACCATGGCCGTCCCGTTAGGTTTCGCCGGATTCGTCAACGCCGCCTGCTGGGCTCCCGCGATGAGCATGATCTCGCAGTGGTGGCCGCGCAGCCATCGTGGCGTCGCACTGGGCATAGTTGGCACGGCCGCAGGCGGAGCAATGCTGCTGATGTGGGCGCTGGCGGGGTGGGTTGGCGCCGAATGGGGATGGCGGGCGGCATTCCGTTACCTGCCGATCATATTTGCCTTCCTGGGCGTGGCTTTCTATTTCCTGGTCCGCGACCGGCCCGCTGACCTGGGGCTCCCGGAGTACGTGGAAGAGGACGAGGTCTCGGCGACGCCCGAATCCATAGACCCGGCACGGTTGCGAGGACTCGGGCCGTACCGGGTGCTACTCACCAACTCCAGGTTTTTGCTGGCCTGCCACGTGAAGGGGCTGGAAAATGTCGTCCGGTATGGCCTGACCACCTGGGTTGCCATCTACTACTCCGAGGTCGGAGGGCTGTCAATCGAGTCCACCGTACTGGTTACCGTGCTGCTGCCTGTGGGGTATCTCATCGCGCCGCCTCTGTCGGGCTTCATCTCCGACCGCTTCCTGAACAGCCAGCGCCGTCCTCTCGTGATTTCCTCGTGCATTGCCAGTGCGGGTATCATCGCCGTCATCGCCCTGGTGCCGCCATCCAACGAACTGCTGGGGGCCGCGCTCCTGCTGGCCGGGGGCATTGCGATGGGAATGTCGCCCATGTCGACGGTGTCCGTCGATATGGGCGGGCGCCGTATGGCCGGCACCGCGTCGGGAATCCTGGACGCCCACGGCTACCTCTACGCCGGCGCGCAGGCCATCGTGTTCGGGGTGGTGCTGGACATGACGGGAAGCCCGTGGCCCATCGTGTTCTTGGCCATGGCGGCGACGCGGGTCGTCTCTGTTTTCATGATCAGAGTGGTGCGTGTATAGTGGCACCGCATGAATCAGCGCAATCCGCTGAGGTGAATTGAGGTAAACGGGCAGGCGGTGAGTTCTTGATTCGGGTTGTCCGGAAAGGGGCCTCGTGGCTGTTTCAGGCGTTGGTGGTGCTTGGTGTGCTGCTGACGCTTTTTATCGCCGTGACTCCGCAGGGCAAGGCAGGATTTCACACGGCGCTGTTTGTGACCCAGGTGCTGGACCTCCCCTTCAAGCCGCAGGCCTGGTTCACCGACGAGCCTCTGCGACATGAGGTCCACTACCCGTCGTCCGACGGAACGACCGTGGCCGACGTCTACCGCCCTGCCGACGGCAGGCCACGGGCGGCAGTCGTCCTCTTCCTCGGAGCCAACGCCGCCGGTCGGGACGACCCCGATGTCATCAACCTCGGAAGCGCCCTGGCCCGCGCTGGTTACGTGGCAATGTTCCACTGGTCGCCGACCATGGCCCTGCGTGCCAACATCGAGCCGGCCGAAACCGGCAACCTTGTGTCAGCCTACCAGTACCTCAGCGAGCGTGAGTACGTGGACCCTGAGCGCACCGGCCTCGGCGGCTTCTGCGTCGGCGCGTCCTTTGCGCTGGTGGCTGCGGCCGACCCGAGGATTCGGGACGACGTTCATTTCGTGAACGCCTTCGGTCCCTACTTTGACGCCGGCGACCTGCTGCTTCAGGCGGCGTCGCGCTCAGTGCTGTATGACGGCGAGCGCACTGACTGGGAGCCGGACCGCCTTACCATGCGCGTGCTTGCGAACGAACTGATCGAGACGCTCGACGACCCCCAGGACGTTGACTCGCTCACTCGCCGGTACATGAACAACCAGGCGCTCAGCCCAGACGAGCTTGAAGCCCTCTCGCCGCAGGCGCGGACAGTCTCCAGCCTGCTGGACGGCACGACTCCGGAAGAGGCGGGTATTCTATACGAAGAATTGCCCGCTGATTTCCGACAAGCGATGGCCGACGTTTCACCTTCCACGCATATCGATAGTGTTCAAGCCCGCCTGCTGGTCTTGCACGACCGGCACGACCGGTTGGTGCCTGCCGCCGAGTCGCGCAGGCTGCTGGCTGCCACCGAAGAGCGGGGCGACGTCCGCTACACCGAGGTCCTGTCATTCGAGCACGTGCGGCCCGGCGCGAGCGGGATTGGCGAGCTCCTCGGAGAGGCATTGCGTCTGTTTCGGCACATGTACAGCATCATTCGCATCGCCCACTGACGGCGTACTCCAAATTCCCGGTACGCAATTGACTTTCCCTTGCCTTTCGCTACAATTATTACCGGCAATTGATTGCATCTACCAAGGCTCGCGCATTGCATCACGATCAGGCATTGGAAAAGCTCCGACTCCAGGGACACAGGCTCACTCCCCAGAGGCTGCTGGTGCTCTCTGTCATGGCTGAAGGCCGGCAGCATATGGGCGTGGACGAGGTGTTCCGCCGTGCCCGCGAGGCCTACCAGTTCATGGACATCGCGACGGTGTACCGCACGTTGCGGCTGTTCAAGGACGCCGGAGTGGTGACCGAGGTTGAAATTGGCGATCGTCTCCACTATGAGTTGACGCTTCCCGACGACCGTCACCACCACATGGTATGCCGAGTCTGTAGCGGGGCCTACAATCTCAGCCCCCATTACTTGTCTGAGTTCCGTGACACGCTGGTCGACGAATTCGGCTTTGTCCCCGACCTTGAGCACTTTTCCGTATCCGGAGTCTGCGCAAACTGCCAAGGTAGGGAAGTTGAATCCATCCAGCACCCCGGAGCCATTGATTCCTAAACCAAGAGTTGATTCTGGTGATGTCTAGACTAGCAAAACGACCTATTTTTTCCAGCACTATCCTGGCGGTTCTGTTGATTCTTTCCCTGTCTGCGGGCTGTGGCTCGGAGCAGGAAAATGGAGGAAAACTGAGGGTGGTAACCACGGTCTCCCCGATAACCAGCATCGTGGAAAACATTGGAGGTGACCGGATCCAGCTCGAAGGAGTGGTCCCTGAAGGGGTCAACTCCCACGTATTTGAGCCGCAGCCCTCGCTGGCCAGGCTGATGACCGACGCAGACCTGATAATCGCCAACGGTCTGTTCCTGGAGCAACCGACCCTTGAACTGGCCGAGGCCAACAAGGGGGACGACACCCCGATTCTTCTTCTGGGAGATAACGCCATCTCTCATGAACAGTGGCAGTTCGACTTCAGCTTTCCCGAGTCCGAAGGCCACCCGAACCCACATCTGTGGCCGGACCCACTGCTTGGCTTGAAATACGCTGAGCAGGTGCAGGAACAGCTGTCTTCCCTTGATTCCGAAAATTCCGACTACTACTCGGCAAATCTCGAAGCCTTTCGTTTGCGCATTGAAGCGATGGATGCAGCAATCCGAGAATCCGTCGCCACTATTCCGCCCGAGAACCGCAAGCTGGTAACGTACCACGACTCGTGGGCCTATTTCGCACTAACTTACGGGTTTGAAGTCATAGGCGCGGTCCAACCCTCCGACTTCGCCGAACCTTCCGCCAGGGAGGTTGCGGAGCTTATTGACCAGGTGCAGGACCTCGATCTGCCGGCCATTTTCGGCTCCGAGGAATTTCCCAGCGACGTGCTCGAGACTATCGCCCGCGAAGGGAATACGACCTTCATCGATGAACTCGCAGACGATGACCTGCCAGGCGCTCCGGGAGATCCGGAGCACTCCTACCTCGGCCTGGTGCGCCAGAATATGCGAATCATGGTTCCTGCCCTGGGGGGCAGCGCCGACGCCTTCGATGGTGTGGACGTCAGCCCGGTATTTGAAGGAGAAAGCGGCGCAGTCTATCCGCAGTAGGCCGCGCTCCCGTATGGACCACCAAATCCAGATGAGCCGCTCGAAGACTGAGGAGATGTAGTCATGTACCTGCATCCGAGGCTGTTGTCACTGGCTTCCGACGTGCGCTGGCGCATCATCATCTCCGCCGTGGTGGGGATGATGGCGGTTGCCGCCGGAGTGGCGCGGCTGGCTGTGGCTGCGATCATCATTGTCGAGGTCGTGCGCGGCAACGCCACTTTCGAGTCCCTGACCTGGCCCCTCGTAATCATGGCCGTGCTCATCGTGGTGCGGGCCTACCTGCAGTACCTGCAGGAGGTTATGAGCCATCACACAGCCAGCATGGTGAAGGTGAAGCTGCGGGAGAGGCTGTACGAGCATTCGCTTGCCCTTGGACCGGGGCACTTCGATTCATCGCGCACCGGCGATGCGCTGATGTCGCTGGCTGAGGGCGTTGAACGCCTGGAGGCCTTTTTCGGTCGCTACCTGCCGCAGATGATCGTCGCCGCGCTGGCCCCGGTCGTGATCTTCATATTCATGGCGCTCATCGATTTCTACACTGGGCTCATCTTCCTCGCATTCGCGCTCATGACCCTGGTCATCCCGAACCTGTTTCACCGCTGGAATCGCGAGCGAAGCATGGCGCGCCGCGACGCCTACGGCGCGCTTGGAGCCGACTTCCTGGACGCCGTGCAGGGGCTGTCGACGCTGAAGGCGTTCGGCCAGAGCGGTGTTCGAGGCGAACTGCTGGCTGACCGCGCCCGGCAACTCTTTCGCACCACCATGGGAGTCCTGGCGGCCAACGCGGCCACCGGCTCCCTGACCGTTCTTGGCATCACCGGCGGTGCGGCCGTCGCGTTGGGCTGGGGCGCAGTGCGTGTGGCCGACGGCGACCTCGAACTGCGGGCGCTGATGATAGTCCTGATGCTGGGCGTCGAGGTCTTTCGTCCCCTGCGTGAGCTGGTGCAGCTCTACCACGACGGTGTGATGGCAATGTCCTCCGCCGAGGGCATTTTCGCCATCATGGATTCACCGGTTGCGGTGCGCGATCCTGAGCGCGGTCAGCGGGACGAATCCGCGGAGTCCGTGTCGGAACTGAAGCCCGAGATTGCCTTTGATGGGGTGAGCCACGCTTACAGCGAGGGACGGCGTCCGGCCCTGCACGACCTCAGCTTCACCCTGCACGAGGGAGAGACTCTGGGCCTGGTCGGCCCCAGCGGCGCGGGCAAGTCCACCATCGTATGGTTGATGCTCCGGTTCTTCGACCCGCAGGACGGGACAATCCGGCTCGGAGGCCGAGACCTGCGGGATATCCCGCTCGAGGAATTGCGACAACATATTTCGGTGGTCACTCAGGACACCTACCTCTTCCATGGCACGGTGGCAGAAAACCTCCGGTTCGGCAATCCCGACGCAACGCAGCATGAACTTGAGGAGGCCGCACGCGCCGCCAACGCCCACGAGTTCATCCACCACTTGCCCAACGGCTACAACACGGTGGTTGGTGAGCGCGCTGTCCGGCTATCCGGCGGGCAGAAACAGCGAATCGCGATCGCCCGTGCCCTGCTCAAGGACGCTCCCATACTGATCCTGGACGAAGCCCTGTCAAATGTTGACGCCGAGAACGAGGCCCTAATAGTGCAGGCCCTGGACCGGCTGATCGAGGGACGCACCACCCTGCGAATCGCCCACCGTCTCTCCAGCGTGGTCAACGCCGACCGCATCCTGGTGCTGGACGAAGGCCGCTTGGTGGAAACGGGCAGGCACAGCGAGCTGGTGGCAGCCGGCGGCCTCTATGCCGACCTGATGGCTCAGCAGCAGGAGCGACTGGACTTCGGACTTCAGCCCGTCGCTGAGGCCCGCGACCATGGTCACCATGCAGTTCCACAGGTGGACGTGGCCGCATTCATGCCGCAGACCGCGCACGGCGGGCAAGGACATCACCACCACGACGCTCCGCAAGCGCGTCGCGATGAAGCCGAGCACGAGCACGGACGCGGCCACGACGGCCATCATTCCGGCCCTGGCGAAAGCGAAGGTCACGAGCACCCGCACCAGGCCCATTCGTCGGACCATCATCGCGGCCACGCTGGCGACCACCACGAACAGACCCATGCCGGTCACGGCCCCGCCCAGGCGCACCGGCGCGACGACGGCCAAGCTCACACCGAGCGCCATGCCGTCGAGGCGGCCACGCACGACGACCACGGCCCGCAGCCCGACGCCGATGCCTTCATGCCGCGCCCCGGACACGATGGCCACGGACACCACCACCCGGCGCCGGCCGCTCGTCGTGACCACCAACTGGATGCAGACCCGGCAAGGCTGGGCATCATCGCCGTGTGGATCCGCCTTCTCGGGCTGGTCAGGCCCTGGGGAGGCGAGCTGTTCTTGACATTCCTGCTGGGCGTGGCCCATCACGGCACCGCCATAGGTGTCGGTGTAGTCAGCGCCCTGCTGGTCGGCGCGGTCATCACCGGCGGCGACCTCACCCTGCTGCTGATACTGCTGGGCGTCCTGACGCCCCTGGCCGCCTTCTTCGTGTGGACGGAGTCCTGGGTGGCCCACGACCTGGCCTATCGCCTGCTGGCAGAAATGCGCGTGGACGTTTATCGAAAGCTGGACCCGCTGGCTCCCGCTTATATGACCCGTCGCCGCTCAGGAGACCTTGTCAGCGTGGTGGGCGGCGATGTCGAGACCGTGGAATTCTTCTTCGCCCACACCATCACCCCTGCCTTCACCGCAGTGGTGGTGCCCGGCGTCGTGGTCGCGGTTCTGGCCGTGATCGCATGGCCGATGGCCCTAGCCGTCGCGCCCTTCCTGGTGGCAGTGGCCTTCAGCCCGTTCTTCGCCCAAAAACGCTCGGAACGGCTGGGCGAAGAGTTGCGGAACCAGTTGGGCGATGTGCACGCCCACATGGTCGACAGCATCCAGGGAATGCGGGAAATCTCGGCCTTTGGGCAGGGTCGCTCGAGGACCGCCGAAATGGTGGCGAACAGCTGGCGGTTTGCCCATTTCCAGTTGCGCTTCCTGAAAGAGCGCGCCTTCCAGATCGGCTTCATCGAAGGGATGACTGCCTTGGGCGGCCTGGTAGTGCTGGCCATTGGCGTCTGGCTTCTCACCAACGGAAATATCTCGAGGCCCGAGCTGATTTTGGCAGTCGTCCTTTCGGTGGCTGCCTTTGCTCCCGTATCCGACCTAGCTCGAACGATGAAGCAGCTTATGGAGACCCTCGCGGCCGCACGTCGGCTCTTCGCCATTCACGACGAACCCGTGCCTGTTGCCGATGGCCCGGGTGTTGGTCTCCACAATGGACACGATGGCGACCTTGACGCGCACGGAACTGCAGCGCCATCGCTGGACTTCGACCACGTCGGCTTTGACTACGGACCCGGCGAACCGCAGGCCCTCAGAGGGGTTAGCTTCAGGGTCGATCCGGGTTCCACTGTGGCCCTTGTAGGTCGCTCCGGCGCCGGCAAGACCACCTGCGCAAACCTGGCAATGCGATTCTGGGACGCTGCCTCAGGTTCGGTCCGGCTGGCTGGGCACGACCTTCGCGAGTTCAAACTGGAGGACCTTCGCAGCCGCATTGCTCTTGTATCCCAGGACACCTACCTGTTCAACGCGACCATTCGAGAGAACATAATGCTGGGCCGCCCCGATGCGTCGCAGACCGAACTGGAAGAGGCGGCGCAACAGGCCAATTGCCACGAATTCATCGCCGCCTTCCCCGACGGCTACGACACCATCGTCGGCGAGCGGGGCATGCAGCTTTCCGGCGGACAGCGCCAGCGGATCGCCATCGCCCGTGCCCTGCTGAAGAACGCGCCCGTGCTGGTCCTGGATGAGGCGACCTCCCACTTGGATGCGGTCAGCGAGAGCCAGCTCAGGCACGCACTGGAGAACCTGATGGAGGGCCGGACCACTCTGGTCATCGCCCACCGACTCTCGACAATTCGAGACGCCGACCGCATCGTGGTGCTCGACCATGGTGAAGCCGTGGAGCAGGGCAGCCACCAGGACTTGCTGACGCAACAGGGCCTGTATGCCCAGCTTGTTGCAACCCAGCTGGTCAGCGCCACCAATGGCAACGAGCCTGACCAGCCGGAAGCTGGCCATCACGAGCCCGCGCTGCCCGAGGGGTGGACTGGAGTGCCGGGCGGTCATCACCACCCTCACTAGAATGCAGCGAGGCAAACACCAATCGGCAATCACATATCCTTAAGATTCTGAAAGCGACACTGCGAAAAGGCTGAAACAGATCAATGCTTCATCCCCTTCCCCACAAATATCGTTCCGGCCCCCCACTTGTTGAAATCAACGGGCTGTCCTGCGGATACGAGAAACAGAAGGTGCTCCAGCAGGTTGACCTGCAGATAATGCGTGGAGATTTCGTTGGGTTGCTTGGCCCCAGCGGATCCGGCAAGACAACCCTGCTCCGCTCCATGCTGGGCGCTGTCGATGTATACGAAGGCGAAGTCCTCGTGAATGGCGTGGCGACAACACACAAGCGGCCACGCATCGGGTATGTCCCCCAACTGGAGACCATCGACTGGAACTTTCCGGTTACGGTGCGGGAAGTCGTGATGATGGGCCGCACCATGGAAAACCGGTTCTTTCCCTGGTACCGGCGAGAGGAGAAAGACCTGGCCGACCGGATGATGGACCAGCTGGGAATACTTCATCTGGCAGGTCGCCACATTCGCGAGTTGTCCGGAGGCCAGCAACAGCGAGCATTCCTGGCCCGAGCGCTGGTGAGCAGCCCGTCGCTGTTGCTGCTGGACGAGCCCACCTCCGGCGTCGACGTTAAGACCCGAGACGATGTGATGCACCTGCTGCACGACCTGAACCACGAGGGCGTGACAATCGTCATCACCACCCACGAAATCAACGCCGTAGCGGTACATTTGCCCTGGCTGGTGTGCCTGTCGGGACGCGTCCTGGCCGAGGGGCCGCCCTCTGAAGTAATAACGTCTGAGAACCTGCGCAATACTTATGGCGCAGACATGCCGGTCATCCATTACGAAGGAATGCCCATAGTGGCCGAGAGTCCCCACCGTTACGGCCGCAATGGCGGCGCCCGGGACGAAGAGGCGCAATCCGGGCACAGTCACATCCATGCTTGAAACTCTTCTCGAACCCTTCGGGTACCCCTTCATTCTGCGCGGCATGGCGGCGGCCATCCTGGCGGGCGCCCTGTGCGGCGCAATCGGCGTGTACGTGGTCCTCAAGCGCATGGCTTACGTCGGCCACGGCCTGGCACACGCCGTGCTTGGCGGTGCGGTGGTTTCCTACGTGATGTCCCTGAACTTTCTGATCGGTTCCACCATCTGGGGGTTTCTCTGCGCTCAGCTCATCACCCTGACCACAAGGAAGCGCAAGATAGCCTACGACGCTGCCATCGGGGTCATCACCACGGGCAGCTTCGCCATGGGCATCGTGCTCATCAGCCGTTACAAGAGCTTCACCCGCGACTTTGAGACCGCCCTGTTCGGCAACATCGTTGGAGTCACCGCCGGCGACCTCGTGGCGCTGCTGGCGGTCACCGTTGGCACCGCGTTTGTGCTGTTCATAGCCTACAAGCACTTCCTGTTCACCACTTTCGATGGCGATGTGGCCCAGTTCTACGGGGTGCCCACTGGCTGGGTGGAGGCGATGTTCTCGCTGGTGCTGGCCGGCACCATTGTCGTATCGATTCAGGTGCTCGGAGTGCTGCTCATCGCCGGGGCCACGGTCATACCCCCGGTGTCCGCCAGGATGCTGACCGACAGCTTTCCCCGGATGCTGATGCTTTCGGCCGGAATTGGAGCGGTATGCGGCTTTCTCGGCATCTACCTGAGCTATTTCGTAGACGTTTCTTCCGGGGCGACCATCGTCCTCGTGGAAGCGGCTGTGTTCGCTGTGGTGATAGCCTACTCCAACCTGCGTTCCCGCT
The DNA here is from genome assembly GCA_963667415.1 of Dehalococcoidia bacterium. Taxonomy (GTDB): domain Bacteria; phylum Chloroflexota; class Dehalococcoidia; order Lucifugimonadales; family UBA3495; genus VXOI01. The sequence goes on along the minus strand of OY763410.1, from coordinate 2,966,077 downwards.
TTTTGGCCGTGCGCCAGCGCAATCCCGTCGCCGCTCCTCCCGTTTCCCCGTCTGAATCTGGAATCCCGCAACCCGGAGAGCCGGTCAAGACAGAAGGCGACTGAGACACCAGCATCAATATCGGCATTGGCTATTCGGAGCCCCGGAGTATGCGCCGGGGCTCTTTCTTTTGGGAAGAAACCTGCGATTGGTAACTGGACGAAGGTTCTTTCCTGAAGCATGGGCACAGACCGGCAGGGACTCTGCGTCACCAAGCCGCGAAAGGCTTGGCAGCCCGCTGTTGGCGACCCGTCTGCAGGCTGCTTGGACTAGGTCTGGCAAATGGATTGGCGTTTCGCAAAGGCGCGAACTGATTTCGTAATCGATCCCTGACGATTGAACCAAAATCGCTTAGCATCAAGCGAGTTCGGTACAGTATTTACTTACAAATACTTTGATGATATTCTCATTAAAGCTATGTATGCTGTAAATTCGACGAATTGCTAGTTGTATTCAGGTAATCCGTAGATGACAGCAGTCGGCCGGGAGTGATCGTTATGAATCGTCGTCCTCTGGTTGATCCAAGGATCATCGTGTTGCTTACCGTAGCGCTCTGCCTAGCTTTGCTGGCTGCCTGTGGCGGTGCGGACACCGCAACTGAAGCGCCCGTGGCCGACGCCACCATCGCGCCCACAGTTGCCGCCACGCAGGAGGCGACTTCGCAGCCAATGGCGACCGAACCTCCCCAGGCCGCGGCTACTTCCACCCCGGTGCCGCAGGCCCAGCCAACGGCAACAGCTGAGGCACCGACGTCCGGTAGAGTTGCGCCTACCGGGACTATCAATGTCGGCTACAAGGAATTGGGCCTCTTCGGCACCGATCCCAAGCTGACCCCCGGCCAGGTAATGTTGTTCGTGGGCAGTGTCGTAAGCGAATCGCTGTTATCGACAACGGTCGACGGAAACTTTCTACCCAAGCTGGTTACAGACTGGTCTGTCTCCCCCGACAGTCTTATTTGGACATTCAAGCTGCAGGAGGGAGTGCAGTTCCACAAAGGATATGGTGAGATGACCGCAGACGACGTCATCTGGACGATGCAGAAATACGGAGCCCAGGGCAGCATCTCGCCCCGGGCAAGTCATCTCAAGCGGCTCTGGGACAACCCTCAAGGTTATTCAAAGGCCATTGATGATTACACCATCGAGGTGAATACCGGCGAAGTACAGTACGATATTCTGCCTTTGATGGGCCTGCCCTTCGCGGGACAGATTGTAAGCAAGAAGCAGGTGGATGAACTGGGCGAGGTGGAAGCCAGCGCCAACGGAGCCGCCACCGGGTCATGGGAAATTGCAGAAGCTGTGTCGGGACGCTCCTGGAATATGAATGCGGTGGAAGACCACTGGCGGAAGACTCCCAATTTCGCTGAGTTGATATTCCACGAAATTCCCGAAGAGTCGACACGGTTGGCAAATTTCCAGGTGGGGATCCTTGACACGTTTAATATCGTGGGTCTCGACTCACTCCCGGCGGTCAAGAGGGTTGAAGACGTTGAGTTCATGCGGGTGGAAGGGGGAGCGACGGAGCATCTGGGAATATTTGGTGCGTTCTACGTTGGACTTGGCACAGAAGACCAGCGTCCGGGCTATGACCCTGACCTCCCGTGGGTTTCCGCCGACCCCGACCCCAACTCTGAGGAATGGGAGAAGGCCACCAAGGTCCGAAGGGCCATGGCGATTTCCATTGACCGCCAGGGAATTGTCGACCAGCTACTGCATGGAGAAGGAAAGCCGCTGGTCCTATGGGGCTGGGAAAACAACCTCCACCGCCTCCCCGAAGACATCCGGCAATGGGATTACGACCCGGAAAAGGCCCGACAACTCCTCGCGGAAGCAGGCTATCCAGGAGGGGGATTCGAAATCACCCTAACGCCGAGCATCCGTGGTGTTCCTGCAGAGGTGGAGGCTTGCGAGGCTATCGCCACCATGTGGGAGGACATTGGCATCGAAGTCAAATTTCAGAAGATTCCCTATGCTTCCCTCGCGCCACAGATAAGGACCCGTGATTACCAGGGAGCCAACTGCCACGGCACCGGAGGCCGGACTGACCCCCTGAGCCTGCTCCTGGTGCTGACCACGTTGCATGCATCGTTTACGGTGGGGTTCGAGCACCCCTATATGGAGGGGAGAATAGAGAAGGCGCTTCGAACCGTGGACGACGATGAGCGTTATGCGATCATGGTCGATGTGGCACGCTTCACCTACGAGAACGTGGTCGAAATGGGACTGTACAGCGTCAATCAGATCTGGCCGCTGGGGCCTCGGGTCGGCTCATGGCAGGAACATTTCGAGTACGGCGACAAACGCGTGCTGACCGGATTGGAATACGCCCAGCTGCGGCAGTGAAGCTAATTCCAGGCGAGAGTCTGCTCGGGTAATTCCGCAAACAAAGCAGCCCCGGCAAGTCTGCCGGGGCTGTTGGGTTCGCTGCGGGTTCCTTGACAGTGGCCGACTACGCTTCGGTCTGCTCCGTCTGGCTGCCCTTCACGGTGATCGTGATATGCGCCATGGCGGTGTCGTCCGGAGCGCCATGCCAGTGATTTTCGCCCGCGGGGATAACAACGACGTCGCCTTCCACAACCTCGAGTGTCTCATCGTCGGTGGCAACCTTGCCCTTGCCCTCGGTAATGACCAGAATCTGGTCGCCGGAATGGATGTGGAACTTGTTCCGGGATCCGGCGTCGAAGGCCACGATGGCGAAGTTGAAGTTGCTGGAGTCATCGGGATTCAGTATGGACTGACGCCATACCTGGGATCCGGTCATCAGCCCGCCGCTGCCCAGAGGAGCCATGTCGGCCGGGGTGCGGGGTACATCGCCCATGGTCACTTTCTTCATTTCAAACTCTCCCGAAATGAGTTTCCCGTCGCCACCGGAGCGGGCGAACAGGGCTGTTCTTGCCGCCGACAATCATACAGTCGGAGCGCGGCGTAGTCCAGCACGATACAGGCCTAGCCTCCGCTTCGCATCTCCTCCAGAGTCTCAGCAATTGTGCGGGCCAGGTCTCCGGGACGGTCGGCATATTCGGGAGTCGGGTACCACTCATAGTCGAAGCTGTGAAGGGTCTGGCCCTCAATGCTGCAACGCAGGTCCGAGACGACCACCTGGAAGCCCAGTTTCTTCGTTGCCTGTTCCGCCAGCATATCCAGCACCACGTCCGGGCAGCCGAACACGACGAGAAAGCCCCCCTGCCTGCCTTCGCTGGTGGCGTCCGAAACGCGTGCCCGAAAGACGGGGCCAAAGAGGTCATATTCAACGATGGTGTAGGGTCTCTCCGGCACGTTGTAGTCCGGCCACCCTATGTTGATGCTTTCTCCAACTTCCCAGTGGTGCATATCCGCAGACCCTGCACTCCTCAGATTGTCAATCCATCGCCTCTGCTGGGCGAGCGGTGGCAACCGCCCTTCCTCCGGCATACACCGCCCGCACCTGCCTGAGTGCACCGATTTCGGCTGCCGGGTTCCCCTCGACCAGCAGAAGGTCGGCCGGTTTCCCGGGCTCTATCGTCCCGGTTTGACCCGCCAGTCCCAATGCGCTCGCCGGATTACAGGTTCCTGCCTGTATGGCCTGCATCGGCGTCAGGCCTGCGTCGTGCATCGCGATGATCTCGCCCTGGAAATCCCCGAACGGATAGCTTCCCCAGCCGCAGTCCGAACCGCCGACCAGCCGTACTCCCGCGCGAATCAACTGCCCGAACTGTTCCATCGCCGTGCCGCCTGCGCGGTTCGACCGCTCCCATCGCTCCTGCTCCGCTGGCGTGAAGGGCCGCTGCTCCTTGATTCGCTGCAGGTGCGCGCGCGACACGCGTCCAAGGTGCATGGTCGGGTTGAGCCAGACACCGGATTCGGCGAGCCGGTCGGCCGTCGGCTCGTCGTACCGGTACGAACCGTCCGCATCGGTGAAGAAACAGTGAAGTATGGCGTCCACGCCGGCATCTAAGGCGAAGTTTATGGACTCTGTACATCGACAGTGGGCCAGCACGGGCTTGTTCCGGTTGTGCGCCTCGTCTACCAGCGCCTTCAATTCTTCCAGGGTGTACGAGGCCCGGTAAGGGTCGCTGGTGAGTGTGCTGCCTCCGGAGGCCGCCACCTTGATGAAGTCCGCCCCCTGCCACACCCTTTCCCGGACGCTGGCGCGTATGTTATCGATGCCGTCGGTCTCTCCGCCCATGAACCATAGATGCCCGCCGGTAATGGTCAGCGGCGGCCCCGACACCAGCGTCCTCGGACCCTGCACTATCCCTTGAGCCAGTCCTTTCTTCAGGGAATAAGCCGTATTGTTCCACGACCCGCAGTCGCACAGGGTGGTGACCCCGGTCGACAAAGCGTCGGCCACGTTGCTCGCCGATCTCAGCAGGCGGACGTCGTCGGAATCGTCCCTGTCGGCTTCCTCGCCGGTCCGCCCGTCTCCGGGCATGTTGGTATGGGTGTGACAGTCGAACAGGCCCGGCAACAGGGTCGAATCGGGGAAATCCAGTATTTCAAGAGGAACATCGCCGCCGAAGCTCTCCACTTCTCCCCTGGGTCCGACCCAGTTTATTCCGCTGCGGTTGAAAGCCACGGCCATGCCCGTTTCGGGTGCGCTCATCAATCCATCAATGAGATTCCCGGGCAAAATCACCGTCAGCTTTTCGCCTGAATCAACCATACCTTCTCCTGCCGTCGCGCCCTGAAGACCTGCGGGGGGGCCTGCCCCCGGACCGGATATTGCAGGGGATTATAACCCCATCCCTGTCTACCGTCGCTCCCGCAGCGTGAGCAGGGCAAGCGGAATCCCTGACAATATGATTAGCAGCAGCGACGGCATTGCGGCTCGAGCGAAGAAGGCTTCCGATGTAAATGCCCAGACAGACGTTGCAAGCGTTGAGAACCCGGTGGGGCTGAGAATGAGCGTGGCCGGCAGCTCTTTCATGGTAAGAAGGAAGACAAGGGAAGCACCCGCGATGATCCCCGGACGCGCTCCGGGAATGGTGACCGTGGCGAAGGCCCCGAGGGGCGTGCGGCCCAGCCCCCGTGCCGCCTCCTCCACTCGAGGGTTCATCTGCAGCAGCGACGTGCGCAACGCCCCAAGCGCGGGCGACAGGAACAGGGCCACATATCCAAGGATAAGAAGACCTGTCGTCTGGTAGATGAAGCCCGCGTAGTTGGCTCCGAAGAACACCAGCGCCAGGGCAATGGCAATTCCGGGCAACGCAAAGCTGACGTACCCCAGACGCTCCAGCGTGCCGCTCAGCAGGCCAGGATGACGCACGGAAAGCAGCCCCACCGGTAGCGCCGCCACCGTCGCTGCCAACGCCGCCAGTGCTGATATGTACACTGAGTTGCGCGCCGCAATCCACAGCGAGTCAAGAGCCTCGCCGGCCATTACGCCGCGCACAACCCAATAGACGAGTATCGCTACGGGAAGGCCAAGCGCAGTTACGGTAACCGTGGCGCACAGCCCGACGGCAGGCCACCTCCAGCGCCCCAGGCTTACCGTCGCGGGTGGCCTCGTGGTGCCTGCCGAGGTGGAGTAGTAGCGACTGCGGCCTCGGCTCACGAATTCCAGCGCCACCCACGCCAGGGCCAGTAGCACCAGCACCATGGACAACCCCGCGCCCAAGGTGCGGTCAAGGGCCGACTCGTACTGCGAGAATATGGCCCACGTGAAGGTCTCGTAACGCAGCAGCGAGACTGCCCCGAAGTCGCTCAGCGTGTAGAGCCCCACCAGGAGCGCACCCGCTCCGACCGCGGGCCGCAGCAACGGGACCACAACGCGAAAGAACGTAGCAACCGGCCCCAGTCCCAGTCCCCGGGCCGACTCCTCCAGTGCCGGGTCCATCCGCTGCAATGCTGCGCGAACGGTCAGGAGCACATAAGGGTAGCTGAGAAAGGTGAGGGTCAGCATTGCGCCGGCGAACCCGTAGATGCTCGGCAGCCTGTCGATGCCGAAAGGGCCCTCGAGTGCGCCCTGCAGCATCCCGCGTGGACCTAGGGTGACCACCACCACGAATCCGGCCACATAGCTGGGTATGACCAGCGGCAGTGCGGTTAATACTGCCCAGGTGCGCCGCAGGGGAAGGTCGGTCCTGGCCGTCAGCCAGGCCAGCGGCAACGCCACCACTACCGAGGCTGCCGACACCGCCACCACCAGCAGCATGGTGCGCCCGAGAATGGCCGCCACCTTGGCTCTGAGAATCAGCTCCCAGAACTCGCTGCCGCCACCCAGAGAACGTACAACCAGGTAAACCGGAGGCAGCAGGAGGGCCACTCCCACGAGCAGAGCCGGTACCAGGAGGACAATGGGGGCGGTCGGCAGAAACTGCCGAAGACGGCCGCCGGTGAGGAGAGAGATTCGCACTCAATTACCGATATCGACGTTCAGAAAATCGTACTAACTGTTACAATTGATAAGTATACACAAAACAATCCTGATGGGAGATTCTCAACTACTCAACGTGCGAAAATGCTCGCCTTCGACGACTTTTGGGGATTAGGATATGTGGATTGACAGGCTGACGATGAATGCCTACACTGACCCACATTCGTATTGGCTGTAATCCGGCCTAACACACTGCATTGAGTTCCGGTAGCATTTCACAGAGTCGAGAACAGAGGCAGTTCGACTGAATGGTAAACGCACCGGCAATACAAAGTAATCATCTGGCAGCAACTCCGCCGGAAAGTCTCAGCGGTGCAGCCCTGTCATGCTCCGGCGTAGTTAAACGGTTTGGCGATGTCGAGGCGCTGGCGGGTCTGGATCTGGCCGTCGAGTCGGGCACGATCCTAGCCCTCCTGGGGCCAAGCGGATGTGGAAAGACGACGGCGCTCCGGATTATCGCCGGATTTGAGAGGCCCGACGAGGGACAGGTATCCGTCGGCGGTCGGGTTGTCAGTTCTGAGTCCTTCTCGCTCCCCCCCGAAAAGCGGCGCATTGGCATGGTTTTCCAGGAGGGCGCGCTCTTCCCCCACCTCTCCGTCGAACAGAACGTTGGCTATGGTCTCCGCAAGAGCCCCCATCGCGAACAGAGAGTCGCGGATGCGCTGGAACTTGTGGGCCTTTCCCAAATGCGACACAGGATGCCTCACGAGTTATCGGGAGGGCAGCAGCAGCGGGTCGCCCTGGGAAGGGCGCTTGCTCCGCGCCCTGACATCCTCTTGCTGGATGAGCCGTTTTCCAATCTCGACGCCAAGCTGCGCGAGCAGTTGCAGTCCGATGTCGTCGAAATTCTTCATGCCAGCGGCGTCACTTCGGTGTTCGTAACTCACGACCAGCAGGCTGCGCTTTCCGTCGGTGACGAAGTGGCCGTTATGAACCAGGGGAAGCTCGAGCAGGTCGGTTCCTCCGGCGCCGTGTTTCATTCGCCTCGGACAAAGTTCGTCGCGCAGTTCATCGGAGCCGTGGACTTCCTTCCCGTGGAGGTCATGGATGGTCGTATCACCACCGACCTCGGCGAAATGGTCTTGGGCGAACACTCTGAAGATCCGCAGTGTGCCCCGGGCGGTTCCGACGGAGCCCCTGATTTCGATGAGCTTGCTCATGCGTCCACGGAAATGATGGTCCGCCCAGATTGCGTCGAGTGCCTCGAAGATGGTGCCGGAGAAGGCATAGTCTGCAATCGTATATTCCACGGGGCTTTCTACCTGTACACGGTCCGCATGCCCTCCGGCCGGCAGTTGCGGTCGCTGATGTCCCACACCGCTGAGCTCCCCGTCGGTTCTCCGGTGTCACTGCGCCTGCGCGACGGTCATCGGATCCGGCTGTTTGTGAATGGCGAACTCACCAGCGCCTCTTTCCGCATCTCCTGAGACGGTTCACCCCCCGGCTGCCCTCTCCTTGCCCTCTGGTATAATTTTTTCTGCCCGCTCCGGCGGCGTAGATCATACGTAAATCATGTTGATAACGAGGGGTTAGATGCCCAGACCCAGAAGGACGGCCGCGGCCCAGGCAGAACCATCCGGTGACGAAGGTCAGAATGACCGCCTGTCTCCCGGCACCGAGAATTATCTCCTCTGCCTTTACCGCCTGTGGGAGGACGACGAGAGCCCTACCATCACCCAGTTGACCGACGCATTGCGCCGCTTGCCGCCCACCGAAGGCCTTGGCACATCAGTACCGTCGGTAGCCGGCATGATCCGGCGCATGGCCCGGCAGCACCTGGTGGACGTGGGTTCCGACAAGCGCATCCGCCTTACCCGAGTTGGTATGGAGGGTGGCGAGGATATCGCGCGACGTCACCGCCTGGCGGAGTGGATGGTGGTTGAGTTGCTGGGGATGGAGCTGTACCAAGCCCACAACGAGGCCCACCGTCTTGAGCACGGTATGTCGTCGCAGCTCATGGAAAAGCTCGTGGAGAAACTCGGCAACCCGCGTCGCTCTCCCTACGGACGGCCCATCCCGGGAACCGGCGAGCCCAGGGTCCCGCCCAACTCGCTTACGCTGGATCAGGCTGTGACCGGTCAGGCATACATTGTCGACCGCGTTCCCGAGGAAGACCCTCAGCTGCTCAAATTCCTTGCTGGTTCGCAAATCGTGCCCGGGCGGGAAGTTACCGTGGCTGAAGCGACGCCATTCCTGGGGGTTATGGAGGTCGCCACCGAACAGGGTCAGGTATCCATGGGATACACTGTCGCGCACCAGATTGTGGTGCGACCCACCTCACAGGACGTCGCGACCTGAGGAGTATATGGCAGGGGGCACGAGGGTCTGCTGAGATACTCCTCCAGAGTTGGCCTTGGCCGGTGACTCTTGGTGGGAAGGACAGGATGCCGGGCGCTACAACGACTCCGACAGTTGCGCCCTGACCTCCGCCCAGCCTTCGGCCATCTTGCGGTCCGGAAAGAAGGGTGCGTCCCCTTCCCGGTAAACGCTCACCAGCACGAACACCGGACCCTCTTGCCTCATCGCCTCCTCGAGACCCAGCAGCAATTCCTCCAGCCGGTCGAAGTGGTATGCCTTGGCATAGCCCGAAGACAGCGCCATCGTCTCAAGGTCCAGGTGGTCCAGCGCCTTGATGGGAACGCCTCCAGTGGAGGGACGGGTGGCATCGTCGAACACGAAATGCACGAGGTTGGAGGGGCGGGACTCGCCAACGGTGGCAAGGCCCCCGATGTTTGTGCGAAGCGTCGAGTCACAGTCCAGCGCCAGCACCTTGCGTTCCGGCTGGGCCAGGGCCAGGCCCAGCCCAACGGCGGGCGCGCGGTCCATGCAGTCGGTCAGGTCGAGGTCCAGTTCCCGGCGCTCTGATACCTGGCTCCATTCCCTGAGAGCTGATGATGTGGAAACGACCAGGGCGTTCCCACGGTGATAGTTCACCGCTCGGGCCGCTTCGCTGAAGAGGATTCCCGGGGACGGATGCGGATCGTCAACCAACCTGGTCACCCCGACGCTTGGTTATGCGGATCTGAATCGTCATGGCGAGTGCGGCGGTCGCTTCTGTAGGACGGAGGGCGCCTGAACCCCACCATGGCCCACATCGCCGCGAGGACTGCCACCCCGCCACCGATTCCCAGGCCCACGCTTGAACGCTCAAAGGCCTGAAACAGCAGCCAGAAGCCCGCCAGGAATAGCGCATAGGCTGCCAGGCGGAACAGCAGGCCCTTGACTAGACCGTGCAGCATCTAGCCATAGCCTCCCCGTCCGACGTTGGAAAGGTGAATGCAGGGAGCGCGGCGAATCGCGTGACTCCGTCGTGCCCCTGCGCTGAGCAGTCCCTAGTCGTTGGCCAACACTCCGGGCATATCACGGAGGGCAACGTGGATTGTGCGAGAGGAGCGCTGCCGGAACTGGACCGGTGTGTTCTCGATCTCCGGCTTGACCCGAAGATGCACGAACACCGGACCTTCGGCAGCCATCACTTCGGCGATGCCGGTGGTCAGGTCCTCGAGGTTCTCGAAGGAGAAGGTGGCGGCGTATCCGGCGGCCTTGGCCATTCCTTCCCAGTCGGCTCGCCCCGAGCCAGGCACCGGCTGCCCACCCGTTACGGCGTACACTCCGTTGTCAAACACCATGTGGCAGAGATTCCTGGGCGTCTTGTTGGCCAGGGTGACCATCGCGCCCAGGTTCATCAGCAGGCTTCCGTCGCCGTCCAGCACGATCACCTTGCGGTTGGGCTGGGCCAGCGCCAGTCCGAGGCCGACGTTGGACGCCTTCCCCATCGCTCCGGAAACCGGCATGTCCAGCTGCTCGTTGGTGGTGACGGTGGGCAGGCCGAAGTGGACGTTGTTTGCGTTCATGGTTGCGATGATTACGCCATCTCCCCGATTGGCGTCTATCACCTTGACTGCTTCCTGGTTGTCAATCATAAGGTTGTTTCCTCAAATAGCTTCTCGTGAGGCTGCCGGTGCGTGTAGTTTCTCCCTCCTCGATGTGCCGGAGGGTTCGAGCAAGGGATTAAACGCCGAACTCAGTGCCAACCAGTACGGCGACCGGTTTCCGGGTACGCTCCGCTTCCTCTATTGCGGTACTGATGCGTTCGGCATCCTCGTCGGTCTCTATCAGGTAGTAATTGATGCCCCACGTGTGGAGAATGTGTTCGATGAAAACCGCGGCGGAATCGGTCGTTACGCCGCGCCGGGTCCACCCGCGGTAGCCCACCAGCATGACCAGCGGCTGGTTGATGTCAAGCCCCAGGCCTCGGATTGAGTCGCCGGACTCGAAAATGCCAGTGTTCTGGATCAGCACGATGGGCCGCGCGCCGCCAACCCACAACCCGGCGGCGATGGCCATCGTCTCGCCTTCACGGCAGACTGGCACCAGATCTATGGAAGGCTCATTGGTAAGCAGCTGATACATGAAATTGGTCTCGCTGTCGGGCAGCCAGACCACGTGACTGATGTTGTTCTTCTTCAGTTCCTCGACCACCGAGGTGGGGTGAAGTACGACCTCGTAAGTTGTCATTCCGCTCCTTTTGGCCCCGCCGTAATGGTTCGATCAGGGATTGCAAAGAACCTGCGGGACGCACGACATTATATTAAGCAGCCACAATTAGCGTCAAACCGGGACGCCGTCCTGCTCCTCGGCGACCGGTTGCTGATGCATCGCTACCCCATGATCAGATCAAACTCCCGCCGCGCCGCGAACAGTGGAGCGGGCGCGTTGCGGGCTATGTGCAGAGGAGCAGGACCGGAGCCCCGCACGTAGGCCAGGATCAGCGACCGCGCTGCCTCCACCATCACGTCTGCAGCGGCGGGTGTCAGCGGATCGGGAATCGGCGTGCGCGCCTTGGGAGATGTCAGGTAGTTGTACCAGGCGTTCAGCACTTCCTGCAGCGCGATGTCTTCGGCCTGGGCCCGCAGTCGGAGCGCCATTCCGCGCAGGTAATTCGGCAGCCGTCCCAGGAGCCAGTCCAGGTACAGCGGGTCCGTGGCCACCCGCTCCGGCAGCGAAATGCCGCCCGCTGCTGCGTCCGCTCCCGGTGCTTCGATCGTATAGGTTAGCTCGCCATTAGGATCCCGTCGCTCTTCGGGGACCTTGGTCGCGTTGGCAAGATAGACCGGGACGAGAACGGGTGCATGCGGGCCCTTCGTCGTGTCTCCCAACGCAAACACGAACGCGACGCAGGATACAACTGCATCCAGCGGGTCGGAACTCATCCCCAGGAATTGTCCCGTCACTCCCAGCAGCGCGTCCAGCGAGTCCTCCCCGCCATCCAGCCTGCCGCTGACGGCGACTGACACTGCCCGGGCCAGTGCAGTGCCCTCGCGGCAGTCTGGAGCAACGCAGGTCCGTGTTGGCTCCTCCGACAGGGTCGCCAGCGCCTCTTCAGCCTTCTCGGCTGCTCGTTCGCTCGATTCGCCCCGGTATTCCTGGGATATTTCCGCCAGCAGGTCCGCCAGCAGGTCCAATGGCGGGTTGCTGAAGTCGAAGGGCTGCAGGGCAGTCATCATTCTCCCCACGACTTCCAGCGCTTCCCGGTCCTCTCCGATGCCCATCGACCGGCGGAAGAATGGCCACGAGAAGAAGTACTCGCCCAGGAAGTTGCCCAGGCCTTCGCCCGCGAAGTAGTCGCCGTTGATGACCGGCCACAGATGCCGCTCCGACGGTAGTGGTTCCAGGAAACGGTACGCCGCCAGCCGACACAGCAGCGAGAGGTAGGTGTGGTGGACGAAGGTGTCGGAACTCGAGTCGCCCGAAGAACGGTAGTCGGCCCATGCCGCGTGGCTATTGGCCACAGGCGGAATGTTGCCCGTTTCCCTGTATAGCTCAGAGAGGCCTTCGATTGCCTCGTGAGCGGCAGTGCCGTCGGGGCCGAAGACCGTGGACAGCGCCGATGAGTCGACGGATGCCACTGGTGGACTAGAACTCGGCGTTCTTCGGAGTTCGAGGGAAAGCGTTAACGTCGCGGATGTTGGAGACTCCCGTGATGAACTGCACCGTGCGTTCGAAGCCCAGGCCGAACCCGGCGTGCGGCACCGTGCCGTACCGCCGCAGGTCGAGGTACCACGAGTATTCCTCAGCTTTCAGCCCCAACTCGGCCATGCGGCTCAACAGCACGTCGTGGCGCTCCTCGCGCTGGCTGCCCCCGATGATTTCCCCGATGCCGGGAGCCAGCACATCCATCGCCCGCACTGTATTGTCGTCGTCGTTCAGCCGCATATAGAACGGCTTGATTTCCTTCGGGTAGTCGGTGACGATTGTCGGTCGCCCGATTCGCTTCTCCGTAAGGTAGCGCTCGTGTTCCGATTGCAGGTCGACGCCCCAGCTCACAGGGTACTCGAAAGACTCCCCGGAACTGACCAGCATATCGACCGCCTCGGTGTAGGTGATGCGCTCAAACCTGGAGTCAACGATGCCTTCGAGGGTTGCAATGATTTCTTCGTTGTACCAGCGATTGAAGAATTCCATGTCTTCCGGGCAGTTTTCAAGCACGTAGCTGAATATGTACTTAAGAAAGTCCTCAGCCAGTTCCGCCAGCCCGTCCAGCTCGCAGAACGCCACTTCCGGTTCCACCATCCAGAATTCCGCCAGGTGTCGGGAAGTGTTCGAGTTCTCCGCCCGGAAGGTCGGCCCGAAGGTATAGACGTTCGACAGCGCCAGCGCGAAAATCTCCGCCTCAAGCTGCCCACTGACTGTCAGAAACGTCGGCTTGCCGAAGAAGTCTTCGCCAGCATCCACGGCGCCATCAATCCTTGGCGGGTTGTCGATGTCCAGCGTCGTGACGCGAAACATCGACCCGGCTCCCTCGGCGTCGCTGGCCGTGATGATCGGCGTCTGAATGTATTGGAAGCTCCGTTCCTGGAAGAAGGAATGGATGGCGAACGCGGCGGCGTTTCTCACCCGGGCCATGGCCCCGAAGGTGTTGGTGCGAGGCCGCAGGTGCGCTATCTCCCGCAGAAACTCCGGCGTGTGCCTTTTCTTCTGCAGCGGGTACGTCTCCGGGTCCGCCCCCCCGACCAGCCGGACCTCCTGCGCCTGAATCTCGTATCGCTGTCCCTTCCCCTGCGACTCGACCACATTTCCCAACACGGAGATGCTGCATCCCGTGGTGAGTCCGTTGGCAACGTCGTAGGCTGGACTGTCCTCGCCGACGACCACCTGCAGGTCCCGCAGCGTGGACCCGTCGTTCACCTGCACGAAGGACACCGATCGCGAAGAGCGCCGCGTCTTCACCCACCCCTGCACCAGCGCTTCGCCCAAGGGAGCGTCACTGGCGAATATGTCGCTGATTCTGGTCCGCTGCATCCGACGCCTCCTTCACGAGCTCGGGAGTCGGCTATTGATATTTCCGCGTGAGAGCCTCTTCCAAAGAGTGCGCCTCCCACTGGTCGGCCCAATGCTGGATCGCCTCGACCACATGCCTGAAACCCGCTCCCTTTTCCGTCAGCGCGTATTCCACCAGCACCGGCTTGCTGTCGTACACCCGTCGCTCGACAATTCCGGACTCCTCCAGCTCCTGTAGCCGCTGCGACAGCAGCCGGTCGCTGAGTCCTTCTATGTAGTTGGAAATGTCACTGAAGCGACGGGGTGTGGAAAGCATGCTTCTGATGATCATGCAGTTCCATTTCTTCCCCAGGATGTTGATGGCCCTGTCGTAACGCGGGCAAGGCTCAAGGTGTTGCATAGCCCCGGCTCCGTTACATAAGAATTTCGCGGATACTAGCATACTGAAAAAAAATTAGCTACTATCCATCCCTTGACAACCCCTGAGTTATATACTAACTTATTATTAGTTGCTTGCCAATCTGCTCCACAGGCTCAATGGTAAGTACAACCCGCTAGTGGCCGATAAGCCACAAAGGAGGCCTCAAATGGCCGATTCCATCCCCGAACAGGTTGCCGCCGGCACCCCGGAAGTCGAGCTCCAGACCAAGGACTCCCGCCCCCACAACCGCCCCGTGTCCCGACTGCTGGCCAAGGTCTCCAAGTTGTCCCTGGAGTACGCCGACTACCACTACGAGCACTGCGACTGGCGCAGGATGGCCATCTAACGCCGCTTAGGGGCGGGAAATTCTCCGGCCTCGACTCAACCCCTGGCATTCCATCGCAGGCAATTACCAAGAAATGGCGGACTTCCCGCCGAGGAGAACAGGTTGTCCACGCACCTTTCCGAGAAGAATTCCCAGACCCCCATCGCTCCCAAGACTAGCAACGGTGGGAAGCACACCGGCCCCATCGCCCGGCTGCTGGCCGAGGTCTCGAAGATGAGCGACGAATACGCCAAGTACCAGATGGAAACCGGCGTCTGGCGGAAGCTGGCCCTCTAGCAAATCATCGCCGGGACGGACGCCCAACCCGTCCCGGCATCGAGCCCATCCATCGACCGTGAACCTGCGTTAAACATACGTCAATCGTGCGGAAAGGAGGTAGTGATGGTTAATCCTATGAACGAACAGCCTAACCCCGGTCCCAGCAATGCTGCCACGCCTGCGGCCAGGCGCGTCTCGGCAATGCCAAGTCGGCCCGCTGCGATCGTGCGCCGGGTCGCCTCGGTTCCGGCAGCCGTCTACGACTGGGCCTCAGGGCCACCCATAACCGCCCTGGAACGGGAACGGGCCTTGGTGGCCGATATCAGAAACTACCGGCGCAGCGGGACGCTGCTCATCTAGCCACTGGCAATCACCGATCGGACCGGCGACGGCGCCCGGGCAACCGCCCGGGCGCCTTTTCTTTCGCGCCCGCTAGAGTGCAGGCCGCCGGGTATGCCAGTCCGTGGCCTGCTGATACGCATGGCCCACCCGCAGCAGCGTTCCCTCTGACAGGTGGGGGCCGATCAGTTGCATCCCCACCGGCATGCCGTCCGAAAACCCGCAGGGCACCGACAACGCCGGCAGCCCAGCGATGTTCACCGGTATGGTGCAAACGTCCACCAGGTACATTTGCAGCGGGTCGTCCATCTTCTCCCCAATGGGAAACGCCACCACCGGCGACGTCGGAGTGACCAGCGCGTCCAACCCCTCGAACACCTCGGCAAAGTCCTGGCGTATCAACGTCCTCGCCTGCTGTGCCTTCAGGTAATACGCGTCGTAGTACCCTGACGAAAGCGCAAACGTCCCCAGCATGATGCGGCGCGTAACCTCTGGCCCGAAACCATGCTGTCGCGTCTGCTCCATCGCGCCCCACATGTCGGCTGCTTCCAGAGCCGAATAGCCGTACTTCACTCCGTCATACCGCGCCAGGTTCGCAGAGCATTCCGAAGGTGCAATGATGTAGTAGCAGGCGAGGGCGTACTTGGTCGACGGCAGCGACACTTCCCGAATGGAGGCTCCAAGGCCTTCCAGGGTAAAAATGCCCTCCTCCACAGCCCTGCGCACGCCATCCTCGATCCCTTCGGCGAAGTACTCCTGCGGCACGCCCAGCCTGAGACCCTCCACTCCGCGGTCGAGTTCCACCGAGAAGTCCGTTGCTTCCAGTGGCAGCGAGGTGGCATCGCTGGGGTCGTGCCCGGCAATTGCATTCAGCACGAGGCCGCAGTCTGCCGCGCTGCGACCGACGGGACCGATCTGGTCCAGCGACGAAGCGTAAGCCACCAGTCCATAACGGCTGACCATTCCATACGACGGCTTCAGCCCCGTGACGCCGCACATCGCCGCCGGCTGCCTCACGCTGCCGCCCGTGTCCGAACCCAGCGCGTACACCGCTTCTCCCGCCGCCACTGAGGCCGCCGCTCCTCCGCTGCTGCCCCCGGGCACCCGGTCGAGGTTCCAGGGATTGAATGTCGGATGAAACGCCGAGTTCTCGCACGACGATCCCATGGCGAACTCGTCCATGTTCCCCTTGCCCAGCATCACCGCACCCTGGCGGAACAGGCGCCCAACGGCCGTCGCGTTGTACACCGGCACGTAGTCCTCCAGCATCCTGGAAGCGCAGGTGGTTGGCACTCCCTCCGTGCACATCACATCCTTGATCTGGACCGGTATGCCTGTCAGGGAAAAACCGTTGCCGTCGGCCAGCATCCGGTCTGCGGCCTCCGCTTGCGAAAGCGCATTTTCCGAAGTGAGCGTAATGAAAGACCGAACCGAGTCCTCCACCGCGTCGATGCGTTCCAGGCAGGCCCGGGTCAGCTCCACGGAACTGACTTCCCGCTGGTCCAGCAGTTGGCGCGCTTCCTGGATGGTCAGCCAGTTGTGTTCCTGCAAGCGCAATACCTACTTTCGATTGGAATAGCTTGATTGGGCAAGGCAAGGGCGCACCACCGTTCGCCCGGGAAACCGCCTTCGATGGGCCACCGCCCGCTCTATTCGTCCAGCACGGCCTTCACGCGAAAGAACTCGCCCTCGCGGCGCGGCGCATTACTCAATGCCGCCTCTGGGGAAAGCGAGTCCGCCGGAGCGTCGTCGCGCATCACCCCGCGAAGGTCTCCGGCGTGCCCTGTCGGCTCCACTCCGCTGGTGTCCAGCTCGTTCAGCACCTCGAATTGGTCGATGATTCCCGAAAGCTGATCTGCGTAGGTATCTATTTCAGACTCGTCCAGTCCAATTCTAGCCAAAGCGGCTATATGGGTGACCTGTGATCTGTCCAGCGGCATGGCGTCCCTCGAACGAAGGTTGATAACAATTTACCACATCGGTCGCCGATGGCTCCCGCAAAGGAGCAGTGGTGCCGATGCAGTGCGTTTCAGGACACCGTCCGCTCAGATGCCTTGCCTTGAGGCGTCAGTTGCCGTACAATTGTTCTTATGAATGAATCCCTGAACCACCCGATTGGCCTGTCTCAATTAAGGGCTAAAATCACCCTGTTTGTTACAGAATGTTACAAAATGTTACACCCCTACGAGAGGGCACCCGGAAAGTGAGACTGGAGCCCCGACTCGGGTTCTCTTACAGGCAAAAGATTGCAGCTAATCCAGTCTCCCCGAAGCAGAAGATTCGGTTTGGAGTGAGAATCTCAAGCCGACCAATGGGGGCAGACCAGACCGACTAATTCGCAACGCCCCCGCCTGCTCTCAGCCATTAGTCAAAAGCGGTCGCCCTGTGTATGATTCTTTGTGCATCCCTGCTGCTTGAAGCGCCCGGCGGCTCCCGCTCGTAAGGACATCCCTGCCTTTGCTAAATCGTCTCTTTAACTGGCGTCCCAGGACGCCCTTCTACTACGGCTGGCTCATCCTCGGTATGGCATCCTTCGCCACCTTCTGCGCTACCGGTGTTTCCCAGGTGGTGCTCGGTGGTATCCAGGTCTACATCACCGATGACACCGGTTGGGACGCCAGCACCCTTTCCTATGCCGCCACCGCCGGCACGTGGTGCTCCGGTCTCATAGCCCCGGCCATAGGCCGCCTCGCCGACCGCTACGGCCCCCGCTGGCTGATGTCCACCGGCCTGCTCATCGCCGGAGTCTGCTATCTGCTGCTGTCCGGCGTTGACGCCGTATGGCAGTTCTACGCCGCCTACATAGTGGCCCGTGCGGTGTCCAACCCGGTGCTCATCGGTCTGGTGCCGAGAACCGCCGCTGTCAACTTTTTCCGGCGTCGCCGCAATATCGCCCTGGCAATGGTATCCACCTTCCGCCCCATCGCCGGTGCGATAAACATACAGCTCTTCGCCCTGATTGCCTTCAGCCAGACCTGGCGGGAGGGCTTCCGCTACCTTGGGTTTCTGAGCTTCGCGTTGGTCATACCGGTGGTGCTGCTGATGCGCCGCCGTCCCGAGGACATTGGTCTACTGCCCGACGGCGCAACCGCGTCACCGTCCGGAGCAGGCGGAACCGGAGAAATAAGGGCCATTGCCCTTTCACCGGAAGCCAGCTGGAGCGTCCGCGAGGCCGTCCGCATCCGTTCCTTCTGGCTCATCGTCGCCACCGCCTGCGTCGGCACCCTCGCCTCCAGCAGCGTCGGCTTCAGCATGGTGCCCTATCTGGTCGAAGGAGCCGGGCTCAGCGTCACCGCGGCCGCCGGCGTCCTCAGCTTCGGGACCGTCTTGTCCATCGCCAACGTTGGATGGGGCTACCTGTCAGACCGGTTCACCCCCAGGCGTTGCCTGATGGTGACCATGGTCGGCTCAGGGGCCCTGTTGGGCTTCCTGACCATGGTTGATTCCCTAGCCGAAGCGCTGGTGTTCGCGCTTGCGTGGGGAGTCTTCTCCGGCGCGGTCGGCTCGATGGAGAACATGATGCTCGCCCAGTACTTTGGCCGCGACTCCTACGGATCCTTGCTGGGTATTTTCTCGCCTTTCCAGACCGCTGCCCTGGGCCTGGGACCGTCTCTCGCGTCCATTCTCCGTGATGTCTCGGGCAGCTACATTCTGCTCTACACCGCAATGGTGGCGGCTTATCTCTTGTCGGCTTTCCTGCTATTTCTGGCCCGTCAGCCAGTCAGAGCAGGCCTCCCCGGGATGACGGCGGACGCCTGAACTCCCGGACGCCATCGCGGCGGGGCGCGAAACGGTGTCGGCCCGCGTCCCTGGTTTCCTGCTACCTGCTGTAGCCCGATCCCCTGTCGCTTGATCCCGGTGGAGCCATCTCTTGAGCGTCAGCTGTTATGTGTTCAAGAAGGAAATGGAAATCGTCATACGCCTGCAGCCGCCCCAGTTCGCGGTTCAGGGCTTGCAGCCGGTCCAGCAGGCTGGACAGGTCGTTGTGCAGGTACGAGAAATCGTCCTGGACGAAGTTGGGTATGCCGCTGTACAGGTCCGACGCCAAGGCCACAATCGCCCCGAACTGCAGCATCGGATCACTTACGAATTGGAAATCGGTGTCCGGCTGTCCCGATACCGAGGCATGCTGCCGCCACGGCCGTCCCGTCACCGGATCGGTCCAACGGAGCTCGACGGTTCCCAGGTTCGCTGACTGGGCGAACTGGGCATCCCGCCATAGCTCGAGCTCATAGAAGACCGTGGTGGCCGCCCCGGAATACAGCTCGGCAAACTCCTTCCGTTCCTCGGTAAAGCTGGCGTCGGAGGTTACTCGATTCTCGTAGCCCACGATCCGCCATGCCCGCACCACGTTCGGGTCCCAGGTCACCTGTGCCCTGGTCTGGTCGGCAAATGGTGTCGAAAGCGCCAGCCAGTTGTCTCGGCTGAAGGTCGCCCTGGCCTGCTCGGCGTCGTCCAGGTAGCGGTACCACCCGTTCCCGTACTGGGCTATCTGCTCCAGTAGGACGTCATTGTAGTTTTCGATGCCAACCCCGATGGTGATGATTCGCAGCGGGTTCCGGTTGTCGTAGTCCGGTGACGACTCCAGGATGGCGAACGGGTTCGTGGCATCCACGTTTGCTACTCCGTCCGACATCAGGATGATGTAGTTGTAAGCGTCGGGCCTCTCACGCCGCGCTTCGTCTGCCAGGCTGACCCCCAGGTCGAGCCCGGCCTGCACGTTGGTCGATCCGCCAGGCTCCAGCTGGTCGACGGACCACCGTATATCGCTGTCGTCCGGACGCCGGTGGTCCACAATCAGGCCATGCAGCACGTCGGTGCTGAAGTGCACTACCGCTACCCTGTCCCGGGGATTGAGCGAGTTCAGTATGCTGTTCGCCGCCTCCCGCGCAATCTCCACCCGGTTGCCCTCCCGCATGGAGCCGGATGCGTCCAGCACCAGTGTCACGTTGAGTGGCGTGGCGTCCAGCAGCTCCGGAGCCTGGAAACCGATGCGGGCCATGTGCATTCGGTCGTCCAGCGGGTGACGGAAAACATCGGTGGTCATGGTGAAGCTGCCGCCATCTTCTGGCGGATCGTACTGGTAATCGAAGGCGTTGATCCACTCCTCGGCCCGCACCGACGCTGGGTCGACTTCGTAGTCCGAGCGAGCCCAGTTGAGGGCCAGCTGATAGGAGGTCCGGTCGGTATCCAGGCTGAAGGTCGACACGCTGTCTACGTCTGTTTCAATGAACGGTAGCCTGCCGTAGTCCCGGAAGGTCGTCGACGCGGGCTGCCCCTGTCCACCCGCTTCTCGGTCCCGAGCCGAAGGTGGAGGCGCCGAAGATTGCTGACCTTGCGGGCCCGCCTCTCCGGCAGTTGAAGCCTGGTCGCTCGCAGCCTGAGGAGCCGCGGTTGCCGCCGGCGCTGCTGGCGCTTCGGTGGCAGCGGGACGGCTGCGCGACTCGGACTCCGCCATTGCTGTGGTCGCTGCCGGGGCGCTCGTTGGCGCTTCCTGCCGGCGTGGTGCGGCGGTCGGCGCAGCAGCGGGAGCGGTGGTGGCAGCCGACTCGCTGCGGGAGACATCCGAAACCCTGGTAGCCACTACCGTGGGTCCAGCCTCCCCCCCGCAGCCCAATGCAAACACCAGGAACGTAGTCAGTGCCGCCAAGATCAATATCGCCTTCATCAATCCTCCTACCGGTTCCAAAACAGCCGGATGGATTTGAGCGTCATCATAACAAACGCTCCTCCACGGCCGTCGCGCCGTCAGTTTGGGCCATTACCGGCTGTAGCCGGATCTGTCCGGGGCAGGCGATCGTTCCGCAACATCGTCTGCCAGGTGTTCCAGCAGGAACGAAAAGTCCCTGTAAGACTCCAGTCCGACCAGTTCACTTCGCAACATACGGAGTTGTATGACCAGATCAGACAATTCATTGTGGACGCTCGAATAGATTGCGTCCGTTGCGCCGGGGAGAGCGCCGTATCTGTCTGCAGCCAGGGCCACGATGGCCCCGAAGTGCGCCAGCGTGCCTTCCGTGCCGGCAAACCCGATGTATCTGCTTCGTTCGACAGGGGCGCTCTGGGTGCGGGATTCGCCGCTGTCCGGCTCCACCCATCGCACTTCCACGCGACCCAGGCCACCGGGAGGCACGAGCGCCGAGGTTTCCTGCAGCTCCAGTTCGTAGAAGACGGTGGTGGCGGCTCCGGAATACAGTTCGGCAAACTTCTTCCGGTCCTGCGTGAAGGTGTGATCAGGCGTTACCCTGTTCTCGTAGCCTATGATTCGCCACCTCCGGACCACTTCAGTATTCCAGGTGACCTGCGCCCTGGTTTGGTCGGCGAAAGGCGTGGAGAGGGCCTGCCAGTTCTCGCGGCTGAAAGTAGCCCGTGCTTGCTCGGTGTTGTTCAGGTAGCGATACCACCCGTTGCCGTGCTGGGCCAGCTGTTCCAGCAATGGGTCGTTGTAGTTGCTAATCCCGACGCCGATTGTGATCAGTCGCAGCGGGTTCCGCGTCACGGCGTCGTAGGCTGTCTCCAGTATGGCAAACGGATCGGTGGCATCCACATTCGCCACGCCGTCCGACATCAGGATCACGTAGTTATTCGCTTCCGTTCGTTCCCGGCGAATCTCGTCAGCCAGCTCGACCCCCAGATTCAACCCTGCCTGCACGTTGGTGCTTCCGTAGGGTTGCAACCCTGCTATCGAAGTCCGCACCTCGGGATCGTCTGGATGTGTGTGGTCCACCGTGTACTGATCAATCACTCCGTTGGTGAAATGGACGACGGCAATGCGGTCTTCGGAGCGTAGACTCTGCCTGATGCTCTCCGCAGCCTGACGCGCAATGTCCACCCGGTTGCCGTCAGCCATGGAGCCGGAGGCGTCCAGCACCAGCGTCACGTTGAGAGGCTTGCCGGATACCAGCTCCGGGGCTTGGAACGCGATCCTGGCCAGCCTCTTTCCATCGTCAAGCGGATGTGGGTAAAGGCCTGTCTCAATCGCGAACCCGTTATCGTGCGCAGGCCGCTCGTAGCGGTGGTCGAAAGCGTTGATCCACTCCTCGGCCCTCACCGAGTCGGGGTCCACTTCGTATCCGGCACGGGCCCATCCAAGGGCCAGGTGATACGAAGTGTTGTCCGTGTCCAGGCTGAAAGTGGAGACGTTGTCTTCGTCCGCCGATACCAACGGCTGCCGGACGTAGTCCCGAAAGAACGCGTCCGGCGGCGCACCTTGGCTTCCTGCCGTGGATGCAGGAGGAATAGCGGCCCTCTCGGCGGAGTCACCGGGAGCTTCCGTGGGTGGACAGGCAGGACCGACCGGCGTGCCGCACCTTGGGGGACTCATGGCGGCGATGGACTCAGTAGGAACAGGGGCTTCCGCTGCAGGCGCCACTGTGGACGCGGGCAATGGCAGCGCCGTTGGGACGGATGTTGGCATGGGCGCAACGGTAGGCATGGGCCTGGGCACGGTCGTTGCCTCTGGCGCCGCAGGTGCGGTTGTGGGGGCGGGAGCCGCCGTTGCCGCTGGCGCCGAAATGGTCGTTGACTCCTCCTCCTTTGCCATTGCCGGAGCCTCCGTTGCGGCTGGCGCCGCCTGGCTCCCGGTCCTGGACGATCCCGCTGATTCCTGGGGGTCGGAAGCGCCTTGCGTTCCAGCAGGACCGCCCCGGTCGGCCTCTCCTCTCGATGTCGCCGCCTGCGGTGCAGCCGTTGCGGCCGGAGCGGCGGTTTCCGGCGATCTGGCGATTGGCTCTTCAGTAGCCGGAGCTGCTGCAATCCCCCCGTTGGAATCCCCGCCTCCGTTTCCGAAACTGACCAGCACTACCGAAACGACAACCACGGCCACCACCGCTGCCGCAAAGCCCGCGAATGCCGGCGAGAACCGTCCTCCTCGCACCGGCAGCAGATTGCTGAGCCAACGGGTAACCGGCGACGGAGCGGGCGGTTCGTCAAGTCGGCTTTCGAGGCGCTCCCACGTGTTCTGCGGTGCCCGCAGTTCGGCAGCCTCGTCCTCAAAGTGCTCCTGGAGGATGCGCTCCATATCCTGGTCGAATTCATGGTCTGGCGAATCGTCGTAGGCCATGGCGCTACCCTCCCTGACTGCCGGAGGATGCCGGCGTTTCGAGTTCGCAGTCGTCGAGTTGCTGGCGCAGAATCGCCAGGGCACGGTGCAGTCGAGATTTCACGGTACCCTCCCGCGCTGACAGAGCCCTGGCGATTTCCGGCACCGTGAGTCCCGCGTAATACCTCAGCACCACCACTTGTCGATGCTCGGAACTCAGCCCTGAGATTGCCCGCCTCAGCGCGATACGATTTTCGAGGGCATCAAGAGTGTCCGCTGGATTGGGCGATGAGGGGTCAGACTCAGCACCCAATGTCTCGTCATATTGCACCGTGGAAATGCTTCGTCTCCTCTGGTGGGCCAGCACAGCGTTAATCAGGATCCGAACCAGCCAGGGCTTCACCGGATTCCCCAGCCGGAAGCCGCGGATGCCTCGCCATGCCGACAGCAGTGCTTCCTGCACCTGCTCTTCGGCGACGGCTCGATTGCCTGTCATCAGGACCGCCGTTCCGAAGAGGACGTCCTTGTACTGCTCCACAAGGTGGCGGAAGGCGTCGCGATCGCCGCCCTGGCAACGCGTGATGGCTTCGTTGTCAGTCATCAGCCGCCCTCATGCTTCTCCTCGCGTCTGGGCTCCTGCCAGATAATATGCACCTAGCTCCGGAATCGTTCCCTCCTTTTGGAAGCAATTTGGATATCTAGAATATCGATTGGCGGCAAATAGAAAAGAGGCGCACAATGGTGCGCCCCTTGGCTTGCTTGGAGTCAAAGGTCTGCAAACGCATTGTCTAGTTCATTTCTGACCCGCCCGATACGCTGATTGAAAGACCAGTCATGTAATCGGACTCAGCGGAGGCGAGAAAGGCAGCCATTCGGGCGATGTCGTCGCCCTGGGCGACCCGCCCCATGGGCACGCGCACCGCCCGGTCGGCAATCATCCCAGCCCGGTATTCCTCGCTGGACTCTCCCTGAGGCGCAAGGGCGGCCGCGATGTAGTCGACCCGCTCGGTATCCACCAGCCCAGGACAGATGGCGTTGACGTTCACCCGGTGCTCGGCCATTTCCTGGGCCATTGCCTGCGTAAACCCAACGATGGCGAACTTGGAGGCGCAATACGCGGCGTACCGTGCGATGCCCCGCTTGCCCGCTCCGGAGGAGATGTTGATGATCTTGCCACCGCCGCCTCGGGCCGTCATGTGCCGTGCCACCGCCCGCGAGACCAAATAGGTGCCACGCACGTTGACCCTCATCACTTCGTCGAAGGCTTCCTCTTGCAGCTCCACCACAAGCACGCGGTCCTTGCCTGGGCGCGAACCCGCGTTGTTGACGAGGATGTCTATTCGACCGAACTTGGCGAGCGTCTGACCGATCATGTCATCCACTTGCCCGCTGTCTGAGACGTCGGAGAACAAGGCCAAGGACTCTCGCCCCATGGCTTCGATTTCGCCGGCCACGCTGTTCAGCCCTTCCCAGCCCTCTTGCCGGTCTTCTGCTCTGATGGTCTCCAGACTCTGGGGCACGTCGGTCACAACGACATTGGCCCCTTCGCTGGCTAGGCGTGTGGCTATTGCGCGGCCGATGCCGTGCCGTCCTCCCGCGCCGGTTACGATTGCGATCTTCCCGTTCAGGTCATACATGTCAGGCCCTCTGCCGTATCAGTATCCCCGCCACCTTCTGCTTCCACCCTATCGACAGGATAAAGAAGCTGAAAGCCACCAGTGCCATTACCGGCCCCGACGGCAGGTTGAAGTGGTAAGAAAGATACAGGCCAGCGATGCCCGACGCAACTCCAATCAGCGCCGCGACCGCCATGGCTCCGGTGAAGCTGCGAGTGAGCTGAAGGGCAGCTGCCGCCGGAGTTATCAGCATCGAGATTACCAGGATGATTCCAACCGCCTGCAACGCGACAACAACTACCATCGCCAGCATTGCCAGCAGCAGGTATTCCAGCTTTTCCGTCGGCAGGCCGACCACGGCCGCCCCGGTAGGATCGAAGTTCGAGAAAACCAGCTCCTTATGCAGGCCATACAGCAACAGCATTACGGTTGCGGCCACGCCCAGGGTGACATACATTTCGATCCTGGAGACACCGAGAACGTTGCCCAGCAGCATGTCTTCCAGCCGGACCTGCACCGAAACCCCTTGGGCGGAAGCGACGCTGATCATAATGACGCCGATGGCGAAGAGGGCGGCGAACAATATGCCTACCGACGCGTCCTCCCCCACTCCTGCCCGCTTTATCAGGTAGCCGCTGAGCAGCGACATGATGATCGCCATAGGGATCCCCCCGGCGAACACGCTGGCCGCGGCCGTGCCGAAAATGGACGCCGCCACGATCCCCGGCAGCACCGAGTGTGCCAGCCCGTCGCTCATGAATCCCAGGCCGCGGGTTACCACGTATACACCTGCAACCGGGCACATCACTCCCACTATCGTGGCCACGATCAGGGCCCGCACCATGAAACTGTACTGGAATGGACCGGCGAGGGCCTCAATGATTATGTCCACGTTCGTCTCCCGCCAGCCCGTGTCCGTGGGACGGCACCGCACCGAAAGGCCCGTACAGTTGCGTCATCACCTCTTCGTTCAGCACTTCGCCGGGCGGCCCACAGGCGCAGACATTGCAGTTCAGGCACAGGCACTCGTCGCAATAGTGCGCCATGTGGTTGATGTCGTGGGACGACATCATTATCGTGCGCCCGTCGTCCCGCAGTTCCAGCAGCACGTCCATCAGCGCCGTCTGAGACGCGATGTCCACGCCGCTGAATGCCTCGTCCAGCAGCAGTATGTCCGCGCCCTGCGCCAAGGCCCGTGCCACGAACACCCGCTGCCGCTGCCCGCCCGACAGCTCGTAAATCAATGACTTCCGCCGGTCCCACATTCCTACGCGATTGAGGGCCTCCTCGGAGGCCGCTTTGTCTGCCCGCCGTGGCCGCCGGAACCACCCGGCGTGCCTCACCCGGCCCTGCATGACCACGTCCCACGCACTGGCGGGAATGCGGGAGTTCACCCGCTCATATTGGGGCACGTAGGCCACCGTGCCCCTCGACTGTTCCATGGTCTTTCCGTGTATCAGGACCCTTCCTGAGGTGGCGGGCAGAAGAGCGGTGATGACGTTGAACAAAGTGCTCTTGCCAGCCCCGTTGGGCCCGACCACCCCCATTATGCAGCCGGGCCCCGCGTTGAAGGTAACGCTATCCAGAATCTTGGTCCCCCCGAACTCCACCGTGACGTCCTCGGCAGCCAATGGGGGGATGGACGTCTTGGTTGTCATGGCTACTGCAAAGCCTCCACTATGATTTCGGTGTTATGCCGCATGAGTTCGATGTAGGTCGAAGCCTCGCTTCCCTCGCCACCAAGCGACCCAGTGTACAGACCGCCGATCAAGTCGGCCCCTGTCTCCTCCGCCACTCGCTGGGCTAGGCGTTCGCTGTGAGACCTTTCGGTGAACACTGCGGCTACGCCCTCGTGCTCAATGGTCTCGATTAGCATGGCCAGGTCCTGTGCAGTGGGCTCTGCCTCGGTGGTTACCGGGAATATTGCGCCTGCGACCTCGAAGCCGTACCGCTGAGCAAAGTACTGGAAGCTGTCGTGTGAGGTGACCAACACCCTGTGGTCCTCCTCCAGCACGCTCACCTGTTCCGTTATCCAGGCATGCAGGTCGTCCAGCTCCTTGTTATAGGCGGCGGCGTTGTCGCGGTAGAAGGTCTGTCCCGCAGGGTCGGCGGTCGAAAGCTGCGCTGCGATGCTGTTCACCGCCTGCTGCACACGGACCGGGTCGAACCAGAAGTGAGGGTCAAGGGTGCCGTGAGCGTGTTCCTCTCCCCCCTCCATGCCTTCGCCTTCTTCCTCGTGCCCGTGTTCTTCGTGTCCTTCGGTCTCGCCGAAGATGCCAACGAATGCGACCTTGGTTGGATTGCCTGCCACGTCCCAGTGGTTCACGACTTCCAGGTCATGGTCGTCCAGTTGCATGACTTCGCCGCCAACGGAGTCGGTGATGAACACCGCCCCGGGGGCTGTCACAAAGTGCGGGCGGGCCCAGAAGCCTGTCTCCACGGGTTCCGTCATGAAATCGTCCGCCGAGGCCAGGAGGTCCAGGTCGTGGGCGTCATACATCCGGAGCTCGCCGTCACTCATCAAGACCAGCAGCGCCTCGCCATCATGGCTCATGGAGACGTTGATGGGCCTGAGGTCTTCCGACGCATCGATAAACTGCTCCATGGCTCCCTCTTCGGGGTCAATCACGTACAGGCCAACCGCCGAGCCCAGACCAAAGAAATGGTCCAGTCCCGAATAACCCCAAACGGATGTGATCCGGAAATCGTCCGGAGAACCTTCCGGTGCCCCGATGAACATTCCCTCGTAATCACCGTCATGGGCCTCGACTACCAGCACGCCGCCCATGCAGCCGAAGGCGGCCATGTGGCCGTTGCCGGCGTCGCCGTGCAGACCCTCGCATCCCTCGTCTCGGTGCAGCACGTTGCCGTCGAGGTCGATAATTTCTGCGCCGACGGGGAGTCCATATTCCCCGGGGTCTGATTCGTAGTTCGGATGCTGGGCGCTCACGGCAAACAGTTCGTCTTCTAGCGGCACTGCTGCCCCGTGCTGGGGACCAAAGTTCAGCTTGGGAGGAACATAGTCGCTGCCCTCTTCCTCCAGTTCGTGCTCCTCGAGGAAAACTACGTCGCCCGAGCCATCATAGAAGATGGTGGCCCACTCGCTGCCGACATAAAGGTGCACCGGACGGTCGCCGGACAGATCTATGTCAAGCCGTTCAACGTCATCCTCGACTTGGTCGAAGTGGTCGCCGTGGGCCTCCAGGTAAATACCACCGTCAAAGACATGTGCTGTGTTGGCGTCGCTGGACACCGCTATGGCGAAACGACCGCTCTTGGTCGCATAGATCCGCCCAGCTCTCGACCCGAGGTCGAAGGCATCCTGCTCCACATCCCCGTGTTCCAGGTCTATGACCGACATCATGCCGGTCTCACCGTCTCCGATGAGCAGGCGACCGATGAGCTCTTCGGCTCCTTCCCCGCCATGCTCGTCGAAGATTTCCACAAAATCTATTGGGTCGACCGAGTCCCCGACGGCCACTATTGCGTCGTGGTCGCGGGCCGCATTCTCTATTAGTTCATCCAGCCATCCGCCTTCCAGCTGCAGTCCCACGCTGAAGACCAGGTCCGCGTCGGCGATACGTGTGATGTCCCGCGCGCCGGGCTGGTAGGTGTGAGGGTCGGCGTTTGGAGGCAGGAGTGGGAACACATCGACCCGATCGCCTCCGATTTCGCGAACCCAGTCGGCCACGATGTTGCTTGTCGTTACGACGCTAAGTTTCTCCACGGGAGGTTCCGCAGTTGCAGCGGGTGGCGCCGTGGTGGCCGCCCCGGAGGGCGCCGTCGTTGGCGCGGGTGATTCCGCTGCCGTCGTGGCTGCCGGAGCCGAGGCTGCAGCAGCTGCCGTTGTCGTAGCCGGTGGAGCCGTGGCCGCCGGTGGTTCAGTGGCGTCGTCGCCCCCACAGGCCGCCGCGATCAACAGCAGCAAGGGGATGATATATATCCAAACGGATTTGAGAGCCTTTCGAGTCATGGTTGAGCCGCTATCTCCTTGTTGAAATGTATCTGTCCGTATCAAAAACCGGCTTAATTCAGACTTAGTATCGATTTAATCAAGCAAACAATACTGAGTCTCAATTGTGCTTATTGATTGGTATTAAGTATCAATAATGCATATGAAATGAAAGATAGTCTCAGTTAGCCGTTAAAAAAGAAACTAGGCCGCTGCCTGATCGTTCCTCGCGCACTCCCGGCAGCGTCCGTACACCTCGAGCCAGTGTCCGCTGAGCTCAAACCCGTGGCGGGCCGATGTGCTGGCCAGCACATCTTCGATGTCGCACCCTGTCAGGTCCTGGGAAGATCCGCAGTGTACACACAGTAGGTGATGGTGGTGTCCGGCATGGCTCAACTGGTAGTGAAGGTCTCCCTCTTCCAGGAGGACGCGGCAAAGCACCCCTGATTCGACAAGTATCTTCAGGGTACGATACACGGTCGCCCGTCCCACGCTGGGCGGCAATTGTTTCCGCAATCCCTCGGCCGTGAAGTGGTGATCCTGCTCGCCTATGGCCGCGGCCAGCGCCCTGCGAGGTGCAGTCGACCGGAAACCGCGCTCGTCAAGCGCATCCAGGATTTGTTCACGCACTGAAACACTTCTCTTTGTCAGAGCCATCGCGACGACCCCAGGATTTAATGAGACTCTGTATCTTTGCTCGAGATTTTACAACGACTCTTCTTGCACGTCAACGCCGAGCTTCACGGAATATTCGCTGGAATGGTGGCGGGTCCTAGGCCTGGGAAAGGTGCCAGTCATCGCCGGCCGGGGGCCAGGGGTTGCTCGTCGAAAGAACTTGGGAGAGCTGCGTGAAAGCTCCCATGAAGCCGGCGGGATGCAGCCAGATGCTGTTGAACCCCAGGTTCGTGTAATTGGCGGTCTGTCGGGATGAGGTGAAGCGGGCCCCTTGCTGCACGAGGTGGGTGTCAGTGGCTATGGAGTCCGCGATTTCGTAGATGGTCAGGTACAGCCCTTCACCGTACCGGTCGAGAAAGCGCTGCGACGGAGCATCCGGGCCGGTGGGCTGAGCAAGCTCGACGAATGTGTCCTGGCCCTGCAGAGGGATGACGGCAATTTCCAGGTCAGTGAAGCTGATCTGAAAACGTTTTGTGGCCTTGAGCCCGAACATTTCCTCCCATCGGGCCAGCGCGGCATCGAGGTCCCCGACCAGCACAGCGACCTGTCGCAGCCGCAAGACTCCGGGCTCACGAGCCTGCATCCAGCCTTCGCCGGCAAGAGGCCACGAATTACCCCCGGAATTCACCTGCACGATTCTCAGCCGTGCGCCGTTGGACGATGACTGGTCCACGGTAACGCTGCGCCACTGCTGGTGTTCCAAGATACTGGAGACACGAATGCCGAGTGCTGCGAGACGGGCATGCAGGGAATCCAGATCTTGAGTCTCGAATACCAGCTCAAATGGCCCTTGGCCACGGGCCTGGCGAAAAAGGGATGAATCTTCGTCACCAATATCCGGGCGCCAAAGCTCAACGAATGTTCCGTCCCCGGCCGGCAGTATGGAGCGTGGACCGTCCGGGGTTTCGTAGCTATGGATTACAGGCATTCCGAGGTAGCTGTCGTACAGCCCCGCGGCGCGTTCCAGATCGGCCACCACGAAGTTGATCTGTCGCAGTCGGTGCAGCATTGCGATCACCCTTCCCGAATATGGGCGGCCCGCGAATTAAGGGAAAGCCGCGAAGTTAATCGCGGCTGGGGAGGGAAACCACGGCCTTGCCGCCGACATGGCGCTCACCCTTGGCGCCCAGCATCAGGATGTCGCATTCGGCAAGGTTGAGTCCTTCTTCCTGCCGCAGGTCCGTTACCGTAGCCTCGAGTGTCAGCGGCCGGTTGTGCGGTACAGGCTGGCGGAAGACCACATCCAGGTCTTTTATAGCTTCGGGCCCCGCCCAGTCGGTCAGGAGTTGAGCCATCATCGCCATCGCCATAATGCCCGGAACGATGGGCCCGTCCATTCCCGATTGCTTGGCTGTTTCGACATCGGTGAACCGGTTGGGCGTCGGCGGACGCCACACCTCGCAGAAACTTGCCACCGCTTCGTCGGTGGCTACCGTTTCCACTGGACCAATCTGGTCTCCCAGTTCTACCTCTTCATAGTATGGCAATTCGACTGTCGCCTCGCTTCACTTGATTGAGGACAATTCTTCACGCCGGACATACCTGCGACTGAACAGGCTCACTCGCGGCGTGCAAAAGATTCCTGCACTTCCGCCACCACGTCGCCGTGCTGGTTTTGGAAAGTCGTCTCCCAGACCACGAAAACCATGGTCCCGGAGCGGCCGGTCTTGGCGTAAACTTCCTTCAGATGCGACGACGCCGTAAGCGTGTCGCCAACGTACACTGGCGCGGCTGGCTGCACCCTCTGCCCCGCGTGCATCTGGACCTTCCCGAAGTCCAGCCCCACGTCCGGCAATTGCACCTCACGAACGTAGATGGAGCAGAGTGTGGGAGGAGCGATCATCCCACGGTAGCCAAGCCCCTTGGCACCGTCGTCGGACGTGAAGGCGGGCCCCTGTTCGCCCAGGCTGGTGTTTACTGCCCCAATCATCTCTGCCGTGATTTCAAAAGGACCCGCACGGTGTTCCTTTTCGTGAAGGGATCGGTCATAGTTCAACTGTAGTGTCATGGGACTAACTCCGGCTCTTTCCCAGAATGGTTGAAGGGCGTAGCGCCACGGAACTCCGATCAGACGGCACGGACGCAGGCGCCACAGGCTCAGGCGGCACGGGCTCAGGCAGAAGGAACACTGGCGGTCTCTTCGAGTCGTACCGGCTTGAACTCCTTGTTCAGCAGCGCATCCACCAGTTGGTGCTCATTTGCGATGGCCGCCTTGAAGTCCGTCATACAGGCAGCGATGTGGCTGGTAAGGTGTGCGTCGCTGCCGCCAATGCCAAGATAGCCGAACTTCTGGCAGAGCTCGTCGGCGCGTTCGTTCTCTCCCGCCCTGCCGCCTCCGTTGAGAAGCTCCACAACGTCGACAGCGGGGAACGATTCACCCTGCTGAATATACTCGGTCAGCCCGATTCCGAATCGTCCCGGGTGTGCTGGAATGGCGACGGCGTCATGCTGTCGGGCAGCTTGCATTAACTCCCGGGCGTCCATCCTCACGTCGGAAAAATCTATTTCCCGAGTCAGTCCCTCACTGACTCCGTAGACAAGGAAATGCCCGAACCTGGTGTCCAGCTCCGAACCCTTCAGGATGAGAACATCGAATTGCTCTGCCAGAGACGAATAGTCCTTGTCAAAGTCGAACTTGCGATGCTCCGTCAGAACGATACCGTCCACCACGTAATCTCGCTTCCGCAATACCTGCACCCATTTGACATATTGCTCCACCGTGGCTCGTGAATCATCGGAGGAAACTGAATGGCAATGCAGGTCAAGAAACACTTTGGAAAAGCTCCTCTGTGGCGAATGGAGATAATATGCTGCCCTGCCGACTATCTTAAACAACGATAACTAATACGGCAACCCGACCATAGAACAGGCCACCCGTCAGGAATGGCGAGCGAAATGGGTGGTCATAGCCGGATGACAGGCCATAGCGAAAAGCGTTTGAGGCAGTCAAGAGACAGGCAAGGAAGCGGTAGCGTTCCGAATCAGGTGGTCAGGTAGCCCCGGATTTAGGGTTTCACCCCCCGAACCCCAATCTTCGGGCAGATGGGATAGAAAAAAACCCCGTGCCTTTGGATGGATGATAGTCGGCAGAGACCAATCTCATTGTCTCATCTGGAGGCCCTCACGTGACGGTGTAACATTTTGTAACATTGTGTAACGTTTTGTACAAAACCCGCTCATTTCGGCTCCTTGATTGAGACAGGGCAATCGGGTGTTCAGGGAATCTTGCATAAGAACAATTGTACGCTATACAATGGCTGAAGGCAAGGGAGAGAATTCAGCGGGCATCGTTCCCGGGCAGGTGGAGAGGTCAGGAGTGAGGCGGGATTTGGGTTAACGCGCGGGCGGAAAGGAAGAGTTGGGTGGCGAAAAACCACTTAAATTGGAGCGCTATCGAGAGGAAACGGGAGGCCCGGCGAGCCTGTAAGCCGGGTTCTGTATCCCGATCAGATCGGGACGGTGACCATCTATCTAGCCTCTCGACGTGAGTCGAGGCCCGGCAGGGCCGGGACGGCGTTGCCGCCGTGGTCAAGCAGCCAACCCGGGGACGAGCCGAGCGCTCATTGTCCCTCTATTCGGCCTTGCTCCAGGTGGGGTTTGGCCGCCGCTGCGTCGCCGCAGTCGGCCGGGCGCTCTTACCGCCCGATTTCACCCTTACTCCGCTGACCGACAGGCCCTCGGGGTGGTATGTTTCTGTGCCACTTTCCGTCTCTCGCGCCGGACTGATCCTTTGCGAAAGCCTGGGCGTTACCCAGCACCCTGCCCGGTGGAGCCCGGACTTTCCTCCCCGAGAGAAACGGGGCGATCACCCGGCCCGCAGGGCCTCCAAATCCAATCTAGCACAGGCCCCATGGCCGGTCAAACCGATAACCGATACCAAGTTTCCGGCTACGCTAAACCAAGGCCACCCAGCACCGGGCCCACCCTGCACCGGAAGAAAAACGGCGCCTCAGCGGGCGCCATTCAAGTGTCCGGGTTTCAGGCACTTGTCTATTCAACGAACAGCATTCTTCCGCAACTGCTGCACGTTACTGTCTGTCGGCCGCTCTTGACCCTCTGCCTCAGCTGAGTGGGTAACGACATGCGGCAGCCCTGGCAGAGGTCGCGCTCAACCTTGGCTATGGCGCGCCCTCCTTTCGACTTCCGAAGGGTCTCGTAGCGCCGCAACGCAGACTGGTCAACCTGACCGGCTAGCGTCTCCCTCTGCTTCTGGTAGTGGCTGTGCTCCGACCGGAGATTCGCGAGCATCCGGTTCAGTTCGTCGCGCTTCGCTTCCCAGACACTCTTCACTTCATTGAGTTCAATGGAGAGTTGGGCACAACGAGTCTGCGAAGCCTCAATCTGGATCGACAACTCCAGGGACATTGCTTCGTTTTGGTCCAACTGCCGCCTGGCGCTCGCCGCTTCATGCTGTAGAGATTCCAGGTCACGGGCGTTGATAGTCGTTCCGTCGTAGAGCCTTGATTCCAGGGATTCGGACCGTTCGCGGCGCGTCTCAGTCTCAATCTGGTTCTCGGACTGTTGGGCCTCGACTTCCTTGAGGCGTTCTTCTTCCGCCTGCAGGGTGGTCTCGAGGTTCTCTATAGAGACCTCGGTCTTGAGCTCTTCCTCGGCCTGCGAGAGTGCCTGTTCCACTCTGTCGATGTCCAGGTCCACTTCCTGCAAGGCGTACAACTGTCTGATTGTTGTCATCCACTCTCGTCCCGGCAACTGCGATGCTTAACTATTCGATTCTAGGAATGCCACTATTCATTGTCAACTTGACGGGCGGATGACAACATATGTCCAGGCCGGTAGAATCAAGCTCAAATCAGGGGAAACCCGAGGCCACGTACCCACGTTTAGATTGACGAGTGAGGAGGCTCGAATGGTGCTTTCCAAGCTGGACAACGACAGGCTTACCCGAGTGGGAGCCGGCACTCCAATGGGCGACACGATGCGCCGCTACTGGATGCCAGCCCTGCTCTGCGACGAATTGCCCGAACCCGACTGTCCGCCGGTGCGGGTTCGTCTCCTGGGCGAGGATCTCGTCGCCTTTCGAGACACGTCCGGACAGGTTGGCCTGATGGAGGAGTTCTGTCCCCACCGTCGCACTTCGCTTTTCCTCGGCCGCAACGAGGAGGGCGGTATTCGATGCGTTTACCATGGTTGGAAGTTCGATGTTGCCGGCAACTGCCTGCACATGATGAACGAACCGGAAGACAGCGACTACCACACCAAGGTGAAAGCCGTGGCATATCCGGTGGTGGAAATGGGCGGCGTCGTCTGGACCTACATGGGTCCCTCCGACCGACAGCCACCGCTGCCCCGCTTCGAGTGGACGCAGGTGCCCGACAGCCACCGCCTGATTACCAAGAACCGCCAGGAATGCAACTGGCTGCAGGGTCTCGAGGGTGGCATAGACACTGCCCACGCTCCCATCCTGCACCGTCGCATCACCAAGAACACCGATCGCCCCGGCTTTGGCGTTGACACTCCCTTCGTGGTCGGCAAGGCGCCACGGGTCGATGTTGACCGCACCGACTACGGATACCGCTACGCCGGCGTTCGCGAGCTGGAGGAAGAGGGTAAGAACTTCGTTCGCTCCTATCACTACGTACTGCCCTTCCATCAGATGCGCCCACAGCAGTTCGGTCTGTCTGGAGGAACCACCCGGACGATGATTGCCGGCCATTGCTGGGTTCCCACGGACGACGAGAACTCAATGGTGTTCAACTGGCTCTACAGCTATGGCGACGAGCCGCTGTCGGAAGCCGACCGGGACATTGAGCGGCAGCTTGGTCGTGGTCCCGACGACCTGGACGACGACTACCGTGCCATTCGCAACCGCGACAACGACTGGATGATCGATCGCAAGGTCCAGAAGTATGAGACCTTCACCGGCATCGAGGGCATCAACACCCAGGACCAGGCGGTGCAGGAGAGCATGGGCGCCATCGTCGACCGCAGCACCGAGAACCTGAGCAACAGCGACATGGCGATAGTCGTTGCCCGCCGGATGCTGCTTGGCGCGGCCGACACCGTGGCAGACGGCGGCGACCCGCCCGGCCTGTCCGAGAGCTACTACAAGCTGCGAGCCATCGACTGCATCCTGCCCGCCGACGTCGTGTGGCAGGAGGCCCTCGCCGACCAGATGTACCCGGCATAGCGAAGACGCTCCGAATGGGAACCATCAAGGGCGACCCCGGTCAGGTGTCGCCCTTTTGTTTTGCTGTTTGCACGGAGGCTGGGAGAGTCAGTGTCAGGCCACAGCCCTCGGCCGCCTTGTGTGCCAGTCGGTGGCCTGCTCGTAGGTGTGCCCGATGCGGAACAGCGTTTCTTCGGAGAAGGGCCGACCGCCAATCTGCAGGCCCACTGGCATGCCGTTGTCGTCGAAGCCACAGGGCACCGACATCGCCGGACAGCTGGCGAGGTTGAATAGCCGCGTGAACAGGAACGGCAGCCGCGACGATGTTTCCTTGCTGGTGACCGGCGGGTCGTCCTCCACGGGCTGTGCCGTCCTTCCCGATGTTGGGAACACCAATGCGTCGTAGCTGCCCAGCGCTTCCAGCACCTGTCGCCGGATGAGTTCGCGCAACCTCTGCGCCTTGTAGTAATAGTTGGCCGGAATGATGCTGCCGGTCAGCATAAGTATGCGGACGTCATGGCCGTAGTCGTCCAGGTTCTCCCGTACCCAGTCGGCGTGATTGTTGGCCGGCTCCACCGCCAGCAGCGCTCCGGATACCCCTCCGGCCACCGCAGAGAGCGGCAGGGACACCTCCTCCACCGTGGCGCCCAGTTCGCCCAGCACCGTGACGGCCTGTCCCACGACGCGCCGCACGTCCGGTTCCACAAGGTCAGACTCCATATGTTCCGTAACGACGCCTATGCGCAGACCCTCGATGCCTCCGCCCAGCGCGGCGCGGTAGTCCGGGACCGGCGCGGTGGAAGTGTGACCGTCCTGCGGGTCGTGTCCCGCTATTGCGTTCAGCGTGATCGCGGCGTCTTCCACCGTGCGGGAGATCGGCCCGACTGTGTCCATCGACCACACGCCCCGCATCACGCCGTAGCGACTGACCAATCCCCAGGAAGGCCGCAGGCCCACGAGGCCGCACCACGTTGCCGGAAAGCGGATCGATCCACCGGTGTCCTCGCCCAGAGAGGAGGCGCACAGGTATGCTCCTGTCGCAGCGCCCGATCCGCTGCTGGACCCGCCGGCGTAAGTGTTCAGGTCCCAGGGGTTTCGCGGCGTGCTGTACCTGTGTGAAAACCCCGTGACTGCGAACTCGGTAAGGTTGGTCTTGCCCAGCAGGATCGCGCCGGCTCGCTTCAGATTGGCGATGACCGTGGCGTCCTCATCGGGGACGAAGTCGGCCAGTATCCGCGAACCGCCCGTGGAGCGCACTCCGGCGCTGTGGAACTGGTCCTTGACCGCGACCGCAACGCCGTGCATCGGTCCCCGGTGATTGCCGGCGGCGATTTCCCGTTCGGCCTCACGCGCCGCGGCCATGGCGATATCCCGTGTGACAGTCAGGTAGGCGTTGAACTTGAAGTCCAAGGACTCGATGCGGTCGAGGTAGGCTTCGGTGGCGTCCACGGGCGAGACTTCGCGAGAGGCAATCAGCCGCGACAGTTCCGATGCCGACAGGAAAGGAAGCTCGGACTTGTCCATAGGACCCTCCGAGAAAGCGATGAGGAAACGGCGAGGAGAAGCCTGCGACCTAGGCCGGCGGAAGGATGATGGGCAGGGGTTCCACTTCGTCGAGGCCTGGCGGGTTGATGGCGTCCAGCGACTCCAGCAGGGCGTTCAGGCTGTACATAACCTCGGTCAGCTCCGGTTCCTGGATGTCCAGTCCCACGGCGCGTCCCAAGGCCTGGATGTCCTCTCTCGACAGGTCGGCCATGTCTGCCTCCAGATGCTGCGGAATTGTGGTTGCCCAATACTGCGGGATTATGCCACGCCCGTCAAGAAGTCGCACCGCGCCGGCATCGGGCCGGACCGATGGGAGGGCCCGCATGGGTGCCCCTCGCGTAGGCGTGTACAGTTGTGTCCAGTTTTGTAAAGTTTCGCCCTGGTGGCCGAATGCCTTCGGAGCACGTAAAGGGGCAAAACAGCGTTGGTCAATAGAGTAATGGTAAAGGTGGGTCGCGGGACCTGGCAACGAACAATTGTCACTGTTTGGCTAAGCCCAATGCAGAGTGTGCCCGACGCCCTTGTTGTGGGCTTCAATGGGGTATACTGGCCTCACCCCGGCCGAATCGTTCCCGGCCGGTGCATTCCACAGGACAGGACGGGCGGCTATGGCCGATTACAAGACAATCCAGGTTGACATTGGGCTCGAATCGTCGTTTAGCAAGCTGCCGGCGCAGGTGGACATTGGTGACTGGTCATACTTCCTGGCGAAGAGTAAGAAAGGCACGTACCAGCTGCTTTCCAATGTGTGTCCGCACGCAATGGGCGAGGTGGTGGACTTCGGCAACGTGTTTATGTGCCCCGACCACGGCTGGCGCTTCGAGAAAACCGAGGGCATCTGCGTCAACGGCCCCAACTCCCGCATGACATCATTTCCCGTTGCGGTCGAGGGTGGCCGCCTCGTCGCATCCGTTCCCGACGATTAGTCCGGGCTCGCAACGCACAGCACGCGGATAAAATCGCGGAGAGCGCAGATATGGAAAAGAGCGAGATACCCTTCCTCAGCGCGTCCGAACTTTCCCGCCTGATCGAATCGCGGGAGGTGTCGCCGGTTGAAGCGGCGGAGGCCTACCTCGAGCGCATCTCGGTAGTGGACGGCAGGTTGAACTCGTACATCACCGTCACACGGGAGCAGGCGCTGGGAGCGGCGCGGCAGGCCGAGGCGGAGATTGCCGCTGGCAACTACCGCGGCCCGCTACACGGGCTGCCGCTGGCAGTCAAGGACCAGTTCAACACTGCCGGCATTCGCACGACGGGCGGGTCTTCCATCCTCAACGAGTTTGTGCCGGATGAAGACGCCACGGTAATGGCCAGGCTGAAAGACTCCGGAGCCGTGTTGCTGGGCAAGCTCAACATGAGCGAATTTGCCATGTCCGAAATCTTCCAGCACCCATACGGCACTCCCCGCAACCCGTGGGACCTGGAACGAAACCCCGGCACCTCGAGCAGCGGTTCGGGGGCAGCCACTGCAGCGTTCCTGTGCGCCACTTCGCTGGGCGAGGATACGGGGGGTTCCATTCGCGGGCCGGCCAACTTTTCGGGACTGGTGGGCATTCGGCCCAGCTTCGGTCGCGTGAGTCGCCACGGGGTGATGGGCGGGTCGTGGTCAATGGACACCGTGGGTCCCATTTCCCGCACCGTCGAGGATGCAGCCATCACCCTCGGGGCAATAGCGGGATACGACTCGCGAGACCCTTATACCTGGAACGTTCCGGTGCCCGATTACCGCGCCGCCCTCACGGGAGACGTCGGCGACCTCAGCGTGGGCGTAATCAGCGAACGCATGAGTGCTCCGAACCTGAACCCCGAGATGCGAGGGGCAGTGGCGTCTGCCGTCGCCGCCCTGGGAGATCTGGGGGCGTCCACACAGGATATTTCGGTCCCGATGACGTCCGATGCGGGCGCGGTGAGCTGGACGCTCATCGGCGTAGAGTGGTCGAGCCTGCACCGTCGCACCTTCGAGCCGAACCTGGCTGATCTCGATCGAAACAACCGGGTTCGCTTCCTGACTGGGAGCCTGATCCCGGCCCAGGCCTACAACAAGGCCCAGAAGATACGGGTCCTGCTGCGGCAACAGATACTGTCCGCGCTGGAAGAAGTCGATGTGCTGGCCCTGCCCTCCGGTCTCGGGCCGGCGCCGCTGGTGGAGAGCGCGCCCTTCGTGCAGAGCAAGGAACATTCGATGGACTATCTCCAATCCCGCATCAACTACACGGGCCCCTTCAACCTGGCCGGGGTGCCCGCCATCTCGGTGCCGTGCGGGTTCACGCAGTCAGGGCTGCCCTTGGGCATCCAGCTTGTCGGCAAACCCTTCGCCGAGGAAACCCTGTTCCGCGTGGCCCATGCCTACGAGCAGGCTACCACCTGGCACACCCGTCGCCCGCCGATCTAGCGGGGGACACAGCCACCGGTTTCCGGAACCAGCCATAGAGAGGTGCGTCATGGCCGAAGACTTAGGGTTGATGGAAGCGATTTACAGCCAGCGTCAGGTCACTCGCTACCGGAATGATCCCGTCTCACGCGAGGACATCGAGAAGATTATCGACGCCGCCATCCGCGCTCCCAGCGGAGGCAACACCCAACCCTGGCACTTCATCGCAATCACCGACCGCGACCTGATCGAAAAGGTCGGCGGCCTGTACCGCGATATCTGGCTGGGTGCCCAGGGTGCAGAGCCTGGACCCGATGAGCCTCCGGCATACAGGCAGGCCAGGGAACTGGCTCACAAGATGCCGGAAGTCCCGGCGATGATACTGGTGTGCGTTGACCACAGCAGAGGACATGCTGCCTATACGCCGGGCCAGCCCATCGAGCGCGGGCGATACGCCTCGTCAATCTGGTTGGCCATCCAGAACCTGTTCCTGGCGGCGCGGTCGCTCGGCCTCGGCACCCGCATTACAACCGTGCACATCCGTGGCGAAGAGCAGATCAAGGAATGGCTCGGCATACCCGAGCACATCGAGACTGTTTGCCTCACGCCGCTCGGTTATCCCCGCGGCAGCTTTGGCCCGACCCAGCGCACCCCCGCCGAAGAGGTCAGCTCCTTCAACCGCTACGGCAGCAGATAGCACGGATTGGACCTGTTGGGCGACGAGCGAAGTCGCTCGATCCAGCAGTAGAAAAGAAAGAAGCCCCCGGCCAAGCCGGGGGCTCGTTTGTTCGACGTTGCGCCTCGGAGAGCTATGCGTTGGTGGTTACGGGCATCTGCTTGATGGAGCGGAAGGTGATGCTGGATTCGTACTCCATCTCTTCCTGTCCCAGCTCCATGTCGGGGTAGCGCTCGGCCAGTTCGCGGAACACTTCCTGACCTTCCACGCGGGCGATGGTGGCGCCGAGGCAGTGATGGATCCCAGCGCCGAAGGAGACGTGGGGGTTGGGCCAGCGGGTGATGTCCATTTCGTCGGGCCGGTCGAACTTGTTGGGGTCGCGGTTTGCCGAGGGAATGAACCAGCGGAGGCGGTCATCCTTCTTGATCAGCTTGCCGCGCATCTCCACGTCCTGGGCTGCCAGACGCTGGATGGACTTCACGGGGGAGTCGTAGCGAAGGGCTTCTTCGTTGGCTCGGACCATCATGCCCTGGGGGTCGGCCTTCAGCAGGTCCCACTGGTCGCGGTTCTGCATGAACGCCAAGGTGCCGTTGCAGATCAGGTTGATGGTGGTCTCGTGGCCAGCCAGCAGCAACAGCGAGGTATTGACCAGCGCCTGCTCGCGGGTGAACACGCCAGCCTTTTCGCCCTGGGCCAGGATGGAGATGAAGTCGTCGCCGGGTTTGACGATGCGCTCTTCCATCATGGGATTGACGTAATCGAGCATCTCCTCCATACCTTCCACCAGCCTGGGGAGGCGGTCGGCCTCGCCGCGGGCGATGTTGAGGAGCTTCTCGGCGATTTTGCGGATGTAGGGGCGGTCCTGAACGGGCACGCCCATCATCTCGGCGATGACCAGCACCGGCAGTGGGGTGGCCAGGTCGCGCATCAAGTCGAAATCGTCTTTCTGCTCAGATTCGTCCAGCAACTCGTTGATGGCGTTCTGGACCAGCGGCCGCCACTCTTCCATCGACTTTGGCGTGAAGTAGGTGTGAACCACCTTGCGCATTTCCAGATGGTCCGGGCGGTCGTACTGGATGAACTGCTTGCCCTGGTAGTTGCGAACGAACTCGTACAGCTCGTTGTCCGACTCGTTGACGGCCGGATAAGGGCCGCGCGGGTCGTTGAGCCACACAGAACTGGAGAAGAGCTCGTGGTTGCGGGTCAGCCAGACGAGGTCGTCGTGGCGGGTGATGACCCAGAGCTCGTACAGCTCGTTCCAGTGGACCGGGTCTTCCTCGCGGAGTTGTCCGTAATAGGAGTAAGGGTCGTACATGATTTCCGGCGCGAACATGTTCTCGTTGAAAGTCGTTACCATAACGTCACCAACGCATTTGGAGTTCCGCAAACTCTATGTCAACGTAGAATACTTGTCAAGCGGCCTCACCGTTGTTTCGTTTGTTTTTGTCAAACAGGGCTCCATAATCCATAATGACGCCATCAGCCCGACCCGGCACTCGACCGACGCTGATCATCGGGCGAAACAGGAGATAACGATGCGTGTCCTTCTAGTCGCCACCAACCGGTACGACCGGGTGAACAACCGGATGAACGCCCAGCCAATGCCCATCGGCCTGGCCTACATCGCCGGCCATCTCGACCACGAACGCCACGAGGTCAAGGTGGTCGACCTGATGTTCGCCGACGATTACCTGGCTGAGATCGAGCAGACCGTGCGGGAGTTCCAGCCCCACGTCGTCGGCATCTCCCTCCGCAACCTGAGCAACCACAGCTACCTGAACACCCAATGGGCGCTGCCCATCACGAGGGATGTGATCGACCGCATCCGGCAGCACAGCAGCGCCACAATCATCGTCGGCGGGCCCGCCTTCAGCCTCCTGCCCAAGCAGTGCTTCGAGTTCCTGAATCCCGACATCGGCGTCGCCGGTGACGCGGGCGAGACCTTCGCGGAGGTGTGCGACCGCATCGAGTTCGGAGAGCGCCCCGTGTACGACCTGCCGGGCGTGGTCCATGCCAAGGATGGCGAGGTCGTGCTCAACGAAGGGCTTTGCGTCTCGGCCTTCGCCAGCCGTCCGCGCCTGGAAGACCTCGAGATGGACAAGTATCGCCACGCCGGCTTCGGCATCGGTGTGCTGACCAAGCTCGGCAGCTTCTCCTATCCCACGCCGGCGTCCACGGCGGGCATGACCGATGCCGACTTCCGCGTCATTCGCCCCGTCGACGAGGTCGTGGACGAGGTCCGCGAACTGTGGGAGAAGTATCAGTTGAAGAAGGTGTTCTTCGTAGACAACGGCTTCAACTTCCCCATCGACCATGCCAAGTCGCTGTGCAGCGCGCTCATCGAGGCCGACATGGGCGTGCGCTGGAACACCTGCCTCGCTTCCTTCAACTGCGACGCCGAGCTGGTGCGCCTGATGCGCGACGCCGGCTGCGCCCTGGTGCTCATGGGCAACCGCGGCGGCGACCCCCACGACGGGCTGGGATCGATCGAAGAGCAGATTGAGGCCCAGATAGAGGTGCCGAAGCTCTGTGAGGAAGGCGGGCTCCACTACACCGTGGCCCGCACCTTCGGCGAACCGGGCGAGACCCGCGAGTCCGTCGAGCACAAGCTGGACTTCCTGCGGCGCATAAACCCAGCCCTCGCGAACCTGCGCGTCGGCGTCAGCATCATGCCCGGCAGCGACGTTGCGTCTCTTGCACTCGAAGAGGGACTCATCTCCGACGAAAGCGAGCTGATCGAGCCCACCTTCTACGTCGCGAAAGAGGTGCGAGACTGGATCGTTCCTTACCTGCAGGAGCAGGCAGCCTCCAACCCCCGCTGGAACCTCTGGTAAATTCCCTTCGCTGGCAAAACCAAAGAGCGCCGGGAGTCGATTCCCGGCGCTCTTGTTTGCATTGCTCGTACGTTTCGCTACAGGGTAGATTGCTGCGGGCTCAACTCGGCGTCGGCCGCCACCGCGTTCTCCATCGCCTGGATCGCCACCTCGATCTGCGAGTCGTCGGGCTCCCGCGTGGTCAGCCGTTGCAACCATAGTCCCGGTGCCGCCAGCACCTTGCCGATGAGCGCCGATTGGTGCCGCCCGCTGAACCGGATGACCTCGTAGCTGGCCGCCGCGATCACCGGCAACAGCAGTATGCGCGAGGCTATGCGCCACCACCACGACAGCTCCAGCAGCGAGAACGCGATGAACACCGCGACCGATACCACCACCACCGTCAGCAGAAATGCGGTGCCGCAGCGGGGGTGAGGCGTGCCGAACTTTCGCACGTTGTCCACGTTCAACGGCAGCCCGGCCTCGTGGGCGTGGACCGTCATGTGCTCCGCGCCGTGGTAGGCGTAGACCCGGCGAATGTCGGACATCAACCCGATGGCCGAGATGTAGCCGACCAGTATAGCCAGCCTGATCGCGCCTTCCACCACCTCGCTGATCAGGCCGCTGCCGAGGACCGGTTCCAAGAGCCGAACGACGCCAATGGGCAGCAGGAAAAAAAGGCCGATGCCGAATATCAGCGAGAAGGCCAGGGTCGAGGCCATGACCCAGCCGGGGATGCCCTTGCCCTTGCCCTCGCTCTGGCCCTGCCCCGGCTCCGACGCGGCCAGGTCCGCCGACATCTGGAGCGCCTTGATTCCCAGCACCAGCGTTTCCGCCAGCGCCAGGACACCGCGCACCAGCGGCCAGCGCCGCATCCTGCCATTGTAGAGGGGGTTCAGGCGTTCGCGGTGTTGCTCGATGCTTCCGTCCTGACGACGGACGGCAAGGCTGAACCACTCGCGGCCGCGAATCATCACGCCCTCTATGACCGCTTGTCCGCCGTATGCGTGTGCCGGCTGGGTTGCCAAGTAAGTCCCCTGCCTTCAAGAATTACCGGGTCGTGATTTCCTGCCAATAATCAAATCGTCCATCCCTTCTTCAAATCGGGATGAACGACTCGATAAAACACCGAATCCCAATGAAAATCGAGGGCCGCGGCCCTCGATTCATA
Source organism: Dehalococcoidia bacterium (assembly GCA_963667415.1). Classification (GTDB taxonomy): domain Bacteria; phylum Chloroflexota; class Dehalococcoidia; order Lucifugimonadales; family UBA3495; genus VXOI01. The sequence goes on along the minus strand of OY763410.1, from coordinate 2,922,052 downwards.
CTGCGAGCTTATCGCCGGTTGAAGCGGCGATTGAATCTCTCGATGCGGCCCTGCGTATCGACTATGCGCTGTTCGCCGGTGTAGAAGGGATGGCAATTGCTGCAGATTTCCACCCTGAGCTGCGGCTTGGTAGCGCCCGTCTGAAAGGTGTGACCGCAGGAGCACGTTACGGTGGAATTGAAAAAGCGCGGGTGAATGTCGGTTTTCATGCCGGTGATTCCTCAGCCTGATGCTTTTGTCTAATAACTTACGACTGTTGCAGAGGGTACACGCTGACCCGGCGCCGGCCCTTCGCCGCCCACTCGTACTTGACTTCGCCGTCGGTCGTCGCGAACAGGGTGTAGTCCCGTCCAAGCCCGACGTTGGTCCCGGCGCGAATCCTGCTGCCGCGCTGCCGGACCAAGATCGAACCGCTGGTAACGCGCTGTCCGCCGTAGCACTTCACGCCCAAGCGTTTTGAATTGCTGTCTCGGCCGTTGTTGGTGCTGCCGCCTGCCTTCTTATGTGCCATGCTTTTCCCGCCTCAGACGCCCTGTGCCGAAGTGCGACCGCTATGGCGTCAGAATGTCCTGGATCGTCACCCTTGTGTAGGCCTGCCGGTGCCCCCTATTGCGGCGGTAGCGGGTCTTCGCCTTGTACTTGTAGACGATGACCTTCCGGTCCTTGTAGTGCGAATTGACCTGGGCACGCACCGTAGCTCCGGGAACCGTGGGAGACCCCACGGTCAACTCGCCGTCTCTCGATACTGCGAGAACCTCGCCGAACTCCGCGAGGGAATCCACTGCGCCTGATATCAACTCGACGTCCAGTGTGTCTCCGGGCTGAACCCGGTACTGCTTTCCGCCTGTCTTGAAAACCGCGTAATCCATCAAAAAACCTCGGCCACCTATTTTACTCAGGGGGGCCCTTCGTGTCAACGAAAAACGTCAACAGTGGACGCCCTCAACGCGCTATGTTCGTGAGGGTCTGGTGTATAATACCGCAGTTCCCAAACGGGTCATGCGTCCCAGGAGGTCGCGACTTGGCGTCAACACAGGAAGCCGGGCTGTCCGGGCCGGAACTGCGCCGGGTTTTCCGGGAAGCCTTCGACCGGCTTGAGGAATACCGCGACACAGTCAATGCCCTCAACGTGTTCCCTGTTCCCGACGGCGACACTGGCACAAATATGTCCCTGACCCTCCGCTCGGGCATCGAACGCTGCCCGGACGGCGACTCCCCGACCGCCGGGGAGGTTGCCAGGGAACTGGCGCAGGGGACATTTTTCGGGGCCCGCGGCAACAGTGGCGTCATCCTCTCCCAGTTCTTCAAGGGGTTTGGCGACGCGCTGCAGGACCGCGACACCTGCTCGGCGTCCGACTTGGCCAAGGCTCTCGATATGGCGCGCGAAGCAGCCTACGGCGCAGTGGGCAACCCCCGCGAAGGCACGATGCTGACGGTGATTCGCCGTGCCGCCGAGGCCGCCTTGGAGTGCCAGGCCGAGACCGATTTCGCCGCAGTTCTCGAGAAGGCCTATCTGGCATCCTGCGTCGCCCTGAAGAACACTCCGGAACAGCTGCCCGTGCTCAAGGAAGCGGGAGTGGTGGATTCCGGCGGGCTGGGAGTGGTCGTTATCCTTCGCGGCGTCCTGGAAGGAGTCGCCCCGGAAAGATCGCGTGATCTCACCGAGGAAGCGGGCCTTGAGGGGATAATTGACTCGAGCATGGCGTCATTGGGTGGCTCAGGCCAGTCCCCGGAGTCCGGCTTCGTTCATCAGTCTCTGGAAGCCGACTGGGGATACTGCACCGAGTTCATCATCAGTGGCGAGTCTCTCAGCCCCCAGCAGGTGCGCCAGTATTTCGAGGAAAATGCCCGGTCCACCGTTGTGGTCGGCGACCCCAACAACGTGCGTGTCCATATTCATGCGGAGGACCCGGGGCCCGCCATCAGCTACGGCGTTGCTCTCGGCACGGTCTCGAATGTCAAGATTGAAAGCATGGACGACCAGAACGTCGAGTGGGCTGCGGGGCACAACGCCGCCGCTCCGACCGCAGGCGCCGAGTTGGCGGTGGTCGCCGTAGCCGCCGGAGAAGGACTGGCAGGCCTGTTCATGCAGTCAGGCTGCGGCCACGTGATCCAGGGCGGCCAGACCATGAATCCCAGCGTTCAGCAAATCATGCAGGGTATCCAGCGCGCGGGCGCCGAAAGCACGATCTTCCTGCCCAACAACAAGAACATCGTTCTGACGGCGGAACAGGTCGCGGCCAACGATCCTGCGGTTCACGTCGTGCCAACCCGGAGCATTCCGCAGGGCGTGGCTGCCCTCCTGGCATACAACCCCGTTTCCTCGCTGGAGGAGAATCTTGCCGCCATGGAGGCAACCCTGCCCACCGTCGTAACCATCGAGGTGACCCAAGCCGTTCGGGACACCAGCGTCGACGGCGTGGCAGTCAACCTGGGCGACTACATCGCGCTGATCGACGACCGGCTTGTCATAACCGCCGGTTCTCCCGAAAACGCCTTGCAGCGTGCCGTGGAGCTGGCGGGCGCAGATGCGGATTCGATCCTGACCGTATACCGCGGCGCGGACGCAGACCAGGATGCTGCCGACGCCTGCGCCGACGAACTGGAAGCCCGCACACCGGGGATTCAGGTTGACCGGATCAACGGCGGTCAGCCCCACTATCACTACCTGGCGTCCGTCGAATAACCCAGCCGAGACCAGCCCGATCATCTAATAGCGCTCAGCCAGATTGGAGTTTGCATGGCCATTCGAATAGTAACCGACAGCGTGGCGGACCTACCTCCCGCCCTGGCAAGCGCCAACGACATCACTGTCATACCCGCGTACGTTATCATCGGCAATGAGACATTCCGGGACGGTCTCGACATATCCGCCGACCGATTCTATGAGAGGTTGGGCACACTTCCTCGCCTGCCGACCACCTCACAGCCCACCATGGCCGACTTCCAGGAGGTCTACCAGCGCCTGCTCGACCAAGGCCATCAGATCGTTTCAATTCACGTGAGCTCGAAGCTGAGCGGCACGGTGAATTCGGCGACCCAGGCAAAGGCCGCGCTGGGAGACGCTTCCCAGATCGAGATCATCGACTCGCAATCGGCCTCCGCGCCGCAGGGACTGCTGGTGCTGAACGCTGCGGAATGGGCCCGCGAGATGTCCGATTTCCACGAGCTCGCCCGCCGGATCCGGCAGTCACTGGGCCGCTACCGGAGCTATGTGCTTGTCGACACGCTGGAGTACCTGCAGAAGGGCGGCCGCATTGGCAAGGCCCAGGCGTTCGTCGGCGGCATGCTCAAGGTGAAGCCAATTCTCACCGTGCAGGATGGCGAGGTTCACCCCGTCGAGCGTCCCCGCAGCCGCGAGAAGGGCAAGGCCCGCCTCATCGAGCTCGTACGCAACCTCGCTCCCGTCAGGCAGATAAGCATCAGCTACAGCACCGATCGTGTACAGGCCCTCGCCGTCAGGGCCGAGCTCGCAGAAATGGTCGACCCCGAGCACCTCGTGGAGTCCCGCTTCGGCCCGGTGCTCGGCACCTACCTCGGCCCCAACGCTCTCGGCGTGTCCGTGGCCCAGGGCAGCGCTGACTGGATCTAGCCTGTAAAATAGTCCTGTGACACTTCGCAGGATATTGGCACGGTGACGCAGCAGGAAATCGACGCGCCGCAGTGGGCGGTGGCTCTTGGCAAGATTCTGGCCCTCGAATCCAGTCGCGGCTACGACGACGCTGCGGTGATTGGCGGTCTCGACCGCTTCCGCCAGCGATGGCGTGCCGAGATGTCCTCCGTCGCAGCCGGTTCCACTGACGCAGCCTTCCTCCTTGAACAGGGCTACGCCGCTCTCTCCGCAGAGCAAAGGGAAGCCTGGGCTAGGCAGTGGCTGTCTCTGCTGCCCACATCCGCGATTGCTCCGGTCGCTTCCGGGGAATCCCGACGCCGACCAGACGCCGGACCGTCGCAACGACGTACGGAGCCTCCCGCCGAGACCACGCCCATCGAAACCCCCGCCGCCGTTGGGCGCAACCTGTCTCCCCCTCGTCCTGCCTTTGGTGCTCCACCCGACGGCCACACCGTCGACGACCCCGTCACCGTCCTGAAGGGCGCTGACAAGAAAACGGCCGAACGCCTGGCCCGCCTCGACGTCACCACGGTGCGCGACCTGCTTTACCTCTTCCCAAGGCGGCATGACGACTTTACCGAGGTGGTGCGCGTTTCCGAGGTCGTTCCGGGCCAGGAATGCACCGTCGTCGCCACCGTTTGGGAGTCCCGCGTGATTGCGCAGGGTCCGAAGGGCCGCCGGAAAGACACCGAGGCTGTCCTCGGCGACGGGTCGGGCAACATCCGCGCCATCTGGTTCGGGCAGCAGTACGTGGCCCGCACACTAAGGCAGGACACCCAGGTGGTATTAAGCGGGAAGGCAGAGGTCTTTCGCGGGCAACCCGTGTTCAACTCGCCTGCTGTTTATCCTGTGGGCTCCGAGGCCGCTGGCATCCACACCGGCCGCATGGTGCCCGTATACCCCCTGACCGAGGGCCTGCGGATTCATGCCCTGCGCAACCTGACCTGGCAGGCACTGAAGCACTGGCTGGAAGGCGTGGATGAAACGCTTCCGCCGGAACTGCTGCAGGGACGGACACCGCTGCGCGAAGCCATATTCCAGGCCCACTTCCCCGACGGGCCGGAGGCGTGGCAGGCGGCACGGTCTCGCTTGGCCTTCGACGAGCTTCTCATCCTCCAGCTTGCAATGCAGTCACGGCGGCGGGACTCCGAGGAGGAAGTCCACGCAGTATCCGTCAACCCACCGGTGGACGTCGCCGGACGATTCCTGGCAACCCTGCCTTTCGAGCTGACCAACGCCCAGTCCCGCTGCATCGGCGAAATCGCCCGCGACATGGCCCGTGGCACTCCGCCCATGAACCGCCTGCTGCAGGGCGAGGTCGGCAGCGGCAAGACCGTGGTCGCCCTGGCCGCCCTGCTGTCCACCGCCGCCGCCGGATTCCAGGGTGCCTTGATGGCGCCCACCGAGGTGCTGGCCGAGCAGCACTTCCGCTCCGCCTCACGCCTGCTGGAAGGGCAGCCACGGCACGTGGACGAAAACAACCTGCTGTCCGTCTCCCTCGACGGCATGGACCGGCCCCTCTCCATCGGACTGTTGACCGGCAGTGTTCGGGCCCGCGAGAAGCGAATGCTAACCGCCATGGCCGCCGACGGCACCCTTGACCTGGCCTTCGGCACACAGGCGCTCATCCAGGAAGCCGTCTCCATGCCCAACCTCGCCCTCGCCATCGCCGACGAGCAGCACCGCTTCGGCGTGATGCAGCGTTCGGCCCTGCGCCATCGCGGTGGAGAAAACCCCCACACCCTGATAATGTCCGCCACGCCTATTCCCCGCACTCTCTCGCTCACGCTCTATGGCGATCTGGACATCTCGACCATCGACGAGCTTCCCGCTGGTCGCCAGAGAGTTTCCACGCATGTGGTCGCCCAGGAAAAGCGGGAAGACGCCTACGTATTCGTCCGACGCCAGGTGCAGGAGGGAAGGCAGGCCTTCGTCGTCTGCCCCCTGATCGAGGAGTCCGCCAGCATCGAGGCCCGCGCCGCCACTGAGGAATACGAACGCCTCTCCGGCCAGGTCTTCCCCGACCTCCGCGTGGGCCTGCTGCACGGCCGCATGAACTCCCGCGACAAGGACTCCGTCCTGCGCCACTTCGGCGACGGCGGGTACGATGTGCTGGTGACGACGGCGGTGGTCGAGGTCGGAATCGACGTGCCCAACGCCACCATCATGCTCATCGAGGGCGCAGAACGATTCGGCCTGGCGCAGCTCCACCAGTTCCGCGGCCGGGTCGGGCGCGGCCAGCACCGGAGCTACTGCCTGCTGCTGCCAACGGATACGCAGGGCGAAATTGGGTATTCGGCCAGGGAGAGGTTGGCCGCGCTGGAAAACAACCACGACGGCTTCAAGCTCGCTGAGATTGACCTGCAGTTGCGAGGGCCGGGCGACTTCTTCGGCACTCGCCAGAGCGGTTTGCCCGCCCTCCGCATGGCGCAGTTCTCAGACCGTGTCCTGCTCGAATCGGCCCGCAACATGGCCGATGCGATCTTCGATGTCGACCCGAAGCTGTCGGCCCCGGAGCATGCTGCCCTTGCCGCAGAAGTCGCCCGCTTCACCAGTCTCGACAACTCCGACGCCAGCTAACCAAGTCGCTCTGTCGTCTTCCAAGCGCAGTCTCGTTAGACGTTGGAAAGCAGCCTAACTCGTCGCCTTGAACCTGTACCCGACGTTCCAGATGGTCTCGATGAAGGAGCGCCCGGGCGACTCCACCTTCGACCGCAGCCGCCTCACGTGCACGTCCACCGTGCGGGTGCCGCCGAGGTAGTCATAGCCCCATACCTGGCTCAACAGCGCTTCCCGCGTGTACACCCGGCCGGGGTTGGACGCCAGCAGCGCAAGGAGCTGGAACTCCTTGTAGGTCAGCGTCACACGCCTTCCTGCCGCCGAGACTTCGTAGCGCTCCAGGTCGATGGTCAGGTCGCCGACCGAGAGTACCTGCGAACCGGCCGGTCCGCTGACCCGAAACACCGCCTGCTGCACCCGCAACGACAGCTCGTCGTCAGATACGGGGCAAATCAGCAGTTCGTCCGGGTTGAGGGAGGGGTCGTATCGGCCAATTGCATCCCGGGCAAGCGCGACTACTACCGGCAGCTTCCGGTCACGGCAGTGCTCCACCACCCGCTTCGCCGTGGCTCCGTCCAGGTACTCCAGGTCCATCAGCACGGCGTCGGGTGAGTCCGAGTGACTGTCGTCCAGCAGGTATTCGGCGTCGCCCTTGACCCTGCACGACATTCCGCAGCGGGCAACGGACTCCGCCAGCGCACCCCCGATTCCCTGGTTGTTCAAAAGTATCAGGTTATACAACTGCCGCGCCCGCCCTCATCTGTTGCCGCGGGTGCCCCGAGGGCACTGCGGCTCTTCTCACGCAGCAGTATATCAAATAGTCTGCAGGACTCCCTGAAGATTACGCTCTGGCTGCGCCCGATTGACGCTATATCAGGCGCAAATTATGATGGTCGACAGTACAAACGCCCCATGCGGACAACGGAGGGCAGAAATGACGGTCCAGACAATCGAATCTGCTGCTGTGGAAGCGCGCAGGCGCATCCGCTCCAACCAATGGCGCGGCGTCACCTCGGGAGTCGCCCCGGGGCACGTCCAGGCCAACCTGGCGATTCTGCCCCGCGACCTGGCCTTTGACTTCCTGCTCTTTTGCCAGCGCAATCCCAAGCCCTGCCCTCTGCTGGAAGTCATCGAGCCCGGCAGCGTCGAGCCCGTGCTCACCGCCCCCGGCGCTGACATCCGCACCGACGCCTCCGGCTATCGCATCTACCGCAACGGCGAATTCACCGCCGAGGTCGACACCCTTGAGGACTACTGGCAGGACGACCTCGTCAGCTTCCTGCTCGGTTGCAGCTTCTCCTTCGAGACCGCCATGACCGACGCCGGGATTCCTCTTCGCCACCAGGAACAGGGCAAGAACGTGGCGATGTACATCACCAACATGGAGACCGCCCCAGCCGGCGTATTCTCCGGCCCGATGGTGGTCAGCATGAGGCCCATCAAGCGAGAGCAGGTAGTCCGCGCCGTGCAGGTCACCTCCCGCTTCCCCGCCACCCACGGCGCGCCGGTCCATATCGGAAACCCCGCCGACATCGGCATTCGCGACATCGACCTCCCGGATTTCGGCGAACCGGTGGAAATCAAGTCCGACGAGGAGCCGGTCTTCTGGGCCTGCGGCGTGACCCCCCAGGCCGTGGCCCTCAGTTGCAAGCCGCCGCTGATGTTCACCCACGCCCCGGGCCGGATGTTCATCACCGACCACAGGGACGCGGACTACTCCGTCCTGTAGCCGACTTTCCGCACGGGAGGATCATTGCCCGAAACGATTGAAGACATAATCCTCGACTTCGACAAGCGTGGTATGTTGGCCCTTCGGCCCCACCTGCCCGCCGACTTCTGCGAGCAGGCGGCGCAGTACGTGGTTGACCACCCCGGCCACACCGTCATCGTCACCGGCTTCTACGTCCTGATGGCCGGTAAGCCCGAGACCGACGGCCCTCCCGGCGCCATCGCCATCGGCAACGCGCTGATGCAGCTCGGCCGACGGGTGACGTACGTTACCGACGAATGCACTGCCCCTGTCCTGCGAAGTTGGGCCGGTGACGCAGAGGTAATCGAGTTTCCGGTGACGGGCGTGGCGGAAAGCAAGCAGCATGCTGCCCAACTGCTGGAGACCTTGAAGCCTGACTTGCTAATTTCCATCGAGCGCTGCGGACGGAACGTCAACGACGAATACCTTAACATGCGTGGTCGCAGCATCACCGACAACACCGCGCGCTTGGACTACCTGTTCGACGGCTCCGTACCTTCCGTTGGCATCGGCGACGGCGGAAACGAAATCGGCATGGGCAACCTCGCCGACATAATCCCCTCGGTGGAGAGCCTGCCCGACGACCCTGCCATCGCCGAGGTCGACCGCCTCGTCATCGCCAGCGTGTCCAACTGGGGCGGATACGGCCTGGTGGCCGCAATCTCGCGCCTGGAAGGAAAGAACCTGCTCCCCTCCGCCGAATCAGAGGCCGGCATGGTCGAAGCCATGATCGATGCAGGCGCGGTCGACGGCACCACCGGCGACGCGGTGCCAACCGTCGACAACTTCTCCATGGAAGAGAACGGCGCCCTCCTGGCTCGCCTGCACCGGTTGGTCGGCGGTCGGGTCTGACAGCCTTGGCCTTTCTCCTGAAGGACATTGCGGTCCAGTCGCTGGCTCTGCTGGCGGTAGCATTGTTGCTGGTCTCCGCGTTTGGCCCCATGGTTGACCACCACTTCGCCGAACGCCACCCCGGCCACGGCCACTTCTACCTGGGTGCGGCCGACCCCGTCCACACTCATCCCTTTGAGCATTCCCACATCCACTACGACGAACTGTACGCCCCGGCGCCCGGCGATGAGGGCATAGTTTATTTCGCTCCCCACGACGGCTCGGGCCACGCTCCCGCTGATGTGGCCTCCACCGTTATTCCATCGTCCCCGGTGTTTGATGAGACAGGGGACCCATCGCTCCTCTCAGGCGACTACGGCCTGCCAGTTCTCCGTGGCGCATTCGTGGATCCGCCCCATCGTCCGCCCGGCGTTTAGCTCCTTCCGCATTCCCATTACGGGACAACAGCTAGCGAAAGGAGAATTTATGCTGAGGCATTTCCGCAGTAGGATTTTGCTCGCGGCCGTCATGCTGGTCGCTCTGTCCCTGACTGTCGGCGCAGTCCTGGCCCACGAGGGCCGCCCAGTTGGCGACTACAATTTCATCGTCGGCTGGCTCCATGAGCCTTCCTACGAGGGCGCAAGAAACGCGGTGTCCGTTACTATTACCACGACCGGCGGCGCCGGGCACGATTCCATGGAAATGAAGTCCGAAGACCAGGACAGTGAGTCCTCCGACCACCACGGGACGGAAAACGGGGACAGCATGTCCGGCTCGGAACACGATAACGGCGATGAGGCTTCGTCGTCCATGTCCTCCGGCATGCAAGGCATGGAGGGCATGGCCGGCATGGAGCACGTCCAGGGCGTGCCAGTCGAGGGGCTGGAGGGTTCAATCCAGGTCGAGGTGACGTATGTCCCCACTGGAACTTCCAAGACCTTCGACCTTCTCGCCGTGTTCGGCGAACCCGGGCACTACGTGGCAAATCTGGTGCCAACGGCTTCCGGCGTCTACGAGTTCCGTGTCTTTGGCGACATTGATGGGAACGCAATAGACCAGACCTTCGCTTCCCGTGGAGGCGGAGGCGGCTTCGACGACATCCGGCCCTCTGCGGGGCTGCAATTCCCCGAGGAACTGCCGGAGGTCCGAGAGTTGGAGAGCGGCGTTCGCGGCGCGCTGCAGACCGCCCAGGAAGCCCAGGACGCCGCTCTCGCAGCGCAGGAAAGCGGTGCCAACACCCTGTCCGTTGTCGCCCTGATTGTCGGCATCGTTGGTGCGGTCTTCGGCTTGACTGGCGTCTACTTCGGCCTCAGCTCCCGTCGGACCGCATAGGTAGGACGGCTCTTGAATCTTCCATCGCAAATCTCGACCGCCGGCCGCCCCCGGCTGGCGGTCATTCCACGGCAGGTCCTCCTCGCCGCCTTGCTGGCCCTCTTGTCGGTGGCCGCTTGGTGGCTCCTGTTCCCGTCCGAGGCGGCGGCCCACGCCAACCTGGCCTCCTCCGACCCACCCGGCAACTCCGAGCTGGACGAGGCGCCGGGCCGCATCATCATCTGGTTCACCGAGCCCATCGAACCCTCCCTCAGCGAAATCCGGGTACTCGACGCCTCCGGAAAGCAGGTCGACGAGGGAGACAGCGCTGTCGATGACCTCAATCCGCTGGTGATGTCGGTGGGGCTGAGCGACATACCCGACGGCACCTACACCGTTGCCTGGAAGAACGTCTCCACCGTCGACGGACACCGCGTGCGGGGCTCCTTCGTGTTCGCCGTGGGCCAGCCCTTGTCGGCCGTTGCGGTGCAGGTGGAAGAGCAGCCGCTGTTGCAGTCCCCCTTTTCACCACCATTGGGATGGCTGGTGTTCCTCGGCGCCCTGGCCATGACCGGTGGACTCGTGTTCGAGCTGCTGGTCATGCGTCCGGTGTTCTTCGGCCGTCGGGCCTCACCCGTGCGGATCGACGTGGGATCCGCCCTCTCCGCGCGCTCGAACCGACTGACGTGGTTGGCCGCCGCCTTGCTCATCGCAGCTTCCGTCGGCCAGCTCCTCACCCTGGTCACTGTCGACACGTCGCTGTGGGAGGCCTTGGAAGGCCCGCTGTGGACCACCTTGTCCTCCACCGGCTGGGGCGAACTGTGGCTCTGGCGAATAGCCGCTGCTGTCGCCTTTGCCCTGGTACTGCTGTCACTGAAATTCGCCCCCGAACTCTGGCATCCCGCCGTCCGAACGTTGGCCCTCGCCCTCGGCGGCGGCGTCCTCTGGACCCTCGCGCTTACCAGCCACGGCGCCGCCACTGTCGACATCAGGAACATGGCCATTGCCGCCGACTTTCTGCATCTCGTCGCGTCGGCCTTCTGGATAGGCGCACTGTTTCACTTCGTTTTCGCGCTTCGGCTGGCCCTTCGAGACCTGCCCGATGCGGAACGCCGTGAATGCTTGGCCGAGCTCGTGCCGCGCTTTTCCGTCGTCGCCTCCCTCAGCGTGGCAACCATCGCGGCCACCGGCGTCTTCAGCGGATGGGCGCAGGTCACCGACCCCGAAGCCCTGTCCACTCCCTACGGCATAACGCTCATCGCCAAGGTCTTGCTGGTACTGCCTCTGCTGTTCCTCGGAGGCCTCAACCTCGTCTGGGTGCGGCCGCGCCTGCGGACCGACCCTGCTGCCCTCGGCTGGCTCAAGCGTCTGCTCTGCGGCGAGGCCGTACTCGCCCTGCTCGTCCTCGCCGCCGTGGGTATGCTCACCAGCCTCGAACCCGCCCGGCAGGTCGCCTCCCGCGAGCTCGCTGAGTCCCGTCAGTCCCTCTCCTTCAGCGACACCGTGGCCGGTGATACCTTGGCGTTGGAAGTCTCCCCGGGAAGAGTGGGCTCCAACGACCTGGCCGTCACCCTGACCGACCGCCTGGGTCGCCCCATCGACAACGCCACCGAAGTCCTTGTGCGCCTGGTCTTCCTCGAGTCCGACCTTGGCGACGACACCCTGACCGCCGCGTCCGCTGGTGATGGCCGCTATCTGCGTGAGGACGCCCAGCTCAGCATCGCCGGCGTCTGGCAGGCCGAGCTGGTGGTGCGCCGCCCCGACGCCTTCGACGCCCGTACCGCCTTCCGCTTCGAGGCGCTGTCCACCGGAGCGGCCGGCAGCGCCGCCATCTCACCCTCGCCCGTGACCGCCTACCTGATGCTGGGAGTGGGTCTGCTGGTGGTCGGCCTGCTGTTCCTCGCCGCCGGCCTGCCCCTCGGCGGCTGGTTCTCCCGCTCCGGCGCCAGCGTCATGACGCCCGGCGTGGTCGGAGTGGCAGCCGGCCTGATTCTGCTCTTCAACGCCCAGCTCGGCATTGGCGGCAGTGAAGTCCTGCAGAACCCCTACCCGCCCACGCCGGAATCGCTGCAGTCGGGCGAGACCACCTACGTCCAGGTCTGCCAGGCCTGCCATGGCGACGAAGGCCGCGGCGACGGCCCCGCCGGTGTCGCCCTCCAACCACCGCCCGCCGACCTCGTAGTGCACGTGCCCCTGCATCCCGAGACCGACCTGTTCCGCTTCATCCGCGACGGCATTCCCGGCACCGGCATGGTTCCCCTCGGCGGCCAGCTCACCGACGACCAGATCTGGCACGTCGTCAACTACATCCGCACCCTCGAAGAGTAAGAGCCGACCAGCTATGGTCGGCCCTTACTCTTCCGGCCCATCCGTTTCAATGCTGCTGGAGAACCCGGTCAGTCCCCTGCCGGCGCCAATATCTTCTCTTCAACCGCCAGCAGCCTTCGCAGCTCGAAAATCTCGTCGCGGAACTGCGCCGCCTTCTCGAACTGCAGGCCCTTGGCCGCGTCCTTCATCTGTACTTCGAGGTCCTTCACCACCTTGAACATATCGGCCCGCGACATCTCCTTGCGCACGGTGTTGTAACGGGCGCGGTTCTCCGCAATGGCCTTGATGCCCTCGGTGATGTCGTGCACTTCCTTCTGGATGCTCTGCGGCTCGATCCCGTTGCGTTCGTTGTATTCGCCCTGCAGCTGGCGTCGCCGCGCGGTCTCGTTGATGGCTCGCTGCATCGAGTCCGTCATCCTGTCCGCGTACATCACGACGTGGCCGTTGGCGTGACGCGCCGCGCGGCCGATCGTCTGCACCATTGACGTCTCCGATCGCAGGTACCCCTCCTTGTCCGCGTCCAGTATCGCCACCAGGCTGACCTCCGGCAGGTCCAGCCCCTCCCGCAGCAGGTTGATGCCTACGATCACGTCATAGACGCCCAGCCTCAGGTCCCTGAGAATCTCAATCCTGTCGAGGGTCTCTATATCCGAGTGCAGGTAGGTGTTCCGGATCCCCATCTCCGACAGGTAGTCCGCCAGCTCCTCGGCCATCCGCTTCGTCAGCGTTGTTACCAGAATCCGTTCCGCCCGCTGCACCCGGTCCTTAATCTTCCACAGCAGGTCGTCGATCTGCCCGGTCGTCGGCAGTACCTCTACGGTGGGGTCCAGCAATCCGGTGGGGCGAATGACCTGCTCTACCACTCGCGGGCTGTGTTCCATCTCGAACGGCCCCGGAGTCGCCGACACGTACACCACCTGGTTGATGCGGCTCTCGTATTCGTCGAAGTTCAGCGGCCGGTTGTCCAGCGCCGATGGCAGGCGGAAACCGAACTCGACCAGGGTCTTCTTGCGGGACAGGTCGCCATGGTACATGCCCCGAACCTGCGGCAGGGTCATGTGCGACTCGTCGACGAACATCAGGTAGTCTTCCGGGAAGTAGTCCAGCAGCGTCCATGGAGCGCTTCCCGCCGGACGCTGTGACAGGTGGCGGGCGTAGTTCTCCACCCCTGCGCAGAAGCCCGTCTCCTGGAGCATCTCAACGTCATAGTTGGTGCGGCTCTCCAGGCGCGCCGCCTCGAGAATCTTGCCCGCGTCCCGCAGCTCCTTCAGACGCCACTCCAGTTCCTCGCGTATGCCTTCTACCGCCAGGTCCAGCTTCTCCTTGGTGGTGACGAAGTGATTCGCCGGATAGATGGCTACCTGCGGCAGGTCTGCCAGCACTTCGCCCGTCAGCGGGTCCACCTGCACAATGCGCTCGACCTCGTCGCCGAAGAACTGGATGCGCACCGCCGCTTCCTCGTACGCCGGCACCAGCTCCAGGACGTCGCCCCGTACCCGGAACTTGGCGCGGGACAGCTCCAGGTCATTGCGGTCGTACTGCATGTCCACCAGTTGCCGCACCAGCTGGCTGCGGTTGCGAATCTCCCCCACCTTCACCTGCGCCACCAGGTTGAAGTAGTCCTGCGGGTCGCCCAGGCCGTAGATGCACGACACCGACGCGACGATGAGCACGTCCCTGCGTGTCAGCAGCGAGGTCGTGGCCGACAGCCGCAGCTTGTCCAATTCTTCGTTGACGCTCGAGTCCTTCTCGATGTACGTGTCCGACTGCGGTACGTACGCTTCCGGCTGGTAGTAATCGTAGTAAGACACGAAGTATTCGACGGCGTTGTGAGGGAAGAACTCTTTGAACTCCGACGCCAATTGCGCCGCCAGCGTCTTGTTGTGGGCCATCACCAGCGTCGGCTTCTGCACCTGCTGCACGATGTTGGCCATGGTGAACGTCTTGCCGCTGCCCGTCACACCCATGAGTGTCTGGCGGTCCTCGCCCTTGGAGACAGCTTCAGCCAGCCGGGAAACCGCCCCGGGCTGGTCTCCGGTCATGCCAAAATCCGCTGTCAGCCTGAACTGTCGGTCTTCCGGCTCTGCGTTGCGCCTGTCGTTGACTTCCGCTCCGGCCTCGGCCCACTTCTTGCCACGCGTGTAGGTGGTCATCGTTGCTCACCAATCGGCTCTACGAAAAATCGGCTCGAATCAATTATATCCTTACTTCCTCGCTGTGGGTTGTGTCTTCGTGCTAACGCTGCGCGAACTGTTGCAGCGCAAGGCGGATCTTGTCCTCCACCGTCAGGTCTTCCGCGTTTGGAATCGCGTCAACTGCCGCCTTCACCTCTGATGCGGAGTAGCCGAGCGCCGACAGGGCCGCGAGCACCTCGGCGTCCGCGCTCGGGGTCATGGCGGTCCCGTCCCCCTCGATGTCTTCCACCTTCCCCCGCAAGTCCAGGATGATGCGATTCGCCGTTCTCCGTCCGACCCCGGGTGCGGTTGCCAAGGCCGTCGCATCGCCCGAAGCGATGGACATCTGCAGAGCCCCGACTTCCTGCGAGGACAGGAGCGCCAGCGCCAGCCTCGGTCCAACCCCCGACACGCCGGTCAGCAGCGTGAAGAGTTGCGATGATGCGTCATCGGGGAACCCGTAGAGAACCGGCTGCTCATTGCTGACACGCAACAGCGTACTGAGGGAGACCGTGCTGCCCGTGGCTCCCAGCGCGGGAATGGCATTGGACGGCACGAACACCTGCAGCGTCACTCCCCCGACGGTTACATGCACCCAGTCGGGGCCAACTGCCGCCAGTGTTCCGCGCACGCCGACAATCACGTCGCACCGCCGTCACACGTCATTGATATTGCCGGGCCCCTATCTTTCCTGCCCCGGAGGAATCTCGTTCAGAATCGCTCCGGCAGCTTGCTGTTGAGACAGGTGGCACAAACCTACCGCAAGGGCGTCCGACGCATCTAATTCCAGCGCCGGCGGAAGCCCGAACGTCGAGGTTACTATCCCGCGAATCTGTTCCTTCGTTGCCGCGCCATGGTCCGCAACCGCCCGTTTGACCTGCGCCGGCGCGTACTTGAATATCTCTATACCCTGGCTGGCCGCACTCACGAACACCACTGCCTGTGCCTGCCCAATGGCCAGCGACGACTTTGGGAAGCTGCGTTCCCCGTGTCCCACGAATGGGTCCTCGACGGCCACCGCGTCAGGTTGGAAGATAGCGATGAGGTTGTGGACGTGGGTGTACATCTGGTAGAGGCGACTCTCGATGGACATTGACGAAGGGAGCGCGATAACCCCATAGTCCACCGCGTCAAGTTTCGGCCCGTCCGCCACCACACCATACCCCATCCGCAGGGTGCCCGGGTCGATTGCCAGGATCGTCATTCGGTGCTCCCTGCGCGGATTTTGACCGTCCATCGGGTCCTGTGGAGTGGTGTGTGCTATGCCCCTTCTATCGCGTCAATGCGGCTGTCCAACCGCACGATTTCTGCCTGCGAGATGGGAAGGTAGGCCAGCAGTGCTTGCATGGCCTCGTCGCTCTGCTTGGAGGCCTCATCAATTTCTTGCGTGGATCCCTCCAGGCGAGAGAGAGTGCCCTGCATTCGCTGGACCGTGTCAGCTAGCCTGTCAACTGCCGCACCGAGTTCCAGCGTGGCCTGATCTCTCAGGGCAGCACCCTGTCGCAGCCTTTCCCTCGCTGCATTGGACTGCCTGAGCGCAGTGGTCACACGCTCGATCACTTCTTCCAGGGTGGTAATACGTTGTTCCATTGACATTGTGACGCAGGTCCTCCCCTCACATCCATGCAGCGTTTGCCCCGGAGTCTAGCTGGCCTGGTACTTTTCCAGAACCTCTGGCGGGAAATCGGCGTTGGTGAAGGCCTTTTGCACGTCGTCCAGGTCCTCCAGCGTATCCAGCAGTCGCAGAGTCTGCTCCGCTTCCTTGTCAGCGAGTGCGATGGTAGTCTTGGGGACCATCGACATCTCAGAAGAGCGGACGGGCACACTCTCGGATTCGATCGTCTTCTGGACTTCTTGCAGGCTCTCGATGGGAGAGTATATTTCCAGCACTCCCTCGTCGATTTGGATGTCCTCCGCGCCGGCGTCAATGGCCAGCAGACCCAGCTCCTCCGCCTTGTCTTCGTCTTCGATGTCAACCGTCACCACGCCGCGAAGGTCGAAGTTCCACGCCACGCAGCCACTCTCGCCCAGGTTTCCGCCGCCACGGTTGAACGCAGAACGAACATCGGCCGCGGTGCGGTTGCGGTTGGTTGTGACCGCCTGCAGCAGGATGGCCCCGCCTCCGGGGCCGTACCCTTCATACGTCACCTGTTCCAGCGTTTCCCCGTCGCCTCCATCGCCGCTTCCCCGTTTTACGGCGCGGGTGATGCTGTCCTGCGGCATGTTGTTGCCCTTGGCACGGTCGAGGGCCAGCCGCAGCTTGAAATTCATGTCGGGATCTATCCCGCCGCCGTCACGTACCGCCAGTGTGATTTCACGGCTGAGTTTGGTGAATAGAACGCCCCGTTTGGCGTCCGCCGCGCCCTTCTGGTGCTTGATGGTTGACCATTTGGAATGACCGGACATATCGCTACCTCCCGACCCGGCAAGGGGTGAAGCCGATTTTAGCATCGGCCCTGTTTGAGGGTCAAAGAGAAATTGTCACCTCAGACCGTCGGGAAGCCGTACTACCATTTCATTCCCGGCTACGTCCACCTTCAGCACGACTTGGGACGTTGCGGGAATCAGCAACTCCCCTGCTTCTCCTTGCAGGATGTAGACGTCGTTGCTGCCAGTCTCGAGAATTTCTGCTATCTCGCCGAGGTGTTCACCCTCTTCGGTCGCCACTCGCATACCGATAAGCTGATAGTGGAAGTACTCTCCTTCCTCCAGTTGGGAGCCGGATTCTGGCGGTGCGGTGAGAAACTGTCCGGCAAGCGCCGCGGCCTGCTGCCGGTTGCGGATTCCATCCAGCCAGATGAGCCCGGTGCCGGAGCCCGTGGGGCGGAATGACGTCACGATCCGTTCCACGCGGTCTGCAAAAAGGGCGCGTCCGGGGTCAAATCTGCCGGGGATGTCGCTCAACAGGCTGACGTTGAGGCCGCCATCGACTCCATGAGAACTGATTACCCTGGCTACAACCACGGAGTTGGGGGCCTGCGGGTCTGGGGAGTCGTGCGGTGAGGCGTCCAATCGATCAGGCCGCAGGTGGAGACACTTACTCGATCTCGAGCGCGGCCTGGGAACCGTCTTTTACCGCAGCAACGCGAAGGATGGTCCGCATGGCCTGGGCGACACGACCCTGTCGGCCTATGACCTTGCCCTTATCTTCCTGGGCGACCTGAAGACGAAAGAGAGTACGACCGCCCTCTTCGCTCTCGATTACCTGTACCTCGTCGGGATTGCTGACCAGCGATGTGGCCATGTACTCGATGAGTTCTTTCATGCTTCAGCTTCCACCGGTTCCGCTTCGGTTTCAGCTACAGCATCTGTCTCCGACGGTTCATCTTCCGGCGCTGCTTCTCCGCGCATCTGCGCCATCACACCTTTCTTGTCGAGGATTCGCTGGACGGGGTCCGAAGCCTGCGCCCCCAGGCGCAGCCAATGCAGCGCCCGGTCCTGTTTGATCGTAATGGCCGGTGGGTTCTGCATTGGGTCGTAGGTTCCTATCCATTCCAGATAGGCGCCGTCTCTGGGCGACTTGGCTTCCGCTACCACTATTCTGTAAGAGGGTTTCTTCTTCTTCCCTACCCGGGCTAGGCGAATCCTGAGCATTTAGTCTCCGTGCTTAACAATTACTAATGCGTGCGTGCTTACCAATTACTGATGCGAGATTGTACGAATTACGTAGCTTGATGTCAATTATTCCTGGCTTCGGGAACTGACCCGAGCCTCCCGAATTACAAAGAAATCGGGCCCGGCCAACTCTGGCTTGGGTTCGCCCGAATTTCCTTCCCGGAGACAAGGGGCGATGGTAGACATTGGCCTGGGCCCGACGTTCGGGTTCTCTGATTTCGTGGGAATTACCTACGAAACGATCACCTCGTCGCGTCCAGACTGATGCCTACCATCGCCCCTGCGTGTTAAACTATCGTCCATTCTTATCACCCCCTCTCTCAAATTCCGCACAGCGGTTGACGCGATTCTACCCCGCCCATTTCTCCCGTGTCAACAGTTAATTTCCTGACTTTACATAAATCCAAAACCATTCGGCCCTCGCCGGTCTCGAAGGTGACAAGCCCAAGCATATGCGAGTGATCTTCATGGGCACCCCACAGCCTGTTGTGCCCGCCCTCGAGCGACTCCACGCGCTGCCGGATGTCGAGCTCGTCGCCGCCGTCACGCCCCCCGACCGTGAGCGAGGCCGTGGCCGCCAGCCGGCGCCTCCTCCGGTCAAAGAGGCCTCTTTGCGCCTCGGCGTTCCCGTGCTGCAGCCCGAGTCCCTTCGTTCCCAGCGTGTACGCGACCAGCTCACCGAGTTCGCGCCCGACGTGATCGTCGTTGCCGCCTACGGTAAGTTTCTGCCCCCACCCGTACTTGAACTGCCCCCGCACGGCTGCCTCAACCTCCACCCCTCGCTGCTGCCACGTTACCGCGGCCCGTCCCCCGTCGCCACAGCGATCCTTGAAAGCGAAGACATTACCGGCGTCTCCCTGATGCTCCTCGACCAAGGCATGGACACCGGCCCCGTCATCGCCCAACTGCAGCTGGCTCTCAGTGGCGACGAGACCGCCGGCGACCTCACCGACACCCTCTTCGCTCTGGGCGCAGACCTCCTCGCCGACAGCATCGGCCCCTGGACCCGCGGCGAACTGTCGGCCACACCCCAGGACGACTCGCTGGCCACCGTCTCCCGCAAGCTGGAACGGACCGACGGCCTGGCCGACTGGACGCTCCCTGCCTCGACCCTCGCCCGCCGGTGTCGCGCCTACACCCCGTGGCCCGGCCTCTACACTCACTGGCAGGACCGCACCATCAAGCTCCTCGAAGTAACACCCCTCAATGAGCAATCCACCCCGGGGCAGCCCGGCACGGTGCATTCCGGCCCTCCGGACGCGCCAATCGTCGTCTCCACCGGCGATGGTCTGCTGGCCCTGCGCCGCCTCCAGCTCGAGGGCCGACGCCCGGTTTCCGCCCGCGAGTTCCTTGCCGGCTACCCCGACTTCATCGGCTCCGTGCTGGGCGACCACCAGACGATATAAAGGAGAACACCGTCATGGCGAGAGCAATCCCCGACGAATCACAGGTCCTGGACTGGCTCGACTCCCTCAAGAACTGGGGCCGCTGGGGCCCTGACGACCAGCTCGGCTGCCTCAACTACATCGGCCCCGACCAACGCAAGCGCGCCGTAGGCCTCGTCAGCGAAGGCGAGACGGTCAGCTGCGCCCGCCCCATCACTACCGAAATGACCCCCGACGTAACCTACCAGGTGCAGCGCTTCATGGTTGACAGCGGCGAGGGCCGCGACACCGACCCGCCCGAGCGCCGTTACACCCGCCGCGGCGCTGGCGAATTCATCGGCATGGTCTTCCACGGCCAGACCATCACCCACATCGACGCCATGTCCCACTACTCCTGGAACGGCCTGATGTACAACGGCGTCCCCTCCAGCCTCATCACCTCCCGCGAGGGCGCACTGTCCCACAACATCGAGGCCGCCTACGAGGGCATCGTCACCCGCGGCGTCCTGCTCGACCTGCCCGCCGTCAGGGGCGTCGACTGGCTCGACCCCACCGAACCGGTGATGCCCGAAGACCTCGAGGAGGCGGAGCGCGCCCTCGGCGTCCGGCTCGAGGAGGGAGACATCCTCCTCACCCGCACTGGCAACTACCGCATGCGCCTCGACCGCGGTCCGTCGTCCCAGTCCGACCCGATGACCGCCCACCAGGCCGCCTGCGCTCCCCTGTTCCGCGAACGCGGCATCGCCATGATGGGCACTGACACCTCCAACGACGCCCGCCCGAACCCCTACAAGACCATCGGCAACCCCCTGCACACCATCTGCCTCGTCAGCCTCGGCCTGTGGTTCATCGACAACGCCAACCTCGAGGAACTCTCCGCAGCCTGCGCCCGCCACGGACGCTACGAGTTCATGCTGACCCTCGCGCCCCTCCGCCTGCGAAACGTCACCGGCTCCCCCGTCAACCCCATCGCCATGTTCTAGCCGCCGTCCCCGGCAAACTGAAAGGGCCTCCGTTCACGTCGAGCGGAGGCCCTTCGTATCCATATTCAGTTCGCCGCTAGCCCCTGTCCCGCGACCCCGGCAGCACCTGTTTCACCGCCGCCACCAGTGCCTCCGCCGCGAACGACGCCGCAATCAGCGCCACCCCCACGACCAGCACCGCCAGCGCCGGCGTCAGGAACCCCGCCGTGGCCTGCCGCCCGAACGACTCCAGAAGGTCGCCCGCCAGGTTCACCGCCGATGCAGGTACGTCTGCGCTGAAAGACGTGGAGTAGGTTATCGCCCGGTTGAGCTGGTTGGGAATCGCCGAGTTCATCACGTATCCGGCGACCAGGCACACGCCTCCGCCCAGCGTCAGCGATACCCCCGGCCAGCGTAGCACCTGCGCCGGGTCCGGCAGGTGCACCGCCGCCAGCAGCAGTCCGCCCACCACGATCAGCAGCAGGGCGATTACCCTGCCGGTTCCGTTCGAAATCGCGAGTCCGTCGCGCAGTCCCTCCGCCTGTTCGTCCAGCTCCTCCCGGGTGAAGTCTTCCGACTCCTCTACAATCTTCTCGATCAAGTTCAGTCGATCGCCCGGCTTCAGCTCTCGGCGTATGTCCGCCACCGCCTCTTCCACCAGCGGCCCGATCAGCGGTGTTACCGCCGCTTTCAGGAATGCCCTGGTATCGCCCTCCACGAATGGCCCCCGCAGGTCCTCCTTCGCCGATTGCAGCAGGATGGAGGTCTGCGAACTAAGCGCGGCATTGGTCACCACGCGCTCGAACCACGGCTCGAACTGACTTTCGCGGCACTCCCGGGTCATTGCCTGTAACGAGGGGGCGCTTTCCGGCAACACGCCGTCGGAAAGTTGGTCCAGCGGCTCGGCCGAATTGGCCGCCAGCCACACGGTGGTCGCAGTCGAGCATCCCGGTTCTCGCGCTTCGACGATTTCCAGTTCGTCGATGTACCGGTATACCTCGGCCTCCACTGTAGGTTCCAGCCGTTCCAGCGGCTCCTTCAGCTCGACGTATATGTCCAGCCTCTCGACATCCCCGTTCAGAAAGCCGGTGAATCGGTCGATGTTGTCTTCCGTCTGCTCCTGCAGATACGACGGCGGCATCACCTGCCGAAGAAGCTCCACCGCCTCTTCCTGCGCGTCGATTTCCAGTCCGCCCAGCAGGTCCTCTGCTTGGTCGGACAGCGCCTCGTCGACCAGCACCTCGTCGTATATCCGGTTGTACGCGTCTGCGTCGCTGATGGCGACGTCATATACGTCCGAATCGACCAGCCTCTGGGTGAAGTTGGAAATGACCAGGAAGTGCAGCAACCCGGCAAAGATGGCCAGGCCCAGCACCAGACGCCCCAGCACCCGCCCCAGGGCTATCAAGCAGCCCAAGCTAGACTCTCCTTCGTCGCCCGGACTGCTCCTCTGTCAGCGACGTCGAGCGGATGGCACTGGCTATACGCAAACGTCTTAAAACCTGGGAGCGACCTGCATCGAAACCAGCCTTCGGACTCTTTCATCCGTTGGCGGATGCGTCGAGAACAGGTTGGCGAGGTTCTTTCCGCTGAGCGGGTTGACGATGAACAGGTGGGAAGCGCCCTCGGCGACCTTCATGGGCCGCACCTCGGACCCGCGCTCCAGCTTCTGTAGTGCGCTCGCCAGCGCCAGCGGGTTGCCACATGTGTGCGCTCCGGTCGCGTCGGCCTGGAACTCTCTTGTCCTTGAAATCGCCGCCCGCACCAGCGCCGCCGCTATCGGCATTATGATCGCCAGGATCAGCATTCCGAAGATGTTGCCGCCCCGGTCGTCGTCATCGCTGCCGCCGAATCCCCCGAATATGGCCGCGATCTGTGCCATGAACGCCAGCATCGAGATCGCCCCTGCAATCGTGGCAACCACACCCATGATCAGCGTATCCCGGTTGCCCACGTGGGCCATTTCGTGGGCCAGTACCGCGCCGAGCTCTTCCCGATTGAGGATCCGCCGAATCCCCGTTGTCACCGCCACGGCGGCGTTGTTCGGGCTCCGTCCCGTGGCGAAGGCGTTGGGCGAGTCCGTCTCGATTTCGTATACCTTCGGCATCGGCAAATCCGCCAGTTCCGCCTGCTGCCTCACGATGCCGTAAAGCTCCGGGTCGTCCTGCTCGGTGATGGGGTGTGAGTGGGTCATGCTCAGCGCAATCTTGTCGCTGAACCAGTAGGCTCCGAAGTTCATTGCTATGGCGAACACCAGGGCCACGATTATGCCCAACTGCCCTCCCACCGCGCCGCCAATTGCCAGCAGCATCGCCGATAGCACCATCAGCAGGAGAAAAG
The DNA here is from genome assembly GCA_963667415.1 of Dehalococcoidia bacterium. GTDB lineage: Bacteria > Chloroflexota > Dehalococcoidia > Lucifugimonadales > UBA3495 > VXOI01. The sequence goes on along the minus strand of OY763410.1, from coordinate 2,899,184 downwards.
TCTTCATAGTGTTCAAGGTGTCAGTCCTCCGCTATTTGCACTTGTTGCGACTTCAGGAGAAAGGCTGGAAAAGTCTAAAACGTACAACAAGTCAAGCCTTCGCAAAAATTATATCACCGCCTTAGCCCGCAATCTTGAAGCAGCTCCTCCACACCCACGCCGGCCCAACTCCCAATTCTAAACTCGCTGACACCTGCCCCTTGATTTCTCCAAGCATCCGTGAATAGAATATATGTACCAATTTAGAAAGTCAACCCAAAATCCCTCTGCCCCAAATCTGCGAACCGTCGCCGCAAGGAGTCCAATCCAAAAATCTCCGTGCTCTCTGTGCGCTCTGTGGTGAAAAATCCTCCAGCCGCCATCAACGTTTAGATACGCAATGAGCGGAAATGAGCGGAAATGAGCGGAAATGAGCGGGTTATTAAAAACCCACAAACCCATCCCAGAATCCTGATTCAGACAACACCATCAAGGAGAACAAGACTATGTACAGCTTCGCCTCTATCCCCCGCCGCATGAGGGCCCTCGAGAAGAGACTCGCCAAGGACCTAGCCATAGTCCGCCTGCGCCGCGTCGCTGAGGACTTCTGCGACGACTACGAGGACGCCGTCTCCGATGACCCGCCCACCTCCCGTCAGGAACTCGATGAGATGGTAACCGACTTCATACCCGAAATCGCCAAAACCGGCTACCACCTCAGCACCTTCATGTCCCTGCGCAAGTACCTGGAACGCTGCATCGCCGACAAAAAGGTCCCCGAACCCCGGGGCATAGTCGGCAACCTGCTCCCCTGGGCCGCCGAAGGCGGCTTCCTCCACGCCCACCTCTGGGCCCGCCCCGACGGCGCCTAACCCGAGAGGCCTAACCGGAGGACCTGTCGCACCCAAACCCAAAACAAAAAACTCGGCGCCCTCGGCGGTTAAATCTCGTTTCTGCGCTCTCCGTGCCCTCTGTGGTGAAAACCCCAAGCCGAACTGCCGAAATTGACACCCCAAAGCCGTAAGTGATATATTTCACATAGTCCGGCGACCCACCCCCGCGGGGTTTTTTTATGGCATTGAAGATTGCTGTTCTGGCCAAGCAGGTCCTAGATCCCGAGATGCCCATGGCGGCATTTCGCATCGACGAAAACGCGAATCGCGTCGTTCCTCCCGCCAACATTCCGCCGGTGGTCAACGGCTTCGATGAAAACGCCGTTGAGGCTGCCTTGCAGATCAAGGACGCTCAGGAAGCCACCGTTACGGTTATTTCTACGGGCACAGAGTTCGCTCTGGATGTAATGAAGAAGCCCCTCTCCATGGGCGCTGATGAACTCGTGCTTCTCCAGGATGACTCTTTCGAGAACACCATAGACAGCTTCCAGACCGCCCAGCTTCTTGCCGCCGCCATCCGCAAGCTTGAGGGATTCGACCTCATAATTTGCGGCCGTCAGGCATCCGACTGGGATAACGCCCAGGTTCCCCTCGGTGTGGCGGAGATCTTGGGCGTCTCTTGCGTGTCCCTCGGCAAGAAGGTCGACGTCGTCGACGGCAAGGCCGTGGTCGAGCGCATTGTGCCCGACGGCTTCGAGGTCGTGGAGGCATCCCTTCCCGCGCTGGTCACCGTCAGCAACGAGCTCGGCCAGCCCCGCTACCCGACCCTTCGCGGCATCATGGCCGCCACCCGAAAGCGCCCGACGGTTTGGACCAAGGCTGATCTTGGCTTGGACGCAGCCGATTCGGAAGCCCGAATCACCCTGCGCCAGTTGTTCATACCTGTCAGCGATCAGGAATGTGAAATCATAGAGGGTGAAGACGCTGCCGACTCCGGCCGTCTCCTGGCCCTCAAGCTTCGGGAAGCAAAGATAATCTAGCTTTCCAGCGCCCGCCCTGTCGAAAATCGGGCGGGCCACTGTCTCCCAAACTCTTGCCGCTGTTTTCTGGAGGCCGCAATGGCTGACGCCGCCGGGGTTCTCGTAATCGGTCAAACTTCTGAGAACGGTCTCGATTCCACCGCCGCCGAACTGCTGGCCGCCGGTCGAGGCTTGGCCACCACGTTGGGCGAAGAGTTGTCGATAGGACTCTTCGGCAATACCGTTGACGCGACCGCACAGCAGGCTGTCGCTCACGGAGCGGACCGGGTGTATGCAGTAAACCACCCTCTCTTGGCAGACTACCAGCCCGACCTGTATCTCGCCGCCATGGATGCCCTCTGCCGCGAAGCCAACCCCCGGGTGGTGCTGGTCTCCCGTACTTCCGAGGGTCGCGAACTGGCCCCCCGTCTCGCCTTCCGCCTCGGAGTGGGCTTGGCCCAGGATTGCCTCGAAGTCTCCGTGGATGAGTCCACTGGCACCCTGCTCGCCAACCGCCCCGTCTATGGCGGGAACGCTGTTGCCGTCGTCAGTTGCGAGCGCAGCCCCCAGATAGCTGCCATCCGCCCCAAGGCCTACGAGCCCGCCGAACCCGACAGCTCACGGCAGGGTCAGGTCGTTTCCTTCCCGGTCGAGCTTGACGCCTCCCAGGCAAAGACCCGGGTGGTCGAGACCGTCCGCGAGGAATCAGAGGGCGTGAAGCTGGAGGAGGCCCGCGTCGTTGTGTCCGGAGGTCGCGGCCTCGGTGGACCCGAGCCCTTCTCAGGACTGGAAGAACTTGCGAAGTTGCTGGGCGGCGCAGTTGGTGCCTCCCGAGCCGCCGTGGACTCAGGCTGGGTTCCCTCGTCCTACCAGGTCGGCCTTACCGGCAAGGCCATCACCCCTGACCTCTACATCACCGTCGCCATCTCCGGCGCCAGCCAGCACATGGCCGGTTGCTCAGGGGCGAAGTGCATCGTCGCCATCAACAAGGACGGCGACGCCAACATCTTTAAGGACGCACGATACGGCGTGGTCGGCGATTGGGAGCGTGTCATCCCCGCCCTCACCGAGGCCGTCCGCGAACTGATGGATAGCTGAGGAATCCCTGTACCAGGGCGCGGAATTGCCGGAACAGGGTTCCGAAAACGGCCGCCCTACTCCAGTACCAGGTTGTCGATCAACCTTACCAGGCCCAGATGCGCCGCTGTCGACAGCATCGCCCCGGTCGTCGCTGTCTCCAGCTCTTCGAGCGTGTCCCCGGCGGCCAGGCTGACATAATCGATCGCACCCAACATCGGCTCTTCGGCCAGCGCCAGGCGGACGGCGTTGCGAATGACCGACGCGTCCTTCTCGCCCATCGACCATTTTTCCCTGCCCGACGACAGCGCCCGGTAGACCACGGCAGCCGCCTGCCGTTGCTCGGTGTTCAGCCGGACGTTGCGGCTGCTCATCGCCAGCCCGTCCTGCTCCCTGACCGTTGGCGCAACCACAATTTCGATGCCCATGTCGAGATCGCGGGCCAGCTTGCGGACCACCACCGTCTGCTGCCCGTCCTTCTGCCCGAAGTATGCCCGGTCCGGCCGCACGATGCCGAACAGCTTGGAAACTACCGTGGCCACCCCACGGAAATGCCCCGGCCGTGCCGTTCCCTCCAGCCGCTCGGCGACGGGGCCGACATCCACCCAGGTGTCGAACCCCGGCGGGTACACCTCCGCCACGTTCGGCGTAAACACCAAATCCACGCCACGCTGCCGCAGCATCTCGAGGTCGGCGTCGAGGTCGCGGGGATACGCCGCAAAGTCTTCCCCCTCACCGAACTGAGTTGGGTTGACGAAGATGCTCACCACGACGAACTTGCAGTCTGACCGCGCCCGGTCCACCAGCGACAGGTGCCCGGCGTGCAGGGCCCCCATAGTTGGCACCAGGCCGACAGGTCGCGCCGCGTGTGCGCACGCCGACCGCATTTCATCTTTGGAACTGAGGATTCTCATGCCGGATGGCATCAGCCTTTCTTAATAAGGGTAAGTCCCGCACCGCCGGGATGAATGGCCTAGAGTTCAGAGACCGCCGGGATGCCACCCAGCCCGGTGGCCTTCCGGACGGCCCTCAGCACCGCCTGCGCTGTGACCTCCGCCGCCGCTGCGCCCAGAGACGTCAAGTCGGCCCGGACACCCGACTCGCCGGTTGCCATGGCGAACATTGTGTCCCCGTCTCTAATCGTATGGCAGGGCCGGATGGTCATTGCCAGTCCATCGTGGCTGACTCGCGCAAGGTAGTTGGTCTCCTCCCTGCTCAATACCGAGTCTGTAGCCACGACTCCGATGGTCGTGTTCACCGGTCCCGTCGGCGAAGCGGGCGGAGTTCCATCCAGGAGTATGCCTACCGGATCGTCGAACCCGCCGCCTTCCCGTCTCGGCCCGGCGACCACTTGCCCAGTAGTATAGTCCCAGATCCCGCCAATGGCATTTACTGCGACCACCGCCCCTATGGAGACGCCATTGTCGAACCGAAGGCTCGCTGACCCTATGCCGCCCTTGACCGCCCGTGCCGTCCCTCCGGTCTTGGCCACAGTGGCGCCGGTGCCCGCTCCCACGGTTCCTTCGGCCAGCCGTCCCTTGGTCGCTGCATCGCAGGCTGCTCGTCCGGCCTGCGGCCCCGGTCGAACCTTCGACGTTACCAGTCCCAGGTCATAGATGATGGCCGATGACACTATCGGCACGATGATCTCCGGAGAGACCCGGAAGCCGATTCCGTGCTCTTCCAGCCAGGCCATCACCCCAGTAGCCGCATCCAGACCAAAGGCGCTCCCCCCGCTGAGGGCAACAGCGAAGAGTTGGTCTACTCGGCGAGTGGGCTGCAGCAGATCGGTCTCCCGCGTTCCCGGGGATCCTCCGCGAACGTCCACTCCACCCACCGCGCCCTTTCGGCTAAGCACCACGGTACAGCCGGTTGCGTTGTCGATGTCAGTGTAATGCCCAACCTCGATGCCGGGCACAGATGTGATGGTATCGTTCAATAGATAGTCTGACCTGTCTGGGTTCCGAAATGAGGAGGGGTCGAGAGCATCATAAGGGCGCTTGTGGATCGTACTTGGGGAACTTGGTAAGTGTTACGATTGCCGCCGCTGACGCCGTGAGAGCCCCCACGTACATGTACATCGACCCGTAGCCGCCGAAGTGTTCGATTATAGAGGCCGCCAGAAGTGTTGACCCGAATCCAACTGCGCCATTTATGCCGAAGACCAGTCCAGCCACCGTGGCCTCGGTTCCTCTTACCACGCCGTCGAGAATCGCGGCAAGCATGATCTGGTGAAGGGCGAAGCTGAACAGGCCCAACCCTGCCATGACCAGCCAGAGCAGGACACCGTCGCCCGACGGCGCGATGGCGAATGGCAGTACAGCCGCCAGCACCAACCCAGGGACGAGAATCTGCTTACGCCCAAGCCTGTCGGAGAGCTGTCCCAGGATGGGGGATGATACAGCCCCCATTCCCGTCAGTAGTCCCATCAGTACCCCAGTCAAAATGTAGGGGAGACCAAGTCCGCCGTCTTCGACTGCGCTTTCCAGGTAGAACGGTGTCCATTCGAACATCGCGTTGATGGCTACCCCTCTGAGGGATGCAGCCAGCAATAGCGCCATCATCGCCGGGTTCTTGAACAGGCCAAGCCCCGCCATGCCTAGCGACCGCATCGTTCGCTTTTCCCCGGCTTCGATACCCAGGTCTTCCTCGCGGCCCAGGTCCTTCAGGGACCACCACACAAAGAAAGCCACGATGGCTGCGGGAATGGCGTAGAGAAAGAGGACGTTGCGCCAGAGGAGGTACGACAGCAGCAGGCCGGCGACTATGGGCCCCAAAGCGTTGCCCACCGTCGACCCAAAGCTGTGGATCGATATGGCGAAGGCACGGCGGTCTGTGAATCTTCGGGAAAGCGAAGCGATGGCCGGCAGATGCCACAGGGACCCGGGGATTGATATCAGTAAGACGCCGATGACCAGAATCGCCAGATTAGGGGACAGCCCAATGACGACGAAGGCCAGGACGTTAAGCACCATGCAGGCGGTGAGCATGACGCCCCACTCATTCCTGAACCGGTCGACCAGGACTCCGGCTCCCATGCTTACGAGCCCCGAGCCGCTGGTGCGAATTCCTAGGATGATGCCCGCCTGGAAGGTGCTGAGGCCAAGCGAGTTGGCGATTGCGGTCAGGAAGACCGGAAAGCCGAGGTCGTAAAGATGGGCCACTCCATGGCCGAAAGTAAGAGAGCCGAGGATGAATCCACGGTTCTGTCTGTGTCCGCCCGTAGCCTGTACTGCTTCGGCCATTGCAGGTTGCCAGATTCCTTCATTCGGTTGGCGAAATTCGCCAGACGCCAGTTGAGATTCCCGCTGATTCTATTCCCGCTTGGGTATGGGCGCAAGCGGATGGCCAGCAGGGAACCGTAGCGACCTTGTGCTATGCTACGGCGCGAAATCGATATCTTTTGAATCGATACCCTTTGAAATGATGGAGGGGAAATGGCCTATTCGGGGCTTAGCCTGGAAGGGAAGGTCGCGCTGGTCACCGGAGCAGCACGCGGAATCGGGGCTGCGCTGGCCATCGGCTTGGCCGAGGCGGGAGCCGAAGTTGCTGTGTCCGACATGCCGTCTAGGCTGGAATTGGCCAAGGACACGCAAGCCAAGGTTGAATCCGCCGGTGGAAGGAGCGCCACGTACGAACTTGACGTGCTGGATATACCGGGGATCCCAGCAGTTGTCGACCGGGTAGTCAGTGACTTCGGCAAGCTGGACATACTGGTCAACAACGCCGGCATCCGCATCCCCAAGCCAGCGATTGAAGTTACCGAGGCCGACTGGGATGCCACAGTCGACACGAACCTCAAGGGCCTGTTCTTCTGCGCTCAGGCAGCGGCCCGTCCCATGATTGAACAGGGCTGGGGCCGCATCGTCAATATCGGCTCTCAATTTTCCGCAGTTGGGTCGGCAGACAGGGCTCCATACGTCGCCAGCAAGCACGGCGTAGCCGGGCTCACACGCTCCCTTGCCGCCGAATGGGCGCAATACGGAATCACTGTCAATGCCATAGGGCCCGGGCCTACTGAAACGCCGGGAGTCCTGGCCGCCTATAACCGCACGCCAGAGCAGTTGCAGGCGGAATATGCAGACCGGATGCCATTGGGTCGGCGCATGCAGCCTGAGGAATTGGTCGGGGCGGCCATATATCTGGCAAGCCCTGCTTCCGGGGCCACCACCGGCCACCTGTTGCTGGTGGACGGTGGCTGGACGGCGCTATAGAAGAAACCCACATAGGAGGGGTCATGCCTTCTGAAGATTTGGAACGAAGAATCCGAGTCCTTGAGGACATTGAAGAAATCAAGAAGCTGAAGCACAGGTACTGCGCCTATTGCGATGACAATTACGACGCCGATGCCCTTGCTGAGCTGTTCGTTGAAGACGCCGTTTGGGACGGTAGGGAAAGGGGGCGCAACGAGGGTCGGGAGGCCATTCGTGCGTTCTTCAAGAACGCTCCCAACCGCCTGCCGTTCGCCATCCACATGGTGCTGAATCCGATTATCGAGGTGGACGGAGACCGAGCCACAGGCGTCTGGTATCTGTTCCAGCCCTGTACATATGCGGAGGGAGACAAGGCGGTATGGGGTTCGGCTCGCTACGACGAGGAGTATGTCCGGGTGAATGGCGAGTGGAGGTTCCAGAACCTAACGCTGACCTCTCACTTCTGGACTCCTTTCGATGGGAAGGGCTGGGTGGAGACAAAGTTCGCGTAGCCGCCACCCAGCCCGCTTTCAGCTCAACTGCTGCAGTTGGGCGATTATCTCGTCGTTGTCGGCGCGGTCTGTGGCAGACGTCTTGCCGACGTATTCCCAGTGGATGGCTCCCTGCTTGTCGATAATAAATGTCGCTGGGGCCGGGAGTTCATTCTGGAACAGGTTCCAGACGCCGTAGGCTTCCACCACCTCATGCTCTGGGTCGGACAGCACTTGGAACTCCAGGCCGACGGCTTCTATTGCTCTCTGGGCGCCTCTAAGGCTGTCCACGCTGACTGCCAGAATTTCAGCATCCAGTGCCGTGATTGCCTCATAGTCCTCTTGCAGCTCAACGAGCTGCCCCCGGCAGTAGGTTCACCAGAATCCCCGGTAGAAGACTAGAACGACATTTTTGTCGCCCGCGTACGAAGCCAGACTGACGGTTTCGCCCATGGCGTTTGGCAGTTCGAAGGTGGGCGCCAACATCGCCGCCGCCGCTGGTGCTTCTGTCGCCGCCGGCGCCGGTTCACTTGCCACGGCGGTGGCAGCGGGGACTGCAGTTGCCGAAGGTGCCGAAGTGGCCTCGGGTTCAGCTGCGGAGCCGCACGCTGCCAGAGCCAAGATGGCAAGAGGAAGCGCGATTGTCAGCCCGATCCGCTTGAATCTGCTTGGGATCATGGCGGAGACGGTGGAATTCATAGCTCAAACTTCCGCTGGGATGTCATTCTTATGAGTTCAGTTCTTCCAACTGCCTGATGATGTCGCTGTTGGGAGTGCGGTGGGAGGCCGACGCTCTGTGGTGCCAGACTACGGAGCCATTGATGTCAACGATAAACACGTTGGGATTGGCGTATCCGCCGCCAGAATTGTAAACCTCGTACGTTTTGACCACTTCCGCCGGCTCATCGTACAGCACAGGGAAGTCCAGGCCCAGCCTTTCTACTGCGAAGCTGGCCTGGGAAAGGTCATCCACGCTAATCGCCAGGATCTCAGCGTTCAATCCGGAAAGTCTGTCGTAGTCATCTTGCAGCTCAACGAGCTGCGCACGGCAGAAGGTTCACCAGAAGCCACGGTAGAACACCAGGACCACATTCTTGTCCCCTCGATACGACTCCAGGCTGATTTGGGAACCGTCCAGAGCGCTTGGCAATGTAAACAGGGGCGCCACATTCTCCGGAGGAGCCGGTTCAGGGGTGGGAGTAGCGGTGGAAGTGGGCTCGGGCGTGGGCGTTGATGTAGGTTCCGGAGTCGGAGTATCAGTCGGCTCAGGGGTAGAGGTTTCCGTCGGCTCCGGTGTGGAGGTGGCAGCAGGCGCCGGTGGCTGAGTAGCCTCGGGCACCGCGGTGGGTACTTCGGTGGCTGCCAGCTCGGTAGGTGCGGGTTGGGGTTCCGGGGTGGCTTCTGCCTCCGGGGTTTCAGCGGGTGTGGGCCAGATAGACGTGGGAGCGGGTACCGGCGTCTTTGTCGGCTCGGGAATGGGTGACTCGGTCGCCTGAACAGAAATTTCTGCGGTGGATGGAGGGGCAGAAGTCGGACTGTCGGGAGTCGAGTCGGCTTGCGCCGAAGTAGCGGGCGGCTGGGTCGCTTGCGCCGGCGCGGGAGGCTCTGAGGTAGCAGAATCCCCGCCGCAGGCTGCAATGGCGAGCGTCAACAGGGAAAAGAGAAGCGCCCAACCTATGGTAGCCGCAATGTTACGAGTGTGGAAAGGTTTCATCATAATAGAGAAGCTAAATTGCCAGTTGGCGATACACCCAAGTATACGCCGGGCGATTACTTTCGGTTCTGTTTGGTCCCTAAGCCAGGCAACGGACGGGCTCGCCTCCGTTAAGGGTCACCATGTCGCTGGCGATCGGGCCGAGGTCGAGCACAGTGCCGAGAGGTTCGCCCCGAAGTTCGGAGTACGCGCGATGCAGATTTCCGGCTATTCGCTCGGTGTCGTGCCAGTCGGCAAATCTGCCCAGATCTGTTTGCTGGGCAGCGTCCAGCTGAGACAGGCCCGACGAAAATGTTTCCCTTGCAGTTTCTTGAACGAAAGTGAGATACGCCTCGATGTCGTCCATAACTTCCGGGCCACATACAGAGCCGTGCCCCGGAACTATAACCTCGGCGTCGAATTGGCGAAGGCGTTCCACGGCAACCAGAGAGCCGGAGATCGAGCCCATTGCCACAAAGGGAGTGCCGCCATTGAAGACGAGGTCCCCGGTGAAAAGGAGGCGTCGGTCGGGAATCCATACCACGACGTCGTTGGTGGTATGGGCAGGGCCCATGTAATGGAGCTCCAGTTTGAGGCCGTCAACGTACAAGTCGAGCCGATCCTGGAAGGTGATGAAGGGGGGAGCGAGTTCCAAGTTGCCCCAGACCACGCCAGGAAAGAGTGGATGGAGGGTGTGAAGGCCAGTATCGATGACTGTCTGACGGCAGAGCTCATGGCCTACGATGGAGGCCTCGGGAAGCAGGTAATTGCCGTGGGTGTGGTCGCCGTGGTGATGAGTGTTGACCAGCGTGCGTATGGGAAGTTCGGTAACGCTGGCAATGGAAGACAAGAAGGCACGAGTCCGGGCTTCGGTAAAGCAGGTGTCCACGACGGAGACCGCATCGGCACCAGTGATGAACCCGGTGTTGTTGAGGCCCCAGCTTCCATCCAGCTGGATGTAGGCGTAGATGCCGGGACTGACTTCCTCCACGATGGGAGGAGGGAGTTCGGCAGAGATGTCGAGGTGACCTGAAACGGGCGCCGACATGGAAATCCTCCGGGTTGGTAAGGGCCAATATACGGTGAAGCACTGTGTGGGTCAACCAAATAGGACGATACTTGCAGGTCTACCCAGTTTGGCTGACTTTGGGGGCAGCGCATGGAGGGGCATTCTCAATATCCCGGTCAAAGGCGGCCATTTCCGGCCATTATCTCAAATTCAAGTCGGGCCCTTGGACCTACAGAGAGGATTTCTCCCAAGGGTGTTAAGTTCTGTGAATTCATTTGAGGTTGCGCACGTCGGCGGGGGTCCTCTGCGATGGGCAACGTCGGCAGAAAGGAATCAACCTTCATAAAGATGGTAAATGGCCGTGGCGATGGATAGCAACCGGGAATTGTCACCAAAGTCCTGCCAACTGCGGAACACCGGCCGTGCGGAACAAGCTGCCCTCAGAAATCTGGTCCCTTGATCTCCTAAACCAGGGGTTCTTGTCTAGCTCGCCAGCCGAGTTTAGGCGGTATCCCGTCGGCAGGATCGACTTGTCAGGCGAACAATACGGCGAGGAAGTTCTACTTGCGAACGTGACTGGCCAGCAGTTCAAGATGTATGATTTTGTCAAGGATCGCGCTCTTATGGCAGAATTCTGAATCAGGTGGTCCGGTCGGTCAGGCGTCCCTGGATTGTGGCTTTCACCCCGAGCCCCAATCGTTGGGCAGATGGGATGGAACGAAACCTCATGCGTTTGGTTGGATGACAGTCGGGAGAGACCAGTCTCATTGTCTCATCTGGAAGCCGTCACGTGACGGTGTAACATTTTGTAACGTTGTGTAACAAACCCGCCATTTGTTGGTCTTTGATTGAGACAGGGCAATCGGGCTGTTCAGGGTTACTTTCATCAGAACAATTGTACGACAAACTATAGCTGGAGGCAAGGGAGAGAATTCAGCAGGGCGTCGTTTCGGATCAGATGTTGTGGTCAGGAATGATGCGGGACTTGGATTCCCGCGGGCGGGAATGAAGAGTTGGGTGGCGAAAAACCGCATGGATTGGAACGCTATTCCTAGTTACCAGAAAACGGAGAAGCAATAATGCCGACAGTCGCGCCTTATGGTTCATGGAAATCCCCCATTACCACTGACCTGATAGTCTCGGGGGCGGTTGGATTGGGGCAGATTGCACTCGACGGTGATGACATTTACTGGGTCGAAATGCGTCCCTCGGAAGGCGGCCGCATGGTCGTGGTGAGAAGGAGCCCCGAAGGCACAACAGTCGACATTACTCCTGAGCCCTTCAGTGTGCGGACACGAGTCCATGAATACGGCGGCGGGGCATTCCTGGTGGCGGACGGTGTGGTGTTTTTCTCGAATTTTGCCGACCAACGGATGTATCGACAAGATCCCGGAACCGAACCGAAGGCCATTACTCCGGAGGCTGACTTGCGCTACGCCGATGGGGTGTTTGATTCAAGGCGATCTCGCATCGTCTGCGTTCGGGAAGACCACGTCGGCGATAATGAGCCGGTGAACGCGATAGTCGCGGTGGACAAAGAAGGAGTGGACCCACAGGAGATTCTGTACTCAGGCTCCGACTTCTGCGCCGCGCCCCGCATCAGTCCCGATGGTGGGAAGCTGGCGTGGTTGCAATGGGACCATCCCAACATGCCATGGGACGGAACCACCCTTTTGGTGGCCGAGATTTCGGAAGACGGGTCGTTGGGCGAGGTGCGCACAATTACAGGCGGGCGCGAGGAGTCAGTGCTGCAGCCCATGTGGTCTCGGCAAGGTGACCTGCTATTTGTGTCCGACCGAAACGGGTGGTGGAATTTGTACCGGTGGCGCGACGGCGAGGTTGCACCAATCCTGGAAATGGAGGCGGAGTTCGCCCGCCCACAGTGGGTCTTTGATCCAGCCGCGTACGGTCTTTTAGACGACGGGCGGGTCATCTGCAGCTACGTTGAGAATGGAATCTGGAACATTGGAGTCATCGATACGAGTACAGGCCGGCTCACCCATCTGGACATTCCGTATTCCGAGATGGGCAGAGGCGAGCTACGAACCTCCGGGCAAAGGGTGGTATTTTCCGCCGGGGCTCCTGACAAGCCGATATCGATCATGTCGCTGGACGTTGCTACCGGCGAAGTGGAAACCCTGCGGCGGGCACATCAACTCGAGGTAGACCAGGCATATCTGTCTCGTCCCGAAGCGGTGGAATTTGAGACCGCTGCAGGAAGGAGTGCCCACGCGTTCTATTATCCACCACGCAATCCGGAGTTTGATGCACCGGGCGCCGAGAGGCCACCGCTGCTAGTGAAGAGCCATGGGGGACCCACTGCGGCCGCGTCAACGGGGCTGGACCTGAGCATACAGTTCTGGACGAGCCGGGGGTTTGGGGTGGTTGACGTCAACTACGGAGGGAGCACGGGGTACGGGACTGAGTACAGGCGAAGGTTGAATGGGGCCTGGGGCATCGTTGATGTGGAGGACTGCGTAAATGCTGCAAGGTTCCTTGGGGAGCGAGGCGACGTGGACGGGGACCGGCTTGCAATCGACGGCGGTAGTGCGGGCGGTTACACGACATTGGCTGCCCTTACCTTTCACGATGCGTTCAAGGCGGGGGCCAGCCATTACGGGGTAAGCGACCTGGAGGCGCTGGCCAAGGAAACGCACAAGTTCGAATCGCGGTACCTGGATAGCCTGGTTGGGCCCTATCCTGAGAGGCAAGACCTTTACGTGGAGCGCTCACCCATCAACCACACGCATCTGCTTTCGTGCCCACTGCTGTTGCTGCAGGGCCTGGAGGACAAAATAGTGCCGCCCAACCAAGCGGAGATGATGTTCGAGGCGGTGAAGGCCAAGGGTCTTGCCACCGCGTATGTGCCGTTCGAGGGAGAGCAGCACGGGTTCAGGCGGTCGGAGAACATCAAGCGGGCGCTGGAGGCCGAGCTGTATTTCTATTCCAAGGTGTTCGGGTTTGATCTCGCGGAGCCGGTTGAGCCCGTAGATATCGAAAACCTGGCGTGACGAACGGGCGTTGCGCCTCAGCAGGTTGGGGCGTCGTTCTCCGCCATGCGAGCTTTGTGATTTCTACGGTCGGCGCAGGCGCGGCACCATCCGTAAAAGTCGATTCGCTGGCCGGTGAATTCGAAGTCAGAGGAATTCTCCAGCTGAGATTTCAGCCGGGTTACTATTTCCTCTCCGGCGTTGGAGTCGACCACACCGCCGCATCCGACGCAGACCAGGTTAGCATGAGGGGAAAGGTTGGCGTCGTAGCGGGACTGCTTCTGGAAGGGAAGGGCGCGCACGAAGCCCGCCTGCTCCAGCGTTTCGAGGGTGGAGTATACGGTGGCGAGGGTTACGTACGGGAAGAATTCCTTAACCCGCTGATAGATTTCCTTGACCGAAGGGTGGTCGCCGGAGTTTACGACCACTTCTGCGATGGCGAGACGTTGGGGAGTCTGGCGAATGCCCAATTGTCTCAGTTTTGTGGATAGCTGCTCTGGTGTTGTCAATGTTCCTCGACAGGTTCGTGGGGTAGGAAAAATGGAAAGGGGGACTTGTCAGTCCCCCTTCAGGTTGGCAATACCGTGAAAGGGAAGGCCGTGCGGCCTAGAGGCGACCGCCGAAGAACATTGGCTGCTGCTTGCGGTAGATCTGGATGCGGTTGCGGCAGGACTCGACGGCGAAGAGGCGATCCTGGTCGTCGACTTCGACGTAGCAGACACCCCAGAAATCCTTCTCGCGCTCTATGCCCTGGGCGATCTCGCGCTCTTCCCACATCTCGGAGTTGGCGTCGAGCTTGTCCTTGCCCCACTTGGAAATGGTGGCATCGCCGGTGAGGGTGGAAACAAGTTCGCCCTCGGGGCTGTAAATGCGGACCTTCTCATTGCCCCAGTCGGCGACGTAAACGAGGCCCTGACTGTCGGTGTCGACGCTGGTGGGCCGTTGCAGGTCGCCCTGGCCGTACTGGTGCAGGAACCGACCGTCGGCGGAGAACTTCTGGATGCGGTCGTTGCCCCAGTCAGCGACGAAGATGTTGCCCTCGCCGTCGACGGAGATGCCCCAGGGCAGGTTCAGCTGTCCCTCGGCTGAGCCGGTGGCGCCGAACTTGGAGATGAACTGACCATCGCCGGTGAACTTCTGGATGCGGTTGTTCTTGCTGTCGACGATGTAGAGGTTGTCGTCGGCGTCGAAGGCCATGCCGGAGGGTCCGTCAAGCTCACCGTCGCCGGTGCCCTTGGAGCCCCACTTGCCGAGCCACTCGCCGTCGCGGTCAAACATGGAGATGCGATTCAGCCATTCGTCTGCGATGTAGACGTTACCCTTGCTGTCGATAGCGACGGCCGTGGGCCAGATGAGAGAGCCGTCGTCTTCGTTTTCCTCGGTTTCGCCGGCGGTGTGTACGCCACGGGCGAACTCGCCGACGTAGTCTTCGTCAACGGTGCAGATGGTGATGCGCTTGCCGTCGGGCCGGTACTCGTAGGAGCGGTTGACGACGTACATCGTGTCGTCTTCACCCAGGGCAACGGCAACGGGGTTGCGGAAGCCGGGGCCGGAGAATTCGCCACGCCCGATGGTATGGCTGTACTGGAATGTGATTCCGATAGTCTGCGTTGCCATCGTTACCTCGCTTAAGTCGAGTGTCGCCTCAGGATTCCCAAGCCGCCGATTCACCCCACCTTAACCCTCCGCCTCATGGGGGGAGGATCAGGGTGGGCAGAATGAGAGCGGGAATCTAGGCGGCGATGAAGTCCATCTGCTCGAAGGTCCCGCCGACGATCGGCTTTGCGTCGAGGCCGAGCCACTGTTCCAGCAGGGTGGAGTAGAGGCCGCGGAAGTCGTTGTTGAAGTGAAGGTCGCCCTCCAAGAGCTGGTTCGCGGCGAGGGAGGGGTATTCACCATACAGTCCGCCCTTCACGTGGTCGCCGACGACGAAGGCGACTCCACCGGAGCCGTGGTCGGTGCCCGAGCCATTGTCGTGCACGCGGCGACCGAACTCGGTGAATACCAGCAGGACGACGTTGTCGCTGGCAGACTTCTCGCTGATGTCCTGATAGAAGCTGGAAATGGCGCGAGAGGTGTCGCTCCACAGCTTGGCATGGGCGCTGAGCTCCCCGGCATGGGTGTCGAAGCTATTGTAGGGAGCGGTGGTGTACAGGAAGCGGGTGCCGAGGTTGGCCAGGTGGACCATCGCGATGTTGCGCATGTACTGAGCCACCGAGTCGTTGCCGTACTCGACGGTCGAGTCGTACATGGCGGGGGCGGTGGCGAGGATGTCTGCGCCCTTGAGCGCGTCCATGCCGGTGTGGGACAGATAGTCGACAACGGAGCCACGGCCCACGGCAGGCGAGTACATGCGGGAGAACAGGTCGAGGGCGTCGTCTCGCTCTTCCTCTTCGATGCCGGTAAGCACACCGTAGGTTTCCAGATTGCCCACCGAGGCGACCGGGACCTGTGGGGCAGCCATGGAGCGGGGAAGACCGCGACCGAAGTTAACGCCAGTCAGCACGTTCTCAGCGCTGGGGTCAACGTCACGGATGGACCGACCAATCCAGCCCTCCAGCCCGACCTTGTCCGGCTCGCAGGTGTGCCAGATGTCCATGGAGCGGAAGTGGGAGCGATTGGGGTTCGGATAGCCGATGCCCTGGATTACAGCCATCTTGCCCTGGTCGTATAGATCCTTAAGGGGACCCATGGCAGGGTTCAGGCCGACGTAGTCGTTGAGGCGGAGGACCTGTTCGTCGGAGACCCGCACCGTGGGGCGGTTGTCAGCGTAGAAAGGGTCGCCGTATGGTATCAGGGTGTTCAGGGCGTCGTTGCCGCCCGAGAGCTGTAGTACAACCAACACTGGGTCTTTCTTGGTTGAAGTCATTGTCTGGCCACTCCTTGTTAGGTCTGTTGTAGCCGTGCCATAGATGGGAACGGAGGGTTTCTACTCGGCAGTCGTGCCGCCGTCGATAACCAGCTCGGAACCGGTTACGAAGGACGACTCGTTGGATGCCAGGTAAATTACGCCGTAGGCGATGTCTTCCGAGGTGCCGACCCGTTTCAGTGGCAGGCGGCGCATTCGCGCTTCCCACCGTTCAGGGTCGGAGAAGGTGTCGCGAATCATGTCGGTGTCGATGGGTCCGGGATGGACCGAGTTGCATCGGATCCCTTCGGGCGCGTACTGGATGGCGGTGGACTTGGTCAGGAGCCGGACGGCGCCCTTGGTGGCGGTGTAGCTAGAGGACCCCTCGGGGCTGCCCACCAGCCCGGCCGTGGACGAAATATTCACGATTGACCCGCCACCTGCCTCCCGCATGGCTGGGATGGCAGCCTTTGTGCCAAGGAACACTCCCTTGGCATTGATGTCCATTATCCGGTCCCAATCCTCGACCGTGGTGTCTTCGATGCCCTTGCGGATGAGAATGCCCGCATTGTTGACCAAGGTATCCAGGTGTCCGTAGGCGGAAACAGCGGCCGAAACGGCTGCGCTCCAGTCTTCTTCGCTGGTGACATCGAGATGAACGTAGGTCACGTTGAGGCCGGCCTCGGCCAACTCGGCTTCCACCTGGCGACCGAGGTCGTCGAGAATGTCGCCGATGACGACTCTCGCGCCTTCCTGGGCCATCATTCGGGCCTCAACGGCGCCCTGGCCTCTGGCCCCGCCGCTGATGAGAACAACCTTGCCATCCAGTCTGCCCATGCCAATCTCCGCCAGTGAGGATCAGGGCCCAATCGAGTGAGGGTTGATCATGCGTCCCTCACTCGATGAGTTCACTCGCTTACGCGAACTGGAATTCCTGGGTGGCGACGATGAGCTGGAGGGTCTGGCCGACGCGGCGGGAGTAGTCCTCAGTGCCGGTCTGCAATTGACCGCCCTTCTCGATGTGGTCTACCAGGTAGTCCCGGGTCTCATCTGGAAGCTGGTAGGAACCTACCATGTCCAGGCAGCGGTCAACGAAAGCCTGGGGATCGGTGATGCCCTCGGAACTCAGGCGGTCGATGATGGCACGGACGCCGGGAAGGTCGGTGTTGCCCAGCTGGTCGGCGGCGAAATTGATGCGCTCCACCAGGGTGCCGCTGTCAATCCATTCTGCGCCAGTGTGCCAACCCTCAACAGTGGGCGGGTTCATCAGATCCTGGCCCATGTAGCGAATTTCCATGGCGATGGGATGCAGGCCGGGCTTGGGATGAGTGAAGTCCTGCACCAGCCGCATGGTGCCTGCCACCGTCTCTGCCGGGCTCTTGACCTTGGCGAAGCGGGCGTTCTTGAAGAATTCCGAGTTGAACAAGGTCC
Source organism: Dehalococcoidia bacterium (assembly GCA_963667415.1). Classification (GTDB taxonomy): domain Bacteria; phylum Chloroflexota; class Dehalococcoidia; order Lucifugimonadales; family UBA3495; genus VXOI01. The sequence goes on along the minus strand of OY763410.1, from coordinate 2,881,621 downwards.
GCAGCATGGCGGTCAGGTCGTAATTGGACTCGAAGTACGAGTCTTCGAGCATCTTGATGGCCTCTGGGTCGCGAGGGGGAGTTTCCTGCCACGCCGGGACCTGCGGTTCGTCGGCGACGAAGAAATTGTACAGGTGTCTGGCGACAAACCGGGCGGTGGCCGGCTGCCGTGCGATGATGTCGATAATCTCTTCGCCGTTTAAGTTGCCGGTCTCGCCCAGGAAGCTCTTTTCGTCCTCGTCGTGATCGGCGGGGTTGAAGACAAACTGGGACGGATAACGACCATAGGGGTAGCGCGGGATGGCGTTGGTAATGGTCCAGCCGGTGAAGGCGCGGGCCGCTTCCTTGACGTCATCCTCGGAGTAGTTGGCATGGCCATCCATTCCGACGCCCATGGAGAAGAGTTCCAGGAGCTCACGTCCCCAGTTCTCGTTGATGGCGTCCTTGTGGCTCATGCAGTTGTCCAGGTAGAACACCATGGCCGGGTCGCGGGACAACTCCAGCAGCAGGTCGCGCATGCTAGCCATTCCAATGGCCCGGAACATGTCCAACTGGTCCTGGATCTGGCGGCCATGCTCGCACTTGGAATTCCCGGTGCAGAAGATGCCGTGCCAGAACAGGGTCATCTTTTCCTGGAGGGGGCGCTGGGTGTTGATCATGCGGTAGGTCAGATACGCCTGGTTAACTTCCAGGGCGTTCATTTCCTTCCAGTCTACGAAGTAGCGTTCGAGAATGTGCCTGTCTATGTCGGGCTGTTCCAGGGGAGAGAGGAGCTCATCGACGGTGGCCTCGTAGCCGTTTGCCGCACGCCGTTCGATTTCCTCGTAGGTTGCGCCAAACCCGGCGCGGCGCATGAGGTGAGCCATAAGCTCGATATCTTGGTTGGCCATAGAAGTCTCTCCTGCCTTGAAGTCTGGCCACATTGGGTCGAGGGAGGTCATACGCCTCAGGCGCACTACCCCTTCTGTGGGGCTGATTATATTGATTCCAAAGTGAGATTGTCTATGGTAATGGAGAATTGCCCGGTGAACGGCCATTTTTATGTGGAGGGCGATTGTGGGCGGACGCGCAAAAATCGACCTATTGCGGCATACAAATAATCAATACGCTGCATTGACAAGCTATTATGTTGAAGCATAATACAGCAATTGAAAAATATAAGTGTAATTCGTAATCTTCTTGGCGGAGGTAGGTCAACACCGGGCAGTTGAAAAGGAAAGCATTTCAAACCGGGTAGGAGTATTGCTATGCGAAAGTTCCTGTTGATGCCCCTAGCGATCTTGCTGCTGGCCTTAGTCGTCTCCTGCGGGGGAGCTGCCGAACCAGCTACAGAAGCTCCGGCCGCGACATCAGCGCCGACCGCAGCGCCTCCGACCCAAGCGCCGCCAACAGCCACACCTGTGGCAATGCAGGAAGAATCCGAAAGCATGGATGGAGTATCGGCGGCACTGCAGGCCTACGCTGATGAACACGCCAATGGGCCCGGAGCCATATTCGTGGGAGATTTTGGGCAACTGGCGGGGCCGGCTCCCGATCCTGCGCTGGGCGACTTCGACGGCAACGTTACCCTGGAAGCGATTGAGAAGCATGCCTACATCTTCGAATCCCAGTATTACCAGAGCGTATTGGAGCGGGCCAACCTAGAGAACCCAACGCAACTGGTGTCCGAGGGACTGGATATCGACATCCAGTACGCATGCATCAACCGTGCCCTGTTGTGGTGTGCACTCAAAGAAAACTTTATGTTTCCGCGGGTGTTGGAGCGCACCAATGGACAGCTCAACCTCGTAACGACCTCCTTCCCTGAGCTGGGTCTTGCCGGCCCTGATGTCCACACCCTAGTGGCGGATGGAACACTGGCCATGGCGGATATCGCCCAATACATCGCCGGCGCTTTCCCAGCCATTGAGATCGGCAGTCTGTTCGGGATATATCCCTCCCTGGAACACAACTACATAGGAATGGCGCACGTCACTCCGGAATTGAAGGACCTGGCTGTGCAGGCTACGGACGGAGGCCAGTACATTTCCCTGAACTGGCATTCGGGAAACAATGTTTTCTTCTTCAGCAAGGACCCGCTGGACACGATTGAGGCCTGGCAGAAGAAGAAGATACGCACCCCGACCGCAGCGATGTCCAGCTGGTTGGAGGGTATGGAAGCCGATGCCCAGTTCATGGCCTTCACCGAGGTGTATACGGCCCTGGAGCGGGGAATTCTTGATGCCGCAATGACTGGCGGCGATGCCGGGTTTGGTCAGCGGTGGTACGAGGTTACCGATTACATCAACGGTCCCGTGATCAGCTGGGACAACTCGGCTATTGTGATGAACAAGGACGAGTGGGCCAAGCTGCCAGAAGATCTGCAGAACATCGTGCTGGAGGAAGCCGCGATTAATGAATTGGAGGAGTTACGGACCGCTTCCATCCAGCATGAACAGAGCCTGCTCAAGAACACCGATGCCGGCTTGATCTACAAGCCCTTCTCGCCGGATTTGCAGGACTTTGCATTCGAGCAGGCGGTTCTTGGCTCTCTGATGCCCGAATGGGTGAAGCGCGTGGGCGGCGCCGACCAACCAGTTGTTGAAGTGTTCAACGAGAAACTGGGCCCCATTGTGGGGGTCAAGGTTAACCCTGACGGTTCAGTGGTCGAGGCACCGATAACCTTGCCGCTGGAGGACTTCAAGGCGCCTCAGTACAAGTGAAGGCCGTCTAACGACAGGAAAACGCAAAGGCCGCTGGTCGAAAGAGCCAGCGGCCTTTTGGTCAGGCATGGTTGGTGGGTTACTATGCCCCGCCGAAGCGGCGGCGGTGCTGACGCAGGGCGCAGTCGTTCATGATCACGGGGATGCCTGCGGCTTCGGCCTTGGCCTTGGCTTCCTCGTTAATGACGCCGTCCTGCATCCAGATGTAGCGGGCGCCGACCTCGATGGCCTCATCAACGACCGGCATGACCTGGTCGGAGCGGCGGAAGACGTCCACCATATCTATGGATTCGGGTACGGACTTCAGGTCGGGGTAGCTCTTTTCCCCGAGTGCTTCCTCAATTACCGGGTTTACGGGGATGATGCGATAGCCCTGGGTCTGCAGGTAGCTGGCGACGCGGTGGCTATCGCGGTCCGGGTTGTTGGAAAGGCCGACAACGGCGATGGTCTTGCTGTTTCTGAGCTGCTCGTCGACGAGGTCAACATATTCTGTGGCCATAATGCCCTCCATTCTGGCTGAAAGATAATCGTAGATTGAGCCGAGATTCGGCTAGGCCCAACTCTTGCCTGCGATATAGCGCCAAGCAGCAATGGCCGCAGTTGCGCCGTCGCCTGCGGCGGAGACGAGCTGGGAGGAGGAATGCTGGCGAATGTCGCCGACGGCGTAGACACCGGGTACGGCGGTTTCCATATTAATGCTTACCGGAATGTGTCCGCCGCCATCAGTTTCGAGAAGCCCGTGGGCGAGACCGGAGTTGGGAACGAGGCCGACGTAGACGAAGAGTCCAGAGAGTTCCCGGGCTCCCTGATTTCCCGAAGAGAGGTCGGCGACTCGGACACCGGAGACAGTGTTTTCTCCCAGAACTTCTTCGACAACGGAGTTCCAGACCACTTCGATTTTTGGCTCGGACATCACGCGGTCGACTAGAGACTGCTGCGCCCGCAACTCATCGCGGCGGTGGAAGAGCATGACCCTCTCGGCGTACTGAGATAGGACGAGGGCTTCGTCGGCGGCGGAGTCGCCCCCACCAACCACGCCGACGACCTCGCCACTGTACAGCGGGCCGTCGCAGGTGGCGCACTGGGACACGCCGCGGCCCATGAACTCCTCTTCGCCTGGGATGCCGAGGAGGCGCAGGGTCGATCCCGAGGCGATGATGACAGCCTTGGCGCGGATGTCGCCGGCGTCGGAGGACACGAGGCGGTGGTCGCCGTCTTCGGAGATGCCCGACACCTCGCCCATAACGAAGTCGGCCCCGGAGTTCATCGCCTGTTCCTGGGTCATGGCGGCGAGGTCCGCGCCCATGATGCCTTCGGGGAAGCCGGGGTAATTCTCTATCTTTTCGACGTTGATGATGGATGCGCCGCCCATCATCTGCTCGATGATGCCGACGCTGAGTCCGTGGCGGGCGGCGTACATGCCGGCGGTCATACCGGCCAAGCCTCCGCCTACAACCAGGACATCGTATTCGCTAGCCATTGCCTACACTCCAGTCGACAGGTCGCAGAAAGTCAGTCGCGCGGTCCACAAGGGTCGGGGAAGAGGCGCGCACTTCTTATGATAACAGGCTGCGGCTAGATGAGACCCTGGCTTTCGAGGAATTCCAGTGAGGCGTCGACGCATAACTGAGGCCGTTCAAGTTGGAGGAAGTGGGAGGTTTCCGGGAGGAAGTCGTAGTTAATGTTGATCAGGTCGCTGAGGTCTGCTGTTGGCATATAAGGAGTAGGGCTCGGTAGGGTCTGCGCCGATGACCTTTACGGGACAGGAAATTCGCTGCAAGTCCACGCGCATGGCCCATCCGAAGAGGTACTCGTAGACCTGAGCCTCGTATTCTCTTGGGCAGCAGAGTTCGTAGCCTGGGCCATCCTGTGCCGGCCGCAAGGTGGTGGTGGCGATGAGCTCGGGCATGCCTGGAGGCAGGTGGCGGTATAGAGGAGACCTTTTCACGATGGAAGCGTACTGGCGCCTGGAACGGAAATGTTCTCTACGACGACGGGCGGCAGCACTCATCTCCTCGCCGACTTCCACGAGGTCTTCGGGCCTGCCGCCGGGGGGCTGAATCGGGGGGTCGAAGAGAACCATGCCGCTGAAGCCCTTCCAGCGCTCTTCGTGAAGCAGAGCCACCAGCGCCGATATGGAATGAAAGACGCCGATGACAGGCTGCTCCCCAAAATTGGAGCCGATGGCTCGAAGAACACTCTCGCAGTCCCTGATAAAGGTGGGGATGTTCTGATTTCGAATGTCTGCGGGTGAGTTCCAGCCATGGCTGCGCTGATCGAAGAGGAACAGATCGAACCGGTCCAGCAATAGCGACCAGAACGGGAGATACGAGTCGGTGGCCAAGCCACACCCGTGGCTGAGCAACAGGCGTTGGCCGGTGGGGTTTCCGTGACGGCGGACGTATAAGAGTGCGCCGTCCTGCATTGGAACGTCGAGAACCGCTGAAGGCTCCGGCAATTCCCAAGCCTGGGGAATCGTTACGGGAGACCCTATTTCCACTAGACTGCTTCGCCGTGTTGATTAATCTGCAGTTGCCGAAGCGTCGGGCCGGTAGCCCAGAGAGGAGGTGAAAATCAGTGAACATAATTCTAACAGCGCGATTCAATTCGTCAATCCGAGCAATTTTGACGTAATTCAAAGGGACATCAACGATAACCGCAAAAACTATCTGCAGATCGATCTTATGATTTCCGGAAGATGGATGGCTAATTGACATAAGTTGAGGCGACATATCCGATCGCCAAAACGAATTACGAGCCTTCAGGCCGACCATTCTGCAAAGAGACAAGTGGAGAAATAGCCGTGCTCGGCGGTGCTGGGGAGCCGGTTGCTGACCATGGAACGCGCCCCGGGGCGCTTGTTGCCTTCGATGCAGCGTTCGAGGTACATGGGGGGTCATATGCAAGCTGTTGAGCCGGTAAGTTTTGCGGACACAGGGGATGATGAAGTCCGCGACGCTCTGATCGAGGGTGCGCCGGATAACTGGTTTTTCGCCTGGTTTAGGGGCCCACCACTATTCTGATTGGTAGGTTGGGGCGGCAAACCTGAAAAGCCGATCATTTCCGCTCATTTCCGATCAAAATGGCCATTTTGGGGTGTCAGAGGTTGCCATGTGGATAGACATTTATGGACGGATAGACCTCTTCCCTGATGAAGAAAGGGGAATGACGGGCCGTCGTATGGGATTTGGACGGAATTGTTTTCGGTCGATTGCATGACTGCCATAGGACTATGCTAGACATGCGTGGCAAGTGGACGCAAGCAGAAAATGTCACTCATCGAGCAGTCCAATTAGGGAAAAAGATAATCACTTGATATGGAAGGGCTATGAGTTGGACGGGGAGGGCTATGGCACAGCAACTGCGACTGCGACCGCGTAGCTGATGCGTACAGTAGCTGATGCGTACATTGAAAGACGACGGGTCCTTGGGGGTTCCTCGTGCATGAGGGGAAATTGGGGGGCTGGACTTTTGTATTCACGGGAATGAGAGGTAGTGGCGGTCGGGAAACGAATGGGGCGGGGAATTGAGCGCGAAAGCGGGAGAGAGTCGTCGGGGACAGGGAGTGATGAAACGGCGACAGTCGAGGCCGTCGCACCGGGACGGGACAATTGCAAGGTAGTTCCGCACTTGAATTTGTCTGAGTCAGGGCTCACAGGACTCAAGGATGCGCAGGATTGGGGTCTCTTGGAAAAATCCCAAAATCAAACGAATCACGGCTCATACCATGACCTTACTGTCGGCCTGCGTACAGAGACGGGTTTCGTTGACAGTAGATAGGGGCAACCGTAGACTGGATATAAGGGACCGAGTTAGTTTCTCCCTAATATTCGGTCCGATATTGAACATTTCTGGAGCATTTCATGCCGTCGTTAGCCGAGTTGGACCCCCAAGTATCTGCAGCCCTGGATGCTGAAGACCGGCGTCAGCGCGAATCGATCGTTCTGATCGCATCGGAGAACTACGCCAGCGCGGCCGTGCTGGCCTCGGGCTCCAGCGTGCTGAGCAACAAATACGCGGAGGGCTACCCGGGGCGGCGATACTACGGAGGCTGCGAGAACGCGGACATCGTAGAGAGCCTGGCTATCGAGAGGGCGAAGGAGCTGTTCGGCGCGGAGCACGTCAACGTTCAGCCGCACAGCGGCGCGCAGGCCAACATGGCCGTCTATTTCGCGCTGCTGGAGCCCGGCGACACGGTGATGGGGATGCAGCTGGACCACGGTGGCCACCTCACGCACGGGGCCAAGGTCAATTTCTCGGGCAAGCTGTACAACTTCGTCTCATACGGCCTGGACAAGGATACAGAGACCATCGACTTCGATGGAGTCGAAAGGCTGGCGCAGGAACACCGGCCCAAGATAATCGTGGCCGGGTACAGCGCCTATCCCCGGATCATCGACTTTGAACGCTTTCGGGCCATCGCTGACGACGTGGGAGCGTACCTGATGGTAGACATGGCCCATATCTCCGGCCTGATAGCCGGGGGGGCGCATCCATCGCCATTCCCCCACGCGCAAATCGTTACATCGACCACGCAGAAGAGTCTGCGCGGACCGCGGGGCGGGTTCATCATGTGCAAAGAGGACCTTGCCCGGGATATCGACTTCGCAGTGTTTCCGGTGATGCAAGGCGGGCCGATGATGCACACCATTGCAGGGAAGGCGGTGTGCTTCGGGCAGGCGCTGCAACCGGAGTTCTCCCGCTACGCCCACCAGGTGGTGGAGAACTGCCAGGTGCTGGCGGCGGAGTTGTCGGAAGCGGGAATGCGGCTGGTGTCGGGGGGAACCGACAATCACCTGATACTGGTGGACGTTACACCGCTGGGCATCACGGGGCGACAGGCAGAGCAGGCGCTGGAGGCTGTGGGCATCATTGCGAACAAGAACGCCATCCCCTACGACCCACGCCCTCCGCGGGTGACCAGTGGCCTGCGCCTGGGCACACCGGCGATTACCAGTCGAGGCATGGGGACGTCGGAGACAGGGCGAATCGCGTCGATGGTGGCCCGGGTGCTTACGAACATCGAGGACGAAGGTGTGCGTTCGCAGGTGGCGGCTGAGGTGCAGGAACTGACGGCCGGGTTCCCGGTGCCGGGGATAGACGACTGATACCGTAGTTGAGAACGGTGCATCCCGGTGCTATAATTCCGCCAGCATTTTGCCACTAAGGGGTACTCTTGCGTCACTACGAACTTGTCGTTGTCCTCAGCCCGATGATTAGCCCAGACGAAGCTAGTCAAGCCTGGGAGCGAATTAAAGGATTCATCACGACCCGCGAAGCGGAAATAGTACACGAAGAACGGTGGGGAACGCGTCGGTTGGCCTATCCGGTAAAGAAGGGACAGTTTCAGTTCCTGGAAGGCAACTATCACCTGACGAGATTCGCCACAGAAGGGTCATTCAACCGCGAGCTAGAGAACTACCTGAAACTGGATGACAACGTGCTCCGGTCGCTGGTCACGATTACCCTGACTGAAGAAGAGCTGGCGGCCCACGCAGCGCAGACGAGAGCGCCGCGTCCTCCGCGCGCTCCTGCTGGAGTAGCACCTGGCGGGGCCCCACCCGCTGCCGGCCAGGCACCCGCGGGCGCTGCGGAAGCCCCTGCCGCCGCTGCCGAAGCTCCTGCCCCCGTGGCAGAGGCTGGCGCGACTGAGGCACCCGCTGGCGCTGCCGAGGCTCCTGCGGCCGGCACTGCCGAAACTCCCGCTGCTGGCGCTAGCGAGGCACCCGCTGCCGCGACCACTGAATCTCCTGCTGCTGAAGGTGGGGAGGCGGTTGCGGCCGCCGAGCCTGCTCCACAGCCGGCAGTCGAGGAGCCTGCGGACGCAACAGTTGCGGAAGCGGAGCCAGCGGAAGAAACACCGCCTGCCGCAAGGTCGGAACCGGAACAGGCTTCGGAGTAGTGGGATAGGCAGTGAACAAGATCATCGTCATCGGCAACTTGGGTAGTGATCCGGAAATGCGCTACACGCCCAATGGGCAGTCGGTTACTTCCTTTAACATCGCCTCAAATCGTCGTTATCGAACGGCTGATGGGGAACAAAGGGAAGAAACTGAATGGTTCAGATGCAGCGCTTTCGGGCGGCTAGCAGACGTATGTAACCAGTACCTCACCAGAGGTCAGCAAATATACGTTGAAGGGCGACTCAAGGGTAGAAGCTACACCGACCGCGATGGCCAACCTCGCTACTCATTGGACATTACCCTGACCGAGATGCAGATGCTTGGCCGCCGGGGCGATGGCGAAGGCGGCGGGGGGGGGACCGGGACGGGCGATCGAGGCGGTTACGGCGGGGGCAACGAGCCACCGTGGGACGAGACCGATGATCTCCCGTTTTAGACACGGCAATATAACGAAAGGAATAGTCCAGGGGAATTAAATGACGACCGAATCAACTCCCTCAAACAGACCTCCCGGAGGACCTCCTGGCGGACGCCCCGGGGGAGGCCCCGGAGGCCGGCCGGGCGGACGACCGGGTGGACGACCGCGAGGGCGGTTCGTGCCGCGGCGGCGCGTCTGCACATTCTGTGTGGAGCACATCAAGCTCATTGACTACAAGGACATTGAGAAGATCCGGCGTTTCGTGTCGGACCGTGCCAAGATCGAACCGCGGCGCCGGACCGGGGTCTGCGCCAAGCACCAGCGCGGCCTGCGGGTGGCGATTCAACGAGCGCGGCACATTGCATTGATTCCCTTCGTAGCGCATCACTCCTTCCCCAGCGCCCGACGCTGATTTCGCATTGCCGAACGAGAATCCGCTGAGCCCGAAACTGTTCGCCGAGAGTGATGCATGTCTCTGGCTCGGCTAAGCGGAAGGTTCAGGGCGCCGACAAGTCGCGCGGGGCGCCGCCGTGCGTTGCGGCTTCGGTCGGACGACGACCCGGAGGCAGACAGGCCCAGCGAGGACGAGAGCCGAGAGAGGCGTCGACTGTACTGGTCGGTCGGTATCGGCGTGTTTCTGCTGGCGGTAATATTCGGGGTGGTTCTCGTCGGGTACTACAACGAATTCTACCGACCGCCACGGGTGTGGGCCGGCAGCGTCAACAATGTGGAATTCACAATGGGCGACCTGGTGCAGCGGATCAGGGTGCTACAGGGAGTGAACCGCTACCAAGGTGGGCGGGTGGACCTGAGCACAGTGCCATTCGAGTACCTGCAGAATCTGATAAACGCGGAAGTGTTGCGTCAGAAGGCTCCGAGTCTTGGGCTCGACCCGAACGACGATGTAATTGAGGGTGCGCTGCGGCGGCAGTTCCAGCCCACGGCGCCCGAGGGACAGGAAGTTGATCCGGGGCAGCTGGACCGGGAGTTTCAGAATAACTACCAGACCTTCCTCACAGCAACGGGTCTGACTGACTCTGAATACAAGGTCATACTGGAGGAGGACCTGACGCGGGCGGGGCTCGCCGCCATGCTGGCGCAGGAGATTGAAACCCCGCAGGAACAGGTCGAAGTCCGGTGGATTCGCCTGCCGATAGACCCCCAAGAGGCCGGAGGCTCGCGTCTGTTGCCGGAGCAGGTGGTGCAACGGCTGGAAGTGGAGGACTTCGAGACGGTGGCCAGCGAAGTTTCCTCTCCGATAGGATATGCGGACGGATCAGGATACGTGGGATGGGTGCCGAAGGCCGCATTTCCCGAGCTAGATCCCCTGCTTTACGGCGACCCCGAGGATGGGATAGTCGCACTTCAACCGGGAGAGACAAGCGCGCCGAAGTATACTCAGGAAGGCGTTTACATAATCCAAGTGCTGTCAGGTCCGGAAGAGCGGGAAGTGAACGACCGGATGGGGATCAAGCTGACGGTCGAGCTGACACAGATGTGGCAGGACGAGGTATTGCAAGAGGGGACCTCCGCAGGAACGGTCAAGATGAACTTCAACAGCAGGTTTTACGAATGGGTGGCGGACCAGGTGTTTGTGACAGCCCCGCGAGTGGAAGTCACGGGCCAGCCGGGGCGGTAAACGGGGATAGATGAGCAGTGGGTCGAGCATAAACATTGGCTTGATGGGCTTGGGCGTGGTCGGCGGAGGCGTGGCATCGGCGCTTCTGCAGGAGCCATCGGCAGTTGCTGCGCGGGTGGGACGCCCGGTGAATCTCCGGAAGGCGCTGGTGAGAGACATCGGACGCTCCCGAGACGTTGAGGTACCGGCCGGTATTTTGACCACCAACGCCGAAGATATCCTGGATGATCCCGAAATTGACATCCTTGTCGAGGTGATGGGAGGGTCGGACCCGGCGACGGATTACTTCCGACGCGCCATTTCGAGCGGCAAGCACATAGTAACCGCCAACAAGGAAGTGATGGCGAAGGACGGGGCTGACCTGATTGCTCTTGCGAGGGCCAACAAGGTCAGCCTTTCGTTTGAGGCGAGCGTTGGCGGCGGAATCCCGATAGTGGGGTGCCTGATAGACGAGTTGGCGGCCAACGACGTCCGGTCCATTCGCACTATCATCAACGGCACCACGAACTACATCCTAACCAGGATGGCGCTGCAGGGAGCGCCATTTTCAGACGCCCTGGCAGAGGCGCAGGGGCTTGGCTACGCGGAAGCCGACCCGACGAACGACGTCGAGGGGATTGACGCTGCCTACAAGGTCACGGTCCTGGCGACGCTGGCGTACGGGCGGCGCTTTCGCCCGGAGGACGTTTACCGCGAGGGAATATCGACCCTGGAGCCACAGGATTTCCTCTACGCGCAGGAATTCGGTTATTCGATAAAGTCGCTGGCCATTGCGGATGTGCAGGCGGGAGAGGTGCAGTTAAGGGTATATCCGGCACTGGTCCCGGCGGGGAACATGCTGGCCAACGTGAACGGCGTGTACAATGCAGTAGAGGTCGACGGCGATCTCTGCGGTCGGGTGCTGTTCCACGGGATGGGAGCGGGTCGCGGGCCCACCACGAGCGCTGTTCTCGGCGATATCGTCAGAGCGGCTCAACTGGTACGAGACGGGGCTGTCGCCAGTGGACCTAGGGAGCTGTCAGAGAGACTGGGAGTTCGGTCAATTGACGAACTGGAAACGAGATACTACATCCGGCTGAAGGTGGCAGACCGGCCCGGGGTGCTGGCGCAAATTGCCAAGACCCTGGGGGACTGCGACATCAGCATCTCGTCGGTGCTGCAGAAGGACGCCGACGTGGACACCCAGAGCGCTGAAATAGTGATAATGACGCACCCAGCGAAGGAAGTTTCGGTGCAGAAGGCACTGAGGGACATTGGTGTGCTGCCGACGGTAAGACGCGTCGGCAATCTGATCAGGATCGAAGAGTAGCGGAGTTCGCTGCAATCGCTCTCCCTGGGGGAAGGGGTCGGACGTAAGAGGGATATGGGTTCCGGCGTACTGAAAACATATCGAGACCTGCTGCCGGTTACGGATGCCACGCCCATGATCACCCTGGGCGAGGGCGATACGCCGTTGGTGAAGTCGAATCGACTGGCCGCGGAGCTAGGTTGCCCCGAGCTGTATTTCAAGCTGGAAGGGTGCAATCCGACAGGTTCGTTCAAGGACCGGGGAATGGTGGTCGCCATAGCCAAGGCGCTCGAAGAGGGCAGCCGGGCAATAATGTGCGCGTCCACCGGCAACACGAGCGCTTCTGCAGCCGCGTTCGGGGCGTACAGTGGCTTGCCGTCGCTGGTGATCATTCCTCGTGGGGAAGTCGCCATGGGCAAGCTGGCCCAAGCGATGGCCTACGGCGCCAAGCTGATCATGGTGAACGGCAACTTTGACTCAGCCTTGGCACTGGTCCGGGAGTTCACGACGAAGCACGAGGTTACGCTGGTAAACTCGGTTAATCCGTACCGGTTGGAAGGCCAGAAGACGGCTGCTTTCGAGATTGTCGATACGCTGGGCGACGCGCCGGACTACCTGTTCATACCTGTGGGGAATGCCGGAAACATCACGGCCTACTGGCGCGGATTCAGGGAGTATCATGAGCTGGGGCGGAGCACCAAGCTGCCGAAGATGATGGGGTTCCAGGCGGAAGGGGCCGCGCCCATCGTGCGCGGCGAACCGGTCGCAAATCCGCAGACGATAGCGTCCGCGATACGTATCGGAAACCCGGCTAGCTGGAAGGGAGCACTGGAGGCCAGGGACGGCTCGGGCGGGACGATCGACATGGTATCGGACGACGAGATACTGGAAAGCTACAGGCTGTTGGCCTCGAGCGAGGGAATCTTCTGCGAGCCGGCGTCTGCGGCCTCCTTCGCTGGGCTTGTCAAGCTACACAAGCAGGGCCTGGACCTATCGGAGCAGCGGGTGGTCTGCGTGTTCACCGGAACCGGGTTGAAGGACCCGGACCTGGCCGTGAGCAGCGCGGGCACTCAGGCGATTGTGGTGGAGCCCACCCTGGAAGCAGTTGAAGCAGTGGCGCTGTCCTGAACGGGCAGGTATCCGGCAAGGCGAGCAGGAGACGGTTACGGTCGAGCACAGCCGCATAAAGAAGGCGGTCGCCGACATACTGGAAGCGGTCGGTGAGGACCCTCACAGGGAAGGACTGGAGCAGACTCCGGCCCGGGTAGCGCGAGTGTACCAGTCCCTGTTCGGGGGAGTCGGGGCGCGCGCGGAAGAGGCCATTGATGCAGTATTTGAGACCAGCGACGGCGACCCGGTGGCCGTGAGCGGTCTGACGTTCCATTCGATGTGCGAGCATCATCTGCTCCCCTTTTTCGGAGAGGCCAGAATCGGGTATGTACCCAGGCATCGAATCGCGGGCATCAGCAAACTGGGGCGCGCACTGGAAGTTGCGGCGGCCAAACCGCAGGTGCAAGAGCGACTGACCGCCGAGGTAGCCGAAGCGATATTCACCGTGCTTGAGCCTGAGATCGTGGTGGTTGAACTTGAGGCCGAGCACCTCTGCATGTCAATGAGAGGCATTCGCAAGCCGGGCTCACGGATGCTTACCTCTGCCACCAGAGGGACTTCAGCCCGAAAGGAGACCAGGGAAACATTACTAGATATGATGCACAGCAAATAACCATGTCCGTCAGCCCCATCACTTCCTTCAGGGATGCGCAGGAAGAATGGGACTCGGTGTTGCGTGACTCCCCGGTGGCCAGCATATTTCTGTCACCGCAGTGGCAGGAAGTCTGGTGGGAGAATTTCAGCGCCGGTCGGGAGATGACCGGTTTCGTAGTTCCCGCAGCAGGGGGTGGCACGAGCGCCCTGGCGTCCCTAGCTCGAACGAACGGCGCCATAGGGTTTGTTGGCGCTCCTGATACCTTCGATTACAACGACTTTCTCATTCGGCCGGGATTTGAAGAGGACTTCTACCGCACGTTCCTCGACGTGATAGGCAACTGGGAGTGGGATGAACTGCTGCTGGACTCCCTTATAGAAGACTCGCCCACCCTTGGGCACCTTCCGGACAAGGCCCGTGAACGAGGCTACACCGTCGAGGTGGAGTACGAAGATGTCACCTCGGGGGTTGTCCTGCCAGAGGACTGGGAGGAATATCTCGGGCTGCTAACGAAGAAAAACAGGCACGAGCTTCGGCGCAAGTTGCGACGCCTGGACTCCCAGACCGAATGGAGTTGGCAGTGCGTAACCGATCCAGACGAGGTGATGGCTAATTTCGACGACTTCCTTGGCCTGATGCGGATGAGCCGAGCTGACAAAGAAGAGTACATGACGCCGGAGCGAGAGGCGTTCTTCCGCTCGATGGCCCGGCGGATGGCGGAGCTGGACCGCCTAAGGCTGTTCTTCATGGATATAGACGGGTCGAGGGCGGCGGCGAGCCTGTGCTTTGACTATGGTTCATCGAGGCTGCTGTACAATAGCGGCTACGACCCGGAGCTTTCCTACTACAGTGTAGGGCTTCTTCTGCACGCGATGTGCGTGAAGGATGCGATTGAGCGGGGTCTCGGGTACTTTGATTTCCTGCGTGGTCCCGAACCGTACAAGGCCCACCTGGGTGGTCGTCAGAAAAGTCTGTACAGAATTGTGGTGAAACGAAGTTGAGCGTAGAGCGAGCGGCGTTCATTGCGTTCCACGCCTGCCCCCTGGCAGCTCCCGGACAAGGGAAGTCGGGGGGTATGAATGTATACGTCCGGGAGCTGTCGCGGGCGATGGGCGAATCGGGCATTCCGGTGGACATATTCACCCGTGAGCACGACGGACAAAGGGGGATCGAAGAGATAGTTGCCGGGGTCCGGGTGATTCATCTTCCAGGCGGGCCTGAGAGTGCCGGAGTCGGCGAACTCTATGAGCATCTGCCACGGTTTCTCGAGGAGATGCGGTCTTTCCAGAACGACGAGGGCATCGAATACGATGTCGTTCATTCGCACTACTGGTTGTCGGCGTGGATCGGGCAGCGATTTTCGCAAGGAATGGGCATTCCGCACGCCGTCACCTTCCACACCCTGGGACTGATCAAGATGCAATCGCGGGCCGGGGAAGTGGAACCGGAGGAGCGCCCCCTCACGGAACGCGACGCCATGCACACGGCGGACCGCATCATCGCGTTCAGCGGACACGAACGCGACGCCATGGCCCGGCTGTACGGGGCGGACCCGAAGAAGGTGAGGCTGGTACCATGCGGGGTCGACCTTGGCAAGTTCCGGCCTCTTGACCAGAAAGAGGTGCGAGAACGGCTGGGGCTGAACGGGGAGAAAGTCCTTCTGTTTGTTGGACGGGTCGAGCCACTGAAAGGCCTTGACCTGCTGGTGGAAACGGCGGCACAGCTGGAGGCGGGGGACGAAAACGTCCGCATGATGGTCGTGGGCGGTGGCGGTCCGGGCGAACCGGAGACCGACAGGGTGCGGCGGCTGGCCGAGCAGCGGCAGGTGGACGGGATGATCGACTTCGTGGGGCGCGTGGACCACGACGAGCTGCCCCTTTACTACAATGCCGCCGACGTCTGCGTTGTTCCGTCCTACTACGAGAGTTTCGGGCTGGTGGCCCTGGAGTCGATGGCGTGCGGGACACCGGTGGTGGCCTCGCGGGTAGGCGGGTTGCCGACCATCGTGCATCATGGGCACACGGGATACCTGAAGTCGTGGAGATGCCCCGAAGCTTTCGCCAACTCAGTTGAGATGATTTTCGCCAGCTCGGACTTACAGGAAAGCATGGGTACGGCGGCGCGGCGAAGGGCGGAGCTGATGGGCTGGAGCAACGTTGCATCCATAATCTCCGACGACTACCTGACCCTGGGCGGCAGGGACGGGCGGACCGGAACCTGACGCCATGGAGTCGCAAGCGGAATCCGGAGACAGCAGCGGAGCGGGTAGAAGAAGACGACGCTTTTCATTACTTCGCAAAGTAGCGGGCCACTTCCAGCGCACATTGGTGGCCGGAATACTGGTGATGCTCCCCATTGGCATCACAGCGCTGGTGCTCAAGACCGTCTTCGACCTGCTGACGCCGATACTCCAGCCCGTGACGGACCTGCTGCCGGGGCCGGATATTCACGGCACGGGCCTAATTGCGCTACTGGTCCTGATTTACGTCGTGGGGCTCGTTGCTGCATTTGTAATCGGTCGCAGGTTGATTGACCTGGCGCACCGGGCCATGGAGGTCATACCCTTCGTCAAAGGGATTTACAGTACCACGCGCACGGCGGTCCAGTTGCTGGGCGGAAACCTGGAGGCCAACGAACGGGACAAGTACACCGGGGTGGTGCTGATCGAGTTTCCGCGGGCGGGGATTCACTCGATAGGGCTTGTCACTTCCAGGATGGACAATCCGGACGGCGGTGAATTTCTATCCGTCTATATCCCCACCACTCCGATTCCGTCATCTGGGTTCTTGGTGATCGTCCCGGACACGGAGGTCATCACGACTGACATCCCCGTGGAGGAAGCGATGACCGTTGTGGTTTCCGGCGGGATTCTGACCAGCAGGGTGTTTGAGAAGGTGCGTTTCGATGAGGCGGAGATGACTGGAAACGGGACGTACAGGGAATACAGCAACCAAGACGACTAAGGTCTTTCATCGGGAGGAAATCGAGCAATGGACGTTACCCCTGAGCGAGTTCTGGTGGTGGTTCCCCATCCAAACGATTCTGAGTTCTGGTGCGCCGGCAGCATTGCCAAGTGGATTCGCGAAGGGGCGACCGTTCGGTACGTTGTCTGCTCGGACGGCGGAAGAGGGACGTCCGATCCTTCAATCAGCCGGGAAGACCTTGTGGCGACAAGGGCGAAGGAGCAAGCGGAGGCGGTCAGGGAGCTTGGGGTGCAGGAGCTGGTGTCGCTTGGACATTCGGATGGCGAGCTGGAGGATGTTGACGACTTCCGCCGAGAGCTAGTGCGGCAGATACGGCAGGTGAGGCCGGACGTTGTAGTTTGCCCCGAGCCGTACCGCAAGAACCTGGCGTGGCACCGGGACAGCAGGATTACGGGGCAGGTTACACTGGACGCGGTGTTCCCCTGCGCCCGGGACCACCTGCATTTCGAAGAACTGTGGCGTGACGAGGGACTGGAGCCGCACAAGACGGGTACGGTGCTGTTCTGGGGTACGGAGACGCCCGACACCTTCGTGGACATCGGGGACACGATCGGCGTAAAGGCAAAGGCCGTTAGGGCCAGCGGCACGCGATTGGCTGGCAGGTCTGACGAAGACGTCAGCACCTTCCTGGAGCAGTTCGGGCAGGAAGGAGCGGGCGATTCGGGCGCTACCTACGGGGAGGCTTTCCGCAAGATTACCTTCCGGACCTAGCGCGGTTTGGTGGCGGGCGGTTTCGCCTATAGAGGCGCACCACCGCCGTCGAGCATCACATCGCGCAGCAGGGGCAGCGGAGGTGCGCCGTAGGACAGGAGCCGGTCGTGGAACCGGCGCAGCGAGTAACCGGCGGCGTGTTCGCGGCGGTAGTCTTCACGGAGCTTGAGGATCATCAGCTTGCCGAGAGTGTAGTTCAGGTAGCCGGGGTCGAAAGTTCCGCGCAGCGCTTCACGTCGCGCGGGATGCTCGCCCATGTAGGACTTTTCCACGAAGAACCTGGTTGCCTCGTCGACCGTCATGTCGCCGGTGTGCATGGCTATGGAGCACATGTAGCGGCAGTTCCTCACCAGTGCCTCCAAGAGCTGGGTCAGCAGAAGTTCCGGTCGCTCCCTACCGTAGTCCGTTTCCACCATCATCTGCTCGGTGTAGTGAGCCCAGCCTTCGCTGAAGGCGTATGAGGTTGCAGCGCGGCCGATGAGAGGCAGTTGCCTGCCGTACCGGTTGTGGAGGTTGTGGACGAAGTGGCCGGGATACACCTCGTGAATGGAAATGATTCTGAGGGTGTTGTAGTCGAACTTGGACAGCCATTCCTCGGCCTGCTCCGCAGTCCAGTGCTCCTCAACCGGGGTTACGTAGTAGAAGGACTCGGTCGCACGGGTTTCGAGGGCACCGGCGCTGTCCATGGCTGCGAAGGCGTAACGCATGTAGGCGGGGGTCTCCACCACGCGGCACCGGTCTTCCGACGGTAGCGATATGATCTCGTGGTCGATCAGAGACTGGCGTATGTCTTCCAGGAGTTCCTGAGTGTCAGGGATCAACGAATGCGCATCAGGGTGGACTCGGCTGTTCTCTTCGACGATTTCCCAGACCGTCTTATCGCGGGCGATGGAGGCGGCTACGTCCTTGATTCGGGCCAGGTTGTCATCCAGGTTTGCCTGGCCAACGGCGGCGATGCGGTCAACTGAGAGATCCAGTCCCTCTCCCGTTGCCAGCATTCGGGAGTAGAGCCTCTCGCCGATGGCGAAGTCGTTTTCGCTGCCAGTTGCCCGCGCCTTGAGCTTTTCCACGAAGTCGTCGAGGGCCCTTCCGGCGACTTCGATGGAGGTGGAGAAATCGGCTGATATTTCGGCGTCGTCTATCTGGCCGGAGAATGCGGCCAGATCGGTGCGGTAGAAATGGGCCATGCCGCCGTAGCTTTCTACACTCATGTTCACGATGTGGGGGGACAGGTCCCTGCGTAAAGCAGCGTCGAGGACCTGCAGGAAGTCAGGGACCTGGCGCAAGGCGTCGGTGGCGGACCGCAGCCGGTCCTCCAGCGGGGCGTAGTCGCGGCGGACGTAGTTGCCCATGTTGAGGAACCCGGATTGGCGCATTGGATTGTTTTCCAGAGGCCGCATGTCTTCGAACGTGAACAGTTCGCGGTCCAGGAAGAGACCCAGCATCCGGTAATACAACCGATCTTCAGTGTTCAACGTAGACTCATCGAACGCCAGGAGCTCGCCCTTCCCGCGGCGAATCTCGCGAACACGGCGGGCTGTCTGGTCGGGGGAAAGGTCGGGCAGACTGCCGTCGTATTCGTGCCGGCCAATGCGGGAGCCGGACGTGGGATAGAAGTCCCAGTGTTCCTTGATGAGCCGCTCGGAAAGCTCGCTGAAGAGGGCGTCGCTTTGAGTCTGAGTCATACAGGTAACCCCGATGATTGTCGAATGTATGAAAAAGGGCAGGCGGTGTTACCTGCCCCGGGGAGCTCGAAAGTGAGGGCCACGCAACTGGCTGGGGACGTTACAGTATCTCGCTGATCTGATACTGCGGCGTGATGTCGGTGTAGTTCTTGATGTCGCCGAGGATCTCCCTTCCGTGGGTCTTGAAGCCCTCGTGCACCTCGTCGGCGGTATTGAAATAAAGATTGGCCATGGCAAGGAAGGGCGCAGGGGCATTGGGGTCAGCAGAGGAGACGCCCTTCTCCAGTTCGCTGCGATTCAGGCCCATGGAGTCAAGCAGGCGATGGACGATCCCCATGTGGGGGCCGGACCAGTAATCGAAATCGAACTTCTTACCTTCTTCGTTGGGGTACAGCACAGTAACTTTAATCATCTGGGAATCTCCTTGGATTACACCGGAATTGCGGCGTTCCGATCACTCGGAAGCGCCGGTTGACAGCAGTGTACATTCAGGGGGGTATGCTGGCAACGCCCGAAGAGAGATTGGAGGCAGTCCGTTTGTTACAATTGCAGGAAGGGACCGATGCAAAATTTCCGCGGTTCCAGGAAAGTGTCTTGCTTGTTCAAAGATATCTTGGGTCTCGGTTTATTTCCGTTCTGACAATCCTCTTGTCACTCACGCTGCTCCTGGCAGTCGGGTGCGCGGCCAGCGATCGCGAGTCGCCCGATGGGGCCGATGGTGACTACGCCATAGTGTGGGAAGCGTGGGACGTGCTCAATGACAACTACGCCGCCCCGGAGTCGCTGGACCGTGAAGCGGTGGCCGGAGGCGCAATAGAGCGTATCCTAGACATGGGGGAGATCCAGCCGTACCCGTTTCTCACTGATCTTGGCCGCATGAGAGGGCAGGTGCCCCTCGAGGTGCCGGCGGAGTTGACGGATGTGTGGCGGGCTTCCCAGATTTATCGCAAAGACAATCCGGACCTGGACACAGGAGAACTGGAAGGCATATTGATCCAGGGAATGATGGCGGGACTGCCGGGGACAGGAGCAGCCTACCTCACCCCTGAGCAACTGCCTGAGGCGAGAAAGCAGTTAGACCGCAATCTGCAGGGGTCTTACCTAGGCATTGGCGCCAGCGTCGTCGCCCAGGACGGCAAGATTCTGCTTTTCCCGTTCAGCGATTCGCCGGCCGAAAAGGCGGGAATAGCAGGAGGCGACTCACTGATTGCAGTGGACGGCGTTCCGGTGGGCGACGCCACGCCGTCGGAAGTCGGGGAACGGGTCAAGGGTCCGGAGAACACCAAGGTGCTGCTGAAGCTGGAGCGCCAGGGTGAGGCGGAGCCGCTGGAATTGGACGTGTTCCGGGGCCACATTGAGTTGGACAGCGTCGCCAGTCAGCTGGTGCAGGGTGGCATAGGCTACGTTCGAGTGACCCGGTTCCGGGACAACACGGGGGCGCAGGTCTTTGAAGCATTGGAGCGGCTGAAGCGGTACGACATGCTGGCGCTCATACTTGACCTTCGACGCAATAGCGGCGGAGCGGCCGACGCTGCCGCGGAGGTGGCTGCGCAATTCCTCCCGGCGGGCTCCACATTTCGCCACGTGGAGGACAGGGAAGGAACTCGCTCGGACCACATGATTCCCGATGAAGTTGCCCTTTTGTCGCTAGATGAGCTACCGGTCGCGGTGCTGGTCGACGGGCGGTCACACAGCGAAGCGGAAGCCCTGGCGGCGGCGCTTCAGCAGGCGGGAAGGGCGCAGGTGGTGGGTGTGCCTACGTATGGTGAGGGCGCGACCTATGATTTCGTTGAGCTTTCAGACGGTTCAGCGCTATATCTTCCGACATCGCACTGGTTTACGCCCGACGGCACGTGGGTGGGCGACGAGCCTATTCAGCCGGATGTGTACGTGGAGTACGAGGAGGTGCCGTCCGGAGTGGGTGGTGAAAGACAGTTCAATGCCGCTTACGAACTGCTGGACGAACAGCTGCCGCTGTTCCGGTAGCTCCTCCCGGTGGGGCCTCTATCAAACGGAAGAGGGGGCGCGACCATCGCGCCCCTCTTTCATCGGTTTCCGGGAAACGGGCCTGACTTGGCCAAGGTTTGTCAGGCTGCCTGCTCTTCCTGACACCGCAGGCACACGAAGGTGCTGCGGTCTTCAGGCAGGGTGTCCACGTTCACGTTGCGCCGCCGCCCGCAGGAGGAGCAGGTAACCGACTCAGTAGCGGGCTGTGGCGGAGCGGGAGCGGCTACGACGGTGTCCGCTCCGCGGAATCCCTGGTAATCGGGGTTGGCCTCCTTACGCCGCAAGAATCGTTCCCGGTCTTTACGGCCCATGTCAGGCCTCCCGCAGTGATGGCTGTGGTTACTTGACCTCTACGACAGCGCCGGCTTCTTCCAGCTTGTCCTTGACCGAGTCGGCCTCGTCGCGGGGAACGGCCTCCTTGACTACCGCAGGAGCAGATTCCACGAGCTCCTTGGCTTCGCGAAGGCCAAGGGAAGTCACTTCGCGAACGGCCTTAATGACGTTGATCTTGTTGGGGCCGATGTCGCGTATGTGGACCTCGAATTCGCTCTTCTCCTCTTCGGCGGGAGCGGCTGCGCCGGCATCACCAGCCGGGGCTGCGGCGACGGCAACGGGGGCAGCAGCGGTGACGCCGAACTCGTCCTCGAGGGACTTGACCAGATCGGCCAGGTCAACCACGTTCATGTTCTTGATCTCGTTGATGATTTCTTCTTTGGACAGTGCCATAACGACCTACCTCACTAAGAATTTGGACGGGGATCCTGGGTTGTTAATCTTCGATCTGGGCCATGCGAGCCCGCAGGACGTTGTCCAGGCCCTGCAGAGGGCTATTGAGGGCCCCCACAAGACGGGACATTGGGGCCTGCATCTGGGCCAGAAGGGTTGCGATGAGCTGAGGCTTGGGGGGCAGGGTGGCCAGACGGTTCACGCCGTCAGCGCCCATGGGGTCGCCGTCGCCCATGACCGCGCCGCGTATGGAAAAGGAATTGGCGTTGGCGCGGGCGTAATCCGCAAGGGTCTTGGCTGCGGCTGCCGGGTCGTCGTAACCGAATGCGACTGCGGTAGGACCCTGCACGATTTCCTTTACCTGCGGTTTGCCAGCCTGTTCTGCTGCCAAATACATCAGGGTGTTCTTAACGATGGTGAAATCGATGCCGTTGGCCCGCATGGCGCGGCGCAACTCGGTCATCTGGTTTACCGAAGTCCGGGTGTAGTCGGCGCCGAAGGTGATGGTGCTTCGTTCCAACAGCTCCTGCAGCTCCGCAACCCGGTCCACTTTCTCCTGTGTCGGCAAATGCCACCTCCTTAGTGATACATAACGAAAAGCCCTGCGCCGGCAAATAAGACGCGGCGCAGGGCCCATTCCCTGTTTACAATCGTCGCGCCTCGGCGGGCGGTCGGCCCATTATCCCCTAGGGGACCCGCTGTCTCTGGCGTCGGGTATTCAGTTGTAGAAGTATGCTAGCAGTCTAGTCTTCGGGGCGCAATGCCTGAAGGTCAACAAGGTCAACCGGGACGCTGGGCCCCATGCTCGAGGTCAGATAAGCCGACCGGAAATACTGCCCTTTGAGCGCGGCTGGCCGGTCGCGGACCACGGCGTCGGTCAGGGCGGCCAGATTGCCCAGTAGCATGCTGGTCTCGAAACTGATCTTGCCAATGGCGCAGTGAATGATTGCGGTGCGGTCGGTGCGGTACTCGGTCCTGCCGCCCTTGGCTTCCTGGATGGCCCGGGGAAGGTCCTGCGGCTGCACCATGGTGCCGGAGCGGGGGTTTGGCATGAGTCCCCGGCGACCGAGGACACGGCCCAGCTTGCCGATCTTCGGCATCACCTGTGGTGTAGCGAGGCCTACGTCGAACTCTACCCAGCCGCCCTCAATGCGCTCAATCAGGTCATCCTCACCCACGTAGTCGGCACCGGCCTGCCTGGCAATTTCACCGCCCTCAGCCCCGGCGAAAACCAGGACGCGGACGGTCTTGCCGATGCCGTGGGGCAGGCCCACGACGCCGCGCACCATCTGATCCGCGTGACGCGGGTCGACGTTGGTGCGGAGGTGAAGCTCGACGGTTTCGTCGAACTTTGCGGTTGAGAGGTCCTTCAGCAGGTCAATGGCTTCTTCGGGGCTATAGGACTGATCCGGATCAACCCTCTCGGCGACGTTGGTGTAGCGTCTGCTGCGACTTGGCATTGGTTATTCTCCCGACACCTGAATGCCCATGCTGCGGGCAGTGCCTTCGATGATTGCCATGGCTTCTTCGACGCTGCCGGCGTTGAGGTCGGGCAGCTTGGCTTGAGCGATTTCCCTGAGGGAACTGCGGGTTATGGAGCCCACTCTGCCCTGCCTGATGTCGGGCGACCCCTTATCCACCCCGGCAGCTTTTCGCAAGAGCTCGGAGGCAGGAGGAGTGCGAGTAACGAAGGAGAACGAGCGGTCTTCATACACGGTCAGGTGCACCGGAACGATGGTCCCGGCGTCGTTGGCGGTGCGGGCGTTGTATTCCTTGACGAAGCCCATGATGTTTACCCCGTGCTGACCCAATGCGGGGCCCACAGGCGGGGCGGGGGAGGCCTTGCCGGCCTCGAGCTGCAGCTTGATGATTGCGCGTACCTTTTTTGCCACTTGGGACTCCTGAATCGCAACCGTCCGGCCCGGCTGGTAAGTCCGAGGCGGACGGAGTACCTGCTAGATTCTTTCGACTTGGAGAAAGTCCAATTCCACCGGAGTTTCGCGTCCGAAGAAGGACACCAACACCCTGACCTTTCCCTTGCTTTCATCGACGTCGTTGATGGCGCCGATGAAGTCCACGAACGGTCCCTCGGTGATGCGCACGGTCTCGCCGCGTTCGAGGGCAATCTTGACCCGGCTTGAGTCGGTCTCGACCTGCCGGAGGATGTCCTCGATCTGTTTGTCTTCGAGGGGGACCGGCTTAGGGCGACTGTCCCGCTCGTCCTCGGTTGAAACGAAACCGGTTACTCCCGGGGTATTGCGCACGGCGTACCAACTCTCGTCGTCCATGCTCATATGGACGAGAATGTAGCCGGGGAACAGTTTCTTGCGCTCCGAGCGGCGCTTACCGTCCTTGAAGACAACCTCTTCCTCGGTCGGGACGAGCACCTGCTTGATGCGGTCTTCCATGTCGAGGCTGCTTATTCGCAGATTGAGGTTCTTCTCTACGAGGTCTTCCTGCCCGGAGTAAGTGTGAACTATGTACCAGCGCATGTCTTCAGACTGCGCTTCGGTCTCCGATATGTCGGTTCTATTCGTCATTCGGGCCTTCCGGTACCAATTGACCGCGCCCCCAAGCCGAGCCAGGCCGGGGGCGGGTAAGATCCGTGGTTGATGAAGCGGGCCCATTGGGGGCCGTGATCAGAGGCCGAATATCACGCGATTGAACAATTCCGCGAAAACGCGGTCGATTCCGCCCAAGAAGAAACCCGCGGCGATCGCGAGGACGATAACGACCATGGTAAGTCGAGCTGTTTCCTCGCGGCTAGGCCAGACGCACTTCCGCAGCTCTTCATACGTTTCACGTATGAATTGTACTGGTGAAGAGCGCCCGCCGCCGGTCGGGGCGAGAATTCTCTGGGCGCGTGAGCCGGCCCTAGCCATCGGTTATCGCACTTCCCGGTGGGTCCGGTGGGTGCGGCAGCGAGAGCAGTACTTCCGCAACTCCATACGCTGCGGGTCGTTGCGGCGGTTTTTCATGGAGGTGTAGTTCCTCTCACGGCAATCGCCACACTGCAGGGTGATAATCTGGCGGATGTCGGCAGTTTTTCGTGCCATATTAGTCCATCACCTCGGTAATCACGCCGGAGCCAACGGTGCGGCCGCCCTCGCGAATGGCGAAGCGCATTCCGCTTTCCAAGGGCACCGGGGAGATCAGTTCGATGTCCATTTGCACGTTGTCGCCGGGCATGACCATCTCGACGCCCTCGGGTAGGCCGATGGAGCCGGTGATGTCGCTGGTGCGGATGTAGAACTGGGGCTTGTATCCGCTGAAGAAGGGGGTGTGCCGTCCGCCTTCCTCGCGACTCAGGATATACACTTCAGCCTTTGCCTTGGTGTGCGGCCGCATAGATCCGGGCTTGACCAGCACCTGGCCGCGCTCGACCTCGTCGCGGTCCACGCCGCGCAGGAGGATGCCGACAGCGTCGCCGGCAACGGTCTCGTCGAGTTGCTTGTGGAACATTTCCAAGCCGGTGGCCACCGTGGCGCGTGTGTCGCCGAACCGGATGATTTCGACGGGCTCACCGACCTTGATTGCGCCGCGCTCGACCCGTCCGGTAACCACGGTGCCGCGGCCCTTGATGCCGAAAACGTCTTCGATAGGCATCAGGAAGGGCAATTCGGTTGCGCGAGGCGGGATAGGAATCCAGTCGTCCATGGCGCCGACCAGCTCGATGATGCTCTCCTCGTATTGGCCTTCGCCCTCGAGAGCCTTGAGACCGCTGACACGGACGATCGGCGTGTCATCGCCGGGGAAATCGTATCGGTTGAGCAGGTCGCGGATTTCCAACTCCACCAGCTCCAGGAGTTCCTCGTCGTCCATCATGTCGACCTTGTTCAGGGCGACCAAGATGCGGGGAACCTCGACCTGGCGTGCGAGAAGGATGTGCTCGCGGGTCTGGGGCATGGGGCCGTCGGGGGCGCTCACCACCAGCACTGCCCCATCCATCTGGGCGGCGCCGGTGATCATGTTCTTGATGTAGTCGGCGTGGCCGGGGCAGTCCACGTGGGCGTAGTGGCGAGTTTCCGTCTCGTACTCCACGTGGGCGATTGCGATGGTAACGCCGCGGGCCTTTTCCTCGGGGGCGTTGTCGATGGAGTCCATGTCCAAATACTGGGCTTGTCCCCTATCGGCAAGCACCTTGGTGATAGCGGAGGTCAATGTGGTCTTGCCGTGGTCTACGTGCCCGATGGTTCCCACGTTGACGTGGTTCTTCGACCGGTCGAACTGCTGTCTGGCCATGTTATGCCGTGTCCTCCTTAAAGCCTTGCAACTATTATGGTCGTCATTTGGTGGAGCCCAGAGGCGGGATTGAACCGCCGACCCCGTTCTTACCAAGAACGTGCTCTACCGCTGAGCTATCTGGGCCTGTATGAAATTGTGAGTCATGGGCCGTGGGTGCAGTGCCCTGACATCGGATCACAGCCCGGAATTTACTGGTGGAGGGAGCAGGATTCGAACCTGCGAAGCCCTTCCGGACGCCAGATTTACAGTCTGGTGGCTTTAACCACTCACCCATCCCTCCAGCTGATGCACTCCAATATATTCGCACACTCCCCTCGGGAGGCGCAATCTGCGCAATTCAAGAGGTGTTGAGAGACCACTTGAAGGGCGTTTGGAGCCCCAGAGGGGATTCGAACCCCTAACCTGTCGATTACAAATCGACTGCGCTTCCATTGCGCCACAGGGGCATCGACGAAGCCGAGAACCAGAGTGCGCATTTTGACACTAGAAAATAGCCCCACTTTTGCGGGGCTATCTGGTAGTGCCAGATGCAATCATTATATTAACCAATTTTATGCAAGTCAAACAGGCGGCATACCGGATTTCCAATTGAACGAGGAAGGCAGGCCGAAGCGGTTCGGGTTGACTGGGTTTGGGTGGTGAAATACACTTCCCGCGCCTAAACTGCAGTCAGCGGGGTCTGTCCCGT
This sequence comes from Dehalococcoidia bacterium, assembly GCA_963667415.1. GTDB lineage: Bacteria > Chloroflexota > Dehalococcoidia > Lucifugimonadales > UBA3495 > VXOI01. The sequence goes on along the minus strand of OY763410.1, from coordinate 2,854,921 downwards.
ATCTGTGCCGTGAAGCTCCTTGATACTCAAATGAACTGATATTCAAATGAACCTGAAAGATTACATTCGAGACATCCCGGACTTCCCTGAACCCGGAATCCTGTTTCGAGACATCACTCCCCTGCTGGCCGATCCTGCCGCGTTCGACCATACCGTGTCGAGGCTGGTGGAGGTCTGCCAGGAGCCGGAAATCGACATAGTCGTCGCAGTGGAATCGAGAGGGTTCATTTTTGGCGCGCCACTGGCCAAGGAACTGGGAAAGCCACTGGCGCCCGTGCGGAAAGCAGGCAAGCTACCCGCCCAGACACACTCGGTGCAGTATGACCTCGAATACGGCTCCAATGTCCTTGAGATACACACGGACGCCATCGCGCCTGGTCAGCGGGCGTTGATCGTTGACGATCTTCTGGCCATCGGCGGAACGCTATCTGCGGCAGCGAACCTGGTGGAAGCCTGCGGAGGCATTGTGGCGAAGCTGGTGGTAGTTATCGAACTGTCGTTCCTGAACGGCCGGGAGAAACTCTCCGGGCGAGAGGTCGTCTCGCTGCTTAAATATTAAATGAGGCATTGGAATACGATGGCTGATTGGAAAATCCTGAATAAACGCTAGGAGGCTTGGAATGGCAGGCCAGATCAGAGTGGGCAATGTTGACATTGTAGCTGTGCTGGACATGGTGCCGCCGCCCCGAGACCCGTGGATGATGTTCCCGACGACTTCCGAGCCGGACTGGGCGGACCAGCAACACGCGCTGGAATGCGGGCAGCTTCAGCTTTATTACCTCCACTTCTTCCTTCGCTCGGAAGGGAAGACCATCATGGTTGATACCGGAATGGGGCCTGGGCCGCATCCGGACCGGGGCAACCGCACCGGAGATCTCGTGAATCAGTTGAAACTGAAGGGAGTGAATGCTGAAGACATCGACGTGGTGGCCCACACCCATCTGCACGGCGACCACGTGGGATGGAACGTGGATTACACCGGCGATGCGCCGGCCCCCACTTTCCCGAAGGCGCGGTACCTGGTGCCGCGATTGGACTGGGACCACTTCACGAAGCCCGATGTCATAGGAAGCGCGCCACAGGTGACGAACAGCGTCGTACCGCTGGAGGGCATGGGCGCGATGGACCTGGTGGATGACGAGCACACCATCACCGGGGAGGTCAAGATGCTGACCGCCTCTGGGCACACTCCCGGGCACATGGTTATCGACATAACCTCGCAGGGAGAGAGGGCGATGGTGGTCGGCGACTTGCTGCACAGCAAGGTCCAGGTGGAGCGACCGGAGTGGACTGCAGGCGTTGATACTGACAAGGAAGACAGTCGTCGAAACCGCGAGCAAGTTCTGGAGCGGGCGGAAGCCGAGAATATAGTAATCGCCGCCGGGCACTTCCATCCGGACGACCATATTGGAAGGGTAGTGAGAAAGGACGGCCGACGCTACTGGCAAATACTGTAACAGGAAGTCCGGCGATTTCCGGCAGAAGTGAGCGAATTGACCACCGAACGCGAATTTGAAGACGACCCGTATCTGCGTCCCTATCAACCGGATTTGGAAGAAGAGCCGGACACTGAGTTTGAGGACGAGGAAGTGATGGTGGACCTCGAGGAGGCCGCTGCCGACTTCCGTATGCGGTACTACGGGCCGGAGAACAACCCACAGCCCCCGGCGGCGATGGTGGAACTTGCGCCGGAGGTGATGCAACTGGTCGACGCCGTGATCTACGGCGAGATATACAACCGACCAGCCGTCGACCTGAAAACGCGAAGCCTCTGTACCATCGCGGCCCTTGTTGTACTGGGGCACAGTCCCCAAATGATCAAGCGCCACATCACAGGCGCGTTGCACATCGGCGTTACCGAAGAGGAGATATCGGAAATCATCGCGCAGATGATTTTCTATGGCGGCATGCCCGCAGCGGTAAACGCCTTCCGCATCGCCAAGGAGACGTTCGACGAGCAGCGGGACCGGGACGAAGGGCCCGGGCCTACCGCATGGCCGGGGCAGGACAGGCAGCCAGCCGCCTCACCAAGCGGGTATGCTCCGCGATACCAAAGGGAGAACGTGGGTGACTACGGGCCTGAAGAACTTGACAACGAGGAGGCTCCGAGGGTGCGCCCCAGGCCTGGACCCGGGCAGGAGCAGGTAGAACGGCCAGGAGCGGGCCGGCCACCGCGAGACACGGGCGCAGGGAACGCAGAACAACGGGACAGGAGAGAAAGGGATGAAGATAGGGTTCATCGGAACAGGCAATATGGGCAATCCGATGGCCGCCAACCTAATTCGGGCCGGTCACCAGCTAACCGTCCACGACCTGCGACGGGAGGCCGCAATCAATCTGCTGGAGATGGGCGCAGAGTGGGCGGACAGCCCCAAAGGGGCCGTCCCGGGCAACGACGCGGTGCTAACCAGCCTCCCCGTCCCTCGGGACGTCGAGGCGGTAATAGCGGGCGAGGACGGAATCCTGGAGGCCGCCGGTAGCGGTTCGATAATTTTCGACCTTTCCACCAACTCGCCGACGGTGGTCCGTCGACTGCACGAAGTCTGCGCTGAACAGGGCGTCACGTTGCTGGATTCGCCGGTAAGCGGGGGCACCTACGGCGCGGCGGCGGGTACGCTGGCCGTGATGGTTGGCGGGGACAAAGCGACCTACGACAGGTTCGAGTCCACTCTGGGAGCAATCGGCAGCCACGTGGTCTACTGCGGAGACATTGGGGCCGGTTCGGTCTGCAAGATCTGCAACAACCTGATGAGCATGGGCATCGGCGTGTTGCTGTCGGAGGCGCTTACCCTGGGCGTGAAGGCAGGGGTAGATCTGTCGACATTGGCCGACGTCATTGCCCACAGCTCCGGCAGCTCGCGCAGGCTGACAGAAAAGTTCTCGAGGTTCCTGTTCCAGGGGAACTTTGAACCCGGTTTCGCCACCGCGCTGGCAGCGAAGGATGTAAGGCTGGCTACTGACCTAGGGCGAGAGTACGGAATTCCAATGGACCTTTCCAATCTCGTAGACCAGCGGCACGTGGAAGCGATGTTCCGGGGATTCGGGCCCGAGGACTCGGACGCGGTGGCTCGCATCCAGGAAGAAAAGGCGGGGGTACAGCTGCGGCTCAACGTCTGACGCAGCCGGCCCATCATATGCAGACAGCTAGAGGCTGAAATGAACCGTTCCGAAATAGTTGAACACAGCGACACGGTGGAAATCATTGAGGAATGCTACCGGATGGGCTGGAGCGACGGCCTGCCGGTAGTACCGCCGGTCGACTACAAGGTACGCGAGATGCTGGAGCTATCCGGCATGACGGGCGAAGAAGAGATCATCACCTTCGAAATGCGGCGGCGGGTGCTAACGGCCGAGAACGCGGCCGCCAACGCCGTGATGGCGGGTTGCCTGCCGGAGTATTTCCCGGTGCTGACGACCGCGTTGCGCACGCTGGACGAAGAGAAGAACTATGTGAACATGGCTGCTTCGTCCACCAGTTCTCCCGCCGTTCTGATGATCGTCAACGGTCCCATCAGGCACACCCTGGAAATGAACTCCCGAGACGGCATTTTCGGACCCGGCAACCGGGCCAACGCCTGCTTGGGAAGGGCGGTGCGGCTCTGTTTCATGAACGGCTTCGAGGCGCGGCCCGGGATTCTGGACAGGGGAACGCTGGGCAACCCGAGCAAGTACACGCTGACATTCGCCGAAAACGAGGAGGACTCGCCCTGGGAACCGTTGCATGTCAGCCGGGGGTTCAAGCCCGAGGACAGCTGCGTCACCATCGCAGTGGCGTACAACCCGATCACGGTGAACAACGCATACGGTCAGAACGGCGAGATGATCCTGGCGTCAGTGGCTGACACACTTAAGAGCGCCTGCCTGGCGTGGCGCTTCCCGGCGCAGTGGGCGCTGGTCTTCGGGCCGGAGCACGCTATTACGCTGAACGAAGGCGGTTGGACGCGGCGGATGATCCAGGAGTACTTGATTGAGCACGCCGCGCGACCGCAGGCGGAACTGATCCGCCTGGGTATCGCCCAGGGGCCGGAGAGAGAGGGTGATGATCAGTTGCTGCGCCGCTGTTCCCGGGAGCCCGACGATATCATCATCGTGATGGGTGGAGGCACCGGCGGTCGAAACAGCGCCATTATTGACACCACCAACTACCAGATTCGCACACGCAAGATTGAGGTGGCGACAGGGTAAAGGCAGCGGTTGAAATATTCCTCCAAATGTTGTTCACTGGCAAACAACGGTTAAACGACCGGGCAGGAGAATGGTATGGCGGACACGGTTGCGGTTAGAAACGTAAGACTGGTTGATCCTTCGGGTGTACAGTTGGCTGTCGGTGACTTCCGGCTTAACGAACGGCCGGGCTCGCTGGAAGGTAAGACACTGGGTCTGCTGGAAAACTCCAAGGCCAACTCCGACAAGGTGTTGAACGAGTTGGGTCAAATACTTCAAGAGAAGTACGGCTTCAAGGAAGTCCGTATGTTCAGCAAGCATTCGGCCTCGCTGCCGACCAAGTCCGAGACCATTGAGGATATGCTGAACGGTGTGGACGTGCTGATCACCGGGGTGGGTGATTGAGGGTCCTGCAGTTCGTGCAGTGTGCACGACGGAATCGAGATGGAGCGCCTGGGCATACCAACCGCTTCCATCATCACGCACGTTTTCAACAACACGGCCAAGGCGATGACGCGGATGATGGGGGTGCCGGAATACGAGTACGCAGTTGCTCCGCACCCGCTTTCCAGCCTGACCGACGAGGAATGCCGTCAGCGGGCCGAGGCCCTGTTGCCTGACGTTGAGCGGATATTGCTGGGCAGCGTGGCACGGGTGGAGTAGAGCATCTCCCTCTGCATCGACGTAAGTCAACAAGAGAAGGGCGGCGTCAAAACCGCCCTTTCTGTTTGCAGTCCGGAGCGTTGTACAGACCGCCTTTGAAATTATTGAATGACATCGGGACGGTATGTTAGTATCTGGGTGATTGTTAATTCTTTCACGAACGGGTTGCTGGCAGCGATTCCCTGCCGGGAAGGCGGGCCGGAATCCGCCACTGGGACCCCTTCGAGGAGTCCGGCCAGATGGATGGTCTGGAACAGCGCATAGAGAGGGCTGTCCGCGGCCAGACTCAGCCTACCGTTACGATTCTGTCTTCCCTCCTCGCCGTGGAGGACGAGTTGCACTACATTCCACGCGAGGCCGTTGAATTGGTGGCCCAGTTCATGGACGCAACAGTCAACGATGTCTGGGCTGTTGCGTCCTTTTACCCCAACTTTCGCTTCCAGCCGCCGGCGTTGAGGCAAGTAGAGGTCTGCTGGGGAGCTTCCTGCCACCTAATGGGGGCTATGGGCGTAATAAACGCCGTTCTACATGCCGCGGAACTGGAAAGCGAGGGGGAGCGGGATGATCACCGGCTGTCCGTGCGGCTTAACACCTGCCTTGGGGCCTGCTCCCAAGCGCCAGTGATGTCCGTTGACCACCACCTTGAAGGCCGCGTAAATCCCGAGGTGGCTGCACGGCGAGTTTCGGAGATCCTGGTGAGCTGTACAGCCGCAGACCATGTTCAAGCGGATGCCAATGCCGGCTAACTTCGAGCAGATAGAGGCGGAAGCGAAGAGGCGGAGCGACGCTGCGTCGTCGCGGCCCTGGCTACGCGTAGGCACTGCCCTTTGCGGGCAGGCTGCGGGCGCAGACGCCGTAGTGACCGCGGTTCGTGGAGCGCTGGAGAATCAGGGCGTGGACGCCCGCCTTAGCGAAGTGGGTTGCATTGGTCTTTGCTATGCAGAACCCCTGCTGGATGTGCAGATGCCCGGTGAGCCGAGGGTGTTTTACGGCAACTTCGATCCAGAGATGGCGGGGGAAGTCGTCGCATCGCACGTTAGAGGTCAGCCGGTGGAGGAGCTGGCCCTGGGATACTTGGCGCCCGAAGACGCAGGGGACGATTTCATCGGCCCTCCTGGATTGAGAGACTTGGCATTGCATCCGATGCGGGCCTGGGAAAATCGCATCGCCCTGCGTAACGCCGGAAACATAGACCCGCTGGATATCTACCAGTACATTGCCACCGGAGGATATCGGGCCCTGAGCCGCGCGTTGCTGGAGATGACGCCCGAAGACGCCCTGCAGCAGGTCAACGAGTCTGGTCTGCGTGGACGCGGGGGAGCGGCTTTTCCCACGGCGACGAAGTGGCGGTTCCTAGCCGGTAACCCGTCGCGCGACAAGTATGTGCTCTGCAACTGCGAGGAAGGTGACCCTGGGGCCTTCAACGACAAGGCAATACTGGAGAGCGACCCGCACACCCTGGTCGAGGGAGTAATCATCGCAGGGTACGCTACTGGAGCGAGCAAGGGTTACATCTTCATCCGCCATGGACACGACGGGCCGATCGACCGCTGTCGTGCCGCGGTGAAGCAGGCGCAGGAATTGGGACTGCTGGGCGAAAATATCCTGGGTTCGGACTTCAGTTTCGACATTGAGGTCGCGTTGACCGGCGATTCCTATGTGGCCGGTGAGGAAAGCGCGCTGATGGAGGCCATCGAAGGGAAGCGGGCCATGCCAAGGTTCCGGCCTCCCTTCCCTGCCCAGGTCGGGCTGTTTGGCAAGCCCACCAACATCAACAATGTCAAGACCTTGGCGTACGTACCGGAGATAGTGTCCAAGGGCGGCGAGTGGTTCGCTGGCATCGGACACGAGCGAAGCACTGGCACCGCGATTCTTTGTCTCTCGGGCCCGTTGAATTACACAGGAATGATGGAAGTGCCGCTGGGGATCAACCTGAAAGACGTACTGTACGACGCGGCCGGAGGAATCCGGGACGGCAAAGAGCTCAAGTTCCTGCAGACGGGCGGGCCCCTAGGCGGGGTTCTGGGCGCTGACAACGTGGACATCGTGCTCGACTTCGAGGTCCTGCGGAACGCCGGGGCCATCCTGGGGTCCGGCGGCATCATTGCGGCGGACGAGGACACGTGCGTTGTAGACCTGACGAGGGCTCTGGTGGCATTCTGCCAGTACGAGTCGTGTGGCAAGTGTTTCCCCTGCCGAATGGGTATGAGCCATCTGCTTGAAGTGCTGGAACGGATCTGCGGTCTCGAAGGCGAGCCAGAGGACCTGGACCTGATGCGCCGCACTGGAGAGAACATGCAGGCCGGATCACTCTGCGGTCACGGCCAGTTGGGATTCAATCCCGTGTCATCCGCTCTCAGGTATTTCCCCGATGAGTTCGAGGCCCACATCCTGGAACACCGGTGCCCTACGGGCACCTGCCATGAACCACGATTCTCGCCAAGCCGGTCGCGCCGGTAGATCCCCCGCCAGCAAGACAAGGAGCAATAAAGATGCCCGACGACATCACCATCACGATTGACGGGGTAGAGGTGGCCACCCAGCCCGGCAAGATGGTGCTGGAGGCCGCGATCGACGCCGGCATCTATGTCCCTTACTTGTGTTATCACCCGGGGATGAAACCATATGCGGCTTGCCGGATGTGTGTCGTCGAAGTGGAGGGGCAGAGGGGCTACCCGGCCGCCTGCACGCTGCCGGTTGCGGACGGCATGGTGGTTCGCAATCAGAACCAGGAAGTTGACCAGCTCCGCAAGTCTGTGATGGAGATGCTCATCGCAGAGCATCCCAACGGGTGCCTGACCTGCCACCGCATTGACATTTGCGGGCCCAACGACGTCTGCTTACGCCACGTATCAGTGAATGACCGGTGCGTCACCTGTCCGAAGAACGAGCGATGCGAACTCAAGGATACGGTGCGGTACCTCGGGATGAACCTTGAGTCTCCCTTGGGGTACAAGTATCGGAACATCCCTCTGGAAGTATCGGACCCGTTCTATGATCGTGACTACAACCTGTGCATTGTGTGCGGACGCTGCGTACGTGCCTGCGAGGAGCTCCGTGGCGACGATGCCATCGGGTTCACGGAGCGCAGCGGACAGGCCCTGGTGGGCACTTCATTCGGGACGTCTCTGCTGGAGTCGGGGTGCGAATTCTGCGGGGCCTGCATTGACGTCTGCCCTGTAGGGGCCCTCGTGGAACGTAGCCACAAGTGGGAGAAGGCGCGGCGCGTTGAGCGGTCGATCTGCCCACACTGTCCGGTGGGTTGCCAGCTGAACCTGGAGTTCAATGGAAAGGACGAGTTGATTCGGGCGATACCGGAGATCAATTCTCCGGCAAACAAGGGTCAGGCTTGTTTCAAGGGCAAGTTCGGTCTGGAATTCGTCAACGACGGAAGCAGACTGGTTGCCCCGCTTATTCGCCGGGAAGGCGTGCTGCAAGAGGCGACCTGGGACGAGGCGTTGGACCTGGTGGCCGAGAGGCTACGGAAGGTGAGTGGGCCTGAATTTGCGCTTTTGGCGTCGCCGACCGGGACCAACGAAGAGCTGTACCTGGCCCAGAAATTTGCCCGTGCGGTCATGGAGACCAATAACGTCGATCTTACTTCGAACACGAACCCCGAGCTGGTCTGGGGTCTCGAGACCACGCTGGGCGTTCCCGCGGCTACCAATTCGATCTGGGACCTGGAGCAGGCCGGGTGCATTCTGTCGTTCAACAACAACGCGACAGAAGAGCAGAACGTGCTTGCCGTTCCGATCAAGAAAGCAGCGCGTAAGGACGCCAAGTTGGTGGTAATCGATTCTCGCGAGGTCGAACTCACCAGATATGCTCATCTGTGGCTGAGGCCAGTGCCCGGGACCGAGTTACTGCTTCTCGGCGGCATCTTGCGAAGCATCCTCGACCAAGGCCTGGTACGCCAGGAGTGGCTAGACGAAAACTGCGAGAGCCCGGCGACACTGCAGTACGTCCTAGGGTCGCTGGATATGGCCGAATTATCTGCCGCTACAGGAGTGGCGTTTGATGACATTGCTGAGGCAGCAAGGTTATACGCCGGGGCGGAATCCGCTGCAGTGGTCTATGGGCTGGACAATATTTCTGACGAGCACGAGCGCGACTGCGTGTATGCCCTGGTAGACCTAGCACTGCTGACCGGCAACCTCGGCAGGCCGGGCACCGGCTTGTACCCCATGCGGTTGGGGGCCAACGAGCAGGGTGGCTGGGACGTTGGCTGTCTGCCCGACCGGCTGCCCGGATACGGGCGTGTTGGAGAAGAAGCCGACCGGCAGGCGGTTGAATCGGCCTGGGGAGTTGCCGTCCCGGAGACGCCCGGCATGGGTCTGGCTGAATCCATTGCAGCGGCTCAGGAAAAAAGGCTAAGGGCCTGTATAGTCGTTGGAAACAGCCCGAATTTCAGTAACGGTCTACTTGGGGACGCCATAGAAGCGCTGGCTTCACTCGACTTCCTGGTGGTTCACGACACCTTCCTCACGCCACTGGCGAAGCAGGCGGACGTTGTGCTGCCGAGAGTGACTTTCACTGAGAAGGATGGCACGTATACAAACCTAGAGCGCAGGGTGCAATTGCTCGAGCCTGCGCTTCATCGATCGGACGGCGCGTTTTCAGAGGGGTGGCTCTTCGCCCGACTAGCAGAGCGTATAAAGCCAGAAGCACTTGCGGAATCTGAGCCATCTGAAACAATGGACGAGATCGCCGGCCTTGCGGGCTTATACGCGGGTATTTCACACTCGCGATTGAAGAAGGAAGGATCGCTGGTTCTGAGAACTCACCTAGAAAGCCCGCAGCCCACACAGGTGCTGTATGCCGGACGCCAGCACAAGGGGTTGCAGTGGCCTTGTCCCGACGCCGAGCATGCGGGGACGCCCACCCTCTATGCCGAGGGGTTTGTCGGCCGCAGGGCTGAACCCATGACCCCGGCGTTCGCGTCGCCCGGGCCTGAGAGGCCTGTCGAATTCCCGTTGTGGTTCGCTCCTGGTAGGGTCCTGCTGCAACAGCATCGAGACATGGAAGTAGTAAGGGGCAAGCGGAACCGAATTCAACGCGAAGAATGGGTGGAGATGAATCCTGCCGACGCGTCCGAATCGGGAGTGTCGGAAGGTGACAAGGTTGCCATCGAAACCGCGCACGGTCTGCTGCCAGGCGTGGCCCGCTTCAATCCAGGGCTTCCCCGAGGCGTGGTGGGCTCCACGGGGCTCTTCGGTCAGCTGGCCATTGAGATGGAGGCTAGTCAGGAGCCTGAACCGGCCACCATGCTGAGAGGGCTTGAAGTGAGGCCTGCGAAGCTGGTGAAGTCGGAATAGTCGATTGATCGCGGGGACGCGGCTTCGAATCAAGCAAATCAGGCAAGTGCGAAATTCAAGGCACGGAAGTAGCGAGGGAAAAGGAGGGAGCAATGGTCGAGACCGTGAACTCCGATGTCGCAAAAGACATGGATCTTACCCCGAATCCTGCTTTTCCCAGAGCGCGACTCGTAGAGCGCACAGACATTACCGAAGACTTGACGGTTATGAAGTTTGAGCCCGAAGAGGGCGGCAGCTTCAACTTCAAGCCCGGTCAATACTGTACGCTGGGCCTGGGTGCCATAGAGCGGGCGTATTCGATCGCGTCGGCGCCTCACGAGGATACCATTGAGGTCTTTGTCGAGTTGGTGCAAGATGGGGAGTTGACTCCCTTGATGTGGCGTCTCCAGCTGGGCGATGCCATGTCCATCCGCCCCCGAGCCAAGGGCATCTTCACCATGGACCAAAAAGTGCACCACCACTTCATGTTGTCAACGGTTACAGGCGTGTCGCCTTCGGTCAGCATGGTGCGCGACTATCTGCACAACCATGGGGAAGGACACACTTTCTACGTTCTTCTGGGAGCGAGCTACTGCGACGAACTGACTTACGACAAAGAATTCAACGATCTTGCCGCCAAGCATCCTGATGTAGTCAAATTCGTGCCGACGGTCAGCCGCCCGGACGACCCGCGCAACGAGGGTTGGCATGGCGCAGTCGGGCGGGTGAACGTGCTGGCAGAAAATTACTTGGAGAAATTCGAGCTTCCCTTGGATGATACGCTGGTCTATGCCTGCGGCCACCCCGGAATGATCGAAGACTTGAAGGCCAAACTTCCGCAACTTGGCTGGCGTTTCAAAGAAGAGCGATTCTGGAAAGAATAGCCTCCCCTGATCATTGATTGGATGTATGCCGTCCTCTTCCGCAAGGGAGAGGACGGCTTTTTCTTGGTGCCAAGGTGAGGTCTCAGGGGTTGGCCTCCTAGTATAAAATTAGGGAACTCTCAACTCATTGTCCCAGGACAAGGAACCGGATCAGTGACGCCGATACGTCGCCAATATCTGAAGATTAAAGACGCCTATCGCGATTCCATTGTCCTGTTTCGCATGGGTGACTTTTACGAGACTTTTGACGATGATGCCAGGCTGGTGTCTCGAGAGCTGGACATAACACTGACCGGCCGCAGCCTCGGCAAGAATCTGCGTGTCCCGATGGCGGGTGTCCCCGCGCATTCGGTGGAGTCCTACCTGGCTCGGCTGGTGAAGAAGGGGCACCAGGTAGCAGTTTGCGAGCAGCTGAGCGATCCAGCACAGTCCAAGGGACTGGTGGACCGTGACGTGGTGCGGGTTGTGACTCCGGGCACCGTGTTCGAAGATTCCCTCCTTGACCAGCAAGCAAACAATTACCTGGCGGCGGTTTACGTTGATGGTGATCGCGCCGGGCTGGCGTACGCGGATATCACCACCGGCGAGTTTGCGGCGTCCCAGCTGCCGATGGAGCAACTGTCCCTCGAACTCAGTCGGGTAGCTCCGGCTGAGGTGCTGATTCCACAGTCATTTCTCGAACGATCCGGCGGGTTTGGGATTCCTCAAAGCTCAGATACTGAGTATCGCCTCACGGCTATTGGCGACGCGGCTTTCGATACAGATACCGCCACATCCAGTCTGCTGTCGCACTTTCACATCCAGACTCTGGAGTCGTTCGGTTGCGAGGAATTGCCTTTGGCGGTTTCCTGCGCAGGCGCAATCATTGACTACCTGGACCGCACCCGCCCTTCGGTTGGATCCAGCCGGGAAGGCAGGGTGCAACTCAACAACCTTGCCGTCTACTCCGCCCGGCACTACATGGCCCTGGACGCCCGGACTCGGCGGAACCTCGAACTGTTCCAAGGCGGAAGAGGTGAGCAGAGGGAGTTCTCGGTGCTGGCAGCCATTGACCGCACCAATACGGTGATGGGAGCCAGGCTCCTTCGTCGCTGGCTCGGGCAACCCCTTCTCGACGTTGGCGTTCTTGAGGGGCGACTGGATGCGGTGGGCAGTTTTTTCCGGGAAGGGCTGACACGGGATGCGGTAACCACCTCCCTGAAGGGTGTACCAGACCTTGAGCGCATCATGGGTCGGGTAGTTGCCGGTTCAGTGAACCCACGGGAATTGCTGGCCCTGAAAGCCGGGCTTGAAGTCGTACCGGAACTAAGGAAATGGATAGAGTCGCTGGGAAGTGGGCTATCGAGACTGCTTAGTGGTCTCGTTCCGTGCCAGGAATTGATTGCGCTGGTAGAGGCTGCCATCGAACCCGAACCGTCAGGGACGGTTGGAGACGGGAACGTGATTCGGACGGGCTTTTCCGAGGAAATCGACCATCTCAAGACCGCCAGCACAAATGCCCGCCAATACATCGCATCACTGGAACAGAAGGAGAGGGAACGCACTGGCATCCGGACGCTCCGAGTCGGATACAACCAGGTGTTCGGATACTACATCGAGGTGTCCAAGTCGCAGTCCGGGGACCTGCCAGACGACTATATTCGCCGCCAGACCCTGACCAATGCGGAGCGCTATATAGTCCCAGAATTGAAAGAGTACGAGTCGCTCGTTCTCAGCGCAAGGGAGCGCCTGCAGGAGGCGGAAGAGGCCGCCTACCGCCGAGTTTGCTCCCAAGTTGCGGAGTCTTCCGAGACGGTTGCAAGGGTTGCTGCGGCAATAGCCGAGCTGGATGTGTATGCCGGGCTCGCGGAGGCAGCGATCGGAAACGGATACGTGCGTCCAGTAGTTGACGACGGGCCGGCCATACGCATCCGTGGAGGGCGTCATCCGGTGGTGGAACGCGTCCTGAAGACCGGAGAATATGTGCCCAACGATGTTGAACTGTCGTCGGAAGAGCGGGTGATGGTCCTGACGGGCCCGAACATGGCTGGTAAGTCGACCTACATCAGACAGGTGGCACTGATCACGCTGCTGGCCCAAATAGGGAGCTTCGTACCCGCGACCGAGGCGCACGTCGGACTGGTCGACCGGATATTCACGCGGGTCGGGCTGCAGGACGATCTGGCCACCGGGCAGTCCACTTTCATGGTGGAAATGGTGGAGACGGCTGCGATATTGAACCAGGCCACCCCGCGGTCGCTGGTGATACTCGACGAGATTGGTCGTGGCACCAGCACCTACGACGGGCTGTCCATTGCCAGGTCCGTAATCGAGTACATCCACAACGACCCTCGCCTGGGCTGCAAGACGCTGTTCGCCACTCACTATCACGAACTGACTGAACTGGCGTCAACCCTCCCCGGAGTTCGCAATTACTGTGTTGCGGTGACCGAGGAAGGCGGCGACGTTGTGTTCCTGCATAGAATTGTTCCCGGGGGTGCGGATCGAAGTTACGGTGTTCACGTAGCGAGGCTTGCCGGTCTCCCGTCAGGGGTCATTAACCGGGCGTGGGACGTGCTAAACGACCTGGAATCGGGTGGCGCCGGCTCCGGGCGGCGTGGGAGCCGAACTGTAGCATCCAGCCAGGCGTCGCAGCAGTTGGCCCTGTTTTCCAATGATTCCTCACTGGCCGACGTGGTGAGGACACTGGACATACATAACATGACCCCGCTGGAAGCGTTGAACAAGCTCTACGAACTGCAGGAGCAGGCAAACTCTCTTCTCTGAATCGGTTGCAGGAGCAGCAAAAGAATTCTTTTCTACTGGATGCAGGAGAGTATAGAATGAGCTGCGTGGCGTTCCGCATCCTGTTCGCGAAAGAGGTAACAATGGGTACGCAGGTGAAGTTCTACTGGTGGCCACGTTGATCTACTTGCCGGAAAGCGAGAGAGTTCCTCTTGCAGAATGATGTTTCCTTTGAGGAGCGCGACTATTTCAAGGAGACTTTCAGTGAATCGGAAATCAGGGAAATGGCGTCGCTGTCAGGCATAGACCAGATATTCGCTCGTCGCAGCCCCAGCCTCAAACAGATGGGACTTGCGGGGCAAGAACTGTCCGAGGACGAGATTGTCAATCTGATGTTGCAGGAGCCCAAGCTGGTGCGTCGCCCAATGATCAGGGTGGGTGATCAGATTTTCGTCGGTGGTGGCGGCTCTGTTCTCGAGTCGGCAGTAGCAGCGGCGAAGTGATTTCCTGCTGAAGACAAATCGGCGCTGGTTGCGTCGGATACTTTTGCACGGGTATCATACATAAACCGAATACCCTCCCGGCGGCGATTCCCATTTCTGTCGGACGAGGGAAAGTCCTTTTGGGATGGCCGAATACCGCCGATGAAGATATTCTTTGATGTCGACTACACGATTCTTGGCTTGGACAACAGCCTCCGTCCCCAGACCAAGGAAACGTTCCAGGCGCTGCTGGACGAAGACCACCAGATATACATCTGGTCGGGAATGGGAGAAAGGTGGGAGGTTATTGAAAAGCACCAGCTTGAACCGTATGTCAGCGGTGTATTCGAGAAGCCCACGCATCATTTCCACGAACGCCTGGAAGAGTTGGGGGTGCCTTTCGAGCCGGACTTTGTCATTGATGACTATCCTGAAGTCGTCGCCGCATTCGGCGGGGTTTGGGTGCCTCCCTACTTCTTCAAGCGGTCTCCGGACCGGGAAATGGAACGGGTCTACCGCATCGCGCAAGACTTTGCAGCCACCGGCACCTCCGAAGACAAGCAGTATCGGGCCAAGGGAACCATCGTTCCTCTCTTCTAAATCTGAATCGGCGGTCACCCATGCCGATTAGGGTTCTACCCTCAGGCCTTGCCGCCCAAATCGCCGCCGGAGAAGTGGTGGAGCGCCCGGCGTCGGTGGTGAAGGAGTTGCTGGAAAACTCTATCGACGCTGGCGCTTCCCAAGTCACCATAGAAATTCGGGCTGGCGGCATAGAGTCCATTAGGGTCGTGGATGACGGCGCCGGTATACCGTCCAGCGAAGTACCCCTAGCATTTCACCGCCACGCCACCAGCAAGATTGCCTCGTCGGCAGAGCTCGAATCCATCACGACGATGGGCTTTCGTGGGGAGGCGCTGCCCAGTATCGCCGCCGTTTCCCATGTGACCCTCTCGACGCGACCTCACGAAGAGACCGTCGGTTTTCGCATGACACTGGAGTGGGGAGAGCCGATTGAATCCGGAGGGGAAGGATGTGCCCCCGGGACCGCGATTGAAGTTGCGCAGCTGTTTGGAAATCAACCCGCGCGCCGCAAATTCCTGCGGTCGGCGCAGGCTGAGACTTCGCGAATTCAGGAACTGGTCAGCCGCTACTCCCTGGCTTTTCCCGAAATTCGCTTCAGGCTTGTCCACGACGGTCGGCAATCGCTGGCCACCCCCGGCAACGGTCAGCCAAAGGAAGCCCTTCTGGCGGTGTACGGCTCCCAGGTAGCTGAAAACATGCTAGAAGTCCAGGCAGTGGACGGAGAGTCAGGGTACGCGGTGGAGGGGTATGCTGCCGCGCCCAATGTCAGCCGGGCTAACCGGACGTACATGACCTTCTTCGTAAACCGGCGCCTGATTCAGAGCCGCATGCTCTCCTTTGCCGTGGAAGAGGCATACAGCGGACTTCTGCAGACGAAGCGGTACCCGGTGGCCGCGATTAACATCGTAATGCCCTATTCAGAAGTGGACGTAAACTCCCATCCATCCAAGCGCGAAGTACGGTTTCACCAGGATAACCGGGTGTTTTCGCTGACACAACGCGCAGTGCGAGGGGCGCTCGTGGATGGTTCTCCCGTGCCAGTGTTTAGGCAAGAGCCTGCAGACAGCGGCGATGCCACGAGGGGCAGTGTCATAATAGGGCTTGCCCCAAACAGGTGGGGAGTCCCTGGCAGAGGCTTTGCGGGCGGGTCTGTTCCACCCGCGCAGGGTACATCCGCAACGGGAGCTGAAGCACTGACGTTGCTGGGTTCCCCGGCTGTACCACTGAAGGTCGTAGGTCAGCTTCAATTGACATACATCGTGGCCGAAGGGCAGGAGGGGATGTACCTTGTCGACCAGCATGCTGCGCATGAACGGGTGATTTTCGACAGGTTAATGGCACGCCGCGAGGAGGGAAAGCCAGCGTCGCAGTCACTGCTTTCACCTGTCAGTGTAGAGCTGACTCCCTCGCACGCAACGACGCTGCAAGAGAATTCCGAAGCAGTGTCGGGATATGGCTTCGATGTGGAGCCATTCGGGGAGAGGACGTACCTGCTCCGGGCGGTGCCATCGGTTCTTGCCGCGGAGGAGCCTGGCAAGGCCCTGATCGACATCCTCGACATGGCCACACTTGAAGGGTTCACTCGGCAGAAGGAGGACGTGATGGCGGCCTCCATTGCGTGTCACTCAGCGATTCGCGCCGGTCGGGCTCTCACCGAGGTCGAAATGCGCGCCTTGCTGGAGCAATTGGATGAAACGCCCAACCCGCATACCTGTCCTCATGGACGGCCCACGATGGTGCATTTCAGCTCGTACCACGTGGAGCGAGAGTTTGGCCGTCGCTAGGAGACCAACTGCCAGTAACGCCGGCCTTCGGCACGGACAACGCGGCCGAATCCGCCATGGTGGCAGATTGCGACAATGGCGTCCTCTGATTCAGCGCGCTCGATCATGGCCGTCCGCGTGGCGACCCCCTGGTCGCCGTCCATATCGAAGCTGAACTTCCAGTCGGTCTCCGTAATTTGCGCTGGGCCGTGGAACACGTCACCCATAATGTAAGCCCGGTGACCGCCGGACACGACGGCCAGGCTCATTGATCCGGGCGTATGGCCTGGCGTCGGGATGGCGGTGATTTCGCCAGTCAGCGCACGCTCCCCGTCCAGCAGGTCGAGCACACCCATGTCCTGAAGCGGGCCGATGGCAAGATCCCAGTGAATAGGAAACAGTTCCAGCACCTCGGGCCGCTGGAACACTTCCCAGTCGGCGCGGTGAGCGACATAGCGGGCTCCGGGGAAGGTGGGCCGAGGCGCCTCACCCGCCTCGTGAGTCACATTCCATCCCACGTGGTCGAAGTGCAAGTGGCTGAGGAATACGGTGTTGATCTCGCCAGGGTCCACGCCAACGGAACGCAACTCTTCCAGCAGGCGACCGTCAACACCGCCAGCCATGACCTCAACGGCATTGGGGTTGCTCACGGCACCGCCCAGGCCCGTGTCGACGAGGATGGTCTGGCCCTCGGACCGTATCAGGTAGCACTCGAAGTGCGCAAGGAGATGATCTCCGCTGAAGCCGCTGGGGTAGCGCTCCTTGTAGGGTGCCCAGGACTCCGCGGGCACTTCAGGGAAGACGTCGCTCAGCGGCAGGGTCGACTCATTGTCGTTCAGGGAGATAATCTCCACATTGCCGACGGTTAATCGCGCTTCTGGCATGGCTCATCCTCCATCGGAGATTGGGGAAGAGCTAAGTGCAATCCGATCGTCCTGATTCGTTCCAGAAACGACGGATTGCACCAATTGGAACTGTATGAGTCCAAGGACCCTCTTTGTGTCAAACCCAAGCAGCCAGGTTGGGCCACCACGCTATAAGGGGCGACCGCCTCCAGCGATCAGACGCGGTCGTTACGGCGAGGGTCCGCACGGGGGTCGCTGGCTGGGTGGAAAATGGAGTCCTCGTCAGGGAACTCCATATTGCGAGCATTCGCGTTGCTGCTGGAACCGGAGCCGCGCAGGGTAGCCAGACCGCCGGTAACCAAGGCCAAGGCCGCCGCCCCTATGCCCAGCTTGGCCATAAAGCTGCGGCGGGACTCGCCATTCTTGGTGATGTTTTCTTCTGCCGGATTTAGCTCGGACGCCACGGTTTGCTCCAGCCCGTTCAAGGGCATTGAATTAAGGCTACGGTAGATTGTACCCGACCTGATAGCATTTGCAACATTTCGTCACTGGGCTACTGACCAGAGTCGTCCATCACCATCCGAGCCACCTGTCGGCCCATGCGAATCGAGTAGTTCGTGCCACGGTCTTCGGGAAAAATCTGCGTGGTGTTGGCTAGGTACAGCCGCTGCACGGGCGTGCGGTGCGGCGGGATCCGTTGGCTGTAATTCCTCCCGATGATGGGCTGGGCGCCATCCACCCGGTGGTGATGATGATTCTGCACCCAAGATACGTCGAAGTCAGGGTTCAGCTTGCGCAGGTGAGGAGCGAACATCTCAAGCAGCTGGTCCGGCTCCATTTGGTACAGTTCGCTATTGCGGTCGGGGTAGTTGCTGATGTAGACGATGTGGCGCCCTCCATACAGCGACTTGTCGATCATGTTGGTGTGCTCAATGATTCCGACGAAGGGCATGCTGTCGTCTGCGATGTTGATCCAGTATTTGGAGGTAAGAGGACGGTCCATCTCCAGGATCAGCAACACAGCTGAAAGGTAGCTGACTCCAGTCAGCATTTGCTGGTAATCATCGGGCATCGGGGGTACGAGCCTGGTGAACACGTATGATGGAGTAGTGGCAATCACGGCGTCGTAGTGGCGATGCTCGGGGTTGGCGTCTGAAACCTGGACTTCCAGTCCTTCGGCTGCATCGTTTTCGATAAGCACTCGATTGACACGGGCCGAAACGTGGACATCTCCGCCCTGGTCGAGGATCTTCTCTGCCAGCTTGTCAATGACCTCGCCGAAGCTGCCTAAGGGATAGCCGAGCTGCTCCTTCTGGAGAGTCTTGCCCCTGGAAGCAACTCGCAGCCTCACTTTTCCCCACAGCCAAGTCATGCTGACCTTGTCGTAGTGGTCGCCGAATTTTCCCCGTAGCAGGGGCTCGAACAGGACCTCGTATGCTTTGCGCCCCATGTGCTGAGATAGCCAGTCACGGGCGGTAATGTCCTCGAAGCGGCTGTAATCGGCGATGCGCTGCAACCTCAGGGTCCACAGGCCGACGCGGAGCCGCTGCCAAAGAGACAGCGGTTTAAACCGCAGGAGGTCCATTGGCGTGGAAAAATCCCATATCCTGCCATCGTGGTAGAGACCAACCTTGGACTCCAGCCAAGCCAGCTTGTGCCCCAGACCAAGCTCATGGATCAGTTCGGTAATGGCGGTGTCGCTTACGAACAGGTGATGGTAGCCGCGCTCAAGCTGTCCCTCGCCGACAGGGAAGGTGGAGGCTTGGCCACCCAGAAAGGGCGCTACTTCGAATACCTCAGCGTAGTGGCCATGCGCGGTTAAGTCGTAGGCCGCAGCCAAACCGGCCACACCACCGCCGACGATTCCCACCCTCACGGGCTGCCTCCCGCGGGAGAGGAGGCAGCGGCAGTTGCAGGCGGAGGATCATCCGTTGCTGAGCGCGGTTCTTCTTCCTCGGGGGCACCCAGCAACTGCTTGAGGCTGAGGCTCTGTCGGAACAGTATCGTGAGAACGATGGCTAGCCCTACGATATTGACTGGGAGCCACAGGGCTACCAGATGCACGAAGACGGAGTAGGCCCCGGCCACGGTGGCGCCGACGCCGAGGGCAATAAGCGTCTGCTGGGCCACGACTTCGAAGGGGCCGATGCCGCCCACCGCGCTTGGGATTCCGGTGGCCAAATTGGACGTAGCGGTCAGCAGCGCTATAACGAGCACATATGCGAGAAACGAATCGTAGTACGAGCCTATATCGAAGGAGTATGACACCAGAAAGTAGACCGAACCTTCTGCCAGCCAGACGGGAAGGGAAAGCAAGACCAGCGCAAGGTGTTTTCGGGGAGAACTCAGAATGCCCAAGGCCGAGACGAATGAGCGGAAGAAACGCAGCGCGGGGCCCTGCAACTTCCGTGGAAACAACATCAACAGACGTTCGACGCCCACGGCGAAGCTTGGCCAAGTTGCGAGGAGGGTAAAGAAAACTAGGAATCCACCAAATACGGCGCCCACTGCAACCGCCAGCAGGATGGCGGTAGTCTGGGACACCCCTGCGCCGTCGCTGAATTGCCCCATCAGCAGAAGCCATGGGGCAGCAACGGCGATAACGGCGACCAGCGTGAGGCCGTCGAAGACGCGTTCGACCGCCACACTGCCCAGTGCCGCGCTGGTGTTGAAGTTTTCCTGCCTGGCCAGATGATACGAGCGGACCAGTTCTCCCAATCGCATGGGCAACAGGTTGTTGGCAGTGTAGCCGACAATGACAACTGGATAAAGGCGGTGGACCGGGAATCGCCTGAGAGGGGACAGCAAATAGCGCCACCGGTAGGCGCGGAAAAGCACTCCCACAAAATAAAGGGCGACAGCGGGAATCAGATAAAAGTAGTGAGCGTCGGCCAAAAGGCCTTTAAGCTCGCCCGGCTCCAGCTGCTGATAGAAGAACAACAGCATAGCGACGCTGATGGCGATTCCCACCCACAGATGCCACCTTGCCGCGAATGCTCTGACCTTGGCCAAGATTGTCTCCGACGCCAGTAACTATTGGACTGGAAGAATTGGTTACCGAGATTCGTCAACTGCTGGGCTAAATTCGTTGAACGTCAAGTATAGTCGGACGCATACCGCGGCTCAAGGCAAGTAGCTGTAGTATTCGGAGCTGTACCAGTTTTTATCCAGTTTCCGGAATAGCACGTAGTTCAGCACGTCAACCCACGATCCCCTGTCGGTGATTGTATCTCCGAAGAACTGAAAGTCCCTTGCAAGTTGCCGATACATTGGTTCTTCTTCGCGATTTTCGTCCGGCCTGCGATAGGATTCCGGGAACCAAAGCAGGTTGTTGAAAGTGCCGTCGCGGAGGTAGGACTCGCGAACAACGTCGTCCGAGCCGGCGTGTGAGTCCTTCACCAGCAAACCCGCGGGATTGCCGAAACTGAATCCGCCATCCTCGAGTTGACTCCCTTCCAACGTAATGCAGTCTGACTCCTCCTCGGCGTCGGCTTCGAAACACTTGAACTCCATTCTGCCGTCGCGGGTATGGTGTCTAACGTACCACTGCAGTGGATACCACAAGTCGTAATCAACCCTAACGGGCTCGGTACCTTCGGGAAGGGGATAGACCTCGTCTTCCAGCGTCATGATTGTTGACTGCAGGTCTGCCGACCCCTGGGCGTAAACCATGACTTCCACGTTGGAGTCGTCGTAGGTATAAGCGGCGCGAACCGCGGCCAAGACACCCACTGCCAGCAGCAGTGCCGCGAGGCCCAAACCTATCGCCGGGGCTGCGCGTCGTGGACCCGACATTCGATAGAGGTAGGCGGTCAGCAAAGCGGCGGCCGCCACGGATACCAAAAGCAACCAATGCTGGAGAGCGAAGGACCGGGACGAGTCGATGTACTGCAACAGGAGATAGACTGTGGCGGCCACCAAGAGGGGCGATAGAAAGAGAAGGGCGAGTGGCATTAATTCACCGCCCCTGCCGATTATCCCCCGCCAGTCAACGCGGCTGGCCAGTTCGCCCAGGAATTTGGCGGCGACCAGGATGAAGGGGGTGGTGATGTTCACCAGCAGCCACGGCATTTTCTCGGTTGCCATAGTGTAGGCCACCAGCGAGAGAACCGCCCACAGGGCCAGAGCCAATCCCAGTACGTCCTGCCTTCGGAAGAAGTACAAGATTCCCGCGATACCGAACACCGATGGGAGCAGTTCATAGACGGACAGGCCTACGAAGTAGTAATACCAGGGCTGATTCCCTCTTGCCACGTCCTGCTGGGCGATCCAATAACCCATTCCTTGCCAGGAGCCAGTGAAGATTCCGGCCAGGTTGGTGAACAAGGTGGAGTACAGTGCAGCCCAGATCACATAAAAGATTCCGGCGCACACCAGCCAAGCTCTGCCCAGCCACCAGACTCCCACTGCTATGGATACCCCAAGCGTGCCCAACAGTGTGGCCAATGCCACGACATAGTTGACCGGTACTCCCGCTTCGCCGGCCCCCAGAACTGAGTTGCCGGGCAGAACCATGTCCACAACTCCCTGCACGTTCAGGACCGGTGTGAACAGCAGGGAATAAATGGCCGTGGCCGCAGCGGGCACAATCGCAAGCAACATGGTGCGCCCCAAGCCGAACCGGCTCCATAGGGCAAATCCAAGTGCAGCCGCTGCAGCAATGAAAAACAGTGTCCAGTCAGCCGCCTTCAGGGCAGTGCTGGACTCGTCCAGTCCGGAATATGGGCGAAATATTATCCAGGCGCAGGCAAAGGAACTGAGCAAAGGCAGGGCAACGAGAGCCGATGCCCTTTCCTGGTTCAACGGACCACGGCTAAGCAACCACACCAGGACAGCCAGACCGGCGACGATCGGCGCGGCATGGGCAATCCAAGGTAATTCAGCGACGGGTAGCAGAAGACTGGGCCCCTGCCATGCCGGGGCGCCGGTCAGACCCTTGCTGCCGTCCAGGTTTGCGACGTTGTTGCCAGTGAGCGCATCGGGGTTTGCCAAGGTCAGGCCGAGCAGCTCCTGGAAAAGGCCAATAGCGGCTGACCACTGGGGGAGGGTGATCGTTACAAGCAACAGGAGCAAGGCCGTCTGGGTGCCCTCTCTCACCAACGCTGCCCTTCGCCGAATCCAGGCACCCAGTTCCGGCAAAGCTGAAACGAACACTATCAGGCCGAATATAGCCACAAGGAGATAGGAGGTCTCCTTTGTGGCAAACATGAAAGCCAGAACCGCCGAGGCCAGGTACAGGTCAATGCGTTTCCCACTGTGCAAATAGCGCCACATCAAGGTAAAGAGAGCGACCGCCCAGAACATCATGATGATGTCGTTGCGCCCGAATCGGCTGAAGTACAGCAGGGCGGGGGAAAGAGCCAGCATCACCGCTGCTATAAGTGCCCCCCTTCGTCCGATGTGGTCCCGAAGAAAGTAAGGGAGCGCTACGAGCGCCGTTCCGAAAAGTGCGTAACCCAAGCGGGAAGTGAAGTCGCTATCCCCCAGGATGGTGAAGATGGCAGCAGCCATCTCAATCTGAAACGGCCCGTGCATCCAAGCAGAATGGAAATAGTCGGTCCCGAAAATCCATGGCCAGCCCAGGACGCCTCCGGGGCTGTTGGCCAGCTTGAACGAATAGTGCAGGTGTATAGCCTCGTCGTAATGCATGGTCCGTCCGCTGATTTCATACAGACGCATGCCCAATGCGACCACGACGACCACGATGAACGAGACCTCCACCCAGCCAATGCGACGCAGATGGTCGCGCAAGGCGGAAGGCCATTCTTTGAGGGATTGAACCGGAGGCGTTGGAATCATTGACTCTGAGATTCGAAATTACTCGAGAAATTGCTCGGGCTGAAGTTCGTACACTGTTACGTTATCCCGATGGAATGCGGTTTTAAGGAATTCACCGTACTCGGGGAGACTAGACACGCCGTATTTCTGTTGTTCCCGGCTGCCCAGGTAAACGTAACGCACCTCGTAGTGTTCCAGCAACCGCCTGGCTTCGGCCGGATCGTTGCCGGAGTATATGGCGTCAACGTCTTCCTCTCTGCCGGCAAAGGGTTCATGGGAGCCCCGCCACTGCAGCTCATGGCCCTTCCAGCCGAGGGGCGTGGCCATCCCAGTAGCTGCGGAAATGCGCCCGTATTCCGAGTAGTCGTCGCCGACGGCCTCGACAATACGTCCCGGCTCGGCCTCATCGCGGAGCCACGCAATCGCTTCGTATTCGCCCGGGGAAGCCTTTTTCAGGAAGGCGAGGCCGTCCAGGGTCCGGGCACCGGGAGGCGCGGAGCTGCGATCCAGCATCGCGCCTGCCGTGTAGTAGAAGGACGCTGCCAGCAGAATTGCAAGCGCTGCCACTCCCGCCAGCTTTCCTGTGGCGGCAGCATTTCTCGTCCATGGCGTCGAAGAGTTGCTGCCCAATCGAATTGGCCTAAGGGCCCCCAGCGAAATGACCGCAACAATGCCGAGCAACAACCAAGCCTGATAATAGAACTTGAACACGGTGTTCATACGCCGCCAGGCTCCGCCGAATGAGTCCACGATATGAAACAGTTCGGCTCCGATTAGAAGATAGAAGGCGAGAGCCATGGTCAGCAGAACGAAGGGTACGCCCGGAGTTTGTCCCCGTCGTGCCGACGCCATGGCGAGGTACCCGGCAACGGCAACAATCATGGCACCTGGGACGGCCAGAGTCATCCTGCGGCCGAGGTCGGCCAATGCCGCGCTTCCTCCGTCGGTTGCAAGCTGAAACAGGAAACCGGTGGCGACCCACACTCCGAGCGGGAGCACCGCTACAACCAGCGCCGTAGCTGCCAGTGGAACATCGTTGATTTCCGGTCGACAGGTTCGCAGCAGCTTCCGGGCTAGAAATACGATGGAAAGGACGATGAACGGGCCCAGCACTATGAACAGCAGGAACGGTCGGGTCGCCACCTCCTGTAGCGGCAGCACTCCCGAAGTTTGGCCGCTGTAGGCGGTGAGGTGGAAGGGAAGAAAGAGTACTACGGAGAGGACCAGTAAGGGAAGGAACACCGAAACTGCAGCATTGGCTGACTGAAGCAGGGATTCCGGGTAGTCCCGGCAACCCTTCAGGAACAAGGCACCAGCCAGCAGGCCCAGGAAGGTGGGAAAGTCCCAGAAGTTTATGAAGGCCAGTGCCCCACCGGACAAAGCAAGAAATAGTGCAGGGGCCGGGTCGCTGCGCAGCCATGACATCCCAAGTCTTCCGGACGATAGATACACGCACAGGGTCGCGGCCACAGCCATCAGCAGGAATGGAATGGCGAGTACGTGGGCATGGAGATCGCCCAAAATGAAGCTGAATACCGGAAACTCGGTGATCGTATAGTCCAGGCTGTTTCCCGTTTCGTCCAGCGTGTCAATGATCCGAGTGCTTCTGAACCACCACCAGAAGTCTGCTGGAAACACGGTGCCTGTCCCCGAAATCGGGTCCAGGCCCTTGATGGCTATCCAGTCCCAGAACCCGTCGCCGCCCCATCCCCTGAGGCGAATGAACTCCAGGACGCCGGCGAGATTGCCGGCCAGCAGAATCAACGGAGGAGCAGCGATTCCAGTGGCGATGGACCTCTTTGCCGAACCGCCCGTCACCCTGACCAGGTTGTACACCAACCCCAGGGCCACGGACCCTGCCACTGCCGCAACGGTAACTATGCCCAGGTTGTATCCGACAGAGGTGACGACCCCGCTGAGCTTTGCCGTGAAGGCAATGATGATGTGGCCGAAGTGGTAGTAGCTGATCGAGTGGCCGGACAGCCATGAATCCTCGGCTGGGAAGAACTGCGCCTGGTATGCGGCACTCAGCAGCATCAGGTCCATCGGTTTTTCCGTATGGTTGATGGCGGGCGAGCCGGACACCACGAACGCCCAGAGGGTGAAGAAGAAGACAAAGACCAATTCGGAGGCGAGGAGAAGGGCCCAGTTGTCTTTGAGAAATTCTCGAAGCTCGGGCCAGCGCCGCCGTACCAGCCAGTAGGATCCTGAGCCTGCGGACAGGACGACGACCCACGCGGTTAGCTGGGTGTTGGGGAGGATGTGGCCGAGGCCGAGAACCCAGACCGCGTAGGAGAATACGAGGAGGGCTGCCGGTTTAGCGAGGGTGAGACCTCGGTCAGGCAGAGCACGGAAGAGCAGCCAGGCCCAGGGCAGGGCCACTATTCCCGCAATTTCCAGGACCAGGAACCAGGCTAAGGCGTCGATCATTGGCTACACGACACGCTGGGACGGCGCCACGATCACTCGGCAATGGAGAGAGGGCTTTTACGGCACAGGCTCAAGAAGGGCGTCCACGAAATCGTTGGCGTCAAAGGGAGCCATATCGGCCATGCCTTCTCCGGTGCCAATGAACAGGATAGGCACCTGGAGTTCCTTCTTGATAGCAAGGGCAATGCCACCCCTGGCAGTCCCATCGAGCTTGGCCAGGAAGATGCCCGTGCAGTCCACCGATTCCTGGAACGACTTTGCCTGAGCGAGACCGTTGTGGCCAGTGGTGGCATCCAGGGTAAGAATCACCTCGTGCGGGGCTGTAGAGTCCTGTCGATTCAATACGCGGTGAATCTTGCGCAGTTCTTCCATGAGGTTTGACTTGGTATGCAGACGACCCGCGGTGTCCAGGATGAGCACGTCCGCTCCCCTGGCCTTGCTGGCCTGGTAGGAATCGTAAGCCACGGCACCGGGGTCTGCGCCGGCGGCGTGGCGAACAACGTCGACTCCCACCCGCTGGCCCAGGATTTCAAGCTGTTCTGCGGCGGCAGCGCGGAACGTGTCGCCAGCGCCAAGCACGACTTTTCGGCCTGACTCGGTGAAATGGTGAGCCAGTTTCCCGATGCTGGTGGTCTTTCCGACGCCGTTAACGCCGACCATCAGGATCACGTAGGGGCCGGCGACGGTATCTATTGAAGCCTGGGTGGAAGGAGCTGCGGACCCAGCGGAGTCCACATCGAGGTCCAGGACGAGTGCCTGCTTCAGAGCTTCAGTCACGGCTTCCGGGGTGTCGAGACGGTTCTGCCGAACCTGTTCGCGGAGGCGTTCGATGAGGTTCAAAGAGGTTTCCACGCCAACGTCGGACGAGATCAGGATCTCCTCGATTTCCTCCCAGACGGAGTCGTCCAGCCTCGAAGAGCGGAGGAGGTTGGTGATGCGTCCAAACCAGCGATCCCGGCTGGGCTTCACCGCCTGCTCGGTAGCCTTCTTTTCCTCCTGCCGGTTCCGCCGGAAAAGTCGTAGCATTGTTGTCCCTAAATCTGTGAGATTGGATTGCCTTTGTCGGTTGATTCTGCAGTTGTCAGCGTAAGCAGAGCGGCTTCGGCGGCTTCGCGTTCCGCGTCGGACTTTCTACGTCCTCGACCGGTGCCGAGGACTTCTGCGCCTGCCAGAACCTCCACGGTGAAAACGGGTTCGTGGGGAGGCCCTTCCATGTCTACATCTCGATAAACCGGAGTGGGTTCACCCCGGCCCTGGAGGAGTTCTTGCAACCTGGACTTCGGGTTTTCGGCAGGGGACCGGCCTGTGGACATGGCTTCATCGGTGGCGGCCAGTTCGTCGGCCATTTTGTCGAGGATGAACCGTCGCGCGGCGTCCATACCCTGATCCAAGAAGACAGCAGCAATTGCCGCTTCAGTGGCCGCTGCCAAGACCGAGTCCTGGTTGCGCCCTCCAGTCTCCTCTGCGCCACGACCGAGTAGCAGCATTTTGCCGATACCCCAGCGGCGGCCCACGTTGGCCAGAGTTTCGTCCTTGACGACATATGCCCTGGCCTTGGTCAATTGTCCTTCGTCAGCGGTTGGGAACCGACCGTAGAGGTAAATGGAGACGGTCAACTCGAGCACGGCGTCGCCAAGGAACTCCATGCGTTCGTAGGACTCGGTAGCTTCCATCCCGTGTTCGTTGCAGTAGGACGGGTGCACGAGGGCCTGACGGAAAAGGCTGGGGTCCCTGAATTGGAACCCCAGCAGTATTGCCGGATCGCAGTCGTGGCTGTTGAGGGTCCTAGATGACCCCATGAGGCCACGGGGGCTGCGGGCGCTTGAACTCGCCGACATGGACGAATTCGCTCATCGACTTCATCAGGTTGTCGTAGATCTCCACGGACTGTTCATCGGGTGGGATGAACATCTTGAGGAAGGCGAAATTGCCATTGTCGAAGACGAAGGTGGGCACGCCGAATGCGCCATATTCGTCAACGGCCTTGGTGTGGCTCTCGGCCAGTTCATCCAGCAGAGTGGGGTCGGCGATGTCTTCGCGGAAGCGGGCCATGTCGATACCAGCGGCGGTGCCGGCGGCATCAATGACGGACTGCTCGTTGAGGTCGGCCTTGTCCTCGTGGCGGGCCTTGAGGAGGGCCATGAAGTAGGCTTCGAAGGCTTCCTTGCCCTGTCGCTTGATGGCAAGGCCAGCTTTGTGGGCCAAGAGAATGGGATCCTCGCCGCTGATTACATCGGGGCGCTCCCAGACGTTGTCGCCATCCTTGTTGTTGACCTGTGCCAGCGAGAAAGGCTGCCAGTCAATTTCGATGGAGTTTCCGGTCTGCTCCCGAACCTTTGCCAACCACATGTTGGCATTGTATACAAAGGGTCAACGAAAATCGTAATAGGTGGTGAATTCAGCCTCGGCCATATCGTGCCTCCTGCCGGTTTTGGATGCGATGCCCCAAGGGCGACGATCATCCTCGTGGAATTTTATCTACGCCCTAACGCATTGTCAAAATTATGTCGACGTAGGTCCAGTCTCTGAGGACCGGAAATGCCAGAGCGGTTAGGAAGCCCCCGTCAGCGACGGCGCGATTCCACGATTGAGCAAGAGCGGAGGAAGTAGCCGGGGTGGAAGCGACGAGATACGACGGGCCCGGTCGATTCTGGAGGCCGTTGCTCAGGCAGTCAAAGAAATGGGTCTTCTCGCGTAGGGATGTAAAGTTGTGTACAGTTTTGTAAGGTTTCGCCGGGTCGAGAGAGGCGAAATGAAGGGTGCTGTGAACCAGAGAATACTGGCATCCTGTCAATAATCGTAAGGTGGCGGGTGGCGTTCCGAATCAGGCGGTCCGGTCGAGCAAGCGTCCCTGGATTGAGGCTTTCACCCCCGAACCCCCATCTTTGGGCAGAGGGGATGGAACGTACCCCACCCCCCGTTCCTTTGGTTGGAAGACAGCCGGGAGAGACCGGTCTCATTGTCTCATCTGGGGATCCTCGCGTGACGGTGTAACATTTTGTAACATTGTGTAACGTTGTGTACTAAACCCGCTCATTTTGGGTCCTTGATTGAGACAGGGCAATCGGGCTGTTCAGAGTTACTTTCATCAGAACAATTGTACGTCATACGATGCCTTGAGGCAAGGGGGAGAATTCAGCGGGCAACGTTTCGGGCTAGGTGGTGAGGGCAGGAGTAAGGCGGGATTTGGATTCCCGTGCGTGCGGGGAATTAAGAGTCGGGTGGCGAAAGACCACCTGATTTGGAACGCTATCCAAGGTGGCAGCATTGAAGTTGGCAAGGCGCGAATGTCAGTAGCCGCGCCCCTGTCCGCACTTTGGCGGAGCCTGAGTTCCTTACGGAGAACGCAGGATCAGCATTGCGAAGTACAGTCTGCAGGCGTTCGTGTCGTTTCCGGAGTCTGAGTCAAACGCCCAATTCATGTGGCAGTTCAGCAGCCTATACAGAGCGGGGGCCGGATGGGGCCTGTGATATAATTTTGTTCCCCAGATCCTTCCGCGTCATTGCGTCCCGGAGGTCCCCCCACGGCAGCTTTCACCAGACATTCCCTGACGCCCGAATCTCTTGTCGCCAGCCTTAATGAGGCCCAGCACAAGGCGTATGAGGCCGTGCATCAAGTGGCGCACCGGTCCGGACTGGCTGTGTACCTCGTGGGTGGCCCGGTGCGGGACATGATACTTGGCGTGCCGCTGTTGGACCTCGACTTCTCGGTGGAAGGAGACGCCATAGCGTTCGCACGGGAGGTGTCGGAGCGGCTTGGCGGCGAGACCACAGCGCATGCGCGCTTTGGTACTGCCACGGTGTCGCTCTCTTCGTCGCGGAATGTACAACCGGCGAGCCGCATAGATTTCGCGACGGCCAGATGCGAGAGCTACCTGATACCAGGACAGCTTCCGGATGTGAGACCGGCAAGTATTGGCGAAGACCTGGGTCGCAGGGACTTTTCCATCAACGCCATGGCGCTACGCGTCGATTCCAACTCTGAGGAGCTGCTCGACCCTCATGGTGGTGTGCGCGATCTAGTGTCCGGATTGATCCGGGTGCTCCACCCGCAGAGTTTCGTCGACGACCCGACAAGGATGATGCGGGCTGTACGGTATGAGCGGCGTTTCGGCTTCGGGATTGAGCGCGAGACACTCGAGCTTCTGTCGCGAGCAGTCTTGGCCGGAGCTATGGAGTCTGTCAGCGGAGCGAGGTGGCAAGCGGAACTGGAGAGGTTGTTCCGAGAGGACAACCCGGTTGCGCCCCTCAGGCGTATGGCCGAGCTGGGACTCCTGCGAGGCCTTCATCCCGCACTTGGCAAGTTGCAATCTGATGCGCCCGAACTTCTTCGACTGGAATCCTTGAGACGGCATGGCAGAAAGCTGAGCGTCGAGGAGTGCCTGGCCGCCCTGTTTTCACGTCTGGAGTCCGGGGAGGCGGAACAGGTGGTCGGCCGGCTGCGGTTCCCGGGACAGTGGCCCTCGGTAGGGCGTGATACCATTGGGTTGAGGGAGTCTGAGATAGACATAATCGCTGCGGCAAACAGCCCTTCGCAGCTGGTGCGCCTTTTGGCCAAACGCGAGCCGAATGCTGTTGCCGCGTGGGCGGCTCTTACGGCCAATGAGGCAGTCGCCAAGTGCCTGAAGCGCTACCTTGACGAATGGCGATGGGTTAAGCCGGAATTGTCTGGGGAAGAACTGTTGGAAATGGGCGCCGTCCGGGGACCCATGGTCGGAGAAATCCTGGCCAAGTTACGGGACGCCAGTCTCGATGGCACCGTGAATAGCGTAGAGTGTGAGCAACGGCTGGCGAGGGAGCTGCTGGCGATTCATGGGGCTACAATCACTAGCTGACGCTGCAGGCACAGGCTGATATCGCAAGTTGACACGACCCCGAATCCCGACTTCGAATCTCCGAGCAGCGCAATCGCAGGATAGACAATGACCGAGCAACCAATCGAGCAGGGAGAGCTGGAGTCCTGTGTAATCTGCGGGGAGGCTCTTGACGGCTTCAATGAGACATCCTGCCAGATGTGCGGTGGTAAATTCCACCAGCCCTGGAGCCAAGACTCGGATATTCCACAGTGCGGGCGCATCGGTAGCCACGAGGACGCCCTTGCGATTGTGTTTCTGTGCGACGACTGTTTCTACGGCAGGCGCCCGTGAGCGTTAAGGGCACGCAGACCGATAATGGACGATGACTAACGATTCATCGACTTAAGGAAAACCGGAGGAGGCAACAATTCAATGCAAGCGGTGTACATAGAAGCACATGGCGGCCCGGAGGTGCTGACCCTGGGGGAGCGCCCCGAACCGGAGGTCGCGCCGGGCCAGGTGAAAGTCCGAGTTCGGGCAACCGCGCTCAACCGTCTGGACCTATACACCCGGGCTGGCGACCGTGGGCTGGAGAGGCAATTTCCTCCCCCGTTGATCCTGGGTGGCGACTGTGCGGGGGAAGTGGCGTCGGTTGGTTCCGGAGTAGCGGGACTGAAGGAAGGGGACCGCGTGGTCATC
Source organism: Dehalococcoidia bacterium (assembly GCA_963667415.1). Classification (GTDB taxonomy): domain Bacteria; phylum Chloroflexota; class Dehalococcoidia; order Lucifugimonadales; family UBA3495; genus VXOI01. The sequence continues at coordinate 2,823,817 of OY763410.1, read as the reverse complement.
AACCCGCGACTCTCCTGTCAGCAGTGCCCCGCCTGCCTCTCCGGGCAGGACGACCTGTGCCGCCGCTCCCAGTTCCTGGGCAGTGCCCTTGATGGCAGCTATGCGGAATACCTGTCGGTTCCGGCGGCGAACGCTCACGTGATTGGTGACGCAGCGAGCTACGAGCAAGCGGCCGCTATCCCCACCACTTACCTGCCCGTGTGGAATATGCTGGTTCGCCGCCTGCAGCTGAAGCCCTGGCAGACCGTGCTGGTGCTGTCGGCATCGGCTGGGGTTGGCACGGCCGCCATCCAGATGGCCAAGGACGTTATCGGCGCCCGGGTCATTGCGACAACCAGCACCGAGGAGAAGGCAGCGAAGGCCCGCGAGCTGGGGGCCGATGAGGTTATCAACTACACCGAAGAGGACATCCGTCAGCGGGTGAGGGAGATAACGGGCGGAGCTGGCGTGGACTGCGTGGTTGATCACGTGGGGGCCGACTTCTTCGGGGCAGCGTTCGCGGCGCTGAGGCCCGGCGGGCGGTACGGCATCTGCGGCGCCACCACAGGGCTGCGGGCCGAGCTGCACCTGGGCCTGCTGTTCAGCCAGCAGAAAGAAGTGTACGGGGCTTACATGGGCACGAAGGAAGACATGCGCCAGATCGTGGAGATGCTGAACCGCGGGGCGGTCAGGCCGGTTGTCGACCGGGCCTACCCCCTAGCTGACGTTGCCGCAGCTCACGAGGCGATGGAGGCGACCAGCTTCTTCGGCAAGCTCTTGCTGACGCAGAACTAGGCTCCACAGCGGGGCGACGTTGTTTGTCTGGCGGTTCTTGGGTTGGCTGTTCAGGTCAGGTTCGCAACGTCAAGGCCCTTCCCGGCGCGGAGTGCGGCAGGGCCGTCCGTTTACCGTTCGAATTGTCAGGGTTCAAGACGGTGACTCACTGATTGTGAGTCGCGGGAATCGTCGAGGTGGTGAGGACTTTCGGCTTCGACTGTATGCCATTGATGCGCCGGAAATGGACCAGCAACATGGCGGCGACGCCAGGGATTACCTGAGCAGGCTGGTCCGGAATCGGACGGACCTCGTCCTGGAGCCAGTGGACACCGACCGGTACGGAAGGCTGGTTGGTGTTCTGTTTTACCAGAGAGCAGGGCGGACACGGTCGGTGAACCGGCTGATGGTCGAGCAGGGGCTGGCTCGCTGGTACAGCCAGTACGGCGGACACGGGCTGGGGCTGGAGCAGGCCGAACGCGACGCCAGAAGGCGGAGGCGTGGCATCTGGTCGGGCGGAGGGTCGACCGCGCCGTGGGAGCACCGGAGGGCACAGCGGGAAGCGGCGGCCAAAGGGGGTCGCCTGCGCTGGGTGCTGCTGGCGGCGCTGGTCCTGGGGGCGGCATGGGTCGCGTGGCGGTTCGGCGTGTTCGGCTAGATGGTGCTACCGTCCTGGAGGGACTTTTTGTCGCGCAGGCGGCGGCCGTGGAAGAGGTACTGGTTGGCGTAGCCGGCGTAGCGGCCGAAGTAGTCCTGCGCCCATTCGAGTAGCACACGGTTGGTGGGGGTCTTCTGGCCGGGGAAGTACCAGTCGGCCAAGGCTCGGCGGACCCAGACGTCGATGGGGAATGCTTCCATCTTTTCGAGGGACATCAGAGCGATGCAGTCGGCGATTTTTTCGCCGATGCCCTTGAGGGCGATCAGCTGGTCCTTGGCTTCCTGGTAGGGGGCACGTACGAGGTGGTCGAGGTCGAGGCGGCCCTCCAGGACCGCGACCGAGGCGTGGTAGACGTATGGGGCGCGGAAGCCGAGCTTGAGGCGCCGGAGCTCCATTTCGCCGGCTTCGGCCAGGTCGATGGGCTTGGGGAAGGTGTTTCGGCGAACCTCGGCGGGCTCGGCGGCTGAGCGGTCAGGGTTCTCGAGCGTGCGGGGTTCGCCGAAGGTGTCTGAGAGGCGCTCCATGTTGCGGTGGATGGTCTCGATGCTGGAGTTGGACGAGCAGATGTATGCGACCAGGCACTCCCATGGGTCCTGTCGCAGGACGCGAAGGCCGGGGTAGCGCTTTACCTGGGCGTCAACATTGGCGTCGCGGGTGATGTCTTCGTAGATGGCTGGAAGGTCGTCGTCGAGGCGCAGGTAGTTGCGGACTCGCGGGACGAGGGCGTTGGGCGCGGTAGGACTGCTGGCGAATTCGACAACGCCGTTAAGCTGGCGGATGAGCAGCAGGTTGCCGTCGAGTACGCCGCTGTACCAGTCTCCCTCGCGGCGCCAGCGGTGGGCCTGACCGCCGAGGAGGCTGGCTTCGAGGTCGAGGGGCTGGCCCGCCTCAAACTGTGCGGGGACGGCTGCCACGTCTACCTCCTTCCAGCCACTGCGCTGCCAGCGTGCCCACGTTGGCGGTGAGGCACGGCGTGTGGCGGCAGGGAGGCATCGATTCCTGGAATGTTCGGCCGTAGCCGTGGCTGATGATCCTGGAGTCGAGGACCACGATGGTGCCGCGGTCGTCCTTGTTGCGAATCAGTCGTCCGATGCCCTGCCGGAAGCGCAGCACGGCGTTGGGTACGGAGTATTCGCCAAACGCGTCCTGGTAGAGAGCTGACCGAGATTGGACGATGGGGTCGCTGGGTACCTGGAACGGAAGGCGGGCAATCACCAGAGCCTTCAGCAGGCCGGAGGGCATGTCAATGCCCTCCCAGAAGCTGGACACTCCGAGCAGGACAGCTCGAGGCTCTTCAGCGAATGCGCCCATCAGGTACGGGGCCGAGCCGTCGACACCCTGAGCCATGACCGAGATGCCGTGGGGTTCCAGCATGGGGCGAAGTCGCTGGGCGACGGCGCGCAGGGACGAGTAGGAAGTGAACAGGGCAAGGGTCCGGCCTTCGAGTGCCCGGCCAAGCTGGGCAAGTACATCGGTGATGGCCGGGACGTAGCCATTGGCGTTGGGCTGCGGCATGTCTTCGGGGATGAGCGCCTGGGCTGCCCTTTCATAATCGAAGGGGGAGCCCACCAAGCGGTCGGGGGTCTCGTGGGCCACGCCGAGCCGCCGCTTGAGGTAGTCGAAGTCGCCGGCAGAGCTGAGGGTCGCACTGGTCAGCACCACGCAGTCCCGGTCTTCGAACAGCCTTTCGGCCAGGATGCCGCTCACGTCTAGGGGAGCGGAGTGCAGGGAAATAGTGGCCTGAGAGGGGTTCAGGTTAAGCCAGTGGATGGACGTATCTTCGACGCTGGCATCGGCGTCGAGGATTGACCTGAGCTGATTGGCCAGTTCAGACAGGGCGTCGCCGATAGAGCTGGCCTCGACGGCCAGGGCGGACTGGTCCTGGGCCTCTTGCAACCGCACCGAATCCAGAAACCTGCGCAGGCTTGAGGTCGCATTGAAGGCCTGGGTGAGGCGGGCATCCATGTTCTCCCAGGCGAGGTGCAGGTCTTCCCAAGCTGACGCGCCCCTGACCAAAGATGTGATAAGCAGCTGGTTCTGGTCGCCCTGGTCGCGGTTGCGTCCCCGGCGCTGGCTGGTATGCAGCAACTCGAGGCCCGCGAAGAGGCGGTCCCACGCTTCCCGGAGGCGAGGGCCCTCGGTTTCCAGTGCAGCCATGGCGGCCTGACCAGACTCGACTTCCGCCGGTTCCACGCCAGCGGCGAGGGCCAACCGAAGCTCCCCGGAAAGGCGGCCGACCGGTTCCCAGGCGCGCTCAAGGTCGCCCTGGGCCAGCTCGAAGCCGAACTGGTTGGTGGCCGCGTCCTCGAGGTGGTGGGCCTCGTCGATGATGACGGTTTTGTATTCGGGGATGAGGCCACCGCCCATGGCAAGGTCTGTCATCAGCAGGGCGTGGTTGACGACGACGATGTGGGCCTGCTCGGCACGCTGGCGGGCGGCGCGGAGGAAGCAGGGGGAGCCGTCGCGCATGTCCAGGCAGAAGCCCTTCTCGCCTGCGGAGATGTGGTTCCAGGTGATGGCGTCGCGACCCATGAGGTTGATTTCGCTGCGGTCTCCCGCGTCGGTGCGCTGCAGCCAGACGGAGGTCTTGGCGAGGAGCTTGGCATCGTCGACAGAGAGGGTGTCGCTGCGGGAGAGCTGTCCCCAGCGGCGAAGGCAGAGGTAGTTGGCCCGCCCCTTGAGAGGGGCGACCTTCAGGGCTCCCGGCTCCAACAGTCCAGACTGCTCCAGCACAGTGAGGAGGGCGGGAATGTCCTTTTCGATGAGCTGTTCCTGCAGGTTGATGGTGTTGGTGGAAACCACGACCCGCTGGCCCTGAGACACGGCGAACAGGGCGGCTGGGAGCAGGTAGGCCAGTGACTTGCCGACGCCGGTCCCGCCCTCAATCACCAAGTGATGCTGGTTGTAGATGGCGGAGGTCACCTCATCCAGCATTTCCTCCTGCTCCTCACGGTGCTCGAAGCCGGGAAATACCTGGGCGAAGGGACCGTCCGGGCCCAACATTCCGTGAATCCGCTCCGGGCCGAACTGTTCGCGGTCTTCGTCCGGACGGCGTCTTTCCGGGGGTTCCAGCCGCTGGGCGAGCAGAGCCTGATTGAGGCCGGAAGGGCCGACCGAAGCGGAGGCGGAGGGATGGGAGGTGGCCAGGCCGGACAGCACCGGATAGAGGGGCCAGTTGCTGCGCCGCGCCAGAGCCGCCATGTAGGCGAGTAGCCCAGGGTCCTGCTCCTCGGCGATGCGGACGAGCTTGACGAACAGCTCCTTGTGGGCCAGGGCATCGTACACGGCGCGGTGGCTGCGCTGGTCGCGTTGGGCCTGTTCGGGCCTGATTTCCAGTTCGTCGATAAGGCGGGCGAGGGAGTAGCGTCGCTGGAAGGGCAGGAAGACCGTGGCGAGGTCGAGGGTGTCGTAGGCCTGGTTGGAAAGGGGCAGGCCGTGAGACTCCAGAAAGCCGAGGTCGAAGTTGACGCTGTGACCGACGACCGGGTCGAGGCCGATGAAGTCGGCCAATTTGCCACGGATTTCGTGGAAGGGCGGCGCGCGGCGGATGTCCTGGGGTGTGATGCCGGTATAGCGCTGGACGAACTCGGGGATGTCACGGCCCGGGTTGACGAAGTTCTGAAAGGTGTCCAGGACCTCGTCTCCTCTGAAGCGGACTGCGCCGACTTCCAGAATGGAGTCGTTCTCGGCGCGGAGGCCGGTGGTCTCGAGGTCGAGGGAGACGCAGGTCTGTTCCAGGGGTGAAAGTAAACGCTGAAGTGAGGCCATCACGCTCCCATTCCGCTCCGCATCGAGGGGCCGGTAGCAGGGAGTTTAGCACGGACTCCCGCCGTGATTCGAGGGGAAAATGTCACTACCCTTGAAAACACCGACCCTGGCGCGAAGGTCAGGCGGAGTATCGCTTGATAGCGCCGTTACGCAGGCCCACGACCGGGTGGTACTGGCCGGAGTGCAGGGCCTTGAGAAACTCGGCTTCGGTGGTTATCTCGTCGTGAAATTCCGTGACGAACTTGCCGAGCCCGTGGAGGGAGTGGGCGTCGCTGCCGCCCGTGACGGGCAGGTCGAGCATGCCGGCGACCTTCAGGGCGAACTCGTTTTCGCGGTCGACGGTGCCGCCGTTGGCGACTTCGACGGCGTCGGCGAGCTTGAAGACGGGGTGGTCGAGGGCGTCTTCGGGTGCATCGGGAAGCTCGTCGGGGACGTTCTGGTAGATTAGGGCGCGGGACCGGTTGCCGTTGCCGCTGAGGACACCGCGGAACGGATGGGCGGTGATGACAAAGCCACCGGCGGCGGTGGCGGCCTTGCGGAGCTCAGCAGCCTTATTGAAGCCGGACTGGTATTTGTCGAGGCCGAAGGCGAGCATGTGGCCCATGTCGGTCTCCACTTCCATGGCGCGGATCAGGACCACGCTATGGAGAGCGGCGAACTTCTGAAACTCGTGGCGGTCCCATGGCCCGGCGTGCTCCGTGATGCAGAGGCCCCGGAGGCCCAGCCGGTCGGCTTCCAGCACCATGTCTTCGGGAGTGAGGCTGCTGTCGCTGCTGCCCTTGGTGGTGTGGATATGCAGGTCGAAAAGTCGGGCCATCGGGCGGCGGTACCTCCATGTTCCCGACACTTCTGCGAATGCCAAGCGAAGTGCGGGGGCAACATTAGTCTAAGGTGGCCGACGATTTTCGTCAATGAAAAGAACGGGCCGGGCAGGGTTCGCTATCAGGTGGTCCGGCTGGTCAGGTGTGTTCGGCTTGGGCTTTTTGCCTTCAACCAAACCCTTTCTTCACCCGAAGTGTCTCCTGCGAAGAGACAGGATAGGCCAGAATCCCATGCCATTGAGGGGGTGCGAGTCGGGGCTTCGGTCTCACTATCCGAGGGGCCTCTCGTGTGACGTGTCCAATTGTGTAAAGTTGTGTACAAAACCCGCTCATTTTGGTCTTCAATTGAGACTGGACAATCGGGTGGTTCAGGGTACCAAACAGGCGGTTCGAGGTGTTCGTATTAAGAACAATTGTACGATTTGTGATGCCTCGAGTCAAGGGCCATTTCGGCGGGCGGTGTCCCGAACCAGGCTGGCGGGTCAACAAGGGACACCAGGGCTTGGATTCCCGCTTCCGCCGGAAGGCCGGACCGTGAGCTGGCATACCGCCTATATTTGAAGGCCAATCAACGAACGTCAATCCTGATATAAGAACGCCATGAAAACGGGAGAGGCTCAAGAATTTCCGAACCCGCTCATTTCCGCTCATTTCCACTCAAATCCGGATTTTGCCGTTTCCAGCCGGGGCGTGCCGACCAGCCTCGGGATATTGGAGAAGAGTGGAAGCACACAACAATGGTATCGAGTCCCACCTGCTCCGGGCAAGCGGGAAATGTCACTATGCCTAGGGTATGGCAGGGTTAGCCGGAGACTGGGCGGTGGCCTGCGCCGGGGGGTGTGTGGGCAACGGCGTCGGCGAGGTCCGGGAAGCGGGAGAGGGGGAGCACCTCTCCGGTGTCCTCGTAGTGGCCGATGAGCTGACGTAGGTCGTCGGGGATGCGGCGAGTGGCCTCGGTGGTGGCGTCGTAGCCGACGTAAACGGCCTCGATCCTGGTGAGCAGCAGCTCGGGGTTGGGACGGTAAAGCTCCATCTCGAGGTCCATGCTGGTGTTGCCGAAGCGGGATACACGGACATAGGCTTCGACCATTTCGTCGACCTTTGCGGGGGCGCGGAACTCGATGGTGGTCTTGACGACGGCGAAGTCGAAGTAGCCGGACTGGGGCATGTGGTAGATGCCGATGCCGAGGTTGCGCCAGTAGTCAGCCTGGACCAGCTCCAGGTAGCCGAGATATGCGCCGTTGAAGACGATGCCCTGGGCGTCGCACTCCATCCAGCGGATGCGGAACTCGGTGCGGAACTTGAAGTCAGGCTTGGGCATTGTCGTCGTACCCCAAGGAGCGAAGATAGCGGCGGTCGTCGTCGGTGAGCGGCGCGGTGCGGAGCAGGTCGGGGCGATGGGCAAGGGTGCGTTCGAGGGACTTGTGCCTGCGCCAGCGGTCGATCTCGGCGTGGTGGCCGGAAAGCAGGACGTCGGGGGCGGTCATGCCTCGGTACTCGGCAGGACGGGTGTACAACGGGTGCTGGAGCAGGCCGGTGGTGATGGAGTCGCCGGCGACGCTCTCGGGGGAGCCGACCACGCCGGGGAGCAGGCGTGTGACGGCGTCGATCATGATCATGGCGGGGAGCTCGCCGCCGGTGAGGACGTAGTCGCCGACGCTGACCTGGCGGGTGGCGACGCCCTCGACGATGCGCTCGTCGACGCCGGCGTAGTGGCCGCAGACGAGGGCGATGGCGGGGGCGGTGGATAGCTCCTCGACGAGCCGCTGGGTGAGGAGCTCGCCCTGGGGAGTGAGGAGGATGACGGGGATTTCGGTGCGCTCGTCGTCGGAGTATCGGGACAGGGCGGCCTCGGTGGCCTCGAAGACTGGTTCGGGCTTCATCACCATGCCGTAACCCCCGCCGAACTGGTAGTCGTCGGCAGTGCCGTGGATGTCGTGGGTGTAGTCGCGGATATCGGTGACGTCGATGGCGACCTGCTCCCGCTGCACGGCGCGGGCGACGATACTGAACTGCGAGGACTGGTCGAAGGCCTCAGGGAACAGCGTCAGGACGTGGAAGCGCATACCGGGGTCGGCCGGGGCTAGGCGGCCACCGGGACGGCGGCGGGGAGCGTGTCGATGCAGGCGACGCCACCCTTCATGACGAGCTTGATTGCCTTCCTGTCGCGGAGGACGCCGATGTTACGGAGGGGGTCGCCGGCGACGGCGAGGAGGTCGGCCTGCTTGCCCTTCTCAACGGTGCCGATTTCCTTCTCGAGTCCGATGCACTCGGCAGCCCAACCGGTGGCGGTCTGGATGGCCTGCATGGCGCTGAGGCCGCGCTCGACCATCAGCTCGATCTCGCGGGCGTTGTCTCCGTGGACGAAGCCGCCGGCGTCGGTGCCTGCGGTTATCTTCGCGCCGGCCTCGACGGCCTTGTGCAGGCTGTCCTGGTGGGTGTGGAACAGGGTCTCGGCGCGGGCCTTAATGTGGGGCGCGCTGATAGTGGAGTGGAACTCGTAGACCTCGAATGTCGGGGTGAAGAAGGTGTTGTTGTCGGCCATCATCTTGAGCAGGTCGGGGTCGTCGGCGAGGTAGCAGCCATGCTCGACGGAGCCAACGCCGGCCTCGATGCACATACGCAGGCCGGGGCCGCCGAGGGCGTGGCACATAGTGAGCTTGCCAAGACCGGCAGCCTCGTCGACGAGGGCCTTCACCTCGTCGGGGCCGAAGGCGATGTCCATGGGGCCGTGGCCCTGGCGGGAGCTAGCGCCGCCGGTGGTGGCGAACTTGATGACGTCGGCACCAACGCGGACCATCTCACGGACCATGCTGCGGACGGCGGCGGGACCGTTGGCGACGCCGACGGGGCGCATGGGGTCGGTGGCGTAGGCGGTGCGGTGGCCGGAGGGGGCGACGCGGTCGCCGATGCCGCCAGTGGGGGAGATGATGGAGACGGCGGTGAGCAGGCGGGGGCCGTTCAGCAGCCCCTCGGCGATGGCCTGCTTGAATCCGGCATCGAGGCCGCCGGCGTCGCGGATGGTGGTGTAGCCGGCGGCGAGGGAGTCCTCGATGGCCCTTGCGGTCTTGAGGTGAGCGAGGGAGGCCGGTTCCTCGATTTCCCAGCGGGAGAGGAGGCTGTAGTTCTTGTCGGCGAGGTGGTCGTGGGTGTCTATCAGGCCGGGGAGGAGGGTCATGCCGGAGAGGTCGACTTCCTCGGTCCCGGGGGGCAGCTGCACCGCGGCGCGAGGGCCGACGGCGTGGATGCGGTCGCCGTCGAGGAGCACAGTCGAGTCGGGCTGGGCCGGACCGCCGGTGCCGTCTATAAGGGTCGCTCCGACTAACGCTTTCATGTGATGCCTCCCCGACGCACGATATTTTGGGGCAATGCTAGTTACGCGGGGAGGGGGATGTCAACACGGCGGGGACTTTCGGCGCAAATCGGCCAATCCCCGTCGGGCTCAATCCTGTTTGCGGGGAGCGCCACGGCTATAATTTCCATAATGTTGGGTGGCGGGAGCAGATGATGTCGGGATTGCTTCGGGCCGTGGGCGTGGCCGTCTTCGCGGTGGTCGTGCTGGGGGCAATGGCGTGCCAGTCGTCGGGAGCGGGGGTGGTGTACGTGTCGGAAGTGGATGGCGACGCCGAGATATACGTGGTGGACCCCGACTCGGGCGAGGCGACGGCGCTCGTGCAGCTGTCGTCATCCACGGAATCGGACCCGCGGGTTTCGCCGGATGGCGAGACTGTGGCATTCGTGTCTGGCGAGTCGGGCGTGCTCGATATCAAGGTTGCGGAGGTCGGCGAAGAGGAATCGGTACGGAGCATTGCAGCGCCGGAAGGGAACGAAGAATCGCCGCGCTGGAACGCCGAGGGCGACGCGCTGGCGTATGTGACGGACCAGGACGGGCATACGGACGTGTACGTCACATCGCTGGGGGAAGGAGTAGAGGGGGAGCAGAACGAGCCGGTGAGGATCACGGCGGATGAGACGGACGAGGTGCTGGGCGACTGGTCTCCGGACGGCGAGTGGCTGGTGTTCTCGCGGCGCGGAGACGAGGAGGCTCAGGGGCTTTGGCTGCGGAATCCGGCGGGGGTGAACCTGTTCCAGATGACGTCGGAGAACGACCTGGCCCCGACGTGGTCGCCGGACGGTGATGCCATCGCGTTCGTGAGGAACGTGGAGGGTAATCGGGACATCTACCTTCTGCGGCCGGAGGATGACGACGACTGGCGGGGTGCGGTGAAGGAGACGCGGGTGATTGCATCTCCGAAGGCGGACCACTCCCCGGCGTGGGCGCCGGACGGGGACACGCTGGTGTACGTGACGGAGCGGGACGGGAACGCGGAAATCTACGTCATCGAGACGGACACGGACGACCCGCCGATGCGGTTGACCACCAACGAGGCCGGGGACTCGCAGCCGGTGTGGTCGCCGGACGGAGACCGGATTGCGTTCGTTTCGGACGTGCACGGCGAGGGCGAGATTTTCGTGATGGACGCCGACGGTAGCAACCAGCGAAGGCTGACGCACAACGAGGCGCGGGACCACTCGCCTGACTGGTAACAACTGCGTTGAGCAACTGAAGGCAGGGGCACTGCGTGCGGCAACTGACGGCAGGGCCGGGGCGAGATGTTCTTGTCGGCTTGGCGTAATCTCGCGAATCGTGATTTTCTGTTTCGTTGGCGTACCAGGCAGCCTTGAAAATCAGAAGGTTCGCCGGATACCGGCTGTGCTAAACTCACCTCGATTTGTTCGGCGGGATTTGGTATGGACTACTCGAAAATAGCACCCATCATGGGCAACCTGTGGGCGCCGCTGGCGGTGGTCACGAGCCACTGGCAGGGCCGGGACAACGGGCAGCTCTGCCTGTCCATCGGGGGCGCGTCCATCGTGCCGGAGCGGCCGAGAGTGGTCGTCCACATTTACAAGACCAATCTCAGCCACGAGATGATCACGTCCAGCGGGGCGTTCGCCCTGAATTTCCTGAGGGATGATCAACTGGACTGGGTCGACCGGTTCGGGATGCACTCGGGGCGGGAGCTCGACAAGCTGGAAGGGCTCGAGTGCCGGGCGGGTGAGACCGGCAGCCCACTGCTGGCGGACTGCTGGGGCTGGCTGGACTGCCGAGTGGTGAACGCGATGGACGGCGGCGACATGACCTGCTTCCTGGCCGAGGTGGTGGACGGGCTAACCATCAGCGACGCGCGGCCGCTCATCTGGCGAGAGGCGCGGCAACTGATGCCAGAGGAGTGGATGCGGGCCTACTCGGAAAAGCAGTCGGGTGAGGTGGATTACTCCCGCGGCCACATGTCGGACATCGACCTGTCGCCTTACTCGCCGCGCTGAACGGACAATCGGGCAAGGGTACAATCGGGCAAGGGTACGAGAGAGGAGATATTACCCGATATGGAAGAGATGCGCCCCTACATACAGCAGCTGCACGATACGCCGCACAAGACAGTGCTGGCGGTGTCGGGGGCCGGAACGCAGGCGGTGGCATGGCTGCTGGGGGTGAGCGGAGCGTCGCGCACCATCCTGGAGGTGGTGGTGCCGTACGGGCGGCTGGCGATGCGGGACTTCCTGGGATTCGAGCCGGAACAGTCGGCGTCGGCGGACACGGCCACAGCCCTGGCCAAGCGAGCGTATGAGCGAGCGCGGGCGCAGCGGGAGGATGACTCGCCGGTGGTGGGGCTGGCCTGCGCGGCAGCAATCGCCACCGACCGTACGCGTCGCGGGGAAAACAGGGCGTTCGTGGCGGCGTGGGACTCGCGTCGCATCGCCATCTGGTCGCTGACGCTCGACAAGGGACTGCGCGACCGGGCCGGGGAAGAGGACGTCGTCAGCCGACTCATCATTCAGTCGTTGTCGGAAATGTCGGGGCTGGACCCGGACCTTGACCTGAAGCTCACCGATGGGGACCGCCTGGAGCCTGGGCACTTCGACCGGCCCGAACCGCTCGGCGAGCTGCTGGAGGGAGACATACGCTGGGTGGTGCGCCACCCGGACGGGAGCCTGGAGGCGGAGGGCGACGTGCCGGGAGTGTTGCTGCCCGGTTCGTTCAATCCGCTGCACGTGGGGCACCGGGAGATGGTGGAGACTGCCACCCGAGCCGTCGGAGTGACGGGGGCTTACGAGCTTTCGGTTACCAATGTCGACAAGCCGCCGCTGGAAATCGGGGAAGTGGAGCGCAGGCTGTCGCAGTTCGGCGAAGGGGACACGGTGGTGCTGACGCGGGCGGAGACGTTCCAGAAGAAGGCGGCGTTATTTCCGGGAAGGACGTTCGTGCAGGGGTGGGATACGACGATACGGCTGGTCGCGCCGCGCTACTACGACGGCGAGGCGGAGATGATGCTGGCGCTTGCGGAGATGATGGCCGGGCGGACGAAGTTCCTGGTGGCAGGACGCTCGGACGGCGGCGAGTTCAGGACGTTGGCGGACGTGGACGTTCCGGCGGGGTTCGCGCCGATGTTCGAGGAGATACGGGAGGCCGAGTTCCGGCGGGACATATCGTCGACGGAGCTGCGAGATTCTCAACGAGATGAGCAGACAGTCTATGCTTTCATAAGTATTGACGAACCGCTGATTATCATATCCATCGGAAGGAGCTTTCCGGAAGGCCTTGATGTCTACGATGCCGTCAGGTATTCCTGGGTGATAAGTGCCAACAAGGCCAGGCGCTACAATTTGGTGCTCGCCCAGTATCGGGGAGAAATTGTCGGCGCATTTCGCCCGACGGAGTGGCTACCTGCTGCCAACGCCGTCTTTTCCGACCATGAATACTACAACGATTCGTCCGAGCGTTGGGGCTTTGTTGGCCAAGAGGCTGAACCAGAGGTCTGGAGACGCTACGTTGGGAAACGAGTGCCTGACCGATATCGACCCATGGGAGCCGCCAACCCAATTCGCTACTGCGATCCTGAGCTTGGCTAAGAGGGACGATTTGTAGCTGTCTCAATTGACACTCCAATAGCCGGGTGATATATTCGCGTTCTCTGACAACGGTGGATTTTGATGCGAAACGCTGGCGCAGGCTCGCCTCGTTTCGGAGAATGGTAGACCCGCTTCACCATGCTGATTCAGGTCTTCAACCCCGAAATATTCACTGAAAACTGGACGGCGGTCGCGCTTTCCGCGGTCATAGCGGGAGCGGCCATCATTGGGATGTTCACCGCGTCGCAGCTTCTGTCGGCGCGTCGCTCTTCCGAAGTCAAGCTGACCACCTATGAGTGCGGCATCCCCGCCACTCCCTACACCTGGTCGAACATCAATGTCCGCTTCTACATTTTTGCGATCCTGTTCCTGATATTTGACGTTGAAGCGGTATTCCTCTTCCCATGGGCGGTCATCTTCCTGCAGGACCAGGTGACCTCGCTGCCGTTCTACGCGATGATGCTGTTCCTGGCGGTGCTGGCGTTCGCCATCGTCTACGCCTGGCGGAAAGGGGTGCTTGAATGGCAGAAATAATCCTGGGTACTGGGAACCAGCCGGGTCCCAGCCTGTTGGACCAGGCCATAGGGGGCCGGGCCCCCGGGGTGATCACCACCACGACGGACCAGCTGTTTGCGATGGCACGGAAGTCGTCGCTATGGACGCTGAGCTTCGGCCTGGCCTGCTGCGCCATCGAGATGATATCCACCTACATGGCACACCACGACTTCGACCGCTTCGGCGTGGTCACGTGGCCCTCGCCTCGGCAATCGGACGTGATGATTGTCGCCGGGACCGTGGTGAAGAAGATGGCTGAGCCCATCCGGCTGCTGTATGAACAGATGCCGGAGCCGAAGTGGGTGATCGCCATGGGCAGCTGCGCCACCAACGGCGGGCCCTACTACCGGTCCTATTCCGTGGTGATGGGCGTAGACCACATCATTCCGGTCGACGTGTATGTTCCGGGTTGTCCTCCACGCCCCGAGGCCCTGCTTTACGGCATCCTGAAGCTGCAGGAAAAAATCATGCTGGACGCCGGAAGCAAGTGACGGAAGCCGGGAACGGTCCCGTGGAAGCCCAGAATGGGGCGCCCCCGGAAGAGGGTGAGCCCATGGCTGAAGACTTGGAACCCACCGGGCCGGACCTCAGTTCCCTCAATGATGACGGGCGAGCCCTGTTGTTTTCCGCTCTCGAAGTCCTGGGCCAATACAGTCCCACGCCCGGGACGCTCAGCGACCTTCCACAGGTGTCAGTCGACCGGCACAACATCCTCAACGTGTGCCGGGCCATTAAGGACGACGACCGCATCGCAGCCAAGATGCTGCTCTGCCTTGCCGCTGTGGACTACCCGCCCGGCGGCGGTTCCGGTGGAGGGCACGGCCGCAGGGCTGCAGAACCGGAGGAGGATGCGCCGGTGGCACCCGGACGACTGGAGATGGTGTATTTCCTGCAGTCGCTGGAGCCGGAACGGACCATTGTGCTGAAGACGGAAGCCCCCTACGAAGACCCGGTGGTGCCGTCGGTAACCTCGGTATGGCGGGCCGCCGACTGGTACGAACGGGAAGCGCACGACCTATTTGGTGTGTACTTTGACGGGCATCCCGACATGTCGCCGCTTCTCCTATACGACGATTTCGAGGGTCATCCGGGACGCAAGGAATTTCCATTCTTCGAGTACCGAGAGTTCTAGTCGTTGGTCGCTGTTTGAGGAGCAAGTAGTCCGGTGGAGCGACTGACTTTGACGGCCAGGGTGGAACAGGAGGACAGCAGGTACGTGGCCCGAATTGAGGGTATCGACGTGCAGGGAGAAGGCGAGTCGCCTGACACCGCCAGGGAGGAACTGGTTCAGGCGATGCTGTCGTGGATTTCGAACCAGGACTGCGCCGAGAGCATGGCCGTTGCGCTGACGGCGGCCGGCTTTCCGGAGATTACCGACGAGACCGAACTTGAGCTGGAGTTTGCGGACCTGTCGTGAAAGACAAGGTTGTTTACCAGATAGAGGAATCGAAGTACGACGACGCCTGGCAGGCGGTGTGCCCGGAGCTGGCAGTCACGGCTTTCGGGGATACGCCGGAACTGGCCCGAAAAGCGCTGCGCAAGCAGGTGGCGCAATACCTGCAAGACTGCCATAATCTTGGCGCGCTCGACGAGGTGCTGATAGAGGCAGGGTTCTACTTCGAGGAAGATACCTGGATGAGCAATGAAGTGAAGCCCGTCAAGGGGCCGAAGATAGTCATTCCCGGGCTGCTTGATTAGCAGACGGCACCGGGCCCACAAGGCCGGCATAACGGCGGACACGGGACACTGAAGTTGAGATGGTAGAGACCGGGCTGAATACGACACCCCAGGGCGAACAGATCGAGATGCTGCTGAACATGGGGCCGCAGCATCCATCGACGCACGGCGTGTTCCGAATGGTGCTGTGGGTGGACGGCGAGAAGATCGTCGACATCGTGCCGCACATCGGCTACCTGCACCGGGGTTCCGAGAAGCTGTGCGAGGGCGAGCAGTACCACCAGGTGATCACACTGTTCGACCGGCTGGACTACATCGCGAACTTCAACAACGAGCACGTTTACTGCCGGGCCGTCGAGAAGCTGATGGGCCTGGAGATACCGGAACGGGCCGAATACGTGCGGATCATCCTGTGCGAACTGAACCGAGTGGCCAGCCACCTGCTGTTCATCGCGACCATGGGACTGGACGCGGGTGCGATGACGCCTTCGATGTTCTGCTTCCGCGGCAGGGAACGGATACAGGGATTCTTCGAGGCGGTGTCCGGGGCGCGGATGATGCACAACTACCTGCGGGTGGGCGGCATCAAGGAAGACGTGCCGGAATACTTCATGCCCCGCCTGCGGGAACTGATGCCGCTGATTCGAGCGGATCTCGAAGAGTCGGACAAGCTGCTCAGCTTTAACGAGATATTCCTGGCGCGGCTGAAGGACATTTCGCCGGTTACGGCGGAGGACGCGGTTGACTTCGGTCTGACGGGGCCGTGCCTGCGGGCTTCCGGCGTGGACTACGACGTGCGGAAGGCCGCGCCGTATTCCATCTACGACCGGTTCGACTTCGACGTGCCGGTCGGGCTGGACGGCGACTGCTGGGACCGGTATTACCTGCGGGTGCAGGAGTGCTACGAATCGCTGGGTATACTCGAGCAGGCGATACGGCAGTGGGATGAGTTGTGGCCGACATACAGCGAGCGGCCGTTGGCTGAGATCAACTCCGCGCCGGGCGGCAGCAGGCGTCTGCTGCGACCGCCGGCGGGCGAGGTGTACGTGCGGGCAGAAAACCCGCGCGGCGAGATCGGGGTGTACCTAGTGAGCGACGGCGCGGACCGGCCCTATCGACTCAAGCTGCGTCCGCCCTCCTTCTGCAACCTGTCGGCCATTCGGCACATGCTGATTGAAACGTGGGTCGCCGACTCGGTGGTGATACTCGGGTCGCTGGACATCGTGATGGGCGAGGTGGACCGCTGATGCCCGGCCTGCTGTTCATATCATGGGCCGAATTCGGCTGGATAGCGCTGGGGCTTTTCATAATGTTCAACGCCCTGGCTATCGTCGTGCTTTCGCTGACGTGGCTGGAGCGCAAGGCCCTTGGGCGCCTGCAGCGGCGGCTGGGGCCGACCCGCAGCGGGCCGATGGGGCTGCTGCAGCCGGTTGCGGACGGCATCAAGCTGATGATCAAGGAAGACATCATCCCGACGTCGTCGGAGAAGGCCATCTTCTGGGGCGCTCCGATAATCGTGATGCTGTCGGCGTTCATGATCTGGGTGACCATCCCCGGGGCGCAGAACGCGGTAATCAAGAACCTGGACCTGGGACTGTTCTACATCATCGCCTTCTCGGTGATCGGGATTCTCGGGCTGGTGCTGGCGGGCTGGGGCTCGGCGAACAAGTACGGCACGCTGGGCGGACTTCGCGCAGCGGCGCAGCTGGTCAGCTACGAAATACCCATCATCATGGTGGCGGTGTCCATAGCGATGCTGGCGCAGTCGCTGAACCTGCGGGAGATCGTGGCGGCGCAGGGCAGCTACCCGTTCGTGCTGGTGCAGCCGCTGGGGCTGGTGGTGTTCTTCATCGCCGGGCTGGCCGAGGTGGGACGCACGCCCTTCGACATCTATTTCGCCGAGTCGGAGATCGTGGGCGGGCCCTTTGTGGAATACAGCGGGGCGCACTGGTCGCTGTTCTTCCTGGCCGAGTACATCAACACGTTCGCCATAGCGGCGCTGACGGTGATACTGTTCTTCGGCGGATGGGCCGGACCCGGACTGGAAGGCTACTGGGAGATTCTCTGGTTCCTGTTCAAGGTTTACCTGGTGATACTGGTGATTGTCTGGATACGGGGCACTTTCCCGAGACTGCGCATTGACCAGCTGATGGCCTTTGCGTGGAAGGTGGTGGTGCCGCTGTCGTTCCTGACCGTGGTAATGACGGCGATTTACCAGTTCTACGGATGGCCGGCGTGGTCGCTGACGCTGATGTCGCTGGCGGGCCTGATCTGGGTCGCGTATGCGATATACCGGAAGATGGCGGGACCGGCCAGCCGGGTGGCGCAGGTCAAGGCGAGGCAGGAAGCGCTGATGGCGTCGCGCCGGGCGCAACGCGCGCAGGCCACGGCCACGGCATCGGTGCCGGAAACGGGAGCCGTACAAGAGACGGGAGAGTGATATGTGGAACAGCGTAAAGGGCATGTTCATTACCCTGGTCTCCTCGGCCAAGGGGCTGCGTGAGCCGGTGACACGGCAGTATCCGGCCACGGGAAACCTGCTGCAAAGGGAGGAGACCCCCACTCCGGTACAGCCGCGGTTCATGGGGTTTCCGGCACTGACCTGGGACGAGGAAGTGGGCGAGCCGTACTGCACGAGCTGCATGGTGTGCATACGGCACTGTCCGACGCAGTGCATGTCGGCCACGATGCAGGACAATCCGCTGCAGGCCGAGGGCAAGAGCACCCGCCGCAAGATAGTCGAGAGCTTCGAGATCAACCTCAACCGCTGCATTCTCTGCGGAATCTGCGTCGAGTGGTGCAACTTCGACGCCATATTGATGTCGCACGAGCACGAGATGAGCACGTACGCCCGCAACGGCGACCGGGTTGACCTGCCGGAGTTGCTGGAGCTGGGTTGGAAGCACCAACAGGAAAACGACTGGGTACCGCCCACGAAGCGGGCGAAACCAGAAGCGGCACCGACCGGAGACGGGAGCTAGAGACGGATGTCCTGGGCGCTGTTCATAGTGGTGGCCGTTGTCACGCTCGGTGGCGGACTGGCTGTGGTGGCCAGCCGCAACATCGTGCACGCCGCGCTGGCGCTGCTGGTCTCGCTGGTGGCGGTGGCCGGAGTGTACCTGCTGCTGTACGCAGAATTTCTGGCGCTGGTGCAGGTGCTGATTTACGGCGGGGCCATCGTCATCGTGCTGATTTTCGCGATAATGTTGACCCGCGGAGCGGAATACCCGCGCACGTCGGACAACAAGCAGTGGCCGCTGGCGCTCGTCGCGGCGCTGGGACTGCTGGCGGTGCTGGTGCCGGCATTCCTGATCAACTCCGTTCGGGGAACCGAGGCACAGAACGCCGCCTTTTCGGATATTGGTGAGTCGCTCTTCACCACGTGGGCCGTCCCCTTTGAGATTGCCTCCCTGGTGTTGCTTGTCGCCCTGATAGGGGCCATAATCATCGCCCGCTCCGGGCCGGGGGAGAACTAGTCCGTGGTTGACCTGGTCTGGTTTCAGCTCCTGAGCGCTGCCCTTTTTGTCATTGGCCTGTACGGGGTGCTGGCGCGTCGAAGCGCCGTGCTGATCCTGATGTCCATCGAGCTGATGCTGAATGCTGTCAACATCAACCTGATTGCGGCAGCGTCGCACATGGAAGGGTTTGGGAAATTCAACAGCTTCGACGGACAGCTCATCGCGATTTTCATCATCACTGTTGCCGCGGCCGAAGTCGGCCTGGCCCTGGCAATCGTTTTGCGAATGTACCGCAACCGCTCCACGGTCAACGTGGACGAAATCAACCTGATGAAATGGTAAGAGTCTTCTTGGACATCCACCCAGCCGGTACGAGGGCTAAGGCGATCGGGGATCCCCGCTGATGCAGTGGGCCTGGCTCATTCCCGTCTTCAGCTTTGCTGCCGCGCCGATTATTGTCGTCATCGGCAACAGGCTTCCCGGCAAGGGAGCACTGCTGTCCATTCCCGCCATTGGCGCCGGGTTCGTGTTCTTCTGGATCGCGCTGTTCGGCTGGCTGGCGGCGACGGACACCACTGAGAATTGCGGCATTGCCATAGGCACAGAGGCGCTGACCTGCAACTTCGACAAGGTGTGGTTCAACGCCGGGCTGCCCGAACTCAGCGACAGTGTGCAGCTGACATGGGGCTTCTTCGTCGACCCGCTGACGCTGGCGATGCTGGGTCTGGTCACATTTGTGGCCCTGATGGTGCAGATTTATTCCCTAGGGTACATGCACGGCGACCCGCGCATCAACTGGTACTTTGCCGTTCACGCGCTGTTCGTGGCCTCGATGCTGACCATCATCCTCGCCGACAGTTTCCTGCTGCTGTACGTGGCATGGGAGCTGGTGGGCGTTTGTTCCTACATGCTCATAGGGTTCTGGCATGAGCGCCCCGCCGCGAGAGAAGCGGCCAAGAAGGCGTTCATCGTGACCCGCATCGGCGACGTAGGGCTGCTGATCGGCATTCTGCTGCTGTGGTGGCAGGTGGGCTCATTCGGAATGACCGACGCATTCGAGGCGCTGCAGACCGGGGCGCTGAGCGACGGATATGCCGTTGCCGCCGCGTTGCTGCTGTTCCTGGGCGCGATGGGCAAGTCGGCGCAGATCCCGTTCCACGTGTGGCTGCCGGACGCAATGGAGGGCCCGACGCCGGTCAGCGCGCTGATCCACGCCGCGACGATGGTGGTGGCGGGGGTGTTCCTGGTGGCGCGCGCCTTCCCGCTGTTCGAGGCCGGTGACGGGCTGCCGCTGATGGTTGTGGCCATCGTGGGCCTGGTAACCGCCCTGGTGACATCCACCATCGCACTTGTCGCGACCGACATTAAGCGCATATTGGCGTACTCCACGGTGAGCCACCTGGGGTTGATGATGCTATCGCTGGGGGCCGGGGGATACACGGCGGCTATTTTCCACCTGCTGGCCCACGGGTTTGCCAAGGCGCTGCTGTTCCTGGGAGCAGGAAGCGTCATACACAGCACGGAGGAGCAGGAGATCTCCCGGCTGGGCGGGCTGCGACGGGTGATGCCCATCACTTCACTGGTTTTCGCCATCGGCGCGATGTCGCTGGGCGGCATACCGATCCTGGCGGGATTCTGGAGCAAGGACGAAATCCTGCAGTCGGTGAGCAACGGCCTGAACCCGGCGTTCATCGTGCTGGCCATGTTAACCGCGCTGCTGAGCGCGCTGTACATGGGACGGGCGCTGTTCGCGACCTTCTTCGGGAGGCTGCCGCGGGAGCAGGAGCACGCCCACGAATCGCCGTATGTGATGACCGTGCCGCTGATGCTCTTGGCAGTGCTGGCGGTCGGATTCGGGTTCATCAGCTTCAACTGGCCGGGGTCCTTCGGCGGGTTCGGCTACTTCGTGTTCTACCACGAAGGCCACGGATTCGAGTTCACGCTGTGGATCGGGATACTCTCCGCCGTGCTGGCGGTGGGGGCTTTCATCTTCACCTACCTGGTATACGAGCAGCGAAGCATCTCGCTGGATTCAACGAGGCAGAGATTCGCGCCGATACTCAAGGTGGTGGAGAACAAGTACTACTTCGACGAAATCTACCAATGGACCATCGACCGCGTGGTGCTGGTCCTGGCCAACTTCATTGGCTTCTTCGACCGGGCCATCGTCAACGACGTTGGCGTCAACGGCCCGGCTGACACGGTGCGTTGGTTCGGCGTAAAGCTGCGGCTGCACGTGACCGGGCACCTTTACAGCTACGCACTGGCGATGACGCTGGGCGTGGTGGGACTGGCTATCTTCTGGTGGCTGATAACCTCGTGAGCGGAATGAACCTCGACAGCCTCGTTTGCAGCATGGCGCTCTCTTCGTTGGGAGATAGGGCGTCGTCAGGGAAGGTCAGATAGTGGCCAATTTCGACAGCGTTGCCCTGCTGCTGCTGATACTGGTGCCGCTGGCCGGCGCCGGGCTCATGATGTTCATGCCCGGTGACCGTCCCAAGGACTCGTGGTACTTCGCGCTGTTCATAGGCGCGATCTCGCTGATCCTCTCGGTGCTGATATTCGCCCGATACGACTATGATTTCGGCGGCTTCCAGTTCAACCGCACCTACGACTGGCTGCCGGGCCCGATGGACATCAATCTGTCGCTGGGCGTGGATGGAATATCGACCCCGCTGCTGGTGCTCAACGGCATCGTGCTCATGGGCGGGGTGATGATCTCGCAGAACATCACCTATCGCACGCGCGAATTCTTCGTACTTCTGCTATCCCTGGCCGCGGGCGTGTATGGCGTATTCGTCGTGCGCGACCTGTTCTTCCTGTTCTTCTTCTACGAACTGGCAGTGCTGCCGATGTACCTGCTAATCGGCGTATGGGGCAGCAGCACCAACTTCAGCAACTTCCTGCGCACCAAGGAATACGGTGCGATGAAGCTGATCCTGTTCCTCGTGGCAGGGAGCATCCTGATCTGGGTGGGCATACTCGCGGTCTACGCCGAGGCTTCAGGCCTGGGCGAGGGCACCTTCTCGCTGCAACGACTCACCGATCTGGCAGCGGGAGGGCAGTTCGACAGCACCTTCCAGACGCTGGTGTTCCCGCTGTTCATGATTGGATTCGGGTCGTTGGCGGGCCTGTGGCCCTTCCACACCTGGTCGCCCGACGGCCATGTGGCGGCGCCCACGGCCGTTTCCATGCTGCATGCCGGGGTGCTGATGAAGCTGGGCGCCTACGGCATCATCCGCGTGGGCATCTTCCTGCTGCCGGAGGGCGCGGATGCCTGGATGCCCGTGCTGATCGCGCTGGGCACGGTCAACGTGCTTTACGGGGCGATGTCGGCGATGTCGCAGCAGGACCTGAAGTACATAATCGGCTATTCCAGCGTTAGCCACATGGGCTATGTGATGATGGGGATAGCCACTCTGGACACGATAGGCATGGGCGGCGCGGTGCTGCAGATGTTCTCCCACGGCATAATGACGGCCCTGATGTTCGTGCTGGTGGGCGCCATCTACGACAGGACGCACGTGCGCGACATCAACGTGCTTAACGGCCTGTTCGGCAGGATGGGCGTAACGAGCTTCTTCTTTGCCATCGCAGGTCTGTGCTCCCTGGGTCTGCCGGGTATGAGCGGATTCATAGCCGAGTTCATGGTGTTCACCGGTGCATTCCGGACCTATCTGCCGCTGGCCATACTGGCCGTCATCGGGGCGGCCCTGACGGCGGTGTACATACTGCGCCTGCTGGCCCGGACGTTCTACGGAGAGCCGGACGTCCGCTGGTCGGGGCTTTCCGATGCCGGCGTCATGGAAAAATCGGTGGCTGGCGCATTCGTTCTGGTAATAATTTTCGTCGGCATCTGGCCTGAGCCCATCATGAGGGTTATCAACGTCAGCATCCCGTCCATACCGGGAGTCTAGGAAGTCGTGCCGCTAACAGCAAACCTCGACCTTCTCACGCCCGAGTTCGCCCTGGCGGGCCTGGCGTTCCTGGTGTTTGTGGCGGACCTGGTGCTGCCGGAGGAACGCAAGAACCTGCTGGGCTGGGTGTCCATCGCCGGACTGCTGGCGCTGATCGCCGTGTCGGTCATCATGCTGTGGGGAGTCGACGAGACGCTCTACAACGGGCTGCTGGGAGTGGACGACTTCTCCCTGTGGTTCAAGGTCGTGTTCATGGGCATCGGGGTGTTCATCATCCTGAGCTCGATGGACTTCGTGGACCGGCACCTGGCGCACAAGGGAGAGTTCTACGGGCTGGTGCTGTTCTCGGTGCTGGGCATGAACGTGATGGCCCAGGCGCGGGAACTGCTGACGGCTTACATTGCGCTGGAGCTGTTGAGTTTCAGCCTGTACGTGCTGGCCGCATACGCGAGGGACGACTCCAAGTCGAACGAAGCGGGGCTGAAGTACATAATCATCGGGGCGTTCAGTTCCGCCGTGCTGCTGTACGGTGTCAGCATGGTCTACGGAGTGCTGGGCGTCACGAAGTTCGAGGCCATCGCGGCAGGACTGGCGGCAGCCGATGCGGTTAGCCCGTCGCTATGGGTCGGCGTGGCGCTCATCCTGGTGGGTCTGGGTTTCAAGGTGGCGGCGGTGCCCTTCCACATGTGGGCGCCGGACGTATACGAAGGAGCGCCGTATCCCATCACGGCCTACCTGTCCATCGGCTCCAAGGCGGCGGCGTTCGCGCTGGTGCTGCGGTTGGCTGCCGAGGGTTTCGTGCCCGTCGGCGATCGATGGGAGCAGTGGCAGTTGATTCTCGCCGTGCTGGCGGCGGTCACGATGATGGTGGGGAACCTGGTGGCGTTGGCGCAACAGAACCTGAAGCGACTGCTGGCGTATTCCAGCATTGGCCACAGCGGGTTCATCCTGGCCGGTGTTGCGGCGCTTTCACTGGAGTCGACCCTACCCTCCAACGGGGTGATGCTGTACATCGTGGGTTATTCGGCGACCAGCTTCGTTGTGTTCGGAGGACTCATATCCTTCTTTAACATGACCGGCAAGGAGATGATGCCCGACCTGAACGGGCTGGGAGGCACGCAGCCGTTCCTAGCGGCGGCCATTGCCATCGGGATGTTCTCGCTGGCCGGGCTGCCCATCTTCGCCGGGTTTGCTATCAAGTTTTACCTGTTCACCGCCGTGGCCGACGAAGGGTTCCTGTGGCTGGCCGGCCTGGCCGTGTTCGCCAGCCTGGTTTCACTGTACTACTATCTGCAGGTGATACGGCACATGTACATTTCGCCCGCTGAGGGTGAGCTTCCCTACGGCCACGGATATGGCTACGAACATATCGATGCGGACCACGGCGACGAGCACGACGAGCACCATGAAGCCGACGAGCCGGCCCCACGGTATGGCGCAGCACTGATTGAGGCCTATCCTGCCCTGGGCCGGCGCCCATCGGTCACGATGCTGGCGGTGATTGGCATCGGA
This sequence comes from Dehalococcoidia bacterium, assembly GCA_963667415.1. Classification (GTDB taxonomy): domain Bacteria; phylum Chloroflexota; class Dehalococcoidia; order Lucifugimonadales; family UBA3495; genus VXOI01. Next base: position 2,799,783 of record OY763410.1, on the reverse strand, counting down.
CTGCTGGCGGTGTTCTGGATCGGTATCTATCCCGCGCCCCTGCTCGACACTATCGACGCGGCAAGCAAGGCGATCCTGCAATGATTATTTCCGTTATCGGCAGCAGCAGACCCCCGGAACAGGAGCTCATCGACCTCGGCGAAGGCGTCGGGCGGGAGCTTGCCCTCCGCGGGCAGACCGTGGTCTGCGGCGGACTCAGCGGCGTGATGGAGGCCGTGTGCCGTGGGGCGAAGTCGGAGGGTGGGACCACCATCGGCATCCTGCCGGGTCGCGTGCCCACCGACGCCAACGAATACGTGGACATTCCGATTGTGACCACGATGGGCTACTCGCGCAACATCATCGTGGTCCACACCGGTGTTGCAGCCATCGCTATCGGCGGGGCCTTCGGGACGCTGTGCGAGATTGCCTATGCGCTGGACGCCGGCATTCCGGTTGTCGGGCTGAAGACGTGGCCCTTCACGTATACCGGTGAGGGCACCCCGATCCACGACCGAATCATCCAAGCCGAAGACCCGGTGGACGCAGTGCAGAAGGCCATAGCCGCGGCGGAAGCGCGCGGGGTCTAGGTCAGAGTCCCTAGAGTCTTCCCAGAACGTACGGATTCAGATGAAAGCAACCGCATGAGCAGCGATACGGGCAGCGTCTCCATCCAGTCGGTGCTGGGCCGCGAGGTCCTGGACTCCCGCGGCAATCCGACCGTGGAGGCGGAAGTACATCTCTCCGACGGGACGGTCGGGCGCGCGCTGGTGCCATCGGGCGCCAGCACGGGCAGCCACGAGGCGGTGGAGCTTCGGGACCGTGAACCGTCGCGGTTTGGCGGGAACGGGGTGCTGCAGGCCGTATCCAACGTAAACAACGTGCTGGGCGGTTACCTGAAGGGGCGGTCGCCCTTCTTCCAGGAGGCGCTGGACCAGTTCATGGTGGGGCTGGACCACACCTCGAACAAGGGAGAGCTGGGGGCGAACGCCATACTTGCGGTATCGATGGCAGTTGCCCGCGCCGCCGCTACGGCCAGGGGACAGAGCCTGTGGCAGTACCTTTCCGACGACGACCTGGTGAGCCTGCCGGTGCCGATGTTCAACATCCTGAACGGAGGTCGCCACGCCTCGAATTCGGCCGACATACAGGAATTCATGGTCCTGCCCGTGGGCGTCGACAGCTTTTCCGATGCGCTCCGCGCCGGCACCGAGATTTACCAGTCGCTGCGATTCCTGCTGCGCGCCGGGGGCCACAACCTGAACGTGGGAGACGAAGGAGGTTTTGCGCCTTCGCTGTCGTCGAACAAGGATGCGCTGGACCTGGTGTTGCTGGCGGTGGAAAACGCCGGATACACGCCGGGACACGAGGTCTTCCTGGGGCTGGACGTGGCGGCGACCGAGCTGTATGACGTTACGAGCGATAAGTACGTGCTGGAACGGGAGGGTGTATCCCTGGATTCGGAGGAGCTGATCGAGCTGTACGAAGGCTGGGTCTCGCAATACCCGATCCTCAGCATTGAAGACGGTCTTTCCGAGGACGACTGGGAGGGCTGGAAAGCGTTGCGCGAGCGGCTGGGCGGCACGGTGCAGCTGGTGGGCGATGACCTGCTGGTGACCAACATCACTCGCATCAATCGCAGCATCCAGGAAAACGCCAGCAATGCCGTTCTGCTGAAGCCGAACCAAATCGGAACCCTGACGGAAACTCGGCAGGCGCTGGACACCGCCCGCGCCGCCGGATGGGGCGCGGTGATGAGCCATCGCTCCGGCGAAACCGAGGACACCACCATCGCAGACCTCGCCGTCGGGTGGGACGTGCGCCAGATCAAGACGGGCGCACCGGCGCGGTCGGAGCGGGTTGCGAAGTACAACCGGCTGCTCAGGATAGAGGCGGAGCTGGGAGATTCCGCCGTTTACGCCGGGCCAACAGCGTTCGAATACCTGGGTCGGGAGCTGTGATAATATATCGCGGCGGACGACTCTATATCCGCAACTGAAATAATTCTCCTGCAAATGCTCAATCAGGCGAACTTTTCCTTCGGTAGACAGCAGGAAACCCAGAGAGAGAATCGCACTACCCTGAAATCGCAGAGGTTGCTAATGGTCACGCGAATCGGCATCAACGGTTTTGGACGAATCGGCAGGCTGGTGCTCCGGGCCAACCAGGAGCGGAATGAAGGCAAGGTGGAGGTGGCCGCGGTCAATGACCTCACCGACGCCGAGACCAACGCGCACCTGCTCAAGTGGGACACCAGCTACGGCGGTTACCCGGGCAGAGTGGAAGCGAACAACGGCGACCTGGTCGTGGATGGCCGCGCCATCAAGGTGTTCTCCGAGCGGGACCCGGGCGCGATTCCGTGGGGCGAGATGGGAGTCGACCTGGTAATCGAGTCCACGGGCATCTTCACCGACGCCGAGAAGGCCGGGGGCCACCTGACCGGCGGGGCCAAGAAGGTCATCATCTCCGCGCCGGCGCGGGGCGAGGACCTGACGATGGTGATGGGCGTCAACGACCACCTGTACGACGCCGAGAAGCACACCATCGTCTCCAACGCATCCTGCACGACCAACTGCTTCGCGCCGATGGTGAAGGTGCTACACGACCAGTTCGTGGTCGAGCACGGCCTGATGTCGACCATCCACTCGTACACCAACGACCAGGCAATTCTTGACCAGCGCCACAGCGACCTGCGTCGCGCCCGCGCTGCGGCAATGAACATCATTCCCACCAGCACCGGTGCGGCTCGGGCCGTGGGACTGGTGCTGCCGGAACTGAACGGCAAGCTGCACGGCATGGCCTTCCGCGTCCCCACGGCCACGGGATCCATCACCGACTTCACGGCTCAGGTGGGGCACGATGTGTCGGTGGCCGACGTCAACGCCGCCTTCCAGAAGGCAGCGGAGAACGAACTGAAGGGCATCCTGGAGTACTGCGACGAGCCGCTGGTCAGCTCCGACTTCCGCGGCAACCCGCACAGCTGCATCTTCGACGCCCTGTCCACCATCGTCATGGCCGACAGGATGGTCAAGATCATGGGCTGGTACGACAACGAGTGGGGCTATTCCTGCCGCACCGCCGACCTTGCTGCGTTGATGAGCGAGAAAGGCATCTAACACCAGCTATTCGTCCGTATTGAAAGCGGAGTCTCGGAGGTAAGAAACACTCCTTCCAGTGGCCTCAATGCCCACATCCGATAGCCTTCGTCAGTATCTGACATTGAACGGCCGGGTTTCCTGGCCGTTCTTGGCGTTGGCGGCCATAGTCGTGGTGTCGCTTGGGTTGCGGCTGCACGGCATCAACTGGGACGAGGGCTACGGCTTCCACCCGGATGAGCGGGACATCTACATGCGCTCCGACTGCATGTATGCCCTGCTCACTGACAACCCCCACGCCGAACGCTGTGGCTACCTCGTTGAGCACTCCGAGGCTGAGCCTGGGCTGGGAGGCCTGACCGCCTTCTTCGACCCGGAGCGCAGCCCCCTCAATCCCCACTGGTTCCCGCTGGGGAGCATCCTCATCTACATGATGGTGTTCTTCCGGTCTGCCATCGAGTTGTTCACCGACATCGGCGGGCTGGAGATGCGGTACGTGGGGAGGACGCTATCCGCCCTGGCAGACGTCGGCTCGGTGCTGATGGTGTTCGTGCTCGGCCGCCGGTTGTATGGCCGGAAGGTGGGCCTGCTTGCCGCCGGGCTGACCGGGCTGGCCGTGATTCACGTGCAGCACAGCCACTTCTACCGTCCCGAGACATTCACCGTCCTGCTGACGCTGGCAACCATCTGGGCGACGCTGCGGATGGTGGAGAAGCGACGGCTGAGGGACTCAGTCCTGCTGGGGTTGATGCTGGGGCTGGCCCTGTCGCCGAAGGTAAACGTGCTGCCTCTGCTCGCGCCCCTAGCGCTGGGCTACGCCTACCGAATATTGGACGAAGCGGAGGGGCGTTGGGGCGACATAACGCCGGAGATGGTGCAGAAAGTCGCGAGCCACGCCCTGCTGGCGGCGGGGGTCGCCCTTGCGGTCTTCTTCGTCACCACCCCCTACGCGTTCATCGACGTTGGGGCGTTCCTGGGCGACGTGATGGCGCAGACCCGGATGGCCCGCAACGCAGGTCTGTGGCCCTTCACCGTCCAGTACGTCGACACGCCCTCGTTCCTGTACCAGATTAGGCAGACCACCGTGTGGGGACTGGGTGTGCCGCTGGGTGTGGTGGCCTGGCTGTCCATACCATTCACGGCGGCGCTGCTGTTTCTGGAAAGGCGCAACGTCCGCGCCGACCTGCTCCTGCTGGCGTGGGTCGTACCCAGCATCCTGTTCTTCGAAAGCTTCGAGGTGCGGTTCCTGCGCTACCTGTTCCCTCTGATGCCCGTGATGATTCTGCTGGCGTCGCGGATGATGCTCTGGGAAACGGACAGGGCCCGGATGCTGGCGCGGCGCATTTCCGCGGCGGCAGGGAATGGCGTGCGCGCCGTCGGATGGGAGAGAGCTGGGAAGGCGCTTGTGGTGGCAGCCATTGCCGTGCCGGTCTTCGTGGTCGCGAGCACGGCGTTCTACTCGCTCGCGTTCCAGAAGGTGTACGCCGACGACCACCCGGCTCTTCAGGCATCCCGGTGGGTGCTGACAGAGGTGCCGCGGACCGCGCCCATCGTTATGGACAATCACTGGGACGAGTCCCTGCCGGGGTTGCACAGCTACGACATCTGGCAGTTCCCGGTGTATGAACCGGACAACGAGACCAAGATGCGCAGGCTGGCAAGAGAGCTGGCCAAGTCCGATTACCTGGCCTTCTACAGCCACCGCCCGTACGCCAGCGCGGCACGCGACCAGGACAGATTTCCGTACAGCTACAACTATTACCGCCTACTGTTTTCCGGTGAGCTTGGCTACACGCTCCACAGGGAGTTCACCAACTATCCATCGCTGGGCGGCGTGGTATTCCGGGACGACGCGTTGGCGGGCGCGGGACTGCAGGACCCCTCGCCGGAAGTGCGTTCCCAGGACGCCAACTTCACGCTGAATCTTGGTTACGCCGATGACAACGTGGTTGGTTACGACCACCCGCGTGTGCTGGTGTTTCGCAACGCCGAGAGGCTGAGCGAGACTCAGCTGCGTGAGTTGCTGACGCAGGCGCGCGGCTCCGGAGAGGAGAACCCGGACAACACTGCCTTGATGCTATCACCGGAAGCGCTGGATAAGCAGCGAGGCGGGGGTACGTTCAGCGACATCGTTGGGCGTGACGGATGGACCAATGACCTGCCGGTGCTGTCCTGGCTACTCGTGGTTGAGTTGATTTACGTGCTTTCCCTTCCGCTGGCGTTCTTCATCTTCCGACCATTGCCGGACCGAGGCATCATCCTGGCTCGGGTGCTCGGGCTGCTCGCCGTCTGCTACGTGGCGTGGCTGGTGGTGTCGCTGGGCTGGCTGGACTTCTCCCGCGGCGCGGTCTACCTGGGGATGGGTGCGCTGGCGGTGGCTTCGGGGGTTGCACTGTGGCACGTCCGGTGTGAGGCGTGGGAGTTCGTCCGGACGAGGTGGCAGCTGCTCGCATTCAGCGAGGCGCTGTTCATCGGTGCGTTTCTCGCTTTCGTTCTGGTCCGATACTTCAACCCCGACCTGTGGCACCCGTACCGGGGCGGCGAGAAACCGATGGAGATGGCGTACCTGAACGCCGTGTTCCGCTCCACGGTGTTGCCTCCGTACGATCCGTGGTTCGCCGGCGGGTACCTCAACTACTACTACTGGGGCTACTTCGTCGTCGCTTCAATAACGAGAGTCGCTGGGACTCTGCCGACGACGGCGTTCAATCTTGCGGTGCCTATGTTTTTCGCCCTGACACTGACGGGCGCCTTCTCTTTGGGCTACAACCTCGCGGCCGGTGTGCGAAATGCACGGACACGCAATGGGGTGGAAACCGGCACCGAAGGTATGCAGGCCGGCCCGAGCAGGATGCTGCCGCCGGTACTGTGTGGGTTGACAGCGGCTCTGTTCACGGCTGTCATCGGCAACCTTGACGGTGTCATTCAGCTGGCGCAGGGCGCGTGGGGCAGGGCTGTAGACGGAGTGGCGTGGGCTGGGTTCGACTTCTGGCGCAGCAGCCGGATGATTCCTCCGCTGGACAGCTTCGAGCCGCCGGCGCTGGCGTTCTGGGTGCCCGACTTCATTCCCGGAGACGCCGGCTCCTCGTGGCACATCACCGAGTTTCCCTTCTTCACCTTTTTGTTCGCTGACCTGCATGCCCACATGATGGTCATTCCGTTCACCCTGCTTGCATTGGGGTTGGGGTTGTGCCTGGTGGCGGGCTTGCGAAATGAAGGGCGCGCGTGGCTGGCGGTCGTTTCGCTTGCCCTGTCGGTGGTGCTTGGCGCGTTGTGGGCCATCAACAGCTGGGACTATCCTTCGTATCTTCTTCTGACCCTTGGCCTTGTGGCGCTGGCCGTGTGGTTCTCGCGGGGTCAACCCCGGAAGAAGGCGATGCTGTTCGCCGGGTTGTCGGTGGGGATAATTGTGGTCAGCCTCATTTCATTCTGGCCATTCCACCAGCATTACGAGACCTTCAATAGCGGCCTCGAGGCCTCCCGGTGGCGTACGCCGGTCGACCGGTTCCTGGCGATACACGGATTGTTCCTGTTCATCATAGGCACGTACCTGCTGATTCGTGCCCGATGCAGCATGGCGGTGCTGGCCATGAACGTGTGGAGAAGGGAAGCGCCGTCGCTGGAGACTCGATGGCTGCGACTGTTGGCGGTCCCCTTTGTTGTCGCGGTAGTGCTGCTCGGGGTCCTCGGCTTCTGGAACGCCGTGTTGTTGACCGCGCTGCTGTTCCTGGTGGCGATGGCGGGATGGCACGTATTGCAACGTCCCGAGCCCGCGCGTCCCTTCGAGGCAGTGGTGGTCGCCATGGTGGCCATGGCCATTCTTATCGCCATCGGAGTGGACTTCGTGACGGTGGAAGGCGATATAGGTCGGATGAACACCCTGTTCAAGTACTACCTTGAGGTCTGGGTGTTCCTGGCGATTGCTTCGGCGTACATGCTGTGGCGCCTGGCATCCCACTGGCTGCCAAGGCTGGGGCCCGTGCCGCAGGCGACGTGGATTTTCGTGCTGACCGTGCTGGTTTTCTGCTCCCTGATTTACGTGGTGCTGGGCACTCGGGCCCGCGTCGATGACAGGTTCGTCGAACTGCCGCCCACGCTGGACGGCATGGCCTACATGACGGAAGCCGGACACTGGGAGCATGACCAGTTCTTTCCCCTAAGATGGGACCATGACGCCATCGTGTGGCTACAGGAGAACGTGGAGGGCTCCCCGGTGGTGTTGGAGGCGCACATGGCGCAGTACCGGTGGGGAAGCCGAATTGCCAACTACACGGGTCTGCCGACCATCATGGGGTGGCCTTGGCACCAGATTCAGCAGCGACACGCATACCGCGAGCAGATTGGCGACCGGGCCGACGACGTCAAGCTGGCATACGAGACGCCAAGTGTCGAGACTGCGACCGAGCTGATGAGGCGCTACGGGGTGTCATACGTGGTGGTCGGAGAGTTGGAGAGGCTGAACTATTCGGAGCGTGGCCTGGCCAAGTTTGATACCATGGCTGAATCGGGGCTGCTCAGCAGAGTTTACGAGAACGAGGGAACGACAATTTTCTTTCGCGAATTTCCATAAAGTAAGGTATTGACATAAGTATTAGACTAGTTTAATATTTTGACCAGAGTCAATGGGCTCGGCTGAGCGGCAACAGAGTTGCCAGGTCAGCCATCAATGTGAAGGTCGGGGGCTTCGGTCCCTTGTGCTTCGCTTCCGCCGGTGGGAGCGTTCCATCGACGGGGGGATAACGAAGCCCGGCCCAACCGGCCCTCCTCTACTGCTCCGGGCTTGTGGATGTGTTCGTGTGGTGCGGCGCTGAGTTGCGGAGAAAGGGGAGGGCTGGTTTTTTTGTGTGCTAGGCCGAGTCGGATTCGGGCACCCACCTCGGATAGGAACCCAGCACGCGCAGGGAACTCACCCTTCTACTGATTTCCTCGATGGCGTCCCGCATATGCGGGTCCTCCCGGTGGCCGTCGCAGTCGATGAAAAACACGTACTGCCCCAGCGACTGCTTCGTGGGACGCGACTCGATCTTGGCCAGGTTGATTTCCCGCTGAGCGAACTCTCCCATCACGGCGTAGAGTTGGCCGGGCTGGTCCTCGGCGAAGGTGAAGAAGAGGGACGTCTTGTCGTCGCCCGTGGGCTCGTGGTCTTCTTTCGACAGGACCACGAAGCGCGTCGCGTTGGCGGCCACGTCCTGTATTCCCGAGGCCAGGATTTCGGCCTGGTACAGTGCTGCCGAGCGGTACGGTGCGATGGCGACCGAGGGAAGGTCGCTGCTCATCGCGTCGCCCACTGCCAGCGCGGTGCTCAACGAGGCTGACCTGGTTGCGTTGGTGAAGTTGCGCTCCAGGTACTCCCGGCACTGGGCCAGCGCCTGAGGATGGGAATACACAACCTGGACGTCCTCGAGGCGGGTCCCGGGTTTGCCCATCAGGTAGTGCTCTATGGGGAGAACGATTTCGTACCGGATGAGGAGCGAATTTTCGCTGATCAGGAGATCCAGGGTGAAATTCACGGAACCTTCGATGCTGTTCTCGATAGGTGCGACGCCTTCTTCGGTATCTTCCGTTGCCACCGCTCTGCCGACGGCAGATATGTTTGGGAAGGGACGCAGATCCGCGCTCGGGTCATAGAGAAGGGCCGCCTCCTCTGTGTAGGTGCCGTGGGGCCCCAGAAAAGCAAGTGTGCGGGCCACTCTCAGACTCCGGTCAGGATGTCGTATATTATCTGTTCGTCGGTGTTGGTGGCTACGGTCACCAATTCGTCTTCCGCCTGGACCAGGTAGTTGCTAGACGGCAGTGCGGCGCCAGCCTTGTTTACCACCAGGGAGACGAAGCAGTCGGGAGGAAGACCGATGTCTCCCAGCCGCTTCCCCACGATATCAGCGCTCTCCGGCACGGGAACGCACACCAACTGCATGCCGCTCTGTGGAAGGGGCATCAGGTGGCGCAGGGGATGGCCCGGTATGCCTGCTTCCAGCGCCGTCAGTGCCAACTGGATCCAGTTGACCACAACGTCCACCCCGAGCTGATCGAAAATCGCCTCGTTCTTGGGGTCCTTGAGCAGGGTCATGGTGCGCGGGGTCTTGAACATCTGCTGCACGATCTGGCAGATGACAAGGTTCGTGGCATCCACACCGGTCAATGCAGCCACCACGTCGGCCCGGCTGACCCCGGCGGTGTTGAGCACCTGGATGTCGGAGCCGTCCCCCAGTACCGCCATAATACCCAGGTCTTCAAGCAGCAACCTGTGTCGGTTCGGGTCGTGCTCGATAACCGACACCTCGTGGCCGCTGGCCACCAGGGCCCTGGCCAGGTAGAAGCCAGCTTCGCTGCACCCGACGATCACTACATACATGTAATCAGAAGCTTCCTGCAGCAGGCCCTGAACGGGAACTCGGCCCTACGCATCGATGATCTGGCGAATATCCTGCAGCATCCCCCTGGAGTAGCCCAACACCTGAAGGCCCAGCCTAGTGTACATCAAGTGCAACTGAGGGTCTTCGACGTGGCAGACCACATTGGGAACGTTGAAGATGTGCTTGGCAATCTGCGCCACCAGCAGATTTTCGTGATCGTCGTCCGAGAGAGCCAGGAAGGCATCGGCGTGGCTCACTCCCGCGCTCAGCAGGTAGTCCTGAATGGCCGGGGCGGTCACCAGTTCGGCCGATACCTTGCCGGCGTGAGCCAGGCGTTCCTCGAGGCCCGTGGGGGCATCCGTCAGTCGTTCGAGACGATTCTGATCCCTGCCTATGACCGTGATCTCTTCCGCCTCAGCGGTCAGGTCCCGCACGGCGCTGGCGGCAAGCTGTCCGCATCCGTAGACGATAATTCGCACTTATCGCTATTCCCCGGCAGGAATGGCTGCCACGGCGGTATCGCGCCACAGAAGCACCTGGCATGGCGCGTGCTCGAAAATATAGGCTGCGGAAGTCCCCATCTTGTACCGGCCCATGCTGCGGCTATACGGGATGCCGACCACGATCATAACCGCTTCCTTCTTTTCTGCCTCGGATACGGTGGCGGAACCGGCCTGCCTGGCCCTGAGGCATCCGGCCTCCAGCCCCTTGTATTTCTCCTCATGGGCAATGCGCTCGTATCTTTCCAGTAAACTCTCGGCTCGGTCGAGGTCTTCGGTTAGCTCCGCCTCGATGGACATGGAGAGAGGGACTTCAATCACGTGAAGGGCGTGAAGCCGGTCCCTGTTCTTCTGCGCCACGTGGCAGGCCCAGCGAAAAGCATGCTCGCTATGAAGCGAGTCGTTTACCGGCACCAGGATGTTGCTGTTGCCCTGGTGTTTGGACTGTCCACCGAAGGGGTTGTGCAGCTTCGAGGCGATAGCCATCACAAGTTCCTGCGGGTTAGGAAGTAGTGGAAATGAGTGGATTCATGCCTAGGAAGCAGAGCTCTACCGGGCAGCGGGTCAGGCTCGGTTAGACACCGCCTCTGACCGGTTGCCTGCCAGCACCGGAATCTTCTGTCCGGCGCTTGCCCATTTCGGGTAGCTTGCTCAGTTGCTCGCTGGTGGCCGCCACCACCAGGACGTCGCCATGCTGCATCACCTCGTCCTTCGAGGGGTGCAGGAAAGAGGTGCGGCTTCTTCTGATGGCGAGGACCGAAATGCCGTGGCGGTCGCCTGCCCCGGAAAGGCCCGCCTCTTCCAGCGTCTTGCCGAGCATGCCTTCGGGCACACGGATTTTGCTGATGCCGTAGTCGGCCAGTATCGGCATATAGTCCAGCAATTCGCGGGTGAACTCCAGCTTCGCGACTCGCCGAGCGTTCTCCGCCTCTGGGAAAATCACCCTGTCGGCTCCAATACGCTCCAGGGTCTCGCCGTGCAGGTCGTTGGCAGCCCGGGCGATTATCATCGGAAGTTCAAGGCTCTTCAGTAGCACTGTGACGCCGACACTGGCCTGGACATGTTCAGCGCCCAACGCGACGATCGCGACGTCGTAGTCGGGTATGTCCAACTCCCGCAAGGTCGCCTCGCTGGTGGCGTCCGCCCGAACAGCGTAAGTAACGTGCCCCATCTGTTCCTGGATCCTGGCTTCGTCAAAGTCCAGCGCCAGGACGTCATGGCCACTCTGGTACAGTTCTCGCGCCATTGTGGAGCCGAAACGCCCCAGACCAATGACGCACACCTGCTTCTTCACACTCCGCCTGCTCCCCCATATTGTTACCCTATTCTAACCCTTTCCTGGGCGAAGCGATACAAAACTACCTCGTCTTCTTTGGGAGCCAGGGCGAGGGCCAGGATGAGCGGGCCCATTCTGCCCGCGAACATCGCGAACATCACAATGCTCTGGGCCGGCAGTCCAAGGTCGGGCATTATCCCGGTGGTCGCTCCGACGGTACCGAAGGCAGAGACGATGTCGAACAGCAGCGACAGGAAATGGGTTTCCGGCTCCAGTTTTACGAGAGTCATTGCTGCGATAAATATGACTGCCAGGCCGATAAGCGCGACTGACAGCGCCCGGTGGACCTGGGGCTGTGGAATCTCGCGCCCGAAAGCCTCGGCGTGAGACCTGCTCCTGAGGGACGACACCACCGCTGCGACCAGCACCGCGAAGGTCACCACCTTGATTCCCCCGGCAACCGATCCGGGCGCGCCTCCTATGTACATCAACGCGGTAAAAGTCAGGTTCGTTGCGTCTGACACTTGGCTGAAGTCGATGGTGCTGAAACCGGCGGTGCGACCGCTCACGGTGAGGAATACCGTGTTGACTATGCGGTCGGCCCACCCCATGGACGCCATTGTATTTGCGTTGTTGAACTCATCCAGTGCCAGGACGGCGCCACCCAGCAGCCACAACCCCAGGCTGGTTACGAGGATCAGCTTGGTATCCAGCGAAAATCTGGCAAACCTCTTGCCTCTCCAGACGTCGACCATGATCGCCCAGCCGAGTCCGCCCCAGGCGATCATGCCGGTCATCACCAGGATCAACAGCGGGTTGGACAAGAAACGTGCGGCGTTGCCGGCCGCATCTTCGGGAATGATGTTGAAGCCGGCGTTGTTGAAGGACGATACCGACAGAAACAGCGAATACCAGTAGGAACGCCCCTCCCCTATTCCATCGAGGCCATTAATCTGGGTGAAGAAAATCAGCGAGCCAATCAGATAAATGAACACAACGATGATGATGACGTTGCGACCGAATGCCCTGATGGCCCGAGCCTGGTTCATGCCGGCAGTGTCGCTCATCAGGCCGCGAGAGAAGGCCCGCTGCTGGATGCTCGCACGGCTGCCCAGTGCCAGCAGCAGGAAGGTGCTGATGATCATGAACCCCAGGCCGCCAAGGGTCATCAAAACGAATATCACGGCATGACCAAACGGGGCCCAGTATTCCGGAGTGCTCACCACCGTGTGCCCGGTAACCGTTACGGCGGAAATGGATGTGAAGAAGGCTACGTCGAGGGAGGTGAAGTCACCGGAGTTGGATGCGATGGGCAGAGCGAGAAAGCCCGCGCCGGCGGCGATCAGCAGGGTGAAGACGATGAGAATCGTTCCCGTAACACCCAGCAGCCTGCGGGTGCGTCGCGGAGACTCGTCGACCCTGAAGGGCTGCGAGACCTCGCGCCGGCGCGGTAGCCGGATGGTCTCATCTATGGGCCGAAACCTCCGGGGAGTAGCCAAACTTTCAAGCTCCGGCTCTCTGCCCGCCTTCCGGCGTGGCAGATGGATGTCGCGGTGCGGGCTTCAACGGGTGCGTGCAAACGATGGGAGGGACTCGAGGGCCTTCTTGCCGGAAATTCTAGGAGCGTCCTTCCGAGTATGTCAATCGATATATTCATCTCCCCATCGGCTATCGCCAGCGAGACGGGAAGAGGCGGACAGGCGGCCCAAACGAGGGTTATCGAGAATTCATACTGCTATAATCTATTCGCGCAGCCGACAAGAGGTGACAGTTCAATGACGACCAGCCCCCGACAGGTGGAACTCGGATTCGACCCCGTTTCCATAGACCGCAAATGGCAGGACCGCTGGGAACGGGACGAACTCCACAAAGTGCGGGACGATGACCCTCGCCCCAAGTGGTACGAGATGACGATGTATCCGTACCCGTCGGGGGATCTGCACATCGGTCACTGGTACGCGATGGCGCCGTCCGATGCCCACGCCAGGTTCCGACGCATGCAGGGCTACAACGTGCTGCACCCCATCGGCTTCGATGCCTTCGGGCTGCCGGCAGAGAACGCCGCCATCAGCCGCGGCATTCACCCCTATGAATGGACGATGGACAACATCGAAAACATGCGGGGCCAGCTGCGTTCCATCGGCGCAATATACGACTGGGACCGGGAGGTCATCTGCTGCGACCCGGAATACTACCGGTGGAACCAGTGGTTCTTCCTCAAGCTGTATGAGCAGGGCCTCGCATACAGAGCCAACGCGCCGGTCGTCTGGTGCCCTTCCTGCGTAACGGTGCTGGCCAATGAGCAGGTGCTGAACGGCGCCTGCGAGCGTTGCGACGCCACCGTCACCCGTCGAGACCTCGAGCAGTGGTTCTTCAAGATCACGGACTACGCCGACCGACTCATGGACTTCAGCGGGCTGGTCGAGTGGCCCGACAAGATCCTCACTATGCAGAACAACTGGATCGGCAAGAGCACCGGCGTTGAAATCAGCTTCGATATTTCCATGGCAGGGCTGGAAGAGCGGGAAATTCGCACCTTCACCACCCGCATTGACACCATTTTCGGCGTTACCTTCATTGTCTTGGCCCCCGAGCATACCCTGGTGGAAAAGCTCACCCTTCCAGACCGGAAGCAGGCGGTGGAGGAGTATGTCGACCAGGCTCGCCGCACTTCCGAGATTGACCGGCTGTCCACGGAAAAGGAAAAAACCGGCGTATTTACTGGCAGCTACGCAATCAACCACCTGAACTTCGAGCGGGTGCCCATCTTCATCAGCGACTATGTGCTGATGACCTACGGCACCGGCGCGGTGATGGGTGTGCCCGCCCACGACGCCCGCGACTTCGACTTCGCCCGCAAGTACCGCCTGCCCATCAGGCAGGTAATTGCCCCCATCTCCTGGGACGGCAAGGACCTGTCGGAGGCGTACCTGGGTGATGGCTTCATGACCAACTCCGGACCCTACGACGGCATGACCAACGAGGAGGGCGTCGAGGCCATCTCCAATGACGTGGAGAAGAATCGCTGGGGACATCGAGCCGTCTCCTATCGCATCCGGGACTGGCTCATTTCCCGCCAGAGGTACTGGGGAACGCCAATACCCATGATTTACTGCGACAGCTGCGGCGTTGTCCCCGTCCCAGAAGCCGACCTTCCCGTGCTGCTGCCCCAGGATGCCGAATTCAAACCCAGCGGCGAATCACCACTGGCGGTAAACGATAAATTTGTAAACGCTACCTGCCCTTCCTGCGGCGGTCCCGGCCGTCGAGAGACCGATACCATGGACACCTTCATGGACTCGTCCTGGTACATGATGCGCTACATCAGCCCCCACTTCTCCAATGGACCGGCCGACCCTGGGCTGATCAAGTCCTGGATGCCGGTCAACCAGTACACCGGAGGAGCAGAGCACGCTGTTATGCACCTGCTCTACTCCCGTTTCTTCATCAAGGCCCTGCACGACATGGGCATGGTGGACTTCGAGGAACCCTTCCTGAGGCTCTTCAACCAGGGCGTGATCCTGGGCCAGGACCACGAAAAGATGAGCAAGAGCCGCGGCAACGTCGTCAACCCCGACGACGTCGTCGGGGTGCTCGGCGCGGACGCGGTGCGCTGCTTCCTGATGTTCATCGGCCCGTGGGACCACGGCGGTCCCTGGAGTGGTGAGGGCATCAACGGTATTGCCCGCTGGCTCAACCGCGTTTGGGACATCGGCACTCGCGACGCGGCCGCTCTGGACGGTTCGGAGGGCGCGGCGGAACGGGGGACGGAGCGGCTGCTGCACCAGACTGTCCGCAAGTGCTATGGCGACCTGGACCGTTTCAAGTTCAACACGGCCATCGCTTCTCTGATGGAGCTGACCAATCACCTGAATCGCGTTTGGGCCGATAGCAGCGTATCGCCGGAACTGTGGAGCGAATGCGTCGAGAAACTGCTCCTGATGCTGGCCCCCATGGCCCCGCACCTGACCGAAGAGATGTGGGAGAAAGCCGGGCGCGCTTACAGCATCCACCAGCAGCCCTTCCCGTCATGGGATGAGGACCTGGCGGCCGATGAGGTGTTCACGCTGGTGGTGCAGGTCAACGGAAAAGTGCGCGACAAGCTGGAAGTGCCAGTGGGTATACCGGAAGCGGAGGCTCAGGAGCTTGCGATGGCGAGCCCCCGTGTGCAGAGCTTCCTCGATGGCAAGTCGGTCAATAAGACCGTCTACGTTCCCGGCCGACTGCTTAACGTGGTGGTGCAGTAGTGGCTGCACCCGGCTCTTTCTACGGCGTGGGCGTTGGCCCAGGGGACCCGGAACTTCTCACCGTCCGCGCTCAGCGACTGCTGGAGCAGGTGGGCGCTGTCTGCTTCACGCAGTTGGACAACGGCGCCCCCAGCTTCGCCCTGAACGTGGTCCGGCAACTGCTTTCGCCCAGTGCCGAGTTGCTGTCCATTGTCATCCCATCTGATGATTCCGCGGTGAGCCACGAGACTTGGCATGACGCCGCCAGCCGCATCGGCGGGAAGTTGCGCGAAGGGCGGGACGTAGCCTTCATCACCGAGGGCGACCCGATGCTGTACAGCGAGTTCCCCCACCTGATCGACCATGTGCGGGCAGAAAACATCGAAGGCCTGAACGTCGAGGTGGTTCCCGGCGTCCCGTCTGTGATGGCCGCTGCGGCCTCATCCGGCGTGCCTCTGGTCACCCAGGGCCAGCGTCTCGCCATCCTGCCGGCGGTTTACGGCATCGATGACCTCCGGGAAGCCATCACAAACTACGACACCATCGTGCTGATGGAGATCAACCCGAACCTGATGCGGGCGCTCGCGAACCTGGAGAACCTGGGTCTGGCCGGTCACGCCATCTACGTCCGGCAGGCCAGCACCGCCAGCGAGAGCGTCATTCACGATATCAGCAAGCTGACCGACGAAGACTACGACTACTTCTCCCTGCTGATAATCAAGCGTTAGAGGTAAATCGCGCTCCCCACTTCCCTCGCCTGCTCCCCGTCTGTCCCCTCTGTGCTAAACTGCCCCAAATTCCGGGCATCAATTTCACTTTGACAGATTCCGGAGGTTTGGCCATGACAACTACGGTGCAACCCACGGACGTGATGGTTACCTGTAACGGGATGAACTTTCACTACCTCGACTGGGGCAACCAGGGAGCGCCCGTTTTGCTCCTGCTCCACGGGCTTCGCGGCCACTCCCGCTCCTGGGACGACGTCGCCTCCCGCTTCTGCGGCGACTACCAGGTGCTGGCCCTCGACCAGCGGGGGCGCGGAGAGACCGACTGGGCGCCCCGCGGAGACTACTCCACCGACGCTTTCGTGGCCGACATCGAGGAGTTCTGCTACACCCTGGGTATCGAGAAGATGACCCTTGTAGGCCACTCCATGGGGGGCCGCAACAGCATGGCCTTTGCCGGGCGGAACCCCGGTTCGCTGGAAAAGCTGGTCATCGTCGACATCGGCCCCGATATCGACCCGGCCGGCTCGGCGCGCATCACCCGCGAACTGGTGGAGGTGCCAGAGGAGTTCGACAGCTTCGAAGCAGCTTTCCAGCACGTGAACTCTCAGAATCGCTTCGCCTCAGAGCCGGTGATGCGGCGCAGGCTGCAGTACCAGACCAGGGAGCTGCCCAACGGCAAGATTGGCTGGCGGTACGACCCGGAGATCCGAGAGCAGCGACGCAACGGCACCGGGGCAACGCCTCCCGACCTGTGGGAGCCGCTGGGCAACATAACCTGCCCCACCCTGATCGTTCGCGGCTCGGACACCGATACCCTGAGCCTGGGTGTCGCCGAGCGCATGGTCGAGACGCTGGCCGACGGGAAGCTGGTCCACGTGGACAACGCCGCCCACATGGTGTTCGAGGACAACCCGCAAGGCTTCATCACCGCGCTGGCAGACTTCCTGGGATAAGCGAGGCGAAATGACCAGCGACAAGAAGCCAGAGTCCGTAAGCGAACTGATAGAGCTGTTCCGTGTGACCGACGCGCCCCTGCCCGACGGCGACACCGGTGCAGGTCTGAAGTTCCACACCAACCGCGGTGAATTCTTGGGCATTATCCATGCAGCCGAAAACAGCGACCGCGCCGTCGTCTGGGTTTGCGGTGCCCGGGGCGGCTTCGGCGGCCCGGGACCCGGCACCTACGCCCGGCTGGCCGAGCAACTCACCGGACAGGGCATTACATCGCTGCGGTTGGACTACCGCTTCCCCAACGACCTGCTGGAATGCGTGCTCGATATGCTGGTCGGCGTGGAGCACCTCAAGGTGAATGGCTACGGACCCGTCGTGGTGGTTGGCCACTCCTTCGGCGGAGCGGTCGTCATCGCGGCCGGCTCCACCAGCGACCACATCAAGGGCATCGTGTCGCTCTCTCCCCAGACGTACGGCGCGGGAATGGCGGGACAGCTCGCCCCGCGCAAACTACTGGTGGCCCACGGAAAGGCCGACACCCGCCTGCCCTTCTCATGCGCACTCCAGATACACGAATGGGCCAAGGAACCCAAGGAGCTGGTGCTCTTCGAAGGTGCGGAGCATCGCTTGGAAGAGTGTCGCGACGAGCTTGAGACGCTGCTGTCTTCCTGGATTCCGGCCACGCTGGACGAGAGGATAGAAATCACCGTTCCGGGATAGGCCATCGATACATATCGCCCGGCTGTTCACCCTGGGCCGCTGCCCAAAAAGCTGATCGGGAGGCAATTATGCTGGACTTGATTATCAAGGGTGGGACCGTGGTCGCGCCGGGAGGCGCAAGCCTGATGGACGTTGGCATCCAGGGAGAGCAGATAGCCGTCGTGGCTTCCCCAGGCGCACTGGACGATATCGGCGCGGGGGAGACCATCGACGCGACCGGCATGATCGTCCTGCCCGGCGGCATCGAGCCCCACGCGCACATCAACGTGCCCGTACCGGACTACTGGGCCGGAGGCGACACCGGTATCTTCACCCAGCCCCCGGAAGCCGCCAGTCGCGCCGCCGCCTTCGGAGGCGTAACCACCTACGTCGACTTCGCTGGCGCACTGCCGCTGACGCCAGGGGCCGTCCCGCCCGCGGACCCGATTATGGGCCAGATCGAAGTGCGTCGGGACGTGTTCAAGGGCCACTCGTATACCGACTACACCTTCCACTACATACTCGCCGGGGCCATACCGCCCGTTACTCTCGGCGAGATTGGCGAGGCCATCCAGTCGGGCGTGGCCAGCTTCAAGATATTCACCACCTTCCATGCTCGTGTACCGATGGGCCACCTCTGGGAGATCTTCCAGGAAGTTGGCAAGCACGGCGGAATCATGGCCGTCCACGCCGAAGAGGACGACATCGTCACCTATATGGAAGACAAGTTGGAGCGCGAGGGGCACGACCATGGCTCCAATCTGCACCTGGCCCACAACAACATTTCCGAGGATATCTCCTTCCGCAAGGTCACCAGGCTGGCCCAGAGCACCGAGACCGGCATCTACTTCGTGCACGCCACGGCCAAAGAGGGCGTGAAAGCCATTGCCGAGGCCCGCGCCGCACAGCTTCCGGTCTACGGCGAGGCGCTTCACAACTACCTGGAGTTCACCTGCGACGACTACCTGAAGCCCGACGGCCTGGCCATCCACACCTACCCGGCGATCAAGTACTCCGAAGACCGCGATGCCCTGCAGCAGGGGCTGGTGGACGGCCCCATCTGCACGACGGCGACTGACGAGTGGACCACATACAAGAACGTGAAGCTGGCTGGCGAGACCATCCGCACGCTGTGCGGCGGCCACAACGGCATCGAGACCCGCA
Organism: Dehalococcoidia bacterium; assembly: GCA_963667415.1. Lineage (GTDB taxonomy): Bacteria > Chloroflexota > Dehalococcoidia > Lucifugimonadales > UBA3495 > VXOI01. Next base: position 2,780,812 of record OY763410.1, on the reverse strand, counting down.
TGCCGGTCACCTACACCAAGCTGGTGGCCCCCGGACGCATCGGCCTCGAGCGCTTCGCCGCCATCACCTCCACCAACGCCGCCAAGATTCTGGGAATGTACCCGCAGAAGGGCGCAATCGCCGTGGGCAGCGACGCTGATATAGTCATCTTCGACCCCAACCTGAAGAAGACCATCACCGTCGACGAGCTTCACGCCGAGTCCGACTACTCAATTTGGGACGGTTTCCAGTGCGAGGGCTACCCGATAATGACCATCCTGCGCGGCAAGACCATCGTCCGCGACGGGCAGCTCCTCGGCGACAGCAGCGATGGCCGCTGGCTCTCCCGCAGGGTCGCCCCGAGGGTGATCACCCAAACGTCGGTGTAGCTTCTGGGGCCTCAACTTCATCGTAGACAGGAAAGGGGCAGGTTTCCGAACCTGCCCTTCTTCTTTCTTTGGGGCTAATGCGGAAGACGACTACCGCAGCAGCGGCGCAACCTCCGTGCTTATGCGCTCGATCTGCGCCGGGTCGGGCCAGGTGGGGCCGACCATGACCGTCTGCGCGCCCGCGTCGATGTACGCCTGCAGCTTTGCGGCGCAGTCTTCGGGTCGGCCGAAGGCGCAGGCGTTCTCCACGTCGTACTGCGGGCCGTAGTAGGCGTGGGTGAACTCCTCCAGCACTCGCTTGGACCGGTCCCGGTCGGTGTCGACGTAGGTGTATATGAGCTTGGCCGACTGCATACCATCCGGGTTCTTGCCCGCAGCAGCAGCGTATTCGCGCACCTTGCCCCACGCCCGTGCGAACACCTCCGGGGTGGCCGCGCCTCCGGCCACCCACCCATCCGTCTGCTCGGCGGCGCGTTGCAGCGCGGTGTCGGCCGACCCGCCGATGATGACGGGAATGGACGGCTGCTGCACCGGCTTGGGGTCGATGTTCACGTTGTCCAGCGAGAAATAGCGGCCGTGATGGGTGACGTCCCGCTCGCTCCACAGCCGGCGCATGACCTCCAGCCCTTCGTTGAAGCGGCTGACCCGGCGGCGCACATCGACGCCCAGGGGACCGAACTCGTTGTCGCGCCCGCCCAGGGATATTCCAAGCGTCAGGCGCCCTCCCGAGAGATAGTCCAGCGTTGAGGTGGTCTTGGCCGCCAAGACCGGATTGCGCAGCACGAACAGCAGCACCGCCGTCCCCAGGCGCACTCGGTCTGTGACGGTCGCTGCCACGGTCAGCAGCGCAATCGGGTCGATGATGTTTATGGGATGGAAGACCCGGTCGATAACCCACAACGAGTCATAGCCAAGCTCCTCCGCCCGCCGGAAGAACGTCGAAAACTCAGTTATCGTCGGCGGAGCGCCACCGAAACCCCCGGGCACCAGTATCCCCAATTTCGCGTCTGTCGGCATGAGGAGTCTCCTGCGTTACGGCTCCGTGTCGTACTCCACCTTACCATTTCTGATAGTTACGACTCGTCCGGTCAGGGCTATGGCCCGTCGTCTCGCCTTCATCGTGGCCCGACGCATTGCGGCCTCGGTGCCGGGGTACACCTTGCCGGTGCTGGACCGCCACACCCATCCCTCGCTTTCCGCGTTTGGTGACAGGCGCTCATTAACGTACGCCTCTCTTTGTTCCTCGATCATGGGCGACCTCTCTGAAACCTCTCGAATCTCGTATTCGTCCACCAGGTGTCGATAGAGGTTCTGGAAGTTGCGCCGACTGGCGTGAAAGCGCCGTCGAATTATATCATCCGGCACGTGATGGCCACCCATTGCTACCTGCTGCCGCACTCGTTCTGTTGCCACTTCCGGTGATGGCAAAGGAAGGTAGTACAGCTTCACCCAATAGCCATCTGCTTGCCATCGTGGAATCATCCGGGCATAGCCCCGCCCGCTGAGAGTGGTCTCGAAGGCGAAACTCTCGCCCCTGAGAACGCATGCCTCAATCATCTCCAGCATCATTCGCCCGGCTCTAAAAGCGGCTCTTTCCGGTAAAAGGGGATCAAGGCCAGCAGCGAGCAGGTCGGCGTTGATGAAAGTTGAGACCCTTGCCTCGTTGGGCAGAAATTCAAGGGCAAGGGTGGTTTTGCCTGCCCCGTTGGGCCCAGCGATGATCAGAATTCGCTTGTCAGGTTGGCCGGTCATCTGGCAGGGGCGTGGCTAAACCGCCCCGTCCCGCCGCAGCTTCGCAACCTCAACTTCGCTGTAGCCCAGCAGCCCCGTCAGCACGGCGTCCGTATCCTGGCTCAGCGTCGGCGGCGGGGCGAAGGTGTCGGTGCCGCCGTGCTTGATCGGGTTGCCCGCAGTCCGGTAGGGACCAGCGACGGGATGGTCGATCTCCACCACCATGTCCCGCAGCTGCACCTGTGGGTCGGCCAGAGCCTCCGCGATGTTGTTCACGGGACCACCCGGAACGTCCCACTTCAGCAAAAGACCCTCCCACTCGGTTCGCGGCTTCGTGGCGAATCCGGCGGTCAGGGCATCCTCCAGCGCCTCACGGTTTGCGATGCGCGCGGGGGCCGTCGTGAAACGCGGGTCCTCGTCCATCCCTTCCAGCCCGGACACTTCCCCTGCCATCATCCGCAGCGTCTTCATTGCGAATTCCTGGCTGGCGCAGTGCACCTGCACGTACTTGCCGTCGGCACACGCATATGCCCCGACGGGCAGGTTGGACGGGTGGCCCGACCCGATGGGCCCAGGTACTTCGCCCGACGCTAGGTAGAACTGCCCCAGGTGCGCTTGCAGCGCGATCTGCACGTCCAGCAGCGATACGTCCAGCCGTCGCCCTTCGCCGGTTACCCGTCGCCCGTATAAAGCCGACGCGATGCTCAGGGCCGCCACGTAGCCGCCGACCATGTCGCCGACGGGAAAGCCCATGAACACCGGCGGCTGACCGGGGTTGCCGGTGACGCTCATCCCGCCGCCCATGGCTTGCACGATGCCGTCGAAGCCCGGCCGCTCGCGGTACGGACCCTCCTGTCCGAATGCCGACAGCGAGCAGGCGACTATGGAGGGGTTGACGCGCTTCAGCGATTCGTAGTCCAGGCCCAGCTGCTCCAGCACCGAGGGCCTGAAGGCGTCGAAGACCACGTCGGACACCGCGACGAGCCGGTGGAACACCTCACGACCCGGCGGTGTCCTCAGGTCGATGGTGACGCTCTTCTTGTTGCGGTTGAAGTTCAGGTAGTAGGCGCTCTCGCCGCCGAGAAAGTGCGGGCCGATGCGCCGCGACATATCGCCCACGCCGGGCTGCTCGATCTTGATGACCTCCGCCCCTAGGTCGCCCAGCGTGCGCGCCGCCACCGGCCCGGCGATGGCCTGCGACATCTCCAGGATGCGGACCCCCTGCAGCGGCGGAGTCACCATGCGTTACCAGCCATTGACCGGTGCAGCGTCCGTCACTGCTCCGTGGACAAGAGCGCCGCCAGTTGCCGCACGTCATCCATCTCCTCCAGCGATTCGATGGCGGCGATGATTTCTGACTGTCGCTCGGCACTGATTACCGGAGCGGTCAGCGCGTGGAACTTGTCCTTCATCTCGTCCCACGAAAGCGCGTTTTCCGGGTCGCCCTTGGGGTACCGGATGTCGCTGCGCACGCGCCGGCCGTCGGTGGTGGCCACCTCGGCCCACGCCCGGAACTCCCGTGGGAAATGGGCGTCAAGCTCGGGGTCGGTCACGCACTTGACCTTCGGCATGATGTGCCGGACCTCGGGCCGGTCGGGCACACCGTCCGCGTACTCCTCCAGCGATGCCCGCCCGTAGGCAAGCGCTACCGCCGCGCCGAATGGCATCGAGAACTGCATGTCCACAACCGTCTTGGGGTTGGCCTTGTCTTCCTCCGGCGAAGCCACCAGCTTGTAGCCGCCGCTGAGAACGCCGACCGTCACTTCCTCCACGTCTTCCGACGTCAGCCCGTGGACGTTTCGCAGGTCGATAAGGCAGTCAATCGGCCCCTGCTTGTAGCGGCAGCAGGCGTGGGGCTTGATGCCGGTGCGAGTGATCAGGTAGTCCTCGCCCAGGTCCTGCAGCACCAACGACGGCTCCGGGTTGCCGGAATAGGCCTGCAGGAACCCGTCGCGGCCCTCCAGGATGGTCGTCGGCCCGGTGTAGCCGGAGCGGGCCAGAAGCGCTGCCCACGATCCGCTGTGCGATGCCCAGCCGGGATGCAGCCGCTTGGTCCACGCTCCCTGCGCCAGGTATTCCATGCTCCCCGCAGTCTGGCTGCCCGCAATACCCAGCGCGTGGACGAAGTCGTCTCCCTGCAGCCCCAGCAGGCGCCCGGCCACCACCGCCGCGCCGAATGCGCCGCAGGTGCCCGTCGGATGGAATCCGCGGCCGTAGTGCTCCGCCGGCTGCAGCGCCCGCCCCAGCCGCACGATGACGTCGTAGCCCGCGACGACGGAGGCGATGAAGTCCTTGCCCGACACTTGCGCCAGGTCCGCCATCGACAGCGCAGTCGGGAACGCCACCACGCCGGGATGCAGCGATGCCTCGTTGTTCACGTCGTCCATCTCGATGCTGTGGAAGGCGATGCCGTTGGCCATCGATGCGTACTCGGGCAGCACCCGGTGCGGCGTGCCCACGACCGTCGACGGCCCCGGCCGTCCCAGCCGCTGCAGCGCGTCAACGGCGGCTCTCGCGGAGTCCGTGGTCGAGCCGTTGAGCGTCACAGCGGCAAAGTCCAGGCACAGGTACTTCGCCCAGTCGATCACCTCCGGCGAAAGGTCTTCGTATTCCAGCGAACGAGCGAAGTTCGCCAGCGTTCGTGTTATTCCGCTCTCATTATTGTTCTGCACCATCGGTGTGGCCTCCTGTCTGTCCCGACCTCGCGTTGATACGCTGAGCCTGGCTGCGGCGGGTCTGAATCATTGCCCGAAATTATACATCAGCACTGCTTCACAACCCCGACTCGTACAGGAAGTCGCCGGTCGGGTAGTTGTTCAGCAGGTGTCGAGCGATGACCAGCCGCTGGATTTCGTTGGTACCCTCGCCGATCATCATCAGCGGGGCGTCCCGGAAATGCCGCTCCACCGGCAGGTCCTGCGTGTATCCGTATCCGCCGTGGATGCGCATGGCGTCGGTTGCCACCTGCATGCACATCTCGCTGGCGAACAGCTTTGCCATGCCCGCTTCCATGTCAGCCCGCTCGCCACGGTCCTTCTTGTCCGCCGCGTGCAGCACCATCAGGTGGGCCGCCTGAATCTGCGTCGCCATGTTGGCCAACATAATCTGCACGCTCTGGTGCTCTCCGATGGGCTTGCCGAATGTCTCGCGCTGCTTTGCGTAGCGCGTAGACTCTTCCAGCGCGGCCCTCGCCACGCCGAGGCACCGGGCGGCCACGTTGATGCGCCCCAGCTCCAGCCCGCTCATAATCTGGTAGAAGCCCTTGCCTTCCTCGCCGCTCACAAGGTTCCCGCCCGACACGCGGTAGTCGTCGAAGGACAGCTCGCAGGTGTCGACGCCCTTGTATCCCAGCTTGGGAATGTCGCGTACCACGTTGAAGCCCGGCCCCTTCTCGGCGATGAAGATGCTGATGCCACGCCGAGGGGGGTCGGCGTCCGGGTCGGTCTTGGTGACCAGCGCGAAGGTGTTGCCGTGGCGGCCGTTGGTGATCAGGCTCTTGCTGCCGTTGACGACGTAGTCGTCGCCGTCGCGCACGGCCCTCGTCTCGATGGCCTGCACGTCGCTGCCGGCGTTGGGCTCCGTAATGCAGATGCCGCCGCGCTTCTCGCCGGTGGCCATCAGGGGAAGGTAATGCTCCTTCTGTTCGGGGGTGCCGTGGGTTGTCACCATGTATGCCATGATCAGGTGCGAATTCAGGATGCCGCTCAGGCTCATCCAGCCACGACAGATTTCCTCGATCACCAGGGCGTAGGAGGCCACATCCAGCTCCAGGCCGCCGTACTCCTCTGGTATGACCGCGCCGAACAGCCCCAGTTCCTTCATCCGCTCCACCAGCTCGAAGGGGTACTCGTCGGCGTGTTCCATTTCCTGCGCCACCGGCTGCACGTCCCGGCGCACGAACTCCCGGATGGTGGCGACCATGCCTCGTTGCGCTTCCGTCAGTTGCGGCAAAGCTGCTCCTGCTCCCTCTTCAGTATGGCGGGCTAATTTTAGCATGGGCCCGATATGGAATTGTTTGACACCCCTTTGGCTGCGGACTAAACTCGCCCATAGCCGCGCGGCTTGGAACTTCCGGGCGGGTTCTTCCCTTCTCCGGGTTCATGCCTTCTCAAAGTTGGCCGCGTCCGCTTTGTCATCCACAACGCTTGCTTCGTGAGGTATCGCAATGCCGGACACACCCGAATACGTCGACCTGCTCAACGACATCCGCATCCAGGAATACCGCGCCGGAGTCTGGATCAAGGCCTGGGCCGAAAAGACCGACCACCCGGGGCTTAAGAGCTGCCTGTCGCTGGTTGCCGAGCGCGAGACCAGCCACGGCGACATATTCGACCGCCGCATCCGCGAGCTGGGCGGCACCCCCGAGGACAAGGACGACGACCTCTTCCACGAACGCGTGCGGGTGGCCGAGTCGGACATGACCGACGCCGAGAAGATCGCAAAAATGCGTGAGTTTCAGACCCAGATGACCCTGCCCACCGTGCGCATGCGCTACGAGGAAGCGGGCAACGACGAGTCCGTCGACCAACTCACCCGCTCCCTGATCAAGTGGTTCACCGAGGTCGAGGACGACTCCGGAGCCTCGATGCGCTCGGTCTACGCAGAGATCGAAGCAGGGAGCTAGCCCGATGAAATTCGGAGCCTTCTTCGTGGGGCAGCGTCCGCTGCTCCACGAGCAATACGCCGACGAAAGCAAGGTAAACCCCAATCCGGTAAGCCGCACAGATGTGCAGGTCTACGAGGACATCCTGCGCGGCGCCGAGCTGGCCGAACAGCTGGGCTTCGATTCGGTATGGATTGCCGAGCACGCCTTCAGCGAGCACAGCATCATCAGCTCGCCCCACAGCTTGCTGGCCGCCATCGCCGCGAAGACCGAGCGCGTCAAGATCGGCGTCGCCTGCACCATCGTGCCGTGGCACGCCCCCCTGCGGCTCGCCCAGGACCTGGCCACGCTCGACATAATCAGCCGCGGCCGCCTCATCGTGGGTGCCGGTCGCGGCTACCAGAAACGCGAGTTCGACATCTACGGCCTCGACATCGCCGAGTCCCGAGGTCGGTTCGTCGAGAGCATGGATATCGCCATCCGTTCATGGACCGAGGATACCTTCGCGTACGACGGCGAATTTTTCAGCTTCCCCGAGGTGAGGGTCATCCCCAAGCCCGTGCAGCAGCCGTACCCGCCGGTGTTTATGGCTGTTACTCACAGTCCCGAGTCGGTGGAGATCGCCGTGGAAAACCGCTGGGGCCTCTTCACCGTCGGGAGCAGCTTCTTCCCAGCGTCGCCTGACTCCGACCAGAACCTTATCAACCTCTACCGGCGGCGCATGCTGGAGGAGGGCGTCGCTCCCGACGACATCGAAGTCGCCGCAGTCCGCAACGTCTACGTTTCGCCCACCGACGAGGAGGCCGTAAACCTGCTGACTCCCCGTCTGCAATGGGCCGGCGACATGAGCGACTTCCTGCGCCGCCCGCTGTCCGACGTGGTGCGCGCCTCCGGTGTCACCGGCTACGAGCACTACGTACACGACCCCTTCATCGAGCCGGACCTGGTGGCGGAACGGGGCAAGGAAGGCATGGCCGCCATCGGCAGCCCCGAGAAAGTCACCGCCGCCATCAGGGAGCTGGAGGAGAACCACGTAACTCACTTCATCAGCTACCTCGACGCCGGCGGACTGTCCTACGACGAGGTCTCCAGCTCGCTACACCTCTTTTCCGAAAAAGTGATGCCCAACTTCCGCTAAGGAGCGCGCCTCATGGCAACTCTGGACGTACTCACCTACGGTTTTGCCCTCAACACCGACCAGGGCTCATTCGGCTATTCGACAAACTCCCTCTTGCGGACGGGCAACCACAATATCCTGATCGATACCGGCCCGTCGTCCCGCCGGCCCTTCCTGTACCGGGCGCTGACCAATATGGGCTTGACCACCGACGATATCGACATCGTCATTCTCACCCACATGCACTGGGACCACTGCCAGAACACCGACCTCTTCCGCAACGCCCGCGTGCTGGTCAACCCCGTGGAGATTGACTACGCCCGCAACCCCAACAGCTGGGACCTGGCCGTGGCCGCGGGCATGGCCGACATGATGCGCAACATGAAGGTGGAGGTCGTTTCCGAGGGCGACACCATCGTTGATGGCGTGTCCATCCTCGAGACGCCCGGCCACACCAAGGGCCACATGAGCGTGCTGGCGGAGATCGACGGCGAGAAGGTGCTCATCGCCGGCGATGCAATGCCGGAAAGCGGCACCGTGTCCCGGGGCATCCCGTATAACATCTTCTGGGACACCGAAGACGCCCACGACAGCGTCGAGAAGATGGTGGCCTCCTCCAACGTCTTCTACCCTGGTCACGACCGTCCCTTCCGGGTGGAGGGCGATGAGATCGCCTACCTTCACGGCCCGGCCAACATAGAGGTGATGAACAGCACCGAGGGCGGCGGCACCACTTCGCTGACCTTCACGGTGAGCGCGGCCCGAACCGTCAACGTGGACCTGGTCCAGAAGCCTCGGGAGTCCTAGAACAGTGGTCAACGCCAGCAGTGAGGCGGACCTCAGGGAAACCCTGGAATCTCTGGCGGTTGCCCGTTCCAATTTCTGGGGCCGCACCTCCTGCGGCGTAACCCGGTCGCTGACGCCTGTCCGGGCGTTGATAGACCGCTACGCATACGCCGCCGAGACTTCAAGGTCCCGCATCCTGCTGGTCGGCGGGCTGTCGGGTCGCCCAGACGACGTAGACCTTGCCCTCCATGCTCTCCAGTTATACGCCGGGGGCGGCGACGGCCTGGCCCTGCGAGTGGGACTCAGCGCCGTTCCCTGCGTGAATCCCGACGGTCTGCGCCTGGGACGAGAACCGGAAAACGGGGCGGGCGGCATTCCATCTCAGGATTATCCTCCCGAGGGAAACTTCTACTTCGATGCCCAGAACCCCGAGAAGCGCTATCTCTGGCGGTGGACCTGTTTTCAGGCTCCCGACCTGGTGCTGGAAGTGCGGGCTGGCACCGGCTCCGTGCGTTGGGAGTGCAACTCGGCGGCCCGGAACATGGCCCCTGCAGTGGGAGCCCAGGAACTGACTTCAGACGGCTTCCTGCAGGCCCTGGGAGACGGTTACCCCGAGGGACTGGGCCCCATTCCGGGCCTGCGTTTAACCGCCTCCCGCCAGCAGCTTCCACGAGAGCTGAGCCGTCTGTTCGGGGCTGTCAGGCAACAGGGCATCCTTGGGCCGTCCGTCGCCCGCCGCACTCTGGCTTCGAGGAGACGGCGCACCATCGGGGAAATCGCCCGCATCTTGGCCAATGCCTATGGCCACACCTTCGACCCAGTCGTCTACACCCAGGGTGTACCCATCAGCGGTCGCCTCAGGCTGGGCCAGCTCGACCCCGCCACCATCAACCCCAAGCGGAATATCATCCAGCTGCTCGAACCCTTTGTCGAAGAAGCAGTAGCGGCGGGCGGGTTCGGCGAAGGGCTGGCGCCCTCGGCCCTGGCGTCGGTGGTTTGGGGGCACGAACTGACCCTGGCCACAGGCGACGACCGCTACTCCAGGCTTATCATCGACGCCGCCAATCGCTTCCGCCCCGCGGCCGCCGGCGAGGCCCCGCAACCGTGCGACCCGGACTTTCGCACCGAAGATATGTTCATGGCTGCAGCGCTGTTGGGACGCGCCCACCGGTTGACCGGAGAGACCGGATATCTCGACATCCTCGTGGATTTCCTGTTGGCCGCGAAAATCCAGCAGGAAAACGGCCTTTTCTGGCACTGTCGCCCCGCCGAGTTCTACTGGGCACGCGGCAACGGCTTCGCCGCCTTGGGGCTGACCGAGGCCCTGAGCTATATGCCCGAGGACTACCCGCGGCGGGCGGACGTTCTCGCGATGTACCAGAAGTTGATTGAGGCCCTTCGTCACCTGCAGCGACAGTCTGGAATGCTACCCAACGTGCTCGACTTCCCTGGGTCGTACGAAGAATTCACCTCCACCTGCATGATGGGCTACTCGATGGCCCGCGGCCTGCGCCGTGGATGGCTGCCCCAGGACTACCGCAGCACGCTGGCCTTGGCCTGGCAGGGCGTTGCCGAGCGCATTGACGATGTCGGCAACGTCGTGGACGCCTGCGCCAGCACCGGCGTCCAGAACACCGTGCGCGACTACCTCGACCGCCCAGCCATCTTCGGGTTCGACGACCGCAGTGGCGGCTTCGCCCTCTGGTTCGCTGTCGAAATGGAACGTCTGGCCCGGGGATTGTGAACGCCCCCATTCGCGTACCCGTTCGCGGTTGCGCTAAAATCAGGCAATCCCCTCCTGAGAAACCGAGATGACGCAACCCGATCTCTCCGACAGGTACGACCCCACAGCCGTCGAAGACTACCGCCAGCAGGCTCGCACGTTCCTCGAAAGGGCGCGGCAGTACCTGGCTGAAGACGACCTGCATCAGGCGTCCGAGAAAGGCTGGGGCGCCGCAGCCTGGATGGCCAAGGCCGTTGCGGTAACGCAAGGCTGGGAATACGAGAACCATTCGCAATTCCCCATGGTGATTTATAAGGCGAGCGTCCAGGCACGAAACGATCGAGTTCGATTGCTGGGCCAATCCGCCAATGGTCTTCACAGGAACTACTACACCCGCCGGCTTTTCCTGCTTCCCGATGACGTTGAAAGAAGTCTGGGTGATATGTCGGAACTGCTGGACGCCCTTGAGCCGCTCACTTTTTCCGAGGCATCGTAATTCGAACTCTCACCCCAATCAGATCAAGGAGGAATGCAGCATGGCCACCATTACCGGATCCAACGTCGTGCTTTCCAATGAAGAATTCAACGTGGTCGGCACCAGGCCCATCCGGCAGGACGGGGCGGAAAAAGTCACAGGCCGCGCCCGCTACGGCGCAGACATCGACCTGCCGGGACTGCTCCACGCCCGCGTGCTCCGCAGCCCGCACGCCCACGCCCGCATCAAGTCCATCGACACCAGCAAGGCCGAGGCCATGGAAGGTGTGCGCGGCGTCGTGACGTCGGCCGACCTTCCTCAACCCAGGGGCCGCATCAGCGACCAGACCGAGGCCGCGATGGTCAATCCCAAGTTCCTCAGCAACAACTGTCTGGCTGCCGAGAAGGTCCTCTACAAGGGCCACGCCGTCGCCGCCGTCGCAGCGGTGAGCCCGCACGTTGCTGAGAAGGCCCTGGAACTCATCGAAGTGGACTACGAGGTGCTCGGTTCCGTCACCGACGTCGTGAAAGCGATGCAGCCCGACGCTCCCGTCCTGCACGAGCGTCTCGCCACCATCTCCAATCCTGCCATGCGGACCGGCGGCCTCCGCGACGACGATGACACGACGGTCGGCTCCAACATCGCCAATCATTTCCTCTTCGAAATGGGCGACATCGAGCAGGGGTTCAAGGACGCCGATATAGTCGTCGAGCGCGAATTCCGGACACAGTCCGTCCACCAGGGCTACATCGAACCCCACACTGCCACGGTCAACTGGGGCCCCGACGGCGACATCACCGTCTGGAGCAGCAGCCAGGGCCACTTCAACGTCCGCGATCAGGTCGCCCTCGTGTCAGGCGTCCCTGTTTCGAAGATCAAGGCCATCCCCATGGAGATTGGTGGCGGCTTCGGCGGCAAGACCCTCGTGTACCTCGAACCTGTGGCGGCGGCCCTTTCCCGCAAGACCGGCCACCCGGTCAAGGTCAGCATGAACCGCTCTGAGGTCTTCCAGGGTTCCGGCCCCACCGCCGGGTCCTGGATGCGCTGCAAGGTCGGCGCGACCAACGACGGCCGCATCACCGCCGTCGACGCCTCCATGGCCTACGAGGCCGGCGCATATCCCGGTTCTCCCATCAACCCCGGCGTCCAGTGCATGACCGGTCCCTACGACATCGCCAACGGCCGTCTGGAAGGCTTCGACGTGGTGAACAACAAGCCCAAGACAGCCGCCTACCGCGCTCCCGGGGCGCCGGCCGCCGCTTTCGCCATCGAGACCGTGCTTGACGAGATCTGCGAGAAGATCGGCATGGATGCCCTGGAATTCCGTCTGCTCAACGGCTCGAAGGAAGGCACCCGGCGTCTCACCGGCCCCGTGTTCGGCAAGATCGGCAACATCGAGACTTTGCAGGCTGCCAAGGACCACGAGCACTGGGACGCGCCTCTGGACAAGGACAGCGGCCGCGGAACTCTCCGGGGTCGGGGCGTCGCTGCGGGTTACTGGTTCAACGCGAGCGGGCCCTCCAGCGCCATCGCCAGCGTCAATCCCGACGGCACGGTCAGCCTTGTCGAGGGCTCGCCCGACATCGGCGGCTCCCGCGCTGCCGTCTCCATGCAGTTGGCCGAAGTGCTCGGTATTGCCGCCGAGGACGTGCGCCCCGCTGTCGGCGACACCGACTCCATCGGCTACACTTCGATGACCGGAGGCAGCGGCGTCGCCTTCAAGACCGGCTGGGCCTGCTACGAAGCGGCCCTCGACATTCGTAACCAGCTCGTCGAGCGCGCCGCCCGCATCTGGGACGTCGACCCCAGCCTCGTCGAATACAAGGACGGCGGCGCATCCCACACCTCCGACCCTGAGCTGCGCCTTTCCTTCAGCGAGCTTGCCGCCCGCCAGAACGCCACCGGCGGCCCCGTCGTCGGTCGCGGCAACGTCGCACCCACCGGCGTCGGCGGCGCGTTTGCCGTACACATCGCCGACGTCGAGGTAGACCCCGACACCGGCAAGGTGGATGTCATTCGCTTCACCGCGTTGCAGGATGCCGGCAAGGCCATCCACCCCAGCTACGTCGAGGGGCAGATACAGGGCGGCGCGGTGCAGGGTATCGGCTGGGCGTTGAACGAGGAGTACGTCTTCGACGACAACGGCGGCATGCTCAACCCCACCTTCCTCGACTACCGCATGCCCACCAGCCTCGACCTGCCGATGATTGACACCGTCGTCGTCGAGGTTGCCAACCCCGGCCACCCCTACGGCGTGCGAGGCGTCGGGGAAGTGCCTATCGTGCCTCCCATGGCCGCCATCGCCAACGCCATCCACGACGCGGTGGGCGTCCGCATGGAACGTCTGCCCATGTCGCCCGGCGCGGTGCTCGAGGCCCTCTGGGAGAAGAACGGCTCCTGACCTTCGCCCAATGCGGAAAATCTGGCCACTGATACGGTACATCTCTCGGGGGCGCACATAAGGTGCGCCCCTGAACACGCAACCCTCGAATCAATGCCCTCGAATCACAGAAGGATGATTATGCTTCCGCGGGACGTAGAGGAATTCCTAGCCTTGGACTACCTGGAAGACGTCGACCCGACGCTGGTATATCTCGCGTCGCCCTTTGCCCACCCGTCCGAATCGGTGCGGGAAGCCCGTTTGGAGGCCGTCCGCCACGTTTGCGGCAAGATGATCGACGAAGGACGGATCGTGCTCTCTCCCCTCGTGTACGCAGGGGAATTGGCCCAGCGTGGCTATCACGCGCCCCAGGGATGGTACGCCTGGGACCTGCAGTTCCTGTCCCGCTCCGACGAGCTTGTCGTTTTGCGACTGCCGGGCTGGAAGGAAAGCAAGGGCGTGATGGTGGAGGTCGCCGCTGCCCAGGCCCTGCATCTCCCCATTCGGCTGATGTCACTGGAAGAATCGAAACTCCCGTCGGAGATCCTGCAAGCTTGCAAAATTGATTGAACGGAACCACCCGGCACTGTGTTTGCAGAGGTCCTCATCCCGCTCCGGCATTAGCTGTAGAACGGAATCTCTCGACGCCAGCTCAGTCGGCCCGTACTTGGACGTCGAGTCCCATTCTCCTGTCGCCGCCGCCGTTCCGGTCGTGGCGCTGCTGCGTGAGGCCTGGTAGACGGCAAGAATTCCCTCTCTCTGGGAGAGGGCTAGGGCGAGTACTCAAATGAAGTTCGGTGTCTGCCTGCCCCAATACGGTCGCGAGGTCAACTTCGACGACATAAAGGCCGTGGCCTCCGATTCCGAGGCTATGGGCTTCGATTCCGTATGGGCCAGCGATCACATCGTCACCCCTGAGCACATGTACAGGAACATCGGCCCCAATTTCCTCGATGTCTTCACCGTTCTGTCCCACGTCTCCGCTCTCACCACGCGGGTCAGGCTGGGCACGACGGTCCTCGTCACCCCTTACCGCAATCCGCTGGTCGCTGCCAAGATTGTCTCCACCCTGGACCTGCTCTCAAAAGGGCGGGTGATACTCGGCGTCGGAGCCGGTGGCGCGCCCGACGAATTTGCCGCGCTTGGCGTCCCTGAGAATCGGCGAGGAGCGATAACCAACGAGTACCTGGCCGCCATGATTGAGCTCTGGACCACTGACCCATCCGGTTACTCTGGCCGGTATGTCAACTTCGAGGGCGTGCGTTTCGCCCCCAAGCCGGTGCAACAACCTCACCCGCCCATCTGGGTCGGAGGCCGCAGCGATGCCGCCCTTCGGCGCGCAGTCCGCTTCGGAGAGGCGTGGCACTCCACCGGCACCAGACTGGATGTTTTGCGGGAGCGAATGGGCCGACTTGCTGAGTTTTCGGAGGAAGCCAGTCGGCCGGACCCGCCTGAAACTACTGTCCACCAGGCCGTTTCCTTCGAACCCACTGACTCCAGTGCCCACGACCGTCGGCCGGGGCGCGGTTCGCCCGATCAGGTGTGCCGGGACCTGGTGAGCTACGTTGAAATGGGCATCTCCTTCGTGGTCTGCAACTTCCGCGCGAATGACACAAACGAGCAACGCCGGGCGATGGAGACATTCGCCCGGCGTGTGATGCCAAGTTTCAACGTATAGGCTCGGCGGTCGTTTGCTCTGCCGTGCTTTTTCTGAGCCCCTTTAACCGAAAAACTCTCGCAGGTGTCCCGCCAGTTCAGCGGGCTTCTCTGCGTCACACCGGTGTCCACAGTTCTCCAGCGTCACGAGTCGTGAGTCGCCGATGGAGTTGTTGTACACCTCTCCTGCGCTGGGCGGCACCACTTCGTCATTGCGACCCCATACAATGAGCGAAGGAAGGTCCTTCAGTCGACCCAGTCGGTGGGGAAGGCTGCGGTCGTGCATGTAGGGACGCCAGGACAGCCGACAGGCTTCCTCTCGTGCCGTTTCCCACATCTCCACCAGCTCGGGAGAAGGCTCGTCCGGGCAGACCTTCTGGAATCCGGCAGAGGACGGGTCATGGAACCCTGCTGTGATGAATTCCTTGGAGACTATCAGGAACATATCCAGGATCTCGCCGGTTGGCGGTAGTATCCCGGCCGGGGACACCAGCGCCATCTTGCGGAACGCTCCGGGGTTTTGCGTCGCCATTTCGGCTGCAATCCAACCACCCAGGGACAATCCGAGAAGGTTTGGATTGGAAAGGCCCATATCTTCCATGGCCCAGAGCGTCCAGGTCGATATATCCCGGATGTTCATGACCCAGTCCAGCCGGTCTGTTATTCCAAACCCCGGCAGCGACGGCGCGTAGACCGTGTAGTTCTTGGCCAGCTCCTCATGCAGGGTCTGCCAGCCGGGTTGGCCCATTTCGTCGTGCAGAATCAGCAGCGGTTCGCCGCTCCCGCCCTTCAGCATCTGCATCTCCGTACCCGCCACCTGCAACCGTTCCTCGGTCCACGTCGCCGAACTCGTTGTCATCCCTGTGCTCCTCCCTTGGGCCGCGCAGTCGAAAAGAATGATGGTGTTATTGCGGGGCCTGCCTCAATGCGGGGTCTTACTGCCCCCAAGTCTGTGACGATTGTCCAAGCGCCCGAAGCCATTGTCAACCCAGCACTACGGATTCCGTAAGCTGACCCGGGACGTTCAGGTTTGTCATGGCCGAAGTCGAGTGGCAAAATGACGGCGGCACTGCACCGGCTGTTTTACCAGCCGCGAGACCAGAATTCATTGACGTAGGGAGCATAAAATGCCGCCGATTCGAGCCAACAGAGCCAAGGAAAAGCTGCAGCGTGGAGAAGTGGTGACTACCATCTCCGGCTTGCAGGACAGCGATATCATCGACTTTCTAGGACCCTTGGGATTCGACGCCGCATGGATCGAATGCGAACACGGTTCCGTGGACTGGGACGCTCTGGGTCACATGACCCGCGCCTGCGATCTCTGGGGCATGACTTCCATCACCCGGGTGAATGCCAACGATCCCGGCATAATCACCCGCACCCTTGACCGGGGAAGCATGGGCATCGTGGTGCCGCACGTCAACAGCCGTGAGGCTGCCGAGCAGGCCGCCCAGTCGGCAAAGTACGCCCCCGTCGGCTACCGCGGCATGTTTGGTGGTCGTCAGTCCTTCGGTGTTTCCGACTACTTCCACACCGCCAACGACCAGACCATGGTCATAGTCCTACTCGAGGAAATTGAGGCTCTCCAGAATATCGACGAAATCCTGAAGGTCGACAATATCGACGTCTTTTTCGTCGCCCCTTCCGACCTTGCCCAGACCATGGGTCACATCGGGAACGTGGAACACCCCGACGTTCAGTCCGCCATCGAAGAGGCCATCGGCAAGATAGTCAACGCCGGCCGCACGCCAGGCACCCTGGCCAGCGACGCCAATATCGCCAAATTCAAGGCGATGGGTGTCAAGTTCATGATGACATCGTGGAACGCCTGGGTGGCCCGCGGCGCATCCGAGTTCCTGCAGAAAGCCTCGGCATAGGGAACACTGGCGGGCGCTCATCCTCCCGCAGCAGGTGTTGAGCGCCCGTTACCGCTTCAGGTTCCCGGCGGCGAGATCGCCGAAGCTTCGGAAGCATCCCCCTGCTCGGTTCGCTCCATGCTCGAGGGATTCACCGGCAGCAGGATCAATGCCCCCATGACGAACAGGGCGGCGCACCCCGCAATGAGCGTCTGGTAGCCCAGGTCTTCCGACGTGTGATTCAGCAGGTCTATCCCGGGTCCGAACAGCCGCGGAATGGCCGCCCCTCCAATGGTGGACAGGTTCACGATGCCGATATGGGTCCCCGCTCTCCGCTCGTCTGCCATCTCGTTGGCCAGGGCCCAGCTCGCGCTCAGCAGCGTCCCTGCCGAAGCCCCAATCACGCTTGCGGTAATCACAATGCCCGTGGGTGTGTCGACCAGCAGCAGCCACGAAGTACTGACCGCGCCCAATGCCGCCCCCGCCAACACCACCGGTTTGCGGCCAATGCGATCGGAAATCCACCCGGCGACGTAGACCGCCACGGCCAGGGACCCTCCGATAGCGGGGATCATATGGCTCAGGGTCTCCGCCGGGTTGGTGGCCTCCACCACGTCCCGCAGGAAAAACAGCCCATAGGTTGGGAACGCGTAGATGGCAGTCATCAGCAGCAACCGCGAGGCCAGGAACATCACGAGGTGCCGGTTCAGGACCGGTACGGCAAGCTCCTCACTTGGTCTCACCGGACGGGCCCTCCGTCGCGGGTCTCTGGCCAGTACCGTGGTGCAGGTCACCGTCACCGACACGGCCAGAGCCGTCCCGAGCACGGCATAGACGGCCCACTCCCAGTCGACATAAACGGGAACCGGTACCGGTCCCAGTGTCGTCCCCGATGCCAACCCGATAAGGGCAGCGCTGACCGTGATCAACGCCAGCCCCCCGATGGCGTCCATCAGGATCTTGATCGAAGACGCGACGCCGATGCGGCTCCGCGGCACCAGGTCCCTGATTAACGCCATCCCCGGACCGTAGGCGATATTCAGGTTTGCCTGTATGAACATCCATACTGCAAAGAGCGCCGCCAGGTTCGGAGATAGCACCAGCAGCACCAGGCTGCCGCATACCACTGCCGACCCAAAAATGATGTACGGCACCCGGCGTCCCAGCGGCGAACGCGTACGGTCGCTGACTCGCCCGACCAGAGGCTGCATGATCGCTGCAACCAGCAGCCCTCCCATCCCCAGCGTGGCCAGGTATGTATTCTTCAGGCTCTCCGGCGCAAGGGAAAGGACAATGATGGGTAGTACCGCCGTGTCCATCGCCAGGATGAACCCGGTGACGCCGAAGCTGAAGGCATTCAGCCGGATCAGCGACAGGGTGCTCCAGCTGGTTTCAGCCACGCTACGGGACATTTACGGTGTTCGCCGGTGGCAGGTGAAAATCATACGCGCTCGGTGCCGGCTGATGGGTCAGGGGAACGAACCCCGTGGAAGTTCAGTGGTTGTGGCAGTGGACTATCGGCCTGTGCCGCCCCGGCGGGCACATTTGCGGGCTGCCCAATATAATACAACAAGGCCCGATTTGGGACTCCCGTATTTACTGCAGGAGATGACCATTTGAAGATTTGTTGCCTGCTGCCCAGCGGCGCCGAAATCCTCTGTGCCCTCGGGTTGGACGAAAGCATCATCGGGGTGAGCGACCTCTGCGACTACCCGCCCGGTCTCCTCCAGACCAAAGCCGTGGTGAGCCGCAGCAGGGTCGACCCGTCGGTAATGTCCAGCGAGGAAGTGGAGGCAGCCCTGCGTGACATGATGGCCAGCGGCGAAAGCCCCTACGAGCTCGACTACGAGTGGCTGGCCCGTGAACTGCCGGACATCGTCTTCACCCAGGACCTCTGCCACATCTGCGAGATTGACGCTGGCGAGGTCAACAACTGAAGGCATTCAGCCGGATCAGCGACAGGGTGCTCCAGCTGGTTTCAGCCACGCTACGGGACATTTACGGTGTTCGCCGGTGGCAGGTGAAAATCATACGCGCTCGGTGCCGGCTGATGGATCAGGGGAACGAACCCCGTGGAAGTTCAGTGGTTGTGGCAGTGGACTATCGGCCTGTGCCGCCCCGGCGGGCACATTTGCGGGCTGCCCAATATAATACAACAAGGCCCGATTTGGGACTCCCGTATTTGCTGCAGGAGATGACCATTTGAAGATTTGTTGCCTGCTGCCCAGCGGCGCCGAAATCCTCTGTGCCCTCGGGTTGGACGAAAGCATCATCGGGGTGAGCGACCTCTGCGACTACCCGCCCGGTCTCCTCCAGACCAAAGCCGTTGTGAGCCGCAGCAGGGTCGACCCGTCGGTAATGTCCAGCGAGGAAGTGGAGGCAGCCCTGCGTGACATGATGGCCAGCGGCGAAAGCCCCTACGAGCTCGACTACGAGTGGCTGGCCCGTGAACTGCCCGACATCGTCTTCACCCAGGACCTCTGCCACATCTGCGAGATTGACGCTGGCGAGGTCAACATGGCCGTTCGTGGCATGTCCGTCCAGCCGCGGGTGGTCGTCCTCCAGCCCCGCACCTTCGCAGGTATCCTCGACTCCGTGCTCGAAGTCGGCAATGTCTGCGGCGTGCCCGATAGGGCCGCTGACCTCGTGGCGTCCCTTCGCGGCCGGGCAGACGCCGTTCTCGATCGCGTCAGGTCGGCCCGCTCCCGGCCTTCGGTGTTTTCGCTGGAAGGCATCAATCCGCTGGTGGCAGGCGGCCACTGGATACCCGATCTGCTGCGGATGGCCGGCGGAAGCATCACTTCCCTCGAGCCGGGCTGTGACGCCCGTCGCCTTGCGTGGCAGGACGTGTTGGACGCCGCCCCCGACAAGTTGTTCGTGGACCTCTGCTCCTCCGACGTCGAGCGCCACCTGCGCGAGGCCCCCTGGCTGGCGGCCCAGGAGGGATGGCGGGACATTCCGGCAGTTGCCTTCGGTGAGGTATACCTCCTCGACCACACATATTTCAGCTGCCCCGGTCCAAGGGTGGTCGACGGTCTCGAAATCCTGGCCCAGATTACGCATCCCGACCTGTTCGAAGGCAACATCCCATCGGGAGTTGCTGCGAAACTCGACGCTCAAGCTGCGGCAATGGCTGCTCCGGAGGATATATCCTCCTGTTTCCGGCCCTTTCCCTAAAACGACTGTGCCATATCACTGTCCGCAACGTCGGGAACAGGAAGGTAGCGCAGATAATATTTGCGTATTATAATTACGCAAATCGAGCGACCCGGCCATTCGCCCATTAGCTTTCTGTCCACGGGATGCCGATCGCAGGCGCGTTCGGAGAGGGTCGTCACTTGGGGTGTGTATGACCTCGATTGACAAGAACGAGTTCAGGACGGCATTGTCTGAGTTTGCAACCGGAGTCACCGTCATCACGACGTTGGACGACGAAGGCAATCCTCATACAATGACCGCCAATTCCTTCACGTCCGTCTGCCTGGAGCCTCCAATAATCCTCATCTGCGTTGCCCACGGCACCCACACCTACGGTTTTCTTGAAGAGCGGAAGCGCTTCGGCGTCAATTTCCTCACCGAAGATCAAGAGGAAGTCGGCGCGTATTTTGCGAAAAAACCTCAGGATCGCACCGGCGGCGTCGATTACAGCTTCTCGGAATCCGCCAACGGAGTACCCGTCCTCGACGGTTCCTCCATCTTCCTCAACTGCGACGTCGTGGGTTCCCACGCTTACGGCGACCACACCGTCTACATGGGCGAGGTCCAGGAAATCCGCCGCAGCGACTGCGAGAACCCCCTGATGTTCTACCGCAGCAGGTGGTACCACCCCTATCGTTCCTGATTCCCGACCTGTTCCGAAAGTCCTGTAAGAAAAAAGCGCCGGATGATTCCATCCGGCGCTCTGCATTTTGGGCAACGTAACGAACGATCAGGCGACGCGCCTGGATGTGGCCTTGAAGGTCCCCAGGAAGTCTTCGATCTGTTCGTTTACCTTCTGGTATTTTTCCATGTGGACGAAGTGGCTGCCTCCCGGGATTATCGCTTCCGTGGCCCCATCTATGCTCTTCGTCAGAAACTCCGAGTACTTCACCGGCGTCATCACGTCGTCGCTGCCGCAGATTACCCGCGTCGGCAGACTGATTTCGCCGACCCTGTCCATGACGTCGAAACTGTCGCACGCCATCAGGTCGTTCAGCTCCACCTCGGGACCAACCTCCGCCGCACGCTGCCGCAGCACGGGGTGGACTTCCTCGTCAACGTCCTCGTAATAGCCCAGGTGTCCTTCCAGCCAGGGCATGTTCCCCTCGCCCGGCTCATTGCAGCGCTGCAGGTAATGCGGATGCACCTTCAGCTTGGCGCCTGTGCCCAGCAGTATCAGCCCCTTCAACTCCTCAGGATACTTCAGCGCGTAGTCCATCGCGATCGCCCCACCCATGGAATGCCCGCAGAGGACTACATTCTTGTATCGCCGCGCCCGGATGAACCCTCGTACCCACTCCGTATAGCCTTCAACCGACTCGCAGGGCTTGCCGTCGGGATGGCCAGGCAGGTCGATCGCTTTGGCGCTACGAAAGTGCCGAAGCTGGTAGTAGAAGGAAAGGCTGGAGCATCCGGCTCCGTGCAGGAAGACCAATTTCATTCCCAATTTTCCGTCTCTCCTTAATCGAAATTACCAATACTATCTTGGCAACTATATTAAATGCGCCGAAGTAGTTTACACAAAGCGATGATGTTTTTCAAGGCAATGTCCACGATGCGCCATGGAACCTGCCAACAAATATTGCCTTAACCTCGCGCGGCCCGCCTGGTGCGGCGACTGCAATTCGTCACAAAACCTCGCGCGGCCCGCCTGGTGCGGCGACTGCAATTCGTCACAAATGAGGGGCGGTGGATAACCGCCCCTGTACGCAAGTCAGAGTTCCGGTGTATTGCCCCTGCTAGCAGTCGTCATCATCCTCCTCCTCCTCGTCATCCTCCACCAGCTCCGCCGCGTGTCCGTTGCTCCCGTTCGCCGTCGTCCGCCCGTTCCTGCGATGGCCGTTGGTTGACGGGATTGCGTCCCCGTTCCGGTCTGTCTCCTGGAACACTGCAATCGACGCCACGTAGTCGTCATCGGTGGCATCCCGTTCCTTCCACAGGATTACGCCCTGGGCCACCCGACCGGTTTCCCGCACGTCGTCCATGCTTATCCGCACAACCTGAGCATTTGCCGAAATGATAAGCATCTCCTGGTGCTCCGGGTCGGTCACAATGCGTGCCGCCGCCACGTTGCCCGCCTTGTCCGTCGTCTGGAAGGTGCGGACTCCCTGGCCGCCCCGCCCCTTGCGGTTGTAGCTGGAGGTTGAGGTCATCTTGCCGAAACCCCTCTGGCTGATCACCAGCAGGAAGCTGTTGGTCGTCACCACCCCCATGGCAATGACCTTGTCATCTCTCATCAGTCGTATTCCGCGAACGCCTCCCGCAGTCCGCGACCGGGGAGTCAGGTCGTCTATGGCGAACCGGATGGCCTGTCCGCTCTCCGTCACCATCATGGCGTCCTTGGCTTCGCCCACCTGAGCCACCGAGACCAGCTCATCGTCCTGTGCCATGTTCATTACAATGAGCCCGGATGGCCTGATGTTGGTCAGTTCGCCGGTCTTCAGAGACTTGATTTGCCCCTTCCTTGTGGCCAGCAGCAACGGTGAATCGTCTTTCTCGCTCTCGATGAGCAGCATGGCCTGCACCTGCTCATTTCGTTGCAACGGTATCAGGTTCGCAAGCAGCACCCCCCGCGAAGTTCGCGAAGCGTCGTTGGGAATCTGATAGGCCTTCAGAGGGTACACTCGCCCGCGGTTGGTGAAGAAAAACAGTCTGCTGTGCGTGTTCACAACCAGCAGGTCCAGAATCGCGTCGCCCTCGCGGGTCGTCATCCCGCGTACTCCCTTCCCGCCCCGGTTCTGCTGCCGGAAGGTATTAGGCGGT
Source organism: Dehalococcoidia bacterium (assembly GCA_963667415.1). GTDB lineage: Bacteria > Chloroflexota > Dehalococcoidia > Lucifugimonadales > UBA3495 > VXOI01. The sequence goes on along the minus strand of OY763410.1, from coordinate 2,758,156 downwards.
ACCCTCTTCACGTAGCCGCGCTGGCTCAGGGTGACCATGGCGTCTTCCTGGGGAATGAGCGACTCCGGAGTCTCCTCTCCGATCTCCTCTTCCTGCACTTCCGTCCGGCGAGGGTTGCTGAAGGATTTCTTCAACTCCCGCGTTTCTCGCTTGATTTCTGCAAGAATTTTGCCCTGGTCGTTCAGCAGCTCCTCAAGCTCAGCGATCTTCGCCAGCAGTTCCTCGTGCTCGGTCTGCAGCCTTTCCCGTTCCAGCGCAGCCAGTCGCCGCAGCTGCATGTCGAGGATGGCTTGGGCCTGTGCTTCCGACAGGTCCAGTTGCTGCATCAGGTTGTTGCGCGACTCCTCGACGTCTGCGGAATTGCGAATGATTTCGATTACTTCGTCAATGCGGTCCAGCGCCAGCAACAGACCTTGGACTATGTGGTCCCGATCCCGGGCCCGCTGCAGCTGGTACTCCGACCTGCGCCGGATAACCTCTTCGCGGTGCCGGATGAACAGTTCCAGGCACCGGAGCAGCGGCAGCACCTGGGGCTGCCCATCCACCAGCGCCAGCATTATCGAATTGAAGGAAGACCGCAGCGCCGTCTGGCGGAACAGGTTGTTCAGCACCACTCGGGACTGGGCGTCACGACGCAATTCGATGACAATTCTCATTCCCCGACGGTCCGATTCGTCCCGGATGTCGGAAATGCCGTCAATTCTCTTCTCGCGCGTCAGCGCAGCTATTCGCTCGATGAGATTGGCCTTGTTGACCTGGTATGGAAGCTCGGTGACGATGATTTGCTCGCGATTGCTGCGCGGCATCTCTTCGATCTCGGCCTTCGCCTCCATGATGATGCGGCCACGACCGGTGGTGTATGTGTCCACGATGCCCTTCCGGCCCCGTATGGTCCCGGCGGTGGGAAAGTCCGGGCCCTTCACGTGACGCATCAGCCGTTCGGTGGTGGCTTCAGGGTGGTCAATCAGGTAGATGAGCGCGTCGCTGATTTCTCCGAGGTTATGCGGCGGAATGTTGGTCGCCATTCCCACGGCAATGCCGGTGGCGCCGTTCACCAGCATGTTCGGCATCCGGGCCGGCAGTACCGTCGGTTCCGACAGGGAATCGTCGAAGTTGGGCGCGAAATCGACGGTGTTCTGGTCGATGTCTGCTAGCAACTCTTCCGAGATCGGGGCCAGCCGGGCCTCCGTGTATCGCATCGCAGCGGGTGGGTCGCCGTCGACGCTGCCGAAGTTGCCCTGACCCGCTATCAGCGGGTAGCGCATCGAGAAGTCCTGCGCCATCCGCACCAGCGCGTCGTAGACCGAACCCTCGCCGTGAGGGTGGAACTTGCCCAGCACCTCTCCCGCGATACGGGCGCTCTTCCGGAACTGCGACCCGGGCCGGATGCCCATATCGTGCATGGCGTATAGGATTCGACGCTGTACCGGCTTCAGCCCGTCGCGAACGTCCGGCAGCGCCCGCGCGACGATTACGCTCATGGCGTAGGTGAGATACGACGTGCGCATCTCATCTTCAATGCGAATCGGTTGCTCTCCGGGCGGCTCTGTCGGTGGTACTGGGGCGGTAGTTACCATGGTCCTGCGCTCCTCACATCACAACTTGGGCCCGCCTGAGTAAGGGTGCCTGTGTCAACCACGAAGATTGCGCTACTCGACAAGCGCCTCCCTGAATTGCTCCGCGCGGTCATGCAGCCCGCCGAAAAGGTTGACGAAAAGGCGTGGCACTTCGTCGGTCCGCTCCGGGTGACACTGCAGGCCGATGACCCAGCTGTGCTCCGGACTCTCGATGCCCTCGACCAGGCCGTCATCGACGCTGTACGCTGTCGACATCAGGCGAGGCGCCCTCTGGGCTTCGTTCAAACCCTGGTGGTGGTAGCTGTTTACGCGGAAGAAACCCGCCGAGCCTATTATGGCCGCAGATTTCGCGCCGGGTGCGACGTAAATCTGGTGGCTCGTGTGTTCTTCCCCGGAATCCTCGCTCCGGTGCCCGGGCAGGTCCTGGATCAGCCTCCCGCCGAATGCCACATTCAGCACCTGCATCCCCCGGCAGATGGCCAGTACCGGCATATCCGCCGCCAGCGCGTGCTCCAGCACCTTGAATTCCAGTTCGTCCAGCTTGGGCGCTAGCTTCAGACCCGCATCCGGGTCTGGTTCCTGCCCGTAACGGCCGGGGTGCACGTCAGGGCCGCCCGAAAGCAATAGCCCGCCCACTCCCCTCAACAACTCTTCGGCTGCAGCATCGGTATTGTTCTCGGGAAGCAGCAACCGCGTTTCTGAACCGGCGGAATGCATGGCGTCAAGGTAACGGCGAGCATTACGCTCGCTGATGGAGGTGATTGCGACGACTGCCATACCAAATAACATTATACTATATATAACGCTCCATCGGTGCCCAATATATGGTGGTTTAACCTGGATTTCCCTGCCGACTCGTCCCCTTTCTCCACCCTCCTTCCTCTGGACTTTCGCCTTCATCTGAATATCCGCCACATTATCGCGTCGAAACGGCATTTCACAGGTTAAAATAACAATAGTCTCGCAACGGCTTCTGTACTGAATCAGGTTTGCGGGCCGCACCACCGCTTTGATAAGCTACACTCGTCAAGCGCACCCCAATCTGCGGGGAAGGAAGGGCCATGAAGGAAGTCATACAGGGAGCCGTTGACACTCTGCGTGAGGGACATCCCTGTGTCCTTGCCACCGTTGTCAGGACCAAGGGTTCCACGCCACAGAAAGCCGGCGCAATGCTGTTGGTTCGCGATGACGGAAGCGGCCTGGGCACCCTCGGTGGTGGCTGCGTCGAAGGGGACATCTGGTTCGCTGCCAAGGAAATGCTCCGCCAGGGCGGTGGCCCCGAGTTCAAGGACTACTACCTGAACGAGGACATCGCTGCCCGCGACGGACTCGTCTGCGGCGGCACGATGTACTTCTACCTCGAGCCCTTCCGACAGCTGGATGAATTTCTACCCTTGGGCGACGAAATCCTCGAGGCCTACGACGAGGGCGAACCGGTGGCCCTGGCCACTGTCGTCAACAGCCCCGCCGCTCCCGAGCGAATCGGTACAAAGCTCCTCCTGCGCGCCGACGGCACCATTTCGGGCACCCTCGGCGCCGAAGCCCTGGACGAACCGGCCATTGAGACAGCCCGGCGTATTGCTGCCGTCGGCAACACCGAATCCATCGACACCGAAGACGGCACCGAAATCTTCGTCGAAGGCTTCACCACTCCCCCGACGCTGGTAATGGTCGGCGGCGGGCACGTCGGCAAGGCCACTGCAGACCTCGCCCGATTCCTGGGCTTCCGCGTCTACATCGTCGACGACCGCCCTGAGTTCTCCAACGAAGAGCGCTTCCCTTACGCCGAACAGACCATCGTCACGCCTTACGAACATTGGTCGGATCTTCTCAGCGTCAACGTCAACAGCTACGTCGTCGTCGCCACCCGCGGCCATCGCTACGACGACATGGCCCTCGAGTCGGCCCTGAAGACCCGCGCCCGCTACATCGGCCTGCTGGGCAGCCGCCGCAAGACCCTCATGATCTACCGCCGCCTCCTCGAGCAGGGCATCAGCAAGGACCGCATCGCCGAGGTATTCGCCCCCATCGGCCTCAACATCGGCGCGCTGACCCCCGAGGAAATCGCCGTCAGCGTGATGTCCGAGATCATCATGATCCGGCGTGGTGGCGACGGCGGCAAGATGCAGATGGGCGACTGGTACCTCGATCGCGCCGCAGCCATCGTCGACCGCGCCATTGAGGTCTAGCCCCTTGCCCGGCGCCTGGGCCATCCTCCTCGCGGCCGGCGAGTCCAGTCGCATGGGGCAGCTCAAGGCCCTGCTCCCGTGGCGCGGCCGCCCGCTGTTGCAGCACCAGGTCGCCGCACTGCGCGACGGCGGCGCGGACCGCGTCGTCGTCGTTCTCGGCCACCGCGCCAACGAGCTCAGCCCCCTGCTCGACGGCGTCACCTGGACCCTGAACCCAGACTACCTGCAGGGCAAGACCACGTCCATCAAGGCCGGCCTCTCCGCCCTCGACGCCAACGCCGTCGACGAAATCCTGCTCCTGAACGTCGACCAGCCCCGCACGGCCTCCGCCGTCGCCCGCGTCCTGGAAGTCCACCGCGCCAACGACTGCGCTGTCACCGTCCCCGAATGCAACGGCAAGGGCGGTCACCCCATCGCCCTCTCCGCGTCACTGCTGCCCGAGCTCCTCGCCATCGACGAAGAATCCCAGGGCATCAAGGCCGTGGTCCGCCGCCACCCCGATTCCGTCCTCCGCTTCCCTCTCGACAACCCCGAAATCCTGCTCGACCTCAACACCCCCGAGCAGTACCGCGCCGCAGTAGAAGCCGCCGGCCCCTAGACACGGAGCCCGCCGGCTCTGTTCAGAGCCCTTGCCGCCGCTACACCAACCGCCTTCCGTTCGGCATCAGCCCCGACACCAGGAACCCGAAGAAGTACAGCCCCGCCGCCATGTAGAACGCCGACGACCAGCCCGCGAACTCCGCCAGCGCACCGGCCGCGATCGACGCCATCGCCCCGAAGAAGGCGTTGCTCCCCCACATCAGCCCTATGAACGACCCTTCCAGTCCCTTGCCCTCGGCCACGTCGATAGCTGCGGCCTGCGTCATCGAGTTCACCGTGAAGATGAACACCCCGAACAGGAAGATCATTACCGTCATTCCCCAGCCGCCGCCCATCATCACGATGCCCAGGGTGATGAACCCCGTCGCTCCCATGATGAACATCGTGATCCACTTCCGCCCGATCCGGTCCGAAAGCGCTCCAAACAGCGGCCCGGTGATGATGCCCGGTATGGCGAACAGCGCCACGTGAAAGCCCACGGAAATGTTGCCGTACCCGAGGTCGTCCTTCAGGTAGAACGGGATTACCCACAGCAGCGACCGGTCTCCCATCCCGCGCACTGCCGACACGGTGAAGATGCTCCACATCCCCGTCCCTCGGAACGAGTCGACCATGCCGTTCAGCTGCGACCTGATCTTCGCCTTGTAGTCCACCCCCGGCAGCGGCGGCCCGTCCACGTTGCGCAGCAGCACGAAGATCGCCAGCGACAGCACCAGCATGATCGGCGCTCCGCCTCCCACGATCCACCTCCAGTCCACCGCCCACTCCCACGGCCACCAGTCCGACCCCCACCACTCGGCCGCTCCCGCCGCAGACCCCAACAGCGCTCCCACGACCAGCGGCCCGATCCAGTCGCCCAGGTTCCCCGTCGACCGGTGCATCGAGATGAACAGCCCCCGTCGCTCCGGGAACCGCTGCGCCAGCAGCCCCAGCGCCGGCGGATGCCACATCGCCGTCCCTGCCGACGCGATCGCCAGCGCCACCAGGATCAGCGTATACGTCGGGGCGATCGACACCAGCAGGTACCCCACGCCGATCAGCGCCAGGCTCAGCGTCAGCACCTGCGAGCGACGGTGCTGGAAGATATCCACGAAGAACCCGCCCGTCATGCTGGTCGCGCCGCCTGCAAGCTGCCGCACGCCGTCCAGCAGCCCCGCCTGGATCGGGTTCAGCCCCATCGCCACGTAGATCGCCGGTATGAGCACCAGGAACCCGCGCCCATACATGTGCTCCAGGGTATGGGCCCCGATGACAGTGGTCGCCATTATCGGGTCTTTGGTGCGTTTCTGCTGGTATTCCGCCTGTGAACCACCGCCCGCTGCTGCTTGTGCCACTGGCTGTTGTCCTTCCTTTCTGAGGGCTTCTGTTATCAATTCTCGGAATTATACACGCCCGGAATAATCCCGATTTAGCTAGTAATCCCGGAACGCCTGCAGCAGCCACTCCCGCTCGCCGCTCACCGTCAGCGCCATCATCAGCAGAATCCGCGCCTTCTGTGGCAGCAGGTTGTCCGATACTATGAACCCCTGCTCATCCTTCCGCGGCGTCATCACCACCCGACCCGCCGTCGACCGCGACGCCAGCACCACCGGTATGCCGTCCTCCACCGCCCGCGCCGCCGCTGCGATGAACTCCGGCGGGTACGTCCCGCCGCCGAACCCCGCGACCACCAGTCCGTCCGGCCGCATCTGCCGCACCGCGTCAACGATTGCACCGTCGGCCCCGGCGTACGAGTACACGATCTCCACTCGCGGCATCCCGTCTCGACCCTCGACGTCGAAGGCCGTGCCCGTGGTGTGCTTTCGCACCGGCGCACGGTAGAACACCACCTGCCCGTCCGAGTCCGAGTACCCCAGGAACCCCAGCTCGTTCGGCCGGAATGTCTCCACCCGGAACGTGTTCGATTTCGATACGTCCCGCGCCGAGTGAATTTCGTTGTTCAGCACTGTCAGCACGCCCATTCCACCGGCGTGCGGCGTGGCGGCGATCCGCACCGAGTCCATCAGGTTTGCGTCGGCGTCCGTTCCGATCGACGTCGGTGGCCGCATCGCCCCCGTAATCACCACCGGCTTGTCCGTCTTTACCGACAGGTGCAGGAAGTAGGCCGTCTCCTCCAGCGTCGCCGTCCCGTGCGTCACCGCAATGCCCGTCAGCCCCGGGTCGTCCCGCATCAGGCCGTTGATCCTTCGCGTCAGCGCCAGCCAGTCCGTCGGCCCGATGGCCGTGCTCCCGACGCTGACCAGGTCCTCCGAGGTGATCGACGCTAGGTCGTTGATTTCCGGCACCCGCTCCAGCGACTGCTCGATGGTCAGGTGGTCCCCTATCTCCGGGTAGAGTATGTAGTCCAGCCGGTCCGGGCCGATGCCCGCGATGCTGCCTCCGGTCCCGATTACGTGTACTCGCGGTTTGGCTGCGGTCATGGCTGCCGCCTCCTCGTCATCTGTGGGTTCGCCTGCAGGTATGGTGCAAACGGTTGCTATAATACCCCATCTTCCTGCGACTTACGCCCCACGACATAATCCCCGCAACATAAACCGAGGAACCCTTGCGCGCACTGATACTCTCCGACATCCACTCCAACCTTGAAGCTCTCGATGCCGTCATCGCCCACGCCGGAACGCACGGCGGCTTCGACGCCGTCTGGTGCCTCGGCGACCTCGTCGGCTACGGACCCGACCCGTCCGCGTGCCTCCAACGCCTGCGCCAGTTCGACCTCGTGGCCGTCGCCGGAAACCACGACTACGCCGCCGCCGGTGAGATAGACGCCTCCGACTTCAACGGCGCGGCCTTCTCCGCCATCCGCTGGACCGCCGACCAGCTCCACGCCGACGACAAGCGCTTCTTGGCCGAGCTGCCCACGGTCGCCCTCCAACCTCCCTTCACCCTCGTTCACGGCAGCCTCCGCGCCCCCATTGTCGAATACCTCCTGCATCCTGAGCAGGCCCAGGCCACATTCGACCTGCTGACCACCCTCTACTGCCTCGTCGGTCACTCCCACTACCCCTTCATCTGCCGCGAAATGCAACCCATGCCCATCTTTCTACCCCTCTCCCAAGACGAATCGTCGCCCCTGGATGACACCCGTTGCATCGTCAACCCCGGCAGCGTCGGACAGCCCCGCGACCGCGACACCCGCGCCAGCTACGCCCTCTACGACAGCGAAGCCTCCGCCGTCGAGCACCACCGCGTCCCGTACGACATACCCGACACCCAGGCGAAGATGCGACAGGCAAGCCTTCCCCAGTACCTCATCGACCGCCTCGACCACGGCGTCTGACGTCCCGGCCGCAATTGACAGCGCCGCCCGGCAGTTGTTAGATTGGAATATAGCGGCCCGCTAGCTCAACTGGCAGAGCAACGGACTCTTAATCCGTAGGTTCTCGGTTCGACCCCGAGGCGGGTCACCACTTTCGCCGCATACCGCCGCCCACCGCTGAAGGTGGGCGGTTTTTTGCTGCCCCTCACTCCCTGACACTCACCCCTTGCATTCTCCGAAAACCTGTGTTTAGAATAAATGTACTATGCATAGTAGTTCAACCCAAAATCTCCGCGCCCTCCGCGTCCCCTCTGCGTACTCGGCGTTGAAACGACCCCCCCGGCGCTCGCAACGTCCATGAGCGGAAATGAGCGGAAATGAGCGGGTTTTCAAAAAACCCCACCATCCCGAAAATCCCTGATTCAGATAACCCCTACCTGTTAGGAGAACAACACCATGTACAGCTTCGCCTCCATCCCCCGCCGCATCAGGGCCCTCGAGAAGAGACTAGCCAAGGACCTCGCCATAGTCCGTCTGCGCCGCGTCGCCGAGGACTTCTGCGACGACTACGAAGACGCCGTCTCCGACGACCCTCCCGCCTCCCGTCAGGAACTGGACGAGATGGTCACCGACTTCATCCCTGAAATCGCCAAAGCCGGCTACCACCTCAGCACCTTCATGTCCCTGCGAAAGTACCTCGAGCGCTGCATCGCCGACAAGAAAATCCCCGAACCCCGCGGCATAGTCGGCAACCTGCTCCCCTGGGCCGCCGAGGGTGGATTCCTCCACGCCCACCTCTGGGCCCGCCCGGACGGCGCATAAGTCCGGGGCGCAGCCAACCCCCCCGAACCCAAAACAAAAAACTTTGCGCCCTTTGCGTACTCGGCGGTTAAATCCCGTCTCTGTGCTCTCTGTGGTGAACAACACCTCGGCGTGGGGCTTGTGCCAGGACAATGCCCGGTCTACATTAGCGGTGGCCCGCCCGAGATTGGCGGACTGTTTCCCGCCCCACCGTGATTTAAGGAGAGATGGGTATGTCCGACGCAGCAACGACAATATTCGCACTGGAACGAAACTGGAGCATGGTGTCATCTGCCGTCGAAGGAGTTGACGACGAGGCCCTGGCACGCCTGCCCAACGCCCAGTCCAACTCAATTGCCTGGTTGGTTTGGCACATGACTCGCGTGGCCGACCGCTTCATATTCCCTCGCTTCCAGGACGCCGAGCAGCTCTGGATTTCCGGAGGATGGGCTGAAAAGTGCGGCATGCCCGCAGACCCGGGCGATTTCGGCATGGGCTGGAGTGCGGAACAGGTGGCCGCTTGGTCCACGCCTTCCCGCGACGCGCTTATGGGCTACTACGACGCCGTCAATAACGCGGCCCGCGACTACATCAACGGCCTCGACGCCGATGGTCTGGCTCGACAGGTGCCGGCCGCCGCCCCAGGGACCACGATGTCGGTCGCAGAGGCCTTGGGCATCCTGGTGTGGGATAACATCGTCCACGGCGGCCAGGTCGCTTACATCCGCGGCTACCTCGAAGGCATGGGCTGGCACCGCTAGGTCGGTTCCTTGAGTAGAACGAATTGGTCTCAGCTGGTTTCTCGCTGGGACCAATCTTGGATTGACCCGAAGGGCGGAGCCGATACCCCTTACGAACCCTGCTTCGCCTTCCGCCGCGACTCTCGGTTCTCCATCATCGCGGCTCGCGACGCCTCGTATCCGGCAATGTACTCCGACACCGACGTGCGGGCGACGGCTTTGGCTATCAGCTCCATTGGCAGGTCATCCAGTTTCTTGAAGCGGACGCAGGATTTGCCCATGTCCAGCTTCTTGCCCGAGGCGGCATACTCGTCAGTGAACCAGCGAGTGGTTTCCTCGTCTCCGTAGACATTCATCAGGTAGATCGCCATGTGCCGTTTCTGAGACGCAATCGCCGCATACATCAGGCCGTGCCCGTTATATGTCTCAGGGTAGGTCTCCAGCGGTATGACATAAGCGATCATTCCGAAGTCAATGACCTCGGCATAGCCCTCGGGCAGGTGTTCAAGGACCAGCTCTCGCAGTCGCCCGAGTTGCTCGGCCCGGTCTTCAGGCAACCTTGCGATGTATTCGTCGGGGGTCTTCGGCGCTTCGTCGGCAGGTGTCTGATTCATTGTGGCGCGTTCCTCCTCAGGTGGGTTGGAGACGGCAGGCGGCTCCACTATCCAGGCGCGAAAAGAGCATAACCCACGCCGCCCCGCTGGTGCACTACAGCGGCCGCGGGCTCGTGGCGAATTGCCTGCGATACGCCCCGGCATTACTGGAACATTACCCCTTCTGTGAATAGAATAGTGTGTAAAGAGTGAGGGATGTGGAAGGCGGGATGCTTCCCTGAGCGCGGCGGCCGGAACCTTCGGCTGCCGATTGTGCTGCAACCTTTCCACGAACCCAACCGCAGCCTTTCATTCGTATACACCGCAGCCTGATTATGTCCATCCACAACGCAGGCCATCTTTAAACACGGAGAGTTAGAGCATGAAGCTGACCCGGACCAAATTCCTCTTACTCATTGCAATTGCCGCCCTGTTGGTGAGCATCCCCGCCATAGTATCCGCGCAGGGTGTCCCACCCAACAGGTTCTATGGCCGGGCAACCATTGATGGCCTGTCCGTTCAGGCCGGCACAAAAGTCGAAGCCTTCGTGAATGGTAGGTCCGCTGGAAGCACCACGGCCAACAATGTGAGCCGGTTCGTGCTCACCGTCGGTCAGCCCGCAGGGGGTACTTCTCTCACCTTTGAAGTGGGCGGAAACGCTGCCTCCCAAACGGCTACTTGGACGCAGGGACGAAACACACCCCTCGACCTGACTGCCAGCAGCACGTCAACGACCACGACCACCACGCCTGCCACACCGCGCCCGAGGCCCGCCAACACGGTGCCTCCCACAATTATCCGCGGCGAGCCGGGCCCAATTGGGCCCAGGGGTCTCATTGGCCCTGAAGGACCTCCCGGTCCCGAGGGCTTCCCCGGTCCGCAGGGCCCACAGGGCATCCCCGGACCGCAGGGCTTCCCCGGCGACCCGGGCGCTCCCGGTGATACCGGGCCTGCTGGCCCTCAGGGTCCGCGTGGTGAAGCCGGTCCTCAGGGCCCGTCTGGCTCTCAGGGATCGCAGGGCGTGGCTGGCCCGACCGGTTCCCAGGGTGTCCAGGGTCCCACTGGCCCAGCCGGCAGTCCCGGCAACTTCCTGATTGCCATAATCGCTCTTGTGGTGGCGCTCTTGGCCCTCCTCGTTGCCATAGGCCGTTGGATCTGGGAGCTACAGACCGGCTGAACACCCTCCGCACGCCTCGGCACGACCCAGGTGCGTTCAGCGCCTGGGCCGCGGCAACTTCCAAGCGGGCAGTCCCGTGATAAGATTGACGTCAGCGGGACTGCCCTCAGCCCATCAGATGTAGGGCGATACTCTTCTTCCCGCGTGGGGAAGTGTCGAAACTGGTAGACGAGCATGACTTAGGATCATGTGCTGCAAAGCGTGGGAGTTCGAGTCTCCCCTTCCCCACCACTTTCCCCCTGTGCTGCTGCCCTTCTCACCATTTCCGCTCTTTCTGGTATTCCGGAAACTGCAGTTTTCATACAACGGTCACAGATACGCACACTATCTGGTGGAATGCGCTAGAATAGGAACGGTAACTTCCTCGAGAGGGAAATACCGGCTTGTTTTTAGAAGCACTGCCTCTTGCATTGCTGTACGTAGGCTTGGGTGCGGAGGGAGGGTCCCATGTAGAAGCTCTCCTCTTCATCGGCGCGCTAATCGTCGTGGCCAAGCTCATGGAAGGCGTCCTCAGTCGCATTGGCCTTAACTCCATAGTCGCTTTTACCCTTGCTGGCGTCATTCTGGGGCCTTCGGTCACCGGAATTGTCGACATAACAGACCACATCAAGCTGTTCCTCGATATTGGCGTTTTCATCTTCTTCTTCCTCATCGGGCTCGACGAGATAGATATCCCCGGCTTCATTTCCACCATCCGCGGCCGTTACTTCGTGGCTGCGACAATCTCTGTCCTTATCTCTATCCTGGCCTCGCTCGTAGTCACTTCAGACATTCTTGGCCTCGATTTCGCGCTCAATCTGGACTTCAATCACGCGCTCTCCCTGGCTGGCATCCTGTCGCTCTCCAGCTTGGGCCTAGTCGCCAAGGTGCTCGCGGACAAGGGCCTGCTGAAAGAGCTCATAGGCCTGCGCATCTTCACCGCCGTGATCATCGCCGAGGTGATCGCCCTGCTTATAGTTGGGCTCACAATTGGAGGCGGCTCGGAATCGGTGAGCATACTGGGCATCTTGAGACTGCTGGCTGAGATAGCCGGCTTCACCATCGTGATATGGATCGTCTCTGCGAAGCTTCTACCAAGGGTGATGTCTGCGCTGCTGCGCTTCGTCAATGTGCCGGAGCTGTCATACGGACTGCTGCTCGGCGGCCTTTTCCTGGTGGTGGTCGGAGCGGAAGAAGTCGGACTGCACGGGTCGCTGGGAGCGCTGCTCTTTGGCGTGGCTCTTTCGGGTCTTCCTCATCAGCTGCGCCAGGACATCATGCCGGGGATGCGCAGCACAGCTGAAGGGCTTTTCGTTCCCCTGTTCTTCGCATCGGCAGGGCTGTACCTGGACTTCTCCTTCGTGCACCTCCCGCCGATGACTATCATCGCGTTGCTGTTCATTCCGATGGTCGGCAAGATCGTCGCCTCGTTCGTCGGAACTTACTTGGCGCGACTGGATACTCCCATAGTCCTGTCAGCGGGGCTCATGGGCAAAGGGGTTGCCGAGATTGCCTTGCTCTTGGTCCTTCTCGAAACAGAGGTGATAGAGAAGGACGTATTCTCGCTACTTGTGATCATCATGTTCGGCTACATAGTGCTGATGCCGCCGATCATATCTGCGGCCGTGAGCAGGGCCAAGTCTCCGGAGCTTGCGACCCAGCCGTCTACGGTCATGCCATCGTTCGGCCGGCATGCCCTTGCTGGGGTAATGGTAGGCTCCGTTATGGACAGGACGCGAGAATATCCCGGACCTGAGACTTCCGTGGACACGTTCCTGAAGGACTGGCTGGTACCCAACCAGACCGACTACCTGATTGTTGAGAGAGGAGTCCCGCTGGGTACTGTCTCCCTGGCGCGGTTGAACTTCCGCCGGAGGCTGTTCTTCTGGCGCAAGAATTCATTCGGCGACGCGTCTCTCCGAGAAGTGATGCGCCGGAATCCGCCACAGGCAAGCCCGGACGAGCCAATCGACGACGCGCTGGAACGGATGGCCGCCAATTCTTTGAGCATCATTCCGGTCCATGACCGGTTCTCGGGTGAGTTCCAGGGGATGGTCGACAGCCGGGAGATCCTGGAGCTGGTGGCACTGATGGACGAGATCCGTGAAGAAGCTCGCAGGATGTCTGCAGATATGACCGAAACGGCATAGCGCCGCCGAACGGTCCCGGATCCCGTCGTCAACGTGAGGCCCCCGCGATTATTGCGGGGGCCTTTCAAGTATTCGGCTTCGTTGACTGCCGGGCAGCAGGATGAGGCTGGGTTCAGTAGGCGCCGTAGCCCTCTGCTTTGAGGCATGATGCCCAGTGGTCGGGGCTGACCTCCCGCAACTCCGGAACCACGCTGCTGCAGGAGTCGTCCGCAATCGGGCAACGAGGATGGAATACACATCCTGCGGGCGGGTTCAGCGGGCTGGGTACTTCCCCTGTGAGTAGCACTCTTTCCCGTTGTGCGTCGAGGATTGGGTCAGGAATCGGCACTGCGGAGAGCAAAGCCCGGGTGTAGGGGTGAATCGGGTTCCGGTAGATCTCATTGCGCTCTGCAATCTCTACCAGATGCCCGAGGTACATCACTCCCACCCGGTCGCTGATGTGTCGCACGACTGACAGGTCGTGGGCGATAAACAGGTATGTCAGATTGAACTGCTCCTGCAGTTCTTCAAGCAGGTTAATGATCTGGGCCTGGATGGATACGTCCAACGCCGATACGGGCTCATCCGCGACGATGAACTTGGGGCTGACGGACAGTGCGCGAGCAACTCCTATCCGTTGGCGCTGTCCGCCGCTGAACTCGTGGGGAAAGCGGTCTGCCATATAGGGGTTCAGGCCCACGTTAACCAGCAGTTCAGCCACACGCTCACGGTATTCCGCCTTGCCATGGACGAGACCGTGGACAACGAGCGGCTCACCGATGATGTTGCCGGCAGTCATCCTTGGGTTGAGCGAGCTATAGGGGTCCTGGAAAATCACCTGCATCTCGCGGCGCATTGTCCGCATCTGCTTGGTATTCATCCGGGTCAGTTCCTTGCCGTCGAAGACCACTTCCCCACTGGTGGGCTTGTACAACTGCAGAATGCAACGGCCCGTCGTGGTCTTTCCGCAGCCGCTTTCCCCGACCAGACCAAGGGTCTCGCCACGTCTCACGGAGAAGCTGACACCGTCCACGGCCTTAACGTGTGCGACTGTTCTCTGAAACAACAACCCGGAGGTCACCGGGAAGTGCATCTTCAGGTCCTTGACGTCCAGTAGCACATCTTCATCCTGGGCAGGCTGCGTCGTCGCAGAAACCGGTTCCCGAATCGTCGTCATTTTTACTAATCTCCGGAAAGGCTTTCTTGTTCAGCGAACTCGGACACCCCCAGAAAGTCGAGGGCAGTTGGGCCCAAGTCGTCGGAGCGCCAGCAAGCGGACCAGTGATTGGGGCTGGTCTCGTCCAGCACCGGCGTATCGGTGGCACACTTATCAATGGCCCAACGACATCTGGCTCGAAAAGCACAGCCTTGAGGAAGGTTCACCAGATCGGGGGGCTGGCCCTCGATGGGGTCGAGCCTAGCGCGTCGGGGCAGGTCGAGTCGCGGAACCGACCTCAGCAGGCCCACGGTGTAGGGGTGCCGAGGATTCGCATATATTTCCTTGGCGGAACCTCTCTCGATGATCTTGCCGGCGTACATAATGTTCACGCGGTCAGCATAACGGGCAACCACGCCGAGATTATGAGTAATGACGATCAGAGCAACGCCGAATTCAGTAGTCAGGGATTTCATGAGCTCGAGGATCTGGGCCTGAATGGTTACGTCGAGGGCCGTGGTAGGCTCATCGGCAATGATCAGCCTTGGGTTGCAGCTCAAGGCCATTGCTATCATTACGCGCTGGCGCATTCCGCCGCTGAATTGGTGCGGGTACTGCTTTATCCTCTGCTCGGGATCGGGAATGCCCACACGAGCCAGAAGGTCAACTCCTTCTCGCCTAGACTCGGCTTTCCCCATTCCCTTGTGCAATTGCAGCGTCTCGGTCAACTGACGTTCGATGGTCAGCACAGGGTTCAGGGACGTCATTGGCTCCTGGAAGACCATGGACATTTTTGCGCCCCTGACATTGCGCATTTCGTCCATATCTATTTTGAGGATGTCCTCACCATCCAGCATTACCTCACCGTTCACTATCTTGCCCGGCGGGTCGGGAATGAGGCGCATCAGAGAGAGGGCGCTCACGCTCTTTCCGCAGCCACTTTCTCCCACCAGCCCCAGCGTTTCACCTTCCTCCAGGTCGTAAGAAACGCCGTCGACGGCCCGAACTACGCCATCCATGGTAAAGAAGTGAGTCTGCAAGTCTTTTACTTCTAAAAGATTGGCCAAAAGCCCTCCTGTCGACCGCGCATCGGCAATTGCTGGAAAGGGACTCCACGCCCTTGCCTGTTCAAGAAGCACTGGAAAACGTTGAAATTATGGGGCATACCCTTCCCAAATGCAAACCAGTTGAGATCGATTCGCGACTCTCTTCGCCAGTAGCCCCCAAGGCGTGAAAACGTTTGATTCCGGTTGTGACCATAAGCGCATCGATCTGACTGCAATATGTAATTGGCCAATCGGTCGATAGCCAATTCCGCAGAGATTTGTTTTCCCGATCATTTCCGGTCATTTACAGCCACGTAGCCTTGCTTAAGGCCTTCAGAGTTGGACCGTTTCGTTGAAATCCGCGCAGGTTTTGACTCCGAAATATGATTGGATGCACCAGCAGGTTTATTTTCAGGCCGGCGGTGGGGAATTCCACTAGGGGATGGACAAGCCCATATTCAAATCTTATGGAACTGGCACAACACATAGCAATAGGGAAATGTCACCACTTGAAGGAGCGTCGAGATTCGCGCTCGTAAATGAAACATCCATCGCGATTGAAGAGAGTCTGACATGCCTCGGTTGATGTCGACATCTATCGTGCGAATTCGGATCAGGCTGTAAATTCGTGGACCTCCTCAAGGGTGTGGCGCCCCATGCGATGAAGGCGTGGGTGTTGGCCAGTGTTCCAAATCAGGTGGTCCGGCCGGTCAGGAGTCCCTGGATTGTGGGTTTAACCCCCGAACCCCAATCGTTGGGCAGACGGAATGGAACGAAACCCCGTTTCTTTGGTTGGATGACAGCCGGGAGAGACCAGTCTCATTGTCTCATCCGGAGGCTCTCGCGTGACGGTGTAACATTTTGTAACATTGTGTAACGTTGTGTACAAAACCCTCTCATTTTGGGTCCTTAATTGAGACAGGGCAATCGGGCTGTTCAGCGATTCTTTCATTAGAACAATTGTACGGCATAAGATGCCGCGAGGCAAGGGGGAATTCAGCAAATTTTTGTTCCGGGTCAGGCATTAAGTTCAGGAAAGATGCGGGATTTGGAATCCCACGGGCGGGAATGAAGAGTCGGGTTGCGAAAGCCCACTGACACTTGGAACGCTTCGTGGGTGTTGCCTTTTCTTGACACGTCAAGGCCCTGTTAGTAGTATAAAGCTGTCCCATGGGTGCCGGATTGCTTACCGGAAGTGGGGGATCGGGTTTGGATTGGGCTTCTCGTGTGAGAAGCTTTTTTGTTGGCTGTCGAAGTTGCCAGAATTATTGGTCATTGGCGATAAACAGACATAAGCTGGTCCGTTTCTTCGATTCTTGACCCTTGGAGTGCCCTGATTGAACGAAATTCAGCCCATAGTTTGGGATGGCAGAAGGTTGCACCTGCTAGACCAAACGCGCCTGCCGGCGGAGGAAACAACGATCGTTGTCACCCGCTATGAGGAGGCCGTAGGTGCGATTCGGGGTATGCAGGTGAGGGGCGCCCCGGCAATAGGGGTGACGGCGGCTTACGCAATGGCCCTCGCTGCTAGTCGCTTCGCGGAGGATGAAGACGGCGACTTCGGGAGTTCCCTACACGATGCTGCCGAGAAAATTCGGGCGGCCCGCCCAACTGCGGTAAACCTGGGCTGGGCAGTGGACCGAATGCTGGCAGTCGTCAGTTCCAATAGCACGTCGAGAGAAATTGCGGACCGGCTCTTGGCAGAAGCGGAGGAAATTCAGAGAGAGGACGAAAGAATTAACCGGCGCATGGGTGACTTCGGGAAGGACCTGATGCCTGAAGGTGGTTCGGTTCTGACGCATTGCAACACTGGGGCGCTGGCCACTTCGGGATTTGGCACCGCGCTAGGCGTCATCCGTGCGGGGTGGGAAGCTGGCAAGCGATTCGAAGTCTTCAACACCGAGACACGTCCCTGGCTTCAGGGGGCGCGGCTCACCTCATGGGAGTTCCAGAAGCTGGGCATCCCCGCAACCCTCTTGGCAGATTCGGCAGCCGGCATGCTGATGCGGCAAGGGAGAATTGGTTGCGTCATAACCGGAGCGGACCGAATAGCGGCAAATGGAGACACGGCCAACAAGATAGGGACATACAGCCTGGCAGTACTGGCGAGAGAAAACGGAATTCCGTTCTACGTAGCTGCTCCAACCAGCACTATCGACCTGAGTCTGCCTGACGGCGATGGAATAGAGATAGAAGAGCGGGCGGCGGATGAAGTCACCAGGTTCGGTGGCATTCAGACCGCCCCGGAAGGAGTTGCGGCCGTCAACCCGGCCTTTGACGTCACTCCGAACCGCTATATCACGGCAATCGTCACCGAATCGGGGGTGGCCTCGGCCCCATTTTCGGAGAGCTTGCATTTGGCGGTTAATGGCTCCCCATGATGAGAAACATGCATGAGTAAAGGGCAAGCGGAAATAGCGGTCATCGGAGGGAGCGGTCTGTATGAGATAGACGCCCTGACCAACGTATCCCGCATGGACGTAGATACGCCTTTTGGGAGTCCAAGCGACAGCATAGTGTTAGGGGACCTGGCGGGTGTTCGAATGGCCTTTCTCCCCCGTCATGGCCGTGGCCACCGCTTCAACCCCACGCATATACCGGTGCGCGCCAACATCTACGCTCTGAAGACACTGGGAGTCGAGCGCGTAATATCCGTCAGCGCGGTAGGCAGCTTGAAGGAGGAATTCGCTCCCCTGGACCTGGTGATTCCAAGCCAGCTCATAGACCGCACCAGGCTGCGCGAGAGCACATTCTTCGACGAACACATAGTTACGCACATCGGCATCGCCGATCCTTTCTGTTCCGGCGTCAGCCAGGCCATCCACCGGGCGGCGCAGGAAATTGACGTAAATGTCCATCCCGGCGGAACTATGGTGGTGATGGAAGGTCCGGCGTTCTCCACAAGGGCTGAATCGTTCATGTACCGTTCGTGGGGGGCCGACATCATAGGAATGACCGCCCTTCCGGAGGCCAAGCTGGCCCGGGAAGCGGAGATGTGTTACGGGACCATGGCCTGGATCACGGACTACGATGTGTGGCGCGCCAACACGGAAGAGGTGAGCGTCGAGGCCGTGGTGCAGAATCTGATGAAGAATGTTGCCACGTCGAAGGAGCTGCTTCTTCGAACGGTTCCAGCCCTGTCCGGCTCCAGGGACTGCAGATGCGGGGTTGCCCTCAAGGACGCGATCATCACGAGTCGGGATGAGATTCCCGGCGAGATGAAGCGCAAGCTTTCACCCATCATTGGAAAATACCTATCCTAACGAACGTCGGGTTCAAGCGAGAGCAAACCCGAAGCAGGAGGTTGCACAATGCCCAGGCAAGATGCCGGCGAACCATATTTTCGGGTCGATTCTCCAGAGGCCCAGCAGATGCTGGAGTCGGACCCGGACAACACGGCGATCATCGATGTTCGCCGCCCGGACGAGTGGGTGACTGGCCACGCTACAGGAGCCATTCACATCGAGATTGACGACCTGATGGGTCGCCTAGACGAATTGCCTCAGGGCAAGAAGCTACTTTTTATCTGCGCCGCCGGAGTGCGCAGCGGACTGGCCTGTGAATTCGCCATGGCTGGGGGATTTGATCCGGCCAATCTGTTCAACATCGATGACGGAACGCCTTCCTGGATCGCAGCGGGCAACCCGACATCTTATGGAGATGACCCCTAGCGCGGTTTCGATTTGTCGTACCGCAAGGAAGACTGGAATTTAAGGAGAAACTTTTGGCTACACAGCAAGCAAAAGGAGACGTCAAAGACCTTTCACTGGCCCGGGACGGCGTCAATCGCATCGAATGGGCCGGAAGGGAAATGCCGGTGGTGAACCTCATTCGTGAGCGATTCGCCCGCGAGAAGCCACTGGAAGGTTTGCGCCTGGCAGCGTGCCTGCACGTTACCACCGAGACCGCCAACCTGGCCATCGCGCTGCGGGACGGCGGGGCCGAGGTGAATCTCTGCGCCAGCAATCCTCTGAGCACGCAGGATGATGTGGCGGCAGCACTGGTAAGCGAGTACGGCATTCCCACCTTTGCCATCAAGGGTGAGGATGACCAGACGTACTACAACCACCTGACTGCGGCGCTGGACCTGAAGCCGAATATGACGATGGACGACGGAGCGGACCTGGTAACCATCCTGCACACGCGGCGGTCCGAACTGGTGTCGGAAGTCATCGGTGGAACTGAGGAAACAACGACAGGGGTCATACGGCTGACGGCCATGGCCAATGACGACAAGCTGCGGTACCCGATCATCGCGGTAAACGACGCGGAGACCAAGCACTTCTTCGACAACCGGTACGGCACCGGACAGAGCACGTTGGACGGCATCACTAGGGCCACCAACATACTGTGGGCCGGCCGGCGCGTTGTCGTTGCCGGCTACGGCTGGTGCGGAAGAGGAGTCGCTTCTCGAGCCCGCGGCATGGGCAGCCATGTGATCGTAACCGAAACCAACCCGATACGCGCGCTCGAGGCGGTCATGGACGGCTTCACGGTGATGCCCAGCATCGAGGCTGCGAAGGTCGGAGAAGTTTTCATAACGGTAACGGGCGGCTTCCACGCCATAGGCCGAGAACACATTGAGGTGATGTCCAGCGGGGCGATTCTTTCCAACAGCGGCCACTTCAACGTGGAGATCGACATTCCGGCGCTGCAGGGCATGGCCGTGTCGCATCGTGAAGTCCGGCCGTTCGTCGAAGAGTATGTTATGGGAGACGGCCGCAAACTGTACCTGCTGGGCGAGGGCCGGCTGATCAACCTGGCCGCGGCGGAAGGGCACCCTTCGGCGGTCATGGACATGAGCTTCGCCAACCAGGCCCTCTCGGCTGAGTATATTGCCCAGAACCGTGGGCAGCTCGCACCTGGCGTCCACGGCGTGCCCGTCGAGACCGACCGCGAGGTGGGACGGCTGAAGCTGGAATCGCTCGGTGTAGGGATCGACAGCCTGAGTGCTGAACAGCAGAAGTACCAGGATAGCTGGGAAGAAGGAACCTAGCCCCGGCTTTCGCGCCACAATACCTGCCGGCGAGAGCCGGAGCCATCAACCGGAGGACTTTCTCAATGCCAATACAGTTCATGACGTCCCCTAAATACCTGCTCACTTCAGAGTCGGTAACCGAGGGACACCCTGACAAGCTCTGCGACCAGATTTCCGATGCGGTGCTGGACGCAGCCCTTCGTGGCGACCCGATGAGCAGGGTTGCCTGCGAAACGGTTGCCACCAAGAATCTGATCATGGTCACTGGCGAGATCACCACCAAGTCGGATCTAGACTTCGACGCCATCGCACGCGGAGTCATGCGGCAGATCGGATATACCGACGTTTCTTACGGGATCGACGGCAATTCCTGCGGCGTGATTGCCCATGTGAGTCAGCAGTCTCCCGACATCAGCAGTGGAGTGACCACCTCTTTGGAGGAGCGTGGAAGTGCCGCTGCGGACGCCCGCCGGGCCACCGGCGCCGGCGACCAAGGCATGATGGTCGGGTTCGCATGTGACGAGACCGACGGACTGATGCCGGTCACGGTGGACCTTTCGCACCGGCTGGTTGAGCAGTTGGCTGCCGTACGCAAGGACGGACTGCTGGACTACCTGGGCCCTGACGGCAAGTCGCAAGTGACCGTGGAGTACAGCCACGGCAAGCCCAAGCGAGTTGACGCAGTCGTGATCAGCTCACAGCATCAGGACAGCGACAACCGGGAATCGTTCACCAACAAGATTCGCGCCGATATTCTAGAGCACGTGATCCGGCCAATCGTGCCTTCCGAGTTGCTGGACGACAACACCCGTTACTTCGTCAATCCCAGCGGGTGGTTTGCTGTGGGTGGGCCGCAGGGAGACACTGGTCTGACCGGGCGCAAGATCCTGGTGGACACATACGGCGGCATCGCTCGCCATGGTGGTGGAGCCTTCTCAGGAAAGGACCCGACTAAGGTTGACCGTTCCGGTGCATATGCCGCGCGATACGTGGCAAAGAACCTGGTGGCGGCTGGTCTTGCCCAGCGGGTAGAGGTCCTGGTTTCCTACGCCATTGGCGTTGCGGAACCCATTTCCGTGGCGGTGGAGACCTTCGATACCGGACAGGTAGCCAATGACCGCATCGAAGCACTGGTGGGCGAGTACTTCGACCTGCGACCAGGGGCGATCATCGAGGACCTCAACCTTCGCCGTCCCATATATCAGCCCACGGCAGCCTACGGGCACTTCGGCCGGCCGACGGCTGAGAAGCTAGGCCTGAACTGGGAATTGGCTGACAAAGCCGACGCTCTGAGACAGGCGGCGGTTTAAGTCCAAGTCCTTCTGAAAGAACTTGAGGGACATCAACGAAGCGGCGGGCGCAAAGTCCGCCGCTTTTTGACATAATAGCGCCCAGCGTGGGAGGGCCCAATGACTCAGCTAGCGGATATTCGATTTGGAACCGACGGGTGGCGTGCCCTTATTGCAGGGGATTACACCTACGACAACGTGGCCCGTTGCGCACGGGGGTTGTGCGACTACCTCAAGCAGCGCGGCACTGCCGACAAGGGTCTCATTGTTGGCTACGACACCCGGTTCCTTTCTCCAGAATTTGCCTCCACCGTGGCCGGAGTGGCCGCCAGCCAGGGTATCCGCACCTTGCTGTCCGACAGGACCGCTCCGACGCCGGTCCTCAGTTACGGCGTGCTGCACCACGGGACGGCCGGAGCGGCAATTATTACAGCGAGCCACAACCCTGCAGCATGGAACGGCTTCAAGTTCAAACCGGAATACGGTGGTAGCGCCACACAGGAAATCACCGATGAATTGGAAACCGCGATCAGTCGTATCGGGGTAGTGGACCCGTCAGAGATAGCCGCGGGGCGCAATTCAGGCCTGATTGAGAACATCGATGCTGCAGCGCCGTATTTCGACCAAGTGGCGCAAATGGTCGATCTCGACGCCATACGTTCAGCGGGCTTCAGAGTTGTTGTGGACGCCATGTATGGGGCGGGAGCCGGGTATTTCCCCAAGCTGCTAGAGGGCGGTGCGACTGTAGTTGAAGAAATTCATGGGCATCGCAATCCCGCCTTTCCCGGAATGGCGCAGCCTGAACCCATAGCGTCGAACCTAGTGGAGCTGATGGCACGCGTCCCGGAAGCGGGAGCCTCGGTTGGTATCGCCCTTGATGGCGATGCGGACCGAGTGGGAATTATTGACGACACTGGACGCTACGTCACGACCCTGGACACTTTCTCCCTTCTGGCCCTCTACCTCCTAGACGTGAAGGGTTGGCGAGGCTCGCTGATAAAGGGCGTAACTGCGTCCCAAGCCCTCAACAAGATGGGCGGGATGTTCGGCGTTGACGTCCACGAGGTTCAGGTCGGCTTCAAACACATGGGCCCCCGAATGGGGGAGTTGGACGCTCTGATGGCCGGTGAAGAGAGCGGCGGGTTTGCCTTTCGTGGCCACGTCCCGGAACGGGATGGGATTCTCAGCGGTCTTTACGTGCTGGAATACATGGCCAAGACGGGCAGGAGCGTATCGCAGTTGCTGGACAACCTTTTCAGTCGCGTTGGGCCCCACTTCTACAATCGGCGCGATATCGAATTTGAGGCCGAAGACCGGGAGAGAATCAGAGAACTGGTTAACGCCTCCACTATAAACAGTCTTGGCGATTTCCCGGTGGTTGCGTCCGACAGCATCGATGGCCGCCGCTTGCACTTCGACGATGGCTGGCTGGGGATACGATTCTCAGGCACAGAGCCGCTGCTCCGCATCTACTCGGAGGCGAGTTCTCCTGAGCACGTGAGCGCCCTGCTGGACGCCGCTGGACAATACTTGGGCGTCTAGCCCATTGCCATACCGCAGTTATCTGAGGAGCCATTAGTCTCTTTAGTCTGGAGGAACCGGAAATGCCTGAAAAGAGGATTCTATGTGCATTTGGAGTAGATTTGGACGCAGTGGGAGGCTGGCTTGGCTCCTATGGCGGGGAGGACTCGCCCGATGACATTTCCCGAGGGCTCTTTGCAGGTGAAGTGGGAACGCCGCGATTGCTCAAGATGTTCGATCGTCTGGGACTAAGGACCACGTGGTTTATCCCCGGTCATTCCGCTGAGACATTTCCGGAAGAATGCCGAATGATCGTCGACGGAGGCCACGAGGTTGGCCTCCATGGATATTCGCACGAAAACCCGATTTCCATGTCTTCGGAACAGGAAGAGGCGGTCCTGGAACGCTGCATAGAAGTGCTTGGCAGGCTAGCGGGCAAGCCTCCTACCGGTTACGTGGCTCCCTGGTGGGAATTCAGCCACGTCACCAACGAGCTGCTGCTAAAGCACGGCATTAAGTACGATCACAGCCTGATGCACCGGGACTTCGAGTGCTACTACGTCCGCGTCGGGGACCGCTGGACCAAGATCGACTATTCGCAACCGGCCGACACCTGGATGCACGCACTGGAGCGTGGAGAAGAAACAGACCTGGTGGAAATACCGGCCAATTGGTACCTGGACGACCTGCCTCCGATGATGTTCATCAAGAAGTCGCCCAACAGCCACGGATTCGTAAATCCCAGGGATATAGAATCTATGTGGAAGGACCAGTTTGACTATGTGTACCGGGAATATGACGAGGCGATTTTCCCGATCACCATTCACCCTGACGTAAGCGGTCGCCCACAGGTAATTCTGATGCTTGAGCGCCTGACGGAATACATCACTTCCCACGATGGGGTGCAATTCATAACGTTCAACGATATCGCGGACGACTTCCTGGCAAGGAATCCAAGGGTGTAGCCATACACTTTCAATATCGAATTAACCAAGACAGGAGCCCCGCCAATCGGCGGGGCTCCTGTCTGTACGAGCCGGATTCAAATGTCGCGAAGTGCGACTAACGCTTGGTGTATTGCGGAGCCCGGCGAGCTCGTTTCAGGCCGTACTTTTTGCTTTCCTTTATTCGCGCGTCGCGAGTAACGAATCCGGCCCGGCGCAGGGCGGGCTTAAGGGCCGGATCGAAAGCAATCAGCGCCCGGGTAATACCGTGCCGTATTGCCTCCGCTTGCGCGTTAACGCCGCCGCCGGCAACCTTTGCCACTACTCGAAACCGGTTCATCATGTTGGTAACCTGGAAGGCATCCGTAGCTACACGCTGCCAAGTGGACCAGCCGAAATATTCGTCCATCGGCTTGCTGTTGACGATGAAGGGGCCCCCGTCGTCGGCATACAATCGCACCCGTGCGATGGCAGTCTTTCTCTTTCCAGTTCCGTAGTAGTACTGCGAAGTTGCGTCTGCTTGCACCAAGGTCTTATTGCCTCCGTCCCTGTTTGCCTGTAAGTGCGGCTACTATTGACTGGCCTGCGCCACCTGAGCGTCGTGAGGGTGTTGGGGTCCTGCGTAAACCTTGAGCCGACGCAGCATCTGGCGCCCCATGTGGTTCCGTGGCAGCATTCCCTTGACAGCCAGCTCAATGACGCGTTCAGGATTCGTCTCAAGCATCTCCCGAAGGCGAATGGACTTGAGATTGCCTACGTAACCTGAGTGCCGATAGTAGTACTTCTGCGTGGTCTTGCGCCCAGTGGTGCGTACCCTGGAAGCATTGACTACCACCACGAAGTCACCGGTCATGGTATGCGGGGTGTAGGAAGGCTTGTCCTTACCCTGCAAAGAAACCGCGATGTCTCGAGCCAGGCGACCCAAGGTCTGACCCGTGGCGTCGACGATCTTCCAGCTTTCGGCCACCTCACCGGGCTTCGGGAAATATGTACTGGTCTTCTTCATCAATATTTTCCGATTAATCCGGAGGGAAGTCGAAGGTCCCATCCGGGTATTTTACTTCCATGAGGCACAGTCCCCGGGCTGGAAGCGTCGGAATGCCCGAAGCATCCCAATTGCCTTCCAGAGCCCATCGCATTACCTCAACAGGTTGTCTCCGTTTGCCTATCTCCAGCAGTATGCCGTTGGCCCTTCTAATTTGCTGTTTCAGGAATCCGTTGGCCTCGCATTCGATGACCACCGTTTCGTTATCCTGCTCTACTTCCCATCGTCTGACAGTCCTAACGGCACTTCTGTCCTTCGGATGCCCCGTGGCCAAGACCCGAAAATCGTGAGTACCGACGAGAGATCCGGCCGCCTCAGCCATCAGGTCCATATCCAGCGCGCCCTTCACCCAAAAGTGGGTATGCCTGCGAAGGGCGGAGGGTTCCGGTCGCGCCAGCATGCGATACTGGTACACCCTGCCCGAGGCCGACCGACGCGAGTTGAAGTCAGCAGGGACCTCGGCTGCACAAAGGACGCGAATGTCCTCAGCCAGAAAGAAATTCAGGGCTGCCGCAAATCTTTCGGTGGAATGCAACGACGCGGTCAGGAAGTCTACGACTTGCCCTTGAGCGTGAGCGCCGGAATCCGTTCGGCTTGCTCCGCGAACCCGGATAGCTTCTCCAGTGAAACGAAGCAGTGCCTCTTCCAATGCTCCCTGAATAGTAGGTTGGTTAAACTGCAGTTGAAAGCCGTTATAATTGGTTCCCTGGTATTCAAGCCGGAGTGCGATCCTCCTCAGACAATCGCCGCTCCCTTTGAGCTTACAGTCAAACGATGAATCTCTTTCGCTGCTCTCTATCTAGGTAGCTCCGTCAAACAAGTTCGATTACAGCCATTTCTGCCGCATCGCCCTGCCGGGGACCCAGCTTCACGATGCGCGTGTATCCACCGGGCCGGTCGACATAACGCTCCGCAATGTCGTCGAAGACTTTCGCCACGACCTTCTTATTGGGAATCTGGGCCAAGGCAAGGCGCCGGTGATGAAGGTTGCCCTTCTTGCCGTGAGTGATCAGCTTTTCGGCAACTATCCTTGTTTCCTTGGCCTTAGCCAAAGTGGTGGTAATTCGTTCATGTTTGATCAACTCGCAGACCAACCCACGCATCAATGCCTTGCGCTGGTCCTTGTAGCGACTTAAACGGCGTCCGGAGACGCGATGGGAAGCCATGGCTGGAGTCCCCCTTTAATCCTCGTCGTAATCTTCCGCACTGAAATCGAACTCGTCTGATTCGCCTGAGAGGCTGGACGAATTCTCCGGTTCTTCAAAAGTCATTCCCGAGGGCAGCGTGTCGACCTCCCCGCCGCCTCCCATCAACTCACTCAGGTCCTCGGCGGTGAGACCGGTCGTTTCCGCCGTTGAGAATCCGGCTTCGGCGTCCGGACGTCCACTGTTAATTCCGTGCTCAACCAGCTTTTCGTGAAGCTCGAACAGAGACTTTTCACCGAAGTTGCGAATCTTCAGCAGGTCTTCATCGGTCAAGTCGAGGACTTCGCCCACGCGATTTATCTGGGCGCGCTTGAGGCAGTTTAGGGTCCGTGGCGACAGTTCAAGCCTTTCGATAGGAGTCTGGTATATCTCAGGTGAGACCACACGAGGTACACGATCGCCGCCCCGTTCCGCCACACGGCTCAACTTACTGAACAGGAAGAAGTGCTCCACCAGTTTTTCAGCTGCCTGCTGCACTGCCTCCACAGGTTTGATTGCGCCGTCGGTCCACACCTCCAGCAGCAGTCGTTCATAGTTTGTGTTCTGACCGACGCGGGTTGGTTCGACCCTGAAGTTAACTTTGCGAACTGGACTGAACACCGCATCCACGGGAAGAGCCCCCGTCGGAATAGCCGAACCGTCCTCCCCTGGTTGAGCCGGGCGGTATCCTACCCCCTGTTCCACATTGAATTCGATACTTAGATCGGTATCTTCAGCATCGAGAGTCGCCAGATGCAGTTCAGGATTGACGATCTCCAGGTCGGGAGAAGTTTCAATGTCCCCGGCGCACACCCTTCCTTCGCCACGAACATTCAGACGCATCTTTCCTTGGCGGACCGCATTAGACCTGATACGGATGCCCTTGATGTTGAGGAGGAGTTCCATGACCTCCTCTTTGACGCCAGGAATAGCCATGTACTCGTGGACCACATCTTCGATGCGCACCCACGTGATCGCAGTCCCGGGTGTGGAGCTGAGAAGGATGCGACGAAGGGGGTTGCCAATAGTCTGGCCGAAGCCCCGCTCAAGTGGCTCCACAGCCACCTGCCCGTATGAGTCCGGGGAATCGTCGCCGTGAAGCACACGAATCTCCGGTTTGACGGATTCAATTGCCCCAATTTCCGGACCACCGGCAGTAACAACAAAAGTGTCCAGCATAGACACTGAATTACCTCGAGTAAAACTCAACAATTAGACGAGAATCGAGTACAGTCTGCAACTCCTCGTCGGATGGCAGGGAAACAACTCTTCCGGACATCTCACTGACGTCCAAGGCCAACCAGGCTGGAACCGGCTTCTTCGGAAGGCCGCTCGTCCTATCGGCGAAGAAGTCTGAAGTCTTGTCGGATTCCTTCCAAGTAATGTCATCGCCCGCTTTGACCGAATAAGATGGCACGTCAGTCTTGCGGCCGTTCACCTGGAAGTGGCCATGAAGAACAAGCTGTCGGGCTTGCTTTCGAGAATCAGCGAACCCGAGCAGGAACACGACATTGTCCAGACGCCTTTCCAAACTGCGCAGCAAATTCATGCCGGTCACGCCTGGAGAGTTGAAGGCCTCAGTCATGTATTTGCGGAACTGGGACTCCAGTACGCCGTAAATGTATTTGGCCTTCTGTTTTTCCAGCAGGTGTACGCCGTAGTCTGACGGACGACGCCTGCGTCGCGATACATTGCCAGGTGGGTTGCGGCGCTTCTCGAAGGAGCAGCGCGGGGTAAAGCAACGGTCGCCTTTCAGGAACAATTTTTCGCCGGATCGCCTGCACAACCGGCAGGCCGGCCCTGTGTATCTTCCCATAAGCTACTGGCCTACACTCTCCTTCGCTTTGGTGGTCGACAACCGTTGTGAGGGATGGGAGTGACGTCGCGAATACTGGTAACCACAAGCCCCACGCCCTGCAGAGATCGAATGGCAGCTTCCCTGCCGGCTCCCGGTCCCTTGATGAAGACGTCAATGTGCCGCATGCCTGATTCGACACCTCGTCGTCCCGCCTGCTCGGCGGCGCGCTGGGCCGCGAAGGCGGTTCCCTTCCTGGAACCCTTAAATCCCACAACACCTGCGCTGGCGGAAGCGATCACATTTCCCTGAGGATCGGTGATGCTGACCAAGGTGTTATTGAAGGTCGAATAGATGTATGCGCGCCCCTGGGGCACGGACCGCCGTTCCCGGCGTCTTGTTCTGGGTCTCGGCATCGATTACACCGCCTACTTCTTACCACCAGTACGCCGACCTCGACCGGCTACTGTCCGGCGCGGGCCCTTACGAGTACGCGCGTTTGTCCTTGTGCGCTGTCCTGAGACAGGGAGATTCCGGCGATGGCGAAGTCCGCGGTAGGAACCGATGTCCATCAGCCGCCGGATATTCTGGTTGACCTCACGTCTCAGGTCGCCTTCGGATATATACTCCCGGTCCACGAGTTCGCGGATCCGGTTGACCTGCGCTTCACTGAGTTCATTCATGCGCGGCGGCATTTCCGAATCCAAGTCGGCTTTGGCCACGATTTCGGCCGCCAGTTTTGGGCCGATTCCGTAAATACTTCGTAGGGCGACGTGAGCCCTCTTACGGTCGGGAACGTCTACTCCGGCAATACGAACCAAGATGCCTCCTGAATTGCGAAAGCCCAAGCTGTTGTCAACCGAAACATACTGAAGGTAATTTCTACCAAGCTATCCTTGGCGCTGCGCGTGCCGGGCATTCTGGCAAATTATCCGAACTACGCCCTTTCGTTTTATAACCCTACACTTATCACACCGTGGTTTAACAGACGCTGTTACTTTCATTTCCAGTCCCAAATGTTCGGCCGCCCAAACAAACTGACGCTGAGCGCCGGAATTGTCGGCCTGGCCTCGGAAAATCGCTAGGGTTTATTGGCTACTTGAAGCGGTAGGTAATGCGCCCTCGAGTCAGGTCGTACGGAGACAATTCCACCAGCACCCTGTCTCCAGGCAGCACACGAATGAAGTTCATTCGAATCTTGCCCGACACATGAGCCAAGACCTCATGATCATTTGGAAGCTCAACTCGGAACATCCCGTTCGGCAATGCTTCCTTGACACTGGCCTCTACTTCAATCGCCTGCTTCTTCGCCATAAAACCCCTTTCGTGATGACTTCCCGTACGCGGGCATACCTAGAATTCCAAGTGCCTGCATCAAATGGCTAATTATGAATCGTAAGGATTTCCGGTCCGTTATCCGTTATGGCAATTGAGTGCTCAAAATGAGACGACAGCTTACCATCGGCGGTAACTACAGTCCACTGGTCATCCATCACTCGTGTTCGCCAATCTCCCAAATTGAACATTGGCTCAATTGCGATGCACATACCGGTCCGCAACAGCGGGCCTCTTCCAGCCACGCCATAGTTAGGGACTTGCGGGTCCTCGTGAAGGAACCTTCCCACACCGTGACCGACGAACTCGCGAACGACGCCGTACCCGCGTGATTCTCCATAGGCCTGGACGGCAGCGCCAATGTCTCCAACCCTGGCACCGGGCACTGCAGCCCTAATGCCTTCTTCAAGGCCACGACGGGTATCTTCCATCAGCTTTGACAGGGCTTCATTGACTTCACCCACAGAAAGGGTTACCGCAGCGTCTCCGATGAATCCCTCGTAGGTAGCGCCGACATCGACTTTGACGATGTCGCCTTCCTTGATAATTCTCTTGCTGGGTATTCCATGCACGATCTCTTCGTTGATGGAAGCACATATTGTTGCGGGAAAGCCGCGATAACCCTTAAAGGTGGGACTCGCCCCGCGCCGTGTTATTTCTTTGAAGGCTATGCGGTCGAGGTCGCGAGTTGTCATCCCCGGTTCGATGGAAGCCTTCAACAGGTCTAACGTCTCACCGACGATTTCTCCCGCCTTTCGCATCAAGTCCAGTTCCGGCTGGGACTTGATCGTAATCCCGCCGGAGTAGGACGAGGGAGATGTGGAGGCTGTTTCTTTTTTTCGTTTGCGATTCACTGTAATATTATACTCTGAAATACATTTGATGGAAAGTCAGCAGCAAATGTGGGGTTACAGAGCCGCCACTATGCTTTGAAACACACCATCGACTGTGTCTTGTCCAGGGATGTCAGACAAGAGGCCCCGCTGTCGGTAAAAATCCAACACCGGTGTGGTTTCCTCTCGGTAAACGTATATCCGCTTTTGCACGGCTTCCGGCCTGTCGTCGTTGCGCTGGTACAGGTCTCCGTTGCAACGCTCGCAGGACGGTACGCGAGCTGAGTCCATGATCGTGTGAGGGGCCTGGCAGTCGCGGCACACGTATCGGCCTCCCAAGCGACGAGTGAGTTCATCTTCCGAGACGTTGATGTGCAGCACCTTGTCGACATTTCGGGATTTCAAGGTCAGGGCTTCTTCGAGCTCCTGCGCCTGGCGGGTATTTCGCGGAAAACCGTCGAGTATGAATCCCTTTTTGGAATTGATGGACATAATTTTGTCCAACAAAATGTCGATGACAACTTCGTCGGGTACCAGTTCGCCTCTATCCATGTACTCCTTGGCTCGAAGGCCCAGCGGAGTCCCCTGGCGCAGATTGTGCCGGAAGATATCACCTGAACTAACATGGTCCAAGTTGTATTGATCGACAAGCAACTGTGCCTGGGTGCCTTTTCCTGCGCCCGGTGGGCCGAAAAGCACCAGCCTCAAATCTCCTGCCACGGTTATCTCAGGAACCCCTCATAATTTCGCATCATAAGCTGTGCTTCCAGTTGTCTAAGCGTGTCCAGCCCAACGCCCACCATGATGAGCAGACTCGTGCTGCTCAGGGAAATGGCCTGAACTCCGGTGACCAGGGACGCCAAATAAGGAACGATGGCAACAAACCCCAGAAACAGGGCCCCACCCATGGTTATCCGGACTATAACCCTGTTGAGATAGTCCTGGGTCGGTCTGCCTGGTCTTATTCCCAAGACAAAGCCGCCGTTCCTCTGCAAGTTCTCCGCCAGATTCTGCTGATTGAAAATGACCAAGGTGTAGAAGAAGGTGAACAGCACCACAAGGATGAACACCATCACCCAATACAAGGGCGAAGTGGGCACCAGCAATACGGCGAAGAAATTCGCCACATCTCCGATCCACGACGTGTTTGTGGAGAAGTAGGTCGCGATGGTCCCCGGCAATATGACAATCGAAAACGCGAATATGAGAGGAATCATCCCCGCTGAATTTATACGCAACGGAAGGTAAGTTGCGCCACTTTGTCTATACATCCTCCCACCACGGAAGATGCTGCGTCCGTACTGTACTGGAATGCGGCGATGAGCCTCATTGAACAGCACAATAAGGGCTATGATCAGCACGCCGATGATAGCGAAGAAACCAATACCGAGAACATTGTCGCGGTCAAGGAATCCCTGAGTCATCAGGCTCGGGAAGCCGGCCACGATCCCTGCGAAGATAATCAGAGAAATACCGTTTCCGATACCTCTCTCGGTGATCATTTCGCCCAACCAGACCAGGAAAATGGTGCCGGCGGTGATGGAAAGGAGGGCGGCAACGGTGGGTAGAAGTGCGTCTCCAGTGAACCCCACGTTGGTGAGTACATTGCTCTGTTGGAGCAGCACCAACTGCCCATAGCCCTGCGCCAATGCGATAGGCACCGTCAGCCAATGGATGATGCGATTCATCGTGGCCCGGCCGGCCTCGCCTTCGCGGGACAATTCCTGGAGCTGGGGGATCACCGGGGTCAGCAACTGGATCACGATAGAGGCGGTTATGTAGGGGAAAACACCGAGGGCGACTATGCTCATCCTGCTGAGAGCCCCGCCACTGAACAGGTCGAGGAACCCAAGCAGTTCATTATTTCGGAACAGGTTATCCAGCTGCACCTGGTCTATGCCTGGCAGCGGTATGTGGGCGATGAAACGGTAAAGCGCCAGAATGGCCAGCGTAAACAGGATTTTCGCCCGGAGATCGGGCAGACTGAAAGCGTCTATCGCTGCTTGAAGGAGACGGGGAAACCGCCCTCCCTGTGTCTCCGCCGCCATCATCTGGTGGCTGCGTCCTCCGTCGTCCCGTTGGCTGCTTCAATTGCCGCTCGCGCAGAGCGAGTGAACTTGTGCGCCACCACTGTCAAAGGCTTGGTCAGTTCGCCGCCGCCCACGACTTTAACCGGCTGGTTGAGGTTACGCAGGTAACCTCGCTCGACCAACACCTCCGGCGTGACGGTCTCTCCAGCCTGGAACATGTCGAGGGTTTCCAGCTTGACGAGAGAATAATAAGTCTTGAAGATGTTGTTGAAGCCCCGGCGCATGGGGAGTCCTTTGATCAGCGGCAACTGGCCACCTTCAAACCCCACTCGCGGACCACGGCCTGATCGGGACTTTTGTCCCTTCATGCCACGTCCCGCGGTGCTTCCCTGGCCCGCGGCGTCGCCCCGACCAATGCGCTTTCGATTACGTCGCGCCCCCTTCGGAGACGTTACTTGATGTTGCATCATGAGCAGTCCTGCACCTCCTCGACTTTCAAAAGGTGTTCAACCTTCTTGACCATGCCTCTGATAGTAGGCGTGTCGTGATGCACGACGGTGTGATGCAAACGATGCAGACCCAAGGAGCGGATTATCTCCCGTTGGTTCCCGGGCCGCCCTATGCAGCTTCGCGTCCACGTGATTTTTAATTCAGACATATGTTGTTTTCGCTAGCCGCTTTACGCTGCGACAGGCTGTCCCTCTGCTTCCGTATTGTCCGTCGATTCCTGGGCCTGGGGAGTTGTATGAGGACGGATGCCTCGTTTGGCCAGTTCCGTTGCAGGATCTTTGAGTTGTCGCAACGCCTCGATGGTGGCATAGACGATGTTGATGGGGTTGCGAGACCCCAACGACTTGCCAACGACGTCCTTGATGCCGCCCAGTTCCAAAATCGCACGCATGGCCCCGGCTGCAATAACACCGGTTCCCTCACGAGCTGGCTTTATCAAAACGATTGTGGCACCCTTCTTCACGGTGATCTGCTGAGGAATGGTACTGCCCCTCAGAGGAACCGTCACCATCTCCCGGCGAGCCACTGCGTTTCCCTTGCGAACGGCATCGGGTATAGCAAGAGCCTTACCCAATCCGGCTCCGACCGTGCCCTGCCCATCGCCGACAACGACTAGAGCGTTGAAGCGTAGACGACGGCCTCCCTTCACCACCTTGGCAATCCGGCGAGTGTACACGACCCGTTCGGAGAACCCACCGGTGTCTTCCTCACGTGGAGCACGATCCCGCGGGCCGCGGCCGTCACGCGGACCTCTGCCACGCCCGTCTCCGCCTTCTCCGCGGGGCTGCCTGTTCTGACCCGGCGGGCCCGAGCGGCCAGGGCCGCCCCTTCCTTGTCCGCCGCGTCTGCTTGGTGGAGCTTGTACCATCTGAGGTTATTGCCTCCCGATTCTTCCTTTGTTGGGCCCTAAAACTGGAGCCCACCCTCGCGAGAGCCATCGGCGAGGGCCTTTACCCGGCCGTGATACTTGCAGCCCCCGCGGTCAAAAACCACACGGCTGACACCGGCGGCCAACGCTCGCTCTGCCAGGATCTTACCCACGGAACTGGAGACATTCGTCTTGGTCCCGGCCTCTTCCCCACTGCCGTTTCCTGTGGGCTCCTGGCTGGAAGCGGCCACGATTGTCCGCCCCGTTGTATCGTCAATGACTTGGGCGTAGATGTGCTTTAGACTGCGAAATACCGAGAGCCTGGGCCGCTCCGGTGTCCCTGAAACCTTCTTTCGGACACGCTCTTGGCGCACCTTGCGGAGGTGCCTTGCGTTCTTATCTTTTGGCATAACTGTCTCGTTTCTGCCGGTTCCGTTCCGTACCGGCCTTTGTCTTTAAGCTTTGCGGGCCGCCGACTTGCCGGGCTTGAAGCGAAGAACCTCGCCCTGGTAGCGGATACCCTTTTCCTTGTAGGCATTGGGCGGGCGCACCCTTCGGACCTGTGCCGCCAGTTGCCCCACCTTTTGCTTGTCAATTCCGCGGACGTGGACACGGTTGTTGCCTTCAACTTCCATAGTCACGCCTTCGGGAGGATGAATCTCGACCGGATGGCTGTAACCGACATTGAGAACTATGCCATCGCCGGCTGCCTGTACCCGGTACCCAACACCCATCAGTTCCAGCGTCCTCGTATAGCCGTCGGTTACGCCAGTCACTGCGTTGGCGATCAAACTACGGGTCAAACCATGCAGAGCGTGATGGAACTTCCGGTCGCTGAGACGTTCCACCACTACCTCACCAGCTTCGACCTTCACCACAACGTCAGGATGATATTCCTGCTTGAGGGTGCCTCGGGGTCCGCTGACTGTTACTTCTCCGTACCCAACATCCACTTGGACACCGGTTGGCAAGGAGATAGTGCGTCGCCCGATTCGCGAAAGTGTACGGCTCGCTGTGTTGCCGTTTCCATTTTCGTTACCAGACATAACAGAGTAATTCTCCTCCGATACCTTCACGCCACGCCCGTCTTCCGGCCATCACGCCGCGAGACGTAGAGACGATGGCTAGACCGAGACCGCCGTACACGCGGGGAATCTCTCCCTTCCCCACGTAGACTCTCAGCCCGGGTTTGCTAATTCGCTTGAGACCCGCGATAGCGGATTGACGGCCTTCCCTGTAGGTCAAATGAAGGCGCAGAGTGGGGTGTGCCTGACCGCGCGGGGAGTCAAAATCCCGAATGAAACCCTCTTCCTTCAAAATCCTCGCAATGGAAACCTTCATTTTGGAGTGGGGCATCATTACAGAATCATGCCGCGCTTGGATGGCATTTCTGATACGGGTCAGCATGTCTGCTATGGGATCAGTTACGGGCATCTGTTAATCGTCTCCCTGCGCTGGGGGAATAAATTCTGAATCTGGTTGAGAGCAACGCAAAGCGCGGGATCTCCACTTACAAGCTCGCCTTGCGAACGCCGGGCAACTCACCGGTCAGGGCCAATTCTCGGAAGCAAATCCGGCAGAGGCCGGCATGGCGGATGTATGCACGAGGGCGAAAACATCGACCGCAACGATTGTAAGCCCGCACCTGGTACTTGGGCTTCTTCAGCCACTTCTGAATCTGAGATGTCTTGGCCACTCCGCGCCTCCGTTAAGTCTCTCTGATGAAGGGGAACCCATAGAGTTCAAGCAGTCGCATCGCCTCGGCGTCGTTCCGTGCAGTGGTGGCAATTGTCACCTGGAGGCCGCGGATCCGGTCGATGGAGTTATAGTCGATTTCGGGAAAGATTATCTGTTCCCTGATCCCGAGCGAAAAGTTTCCCCGCCCATCCATTCCGCGTCTGGGTATACCGCGAAAGTCGCGGATGCGAGGCAGCGCAGTATTAACCAAACGGTCCAAAAAGTGATACATCCGATCGCCGCGAAGGGTTACAGCTGCGCCTATTGTGTTGCCCTGGCGTATCTTGAAGCCCGCTATCGACTTACGTGCGCGGGTTGTAATTGGCTTCTGGCCAGTGATGGTGGTCAGATCCTGGGTGGCTGCTTCCAGCGCCCGGCCGTTGACCAGAGCCTCTCCCAAGCCGATGTTAAGCACAATCTTCTGCAGCCGTGGCACTTCCATCGGATTGGCGTAGTTGAACTCTCGCATCATCTGCGGGATGATTTCGCTGCGGAATTGGTCCTTCAGTCTGGGAGCAGGTGGCGGGGCATCGGCTTCGGCCACCGCGGCACCGGAATCGCCACCACTACGCTGGCGCCGGTTGGAGCGGCGTTCTCCCGAAGTTCCGTCCGCCTGTGCTATTTCTGATTCTTGCTGCTGGGTCTCGTCATCGAGCATCGTCGATCACTTCCTGGCACTTGTTGCAACTCCTGACCTTCGACCCGGTTTCCAAAAATGAAACTCGCGCCTTGGTGGGTTGGTTGCACTTATTGCAGATGAGTACAACATTTGAAGCATGCAGTGGCGCTTCCATCTGAATGCGCCCGGACTGCCGGACACCGGGCCGCCCCTGCATATGTTTCGTGACTACATT
Organism: Dehalococcoidia bacterium; assembly: GCA_963667415.1. GTDB lineage: Bacteria > Chloroflexota > Dehalococcoidia > Lucifugimonadales > UBA3495 > VXOI01. Next base: position 2,721,990 of record OY763410.1, on the reverse strand, counting down.
TACGCCTTCGACCACCACACGATTTTCTTCGGGGTAATTGCGTTCCACCCTGCCGGTCTTGCCCTTGTCTCTTCCGGCGATAACCAAGACTGTGTCTCCGGCACGAATACGCATCAGACCACCTCCGGAGCGAGAGAGACTATGCGCATGAACCCCTTGTCTCGCAATTCGCGGGCAACAGGACCGAAAATACGGGTCCCTCTTGGATTCAGGTTTTCTGCTATCAGCACAGCGGCGTTGTCGTCAAACTTAATGTATGTACCGTCGGGCCTGCGGCGTGCCTGAGCTTGCCGGATGACCACGGCGCGCACCACATCCCCCTTTCGGACAGGCGAGTTGGGTGCCGCTTCGCGGACATTGCATACGACAATGTCGCCAACACTGGCGTATTTGCGCCGACCGCTGCCGGGGATATTAATGAGGCGGATAACTTTTGCACCGCTGTTGTCCGCCACCGTTAGCCTGGTATAAGTCTGTATCATTCCGGTAATCCTCGGTACTCAATCCACATTGGAAACCATTCCTCAGTTTTCTTCCACGTCGTCGAAATCAACACCCGCGGAAGTCAGTTGGTCAAGAATATCGGGATCGATATCCTCTTCCATTTCCAGTGTGTCATCCTCAACTTCAGGTTCCATTGCGGTTTCGGCGTCCCCCTCCAGCTCGATAGGTCGCACCTCAGCTACCTGACGGCGATCCAATATCTCTAACAGACGCCAATGTTTGGTCTTGGAAATAGGCCTAGTTTCCTCAATGCGTACCAGATCTCCCAGTTGGCACTGGTTTTCCGGGTCATGGACATAAAAGCGAGCAACTCGTCTCACCTGCTTGTGATAAAGACGATGTCGCTGCTTCCAAACCATTTCCACAATGGCGGTCTTGTCCTGTTTGACACGCACCACCGATCCGGTCCGGATCTTCCGCGTAGCTCTGGTTACCACTAGCTTTCCCCCATAATCTGTCGTTCGCGGATGACAGTACGCAGGCGAGCAATGGTCTTCCGGACGGTAGCTGGCTCGTTGGAGTTAGGCAACTGGTTGGTCGCCGCCCTGAATCGAAGATTCATGAGTTCGCGGCCCGCCTTGTCCAACTCTTCGTGGAGTTGCTCGTCGCTGAGTTCTCTGACTTCGTGAATACGCATAATGATGTTAAGCGACAGCATTGCTGGCAGCAGTCGCCAGACGGTCGCGGAATACAGTTTTGGTTGCCACTGGCAGTTTTTGGGAAGCCAAGCGCAACGCCTCAACCGCTTCATTCTGCGGTACACCGGCAACCTCGAATAAAATGCGCCCTGGCTTGACTACGGCAACCCAGAAGTCAACCCCAGCTTTGCCGCCGCCCATCCGAGTCTCGGCCGGTTTTTTGGTTACTGACTTGTCTGGAAAGACCCTAACCCATACCTGGCCGCCCCTTTTGAGGTGGCGGGTAACCGCTATCCGGGCCGACTCAATCTGACGTGCCGTGATCCAGCCAGGTTCCATGGCCTTGAGGCCCACTTCCCCCGCATTGACACTGCTGCCAGTGACTGCAGCCCCTCGCATCCGTCCACGGAACTGCTTCCTGTACTTTGTACGCTTCGGTTGGAGCATCTCTATTCTCCAGTTACCTACCGATTAATCCTGCGGTGACTGACCAACTAGTCAATCACCTGTTCCAAGAGCTGGTCAAGTTCCTCGTCTGGTTCTCCAGCTTGTACGGTTACTTCAATATTTTCAAGCTCTGCAGCTTCTTCAGTCTGGGCGGGCATGACCTCTCCGGTATAGACCCAGACCTTAACTCCCACCCTGCCCATAATGGTATGGGCTTCGGCCAAGGAATAATCGATATCCGCCCTGAGCGTATGAAGTGGGACCTGCCCCAGCATCAACTTCTCAGTACGTGCGATTTCCGAACCTGAAATGCGCCCTTTCACAATGATCTTGATACCTTCGGCTCCAGCTTGCATGGCACGCTGTGCCGCTTGTCGCATTGCTCGACGGTACGCTACTCGACGTTCAAGCTGGTCAGCCACGTTGCGAGCTACAAGGTAGGCATTCAACTCCGGTTGATCAATTTCCAAGATATTGAGCTGTACTCGGCTCTTGGTAATCGCTTCCAGTTTGGCCCTGAGGTTCTTTACTCGTTCACCGTCGCGACCGATGAGGATTCCTGGTCGCGCTGAATGGATGTTAATTACGCTGTCCTGAGCGCCCCGGTCAATTTCGACCTTCGCGATACCCGCATCCGAGAATGCCTTGTATTCATTCCTGATGCTGTCCCGCAGATTCAGGTCCTCTTTGACCAACCTGCGATACGCAGACCCGTTGGGGGCGTACCAATGAGCTTTCCAGTCCTTGATTATCCCTAGCCGAAAGCCGTATGGATGGGTTTTATGGCCCATTCCCAGTCTCCTATTCCTCTTCTTCGTCCACCACTACGGTAACGTGGCTGCTTCGCTTGGTAATGCGCCCAATGCGACCCCTGGCGCGAGGCCGAAAACGCTTGAGGGAAGTTGCGTTGTCTGCGGTAATCTGCACGATTCGCAGATTATCTCGATCCATAAGCATGTTGTTCTCAGCATTGGCTGCAGCAGACTGCACCACTTTGGCGACAGGCTGTGCCCAAGGAGAAGGCAACAACTTGAGAGTGTTCAACGCGTCGTCAACACGCTGCCCCCTCACCAAGTCCAAAATGGGTTTGAGCCTTTTCTGGGAGGCTCCAAGCTTTTTGGCAACTGCACGAACTGGCGGCAAACCGTTACCTCACCCTGCTGGAACGTTCTGAGCGCGCAATGTGCCCACGGTAGGTCCGTGTCGGAGAAAACTCTCCCAAACGGTGCCCAACCATGTTCTCCGTGACAAACACCGGCACATGCCTGCGCCCGTCGTGAACGCCAATGGTCAGTCCAACCATTTCAGGCATTATCATGGAGGCGCGCGACCACGTTCTGATGACCGTGTTTGCTCCGGAGCGCTGAACCTGCTCCACTTTCTTTATCAGTTTCGGATGGATGTATGGCCCTTTCTTAATAGAGCGGGACATTCTAGCGTCTCCTGCCCCGGCGTACGATGAACTTGCTGGACGCCTTCTTGCGATCTCGAGTCTTGTAACCAAGGGTGGGTTTGCCGGTAGGCGATTTGGGTCCGGGCATTCCGATGGGAGACCGGCCTTCACCCCCGCCATGCGGATGATCCACCGGATTCTTTGCCACTCCGCGCACGTGCGGGCGCCTTCCCATATGGCGTGAGGCACCGGCTTTCCCCAGGCTTTCGTTCTTATGATCCGGGTTGGAAAGCTGTCCCACGCTCGCCCTGCATCGAAGCAGCACACGCCTCATTTGGCCGGACGGAAGCCTGATAAGTACGTATTCGCCTTCTCGGGAGAGAACCTGTGCACCCGTGCCGGCACCCCTCACCAATTGACCACCTCGACCTGGAGTTAGTTCGAGATTATGCACTACCGTACCAGTCGGTATGTTCGTCAATGGAAGGGTATTTCCCAAGCTGACCTCGGCATCGGGCCCAGACTGCACGACGTCGCCGACCGAAAGTCCATGTGGCGCCAAGATGTAGCTCTTTTCGCCATCAGCATAAAAAATCAGCGCAATGCGGGTAGTCCTGTTGGGGTCGTATTCAATGGATTGGACCCTGGCTGGTACGCCGTCTTTCTTCCGCTTGAAATCAACCTCGCGGTACATCCTCCGGGATCCCCCGCCGCGACCCTGGGCGGTAATGCGGCCGCGGTTATTTCGGCCAGCATGGTTCTTCTTCCGGGAAATAAGAGACTTCTCTGGTTTCCTGGCCGTGATTTCCTCAAAAGAAGCGCGAACCGCATTCCGGGTTCCTGGAGTAACCGGTCTGTAATTCTTCAAAGGCATAGGTTCTTACTCTACAGCCCTTCGATGAGATTGATGCGGTCACCCGGCTTCAATGTCACCACGGCTTTCTTGGTATCGGGCTGTTTCACCAGGCGCGGGCCATAGCGCTTCCTCTTGCCCCGCAGTTTCGAAATGTTAACGTCCAGAACGTCGACACCGAAATTCCTTTCGACGGCTTCCTTGACTTCCACCTTGTTGGCGCGAAGTGCCACTTCAAAGGTGTATTTTCCAGTCTCTTGAAGAATTGTGCTCTTCTCAGTGATAGTAGGCTTGACAAGAACCCGGTGAATATCCATGTTACTCACCGTCCTCTTCAGTGTCGTCCGCTGCTTCTAGAAGCGGTGCTCCATTATCCGTTCGCGCCGCAGATGTAGCTTCTTGTCGTCCCCTTCGACCGTGAGGGTCGGACGAAAGATTATCTTCTGCCCATCGCGCTGCCTCAACCGTAATGATCACGGTATCTCTGGCAAGCAGGGCTTCCGCGTTCAATTGGTTAACGGGGAGAGTGTAGATCTTTTGCAAGTTGCTAGCCGCGCGGACCACCTCGGGCACTGTTCCCACAGTTACCACCAATGCAGAACCAGACACGTTCAGGCGCTGCAACAGCCCCGCCATCGAACTGGTCTTGCCGTCCACACCGTCCATCGAATCCAAGCAAACAATGCGCTCGCTGCGGGCCTTGTCCGACAGGACACAGCGCAGTGCGTGGCGTCGCATTCTTTTCGGCATTCCCTTGCGGTAGCTACGCGGGTGGGGGCCAAACACCACTCCACCGTGACGCCATTGCGGCGACCTGGTGCTTCCCTGCCGGGCACGACCGGTGTGCTTCTGAATCCAAGGCTTCCGCCCACCGCCTGAAACCTCGGCTCGGGTCTTGGTGTCGTGGGTGCCCTGTCGACGGTTTGATTGATACATCACCATAGCCTGGTGAACCAACGTCCTGTTCATGGGCACGTTGAACACCAGATCATCGAGCTCGATGTTGTCGACAGTATCGCCTGACTGATTTCTAATTGGGACTTGCATAATGTCGTTGCCTGCCGGATCAGGAAGTCCGCCGGATCTGCACCAGGCTGTTCGGGGCCCCAGGGATTCCCCCCTTAACAGCCAGGATGTTCCGGTCGGTATCAACCTTTACTATTTCCAATCCTTTAACCGTAATGCGGCGATTTCCCATGTGTCCGGCCATTTTCAGGCCTTTGAACACTTTCCCGGGAGTGGTGCCACCGCCAATGGAACCTGGAGCCCGGGCACGGTCAGACTGACCATGGGTACGGGGACCGCCACCGAAGCCGTGCCTTTTCATTGTGCCAGCGAAACCACGGCCCTTCGAGCGACCAATGATATCCACCTTCTCCCCTTCGGTGAAGATGTCCACACCAACAGTCTGGCCTACGGAGAACTCCGATGTGTCATTGGCCTTCACTTCTCGCACATATCGGCTTGCGCGGCTGGGCCGAAAGTGACCCTGCATTGGCTTGTTGGGTCGTTTGGATTCTCCAAAGCCAAGTTGGACGGCCTCATATCCGTCGCTATCTACCGTCTTGACCTGGGTTACGACACATGGGCCGGCCTCGATCAGAGTGACAGAAACGACGCTGCCGTCTTCCCTGAACAGCTGGGTCATTCCTATTTTCTTTCCTAGAAATCCTTGAAGCATTGTTTACCGACCTTGAAGGTTTGGCTGCTAACTCACTTAGCTGCGTAGCCGCACACTGTTAACCGCAGACACAATGAGTGAATTCGCGAAACGGGAATTTACAGTTTAATTGATATGTCAACACCGGCAGGAAGATTCAGACGGGTCAACGAATCAATGGTCTTTGAGGTGGGTTCAAGTATGTCTATCAAACGCTTGTGGGTGCGAATTTCAAAATGCTCGCGCGAGTCCTTGTCCACGTGTGGGCCGCGAATAACACAGAAGCGGCGAATGTGCGTCGGCAGAGGAACAGGCCCAGCGACCCTTGCGCCGGTTCGTTCGGCAGTCTCAACGATCTGCCCGGTAGAAGTGTCCAGCATCTTGTGGTCGAACGCCTTTAGTATGATTCTGACTTTCTGCCTTGCCTGCATACGCCTTCTTCACATGCCCCGGAGGACGAATCCTCTGGGTAAATCCACTCAAAAAATTAACCCGAAAAGCTGCGCCGAATCAGCCCCAGGCACTCCAGCTGATCTGCTAGAGCAGGGTTCGGAGCAACCCCTCGGGAACCGGCTCGTAGTAGCGGAACTCCATAGTATAGGAGGCCCGCCCTTGCGTAATGGATCGCAACGCCGTGGTGTAGGAGAAAGTTTCTCCCAGTGGAACAAGCGCCCGAACCGTCTGAATGCCTTCCTGGCCTTCAATGGTCCTGATTTGCGCCCGTCGGGTTCCCAAATCGCCGATGACGTCGCTTAGGAAGTCTCCAGGTGTAACCACTTCCAAGTTTGCAATCGGTTCCAGCAAAGCTGGTGCCGCCTTGCTTACGCCCTCGCGGATAGCCATCATACCGGCGCTACGGAAAGCCATCTCCGATGAATCGACAGTGTGATAGCTGCCGTCCACCAGAGTTACTTTCAAATCCACAAGAGGATAACCGCCCAGAGGCCCGTTGTCTAGTGCTTCACGAACGCCGCGTTCCACGGCAGAGATGTATTCTCGGGGAATTACGCCGCCGGCTATGTCATTCACGAACTGAATGCCTTCCCCCTGGTCCAGCGGTTCGAGCACGACAACCACATGCCCGTATTGTCCATGCCCGCCCGTCTGCCGCACGAAACGGGCATCCGAGCGATATGAGCGAGTGACCGTCTCACGATAGGAGACCCGCGGCCTTCCCACCTGGGCCTCGACATTGAACTCCCGCCTCATCCGGTCCACGAGCACTTCGAGATGCAACTCGCCCATGCCCGACATTACCGTCTGCCCGGTTTCCTCATTGAAGCGGACAACAAAGGTTGGATCTTCGTCGGACAGTTTGCGGAGAGCATCGCTCAACCGGTCCTGGTCCGCGCGCGTCATTGGTTCAATGGCCACAGATACCACGGGGCTGGGGAACTTGGGCGGTTCGAGTATGACCTGATCCACGTCGGCGCAGATAGTGTCCCCAGTAAAGGTGTTCTTGAGGCCAACAGCGGCGCAGATATTACCCGCTGTAACGTCTTCCAGTTCCTCGCGGTGGTTTGCGTGCATCAGAAGCAGGCGTCCCATCCGCTCACGGCCCTTGCGGGAGACGTTTTGCACCGAGGCCCCGGCCTTCACTCTTCCAGAATAGATTCTGAGAAAAACAAGGCGTCCCACGTAGGGATCGGTGGCGACCTTGAAGGCCAATGCCGCCAACGGACCATCTTCGTCGGGGTAACGGAGTTCAGTTTCATCTGTGCGGGGACTGATGCCTTCGACTGGAGGGACATCAGAAGGAGATGGCAGGTAGAGGAGAACAGCGTCCAGCAGCGGATGTACTCCTTTGCCAGAGATAGCGCTGCCACAAAGGACGGGAACTAGGGTTTGATCCACGGTGGCGCGGCGCAGGGCGTTGCGAAGGTCGTCCGGAGGCAGTTCCTCTCCCTCAAGATAACGGATGAGCAACTGCTCATCCGTCTCGACTATCTTTTCTATCATCTCTTGACGATAACGCTGATAGTCCTCTTCAAACTCGGCCGGTACCGGCATCTCTTCGTAGTCTTCCGCGCTGCTCCGGGTGCTGCGTCCGACGGGATAAACGGTGGCACTCCCTCCGATGAGGTCGATAGTTCCGCGATACTCCGCTTCCTCCCCCATGGGCAACTGGATGGGCACGGGATTGCCGTTCAGCCTTTTGCGAATGGAGTCCAAGGTGCGTTCATAGCTAGCGCCGACCCGGTCCATCTTGTTGACGAAACAGATTCTGGGGACGGAGTAGGTGTCCGCCTGGCGCCAGACTGTTTCGGATTGCGACTGCACTCCGGCAACTGCATCAAGAACAACAACACCGCCGTCCAACACACGCAAGGAGCGCTCTACTTCGGCGGTGAAATCGACGTGGCCCGGAGTGTCGATGATGTTGATGCGACAATCCTGCCATTGGGCGCTGGTAGCCGCGGCTGTTATCGTGATGCCTCGTTCCTTTTCCTGAGGCATCCAGTCCATCGCGGTCGTGCCGTCATCAACGCCACCAACACGGTGTATGCGACCGGTGGCGTAAAGCACCTGCTCAGTTACCGTGGTTTTTCCTGCGTCGATGTGGGCTATGAAACCGATATTGCGGATTTTGTCTATTGGGAATGTGTTCTCCATTTCGATTGGCACAGAGGGGAGAGCAACCTGTCTCCACGACCACCAGAGTTAACGGCGGTAATGAACAAAGGCACGGTTGGCCTCAGCCATCCGGTGCAATTCCTCCCTTCGGCGTACAGCCGAACCTTCTCCACGTGAAGCATCCATCAGTTCCAACGCCAGCCCTCTTCGCATGGGCATACCCTTCCGCGACCTGGCTCCTCGTATGAGCCAGCGCATCGCCAGCGCCTCACTCCGCTCGGTGCGCAACTCGGTGGGCACCTGTATGGTTGCACCGCCCACACGCTTGGGACGGACCTCTACGGCGGGGGTAGCATTGCGAAGGGCCTGCTGAAACACTTCCAGCGGCTCTCGATTCGCTTCGCCCTGTATTATCATAAAAGCGTTGTAAGTCACCCGCTGAGCGGTGGACTTCTTGCCTTTGATCATCAGTCGGTTTATAAACCGGGCCAATTCCACGTTGTTGAAGCGCGGGTCGGGCGCAGTGGCGCGGCGCTCGGCGCGCCTTCTTCTTGACATCGGTTCTTACACCCTTACAGTTCTTTTCGAGGCGCTCATAGTGATGTGCGCCTTGCGGATCAAGGTTCGGTAGTTAACCGCGCCAGCTCTACGAGCGGCGAGGCTGACTTGCGCCGTATTTGCTCCTTCCCTGGCGCCGGTCGTTCACGCCTTCGCAGTCAAGAGCGCTTCGGACGACGTGATAGCGGACACCGGGAAGATCCTTTACTCTGCCGCCACGAATCAAGACCACCGAGTGCTCTTGGAGATTGTGCCCTTCGCCACCGATGTAAGCGGTCACTTCTACGCCGTTCGTCAGTCTTACGCGAGCGATCTTCCGCAGTGCAGAGTTGGGCTTCTTGGGAGTCATGGTTCGCACTTGAATGCAGACACCACGCCGCTGAGGGCAGCCGGGTCCCCATTTAACCCTGTTGCGCAGGGAATTCTGAACCCAGTGCATCGCAGGAGCCTTCGTCCGCTTGCGGACAGGTTTACGCCCTTTTCGCACTAACTGGTTTACTGTTGGCATACGTAATACTCCGCACACGTTTCGGTGGGACTGACAATTTATCAAGCAACGGGACAAGTGTCAAGCAGGGATTCACGAGTTTGGCATGCATACCGCATCAAGAAGACTGCTTTTCGTTCAGCGGATTGCGTGAAGCCTTCGCCATTGGTAACCTGAATGCTCATTTTCTTCGCCTACCCATGGAGGTTGTCCAGTGGCCCGCACACTTCCTTACGCTGACATGGACAAAATATTGTCACTCTCCAAGCGACGCGGATTCGTTTTTCAGAGCAGCGAAATTTACGGTGGACTCGGTTCGACCTGGGACTATGGGCCATTGGGAGTCGAACTAAAGCGTAATGTCAAGGATGCTTGGTGGCGATCGGTCGTTTCGGGGCGGGACGACATGGTCGGACTGGATGCCGCAATTCTGATGCACCCCCGCACCTGGGAAGCGAGCGGGCACTTGGAAAACTTCAGCGATCCCCTGGTTGAATGCCGCGAATGCAATCAACGATTTCGGCAGGACCACCTGCTGGAAGACGCAGGAATTGACACTTCCGCAGCGGTCAGTGCAGATACAGCGAAGTCCCTGCGGTGCCCCGACTGCAACGGTGAATTGACTGACCCGCGCCGCTTCAATTTGATGTTTCGCACCTTCATGGGACCCGTCGAAGACACGGCAAATGAGGTATGGCTGCGCCCAGAAACGGCGCAGGGGATATTTGTCAATTTCCCAAACGTGGTCAATTCCAGTCGCAAAAAACTGCCATTCGGCATAGGGCAGATTGGCAAGTCATTCCGCAATGAAATCACGCCAGGCAATTTCACCTTCCGTACCCGAGAATTCGAGCAAATGGAGGTCGAGTTCTTTGTTCGGCCGGATACCGATCTGGAATGGCTGGACCGATGGGTTCATGACCGTTTCCAGTGGTACGTTGACTTGGGAATCCGTCCGGAAAACCTCCGTTTGCGTCGCCACGGGCCAGACGAGCTTGCCCACTATGCCAAGGATTGCTACGACATCGAATACCGCTTTCCCTGGGGGTGGGCTGAACTTGAAGGCATCGCGGATCGCACCGACTTTGACCTGAAACAGCACGCCGAGTTTAGCGGTGAAGACCTGTCGTATTTCGACGACGAGCTCCAGTCACGGTATTACCCATACGTAATCGAACCCTCGGGTGGAGTGGACCGCGCCACCCTCGCATTCTGGTTGGATTCCTACGATGAGGAACCGGACGGCAACGCGATTCGAGTTGTCTCTCGAATCCACCGCCGCTTGGCTCCGGTCACCGTCGCGGTCCTGCCGCTCAGTCGAAACGAGCGCCTCACCCCAACCGCCAGACGCGTGCACGATATGCTGCGCTCTCATTTCGCTGCACAGTATGATGATGCTCAAAGCATCGGCAGACGCTACCGTCGCCAGGACGAGATTGGCACACCCTACTGCGTAACCGTTGACTTTGACACACTTGACGACCATGCGGTCACCATTCGCGACCGCGACACCATGTACCAGGCGCGTGTGCCGCTTTCTCGCCTCGTAGAAGTTTTACAAGATAAGGTGGATCACGGCTGGTAGCTGAAACTCCCGCGGCCTAAAACCGGCAACTTCGAATCATTAGGGTAATTGATGCCAAGCCTTGTAACATCTACGCTCCGGGATGGATTATTCACCCACATTGTCGGCAGGCAAATCCTCTATTTCAACGAGCTGAATTCCACCATGGACGAAGCCGCAAGGCTCGCTGAAGAAGGAGCTGACGAAGGTACGGTGGTCATCGCCGAGCGGCAGACGGCTGGGAGGGGAAGGCAGGGACGCAGTTGGGTATCCCAACCCGGCAACCTCCTTTTTTCGGTTGTTTTCCGTCCGGAAATCGACAAGCTGCCTTACATCAGCATGATCGGGGGAGTGGCAGTCGCTCGGGCCATCCTCAAGGCTACGGGTCTCAGCCCCAAAATCAAATGGCCCAACGACGTTATGCTCGACGGAAAGAAGGCCGCGGGAGTTCTGGCCGAGAGCGCCATAGCAGGCGATACCGTATGTTATGCTGTCCTCGGTCTCGGGATAAATGTTGCCCTGAATGTCGCAAGTTCTGAAGAAATTTCCTCTTTGGCGACCAGTCTAGACTCCGCTACAGGAAGTCCCGTCGATAGAGAATTTCTGCTGCGTCAGATGTTTATGGACCTTGACGACCTCTACATAAACCTGAATAGGGACGAGTCACCACTGCAAGAATGGCGCCAAATGCTGGAAACGACGGGGCGGCGGGTTACTGCGACTTCCGGTCCCAATGTCCACTCCGGCATCGCAACGGGAGTCGATGATACGGGGAATTTGATTCTCAAGTTGGATGATGGCCGACTCATCACCCTGACCTCTGGGGATGTCACGCTGAGCAGTTAGTACTTGTAACGCTGGGTTCGGTTTCTATTAAGGAAACATATGCTTGAATCGTTGAGCCTTGAAGGGAGAACGGTGGTGATCACCGGTGGCGGTACCGGGCTGGGATTGGCGATGGTGCGCGCGCTGGCTCGCGCCGGAGCCGTACTGGCCATTGCGGGTCGTCGTTCCGGGCCAATAGAAGAGGCCGTGGCCGAGGTCAAGGCCTTGGGAGGCGCGGCCATCGCCATAGCGGCGGACGTAACCGACTCTGCCCAAGTCGACAACCTGATGGATTCCGCCATTTCCAGGTTTGGCAAGATTGACGTATTGATCAACAACGCCGGGGCCGTGCAGGACAATGTCCGCAAGCCGATATGGGACATTACCGACGAAGAATGGCACCGCATAATGGACGTAAATCTGACGGGCGCATTTTTTTGCTCACGTGCCGTTTCAAAGCCCATGGTGGACCAGGGTTACGGGAAGATCATTAACGTGGCCTCTGGTTTCGGAATGCGCGGCGGGCGCGACATCTATATGTACTGCACGAGCAAGGGCGGGATGATCCAGCTTACCCGGGTCCTGTCTTTCAACCTCGCTCGCCACGGAATTACCGCCAACAGCATCGTTCCCGGATTCGTTCCCACTGGTGACATGGGAGCAACAACTTCCAGCCTGCCCCGGTCCGGCGATTTCCTGCCAATCGGCAAGCTGGGTAAGCCGGAAGACTTCGGTCCGTTGGCGGTCTTCCTGTCTTCAAGCGCTTCCGACTACATGTCAGGCGAAATGATCATAGCCGACGGCGGTGGACTGGCGGGAGGCATCACTCCGACTGGCCATGCGCCGGTTATCCCGTTGGAACCTTAGAAGGGTAAGTCAATTCTTCCAACGGCAGTGTAATTTAGAGAGGGAGAACAAAATGCCGGTGCTGCCGGAATACAGTCTGACTGGCCGAGTGGCAGTTTTCGCTACTTCAGGTGGGGACGAGGCTCCGTTTCTTGCCGGAGCGCTGGCCGAGGCAGGGGCCAGTGTTTTCGCTGTTGCGCGGACTCAGCGCCTTTTGGACACGGTGATGAAAGCGTTGCCTCCCGGCAGCCGGGGGACTGTCATGAACGCCGGTTCAGACGTGAGTGCCGCCCGTGTGATGCAGGAGTTTGATGCCCATTACGACCGGTTGGACATCCTGGTAAACGACTGCCGGAGTATGTTTGCCGCGCCCTTCGAAGAAATCTCGCAACTTACTTGGGAAGAGGTCCAGACTCGCAACGTGAGGATGCCCTTTCTTATCCTTCAGCAGGCACTGCCGCGAATGGCGAAGGGAGAGTACGGTCGCGTCGTCAATGTTGTGTCGGAACTGGCCGAAAGAGGAATGATCAACGGGTCCGCCTTCGCTGCTACGCAGGCGTCCTTGCTGTCGTTGACTCGCTCTCTGGCTGTTGAGTGGGGACGCCACAATGTCCGGGTCAATGCCCTGGGCACTGGCTGGATTGATTCCACTGGACAGTCGATCGAACAACAGTTGGAGGAACTGCTCGTTCGATACACGCCTCTTCGACGCAAGGGACGTCCTGAAGACATCGGGCCTCTGCTGGTGTATCTCTGCTCCGAGTCCTGCGACTACTCGACTGGGCAACCGGTGTACGTAGACGGTGGACTGAACGCGCATCCGTAGATTAATCGAACATTTCAGAGATTGGTTTTCAAATTCAGGATTGATCTGAGTCTTAAAGTTCCGGGCCCACGCTGTAGAATTGCATGGCCCTCACGATAATGAATCGACACCCAGAGAAATCAGCAACACCAGTCGCGCGACTTCGCGATATGTCTGATTTAACTGGCCTCCCCCTCATGGCACGGGAGGCACTGCGTCGCAGTCTCGATTCACTTCTTGCCAGTTACGGTTACCGCTCAATTGAGACCCCACTCCTGGAACCCACGGAGTTGTTCCTTCGCAAGTCCGGTGGAGAGTTGGCTTCGCAGCTGTTCAGCTTTGCCGATCCTGGGAGCAGAGCCGTCAGTCTTCGTCCAGAGTTCACCGCGCCGGCCATGCGGCATTACCTGGAAAACGCCGGGCAAGTCGAGCTACCGGCCAGATGGCAGTATTGTGGTCCGGTATTCAGGTTTGACGGTGCGGCCCTAGCATCCCCGGAGAATGCTCGGGCTGGCGGCCAATTCACCCAGATTGGATGTGAATTGCTCGGGTCCTCCAGCGTCATGGCCGACGCTGAACTGATCGAGCTGGCCTCGTTTGTCCTTTCAGAGTCAGGTTTAACGGGCTGGACTCTCCGCTTGGCAGATCTTGGCATTTTGAACAGCCTTTTGGATCCACTTGGGTTGTCTGAAAGGGCCAGGGCATACGTTGTGCAAAGCGTCCCTCAATTGAGCGAGGACCCGTCTGCAATTCGGGATCTGATGGACAAGGCCCGGCGGCTTAACTTCATTGGTCGCGCGGCTGACGATGATTACCTGAGTCAAGCGGTCAATGGGCTGGACGACGACGAGGCCCGGAACGTGCTGCTGGGAGTCCTGCGGTCGAATCCACTGGACCAGTTGGGGCAGCGCAAGCCCGAAGAGGTGGTCGAGCGACTGCTTCGAAAGATTCGACGTCCTGATGCCGAACAGACTCTGCACCAGGCGCTCGAAGCAGCAAGTAGACTTGCGCAGGTTAGAGGCGAGCCTTCCGTAGCCATGCAGCTGGCTGAAAACGTATTACGAGAGGCTGGAGCTGACTCGAGCTCGGCTGTACGACTGGGCAAGATTCTTCAGCTGCTGCCCGAACCACGTGGGCAGGTGGTGTTGGACTTGGGCCTCGTTCGTGGCCTGGCATACTACAATGGGATAATCTTCGAAGTATTCCACCCGGACTGGCCCAGCCCCATCGGCGGTGGTGGGCGTTATGATGGGCTGGCCCGCGACCTGGGAGGAACCAGTCGCCTGCCCGCTCTCGGATTTGCCTACAACCTGGATGCGCTGGCCGAGCTCACCTTCGACTCGTCGCAACAGAATTACGATGATCCGGATAGCGTGCTCGTCCTTCCTCAAAACGAATCTGCCCAGTCAGCAGCGTTAAGGGTAGCCCGGGAGTTGAGAGCGGGCGGCGTTCGAGTCGAAATGGAAGTGTCGGGTCTTCCAGCTGAAGAAGCGCAAGCTTCTGCTTCGCTACGAGGATTTACTCAGGTCGCAATCGTGACGGAAGACGCCGATCTCGAGATGCGAAATGTCTGAACTCTCGTGCATCGAGGCAGGCATCGAAAAAGATATGGCAATGGCAGGAAATGAGCGAAACCAAAATGACTAACGGTAAGCAATCCCTGCGCTTGCTACTGCCCAGCGACGGCGATCTGCATCAGCCTGCCCTGGATTTCTTGAAGGGCTGTGGACTTTCGGTTCGACGCCCAAATGCTCGCCGCTACACGGCGTTTATCCCGTCCATTCCTGGCGTCGAGGTTCTCTTTCAACGTACCGCTGACATTACGGCCAAGGTGGAAGAAGGCAGCGCCGAGTTGGGAATAACCGGTATGGACCGCCTTCTGGAGTACAGGGAGGATGACCGCAGGGCTGCCGTGCTCGTTGAAAACCTGGGATTCGGACGCTGCGAATTGGTCCTGGCCGTGCCGGACGTGTGGCTGGACGTCACGTCCTTGGCTGATTTGGCGGACCTGGCACTGGATTTTCGCCAAGAGGGCAAGCAGCTTCGTATCGCCACCAAGTACCCTAGGCTTCTTAGCTCCTTCCTGTACGACCGAGGAATCAATTACTTCACCATCGCGCCGGCCTCAGGTACTCTGGAAGCGGCGCCGGTCGCCGGTTACGCTGACCTCATCGCCGACCTTACCGCCACAGGAACCACCCTGCGCGAAAATCGTTTGAAAACGTTGGAAGACGGAACGATCCTGACATCACAGGCGTGTCTATTGGCAAACGCCGATTTGTTGGACAAATCACCAGACGCATTGGAACTCGCTCACGGCCTCACTGAAATGATGGAAGCCCACATGCGTGCCGAACCCTTCTTCCGGTTAACGGCGAATGTGCAGGGTTCGTCCGCCGACGAAGTGAGCGGGATGATTCTGGCACGGCCGATGCTTGCGGGCCTCCGCGGACCTACCATTGCCCGAGTCTATAACGTCAAGGAAATCGGCTGGTTCTCGGTAAGCCTTCTGGTCGAAAAAGACCTGCTGTTGGAGGCGGTTTATCACCTGAGAGAATGCGGCGCGGTCGATGTCGCCGCTTCGCAATTGGGTTACCTGTTTGACGATCACTCGCACGCCTATGACTCGTTGTTCGGCCAGCCATTCGGAAGGCGTTCGACAAGCCAAAACTAACGATATACAATACGGCATCCCATCCGACAGCATTCACTCATGAATCCGTCTATTGAGTGGATATCGTGTCTTCGTGATGCGGTCGGAGGACGTTGGATCCTTCATGGCCAGGCACCAGGACGCTTAGAATGCCCAACCTGCCCATGCACATTTATCTCGCCCATCAGGTTGCTGAGCAGCTTGACTGGGGATCTGTATACGACCACATCGGCAGCTTTTATTTGGGCTCAACTTCGCCGGACATTCGCGCGATGACGAAGTGGCCCCGGGAGCAGACCCACTTCGCTCCCCTTTCAGTCAGTCAGGTGGGCACCGGCACCCGAACCATGTTCGATAATTTCCCTGAACTGCTCGATGAAAGCGCCCAGTCGCCAGCAACTCGGATTTTCCTTTTGGGATATATATGCCACCTGGCTGCGGACGAAGTCTGGATCACAACCGTTTACAGGCCCAACTTCGACACCAGCGAAGGCACCAGCCTTACCAAAAACCAGGTTGAGGCCGATATCTGGGATAGGGCAGTGCAGTTGGACTTGGATCGTTTGTCGCTTCCTGAAGTGAGCGGGCCGCTAAACGCCGGCCACGCGGTTTCTTGCGGAGATT
This sequence comes from Dehalococcoidia bacterium, assembly GCA_963667415.1. Taxonomy (GTDB): domain Bacteria; phylum Chloroflexota; class Dehalococcoidia; order Lucifugimonadales; family UBA3495; genus VXOI01. The sequence goes on along the minus strand of OY763410.1, from coordinate 2,705,559 downwards.
CCGGGGTAAATGTGGCCTTCTTCGAAGAGGGTCTCCTTACCCAGTGGAAGGACAGGGTATCCAGCTTCGTGGGGCGTGAATTCGAATGGTCGCGCCTCAAGTTCGCGCTGAATCGAATGTACCGCGACAACGATGAAGTGCAATCGACTGTGGATCGTTTCCTTGACCGGATGCCCTATAGCCTTGATGAGGTCTACGATAGGATTCCCGAATCGAAAGTGGAGAACTATCGCCGCGAAGCCGTGGCCGCTACCGTTTCTCACGTCCGTGAGTTCTTTCCGGAATAACCCGTTCAAATTCAAAATCGGAGTCCCCAAGTGCCTGCCAGCGCTACTTTAACCGTCATCTGCGGCGCCGAAAACGCAGAAAATGTGCTCACCCGAATAGACCCCCTGGATTTGTCGTCTTTGCCTGATTCGGTGGTGGCTCGCACCCATCAAGCTTTCGGTGAGGCAGTTACCCCTGCAGAGTCGGTGGTCCGAATGCTGGCTGATGTGAAGAGCGAGGGCGATGCTGCCGTGCGCCGCTACGCGAAGCTTCTCGATGGGGCGGATCTCGAAGACTTCCGAATTCCACAGTCGGATTTGGATGCCGCCAGCGAGCAGGTGAGCGCCGAGCTCTGGCAGTCGTTGCAAATGGCTGCGGACCGTATCCGCTCCTTCCACCAGTCAACGCTACCCGGCGACTGGATGGATCCATCGCAAGGTCTGGGAGAACTGGTGCGTCCCCTCGCGCGCGTTGGAGTTTACGCGCCCGGAGGCAGCGCTGCTTATCCGTCAACGGTCCTGATGACAGTCATACCAGCTCGAGTTGCTGGCGTGGGCGAAATCGTTCTGACCACCCCACGGGCTGGCTCACAGCCACTGAATCCCGCGGTGATCGCCGCAGCCAAGATCGCCGGCGTAGATTCGATGTATCAGGTCGGCGGCGTTCCGGCCATCGGCGCCCTCGCCTATGGCACCGAATCGATTCCACGAGTAGACAAGATTTGCGGCCCGGGCAACATATTCGTCGCTTACGCCAAGAAATTGGTGCAGGGCGTCGTGGACATCGACGGTGTTTTTGGGCCCACCGAGACCATCATCCTTGCAGATAGTGGAGCGAACGCCGACTTCTGCGCCGCCGACCTGATTGCTCAGGCAGAGCATGACCCTCTGGCAACTGCCATTCTGGTAACAGATAGCTCAGATCTGGTACAGCGCGTTGAAGCTCAGTTGAATTCACAGTTGGCATCGGCCCCCCGTGGAGATGTGGCCCGTCAGGCACTGGAACGGCAGGGAAGGGTTGTCCTAGTGGACTCCTTGGACGAAGGCGTTGGGCTGGTCAACCGCATCGCTCCCGAACATCTCTGCCTTCTGGTGAAGGAGCCGTGGAGCTGGGTAGACCGTATCCACCACGCTGGGGGGCTCTTCCTCGGTGAGTATTCGCCGGAAGTAATGGGCGACTATATCGCTGGCCCCAGTCATGTGATGCCCACGGGCGGGACGGCCCGCTTTGGATCCGCCCTGAGCGTTCACCACTTCCTCCGGACGATGCCTGTCGTTGGCCTCAGCCCCGATGACTTCCAGCGCCTGGGACCGGCGGCTGTTCAGATCGCCGACGCAGAGGGACTGGCCGGACACGCCGGAGCGGTGCAGGTGCGACTCGACTCTCTCAAGGCCTTGGCCAACTGATCCCTTCGAAATCTTTGGTCTAATCTCGCAGGTCTGGTCTGAACAGCATGGCGAAGTTTACAGAAAAGCTACAGCAGTCGATGCTGCCCCACATCCGCGGCTTGGACGTCTACCAGGGCGTAGAGCCGGTGGAGGTTATGGCAGAACGGGCAGGCATCCCTCCGGAAAATATAATCCGCCTCAACGGCAACGAGAATCCCTACGGCCCTTCTCCCGCCGTAGCAAACGCATTGGCGGATTTCCCCAACTTCAATCACTATCCCGACCCCGAGCAACGACAACTGCGGCAGGCCCTATCCGGCTACGTCGGTGTCGAACAGGAGCGGATCATTGCTGGCAACGGCAGCGATGAGCTCATCGACATGCTCTTCCGCATGTTCGTGGGCCCGGGAGACAACATCATCAACCTGACACCAACATTCGGGATGTACTCCCTCGGTGCTGAAATCTGCGGCGGCGCGGCCGTCTCCGTTCCGCGAGACTCCGATTTCGAAATTGACCTGGAAGGAGTCAAGCTGGCGATCACCCCGCGGACCAAGGTTATTGTGGTCTGCTCACCAAACAACCCAACTGGCAACATGCCCAGCGAGGCCGATGTTCGGGCCCTGCTGAACACTGGCATCCTGGTGATAGTGGACGAAGCCTACTATGAGTTCTGCGGGCAGACCGTGATGCCGTTGCTCGACGAATATCCCAACCTCGTCGTCCTGCGTACCTTTAGCAAGTGGGCGGGCCTGGCTGGCCTGCGCATCGGACTGGGCGCGATGCACCCTGACCTTGCGCGAACCATGATGTCTGTCAAGCCACCGTACAACGTGAACCTAGCCGCGGAAACCGCTCTGATCGCTTCGCTGGAAGACATGCCGGCGCTCTTGCAAAGGGTCAACGCCATCGTCGCCGAGCGGGAGCGCATGCACGGGCTCCTCTCTGCCATACCGACGGTCAAGCCGTATCCCTCGAAGGCCAATTTCATCCTCTGTCAGTTGCCGGAAGGAAGCGGTCAGGAGGTGTTCGAAGGTCTCTGCAATCGCGGTATTTTCCTGCGCCACTGGAACAACCCCCGGCTCAAGGATTGCGTCCGAACGTCCGTGGGCCTGCCCGAAGAGAACGATGCCGTGGCAAAGGCTCTGGCCGAACTAACTGGGGGCAAGAATGGCTGACAACTCCAATCTGCCCGCTGTCCCAGAGGGTCGAACCGCTTCTCTGCACCGGACCACGGGCGAGACTGACATCCACCTGTCGCTCAACCTCGACGGCGCCGGCGTTTACGACGTTGATACCGGCAACGGCTTCCTTGACCACATGGTCAGCCAGATTTCTCGCCACGGCCTGATAGACATTAGCCTCAAGGCCAACAGTGACCTCCACACAGGCTGGCATCACTTGGTGGAGGATGTTGGCATCACGTTGGGCCGCGCACTGAACGACGCCATCGGCGACGCTCGCGGCATCCGCCGAATGGGCCACGCCATCGTTCCCCTGGACGAAACGTTGGCGATGGTCGCCCTGGACTGCTCAGGCCGTGGCTATGCGGTTATCGAGACCACTATCGACGACGCCATGGTGGAGACACTCCCCGGCTCCCTGGTGAGACACTTCTTCGAATCATTGGCGCTGGAAGGAAAAATCAACCTCCACGCCAAGATTCTCACTGGCATCGACCCACACCACAAGGCCGAAGCGTTGTGCAAAGCAACGGCGCGCGCCCTGCGAGACGCGCTGGAACCGGACCCCCGCTCACCCCACGCCGTACCCAGCACCAAGGGCACGCTCAGCGGATGAGTTCAGTCTGATGGCGGGTTCTAGAGCCTAGACTTGGCGTCCGCGTCGCGCGATGAATTCTGGGAAGGCGTCCTCCACACCGTAGCCCTTGACCTTGTTGGTCGTGTAGTCCACCTCGTTTTCCCACATACCCCGCATATCGGCGGCCTTGTCTTGCAGAAGAATCTCCTTGATACCAGTAACGGATTCCATGCGATGTCCTGCTATGGTCGTGGCAATCTCCATCGTCTTCGCTCGTAGCTCGGAGGCCGGCACCAGGTGATTGAGTAGCCCTACCCTGTAGGCTTCTTCCGCCTCTACGACTCGCCCGGTAAACAGGAACTCCTTGGCAACGGGCCATCCCACCTGGTTGGTCAGTGTCCACGTGCTGTTTATGCGCCCGTAGGCCACGGCCAGGAAGCGGAACCGGGTGTTCTCGCAGCCAACACGCATGTCCAGGCAGGACGCCAAGACTGCTCCGCCTCCGTAGGCGAGCCCATTCATCATGCCTATTACGGGCTTGGGCGATGACGAAATGTCGTACATCCAGTTCTGATACTGAAGTGAGTTGGCCTCCCGCTGCTCCTCGGTCAATTCCTTCTCGTGCACCCGCTGCTCGTGGATATCGCCGCCCGCCGAGAATGCCCTCTCTCCTGCTCCTGTAATCACAATGCAGCCTACATCTTCATCTTCGTTGGCTGACATTACGGCATGATGCAGTTCCTCATCCAGCATGTGGTTCATCGCGTTAAGAACTTCTGGACGGTTCATTGTGATGACCTTAACTCGGTCTTCTACTTCCACTAGAAGGTGTTCGTAGTCCATTGGTTTATACTCCGGGCCGCGAAAGGCCGCCTAATTTTATGGACGATTGTATGGATTAAACGACGGAAGCGCAAAGGGCGCAGTGAGAAAGCCGTCCTGTGTTAAACTGCGGAGCAATTGTTCATATCGGAGGACCACTGTTGACCCAGCGACTCAAGGCAGGCGAGGCCGTAATAGAACTGCTGAAACAGGAAGGTGTTTCCCACATTTTCGGCATCGTCGGCTCGTCCTTCCTCGACATCCTCGACCCTCTCTACGACCGCGACGACATGAGGTTCGTTAGTGTACGGCACGAGCAGGGCGCCGCACTCATGGCCGACGGCTTCAGTCGTATCTCCGGCGCGCCCAGCGTGTGTCTTGCCACCAATGGACCGGGAGTGCTGAACCTCACCTACGGCATCGGTTCCGCCTTTGTGGCTCACTCGCCGGTCGTTGTCATCGCGCCTTCGGCCTCCCGTCGCGACCAATACCGCAACTCAACACAGGAATTCGACCAGGTTGCGTTGTTCAAGCCTATCACCAAGGCCGCGTTTCCTATCAACCGCATAGATCGATTGCCTGACGCATTGCGCCACGCCTTTCGTGTAGCGACTTCCGGCAAGATGGGCCCCGTCCTGCTGGATATTCCCCGCGACCTGCTGCCAGGTGCCGAGGTTGAGCTTAATTTGTTGCCTCCCGAGGCCTACCGTCCGGGGCAGACGCGTTCCCGCGGCGACTTGGCTCTAATCCAGCGCGCCGCCGACTTGCTGGCCTCCGCGGAGCGTCCCGTGATCCTGGCTGGCGGCGGAGTGCAGTGGAGCAACGCTGGAGCCGCGGTATGCCGACTCGCTGAACTGACCGGCGCGGCCATCGTCACCTCCTACGGTAGGGCGGATGCAGTGCCGTCGGATCATCCAAATTTCTTGGGCCACCTGGGACGCTTGGGGGCGCCCGAAGGAATTGAGGCCACACGAGAGGCCGATGTCATCCTTGGAATCGGTACCCGGTTCGGCCAGTCGACCACCTTCTACGACAACCGCTACATACCGGCCGACGCCAAAATTATCCAGGTCGAGATTGATCCCGAAGAAATTGGCCGGAACTATCCTGTAACTGTAGGTATCGAAGGCGATGCGGGGGCCGTCACCGAAGGGCTGCTCGAAGAATTGCGGCGAAGGGAGCCACGGGTCAACCCGCGGTGGGCAGATGAGGTCAGGAGTTGGAACAGCCGCAGGGCGGAGCGCCTGCGAGGCGAGGAGCGGCTGGACACGTTGCCAATGAAGCCACAGCGGGTGTACGCGGAGCTGCGAAAGGTAATGCCGCGAGACGCAATTGTCGCCCTGGATGCCGGCTTGGCCCCCAACTTCGGGCAGGATCGCTTGGACTTCCTTCAGCCCAGAAGTCTGATGACCTCGCTGGACCTGGGCGGACTAGGATTCAGTTTCCCCGCAGCTCTGGGGGCCCAATTCGCTGCGCCGGATCGCCCCGTGGTGAACTTCAACGGCGATGGCGGTTTCCTCTTCAACGCACAGGAATTTGCCACCGCTGTCGAACACAATTTGCCCGTAGTTACCGTCATAATGAACAACGGCAGCTGGGGATCGGAAAAGGCCTACCAACGGTACGCCTTCAACGAGCGTTACGTTGGAGCCGATACCCTGAATCCTCGTTACGATAAATACGCGGAGCTGTTTGGCGGCGCCGGTTTCTACGTCGAAAGGCCCGAAGACGTGGGAAACGCAATGCTGGAGGCCCTGAGTGCTGGTAAACCCAGCATAATCGAAATACCTATTGACCCCGATGAATTGCCTCGCCCTGCTCGACTGGCGGATGTCCAGGCTCAACCGCAGGCGTGAACAACCCGAAGCTCCATTAACCGACAGGTCATACAGAATGCAGCAGGATCCCGTTTTCCCTCAGGAAGTAAACCTCGAGGGCAACTCCATTGTCATCATTTGGGATGACGGACACCGCAGTCCGTATTCCCACCGTTACTTGCGGCTGCGCTGTCCCTGTGCAAGCTGCGTCGAGGAAATGACTGGACGGCCGATCCTCGACCCGGACTCGGTGCCCGCCGATGTTAAGGCTATCGATCACATGCCTGTGGGAAACTATGGAATGCAATTCCTGTGGGACGACACTCACTACACCGGCATTTACACTTACCGTGCCCTGCGGTCCTCTTGCACCTGCATTATCTGCAATGAGGCCAGGGCGGAAGCTGCGGCCGGTGGTGGCTGAAGAGACCCAGGAGGAAGAAGAGCCCCAAGATGACTCTAGTCCTGGACGGGCCCCGTTTCAGGCCTGGATCGCATCGGCTTTTCCAGGGACGCCTTGAATTTGGGTGCGGTAAAGGTGTTCGACCGGAAAGCGAAATTGGAAAGTTGGCGCTGCCCGGGCTGACCGCATTCTGAGCAAAGCGCGGGGTCGTCCGACTGGGACACCGGGCGAATCATCTCGTAATCGCGGTCGCATTTTGAGCAATAATATTCGTAAATTGGCATCAAGCTGCTCCAGTGAAATGGTCCTGCCTGAATTCTAACTCCAATGGGCGCCAGCACGCCATGCCGCACAAGCTCAGCATCTCTGGTACAGGATAATCTCTTATGGCCGAATCGACAGACGTTGCAATAATCGGAGGAGGAGCCGCCGGCTGTTCCGTTGCCTATTACTTGGGTCAATCAGGAATCGCCAGCACCATCTTTGAACGGGCAGGAATTAGCTCTCAGGCCTCCGGGTATGCCGCAGGGGGCCTCAACCCCCTCACCGGGCAAGGCATTCCTGGCCCGCTCTCAGCATTCGCCTGGGAATCTTTCCAGTTGCATATGGGGCTATACCCTGAGCTCAAGTCTCTGACGGAAATTGATTACCAGCTCCGACAGACGTCAGAAATAATGCTGACTTTTCGAGAGGACGAACTGCTCGGCTTGGGCGAATTGGAATCGAGGTTTTCGAGTACCCCCGGTTTTTCCGCCTCGCTAATTGACGAAAGTCAGGTTGGAAAGCTGGACGCGCGCGTTAGTCGAAACTTTGCCGGCGGACTGATGAAGTCTGGGAACTACAAACTGGATAGCCAGGCCTTCACCAAAGCCCTTTATTCCGCCGCCGAGCGCGTCGGCGCACGGCTGTGCCATGACACGGTGCGCGGACTGCGGGTTGTCGGAGACGGTGTCAGCAACATCTTGCTCGACGATGGCGAGGTCGAATGCGGTCAGGTAGTTCTGGCCATGGGTCCCTGGTCGCGTCAGGCGGAACGATGGCTCAATGCCTACATCCCCGTTGACCCGCTCAAGGGAGAGATTCTCCGAATGGAATTGCCAGGCGCCCCCTTGGAGTACGATATCTCCGGCGACGGCGCCAGCATCTACGCCAAGTCCGACGGGCTTGCTTGGTGCGGCACCACCGAAGACTGGCGAGGATTCGATCTTAGTCCATTGTCGGAAACGCGTGAGCGAATTTTGGCCGGAGTCAAGCGGATTTTGCCGGCAATCACCGAAGCAAGGCTGGAGAAGCATACGGCCTGTCTTCGTCCGGTGACACCGGACTGGTTGCCAATCCTTGGCCGTGTCCCAGGGTATCGCAATGCTTGGTTGGCCACTGGCGCGGGCAAGAAAGGCATCCTCTTGGCTCCAGGCATCGGCAAGTCCGTAGCCGACCTTGTTTCTCGAAACGAGACCTCGCTGCCCATCGGGAACTTCTCCCCTGACCGGTTCAGCGCCCCTGCAGCCGTCTGAGGATTGTAACGGTTCATGCCAATTGACATCATCATCACTGCGGGGCTTGTGGAACTCGAGGCGGAGTTGAACGACTCCGCTCCCGCGCGGGCAGTATGGGATGCCTTGCCTATTTCGAGCTCAGGCAACACCTGGGGCGACGAAATATACTTTCGGATTCCCGTGGCGTCAGAATCTGGAGACCTGCAGGAGGTGGTGGAATTCGGCGACCTGGCCTTCTGGCCTCCGGGCAACGCCTTCTGCATGTTCTTTGGCCCAACGCCCGCCAGCCGCGGCGATGAAATACGGGCCGCCAGCGGGGTCGCAGTCATCGGCAGGATCGTCAGCGATGCTGCCCAGCTGCGACAGGTCTCTTCCGGCACGACGGTGACCATATCTCGGGCGTAGCACTGACGTCCAGGGCAACCTAAGGAGATCCAGATTGTCACTCGGCTGGGGAATCATAGGCATAGGCTCTCATGCCGACCTCAAGATAGCGCCGGCGATGAAACTGGCTCGGGATTCACGGCTGGTCGCTGTATACAGTCGTGAGCAGGGCCGTGCCGACGCCTTCGCTGAATCGCACGGGGCCGATGCTGCCTACAGTGACCTCGACATGTTGCTCGCCGACTCCCGCATCGACGCGGTCTTCGTCGCCTCCCCCAATCATCTTCATGCCCCTCAGACCATCAGGGCTGCTGCCGCAGGAAAGCACGTGCTGGCCGAGAAGCCCATGGCCACCACTGAGTCCGATGCCGCTGCAATGGTGGACGCCTGCCGCGACCACGGCGTCATCTTGGGGCTTGGATTCGAACTTCGTTTCCATCCTGCCCATTTGTGGGCCAGGAAACTGATTGAAGAAGGAGCTATCGGCCGCATACGGCTGGCCCATGGGCAGTGGGGGCGAGGCAATCGCGGGGAACTCGAGCATATACGCCGCACCGGTCTTCGCGAATGGTGGGAAACCCCGGAACTCATCGGCAACGCATCCGTCCTGGTGGGCCTGGGAGTCCATGTCTTCGACCTGATGCGCTTCCTACTTCAAGAAGAGGTTGTGGAGGTTGTCGCCATGTCCGACGGACAGACCGCCGCGCAGCCCCTCGAACACATCGCCACCGTCACTCTTCGCATGGCCAGCGGTATCCTCGCACAGGTGATGTGTGGCCGGATGCTCCCAGACACGCAAAATGACCTTGCCCTGTATGGGTCTGTTGGACGCATCGCAACGAAGGAGACCATCTGGGAAGCTCGCCTCGGTCGGGCCGAAGTGGTAAGCGCGTCCACCAACGGGAGCCAGTCCTACGAATACGACTATCTCGCCAACTTTGTCGCCGAGTTGGAAGACTTTCACGAAGCCCTGGAGCAGGGCCGGGACCCTTCCGCAATAGGTAACGACGGTCTCCAGGCGGCACGAATCACTGCCGCCGCTATCGAATCAGCCAAGACGGGCCGCGCGGTTAAAATACCGGCCCATATTCACAGCCATTAATCCTGTTCAACGTTGCATAAGAAGGGAGACGCTCAATGACCAGCTCACCCAGCGATATCACCAAAACCGAGACCGGGGGTGCCCTTCGTGGCGTCCGGGTGGTCGAGTTCGGACAATACATACCCGGCCCTCTCCTGGGCATGCTTCTCGCGGAGCAGGGGGCCGATGTCATCAAGGTGGAGCGCCCGGGCGGCGACCCTGCCCGCAGCGAACCCGCATTTTCCACCTGGAACCGCAGCAAGCGCTCCGTGGTTCTTGACCTCAAGTCTCCCGAAGACCTGAAGCAAGTCCGCGACCTTATAGGCTGGGCCGACGTGCTGATCGAAAACTTTCGTCCTGGCGTGGCTGAACGCCTTGGCATCGGATACGACTCAACCGCGTTCAACCCCGGCCTGATTTACTGCTCCCTACCCGGTTTCGGCGAAGAAAGTCCACACCGCAACGACCGTGGCTGGGAGCCCATCGTTGGTGCTGCCACTGGCGCCCACCAGGGCGTGGTTGGTATGGACGAACCCTTGTTCCTCCCCCTGCCTTCGGCCAGTTCCTTCGCTGCCATAATCGCCTCTGTCTCCGTCGCCATGGCGTTGATCGCCCGTCAAAGCTCCGGCAAGGGGCAGCGCATTGAAGTTCCACTTCACAGTGCAATGTTTGCCGCCATGGGCCGCCACCTGTCCAATTTCCACGACATTAACCCACCGGACCTCTTCCAGCTTCCACGCAACGTGATGTCTCACCAGTATCAGTGCGCCGACGGTCGATACGTCCAGAATCATGGAATGTACCAGCGCTTTGCAAGTCAGTTCCTGCAGGCGGCTGGCCGTCCGGAATGGATTGAGGACCTCGAAGACCTTTACGGGTCCGAGGTAAGCCCCGAGACCATAGAAATGTGGCGGGAGCGAGTGGAAAACCTGTTCAGGGAGAAGACTGCCAAAGAATGGGAAGACGCCATTGCCGAGACCGGCGGCGCTTGCACCGTATGCAAGACCGTTGACGAATGGATGGTGCACGAGCACGCCATCGCTGCCGGCATGGTCGTAGAGGTTGACGACGCTGTCCACGGCCCGATGAAGCAGCCCGGCGCTCCTGTGCGACTCAGGGGCACACCCGGCCCTGCTTCGCGTCGCTCCCCAACCTTGGGAGAGCACACCGAGTCGGTTTTGTCGGAAGTGAAGTCCGCCTCGCCCCGCCAGTTGTCTAACGGCCACGGGTCAGTCCTCTCGGCCTTGGAAGGAATGCGAGTCCTGGACCTCTGCATAGTCCTGGCGGGTCCCACCTGCGGTCGAACCCTCGGAGAGTTCGGGGCCGACGTCATCAAAATTGATGATCCTTCCCGACCTTACGACTACTCCGGCAACCTGGACGTCAACCGGGGCAAGCGAAGCATCCAGATAGACCTCAAGAAGGAAGAGGGACGCCAGGTCTTCTGGAAACTGCTTGAGTCTGCCGACGTGGTGGTTGAAAACAACCGCAAGGGCAGCATGGCTCGTTTGGGCTTGAGCTACGAAGAAGTCCGGCAGCGAAAGCCGGACATCGTCTACGCCTCCCTCAACGCATTCGGACACGACGGCCCTTGGGCAGAGCGGCCTGGCTGGGAACAGTTGGCTCAGGCCACCACCGGCATCCAGGTGCGGCGAGGTGGTCGTGACTCTGCTCCACAACTCTTGCCCTATCCGATGAACGACTACGCGACCGGTCTGCTGGGCGCCTACTCTGTTGCGCTCGCTCTTCACGAAAGGCAGCGCACCGGGCGAGGTCAGTCCGTCGACGGTGGCCTGGCTCTCACGGCGTGCATGCTCCAGTCTCCGTACTTTCTAGACTACGACGGATACGAGCGCTCCGACCCAGAAGGCCTTGACGTGCGGGGCTTCTCGGCCTTGTCTCGTCTCTACCTAGCCGCGGACGGCTGGTTGTACTTGCACTGCCCGGACGAATCCTCATGGCAGGCCCTTACCGGACTAGGAGATTTTGCTGAATTAGCCATCGACGCCAAGTTCAGGGGTGCCGGAGACCGGGTCGAAAATGACTCGGCGCTGACCGAGGCTCTGTCAGCGATCTTCGCCCAGGACACCCGACGAGAATGGATCGAACGGTTGTCATCTGTTGGTGTCAGCGCTATTGAAAACCTTGGCGTTCACGACTTCCACGGCGACCCTCACGTCCGAAAGGCTGGCCTGATTGAGGAGCGGCATCACCCCGGCTTCGGTATGGCCGACCACCTTGGCGTGGTTCCACGCCTTGCTGGCACCCCTGCCCGGGTCGGACGACCTACCCCGGTGCTTGGCGCTGAAACAGACGAAATTCTGGCTGAAGCCGGTTATTCCGCAAGTGAAATTTCAGCTCTCAAATCGGCGGGAGTTGTGGTGCAACACGGCTGATTGCGACACTCCCGGAATATGGCGGTGGCTTCGGCTGCGTGGTACACTACCGGTATTCGGAGGGAAGGGGCATTTGCGTTGCTGCGAATCTACAACACCCTTACTAAAAGGGTAGATGAGATCGAGCCCGCAGAGCCGGGCAAGGTCCGGATGTACACCTGTGGGCCAACGGTTTACCGAGATGCCCACATCGGCAACCTCCGGACTTACATGATGGCCGACTGGATTCGACGTGCGCTGGTGCACCATGGCCTTGAAGTGCAGCACGTCAAGAACATCACAGATGTCGGTCACATGCGTCAGGAACTGGTGGAAACCGGTGGGGACAAGATGATCCTCGCCGCACTTGCCGAGGGCAAGACAGTCCAGGAAATCGCTCAGCTTTACGCTGGCCGCTTCCACCGCGACGAAGCCCGCCTAAACATAATGGATGCCCATGTCTTCCCGTGGGCCAGCCAGCACATCCCTGAAATGCTGTCCATCGTTGGCGTCCTTCTCGAGAAGGGCCACGCCTACGAGCACGGTGGCAACATCTACTTCGATGTCCCCAGCTTCGCCGATTACGGCAAGCTCTCCCGAAATACTGGCGCGGACCTGCTTGAGGGTGTCCGCGCCGAAGCCGACCCGCTCAAGCATGATCCTCGTGATTTCACCCTCTGGAAGGCCGCTGAACCCGGTCGAGATGTCAAGTGGGACAGCCCATGGGGCGAAGGGTTCCCAGGCTGGCATATCGAGTGCTCGGCGATGGCATCCAAGTATTTGGGTGAATTCTTCGACATTCATACCGGCGGCGTCGACAATATCTTTCCTCACCACGAAGACGAAATCGCACAGAGCGAGGCCGCTTTCGGCGACCAGCACGTCCGTTACTGGGTTCACGCGCAGCACCTGTTGGCGGACGGCGCCAAGATGGCCAAGTCCTCTGGGAACGTCTTCCTCATCGAGGAGTTGATCGAGCGTGGATTCGATCCCCTGGCCTTCCGGTATCTCTGCATGACCGTGCTCTACCGCCACCGCATGAATTTTACGTTCACCTCGTTGAAGGCGGCAGAAAAAGCGCTCACCAATCTGCGGTCCCGAGTCTGGCAGTGGAGCATGGAACCGGATAGCGACGGCCATGCGGCCGAAGCCAGCGATTACCGGCGGCGCTTCTGGGACGCTATCGATTCAGACCTGAACCTGCCTGGAGCTTTGGCGATAACGTGGGAAATGGTTCGCTCCGGCTTGCCCGGTCGCACCAAGATGGACCTGCTATTGGAATTTGACGAAATGTTCGGTCTGGACCTTGACAGGGCCCCGACGGACTACTCCATCAGGGAAGAAGTTATCGCTTCCTTGCGTGAGCGCGAATCCTTGCGGGAACTGCGCACTTGGGACACTGCCGACACCATGCGTGCCCAGCTTTCCGCCAATGGCTTCGTGGTTGAGGACTCTCCCAACGGTTCCCGTGCTCGCCCCAAGACCCAGATGGAGCGCAGGATGGAGAAATGGGACGCTGTGTCCTCCTCTCGCGAAGTGCCTTCACGGCTTGATGAGCCCCCTCGGTACGACTTCACCTTCATCTTGAACGCTTATGGCTATCCGGATGACGTGGAGCGCTGTGTTAATGGAATGCTCCGACACTCCGCTGGCCATTCCGCTGAGATTATCGTTATCGATAGTGGTTCGACAGACGGCACCGGAGAAATGCTGGAAGAGATGCGGCGGCAAAATGAAGACCTCCGCGTGATCCACTGCGACCATGTAATCGGCGACGCCGCCAGCAAGAATATTGGCGTCAAACAGAGTTTGGGTAAATACATCATCATCGTCGACGGCTCGGCCGAGATAGTGGGCGACATCCTGGGGCCCGTGGCTGACCACCTCAGCGACAATACCGTAGGCATTTTCGGTCCATTTGGACTCACCACCGACGATATGCAGCATTTCCATGAAGAGGTTGATGAGGGCGATGCCGACGCAATGCAGGCTTACTGCATGTCCTTCCGCCGCGACGCTGTTAACGACGTTGGACTCATGCGTGAGGTGTTTCGCTTCTATCGCAACCTGGATATCGATTATTGCTTCCAGTTCAAGGACAAGGGTTACCGGGTCGTCGCCGACTCTTCCCTTCCCATAGTCCGACACGAACATCGACAATGGACGGAACTGGACGACAATCAGCGTGATGAGCTTTCCCGCAAGAACTTCGGTCGCTTCCTGAAGCGCTGGGGCAACAGGCCAGACCTTCTTATCACTGCCGGTGCGCGTGGATTCAGTGGCGGGTTCCACCACTAGAATCAATCGGCAAGTGTCCCCTCGTCTCTGCGCTTTTTGCAGCCCGCAATGGAGACGCTGAACAGTGCCTGAGTTGGCCGAAAGGCTGTTGGCTGGCGAGCAGAGGGCACTCTCTCGGGTAATTTCCATGCTGGAGCGTGGCGATCCTGCTGCCGCGGAAGTGATGCGTGAAATTGACGCGCACACCGGCCACGCATACACCATAGGCATAACGGGCCCCCCGGGTGCGGGCAAGAGCACCATCGTCGACCAGTTGACGCAGCTCCTGCGAAGCATGGACAAACGGGTGGGTATAGTTGCAGTCGACCCCACCAGTCCCTTTAGCGGTGGAGCTCTCCTGGGCGACCGCATACGGATGCAGCGGCACTATCTTGACTCGGGCGTTTTCATCCGCAGCATCGCTACCCGCGGGCAGACCGGCGGACTCCCGCGCATCGTAAAGGGCATTTCCAGGGCCCTTGATGCAGCTGGATACGATGTCGTGTTGGTGGAGACTGTGGGTGTAGGGCAGACCGAGCTGGGCATAATGGGAGTTGCGGATTCCGTGGCCGTGGCCCTGATCCCCGAGGCCGGCGATTCTATACAGGCCCTCAAGGCCGGCGTAATGGAGATCGCCGATCTGTATATAGTGAACAAGGCAGACAGGGACGGGGCCGAACAAATGGCGGCCTCCATAACTGCCATGTTGCATATGGCCCTCACTACCCCGGAATGGGTGCCTCCGATAACGCTCACATCCGCCCACGCGGGTCGAGGAATTGACGAACTTTGGGAAAGGCTTAGGGGACACAGGGATTTCCTGGAATCTTCCGGAGGCCTCGCCGCCCGCCGTGGAGAACACCGTACCCAGGAATTTCTCGAAGTGGTCGAAGAAGAGTTGGTGCGGCGTCTCCGGAGCATGGTCAAGACCGACCCTGCCTTGCTGGAGCGCCTCCATCGTGTAGCGAGCAGGGACGCAGAACCCTACTCCTCCGCTCTTGAATTCCTTGAGAACTCGTCTCTCAACCCGGAACTCCTTTCCAAGTCCTCCTACTGACGCCCCGGCACGCCGTTCTTCCTCTTTCCGCACTCGGAATAGCGTTTTCATTCCCCAAAACTGCTATGCTGTATAAGAGGCGGCTGTGGTATCATCCTCCCCCGTTCCTGGGGGATGCGGTGAACCGCAGGTTACAAATTCTGATTCTGGATATAGGGAGGCGTGAATATGGACTTGAATATCCAGGGCCGGAACATTGAGATCACTCGCTCGATGAAGGAGCACGTGGCTGCCAAGCTTGCCTCTCTCGACCGCCATCAGCCCGCCATCCAGAGGGCTGAGGTGGAAATGGCAAGCGAGTCGACCCGCTCACATCAGGACAGGGTCGTGGTCCAGGTGTCGCTGAACGTTGGTGGAGACCTGCTGCGCGCCCAGCGTCGCGCCGGCAGTGCTCGCGCCGCCGTCAACTCCGCGTCCGACGCCCTCGACAGGCAGCTCAAGCGCTGGAAGTCCCAAAACTACCGTAGCGAACGCCATCCCCGAAATGCTCCTGATGCTGACCTTGCGGTTCAGGAAGCGTTGCCGGCGCAGAACGGGGTTGGAAACGAAGAGTTGCTCGAGTCGCCGGTTGGTGACCTAGTCAGAATAAAGCGTTTTGATATGGAACCCATGACCGTCGAGAACGCGGCGCTCCAGATGCAATACCTCGACCATAGCTTCTACATGTTCCTCGACGCCGAAACCAATCGCTACAGCGTCCTGTACATGCGCGCCGACGCCAATTATGGCCTCATTCAGCCAACGGACGCCCACGCATAGTAGGTCTCTCATTTCTGCCGCTAAATTGCGGCAGTATCACTCCGCCTCAAAAGAGTAAGGCCGGGCTGGAAGCCCGGCCTTTAGGTTCAGGTCATGCCATCCTGTCGATGGCTCAGCTTGTGCCGTTGCTCTGATGATCGCTGTTTCCGCTGCCGCCGGCATTGCTGCCCATGGACATGAAGTTGCCCAGCATGGAAGTGAATTCCATCGGGAATATCCACTTGGTTGACGGAGAATCTCCCAGCGACTTCAGCGTATCGAAGTACTGCAGGCTCATGGTCCTTCCATCCGCCTGGTTTGCCACCGCGTTTATTCTCTCCAGGGCCTCGCTGAACCCTGCTGCTCGCAATACCGCGGCCTGCTGTTCGCCTTCCGCCTTCAGAATCTCAGACTGTCGATCGCCCTCTGCCCTCAGGATCGCGGATTGCTTTTCACCTTCGGCCCGGTTTATCTGCGACTGGCGGGTACCCTCCGATTCAGTGATTTCAGCGGTCTTGATGGCCTCCGCAGACTTTTCACGCTCCATCGCCTGCTTTACGCCCGCCGGCGGGTCGATCTCGTTGATCTCCACCTGCGAGACCTTAACCCCCCATCGTTCGGTGACTTCGTCCATTCGCACCTGCATGGCGTCGCGGAGCCTTTCCCGCTCGGCAAGCGCGTCGGTAAGCGTGGTAGATCCAATAACGGCGCGCAGCGTCGCGAATGCCAAGTTGACCACCGCCAACTCGAAGTTCTGCACCTCAAGCACAGCGCGATCCGCCAAGTCTTCCATCACGCGGTAGTAGATTACGAAGTCCATGTCCACCACCACGTTGTCCGCGGTGATGTATTTCTGGGTCGGCACACGGGCAACTCGTTCCCGCAGGTCCACCTTCGTACCGTGAAATACGAATGGAATTAGGAAGTGTAGCCCTGAGCTCTTAGTGCCGACAAATGTTCCAAACCGTTGAATCACCATCCGTTGATATTGCTGAACCATAATGAGGCCTGCAGACATATCGCCCTCCTACCGTTTGGCCATACCGGGAATAGGAGCCCAGGTTTCGTACAGCAAAAATTTTCTCAGTTAGAATCTCCAGGATTCGATGTTACATGCTTGATCACCGTCAGAACCAACCCGTCCACCGCAATTACCTGGATGGGCTCTCCCTCTTCAATCCTCGCCCCGTCTGCGCTAACGGCTGTCCAAGTGTCATTCGCCACCCGCACGGTTCCCCTTGGCGTGAGCGTGGCGGTAACCGCGCCGGTCATGCCCACAACGGCCGTTGATGCGCTTTGTGGGCTTTCCATACGGGACCTGACGGCCTGTCGGGCCAAGTATATCACGCTGGCCGCGGCCACCAAGCCTGTGCCCACGATGAGCCACCGGTTGACCGAAAGCGGCGGTAGCGTGGGCGACGCATCACCGAACTGTGCAAACAGCAGCAGCCCCCCGATCACTAGGCACACCGCCGACGCGACGCCCAGGATTCCGAAGCCTACAACGACAATTTCAGCGGCGGCCAGCGCAATTGCCAGCAGAATCAGCACAACCCCTGCCCAGTTGACCGGGAGATTCCCCAGCGCAACGAACGCCAGGATGAGACAGATGACACCCACCACAACCGGAGCGATCAGCCCGGGATTGAACAGTTCGATCACGATCCCCAAACCGCCGATGGAAAGGAGCAGGAAGGAGACGTTGGGGTCCGCCAGGAACTCGAGTATCGTCTCAAGGAGATTTTTCTCAAGATTCCGTTGGGGCAGCCCCTCGGTTTCCAGCACAGACTCGCCATCGGCGATCCGTGCCACGCGACCATCCAACTGCGACAGCAGATCGTCGATGTCTTCAGCGAGGAAATCGACGACGTTCCCGTCCACCGCCTCCCGGGCCGTGTACGATGCCGCCTCACGAACCGTCGCCTCCAGCAATTGTGCGTTCCTGCCACGCTCTTCGGAAATGCTGCGTAACAGGGCCGCTGCGTCGTTCTCCACCTTGCTTGCCAGCGTTTCGTCGAGGTCCTGTCCGGTCGAGGATACCGGGGTCGCTGCTCCTATGTTTGTCCCCGGGGCCATAACCGCGAAATTCGCCGCTGCCGTGATGAAAGTCCCGGCAGATCCCGCCCGGGCTCCGGCCGGCGAAACGTAGACCGCCGTTGGTATAGGCGATGACAGCAGTTGCTCCACGATGTCGCGAGTAGAGTTCAGCAACCCGCCAGGAGTGTCCAGCTTGATAATCAGCAGTTCGGCGCCTGCGTCAACGCCCTCCTCAAAGGCCCTGTTGATGTAGCGGTCTTTAACCGGATTGATCACTCCGTCCACGGTAATGATCAATACGTGCGGCTCAGCCGCAACCTGTGCCTGCGCACGACCTGCCAACAGGCCGGCCGTCCCTAGAAGTAGCGCGATGGCCGAGCACACCAGCATCAGGCGTCGCATTCGGCTGTATATGGCCATTCCTGCTCCCGATCTCGTTCAGGCGCACCCTTGTGCCCGTACCCGTCAATTGATTATACGCAATCGGCAGCATCTTCCGACTCATTTTCCGCAATGCCCGGCCTACTGGACACGTAAATTGGGAGATCAGCAGTCCCCTCGGAGGCCGCAAAACCGTTTTATTTCGATTGGCGTATATCGCTTAGCAGAATTGAAAGGAGGTACAGCGAATGAAGACCCTGGCCATCCCGTTTCTCAAGCTTGCTCCTCTGGCCTTGATGCTGGCCTTCTTGGTGCTGGCACTTTCAGCATGTGGCAACTCAGACTCCGCGGACGCCCGCCCGGCCACCGAGGAATCCCCGCCAGGGGCCACCGTGATAGTAAACGTTGCTCTTGGAAACGATGCTGGAGCAGCCGCCACCAATCCTCCGGAAACAACGATTTCGTCAACTCCGGACCAGACTCCGCTTCCGGTTGTTCAGGGCTCTCGATTGCAGTCAGGCGAAGTCCAGAATGCTCCTGCTCCCGAATCCCCCACGGTTCCGGCACCTGCGCTTGCCGATGCCTCTCCCTCGCTCATGCTGGCCGCATTTGAAGAGGTGCTGCACGGCATTTATCAAGACGCCGTTCCCTCGGTTGTATACATCCGGGCCCCAAACCCGGACGCTTCAGCATTTCATGGACTGCCAGGGATCCCCGATGACCTGCTTTGGAGCGCCGGGTCAGGGTTTGTTTGGGATGACCAGGGGCACATCGTAACGAACCATCACGTTATCGAGGATTCTTTAGGTGCGGATTCCCAGATAACTGTCATATTCTCCGATGCCACTCAGGCCAAGGGGACGGTGGTGGGTAGCGACCCACACTCCGACCTGGCCGTAATCAAGATCGAGGAAGGCGACTGGGCCTTGCGTCCCTCAACCCTCGGCGATAGCAGTTCTGTCCGGGTTGGCCAGCTGACCGTCGCAATCGGAGCACCCTTCGGTCAAGAATTCACCATGACTTCCGGGATAGTCAGTGCCGTTGGCCGGAATATCAGTGGGGCGGGACAGTTCACCATCCCCGAGGTAATCCAGACCGACTCCGCCATCAACCCGGGAAACTCAGGCGGCCCGTTGCTCGACCGTCTGGGGCAGGTCATTGGCATCAACACCCAGATCATCAGCAGGACGGGCAGCTTCTCCGGCATCGGCATGGCAGTCCCCGTCAACATAGCCAAGCGCGTGGTTCCGTCTCTCATTGCCGTCGGGGAGTTCAATTATCCATGGTTGGGTGTCAGCATAGCCTCTCTTGATTTGGACTACGCCAAGGAGATGGAATTGCCTGCCGACACGCGGGGCGCCCTCATCATCTCTATCGTGGAAGATAGTCCCGCAGATACGACTGGATTGCAGGGATCCAACTCTACGGTCGACATCGACGGGATTGAGTTCCCTGCTGGGGGCGACATTATCGTATCGATTGGAGATCATTCCATATCGAACCCCAACGAGCTGATCGCACACCTGACCTATCACAATAGCCCAGGAGACGAGGTATCCCTGGGCGTGTTGCGCGATGGACAACTCGAGAACATAGAAGTTACGCTTGGCGAGCGCCCGCGAACCCCCTTGCCTTAAGGCCCCACCGGAGGGAACGCTTGCCAAGCATTAGCGCCATATATACGGCGGCGGTCAAGTCCCTTGCCCTCGAGGCCCGAACGGAAGTTTTTGTAGGCCCAACGGGCATAGCGGAAGACCGCCGTTTTCACCTTGTTGACGGCGGCGGCAGGCTGTTGACCCAGCGGCAGCGACCCCAGCTGGCACTGGTCTCCGCCAACTATGAAGCTGACTCTGATGTCTTGACTATGACCTTTCCCGACGGGACGGTCTACACAGGAAATGTGCGACTTGAAGAACCGGTGCGTACACCAATCTGGGGCAGGCTCGTCCCCGGGAACGTCGTCCCAGGCGAATGGAATGACGCACTCTCGGACCTCTGCCACGGGCCCGTCCGGGTCGTCAAGACCGACGATGTAGGGCTCTCATTCGACGAATATCCTGTTTCGGTGCTTTCACAGGCGTCCCTGGAAATGCTGGAGCAACGCGCTGGAGGAACCGTTGGGTTTGAGGCGCGTCGTTTTCGCCCAAACTTCCTGCTGGAAGGCTGCTCACCCCACGAGGAGGACTCATGGTTGGGGGGCGTGGTCGCTGTCGGACCGGACTTGAAGTTGAGGCTGGTGGCTCCCGACCCACGCTGTGCTATCACTACAGTTGACCCAGACACTGGCGAGCGGGACTTCGACGTGCCAGGGCTCCTGCTCACCTACCGCCCCGCTGTTCGCGCCCCCTATTTCGGAGTATATGGCGTGGTTGAGACCCCGGGCGTCGTCTCGCTGGGCGATGAAGCCCTGTTGGTCAGCGCGCCTCCTCGGCGAGGCACCAACTGAACGCGCTGGATCATGACGATCGTCCAGTCAGGATGACAATAAAGCGGTCCCGCGAGAGAGATCTCAAGTGGCAACAATTGTTCACAGCCGCCGAGATCCACTGCATCGACTGCGCTGAACCCCTTACGCAGACTGCTCACAAGAGACATGCCAAGGCGAAGTGGCAAGAGGCCTCAGTGCAAATCCTCCCGATGGCCGGTCTTCCACCGCATTTACGACGTGAGTGACAGGATATCGTTCCAATCCGGGTGGTTTTTCGCCACCCAACTCTTCATTTCCTCCCGCACGGGAATCCAAATCCCGCCTCATTCCTGACCTCACCATCTGACCCGAAACGATGCCCTGCTGAATTCTCCCCCTTGCCTCCAACCATCATATATCGTACAATTGTTCTTATGCAAGAGGCCTTGAACAACCCGATTGCCCTGTCTCAATCAAGGACCCCAAAAGAGCGGGTTTGTTACACAACGTTACAAAATGTTACACCGTCACGTGAGGGCCTCCAGATGAGACATTGAGACTGGTCTCTCCCGACTGTAATCCAACCAAAGGCGTGGGGGTTTCGTTCCATTCCGTCTGCCCAACGATTCGGAATCCGAAGTGCGAAAGCCTCATTCCAGGGACGCCTGACCGACTGGACCATCTGATATGGAACCCTGCCAAGTGACACTTCCCGGTTGTCTGACACAGTAACGTTCACATACAATTGTTACATCGGACAGAGTACTTGACGGCCTGTGGGCGCTTGGGAATATCTCCGCCCACAGCCTTGACTCTACAAATCTTTACACTGCAACGAGGGATGCCACTTGGCTGGTATTTTCTGAGGCAAGCCATACCTCTGATTCTGATACGGCTTGGACTCAAGCGCCTGACCCATGCGCAGCTACGTTTGGCACCGGGCCATATCCGCCTCCGCTGCAATTCTCAAGATTCTAACTACGAAGGGACAAACCCCGGCGGCAACATAGTTTCTCGCTGTATGGTGCGGCTCCCGTAGCCAGTCAATTCAGGTTTGAAGATTATCCTACAGATGTATTCACATATAGAGCGCGTCTCGAAAATGCTTGGGGACCGAGAGGTATACCCTATTTCATGAACGTCTCCTAGCCATAATTCGCCACAACATGGATTCGCCTGGTTATGCTCCGGAAATGCTAAAGTGCGGAAATGACCGGAAATGACCGGAATTTCCACAGTATTTTGGCATGAAGAGATGGACTTCAGCTGGACGCCTCGCACAGGCTCATAGGTTTGACATAAATGCCGGACGGTTACTACACTCTTGCGTAATGCGATCTGGCCGCGCTCTTAGAGGCAAAGTGACATGAAAGAAAACCGAGTCAAGCGGGTCATGCGGGAAGGTGGTCTGGCCATAGTCAGCCACATCGGCTTTGCTGACCCGTCCGTCGTTGAGATAATAGCCACTGCCGGCTTCGACGGAGCCTTCATCGACATGGAACACTCGGCCTTCAATATGCAGACGGTCGCCGAAATGATTCGAGTGGCAGATCTCTGCGGCATCACTCCCATCGTTCGAGTCCCCGAAAACAATCCGAAGACGATTTTGCGTATCCTTGACGCCGGTGCGCAGGGCATACAGGTCCCTCACATCGAGGGCGTCGAGGGAACGAAGCGAGCCGTCGCGGCTGTTCGTTATCCTCCTCAGGGCGAGCGCGGTGGCGCGGGAAGCACACGGGCAGCTGGTTACGGATCTGTGCCATGGATCGAACACATGGCAACCTCCAACGAGGAAATCCTGCTCATAGTGATGACCGAAGACAAACGCGGATTGGATGAAATCGAGCAAATCGCTGCCGTCGATGGCGTGGACGTGATTTCCTTGGGCCCTACCGACATCTCGACCGCCCTGGGCATGACTGACCCCAACGACCCACGCTTGCGGCAGACCTTTGTGGATTTGGCTGCACGGGTAAACGCCGTGGGGAAGGCCAAAGTTTACATTCCGGTCAATCACGCCGCTTTGCGCCTCTCTCCTAAAGAGCTATTGGAAATGGGAGTAAACTACACCTCCGTAGCTCCCGCGCCGCCCACCATTGTGCTCAACTCCCTAAAGGAATCGGCTGCTCGAATACGCGAGGAAACCGCTAAGGCTGCCGGGGCATAATCAGAAGATTTCTATCATTAACCAATGGGATCCAAGGTCAAAATCAGGCATACGGAGCCCTCAGAATAGCTACTCAGAGACTCGCCCCAAGAATTACAACCATCTCCGCCAACCGGGAATACCTGGAAGCGGCGATCGAAGATTCCGCCCGAAACGTCAACTCGAAAGAATACCTGCAATTGCGCCGCCTTGTGGCGGATAAGGGCCTGCTTGACCGCCAGTACCTCTATTACGCAGTCAAGATCCCATTGACTCTTGCGGCCCTGTTTGCGGGCATAGCAGTCATTGTTCTGTTCGATCAGTTCTGGGTGCAACTGCTCAACGCCGTCTTTCTTGGAGTGGTTTTCGGCCAGTTCGGGTTCATCGGACACGACTCGGGACACCGGCAGATATTCCGGTCCGCTCTCAACAACGACCTTGTGATGTTGCTTTGTGGGCTCATTACAGGGATGACACCGAGCTGGTGGATGAGCAAACACGGCGCTCACCATCGCAATCCCAACCAGCTTGAGCTCGACAGCGACATTGAGGTCTCCGTATTCGCATTCACTGAAGAGCAGGCTCTGAAATCTAGGGGATTACTGCGTCCCTTCGTTAAGTACCAGGCATTTTTCTTTTACCCAATGCTGCTGCTCACCTCTCTGAGTCTCTTGAGTGGAGGGCTTGCCTATCTGGTGCGCCGTCAGCAGGTGCGGTACCCGATAGCGGAGACAGCTGCAGTAGTCGCTGGTATAGGCCTGTACCTGGCGGTGCTCTTCTTTTTCCTGCCGGCATGGCAAGCCGCGCTGTTCATCGTGGTGCATCGGGCATTGGCCGGATTCTATATGGGCTCTGTCTTCGCGCCCAATCACAAGGGAATGCCTGTGCTTGAACCCGGCGAAAAGCTGGACTATTTGCGTCAGGCGGCTCTGACATCTCGCGACGTCATCCCCAATCCGGTTATCGATTTCGCTTACGGTGGCCTGAATTACCAGATTGAACATCACCTCTTCCCGAACATGCCCCGCAATCGCCTGAAAGATGCTCGTGAAGTGGTTAGGCCCTTCTGCCAGGAACGCGGGATCCAATACCACGAGACCGGGTTCTGGCAGTCTCAGCGTGAGATCCTGGGATACATGCACGAGGTCAGTGCGCCGCTTCGCCGCTCGCAGCCCAGCCAGTAGATTCACGAACTGACCTGGATCGTTGACTGCCCTCAGTTTGGCGGAGCCCAGTGAACAGTTGGGATGTTCCTTATTGTTGTTGCTGAACGAAGCGCTGGTAGACCTCTTCTTCGGACAGGGCGGTCGAGTGAAACCAGGTTTCTTCTATCGATGAGTGCAGTTGCTCCAGCGTCGGCAGCACCTCATCCATCAGTTCTACCACCTCTTCCGATGTGGTGATCTGTTCCTCGGCCGATTCCATCAGTTCAATGGCCGCGCCAATCACCTGGATTATTTCCACCGGGGCCACATGCGTGGCGTTGAATCTGGCCGCCACCAAGGATCCTCTCAGCGACGCACCGCTGTCCCGGGTCAGCAGCAGTTCCAATGCAGTATCGTCAGGCCCTACGTTGACCCCGCGTATGCTGGCAGCCATGCCGAGCACAGTCTCCAACCCGGGCTGACCGCTGGTGACGTCTTGTCGAGCAGCCCACCGCACCACCCTGGCGATGGTCTGTGCCCTCTCGATCCAGCGCCCCAGCCAGATCAGATTATAGACCCGCGAGTCGGTTATCCAGCGATTTCCTCCCTGTGATATTGCCCTGGCATCGGCACTGTTGGTCATCTGCTTATCTCCGGCCGTTCAATAGGAAAACCGGCTACACTAAACTGATTTTGGACAACGTAGGCGTCTTCGAGCAACTCCAGTGCGTCGTTGAGGGTCGACGGTCGGTCGTCGAAGCGGGCCTGAGCTATCGCTGCAATGTCTTCGGCTCCTCCCTTGGACAGGAATGATCCCGTTACCGGCGACACATCCGTGTAGTCTCGTCCCACGCCAAACTTAACGTAGTCCCGCGGAGGGGGCAGAATGATACCGCGCGTGGGATCTGCTCCCAGCCATCCTTGTTCGGGATGGAAGAACTCCACCCAGGAGTGGGTCTCTCCCGTCTGTCCGGTCAAAAGCCCGCTGGCATACCGGCAGGGAGCCCTGAGGGCACGCAGCATTCCCAGGGCAAGATGCGTCTTGTCCTGGCATACTCCTTCGCCGGCCGTCAACACTTCGTGGGACGTGGTGGCCACTGAGGTGGTTCCGCGCTTGTACAGGATATTCTCGTAGACCCAGCGATTAACCAGGTTAACCGTTTCAATCAGTGTGCCGGCTTGGCCCGCGATCTTGCTGGAATGATCGTAGAGGAGGTCTGGGTTGACCAAGGGAGAAACCGGGGTATATTCGAAGGTTTCCGGCAGAAGTGCCATGTCAGCGATGGAGACTTCTCCTGCGGTGGGGACTTGGTCGGATAGGTGTACCGTGCCTGCGGCAGCCACAACGTAGGTCGTGTGAGGTTCGATTACCCTGAGACGACGAACGCGATTCCCAAACCGGTCCTTGTAGTCCACTCCCCGGCCTGCGGGGATCGACCAAATTTCGGCCTCGCAATTGAACTGGCCTTCGCCGTCCCTGGGCAGGATGCGGAGATGGTTGTCATTGTGGATTACAGAATCCGAGTAGCCATATCTGACCGCATAGATGAACGACACGGCAATGCTGTCTATTTGACTACCCAGGTCGGTTTGCATAGGCCACCGGAGGAATTGTTGGTTATCCTGCTTCCGGACTGCGCCACACGTGTCAGACCGCCGGGAAAGACCGAAACGGTCCCGTCGCCGCTCTGTATGGCAAACACTCGAAGATCGACGTGATGAGGCTCCATCCCGGGCACCTGTTCATTAAAGACCATATGCTGCGAAAAATCCAAGGTTTCCTGAGCGATAAACATCAAAGGATTCTGAAGGATGTTGTTAGCGACCCTGGCCTTGTAGCCTTCTCCCAGGTCCGGCATTACGAACACGCCGAGCCCGCCGTATCCCTGCCGCGTCTTAATTACCAGGCTGTCAAGATTCTCCAAAGTGTACCGGCGGCTGTCCACGTCTGCCATGTTGTAGCTTTGGGCTTGCCCGAGAACGGCCGTCTCACCGAGGTACCGTTCGATCATTTCCGGCACCCAGAGGAATACGAGCTTGTCGTCCGCAGCTCCAGTACCCATGCCATTGACCAGGGCCACCTTTCCCTCCAAATAGGCTTCCCGGAGCCCTGGGACGAAGAGGTCTATATCTTCAACCCGCCGGTAAATGACATCCACCCTGACATCGTGATCAAGAGTCCGGATGTATACATAGCCATCGGGGGCCACATACAAGTCCGGCCCTTCAACCAGCGGGATGTCCAGTAGCTCAGAGAGGAAGCGGTGTTCGAAGAAGGCGGCCCCATATTTCCCGTCGGTCAGGACAGCGCACACCGGTTCCGGATTGTGGGTCAGCGACCGGAACATGCCCAGATAGGCCTTGCGGATCTCGTACGGCAGTATTTCGTATCCGTCCCTGAATTCCGGGAAAAATTCCCCCGCCATTTCCAGGGACTTCAGCTGATAGGAAATTCCCGAGGGAATCCTCAGGTTGTCTTCGAGGACGAGATACCGTCCGTCGCCCATGTGAACGAGGTCGATGCCGTAAATGTGAACGAACAGATCTTCCGGAGGGCTAAAGCCCTGGAATTCTGGGTAGAAGTGCTGCGAGGTGTACATCACTTCGTCTGGAACAACGTCCTGGGTACCCTGGTAGAGGTGGTAAAGGAATTGGTTGATCGCCCTGAGCCGTTGAGACACACCCGTGGCAATGGTCTGCCAGTGCTCATGAGGGATGATTCGGGGCAGGAAGTCGGTCGGCATATTCCGATATGTGCCGGGGTCGAGATAGAAAGTTACAGCGTCCAGGTTCACCCGACGACGAGCTTCGGCCCAGCGTGATGCGAGGCTGTTGTAACCCACCTTCTCAATCGTCGACGAGAGGGCTTCGTACTGCGGCCTAAGGACGCCCTGGGAATCCCTCCATTCGTTGTAGAACTTGAGCGCAATGGAATCCGCGGGGGCTACCAAAATCCAAATCCTTTCGGAGCGAATAGGGTCGGGTCTGACCTGCAAATATCCAACCAGGCCCGTCAGACTCACATTTTAAATGGCAAATGTTACGGTCTGATTAACCCCTGCTTCAGCAACGCAAGGCAAAAGAGGCCGCACTCTTGCAGCGCGGCCTATCCTTCGATCCGTGGTATTCTCTCGGGCCTAGTCGGGGTTCAATGCAGCGACGCGGGGCATCACGTCGTTGGCGAAGAGGTTCATTGACTTCTCCCAGGCCTGCTGGTTGTCGATATTGTCGTAAATCAAGGTGAGCAGGGTGCCGAAGCCGCCACACATTTCGTAGAGACTCAGCAGGCGCTTTTCCACGGTGTCGGGCGAGCCGACGAGCCAAACGTGCTCGGCCATGTACTCAGGGGTTACGGCCGAGTCGGGCACGCTCGAGTCGTGCTTGATCACGTGGAGCAAGCCGAATGCGCTGAAGAGCGGAAGCAGGTAATCGCCCCAGACCCGGCCCAGCATCCCGTTGACGGCACCGTCCATTGCTTCGTCATCGGAATCTGCAACCCAGACGTCCCGGGTGATGCGCCAGTCTGAGCGCAGGGGAGTCCTTCCGCCGCGGGCTGCTCCCTCTGCGATGGCATCCCAGTGGCTGATGACGTATTCGTGGTTGAAAGCGAGGCTCATGGGGATGAAGCCACGTTCTCCGGCAATCTTGAGTGTTTCAGAGCCAATACTGACCGAGGCAACGCCCACGGGGGGATGCGGCTTCTGGTAGGGCTTGATGAAGAATTTCAGAGTATCGAGCATCGGCTCGGGATAGTTCACATCCCAGAAGTCGCCCTTGTACTCGAAGGGTTCGTCGGATTCCCACAACTTAAGGATGATGTCGATGGACTCGCGTGTCATGCGCCGATGCTGCCCATTCATACCGTCGACATCGAAAAGCCTGTAGTCAGTGGGCAGGCCACTGGAACCGATGCCGAACATGAACCTGCCCTGGGCCATGTGGTCCAAGTAGGCAACCCTGCAGGCCAATTCAGCAGGGTGGTGATACGGCAGCAGATGGACGCCGGTGCAAAGCTTGATGTTCTTAGTGCGCATCAACGCCTGCGCGATCATCAGGTCGGGCGCAGGAATTGGCTCCCAAGGCGACGTAAAATGTTCGCCAATCCATGCTTCGGAGAACCCCAATTCATCGCCCAATTGCAGGCAGTCAAGGTCCCATTGGTGGGCGGTGTAAAGTTCCCTTTCCGGAGGATGGGATGGCATCATGAACATTCCGTACTTCATTGGTCCTCCACTTGGCCTAGTAATACTGCGAAAGGTTCGGGCCCGGAGGAACGCCGATGGGCCTCCCGTCGCGCCCACAATTTACCACGTCGAGCGATGGTTGGGAATTGGGGAGGCCTGACAGGGCGGTCAGCGTAAGCTGAGGGGTTATTCACCACAGAGAGCACAGAGACGGGATTTAAGTGCCGAGAACGCAGAGTTGGCGCAGAGGGCGCGGAGGAAGCCGTCCCTGGCGGCCCAGGGGAGGATGTTGCCGACTATGTCTCGGGGTTCGGGTATCTTCCGATCCTGGATGCTGCGCTCCAGGTATTTGCGGCTGGACATGAAGGCGCAGCTGCGGAATCCGTTCTAGGCAATGGTGGGGATGAAGTCGCCGGCCATGCGGTGGAGCTCGATGCGGGATGCAAGAGGGTCGTCGGTTACGGCGTCTTCGTAGTCGTCGCAGAACTCCTCGGCGAGTCTGCGGAAGCGGACAATGGCCAAGTCCTTGGCGAGTCTCTTCTAAAGGGCCCTGATGCGGCGCCGGACAGATGCCGAGAAATGTATATCGTTGTTCTCCTTCAGGGGGTTGCCTGAATCTGGATTTACGGGATTTGAGGATTTCAGGACGGGGGATTTTTAAAAACCCGCTCATTTCCGCTCATTTCCGCTCATGGTCGTTGAAAGCTCCGGGGGGGCACCACAGAGGACACAGAGAGCACGGAGATTTTTGGGTTGATCTCCAATATATCGTACATTAATTCTAATCACAGGTTTTCGGTTAAATCAAGGGGTGGGTGTCAGCGAATGAGGGATGGGGATTGAGGAGTGAATAATGACGGAGGATTGGAGGGCACGAAAGGGCTGGCCCAGGCAGATTTCAGCCTTGAATACGGCTGTATTGTGGATTAGGATATAAGCAATCAAACATTATAGTTTTTGTATGCCTAAACATCGTGCGCTGCCTATGCCTGCCTGCCTGCTGAGGAGCGGCTGGGCACTTATCGCAGCCACTAGGGACACGACGCCTGGCATGAGGTCGGCATGAGGCGGCCCAACATTTTCTATGGCTGGTGGCTTACGGCAGTAGCCGGGCTGGTCATGGCGCTGACTTCGGTTCCGGTATTCCACGCAAACGCAGTTTGGGTGGTGGCAATCCAGTCCACATTCCCCGAGTGGTCCAGGTTTCAGCTCAGCCTGGCCCTGACCATGACCCGCGTAGAAGGCGGGCTTTTCGGCGTCTTAGAGGGCTATCTGGCCGACCGTTTCGGTGCCCGCCGCATGGTGATGATTGGTCTGCTGGCATTGTCGGGCGCATTTGTCTTTTTTGCGTTCACCCAGAACTTCTGGTGGTTCCTCGCGGCATTTATCCTGCTATCCATGGGCCAAGGTCTGGGCGGTTGGGTCCCACTAATGACGTTGATGAACCACTGGTTCGTCCGGCGGCGGGGAATGGCGATGGGCGTCGTCATGGTGGGCATGGGTATCGGCGCGATGACAATTGTGCCGGCAATCGCGTGGGCGATTGATCCCGAATCTATTCGTCTGAGTTGGATGCCTTCTCTCCCCTGGGATCTTGCATTGCCCGAAGGTCGTCTGGGTTGGCGCAATACCGGCCTGCTGGTGGCCATCATAGTCTTCGTATGTGCCCTGATTGTGCCCCGATTTATTTTCAGCAGGCCGGAAGAACTGGGACTGAATCCCGACGGGGACGAAGGGGTCGCGCAGGGCTCCGGCACTTCATCCGCTGCGAACGTACAACCCGAAGACGGGCTTACTGTCGGGCAGGCACTCCGAACCCAGGCCTTCTGGTGCATCTCCTTCGGCCACGGGTTGGGCTCCATGATCATCCTTGCGATCATGTCTCAGCTCGGTCTTCTGATGAAAGACCTAGGATATGGCGTACAGACGACCGCGTGGGTTGTAACTGTTTACACTGCGGTATCCATCGTCTTTCAATTGGCTGGCGGTTACATGGGCGACCGGGTGCCCAAGAACGTGGCCCTCTTTGCCTTCACCGGATTACAGGCCGTGGCCGTGGTAATCCTAGTGATTGCGCCGTCTCTAGAGGTTATTTTCCTCTTCGCCGTCTTGTTCGGAGCGGGATTCGGCGGGCGCACCCCACTGACCACAGCCATTCGCGGGGACTATTTCGGGCGCTCTTCATTCGGGAAAATTCTGGGGATTTCGACCCTGCCGATGAATGCCATGCTGCTCATTGCAGGGCCAATGGCCGGATTCATGCGAGACCAGCTGGGCGACTATGATCTCGCATTCCTGAGCCTGGCCGGGCTGAACGGCATCGGAGCCTTGTTGTTCCTCATCGCACGTCGACCTGTCCTGCCTGACGCAGAGTCATCCCCGGCGGCCGTGGCACCGGCTTCAGCGGGCGACTCCTAGCATGCCAGGGATGCAGATTGCCTGCCCTTCGAGACTGAATAGCAACATAAGCAGAGGCACTCCAGGGTGCAATCCATGAGATTCGCCCGCCGCCTCTTCCCTTGGCGACCGTTCTACGGCTGGACGCTGGTCGGCGTTGCGGCCTTCGTCATGGTCATCGGCACCGTGCCGTTCTTCCAGGGCATGCCCACGTGGGTGGTGGCACTGGGACGGGAATTCGGCTGGTCCCGCACCCAGTTTTCCATTGCATTCTCGCTGACCCGGGTGGAAGGCTCGATCATGGGGCCGATCAGCGGCTACCTGATCGACAGGCTCGGCTCGCGGAGAATGGTGGTGATCGGGCTGGTGATCGCGGGTGGCGGATTCGTGCTGATGAGCCAGATGCAAAACATCTGGCACTTCTACGCGGCTTTCATAGTGATCAGCGTGGGGGTCGGGCTCGGCACGTGGATGCCGATGATGACAGTGCTGAACAACTGGTTTGTGCGATACCGCTCCACGGCAATGGCGCTGGCCATGGAAGGGTTCCTGGTCGGAGGGATGGCCCTGGTGCCCCTGCTGGCGTTTCTCATCGATCCGGATGCGATGGGCCGACTGGGATGGCGGAATACGGCGCTGGTTATCGGGCTGTTTCTTGTAGTCGTGGCTCTGCCCGTTTCTTTCCTGGTCCGAAACGCTCCGGAGCCCTACGGACAGCACCCGGACGGCCAAGCGCAGGCACTGCCACGCCCGACGACGGCGGCGGCGGCCGGAGAAAGCGACGAACGGGACTTCACGTGGCAAGAGGCGGTGCGGACCAAGAATTTCTGGCTCATAAGCATGGGGCACGCCTGCTCGTCCATCGTCATTGTTACCATAACGGTACACTTGGGCCCGATGCTGGACGACCGGGGCTTTTCGCTGCAGACGGTGGGATGGGTGGTAGGCGCCTACACCGGTGTGGCGGCGGTGTTCACGCTGATCGGGGGCTACGTGGGGGACCGGCTGCCGATACGGTTTGCGCTGTTCGGGTTCTCGGCGGTCCAATCTGGGGCGGTGCTGACGCTGATGGTGGCTGATACGCAGCCGCTGGTGTTCTTGTTTGCGCTGTTGATGGGGATTGGATTCGGTGGGCGCAATCCACTGACGACGGCGATACGCGGTGTGTATTTCGGACGCAAGGCCTTCGCGAGCATCACGGGGATATCCATGATTCCGATGAACATTCTGCTGCTGGCGGCGCCACTGTTCGCCGGAATTATGTTCGATGCCACCGGAAGCTACTCGGTGGCGATGAGCGTAGTGTCGGTAGTCTGCCTGGCCGGGTCGTCCCTGTTCTTGTTCCTGGGCAGTCCAGAGGACGCGGCCAAATCACGGCGCAGACAGGCCCTAAGCGATCCCCAGGCGGCCCAAGCGGACTAGTCGGGCAAAGACGAACCGGCCTCAGTTGAGGCCGGTTCCTGATTCTGCGCGAGATCGGTCTCCGGTCAGGAGATGCTCTTCTCGAGCAATTCCCGTATTTCAACTACGGTGGCGGCGATCCAGTCGTCGGCCTTGGCGGCGGTGCGAGAGCGGCGTTCACGTCCGAAGGCCTGGTCGTCGATGTCGGGGTTTTCGGCGCGGATATCCGCCTCAATCTGGTGCATTTCCCGCTCTGCGATGGCGGGGCGCTCGATCCAGTGGCAGATGTAGTCGTGGTCGCCGGTGTAGAAGACGGCGACTGGGATGGACATCCACTGGCCTTCCTTCAGGAACTCGTTCATGATGTCGTGGTGGGAGTCTCGCGGGAAAATGCGCATTTCCATGCCCCCTGCCTCGCAAATGCGGGCAAGAACGCCAAGTCCGCGGACGACGTCGCCGCACCAGTCTTCGCCCAACACGAGCATCTTTTTGGGGCCATTGCTCCGGGAGGCCAGTTCCCTGAAGGAACGAGCGTCATCATCGGAAAGAGCACTGCTATCGTAGAAGCCTTCGAAGCGGGCCTTGTTGACCTTGATTTCGTTCATGTAGGCCATGTAGTCGAAGCCCTGGGAGTACCGCTCAGGGGTTACCACGCTGGTTTCACTCGCCATAATGCCCTCGCGTCAGTGTAGTATTTCGTAATCCGGGAAAGCCGAAACGGGAAAATCCGATACGGGCGCACGGCCCGCCTTCATCCGATTTCTCAACCGGTCATGCCCTTGAAGCCGACCTCCACCTTCCCATCGGGGTGGACGATGATGGGCACGGTGTCGGCGTAGTCGAGCGCCTCGTCGAGGGTGTCCTGGCTCTGGTCAACGCGTCGCTCCTCATACTCTATGCCGTCGCGCTTCCAAGCGGCGCGAAGGGCGTCGCAAGCAGGACAGACGGTGAGGGTGTATACGACTGGGATATCTGCCATTGCGGGTCTCCTCTGACGGATTGTGCCCTCATGTGGCTGCCGTCTCCCGCAATTCTACAACGGTGGCCGGAAGGACGCCATTGAGTCTTCGAGATTGCCGCGTCGCAAATGTGGGGACTATAATTGCGTCGCCGTAGGCCCGCGGGAAGCGGTTCGACGAGCCAATGAGTCTACCGCCCGGATTGAGTGCGAGGCCTATCTCTGCGCACCGGGCATGGAGGAAGAATGTTCACCCTGTTCGTAACGATCAAGATCAAGCCAGGGCACCGCGACGAGTTTATCGCTGCGACCAAGGGCGATGCCGAGGGCTCGAACACCGCGGAACCGGGTTGCCTGCGTTTCGACGTGCTGGCTGATAACAACGATCCCAACACGGCCTACTTGTACGAGGTCTACGAGAATCGGGACGCATGGGAGACCGCGCACCGCGGCATGCCGCATTTTACCGCGTGGCGGGAAGCGGTGTCCGACATGATCGACGGGGACATCCAGCGAATCGAGACGACGACGCTGTTCCGACGCGAGGACTTCGTGTAGGCTCCTTGGTTCCGGCAAGAGAGCAACGTGAGTCCCCTCCGCTTCACGACGGAGGGGACTCTCTTTTGCGCTAGGCTTGGCGCTGCAGAACCTTGCGGAAGGCGTCGACGAAGGTGTCGACCTCGGGCTCGTCGATGACGGTGGAAACGGCACCGACAAGGTTGGGGGCGATCAGGATGCCCTCGTTCAGGAGGCCGAGGAAGACGTTGTGGCGAAAGGCGGAGTCGGCACTGGCGATGTCGCGGTATCCTACGAGCGTGTCATCGGAGAAGTGGATGCCGAAGAGGGAACCGAGGCCTGTGACCTGGACTGGAATTTCGAGATCCTGCCCGACTTCGCGGAGACCGTGTCGGAGGTATTCGGTGACTTCGGCCAAGCGGCGGTAGACTTCAGGGGTGAGCTGCTCGAGGGTTACGGACCCGGCGAGCATGGTTGCGGGGTTGGCGTTGAAGGTGCCAGCGTGGGCAACCCGGGGACCGGACGTTGGGTCGTAGAGGTCCATGATGTCGGTGCGGCCACCGAAGGCTCCAACGGCGAAGCCCCCGCCGATGATCTTTCCCAAGGAAGTCATGTCGGGAGTGATGCCGTAGTATTCCTGGGAGCCACCCGGGGCTACGCGGAAGCTGATCACCTCGTCGAAAATCAGGACCACGCCGTTGTCGTTGGCGAAGTCGCGAAGCATCTGCAGGAACTCGTGGGTGGCTGGGAGCATGCCGACGGAACCGAGCATTGGCTCGACGATTACGGCGGCCAGATCATCCTTGTGCCTTTCCAGGATTTCACGTGCGGGGCCGGTCTCGTTGAACGGGATTACGACAACGGAGTCGAGCACGCCTTCGGCGAGGCCCTCGGTGGCGGGCAGGGCATCGGGTTGGAGCCGCTCGCCGGCCTTGCCGGGGTCGACGCGCACGCTGACGCTGACAACGTCGTGGCTACCGTGGTAGCCGCCCTCTGCCTTGGCGATGAGGCTGCGGCCGGTGAAGGCACGGGCGGCGCGGATGGTGTTCAGGGTGGCCTCGGTGCCGGAGTTGGTGAAGCGGACTAGGTCGAAGCTAGGGATTCGTTCACAAAGGATCTGGGCCAATCGGACCTGATGGCGGTTGGGTGCGTTGTAGACGACTCCCTGCTCGAGCTGCTGTCGCACTGCGCCGACGACAGGCTCGGGAGCGTGGCCGAGAATGAGCGTAGTCATTGTTCCGATGAAGTCGAGGCGATCCGTCCCATCAGCGTCGACGACGTGGGCGCCGGCGGCTTCCTCGACGAATATCGGATAGGGAGGCCAGAAGATGGAGTTGCGACTGTCTCCCCCGGGCAGGTACTTTTTCGCCTCCTCCCACGCCTCCCTCGAACTGGGGGTCATCTCCAGGTATTTTTCCTGTTCGGTGCTCATGGGCACGCCTCCGGTTTTGTTATTGCATTGCCTGCCGGGTTATGCCGTGGCGGGAACGGCAGGGGCAGGGAAGTAGATTTGCCGCAGAGAGGAGCTTCCGAGGCTCAAGAGGACTGCGCCGAAGAAAATCAGACCACCCACCACCATAACAGCGGATGCAGTGAACACGTCCGAAATGGCCGCTCCAATCATGTTGGTAATGGCCATGCTGCCGCCGACGTGGACGGAATAGACCCCGGCAACCCTTCCCCGTACCGAGTCATCGGTCAACGACTGAATCACGGTATGACTGACGGTCATAAACCCTGCCTGCGTGGCCCCGATGAGGACTGTGGCGAGTATGGAGACCTCACGCATGGTGGAGAGGGCCAGCATTATTGGAGCTGCGGCGCTGAGTACGCTGAATAGCAGGAAAATCTTACCTCTCGCCGACGGGCCGCGGACGCCGGCAAGGAATATGGAGGAGACAAGGGCGCCGGTCCCCACTCCAGCCATCAGATAACTGACGCCCACGGACCCGGCGCCCAGCTTATCCACCGAAATTGCCGGGAGAATAGATTCGTAGGACATAGTAAAGGCGCAGTGGGCCACTGCAAAAAGAACCGTAGCCAAGAGCAGGGGCCGAGTGTAGATGTACTCGAATCCTGCGATGAAATTGCTAAAGAAGCTGCGTGAGGCATCGATATTTCCGGTCGATTTGGTCTCGACGCGAGAAACCATGATGAAGCCGACCAAGTAGAAGACGCTGCAGAACCAGAATGCCGACTCGATTCCGATGAAGCCGAGCAGGGGCAGGATGGCCAAGGGGCCGAGGAGTCTCGAGCCCTGCTGGGTGGCCTGGTTGAGAGCCAGGGCGTTAAGCAGGTGTTCCCTGGGGACAAGGTTGGGAATCAAAGCCTGCGCGGTGGTCATTTGTCCGGCGCGGAGGGTGCCGTTCACCAAGGCCAGCAGGGTTAGTACCCAGGGACCGGCCATGCCGTACATCACGAGGAAGCCGAGGAGGATGTTGTGGGCGAGGTTAAGGGCAAATATCCACTGCAACATTGTCTGGCGGTCGAAGCGGTCGGCCAAGTATCCGACGATGGGGGTCGAGAAAACACGGGGGAACATCGCCGCAAAGGTGATGACACCGACCCACATTGATTCACCGGTCAGTTCCCATGCCAACCAACCGCGGGCCACTATCAGGGCCCATGCGGCCGCTCCGGAGCAGGTGGTGGCAATCCACATGGTCCGGTAGTCGGAATATTTCAGTCCCAGCAGGAAACGATCCCTGGTGGCGACCAAATAAGAATTCAAGAGGCACTCCGATGGTTTGCGTCACACATAAGACCCCGACGGCGCATTATATCAGTGAGTCTCGAGGGACCGAGACCGCCATTTTCTGGGAATAAGATCCCAATTCAGATGGTGTCCCATCTCAAAGTCCGCCATTGCGGCCAAAGTTGTAATTTGAAACCCTTTCGCCTATTTATTGGACAGCCCGACCCAGGGCCCTGCTTGCTGCAATCTCCCTCTTGCACTGAAGCGCCGTAAATCGCACAATTGTTCTGTGAAAGAACTTCCTGAACCACTATTTCGGCCTGTCTCAAATAAAGGCCCACTTGATACTTACTTTACAAAACTGTACATAACTTTACACTCCTACGTGAG
Organism: Dehalococcoidia bacterium; assembly: GCA_963667415.1. Lineage (GTDB taxonomy): Bacteria > Chloroflexota > Dehalococcoidia > Lucifugimonadales > UBA3495 > VXOI01. The sequence continues at coordinate 2,669,036 of OY763410.1, read as the reverse complement.
AGTGAGATTCTGCTCATCATCTCTTGGCATGGCATTAAGGCACCGGCCGAGACCGTTTCAAATCAAGTGGCATTGCCCGCAGCAGATTTGAGTCGGTGCCCCTTCACCCCTCATCCAATTCAAGTAGAGTGTGAGGGTGAGAATGCCAATGGGAAACGAAGTGTGGTTGACCAAACCGCCTATTCCGGGGCACTTCCTTGTCGGGGCTTTAACTTGACGGCCTATCCGCACCTTTCTACAATCCCGATGCCGCGTCAGCAGAATTCAAACTGCGACTGAACATTGAATAGAGACTCCGAGGGAATATGCCCGCACAAACACCCGAAGAGGGACGCCTGCTGCCACCGTATAGAGTTCTGGATCTGAGCGGCCCGGAAGCGGTTTTCTGCGGCAAACTACTGGCTGACTACGGGGCCGATGTGGTTAGAATCGAGCCGCCGGAAGGGCACGAGTCCCGCTCGCGGGCGCCTTTCGCAGGCGATGAACCCGGGCCGGAACGCAGCCTTTATTTCCTGTTCTACAACACCAACAAACGTTCTGTAACACTTAACCTGGAGTCCGAACCGGGTAGAATGGTGTTCCGGAGGCTGGTGGAGCAAGCGGATGTTGTGCTGGAAAGCTTTCCGGTTGGTTACATGGACTCCATGGGCCTGGGCTACGCATCGCTGAAGGCAATCAATCCGGGAGTGGTGATGGCCTCGGTAACGCCGTTTGGCCAGACGGGGCCGTGGAAAGACTACAAGTCGTCGGACCTGATTGCGCTGGCGGCCAGCGGATTCATGCAGATCACCGGCGAGCCGGACGGGCCGCCGATGCGGCAGGGCAACGAGCAGTCGCATTATCCTGGTGCGCAGTTTGCCGCGGCGGCGGTTCTGGCGGCGTTGTACCACAGAGACTTCGGGGACGGCGAAGGCCAGCACGTTGACGTTTCGCTGCAGGAAGCGCTGATAACGTACTACACCGACGCCCATCCGGCCCTGGCGTGGGAGATGCTGGGCCAGAACGTGACTCGAGTGGGGGCGACTTCGACGCTGGTGATACCGCTGGGGGCATATCCCAGTGCCGACGGGTGGATTTCGGCGGGGATCATCACTCCGAGGGAATGGGACACGCTGGCGGAGTGGATCTACGAGGTCACGGGCAACGAGGAAGTCAAGAACGAGGCCTATCGCGGGGGGAACCAAGACAGGGCACCGTTCAACGACATCATCACCGCGCTGGTTATTGACTTCACCACCCGATACACGAGCGAGTACCTGTTTCACGAGGGGCAGCGAAGGAACCTGGTGTTCATTCCAGTCAACACCGTCTCCGATCTGCTGGCAGACCCGCAACTGGATGCGAGCAACTTCTGGTTCGGACTGGAGCACCCGGAAACCGGGGCGCTCCAGTACCCGCTGGGAGTGTTCGACAGCGAAGAAGTCTCGCCCGGGACCGAGCCTGCTCCCCGGCTGGGGCAGGACAACGAGGCAATCTATGGCGGGGAACTGGGCCTGAGCGAGTCGGAGATGGCATCGCTGAGAAGCGAAGGGGTGATCTAGTGAACGGTAGCGGCAAGAAGGCCCTGCAGGGTATCCGGGTGCTGGAACTGGGGCCCTATGTGGCGTTGCCGCTGACCGGGCGCATCCTGGCGTCGCTAGGCGCGGAGGTCATCAAGGTCGAGACCAACAAGGTGTTGGACGAGATGGCGTTCATCCCAGCGTGGTCGCGGGGCGCCGGACAACCGGACTTTCAACGGGCAAAGAAGCGGGTGAGCATCGACGTGCGGACGCCCGGCGGGCTGGAGGTTTTCCGGGAGCTGGTCAAGGTGAGCGACGTATTCATGACCAATTTCCGCCGAAACATCCTCGACCGGTGGGGAATCGATTTTCCGGCGGTACGAGAGCTGCGACCGGACATAATACTGATGTGGCAGACGGGCCTGGGCGGGATCGGGCCGTATTACACATACAAGTCGTACGGGATACTGGTGCAGCACATGGGCGGGGTTTCACTGATGACCGGAGATGAGGGAGAACCTCCGTCGGCGATCAACACCTCCTATTCCGACTACCATACCGGCGTGTTCCAGCCATCGGCGATCATCGGGGCGCTGATGAGGCGGAGGATGACCGGGGAACCGGCGACGATGGAGTCATCGATATTCAAGTCGGGGGCGGTCACTGCGGGACCGGCGATTCTTGACTACCAAGTCAACGGGCGACTGCCGGAGCGAATCGCCAACCGTGATTCGCGAGCAGCGCCGCACGGTGCGTACCAATGCAAGGGGGAAGACCGCTGGTGCGCCATAGCGGTCCAGAACGAGGAGCAGTGGGCCGGGTTTCGACGGGCGCTTGGCAGCCCGGAGTGGAGTGGACAATCCGATTTTTCGACGGTGGAAGGCAGGATAGCCAACCAAGACCGGCTGGACGAGCTGATCGGGGAGTGGACGGGGAATCTGAGCGCCGACGAAGTGATGGAGCGGATGCAGTCGGAAGGAGTGCCGGCCAGTGTCGTATCGCAGAGGGACGACCTGTACTCCAGTGAACACCTCAAGGCGCGGGGCTTCTATCGCCCGTCGCCGTCATACGTTGCGGAGCGGGGGACGCCGGCGTGGGAGTGGGAGCACCTGGACAGCCTGGCATGGAGCACTCCGGCGCGGCTGTCGGAAACGCCGATGGAGTTCGGTCATTACAGCAACGTCGGCGAAGACAATGATTACGTGTTTCGGGAGATTCTGGGAATGCCGGAATCTCAAATCGAGGCACTGAAGGAAGACGGATCACTCTACTAGGCATGTTCGCGTCCAAGCCTTTCGCAAGGAATAGAGATGGTTGATTACAGCGGATACAAGGACCTGCTGATCGAGAAGAGCGACGGGGTCGCGATGCTGACGATGAACCGGCCGGAGGTGTTCAACGCCACGGGGTTCACACTGCACAACGAGCTCTCAAGGGTCTGGCTGGACCTGGGACAAGACCCGGAGGTGCGGGTGGCGGTCATCACGGGCAACGGGAACGCCTTTTCGGCGGGCGGGGACTTCGAGATGATCGAGAAGTCCATCGGTAACGCCGAGGTGATCGCGGGCACGATGCAGGAGGCCCGGGACATTGTTCACAACATGATCAACCTGGACAAGCCGGTCATATCAGCCATTAACGGCGTGGCCGTAGGCGCGGGGCTGGCTGTGGCGCTGCTGGCCGACATTTCCATCGCGTCGGAGCGGGCTCGGTTCACCGACGGGCATGTGCGGCTGGGCGTTGCCACAGGGGACCACGCCGCCGTCATCTGGCCGCTGCTGATCGGCATGGCCAAGGCTAAATATTACCTGCTGACCTGCGAGTTTCTGGACGGCACCGAGGCGGAGCGGCTGGGATTGGTGAGCCTGTGCGTGCCCCACGACGAGCTGATGGAGCGGGCGATGGGCGTGGCGCGGAAGCTGGCCGACGGTCCGCAGCCGGCCATTCGGTACACGAAGCGGTCGCTGAACCAGTGGCTGCGGATGGCGGAGCACACGGCGTTCGACTACTCGCTGGCGCTGGAAATGCTCAACTTCATGGGCCCAGATGTGCGGGAGGGCCTGGACTCGGTCAGGGAGAAGCGGGACCCGGACTTTCCTTCGGCTCGATGAGGGCAAGCCCGGAAGGCGACTCGCCGGCGCGCTAGCTCAGAGAGTCGAGTCGGGTTGCCGATGCGGCGGGCTATGGGCGGGTCATCCAGACTGCGAAGGCGACTACCCAGATCACTAGAAGCAAGTTGATGCGGGCGGCCCATTGCACGAACAGGCGGGCGGGCCCGGTTGGCAGTGGCTCGCCGCTGGAACGGGCGGCATCAAGGCGGTCCATCATGCGAGGGCCTAGCCAGAAGTCGTGGACCAGACTGAGGATGACCACGATGATGAAGATGCCGGTCTTTCTCTGCAGATAGTCGACGAAGTGAGTGTCGCCGGAAAAGAAGGTTTCGGGGCGAATTCCCCAGTATTCCCATGCTAGGTACGCACCCGAGCCGGCCAGGACGACCTTGGCGGCCCAGGCAATTGGCACGAATTTTTCGGCGGCGCTGCGCAGGGTGCCGAATCCCACGCCGGCGTCGCGGCGGGCGAGCGGGATCATCACCATCAGGAGGAACAGCATACCTCCCAGCCAGGTGATGGCTGCCAGAACGTGGATGAGCGATAGTACCTGGTACATTTAGGAGTTTCCTCAATCGGGTTCAGGGGGATCGCGATTCACCAACGGGTGAGAGGTGTCACGACAGCCACGGTATATCCTCTTCGAGGTAGTGGGTGGCACGGAATACGCGGTTGACGGACTGGCCCTCGGCGTCGACGTGAAAGTGGGGGTTGATGTATTCCCAGACCACCTCGCAATCGGGGGTGACCTGGAACATCCTCCCGAACTGGCCTTCGGTGATGAGCGTGTTGCCGTTGGGAAGGCGTCGCGCGCCCGAAATGTAGGCGCTGAAGAAGTTGTAGGCCGGGTTGTCGCAGTATTCCCAGACAATTTCGTTGTTGTCCGGATTGACCTCGAAGACCCGGGAGTAGGGCAGGCCAGCCCCGCGACGGTGGGAGCCGTTGTCGAAAATGAGCACGTTGCCGTTGGGCAGTATGCTGGGATCGTGCTGCTGGGCCAGGGTGTCGTAACCGAGTTCCCAGACTATCTTGCCGGATGCCTTGTCGATGATGGCGACGGTGGAGATGTTGCGGAAACTCACGAGCACGCGGTCGTTGCCGATGGGGGCGAGGGTGTTGCCGTGGCTCCATTCGTCGCGAAGGTCGTTGACGGTGAGTATGTGCCTTTCCGGGTCGAGGTGCTCGGCAGCGTGCCATTCCCAGACGCGATTGCCGTCGGCGTCGACCTCCACTAGGACATCGGCCCACATCCCTTCGGGAGCGGAGCCGGTCACTCCTCCCTGAACTTTGGCGGCCAGGGACGGGTCCATGAGTTCCACGGTCATGTAGAGGGCGCCGCCGGACTCGGTCCTGCGGTGGTCGTGGTGGTGGTCTGGGTCGCGGTGTTCCCAGACGACGTTGCCGTGGCGGTCCGCCTCGACCATGACGCCGCCCTTGAAGCGTTTCCAGGAAGGGAAGCGATCCCAAGTCTCATCCACCACCTTTCCGCCGTAAAACACGTTGCCGTTGGGGAGCAGGTAGCCGTAGAGGCCCGGTGGGTAGGGCATCCGCCACCGATGGGCAATGTTGCCCTCGACGTCGATCAGGTACATGTCGCCGAGGCTGGCCATGGGCGTGTACAGGACGTAGCCGGGGCAGGCCCGGGCCGGGTCGAAGGCAGTTAGGCCGGTGCGTCCGGTGCGGCGGCGGGTTTGCTGGTCAACTGAGGTCATCGTTTTCGTTCCTGGTGATGATGGTAAAGCGGATTCTCGCGGAAGGAAGAGCTAGAGTGCCTACTGGGCGACATATCCGCCGTCGACTGCCATGTTGTGGCCGGTTACGAAGCTGGCGGCGGGAGAGGACAGCCATACAACGGCCTCGGCTATCTCCTGGGGTTCGCCCAATCTGCCGATGGGGTGGCGGGAGATGATGGTGTCTTCCATGTTGGCGTAGTTGTCGAACAAGGGGCGCACAAGGGGCGTGTTGATATAGCCGGGGCAGACGGAGTTGACGCGAATACCGTCGGCGGCATATTCGAGGGCCGCGGCCTTGGTGAGGCCGACGACGCCGTGCTTTGCCGCCATATAGGCCACAGAGCCTGGGGTGGCGATGAGGCCCATGATGGAGGCGGTGTTGACGATTGCGCCGTTGCCCTGCTTGAGCATCTGGGGAATTTCGGCCTTCATGGAGAGCCAGACTCCCTTGAGGTTGATGCGGATGACGCGGTCGAAATCCTCCTCTTCGTAGTCGGCGGAGCGGCGACGTTCCCGACCGCCTGAGATGCCCGCGTTGTTGAAGGCGCAGTCGAGGCTGCCGAAAGCCTGTATGGCCTGGTCAACCATCAACTGCGCACCGGCGGAGTCGGAGACATCGGCGTGGACGAGGGCCGCTTCTCCGCCGGCCTCAACGATCATCTGGACCGTTTCCTCGCCGCCTTCGACGTTCAAATCGGCCACGACCACACGAGCGCCCTCGCGGGCGTAGGCCAGGGAAGTCGACCGGCCGATGCCGGAACCTCCGCCCGTTACCAGAGCTGTCTTACCATCCAAGTTTCCGGCCATTTCAATTCTCCGAATTCAGTAGTGAGGCAGATTATAACCGTCTATTCCGAAGTAAACACCGCCGAAGGAGGGAAGTGTTCCGAATCAGGTGGTCCAGCCAGCCACGCTTCGTCGGCCATTGAGATTCTCAGCCTTACCCTTAATCTCAATGGCATGGGAGTTGAAGAGGCCCCACCTCAAATCTGCCGCGGGCGGTGCCACCTGATTTGGAACGGGGTCGCCCGGGGACCGCAAAAATCCCATGACAAGGAGGATGAGCGTTGCCAAGGGGCGATGAGCGGTTTCCCTCGCGCGTAGGCGTGTAACATTCTGTAACATTCTGTAACGATAGTATCAAGAGTGGCTTTGATTGAGACAGAGCAATTTGGCGGTTCAGGGAATTTCCATAAGAACAATTGTACGATTAAAGATGCTTCAAGGCAAGGGGGAAATTTCAGCAGGCAAGGCTCCTTGTCGGGAGGTCTAATAACAAGCGATGGGGGTTTGGATTCCCGCCTACGCGGGAATGACGGATTACAAGGCCTCCGGCGTTTATGACGCGATTACCCTGCTCTTCATCCTGTTCACCTCGATGTACGAAGGTGGGTTGGTGGTAGAATGAATCTCACTCAGATCACCGCGCTCGAAAGGGCCTGTCTTCGAGGTGATGCAATGCCCAACCCCGCGCCAAACATGACCGACTACGAACACGCCTACGCGAACGACCGCCTCGAGGTGCCGGAGTTTTTCAACTTCGGCTTCGACGTGGTGGACAAGTGGGCGGAAGACCGAACCAAGCTGGCCCTGCTTTCGGTGGACCCGAGCGGAGAGAAAGCCACACACCATACATTCTGGGACCTGAAAACGCTTACGAACCGGTTCGCCAACTCGATGCGGGAACTGGGAATCAAAAAGGGCGACAGGGTGTTCATCATGCTGCCGCGCATTCCCGAGTGGTACGTGGCCATGGTGGGGCTGTTCAAGCTGGGGGCGCTGCCGATGCCGGCCACAACGCTGTTGACGTCGGGAGATATCGAGTATCGCATCAACCGCGCTGAGGCGGTCATGGCGATCACGGATGGCGAGAACGCGGTCAAGGTGGAGCAGGCGGCTGGCGGATGCGCCACGCTGAAGCACCTGCTGGCCACCGGCGAGGACCGGCGTGGCTGGCTGTCATACGAGCGAACGGTCGCGGACGGCTCGGCAGTACTGGAAGGGGTGGAAGCGACCCGCAGCGACGACCCGCTGCTCATTTATTTCACCTCGGGCACAGTCGGGTACCCGAAGATGGTACTGCATACGCAGGCGTCGTGCGCCATAGGACACGTGCTCACCGCGAAGTACTGGCACGACCTGAAGCCGACGGACCTGCACTGGACGCTCTCGGATACGGGGTGGGCGAAGGCGGCATACGGCAAGCTGTTCGGTCAGTGGGCCATGGGGGCGACGGTGATGCAGCATGACGCCAGAGGGCGCTTCGACGCACCGATGACGCTGCGGATGCTGGAGAGGTACGGGGTGACGTCTTTCTGCGCGCCGCCCACGGCATTCCGGATGATGGTGCTGGAGGACCTGAAGAACTACGACCTGAGCGGGCTGCGGCACTGCACCGGGGCCGGTGAGCCGCTGAACCCGGAGGTAATGAAGCAGTGGGAGGACGGCACGGGGCTGACCATCTATGACGGATACGGGCAGACCGAGACGGTGCTGCTGGTGGGCAACTACCGGTGCCTGCCGGTGCGGGCGGGGTCGATGGGCAAGCCGATGCCGGGGTTCACCATAGGCGTGGTGGATGAGGACGGAAACGAGGTGCCGGTGGGAGAGGAAGGCCAGATTGCCGTCAAGATCAAGCCGGAGCGACCCGTGGGGCTGTTCCAGGAGTACTGGCGCGACGACGAGGGAATGGAACGCTCCTTTGTTGGCGACTGGTACCTCACGGGGGACAAGGCGTTCAAGGACGAGGACGGCTACCACTGGTTTGTTGGGCGGGCGGACGACGTTATCATTTCGGCCGGCTATCGTATCGGTCCGTTCGAGGTCGAGAGTGCGCTGATAGAGCATCCGGCAGTGGCCGAATCGGCGGTGGTGGCAAGTCCGGACCCGGTCCGCGGCGAGATCGTGAAGGCCTTTGTGATCCTCGCGCCGGACTACGTGGCATCGGACGAGTTGGTGTTGAGCATACAGGACCACGTCCGGAGCACGACCGCGCCGTACAAGTACCCGAGGTCGGTCGAGTTCGTGACTGAGTTGCCGAAGACGGTCAGCGGCAAGATTAGGCGGGTTGAGCTTAGGCAGATGGAGCTGGACAGGGCCAGCACGGAGTAGAAGCGATGGACAGTTTCAGCGACCAGCTTCGCGCCGAGGCGGAGCCCATCTGGGGGGAGATATTTGCGCATCCCTTTCTGGAGGGCATCAAGGATGGGACGCTGCCGCTGGAGACGTTCCAGTATTACCTGGGGCAGGACTACCTGTACCTGGAGGGGTTCGCAAGGTGCGTGGCGATTTCGCTGGCTAAGTCGCCCAACGCGAACGTTCTTGAAGAAATGGCCAAACGGGTAATGACCCCAATTGAAAGGCCGCTGCACCACAAGCTGCTGGAGGCCGCAGGACTGACGCTGGACGATGCGAAGAACACCGTTCCGTCGCCGACGAATGCCGGGTACGTGAACCACATGCTGGCAGTGGCGAACCGGGATGGGCTAGGGCCAACGGCGGCGGCGTTGCTGCCGTGCCCGTGGACGTATCACCTGTTACGGGAGGAGGTGGGGCCGTCAGAGCACCCCATCTACGGTCAGTGGACCAGTTTCTATGTCGCGGGCCTGCTGGAGGACAGCGTGGCGGCGTGGCGGAGCTTCGTCGATCGTCAGGCACTGCAGGCGGGGCCGGAGGAACTGGAGGCCATGCGGCAGGCGTTCCTGACCAGCAGCCGGTACGAGTGGATGTTCTGGGACGCAGCATTTCGCCGGGAGGGGTGGCCGGTGTAGAGTCGCCCTTACATTCATCCTCCCCAACGAAGAGGGAGAAGTAAGACAAAGGAGACCTGAAATGCCCAAAGCACCAATCAACGGCATCGAGCTGTACTACGAGTCCCACGGCAGCGGACCTCCCATCGTGTTCGCGCACGGACGGGGCGGCAACCACATGAGCTGGTGGCAGCAGGTTGCGCGCTTCTCGGCTGAGCATCGCTGCATCACCTTCGACCATCGTGGCTGGGGACAGTCTGTCGCGGAGTACGGCTCGCCGTTGCGTGAGAACTTCGCGGACGACCTGACTGCGCTGCTGGACTATCTGGAGGTGGAAGAGACGTTCCTGGTGGCCCAATCGATGGGCGGTTTCAGTTGCTTGGAATTTGCGCTGACACACCCGGAACGGACGCTGGGCCTGGTGCTCGGGGACACCACAGGCGGGGTCGTGACGCAGGGCGTGCTGGCGGAGTTGGCGAAGACCAACCCGCCGGACGGGGTGGCGCGATCGCTGGCGGCAGGGTTCATGGCCGAGCAGCCGACGTTGACTTTCTTGTATCAACAGATACAGGGCCTCAACCCTGAGAGAGGCGAGGACGGGGTCATATCGGGATTCCGTCGGGAAGACGGGCGGCAGGAGGCCGACTTTTTCGGGTGGCAGACGCCGACGCTGCTGATCGTGGGGGACGAAGACGCCATATTCCCGCCGAGCGTGATTGCCGAGGTGCAGAAGGTGATCCCAGGGTCGCGGATGGAGGTTGTGGCCGGGGCAGCACACTCGACGCACTTCGAGAAGGCGGACGAGTTCAATGGGCTGCTGGCCGGGTTCCTGTCGGAGGTTATGGCCGAACAGGTGGCGGGCGCACCGGCGGACTGACTGACCGGATAAACAGACACGGAAGACTCTCGTGGCCGATGGGAGAGAAACGGGGCAGGCTTTGAGGCCTGCCCCGCTGTAGTTCCAAGGGAAAGGCGCTGTGGTTACGGGGCGGTGGTTCCCCCGAATGCACCCCAACCGGCGGGTATCTGGATAACGCCGGAGTCGAGGGAGTTGACGTCGGTCTGACCGCAGAATGCCATGGCGCGGTCGACTTCCTCGCGCAAAAGTTCGAGGACGCCGTGGACGCCGTCTGCGCCATCAAGGGCCAAGCCCCAGAAGAGTGGTCGGCCGATGGCGACGGCCTTGGCACCCAGGGCCAGGGCCTTGAGGACATCGCTGCCGCGGCGGACGCCGGAGTCGACGTAGACTTCGGCGCGGCCCCTGGTGGCTTCCACGATTTCAGGGACCATCTCGATGGCGCCCATGGTCATGTCGAGCTGTCGGCCGCCGTGGGTGGATACGAGGATGCCGTCAACACCGTTCTCGACGGCTTCGTAGGCATCCTCGGAGGTGCGGACGCCCTTCAGAACCAGGGGCAGCGAGGTCAGGCCGCGGAGCCACTCGAGTTCCCGCCAGGTGATTGGGGGAGCGTAGGAGACGTCCCAGCCTTCGGTTTCGTCGGTGCCGCTGATGGCGCTGCGGTCGGCGTCCATGCCACGGAAGTTGCCAAGGTCGTGCTCACGCTTGTAGCGGTTGCGGAGGTCGCGCTCCTTGGGGCTGGCGACCGGAGTGTCGACGGTGAGGACTATTGCCTTGAAGCCAGCCTCTTCGGCGCGGTGCACAAGCATCTCGGTGAAGCTGTAGCCGCGGTGGTATAGCTGGAACCACAGGGGGCCGGAGGCGGCGTCGGACACCTCTTCCATGCTGTAGTTGGAGGAGGTGCTGAGCATCATCAGGGTGTCGGACCGGCCGGCGCCCTGGGCGGTTGCGACCTCGCCGTCGGGGTGGGCGAGCATGTGGCTACCGGCGGGTGCGACCATCACGGGCATGCTGATTTCCTGGCCCAGGACAGTGGTGGATATCTTGCGTTCAGGGACATCCCGAAGGAACCTGGGGCGCAGCTTCAGGTCTTCGAAGGCGGAGCGGTTGCGGCGAGTGGTGAATTCATCCATCGAGCCCGCTTCGATAAATTCCCAGTTGTTGTGCGGCAGGACCAGCTTGGCCCTTGCCTCGTAGTCGTAGAGATTGACGGGGTCGTTAGCCATACGGCCTCCTGTACGATAAAGATGGGTCGAAATCGTCCCTACTCTATCGCGGACGGGTTGGCAGAGGCAAGTGGCGAGGGCGCAGGGGTAGCGTTCCGAATCAGGTGGCCCGGTAGACCTGGCGACCCTGGATTGAGGCTTTCGCCCCCTAACCCAAATCTTTGGGCAGACGGAATGGAACGAAACCCCGTTCCTTTGGTTGGATGCCAGACGGGAGAGACCAGTCTCATTGTCTCGTCTGGAGGCCCTCACGTGACGGTGTAACATTTTGTAACGTTGTGTAACAAACCTGCTCATTTTGGTCCTTAATTGAGACAGGGAAATCGGGCTGATCCGGGCTTCTTGCATAAGAACAATTGTACGATATATGATGGTTGTAGGCAAGGGAGAGAATTCAGCAGGGCATCGTTTCGGGTCAGGTGGTGAGGTTAGGGATGAGGCGGCACTTGGGTTCCTTTCCGCGGGAATTTAAGAGCAGGGTCGCGAGAAACAACCTAGATTGGAACGCTATCGGGTGCAGGAAGGGACATTGCAGATGGGAGTGCTGAGGGGGTCGGCGTTGTTGGGGAATGGAAGCTTCACTCTTGCCAAGTCCTTCCACGGAGATGAGGATTCCCTGCGGTGTTATTCGCTTTCCGGGGGCGGCGCATAACGCTTGAAGGCAAAAGGCGGAGGTGCTTCGGTCACTCGTAGCGGAGGGCTTCGGCGGGGTAGATGTTGCTGGCCTGCCTGGCGGGCAAGAGAGTGGTAGCCAGAGAGAAGACGTAGGCCGCTGCAACAATGGCCGATATCTGTATCCAAGGGAATGAGAACCGGATGGTCTCTATGTCCTCGCGGATGTCTCGCACGATCAGGTAAGAAATGGCGGTGCCCAGACCAACGCCAATGGCAATGCCCAGCAAGACAACGAACGAGGACTCGATTAAGAAGGTGAGCTGGACCATACTGCGGCGATAGCCGATGGCACGCAGGACGCCAATCTGCTGGCGGCGCTCCACGACGGCGCGCAAGCTCACCACACCCAAGGCTGCGACGCCGACCATGAGGCCGAGACCCATGAACCCTGTGAGCAGGTGGTTGAAGGACTCGTTAGCGGACAGTGAAGCTTCAACCAATTCGATGAGGACGTCGCTTTCCATCCCGTAACGCTGGAAGGCGAAATCCAGGTCTTTGGAAACGCGGGATGCGTCCACGCCGTCGGACAGCCCAATTCGGTAATTCGTGGTGGGAATCGGGAAGGGAGAGACCTCGTCGAGTTGTTTGCGGGCGGCAATCATGCCGGACCCCAACTGTCCGAAGACGTCGGATGTCTCGTCGAGGACACCAATTACCGTGAGCTGGATTTCTGACCCAGTGCCGGGCTCCCGAACCTCGATAGGGACGGGCTGCATGGAGGTATCTTCGTAGAATACGCCGTCCAGCTGAAATTCCGGAGTGTTTTCAGCGCCACGGAATCCTGCCCTGTTGGGAACAGCGAGGGCGTCCACCACTACCAAGGTGGAGTCGTTGCGGAGGGCGTCCCAGACTTCCTCGGTGGTGGTGCCGTAGCCTTCGGCAATCAGGTGGATTTTCGCATCGGTGCCGGAAAGGTATCCGTCGTCGGCAGCACGGACCGCGTAAGACCTCCATCCCTGCTCATCCGACCCCGGCTGGCGGACCTGAACCGGGATATAGGTGTAGCCGCCGATGGTTTCGAAGTCGGCAGAGTCAAGCTGTGGGCTGTCTTCTATAGCCTCTCTCAGGTCGGCGATGGGCGTGGTGGGGTTGACCGTGGCGGAAATGTCCCAGCCGCCCACGAAGGATGCAGCGTCCACAGTGGTTGAACTGAAGGCCTCGGTGAGAATAGACATGACCATCATTGTGAAGATGACCAAGGCGAACATGGCGAGAGTCAGCCCGGTCCGGAACTTCGCGGCCATGGGGTAGGCCACGGCAGTGACGAGCACAGGGCGCAGGCTGCCGATTCTTCCGGTCGCGCCGGTGAGCATCTTGAGAAGGAGGTCGGAGTTGTACATCACAACCCATACGGCGGAGGCCACCATGGTGACGCCCGATATGAAGAACATTTCAATGCCGGCGTTTAGTTCACCCACCACGGACCGCAGGGCGCTGAATGGGATGAACCAGAAGACCAAAGTGACGATGCCAATGAATGAATAGGCGACGCGGTCAGAGATGCCGGGACGGACATTGTTGACATTGAGCAGGGAGCGAATCAGCAAGCCCACGCCAACAATCGCGGCGGTGACTCCCAAGCGGAACCAGATGGCGGAATCTGTATAACCGCCCAACCACGCCAATACAAGACCAATCCCCACCACAGTTATTGACAGCACCACACGGATCACCACCATCCAGCCCTGCCTGAAGGGGCTGAGAAGGAGCTGGAACAGCGTGTAGACGAAAACGAAAGGCGAAACGAGGCCAGACAAGGGAGCAAGAATCAGCAGCACGATGCCACGAGAAATTCTGCCGGCCAGCAGGGCACGGACGGCGGAGTACAACACATGCACAGGCAGAAGGAAGAGGCCAGAGACTATCAGCCGTGCCAGTTGCTGCAGGGCGCTGGCGGTGTTGGTTTCAGCCGGGGTAGGGAGATCGCGGACGGCGGCCACGATGTTCATCCGGCTCACCCGGTAGGCGGAAACGCCAACCGTTATGAACGTTATCACCATGCCAAGGCAATAAGCGACGACCGCGCTTCTCAGTTCGAAATGCCGGGTCAGCTGGAAATCTTCGGAGCCATCGCCGGCACCGCCGCCAGCGAATATCTGGTTGATGATGCCGACTATCAAGGCGCTGGCAAGGAGTCCCAAGCCCACGCCGACAATTCCGGAAACGAGGGAATAGGCGGTGCCCTCGAACACAAACATCTGGACAAGGTGCCAGCGCCTAGCGCCGACCGCCCGCGCCATTCCCAACTCGGAGCGGCGGGCTGCGGCCAACATCACGAATATCAGGAAGATGAGCAGGATTCCGACCATAATTGAGAACAGGCCGAAGAGGATGAAAAAGCTGGTAACGACGCTACCAACCTGCTCGGCCGTGTCGAGGAGGCTGCGCTTGATGTCCAGGACGATGAATTCAGCTAGAGACGCGACGAGGGTATTGGCCTCCCGTTCCAGCTCCCTGTCGCCGGTGGCCGCCACTGCTTCCAGAAATTCTGAGCGGACGTCCTCGTCGGAGAAGAGGGAAATCAGTTCATCTGATAGCTCTGGTGTTGCCAATTGCGTCTGGAGGAGGGCAAGGTCGGCTGCCAGGTCTTCGGAAATTCGGGGGCGCTGCTGGCGAAGGCGCAGCTGTTCCAGCACAGCGGGACGGGACAGAACATTCTTCAGATGAGTCGCGACTTCCCGGTCGGTGAAAAGCACGCGGAGGGCTGTAGTTACTCTGTCGCTTCGGTCGGCGCCGGTGTACTCGTCGCCACGATTGGAAACGACGATGGAGTTGATGGCGCCCTCACGGTCAAAGAGCCGCTGTGCTTCGGCAAGGTGCAGAATCAGTGTCGGATCCGACCCAACCGGACCGCCTCTCGACACGGTGCCCTCAACGGTTAGAGAAACAGGTTCGCCGTACACGTAGACGGTCAGCGAATCTCCTTCCCGAGCTTCGAGGGCTTCGGCGGCGGCGGAGTTGACGTAAACTTCGTTCAGGGCAAGGGCGTCAAGCTGCACGTTTTCGCCGTTTTCGAGGTTGAAGTCGCCAAACCCCTGCACCGTATCGGGGTCGACTCCGGCTATCCGCATCCTTCCCTCGCTGCGGGAAGTGCGCTCATTGATTGCGGGTGCGATTTCGGCCAAGCCGGGAGCAAGGGCATCAATGTCGTCGAACCCGGACAACTGGCGTTGCAGATCGAGAAAGTCGTAATAGGGAATGTAAGCAGCGCCACCGAACTGGTCGGTCTCACCGGGACGAGCGGAGAGGACGATTTCGTCGATGGTGCCGAGGCCGTCCACCACGGCCTTGCGGATGGAGAAAGTGAGGGTATCTCCCGTACCGAAGGAGGCCGCCATTATCAGAGTGGAGATCATGATGCCGAAGATGATGAGTGCGGTCTGTGCCTTGCGCCGGGGGATGTTGCGCAGGGCCATCTTCAGCATCACGCGGTTGCGGGCGGCCATGAAGGCGATGACGGCGAGGGAGGGCAGGTAGACGGCGAGCAGGACATACATTATCCAGTCCATCTTTACGCCGAAAAGGTCTTCCACTTACTTTCCTTCCCGCTCGGTGTCCATGCCGATTCGCGCCAGAGAGATTCCGTTGCAGGGGCCCTACCGCAGTGCGCCCTAGCTCTAACGGAAGGGGCAGGCTAGCTGGCTGAAGCTACAGCCGGCTGCCTCCCAAGCCTGGCGAATAGCGCCGGAATGCTCACGTTGAACAGGTAGTAAACGACGGGCACGACGATTAGCGTCAAGGCCGTTGAGCTTGCGAGGCCGCCAATGACCACAGTAGCCAGTTCCGCACTGATGATGCCACCCCCACCTCCGCTGAAGGCAGCGAGAGGGAGGAGAGCGAAGCTGGTCGTCATAGCGGTCATCAGAATCGGGCGCAATCTTACGCGGCCGCCGATTATCAACGCATCGTAGACCGACATGCCCCTATCGCGGAGCTGCTCGACGAAGGCTATCAGCACAATGGCGTTGGTAACTACGATGCCGATGAGCAGGAGCAATCCCATCATTGCCGGGAGACCCAGGGTGCGGCCGGTGATGGCGAGGGCCACCATAACGCCAATCAGGGCCAACGGCAGGCTGGTGATGATGATGAAAGGATTGCGGAGGGAGCCGAGGCTTCCCACCATCACAAGGTACATCAGGATGATGCCCACAGCCATGGAGACAAAGATGGCCTGGAAGCCCTCTTCTATATCGGCGAAGATTCCTCCGCTGGATACGGTTACACCTGGTGGAACGTCGAGCGACGCGATAATCTCGTCGATGGCCACGCCCACCGCCTGGGTGTCTTCGTCGGTGATCTCTCCTGTGATGCTGGCGGAACGCTCGCCGTCGGTGCGGCTTATGGCCACGGGGCCTTGCCTGACGGTGAGGGTTGCCAATTCATTCAAGGGGGCGCTTCCCACCGTGCCGGCAATGACGAGGTTGCTGACTTTCTCGAGGCTGCTGACTGCGGAGGGTACGCCGGACAAGATCACATCGGTCGCCTGGCCATCGACGTTGATGGTGGTGACGGCCCGCCCAACGAGGAACTGGCTAAGCTGGATCCCCACCTGCCGAGCCGTAAGGCCGATGGCGGCAGAGGCCACGGGATCTACCTCGACGGCGATCTCCTCCCTGGCCTGGGCCACATTGCTATCCACGTTGATCACGCCATCGATTTCCCCGATGGCCCCGACAAGCTCCGTCGATACCTTACTGATGTCTTCATAGTCCGGGCCCGATACGCTGATTTCCAATCCAGCAGCGGGTGGTCCCTCGCTGATTTCCGTTACTCGAATGGACCTGTCCGGAGTGTCGAGGTCATCGCGCAATATCTGTGCAATGTCTTCGGGAGCTTCATCGCGCAACACCAAGAACATGCTGGCCTGGTTGAAGGAACCGGGTATAGCGCCGGAAGAAAGATCGGAGCTGCCCACAGTTACAGTGTAGATCTCGGCGAATTGGCGGATGTCCCCTTCGATAATGATGACCTCGTCGAGTGTTCGCTCGGCGGGCGTGCCCGGAGGCATGGTCAAGTCGACCTGGACGAGACGCTCGCCGCCGCTGGGGAAGAGCGTTATCGGGATGAATGCCATGAGAGCCAGGCTGGCAACCGTCAGAACGATTGCGCCCAAGATTGTGGCGGCCTTGTGTCGGAGGGCCCAGGCCAAGGCGGGGGAGTAGGCCCGCTGCATCCAGGTCTCGTTGACGAAGGCGATGTCGTCTTCGCCAGCACCCTCGGGCAAGTCGCCGGGGCGGAGCAGGTATGCGCCGAGCACGGGGACAGCAGTGAGGGCCACGACCAGTGAGGCGGCCAGAGCGAAGACCACGGTGAGGGCAAAGGGGAGGAAGAATGCGCCGACGAGCCCCTGGATGAAGCCAAGGGGTATGAACACGACAATGGTCGTTAGGGTGGACGCGAAAATGGCCGGACCCACCTCAGCGGTGGCCTCAAGGGCAGCACGCCACCGCTCACGGCCGGCCTGTATGTGGCGGTAGACGTTTTCGAGGACGACGATGGCGTCGTCCACCACGCGGCCAACGGAAATTGCCAGTCCACCAAGGGTCATGAAGTTCAGGGACATGTCCTGCCAGGACAGGAGAAGGACGCCGGTGAGGACGCTGAGTGGGATCGAAAGGGCAATAACGATGGTCGGGCGCAGGGTGGTGAGAATTCCCTTCACCACCGTCGGGCGGATGGTGATCATGAACAGGAACACGATAGCCACGGCGAACAGGAAGCCGTAGAGGGCCTCTTTCAGCAAGGTGTCTATCTGTTCCTGAATTTCAGGACCCTGATCGGTTACGATGACGATTTCCGTGCCAAGAGGGAGGTTGTTGAGACCGTCGAGGGTCTCCCTGACACCTTCTGTGACCTCGATGGTATTGGCTTCGGGTTCCTTGACGATAGCGACATTGATTGCGGGTTTGCCGTTGGTACGGGAGATGCTGGTCGGCGCGCCTTCGGTCAGGTCGACGCTGGCGATGTCTCCCAGCAGCACGGGTCCGGACGGGGAAGCACCGACGACCAAGGAGCGGATATCGTCGACCGTGTCGAGGGTGTGGACCGTCTTGACGGGTACCAGGTTCCCTTGACCAAAAATGAGGCCGGCGGGCAGATTTACGTTGTTTTCGCTGAGGATGGCCGCTATGCGCGGCAAGGAGACACCTGCCTCCTGCATGCGATTGGGGTCGACTGCCACGCGGACCTGGCGGTCGGTCTCGCCGGTCACCTGGATCTCGTATATTCCCTCAACGTCAGACAGCGCCGGGACGACCTGGGACTGGACCAGCTCAGAAACGGCTTTGGTACCTGCGTCGGAGATTACGCTGAATTGGAGGACCGGAAACTGATCGGGGTCGAAACGGCCTACATCCGGCCGCTCAACGCCATCCGCAAAGGACAGGCCTCCGACCGCGGCTTCAATGACACTTTCGGCGTTGGCCATGTCAGTGCCATAGTCGAATGTAGCAAGAACGATGGAGTTGCCCTCAAAGCTGTTCGACTGGACGGTCTCGAGGCCTTCCATGCCGGAAATCACCCGCTCTATGGGGTCGGTAACGTCCTGGACGACGGCCTGAGGGTCGGCGGATGGGTAAGAGGTGGTGACGACCACGAGAGGGAACTCAATCTCAGGGAAGAGTTCGACCTGGAGCGTGTTGTAGGCAAACACGCCGCCGGCAAGCAAAATAATGACCGCCAGCAAGGTGACGGTCCGTCTGCTAATGGCGGCAGCAGTAATGAATCTCATTTTCCCTGGGAACCTCTCTCAATACTTTGGGGCGATTGAATGTGGCCAGTGCGACCGTCATTGACGATGACGCCGTCTCTCATACGAACGATGCGATGCGCCATCCGGCCGACTTCCTCGGAGTGAGTGACCAGAATAAAGCTCTGCCGGTTGGAGCGATTGAGGTCTATGATCAGATTCATGATGTCGTCGGTGGTCTCGCT
This sequence comes from Dehalococcoidia bacterium, assembly GCA_963667415.1. GTDB lineage: Bacteria > Chloroflexota > Dehalococcoidia > Lucifugimonadales > UBA3495 > VXOI01. The sequence goes on along the minus strand of OY763410.1, from coordinate 2,650,248 downwards.
GTCGAGATCGCCTGTCGGTTCATCAGCCCAGATGATGGAAGGCTGATTAATCAGAGCCCTGGCGATGGTTACCCGCTGGCGCTGGCCTCCGGAAAGCTCCCCGGGCAGGTGGCCTGCGCGATCGGCCAAGCCCACGCGATCGAGCATCTCGAGGGAACGACGCCTCGCTTCGGTCGCGCCATTGCCGGACAACAGCAGCGGCATTTCGACGTTTTCTACTGCGGACAAGACCGGGAGCAGGTTGTACAGCTGGAACACGAAGCCCATGTTCCTGGCGCGGTAGTCGCTGCGCTCGTCATCGGGGAGGTTGTGAAGGACCACACCATCGATTGTGACCTGCCCAGAATCCACGTCATCAAGGCCGGAGAGGCAATTGAGCATTGTGGTCTTGCCGCAGCCGCTGGGCCCCATGATGGCGACCATCTCACCACGCTGAACGTCGAGATCCACTCCCCGAAGCGCGTTAACCTGCACCTGACCGGTGTCGTACGTCTTGTGGATTCCGACGGCTCGGACAATGGGTTCTTCCATTGAATCTCCAGAATTAGCGTAAGAGGCCTGAGGGTATACGCCGGTGGAGTCGGAGCGGATTCAAACAGGTGGATTTGCAATTAATGCATTGAAATTATATCCCATATTCGTCGCAGTTGTGATAAGGATTCGTAGGCAGATAAGCGGACAAACCGCGGTCTCATACGGTTGGCTGGGTGGTCAAGCTTACGCAGATGCAGGGCAGGGATCCGGTGAGAGAGGAGGAAACGGGCTGCTAGGGGGCATTTTCGAGCCGAAGTTGCAGTTGCTCCAGCCACCACCACAGGCGGCTCCATACCATTCGCCTCTCGGGGTCGGTCAACTGCCGGCCGAGGTAGCGTCGGGTGGCAGCAACACCCTGGCCGGCAAGGAAACCCCAGGCGCCGCGCTCGCGCGCCATCCAAGCGAAAGTCTTCTCTTTATTATCGGAGATGACCTGCCGGAGGACCGGGTCAAGGGTGTCCAGAGTGAGCGGGTCGGGCTGAGACATCAGCCTCCGCCCACAGGACGAACGATTTCCAGGATGTCGCCATCCTGCAGCATGACCTCCGGATACTGCTCACGCTTCAGCACGTCCCCGTTGTATCCGACCGCCACGTGCTTCAAATCCAGGCCAAAGGAGTCCAGATAGGATTCCAAGTTCATGCTGTCGTCAATCGGTCGGGGTTTGCCATTCACCGTCAAGTTAATCATTTCGGAAACGCGCCTCCAGTCATGCTTGGCGGGCAGCCGCAGGGTCACCTGCGGCAGGGAGAGATTGCCAGGCTTCCCGCAGGGCCGATTTCAGTTCTTCGGCGGCAAGCCCGGGGTCCCTAGCTTCCAGAATACTACGAATGACGGCTATGCCGGACGCCCCTGCGGCCACTACTTCGGCAAGGTTGTCTCGAGTGATTCCACCGATGCCTACGAGCGGTATGTCGCACAGACTCTGGACTTCATGAACCAAGCCAGGACCGGCAGGGGACGCGCCTGGGTGCGAACCGGTGGCGAACATTGTTCCCGCCACGAGGAAATCGGCCCCTGCCGCCTGAGCAGCCCGGGCTCCAGACGCAGAATGAACGGAGCGTCCGACCAGGGAACCAGCGGGCATAATACTGCGGGCGAAGGATGGAGCCAGAGCCTCTTCGCCCAGCTGCACACCGTCGACGCGGGCCGCAGCAGCAACATCGACGCGCTCGTTGACCACAATCAGAGCGCGACCGTCCACCGCCTGCTTCAATTCCTCAACCAAGGAAAGCAGCCGACCGCCCGGAAGCTCCTTGTCTCGGACCTGCACCAAATTGACTCCACCAGCAACGGCGGCAGCGACCCGAGGAACCAGTTCATCGGGAGTAACTACGGAGCTGTCGGTTACGAGACAGAGGCACGGAAGCTCTAGGGAGGCTGCCATGCTAAGACACGAAGCTCCCGCTAGACGCCGGCGGCCGCGGGCTGGGGAACGTCGGCGGTGGGACTGCTGGCGGCTGCGTACTGGCGAACGGCGATGCGCCCAGCAAGGTAGGCCTTGCGGCCAGCTTCGACGCCGGCCTTGAAGGCCTCGGCCATGAGCGCCGGATCGTTGGCCTGGGCGATGGCGGTGTTTACCAGCACGGCATCTGCTCCCATTTCAAGGGCCTCAGAGGCGTTGGAGGGCACCGCGAGACCAGCGTCGACCACCACAGGGACGTTGGCCTGTTCGATGATGATTCGGACTTCCTCCTGGGTGTGGATGCCTTGCCCTGAGCCTATGGCGGAGCCGAGGGGCATCACGGTGGCACAGCCAGCGTCCTCGAGGTTCTTGGCCAGAACGGGGTCGGCGTGGATGTAAGGCAGGACGATGAATCCTTCATCGACCAGCCGACGGGCAGCCTCGAGGGTCGCAGCTCCGTCGGGGAAAAGGTACTTGGGGTCAGGGATGACCTCGAGTTTCACGAAGTTGGTCTGGCCAACCTCGCGACCGAGCCGGGCCACGAACAGCGCCTCGTCGACAGTGGCGCATCCGGCGGTGTTGGGAAGCATCTGGTAGCGAGACCAGTCGATGTAGTCGAGGAGGGTCTTGCTAGTAGGATCATCGAGGTCGAGGCGCCGGATGGCTACTGTGATCATCTCGGTGCCGGATGCTTCGACTGCGGCGACCATTTCTTCCATGGTGCGGTAGCGGCCAGTTCCGACAATCAGCCGCGAATTGAACGTCTTGCCACCGATAACCAGTTCGTCCGACATCTCGCCCATGCTCCTGAAATTGCGGTAATGAATCGAGGAAGCTCAATTAAAAAGAGCCGCAAGGAGGATTCCAAGCGGCCACTCAGCGAACCAGGTCCGGCGTCTTGTTCCTGCGCCGGAATTACCCGGGTCAGGTACAGACGGTCGGCGGCGATAGTGGCCGCCCTCTCAGCCTGGCTTACCCAAGCTCCCGCCAGAGCGTGAATACCGAAGCTAGCTTATCACCGGGCTAGCCGGGGCGTCAACGGAACCGGCGGGTTGCGAATCGCCGACGAGAGGGACGTACTCTCTCGAAATCTCGCTGTGAAAACTCTCCGGCAGACGCGCCCAATCCTGGGTTTCAACAAGTATCGGGATGTTGGAATCGCGCAAGGCTTCCCTGAGTCGTGCGAGAGCCACTGGAGAGATGGGCTGGAGGTCTGGGTTTCTCAGAACCAAATCAAGGTCACTTGCTTCGTGGCTCTGGCCCTTGACGCGGCTTCCATAGGCCCACACTTCCACTCCGGGCATGTGTTCCAGCAGCAAGGCTTCAATTTGCCGTCTATATCGGACTGGCAAGTGAAGTCTGTCAAGCATTTTCTGCTCTTGCTATAACCTCTGCCAATTCCTTGGCATCGGAAATGAACACAGGCGCCAACGCCAGGGTAGTTTCCGCGAAATTCTCCCCGTAATCGTGGGTAGTATCGTTGCGGTTATCTCGATACTGCAACCAGCGCTCGCAACATTCAACTTATATCGGGCCATGCCTGGCAGCATACCTGAAACTATCCGCGGCGTTTTTTGCCGGTCTTTTCTTCGAAGAGCTGCCAAGTGCGGTCGTTGAAGGGGTAGTACTTGCCGGGGCTGCATTGCTCGACCTCCAACTGGGCCTTGATGACCTCCTCGACCTCTTCTCGTTCGTGGGCGATGCGGATTACGTCGTCGACGGCTGTTGCAGGGACCACCACCGCGCCGTCATCGTCGCCCACGATGGCGTCGCCGGGGCGCACGAGGACGCCGCCGCACTGAACGGCATCGTTCACCTGCCAGGGCCAGAACTCGGCCGGTCCCTGCTTGGCGGTGGTGTTGGCGGCGTAGACGGGGAAGCCGTATTCTTTCAGGGCGTTGCTGTCGCGCACTGCGCCGTCGGTGACCAGGCCTCCGACCTTGCGCTGCATCAGGCGCATGAACTTGATGTCGCCGCCTATGCTGCTGTACTCCCAGCCCATTGCGTCGATGACCAGCACGTTTTCGGGGCCGCACAGCTCGAAGGCGACGTATTCGGCGGAGTCTGCTCCCTTGGGCTTGTCGGCAGCGAGGTCGGGGCGATGGGGTACGAAGCGAAGGGTGACCGCTCGTCCGGCCATGTGCTGCCCCGGCTGCAGGGGCTTTGCGCCGTGGATGAAGCTCATGGGCCAGCCCATCACCCACAGGCCGTCGATGAGGGTCTGGGTGGGGATTCCGCGCAAGGTTTCCAGCGTTTCGGCGGTGATGGAGGATGTGGTGGTCATGGGGACGCTCCGTGAATCGATGTCGGATGGAGTTTCGTGGAGATTCCGAGAATCACGTGGGGGCGCAGGCGCGAATCACGGCCATGGCGCGTTCCCTCGCGTTGGGGCCGGTAGCGCGAGGAGATACGATGGGCATCCTAATGCCTGCATCGCGGTATAGCTGGAGGCGCTCGCGGCACTCTTTGGGAGAGCCAGCAAGGGCCACGGTGTCGACGAGGCCGGAAGGGGCCATGGCAAGGGCTTCTTCCTGGCGACCCTGTCGCCAAGCCTGGGTCATGGCCTGGACCTCGTCTGCGAATCCTGCTTCGGCCACCAGGCGGCGGTAGCGGGGGAAACGCTGGATGTAGGTGGCAACGTAACGGCGGAGTTCGTCCCGGGCGACGTCGCGGTCTTCGGAGACGGCGCAGGCGATGAGGGTCGTTACATCCACGTCGTCCGGATTCCGGCCAGCTCCCTTGGCTCCTTCGGCAACGTGGTGGGCGGCGGTTCGGGCATGGTCGAGAGTGCACCAGGTTAGGATGACGCCATCCGAAATTTCGCCGCAGATTTCCAGCATCCTGGGGCGGACGGCGGCGAAGTAAATGGGCATTTCTCGGCGGACAGTCTCGAACCAGAGGTCGAAGCGCTCTATGTTGTAGACTTCGCCACTGTATTTGATGTCGCTGTCACGAAGAATTCCGCGAACGATATCGGTGCATTCCCGCATCCGCTCGATGGGGCGGTTGAATTCGAGGCCGTGTTCAGGCTCTACCTGGACCTTGTGGCTACTGCCGAGTCCGAGGATGAAGCGTCCGTTGGAAAAGTGATCGACGGTGGCTGCGGCCATGGCGATTGTGGGAGCAGAGCGCACAAAGACGCTGGTGATGCTGGTGCCGAGCTTGATTCGGTTGGTGGCGACGGCGCAAGCTGTGAGGATGGCGAACTGATCGCCGCCGTGTCCTTCGGCCACCCATGCGGACTCGTAGCCGAGATCCTCGGCAAGTTTCACGCAATCGACGATGTCGGGCGGCGACATTCCGCCGGAAAATCCGACTCCGATTCTTTCCATAGCAGCCTTCTCCCCGGCTCCTTCGCGCCTTGCGAACGGGCCGGCCCGGTACAGTCGGGCCGAAAGATTGGCGGGATTGCATTCGCCGGGACTATGATATGCGAAATCCGCGATGTAATTCCAATGGCCCTTCAGGCCATCACGGCTCGGGGGCATGGGCGAACCCGACCTAGGAAAGAAATGACAACCTATCCCACCTACCGCTGGGTATTGATATGCCTGTACCTGATGTCCAATGTTTCGGCGCAGATGGTGATCAACACGCTGGGCATCCTGCTGCCCTCCATCACCGATGCCCTGGACTTGTCTCCGTCGGAACAGGGACTACTGGGGTCGGCACCGTTCTGGAGCACTATTGCGCTGGCAATACCGATCGCCTGGGCTGGGTCGCGCCTGTCCCCGAAGTGGCTGACGCTGGTAACGCTGGTGGGTTGCGCCCTGTGCCTGTTCATACAGGGGTGGGCACCGGTGTTCGCTCTACTGCTGCTGGGACGGCTGCTGTTCGGGGTATTCACAATCGCGCAACAACCGGCGCGGGCGATGCTCACACGGCAGTGGTTCCCGGCGCGAGAGGTGGTGCTGGTGAACGGGCTGTCGAATGTGTTCTTCGGGCTGGTGGTAGGAGGTGGCCTGGCGCTGTCGCCGGTGATTCTCATACTTCTGGGCGACGACTGGCGGGGAACGCTGCGCATATTCGCGTTCTACTACGTCGCCCTTGCCGGGCTTTGGCTGGTGATGGGCCGAGACCGGGTGACGGAGGAGTTTGCCGGCGGGGAGTCGCAGCCGCTGCTGCCGCTGCTGCGGAGCGCTCTGAGCCACCGGGACCTATGGATCTGCGGGGGCGGATTTGCCGGCGCAACCATGGCATTTTCGGCCTTTCTGTCCTTCTATCCCACCTTCATGTTGCAGGAGTACGACGTTTTGCTGAGGACCAGCGGGATAGCGCTGGCCCTGGACGTGATCCTGGGAGGAATCGGCGGGCTGGGGATAGGGTACTACGCCGCGACTTGGCGGAAGGAAGGTCTGTTCCTGCAAGTGTTGGGCCTGATAATGGTGGGATCCTTCCTGGGGATGGTCCTGTTCAGCTCAGTGCCGATCATTTTCGTAATGGCTTTTATCAATGGCATCGCATGGACTTTCTTTCCCATCCTCATCACGGTGCCGTTCAACCTGAGGGGGATACAGCCAAGGCAACTGGCAGTGGCATTCTCATTCACCATGATGCTGATCTCGACAGGGCAGGCGCTGGGGCCGTTGTTCGTCGGGTTCCTGGAGGAAGCCACCGGCGACCTGAGGCTGACCATGATAATTGCATGCTTCTCCCCACTCTCGCTCGTTATTGCTGGGACCACGCTGAGCTTCGGCCGACATCCTGATACTGGCACGGGGGCTGGGGACTGAACTGGCAGCGGTGTTTCCGAAGCGTCCACTTGAATTGCATTACGAATTGACCGGAGAATCTACCAAATTGATTGGGGGTGCGCTATGACCATACGAAGGCCCACAACTGAGGACCTGCGGCGGCTGGCGGAAGCAAATCACTTCGAGATAACGGAAGCCGAGATGTCTGCTTTCGAGAGGATGATTCCCGGGCTGTTCGAGTCGTACGACAATCTGGTTCAGATGCCGGAACCGCGTTCGCCACTGCGATACGCGAACCGGGACGCCGGGGCACGCCCGAACCGGGATGAGGACCCGTACAACGCCATTCTGCGGCGGTGCAGCTTGCAGGGCACGACGGGCGGCAAGCTGGCGGGCAAACGCATCGGGTTGAAGAACAACATCTGCGTGGCGGGTTTTCCGATGACGTGCGCCTCGCTGATCCTGGAGCACTACGTGCCGGACTCGGACGCCACCATTGTCACCCGGATGCTGGACGAGGGGGCGGAGATCAACGCTATTCTCAACCTGGACAACTTTGCATTCTCGGGTGCCGGGGATACGAGCGCCTTCGGGCCGACGCTGAATCCGCACAGCGCAGACCACCTGGCCGGAGGGTCGTCGGGCGGTTCGGCGGCGGCGCTGTACTACGACGACATCGACATGACCATCGGGGGCGACCAGGGAGGGTCGATCAGGATACCGGCGTCGTTCTGCGGCATTGTGGGGCACATGCCCACCCACGGGCTGGTTCCCTACACCGGAATCGTGGGCATCGATAACACCTTTGACCACACGGGGCCGATGACGAGGACGGTGTATGACGCGGCGCTGCTGCTGGAGGTCATCGCCGGGAAGGACCCACTGGACCCGAGACAGGGCGAGGTGCCAGTGCAGGACTACACCGGGGCACTTGCGGAAGGAGCGGCCGGGCTGCGAGTCGGGGTACTGACCGAAGGGTTCGGGCTGCCGGAGTCGCACGCTGAGGTGGACCTGAAGGTGCGGCAGGCGGCGAACCGGCTGGCGGAACTGGGCGCAGCAGTGGAAGATGTTTCGATTCCATGGCACTCGCAAGCGAACGGGGTGACCTGGGGATTGATTGCAGAGGGAGCGACGGCTCTGCTGCAGACGAGCGGCACGGGTCGGCACTTCGAGGGACAGTACAGCCCGGGGTTGGCCCACGCCCTCGGGCAGGGGCTGAAGGCGCAGGGCAACGACCTGCCGCCGACAGTGAAGCTGGTGCTGCTGATCGGGTCGTACATGACGGAGAACTACAACAGCGAGATGTACGCCAAGGCCCAGAATATGCGGCGGGAACTGCGGGCAGCGTACGACGAGACGCTGTCGCGGTACGACCTGCTGCTGATGCCGACGACGCCGATGCCGGCGCATCGCAACGACGCCGGAGGAGACCCGTACGCGGTGCTGGACCACGGGTGGGATATGCTGGCGAACACTGCGCCGTTCGATATGACCGGGCATCCGGCGATAAGCGTGCCGTGCGGCAAGACCTCGGAGGGGCTGCCGGTCGGGCTGATGCTGGTGGGGCGGTACTTCGAGGATGCGACCGTGCTGCGCGGGGCACACGCCTTCGAGCAGTCAGGGGACTGGGAAACGATGTAGGGTTCCTGTTCATTCCAAGGGGCCTCTCTATTACAAGGGGACGCTCTATTTTGGCAGGCCGTTTTATTCCAGGACGCCGTCGGACTCGAGGGAGTGGTATTCGTCGCCGGTGAGGCCGATGATGTCGCGGAGGAAGTGCTCTGTGTGCTGGCCGAGCTGGGGAGCGGGCGTATCGAGGCTGCCGGGGGTCAGTGACAGCTTGAACTCGCTGGCATCGGTGGCGTAGGGGCCGATTTCGGGGTGGTCCAGCCACTGGAAGTGGGCGCGGTGCTGAAGCTGTTCGTCTTCGAACAAGTCGCGGGGGTCGTTGATGACGCCGGCGGGGACGCCTGCATCCTGGAGCATGCGCATCAGGTCGCGGCGGTCGTGGCGGGATGTCCATTCGGCGATGAGGCGGTCGAGCTCGTCCTCGTTGGACTTGCGGGACAGGAGGGTGGCGAAGGCGTCGGCGTGGAGCGGACCTCCATCGGGCTCGGCGAGGCGCAGGAGGGACTGCCACTGGTCGTCGGTGCGGCAAGCGAGGGCGAGCCAGCGGTCTTCACCGGCGCTGGGGTAGACGCCGTGGGGAGCAGCGCCGGGGTCGCGATTGCCAAGGCGGCCCTGCTCGCGTCCGTTGGCGGTGTAGTCGAGGAGCAGCGGCGCGATGAAGTGCATCGAGGTCTCGAGCTGCGAGAGGTCGAGATGGATACCCTCGCCGGTGCGGCGACTGCGGTCGAGGGCGGCCAGGATGGCGGCGACGGCAAACTTGGGGACGATGAAGTCGGTGTAGGCGCCGTAGGGATTGACGGGCGTGCGGTCGGGCCAGCCGGTGACGTTGGTGAGGCCGACGAGGGAGGACAAGACGGGGCCGAAGCCGGGTTGTCGCTCCATGGGGCCGCCGCGTCCCATCATTGAGGCGCTGAACATGACTAGGGCGGGATTCGCGGCGCTGAGCTCGTCGAAGCCGAGGCCCCAGCCCTCCATGGTGCCGGGGGTGAAGTTCTCGGTGACGATGTGGGCCCAGCCGGCGAGGCGGAGCATCAGCTCGCGGGCACGGGGGTGGCGCATATCGACGGTGATGCCCATCTTGTTGGCGTTGTAGCTGGCGAAATAACCGCTGCGGTTGATGCCGGCGATGCCGTCGCGGAATGGAGCGGCGGAACGCAGGGTACCGGGTCGCTTGGCGGACTCGACGCGGACCACGGTCGCGCCGTACTCACCGAGGTACTTGGTGGTCATCGGGCCGACGGCCACCCAGCAGAAGTCGAGGACGTTGACGCCGTCGAGCGGCTTGGCAGACATCAGATGGCACCGCCGCGGCGCAGGGACTCGATGTCGGATGGCGACAGGCCCAACTCGTCGCTGTAGATTTCGCGGTTGTGCTCGCCGACGCGGGGCGGTCGACGGCGCAGGGCGGCGAGGGGAGAGCCGTTGCCACTCTTGATGAAGGCACCCGGATAGTCGATTTCGACGCCGAGGTCTGGGTGCGTCATCGAGGTGAAGTACTTTCGGGCCTCGAGCTGGGGGTGCTGGCGCAGGTCGGAGGGCGTGGCGACGGGGAAGAGCAGGATGCGGCGTGTGACGCTCCCGTTGGTAAGTTCCTCGCGGGTGTGGCGGAGGAAGAAGTCGCCCATTGGCCCGACGACGGTGTCCATCACTTCGGGGGTGATGCGACCGTAACCCATGTTCTCCCAGTCGAATGCGTTGAGTTCCGAGACTTCGAAGCCGTCCTCTTCCATCCAATTGAAGAGGGCGCGGGTGCTGTGGGCGACGCCGCCACCCTGGAGCATATAGTTGACGTAGCCATCGGCGCAGGGCCAGTTGATGCGGACACGGTTCTCGCCGGAGGTCTGTCGGTAAACGCCCATGCGCTGGAGGACTGCGCCTTCGATGTCCCATATCTGCGGGGCGTGGGCGAGGGTGCGGGCGACGGCCTGCTGGCAGGAGACGTCGACGTGCTGTCCTTGGCCGGTGAGGGCGCGGTGGGTGTGGGCGAGCATTGAGCCGGCTGCAGCGGCGGCCGAGCCGTGCAGGTAGAAGTGGGGGAAGCTGGGCCGCAAGGGAGGCCGGTCGGGGTCGCCGGTAAGGTGCATGAAGCCACCGAGGGCCATGCCGGTGATGTCGGTGGCCTGATAGTTGGCGTAGGGGCCGTCCTGTCCGAAGGCGGTGATGGAGGCCATGACGAGGCTAGGGTTGAGGGCGGACAGGCGGGAATAGCCAAGGCCGATGTTGTCGAGGTAGCCGGGGTCGAAGGACTCGACGAGGAAATCGGCAGACGGGAGCAGCCTTTCGAGCAGGGCTCGGCCGTCGGGGTGTTCGAGGTCAAGGGTAATGCCGCGCTTGTTGGCGCAGTAGGCCCACCAGTAGAGACTGTTGTCGGGCGCGGGGTCGTCGTCGTAGAAGGGGCCGACCTGGCGGGCAGGGCTGCCACCGGGCGGCTCCACCTGTATGACGTCAGCGCCGAGGTCGCCCAGGATTTTGCCGCAGAGGACGCCGCGCTCGTCGGTGAGGTCGAGCACGCGGTAGGGGCCGAGCAGGGTTTCGCCGGGGGCAAGAGTCATAGGACACCACGGGCCAAGATTGGTGGGGATATTCTATTCGCAGGGGCGGTTTCGTCAAGGCGGCGGTTCATGGAAGGGACGGCCGGGTCTTGGTTGGGGCCACCGGGCCTCGCGTGTAGTGACGTAACGCTGCGTCTTGAAGGCCTCGACGTCAAATGTGACACTGGGCCTCGCGCGTAGGGATGTAACATTCTGTAACATACTGTAACTTTTGATGGAAATGCCAGTGATGGCAATTCCGGCTCGTTCCGGGTGTGAATGGTCGGGCAAGGTTGTCCTTTTAGCGATGCGCTCATAAGAACATTTATACTACACAAGATTCGGTGCTGGCAACTGGGGAGTGTCAGCGGGCCGAGTTCTGAATCGGGTGGTCAGGAAGATCAGGCGTCCCAGGATTGTGGGTTTTACCTCCCGAACCTCAATCTTTCAGCAGACGGAATGGGACCAAGCGCCGTGCCTTTGGTTGGATGCCGGTCAGGAAAGACCAGTCTCAGTATCTTATCTGGAGACCCTCACGTGACAATGTACAGTTGTGTATAGTTGTGTCCAAAACCCGCTCATTTTGGGTCCTTGATTGAGACAGGTCTATCGGGTTGTTCAGAGTTTCTTGCATAAGAACAATTGTACGACAGACTACGCCTCGAGGCAAGCGCGAGGATTCAGCGGGCATCGTTTCGGGCCAGGTGGTGAGGTCAGGAAAGAGGCGGGATTTGGATTAACGTGCGGGCGGGAATGATAAGATGGGGGCGAAAGAGCCACCGGATTCTGTGAGCGATTGAGTTGAGATGACGACACGAACGAACTGGCACGCGGAGCATCCGCCGGCCTGCACGTGCGCGCGTTGCCACGAGAAGCGGACGATGCACGCCGAGCGGGGCAAGATCGGGCGGAACGAGAAGTGTCCGTGCGGCAGCGATAAGAAGTACAAGCGCTGCCACGGCAATTAGGGGCAGGACCGTGTTCGAGGGGTTCACAAGGGCGCGGATAGAGACGTCGGAGACGGTCATCAACCTGGTGCACGGCGGTAGCGGGTCGCCGGTGCTGCTGCTGCACGGGTATCCGCAGACCCACGCGATGTGGCACAAGGTCGCGCCGTTGCTGGCGCATCGGCACACGGTGGTGGCGGCGGACCTGCGGGGCTACGGCGACAGCGGGAAGCCGCCGGTGGAGGGGGACGCCGAGAAGTACTCGAAGCGGCGAACGGCGGGGGATATGCTGGAGGTGATGACCGCGCTGGGGCACGAATCGTTCCACGTGGTCGGGCACGACCGGGGAGCGCGGGTGGGCCACAGGCTGGCGCTGGACGCGCCGGGGAGGGTGCGCAGCTTCACGACGCTGGACGTGGTGCCGTCGCAGGCGGCGTTCGAGGCGATGGACAGCAGCCTGGCATTCGCGTGGTTCCACTGGAACCTGATGCGGCAGCCGGAACCGCTGCCGGAGACGCTGATCGGAAGCAACGCCAAGTTCTACCTGGACTTCCTGCTTGAGCGCTGGACGGCGGTGGAGGGGGCGATCACCGAGGAGGCGTACGCGGAGTACCTGCGCTGCTTCTCGGACCCGGAGACGATACGGGCGTCGTGCGCCGACTACCGGGCCATCGACGTGGACCTGGCCCACGACGAGGTGGACCGGGGACGGAAGCTGGCGTGTCCCGTGCTGGCGCTGTGGGGCGGGAACATGGCCAAGCGGCCGGGGTGGCAGACTGGGCGCGGGCTGGAGATGCTGTCGGTGTGGCGGGAACGGGCCGAGGACGTGCGAGGGCGGCCGCTGGACTGCGGGCACTTCCTGGCGGAAGAGGCTCCGGAGGAGACGGCGGCGGAGATACTGGGGTTCCTGGGCGGCGAGTAGCGGCGGCGATTCGAAGGCCGGGTCTCAGAATCGAAGCTAGGCGGAGTTGCGCCATTGTCCCCGGTTTGCAGGGGTTTGCAGGCCGCTGGATTCCTGCCTCGCAGGAATCGCGGGCAATTCCCGAACGAGTTGGGCTTCTGCGTGGAAACCCGCTGGTACTGAGCCTTTCAGAGCACCAGCGGGTTTCGTTTTTGTGGGCCTACTTGCTGGTTGGGACGAAGCGCATGGAGAGGGAGTTGACGCAGTGGCGGGTGTTTTTGGGGGTGATGTGCTCGCCGAGGAAGACGTGGCCGAGGTGGCCGCCGCAGTTGGCGCACTCGATCTCGATGCGGTGGCCGTCGGGGTCGGGCAGTCGGCGGACGGCGCCGGGGACCTCGTCGTCGAAGGCGGGCCAGCCGCAGTGGGCGTCAAACTTGTCGACGGAGGAGTAGAGTTCGGCGTCGCAGCGGCGGCAGACGTAGGTGCCTTCTTGGTAGAAGTCGTCGTACTCGCCGGTGAAGGGCGGCTCGGTGCCCTTGAGCTCGATGATGTAGCGCTCCTGGGGCGATAGCTGGTTATAGGTGGGGCGTTCCATGGGAAGTACGCTCCTTCGGATGTGTGTGATTCCAGTATAGCTGAGACTCTGGCGTTGCGGGCGAAGGGCGCAGGCGGGTCCCTCAGCGTGGGACAGGCGAGGGGTTGAGTGTTCCGGGCGACTGAAGAGGGCGAGTGGCCGAGATCGCGGAGAAGAACAATATTTACAAAGTGCATTCATTAAAGGGCAATCAAGGCAATAGTTCACAGAAATGACACGCCTGGAACTTAGTTTACATAAGCTACTGATGTACAAGAAACCCTCTAAATTGAACTTGAAAACGATGAGAAGAGTTAATCCATCATTACAACACGCCCTCATCATGGGTCCAGTTGAGGTAATAATTCACAGAAATAACACTGATGTCACCTAGTTTACATAAATCACGGATCAACAAGAAATTGTCAATCTTGAATCTAAAAGCAAAGACATATGGGTTTGAATTGACATAACTATTGAACAGTCCTGGATTCCTGTTTAATTTGCATAAAGTGGTCAAAATCGGCTCTCAGCATACGGATAATAGATTATGGAAAGATGGTATTTTATATTCGCCGACCAAGATATCAGCAATATTGTAAACACTATTCGACTAACTGTCCGCCAGAGCGCGGTTCTGTATTAATGAACCAATTTGCTCTTGGTCAGGGTAGTAAGTCGACATAATACAAAACAAGCAGACTCACGTACAGGGCGATAAATGCGGCCGCGGGGCGGTCAACCGAATGAGATGCCTGGCGGGATGTACGGGACACGGGCCCGGCGGGTGGACAGGGAGCGTGCGGAGGGGAAATGCACCTGAGAACGGCTTCTTTATTCACGGCGATGCTGGGGCTGGTGATGCTGGTCACCGGCTTCGGCGCGTTGTCACCTTCCTTCACGCTGTACAGCGTCGGATATTCCGGGACGACCAACGGCGCGGAGGTTGAGGGGGACGCGGTCGGGGCGCTGCGGGTGGACGCGGCGGGCGGGTTCGTGGGCGCGGACGAGCTGGGGCGGGACGACGGGGTCGACTACCGGTACTCGGCGGACCACACAGACCGACCGACGGTGAGGATCAAGAGCGTGACGCCGGAGTACGGGGAGGAGGGGACCGACTTAAGGGTCACCCTGGCGCTCAGCAGGCAGCTAACAGCAGACGAGAAGTACTGTTATTCCGGCGGGTCGGGATCATATGACGATAGACGCAAGAATGAGGTGTGCATCGAGGGCGGGATCGCCATGTTTGACACCTACAACGATCATCTGTTCGCAGACGGAGAGGTCATTACCAACGACGGACAGCATGCGTTCGTATTCAGAGGGACCGAGGTGGAAAAACGGATCACCGTACCTGTTGAGGATGATGAGTGCATCACGCCGGGTCGCACAATCAGAATAGGAATATATAGGCCGTATCAGGACTACGATGAAGACGGAAATGGAACGATAGATCCGGATGAAACCAAATACGGCTACGATATAGACACAACGGAGGTCACGCGCCCTGTTATCGGGGACGACGACGAGGACTTTGACGACACCGCGACGAATAACGGCCTCTGGCCAAAGAAGCCCGATAACTATGTGTACAGCCGAACCAACGTAAATTTCTGTGAAAACGACGGAACCGGGGTTACTGAAGAAGGCAACGTCAACCGAGCCCCGCGATTCGGAGGGGAGCCAAGAGTTTTTAACGTCGTAGAGAACACCCGCGCTGGTGTGGACATTGGGGATCCGGTAACGGCCACAGACCCGGAAGATGACACTGTTATGTACTCGCTAGTTGGAAAAGATGACGACAAGTTCAGCATTGATTCTTCTACAGGGCAAATAAAGACTAAGGACCGCTTGGACTTCGAGACGGAGCCGAACACTTACCATGTGGCGGTCTCGGTCACTGACAGCAAGGACGTTTACGGCAACTCGAACTCGGCAGAGGATGACAGCATTGATGTCACGATCAATGTGACGGACGGGAACGAGCCGCCGGCGTTTGGCGCGGGCGCTCAGGCGTCGCTGAGCGTTGCGGAGAACACGGCGGCGGCGGTGGACATTGACAACGGGCGGTTTACGGCGATGGACCCGGACGATGGGGATACGCTGACGTATTCGCTAGACACTGGGGATGGGGCGGCGTTTGCGATAGACGCCACCGGGCAGATCAAGACGAAGGAGCCGCTGGATTACGAGGTCAAGGACAGCTATACGGTTACGGTGTCGGTAACCGATGGGAAAGCTGCTGACGGCAGCACTGACACGACGGCAGATGACACGCGCCAGGTGACGATTACCGTTACTGACGTGAATGACAAGCCTACGTTTGGCGAAGACACATCCACGACCCGGTCGGTGGCGGAGAACACGGCTGCGGGGCAGCCGGTGGGGGACCCGGTGGCGGCGAAGGACGATGATAGTGGGGATACGCTGACGTACTCGTTGAGCGGGACGGATTCGGCGTCGTTCGACATCGACACGGGGACGGGGCAGATCAAGGTTAGGTCGGGAGTCGACCTGGACTACGAGGGGGGGACGACGATCTACAACGTTACGGTGTCGGTGCATGACGGGAAGGACGATGCGGGGGATGCGGAGACCACCGCGACGATCGATGCAACGATAGACGTTACCATCAACGTGACCGACGTGAATGAGAAGCCGACGTTTGCGGAAGATGCGGTGGCGACGCTGAGCGTGGAGGAGAACACGGCGGCGGATACGAACATCGGCGCGCCGTTCACGGCGACGGACCCGGACGCGGCGGATACTTCGCTGACGTACTCGCTGGGCGGGACGGATGCGGAGTCGTTTGCTATCGACGCGTCGACGGGGCAGGTGAAGACGAAGGGCGACCTGAACCACGAGGTGAAGGGGACGTACAGCGTCGAGGTGCAGGTCAGCGACGGGCGGGACGACGCGGGGACCGCTGAAACGCCGCCGGTTGTGGACGCGACGCATACGGTGGCGATCACGGTTACGGATGTGGATGATGATGGGGTGATCGCCCTGTCGGCGGATCCTCCTTCGGCGGGGACGACGGTGACGGCGACCTTGACGGATGACGACGGGGTGAAGACGAGCCCGGCGGTTACGTGGAAATGGGAAACCTCGACGGACCAGAACTCTTGGACGGTCATCGACGGGGAGACCACGGACAGTTACACACCTGGGACGAACGATATTGGCGACTTCCTGAGGGTTACGGCGACATACGACGACGAACTGGGAAGCGGGAAGACGGCAGAGGAAGTATCGAAGGCGGTGCTCACGGCTCCGCCGACCAACCTGCAGCCGGAGTTCGCCGACGCAACCGCGACTCGTTCCGTCGTGGAGAACACGGCGGCTGGGGAGAACATCGGTGCTCCGATATCGGCCACCCACGCCGACAGCAAGGGGACGCTGGTCTACTCGCTGGACGCGACGGGAGCTACCAACTTTGACATAGATTCATCGACCGGGCAGCTCAAGACCAAGGAGGCCCTGGACCACGAGACCACTCCAAGTTACACGGTAACTGTCTCGGTTCGTGATGGATTGACCGACTATAGCGTTGTTGACGCCGCGGAAGACGACACGATCACGGTGACTATAAGTGTCACCGACATAGTCATCCCGGCCGTGCCTGGGGCGCCGACGGTAGTAGCAACGAATGGAGCCGCGGCGGGACTGACGGTGACCTGGACGGCGGTGGCTGCCACGACGACAGCGCCGGTGGACGGGTATGACGTGCAGTACCGGGAGAAGGATGCAAGTCCGGAGGCTGATTGGACTGAAACTAGCGTTACAACTGCGACTGCGACGATAACGGGGTTGGAGCACAGTACGACGTACGAGGTGCAGGTGAGGTCGAAGAACAGCGAGGGGGAGAGCGCGTGGTCGACCTCGGGCGAGGGGAGCATCCCAAGCCGGTTGGACGTTACGTTTTCTCCGGCTAGCCTGACGGTTGACGAGGGGAGCAGTGCGTCGTTTACGGTTACGGTGTCGCCGGCGGCGGACCGGGCGCTGAGTATACCGATAAGCACTAGTGTGATGTATCCAAAGTACGTCGGCAAAAGCGGGCGACATTGGCCAGGATTTGGTCGGCAGTCTTGGTCCAGACAAACGGTTTGGGGTCCTCGTTGGTGACGTCCAGGTAGCGGTAGATGGCAGCCTCCAGTTCGGCGCTGCTCTGATGCACGCCACGGCGCAACTGCTTTTCGGTGAGCAGACCGAACCAGCGCTCCACCAGGTTCAGCCAGGAGGCGCTGGTGGGTGTGAAGTGCATATGGAAGCGGGGCCGCTTGGCAAACCAGTTACGGATCAGCGCCGTCTTGTGGGTGGCGTAGTTGTCCGCGATCAGGTGGACGTCCAGGTCGGCGGGCACCTCGGCCTCGATGGTATCGAGGAATTTGCGGAACTCCACGGCCCGGTGGCGGCGGTGGCACTGGCCAATCACCTGGCCGGTCCTCGCGTCCAAGGCGGCGAACAGCGACGTGGTGCCGTGGCGCAGGTAATCATGGGTGCGCCGCTCCACCTGTCCCGGGCGCATGGGCAACAGCGGACGGGTGCGGTCCAAGGCTTGGATCTGGGACTTCTCGTCCACGCACAGGACCAACGCCCGGTCCGGTGGATTCAGATACAGCCCCACAACGTCCCTGACCTTCTCGATGAAGAAGGGGTCCGACGACAACTTGAAGGTCTCCGTGCGGTGGGGCTGCAATCCGAAGGCCCGCCAGATGCGGCTGACCGTGTTGTGGCTCAGCCCGCTGCGCTGGGCCATGGACCGGGTGCTCCAATGGGTCGCGTCCCGGGGCGCAGTCTCCAGCGTCAGCGTAATCACACGCTCCACGTCGTCATCGGTAACCGCTCGAGGCCGTCCGCTGCGCGGTTCGTCCGACAGTCCGTCCAGCCTCCGTTCCAGGAAGCGAGAACGCCACTTCCCCACCGTCTCATCGGACACTCCCAGGTCGGTGCCCACCGCGGTATTGCTGCGGCCTTCGGCACAGCCCAGAACCATTCTGGCCCGCAGCGCCAAAGCCTGCGAGGTCTTTGGACGGCGAACCCACCGTTCCAGGGTTTCACGCTCCACGTCATCCAAGATTAGCGGCGGCATCGGTCGTCCCATCGCCATGGTCATCCTCCTCTGGACTGCTAACCCGGAGGATACCTCATCGCGATTACTTTTACTATTAACTTCCGTTACACCACACTAGTGGCACAGCGGAGAGCGGCGACTACACGGTTAGTGGCAGCCCCTTAAGCTTCGCTTCCGGCGACACATCGAAGACGTTTTCCATATCGACGACGAACGACTCGGACCGCAGCGACGAGACAGTTAACATCCGGTTCGGGACGCTGCCGGCGGCGGTAGGTACCGGTACGCAGTCGACGGCGACGCTGACCATCAACGACACGACGCCGGCTCCCGTCAACAACGGTGGAAACAACGGCGGCAATGGTGGCGGAAATGGAGGCAATGGGGGCGGCAACAGTGGCGGCATTGTGAACAACTATGTGCCGCCGAGCAACAGTCCGCCCACGCCCGCCAACAACGCGCCTGAGTTCGCAAACGACAGCACGTCGCGGTCGGTGGCGGAGAAGTCGGCGGAGGGGACGGCCATCGGTGCGCCGGTGACGGCGACGGACTCGGACGGCAACACGCTGGTGTATGTGCTGCGAGGAACGGACGCTTCGTCGTTCGACATCGACTCGGACACGGGGCAAATCAAGGTCAAGGATGACCTGGACTTTGAGGTCAAGAACACCTACTCGGTAACCGTGCTGGCGTCGGACAGACGGGGCGGCAGCGACACCATCGGGGTGACCATCAACGTAACGGACGTGGTGGATGTGCCGGTGATCTACCCGACGACGCAGGTGGTGGTGCTGGCGGACCCGGATAAGGAGACGACCGCGGATACGCCGGACGACGTGGTCACGACCACGATTCCGGAGGACTCGAGGACCGGGCCATACTTCCTCAGGATCAACTCAGACGCCTGCGACTGGGACTCGCTGACGAACCCGCCGGCAGATGAGCTGCTGGCCTGCGTCGAGGTGGAAATCTTCGACAGCCAGGGCAATCCGCTGACAGGGGACGACGTCCTCGACGAATCGATAAGCATCGTGATCGACATTGATGAGAGCGACGTTGACGATGGCGACACCATCGAGGCCTTCGAGGAATCGGACGGGGACTGGTCCGACTACAGCCACACGGAGGCGGCGAGCCGGAACGGCGTGATTCCGGTGCTGATAGCCGACATAACCGGCCCTGGTGTATTCGCCATCGGCAAGGACGCGGCGGAGGTTGTCCAACAGCAGGTGAGCAGGTCGGTGATTCCGGTGCCGCAGCCCCAGCTGGTGCAAGCACCCGATCCCGACCCGACCGCGACGCCGGAGCCGACACCAACTCCTGAGCCAACGCCGACGCCGGAGCCCACGGCCACGCCGGAGCCGACGGCCACGCCTTTGCCGACGGCGACACCACTGCCGACGGCCACGCCATTGCCGACGGCAACACCGCTGCCGACGGCGACACCGGAAGCAACGCCGGAGCCGCAGGAGTTCGAGGGTCCGGTGGGTGGTTCTCAGGGACAACTGCAACTTACGCAGAATCTGGATTCCGAAAACACGGGTCAGCCCACTGGGATGGAACCCTCGGTGGCTCCGATACTGGATGACCCGTCGCTGCGCATCTGGCCGATAATCCTGATTATCCTGGGAGCGATGCTGGAAGTGGTGTCAATAGGGATGTTCGTACGGAGCAAGACCGAGGAGTATATAGGATAGAGCAGCCACCAGGGATGGAGCGGCCACAAGCACGCTGATTCTACGAGGGGCGACCAATATACAGGGCAGAAATTTCCGGCCGCTCCACACGCTAAGCCCGTCGATTCGTTGAGGACGAATCGACGGGCTTTTGGTCACGGCGATGCCGGGACTGGGCGTCCATGGTGATATTCGCCGACGAGCATTCAACCGGAAATCGCAGAGTAGACATCGCTCCGGGAAATTAGAGCGAATGGAATGCTCAGTTGAGGTCGCGTACCTGCCGAAGGGACCCCGCGCACATTGCGGTAAGGGCCAGCGCCAGGGCACCGATGGCGAGCAGGGCCATGGAGGCTGAAGTGGCGTCGGCCAACATACCGACGAGAATGCTGGCGCCTGTGAGGAAGCCCCTTTCGTAGGCCATGACGCTGAGAGTGCGCGCGCGAAACCGGTCGGGAACGATGGTCAGGACCACGGTGCCCTGGGTGGTGCGGTAGTGGGACTGCCCGGCGGACATCAGGGCCAGGAAGAGGAATGCGGCAGGCAGCCAGGAGGAGTAAGCGAATGCCATGGTGCAGGCAGCGGCAAACCCTGCGGAGAGCAGCATTACCCAGCCCTTGCGAGTGGGTAGGCCGAAAGTCGCGATAAAGACAGTGGAGATAAAGCCGCCAACACCGGTTATCGCGAGCAGGTAGCCGCCCATATCGGCATTGGCGTGAAGGACCTCTGCGGTGAACAGCGGAAGCAGGAACCACACGGGATGCAGAATAGTGTTGGGAATGAGGGAGAGGACCATCATCTGGACGATTTCCCGCTGGTTTCGCCAGATGTGCAGCAGGCCATCGGTGAAATCGGCCAATGGTGTGAATCGCCGGGGTGTGCCTTCCTGTGCGGAGGTGGTGTAGTGCAGCTTGACCGTCAGGAGGAGCGCCACGACTCCTATGTACAAGCCGGCCTCCAGGGCAAAGTTCCAGAAGTAGCCGAGCCAGAAAATGAGGAGACCGCCGACGAAAGGCCCGAAGATGCGGGTGCCGGTGATGGTCACCACGTTGAAGGCGTAAGCGTTGCTCAGGGCCTCGCGGGGTACGGTGTTGGATACCAGCACCTGCTGCATGGGCTGGGTGACGGCCAGAAATGCGCCGGAGATCAGAACGTAGGCATATGCGTGCCATGCGCGGATGAATTCGCTGTCCGCCAGAAAGGCGAATGCCAGAGCGAGAACGGCACCCATCGCCTGGACGGTCATCACCAACTTTCGACGGTCGAAGCGGTCGCCAAGCACGCCGGAGAGGGGGTTCACGAGTAGACCGGGAAGGGTGTTGATTGCGCCGACGGAGACGACCAGCAGTCCCCCGATGTGCGACCCTACGGACAGGTCCTTGACCAGCCAACCCACGGTCAGGAGCTGAACCCAGACGGCGAGGTTGGCGCAGAAATTGGCGCACCATAACAGCCGGTAGTCCCGGTACTGCATCCATGCGGACAGGGTGTGAGGGCGAGAAGGTTGGCGAGGGGAGCTGATGTCTATCTGCCTTGTCGGGGCGTCGCGGACGCTGAGCACCGAGGGAGGTATCGAGCATGGGGTCTGGCAAGGGGCACTGCTTGCCGAAGCCAGGGAAGGTGCGGGCACGCCGAACGGGGCTTTAACGCACCAGAAGGTTATCACTATTGCCATTGTGATGCCATGAGAAAGGACGGACCCGCTGAAAAAAGTGCCGGTTGGGGTACCATTAAATAGTAAATATGTTTTATAATAATATATGGACTACTCTTCAGAATTGCGGGCTGGCCCAGGGTGTCGCTGGCTGCGTGCACGCAATTTGAATGTTTTGCCCCCCCTAAGGCAAAAGCGCCAACTGTCCTGCTACGGGCCTCCCAACCATCTGGCCCGTGTCCACGCCACCGGAACGCCATGTACACGCGTTGTCCGGCCAGACATTTGGCAGCACATTTGGGGCGTCGGACGTGTTTGTTCAGGTAAACGAGGCAATTTCAATGCACAATTGGTATACATTTTGTGCATTTTTTCTTTTGAACAGACTTTGCTTTTGCACTGGACTAATCTTTGTGTTTCCAGAAATTCCATAGCCGCATCGGATACGAAAAACCAATGCGGACCAGAATCGTTGCCTCTGTAAATTCATCCTGAAATTGACCAATTTGAAAGGGGGCATTTTCGGACGCCAGAGAGCGTAACATTTTTTGAGGAAGATACAAGGTTATGGGACGAGGGGATTTGACAGGACAGCAGTGGAAGAGGATCGAACCACTGTTGCCCGCGCAGAAACCGCGCACCGGGCGGCCTGGCAAAGACCACCGCACTATCATCAACGGCATCCTGTGGGTCCTACGGACCGGAGCACCCTGGCGGGACCTGCCGGAGAGATACGGCCCCTGGCCAACCGTCGCGAGCAGGTATTACCGGTGGCGGGACAAGGGGCTATGGGACGAACTGATAGAGGTGCTGCGGCAAGAGGGTATGGTAATCCCCAACAGGGGGGAACCCGAGTGTTAGAAGAGCTGTGGGTTGTCGCATATTCGTGCCATCGTAAGGCCGTCGGACCAACGCAATCGATTCAGGGTTTGCTCTGAATATTCGGAATCCAGGCTGTTCGCTCTGAGGGGACAGTGCGTTTGGGGTACTCAGGGTACGATAAACGGATGCCACTGAGTTGCTTCGTTGACGCCCCGTGGGAGCGGAAATGGCCAACCAAGCAGGTCGAAAAGTTTGAGGGACGGACCTTTGTAGGTCCGCCCCTCTTTGTTTACTTGCTGTTCCGGTCGCACCTGGAGGGTGGCCGATTGCGCAGGGAAGGTCTAGCGGCTGAGCTTCCAAGTCTTGACGGTCAGGCGAGCGACGGGATTCCGCCAGTCGTGCATCGCCGGGTCCAGGTCGGAACCTGCCCCGCCGTGTATGCCCGCGTGAACGAAGACGAAGCCTTCGGCGTCGGAGTTGTCGTGGGCGTGCCTACCGCAGGGAGGGCCCGGAATGAAGGCGCAGTCCTCGCTGTTTGCCTCGGTGCCGGAGTCGTAGGCATTCAGGTACATGGTGCGGGACTTGGACACATCGAGGGCGTTTGCCCCGATGAATGCATCGTTAGTGGTGACCAGCATGCTTGCGAAGGAGACCATGTTCATGCCGTCGTCGACGTCGAAGGTCATTGAGACGGTCTCGCCCGGAGGGATGGGGCCGTCGTTCAGGGCGACCACCATTGCTTCGGCGATGTCGTCGCTGTTTCCGGGCGCCCAATCCGCGAGCAATCCGGAAGCGTCGGCGTCCTCAGCCATCTTTGCCAGGCTGTCGCTGGCGGGCTGACCAAGAGCGTAGAGCGGGCCCGCGTCGGCGTCGTGTCGCGCGACGAAGACGGGGGACAGAACCTGGCCCCGGGTCAGGTTGGTGATGGACATTTCCACCATCATTTCTTCGCCACGTTCGTTGGCGCTCAGCAGGCCGCCCGCAAACAACGCGACGAGGGCGATCATCCCGCCCATCACCACCAATATGGACAATGTCCTTTTCACTTTGATGCCTCCTCTGTGTTACCTGACGCAGTAAACGCCGCCTGGCGCACTGGGCAGGTCTGGATGTTTTCGGGATGCTTCGATTCGAAGGGAGATACAGGACCTGGCAAGGAGTGTTCCAGCTGGATTGCCGCGACGGATGGGTCTTAGCATCAATACCGGGCCATCCAGCCAAGGTTGCTGGAAGCGGCCTGGTTCACCCGGGTTGCGAAGTCACTTCTAGCCTGGCTTCTCAGCACGAAATCGTCTGAACTGTCCAAGGGCGGCGGCTTCCTGCGCAGCGGCGGTGTCCGGGAGAAGGGGAAAGGTGCCCTGGGGACCCGAGAGTGCGGTGTGCATTCAGTCCTCCTTGTTGTTATTTGCCAAGCCAGCATCAGTTTTGCGATGAATCCTGTTTGAGCTGTTGGGCATCTCTAGCAGCGGTATTCACAATGTTCTATATATAGATACGTGATAATTCGCTATCTAGTTTTCCGGGTGACTGTTTGGGTGCCCCAAGAATGAGTTGTAGTTGAGGGGGAGAATCCTGCAGGCTCGGGTGAAGCCGGACGGGACTGACAAAAGCTGTGCCGCGGGCTGGGCGGGAAATTCCAATCTTCCGGCCTATCACCGATGGCTTGCACTACGGACCGCGCTGCGCAGTGTATTACCGGTGGAGTAATATTGGCGGGGCGTATCAGCCGAAGGCGTGATTGCACTATGAGAGCGCTGGGGAGTACCGATGAGCGAAGATGAGGCACGCAGGGGCGAAATAAGCAGGGCAAGCCGCCGGATCGAAGGATTCCTGGGGGCCCTCAGCGCCGATGATCTGTCGCGCCAGAGCGCCTGCGAGGGGTGGTCAGTCGGTGACGTGGTGAGGCACCTGATCGAGCGAGGGAGACCCATACCCGAACAGATAGAGAGGGGGCTTTCCGGCGACCTTTCGCCCACGCCGGGGTTCACGGACGACCCGCCGCTCAGTGAAGACCAGTTCAGGGTCGACCTTGACCGCAGGGCGGTCACCCTCAGACAAGAACTGGGCGGAGGCCTTCTGGCGGAATTTGCGCGGGTGAACCGGGAATTCGAGCGGGTGATGAGCCTGGTGGGAGACGAAGACTGGGACAAGCCCTGCTATCAGCGTCTACGCCCGGAAACGGTCCGATCGAAGGTTGATATACGCATCGCCGAACTCGCGATGCATGAATGGGACATGCGATGGGCCTTGGACAGGAACGCCGCTCTGGCGGAAGAAAGCCTGCCGGGGCTGGTCAACGCGTCGGGACGTGCGGTGAGGCGGGCCTTCAGGGCTGATCCCTCTCGCCAGCGTGCCGTTCGGTATCGTTTCGCGCTGAGCGAGCCTTCGGTCGATGCGGTGGACGTCACTCTGGGGCCGGACGGTGTGGGCTACGAGCGAGGAGCCACCGATACGCCCGATGTTTTGTTCCGGTGTTCTTCGGCCACCTACTCGATGTTGATATTCGGGAGGTGGAAGCTGAACGCCGTCATCGGCGAGGGACTGGTTTCGGTGCAGGGAGACGAGACATTGGTGGACGGGTTTGTTGAGGCATTTGTGGGCGGGTGACGGAGGACATACTGGCCCACAAGCATTGCGACGCATCGGTCAGCGGCGGGAGGACTTGAGCGTTTGGTAAAGAGAGCGGGCCCGGCTTCCCGGGTCCGCTCTCTGTGTGGCCATAGTGTGCCCTGGAGCGGGCTACGACAGGATTGAGTCCTTCAGGGCAAGACCGCGAAGCAGGGACCCATTTCTCACGAAGCTGGGACTGGTCTGCTGGATGACCTGACTCTCTGAATCACCATGCGCCGGGTAGTGCGAAGGTAACTCCGAGGGTGTGTCCTTGACCGTCTTGGCCATCCGGTATCCAATGCCGTGCTCGGTGAAAATGTAGGTAGGTTTCCTGGCGTTGTCGCCCAGTTTCTGTCGCAGCGACTTTACGTAGGACCTGAGGAGTTGCGGCTCTCCGGCGTACTCCGGCCCCCATACCTTTTGCAGCAATTCATCCTGGGTGAGGACGCGGCCGGCGCTGTTGGAGAGCTCGGTGAGTAGCTTGTACTCCGTCGCAGTAAGCTGCACGGGTTGACCGGAGACAGTCACAGTCCGTTCGTCAAAATTGACCCTGATTGTGCCCAATTGGAAGGTCTTGCTGGCAACGGACTGAGAGCCAACAACTCGCTTTCGAAGCGACGCCCTGATCCTGGCGGAGAGCTCCGAGGGAGAGAACGGCTTTACGACATACCCTTCCGCTCCCATATCGAAGGCTCGGACGACATAGTCTTCGCTGTTCCTGTCGCACAACACGATGACCGGAATCCGCATCAAATCCCACACTCGCTGCACCAGCTGGAAGCATTTCTCTTCTCTTCCGGTGATGTCCAATAGAAGGAGGTCAGCCTCTTCGTTAAGTGCGAGTTCCTCGATTTCGTCCAACCCATAGGCCGCCACGGGAGTGTAGGAGGCGTTGTGCAGAATTTTGCGAACCGTTCCGAGCAACCTGGGTTCTTCGATGGAGACGAGGATACGTTCCTTGTCGGTTGGTACCGGCGCCGGTCCGGTAAAGGGCTCAGCAAGTTTAGGAGGAATGGGTTCCATGACGTCTTCCACTGTCGGAAGAGTGAAGGTCATGGTAAGCCTGCCCTCCTCTTCGTCGATCACCGTCCTCATCCTACCCCCATGTGCCTCGACAACGCCGCGACAGAATGCCGTTGCCAAGCTCTCACCCGGCGAAAACAATTCGGCAGCCTTTGTGTGGGCCCTGGTGACATTCTTGTACAACTCAGGATGTTCAGTCGCACTTATGGGGAATGAAGTAGTTTCGGGGCGAGCAAATGGGCCTTCCACTGAGACCGAGATTGCGACGTAGATATCGACCATGGTTGCGGACACGGTGACCGGGGATGAATCGCTGGAGTGTATTCCCGCCTGGCGGAGGAAATTGTGCAAAACCTTGCAGATGCGCTGTCTGTCTGCAAATACGGTGGCAAGCCCTTCCTGGGCATCCAGCCGGATGGAAATTGAGGCATGTTCCCTCAGATATTCCGCGCAGGAACGTTCAAGCAGCAATGCCACATCCGCCGGTTCGGCAGCCACAGACAGCGTTCCCGTTTCAATCTGGGTCAGTTCCGTCAAGGTGTTGATCTGGGTGCGCATCAAGTCTGCCTGCTGGTCGATGATACGCAACAACTGAGCCGACTCGTTTGGCTGCATTTCCTCCACAATGTTTCTCAAGGCACCGGCAGATCCCTTGATGGCTGTGAGTGGCGTTCTAAGCTCTTCGCTCACCTTTCCCAAGAATTCCGCTTTCTGTCGCTCCACATCGTCCAAAGGAGTCAAGTCCTGCATCACGTTCAGGACAGACACAATTTCTCCCGACCCAGAGAAGATGGGAGCGCAACTCACCAATGTGGTTATCTTCGTGCCGTCAGGATGGTGAATGATTATTTCCTCGGCATTAACAGTCTCGCCACTTTGCAGCGCCCTTGTGCCCGGTAATTCTGCGAAGGAAAGCTCTTTCCCATCAGAGCGAGTGAACTTGCAGACCAAGAACACGTCCGCAACGTCTGTACCAGGAGGGGTCAATACGCCGATAAGACGTCGCGATTCCCGATTCATATACGAGAGTTCACCCGCCCGCACGTCAAAGACGGAGACCGCGACCGGGCAGATGTCCATAAGGGTTTCCATGTCGGTTTTTGCCTGGTGCTCCGCCTCGTACCTGCGGACATTCGCGATGACGGAGGCAGCCTGTGCGGCAAACATGGCCGCCATGTCCTCATCTTGCTGGGAGAACTCTTCGCCGCCTTCCTTTTCAGTGAGGTAGATGTTGCCCACATGCTCGCCGCGATGGAATATCGGCATTCCTAGGGAAATTCTTCATCGGGGGATGATTCTGAGGAAGGCCCACGGACTCGGGGTGGGTTGACATGTTCTTGAGCCTGACTGGACTCTTTGCCTTGCTAACGTGGGCCAACAGACCCAGTCCCTGAGGCAATTCAGTCATGCCATCGCGCTGTTCTGCAGAAAGTCCAGCAGTGTAGAAGTCTCTCACTCCTCCCGAGATATCGAAGGTCAAGAGCGCACCGTACCGGGCGCCGGTCAGCATTCAGGCGTTGTTGATGACTTCCTGCAGGACTGATTCGGTATCCAAGTTGTCTGAGACTTTGATACTGGCCTCGCTAAGCCTGGCCAAGCGCTGCTTAAGGGTTTCGTTTTCTTTCCTGAGATATTCGGCTTCGGACATTGTGAGGTCCACCTGTGCAGAATTCATAAATCCCCCGTGCACAATTTAGAGTCGGGAACCAGAGCGCCAGGATTGCAGAGTACATTACATAATCAAACCATATTCGACGGAACTGTTCGTGAATACGTAATTTTTCTAGCTTTGGGCACTCTGGCGTGGGCCCGCGTCCGGTTCTCATCAAACCGAGAGTGGCGACCGGATTATGCTAGCACGCGTAATTTCAATTCACAATGTTCTACACAAACACTTCACAGATAGCAAATCAGGCTAATTTGCATACAAATTCACAATTGAGAAATCGAGTCGGAAGGCGCAGAAGACCTGCTCATAGCTGTGGTTCGGGATCGGAGAGTCAATTCCACCCCAATACTTGCGATCGAGAGTCTTGAAACTGAAATTTCGTGCTGTTCCCTCACAATATTTTCACAATTCTGTTTTCATAATTCATAATATCTTCATAAATCGACGAGTTATACTAGCGTGAAGGCAAAGACACACAAGGCAACGACGCAGCACCTACCCGGGGAAATCTTCCTCGCCGACAATGGGGCGTTGACGCCGGGCGATACGGTCCTTTTGCTTTTCGTCGGAGGCGCTCAGGAGAGATCGGGATCATAATTTACCGGTTCAGCGAGAGGGGTGTCCGAAATGGTTCGGACCGGAGGAACCTGCCGGTTCTGCTTGACTTGCGAAATTCGAAAAACATATAATCTGCGCGGCAGGTTATTGAGAAATGGTTAAACGAACGTATCAACCCAAAAAGCGACGACGAGCCCGAGTCCATGGGTTCCGTTCCCGTTCGGCAACGTCTGACGGGCGGGCTGTGCTGCG
Organism: Dehalococcoidia bacterium; assembly: GCA_963667415.1. Classification (GTDB taxonomy): domain Bacteria; phylum Chloroflexota; class Dehalococcoidia; order Lucifugimonadales; family UBA3495; genus VXOI01. The sequence continues at coordinate 2,621,695 of OY763410.1, read as the reverse complement.
CCGCCGACGATTCAAGGGGCGCCACAAGCTAACCGTGTGATTTCCTCGGCGCCGTGATGCAAAGCCGGCACCGGATTTCCGGCCAGAAACGACACACCGAGATCCACAGTGAAGGCTCCAGCGCCGCAAACCGCTTGCTGGTGGTGCGATATCTGGCCAACGGATTGAGCCACAGCAGGTTCGCTTTCGTAGTGAGCAAGCGCGTCGGTAACGCAGTAGTCCGCAACCGCATCAAGCGCAGGCTGAGAGAGACCGTGCGTCAGAGTACGGTGTCTGAAGGCTGGGATGTGGTCTTCATTGCGCGTCGCGGAGCAGAGCGGGCCAGTTTCAACGAGCTAAGCCGCGCGGCGTCGAACTTGCTGAGACGCAGCAGGGTCGTGAGGCAGGTTTCCAACGACCATAGCGACGCTCCGGGCATGGCGCCGGATCCCAACGAAATCGGGGAAGCAACCAAAAAATGAAGTTGGCGGTACTCTGGATCATACGAGCTTACCAGGCCGGCCTTTCCCCGCTCTTGCCAACTTCCTGCAGGTATTTGCCCAGTTGTTCTCATTATTCCCATGACGCGGTGAACCGATACGGCGTGGTAAAGGGCGCCTGGCTTGGCGCCAAACGCCTGGCCCGATGTCATCCCTTGGGCGGACAGGGATACGATCCGGTGCCATGAGTATACGGACCCTTCGTTTGAGCTGAATTTGCTCCATTCCTTTTTCTTTCCTTCACCCTCGGACAGGGCCACGCATAAAGAGAAGCAGATTGCCGGAAGTGATGCCGTCGGGCGACGCGTGTATCGCAGCGCCTCGAGACGGTGGGCCTTGCCTCTGGCCATTACTGCTTTGATCGTCCTGGGCCTCACAGCCTGCACGGGACGCGACATAGGTGGGGTAGGCACAGGCTGGAACGCACTTGCGGCAAGCAATGGCGTGGTATACGTGGGCACGAAGGACGGACGGGTGCAGGCCCTCCTGGACAACGGATTCGAGGGAATTCGGCCGGGCTGGACCTTTCCGCAGACCGAAGGCGGCGATGACCTGCAAGGGGTTTACAGCACGCCGATAATCGCCGACGGACTGCTGTACGTGGCCGCGGAGAATGGATACCTGTATGCCCTGGACCTGGAGAACGGCAATGTGTCCGACCGGGGCTGGCGCAGGCCGCTGGGAATCCTGGAAAACCTTGAACCCTTTGTGGCCGGACCAGCCTATGACCCCATCAACGAACTTGTCGTCATAGCGTCCGAAGACGGGAACCTGTATGGGTACGATGCGGACACCGGCGAGCAGGTCTGGGACCAGCCGTTCCCAACCGAGGACAGAATCTGGTCTACACCGGCCGTCAGCAACGCAGTGGCCTTCTTCGGCTCTCACGACCACAATATTTATGCCGTAAATCTCGCCACCGGGGATGAAAACTGGAGCTACGAGACCGAGGGAGTAGTTGCTGGGAAGCCTCTCCTGGTGAACGGGATGGTGGTTGCCGGCTCCTTCGACAAGAACCTGTATGCGCTGGACGCCCGTGACGGCTCGGTGCGCTGGCGTTTTGAGGGCGGCAACTGGTTCTGGGCGGGGGCAGTCAGCAACGGGCGAACGATTTTCGCCCCAAACATGGACGGGTTTATCTACGCCCTGGACATGGAAGGCAACCTGATGTGGAGATACGACGCGGGAGACGCGATAGTCTCGCCTCCCGTGCTGGTTCCGAGGGGGCTGGTGGTGGCCGCGAGGAACGGGCGTCTAGTGCTGCTGGATGTGGCTTCCTCGGGAGGGCGTTCCGCAGAGCAACGCGTCCTATCGTCGCAGACCCTGGGCAACGCCGAGATAAGGTCGCCAATCGTCGCCGTGGGCGAGTCGGTATACGTCGGCTCTGAAGACGGCAGCGTACGACGGGTGGAAGTGAAGGGCGGACAGGTGCAGATGTGGTGCTGGCACCACGAAAACACGGTATGCAACTAATCAGCTAACCGGGCAGACCGGCCTTCCGTAAGAGACACGGCACCAAGAGACACAGCGCCGAAACAGTGGGACACAGAGAACGGAAGGAAGGGAGTCAAGGCAGGCCCATTTGGGAATCGACGACCTCTGGCGAGAAATAATAATACGGCCCATGTTGAACCTGCTGGTGGTGCTCTACACCATCTGCTTCAACAACATGGGCGTCGCCATTATCGTATTCACCGTTATCGTCCGGCTGGTAACGCTGCCATTGACCATCAAGCAGCTTCGGCAGATGCGGGCGATGATGGACCTGCAACCGCGCATGCGCGAGATCCAGGAGCGGTACGCACGGGACCGGCAGCGGATATCGCAGGAAACGATGCGGTTGTACCGGGAGGCAGGGGTGAACCCGGTGGGTTGCCTGGGCCCGCTGGTCATCCAGATGCCGATCCTGTTCGGGCTGTTCCGGGTATTGATCCAGACGCTGTATTCGCGACCGGACAATATGGTTGCGTTAGCGGAGAAATTCTACGCCTGGATCCCGGTATTCCCCATCTACACCGTTGCGCCATTGGGGGCGCAATTCCTGTGGATGGATCTTTCGGAACCAGACCCAACCAACGTCATCATGCCCGTGCTGGTCTTCGTCTCCACCTGGCTGCAGCAGAAGATGACGATGACCCCGTCCACGGACCCCCGTCAGTCCACGAACCAGATGATGATGCTGTGGCTGATGCCGCTGATGATCGCGTTCTTCTCGTTCACCCTTCCCAGCGGACTTTCGCTGTACTGGGTGGCATCCAACGTCATCGGCATAGGAATCCAGTATTTCATCACAGGCTGGCAGCCCATATTCCCATTGTTCCCGAAGGCGGAACCGGCCCCGGCGGCCGCACCGTCTTCCTCGTCCAACTATGATGATCCTGAGGAGGTTGATGGCGATGCAAGAACCTCTCGTAATGAGCGCGCGAACCGTCGAAGAAGCGATAGAGATGGCACTCAAAGAACTCGACGTCGGCCGCGACGAGGTCGAGGTCGAAGTACTAGGTAGAGGAAAAGCAGGTTTCCTGGGTATCGGAGCCGAGCTGGCCCGGGTGAGGGTTACGCTCTTGGCCGGCAGACCAGCGGGGGCAGGAGCGGTGGCGCCGGCAGCGCCTGCAGCACCGGCAGCGCCGACCGTGGGAGAGGAGCAGACGGCCGCTTCGCTTGCCACGGCGGCTGTGGGCCGCATACTTGACGCCGCCGGCGTGAACGTCACGCGAACGCTGCGGTCAGCCCACGACGCGGAGGCCGGCGGGCCAGTGATCGATCTGGCCGGCGAGGATTCCGGGCTGCTGATCGGAAGGCGTGGGCAGACGCTTCAGGCGCTTCAGTTCATGGTTACGCTCATTGTGCGAAAGCAACTAGGTGAGGACGTCCGGGTGATACTGGACGTGGAGAACTACCGTCAGCGCCGGGAGTCATCCCTGCGCGATATGGCGGCGAAGGTGGCTACGCGGGTGGCCCAGACCAACCGCAGCATCACGCTGGAACCGATGTCGCCCGCCGACCGGCGCGTCATTCACACGTCTCTGTCCGAGAACCCGGAGGTACGGACGGAGAGCGCCGGAGAGGGCGATAACCGAAAAGTCACCATCATGCCCCGCAGGGACTAGCCGAGAGCGCAACGGGGCCTGGCCATACCCTGAAGGGACAAGCCGGAGAACCGATGCCGGTGTTCCGCGGTTTCGGGTGGAGCCTGCGCTTCTACACGCCTTTGCATAGCTTTTGATAACATTAGCGGTAAATGCCCAGCCGGGCAGGGCAAACCATGGAAGAACAAGACAAGCCGGAGGAGGGCCATACTGTGGTTGCGATTGAACCAACTCGAGATGTTGTGTCCGCGGTATATGAAGGGTTGGCAAAGAACCTGGATACCGTTCGTTCCGTTCAGAACCGTCCGCTGACCCTGGCGGACAAGATTCTGCTGAGTCATCTTGACGACCCCACGACAACAGGCATGGTGCGTGGACAGACGTACGTCCAGTTGCGTCCGGACCGAGTGATTCTGCAGGACGTGCTGGGCCAGACAGCGATGCTGCAGTTCATGCAGACGCGCCGCGCCACCACGGCAGTCCCGACGTCGGTGCACTGCGACCACCTGATCCAGGCCCGGGTTGAAGGGTCCCGGGACCTGACTGAGTCGCTGGCTGAAAACGACGAGGTCTACAACTTCCTTCGCACCGCTTCGGCGAAGTACGGCGTCGGATTCTGGTCGCCGGGCGCGGGCATCATTCACCAGGTGGCATTCGAGAACTACGCGTACCCGGGCGAGATGATGATCGGGACAGACTCGCACACCCCGATGGGCGGCGGGCTGGGCTCGATCTCGGTGGGTGTCGGCGGCGCGGATGCCGTGGAAGTCATGGCCGGGCTGCCTTGGGAAGTGCTATATCCGCGCTTCATCGGCGTGCACCTGACCGGGGAGATGAGCGGCTGGACCGCACCGAAGGACGTCATCCTGTACCTAGCGGGGCAGCTGAGCGTATCAGGCGGGACCAACTCCATCATCGAATACTTCGGCCCGGGCACGGCGTCCATCAGCGCGACGGGCAAGGCCACCATCACGAACATGGGGGCCGAGCTGGGCGCGACGACTTCCGTATTCCCGTACGACGAGCGCATGGCGCGATACCTGCGAGCGACGAAGCGAGGCGACATCGCCGACCTGGCAGACCAGTACCGCAACCTGCTGACCGCGGATGCGGAGTGCGAAGCCAACCCGGGGCAGTATTACGACCGCATTGTGGAAATCAACCTTTCGGAGCTGGAGCCCCACCTGGTGGGACCGCACTCGCCAGACCGGGCGCGACCAATCTCGCAGATGTCTGCTGAGCTGAAGGAAGACTCCGCGCTGGTGGACGAGATTTCGGCAGCGCTCATCGGCAGCTGCACCAACTCTTCCTACGAAGACATGAGCCGCTCCGCCGACGTGGCCGAGCAGGCGAAGGCGAAGGGGCTGGCATCGGCGGTGCCGTTCATGGTGACGCCCGGCTCGGAGCAGGTCAGGGCCACCATCGAGCGCGATGGGCAGATGCAGTCGCTGCAGGACATAAACGCCACGGTGCTGGCGAACGCCTGCGGTCCGTGCATCGGCCAGTGGAGGCGTGCCGGGGAATCGGTCGGCTCCCCCAACACCATCGTCACCTCCTACAACCGGAACTTCCCGGCCCGAAACGACGGGCAGCCTTCGACTATGAACCTCATCGGCAGCCCGGAGATTGTTACGGCACTGGCGATAGGCGGGCGGCTATCCTTCAACCCGATGACGGACACGCTGACGGCAGCGGACGGAACCGAATTTCGTCTGGACCCGCCGGAGGCTGCTCCCGAGGTGCCTCCTTCCGACTTCGACGAAGGTCGTTCGTTCTACCAGTCGCCGCCGGAAGACGGCAGCAGCATCGACCTGACGGTCTCGCCGGACAGCGAGCGGATACAGCTGCTCGAGCCGTGGCCGGCCTGGGATGGCAACGATTTCACCGATATGCCGGCACTGCTGAAGGCGCAGGGCAAGACCACCACCGACAGCATTTCTCCGGCGGGCGTGTGGCTCCGCTTCCGCGGCCACCTTGACCGGTTCAGCGACAACATGTTCATGGGCGCCATCAACGCCTACACCGGCGATGCTGGCAAGGGCCTGAACGTCCTCAGCGGCGAGCGGGACCAGGGCTTCTCGCGGATTGCCCGCGACTACAAGTCTCAGGGCGTAAAGTGGGTGGCAATCGGCGACTCCAACTACGGTGAGGGCAGCAGCCGCGAGCACGCCGCCCTGTCGCCCAGGCTACTGGGTGGAGCGGCAGTGATAGCCCGGAGTTTCGCCCGCATCCACGAGAGCAACCTGAAGAAGCAGGGCCTGCTGGCGCTGACATTCTCGGATGTAGCCGATTACGACCGCATCCGCGAGGACGACCGGATTAGCCTGACGGGGCTGAACGGCATCAAGCCGGGCGAGCCGGTGAAGTGCACGGTCAACCACAGCGATGGGACTTCGGAGACGCTGGACCTGCAGCACTCCTACAGCGAGTCGCAGCTTGAATGGTTCAAGCTTGGCTCGGCGCTCAACCTGTTCCATCAGTAGGGAATCCGTCGCTCGAAGGCGACCCAGTTACACCCGCGAAGCCCGTTCGTCCTGGAAAAGCCAAGGATGAACGGGCTTACGTTTCAGCCAAACAGCGGACCTGATTTGGCCCGACGCTGGGCGATAACGCTGGTTAGAGGGAGCATTGAAAGGCCGAAGCACTTCGGTGCGGTTGACCGGTTGGGAACGAGGCCGATAGAATACGCCCGTGAAAAGAGAGCCGTACGCCCACATGGACTATGGCCCGTTCGACAGTCCTCGCGAGGAATGCGGGGTAATCGCTGTATATTCCCCAGAAGAGACCGCCAGCCGCCTGACCTTCTTTGGTCTCTTCGCCCTCCAGCACCGCGGGCAAGAAAGCGCCGGCATTGCTGCCACCACCGGGGAGTCCGTAGAAGTCCACGCTGACATGGGTCTCGTGTCACAGGTCTTCCGCGAAGCCGACTTCCAGCCCCTGGCAGGCGAAATGGCCATCGGCCACACCCGCTATTCCACCACGGGAAGCAGTGAGCTCTGCAACGCACAGCCAATGCTGGTGGAAGGCCGATCCGGCACGATAGCACTGGCCAACAACGGCAACATCACCAACGCCAGGGAGCTGAAGGAACAGCTACTGCAGGAATGGGAAACCCCCTTCGTCTCGACCACCGACACTGAAGTCATAGCAAGGATGCTGGTGAACGCGCCCGGCTCCTGCTGGGAAGAGCGCCTCTTCCAGTGCATGCGGCAGTTGGAGGGAGCGTACTCACTGGTCGGGATCACGCCCGACGGGATCTTTGCAGCGCGGGACCCGCTGGGCATACGCCCACTGTGCCTTGGAAAGCGGGGAAATGGCTGGATAGTTGCTTCAGAAAGTTGCGCCCTGGACAATCTCGGCGCTGAGTACGTGCGGGAAATCGGTCGAGGCGAAGTGGTCACCATCGACCGGAACGGGCTGCATTCCGAGGTCTGGTCCGGCGTTAAAGATAGCCGACCCCGGGCCCTGTGCGTGTTCGAGCTTATATATTTCTCCCGCCCCGACAGCATCATGGACGGGCGGCAGGTTCACTCGAAGCGCCAGGAGATGGGTTCCGAACTGGCGCGAGAGCACCCGGTTGACGCGGACCTGGTAATCGGAATACCCGACTCATCAACGGCAGCGGCAGTGGGCTATGCGCTGGAGTCAGGCATACCATTCAGCGAAGGGCTGATAAAGAACCGGTATGTGGGCCGAACCTTCATTGAGCCTGAACAAAAGCTTCGCGACCTTGGAGTGCGACAGAAATTCAACAGTCTTGGCGAAGTGATCAAGGGCAAACGCATAGTGGTGGTGGACGACAGCATCGTCAGGGGGACAACGACCCCCCACGTGGTCAGCCTGCTGCGACGTGCCGGGGCAACCGAGGTCCACATGAGGGTGTGCGCGCCGCCGATTCGGCACCCGTGCTTCATGGGCGTTGACATGGCATCGCGCAAGGAGCTTCTAGCCGCCAACTACACGGTCCCCGAGATTCGCGAATTCATTGGAGCCGACACGCTGGGGTATCTCAGCGTGAAAGGACTCATGAGCGTCGTGGGCGGAAAGGACGGCGGGTTCTGCGACGCTTGCTTCACCGGAAACTATCCCGTGCCCGTGCAACTGGAACTGGACAAAATGATGCTGGAAGGCCCCGGAGGGGAACGCGGAATTGAGCGGTAATCTTCCCGGCGCCTCGTATCAGCAGTCCGGCGTAGACCTTGGCCGGATGGACGAACTCAAGGAACGCATCCGTGGCCTGGCCGCCAGCACTCACGGTCCCGAGGTAATCGAGGGCGGCAGCAGCTTCGCTGGGCTGTTCCAACTGGGCGGAGAAGACGGTCCGGTCCTCGTCGCGAGCACGGACGGCGTGGGCACCAAGCTCAAGATTGCAGCGCAACTGGGGCATTTCGAGTCCATAGGCCGTGATCTGGTCACCCTGAACGTCAACGACATCCTGACGAAAGGGGCTCGACCGCTTTTCTTCCTCGATTACGTCGCATTCAGCGAGGTAGACGCCCAGTCACTGGATTCGCTGATGCGGGGCATTGCCTGGGGATGCCGGGAAGCACAGTGCGCCCTGATCGGCGGCGAAACGGCGCAGATGCCGCAGGTGTACGCTGACGGGGAGTTGGATCTGGCGGGCTTCGTGGTCGGCGTGCTCGAGAAGGAAAACTTGCTGGAACCGGCCAAGGTGAATGAAGGCGACCGGCTGCTGGGAATACCCTCCAGCGGTCTCCACACCAACGGCTTTTCCCTGGTGCGCAAGGTGTTCAACACGGACGACGACCCCGCAGCTCTCTTCCGGCGCTACGATGGACTGGAACACCTACTGGGCGAAGAACTGCTGCGGTACCATCGTTCGTATTACCCGATGCTCACGCCGGTCCTGAAACTGATAAGCGGGCTCGCTCACATCACGGGCGGAGGCATCCCGGGGAAGCTGCCGCCGGTGCTGCCGGAGAACCTGGCGGCGAGCATAGACGTTTCGTTATGGACGCCGCCTGCCATCTTCAAGGCGCTGCAGCGCGAGGGGGGCATTTCCGACGACGAGATGTTCCGGGTGTTCAACATGGGGCTGGGAATGGTGGCGGTGTGTCCGGAAAGCAATGTTTCTGCCTTTTGCGACAAGATACCAGAAGCCATTACGGTGGGAACCATTGTGCCCCGTGAGTCGGAAGAGCAAGTAATTCTTACCAACTGACATTCTTCCAGTAGCACGTACTGCCCTTTCTAGAGACAGGCCTCAAGGGCCCTATCTGTGGAAACCGCCACAGGGAATTTACGGAGAACGAGAATTGAAAGCTCTCATCAGTGTCTACGACAAGAGCGGCGTGGTTGAGTTTGGCCGGCAGCTGTCCAGCGCCGGGTACGAACTTATCAGCACCGGCGGCACCCACCGCACCCTGAGCGAGGAGGGTGGGCTGAGCGTCAGACAGGTGGCCGACGTGACTGGATCGCCGGAAATTCTGGACGGTCGCGTCAAGACCCTGCATCCGGTAATCCACGGCGGGCTGCTGGCTCGACGGGAGTCTCCGGAGCAGATGGCGGAACTGTCGACCCACGGCATCTCAACGATAGACCTGGTGGTGGTGAACCTGTACCCGTTCGTCGAAACCGTCAGCAGACCTGGCGTGACACTGGACGACGCGCTGGAGAACATCGACATCGGCGGCCCAACGATGCTCAGGGCCGCGGCCAAGAACTTCCCGTCGGTGGCGGTTGTGGTGGACCCAGCGGACTACGACTGGGTTGCTGACAAACTCGCCGGGGACGGACTGACCGCTGAGGACCGGCGGGAACTGGCAGCGAAGGCGTTCCGCCACGTTTCCGAATACGACGCCGCCGTTACGTCGTATCTGAGCGGAGAAGAAGAGGAGGCGCTGCCTTCACGGCTGACCATTTCGCTGGACAAGGTTGCAGGGCTCAGGTACGGAGAGAACCCGCACCAGGCCGGGGCGCTGTATGCGCCGTCCGGCACGGCAGTTGCCGGTATCGCCGGAGCGAAGCAGCTGCACGGGCGGGAGTTGTCGTACAACAACCTCATGGACGCCGATGCGGCATGGCGCACGGTGTCGGACTTCTCGGAGCCAACTGTGGCGGTGGTGAAGCACAACAACCCCTGCGGGCTGGCCAGCCGGGATGCCATCGTGGAGGCGTACCTGCAGGCCTACGAGGGGGACACGGTGAGCGCCTTCGGTGGCATCGTTGCCGTCAACCGCACCGTAGATGCTGCGACGGCGGAGGCGATGGACCCGATCTTCTACGAAGTGGTGATTGCCCCCGGGTATGACGACGACGCGCTGGCGATACTGGAACGCAAGAGGAACCTGCGCATCCTGACGGTGGATGCAGGTCCGACGGGAAAGGCCCTCGACCTGCGGCCCATCTCTGGCGGGATGCTGGTGCAGGGTGCAGACGACATCGCCGAGGACCCGGCGGAGTGGAAGACGGCCACGGAGCGAGAGCCGAGCGCGTCGGAGAGAGCGGACCTGGCTTTCGCGTGGAAGGCGGCCAAGCACATCAAGTCGAACGCCATTGTGTTTGCAAAAGACCGGACGCTCGTGGGAATGGGCGCGGGACAGCCGAACCGGGTGGTCAGCGTGCACCTGTCACAGCGAATTGCAGAGGACAAGGCGAAGGGCGCGGTGCTGGCGTCGGACGCATTCTTCCCCTTCCCCGACAACATCGAGCTGGCAGCCGAGGCCGGGATTACTGCCATCGCGCAGCCCGGGGGTTCGGTGCGGGACGAAGAAGTGATCGCCGCGGCAGACAAGGCCGGTCTGGCGATGGTGTTCACGGGGGTGCGCCATTTCCGCCACTAGCCGCAGGGGCACGGGGCGCCGGGGATGACGGCCAGCGTAGACGTGGTTATTCCCGTGTACAACGAGGAGGATGCTCTTCCAGTGAGCATCCCGCGGCTCTGCATCTTCCTGCGGGACAACCTGCCGAACGCCTGGCGAGTGACCATCGCGGACAACGCTTCCGTGGACAGCACCAGGGCGGTGTCGGAGGAACTGTGCCGAGCGTTCCCAGCGGTTCATTACCTGCACCTGCCAGAGAAAGGACGGGGGCGAGCGTTGCGGACGGCGTGGCTGGGCAGCGAGTGCGACATTGTCAGTTACATGGACGTCGACCTGTCGACCGACCTGTCGCATTTCCCGCAGCTGGTCAGGGAGCTGGAATCGGGCAATGACGTTGCCATCGGCAGCCGTTTGAGCCGTGGGTCGAAGGTGACGCAACGGAGTTTCAAGCGTGAGTTGACGTCGCGCGGGTACAACAAGCTCATCTGGTCGATGTTCTTCGTGGGCTTTCCCGACGCGCAATGCGGCTTCAAGGCGATGACCCGACAGGCGGCGCAAGCCATCATCCCTCACGTCGAGAACAATAACTGGTTCTTTGATACCGAGATGCTGATCATCGCCGAAAAGCGAGGGTATCGAATCGGAGTGGTGCCGGTGGCGTGGGATGACGACCCGACCAGCACGGTCAACGTGGTGAAGACGGCTACCGAGGACGTGAAGGGCCTCCTGCGCCTGCGCTTCGGCGGCGTGCCCAAGGTTGAGCAGCCGCCCCGCCGATAGCTCTCCATTCACACACCCGTCAATCGCGGGAATCGGTTGGAGAGGAACCCACCCCCAACGAAATTTGATTTGTAAGGTCGTATACCCATGGAACTTGGACTTACAGGGAAGACTGTCATCATCACCGGAGGCGGCTCAAACATAGGGCGGGGCATCGTTCACGCCTTCGCCGCCGAGGGCAGCAACATCGTCATCGCCGAGCTTGACGCGGCTCAGGGGCAGCGGGTGGCCGATGAAGTGGCGGCGATGGGCAGTGGCAGCCGGGTGATGGTGGTGGCGACGGACGTCACGAACCACGAATCAGTGGGCGCGATGGTGGAGGCGGCATCGGCGGAGTTTGGCGGGGTGGACGTGCTGGTCAACAACGCGGGTTGGACCATCGACCGGTTGTTCCTCGAGAAGCCTCGCGAGGAGTGGGAGCGGGAGGTGCAGGTCAACCTGTGGGGGGCGATCAACTGCATCCACGCTGTGCTGCCAGGCATGGTGGAACGGCAGGGCGGGAGCATCGTGTGCCTCAGCTCTGACGCAGGCAGGATGGGCGAGTACCGGGAGGCAGTCTACTCAGCGTGCAAGGCAGGAGTGATTGCGCTGAGCAAGTCGATCGCGCGGGAAACCGGCCGCCACGGGCTGCGGCTGAATTGCGTGTGCCCGGGCCTCGTGGTGCCGCCGGAAGAGGAGGCGATCAGCGAGGCGAGCATGTGGCACGAGATGCGGGGTGTGTTCACGCCGGAGGCCAGGGAGCGGGCGATTCGGGCCTACCCGCTGCGACGAATGGCCGAAGCTCGGGAGATCGCGAACGCGGTGGTGTTCCTGGCCTCGGACGCCGCGGGGTTCATCACGGGGCAGACGCTGAGCGTGAGCGGCGGGTACACGATGGCCTAGATGCAGACCTTCTTGGTGACGTAAGAAAGAGAAGGCCCCGGCAATTGCCGGGGCCGTCTTGAGTTTCCGTGATTTCCTCGTGGGTTAGAGTGCGGCGACCTTTTCGCGGAGGGCTTCGATCTCGGCCATGATCTGGGCCTTGGGGTCATCGCTACCGCCGTTGTTCATCGCGACCAACTCCCAAGAGCGGGCCTCGATCTGAGGCAGCGTGGACTGGAGCAGTTCCTCGTCCACGTCGTTGGCGATGGTGGGGTAACCGGCGCGGGAGATCATGCTCTTGATCTTGCCCTGCTTGAACTGGTCAAGAGTCCACGCCAGGGTCTCGCCGGAGGTGGTGACGTCCCAGTAAATGCGAACGTCCTGGTTGCGGGGGCCGTAGTGGTAGTGCGGGCCGTTCTGGAAGCAGTCGAAGGCCAGCAGCTCGACTTCCTGACCGGCAATGTCGGACAGGACGTGGATGGCCATGCCTTCGTCGTTGATCTGCGGCAGGTGGCGGTACTCGAGACCGAACTTGATGTTGCCGACAGTGATCTTATCGCCATCCAGCATCTCGGGCATCATGTGATGCACGGTGCGGCGGCCGCCGAGGGACATCTCGCGGGCGGTGGACTCAATCTCATCCAGCTTCGCGGAGCTGACCGGGCTGGCTTCCAGGTTGTCGGCCAGGTCTTCGTAACCGGAGCGGCGGACCATGGAAGACAGGTTGTTACGCAGGTTACCGATGGTCCATCCGAGGGGGTTGCCGGCAGTGGTCTTGTCCAGGTGCAGGCGGATGTTGTGGTTCTCGGGGCCGTAGTGGTAGTGGGGGTCCTGGTCGAAACAGTCGAAGCGGAGAATCTCGGTGTCATGCCCGTCGATCTCCGAGTAGACCTGCAGACACAGGCCCTGGTCGTTCATAATTTCCGCGCGATAGCTCATGGCTATCTCGATGGGGCCGGCGTTGATGACAGTGTTGCCCTTTTCCACGATGTGCCTCCTCCATATTTTGTTTGGGATAGTGTGGCTAATTGATACGGGACCGTCGCCCGAGTTGCGTATGAATTATATCACGACGGGGTATACTGGCAAGCAAAATTCCGAAAAAGGAGCAGCTCTCGCTCTTGCGTGACATAAACACAATTCTTGCGGAAGAAGAGCGAGAGATTCCAACCAGCACTGTTACCCATTGGCTCAGCTACATGATACCTAATGGAACTGAGGAACTCGTGTTGGCGGATCGGTTTTGAGCCCACCAATAGCCGGATTACCATAAAGAGCAAAGTAAAAAGGAGACATCATTCAATGGAGATTGGAGTATCGATGCCGCGCATTCCGGATGGGCCGGGACTGCGAGAGTTCGCCCGGGCTGCGGACGCGATGGGGTTCGAGTCATTGCTGATCGGAGACCACATCGTGCTGCCAACGGGTGGTACTACCCAGTACCCGTATACCGCGTCCGGGGGATTTTCGCGACCGGCCGAGGAGCCCTTCCTGGAGACGATGACGCTGCTGGGCTACCTAGCGGCCTGCACGGAGCGCATCAAGCTGGGCAGCACGGTGCTGATTCTGCCGTACCGGAATCCGGTGGTGCAGGCCAAGATGTTCGCGTCGTTGGACTCGCTGACCGGCGGGCGGATGATTTGCGGCATCGGCGTGGGGTGGCTGGAGAAGGAGTTCGACACGCTCGGAGTCAGCTACGCCGAGCGCGGCCCGCTGACGGACGAGTTCCTGGAGATTTTCAGAACGTTGTGGTACGACGAGCACCCGGAGCATCACGGGAAGCACTACCAGTTCGATGGCATCCAGTTCCAGCCGAAGCCGGTTCAGAAGCCGCTGCCAGTCTGGGTCGGCGGACACACCCGGGCTGCGCTGCGCCGGACCGCCAAGTACGGGGACTGCTGGCACACCACGCGGCAGACGCCTGAATTCGTCGCCTCGAACATACCCTACCTGGAGCAGAGGATAGTGCAGGAAGGGCGCAACGTAGAGGATATTACGGTATCTCTGAAGCGCAGCCTGCATTTCACCGACATAGGGCTCCCGGAGATGGGCAACGAGCGGAGCGGCGGAGCCTTGGTGTGCAGCACCCAGGAGGTGGTGGACGACCTCCAAGCCTGCCACGAAATCGGAATCGGACAGCTGACCTACGACTTCCGAGTCAGCGAGATTGCGGACTGCATACGTGTGATGGAGCGCCTCTCGGAGGCCGTGCTGCCCATCGCCGGACGCCTTGGCTGATGGACGGTCGGCCGGGAACGCTCGGCAATCGCCGTAGCCTCGGATGGGAATGCATCCGATAGAGTCCAGCAGGGATAGGTGGCTAATGAGCAGCGTTGAAAGTGCCTTCGCAGAGCTTGGCCGGTTCGTTGAGCAGCGGATGGATGAGGCCAATATCCCGGGGCTGGTGCTGGCCGTCACCGACCGGGAAAAAGCGGTGAAGGTGGAGGCCTTTGGATTCGCCGACGTGGCAGCGGGCAAGCGGATGGAACCGGGCCTGATGTTCGAGATAGGCTCCATCGGCAAGTCGTTCACCAACGTGGCACTGCTGCAGCTTCGGGACGAAGGCCGGCTGGACCTGCACGCTCCGATCTCCCAATATCTGCCGTGGTTCGAGGTGCAGTCAGACTACGAGCCGATAACCACGCACCACCTGATGTCGCATACGTCGGGTCTGCCCGCGGGTACGGACATCGGGAGCCACGGGCAGTACGAGGCGTGGGCCCTGAGGGAGTGTCGCACGCGGGTTGCGCCGGGGGAGCAATTCCGCTACTCGAACGTGGGCTACAAGACACTGGGTTTCCTGCTGGAAGGGTTGGACGGCAGGCCGTACGCGGAGGCGGTGCAGGCGCGGGTGCTGGACCCGCTGGGAATGGAGGAATCGCATCCCGTTATCGGATTCGAGACGCGGAAGCGGTCCCCGGTGGCGTACAGGAGCTTTTACGACGACCGGCCGGAGCACCGGAGCCACGGCCTGGTGCCCGCGATGTGGACCGAGTACGGCGTCGGAGACGGTTGCCAGGCTGCCTCGGTCGAGGATATGGGCATCTACCTGCGGATGCTGATGAACCGGGGTGCCGGGCCGACCGGGCCGGTAATGTCGGAAGATAGCTACGAACTGATGTCCAGCCGGGTCATCGCAACCCCGCAATGGGGTGGCGCGTGGTACGGGTATGGGCTCATCTCGGCCGATGTTGATGGGCACAGATACCTGGGCCACGGTGGGAGCACCACGGGGTTCCTGGCAGCGATGATCGCCGACGTTGACGCAGGAGTCGGGGTGGTGATCTTGATCAACGGAATCGCCGAGGCCTTCAGCCCAACGCCCATGGCCTTCCATATTCTGGAGATTTTGCGGGCAGGGCTGGAACACCGCGAATTGACGCCGCTGCCCCCTTCGGCAAGTGCTGCATCGGTGAGCAATGCGGTGGAGTATGTCGGTTCATACGGCTCCGATGGAAGGGAAATTGAGGTATGGGCTACGGGAGATGGGCTGACGTTGCGGTGGCGTGACGAGGACATTCCCATGGAGCGGCGAGGGGAGGACAGCTTCTATGTCCCGCATCCGGAACTGGAGCGTTTTCTGCTGGAGTTCGGGCGCGAGGGTGGCAAGGTGGTTGAAGCATTTCACGGTCCGGACTGGTACGCCGGCGAAGGGTACATGGGGCCAACTTCGTTCGACTATCCGGCGCATTGGGAGGGTTACACCGGGCATTACCGTACCTACAACTTCGGGTTGACGAACTTTCGCATCAGTTTACGGAAAGGCTCGCTGCTGCTGATGTACCCCAACGGCGGCCACGATGTCCTGGTGCCTTTGGACGACGGTTCGTTCCACATCGGCGAGGACCCTCGTTCGCCGGAAACGCTGCGGTTCGATTCGGTTGCGTCGGGCAGGGCGCTGCGGGCAATTTACTCGGGCTGCCCCTACTACCGAACCTACACTCCGTAGGGTGCGCCATTTCGCGGCTTCAGTAGGGTATGCAGCAGAACGAAAGTCGACCCGGCCTGCGAGGCCGGGTCTTTCGCAAATCGCGTCTGACGTTCGGATGAGTCGACCGGAGTCTACAGCCCGCTGTCCTTGAACCACTTGGCCCGCTTGACGAGCTCTTCGGTGGTGTGGCGCATGCCGGTGATCTGCTTTTCGGTCACCTGTCGCTTCACGGAAGCGGGTACGCCCGTAACGAAGGACTTGGCTGGGATCTGCATTCCGGCCAGCACGGCGGAGTTGGCCGCCACAAGGCAGTTTTCCCCGAGGACCACCTTGTTGAGGATGGTGCAGTTGTTGCCCAGCAAGGAGCCCCGGCCCACGACGTCGCAATGAACCACGACGCTGTGCCCCACAGAGACGTTGTCCTCAATGGTAAGTCCGTTTCCGTGGATTACCGACCCTTCCTGTATGTTGACGTAGTCGCCGATGACGATGGCGTCGTCGCCGTCGCCGCGCACGGTAACGCCGGGCCAGATGCTGGCGTATTCGCCGATCTCCACGTTTCCGACCACGTAGGCGAACTCACTGACCCAGGCGGTGTCGGCCACCTTGGGGGTAACGCCGTTCAGAGTGCGAATCAACTCGATGCTCCTTGCTTCAGTGTTTCAGAAAACCAGGGGGTTTGGCGGAATTCAGCCCCGCATTGTACCGACGGCCCGCCTGGCCTCTCGGTCCATGTCGCGGTTGATGATGGCCTGGCGTTTGTCGTAACGACGCTTGCCGCGGGCGAGGCCCAGCTCCACCTTGGCGACGTGTCGCTTGATGTAGATGCGAAGCGCCACCAGCGTCAGTCCCTTTTCGGCGACCTCACCGGCAAGTTTCTCGATCTCGTCGCGGTGCATCAGCAACTTGCGCTGGCGGCGTGGGTCGTGATTGAACTGGCTGGCAGGATCGTATGGGGCGATGTAGGCGTTGTGCAGCCACATCTCACCGTTGCGGACGCGGGCATACCCGTCGCTGAGGTCCGCCTTACCGGCGCGTACCGACTTGATTTCGGTGCCGGTAAGGACGATCCCCGCCTCGTACTTGTCCAATATTTCGTAATTGAAGAAGGCACGACGATTGGATGCCGCAGTGCGGATGCCACCCGAACTCTCGCCATTCTTCGCGGTACTGACGCCTTTCTTCTTTGCCATGTTTCCCACCTCTTTCCTGTTGGCGGTCAACTCGCAATCAGTTCGTTAAGTATTTCCAGGGCCAGATCCAACTGGATGTCCTCGGATTCATCTTCGGAGGCTTCCAAGACTATGTCCGGAGTGATTCCCATACCCTCTATGAGATGACCGTCGGGGGTGTACCATCTGCCCACGGTGAAGTTGACTGCCGATCCATCGTACAGCGGCCAAAGGTTGTTGACACTGCCCTTGCCGAAAGTCGTCTCGCCGATGGTCTCGGCCCTGTCGTGGAACATTATGGCCCCGGCGAAGACCTCGCTGGCCGACGCACTGCCGTTGTTCATCAGCACCACCATGGGCACGTCCAGTGCCAAACCGCCGCCTTCCGCGTTCCAGTCGCGCCGGTTGCCCTTCCCGTCGAGCTGATAAAGGACAAGCCCATCGTCCACGAACTGGCTGGTCGCTTCAACCACGGAGGAAAGCAGCCCGCCGGGGTTGTTGCGGACGTCGATTACCAGTCCGAGCCCCCTGGAGCGTTGGAAACGGTCAAGTGCTTTCTCCAACTCTTCTTTTGTGGTACCACTGAAGGACGTGATTCGCAAGTGGCCGATGCGACCCACCAGCATCGTCAAACGTACGCTTTCCAGTGGAATAACGCCGCGGACTATTTCGACAGATTCCGCTTCGCCCGTCCGATCTCTCCTGACGAGCAGGGTAACCGGCGTCCCCTTCTCGCCGCGGATGAGGTTGATTGCATCGAAGAGCTCCATACCATTGGTGCTCTGGCCATCGATCTCCAATATTACGTCCCCGGGCCTTATTCCCGCTTCCTCGGCCGGGGTATCGGGTATCGGAGAGATGATCGTGATCAGACCGTTTCGTACGCCGACTTCGGCACCGATGCCCTCGAAGAAGCCCTGAATGTCCTGCCGCATCATCGAATACCGCTCGGTGTCCAGGAAGGAAGCGTGAGGGTCGTCGATGGAGTCCATCATGCCACGGATGGCCCCGTCGGCGGCTACCGCCGGGTCGAGGGTGGCGGCGTCGATGTGTTCCCGCTGCAACAGTGCCCATACTTCGGCCAGCTTGGCGAACTCCGGCGGAAGCTCGTCCAGCGTGCCAGGTTCCGGTTCACTGCTGTTCTGGAATGAAACGCAAGCGACCGGAATCGCGACTAACGTCGATACCAGCAGAACCAGAACGATCGAAATCCAGAGGGAAGGACGGGGCAACGGGCAATCCTCGAAAATATGCGGCCATCAGCGCGACAGGGATGACGTAATTTTATCACAGCATGCTTATTGCAGGATGACATAAGGTGAGCGACGCGTGGCCGCAGGGCCAACGATGGACCATATGGTAGACGACCCTTTTTGTCTCATCCTTTAAGATCACGACAGCGTTGCTAATTGGGTGGTATTCCAGCTCACAGTGCGGGATTACGACCAATGTGGCAATGTGGCAATGAAAATCCCTCCGATTGTTGATTGGACCGCCCAACCCGGGCCCTGCCTGCTGACATTTCCCGCTTGCCCTAGAAGCGCCATTAGCCGTACAATTGTTCTGGCGAATAACTTCTTGGACCGCCAAATCGGCCTGTCTCAATTCAGGTCCCATTTGATACTAACTTTACAAAACTGTACACAACTTTACACGCCTACGCGAGAGCGATACGGCTCATCCACCTTTGTCATGGTGTTCCCTTGTCATGGTCTTGATGTCCCCCGGGCGAAACCGCTACAAATCTGGTGGCACTGCCCGCAGAAGGCCTGAGACGATTCCTCTTCAACCCCCATAACATTCAGGTAGAGGGTGAGGGCGAGAATCTCAACGGCCGACGAAGCGTGGCAGACCAGACCACCTGACAAGGACGCACCCAAGACCAAACCCCGTTGACACGTTAAGCGGAGGGTGTATAATACCGGCCGAAACTGAAATTGGTCATACCACTTTATGCCGACGACATCAGGACAGGTCGGGATATCGTCTCTCGCAGGGCTTCGCGGAGCGCGCCTACACGAGGGCATAGTCGTGCGCTTGCGTGATCTCATACGCCAGGGCGAGTTTCTGCATGGCTCCCGGCTGCCACCGGAAAGGGCGCTGGCCGAACAGTTTGGAGTCGGGCGAAGCTCGGTGCGAGAGGCCATCCGCTCCCTTGAGCTGCAGGGTCTGGTGGTTACGCGCCACGGGTCGGGTTCGTTCGTCAACACCCAGAGCCTGGACGCCGTGGCCACGCTGATGGCTCCCGAACACGGCTCGGGCGGGCTGGAGGACATCTTCGAAATGCGCCACCTACTGGAGCCCCAGATAGCGGCCCTTGCCGCACGGAGGGCCACGCCAGACGACATCGAGCGGCTCGCCTTGATCCTGGTCGAGCAGCAGCGGCAGATCCTGGAAGGCGAAACGGGAGTTGACGCCGACACTGAATTCCACTTCACTCTGGCGACCGCAACTCACAACCCGGCGTTGGTGAAGGTGGTCAACGCGGTGGAGGACGTACTCCGCCGCTCCCGCGACCGCTACCTGCAGCAGCCGGGCCGCCCCGAGCGTTCCCTGCATTCCCATCACGAAATCCTTGCCATGGTGCGCTCCGGAAACGACGCCGGCGCCCGCCACGCCATGGACCATCACCTTACAGCCGTGGAACCCGCCACCATATCCGACGACGGAAAGGAGGAATAGTATGTCCACCCTTGCTGTGGAGGTTGTGTACCGGGGCATTTTCCAGAAAACCCTGGCGCGCAACATAGTCCGCTCCATAGTGTTCGCCGCCCGCAAGGACGGCAAAATTGGCACCGCCTTCGGGCGTTACGGCGACTCCCCCGAGCGCAACGGCATCCCGGCCAAACAGTTTGCCATCGTGGCCGACGACGCCGAGGAGTTGGAGGAGAGCCTGGCTGTCTACCAAGCAACGAACGTGGACGTTACCATCAACGTCGACGACACGATGTGCAAAGGCATCGAGTCGTGGGCGTGGTACGGCCTGCAGCCCATCAACGAACTGACCAAGCCCGGCGGCACTCTCATCGTAACCTCGCGCCAGCAGGCAGACGCCCTGCTGGAGGACATCCACCCCAAGGAGACCCCTTACAACCTGTCCGTGATTACCGGCATTCCGAGTTTCTCGGGACTGTGGGTCTACAAGGACGACCACACGGACGTCAGGGTGCTGGGGGCCCTGTGCAAGGTCTGCCCCGAACTGGTCAGCATCGAGGCAATGCTCGAGACCATCGAGGAGCAGATGGGCGGAGGCACCAAGATCGCCTCGGCGCAGCGTTCCTACGACCGGACTGCCACGCGTCCCGTGGAGCCCGGCGAGGGCGGCAACCAGCGCGAGATGAAGTTCACCCTGCCCGGCTGGAAGACGATGCAGGAAGGCCTTGTCATCCAGGCGATCCCAGAAGGCGGCGAGTACGCCGAGGGTGAGGGCGGCTATCTACCCGGACGCAGCGAGGTGTTCAAGAAGTTCAGCACCCGCTCGATGCGGCCAGTCATTAACTTCGAGACCTGCATCAAGTGCACCCTGTGCTGGCTGCAGTGCCCCGACACCTGCTTCGACGTAACGCCGGACGGGCTCTATGACGCCAACATGGAAGCGTGTTGCGGCTGCGGCGTCTGCGAAGCGGTCTGCCCGGTCCCCGACTGCGTGACCATGGTCAACGAGGCCGAGTTCAACGACCACGACAGCCAGTGGGAAATGTGGCAGGAGAACAAGGACGGCTATAACAAGTGGATGACCGAACTGGTGGAAAAGCAGAAGGCCGAGACGCGCACTCACGGCTTCCACCACGTCGGCGGCTATGCCGAAGAGATCCAGACGGCGGAGGCTGACTAATGACCACCACCGTTGAGAATGAGCTGTTTTCCCGATCCACCGAGGAGTTGATCAGCGGCTCCGAGGCCATCGCCATTGCCTGCGCGCTGGCGGATGTGGACGTCATCACCGCGTACCCAATCCGGCCCTACGACACGGTGATGCAGTACGTGTCAAAGCTGAAGGCCGACGGGGCCTTCGATTGCGACTTCATCGTGGCCGAGAGCGAGCATTCGCAGTTTGAAATCGTCAAGCATGCCTCGGCCGTCGGAGCGCGCACCTTCTGCGGCTCAAGTGGCGTGGGCTGGTTCTACGCCTTCGAGGCCATCACGGTCACCGCGGGCCTGCGGATGCCGGTGGTGGCGATGGTCGGCAACCGTGCGCTGGACGACCCTGGAGCGTTTGGCGTGGAGCACAACGACGCCATGGCGGTTCGCGATCTGGGCTGGCACCTGTACTGGGTGGCCACGGCCCAGGAAGCGCTGGACACGGCGCTGCTGGCATACAAGGTTGCGGAGGACCGGCGCGTGCTGCTCCCCTTCGCCATCAGCTGCGACGGTTCCTTCCTGACGCACTCGCAGGCGATCGTGCAGGTGCCGACTCGCGAGCAGGTGGACCGATTCCTGCCCGGCTACGACCGGCAGGAGCTGCAACTGCACCCCGACAATCCCATCACTGTAGCTCCGCAGGTCAACGAGGATTGGCTGATGGAGATACGTCGCCAGACCGACGAGGCAATGCGCCGGGCTGTGGGCGTAATCTACGAAGCCTATGATGAGTTCAAGGAAGTCTTCGGGCGCGGCGACCCCAGCCCGTTTATCGAAGAGTACATGACCGAAGACGCGGAGGTTATTATCGTCGGGATGGGCACGCTGGCCATGCCGACCCGCGTGGCGGTGCGCAGGATGCGGGAACAAGGCAAGAAGGTTGGCTTTGTTCGTGTCAAGTTCTTCCGGCCATTCGCCGTGGAGGAGATTCAGAAGGCGCTCGGCGGGGCCAAGGCCGTCGCCGTAATCGACCGCGACTATTCCTATGGCTCTCCATCCTTCGGTGGAGTGCTGTTCCACGAGCTGCGGTCGGCGCTCTACCCACTGGACAACCGCCCGTTGATGCTCAACTTCATTGCTGGGCTGGGCGGTCGCGAAGTGATGGTGAAAGACGTTAACGAAATGGTTGAGACTACCGAAAAGGCGGTCGCAACTGGTAAAATCGAACAGGAAACTACCTGGGTCGCGGTAAGGGAGTAAGAGCCATGACCACCATGATGACTCAGACGGACCTCCCGCAGGTTCGTGGCGTCAAGAACATACCGGTGGAGGAGTTCTATTCCTCCGGGCACCGCACCTGCCAGGGCTGCGAGTCGGCGCTGACGATGCGGCTGATGATCAAGGCCGCCGGCCCGCGCTCCATCGTGCTGGGCAGCACGGGGTGCATGTACGTGGCCAACACCACCTACTACAGCACGCCGTGGGTGGTGCCCTGGATGCACACGCAGCTGGGGTCCTCCGGCAGCGCCGCCACCGGCACCGCCGCGGGGCTGTCGTCGATGATGCGCAAGGGCAAGATGCACAAGGAGCCGATAAACGTCATCGCGTTCTGCGGCGACGGCGGCGGCGTGGACATGGGCCTGTCGGCCATTTCGGCCGCACTGCAGCACGATGAGTACAACCTGCTCATCCTCTGCTACGACAACGAGTCCTACGCCAACACCGACATTCAGGTGTCGGGCAGTTCACCTTGGGGCGCCAACAGCACCTTCAGCCCCCCGGGCAAGGTGCACCGCATCATGAACAACCGGTGGAAGAAGAACACCGCGCCGATGCTGGCGACCGGCCACCCCGACGTGCGTTACATCGCGACGTCGTGCGCCTCCTACGGGTTGGACCTTAACAACAAGATCCGCCGTGCTTTGACCATCGGCGGTCCGACATTCATCCACAACATAGACCCCTGCCCCAAAGGCTGGGACTACGACCCCAAGTACTCCCACGAACTGGGAATGCTGGCCGTCGAGACGGGCCTGTGGGTGCAGTACGAGATCATCGACGGGGAGCTGACCCTCAACGGCGCCAGCCGCGCCATCGCCAAGGGCATCCGCCGCCGGAAGCCCATCGAGGAATACCTCACGCGTCAGGGTCGCTTCGCACATTTCACTCCCGAAGACATCGCCCACTTCCAGCAGCGTGTGGACGAGCAATGGGAGAAGTGGTGGATACCTGGCGTCGTTCCCTTCACCTTGAACGAAGAGTAATCGAATCCGGTGAGTAAAGGGGACATCGAGATGGGGCGGGCTCGAAGCCTGCCCCACAATTTTGTGCTCGGATTATAGCCAAATATTTATACCCCGAGGAAATTTCTGTAATCTTTGCAGAGAATTCTTTCGGAAACACTCCGGTGCATACTCAATTATAAGCACAATCTTTCGCAATAGATGACGGAACCCATCCACGTCTTTTACGCATTCGTTAATTTTGTGATACTATTTCCCGACTTGTCTGGCGTAAGGGTCATTGGGAATCTCAGCAACCAACGGTGGCTCGCGCCGGGCACACAAACTTACCAACCTTTATAGGAGAGGTGTTCATGCGAACCACGGTAATCTTGTCATTTGCCATCGTGCTGTTGATGGTCGTATTTGTGGCCTGCGGGGAGTCCGCCACCCCCGTTCCCACGAACACACCCGTACCCCCGACAGCCGTACCGGAACCGACGGCAGCCCCCACCGAAGCCATGATGGAAGAGGAACCCACCGAAGCCATGATGGAAGAAGGCGAAGGGATGATGATGTGGGAAGTCAGCGATGAGCTGAAGGCCTACGCGGCCGAGCACGCTGGCGGTCCCGGCGCCATCTACATCGGCGACGGCAACTTAGCTGCCCTAGTTGGCCCGTCGGTGTACCCTGACTTCATGGATCTATACGGAATGGACTTGGGTGATGACGCAGGAAACGTACCCCTGGACGCTCTTGAGGACGTCAGGTGGGTGTTTGAATCGGACTACTACCGGGAGCTAGTTGAGACGGCCAATCTCACCAACCCCGCTCCTCTCACGTCCTCCGGGGAAAATATCGAACTGCAGCACACCTGCATCAACAGCCAGTTGCTCTGGTGCAAGCACCAGCGCACGTTCTTCGTGCCCAACGTCCAGGAACGGACTGAAGGGCAGGTAACGATCAACATAACATCGTTCCCGGAACTTGGTCTGGCCGGAACTGACACTGCCAGCCTGCTGGCCGACGGTACCCTGGGCATGACCGAGATCTACGGCGGCTACGTGGGCGGAGAGTTCCCGGCGCTGGCCGTGCAGTACATTTGGGGACTGTGGCCCGACCATCAGACCCATTACGACGTACTGACCAACATCGCCCCCGATCTGAATCGGGTTTACACCGAAGAGCTAGGTGCGCAGGTGCTGATGCGCAACTGGATTGCCGGTGACGACCAGTTCTTCTTCAGCAACCAGAAGCTGGAAAACCCCGAAGACTTCGTCGGCCTGAAGACCCGCAGCCACTCGGCCGAGCTGTCTGACTGGATCAACCACATGGGCGCAGCCGCCCAGTTCATGGCCTTCGCCGAGGTATACACAGCGCTGGAGCGCGGCATCCTTGACGCAGGCGTAACCGGCGCAAACCCGGGTCTCAGCCAGCGCTGGTACGAAGTAACCGAATTCATGAACGGCCGGCTGTACAGCTTCAACTCCACGACCAACGTGGTCAATGGCGAGGTCTGGGACGATATCCCTGCTGACCTCCAGCAAATCCTCCTCGAGGAAGGAGCCAGGCAGGAACTTGAGGCCCTTCGCCTGACCGCCATCCACAACGTCACCGGCATCACTCGCAACATCGAGGCGGGCCTGGAGCTGGTGGAATTCGGCCCCGAAGCGCAGGCTCTCAGTAAGCGGGCCGGTGCCGAGAGCGTGCTGCCCAACTGGCTGCAGCGTCTTGGCTACCCCGACAAGGGTCAGGATGTGGTTGACGTATTCAACAACAAGATCGGCCCCTTCGTTGGATTGCGGGTTGACCTGGATGCCTCGGATGAACGGGGATTCGTCGTAGTGGACGTCCCCATCACGCAGGGAATCCACGCCCAGTAGTCTCAACCCAAACCCACAGCAACCAATGCAAAAGGGGCAGCCGATTGGCTGCCCCTGAATTATTGTTGCGGGCCCCCGTCAGTGACAGGGCGCAGAATACTGGTTGCTAGAAGAAGACGCTGAGGTTCTTGGCCATGATCACGTTGGCGTCGAGGACGATGGTGCGACAGGCTATTTTCCAGTCGCCATCCACCGGTCGCAGGAGGTCTTCGCGGTATCCGGCGAAGATGTTCTCCTCTGTCTCGTGGTGAGACCGGTACAGGATGAAAGCGGTCTTTGCCTTCACCTCGCCATCGGCCTGCGGCTCCACCACCAGGTTGCCGACAATATGCCGGGTACGCGACGGTGGGTCTTCGCCCCAGGCCATGCCGGTTTCCAGCCGCTCGACGCGCATGGTGAGGTAAGTTTTGTCGTCCTCGAAGATGGCGAGGTCTCCGACGGGGGTTAGCTCCCGCTCCGTCTCGTGACGATGGACGTTCAGGCGACGCGGCATGAAATAGAAGCAGTCGTCGGTGAACAGGTCGAGCCATTCGCGGAAGCGTCGTTCGTCGAGAATCCATGCCTCACGGATGTAGAACTCCATTAGCTCATGCCAGAGTTCCATCCTTGAGGACGTCGTGCGCGCTTCAGTCGCCATAGTCTTCCTACCCGTGTCTCCTACCCGTGCAGGGAGGCGGTACCGTCGAAGTCCATCGTCTTCGGCTCGAGGGGAATGTCCTCCCAGTTCTCCGCGTTCATGAACTGCTCCCAGCGCTTGTAGAAGAGGCGCTGGTTGCTCTCGGAGGTGTACCTTTCCGCAACCACCCCTGGGAAATCGGGGTGGGGCCGGTCGTGGCCCACGCCCATGGACAGGTCCTGTGTGTACCTGCGCCCCATGGCGGTCAGGGCCGAGTTGGTCACACCGCGCCAGTTGTCCATATCGTCCTGCTCGAAGATGCCGTTGACACCGTTGTAGTTGGCGCTGCCGCGGCGCAGGGCGGTCTTGAGGTCTTCCGGCATATCTTTTTCCAGCACCACGAAGTGCCAGAACTCGGTCTGCAGCGGGCCGCGCGGGTGAGCCAGGCGGAATCCCAGCACGCCGTTTGGGAAGAGGCTGTGGTTGCCGAGCTGGAGTCTACGCGCACGCAGGTCGCCAAGGCGACGCTCGGACTCGGCCAGTGTCTCGCAGTAGTATTCCTCGAAGGCCTCGCGGTTCTCGGCGGTAATGCCGTGGGTCTGCCGGGCCTGGTCAGGGCGTTCGAGGAAGCGCATGGTAAGCGAGTGGCCGTTGACGAAGAGGTGCTTGCTCTCCGACTGGAACTGCTGCTCGTGAGTAAGCCGGGGAAGGCCGCGATAGCGTCCCTGCACAATGATGGTGGACAGGTGAGTCGTGGGGACGTGGTAGTTGTCGGAGCAGTTGTCGACGGCTGTCTTCCAGTTGACGGGCTCCATCCACTTGATGGGGCCCAGCGCCTCGGTACCGTTGTCGAGGCGGTTGAAACTCACGTCCAGGAGCCAGCGAGCGTCGCCGAGGTAGGCGTCGAGGCCGGGTGCGCCCTGGTCCCAGGTGGCGAAGACGATGCCGGCGTAAGTGTCGACACGGGCCTCCACGAGGCGCAGCGAGTCGCGGTCGAGGGCGCCATAGTAGGCCTCCTCTTCGCCGGGCAGGTATTCCAGTTCGCCCTCGTTGGAGTAGGTCCAGCCGTGGTAGGCGCAGGCGAAGTTGCGGGCGCTGCCCTGGTCGGTGCGAACGATGCGGTTGCCACGGTGGCGGCACATGTTGAGGAAGGCCCGCAGGGTGCCCTTTCCGTCGCGGCAGAGGATGACCGGTTCCTCACCCATGTAGGTGTGGAAGTAGTCGTTGGGCTTCGGCACCAGCGACTCGTGTCCGATCATCAGCCAGGCCCGCCCAAACACCTTCTCCTGCTCTTCGGCATAGATGTCCGGGTCGACAAATATGCGGCGGTCGAGCTGCCCGGTCTGCATGTCGATCACTTGGTACTTGCGGCCTGCGGCAACCATCTTTTCGCTCCCCCACCGAGTGGTATAAAGGCCCTTTTCAACAGTATCAGTCATCCTGTGCATTCTGTCTATCGGTGTAGTAGAGTAGGGCGAAACAATAGCTGAGCGTGAGAGGCAACCCGATGAAATTCGGAATTTTCACCATCGTTCCCTACCACGAGGACTTCACCCAACAGCAGGCGTTGAACGACGCGCTGGAGCAGATCGTATATGCCGACCAGATGGGCATCGAGGAGGTGTGGCTTGGAGAGCACAGCTTCTCGCGCCACGGGCTACTCTCGGGCATCTGGTCGTTCCTGGGTGCTGTGGCCGGGCGAACCCAGAACATCCGCATCGGCACGGCGGTAATCGTACTGCCGCTGCACAATCCGATTCTGGTTGCCGAAGAAGTGGCGATGCTGGATGTCATCAGCAACGGCCGCATCAACTTCGGTATCGGCGCGGGCTACCAGCAGCAGGAGTTCGACGGTCTGGGCGTGGACATAGACACCAGCCGAGAACGGTTCAAGGAGGCGGTCGATGTAATCATCAAGGCGTGGACCGCGGAGCGGCTGACCTTCCACGGCAAGTACACCAACGTCGACGACCTGTGGGTGCTGCCCAAGCCGGTGCAGAAGCCCTATCCGCCGTTGTTCCAGGCGGTCAGCACCAGCCCGGAGAGCATCGAATTCGCCGCCAGCCGCCAGATTCAGGTCATCGCTGGCGGTCCGACGGACATCCTCGGCCAAGCGCCGCAGGTCATCAAGTTATGGCGGGAAAAGATGGACGAGTACGGTCATCCCCACGCGCACCTGGATCCGCCGATGTCGAAATCAATCTACGTGGCCCCGACCATGGAAGAGGCCGAACGGGACCCCGTCGGGCTGGAGGACTTCTCGTCGCGCATCCTGCGATCGGCCGGCAGCAACGGCGCTCCCATCGGGATGCCTGTGGACAAGAACGGGAACGTCGCCAAGGGATACGAGCACTGGGCCAACCGGCAACGCGACCGCGACCGCCGCGACGACGTTGGTCACGCCGGGCTGCCGCCGCTTCGGGGCACGCCAGAGGTGGTGGTGGAGCGGCTGAAGGAGACGCAGGCGGCGGGCATCAATCACGTGTTCGGCAACTTCGGGTTCGCGGGCCTGCCTCACTGGAAGGTTATGCGCTCCATCGAGCTGTTCGCCACCGAGGTGATGCCGCACTTCCAGGAAGCGCCGGTGACGTAGAGCTCGCGAGGACAACGAGGGAAAGTACACAGAGGAGCAGAACAGAGATGACCGCCGCCATTACGGAGGAATCGACGAGCAGGACTGCCATGGTCGGCGACATGCCAGTGCATTACCACGACGTGGGCGAGGGCGAACCGGTGGTCATGCTCCACTCCTACGGACCCGGCACCACGGGGTGGATTACCTTCCACAAGGTGCTACCGGCCTTCGCCGAGCACTATCGCTGCATCGTGGTGGACCTGCCCAACTTCGGCCGCACCGGGCCTGTGGTTTACAACGAGCCGCTGCATAATCTGCAGGCCCGCACGGCGGTGGGGCTGATGGACACACTGGGCATCGAGAAGGCCCACCTGGTCGGCAACTCGCAGGGGGGGCAGTCGGCGATGGTGCTGGCGGCGCATGACCCTCACCGGGTGAACAAGCTGGTGTTCGGGGCCTGCCACATCCGCACCGGCGGCGACCTGTACCTGATGGGCAACCGGCCGTCGGAGGGCAGCCTGGTGACGCGGGAGGTGCGCGACAACCCCACTCACGACAACGTGCGGCGCTACCTGCGGACCCACATCGACGACAACGCGCTGGTCACCGAAGAGCTGGTGGACTACATCCACGGCAACTACACAGGGAACCCGGACCACATCAAGGCCGACGCCGAGTCATTCAGCGTGCCATACGACCACGGGGTGGACCTGCCGAACATAACCGCCTCCAGCCTGATAATCTGGGGGCGCTACGACAGGATGTGCGTGTTTGAAATCGGCATCGCGGCCCTGAACAACCTGGAAGACTCACGGCTGGTGCTGCTGAACAACTGCGGCCACTGGGTGCCGTTCGAGAAGCCGGACGAGTACGCAACGCACGTGCTGACGTTCCTGCGGGGATAGCAGGGGCAGCTCTCGAGAAAAATTAATGGGCGGTGGTTTACCGCCCATTTTTCGTATCTGATGCCGTGCGCGTTGCCCAAGCTACTCCCGCAAGTAGCGCTCCTGGAGGGCAATGAACTCGTCGGTGCGGTTTACTTGGCGCAGCAGGTCGGGTGGGGCCTGGCGGCCGGCAAGGTCCTCCATCGCGCCGCCATGCTTCAGGTGGCTCAGGCTGTCGTGAATAGCTTGGACGGCAACGGCGTAGGTGGGGTTGCCGAGCATCAGGATGCGCATGTTTGCGTCGAGGAAGGCCTGGTCGTTGCGGGCATCGGCGGGCGGGTTCAGGACGCACAACGGCAGCGGCGTGGCCCGGTGCGCCGCCTCAATCTGCTCGCGGCTGGAGACACCGGTCAGCATCACTGCCTCGGCGCCCGTCTGCGAGTAGGCGCGGATGCGGTCGAGGGCTTCGTCGAGAGGGCACAGGCCGAGCGCGGCGGAGCGGGCGACGATGACCGTGGTGGGGTCGGTGCTGGCTGATACCGCAGCTTCCAGCTTGCCCACCTGCTCCTCGGTGGAGACCAGCCCCGGGTCGGCGACGTTGAACTGCCGGGGGACGTAGTTGTCTTCGATTTCGACGGCGGCCACACCCGCGGCCTCCATCTCCCGGACGGTTCGCGCGACGTTGACAGCGTTGCCGAAGCCGTCCTCGGCGTCGACCATCAGCGTGACGTCGGCGATGCGAGTGATCCGCCGGCAGTGGTCCACCACGTCGGACATGTTGGACAGCACGATGTCGGGCACGCCGAGGTTGGCCACCTTGCCGACGGAGCCAGAGAGCACGCAGATCTCATACCCCAGCATATGGGCGATGCGGGCCGACAGCGGGTCGAAGATGTTGGCAGCCAGCGTGCAGGTGGGACGGGAGATCACCTCACGGAACAGTTCACGTGCGCGTGACATAACGTACTCCCTACGGGCTACGGGCGCAGGATCACCTTGCCGCGAGCTCCGCGGGCGGCAAGGTGCTGGTGTGCGGTCGCCGCTTCAGACATGGGCAGGACCTGGTCAACAATGAGCCGGGCCTTCCCGTCGGCCATGAGCGGGAAGATCTCGGACATGGCTGCCTGGTGGTCGAGACGGCCAACCGGAGACCGTCCGATGCTGAAGCCGACGACGCTGCGGTTGGCGGCGAAGATCTCGCCGGCCGGCAGGCTTGCGGGCGTACCTGAGGCGTTGCCGTAGGTGATCATCCGGCCATAGGAGGCGACGCAGCGCAGGCTCTTTTCCAGCACGGGACCGCCGACGCATTCCAGTATCAGCTCGACGCCGTTGCCGCCGGTCTGTTCGTTGATGACTTCCTCGAAGTCCTGTTCCATGTAGTTGATGCCCTGATCGGCACCCAGCGAGCGGCATAGGTCGAGCTTGTCCTGCGTCGATGCGGTGACGATGACGCGGGCTCCCCAGGCCTTGGCGAGCTGAATGGCGACGGTGCCGACGCCGGACGCGCCGGCCTGGATGAGAACGGTGTGGCCCGGCTCCAACTGGCCGCGGGACTTGAGCAGATGGTAGGCCGTGAGGAAGACGATGGGCATGCCGCCCGCCTGCACCGGGTCGACGGTCTCGGGGTAGGGGAAGACGAAGTTGCCGTTGACGGCAACCATCTCCGCCTGCCCACCGGGCCCCATGGCCATAACCCGCTGGCCCACAGAAAGGCCCGATACTTCAGACCCTAACTCCACCACGGTCCCGGCGGCTTCAAGTCCCATGGATGACGGTAGGTCGGGGCCGGGGTAGTTGCCGCCGCGGCGCATGATGTCGGCGTAGTTCACTCCGGCGGAGTCGACCTTGATTAGCACCTGATGGGGACGCGGCTCAGGGTCGGGGGCGTCTTCCCACTTGAGAACGTCGAGGCCGCCGAATTCGTGGATGCGCACTGCTTTCATCTGCGTGAATCTCCTGGTTTGTTCTGGTTGCGTTGGGCAGGAATAATCTGATGCTGGCTACTGGTATCCTCGGAACTGCGGGGCCGAAAGGACGTCGTCGTTTATCATCCGGACGGGCTCACCGCTGGCGAAGGCGCGAATGTCCTCGATGACGCCGGCGTACATGGCGCGGTAGGAGTCGTCGGTGACGTACCCGAGGTGCGGGCAAATAAGTGTGTTGTCCAGCTTGAGCAGGGGGTGGTCCTGGGGCAGCGGCTCCACATCGAAGGTGTCGAGCGCGGCTCCGGCGATGGCCTTCCGCTGCAGAGCGTCCACGAGGGCGTCTTCGTCGACGATGGGCCCCCGGGAAATGTTGACCAGGTATGCCGTGGGCTTCATCAAGGCCATTTCGCGAGCGCCCACAATGCCACGGGACCGGTCGCTCAACACCAGGTGAACCGAGACGATGTCGGAATCTCGGAACAGCGTGTCTTTGTCCACCAGCAACGCACCGCACTCACGGGCGCGCTCGGCGGTGAGGTTCTGACTCCAGGCGATGACGTTCATGTCGAGGGCGACGGCGACACGGGCGACCAGGGAGCCGATGTGGCCCAGTCCCAGCAGCCCGATGGTCTTGCCTTTAAGCCCCATGCCAACGGTAGTGCCCCACTTGCCCTCGCGGGAGAGCCGGTCCTCCAGCGGAATCCGCCGAACGATGCCGAGGATGAGGCCCCACGTGAGCTCCGTAGGGCCTTCGCCCGCACCGTCGGTGCCGCAGACCGCAATGCCGAGGTCGGTTGCCGCCGCGATGTCAAAGGAGGCGTTGCGCCGCCCGGTGGTGACCAGCAGTCGCAGGTTGGGCAGGCGCTCCAGCAGCGAACGCCGGAAGGGTGTGCGCTCGCGCATTCCCATCACGACATCGAAACCGGCCAGTCGCTCGGCAAGGGCGTCTTCGCTGGTCAGGTGGTCGCTGAAGAAACTAACCTCGGTCCCGGGCGGCAACTGGGTCCAGTCGGCGAGGCTTTCCGCAACGCTTTGGTAATCGTCAAGGACGGCGACTTTCATTGGGTGGCCTCATTTCGATGTTACGGGTCGGGAAGCAACGAACCCGCCCCTGGGTCTCGGGATTATTTGAAAGCCGGCATCACCTGTTCGGTCATGATGCGGAGGCTTCGGGCGACGGCCTTTTCCGGAATCAGGCCACCGGCATTCAGCTCGGCGACCAAGCAGTCAAGGCCCAGCTCTTCCTTCAACTCGCCAAAGCGGTCGACGAGGCCCTCGCCGGTCCCGAAGGCGACCTTCGTCTCCAGCATTTCCTCGTACGACATCGTGGCCAGGCGGTCGGCGCGTCCCTGTCGCTGCTGTGAGTCGCCGCTGGCCCGGGCGGTGGCCGAGTCTCGGAGCAGGGAGCCCATTCGGTTGAAGTATGCGTTGATGCTGTCCTGCGGTTCCTCGAGGGCGGCTTCTTCGTTGTCTGCCGCATACACCGGTATGCGCAGGGATACGTCGCCGTTTCCCTCGTGTCCCGCTTCCCGCCAAGCCTTGCGATACTCCTTGAGGTTGGTCTGTAGTTCGGGAATGTCCATACCGCGAAGGCCCACGAAGATGGGATGCCCTTCTCGACCCAACCTGGGGAACGTCTCGGGCGTTGTGGAGGCTATGCGAAGGGGAGGATGGGGTTCCTGATAGGGCCTTGGCGATACAACGGCGCCCTCGAAGGTGTAGAAGTCTCCGTCGTAGGAGAAAGGCTCGCCCTTCCATGCTTCGAGGATGATGTCCAACGCCTCGCGGAAGCGCTCGCGGCTCTCCACGTAGGGGACGCCATACAGGTCATAGGAGCGTGCGAAGCCGCTTCGCCCCACGCCGAACTCGAAGCGGCCCTCGCTGATCTGGTCGAGGGTGGCCACCTCTTCCGCAATCCGGAGGGGGTTGTTCAGGGGCAGCACGTGGACGGCCATGCCGATGCGAAGCCTTTCGGTGCGGGTGGCGATGGAACTGGCAACCACGATGGGCGACGAGAGAACCGAACGTGTTGGATTGAAGTGCAATTCGGCGAGCCACACTCCGTCGAGGCCCATTTCCTCGGCTGAATCGACTAGCCGGAATCCCTCCCGGAACGACTCCGCTTCGGAGAGATTGGGGCGGCTGCCAAATTCCATGAAAATGCCGAATTGCATAGGTTCCTCCGAGTTTCAGGGGACGATGAACGGCGGATTCCGCCGCGGCCACAAGTATAGCACGGCTCCCGCCATTCCTTGACCCTTTGACTGCCTACCACTAACCTTAGTCAACCGGCCGGCAAGCCCTGCTCAACCTCGCCTGTCCGGAGGGAGCGCGAATATGGAACGGCAACAGTATGACGTAGCGATTGTGGGTGGCGGAATCATCGGGCTTTCCACCGCAATGCACCTGAACGAGCGATTCCCTCGGCTGAAGGTTGCGGTCCTGGAGAAAGAGAAGGAGCTGGCGACACATCAGACGGGGCACAACAGCGGCGTCATTCATTCCGGCATCTACTATCGCCCCGGCTCTCACAAAGCCAACTTCTGCGTGGCCGGTGTGCAGAAGCTGATCGATTTCTGCGACGAGAACGAGATTGAGTACGAACGCTGCGGTAAGGTCATCGTGGCGACGGATGAGTCGGAACTCGGCCGCCTCGACAACCTGTACGAGCGAGGCGTCGCCAACGGCGTCCAAGGGCTGGAAATGATCGGCCCTGAGCGACTTCGGGAGATTGAGCCGCACTCGGCAGGGATCCGAGCGCTGTGGTCGCCGGGTACCGGCATCGCGGACTACGTCAAGGTGGCCCAGACCTACGCAAGCCGGTTCGCTCACGCAGGCGGCGACGTATTCACCGAAGCCCCAGTGCAAAGCATCACCAAGGACGGCGATTCCCTATCAGTGGAAACGGCCAAGGGAACACTGCAGACAACCCACATCATCAACTGCGCCGGACTGTACGCCGACCGCGTGGCGCAAATGGTGGAAGACCGCGTCGACGTGCGGATCGTGCCCTTCCGCGGCGAGTACTACACCATCCGGCCCGAGAGCCACCACCTGGTCTCCGGCCTCATCTACCCGGTGCCGGACCCGCGATTCCCCTTCCTCGGTGTGCACTACACCCGCAACATCCACGGCTACGTCGAAGCGGGGCCCAACGCCGTTCTGGCGTTCAGCCGGGAAGGCTATCGCAAGAGCGATATCGATGTGGGAGAAACGCTGGGAACGCTGACGTATCCCGGATTCTGGAAGATGACCGCCAAGCACTGGCGCACCGGCCTATCCGAGACCCGCCGTTCGTACAGCAAGAACATCTTCCTGCGCGACCTCCAGCGCCTGCTTCCGGACATCCGGGAAGAGGACCTTATTCCGGGCGGTTCGGGAGTGCGCGCCCAGGCGGTGGCCAAAAACGGGGCGCTGCTGGACGACTTCAACATCGTCCGCGGTCGACAGGCGGTTCACGTGCTGAATGCGCCTTCGCCGGGAGCCACGTCGTCCTTGGCCATTGGCGAGCACATCGTGGAACTGTCGGCAGAGGCCTTCGACCTGTCATAGCAGTATTTTCGACCCGATGCTGCCACCCGATGCCGATGACCATCCCGCAAATGCGATTCAGTTCATATAAGGTTTTATTGCCCGCCCTCGCCGCCCATATGTATACTCTACTGCGGTCGCAGTTTGAGTCTGGATTCCCCCACAGTTCGGAGGGTTATCCGGGCGGCTGCAATCCGTGGGGGCCTATAGATGACGAGCGACTCCGGCAACGCCGCACCCCAGCCCATGGATATAGGGCTGGTGAGCACGGAGGCGAAGCCGGTCGATGACTACCTGCAAGCGGTGGGCGATCAACTACCCATATACCGAGAAACCGGTTTTGCTCCTCCGTTGTACGGGGCGGCCGCAGCACTCGGACTCCTGCTTAAGGCACTGGACCTTCCACCCGGGGCCATCCACAGCCTGCAGGAACTGTATACACTGGCGCCGGTCGCCGTTGACCAGCAACTGAAGGCCATCGCCACCATTGAACGCCCCCGTCAGCGGGGTAACCTCAATTTCATCACCGCGTCCTGCCGGTTGCAGGCGGCTGACCTCTCCCCGGCAATCACTGGGAAGACAACGGTTTTGGTGCCAGTCGAGTCGGGTGTCGCCGGCGAGGGAGACGCAGGCCGAAGAGAAGGGGCGGCAAGTGACTCGCAACGCCTTCTTCCTGCGATCATCCGCGACATCACGCGAGAGCGACTGGCGGCTTACGCAGTGGCCTCCGGGGACGACAACCCGCTGCATCTGGACGATGACTTCGCCGCCGGTACGAGATTCGGCGGCATCATTGCCCACGGAATGCTCACCCTCGCTTTCATCTCCGAGATGATGGCGGCCGGGCTGGGCGAGCGGTGGCTCAGAACGGGGTCGCTGCGAGTGCGATTCAAGGGAGCGGCTTACCTAGGCGACTCAGTTGAAACGTGGGCGGCGCAGCGGAATAACAATTCGGATGAGAAAGAAAGCTTCGCCGTTGGGGTCAAGAATCGGATTACCGGCGAAGACCTCATAACCGGCACAGCGACGGTAGAGTAGAATAGGCAGCGACTCTGCATCCGGCAGGGTTATCGGCGAAGAGGTGCGGAATGCAACGGAATGGAATCGAAGACGGCCGTCCTGTGCGGGTAGCAGTGGACGCCATGGGCGGCGACCTCGCTCCCGTAGAGACAGTGAAGGGCGCAATTCAAGCCCTCAGGTCCGTCAACGCCGAACTGCTGCTCGTTGGCGACCCCGGCCCAGTGCAGGCTGAGCTGTCAAAGTACGAGACTGAAGGCCTTCCGATAACAGTTGTACCCTCCGAAGGCAGAATCACCGACGACGAGCACCCGCTTCAGGCACTTCGACAGAAGCAGAGGTCTTCAGTGGTCGTGGCAACGCACCTGGTCAAGGAGGGCATGGCCGACGTCATGGTCTCCATGGGGTCCACCGGCGCCACAATGGCCAGTGCGGTCCTTTCGCTGGGCCTCATGGAAGGCTTGGAGCGCCCATGCTTGGGCGGTCCTTTCCTGGGGCTGGCTCCCAACACGGTCCTGGTGGACATCGGCAGCAACCTCGACTGCCGACCGGGACTGTTGCTCAGCTTCGCCGTCCTGGGCGCAGCCTTCGCCCACACCTACATGGGCATCGATAACCCCCGCATCGGTCTCCTCAGCGTGGGAGAAGAGTCGGCCAAAGGCAACAGGCAGGTCCAGGAAAGCTACCAGATGTTTCAGGACAGCCACCTCAACTTCGTCGGCAACGTGGAGGGCATGGACTTCTTCACCAACAAGGCCGACGTAATCATCTGCGACGGCTTCGTCGGGAATATCCTGGTGAAGTTCACAGAGGGAATGGGCGGCGCGCTGTCTGACTTTGTCAAAGAACGCCTCAACGGGTCTGTAGAGGCCGGCCTGGTCAACGAATTGGCCAATGACCTGTGGGAGACCACCAACCGCCCTCGAACCGTTGGCGGAGGCCCCCTGTTCGGTGTCAACGCTCCCGTAATAGTGGGACACGGCTCCTGCCGCGCCAACGGCGTCGAGGGGGCTGTCCGCACCGCTGTCCGATACGTAAATGTCGGTCTGCTCGACATAATGCGCCAGGAGCTCAATGTGATGACCAGGTCCGGCGCAGCCGGTGCGGGGAAGGCTCCTGATGCCGGAAACTAGCTGGGGAATCAGCCTGGAAGGCCAGGTTGCACTGGTAACCGGCTCTTCGCGGGGGATTGGCGCCGTCATCGCCCAGCGTCTCGCCAAGGCGGGTGCCAGGGTTGCTTTGAATTACAACGCCAGCATCGATGCCGCGATTGAAGTGAAGGACGCGATTTCTGCCGACGGCGGAAACGCCATGCTCATCGCGGGAGACGTGTCTGATGAGTCACAAGCGCAGGAAGCCATCAAGGCGGTAGTAGCCCAGTTCGGCCATATCGATATACTCGTAAACAATGCTGGAATCCATCGGGATCGCCTGCTCATGCGCATGACGTCCGCAGACTTCGACGAAGTGCTGCAGGTGAACCTGCGTGGCGCGTTTCTCTGCACCAAGTACGTGATGCCCCACCTGATTCGCCAGCACTACGGCCGCGTGGTCAATATGTCGTCGGTGGTGGGCCTGACAGGCAACCCGGGGCAGGCCAACTACGCCGCAGCCAAGGCCGGTCTGATCGGCTTCACCAAGGCCGTGGCCAGGGAAGTGGCCTCGCGGAACGTCACCGTCAACGCGGTGGCTCCCGGCTACATCGCCACGGGCATGGTGGGGGACCTGTCGGAGGAGCAGCAGAACCAGATTCTGGAGCGAATCCCTATGGGCCGCTTCGGGACCTCTGAAGACGTCGCCGAAACGATTCTGTTCCTGAGCAGCAGGGCCGCCGGGTATCTCACCGGTCAGGTGCTCACCATCGACGGCGGCCTGATCGCCTGACCCCGAATTCTTCTACGCAGAACGACAAGAGCGCGAGGGACGAAATGCGAGCGACCACCAAGTTCCGCAGGTTACTGGAGCAGCCCGGAATCATCATGGCTCCCGGTGCATACGACTGCCTGACTGCCAAGCTCATCGAGTCGGCTGGGTTTCCGGCGATCTACATGACCGG
This sequence comes from Dehalococcoidia bacterium, assembly GCA_963667415.1. Lineage (GTDB taxonomy): Bacteria > Chloroflexota > Dehalococcoidia > Lucifugimonadales > UBA3495 > VXOI01. The sequence goes on along the minus strand of OY763410.1, from coordinate 2,584,091 downwards.
GGCCGGCACCTCCGTGGCCCGGCTGGGGTACCCGGACCTCGCCCTGGCCACCATGACGGAAATGCTGGACAACGCCTCGCAAATCTCCTCGGTCGTCGACATACCGGTCATCGCCGACGCCGATACCGGTTACGGGGGCGTGCTGAACGTGCGTCGCACGGTCCGGCAATACGAACGCAGCGGCGTGGCGGCCCTGCACCTCGAAGACCAGGACTTCCCCAAGCGCTGCGGGCACCTTGACGACAAGAGGGTCATACCTGTCGAAGACATGGTGCAGAAGATTCACGCCGCCGTTGACGCCCGCACCGACGATGACTTCACGATCATAGTGCGAACCGATGCCCTGGCCGTAACAGGCTGGGACGACTCGATGAAACGGTGCGAGGAGTACGTCAAGGCGGGCGCCGATGTGCTCTTCGTCGAGGCGCTGCGCACTCCGGACCAGGTGGAACGCGCCGGCCGCGAGTTCAGCGTTCCGCTGCTGTATAACTACGTTGAGACCGGCAAGTCACCACTGTTGTCGGCGCAGCAACTCGAGGGCTTCGGGTTCAAGATCGTCATCTTCCCGGCCAGCGCTCTGCTCACGGCAATGCAGGCCGTGCAACAGACTTTAGCCACGCTGAAGCAGCAGGGCACCACGGCCCACCTGGTTGAGAATATGAGCAGCCTGCAGGACTGCTTCGAAGCGGTCGGATTGTCGGAAATGCTGGAAGACGACGCCCGATTCGCGACCACCGTGGCCTTCTAGTCTCCTTGAAGTCGCCGCTATGAACCGGGAGCTTCGGTCTTTCATAAAGGAAGCCCTGGAACGGGGACACAGCCGGGAGGAAATTCGCGCTATCCTGGTGGAGGCGGGTTGGGAGGACGGCGAGGTTCGCAACGGGCTGGCCGGTTTTGCCGACGTTGACTTTCCGGTCGCCGTGCCGCGGCCTGCGCCATACCTGTACGCCCGAGAGGCGTTCCTCTACCTCGTCTCGTTCATCGCGCTGTATGTGTCGGCCATCAGCTTCGGCCTGCTGGTGTTCGGCCTGATCGACCACGCCTTCAGCGATGCCCTCAGCTACCGCGAAAGTTACCCGACCACCGGGGAGGCAACGGCCATTGCCTCCGTAATAATCGCCTTTCCGCTGTATCTGCTGCTCTCACGGCATCTGGCCCGCCACGTGTCGGCAGACCCCGAACGGCGTCAGTCCCTCGTGCGACGGTGGCTTACCTACCTGACCCTGGTTGTGGCTGCCGGGTTCATCATCGGCGACTTGATAGCCTTGGTGGCAAACCTTCTGACCGGGGATCCCACGGCAAGGTTCGCACTGAAGGCAGTTTCAATTCTGTTCATAACCGGCTGCATTTTCGGCTATTACCTGTGGGAAATGCGACAGGCCGAAGACACGGCTTCCGCTTATGGCGGCAAGACCGTCGTTCGAGTGATGCTGGCAGTCATAGTCGTCGCCGTGGTGGGGAGCATCGTGTATGCGCTGTTTCTGTTGGGCTCACCCGGGCAGCAGCGGGACATACGGCTGGACCAGGAACGAATCGGACATCTGTCGAACATCGCGAACAACATCGACACATACTGGGAGCTGAACCAGGAATTGCCGTTGACGTTGGCAGAACTGTCGGGCCCCAGATACTACGTCGACCACATACATGACCCGGAGACCGGCGAACCTTACGAGTACCGCATTTTGGAGGGCCCCAGCTACGAGTTGTGCGCTTTCTTTATGACGGAGACCGACGACGCTAGCGCACAGGACCGCTCGTTCTCCAGACGTGCTTGGGACCACGGCTCCGGGCGGACCTGCTTCGCCCTTGAGGCCCAAGCCCCGTAGCACCGGCCTTGCTCCCGTAGCCACGCTGGGCGATACTGGCAAAAACGCCACCAACGGGGCGGGAGGAAGTCATGAGTAACGTCGTTCTCGTAGTGGATATGCTCAAGGGATTCCTGGAGCCCGGGCACAACCTGTATCACGCCGAATCGAGGCGCATCATTCCCCACGCACAGCAGCTCGTCGAGCGGGAGAAGGCGGCCGGTTCGCACATCCTGTTTCTGGCGGACAACCACGACCCCGATGACTTGGAGTTCCAGGTCTTTCCAGTCCACTGTGTAGTGGGGACGGAGGAGACCGAGGTCATTCCCGAACTGGTCGAGCACGTTACCGGAGACAATCTGATACCCAAGAAGAGGTACAGCGGCTTCTTCAACACCGACCTAGCCGACAGGCTGGCGCTGCTCAAACCGGAGAAACTGATGGTGTGTGGGGTCGCCACCAACGTGTGCGTGATGCACACGGTCTCCGACGCCCGCAATCGCGATTACGCCGTGGAGGTGTATTCCGACTGCGTCTCAGGCCCTGACGCAGAGGCCCACAAGTGGGCCCTGTCCCACTGCCGGCGAGTGCTGGGCGCGAATGTGATCTAGCTACCAGCCAGCCTATTGGAACCGCCGTCACAGGTATATGCAGACAGACAATTTCATTGTCATGGCCCAGGCAGTTCGGCGGCCGTATTTACATATTCTGTGAAGTGCCTGCGGTTGATAATGCCACGAGTGGCGCGTATTATCGGCCTAATAGCTGCTTTCGACGCAATTTTGGGGGACGGCATGCTTTTTCGCACTTACCGCTATTCCAGGTGGGACGGAACCCAAAACATCTTCGACCTCGACGCCGACCAGTTGATGGACCTGCTCGCTGACGACATCCTCAACAAGGGAGACCTGATGCAGGCCCTTCGCGACCTGATGCGGCAGGGCATGCAGAATCAGGACGGCCAACAGATGCCAGGTCTGCGCGAGTTGATGGAGCAGCTGAAGGACCGCCGCCGTCAGCAAATGCAGCAGCACAACATGGATTCTGTTCTGGACGACCTCAAGGAGCGGCTGCAGGACATAATCGACACGGAGCACCAGGGTATTCAGAACCGTCTCGATGAAGCGCGCCGGCAGGTGGAGCAAGCTCCCGAGGACGAGCGAAACCAGCAGGAATCGCTGCTCAAACTTCTGGAGCAGCGCGCCAACCGGAACCTGGAACGGCTGGACGACCTGCCCGAGGGCGTCGGAAGTCAGCTCAAAGAGCTGATGGAATACGACTTCATGGACCCGGAGGCGCAGCAGAAATTCCAGGAACTGCTGGATATGCTGAAGAGCCAGATGGCCCAGAACATTTCCCAGCAGATGCAACAGCAACTCCAGAACATGACTCCAGAGGACATGGCCGCCACCCGCGAGATGATGCGCGACCTGAACCAGATGATGCGAGACAAGCTGGAAGGCCGCCAACCGGACTTTGATGGCTTCATGGACAAGTGGGGCCAGATGTTCGGCTCCAATCCTCCGCAGAGTTTTGAAGAACTGATGGAGATGATGCAGCAGCAACTGGCGCAAATGCAGTCGATGCTGGAGAGCATGTCGCCCGAAGCTCGTCGGGAGATGGAGGACGCCCTAGCCCAGGCCCTCGACCCGGAGACCCAGCGCGAAATGGCCCAGTTCGCCAACCTGATGGAACAGATGATGCCCATGGAGGATATGCGCCGCCAGTATCCCTTCCTGGGCGATGATAGCCTGTCCATGGAACAGGCGATGCAGATGATGCGCGACTTGCAGCAGCTCGACCAGCTCGAGGCGGCATTGCAGGAAGCCATCCGTACCGGCGACCTCAGCGACATCGACCCGGAAAAGCTGGCCGAACTGCTCGGTGACGATGCCCGGCGCGTCTGGGACGAACTGGAAAACCTGAAAAAGCTGCTGGAAGAGGCCGGCTACATCACCGGAGGCGACAAAACCGAGCTCACCGCCCGTGGTATCCGGCGCATCGGCCAGAAGGCCCTGAAAGAAGTCTTCACGCATCTGAAGAAGGACCGCATCGGCGGGCACCGGATGGACGCTCGGGGCGCAAACGGCGACTTGCTCGGCGAGACCAAGACCTACGAGTTCGGAGACCCGTTCCTCGTCGACCTGCAGTCGACGGTCAAGAACGCTGTGCTGCGGGGAGGCCGTCAAGTGCCGGTGCGCCTGGGACCGCAGGACTTCGAGATCCACCGCACCGAGCACATGACCAAGTCCGCCACCATCCTTCTCTTGGACCAGAGCCGGTCAATGGGCCTTTTCAACAACTGGCAGGCAGCGAAAAAAGTGACGCTGGCGCTGATGGCCCTGATTCGCTCCCAGTTCCCGCGTGACACACTGAAGGTCGTGGGCTTCTCGGACTACGCCCGTGAAATCAAGGAGGAAGAGCTGGCCGAGTGCAGTTGGAACGCTTGGGTGTCCGGCACCAACCTGCATCACGCCTTGATGCTCTCACGCAAGTTGCTTTCGAGGGAGAAGGGCGGCACACGTCAGATCCTGGTCATCACCGACGGAGAGCCGACCGCGCATCTCGAGGGTGACCGCTCCTACTTCAGCTACCCGCCCAGCTACCGCACCGAAATGGAGACTCTACGAGAGGTTCGCCGCTGCACGCAGGAAGACATCCTGATAAACACTTTCATGCTGGAAAACAACTACCAGCTGGTCAATTTCGTGGACCGCATGACCCGCATCAACCGCGGTCGGGCCTTCTATACCAGCGCCTCCAACCTCTCGGAGTTTGTTCTTGTCGACTATCTCAACAACAGGCGCCGCCACGTCGCAGCCTGATCGGTCACAAGCAGCCTATTTCAAGCCGAAGAGCCACCGGAAGAACCGGGTAGCATGTTGCTCGGGGCAAGACCAAGCGTGAGGCCGTCTTTATTGCTGTCTCATGTTGTGGTAAGATATCCAGCGCAGATAGAATATATGGCTGTAATTCAGCCGGACAGTCAGACTTTTAAGGCAGTCCCGTGAGGCTGGCAAAGTAGGGCGAACCGGATGTGTACCTGGCCAACCATTCTGAGCATCTCAGGAAATGGCTAAGCCGGGGCGGATTCCGCACCCTTGCCTCACACGGCAGGGGTTTTTTGTTAGCCCATAGGTCGGCAACTGTCGCGAACGGGAGGCAACACATGCCCGCAGAGGGCATTCCAGGAATGTCGGAACGGCAGATCATGGCAGGGGACGGCATGAGCCGCGCGCTGTCGAGAATCGCCCACGAAATTCTCGAGCGCAATCGCGGCGCAGGCGACATATTGCTGGTCGGCATTCACCGCCGCGGAGTCCCGCTGGCCAACCGCCTGGCGGAGCGGCTTGCCGAGTTTGAAGGCGCTAGTGTTCCTGTCGGTTCCCTGGACATCAATCTGTACCGCGACGATCTGCGAGAGCGGAAGAGCCCTCGGGTGAGGATCCATCACACGGACCTTCCGGTCAGCATTCAGGGGCAGCGCGTGATCCTGGTGGACGACGTGCTTTACACCGGGCGCACCGTCCGAGCTGCTCTTGATGCACTGACCGACTATGGCAGGCCCACGCAGGTCCAGTTGGCCGTGATGATCGACCGGGGACACCGCGAGCTCCCGATTCGGGCCGATTACGTAGGGCGTAACATCCCAACCGCCCGCAACGAAATAGTGGCCGTACGCCTTTTCGAAATCGACGAGTCGGACGAGGTGGTGCTTCTTCGACCGGATCCTGCTTCCGTGGAGAGCGTCGATGCAGACGGCGTCGAGGCCGTGGGCGCCCAGGGAGCCGAATAGATGACTTCGCAGCGGGTTGAAGACATTCCAGCCGTGGGACCCAATTCGCTTCCGGAACGAAGGCACGTTCTGGACCTGGACGACTACTCACCTGAGGAGCTTGCAGCCACTCTTGATCTGGCCCATGGGATGGCAGAGGTGCTGGGCCGCGACATCAAGAAAACGCCCGCCCTGCGAGGCCGGGTGATAGTCACGCTGTTCTACGAAGCCAGCACTCGCACCCGCATCTCCTTCGAAGAGGCGGGCAAGATACTTAGCGCCGACGTAATCAACATGAGCGCGTCGGGCAGCAGCGCCGACAAGGGCGAATCGCTCCTCAACACCGGACTTACGCTGCAGGCCATGGGCGTCGATACCCTTGTCGTGCGCCATCCCCATTCGGGTGCGCCCAACTTCCTCGCACGTAGCCTGGAGCGAGTCAGCATTGTCAACGCCGGCGACGGTATGCATGCCCACCCCACGCAGGCGCTGCTCGACCTGTACACGGTGCAGTCGAGGCTGGGCGGTATCGCCGGCCGCAAGGTGGTTATCGTCGGAGATGTGCTCCACAGCCGGGTGGCGCGCTCCGGCATATGGGGATTCGTTCGCATGGGCGCAAGGGTCGTGCTCAGCGGGCCACGCACACTCATGCCGCCAGACTTCCTGTTGGATGACCACCGCTTGGCGGAAAACGGCAGAAGGACCGGCTCCCTATCGTCCCTGGTTGAAGTGGAAACCGACCTGGATCGCGCCGTCGAAGATGCGGACGTGGTGATGGCATTGCGCCTCCAGTCCGAGCGACAGCGCGGCGGCTTCCTGCCCAGCATCCGGGAATACATACGCCGCTGGCAGATCAACGACGCCCGGCTGGCGCGGGCTCGTCCCGAGGTGCTCGTAATGCACCCGGGACCGATGAACGAGGGAATCGAGATCAGCACGTCCCTTGCCCACGGGTCCAGATCGGCCATCGAGGAGCAGGTAACGGCAGGCGTCGCCGTTCGAATGGCCGTGTTGCATCAGCTCAACGCGGGTGCGAGGCAGGCATGATCGCCAAGGAGAATCCAGCGGTCATGGTGCGCCATGCCCGCTTGCTGGACCCGCTGAACGGCCGCGATTTCGTCGGAGATATCCTCTTGGCAAACGGGCAGATCTCCGCCTTGGAGCCAGCTATAGAGGGACTTCCCGACGGGTGTAGGGTGATAGATGGGACGGGACTGGTCGTCTCGCCCGGACTCATCGATCTCCATGCTCACCTCCGCGAGCCGGGGTACGAATACAAGGAGACTATCGCCTCGGGGACGCAGGCAGCGGCAAGGGGCGGCTTCACGACCTTGTGTTGCATGCCCAATACGGACCCGCCCATAGACTCGGAATCGGTGGTCGAGTTTGTCCTGAGGCGTGCTCGCGACGCCGGCCCTGTGCGTGTGCTCCCCATCGGCTGTGTGACCCGCGGAAGGAAGGGCAAGGAACTGGCGGACTTCGAAGAGATGGCGGCTGCGGGAGTCGTGGCATTTAGCGACGATGGGGACCCGGTGCAGGACGCCAACCTGATGCGGATGGCCCTCTCGTATGGCGCCGACCTCCACCGTCCCGTGAGCAACCACTGCCAGGACCTGCACCTGAGCGGCGACGGCGTGATGGCCGAGGGAATTATCGCAACTCGACTCGGTCTCCCCGGAATCCCCTGCGCCGCCGAGGACGCGATGATCGCTCGCGACATTGCGTTGGCCGAGGCAACGGGGGGCCGCTTGCACGTGGCCCACGTCAGCACGGCCGGCAGTGTCCCACTGGTGCGGCGGGCCAAGGAGATGGGGATACGAGTCACCGCCGAAGTCTGCCCGCATCACCTGACCATTACCGATGCTTGGGCGCTGGGCTCTCAGGGCGAGGAAGGACGAAGCGAACTGGCATACGACACGTCCACCAAGGTCTATCCTCCACTCCGTAGCCGCACGGATATTGATGCGCTGGTCGACGCCCTGGTCGACGGCACCATCGACTGCATTGCCACCGATCACGCCCCTCACGACGCTGCCGTCAAGCAGGTCACCTACGAGGATGCGGCGTTCGGTATCAGCGTGCTGGAAACTGCTCTGGGATCAGTGCTGAAGCTGGTCCACGATGGTCGAATCTCATTGCCTGCCCTGGTCGAGCGAATGACCGTCGGTCCGGCCCGTGTCCTGGGCAACGAATACGCCCCGCTGGCTTCACTGGCCCCCGGAACCCCGGCCGACATCGTAGTTTTCGATCCCTATCGCGAGTGGACAGTTGATTCCGCTCGATTCGCTTCGAAGGGCCGGAATACCCCTCTTGACGGGGTACGGCTGAAGGGCCGGGTCGTAGCCACGATTGCCGACGGAGAGGTCGCATACCTGAACGAGGAATTTGGAGCGCTTGATGCCCGATAAGGTTTACCTGGTTCTCGAGGATGGCTCGGTCCATCAGGGCTTCGGTTTCGGAGCTGCAACTGAAGCGGTAGGAGAAGTGGTATTCAACACCACGATGACCGGATACCAGGAGGTGCTGACCGACCCGTCCTACGCCGGACAGCTGGTCACGCTCACCTATCCTCTCGTGGGAAATTACGGAATAAACCGGGAAGACTTCGAGTCCGCTCGCATCCAGGTCAGCGGCTTCATAGTCAGAGAGCACTGCGACGCTCCCAGCCACGGGGCCAGCAACAGCACAGTTCACCAGTTCCTCGAGAGCCAGGGCATCCCCGGCATCAGCGGGGTAGACACTCGCGCCATCACCAGGCGGTTGCGAACCCGTGGCGTGATGATGGGTGCTCTAGCCACCGATCCGGAGCGCGCCCGCGCTCATCTGGAGAACTCCCCTAACTACGATGAACTCGACCACGTCCGTACTGTGAGCACGGTCGAGAGTTACACCTGGGAGACGAGCGGAGACCATGCGGCGCACCAAAACCGCCCGGAAAGACCCCTCCGAGTGCTGGTAACGGACTGCGGGCTTAAATACAATATTCTTCGTGAGCTGACTAGGCGAGGATGTGAAGTCCTGGTCGTCCCTGCAGACACGTCGGCGCAGGATCTCCTTGCACTCAAACCGTCCGGTGTGCTGCTTTCTCCTGGACCGGGAGACCCGCAACTGCTCGACTACGTTGTGGATAACGCCCGCCAGATTCTGGGGAAGACGCCTGTCATGGGCATCTGCCTCGGCCACCAGATAGTCGCCAGGGCACTGGGAGCGGAAACGTTCAAGCTGAAGTTCGGGCACAGGGGCGGGAACCATCCCGTGAGGGACGTCAGTACTGGGCGAGTGTACATAACGGCCCAGAACCACGGTTACGCGGTCCGCGCCGAGTCCCTCCCTCCAGGTCTGGATGTGTCGCACATCAACCTGAACGACGACACCGTGGAAGGGCTGACCCATCGCGACCTGCCTGTCTTCACTATCCAATATCATTCCGAAGCGTCCCCTGGACCAAGGGACAACGAATACCTGTTTGACAGGTTCCTGAGCATGATCAAGGACTTCAACGGCTAGATTTGGGAAGGAGGTGATGATTAAGAGAATATAAAGCAGCCAAAGACGAAGGATTTTCGCCGGCGCGTTTCGCTTCCAGATGCGGCGGCAGGCCAAAACCTTCCGGAGGAATTATCTTCATGTCTTCTTTTTCTATGGTGTTACTGGAAGGTGGGGTGGATGTGGAAGTGGCGGCTGTATTCGGGGAAATCACCTCTATCTTTGATTCTGAGGTGCCCGGATATTTTTGTGGTGAATTCGGTTACAATGTTAGACCCGGCAAGGGGACCATCGGAGGACACTGGTCGTTTCTGGTCAGCGTCTACCACCTTGATGACCCCCAGAAGACCCCCATTACCTTGGGGCGCATGGAGGTCGAGGCTCGTGATCAGGGCTTCGTCACCATCAACATTCCGCCCAGAGTGGAGCAAACAATACCCGGCACGGATGCCGCAGACTGGGACGGAAAACTGTTTGGAGCCTTCGTCTGTCAACTGCTGAACACGCTGCACGAGCGTAGTCTGATCGATCTGCCCGGGGTTCTGCCAAAGGTGTAGCCTCCGGGCTTGGACAAGGAAAGCCTGGCCAGAATGGGAGCCTGAAATTCCCTTTGCGGAACCAGTTCGTGGCGAGTTAATCTCACCGCGGGCTGGTTTTGTTTAACATGCCGGAACCGTCCTAATTCATCCGGCGAGAGGAAGGGACGGGTATCTGCGGACTCTCGCTCGAGGAGGCGCAAAATCACGGATAAACCACGTAAGGTCCTAGTGATTGGCTCGGGCCCCATAGTAATCGGTCAGGCGGCCGAGTTTGACTACGCTGGCACACAGGCCTGCAAGGCCCTGCGAGAAGAGGGAGTCGAGACGGTTCTCGTCAATTCCAATCCGGCCACCATTATGACCGACGACGGAATTGCGGACCACGTCTACATCGAGCCGCTGACCGTGGAGGTTTTGGAAAGGATCATCAGTCGCGAGCGGCCGGATGGCCTGCTTCCCACGTTGGGAGGGCAGACCGGGCTGAACCTGGCCGTTGCGATGGCGGATGCCGGTGTCCTGGAACGATACAACGTACGGCTACTGGGCACACCGCTCGAGACCATTCGACGGTCTGAAGATCGCGAATATTTCCGAAACTTTCTCCACGAGATTGATGAGCCGGAACCGGAGAACGTAACCGTCAACTCGATGGATGAGGCTCGCGAAGTAGTCTCACGAATGGGACTGCCTCTGGTTATCCGACCCGCCTACACCCTGGGCGGCAGCGGCGGCGGCATCGCAAATACCGAAGAGGAATTCGAGACGATTGCCGAGTCAGGCCTCTCCGCCAGCCCGATCTCCCAGATTCTGCTGGAAAGATCTCTTGTGGGTTGGAAGGAGATCGAGTACGAGGTGATGCGCGATGGCGCGGATAACTGTATCACCGTCTGCAACATCGAGAACTTGGACCCCATGGGGGTCCACACTGGCGACAGCGTTGTTGTTGCGCCAAGCCAGACTCTGACCGACAAGGAATACCAGATGCTGCGAACCGCCAGCATCAAGATAATTCGGGGCCTCGGCATCGAGGGCGGTTGCAACGTCCAGTTCGCCATACAGCCCCATCCCAGCGTCTCCGAGGTTATCGGTCAGAAATGGCAGGACGACTCGCCCTATTTCGTGATCGAAGTAAATCCCCGTGTAAGCCGCAGCTCGGCACTCGCCAGCAAGGCCACGGGTTACCCCATCGCCCGGGTGGCCGCAAAGATCGCCGCCGGCAGGACCCTGGATGAAATCGATAACGCGGTAACCGGCCGGACAAAGGCCGCCTTCGAGCCGGCACTGGACTACTGCGTGGTCAAGATTCCGCGCTGGCCCTTCGACAAATTCCCCAACGGCGACCGTAGGACCACCACGCAGATGAAGGCAACCGGGGAAATTATGGTCATCGACCGGTCCTTCGAAGCAGCGCTTCAGAAGGGCGCACGATCGCTGGAGCTGGGCGGCAAAACCCTGTTGTGGGAGGATCCAGCCTGGCGTTCTGAGAATGGCTCATCCATCGAGAGCCTCCCTCTGGGTCCCAACGACATGCGCCTGTGGGCCATCATGTCCGCCATTCGCCGCGGCGCCAGCCTCGAACAGCTCGTGGAGAGCACCATGTTCGATCCCTGGTTCCTCGTAGCCTTCGAGCGCATAATCAAGATGGAGCGACGACTACTTGCGGAGGAGTTGACACCCGACCTGCTCCTCCAGTCCAAACGCCTCGGATTTTCCGACGTTCAGATTGGCACGCTGGCTGACATGCTGCCGGAGCAGGTGAGGAATCTTCGGAAGCAGTGGGATATACGTCCGGTTTACAAGACGGTTGATACTTGTGCGGCTGAATTTGATGCCGTCACTCCCTACTACTACAGCACCTACGACCAGGAGAACGAAGCTCTGCCTCTAGAAGGCGAAAAGGCGCTGGTAATCGGTAGCGGTCCCATTCGAATCGGTCAGGGCATCGAGTTCGACTACTGCAGCGTGCACGCCGCCATAGCTCTGTCGGAGTCCGGCGTACGAAGCATAATGGTCAACTCCAACCCCGAGACCGTGTCCACCGACTTCGATTCCAGCGACCGGCTCTACTTCGAGCCCCTCGACGAGGAATCGGTGCGGGACATTATCGAGAACGAGACCGCAGACGATGAGAACGGCCAAGCCACACCTCCCGCGTCCTTAGTCCAGTTCGGGGGTCAGACCGCCATCGACCTTTCGCAGTCGCTGTCACGGATCGGCCTGCCCATCCTGGGCTCCAGTGCCGAGGCCATCGACATTGCATCCGACCGACAGAAGTTCGAGGACTTCTTGGCTGGTCTGGGGATCCCCCAGCCTCCCGGCGGGGCAGTGTCCTCGGTCAGCGAAGCGCTGCAGGTGGCCCAGACCATCGGATACCCGGCAGTGGTTCGCCCCAGCTACGTGCTGGGCGGTCGCGCCATGGAAATCGTCCAGAATGCCACCGAACTCATCCGTTACCTGACAGCGGCAACAGAGTTGTCACCCGACAAACCCGTCCTGATCGACCGTTACATGGAAGGCAAAGAGTGCGAGGTGGACGCCATCTGCGACGGTGAGGGCGTGCTCATCCCCGGGCTGATGGAGCACGTGGAGCGCGCTGGCGTGCACAGCGGCGACTCAATGGCCATCTACCCCGGCCTGAACCTCACCGAATCGGAAGTCGACACCATCGTGGATTACACCACCAGGATCGGTCTTGCCCTGGGCGTCAGGGGCCTGATGAACGTGCAGTTCGTGATCCACGGCGGCGGGGCCTACCGGAGTCCCAGAGTCCAAAGCGCCGACACCGAGGACACCACGGTGTATGTGTTGGAAGTGAACCCGAGAGGCAGCCGGACCATTCCCTTCATCTCGAAGGTGACCGGGGTACCGGTAGCGCGGCTGGCCACGCGCGTGATGTTGGGCCACACTATCGCCGAGGAAGGCTTTCCAACCGGACTCTGGCCGCGCCAGGGCCTGGTGGGCGTCAAGGCCCCCGTCTTCTCCATGGCCAAGCTCGTCGGCGTCGACTGGCATCTTGGCCCCGAGATGAAGTCCACGGGCGAGGTGATGGGGATAGACCATGACTTCCCGGCCGCCCTAACCAAGGCTTTGCTTGCGGCCCGACTGAACCTGAGGCACGGGACCGGCGTACTGTTGAGCATCGCCGACCAGCACAAGGCCGAGGCCGTCTCCCTGATACAGGGCCTGCGCCAGGCCGACTGTCAACTCTACGCCACCGAGGGCACCGCCGCTATGATTGAAGCGATGGGCCTGCCCGTGACCATGACCACCAAGAAGCTCAGCGAGGGGCATCCCAACGTGGTCGACGTGATCAACGACGGCAGCGTCAGCGCCGTCATCAACACCATAACGGGCATCAGCGAGGTGCTGCGGGACGGCTTCCACATCCGCCGCGCTGCCGTGGAGCGTCAGATTCCCTGCTTCACGTCCCTCGATACAGCGCGCGCCGCGGTGGAAAGCCTGCTAACCGACCATGCAACCTACGACATTGGCACCACTCGCGACTACCTGCGCCTCGGCTGATGAGCAGAGTCCCGCGCGGTGCCTCCGGTCATCCTCTGCCGGGCCAAGCCGTTGTAGTCCTGCAATGACAAGGGCCCCGAACGGGGCCCTTTGATCTTGCCGTCAACACTGCCGAAGCGGCAGGCGGTCGAGCGTATGGAGCGAATATAGAGGTCGGTTACCCTTTAAGCCACCTACCAGTCCACCTCGGTGCCCAGACCCTGCTCCCGGGCGTTGTCGTAGGCCAGCTTGGCGGCCGCCACGTCGGCCACGCCGGTCCCCATCAGCTTCGCGTACACAATCTGGTTGCTGTCGTCGCGCCCGGAGATTGCGCCGCACACGGCATACCGAAGCTCAGTCAGCTGACTCCAGTTCAGCAGGCCCTTGTCGACCGCGGACGCTATGTCGCCCGCCTCTATGGGCGCCTGGTCGAGTGAGTCCACGAACAACCTGTCGGCACGGGTCAGAGTCTTCTCGTCAACCTCGCTGACGCGCCACGTCGTGGGGCCTGCGCCAATCACCGTGGCGCCTTCATTTATCCAGTCTCCCTTGATGACTGGCTCGGTGGTCGCCGCTATTCCAATCACCACGTCGCAGTCGCGTACTGCCTCTTCGTTGCTGTTCGCCGCCTTGACCTCGACTCCCAACGTGTCCGTCATTCGCGAGGCGAACTCGGTACGCCGCTCCTCGTTGCGGCTATGCGCCACCACACTGGCCACCTGGCGAACTTTTGACACTGCCAGCAGCTGTGTCGGAGCCTGCCCGCCCGTGCCCACAATGCCCACGCGCACCGGCCCGTCATTGGCGAGGTGCTTAACCGCCACTCCGGTGGTGGCCCCGGTACGGAGCTGCCCCAGGCGGTTGGCTTGGGTGTAGCAAAGCAGCTTCCCTGTGGCCGCGTCATACAGACTCACCTGGAATGAGTAAGAGCCCCGAACCACGGTATATGTCTTGACGCCCAGTACCCCGTCGTAGAAGAGGCCGCCTCCCATGACCGATAGCATCCCTGTCTCCGCGATAATCTTGCGGCGTCCCAGGTTGAATGCTTCGCCCTTACCGAAGTGCGCCTGCATCCTCTCAATGCTCTGCAGCATGCCATCCATGCTCACGCACTGGGCAACGTGTTCGTCCCGCAAAAATAGCGTCATGACGGAATTCCCTCCGTATCAGAAGACAAAAATCTAGGCCCGCATCCAGCGAGGGAAAACGAGCGCACCAAGCACGGATGCACTGTCTCGCAGGGCAGCAGGCCGGGGAAGGGAAACGGCGGCACGTCTACCGCTTCTTGTAGAAATCGCGGTTCTTGGCGATAAAGTGGCGCCACTGGCTGGGGACGGTAAACTCGTCAAAAATGGCGTTGACTGGGCACACCGATTCGCAGTAGGAGCAATCAATGCAGGTAACCGGGTCTATGAAGAACTGTTCCTCTTCATCATCGGTGTTTATGCAGTCAACGGGGCACACCTCTATGCAGGTGGCATCCTTTACGCCGACGCATGGTTCAGTTATCACGAATGGCATATTGTAAACCTGAAGTCTGAGACCGCCAGAGTGGGCGGCTGGTCTGGTATATGCCTCTGAAATGGAACAGCTGCCCCGGTGTAGGGCTGATTGCCATCATTCTTGATTTTGCCCTCTTATTTTGTCAAGGGATAACTTATGATATATTCTATTTCTGGTTGCGTGGTCAACTATTGAGGCGAATGTATGGAATTGCGTGAACTGGTCAGTTTTTATCACGTCGCGCGGTTGCGCAGCGTATCCAAGGCCGCTCGCACTCTCGAGCTGGGGCAGCCAACGGTTACCACTCACCTTCGAAAACTGGAGGACGAATTCGGAGTCACCCTGTTCGACAGGATCAAGCGTCCCATTCAGCTTACTTCCGAAGGCTCGACGTTGTTGGAGTTGGTCACACCAGTGGTGACCTCTATCGAGACCCTGAAGACCGAGATGGATTACGCCGAAAGAAGAGGCTCGTTCCAGGTGGTTGCCTACCCAGACCTGATAAAGAGCCACATGCCCATGGGCGTAAAGGAGTTCAGCGAAAAATACCCCGATATTCGCATCCGAATGCTGGCCCGGGCCTACAATCCGCTGATGCAACTCGTGAGCTCCGGAGAAGTGGACCTGGCCTTTTGCTCTCCTCCTCCTCCGGACGAGGTTACCCTCGAATTCCATAGGCTTTTCGACTACGAGCCCGTCCTGCTTATGCCGAAGGGACACCCGTTGACGTCCAAGCCGCAGATTAACCTCGAAGACATCGTTCAATGGCCACTGATATTGACCGGGCCGGAAAGCTTTCTCCGCAGCCTGATAGACCAGAAAGTTCGTGCCCAGGGTCTAGCTGCAGACGTGATTCTGTCTCTCGACGACACGGAGTCCATGAAGCGCTATGTGGAAATCGGCATTGGCATTGCGGTGGCCAATGACTTCGCATTGCATCCCGGGGATCCCGATCGTATGGACATAGCCCCAATCGGCCACATTCTGCCGGGCTCATGTATCGGCATCTGCACGCTCAAGGGCAAGTTCGCGGGACAGGGAGTCCGGAATTTCATTGAGCTCATGTCCAAGCACATGAGCGGTTACCACGCGGATATTCTGGATTCGGTGATGCCCAACCACGTCTCAGCCCGTACTCCGCTGCCCATCATCGATGACGCCTAGTCCGTCCCTTCGGCGGGTATGACCCGTCGTATGCGTCTTGCCAGCTGCGAGCGCGGAATCATCACATAACGGCCGCACTTTCGGCAGACCAGGCCAATGTCAGCGCCGAGCCTGGTAACCGTCCACTCGTATTCGCCGCACGGATGAGCCTTTTTCAGGCGCACCACGTCCCCGGCCTTCAGTTCGTAGGCCATCCCCTGCCATCTGCCGCAAGAACGTCATTGATGTCGTCCCGAAGGCGCCGAGCCGCATTTCCCGCTGCCTCAGCGAAGTCAGCCCCCGTGGACGCGTAGATAATGCCCCTCGAAGAGTTGATCAGCGCCAGTCGCCCCGCTGAATCAACTCCGGCACGCACCGCCGCCGCAAGGTCGCCTCCCTGGGCTCCTACCCCGGGAACCAGCAGGGGCATGAGGGGGCACATTTCCCGCACTGAAGCCAGCTGCTCCGGTACCGTGGCTCCCACCACCAGCCCCACGTTTCCCTGTGAATCCCACTCCACGCAGGAAGCTGCCAGGCGCATGTAGAGTGGCGTGCCATCTCCGGTGGCGCGCAGGTCCTGGAGGTCCGCCGAACCTGGATTGGACCCCCTGCACCAGACGAACACCCCCTTCGAGTCGTCGGCAAGGAAGGGCTCCACAGTATCCGCGCCGCCCCATGCGTTGATGGTGGCCGCGTCGAAACCCCATACCTCGAACATCGCCCTGGCATAGGCTCTCCCCGACGGCCCTATGTCTCCACGCTTGGCGTCCCCGATGATCAATGCGTCCGGGCAGACCTCCCGAATACAGGATATCGTACGCTCAAGGGCCGTCATGCCCGCCGCTCCCAGCGCCTCGTAGAACGCCATGTTGGGTTTGTATGCACTGGCGTACTCTGCCGTAGCCTCCACTATCGCTTTGTTGAAAGCCGCAACGTCCTGTACCGGCATGAGCGTTGGATCAGGGTCCAGTCCAACACATAACAGGCTGTGCCTGCTCTGGCAGGCTCGCTGTATTCTGTCAATGAACGCGCTCATGCCCAAAGCTCCTCTTTCCCGATAAACCCAACTATTGTTACCATTGGCGGCGACGGGCGCAAGGGTTCCAGGGTGGTACGCGGATGTTCCTTGGCAATGATCTGGTGGAGGCGAGATTCCTCCGGCGGGACAACCGCTTTCTTGCCACGGTTGAGTTGCACGGGCGAGAGGTAGGCGTCCACGTTGCCAATTCCGGACGGCTTCGGGAGTTGTTTCTGCCGGGAGCCTTGGTATGGCTCAAGCCGGCCCATCGAGAGGGAAGAAAGACCACCTACGACCTTGCGTTGGTGAAAGCGGAGGGCACACTGGTGTCAGCCGATGCTCGTCTGCCCAACACATTGGTCGCTGAGGCAGTATCACAGGGGCTGCTCCCAATTCTTGGGAGCTATACCACCTCGACCAGGGAATCCACGTTCGGAGAGAGCCGCTTCGACCTTATGCTCGAAGGAGACGGCGAGAAGACGTACGTGGAGGTGAAGTCGGTTACCCTTCTGCAAGACAGGGTAGGTCTGTTTCCGGATTCGCCGACTACCCGAGGCGTCAAGCACCTCAAAACCCTCGTCGAAGCAGTCCGGGCCGGACATAGCGGCGTGGTGATTTTCGTTGTCCAGCGGTCTGATTGCCTGGCATTCGCCGTCAATTCCCCGGCCGATCCAGCCCTGTTTCAAGCGTTTCGTTCGGCCATTGAATGTGGCGTGGCTGCCTATGCTTTCAACTGCATCGTTTCGGAACGGGAGGTCAATTTGGACCGCCAGTTACCCATCATTTCCTTCGACGACATCTTCTCAGGAAGCTGGAGCGCTCCATGACGGGCAAGGAAAATCCAGAGTTGTCCCTGCTTTTGCCGGAAATCTTCCGCAGGCTGTATGACATCCATGGTCCCCAACACTGGTGGCCTGGCGAAAACAGGTTCGAGGTCATCGTCGGAGCCATCCTGACCCAGTCGACGGCATGGACGAATGTCCAGAAGGCTCTGTCAGCAATGAAGACCGCCGACTGCTGGTCATTCGAGGAAATCGCAGCCCTGCCGGAATCAGAACTGGCGTCCATAATCCGGTCATCAGGCTACTACAACGCCAAGGCCCGCAAGTTGCAGTCTTTCGCACGGCACACGCTGAATCGGGGAGGACTAGACCGGCTGTTCGATCAGACTTTGGATTCACTACGGGAAGAACTGCTGTCCATCCACGGCGTCGGAGAAGAAACGGCCGACGACATAATCGTCTACGCCGCGGAAATGCCATCCTTCGTGATCGACAGTTACACCCGCCGCATCGTTGACCGTATGGGCCTGGCTCCTCAGGAACGCACAAGGAGCTATGGGAGTTACCAGTCTCTCTTTCACGCCAATCTGTCCCATGAAACTCCGCTGTTCAACGAGTTTCACGCACTTCTGGACCACCACGCGAAAATCGTTTGCTTGAAGCGCGACCCGCGCTGCTCTTCCTGCTGCCTGGTCGACCTTTGCCCGACTGGCTCGACCAACAATCCAAATTGACGCTGGCCGAGCGCGGATTTATCATTCCGGCGTCGAAGCATTTTCATTCTCGACATCCTCAGTTCGATACGCTCAGATGGAGACACGATATGCAGGTAACCCGCATTTACACCGGCAACGACGGAGAAGCTCATTTGGAAGACCTGGCTCTGCCCTTCGAAGCAGTCGCCAATGCTGAGCGAACAGCTGCCCAGAATGCGAGCAGCGTCACTTTCAGTAGGACTCAACCCGGCACGTTCATCGACTGGCATCCGGCGCCCCGGCGCCAGTACGTTATCACCCTCGCGGGTCAGACCGAAATCGGACTCTGGGATGGCACGAAGCGGACCTTCTACGCCGGAGACGTTCTTCTGGCCGATGACCTCACCGGACGCGGCCACACCACCGAGGCCACAGGGAACGAACCCCGGGTGTCGGTAGCCATACCGATAGTCGAATAAATACCCGGATTGCTATCTCGGGCCCATTTCCCGAGACGCCATTCCCTGTTGCCGTCCTCGTCAGTCCCGGCCCGGAATCTCTCACCGCCAAGGGAGGCGCGCCATGCCGTTCGCCAGACTCGACTTCTCGTTGGAAATGTACTACGAGGATGATGACTTTACAGACCCGTGGCGCAGACCCGAAACGGTCGTCCTGCACCACGGCAACGCTAAGAATTCGCGGCTGTGGTACGCGTGGGTGCCGTTGCTCGCCCGCTCGTACCGCGTGGTGCGAATAGATGCCCGCGGCTTCGGCAGGTCGACCGTGCCCCCGGAAGGTTTCCCTTGGTCTCTCGGCGGGTTCGCGTCCGACATCCGCGGCCTGCTCGACTACCTGGAACTGGAGAAGGTTCATCTGATTGGCGAAACTGTCGGCGGCACCATTTCGCTGCAGTTTGCCTCTCAGTTCCCCGAAAGGCTCCTGTCGGTCACCACCTGCACTTCACCCTACAAGTTTGTCGGAGTACCAACTTACAGGGAGTCGTACAACCTCGTGCGCGACGAAGGTGTTGAGGCCTGGGTCAGGGCCACCGCTGAAAGACGTCTCGAGAGCGGGGAAGCCGACTCCGCTCACCAGGAGTGGTACATCAACCAAATGGCCCAGACTCCCGCACGGGTCGTCATGGAGACGCTGGACTACCTGTCTGGGCAGGACCTGACCGATACCCTCCAGAAAATACGGACTCCAGCCCTCATCCTCGCGTCGGAGCAGAACGCCAGCACCAACCCTGACCGCACTACCGGAATGGTATCGCTGCTGCTCAATGGTCGCCTGAAGGTGATTCCGGGAACCAGCGGATACGTCCAGCATTCAGCACCTGAGCAGTGCGTCCAGGCCTGGAGACAGTTCGTGAACTCGCTGTGACGATTAGTTCAGATTCTGGAGCAGAACTAAAAGGGGCGCGCCCGTGCGTGCCCCTTTCGTTTTGAAGATTCAGTCTGGACCGATAGGCCCGACACGACATACGCCGAAGCGTACGTCAGAACAGAGATCGCGACTGCCCCCCGTCCACGTTCAGGCAGGTCCCGGTGATAAGGTCGGCCCGCTCGGACGCGAGGAAGGCCACCGTTTCTCCGACGGGCTCCGGCCAGCCGAACTTCCCGGCCGGCAGATTCCGCGCGATGAACTCGTCCACCACTTCCGGCGGGTTGTTCTGCTGGAACCGGTCCCACGTGCTGCCCGGAAAGTCAATGGAGCCCGGGGCGATGCAGTTGACCAGCACGTTCTCCGGAGCCAAGTTCAATGCCAAATGCTTGGAAAATGCGATCAGCCCTGCCTTGGCGGTCATGTAGTCCACCGAGCCGCCGTATTCCCGTCCGTAAATGGACGATATGCTGATGATGCGCCCCCACCTCTGCTCCCTCATGTGCGGAAGCACCAGCGCCACCAGTTCCACCGCGCTGAACAGGTTCACCTCCATCCCTTCACGAAATAGCTCCATCCCGGTCTCCTGGAAATCCGTCGTGCCTCGACGCCCCCCCACGTTGTTTACCAGGATGTCGACCGCGCCCAGCGCCGAGACCGTTTCGTAGTGGAAGCGCACCAGGTCGTCGTTGCTGGTAACGTCCGCCTGCACGGCTATCACCTCCACGCCGGCCCCGGCCAACTCGGTGCGGGTCTCCTCAAGTTGTTCAGCGCCCCGGGCGCAAACGGCGACCTTGCAGCCTTCCCTACCCAGAGCCGCAGCCGCTTGCTTGCCCAGCCCGTGGCTGCCTCCGGTTACCATCGCTACTCTGCCTTGCAGCCCCAAGTCCATAACAATCTCCTTGGCCAGTGGAATCATCTGCGGCGATTATAGTGCCGCGCCGGGATACTTGCACGGCAATTTGGCAGTTCACCGCAATCGCGGCGGCAATGCTTCGGCTTGGCGTGAAAGTGCGGATATAATCACAAATACGTTTCACGACAGGGAAAGGAGATACTGCCATGATGGCACTCGAAGGGATCAAGGTGCTGGATTTCTGTCGCAACTCACCTGGTATGTTCGCCACCATGATCCTGGCGGACTTGGGCGCCGACGTCCTTGTGATCGAGCGCCCCATGGACGAGACCCGCGCCTCCTACGAGCGCATCGTCGCCGGCATAGAAGGCCCGGAGGACGAACGTCGCCACGCAGCCTTCAACGCCCTCCAGCGCAACAAGCGCAGCATCGCCCTCAACCTCAAGGAGCCCGAAGCCCTCGCGATCTTCCGCAGGCTGGCTTCGGACACCGACGTGGTTGTCGAGGGCTTCCGCCCCGGCGTCGTCGACCGCCTTGGCGTCGGCTACGAACAGGTGCGGGAAATCAACCCCCGCGCCGTCTACTGCTCCGTCTCAGGCTATGGCCAGACCGGCCCCTACGCACAGATGGCCGGACACGACATAAACTACATCTCCTTCGCCGGCGCTTTGGGCTTGATAGGGAACTCCCCGGACGGCAAGCCCGCGATCCCGCTGAACCTGATCGCCGACTACGCCGGAGGCGGCCTCTGCGGCGCCGTAGGCATCCTGTCTGCCCTGATGGCCCGCGAGAAGACCGGCCGCGGCCAGTACGTTGACATAGCCATGACCGAGGGTGTGCTCTACATGCTCTGCGGGGCCATCGCCGACGCCTTTTCGCAGGGTTACACTCCGGCCCGCGGCAGCACTCGCCTCAACGGCGGCTCTCCCTACTACAACGTCTACCGCACTGCCGACGACCGGTTCTTTTCCATCGCCGCCATTGAGCCCTGGTTCTGGGAGAACCTGTGCCGCGCCATCGGTCGTGAGGACCTCATCCCGCACCAGACGGCAGGGGAGGAGAAGCGCGCGGACATCGCCCGCACTCTCGAATCCACCTTCCTCACAAAGTCCCGCGACGAATGGTTCGAGGTGCTGCGAGACGCCAACATTTCCGTGGGCAAGGTCTATGACCTTGACGAAGCCCTGTCCGACCCACAGGCGCTGGCCCGCGGCATGGTTGTGGAGCTGGAGACCCCGGGCGTGCCCCAGGGCAAGGTGACGCAGCCCGGCATCCCGTTCCACCTGTCGGAAACGCCCGGAAAGGTCCACCACCCCGGCAGCGTCACGGGCCAACACACCGCCGAGGTCCTGGCATCCCTTGGCTACAACCCAGACGGCATCGCCGACCTGCAGGCCCGCGGCGTGGCGGTTCAGGGCTGAGACGACGCCGTGCTATACTATTTCGCCGTAGAAATCGGCCAAAGCATCCCAATCTTTTCGAGATAGGCAGATGATCAAGCGTTTCTCCGTTTTGTATGTCGGTCAGATAGACCTTGACGATGTCGGCGCCGACGGGCGCAACCCCGACGGCCGCCGTTACTCCAACAAGCAACTGACGCAGTCCTTCGACCACGCCTTGGCCTTGGCCAAGCAGATGGACGAGTCCGGATTCCATTGCCTGTGGGCAGCTGAACACCACTTCCAGCGCGAGGGTTACGAGTGCATTCCCAACCTCACGCTCCTCGGAGTTCACCTCGCGGCCCACACCAAGAACCTCAAGTTCGGCGCGGCCTTCAACATCGTGCCAATGTGGCATCCCCTCAGGCTGGCCGAAGACTTCGCCATGGGCGACGTGCTGACCGGTGGACGGCTCGTCTTCGGTATCGGCCGTGGCTACCAGACCCGTGAGGTCGAGACCTTCGGAGCCCCTCTGCTGGACCAGGACGCCAACCGCGAACTGTTCGAAGAGCAGGTCGAAATCATCATGAAGGCGTTCAACGAGGAGTCCTTCAGCCACCACGGCAAGTACTACCAGATTCCCCCTGACGTGCCTTACCGCGGCTATCAGTTGAAGGACATCACCCTCGTCCCGCGACCTCTCAACCTGCCTGTTGAAATGTGGCAGCCTGTTACCAGCGGACGCACCATCGACTTCATCGCGAAAAAGGGCATCAAGGGAATGACCGCCCTGTCCGGCGAAAAGATCGTGGAGCAGTTCTTCGGACAGTACCGCGACTCCGCCGCGGAAGCCGGCCGCGACCTCAAGCTCGGTCAGGACCTGGCCCTGGGCTTCGGTTTCTACCTCGCCGACTCCGTGAACGAAGCTGTGGAGCGCGTACGCCCCTTCCACGACGAACGCTACAAGTGGTTCGCTCCCTTCGGTCTGGTCCGCTACGTCGACGAGCAGGGCCGGATGTGGGGTTCCCCCGGCGCACCCGCTCGCACGCCCACGGTGGAGGACGGTGTGCAGCAGAAGGCGTGGATCTGCGGGCCGCCCGAGGTATTCATCGAGACTTTCCGTGAGCTGGAGGAGAAATACCCCGGCCTTGAGGACATCGTCCTTCAATGGCCCGAGGGCATGCCCTGGCACGAGTTGAGCAGCCAGCTGGAAATCTTCTCCCGCGAGGTTCTTCCTGTCTTCGCTGGACGAAACTAGCCGTCGGCGCTCTCTCGTCTTTCACCCGTCTCATTCCAGCGTAATTCAGGGGCGGGCAGTAGCGAATCTTTCCGAGGTGTAGCAATTGGCCAACCCCGACCATTTGGGCTTGGCGCGAACCGGGCCTAACGCCATCGCCCGGTGGCGAGAGCTTACCTTCCGCACCCTGAATACACGACTGCCAAGATTCGACCTTGGTTATCGGCTGGAAGACCGCGCTGCCAGTGAGACCTTCACGCCCGAATTCATCTACGGTCGGCCAACCCTCGACCTTTCCGGTGCCTTTCTCAGCGGAATCAAGCTGCCCGGAGCAGATTTGCGGCACGATGACCTGAGCGAAGGGGACTTCACGGGATGTGACTTCCGCATGGCCGACCTTTCGGGGGCCAACCTCACCGGCGCACATCTCTTCCGGGCCAGCCTGCCCCGCGCCAACCTGACCGGCACGCAACTCGTTGGCGCATCACTGACACGCGCCAACCTCGCCAACGGTACCCTGAGGCACGCCGCACTCAGAGGAGCAGACCTGTCCTACGCCGCCATGTCCTACGCCGACTTGCAGGGCGCAGACCTGAGCGGGGCCAACCTCACCTCCGCAGACCTCTCCTGGAGCAACCTCTCTGGCGCAAACTTGCAGGGAGCAGCCCTCACGACTACCTCGTTGCAGATGGTCAATTTGACGGGTGCGGACCTGCGAGGCGCCAGGATTGTCCGGGCCGGACTCGACAGCGCCATCCTGCACCAGGCTTCCGCCGGCGGCACCCTCTTCGCCAACTGCGACCTGCGAATGACCATTGGGCTGGATACCATGAAGCACACAGCCCCCAGCACCATCGCCCTGGATACGCTGGCCAATTCCGGAGGCCGCATACCCAGGGAGTTCCTCATTGGGGCGGGAGTGGCTGAACCCCTGGTCGTAGCCCAGGATGTTATGAAGTCGGAGCGCAGGACTTTCCCGACTACCCTTTTTGTCGCCGCGTTGTCTGACCGCGAATTGGCCGAGAAGCTTCGCAGTCATCTGTGGAATGCGCAGGTTCCCGCGTGGATTCTCTATCCCGACGACGAAGACGCTCTGAACACCGGAGAGGCCTCCCTTGATCACACGGTGCTCTACGACCGGCTGGCATTGATCTGCACAGACGGCGCGCTGGAGAACCCCCTTGCCAGCCGATATTTCGCAGAGCTCATGAGGTCCGGAAAGCAGCCCGGGTCGGCACCACTCGCCGCGCTGGCCTTCGGCGAAATGTTCTTCGACCGCCAGGATCGGCTCTGCAGGCAACTGCGCGATAGCGAGTACCTGGACTTCCGCGGCGGTGAAGACTCAGCCTTGGATTCGCTGCTCAGGCTGCTGTCCGCTCCGTCATTTTAGCTACGAATAGCATCCTCATTCGGTATCGGTATCCTTTCCCAGCATCAGGCAAGCCTCTCCCCATTGACCTCGATTGGCGACGTCCCACTCGCTGTCAGTCCCCACGGGACGCAGGCGCAACCCTTCGCTTCCTCCATAGACTAGCAACACCACCCCCTCGCCCGAGTCCTCGGAAAGCGCCGCCATCGCCTGACACGGACCGCCATCTTCCCAGCCCGTGACGTCGCACCACACGTCCTCGCCCCTCGGATTGGGAGCCATCACCATGGATACGGGGCGTGGGTCCTCCAACAGATCAAACATTCGGTGCAGGTCCAGTGGGCTATTGTCTCCCGCAATAACCTCTACTTCAATGAGCATAGAAATGGGCTCCATCCTGATTTGACGTTTTCGCCGCCCCCGGTTCACCGTTTTCACCCTGCCTGATTCCCATGGAGCGGCCTCGTCAGGTAATCGGTTGTCTCGGCATCCTCACGGAATATCGATAAAGCAGTCGTAATCTCGTTCGAAGAAATCCGGTTCCAATTTGGCTGGTATGCCGGCTCACGGTACGGCATTCCTGCGAAGCTCGTCCCTGAGAACACAGGGATCAGTAGTAAGACCCCCTGTCGGGAGTCAAGTGGAGCGCTAGAGCAGGAACCAGCCTGCTGAAATCTCCCCCTTGCCTTATGTTATCGATAGACGTACAATTGTTCTGATGCAGAGATCAGGACCGCCAAAATAGTCGACCTCCGTCGACCTCCAAATGAACGGGCTAATTGATACTGATGTTACACAATGTTACAAAATGTTACACCTCTACGTGAGGGCCCCCGGCTTTTGAGACCGAAGCCCCGACTGCATACCCTCAAAGGCACGGCCCGCAAGCCTGTTCCATATCCCCGAAGGAGAAGATTCGAGTGAGGGCGAGGAACTCAAAGGCCCAGGATTCATGACGGCCAGACCTCCCGGTTCGGTGCCCGGCGGAAAGGGCGGTATTTGTTGACACCCCGGTAGCCCCTCCGTATGATACCGGGCAATCGAGCATCAGCCTACAGGGGGTGTAACGTGGCCCTTGGAATCAGAACCTACCGTCCCTTGGTTACCGGTGCCCATCACGCCATTTCCAGCGGCCACTACCTGGCAACGGCCGCCGGATTCCGCATCCTGGAGCAGGGCGGCAACGCCACAGACGCCGGAGTCGCCGCAGGCATAGCCATTAACGTGACATTGCCCCAGTGGACTGGATTCGGCGGAGTCGCCCCCATCATCATCCACGACGCCTCCAGCGGCGAAACCGTATCCATCAGCGGTCTGGGCCGTTGGCCGAAGTCCGCCAGCATCGACTACTTCAACCGACAGCAGGGCGGGCAGATCCCCACCGGAGTACTGCGAACAGTAACACCGGCAGCGGCGGACGCCTGGATCACCGCCTTGCGGCTCTACGGCACAATGACCTTCGAGCAGGTCGTAACTCCGGCCATGGAGCTCGCCGAATACGGTTTCCCCATCCCAGCCACACTGCAGTCAGCCCTGGCCCGCACCGGAGACTCACTTATCGGCGACTCCGACGGCGACGGCCAGTGGCCGTCCACCGCTGCCGTGTTCTTTCCCGGCGGTCGACGCCCCGACATAGGCGACATCCTGGTGCAGAAGGACCTGGCCCGCACCTTCCGACGCCTGATAGAAGTGGAGCGGGACCACGCCGGACAGGGAAGGGAGGCGGCGCTCCAGGCGGCTCGCGACTTCTTCTACAAGGGCGACATTGCCGATGAACTGGTCAGTTTCGTACAGGCCGAAGGCGGCTTCCTCTCGAAGGAAGATATGTCCGAGTTCAGCGTGGGAGTCGATACGCCCCCGTCCATCGACTATAAGGGCATCCAGGTATACGCCTGCGGCCCTTGGTGCCAGGGGCCGGTGAACCTCCAGACCCTCCAGATACTCGAGGGGTTTGACCTGAGGGGCATGGGCCACAACACCGCCGCCTATGCCCACACCGTTCTGGAAGCGCTCAAGCAGGCCTTCAGCGACCGCGAGTCATACATCGGCGACCCTGATTTCGTTGATGTGCCGATGGACGGTCTGCTCTCCAAGTCCTACGCAGCAGAGCGTCGTGCTGCCATCGACCCGCGGCGTGCATCGCCCGAAATGCCCATCTCCGGCGACCCGTGGCCGCACATGGGACTGTCCGCCGGCAACGGCCGCCACAAGCGCCCCGACGCCGTCGCCGGCGGCCTGCCTGCCGACACCAGCTACGCCTGCGTCGTGGACCGCTGGGGCAACGCGTTCTCCGCCACGCCCAGTGACAGCTTCGGCACCTCCCCTATCGTGCCTGGCCTGGGCTTCATCGCCTCCTCCCGCGGTTCGCAGACTTGGCTTGACCCTGACCATCCCAGCGGGCTCCAGCCAGGAAAGCGCCCACGACTCACACCGAACCCGGCCCTCGCCATGCGCGACGGGAAGCCCCTGATGCCTTTCGGCACGCCGGGAGGCGACGTGCAGCCCCAGTCCATGGTGCAGCTCTTCCTCAACGTGTTCGAGTTCGGCATGGACGTTCAGCAGGCTGTCGAAGCGCCGCGCTTCTCGACCTGGAGCTTCCCCAACTCCTTCTGGCCACACGCCTACCACCCCGGCCTGGTCGGAGTTGAAGGACGCATGTCCTCGCAGGTCGTCGGCGAACTCTCATCCATGGGTCACAATGTCGAGGTGTGGGACGAGTTCACCCCCCGAATGGGATGCCTCTGCGCCGTGCAGGTGGACCAGCAGCGGGGAGGCCTCAGCGGCGGCGCCGACCCCCGCCGCGACGGCTACGCCCTGGGCCGCTAGCAGTTCAGTCGGTCGCACGACCTTGGAAATAAACGAAGGGGCGGATTTCGACCCGCCCCCGCCCGTCCGGGTTTCTTATTTACTCAGCCGTCCGTCCGCCGTCGATAACCAGTTCGGAGCCGGTCATGAATGAGGCCTCGTCTGACGCCAGGAAGAGCACTCCATACGCCACGTCATCGGCGGTGCCGAGCCGGCCCAGCGGGGTCCGTTCCAGACGGTCCTGCCGGTAGGCTTCCTCGGAAAGCATCGCCGCGGTCATTGGCGTCTCGATAGTGCCCGGGTGTACGGAGTTGCAGCGGATGCCGTCGCGCGCATACTGGACAGCAGTCGACTTGGTAAGCAGCCGTACAGCGCCCTTGGAGGCAGTGTAAGCCGACGACAGGATGTTACCCACCAGTCCCGCCACCGACGAGATGTTGACGATTGAGCCGCCGCCGGAATCCCGCAGCGCCGGAATGGCCGCCTTGGTGCCTAGGAACACGCCCTTTGCGTTGATGTCCATCACCAGGTCCCACTCTTCGGCCGAGGTGTCGGCAACATTGTGAGTGCGATAGATGCCGGCATTGTTGACCAGGATGTCCAGCTTGCCGAAGCGGCTGACGGCCTCGCTCACGGCCAACTGCCACGACTCTTCGCTCGTAACGTCCAGCCGCACGAACACGCACTCGCCGCCGGCCTCGTTGATCTCGGCCTCCGTCTGCCGCCCGTCATCCTCCAGCACGTCCCCGATAACCACCTTGGCTCCTTCCTGAGAGAAGAGCCTGGCCTCCACCGCGCCCATTCCCCGAGCGCCGCCGCTGATCAGCGCAACCTTGTTTTCCAATCGCATATCCGTCCTCCAACCCGTATCGGTAAATCCCATGCCGCACCGATTTTAGTTGCTCGGGCTTCGCAGTCAAGCTTCGCCGTTGAAAGAGCGATGCGCCCCGGATAGAATGCTGTGGCCTTGCTTCAATGTCCCAGTCGCCACCTGCTTCAATCTGCGGTCGCTCGCGGGTTTCTACTCGCCGCGTTTGCCGCCACCATTCTGGTGGCAATGGTCGGTTGTGATGGAGAGAAGGCGCCGGACTTCGAGGTGGAACTGTTTGACGGACAGCGTTTCAGGCTGTCGGATGGATATGCGAAGGACGTGATCGTCGTGAATTTCTGGTATCCGAGCTGCCCTCCGTGCCGGGACGAGATGCCGGAGTTCCAGCAGGCCTCGGAAGAGCTGTCAGGCGAACCTGTGAGATTCCTCGGTCTGTTCGTTCCGCGGGGGTTTGACACGGAAGCCACGGCTCGGGAATTCGTGGACGAACTGGGGCTGACGTTCGACTTCGCCACCGACCGCGAGGAAACCATCGCTGCCGCCTACGGTGTGGAGTTCTATCCGACAACATGGTTCATAGACCGCGGCGGTGAGGTGGGGGCGACTCACGTGAGCGCGCTCGATGCCGAGGACATCCTCGCCACTGTGCGTGAACTGCTGGCGAACTGAATCGAATTCTCGACTGAGTGCTAACCGGGAGTTTTCTCTAGGTATAATGGGCATTCTGGACTGGATACTGGTGGTCATCAGGTGGGGGCACGCGGTTGCCGCAGTGGCGTGGGTCGGTGGCGGAGCCTTCTACCTGCTGGTCCTGCGGCCCGCTGTTCGGCGTTCTCAGGGGCTTCCGCCGGAGACCGGCGCGGCGATTCGGGACGAGTTCCGGGGGCTGGTGACCACGGCCATAGCGGTGCTGCTGCTGACCGGCGCAATCCTGTCGGTGGCGCGGCTCACCAGCGGGGCCGCCACCGTTCCCTACGCTGTGGTGCTAGGCGTGAAAATCTCGTTGGCGCTGTACATGTTCTATGTCGTGCGACTGGTTCGCAGGGGAGACTACGGCGAGCAGAAAGACCTGGGCGGGAGTCGGATGCGGCGAATGGGCCGCCGGATGAGCAGCCCGATGGCCCTGCTGGTCATCGGCGTCGTGGTCATCGGTCTGTCGGACGTGCTGGACGCCATCATTGAAGATGCGCTGGTTGCCTGACCGATCAGGCACCGAGAAGGAGGGGACGCGTTTGAAAAAGGACCTGATGGAAATACTGGCCTGCCCGGTCTGCAAGGGAGAGCTGGTGCTGAGAATCGACGAAGAAGCAGCCGACGAGGTGCTCACGGGCTCGCTGTTCTGCGGGGCCTGCGACGAATCGTATCCCATCGAGGACTCGATTCCCAACCTGCTGCCGCCGGAACTTCGCCAGGAGTTGGCGCAGTAGGGCCTGCCGTTCGCGCTTCGATTACTTGAAAGCGAACGGCAGGCCCGGGTCGCGAGACGGGTTTGTGCGAAGGTGTTCTCTAGCCTTCGCCGGTCAGGACCTGAACCACCAACGGGGCGAGGCCCTCGGCGCGGGCGCGCAGACTTTCGCGGCTGAGGTTCTCGATGGGGTGCTCGGTGTAGATCGTCGGGTAGTCCGGGGCACCCCACATTCGCGCCATGCCGGTGGCGGTTGGCACGAAACGGTCGGTGCAGATGGTGGCCGAGGGGATGCCTGCGTTCTCAACGTGAATTCCGTCGTGCACACTGCACGCACTGCAGGACCCTCAATCGCCAATGGCGACAACCACGGAGTCGCACTCCTCCACCAGTTCCTTGAGTGCCTCGGGGTCGGCGGGACGCGAGGCGCTGGGCTTGCGGTGCCACTTGACGCTGGCGATCTCGTAACGAGTGCGCAGTATCTCGGCGAGCTCTTCCAGCAAAACGTCGGCGTTGCGCTTGCTGTCGTCAATGAGTCCCAGCCGAGTGCCGGCCAGACTGGCAAGGCGGGGGGCGCCATTGAAGGGGGCAATCACCGGTTGGGTAACGGGGTTAACCAGAACGTGCTCATTGGTCTGGACCATGGGTGCCTCCTGACAGTAGTTTGCTCTGACTCGAGAGCGAGAAAAGGCAATTCCACTGAATTGCTGGCTAGTTTATCACCCTGGTAACCGCAGTGCTGCCCACTTTGGGGCCCCAACTCGGAATTACAGAGGACATATTGGACTCCTCGCCGCCGGCGAAGAGCAGCAGAATGTCGGCTGGTTCGGGAATCAGGGACACGGCAGTAGACTCATCGCCCGGTTCCGCGTCTCCTGCGAGGACCTGGGCCTGCTTCAATTCGGCGACGGAACGATGGGCGCGCTGGAAAATGAAATCGCGGACCTGGTCCTTTGTCCATTCCCGCCACAGCCCCGAGTTTCCGGCAATGGTCACAACGATTTCACCCTGTCTCACACCGGTCCCGGTCTCACCGACGGAGCCTGAAGTGGACATATT
Organism: Dehalococcoidia bacterium; assembly: GCA_963667415.1. Taxonomy (GTDB): domain Bacteria; phylum Chloroflexota; class Dehalococcoidia; order Lucifugimonadales; family UBA3495; genus VXOI01. The sequence goes on along the minus strand of OY763410.1, from coordinate 2,553,519 downwards.
AGTGCCCAGGCTGGAGGCGGTATCGGCGATAGCCGTCAGGATTGGCTCGGGACGGCCCACAGAGCGCACCTGGCGGGGCGACTCGCCGGCGAAAACCGTCACGGTGCTCTGCTCGGCATGGAATCCCCGCTCTACATGAAGTGGCGTCCAGTGGGTTTCGGTCTCGGCCTCCGCGATGCAGTAGGTGTACTTGCCCGGATGGCCGATGACGCTGCGGTCGAAGACGCCTGGGATGGCGGCGCAGGCGTTCATCAAGATGAGGCGGACGGCACGACCGATGGTGGCGTTGGCGCGGTTGCCCGGGCCGAACAGGTTGTTGCGGGCGTTGATGTTCAGCTCGCGGCAGACTGGCCCGTTGATGATGGTCAGGATGCCCGAGCCGCCCATGCTGGAGGATGGGCCGACGAGGTTGAACACCGGATCGAGCATGGCCTCGGTTGCCGTGAGGACAACAGGCATGTACTCGGGCAGGCAGCCGGCCATGACGGCGTTGGCCGCCACCTTGCCGACGGTTATCTCGCGCCGACGCTCGGGCAGTTGGCCGATGACTTCACCGGACGAGCGGCCGGAACGCTCGATAAACTCCGCGACGCGGGCCTCCGTAGGTGGCACCACGGGCAGGCCGTCGGTCCAGCCGAGTTCGTAGCAGCGTTCAATGGCCTCGAGGGCGGAGTCCCACTGCACGGTTGTAGTTTCGCCGATTTCACTCAAGGGTTGCTTGCTCCTGTTCGGAAAATTCTTTGAGGCGCGGCGTTATCACTTGGCGGAAGAGGTCCAGTTTCGTGATTGTCCAATCACAAAATTCATCCCAATTCTCAGGTTCTTCAAAGATGTTTCCATCACGGTAAATTGCTATCCACGATCGTCGACCTTCTCTATCAACCCATTCACCTACTCTCGATTCTACAAGAGCTGTTTCGATATCTAGTCTGTGATCTTCGAGATGACGGAACACTCTCTCGCTTCTATCACTTCGCTCCCGATCAATGACTGCTATGCCAGGATTACCTTTGTTCCATTTTGCCGCGATCCAGACCTTAATATCTGGAATAGGCAACTCAATCCTCAGCCACTGAGATTTTGCCTCTGCCGCTCTTCGAAAAGTGAACCCCCGTTTTTGTCTCAGGGCATCCAAGAGGTGTTGGCGCCACTTATAGTTTTGGTCGACATTAGGCCCGGGCGTGGTCTTACTGACTTGCATTTTGCGCCAATCATTGGGCGTTGCAACCAATCTGAAGTGAGGCGCAGGCAGAGACTCACCGATTTTCCATAACTCTACAACCACACCGAAGAATTGAGTGTCCTCGCCCGTGCGCTGGTTCAGCCAATCCATCGCCTGACGATGTTCATCTCGAAACTCACGCGTAACCCACACCACCGTCTCAGCATCGAATCCTGCGGCATAAGTGAGCAACTGTCCCAAGTGGACGTGATCGGTAGCCTCGAGCTGGTTCTCGACAATCACAGGCCGATTACTGTTCAGATCAGTAGCAAGGATATCCAAGTAATATCCCCCTACCGGTGCCTCGATCTGCTGTAACTCAAGATCCATCCCCAACGCCTCGGCCAATTGCTCGAGGTTCTTTGCAAGCCATGGCGTAAAGTGCTGAGCTTCATTGGCCCAAGTGTCACGAAGATTGGAGATTGACTCTATTTTCCCTAAGGTCGGTGTGGTCATGCTTTGCCAATGGCTCGGGAGAGGGTTTGCCCCTCTCCCGTTCTCGTTGAGGTTGCGATGCGCTACACCCGGCGGTACTTGGAGAGAGAGCGGAGTTCGCGGGGCGGGTTCATGTGCTGGCCGCGGATGGTGTAGGAGACCTCGGCGACGTAGATGTCGCCGTGGGAGTCGACGGCGATGCCGTGGGGAGCGATGAACTGACCGCCGCCCTCGCCCTCGTTCTTGTCGCCGAACATGCAGACGCGGTTGCCGTCGAGGTCGTAGATGCTGACGCGGTGGCCTAGGCCGGGAGCGTCGTCAACGCCGCCCATTCCGTTCAGCTCGCCGACGTAGATGTGCTCGCCCCAGAGGACCATGGAGTCGGGACGGTGGATGTTGCTCCACATGGTGATGAACTTGCCTTCGGGATCGAAAATCTGGATGCGGTGGCACTCTCGGTCAACCACGTAGACGCGCTCGTTGCTGTCGAAGGCGATGTTGTGGGGGCGAATGAACTGGCCGGCGTCGATGCCCGGCTCACCCCAGGAGAACTTGTATTCGAGCTGGCTGCTGTAGACGTGAACGCGGGAGTTGCCGTAGCCGTCGGAGACGTATATGTCGCCGTTCGCCGGATTCGTGGCGGCTGAGGTGGGCCGGTTGAAAGGTTCGCCGCTCCAACGCTCGGCCGGGTTATTGCGCTCACCCAATTCCCAGACCTTCTCTCCGTTGGAGCTGAACTTCTGGATGGTATGGATACCATCGTCGGCGGCGAGTACTGAGTCGTCGTGGCCGATGTAGAGGCCGTGGGTGCGGTTGTCGCTGAACAGGCCCTCGCCGAAGGAGCGCATGTAGTTGCCGTCGCGGTCGAAGACCATAATCGGCTGCTTGCCGCGGGTCAGGACGAACACGTTATCGTTGGAATCGCAGGCCACACCGGGACATTCCTGGAAATTGACGCCGTCGGGGAGCTTAGCCCAATCCTCGACGAATTCGTATCGGAAATCTCCCACGCCGTAAACTTCTGGCATTTTCGTCTTCCTTTCGTTGCGGATTTTGTCGTGCGAACTTTACCGAGCCGCGCAGTCCAGATGAGGCCGCGGGCAAGCGTAATCGTAAGCCCGCCCTGTTGGGGTGTCAACGGGCGGGCAAGGATGGACGACGTCCCTAAACAGGCGGTCCAGTCCAACGGGCGCCCCTTGGTTTGAGAGTTTCACCTTGATCCGAACCTTCTCGATCGTAGTGGCGAAATGGGACTAAGTCTCATGCATTGACGGGATGCAAGTCGGGACTTTGATCACCCCTTACGAGCGCCCTCGCGTGGAGGTGTAACATTTTGTAACATTCTGTAACACAAGTATCAGTCGGACCCTTTATTGAGACGCGATCCTGGATGGACTTAATGATGGTACACTGTTAGGTGCATCAGAACAATTGTACGTGAATGCATATGCCCCGGGCAAGGGACAAGTGTCAGTACGACGCGGACTCGTCGTGCTGGTAGAAGCCCAAGGGGTTGCCCTCGGTGTCCAGGCAGATGGCGATGTAGCCGATGCCGGGAATGGGAATCCTCGGTTGAACTACGGTCCCGCCGGCAGCCTTCACTTTCTCCAGGTATTCGTCAATCGATTCGACGTCAACGTAGTTGACTCCGGCCATCCCGCCGGGAGGTCGGCGAGTGATGCCGCCGTCGATTCCGGGGCCTTCCTTGCCGGTAGTAACCAGGCGGTAATCCATCTGGGGCGGGCCGTCCCACTTGCTGATCTCCCAGCCCAAGAGGTCCTCATAGAACTTGCTGGCGCGGTCGACGTCGTCGGCGTAGATCTCGAAATGCACTATCCTCGGCATTCTTATTTCCTCCATCAAAAACCCTCTCCCGAAGGAGAGGGTCGTTTTGCATTGCCAGTGGACGGACTGATCTAGCGAATGGAGTCGCGGCCCTCACCCTTGAGGTAGTCGGCGGTGCGAAGCGCCAGGGCCTGGATGGTGGACGTGGGATTGATGCAGGCACTTGTGGTGAAGATGCTGCCGTCGATGATGAACATGTTGGGCACGTCGTGGCAGCGACCCCAGCGGTCGACGACGGACGTGCTCGGGTCGGTGCCCATGCGGGCGGTGCCGAGCAGGTGCCAACCGGCGTTGCGGCGCAGGCGTGAGGTCAGAATCTGCTTGGCCCCGGCGGCTTCCATGACTTCCTTCGCTCGCTCGACACCGTGGTCGAGCATCCGGTTGGTGTTCTCGCTGACGGTATACTCGACCTTGGCAGCGGGGATGCCGTTGCTGTCGGTCTCGTCGGGTTCGAGGGTGATGAGGTTGTGCTCTTCGGGCAGGTCCTCGGTCATGATGGTGATGCCGACTGTGTGGCCGAAGCGGTCGTCGAAGGCCTGATGATGGCCTTCGCCCCAGGGAATCCGCTCACCAAGGAGGCCTCCGAGGGCTGTGGGCAGCGGCGAGCCATCAAGGGCCAGTATCTGCAAATCGTAACCGCGCACAAAACCGCGGCTGGTGTCGGTCTCGTAGAACTCCTGGCTGAGCATGGTGCTGCCACGGGGGAATCCGTCCTCGGTTCCGAGCCACTCGTCAAAGACACCGACGACGACGCCGGCCGGGTGGTGCATCAGGCACTTACCCACGAGGCCGCTGCTGTTGGCCAGGCCGTCGGGGAAGAGCGGCGAGGTGGAGTTCAGCAACAGGCGCGGGGTGCCGATGCCGTTGCAGGCCATAACGACGGACTTGGCTTTCTGCTCGACCAGGTTGCCGTCGCCGTCGTAGTACAGGACGCCGGTGGCCTTGCCGGTGCTGTCTACCAGGATTTCACGGACGCGGGCGTTGGTTTTGAGCTGAGCACCGAGTTCGAGGGCCCTAGGCCAGTAGGTGAGGTCGGTGCTGGCGAGGGAGCGGAGATAGCCGCCGGAGTCGGGCTCGCGGCCGTCGTAGCTGACGGACGAAATGGCAGTGTCTGCGGCCCACCAGTGCCAACCGAGCTTATCGAAGCCCTTGGCGAGGGCCTCGCCGCCGGGCCTGATGGACAGGGGAGGACAGGGCCGCTCGGGCTTGGGTGGGTAGGCAGGGTCGCCGCGGAGTCCGGAGACGCCCATGATACGGTCGTTGAGGTCGAAGTATGGCTCCAGTTCGTCGTAGGTGAGGGGCCAGTCGTCGGCCACGCCGTCCAGCGTCCGCACGCGAAAGTCGGAGGGATGGAAGCGGGGGTAGTGGGAGCCGTAATGGACGGTACTGCCGCCCACGGCGTTGTACATGTAGGGCGCGATGGGCGAGGCGTCGCTGTTTACGGGGTAGTCCACGGGCAGCCGGCGCACACTGGGATCGGGATGGAAGTCGGTCTGCCAGTGGATCTGGCTGTCGGCGTTGTTGGCGGGGAAGGCGTCGCGGGCGACCCAGTCTCCCTGCTCGAGGCAGAGGACGTTGATACCCGCCTCGGCCAGGCTCCAGACCAAGGCCGCGCCGGAGGCTCCGGCGCCGATTACCAGTACATCGGGGATATCCTGGTTGCTTGCCATCTTGTTTCTCCGGGTGTTGGTGTGGCTATCCGAGATCGACGTGGTCTTTCCGGTCCGGTTTACTCTCGCTCGAAGACGGCGGCAACGCCCTGACCGCCGCCTACGCACATGGTCTCGAGGCCGAATTGGGCGTTGCGACGCTCCATCTCGTGCAGCAGGGTGGTCAGGATGCGGGCGCCGGTGGCGGCGATGGGGTGGCCGAGAGATATGCCGGAGCCGTTGACGTTCAGGTTGTCCTCGTGGGGGAGCTTCCACTCGCGGAGGACGGCCAGAACCTGGGCGGCGAAGGCTTCGTTCAATTCGATGAGATCCATGTCTTCGAGGGAGAGGCCGACCTTGCCCATGACCTTGTTGACCGCCGGGACGGGGCCGATGCCCATGGTGGCTGGGTGGCAGCCGGTGACGGCCCAGCCGCGGAGGAAGGCCATGGGGGTTAGTCCAAGCTCTTCCAGCTTGTCTTCGCCGACGACGAGGCAAACGGACGCGGCGTCGTTCTGGCTGCTGGCGTTGCCGGCAGAGACGGTGCCGTCGCGCATCACGGGGCGCAGGCGGGCGAGGGTGTCCATGTTGGTGTCGGCGCGGGGGCCCTCGTCCTTTTCGAACGGGACCGGGTCGCCGCGGCGCTGGGGGACGGGGACGCCGACGATTTCCCTGTCGAAGCGGCCCTCGGTCTGGGCGGCAACGGCACGCTGGTGGCTGCGGAGGGCGTACTCGTCCTGCTCGGTACGGGCGATTTCGTACTCGCGGGCCAGGTTTTCGGCGGTCTCCACCATGCCACCGGGGATAGGGCCGAAGCGCTCGTCTGGAGAGATGGTGACGCGGGCGCGGGCCAAGCGGTCGTGGAAGGTCACCGAGCCGTAGCGGGCGCCCCAGCGGGACTCGTTGCTGTAGAACTCGGCGCCGCTCATGCTCTCGACGCCGCCAGCTACGACAACGTCGGCGTTTTCGGTCTGTACCAGCATGCTGGCGTTTAGGATGGCCTGCAGTCCGGAGGAGCAGCGGCGGTCGAGCTGGTAGCCCGGCACCTCGATGGGTAGACCGGCCTTCAGCGCGGCGAGGCGGCCAATGGCGGGGTTCTCACCGCTGGGGTAGCCGTGGCCGAGAATGACGTCGTCGATCCTGGCGGGGTCGACGCCGGAACGGTCAAGGGATTCTTTGATTACGGTGCTGGCCAACTCGGCGGCGGACACGTCCCGCAGGGTGCCGCCGAAGTTCCCAACAGCGGTGCGGACGGGTGAGACGATGGCAACGCGACGCATGACTCGCTCCTAAAAATGCACATTTAAATGCCGGAAAATCCAGCATCGAATTTTCCGGCTATGATAACCGCAACAGGCGGGCCTGTCGAATGCTCGAGGTGCCCGGGGAACTAGCTGGCGCTGCCCTCGATAAGCTGCAGGTATTTGTACCCGGAACCGGTGTTGAAGAGCACGGTGGTCTCGTCTCGGCGAAGGAAACCGGCTTCGATCAGGCGCTTGTAACCGACCAGCGTTGCGGCGCCTTCGGGGCAGGCGAAGATGCCCTCTGCGGTGGCCATCTCATACATTGCAGCGACCATGTCGTCGTCTGAGATAGCCAGGGCGGTACCGCCGGTTTCGCGGATGGCTTTGAGCATCAGGTAGTCGGCGAAGGGGCCGGGGACTCGCAGGCCATCGGCCACGGTGGCGGCATTCTGCCAAGGCTCGGCGGTGTCTTTACCTTCGTTGAAGGCCCGTACGATGGGCTGGCAGCCCTCGGCCTGGACGGCGATGAACTTGGGGAGGTCGCCCACGATCCAGCCGAGCTCCAGCAGTTCGAGGAAGCCCTTGTGCATGCCGATGATACCGGTGCCGCCGCCGGCGGGGTAGATGATTGCCTCGGGCATGCGCCAGCCGAACTGCATGGCCAGCTCGAGGCCCATGGACTTCTTGCCCTCGGCGCGGTATGGCTCCTTGAGCGTCGACAGGTCGAACAAGCCCTGTTCCTGGGCGACGGCGACGGCCTGCCGCCCCGCGTCGCCGATCAGCCCGTCGACCAGATTGAGCTCCGAGCCGGCAACCAGGCACTCCTTTTTGTTGGAGTCTGGTGCGTCCTGAGGCATGAACACCTTGGCCGACAAACCGGCGCGGGCACAGTAGGCCGCTGCCGCTCCGGCCGCGTTGCCAGCCGACGGCATTGTGAACCCGGTAGCACCGAGCTCCAGTCCCTTGGAAATGGCTGCGGCGATGCCTCTGGCCTTGAACGTACCGGTGGGGTTCAGCCCCTCTTCCTTGACATAAAGGTTGGACACACCGAGCTTTTCCCCGAGATTCTTCACCTCGATTAGAGGCGTGCCGCCTTCGCCAAGGGACACGATGTTGTAAGGGTCGTCCACCGGCAACAGTTCCTGGAAGCGCCACATATTGGCGGGGCGTTCAACCAAGCGGTCGCGGTCGACCTCGGCCCGTATGCGGGGCAGGTCGTAACGAGCGTAGAGCACCTTGCCGCAGCATGGGCTGACACCGGACAGGCGGTCCGAGGGATACTCCGCACCGCAGATTGTGCATTCAAGGTGGGAAAGATAGCTGGTCATCGCGGACCGCCTCCCTAAGATTCAAGCTGGGTAGATTTAACCACACCCCCCGCCGACAATACAAAGCCGACAAACGCGAGGCCCATTGTTGCGGGCACTCACAACGGGGGCATAAAATGCGACCTCACGAGGCTAGCGCGGAGGGCCTGCTCGCTTATGAAGGACGAAACCGGCCCGGGGGCGCTGCTGGGGCGTCTGAAACGGGGCGATCTGCTGATTTCCGACGGGGCCACGGGCACCTTTCTGCAGCAACACGGGCTGGAGCCGGGTGGCTGCCCTGAGGAATTCAACGCCAGCCACCCGCAGGTCGTGCAAGAGATGGCCCGGCGGTACTTCGATGCCGGTTCCGACATTGTATTGACCAACTCATTTGGCTGCAGCGTCTTCATGCAGAGGAAGTACGGCCACGGCGAACGGGTCGCGGAGTTCAACCGCCTGGCCGCCGAGCACGCGCGAAGCCAAGCGTCTGAGGGCAGGTTCGTTGTCGCGTCGGTCGGCCCAACTGGGGAGTTCCTGGAGCCGCTGGGTCCGGTCTCGGAAGCCGAGATGTACGACGCATTCGTTGAGCAGGTGAAGGCCCTGGAAGCTGGGGGCGCAGACGGAGTGGTGGTGGAGACCATGACGGCCGTCGAAGAAGCCACGCTGGCCGTCCGGGCGGCACGGGAAAACACGGATCTTGTGGTGATGGCAACAATGGTGTTTGACAAGGGTCCGCGGGGGTTCTTCACCATGATGGGGGTAACACCCGAACGTGCAGTGCAGGCGATGGAAGACGCGGGGGCCCACGTGGTCGGTTCCAACTGTGGCAACGGAATAGACAACATGGTGGACATTGCCCGGACAATGAGAAACGAGACCGACGGCTTCCTGCTGATACATTCCAATGCGGGCATACCGGCAATGCGTGGCGGCGAAATTATCTATCCCGAAACACCGGAATACATGGCAGAGCGGTTCAAGGAACTGGCAAACCTCGGGGTGAACATAATCGGAGGCTGCTGCGGCACCGGCCCAGAGCACATCAGGGCACTGGCCATCGCCGTCGGACGCCAGGGAGGGCACGATGGCGACCAACACTGACATGCTTCGGCCTGCAGAAGTGATCGAGCGCTACGGGCAATGCCTGGAACTGGTGCCACTTGACCGCCGCTTCCACGACATCAGCGTGGGCCTGTATGTGAAGGATGGCATCTGCACCATCTGGACATTCAGCCGCAAAGAGGGGGTGGAGAAACGGATCACAGAGATCAGGGACCAGATGATTGCCCTCGGCGGTATGCAAGGGGTGGAAGGTACCCACAACCAGGTGCGCTTTCCATGCGGGCACCTGCACCAGAGGACCCTTCGGTTCGTGATGTCCCAGGCAGTCGGCAAGGCGCCGGACTACGCTCCTCCGCAGGGAGAGCTGAGTATACAGGACTCGAAGTCGGCGTTTACCATACGGGTACAGCCGCCAACGGACACAGAGGGCAATGGGCAGGCCGTGTACGAAGTATCGCTGGAAGGCGAAGCGCGCAACGCCGCAATGCGCCTGCGGATGGTTCTTGCAGGTTTCACGCGGTACGGCGAGATGGACCAGGTTGGAGAATTCGGCGTAGCATTCTCCTGCGGGTTGCCACACGACGCTTTGATGCGTGTGCTGCTGCCCTATTCGCGCAATATTTCCAGCGTAGAGACGATGATGGCCGCCGAGGCCATGCGGGGGCAGATGACGACGGGTACACTGGGGTTCTCGCAAACTTAGAGATGCTCCGGATGTGCATTGATGGCTCTAACATTCACGATAGAAACAGAAAGAGAACTAGATGGTCGGTGGATCGCTGAAGTCAGTGAGATCCCGGGTGCGCTAACGTATGGCCAAACCAGCGATGAGGCAATTGCAAGAGTGCAGGCCCTTGCCCTCCGGGTTATCGCCGAACGGCTGGAGAACGGGGAAGAAGCGCCAGAGTTCCTAAACGTTTCGTTCAAGGCGGCATGATCAGATGGCCAAGTAGTCGGGCGAGAAGGATATTGGCGGCTTTACTGCGCTCTGGGTGGAAAGTAAAAAGGCAATCAGGATCGCATAGAACTTTGGAGAAGGACGGCTGGCCGGATTACGTGTTTGCGTTCCACGATCGTGAAGAAATCGGGCCTAGGATGCTGGCGCGCATCGCCAAGGATACTGGGTTAAGGCTAGAGGATTTGTAGCAATCAGCCTCAATCCGAATCTCCGCAAGGATATTGTCTTCCAAAAGCCAATTCTAGGAGGCACAGACATGGCCTTCACTGAAACGATGACGCCGAAGGAACGCACCATGGCTGCGCTGAACCGGCAGCCGGTGGACCGAGCCCCGGTTGCCAACCCGACGAACGTGGCAACCGTGGAGCTGATGGACCTGGTTGACGCACCGTTCCCTCAGGCATGCCAGGACCCGGAACTGGCCGCGCGGCTGGCAGCAACGGGCTACACTGAGCTGGGCTTCGATTCCATCATGCCCTACTTCAGCATCATCCAGGAATCGTCGGCTCTGGGCTGCGAGATGCAGTGGGAGGACAAGGACAACTGGCCCACAGTGCGGATGTACCGGCCCATCTGGAAGACGGCCGACGACATCCACATTCCCCCGGGTATCCTGGAGCACCGGGACATGCTGGCCATCACCGGGTCCATCCGCCAGCTGAAGGCGGAGTACGGAGACGAGGTAGCCATCATCGGAAAGACGATGGGTCCGTGGACGCTGGGGTATCACGTCTTCGGGGTGGAGTCGTTTCTCCTGGGAACCGTGGACAATCCGGACGAGACAATGCGGGCGATGCACAAGCTCAAGGAGCTATCGGTGCTGTTCGGCGAGGCGCAGATCGAAGCAGGAGCGGACGCCCTTACCTTCCCTGACCATGCCACGGGCGACCTAGTGAGCGGCGACTACTACAAACGGTTCCTCCAGGACATACATGCCGAGATGGCGGAGCGCCTGAAAGTGCCCCTGATACTGCATATCTGCGGCAGGACAATAGACCGGATGCCCTACATCGCCCAGACGGGCATGGCCTCCTTCCACTTCGACTCGAAGAACGACCCGCACGAGGCCATGGCGGCAGTTGACGGTGGCATCGGGCTGGTGGGCAACATCAACAACCCGGAAACGCTTTACGCTCGAGGCCCGGAGCAGGTGCGGCAGGAAGTGTACCGTTGCCTGGACGCGGGCGTGCAGATGATAGCGCCCGAGTGCGCAGTTCCTCTGGCGACCAAGATTGAGAACCTGATGGCCATTCCGCAGGCGGTCAAGGACTGGACCGTGGAACACAGTAATCAACAGCAACCAGAGGTATAGCAAATGCCCATCGTTCACGAGGGACTGGAAGAGGAACTGGCCTACGTCGAGAATCCCGACGAGCAGCGGCACATCCGCGCGCTGTGGGACGAGGCCGACCCGCTGATGCAGGAAATCTCCTACCAGCTGATCACCGGCAAGAACCAGGAAGTCGACCGCCTGACCCTACAGGCACTGGGTGAGGGATTCTCGGCCAACACGGTGATGGACGACGGTCTCATCGCGGGCATGGCCATAGTGGGCGTCAAGTTCCGTGACAACATAATCTTCGTGCCCGAAGTGCTTGTCGCGGCCCGGGCGATGAAGGCCGGCATGGCCCACATCGAGCCGATTCTATCGGCTTCCGGCATCGAGCCCATCGGGACCGTGGTTATGGGAACGGTGAAGGGCGACCTGCACGATATAGGCAAGAACCTGTGCATCATGATGCTGCGGGGAGCAGGATTCGTGGTACACGACCTGGGCGTGGACACGCAGTCGGACGAGTTCATAGAGGAAGTGGTGGACAAAGGGGCAGACATACTGGGGATGTCGGCGCTGCTGACCACCACCATGCCAAACATGGGGCGCACCGTCGAGGCGTTCGAGGAAGCGGGCCTGCGCGGGGAAGTGCGCATCATGGTGGGAGGAGCGCCACTATCGCAGGAGTTCGCCGACGATATGGGAGCGGACGGGTACGGCAAGGACGCCATGGCCTGCGTGGAACTGGCCAAGGATTTCGTTGGACCGGCTGGCGTAGAAGTGGCGACGGTGGCTGGGTAACGAATGTCGGATGAGCCACAACGGGCAGACCCGGAGCGGTACCGCAGGAGCGTGGAACGGCTCACGGAGATTTTCCGGGGGATTTCCGAGACGGTCAACGTGGTGTCGACCTACCGTTGCCCGTACAAGAACGCGCTGGACCGCTGCACTGCCAAGTTCGGGTGCCGCAACCAGGACCGCTCCGTTCCTGAGGGAGAGCTGTACCCGTGCACCGGGGACGACAACCTCGATTACCGCTCAGCCTGGGAGGCGTGACCCGCTCTGACGAATGGTGAATCAGACCGATCGAAGTTAACGGGCCGTGCCGTTCCCCTTTTCCGGCCGCGATTTGCTAGAATGCCCACATGGCACCAGTAAGGCTAAACGGGCGCGAGGTTCAGGCTCACGCCGGCAAGACTCTTTTTGACTACGCGGACTTCATGCGTGTGCGCATTCCCTCCTCTTGCGGGAGAGGAGGGAGTTGCCATGAGTGCATCGTGGAGGTCAAGGAAGGGGCAGAGGGACTCATGCCCTCCACCCGGGACGAGTATTTCCTGTCTGGCAGCTACAGGTTGGCCTGCCGGGCCATCATTACAGACCCGTCTCAGGACATAGAGTTCTCGGTCCTTCGCCGTCAGCCGCGGATATTGAACGAGGGGGTTCGCCGCCGCGTGGAACTGAACCCACTCGTGAGGCGGGACGGCGATGAAGTAACCGTTGCGGGGCAGCCGGTGGATTCCTACAGGGGGAGAATCCTGGGCTTGGCGGTGGACATTGGGACCACCACGGTGGCGATGAACCTGGTGGACCTGGAATCCGGAGAGGTCGTAGCTACTTCGTCGTTCGAAAATCCCCAGCGTTTCGGGGGCAGCGACGTCATGAATCGAATATCCTATGACCGAGGTCGAAACAGGGGAGAGTTGCGTCTTGCCATAATCGCGGCGATCAATTTCGAGATTGGCGAACTTACCCGTGAGGTGGATGCACACCGCAGGCAGATTTACGAAGTGGTAATGGTGGGCAACACTACCATGCGCGATATAGCCTTCGGCGTTAACGTTCAATCTGTCGGCGAGAAGCCGTACAAGTCGAAGGTGGAACTAGAGTACGAAGAGGGGCACCGAACCGGGACCGCGCTTGAATCCAACGCCCAGGCCGCGGGCCTGAGAGTCTTCCCGAAAGCCCACGTGTACGGCGGCCCGCTGATAGGCTGCCACGTGGGAGCCGACATCGCCGCTGCGTTGCTGGCCATCGGGATGGACGAGCAGGAAGAGCCAGTGATGCTGGTGGACATCGGAACCAACACCGAGGTCGTGATTGGAAACCGGCACGGGATGGTGGCGGCTTCGTGTCCCGCCGGGCCTGCCTTCGAGGGTGGCGAGGTGACCTTCGGGATGCCAGGGTACGATGGAGCGGTGGAGTCCGTGCGCATTCGCGATGGAAACGCCGAGGTGACCACCATTGGCGATGCGACGGCACAGGGGATCTGCGGGTCCGGGCTGGTGGACTTGCTGGCGGAATTGCGTGCAACGGGAATGATGAACGAATTGGGGGTGCTATCCGGCGGCGCCCGCGAGTTTGCGTTCGCGCCTGAACAGGATATGTCACTTTCCAGAGCAGATATCAGCGCCTTGGCCCAAGCGAAGGCCGCCAATTATTGCGGACAGTTCATAACCCTGCGGCGCCAAGGGATACCCGTGGAAGAGATATCGAAGTTGTTCTTGGCGGGCGGGTTCGCCAACTATCTGGATGTAAGCAACGCGAGAGAAATCGGATTCATTGCGAATTTTGCCGATGACCGCGTCGAGAAAGTGGGCAATGCCGCACTTGAAGGGGCGACGATCATGCTCCTGTCCACAGAACATCGAAAGCGAATCGAGGCTTCTATCGGGCAGATAGAGCACATAGAGCTTGAGACAACTCACGACTTCTTCGAGTTATTCGTTGAGGGGTGCATGTTCAAGCCCATGCCCCAAATTATAGAACCGCAATAGAAACTGCTTCCGAGAACAGGCTACTACGAGCTTCACTAAGAGGGAACCAGATGAGTTGGAAAGTGCTTATTACCGATCACGTCTGGCCTTCAACAGATCCGGAACGCCAGGTACTGGAGGCGGGCGGCGGCTCGTTAATCGTTGCTCCTGATGGCAACGAGGGGACGCTCATTGAATTGGCAAGAGATGCCGACGCCATCATGACCTGCTTTGCCCTTGTAACCGAAAATGTAGTGCGAGCAGCAGAAAAGTGCGTTGCCATTGGGCGCTTCGGTGTCGGAGTCGATAACATTGCAGTCAACACGGCTACAGAATTGGGAATTGCCGTAACCTATGTGCCTGACTATTGCGTAGATGAAGTGTCTGACCATGTAATGGCCCTGCTCCATACGTGGAACAGAAAGATCGCGCTGTTCGACCGTTCGGTAAAAGACAGTGGCTGGGGAAGTCAGCCACTGACAATGCGAATGATGCGTCTAAGGGGAAAGACTATCGGCATCGTGGGTTTTGGCCGTATAGGAAGGGCCGTAGCGGCCAAAGCGCAGGCGTTCGGCCTAAATGTACTAGCTTCGGACCCTGTAGTTTCTCAGGAAACTGTTGACGAGACCGGTGGTCGACTCGTGGATATGCATACCCTCCTTTCCGATTCGGACTTCGTCAGTCTGCACACCCCATTGACCGAGAGCACCAGGAACCTGATTGGCCGGGCAGAACTTGAGGCAATGAAGCCCGAGGCTTTTCTAATCAATGCCGCTCGTGGCCCTCTGATAGATGAAGAGGCGCTGTTCGAAGCGCTGAGTTCGGGTTCCATTGCGGGCGCCGGCTTGGACGTGATGGTAGATAATGTTCCATCGAAGGAACACCCGTTGTTGTCCCTCGACAACATTATCATTACCCCTCATGTTGCTTTCTTTTCTCAGGAATCGACTCTGGAACTGGAGCAGCGGGCCGCCGGCGAAGTTGTTAAAGTAATGCTCGGCGAAATGCCGGACAATCTAGTAAATCCGGCGGTCCTTCACCATCCGAATCCCAGGCACAGCCTAGCTAAATCAATGGGATGAAGTCCCTTTTTTTCCATTGCCACAAATAACCTCCTTGTGTTATATACAGAGGACTGTAAGGTAACTCCACTGTGTCGAGAACTGCACAGCAGGTTCAATTCTGTTTCGGCGCACTTGCCACGCATAATTGTGTTTGGCCGAGTAAGCGAGACTTAAATTCTTGAGTGTAAGGACGGCGATCTCATGGTGCGACCCAATTATAGGGACTCCATATATCAAGTTGTGCACGAACTCAACAGAAATCCCATGCTTGAGGAACTTAACCAGACCGCAATGAAGCAGGGCGTCGTGCTACGTGTACTTGACGCCGCAGGATGGAGCGCATTTGACTTGTCGGAAGTTGAGCCGGAATACAAGGTTGGCTCAACTAGGGTCGACTTTGCACTAAAAGCAGCTCAGTCTTCCAGAATGCGCGCTGCGACCAAACCAAAGGCGCTCATTGAGGTCAAGGCGTTGGATGACAATCTGGCAAACGAACGACATCATCGCAGGTTGTTGAACAATTGCGAAAGAGCCGAAGCGGAGATTGGAATTCTGACAAACGGACTCGCCTGGATGCTGTTCCTGGGGACGTCCGAGGTTGAACGGCAGCAGAGCCTCTTTTGTGAAGTGGACCTTAGGGAAGACTTTGAAGAGGCAACTGAAGAACTGAGCAAATACTTGGCGAAGGACAAAGTCAACAACGGTCAGGCGGTAAGGTCCGCGGAAAGGGCCCTCAGGGAGAGAAATCGAGACGAAGCAATGCACTCGGCGATCGTCGAAGGATGGCAGCAAGTTGTGGCCGGCCTGGATGAAGGGCTTGTAGAACTCATAGCGACCGCCGCGGAAGTGAAGATAGGGGTGCGCCCGGAAAACAGGATGGTCAGAAGGTTACTGGTAGACAATAGAGCGGAGCTGCTGGCCTCTGCTGGTGAGAGCCAAAACGCTTCGGGCGGGGGAGGCTCTCGCAGCAGGCCTGCCGCTTTCACCTTTGAATCGGAACGGACTGAAGTCCGGTCCTGGCCTGAGTTACTGACTGGGGTATGCGAAACTATCAAAGATCGCCGTGCCGAGGACTTCGATAAGATACTAGAAATTCGCGGGCGGTCGATTCCATATTTCTCTCGCAATCCTGAGGAAGTGCATTTGCCCAGAGAAATCGGCGAAACAGGGATATTCGCTTCCTGTCAAGGCGCTGGAGATCTTATCGAACGTCGCGCTCGCCGCGTAGTGTCCCTTTTCGGATACCCCGACAATGCATTGATGATCGAGAGGCGCTGACTACATGTTTCCGTTGTTTTGATGGTCTGCCCTCAGAATCGGGAGGCGCAGTCAAAATTATCGATTGTCTTTCTCTGCGCCAACCTCCTGCCTGTCTACACGTAATCTTCTCTGAAGAAACGTTCGTGTTGCGGCCGCAATCTCGCAAATAGCTCTTTGGTGTGGGATTTCTTGTCTCCTATACTGATGCCTGATTCACAACAGTTGCTGAGTGGGCCCCGGGACATCGCTAGCGCGAGGCCACGCATATGGAATAGCAACTTACGCAGGTCTTATTGCTGACAGGCGCGATATAGCCTAGAATGAACCTAGTGGTATTTGCTTCGGCTCTTTTCTTTATGCGTGGGGGTGTAGCTCAGTGGGAGAGCACCTGCTTTGCAAGCAGGGGGTCAGGGGTTCGACCCCCCTCACCTCCACCACCGGAACGGTTGTTCGTGCCAATGGCAGGACCAACAGTTCTAAAGCTTAGTATCGCCCCGATATTGTCCCAATAACCGGGTCCATCTCAATTGGCCCTACGACTGAGAATCAGACCGCCAATGACAGCAGCCGTTCCGACGATTTGACCGAGTTGAATGGGCTCATCCAGTATCAGCCAGGCCGCATATCCACTGATAACCGGAACAAGGAAAAGTAGTGGCGCAATTCTAGTGGTAGCCAGGTGTCGTTGTACCCAGTTCCACACGGACCAGGCAACGAACACGGGCCCGATTATTACCCAGCCCATAGCAAACCAACCCGTCGAGGAAATCGTGGACCAGTCTTGCCCCACGATTGAGTATGTAGTTAGAGCAAGCACAGGGAGCGCTGCCAATGTCGCGGCGTAAGTGATAAGTGTGAACGGAGGATACCGGTTTATCAAGGGGCGGTTTAGCAATAAGTACCCAGCATAGAACCCAGCAACTACTAAAGAGATAAGATCGCCCCATCCAAGTGAGAGGGATGTGCGAGCCGCAACAAAAGTAACAACCCCTGCCGATGCGAGTGCGAAGGCAGACAATGAAAGGATATTTGGAAACCGGCGCTCGACCAAGCTATTAAAAACGATAATCCACAGTGGGACCAGCGCCAGTAACAACGATGCAGAGAAGGCGCTGGTGAGGTGAAGTCCAACACTGAATCCGAAGACATACCCACAATACCCGACGACTGAGACAATCAAAAGGCGGAGACGATCTCCTGGTTTAATTGATCGGACTCCGCCAGTCGTCAACAGCACTAACCAACCCACAACAACCATTCCACTGAACCGGACAAAGTTGAAAGGACCGATGTCAAATTGATCGAGCGCGTGTTTTGCCAGCACGAAATTGATGGCCCAAGCGAATACCACGAAGAAGGCAACGATCCACGCAGCAAAGTGGGTCCGCTTTATGATTATGGCCACAACCGTCTTTCTTGCACTCATTACTCCGCCCCTTGCATTCTTGCTTGAAAGCCATGCAGCTAGACGCTCGAGCCCAGCGCTGGGCTGTCGTGGCTTAGGCTAGCGGAGGGCGGCGCGGGGAAACATCCGATTGTTGCGCTCTAAATTTTGTAAAAGCCAGGCTTTTGATTCAGGCTCACAAATTGATCCACAAGTCCCTCCTGCTCCCCAGGAAATTATCCGGCAAGAAACGGATAGACGTGCGGTGGGTACCATGTTCAAATGGCGATAAGGACGAGGCGATGGGAGTTAATAACGTGACAATGCCATCTGAACAGGAAATGCGCGCAGCACTTGCGGCGCGGGACAAGGCTTATGACGGTCGCTTTCTCTTTGCAGTGACCACCACGGGGGTGTTCTGCCGACCCTCGTGCGCCGCACGGCCCGCGCGACCGGAGCATCTACGGTTTTTCCCGGACGCTGACTCCGCCGTGGCTTCAGGTTTTAGGCCTTGCAAACGCTGCCGGCCAACTGACACTGTGCCGGGGTTGAGTGTGCTCGTGAAGGTCGCCCAATACATTGAAGAGCACGCCGATGAACGTCTGACGTTGGGCGAACTCTCAAGCCAAGCGAGCCTTTCGCCATCGTATTTTCAGCGCGCCTTCAAGGCGGCGTTCGGAGTTTCCCCCAAAGCCTATCAGGACGCGATTCGTATGAAGCGCTTCAAAGTGGCACTGAAGGAAGGCGACGATGTCACCGGCGCAATCTTTTCGGCGGGTTTTGGGTCCATAAGTCGAGTCTACGGCGAAGAGGTGCGTAACCTCGGCATGACACCAAAGGCCTACCGGGCTCGTGGCGCGGGAGAGACGATCACATACGCATATCGGGATACGGCACTCGGTCCCATCATTATGGCGGCCACTGCACGAGGCGTGTGCTTCGTGCAGTTTGGCAAGGATTTGAGGAACCTTTTCGAGCAACTGCGAGCGGAATTTCCGATGGCAAGACTCATAGCCTCAGCCGCGCAATACGCCCTCGAGCTCGACGCTTGGATTGATGCGCTGGATGCACACATCAACCAAGGCGCACCTCTACCCGATCTGCCGCTCGATATGTTCGGAACAGCCTTTCAAATGAAGGTTTGGCGGTTTCTCTTAAGTGTGAGAGAGGGAGATGTGATCAGTTACGGGGACCTTGCGGCACGAATCGAAAAGCCGAAAGCCGTTCGGGCCGTTGCTTCCGCTTGTGCAGCCAACCGCATTGGTGTGCTGGTACCTTGCCATCGAGTATTGTGCGGAAATGGTGAGCTTGGAGGTTATCGCTGGGGTGTTGAGCGAAATCGTGCCCTGCTCGATATGGAGCGACGAAGTGAGGTACAAATGAAATGAGTATAGAAGCCTCATTCACAACAATCGGCTGGAACTATACATCAAAGGCGATGCATAAGGGGAACTATGGGGCCACCGCAACCTTCCTGAGCCGAACCTCCCACCGAAAAGTTCGCAATACGGTACACTTAGGCCCACCAAGCCAGATCTCCGATATGAGTCTGCAGTTGAGTTCCCTATATTTGGCGCACGTCTCAAGTCTTCCCTTCTCACTGTCTACTGAATTTTCACGGCTGTTCACTCCTTTCTCTGTTTAGAAAGCGGGCTTGGGCTTGTTCTCAACGTTGATCGTCCCTTCTCTTTGGCCCACTCTGCGTCCTCTGTGTTTTTCGCAACCCACAGTCTCTTTTCAAAAACTTCATCTCAGCACTCCGGTCGCATTGACTCTAATTGTTCCAATGAGTTCGCTCCTGTGTATTCGTGCGCTCTGCGATTTCCTGGAATACTCGGACAATTTGAGGAAACCGTGGGCTATAATGGGCGCTACTAGCATGGTTCCAACAGGAGACGACGATGGGCGAAATTTACCTGGACTATAACGCGACAACGCCTATCGACCCACAGGTAGCCGAAGCGATGCTCCCATACCTACATGGCTTCTTTGGCAACCCGTCTAGCGGCCACTCATTCGGTAAGGAAGCACACAAAGGAGTCGACGACGCACGCCGGCAGGTATCGTCTCTGCTGGGATGTCATGAAGACGATCTGATCTTCACCAGCGGAGGCACCGAGGCCAACAACCACGCTATAAAGGGCGTGGCCGAGGCTCACTGCCAGCGTGGCAACCACGTCATTACCTCCTCCGTAGAACACCCCGCTGTTACCGAGGTCTGCCGTTATCTCGAAGGACACGGTTTCCGTATCACCTACCTGCCCGTGGACGAGCATGGCATGGTAGATCCCAAGGAGCTGCGGGAGGCCATCAGCACCGAAACCGTCCTGGTCACCATAATGCATGCCAACAACGAGGTCGGTACCATCCAGCCAATTCGCGAGATAGCCGACATCGCCCACCGGCATGGGGCACTCGTGCACGCCGACTGCGCGCAGTCCGTCGGCAAGATTCCGGTGCGGGTGGACGACCTGGGCGTGGACCTGCTGTCCATCGCCGGCCACAAGCTCTACGCCCCGAAGGGAATCGGAGCACTGTACATTCGCCCCGGCACCCGCCTGGAAAAGCTAATGCACGGCGCCAACCACGAGATGGACCGACGGGCTGGGACCGAGAACGTGATACATATGGCGGGACTAGGCAAGGCCTGTGAACTGATAGAGCAGAATCTCCACGAATACTCCCGGCATATGTCGGCAATGCGCGACAGGCTCGAACAGGGGCTGCTTGGGAAAGCCGCCACCACTCGGGTGAACGGCCATCCGGACAAGCGCCTGCCCAACACCTCCAGCATCTCGTTCAAGGGAATGGAGGCAGACCGAATTCTGTCTTCTCTTCCAACCGTGGCTGCCTCCGCCGGCGCGGCCTGCCACAGCGAGCAGATCGAAGTGTCCCATGTATTGTCAGCGATGAAGGTTCCAACAGAATATGCGATGGGAACCCTTCGCTTCTCTGTGGGACGTTTTACAACCGCGGAGGAAATCGACAGAGCCGTGGCCGAGATAGGCGAAGTCGTTGGCAGCATGGTTCCGGTGCCGGCTCCCGCCGACTGACCAGCGCATTGGATAGTAATCCCAAAATCCACAAGCATAGAGGACGCAAATCATGACCACCGAGACGAACCCCGGGGCGCTGGACTCCGCTTCCCTGGAGGCCTTCAAGGAGGCTTACGAGTCGCAGCCCGCCCACCAGCTGATGCAGAACGTTGTAGCGCAGCACGACGTCAACGACGTGGCCCTGAACCGCAGCATCGTTACCGAGGCGGTCAACTCATTCTCAACCGTCCTCGACGACTGGAGCGTTACCAATCAGGCTCGCTCGGGACGTTGCTGGGCCTTCGCCGGTCTGAACCTGTTCCGGTCGGAAACGCGAAACCTGCTGAACGTCAAGGAGTTCGAGTTCAGCCAGAGCTATGTGATGTTCTGGGACAAGATGGAACGAGCCAACTATGTCCTGGAAGCGGTCATCGAGACCGCAGACCGGCCCGTAGACGACCGCGTGGTCGCCTGGCTGCTGCAGCAGCCCCTGGGGGACGGCGGGCAGTGGGACATGTTCGTCAGCCTCGTCCGGAAGCACGGCGTGGTGCCGAAGACAGTGATGCCCGAGACGGAGAGCTCCGCCAACTCGATGCGCATGAACGCCGGGCTCAACTACCAGGTGAGGCAGGGCGCCCGCAACATCCGGCGCATATACGCCGATGAAGGCGGTACATCGGCCATGAGGGAAGCCAAACAGGAGGCCCTGCAGGCTGTCTACCAGATCCTGTGCATCCACCTTGGCAACCCGCCCGAAAACTTCGACTGGCAGTGGAAGGACAAGGACGGCGAATTCCACCGCGACGGTGAAATGACGCCTCTCGAGTTCGCCGAAAAATACATCTCCACTCCCATGGAGGAATATGTCTGCCTGGTGCATGATCCCCGCAGTTCCAATCCGCCGGGGCGCACCTACACGGTTCAGTACCTTGGCAATGTTGTGGACGGCACACGAATCAAGTACCTCAACGTGGACATCGAGCTGATGAAAGACATCGCGATGCGGATGATCCAGGATGGCAAGCCCGTATGGATGGGATGCGACACCGGCAAGCAGATGCACCGCGACAAGGGTCTCTGGGACGCCGAGCTCTTTGACTATGCCAGCGTATATAGCGCCGAGTTCTCCATGAACAAGGAGGACCGGCTGGAATACCACCAGACGGCCATGACTCACGCCATGCTGTTCACCGGCGTGGACGTGGTGGACGGGAAGCCGCGTCGCTGGAGGGTCGAGAACAGCTGGGATGACAAGGTTGGCGACAAGGGATTCTTCCTGATGAACGATTCGTGGTTCGCCGAGTACATGTTCGAGATAGCCGCACCGTTGAGCTATCTGCCCGCCGAACTTCAGAAGGCGCTGGACCTGGAACCGGTAGTCCTGCCGCCGTGGGACCCGATGGGTTCGTTGGCTTACTGAATTTTCCCCACCACTGGCGTCAAAATCCCCAGAAAGAGAGGTGTATAACGAATGGCCACACAAGCACTCACGATAGATTGCCAAGTTCACTGCTACGAACGCAACACACCGGCGCGGCCCTGGAACGGGCACCTGGAGGGGCCCGAGCAGGTTACCGGCGACGACATGGTGGCTGCCATGGACGCGGTGGGCGTCAACGGCGCGATAATGATCTCGCCCTTCTCCCTGTATGGCTATGACCCCAGCTACTGCCTGAGTGTGTATGCCCAGCATCCGACCAAGTTCGGACTGGTGCGGCCCTTCAGCCCAGACTCGGAGAGCGTGGACGAAGACGTGGCCGAGTGGACCGGTACGACCGGGGTCGTTGGCTGCCGGGTCATGCTGGGTGCCTTCGAAGGGGATGCGGACCACGCCGGCATGAACCAGATCTTCGCCGCCTGCGCCCGCGCCAGGGTGCCGGTGAACGTCATGGCCGCGGGGAAGCTGCCGCTGCTGAAAGAGCTGGCCGCCCGCAACCCCAACACATCGGTAATAATCGACCACCTGGGGCTGGCCCAGCCCTTCGTTCCGCCGCCGCCGGCGGAGCCGTGGGCTGATCTTCCCAACGTGCTGTCGCTGGCCGAGCTGGACAACGTGGTGATCAAGATATCCGGGGCCGGCACGCTGGCACACGAGCCGTTCCCGTACCCGGATGTCTGGGAGCCGCTGGGCCGGATCTTCGACGCCTACGGTCTTGACCGGTGCCTGTGGGGCACGGACTGGACCCGTGCTGTCCGGCTGTTGACCTATGAGCAGGGCGTGGAGGCCTTCCGGGTCAACGAGCGGCTGTCGGACTCGGACCGCGCCACGTTGATGGGCGGAACGCTGGCCCGGGTATACAACTGGTCGCCGGGGTAGTCTGCCCTTACACAATTCCAAATTGTTTTTGGTTAAAGATAATTGCGTCGCGGGCTCACGTCCGCGGCGCATTTTTCGATTCCAGACAGACTCCTAGTATTACAACGACGGGTTATATGCTAAGGTACATTTTGAGGTAACAGGGTTTTGTGATGGGGAGGGGGCGTGATGGATGTGGCAGCGTTTGAGCGGGTTCACGAGTGCTTTCGCGAGTTCCATGGCTTCTTTGCCCCGGCCTTCGGACGCAAGCAGTGGCGGGAACACAGTCGGCATTATCTCCAGGCTCTGCTGGTTCAGTCTCAGGAACGGCGCAACGCCGAGAATCTCTCCGAGACGGTTCCGGCTTCGGCCCGGGCCATGCAGCGCTTTCTCACCGAGGCCCGCTGGGACGAGGACGCGATCATTGGGCGGCTGCAGGAGTATCTGAGTTCCCGGCTGGAGCACCCGCAGGCGGTGTGGGTATTAGACGGCAGCGACTTTCCCAAGCAGGGCGTGAAATCGGTGGGTGTGGCCCGGCAATACTGTGGGGCCTTGGGAAAGATCGCCAACTGTCAGGCTGGGGTGTTTCTGGCTCACGTGGGGCCACGCGGGAGGGCTTTGGTGGACAAGCGCCTGTATCTGCCCGAGGAGTGGACTTCGGCCGCTGGGCGCTGCGCGTCGGCTGGAGTGCCGGAGGATCGCCGGCAATACCGGTCAAAGACGGAGTTGGCCTTGGAGATGCTGGAACGGGCACGGGAGCGCGGCCACATGAGCGCTCAGTGGGTCGCCGGAGATTCCGCCTTCGGGATGTCTCCGTCTTTCCGGGAGGGTCTGGCGGCAGCGGGGGCGTGGTACGTGCTGGACGTCAGGCCGGACATGACGGTCTGGCCGCTGGAGCCAGTCTGGGACAACTCACCCTATCAAGGATTTGGCCGCCCCCGCAAGCCCAAATTGCGGAGCGGGGAGCGGCAGACCGTCGAAGGGCGCTGCCTGGCACTGCCGGAGGAAGCTTGGCAGGAGGTGACGGTGGCGGAGGGAACACAGGGGCCAAGGACCTATATGTTCAGCGCCCAGCGGGTACGAGTAACGCGGCACCGCAAGCCCGGCGAGGTGGTCTGGGCAGTCTACCGCCGGAACCTGGACGGCAGCGAGCCCCGCTACTACCTGTCCAACGCCCCGGAGGATACCCCGTTAGAGACACTGGCATACGTGGGAGGCTCCCGTTGGCGAATAGAAACCGAATTCGAGACCGAAAAGAGCGACGTGGGACTAGATGAGTACGAGACCCGCACTTGGGCTGGCTGGCATCACCACGTGGTCCTGTGCCTGCTGGCAGGGGCCTTCCTGCTGAGCCTGCAACAGGCTTGGGGGGAAAAAGATGCCCCGGATCACGAGGCCGCAGGTTTACCGGGTGGTGCGGGAATTGCTGCCCCGGGAACGGTTCGGGCCAACTGAGTTGCTGCAGTGGCTCAAGGATACGCAGGATAGTAACGAACGGGCCAGACTCTCTCACCAGAAACGTCGCTCCACCCGTAGAGCACCCTCAAGCATCCCTCCCTAAACCCGTCGTTGTAATACTAGCGAGAGGGGAAGCGGGCGGTGAGCATGTCCTGCATCAGCTTGGCGGCCACCTGGACGGTCAGTTCCGAGTTGTCGTAGGGCGGCGCGACCTCCACGATGTCGAAGGCAACCAAGTTGGACCGGGACAACAGGGCCATCAGGCATTCGCGCACTTCCTGGTAGAAGAGCCCTCCGGTTTCGGGGGTGCCGGTGCCGGGGGCGAAGCTCGGGTCGAGCACGTCCACGTCGAAGGTGATGTACAGGTTCTCCGCAGCAGGAATCAGGTCGGCGACGGCCTGCGGACCCAGTTCCCTGAAGCGGGTGCCGCTGATGATGAGGCTGCCGTCCCGCTGGGCTTCCTCGTAGGGGATGCGTCGCGCGGAGCGGATGCCGACCGACGTGATATGGCCCACGAAGTCCAGCTCTCGACAGCGTCGTATCGGGCTAGCGTGGGTGTAAAGGGCGTCCTGGACGTCGTGGGTGTAGTCGAGATGGGCATCGAAGTGCACGATGTTCAGCGGGGCGAACCTGGACAGGCCGCGTACGACGGGGAACGTAATGGCGTGGTCGCCGCCAACGACCGCCGGCAAAGCGCCTCGTGCGGCCACCTCTTCCACCGCTCTCGTTATGCGGTCGAAGTTGCCCACCACTTCCGATGGAACAATGGGCACGTTGCCGCAGTCGGCCATGGTGATGCCGCGCAGCAGTTCGTCCTCTGCGTCGATGTCGAAGAAGCCGTCGGCCGCTCCCTGCTTGCCGTAGGGGTCAGAGTAGGAGTAGGCGCGCGGAGCGTCCCGCAGGGCATCGGGCCCGAAGCGCGCTCCGGGACGGCCCAATGTGCCTTGGTCGAAGGGCACGCCGATGAACGCGACATCGGCTTCCAGGCTGTCGATGTCGTCGCAGAGTGGCGCGTTGAAGAACGTTCTGGGCAGCGCCCGCAGGTTGGGCCACGGCTCCTGCGGTTGGCTGGAAGGGACCGGGGTGGCGCTCATGGGTATCCTCCAAGGGTATCAGCAGCTACGAAACAGCTACTGAGCGGTTGTTCCGCCGTCGATGACCAGCTCCGCACCGGTGACGAAGGAGGACTCATCGGAGGCCAGGTAGACGATGCCGTGGGCGATGTCGTCGGCGTTGCCCAGGCGACCCAGCGGGATACGGTCCAATGACCATTCGCGGCGCCCTTCCTCGCCGGAGTAACCGGGGTCGGTCAGCGGGGTCCAGCAGTAGCCGGGGTGGACAGAGTTGACCCGAATGTTCTCGCCCGCATACTGGACGGCGGCGGACTTGGTGAAGAGACGGCTGGCTCCCTTGGCGGCGTGGTAGGCGGTGGAGGTGGGACTGCCGACCAGCCCGTAGATGGAGGAGACGTTGATGATGGAGCCGCCACCGGCCTTCCGCATTTCGGGGATAGCGTGCTTGGTGCCCAGGAAGACGCCCTTGGCGTGGACGTCCATCTGGCCCTGCCAGTCGGCCACCGAGGTGTCCTCAACAGTCAGGCGGGCCCCTGTGCCGGCGTTGTTGACGAGGACGTCGAGCCTGCCGTAGCGGGCAACCGTTTCGGCGATGACTTCCAGCCAGCGCTCTTCGCTGGTGACGTCGTGATCCATGAAGAATACATCGCCGCCGTTCTCGCGAATCTGGGCGGCTGCGGCCTCGCCCATTTCAACCTTGATGTCGGTCAGGACGACCTTTGCGCCCTCCTGGGCGAACATCCTGGCGGCTGACCCGCCGAAGCCCATGAGCTGGCCTTCGACACCGGCGGCCGCGCCCGTGATGATGGCAACCTTGTTTTCGAGACGCATAATTCAAACCCCTGCGAGATTTTTAACAGCCGAGGGCCTCAGGAGCCGTAGGCCTGTCCGAACCGTTCGTTGTGGGCAATTTCGGATATCGGCTTGCGCAGCTTGGTCCTTGAAACGGCTTCGTCGGTGGGATAGCCGAAGGCCACGACCGTTACGAGGTCCTTGTCTTCGGGAATTCCCAGGAGATCCTTGACCTTTTCGTTTTCCTCGCCCCGCACTCCGGCCACGCAACCGCCGACGCCCTCGGCCCAAGCCGTCAGTTCCATTTGCTGCAGCGAACGCCCGGAATCGAACTCGGGGCGTCCGCCGCGGTCCATAACCACGGCGACGGCCATGGGGGCGGTGCCGATGAATCCGCCGGAGGACGCAATGCCGCCGATCATGTCCAGGGTTTCCCGGTTGCGAATGACTATGAAGTGCCAGGGCTGGCGGTTGCGAGCGCTGGGCGACCACCGCGCTGCCTGCAGCATCTTCCGGACGACGCGTTCGGGCACCGGGTCGGGTTTGAACTCCCGCACCGAAAGCCTGGACCTGATGCACTGGTAAACATCCATTGGCGTCCCTCCGTCTGAACGTCGTTGCTTGTGGCGACGATTATAGGCGCACAGTTGCGCATTGCGGTAGTACGGGTTCCAACTGCGGCATCACTCCGAATCGGGTGGTCAGGTCGATCATGATCTCTCTGGTTTGAGGATTTTACCCTTGTTCCATCTTCGGTCCTTCGGGCTGGCTGGGTGGGACAGAATCCAATACTTGTGGGGAATGCGAGCCGTGACTTCGGTCTCATTATCCGAGGGCTCTCGCGTAGGGGTGTAACATTTTGTAACAATCCGTAACAGACGCGATGATTTTGGTCCTTATATTGAGACTGGCCGATGGGGTGGTTCAGGGCGCCAGACAGGCAGTTCGGGTGTTCTCGTTAAGAACAATTGTACGATAATGCGTGCTTCAGAGCAAGGGGCATTTTGGCGGAGGCCATCTCCGACTGCAGAGTTGGCCACTGGAGCGGCGCGGTTCCGAGCAACCTTCGGAGAGTTCAGGCAGTTGCAACTCGCCTGTTCAGGTCCAGGACAAGGTCAGGGTCGGGACAGAGTTCGAGGAACGTGTCCCGCTCGGAGAGGCTGGCCATTCCCTGATAGTCACCTGCCTTACCCCGCATGTCCCGGATGAGCTGGAAGTGAACGTGGGGAGTCCAGTCGCCGTTGGCGGGGCGGTCGCCGATGGTGGCAATACGCTGGCCCAAGGAGATTTCCTGTCCATCCTCCAGCCCCTGGATCGATTCCTCGCCCAAGTGGCCATACAGCGAGAAGAGGACGGTGCCGCCCACAGAGTGCTCGAGAATGATGGTGGGCCCGTAATCGAGAGGGTTGTCGTTGAACCGGAAGCTGTGCACTCTCCCGGCGGCGGGCGCAAGTATCGGAGTTCCGGCGGGTACGAACAGGTCGACACCGAGGTGGACGACCCGTGGTTCGGCAGATTCGGTGAACAGCGGCGCATCGTAGGGAATCCGGTGCTCGTTGTACCTGCCCACCCCTATCAAGGCATCGTTCTCCGCCATCTTTTGCTGGACGTATTCGGTCAAGTCGTCCATTGTCTCGGGGCTGAACCGGGTAATTCCCGCTTCTCTGAGTTCTTCACTGGACGATGTGAAATCAAAGACGAAGGGCTGAGACTTATAGAACCCTCGAGGGAAAATTGGGCCGAACCCGGTCCGCCGGTTCCGAATCAAGTCCTGCAGGCTCATCTGGGTCCCCTCTGACGCAGTATTGGAGCCACCCACCTCGATTCACGAATCGGCTGGTCGGGCGGCGGAGACCTCGTCGGCAAAGCGGCCATTCTCAAGTATACTGCGCGCAACGACAGCAGCTTCCGTATACCCGATTTCTGGAGGTTCGCGATGCCAAGAGTGGCTTTGGACTTGAACAACGATTCCGACAGGTCGTTGGTGAAGGGACAATGGCGGGTTGCGACCGGATTAGTTCCAGGTGAACCCAACGAGGGACTGACCGCACAACTGCTGGGCAGTGCTGCGCGCCTTGCCGACTACGACGATTCCGGCTGGGAAGTGTGCGACAACGTCCGGCAGAGCCTGTCGGTGGGATTCACCTTCGCCTGGTACCGCATATCGGTGGAGTTGCCTGAGACGGTGAAGGGGATGCCGGTGGCGGGCGCGCGGCTGTGGTTCGAGACCAACGCCGACAACTACGGCGAGGTGTGGGTCAACGGCCAGATGGACCGCAACACCGGGGCAATCGTCGGCCTCAACACGCCCCACCGGGTGGAGCTGGCGAACCCCGCGGAGCCGGGCTCCACCTTCGTCATCGCCGTGCTCTGCGGCAATGGCCCACTGGCGGAGCCGAGGGGCGGCATCTTCCTGCGCTACGCCTACATCGCCCTTGAGGCAACGGACAACTAGGCGTCGGCCAATAGCCCAACTTCATCCCAGCCTGGGGAAATATCGGGAGGTCGCATGGTCAGAAGGAAAGGGACGGCCCTGCTGATGGTGTACACCGACGTGGACATCGAGCACGACGCCGAGTTCAATCGCTGGTACAACGAGGAGCACATCCCGGAACGGCTGAGCGCGCCCGGCTTCCTGGACGCAGCCCGGTACGAGGCGCTGAAGGGCGGGCCGCGATACCTGGCGGTCTACGAGCTGGAATCCGCCGAGGCGATGCAGTCGGACGAATACCTGCGGATGAGCAGCAACCCAACGACGTGGACGCAACGGATGTCGCCCAACGTCGTGGGGCGGGGATTCGTCAGGAATGTTTACAGCCAGATATACCCGGAGGGCGGGGACGACCCGGACACCAGGGGCCGGGGAATGGCGCCGGCACTGCAGATCGGGCGGATGGACGTTCCGGCGGAGCTGGAGGCCAAGTACAACGAATACTACGACAACGTGCGGACGCCGGGGAACCTGCAGATCCCGGGGTGCATGTACGTGCGACGCTATCACGCCGTCGAGGGCGGGCCCAAGTACCTGACGATGTACGAGTTCGAGCACGAGAAGGTGCCGGAAACGCTGGCGTGGGAGAAACAGAGGGGGCAGGACACGATGAACGCGTTCATCGGTGGAATCTACGGCCACGCCTACGGTTCCCCCGGCGTCTACCGGCGCGTGTTCCCGCAGCGGGCGTTCTAGCCTGCGCCGTCCCATAGTCAAAGCAGAGGAGGCTACCCATGTTCCTGATGCGATTCACCGAGCGGGCTTACGTCGACTACACGGAGGAGGACGTGCGAAACAGCCCCAACAACGCCGTGCGCCTGACCTTCTCCAACAGTAATTTCGACCCGCAGCGCGGCTCACAGCTTTACAACATGTACCTCGACGAGTACGAATACTCGGAGGAAGTGGGCTTCGACGGCCTGATGCTCAATGAGCACCACAACACGCCCACCTGCCTCGGGGCGACAATGAACCTCGAGGCGGCCATCCTGGCGCGGATTACGAAGAAGCCGAAGATTGTGCTGCTGGGCAACCCGCTGCCCATTTTCGACAACCCCATCCGGCTGGCCGAGGAGCTGGCGGAGATCGACATGATCTCGGGCGGGCGTCTGGTTTCAGGATTCGTGCGTGGCACGGGGGTAGAGAGCCTGGCGACGAACACGAACCCGCTGTTCAACCGCGAGCGGTTCGAGGAAGCCCACGACCTGGTGATGAAGACGTGGACGGAGCCGGGTCCATGGCGCTGGGAGGGCAAGCACTACCACTTCCGGGTGGTCAATCCGTTCCAGGTGCCGATGCAGAAGCCCCATCCTCCGGTCTGGATTCCGGGGACGGGCAGCCCGGAAACGCTGGTGTGGTGCGCCGAGCATCGCTATCCGTACATCTTCCTGGAAACGGACGTTCAGTCCACCCAGGACATGAAGGAAATCTACGCGGAGAACGCCCGTGAAGTGGGGTACGAGCCTGGCCCCGAGCACCTGGGCTACCTGGTCCGAATCCACGTGCAGGACACCGACGAGAAGGCCCAGGAGGTCGGCAGGGGCTACATGACCGGCAACATCGGCGTGGGACGGATTCCGCTGCCACGCGACTACCAGTCGCCGGTGGGGTACGCCAGCGCGAGCCAGGACCCGCGCTACCTGCGCATCCGGGAGCAGATCCGCTCGGACCCGTTCCGTGTGGGCGGGCTGGACACGGCGGCCTACGACCAGATTCTCGACTCCAAGCGCTGGATCATCGGCAGTCCCGAGACCGTCATTAAACAGCTGCGGGAAGTGCTGTCGGTGATGAGGCCCGGGATCCTGTCCATCTGGACCAACGACGGCAACATCAGCCACGAGGACACGATGCGCTGCCTGGAACTGATGGGACAGGAGGTGCTGCCGGCCCTGCGGGAGATAGGAGAGGAGCTGGAGCTCACCGATCCATTCCAGAGGACCCCGTAACTGAACATAACCTGAACGCCTGCAAATTTACATAAACGATGTAAACAGGGACTAAAGAGGGCCCGGCTGTTTTACCGCCGGGCCCTTTCCATTGTCACCGATTGCCGGTCGGCAGCGCAGGGGTCGCGGCCTATTCCTCGTCCCACAGGGCTTCCAGGATGCGGCCCGGGGTCATGGGCAGGTCGGCCAGCCGCTTCCCAGTAGCGCGGGAGACGGCGTTGGCAACCGCGGCGAGGGGAGGCACCAGCGGGACTTCGCCTGTTCCTCGGACTCCGTAGGGATGCCCGGGGTTGGGCACTTCCACGATTACGGTGTCGATCATCGGCAGGTCGAGGGCGGTAGGCATGCGGTAGTCCAGGAAGCTGGAGTTCAGCATCCTGCCCTGGTCGTTCAGGTAGTATTCCTCGTTGAGGGCCCAGCCGATGCCCTGCACGACGCCTCCCTGGATTTGGCCCTCGACGTAGCTGGGGTGGATTGCGCGGCCTGCGTCCTGGAGGGCGGTGTAGCGCAGGATAGTGACCTTGCCCGTGTCGGGGTCGACTTCCACGTCCACGATGTGCAGGCCGAAGGCGTTGCCCACGCCGCCGGGGTTGACCGTGGCCCGGCCAACGATGGGGCCGCCCGTGCCGTTCAGACGGGGCGCAAGGGCCTGGAAGGTGATGCTGAGCTCGGGGTCCTGCTTGTGGGAGAGGAGCCCCTTGTCGTATTCGACGTCCTCGGGCGAGACGTCCCAGATGCGGGCGGCACGCTCAATCATCTGGAGCTTGATGTCCTGGGCGGCATCGTGGCAGGCGGTGCCCATCTTGAAGGTGACTCCGCTGCCACCGGCCCCGGAGCTGTAGCCGATGGAGTCGGTGTCCACCACCGAAGGCTTGACCGTCTCCACAGGTATGCCCAGCACCTCGGCGACCTGCATCGCCATGACGGCACGGGAGCCTCCGATGTCGGGCGAGCCCTCGACGAGGCTGACCGTTCCGTCGGGGTTGACGCTGGCGACGGCGCTGGCGGGCCCGGAGCTGTTGAACCACGCTCCAGCGGCCACGCCCCGGCCGCGGTTCGGGCCGGTGAGGGGCTCTGCCAGGTGCGGGTGCTCCTGAGCCGCCTGCAGGGTCTCCACGAAGCCTATCTTGCGGAATACTGGGCCCGTGGGCTGGCGGCTGCCCTCCTTTGCGGCGTTGCGCATTCGGAAGTCGACGGGGTCCATGCCGATTTTCTCGCAGATTTCGTCGATGACCGACTCTGCGGCGTAGGCGGACACAGGAGAGCCAGGGGCACGGTAGGCGGCGGCCTTCTGGGTGTTTACGACGACGTCGATGCCCTCGATAAAGCTGTTGGCCACCTCGTACGGGGCCAGCATGGTCCGGCATCCGGACGGCACCGGGGAGCCTGGGAACGCGCCTGCTTCGTATATGAGGGTGCAGTCGGCCGCCGTCAGTTTGCCCTCGCGGGTTGCGCCGAGCTTGACGCGGATGTGGCTGGCGGAGGTGGGTCCGGTGCCTTCGAAGACCTCGCCCCGCGTCATGGCTATCTTGACCGGCTGACCACACTTTCGGGAAAGGGCCGCGACAACCGGCTCGAGGTAGCAGCCGCCCTGCCCCTTGCCACCGAAGCCGCCACCGATTTCCATGGGGATGATTTTGAGGCGGGACACGCTGACGCCAAGAATGGCGGCGGTGTGGTCCCGTAGGGCGAAGTGGCCCTGGCTGCTGGCCCAGATGGTCACCGACCCGTCGGTGCTCCATTGGGCTGTCGCCGAATGGGGTTCGATGTAGCCCTGGTGCACCGGGCGGGTGTGGAACTCCCGCTCCACGATGACGTCCGCCTCCGCAAATCCGGCATCAGGGTCGCCCAAGCGGAACTCGAAGCGATTGGAGACGTTGCTGGGGACGCCTTCGGAGTCGCCCCATCCACCCTGGCGGAGGTTGGGATTGGCCAGCGTGACCAGCCGGTCATGCAGCAGGGGAGCGTCATCGCGCATTGCCTCGTCGGCGCTCAGCACGGGCTGCAGGACTTCGTAATCCACGTCGAGGGCTGCAAGGGCCTCATCAGCGGCGGCGGCGGAGGTGGCAGCGACGGCCGCCACTGCGTGACCACAGTAGAGGGCCTTTTCGCGGGCCATCACGTTGCGACTGTAGAAGCCGTAATTGACCGTAGACCCCTCCTCCTGGTCGGCGATTTCAGCCGAGACGTCGGGAAAGTCGGCCGCAGTTACCACCGCCTTCACGCCCGGGATGGCGAGGGCCCGTGTCGCGTCGATGCCGCGAATGACGGCATGGGCGTGGGGACTGCGCAGAACCTTGCCCACCAGCCATCCGGGCGGGTGAATGTCGGCGGCATAACGGGCGCGACCCGTGACCTTGTCCGGCCCGTCGTGGCGGATGGGCCGCGTTCCGATGACGTCGAACTCGCCTTCGGCCCGAACGACGATGCCCTGTTCAGTTGTCATAAACATCTCCTTGGGTTGTTTGACGTTGTTTACATAACTATAAATGAGGGAGCGCCGGTTTATTGAGTCGGCAGGGCAGTCTCAAAACGCAGCGAGCGCTATGGAGGATAGAGTATCCAGCCCCGGCGGCCGGTGTTGTTGACGCGAAACAGGTGGCCGCCCCGTGTGGTGACATACAGGGTGTCCTGGGCGCGGCCCCCGAAAGCGCAGTTGGTGGGCCAGTCCGCGGGCACCGGGTGCGTCTCGATGATGCGGCCAGAGGGAGCAAACACATGAATCAGGGGTCCGGGACCGGCCTGCCGCCAGCCACCGGCGGCGATGATGTTGCCGTCGACGTCCAGGCACATTCCGTCCAGGCCACGATGAACGCCACGGAAGTCGCGACCGAACTCGTGCAGCACCAGGGGCTGTCCCAGCGAATCGTCGGATTGGAGCGGGTAGGCGCGCAGGTCGCGGGTGCCTTCATAGTCGCTCTGCACCACGTACAGCGTGCGTTCGTCCTGCGAAAACAGGATGCCGTTGGGGGCCCAGGTGTCGAAGGTCATCCGGTGCAGGGTCCAGCCGCCCTCGGCATCGGGGTCAGGGTCTAGTCTTAGCACCGAAGCGTGGTCGAGTTCCCGATTTTCGGGTGGAATCTGTCCGGCGGGGTCGGTGAACCAGATGCGGCCCTTGCGGTCGATGGCCAGGTCGTTGGGACGGTTGTGCGCCCTGCCTTCCAGCACGTTGGGAAGAGCGGTGGTCGTGCCGTCGGCGTTGAATCGCAGGATGCGGCGACCGCCGCCGGAGCAACCGTACAGGTTGCCCAGCCCATCGAAGTTCAAGCCGTTTGTCTCGTCAGTTCCCGTCCGAAACTCGGTGCAATCACCGGAGACGGGGTCGTAACGCATGATTTTGCTGGCTGGTATATGAGTGAAAAGCAGGGCCTGTCCATCCCAAACAGGGCCCTCGGTGGTGCCCCCATAGGGGCCTGCGACCAGTTCGAAATCCCAGCTCATGCGATCCCTCCTTTTAGTTGGATATAGGGAATCGTTGAAGGCTGACCCTATTCCACGAAGCGGGCCCCGACGCTACCCATGCGGGAATATGTGGCCTTCACGTAGTCGCCGGGCTTGATTTCCACGGGCGTTACCATGGAGCCGGAAATGATGGTCTCACCGGCCCTCAGGTAGTCTCCGAACTCCGCCAGCTTGTTGGCCAGCCACACGATGGGGTTGATAGGGTTGCCCATCACCTCTGCGCCAGTGCCGGTGCCGTGCAACTGCCCGTTGTACTCGACGGTGACACCTTCGTACTGCAGGTCCAGCTCATCCAGGGCGCAAAGGCGCGAGCCCGCCACTATACCGCCGTGCAGGGCATTGTGGATGATGACGTCGGTTGCCTGGATGCCATCTCCCTGCACCTTCAGGTCGACAAGCTCCAGTGCTGGCAGGATGCCGCTGGTGGCGCGCATCACGTCGACCGGAGTTACGCCGGGGCCGCGCAGGTCGTGCCCCAGGACGAACGCGACCTCGGCCTCGACGTGCGGAGCCGCGAGATTGCCGATGGGGACTTCGACGTCGTTGGCGTAGACGCAGGGGCTTAGTATGTGCCCGTAGCAGGGTTCGTGAACGCCGAGGTGGTCCCGGGCCGCCTTTGTGGTCAAAGCTACCTTGTGGCCCGCCACCGCTTCGGACGGCTGCAACTGTTGCAGGAAGTGGTACTGGGTCAAATAGGCGTCGCTCTCATCGAATCCGGAGGCAACGAGGGGCGTTGCGGCCGACCCGGTTCGAAAGCTTCGCTGCACCGCCTGCAGGGCAGGCAAGTCGCTGCTGCGGAAGGGTGGCGGGCTGCCGTTGAAAATCAGGTCGGCGGTGGTCGTTCTCATTGTTATGCTGCTCCCTCGTAACCGGCAAACATGGCTGGTCCTCACGCTAGCGGTTATTTTACACCCCACCCGCACGCTCAATCCGTCGTTTGCCCGCACGTTGACTTTAAGTATAATCAGGATTGCACCTACGCCACCTCGATACTGTTGAAATTCGTGCACCATCGGCAACTAAGCGGAGGGAAGAGACCACTTATGGCTGATAGCGTTAACGGCACAGAATCGGTTGCCGGAGTAGAACCCCACAGCACCATGGGCGACATGCTGGACCGGCAGGTGGAACGCTTCGCGGAGCGGGACGCGCTGGTCAACGTGGAAACAGGCGAACGATTCACCTACGCAGGATTCCGCGACGAGGTTGACCGAGTTGCCAGGGGCCTGATGGCGCTGGGAATCGAACGGGGCCAGCACGTGGGCATCTGGGCCACCAACTATTCCGAGTGGGTGCTCACGCAGTTCGCCACCGCCAAGATTGGCGCGGTGATGGTAAACGTGAACCCGGCGTACCGCACTCACGAGCTGGCCTACGTTTTGGAGCAGTCGGAGGCAAACGCGCTGATCCTCATCGGGAAGTTCAGGAACTCGGACTACACTGCAATGGTCAACGAGGTTGTCCCTGAGCTCAAGGACTCCAACCCCGGCGAACTGAACAGCCCGCGGTTTCCCTACCTGCGCAACGTCATCCACATCGCCCCACACAGCGAAGAGGGGGCCGCCACGCCCGACGGCATGTTGGCCTGGACCGAGATGGTGGCGAGGCATACCGAGGTGTCTGCGGCAGGGCTTGCGGAGCGACAAGCGGGGTGCCACCCGGACGACCCGGTGAACATTCAGTACACGTCGGGCACGACGGGAAACCCCAAGGGCGCGATGCTCACGCATCACAACCTGGTCTCCAACGGCCTGTATGTCGGGGACTGCATCGAGCTGACCGAGGTCGACCGGCTGTGCGTTCCGGTGCCCTTTTATCACTGCTTCGGCTGCGTGATGGGGAACCTTGGCTGCATTACCCACGGATCCGCCATCGTCATCGCGTCGGAGCATTTCGACCCGCTGAAGACGCTGCAGGCATTGGAACAGGAGCGGTGCACGGCCCTTTACGGCGTGCCGACGATGTTCATCGCGCAGCTGGACCACCCCGAGTTCGACAACTTCGACGTCTCGTCCCTTCGCACCGGCATCATGGCCGGGTCGCCGTGTCCGATCGAGGTTATGCGGCAGGTCATAGACCGCATGGGCGCGCACCAGATGACCATCGCCTACGGGCAGACCGAGCATTCGCCGGTCATCACGCAGACGCTGGTGTCGGACTCCATCGAGCGCCGGGTGTCCACCGTGGGCGCGGTGCTGCCGGGGGTGGAAGCGCGCATCGTTGACCCGGAAACCGGCGAGGTGCTCGGGCCCGGGGTGCAAGGCGAGTTGCAGGCTCGAAGCTCGATGGTGATGCAAGGCTACTACAACCTGCCGGAGGCGACCGCATCGGCCATCGACGACGAGGGGTGGCTGCACACCGGCGACCTGGCCGAGGTGGACGAGGACGGATACTACAAGATCACCGGCCGGCTGAAGGACATGATCATCCGGGGCGGGGAGAACGTCTACCCGCGTGAGATCGAGGAGTTTCTGTACACGCACCCCAAGATTTCCGACGTCCAGGTCATCGGAGTGCCGGACGAACGGTTCGGCGAGGAAGTGATGGCGTGGGTGATGCTTCGCCCGGGAGAAACAGCGGACTCAGAGGAGATCCGCGAGTTCTGCCGGGGCAAGATCGCTCACTTCAAGGTTCCCCGGTACGTGAGGGTCACCGAGGAGTTTCCGATGACGGTGACGGGGAAGATCCAGAAGTTCAAGATGCGGGAGATGGCGGTGGAGGAGCTGGGGCTGGAGGCTGCCAGTCGGATCGAAACCGCCTAGCCGGACTTCACACGCGACCCGGCCAACACTACTGACTGGGCTTGAATGGAGCGAGAGGCCCGTCCTTTCCAGCGCGGGGAGGGACGGGCCTCTGGTGTTCTGCGGGGACGGTGGACTCTAGTTGGTGCGGCCGACTATTCCCTGCACCAGCCAGTCAACGCCCTGGAGGTATTCGTCGGTGGCAACCTCGCCCTCGGGGATGCGGACCTCGCCGTCCTGGTCGTAGATGGGGCCGGTGAAGGGCTGGATGCTGCCGTCGCGCAGACCCTCGACCGTGTCGAGGACGAGCTGCTGCGTTTCCTCTGGGACCGCGTCGCCGAAGGGAGCCAGCTTGGCCCAGCCGGCCTCGATGCCCGCGAGCTTCACCGAGCTCTGGTAGACGCCGGTGCGAATCTCGTGGATGACCTGCGCCATGATGGGGCCCCAGTTCCAGGTTGCGCCGGTGATCCAGTAGTTGGGGGCGGCGGCGCTGGCGTCGTAGTGGAAGCCGGTCACCCAGACTTCCGCCCGTTCCGCGGCCTCGATGACAGTCTTGGTGCAGTCCTGCTGCAGGGAGAGGACGTCGACTCCGGCGTCGGTCATGGTCTTGACGGCGGTGACCTGCTTGCCGGGATCGCACCAGTCGCTGGTGAACACGACCGTGGTCTCCACGTCTGGGTTGACGGACTGCGCGCCCAGGTGGAATGCGTTGATGTTCAGCATGCTGGACGGGATGGGGAAGGCAGCGATGAATCCCAGCTTGTTGCTCTGGGTAGTGCTGCCGGCGGCTCGTCCGGCGGCGTATTCGAGCTGCCAGATGTTGGCGAAGAAGGAGCCGTAGTTCTCATATATCTCGAGGTCGCCGAGGTGCAGGAATACTATCTCGGGATGCTTCTCGAGAATCGCCTTCGTCGGGTCGGAGTAGCCGAAGCTGGTGGGGATGACGATGGTAGCGCCGTCGCGGATCATCTGCTCGGCAACGGCCTGGACCTCGACGGTCTCGGGAATGTTTTCGGCGCGGATCACCTCGACGTTGGGCAGGGTCTGCTCCACGTAGTCTGCGCCGGAGGAGGCGGCCTGGTTCCAGCCGAGGTCGCGCTGGGAGCCGACGAAGATGATGCCAACCTTCAGGTTCTCGCCCTCGCCAAGAGGCTCTGCGGCGGCGGCGAACTCGCCGGTGGGACGGAGGGAACTGTCGGCGCGGCCATCATCGAAGACCTTGATGAACTCCTGCGGGGAACCGCCACCCAACAGTTCCTTCGACGGGAGGGGCAGGTCGGGGACGAATCCGGCGGGTACGGCGGTGGCCGTTGGGCCGGGGGCCAGAGGAGCCTCAGTGGCGGTTGGATTGGCCTCACCGCAGGCGACGAGGGTCAAGAGGAGAACGGCCAGCGATACCGTCAGGACCGCTGGGAGAATGGGGATTCGGAGCCTGGTCAACAGTCCTGACAGCAAAGCAGCTATTCCTTCAGCAATCTAGTCCGCGGTAACCTCGGCGTACCATTCCGCCGTCTCATGGCCGGGCTCGGGCAGAACCTGGCCGCCTTCCATGACCCACGACGCTTGTGTCTCACCGATGCGCCCGCTGACCTGGTCGCGCGGCACGCCGGTATGCGAGACAAAGGAGTCCAGCAGAGTGTTCAGCAGCTTGTCCTTGACTTCCTGGGAGCGACCGGCGCGGTTGATGGCGTCGAGGTAGTATCGGGTGGGATAGTTGGACTGGCCCTCGGGCTGCTCGTCGAAGAAGACGTGGACGAAGTGCCGAGGGGCTAGAGTCTGGCCGCAATGGATGTCCGTAACGTCAACGGCGATGTTCTCGCGCTTGTCGAACTCAACGGAACCCTGGGGGACTTTGAAGCGGTATATAGGCATCGCTCTGCTCCTTTCTAGTTGATGGTAGCCTAGTAGGGGCTGTACCCGAAGTCGGCGGCACCGACCACCAGCTCGGCGGTGGTCTGTCCTGTTACTTCCATCCACATATCCTGGACAGCCTGCATGAACTCGACCCGCTTCTCCTGAGTGAAGCCGACCGGTATCACGCTCCTGACCGAGGACGAGGTGGAGAGTTCACCCCCGCGGAATCCGAAGCCGCGCGGGATGATCTCGTAGTTCACGCTGATGTCATCGGGGGCTTCGTCGAGAATCTCTGCGGCAATCTGAATCAGCCGCGTGTTGAGAATCTCGCGCGTTTCCTCGGAAATTACCCCTTCCTGAATGGTGCAGTTGTACGTTATCACCCTGTATCCCTCAGTTGGCGTCGTCGCCGTATAAATTACAGTAGCTCAGGAGAGTTTGCAACGGCGGGCGACTGCCCGTCCCTCGTTTCAGCCCGTGCGCAGGATGCCCTTCAGGCCTTCGGGCATGGCGCGGTCGGCGGCCCCGGTCCAGATGGCCAGAACGGCGAGGGTGAGGACGTAGGGAAGCATATCCAGCAGGAAGGGTGACACCGGCGCGCCCAGTGCCTGGAGCTGCAGTTGAAGACCCACCGCACCGCCGAAGAGCAGCGCGCCCAACATTCCGCGCAGGGGCGACCAGAGGCCGAAGATGACCAGCGCCACCGCGATGAAACCCCGTCCGGCGGTCATGGCCTCGGACCAGGTATGCGTCAACGCCACCGAGAGCTGCGCACCGCCCAACCCGGCCAGCGCACCGCCGAGAACTATGGCGGTGAACTGCAGCATGGCGGGGTTGCGTCCGGCAGCGAAGGCAACGGTTGCGTTTTCGCCCACGGCCCTAAGGCTGAGGCCCCAGCGGGTGTATTGCAAGACGAACCAGATGAGGGGGCCGAGGGCGTAGGCGATGTAGGCCAGCATGTCCTGCCGAAACAGGGCCTCACCCAGCACTGGAATGTCAGCAAGGCCGGGGATGGCGATGGGGTTGAGGCCGCCGATGATGCTGTCGACGTAGTCGCGGCCAACGTAGGCGGTGACGCCGCTGGCGAAAAGGGTCAGTGCCAGACCGGTGGCGAGCTGGTTGGTGTCTCGAAAGATGACGAGTCCGGCCTGGATGCAGGCCAGAAGTCCTCCTGCAGCCATCCCGGCCAGCACGCCGATGCCCGCCGAACCGGTTTCGGCGGTAACGAGGAATCCAAAGCATGCGCCCATGAGCATGCAGCCTTCCATGCCGAGGTTGATCTTTCCGGCCCGCTCGGTAATCAGCTCACCGTAGACCGCGTACAACACGGAAACGCCGGGGCCCACCGCGCCGGTGAGGGTGCCGCTGATGACCAGCCAGAAGGTGGTCACAGCGCCCGCCGCTCCACTTTGCGCAGCCCCAGCACGCAGAACAGGGCGAGGCCGATCAGCACGAGGCCGGCCGCCGAGGGCAACCCCGACGTCAGCTGCAGCACGTCGCCAGCCACGAGGAACACTGCAATCAGGAAGCAGGCGGCGACGATACCGACGGGATTATGCCCGGCCAGCCAGCTTGCCAAGAGGCCGAGGTAGCCGAGGTTGTTGGAAATGCCGGGTCGCAGGTCGTGATGGATGCCGGAAACCTCGACCATGCCCGCCAGGCCGGCCAGGGCGCCCCCGGCGATCATGGCGGCAATCACGTACCGATCGACCGCGATGCCGCGCCGACGGGCGGCCTCGGGGTTGCCACCGACGGCGCGCATCTTGAAGCCCCAGATGGTGCGGGTCAACACGACATAACAGACTACCAGCGCGATCGCCGCCGCCAGGAATCCCCAGTGGAAGCGAGAGCCCGCGATGGCCGGGAAGATGGCGGCGTCGCTGAAAGGCACGGTGTAGGGATAGCCGAGACCCTGCGGGTTCTTCCAGGGGCCGAATACGAAGATGTTGACGACCAGAATGGCAAGGTAGTTTGCCAGGAGCGTGGAAATCACCTCGTTTACGCCACGCCATCGGCGCAGCAAAGCGGCAGCAGCGGCCCACAGTCCGCCTCCGGCGCAGCCCGCCAGCGCCATCACCGGCAGCATCAGCCACGGCTGTCCGGTGGAGAAGTAGAGCGCGACACCGGTGGCGGCCCAGGCCCCGAGGATCAGCTGTCCCTCGCCCCCCACGTTGACCAGGCCCACGCGGGTGGGGATCGCGGTGGCAAGCGCGGTCAGCACGATGGGAATCATGGTGACGCCCACCTCGCTGAGGCCAAAGGAACTGCCGATGACGCCGTTCCACACCTCAACGAGGGCGTCTACGGGGTCCGTGCCCGAGGTCATCAGGAAGAGAGCGAAAACAAAAAGCGCCAGGACAACGCCCAGAGCGGGACGGCCCACCGAGTCCGTGACCGCAGCAGGTCCGATGCGCCAGAGTCTTGCGATTTCAGCCTGTGCCCCTGCGGGTAAGGGCAACCGGGGAGTCATCCTGCTCCGGCGAAGGTCTTTTGGCCGGTCATCAAGAGACCGATCTCGTAAGCGGAAGCTTCGCCTGCGGCAAACTCGCCCGCAACTCCGCCGCGATACATCACCAGCACACGGTCGCTGAGGGACAGCAGTTCGTCCAGGTCTTCCGACACCAGCACGGTTGCGGCCCCGTGGTCGCGTTGGTCCAGCAATAGCCGCCGGGTAGATTCGGCACTGAGCACGTCGAGGCCGCGGGTGGGGTAGTAGGCCAGGAGCACCTTCGCGTTGCTGCCAAGCTCTCCGGCAAGCAGCACGCGCTGAACATTTCCTCCCGAGAGGTGTCGGACCCTTGCGTCGAGACCGGCCAGCGGCAGAGGAAAGCCGTCGCGCATCGAATCGGCGGCGGCGGTGACGTTGCGGCGGTCGAGCCAGAACCCCGAGCGCTGACCCCGGCTGATGCCGGCGAGCATCAGGTTCTCATCAACTCGCATCTCTGGGATCATGGCATCGGCGAAGGGGTCCTCGGGTATGACCGAAACGCCACGGGCCAGGGCCTGGGCGGCAGTGTGCCGGTGCAGGGGATCACCGGACAGCAGGATGCCGCCGGCGCGCACGGGCTCCAGTCCCAGCAGGGCCTCACCGAGGGCACGCTGCCCGTTGCCCGCCACCCCGGCGACGCCCAGAATCTCGCCCTGCCGTGCGGTGAAGCTGACGTCGTCCAGGCCCTGCCGTCCGGCTGCACGGGCGGTGCTGACGTTGCGGAACTCGAGGGCCGCTGCTCCGACGCTGCGCTCCATCCCATTGCGATATTGGTTGGCGGAGAGGGCGTCTTCACCAATCATGGTCGCCACCAGACGTTCGGCGTCGAACTCGGCACCGGGGGCCGTAGCCGCGACGCGGCCGCGACGGAGGACGGTGACGCTGTCGGCCACGTTGAGGGCTTCACGCACCTTGTGGGTGATGAAGAGGATCGAGTAGCCGCTCTCTTTGAGGGCGCTGAACACGTTAAACAGGCCGTCGACCTCGTGGGGAGCGAGGACGCTGGTGGGCTCGTCGAAGATGAGCAGCCTGGCGTCGGCCAGCAGGAGCTTGATCAGCTCGACGCGCTGGCGCTCGCCGAGGGAGAGTTCGTCAACGCGGCTGCGGGGGTCGATTTCGAGGCCGTATTCGTTGGAGAACCCCTCAATACGGCTGACCAAGTCACGCCGCCGGATGAAGCGGCCCTGACTGGGCAGGAACAGGGCGACGTTTTCGGCCACCGAGAGCGCCGGGATGAGCGAGAAGTCCTGGAATACCATGCCTATGCCGAGGCGTCGGCCGGCGGCAGGAGACCCGAGACGGACGGGGCGGCCATCGATGGACACTGTCCCGGCGTCGGGCACGTGGTAGCCGTAGATGACCTTCATCAACGTGCTCTTGCCGGAGCCGTTCTCGCCCAGGACTGCGTGCACCTCGCCGCGGTTGACGCGCAGGTCGATGCCGTCGTTGGCGACGACCCCGGGGAAGGTCTTGGTGATGCCGCGCAATTCCAGGAGGGGAAGGTCTTGAACGAGGGGGGCGTGGCCGTTGGCAGAAACGGCAACCGGCCGGACAGCAGGCGAGTCGCCGTTGTTTCGGCCGGTTCGTAAGCGCAGACGGTTGAGCAGGGCCAAGGCCTGGCTAACCCGCGGCGATGGCCCGGACTTCGAGGGCCTTGTCGGGCAGCGGGTGGCTGCTCCAGTTCGCGCCGTCGTCGGTGGAGCGGAACACCTGGCCGTCTCGGGCGGCGCAGGCGATGTTCTGCGGTGCCCGAGGGTCAACGGACACGGACATCATGGTGGAGTCGGCGGTGATGCCCCGGTCGACGCGCTCGAAGGTCTTGAACAGGTCGCGGCTGCGGTACAGGGCGCCGGTGTTGCTGCGTGCCGCCGCGCCGATGGAGACGTAAAGCATGTTCGGGTCGTGGGGCGCGGCCTTCAGGTCGCGAGTGTAGGTGACCTCGGAGAACTGGCCGAAGTCGACGGGAATCCACTCGGAGCCACGGTCGGGGCCGATGAAGGGCCCCTGCCGGGTGGTGATGAACACCACGTGCGGCAGAGCCGCGGCGCACTGGATGCCATGCAGATCGAGGGTGTCCTCGCTCGGTGCGAGGCTGCCGGTGATTTCATCCCACGTGTCGCCGCCATCCGAGCTGCGGATGACTCCGGCCACCTCGAGGGCGGCGTACATCTCGTCGGGGAAGTTGGGGTCGGCGGCGAGTGCGATGACGCGGGTGGGGAAGGACATCGAGACTTCGTTGGAGCCCATGTTGGCGGCGATGAGCCGCTTCCACGACTCTCCGCTGTCGATGCTGCGGAATATCTCGCCGGGGGCGGTGCCGAGGTACATCACCGACGGGTCTCCGGGGCGGAACATGAAGGACCACACCGGCGGGGCGATGGCCGGATAGTCCATACGCTCCCAGGAGTCGCCGCGGTTGAGGCTGCGGTAGGGGCCGTCCTGGGTACCTGCGAACACGATTTCCGGGTTGTCGGGGTGGATGGCGATGCCGCAGATCGAGGGCGAGTCGGGGAGGCCGTTGGCCAGCTCCTCCCATGCCTCGCCGCCGGGGGACAGGCGGTAGAGGCCGCTGGTCTCTGCTCCGGCGTAGATGGTGGTCATGGCGTTCCCTCCCGAGCGATGCGAATGCGATACGGTTGATGCTGGCGTCAATGGGAATGCGATACGGGTGATTCTGGCGTCAAGCGGTCAGGCGGTGGGAATCTCCTCCAACTCGAACCGGTAGTCTTCGATGACCGGGTTGGAGAGAAGCTCGCGGCACATGCGGTCGACTGATTCGCTGGCGTCTTCCCTTTGGCTGCCGGCAACGCGAAGCTCAAGGTACTTTCCGATGCGGGCGTCCTCGGCGTCGTCGTGGCCCATGCGTCGCAGGGCGGCAAGCACCGTCTGCCCTGCCGGGTCGCTGACGGCTGGCTTGAGCGTTACGTATATTTTTGCCAGGTAGGCCATTTGCTTCGAGTATCCCTATCCTATGGGCTGCCGGGCATGCTCTGCTGTGCGCCGCGGCAGGAGATTGCGCCTTCGGGGCCAAGTCGACCCACGTAGTGATCGTAGAACCGCTCGATGCGGTCCTGGTCAATGCCGTTCATGATATCCAGCACGCCCCAGGCCGACAGCGCCACCTGTCCCGGGTCTATCTTCGGGTAGGAGCGGACGACCGTGTAATGGTCTTTCCAGCCCTCGAGGTCGTTGTAGACCTCGCGCAGTTGGTCGATTTCGTTGGAATCTTCGAGGTTGTAGCTGATGACGATGTTCCCGTGCTCGAGGTTGTGCACGACCCGTTCGTCCGGGACCTCCCCTTCATAGAAGCCGCAGGGTTGGGGAGAGAAGTAATGGTCCCCCGAAGTTGCCGGCACACTGTTGAAGTCGACCAGAGTCCCGTCCTGAACGTGATTCTTGCTGGGCATCACTTCCTGGTCGACGCCGATCCCCTCCACGTAGGC
Organism: Dehalococcoidia bacterium; assembly: GCA_963667415.1. GTDB lineage: Bacteria > Chloroflexota > Dehalococcoidia > Lucifugimonadales > UBA3495 > VXOI01. The sequence goes on along the minus strand of OY763410.1, from coordinate 2,508,984 downwards.
AGCCGCCGTGCCGAGGGACACCGCCTGGGGACCTCCGATGCTCTGGAAGATGGGGACGGCGGCAAAGCTGCCAATTACCAACACGGCAATGATCAAGGAAACGATCAGGATCAGTCTGTTGCTGCCGCCTCGCTGAGTGGTACGGGGTATCTCCAGATTTCGAGGGCGGCGGTTGCGGCGGTGTCTAGATTCCGGCAATGGGTATCTCCACAGGATGCAATGGGTATCACAACGGGCTAGAGGTTCTCTCCGGTCAGCCGCACGTAGGCCTCACGATAACGCTGGGTGGTCCGGTCGGCCACATCGGCGGGAAGCTCCGGCGCGGGCGGCTCGTGGTCCCAGCCCTGCTCGTCCAGCCAGTCGCGAACGAACTGCTTGTCGAAATTCGGCTGCGAGCGCCCGGGATTGTAGCCCTCGGCGTCCCAGAACCGGCTGGAATCAGGGGTCAGCAACTCGTCAATCAGGATCAGCTCGCCGTCCAGAGTGCCGAACTCCATCTTGGTGTCGGCCAGTATGATGCCGCGCTCCAGGGCGAATGCCTGGGCGAAGGAGTAGACGGCCTTGCTGGTCTTCTCCAGCTTTGCGGCCATCTCACTGCCCACCATGTCAACGACCTGCTCGGCAGACATATTCTCGTCGTGACCTTCCTCGGCCTTGGTCGTCGGCGTGAACAGCGGCTCGGGGAAGGTCTGTCCCTCGACCATACCCTCGGGCATGGAGTGGCCCTGCACGGTGCCCTGGCGACGGTACTCTGACCAGGCGGACCCGGTGATGTAGCCGCGCACAATGCACTCGATGTCGATGCGCTGGGCCTGCTTCACCACCATCGCCTGCTGGGCCACGTCGGCCGGGACCGTCTGACCCAGGCCGCCGAGATAACCGGCAGCCTGCGACGAGTCGGCGAGGCAAATCAGGTGGTTGGGGACGATGTGGGCGGTCTTGTCGAACCAGAAGGCGGAAATGCGGTTCAGCACCTGGCCCTTGCCGGGTATGCCGCCGGGAAGCACGACGTCAAAGGCGGAAATGCGGTCGGTGGCGACCATGAGCAGGCGGCCGTCGCCAAGGTCGTAGGTGTCGCGCACCTTGCCGCGATGCATTCTTCCGGGCAGGGGAGTCTCGATGATCATCTATCGTTCCTCGACAGGCATTTTCAGGATTCAGGAAATTGGCGTTGCCAACATTGGGGCGTCGCCTACGCTGCGCTTCCTACGGGGGCCGGCAGCAGGCCCAGGCGACGGAAGGTGTCGTCGACGTAGCGAGTGTAGTAACCGTAGTCGAACAGGGCATCAATTTCCGACTCTGACAAGTACGCGGAAACGGTGGAGTCGGATTTGATGAGGTCCCGGAAATCGGAGCCTCCAGCAAGGTCCATCTCGGCCCAGCACCGGGCGGAGTTGGTCTGAACAATCCTGTAGGCTTCCTCTCGAGACAGGCCGCGGTCCACCAGTTCCAGCAGCGTGCGCTGGCTGAATATAAGCCCGCGGCTGCCCTCGATGTTGGCGAACATACGCTCGGGGAAGACGCGAAGCCCCTCCACGATGCGGGTGAAGATGCTCAGGATATAGTCCAGGGCCAGGCAGGAGTCGGGCAGTATGATGCGTTCGGCGGATGAGTGACTGATGTCGCGCTCGCCCCACAGGGCAACGTTTTCCATGGCGGTCATGGAGTTGCCGCGAAGGATGCGGGCCAGCCCGCAGATGCGCTCGGCCAGTTCCGGGTTGCGCTTGTGCGGCATCGACGACGAGCCGGTCTGCCCGTGCCCGAACGGTTCTTCCAGCTCGTGAATCTCGGTGCGCTGCAGAGAGCGAATCTCGGTGGCGAACTTTTCCAGGGATGCGCCGATCAGCGCCAGGGTGGTGAGGAAATGGGCGTGGCGGTCGCGCTGCACTATCTGATTGGATATGGCTGCCACCTTCAATTCCAAGTGGCTACAGACCCGTTCCTCAATCGAGGGCGGCACGGTGGCGTGGGTGCCCACTGCCCCGGAAATCATTCCGACGCGCATCGTTTCGATGGCGGCCTCAAGGCGTTCACGGTGCCGGTTGAGCTCGTCCCACCACAGGGCCAGCTTCAGGCCCAGGGTGAGCGGCTCGGCGTGAACACCGTGAGTGCGGCCCATCATCAGGGTGTCCTTGTGATTCAAGGACTGTTCCCTGAGGGCTGCAATAGCCAGGTCAAGCTCGGCAAGCAGCAAACCGCCGGCCTCACCCACCTGCAGATTCTGCCCGGTGTCCAGCATGTCGTTGGAGGTCAGCCCGAGGTGCAGCCACCGACCCTCGGGGCCCATGGACTCGGTGATGGAGGAAATGAACGCCGTCACGTCGTGACGGGTGGTCTGGAAAATCTCGTCCATCCTCACGGGGTCATACTTGGCTCCCCGGAGGCGGGACATATCATCCTCCGGGATGACGCCCTCTTCGCACCACGCTTCACAGGCCGCCAATTCGACGGCAAGCCATTTCTCGTACTTGTTGTCTTCGGACCACACCCGCTTCATGGCGGGACGAGAGTATCGGTCTATCACAGCCCTTGCACCGTTACTAGAAAGTAGAAGTTCAGGCCGGGGCGGCGCCGTTGGAGCTCACGTACAGGTCGCGCACCGTCAAAAGGACGGACTGATAGTCCTCGAAGGGCTGGTATGCAATGCCTTCTTCGTCGCAGTGGCGCGCCAGCGTCCTGTGTGCGAACACGAGGTCGGCACTGCGGGAGGCTTCCAGGTCGGACATCCCGTCCCCGGCGAAGACGACATAATAGCCACGCTGCTGGAATCCCTCTACGACGAAAGCCTTGGAGTTGCCTTGGCTTTCCTTACCGGGATAGACGTGATTGTAGTGGTAGGAGATTTGCCCTTCATTGAAGGTTGTATCCACGGCATAAATGGGGACGTCCCCGAATCCGTCGCGCTCCAGAAGGGCCGAGATGTAGAAGTCCAGGCCCTGACTGACCACTGCGAAAGGGATATTTCGCTGGAGGCAGAACTGGCGGAGCTCTGCGAACCAAGGGCGCAGAGTGGCGTGTTCCCTCACGTAGTGCTGCATCGCAGAGCGATCGCCACGAATGTCGCGGAAGGTGATCTCCTGGTATTCCTTCAGGGTCAGCTTACCTTCCCTGAACTGCTGACGCACATCGGTCCAGGTGGGTGAGCCAAACCGGTTAAGCAACAATTCCGCTACGTTCTGGACGGCGGCGGTGTCATCAAAGTCGGTGAGGAAGGCGGGAGTCCGCCCTTCGGCCTTGCCACTGGCAGGCCTATCGTTCGCGGAGCTCTCGCCGGTAGTCGTCATACGCCTGCCTGATTTCAGGGTGTTGGAGTCCCAGGATCTGGGCGGCAAAGAACGCCGCATTGCGTGCGCCCCAGGAGCCTACGGCCATGGCGGCCACCGGGATTCCCGGTGGCATCTGTGCCGTCGACATCAGCGCGTCGATGCCCTTGAGTTCGCTGGAAGCCAGCGGTATGCCAATCACAGGGAGCGTGGACCACGCGGCCAGTGCGCCGCCCAAGGCTGCTGACCCTCCCGCGGCGGCGATGAGGACCTGTATGCCTCGGTCTCGCGCCTCCTGTGCATATGCCGAAACCCGTTCGGGAGTGCGGTGAGCCGACATCACCCGAACCTCGTAGTCAATTCCCAGTTGTTCCAGCGTCTTGACCGTGTCGTTCACGACAGGTTCATCAGACGCACTTCCCATTACGACGCCTACCAGTGGCACGTGCTCTTCCCCCTCAGTCTTTCGATGATGTTGTCGATTTTTAATGCTGCCGAATATCCAGCCAATGCGCCGACCTGCAAGACTGCGACCAGGCACCTAACCGGACGCTATCCATAATACCACGCAGCTACAACTGTAACTGCTCCCTGAAGGCGTCAATCAGGGCCCGCTCCAGGGCGCTGGTGTCCTGCCTGATCTGTACGCCGTTAACCATGAGCGAAATGCCCTCGTCGAGCATGGCCAGCTCCACGACGACTTCCAGTTCTTCGCCTTCGTTCCAGCTCAAGGCCGTGGAAATCACGTCGGCGACATCTTCGTCGTCGTAGATGTCCTCGTCGTCGTCGCTTTCCCACTCGACCGTATGCTCAACCTGTCCTTGCCCATCCAGCAGGACCTCGTTCATCTGGGTGAGAAGGGTGATGATACCGAGCGACTCTTGGCGGGACAGCAGTTCCTCGCGTTCGGCGGCTATTTCGCTGTCGATAGCGGCCAGCCGTTCCACGCGACTGCCGCGCGCAACGGCCAGTTCCGACTTGAGTTGTTCCAAGGATTCACGCCAAGGCATTCGTCAGCTCCCGCAATTACGCTACGCTGGTCCGGATTTACGCCCGCCCGGCCTGGTCGCAAGCCTGCCGACCAGCCAAGCCAACTCGTCCACTGCGACGAAGTTGGGGAGGCCTGCCTGAGAACCCAAGCGTCCCAGGGCCTCCAACAAGTCCAGGTACCGGATGCCCTCCGGGCCCTGCTTCATTGAATTGGGGTAGACCCCCGCGCGCCTCAGCATTCTCTCGGCGTTGCCGTTCCAGACGCAGAAAAGGGACGGATTACGAAGGCAGAGCAGCCAGGATACGAATTCGCGCCCTGCACCGGCCAGCTTGTATGCGCCGCCGGGAGCCGCACATTCGTCGAAGCGGCCTTCCAGCTTGATAGTATCATACAAGAGGAAGTCCAGGCTGTCTCTCAGGTCTTCGATGCTGTTGCCCGTAAAGGACGCCGAGTCTCGCCCCCCGGAGGCCCGGTACAGCCGCAACCCCTGTTCCTGCTGCAAAGTCTCGATGGCATCCTGCTCCAGCCATCCGGCGAACTCCGCGGCCCGGCCCCAGCGCCGCCTGCGGTAGGCGTCCAGCGTTCCCGATTCGAATGCTTCATCGAACAGGCGGCGCAGGTGGGCCGGTGACATCTGCGGTGAAGGGCGGGCGCTGCTCATACGTTCAGTCCAATGTCCGTCCGCCAGCAGGCGCCCTCGAATCGAATGCCCTCCAGGCGCTGGTAAGCCTGCTCCCGCGCCCCGGCAATGGAATCGCCGCCGCCGACAACCGTGAGCACGCGGCCCCCTGATGAAACGGGAGCACCGGTCGCCCCGTCCGACACCCCGGCGGTGAAGACAGGCGAGTCGTCGCAGTCCGTGTCCAAGCCGGCAATTTCGAAACCCGTGTCGTAGTGGTCGGGGTATCCGCCGGACGCCATCACCACGCCCACAAAGTGCCTGGCATCCCAGCAGACGGAGACGCGGTCCAGCGTACCGTCGGCGCAGGCCATCATCAGCTCCAGTGGGTCCGAAGCGAGGCGCGGCATCAGGACCTGGGTTTCCGGGTCGCCCAGGCGGCAGTTGAACTCCAGCACTCTGGGCCCGCCGTCGGTCAGCATCAGCCCGGCGTACAGGACGCCGCGGTATGGGGTGCCGCGCTCGGCCATGGCGTCGAGGACGGGCCGCATAATGCGCTGCTCCACCTCGTCGTACAGCTCGGGGGTCCAGAATCCCGGCGGCGAGTAGCTGCCCATACCGCCGGTGTTCGGGCCAACATCGCCGTCGCCCAGTCGCTTGTAGTCGCAGGCCGCGGCCAGCGGAGCGATATGTTCGCCATCGGTGAAGGCGAAGACGCTGACCTCGGTGCCTTGGAGGCGTTCTTCCAGCAGAACCGTCGCCCCGGCGTCCCCGAAGGCGCGGCCGGACATCGCTGCACGGACTGCCTCGGCAGCCTGTGCCTCGTCGTCGCAGACGGTGACGCCTTTGCCCGCTGCCAGGCCGTCGGCCTTGACCACCCATCGGCCCGGGTTTCTATGCAGAAAATCGAGCGCCTCGGACTCGTCACTGAAGGCGGCGAACTCGGGACCCGGAACGTCCGCCTGTCGCATCACCTCGCGGGCGAAGCTCTTGCTGGACTCAAGCCTCGCGGCGGCGCTGGTCGGCCCGAAAACCGGGATGCCCGCAGCGCTCAACTCGTCGGCCAGCCCGTCGGCCAGCGGAGCCTCGGGGCCGACGACCACCAGGTCGACCGCCAGTTCGCGGGCCGCGGACGTCACGGCTTCAATGCCCGAGCCGACGTTCAGGTTTCTAGCAATGCGGGAGGTGCCGTAGTTACCCGGCGCGACCCACAGCCGGGACAGCGACGGGCTGCGGCTTATGCGCCAGGCCAAGGCGTGCTCGCGGGCTCCGCTGCCGACTATGAGCACCCTCACCGGTCAGCCCCCGTCCTTGCAAAAGCGCAGGAAAGCATTGGCCGATTTCCCACCGGCGCTATTCCCACTCGATGGTGCCCGGGGGCTTGGAGGTGATGTCGTACACGACGCGATTGACGCCGGGGACCTCGTTCACGATGCGGTTGGAGATGCGGGCCAGCACCTCGTAAGGCAGGCGGACCCAGTCGGCGGTCATGGCGTCCTCGCTGGTGACGCAGCGTATGGCGCACACGTAGCCGTAGGTGCGGTAGTCGCCCTGCACGCCCACGGTGCGGCTGTCGCTCAGCACGGCGAAGCTCTGCCAGACGCGGCTATACAGGTCGGCGTCCTTGATTTCGTCGATGACGACCCAGTCGCAGGCCCGCAGCATGTCCAGCTTTTCCTGCGTCACTTCGCCGATTACGCGGATGGCGAGCCCCGGGCCGGGGAATGGCTGGCGGTAGACCATGTCGGGCGGCAGTCCAAGCTCCAGCCCCACGTCGCGCACCTCGTCCTTGAACAGGTAGCGCAGAGGCTCGACAAGCTGCAGCTTCATGTTTTCCGGCAGACCGCCCACGTTGTGGTGAGTCTTGATTCGGGCGGAAAGCTGTGCACCCGCCGGCGCGTTGCCGGGGGCCTCGCTCTCGATGACGTCGGGGTACAGGGTGCCCTGGGCCAGGAACTCCGTCTCTCCCAGCCCGGTTGCTGCTTCCTCGAAGACGCGGATGAACTCCTCGCCGATGACCTTGCGCTTGGCCTCGGGGTCGATGACTCCGGCCAGCTTGGTGACGAATCGCTCCGAGGCGTCCACGTAGGCCAGGTTGAGGCCCATGCCGCGCTTGAAGGTTGCCTGCACCCGCTCTGCCTCTTGAAGCCGCAGCAGTCCGTTGTTGACGAAGATGCAGGTGAGCTGGTCGCCGATGGCCTGGTGCAGCAGCGCTGCGGTAACCGCCGAGTCGACTCCTCCCGACAGCGCGCAGATGACCTGCCCGTCGCCGACCTGCTCGCGGATGCGGGCGATGGCGTCGGCGGCGACGTTGCCGGGGGTCCAGGTGCCCTCGCACTCGCAGATGCGGAACAGGAAGTTCTCGAGGATGTCCTTGCCCAGCGGCGTGTGGTTCACCTCGGGGTGGAACTGCAGCCCGAACATATCGCGCCCGTTGCCGATGGCGGCGACTGGTGAGTTTTCGGTGAAGGCTAGGCTGGAAAAGCCCGGCGGAAGCTCTTCCACCCGGTCGCCGTGGCTCATCCACACCTGCATCGAAGGCGGCAGTTCGTGGAACAGGGCCGGTCGTCCGCCCGGCAGGCCCCAGCCGGCCGAGGCGCTGTCCTGGTGCAGCAAGGCGTGGCCGAACTCCTGCTTCAGGCCGCGGGTCACGGTGCCGCCGAGCTGGTGCACCAGCGCCTGCATCCCGTAGCAGATGCCGAGGATGGGCAGGTTCCGCTCGAAGACCCAGTCGGGTATGCGCGGCGCGTTGTCCTCGTAGACGCTGGCCGGGCCGCCCGACAGGATGATGCCCTTGGGGTTGATGCGCTCCACCTTTTCCCACGGGTCGGAGGGATTGGCTATCTCGGAGTAGACCTTCAGCTCCCGCACCCGGCGGGCGATGAGGTGGCTGTACTGGGAGCCGAAGTCGATGACGGCGATGCCCTCGTTGACCTGCCTTGCCGCGCTCTCGGACTCGGCCTCCGCGCCGCTGGCAATCTCCAGGTAGGCTGAAACTTCCAGGTCATCGCTGGCGGCAACCCTGCGGCCCAGCGGCATCTTGGACGTAGTCGTAGCGGGCCTCCTTACGTGGGGAGAGTGGGCATGTTCCAGGCCGTGCCAAGCCTTGGAGCACTAGCCTAAATTGGCGATTATTATACCCGCTGCGAAGGCGGGATACTATATGTTGTGCCGCACCGCGGATTCCTCATGCCTGGGCTCCGGGGGCAATTGACACCAATTGGGATGACTATTAGATTTGCGCCATTGAGTGCGGAGGGACAGCCATTGAGTGCGGAGGGACATATGAGGCTCGCAGTCCTGGTGATGATGGGGGTAGCCATTCTCCTTTCCGCCTGCGCCAGCGAGCCGACTCTGTCGCCGACGGATGCGCCTCCCGCGCGGGAAGCTACGCCATCGGTTGAGGCGACGATGCCGTCGCCGACAGTTGCGCCTGTACCGGCCGCGACGGCTACACCCAGGGCCACTCCCACCCCGACGCCCGCGGCGTCTCCCGTCCTGACGCCGACACCGCGTCCCACCGCAACCCCGACTCCTGCGCCCACGGCGACGTTATCGCCCACCGCCAAATCGACGCCAACTTTGCTGCCCCCAGGGGTTCTCGTCCCTCTAGACCTGCAGGACCCCCAGTCACTTCTGCCCGCACTGTCCGAGGCCGAGCTGACATGCATCGGCTTTGAACCCGAGAAACTGGCCCGCGTTCTTGCGGCGTCAGGCACCCAGTCCCGGGAAGAACAGGCCCGCCTCCTCGACTGCCTCGAAGATGAGACCATCGCAGGGCTTTTTCTCGCCGGATTCGTACCCAGTGCAGGCCCTCTCAGCTCGGCAACCTCAGACTGCATACGCGCCGCCTTCGAGGTCATCGACCCCAGGGCAGTCATAACATCGGGCATAGAGGGAAACCCTGGGGTTGCAATGGCCGGCAGCATGGCGGCCCTCTCGGTGACCACGGCCTGCCTGAACGACGACGAGTGGGAAATGGCCGGCCCGGCGATGGGCATAAGGCCGGACGAGCGCGCCGGTATGCAATGCCTCCTGGTTGCTCTGGGCGGACCCGGGCCGGTGGCGGCAGCGATGGTGGCCACCCAGCAGGGGGACTTTACCGCTCTGACCGATGCGGGCCTCGCCTGCGGACTGGACTTGGGAACCCCGCCGAGGCAGGCGATCGCAGCTCCTCCTCTACCGCCCACGCCACCTCCGACTGCGGCCCCGGAGCCGACTGCCACGCCTGAGCCCACCGCGACCCCCAACCCTACGTCCACTCCGCCGCCGACCGCCACGCCCAGCCCGACGCCGACCCCGACCGTCAATCCGGCGTTGACCGGGTACTCTCCGCTGCTGGCCAAGGCGGCGTCGAACCTGCCGCCCGAGTACGACTTCGTCAGCGACGGCCTGAGTTCAGACGAGCGGGACATCCTGGACTGGGCGGACTCGCGGTTGTTCAGCAACCCTGCGTTTCTGACCAGCAAGTGGGGGCCGGACAACTGGCCAGTGGCAGTTCCCGGCCAGGGTTACCCCGAAAGCAGGTTCACCCCGGACGACCCGCTATCGGGAGAGGAACTCCGGGTGGCGTCCGTACAGGCCACGGTCCTGATGATGATGGAGATAGGCATCGATAGGAGGTCTAACGGGCACCGCGCCGTCAGTTGGAAGGTGGACAGCTTGGACCGCGTCCTCGACGGAGTGAACGTCTACCCAGGACTGTGCGTCCATTGCTATGGAAGAACGGGATACGACACCCGAGAAGGGGTGAGGGAGAACTACGGTCCGCTTATTTGGGAAGTCGGCCACGGACACAGGGAAATGCTGAAGGCCTTTGCCTACTACGCCAAGGCCGACGGAGAGGGGATTCTCGTCAGGAGCTTCATGGACAACAGTGCCGACGATATGGAGTTGCTTCACAAGCGAGGACGTTGGAATTCTCCCATCGCGGTTGGCTCGTTCAACTACGAGAACATATCGTTCATGTCCCAGATCAGGTTGCCAGACGGGACGCACCAGTCCTACCCGACCCTGGCTTTCAGCATGGTGGGCAACGTGGACTCTGAGCGGCAGGCCGTGGAGCGGATTTATGACTACATGCGCACGAATCTGGTGCACTTCACCGGCGATCTCGACGTTTTCGGGGACATCTATGAACCATATACAACCACTCCCTACGCACCCGAACTGGGCTGGATCCTGTACGTGGGCGAGGCCGGCAGCCCGTCGTCCAGCGGTGTGGTCACCGGTGCGGCCCGCGCTGTGGGCCTCAAGGCCGAGCAGTTCAAGTCTCCAGTTGGGAAATTCAGAACAGTTGTGGTTGAGGCCGACGGCAAACAGCACCCTCTAAATGGGAATTTCTTCTTGGGGTCCAACTCGGACACTGTGGACATCTGCCTGTTCATGGACCGCACCATGGAGGAGATCGAGAGCAAGCACTATGACCTGTCCTGCACCGAGTGACGCTCGCACGACGGCGGTGGGAATGACAGGTCGCGAGGGGAAGAGTGTGAGGCTTGGCATGGGAATGTCAGGTTCCAAGATAGCCCAAATCTGAACTGCTGAAATGTTGCTGAGCATAGTGAGGACATCGGGAAGGTGAAGGGAGAGAAAGAGCCGAGAGGCGAGTAAAATGGGACTCCAAGCACAGCGAAGAGGACGCTACAAGTGAGACTCTCATTCCCTGCTGTCATCGCAGCCATCACGTTGCTGACACTCCTGTCTGTGCTGCTAGCCTGCACCGGGGCAACGCCCACTTCGGCTCCTACCGGAACGCTCGCCCCCACCAGCATTGCCGCGACACCAATGACGCCAGCCAACACCCCGACGTCGGAAGCGACACCGAAGCAGGTGCAACTTCCACAGGAGACAAACACGCCGGAGCCACCGCTGTCCGCGACTGCGAAGCCTGCTCCCACGCCCACGCCCACGCCCGCGCCGACTCCTACACCCCTTCCTACCGCCGCGCTAGCTACGACACCCACACCTTCGCCGCCTCCAACTCCTGCTAATGCGCCGGCAGGCGACACGTCCACCCTCACCCTCAATGGTGCAGCGCAATCCGTCGTCGATAGCGTCGTACACGTCGTTGGCGACGGAGGATCCGCCACCGGGATCATCGTGGACGAAAGGGGCTACGTCATTACAAGCAGACACATAATCGACGCGATTTTCAGTGTAGATGTCTGGTTGCCGGAGGGCCGGCTCGTCGGCGGAACTGTTAGGTTCCGCGGTCCGGAAACCGGCTTGGTATTGATTGAACTTAAGCGGGCAGACTTATTGGACCTGAAACCCATCGAGCTGGAACCGCTCGCTAGGTCGACGGGCCCCGGCGAAGGGATTATCGTCGTCTCGCTCGCGGCCGGAGAGGTGACGGCTACCGAAACTCGCCGTGAGGTTGGCTATGGCATTTCGGACCTGGCAGGGAACGAGTGGTTCAGGCTGAATTCCAAGCATCCAATGGCTAGCGTGGGCGGGCCGGTGCTGAGCGAGCAATTCGGGCAAGTCATCGGAATTATGGTCTTCAAGGAGATTGCCGGAGAGGTTGACAACTTTGTATTGAAACTGGATTCCCTGGAGAGGCAGATTCAATCGCTTGTTCCCGCAGAGGATTCGGCTATGTCCGCTCCGGCGTCAACCGCAGTTCCGATGGAGTCGGCTGCTATCAGTGAGGGGTGGATCTACATTACCCAGGACTGTCTCGAAGGTTGGACTAACTGCGAATATCCCACCCTGTATCTGGGACGGAGCGACGTAATCAGGGTGACTGCCTCAAAGTTCGCTGAAGGCAATGACGCCACGGGCGAACTGCCTTACCTGGAGTTCCATTGCCGGGAAAACGGCGATCTCTTCGCACAATTCTCCACCGGGGATTTGGACTTCTTCAATGAAAACGATTCCGGCATCAGGATAGGGGTGTGGATAGAAGGAGTGCAGCGAGACCTGGTCCCGGTCAATTCGTTCCAATACCCTCTTAGCATCGCTTCGATTGACGGCCACAGGATCGCCAGGCCATTCTATGAAGCCGAGCTCACCGAAAGTCTGATTGAAGTCGGTTCGCTGAGTTTCGCCGGCAGGGCCATTGGTGTCTTCGATCCGGTTGGGTTTAGGACGAATTACTGGCGGCTCCCTTGTGCAAGGTAGGCACAGGGCAGTTTTTCCAACTACAATCCGGGCCAGTGAAGTCCGCGGCAAAGGTCTGGAACCCTCCTTATCCCATTCCAGGCGACTGCGACACTACCCGGCTGCACCGTCGCACCCTCTCGCTTGGCTTATTGACCACCCCACACGCTCGTGGTAGCTTGACCGTCGAGACGACTCCACCGGCGGGCTGACAATGAGCGCACAGCAGGCCACCACGGACACCAGCACGACACTGCCCTGGGACACCACCATCGGGCAGGTCCTTGACCGCATCACCGACGCCGACCCGGACAAGACCTTCGTCGAGATCGGCGGCTCGTCCCACTCATACCGCGAGGTACGCGAGAGCGTGCTGCGGACGGCATCGATGTTCCGGGAGATGGGCGTCGGCCACGGCGACCGCGTCTGCCTGTTCATGCCCAACGCCGTCGAGTACCTGTACTGCTGGTTCGGGCTGTCGGAGCTCGGCGCAATCAGCGTGCCCATCAACACCGCCTACCGCCGCGACGAGACCGCCTACATCCTGAACAACGCCGAGGCCGTCGCGCTGGTCACCGACCCGTCGCTAGCCGACGTCGCCGGCGCTGCCGCCGACCTGGCCCCCAGCATCCGCCACCGCATACTCCGTGGCGACGACCCCGCCCCCGACGGCTGGACATCGTTCCGCGAGGCCTTCGACCGTGCCGCGCCTCTGGCCGACCGGCCCGACGTGTCGCCCGACGACGTGTCGATGCTGGTCTACACCTCGGGCACCACCGGCAACCCCAAGGGCGTGATGGTGACGCACCGCATGTACGCCGCCGCCGGGCAGGGCTTCCGGCACTGGACACAGGCGACACCCGACGACCGGTTCTTCACCTGCCTGCCCTTTTACCACGCCAACATCCAGTACTACTCGACCATGGGCGCGCTGGCCTCCGGCGCAACCCTGGTCATCGTCGACCGCTTCAGCGCGTCGCGATTCTGGGGGCAGGTGCGGGAGGCCCAGGCCACCGTGGTCAACTTCATCGGCATGATGATGCCCGTGCTGGCCAAGAACGAGGTGCAGCCCGACGACGCCGACAACACTGTCCGGCTGTTCTACGGCTCGCCGTCCTTCTCCCCTGAGTTCCTGGAGGACTTCCAGGGCCGCTTCGCCACGGACATCATCGTCGGCTTCGGCATGACCGAGACCTGCTACGGCACCATCGAGGCCATCCGCGAGGACCGTCGCGCGGGCTCCTCGGGACGGGGACGGCAGCACCCCGACCCGCGCTTCGAAAACACAATCCGCATCGCCGACGCCGAGACCGGCGAGCACGTCGGCCCCAACACCGTCGGCGAAATCACCATCAAGAACCCCGCAGTCATGCCCGGCTACTGGCGCAACGAGGAGCAGAACCGCGAGACCCTGCGCGACGGCTGGCTCTATACCGGCGACCTGGGCTGGCTGGACGACGACGGGTTCCTCTACTTCGTCGACCGCAAGAAGGACATCATTCGCCGCCGAGGCGAGAACATCTCCTCCCAGGAAGTGGAGAACGTCATAAAGGCCAATCCCAACGTGCTGGATGCTGCCGTGGTCGCCGTGCCGTCAGAGCTCGGCGAGGACGAGGTGAAGGCCTACGTCACGCCTCGCGAGGGTGCTACCGTCGATCCGGAGCAGGTGGTCTACTGGTGCGCCGAGCACCTGGCCTACTTCAAGGTGCCCCGCTACTGGGAGGTTCGCGACGAGCTGCCCCGCACGCCCAGCCTGCGCGTCCGCAAGGACGTGCTGCGCCAGGAGCGCGAGGACCTGATCGAGGGTTGCTACGACGTCGAGGCCGCCGGCATACGCCTGCGCTGATCACAGGCACCCAACACACCAATTCCCTCTCCCTGCGGGAAGGGTCAGGGTGAGGGCGCAAGCCCCTCCCCTTCGGAGGACCGAAAATGCCCGAACCGAAATACTGGCTGTTCAAGTCCGAGCCGTCCGCCTATTCCTTCGACGACCTGATGAACGAAGAGAACAGCACGGCCGAGTGGGACGGCGTCCGCAACTACCAGGCCCGCAACTTCATGCGCGACGACATGAAGGTGGGCGATCACGTGCTGTTCTACCACAGCAGCGCCAAGCCCACTGCGGTGGTCGGCACGGCGCGCATCGTGAAGGAGGCCTACCCCGACGCCACCGCGTGGGACCCCAACGACAAGCACTACGATCCCAAGAGCAGCCCCGGCGAGACGGTCTGGACGGTCGTCGAAATCCGGGGGGAGGCACCGCTGCCCAACCCCGTCACCCTCGCCGCCGTGAAGGGCAACCCCAAGCTGAAAGACATGCTGCTCATCCGCAAGGGGCAGCGCCTGTCCATACAGCCCGTCACCAAAGATGAATACGACGAAATCATCGCCATGGGCAACGGCTAGACCCGCCCGGCAGTCCGAGGAAGTATGCCCAGCTACAAATACGAAACGCTCCTCGTCGAGCAGGACGACAAGGTCCTGACCATCACGCTGAACCGCCCGGAGACCCTGAACGCGGTCAACGAGGTGATGCACCACGAGATTGAGGATGTCTTCAACGAGGTCGGCCGCGATGCCGAAGTGGGCGCGGTGGTGCTCACCGGCGCGGGTCGCGGCTTCTGCTCCGGCGGCGATGTGCGCGCCATGGACGAGCGCGGCGGGGCCATCGCCCTGCAGGACCGGCCCATCGGCGCAATATCGCCCAGCGGACGGCGCATCATCCAGAACATCCTCTGGGTCGAGCAGCCTGTCATCTGCGCCCTCAATGGCGTCGCGGCGGGTTTGGGCGCTACGCTCGCCCTGTTCTGCGACGTCATCTACGCCTCCGACCGCGCCCGCATCGGCGACACCCACGTCCGCGCCGGGCTGGTGGCTGGTGACGGCGGCGCGGTCATCTGGCCGCTTCTGGTGGGCGTGGCCAAGGCCAAGGAACTGCTGATGACCGGCGACATCATCGAGGCCGCCGAGGCAGAGCGCATCGGGCTGGTCAACCGCGTGGTGCCCCACGACGACCTGATGGACACGGTCAACGAGCTGGCGCAGCGGCTGGCGAACGGTCCGGCCCTGGCCATTCGCGGCACCAAGCATGCCATCAACAAGAAGGTCTGGAACGACCTGAACCAGGCCCTGGACCTCGGCCTGTCGCTGGAGGCCCGCAGTGCCCGCCACCCGGACCACGCTGAGGCAGCCCGCGCCTTCGTCGAAAAGCGGGCTCCCCAGTACAAAGGCACCATCTAGCGCAAACCGCACTCAGGGACGGACATAATGCCCAACAGCGACACCACGGCGGCCCGCAGCTTCCACGACGCCACCAAGCTCAGCTACATCAGCCTCTCGACCAAGCCGTCCCTGTACAAGACCTACACCGGCCTGCCCACGGTGGCTCTCCCCGCCGACCTGCCGTCGCCGCTTATGCCTGCCCTCGCGGCTGTCGGCGGTGCGAGGGAAACTGATCCGGCGCCGCTGGACCTGAACGCCCTGGCTCAGCTCCTGCACTACTCAGCGGGCCTCATCCGTCGCAGCTTCCTGCGTTCCGCCGGAGAGGTGCACTACCGCGCCGCAGCCTCCGCTGGTGCGCTGTACCCCATCGAGCTGTACGTGGTCTGCGCCGACCTTCCGGGGCTGAACGCCGGCATCTACCACTACGGTCCATCCGACAACGTGCTGACCCTGCTCCGTGCAGGTGACCACCGCGGCAACCTGGCAGAGGCATCAGGGGCGCATCCCGGCGTCGCCAACGCCCCGGCCACCATCGTCTGCAGTTGCGTATTCTGGCGCAGCGCCTGGAAGTACCGCGAGCGCGGCTACCGCTACTGCTACTGGGACAACGGCACCATCCTCGCCAACATGACCGCCACGGCCAACGCCTTAGGCCAACTGTCTGAGGTTGTCGCCGGATTCGTCGACGCAGGAGTCGACGCCCTGCTCGGCCTGGAGTCCGGCAGTGAGGCTTCCTTCTTCCTCGTGCCCATCGGATCTGGAAACCAGGCTCCGCTCGCCGTCGGCCAGCTCTCGGCAGCGCCCGCCGGAACGATGGGCGACGAGCGACGCACGGAGTACCCGGAGACGCGGGCCCTGCACGCGAGCTCATGCCTCGACAGCGGGTCGGAGGTGCAGGTGTGGCGCGACAGGAAGCCGGCGGGGTCAGCGAACACGGTCGATATCGCGAAGTTGGCGGAATCCGAGCCGCTTGGCGAGACCATCGCGCATCGCGGCTCGACACGGCGGTTCGCCCGCGTCCCCACGCCGGCCGGTCGGCTCGAGGCCCTGCTGTCGGCTTCCACCGCGCCAATCCCCGCCGACTATGGCGGAGGCCTGATCGACACCTACCTGATCGTCAACGCCGCCGAGGAAATCGCGCCCGGCGCATACTACTATGCGCCGGAAAGGGGCGCGCTGGAACTACTGCAGGCGGGTGAATTCCGCGAGGAGGCGGGACACCTTTGCTTTGAGCAGGCCCTCGGAGCCGACTCCAGCGCCGTGGCCTACTTCATGGCCGACCTCGACGCCATCCTGTCGCGGCTGGGCAATCGTGGCTACCGCGCCGCGCAGCTCGAGGCCGGCATCATCGGCGGGCGCATGTATCTCAGCAGCCATGCCATGGGGCTGGGTGCGACCGGCATGACCTTCTTCGACGACGCTGTGACAGCCTTCTTCTCACCCCACGCCGCGGGCAAAAGCCTGATGTTCCTGGTCGGCCTCGGCGTCACCCACGAGCGCAACCAGGTGCACCCATTCCGGTCGCGCATCGGGATGCTCAAGGACTCGTTGGCCCGCGGCGCCGGAGGGCAGGGCAAGGACGTCCCCGACTGGCTCTACGCATAGCGACGGCCACCATTGCCAATCGCTTTCCCCGAAGCGGATGGACCTGGGGAGTTCTCCGCTCGGCAGAGCCTGCATCTCCAGCAAGCTTGGTCTGGGCGAATCGGGACCCGCAGTGGTGGATCCTTCTCGACTAGAGCGTGATGCTCATGAGCTCTTCGGAGAATACAATCTCGCCGTCGAAAATCCGGCTGACGTCGGCTATGCCCTTCTCCAACGGGCCGTGTCCCGAGAGATGAGGGCCCATGTGGACCAGGACCAGTTTCTTCACACCGGCAGCCTGGGCCATCCGGGCCGCGCCGGTCGTGCCGCACTGACCACTCGCCTCGCCGTTGGAGTCCATCACGTCCTGGTCGTCCCAGCACATGCAGAGCATCATGTCCGCGCCCCTGGCCAGCTCGGTAACCGAGTCGCACGGCTGGGTGTCTCCGGTGAAAACCACGCTGCCCTCGGATGAATCGACACGGTAGGCCAGCGAATCCAGCCAAGGCTGTACGTGCTCGGCGGGAGCGGCCGTCACCTGCCAGTCCGGCGCGTTGAACACCTTACCCGGCCCCACGTCCTTGGCGGAAACCGACGGCGCAGGACGGGGCAGGGTGCCGCCACGGTTAACGAAGACCTGCTGACTCAGGGGATGGTTCACCCGGGCCTTCCAGTCGTGGGCGAAGACTCCATTCTCCCCGATGATGCCCTGAGTTATCTTCTCCGTCAGGTCGGGGCCGAACACCTGGAGCTGGTTCTCTTTGCCGATGCTCTGGTCCCAGCGGCACAGCAGGAAACAGGGATAGTCGATGTCGTGATCGAAGTGGTGGTGGGTAAAGAACAGGTAGTCCACCTGTGTGGGCCACAGTCCCGCCTTGACCAGCTTATGGGTGCTGGCCGGGCCACAGTCGAACATCAGGAGTTCGTCGCCCAGCTTCAGCACATGGGAGCTGCCGAATCGGGTGGGTGTGGGAGTCGGAGTGCCAGCCCCCAAGGTGTAAATTTCTGCCATTTCGCTCCTCATCGGCAGTTTGTTGCCGGGAACTGCGTCCGGGTTCGTTGCCGCGGGATATGACTAGCCGATGGCCTTGCGGCGAATGTGCTGCAGCGCCATCTGCATGTGCCACTCCATCGCGCCCAGGCCCACCACGCGCACGCCCACGTCGAAGTAGCGTTTGGCCGACTCTGCCATTGCGTCGAAGTCGGGCGAGTCGAGGCCCATGTTGTACATGATGGCCGCGCCGTGCTTCTCGCCGGTCTTCACCGCGTTCTCCAGCAGCCGCATCACCTTCGGGTCGTCGTACTTGAAGGGCACGCCCAGTATCTTGGTGACGTCGCCGGCCGCCAGCCACACCAGACGGATGCCGTCGATGGCGAGAATTTCGTCCAGGTCCCGCAGGCCGCCCTCACTCTCCACCGTGGGCACCACCAGCGTTCCCTCGCGGGTCTTTGCGTTGAACTCCGGGAACTCCTCGGCGGTGTTGAACCGCCGCAGGTGTATGAGCCTGTGCCAGTCGTCCCGCAGGCCCATCAGCTCCTGCACTTCCTCCTTCGAGCCGACCGACACGGTGACGGCGGTCGCCCCCAGCGCCAGCGCCCGCGCGGCGTCGGACACGGTCCGGCGGTCGGTGCCGGTGGCCCACGGGAAGGCCTGCACCCGTATCAACGGCGAGATGCCGGTGCCGCGCGCCGCCCGTATCAGGTGCGCGATGTTGTCCCAGTCGTGGGCGGTGAACATCATGTCGGCCATGAAGGCGTCCATGCCCGCCACGCCCGCCACTTCAACCATGTTGGGGTGGCTGAACACGTAGGCGCAAAGGGATGGCAGCTCGTTGTCCAGGTTGTACAGCAGCCGGTCATTGGCAGGAGAAGGAAACAGCACGGTTCACCTCGTAGAGCCGTATTTCGCAATCGTCAGGAATCAACGCGGGCTAGTGTAGCCCATATCCCCGGCCCGCTCAAAGGTAGTCTCTGCTGGTAACATATTGCGCGGCAACCCTCGGGACTCTCGATATCATCACCGGAGAAACGCCTTGCTGGACTTCAAACGATACCAATGGGTCAGCTTCGACTGCTACGGAACGCTGGTCGACTGGGAGACTGGAATCTCGGACGCAGTGGCCGGCGTCTTCGCTCGACACGGCGTGCGAAGGAGCCGACAGGAAATCCTTGCCCTGTTCTCCGACTCCGAGCCGAAGGTGCAGGCCGGTGGAGAATTCCTGGACTACAGGCGCGTCCTGCACGACGTGATGGAGCTGATGGCGTGGGAAGTCAGCATCCGGCTACCATCGGCAGAGGCCGATGCGCTCCCGGAGTCGCTGCCCCGATGGCCAGTCTTTCCAGACGCCACTGATGCCCTGCGCAAGATGCAGCAAAGGTACAAGCTGGCCATCATCTCCAACGTCGACGACGACCTGTTCAGGCAATCTGAGGAGGCTCTGGGTGTCAGGTTCAGCGCGGTGATCACATCAAAGCAGGCGGGAAGCTACAAGCCTGACCTGAATCCATTTTACGAGGCACAGGAGCGGATGGGCTTGGACGACGCCCTTGATCGTTGGCTCCACGTTGGCGAGAGCCTGTTCCACGACATCGGCCCCGCCAACCTCCTCGGCGTTGACAGCGTGTGGGTGAACCGTCCCGACCGCGGCGGCGGCTCCCGACGCACCGACGCCGTACCGTCCCTCGAGGTGCCCGACCTGGCCGAACTGGCGCGGCTCATGTTCGAAAGCTGATTCGCGGGGAGCCCTCACACGTATGGCAGGCGACGGCGCCGTCCCCATTCGCCTGTACTATAATCACGGCGCAGATTCAAATGGCCGGGCCGGCGTAGGCCCGGCCACTTCAGAGGTGAAGCATGGAGACCGTAGGATTTATAGGCTTGGGCAACATGGGCGGCGGCATGGCCGGAAACATCCAGAAGGCCGGCTACCCCATGGTGGTGTTCGACCTGCGTGAGGAGGCCACCCGCCCGTTCCTCGAAGGCGGGGCCCGCCTCGCCAACTCCCCTGCCGACGTCGCCGAGCGCTGCGACGTCACGCTGACCTCGCTGCCGGGTCCCCGCGAGGTGGAGTCGGTGGCCGTCGGCAACGCGGGCGTGCTGGAAGGCATCAGGCCCGGCTCGGTATACATCGACCTGTCCACCAGCCGTCCGACGCTCATCCGGGAGCTCGAGGTCAAGTTCCGCGCCAAGGGCGTCCACGTTCTCGACGCCCCGGTCAGCGGCGGCAAGTCGGGAGCGCAGTCCCGCAACCTGGCCGTGATGGTCGGCGGCGAGCGGGAGATTTTCGACCGCGTGAAGCCGCTTCTCGATGCCTTCGGCGACAAGGTGTTCTACGCCGGCGAAATCGGCGCAGGCTCCGTTGCCAAGCTGGTTCACAACATGATTGGCCATGGCGTGAGGCAGGCCATCGCTGAAGGTCTGACTTTGGGCGTCAAGGCCGGCGTCGACCCCGAACCGCTGTGGGAGTGCGTCCGCCGCGGCTCGCTGGGCCGGATGAACATCCTGCACGAGGGCGTGGTCCGCACGCTATTCCAGGGCGAATACGACCCGCCCAGTTTCGCGCTGGAGCTCGCCCGCAAGGACATCGGCCTAGCCACCGACCTGGGACGCGAGTTCAACGTGCCGATGCCCGTTGCCAACCTCGCGGAGCAGATCGCCATCGAGGCGATGAACCGTGGCTGGGGCGGGCTGGACAGCTCGGTCACCATCCGCCTGCAGGAGGAGCAGTCCGGCGTCGAGGTCCGCGCGCCCCACGTCGACCCGGCCAAGGCCGCCAGGTTCATCAGCACTCACCCCGACGCGGAGTAACGTCCGCAGTACCCCCAACGACTACCCGCCCTCGAAAACGGCCCCGTTCATCCCTTTGCAATGCCGGGACGAACGGGGCTTCCGTTTGATTCGAAACCGAGCGGTTGCTAACGAAGATGGTCGAGCATCGCCAGGGGCGTCGTCGCCAGCAGCCCGGCGTCCACCGGCATCACGATGCCAGACACCCAGCGCGACTCGTCGCTGGCCAAGAACACCGCCGCCCAGCCGATGTCCCATCCCTCGCCCTCGGTGCCCAGCGGCCCGGCCCGGCGTCGCAAGTCGCGAAACTCGTCGGCCATGGTGCCAGATACCATCGGCGTGTATATGTGGCCGGGGGCGATGCAGTTGACCCGGATGTTGTCGCGGCCATGGGTAACCGCCATCGTGGACGTGAGGCCGATGATGCCGGACTTGGAGGCGGCGTAGGGTACGGCCGCGCCGCCGCTGCCGGCCCTGATCCCGGCGATGGACGAGACGTTGATGATTGAGCCGCCGCCGGATTCCATCATCTTCGGGATGGCGTACTTGCTTGTCAGCACCATCGACTTCAGGTTCACGTTCAGCACCTGGTCCCAGTGGTCCTCGTCTACGTCGACCACGGTCCCGCGTCCCAGGATGCCCACGTTGTTGAACAGGACGTTGACGCCCCCATAGCGCTCCACGGCGGCATCGACCATTGCCCGACAGTCCTCGGTGCTGGTGACGTCGGCCTCGAACACGGACGCCTCGCCACCCTCCTCGTGAATGGCGGCAAGGGTCTGGCCCGCCTGTTTGGCCGAACGGTCCACCAACAGCACCTTCGCGCCTTCCCGCGCAAACAGGATGGCCGTGGCTTTGCCGGTGCCGACGCCCGGGCCGCTGGAGCCCGCGCCGGTTACGATAGCTACCTTTCCTTCAAGCCTGAACCTCGGTCGTTGCTGCATGACGCCTCCCGCTCCTGCTGTCCTGAATCGACGGAATGAGGTCTAAAAGAGCCGCGCCGCCTGAATTCACAGACGGCGCGATGGGTGTCTCTCTGTGATGGGGGTCTCCCTGGAATGTCCGGTTACCGGGGAATGTGCGGTTACCGGCACTAGCCGGTGAGCTTGGCCTGCCCGTTGTTGACGGTATGCACCAACTCGGCGTCCGACTCTTCCAGCTGCCCGTAGGCCAAGCGAACAGCAACGTCGCCGGGAGTGTTCCACACCTGCCGAAGGTCGTCGTCGATCAACTCGATGACAGCAGACCTCACGCCGGTGCTTTGACCGATGTCAGGGTAGAGCTTCCAGGAGTCCTTCTTGACGGCCTCGACCCGGGCGTTGCGATTGCCGTTCTCCCCGCGCCGCTCCTCGAAGTGCCAGGAATACCATGCGTTCACCATGTCCCTGAAGATGGCCAGGTCCGACAGCGAAGCGCCGACGGTGGACATCTGAACCTCGAAACGGTGGTTGTCGTTGGGGTGGCCTTCCACTGCTGCAAACCTGCGTCCGCCGCCCAGGCCGCGGAGCACCGAGTCGTGAAGGGCGGAGGCAGTGATGCCAACCCCGGCCGCGGAATCTACGTGGCCCATGCGGTACTCGCCGACGCGCCACATCTTCTCTTCCATGGCCGCGGCTCCCATGCGCATTTCCACCAGCAGCTCGCCCAGCTCCTCGCCAAGCCGTCCGCTGTTGTTGGAAATCAGGGACAGGAATCCGTCGTCAATGGCAACGGTATCCTTAATCTTGCTGGCGATAGCCTCTGCCAGGAGGTTCTCCAGTTCGAACACGTCGATTCGTTCGGATCCGTAGATGGGTTTCCCCTCCAGCTTGGCGTGCACGTGCTGGCAGATTTCCATCAGGTCGAGATTGCTGACCTGGAACCGATTGAGAATCCGGGCCGCTATATCTTGGGCCTGGTTCCCGGAAACCAGGTTCTTGACCGTGGGATCGTCGTTGTCGAATGTCCAGAACTCAGGGTCGGTTACCTCGCGGAACAGCTTGCCGCCACCCACCGACTCCCGACGTAGCTGGTTGACGGTGTCCGTCCACGAGGAGGAGTAGTCACCAATCTCTTCCAGCAGCTTGGCGACCACTTCGCCGGTGCGGTTGAGGCATAGCACCTCCAGCCACTCGTCCGTCTCCTGCTGCCAGCGCAACAGCCGACGCCGCCGGTCCTTCGGTCCCACGTCCAGCTCGGCATGGTTTGGCTCAGAGACCACCGGCATGTCGCGCTGCACCACGCGGTCGGCCAGCGTGGCCCATCGTCGCAACGGCGGGTCCTCGTCCGGGTTCATGATGAGGTTCTGGAGGAACATCGCCTGCAGGCGGAAAGAGGTGCCGTCCTGCAGTTCGTTACGCTTGACGTCCGCCAGGGCGCTGGCGCGGGCCATCTCGGTCCTGACGTCGCTGTTGGCCTCCATCGCCATGCGGTCGCTGATGTTGCCATCGGGCCGCAGCCGCTCGAATATCGAGTTCAGTGCCCGCTCAACATCGGCCAGGACCTCGTGGAAAGATCCCAGGATCTGGTTGTAGGCATCCCTCGCGCTTCCGGTCCGGCCCGCCTGCAGAAAAGCCAGCGGGTCCACGGGGGTGGGAAGGTTGGCGCTCGCCTGGCTGAAGGATGGCCGGTTCCTGCGTATTTTGAGTCTTGCCATATTTCTCTCCCTGACTACAGGCGGCTTCGCCACTGGTTTTGGAGATACTGCTTGGCGGTCTGGGTGAAAAATCCGTCGAGCAGCCCTATCTCTCGCGAGCTGATCGAACCGAACCGCGCATCTTCCTGGTTGTTGGCCTCGCGCATGGTCTCATGGAAGCGGGCCCACCAGTCCTGTCCGGTGCCCCAGGCATCCGCCACCAGGTCCTCGAGGATTCGCGCCACGTGGTTGCGCTGTACCGGCAAGGAGTCCTTGGGCGACCGATGCAGGAGACACACATCGAAGTGAGGCCCGATGGCCTCAATTCGTTTATCCGGGTAGACCGTCAGATTAAATGTGTCGCTCCCGGTGTGTTCGCCACGGCCCACCTGCACGCCGGTGATGGAGCGCAGGAACTGGAGAATGGCGTATGCGTTTCGAAGCTGCAGCGAATAGGTCGTCTCGGGATCGCGAGACATGCCGCGCTGGGGCAACAGCAGGTGAAGCACCACGCTGAAGTTGTAGGCAGTGCCGCGCACTTCGGAGAGAGCCGCCAGCAGCACGGGCAGCGTTCCCACCGTCCCGCCGCCGAGGAAAGCCACGATGTGAATGCGCAGGTAGGTGATGCCCTCATAGTAGGGGCAAATCTGCTCGATCGTGGAGTCGAGGTGGCCGCGAATTTCGCTGTAGTTGAAGCGCCCCGCCACTCCGGCGTTGGCCAGGGTGCCCAGCGCGCCCTCCCGGGACAGGCTGAGATACCTCAGCTCGGGCACGCATTCGGTAATCCAGGGACGCATGTCCCTCAGGTTGGAGAAATGGGGCAGGATCAGGGGGATGAACCGTGAGCCCCGGGAAATTTCGCCCCTGGTGGCCTCGCGGGTATCCATATAAAGAAAAGCCAGATTTTTCCGGTCCTCGAAGCTCCAGTTTTCTGAAGTTGCTTCAAGCTTGCGGACTATCTGGCAACTGGTTGACCCGAGACCGATCACCATGGATGGCGATACAACGCGTTGCGCGTTCTTGTTGGCACTCAGACGGGCCGCCCCCGTGTCCAATGTCGACGAAGTTGGGGGTGTTACCATTTGGCCTCCTGTCGGCGCCGACGCGCCTGACAGCGTTAGAGATTGACCGCTTTCAAGGATGAGGTGGGGAACCTCAATGAATAGAATAGGATACGCAATTTAGGTTTGTCAATTGACATAATCCTTATTACTGGGACAATTCGCAACAGGCGCAACGAAACGGGTGTGTCAACCTGGTTTCGTTCTCTTGGATGACCCGTCCAAAAACCTGGCCATTCCATAAACGTGACCAATGGGTAACACACTGTGTTACCCATTGTAGGATTCGATCAATTCGCGGCCTGATGTCGCCGACCGCGAGTCCCGTGGGCCCTCAAGTTCGGGATCGCTCGCCGGAAGGGCCGAATTTTCGTCCACGTTCCGGCTATAGGGAACCGTCTATGCTGATATCCAGCAGGCCGGGCTTTCCGCTCTCGAACATCCGCCGTGCAGCGGGCCCGATCTGCGCGGGGTCGGTGATCTTCTCGCTGGCCACTCCCATGGCCTGCGCCATCGCCGCCAGGTCCAGGGCGTTTGCAAAATCCATCCCCGTGTACTCGCTTACGCGCCCCTCGTCGTTGAGCATCCGCTTCAGGTAGATGTCCATGTTGACCTTCAGTATTCGGTATGCCCGGTTGTTGCAGATGGCGTAGACCACCGGAATGTTGAACGTCGCCGCCGTCCAGAGCGCCTGCACGGTGTACATCGATGCCCCGTCGCCGACGACGGCCAGCACCGGGCGGTCGGGGTTTGCCAGCTTCAGTCCCAGGGCCCCCGGCATCGCCCATCCCAGCGCGCCGCCCTGTATGCCGAAGAATGTGCCGGGTTCGTCGAAGTCGAACTCCTGCATCATCGCCGGCCGCGACGTCACCGCCTCGTCGGCCACGATGGTGCCCGGAGGAGCCGCGGCAGCCAGCTCGTGCATCATCCGCTCCACGGCCATCGGGCTGTTGTCCCACTTCTGCCGCAGGCGCTCCTGGTACTCTTCGCGGGCGCGTCGCCGTCGCTCCCCCAGCTCGGCCATTCGTGTCGCGGCGGCCTCCTTGGCGGGCCCCGACATATCCTGGTCCAGGGCATCGGCCAGCTCGGCGAGCCCGGTGGCCGGGTCGGAGAAGACGCCTATCTCCGTTGGATAGTTCTTCTCGACCTCGCTGGTGGCGCTGTCAAGGTGCACCAGCTTGCTGGCCGGGTCCAGCAGCGGCACGTCCACGTACAGGAAGGAAGAGAATATGTTGGCGCCCACTGCCAGCACCACGTCCGCGCCGTTCAGCAGACGCCGCGTTACCGGGCTGCTGGTGTTGAGCATGCCGCTCCACAGCGGATGGCTGGTGGGGAAGTTGACCTCAGAGAACGATGCAGCATAGACCTTCGCTCCCAGTCGCTCCGCCACCTGCACCATCTGCTCCACGCCGCCCGACTGCGCTATGCGGTCGCCGATGACGATGACCGGATTCTCCGCCTGCGACAGCAGCTGCGAGGCCTTCTCCAGCGCCTCACGGTCCGGACGCACCCGGTGGTAGCCCTGGCTCGACCCGACGATGTCGATGTCGGCCTCCACATCCATCGTGTCCCACGGGAACGACAGGAATGTCGGACCGGTCGGAGGCGTCTTGGCCTCGTTGAAGGCCCGTCGCACCGCGCCCGGAATGTCCGACGCATGGTGAATCTCGTGGCTCCACTTGGTGTACTGCCGGGTCATCTGCACCAGGTCTCCCGACAGCGTCGGCTCGCTGAGCAGCATCCGCGTGTCGGAGTTGCCCGCCGTCAGCACCACCGGTGTCCCGCCGCGATAGGCGTTGTACAGTGCGCTGATGCCGTTGGCCAGGCCCCCGGCGATGTGGATGTTGGCGAAGGCCGGCTTGCCCGTGGCCCGGGCGTACGCGTCTGCCATGCCCACCGCCGTTCCTTCCTGAAGCGCCTGAATGTACTTCACCTCGGGGAAGTCCTGCAGCGCGTCCATCATCGGCGTTTCACTGGTGCCGGGGTTGCCGAAGATATGGTCGCAGCCCTCCGCTATCAGCATCCGCACCAGGGCTTCCTTGCCGGTCATCATCGCCATTGGGTCACCTTCCTCGCAATTACAGTCGGTCGATTGTCTGGAGTCCTGCTACAGGTAAGTCATCCACTCCAGCAGGTTGTCGTCCGGGTCGCGGGCATACAGGCTCAGCGAAGGCACTTCGCCGAAGCCCCGGCCGCCCTTGCGCGGCACCGGACCCAATATGACCTCGACGCCCGCCTCAGCCAGCCAGTCCTGGCATTCCTCGACCGTCCCTTCCCACACGAAGCAGATGTCGGCGCTGCCGGGGATGGCCGTCGGTCCGCGCAGCCCCGCCACGTACCCTTCCGGGTGGACGTTTATCTTCGAATCGCCAACCTGGATGGAGAAGATGTTGGCGTCCCCCGCTCTCCACGCATCCTCGTCGTTTATGGTGAAGCCGAGCCGCTTGTAGAAGCCAATCAGACGCTCGGCGTTGGAAGTCGGCATGGCAATATGGTCGATGGAAACTGTAGACATGGGAAAGCTCCAGTAGCCGGATTCTTCCGGCCAATCATATCCACCGTCCCAATGGCTGGCAAGCGAGGCGCCCTGTGTCAGTCGCCCGCCGTATAGGCCCAGTCTCAGTCGCTCGCCGTATAGGCGCGATGCCAGTCGCTGGAAAAAACGCCGCCGGGGTCGTGGCGGTCCTTCAGAGCCAGGAACTCGGCAATCTGCGGGTAGCAACGGGCCAGCTGCTCCGGCGTGGCGAACCGGTTGTAGGTCAGGAAGTAGCTGCCTCCACGCTCCGCGGCCATATCAATCAGGCGGCGCAGGTCGTCGGCCACCTTCGCCTTGCCGTCGTTTGTATGCTCGAAGTGCAGGTTGAAGACGATGCAGGCATATGGACACTTCGCCCAGTTGAGGAAGGTCTCATCGTCCTGCGCGATCAGCCGGATGGTGCCGTAGATAACGTTCGCCTTCCGCTGCCTCAACTCACCGGCGGCGCTGTCCATGAACTCCCCGAGCGTCGACAGGGGCACGTATACCTCTATGATCGTCTCGTTGCACTTCACCCCGCCGTGCAGCCTCTCATCCAGCGCCGAGTGGTAGTTGTCGATATACATGCTCAGCTGGAAGGTGTCGCTGTCGTAAACCTGGCCGTCGGTCCGGCGATAGAAAGCGGCGTATTCCTCGAAGGCCCGCTCCTTGTCCGAGTGTGAGAGGTACAGCAGCTTCAGCCAGTCTTCTCTGGACAGCAGGTGGCGAGGCGGCTCCGCGGTCCCGGCCTCCCGCTCGAGAACCGGACGATAGCAGGACAGCACTCCGCGTCGCAGGAACTCTGGCGAATTCTCGTCAGTCATGTATTGGAAATCGCCGTAGGTGTACCCCTCGGCAATTCTTTCCCCGAATCTGTCCGCCAGGGTATCTATCCCGATGACCTCCACGGTGCGCCGCAGGTAATGCGCGGGCATCAGCCGCAGTGTTGCCGAGTAAATCACGCCAAACAGCCCGTAGCCGCCGATTGCCAGGCTGAACAGCTCGCTGTTCTCGGCGCGGCTGCAATGGCGAAGATTTCCGTCGGCGTCCACGAGCTCGAAGGACTCCACATCCTGCACGATGGGTGCGTAGGACAGACCGCGGCCGTGCCCGTTGGCCGCCAGTGCGCCTCCCACGCTGAGCCGGTCCGCCCCGGTCTGCTTCTGGACCACGCTCCACCGTCCCGAAGAGTCCGTCTGCAACGCGCGCAGGCCGCTCACCAGCTCGTCCCACAGGATGCCGCCTTGCACTTTGACGAGGCCCCTTTCGCCATCCAGCGAAAGGACGCGGTTCAGGCCACTGGTATCCAGCAGAACGCCGCCACTGAGGAACTGCTGCCCTCCCATAGAATGCCGTCCACCCGCGATACTGATGCTGCCGCCGATGTCGCTGACCCCGGATATTGCCGCCCGCAGTCCTTCCAGCGACGCTGGGGACGCAACCGAACGCATCGATGTGGAGTTCAGTTGAGAGTGAATGTCATTGAGCATGATGCCGTTGGTGTCTTTCACAGCCAGTCCCGTACCCACCAAATAATTTCCTTCACGGACAGGAATTAATACGTAGCCTTGGCACCAGCGGGTTCACAAGTAGAGAAGCGCCGACCAATTACTGTCGGCGCTTCTCTTGATTACCCACATTTCCCCGGGCGTTATCGTTGGTGGAGCATCCACGAAACGCAGGCAATACCTTGGGCCAGGGCGGTTATCGCATGAGGCAGCTCTAGGACATCCATGGCACTTGCGGATAGGCTTCCATCCTCGTAGGAAACACCCAGCTCTGCGCACAGTTCGTTGACCCTCTGCACATCCCGGTTTTCCCCTACGTCTCGAGATATGCACGAACCGGAAATCCTGAACCCGTCACCCTCTTTCTCGACGAACATCTCTGGATGAGTTCCGTCCGGCAAGACCCATGGCGTGCGAATGATGGTGCCGGCTTCAGGGCTTGCCTCCACGACAAATAGCCCGGGAAGACCGGAAGCGACGGCGTACATCACGACTTCCATCTCCTCCGCCCGTCTGTCCTCATCCTCATTCCTGTCGGATGCCTCTTCCGTTTCTCTCGTCAGGAGCCGGACAGTTTCCCGATGGCCAAGGTCAGCCTGTAGCCAGGTGTCATACCTCTGGTTGTATTGAATAACGGGATCAAAGTCTGGCAACAGGAATGCATTGGTCCCAAATGGCTTGTAGCTCCGGCTTTCCGGCATGATCGAAAATGTCGTCCTGACCAGCATGCTTCCGACGGTGTCCTGCCCCACCACGGCAATTTTCGCCACGTCGTGCAGTGCTCTCCACCTGACGTACTGCGTGGCTGTCACCTCGATCGCGTTGCGATCGTCATCTATGATTCGGTAGACCACATCTACTTGTTCTTCCTGCGGCAGCTCCAGATGCTTCACGAACCCTCGAATGCGATCCAGCATAGCCGTTAATTCTCCTGATCTAATGGTATGTCAAGGTTATAATTGCTGACTGTGCGGCGATCTGTACATCCATTTATTTACGCGACATAAACTGTACATTTCGTGTTCATACTGTGGATTATCGATCAGTCAACAATGAATCCGTAAGCTCTCAAAATCGCCTAGAGTAGTCTATCACCACTGCTTCCGCCGCGCCTCATATTGCTCTCAAGAACCCTCCCTGAACCCCTTTAATGCCCTTCAAGTTTTCGGCAGAGCCTTACTCGTGGACGAGCTCCGGATCCGCGGCTGAATTCAAGTATATGGGGAGCATCCAACCGCCCTGCGGCTTGTGGTAGTCTAATGGTCGAACCAACGGGCGCATCAATGGAGGAAGCATGTTCGATCTGTTCCTTCGCAACGGACGAGTAATTGACGGCACCGGTCAGACTTGGTACCACGGCGGCGTCGGCATCAACGGCGACACCGTAACCATCGTGCGTACCGGCGATGACAGTGTGGAAGCGGCACGCACCATAGACGTGAACGGCAGCATTATCTGCCCCGGCTTCATCGACATGCACTCTCATTCCGACCTCGTTCTGCTGTCCAATCCACAGCACGAAATCAAGCTCCGCCAGGGCGTGACCACCGAGCTGATGGGTATGGACGGCCTGTCCTACGCCCCGTCGCCCACCCCCGAGATACTGGAGCAACTGCTGTACTATCTCGCGGCGGTGAACGGCATGCCTCCCGAGGGCGTCCGATGGAGTTCCGTCCGCGAGTATCTCGACCTGTTCGACAACCGCGTCGCCTGCAACGTCGCCTTCATGGCCCCCCACGCAGCCATCCGCGTCGAGGCCATGGGCTGGGACGACCGTCTGCCCAACGAGCCCGAGCTCGCCCGCATGCGCGAACTTGCCCGCCAGGCCATGCTGGACGGCGCGTTTGGTTTCTCCACCGGCCTGACCTACCCGCCCGGCGCCTACAGCGACACCAACGAGCTGGTGGCCGTGTGCGAGGCCATCGCCGACCTCGGCGGTTTCTACATGAGCCACGCCCGCTATTCCTTGGGCGACAGGCTGCTGGACCCGTTCCGCGAGGCCATCGAAATCGGCCGGCGCGCCGGGGTTCCCGCCCACATCTCCCACTACCACAACCCCGTCGACGGCATGGGCGAGCGCATGGTCGGCCTAGTCGACGAGGGCCGCAACAACGGCGTCGACGTCACTTTCGACCAATATCCCTACGCCGCCGCTTCCACCGTGCTCCACTCGCTGCTTCCCTACTGGGTGCACGCCGGCGGCCCAGCGGCCCTCCTGAACCGCATCGGACAGCAGTCGATCCGCGACGAGATTGGTGACGCGGTGGAGCCCATGTGGGGCCTCAGCCTCGACCACTACATCTTCAGCAACGTCCCCAACAACAAGGAGTGGGAGGGCCGCTCCCTCGGCGACCTCGCCCGCCACAACGGAAAGCGGATGGTCGACGCCATCTGCGATATGCTCATCGAGGAAAACTTGGAAGTCTCCTTCGTCGCACGCACCGGCAACCCAGACAACATCCGCACCATCGTCCGCCACCCGGCGCAGATGGTCGGCTCCGACGGCATCATGACCGGCGACATGCCCAACCCCCGCACCTACGGCACCTTCCCCTACGTCCTGGGCCAATTCGCCCGCGACGAGGGCCTCTTCCGCATGGAAGACGCCGTCTGCAAGATGACCTCCGCCCCGGCCCAGCGCCTCGGCCTCCAGGACCGCGGCATCCTGCGCGACGGCATGAAGGCCGACGTCGTCGTCTTTGACCCCGAGGCCGTCAAGGCCAACGCCACTTTCGACGAGCCGAAGCAGTACCCCGACGGCATCTCCCACGTGATAGTCAACGGCAAACTCGTGGTGGATAATGGAACCCACACAGGCGCCCTCCCCGGCCGCGCCCTCCGCTCCCAGTAAACATACGGTATTGCAACCTGCTAGGAAAGGATGAAGTCCGTGTCGGATACATACCTTAAATCCACTGTCACGGTCGGCATAAGCCGAAGCGAGGGCTACTACGTGGGCTCGTTCGTTGAAATTGCTGCGGTTACCCAAGCGGCTACTCTGGACGAGTTGGTCCATAACCTTAGAGAAGTGGTCCATCTCCACTTGGAAGACGCGGACCCAACCGAATTCGGGCTGGCGACCAACAATCCTTCAATAGTGATGGTCTACGAACTCGAACCAGCCTATGCCTAGACTAAGGCGACTGTCCGGCTTGGAGGTGGTTTCGATTCTTCGGAGATTCGGGTTCGAATTCCGCAATCAAGAGGGCAGTCACATTAATCTCATTAGAGTCTCGCCAGATGGAAGCAGGCAAAGGGTAACCGTCCCAAGGCACCGCCAACTGGTTACGAAGACTTTATTCGATGTCTATAAGCAAGCTTGCAGATACATACCTGAGCACGAACTGAGGCCCTACTTCTACACCGACTAGTACCCGGAGGAACCCAATGGACTTTGAACCACGCTATACCCCCGAACAGGAAGAGTTTCGCCGCGAGGTCAGCGCCTGGCTGAAGGACAACGTCCCCGACGGCATGGAGCATCCCGCCGACCCGGCCGACCTCACCTGGGACCAGTACCAGCTCCGCCGCGACCTCGGCCGCAAGCTCGGCGACAAGGGCTGGCTCTGGCCCACCGCGCCCGCGGAGTACGGCGGCGGCGGCCTCGACGTCGACAGTGCCGTCGTCATCGAGGAGGAAATCGACTCCTTCGGCCTGACCCTCCCGCCCTACTACGACTCCGGCGGTCGCCTCGGCGGCAACTCCATCCTCGTCTGGGGCTCCGAGGAGCAGAAGCAGTCCTTCCTCCCGCCCATCTTCACCGGTCGCGTCCGTACCTGGCAGCTCCTCTCCGAGCCCGAGGCCGGCTCCGACCTCGCCAACGTGAAGACCCAGGCCATCCGCGACGGCGACGAGTACGTCCTCAACGGCCAGAAGATATTCGTCGGCAGCGACCACGGCTGCGACTTCATGTGGACCATCACCGTCACCGACCCCGACGCCAAGCGCCACGAGAACCTCGGCTGGTTCATGGTGCCCTCCCACCTGCCAGGCATCACCATCCAGCCCATGGACCTGCTAATCTCAGGCGGCGAGTCCGGCGCCGGCTCTGGCATCAAGCAGACCGTCTACTTCGACAACGTCCGCGTCCCCGCCTTCAACCTCGTCGGCGGCGAGAACGAGGGCTGGAAGGTCGCCACCACGCACCTCGAACTCGAGCACGGCACCGGCGGACGCATCGGCCGCAACTGGCTGGTCGACCGCCTCTTCGACCACTGCCGTACCACCGAGCGCCGCGGCGAACCGATGACCAACGACCCCGACGTCCGCGACCGCCTCATCGACGTCTACGTCGAAGCCGAGATCGTGCGCCTCCTAAACCTCCGCAACTACTGGATGCGCCACAGCGGCGCAAACATCACCTACGAGGGCCCGCAGGCGTCCTACGTCCGCAAGACCTCCGGCCTCCGCATGGCCCGCGCCATGCTCGACATTCTCGGCCCGGCTGGCCTGACTCACGACTCCGAGCTCGGCGCCTCTGAGGGCCACATGGAAGCTCACTCCCGCGCTGGCATCGTAGCCATCCACCCCGGCGGCACAACCGACATCCAGAAGGTCATCATGGCCCGCCGCATCGGCACCGGCCGCGAGGTCCGCGAACGCGCCGGCGCCCTCGGCTGACCCGAACACCAGACGACGCAGGGGCGCATGGACTGCGCCCCGCTGCCATCCTTGAATCGCCCAGAGGACTGAAATGGACCTTTCCCTGACACCCGAACAGGAAATGCTGAAGGCGGCCGCCCGCCGCCTCGTATCACAGGAATACCCCAAGGAGGTGCTCCTGCAGATCGCCTCCCCCGACGAGACCACGCCCCTCGAACCCTGGGGCCAGCTCGCCGCCACCGGCTGGCTAGGCATCCTCATACCCGAGCAGTACGGCGGCGAGGGCGGCTCCTTCACCGACGCCGGCGTGCTCTTCGAGGAACTCGGCCGCGGTCCCGTCCCCGGCCCGCACCTCACCTCCGCCGTCCTGTCCGCCCTAGCCATACTCGAGGGCGGCACCGAGCAGCAGAAGCGTGACTGGCTCCCCCGCATCGCCCGCGGCGAGATGCGCCTCGTGCCCGCCGTCACCGAGCGCGACTACGGCTGGGACGAGCGTGACGTCCGCTCCGTCGCCACCACCGACGGCGACGGCCTGCGCGTCACCGGATCAAAAGCCTTCGTGTTCGACGGCCAGTCCGCAACCCACTACCTCTGCGCCGTCCGCTCCGAGCAGACCGAGGAAGTCGGCCTCGTCGTCATACCCGCCGACGCATCCGGCGTCCGGTCCCGCAACCTCGACGGCTTCGCCTGGAACCTAGCCGAGGTCCGCTTCGACAACGTGTCCGCCGACTCCGCCAGCGTCCTCGGCGGCAGCATCGCCGGCGGCTGGTCCGCCTGGCAGCGCGCCGTCGCCAAGGCCATCCCCGTCATCAGCGCCTACCAGGTCGGAGGCTGCCAGGCCGTCTACGAGGTCTCCGTCGACTACAGCCGCACACGCATCCAGTTCGGCACCCCCATCGGCCGCTTCCAGCGCGTTCAGGACCAGGTCATCGCCCTCGTCAACCACCTCGACGCCGCCCGCTGGACCGCCTACGAGGCCCTCTGGAAGCTCGACGTGGGCCGCGACGCAGCCAGCAGCATCTCTCTGGCCAAGGCCGTCGCCAGCGAGGGCTACTACGAGGCCTGCAACTTCGCCCACGAGGTCCACGCCGGCGTCGGCAGCATGACCGAGTACGGCCTCACCCTGCACACCGCCGCATCCCGCACCCTCTACCACTTCCTCGGCGACCCAAAGCAGCACCGCCGCGAGCTGGCCACCGCCCTGGGGTTGTAGAAATGTGAGAAGAAGGGCCAAGCTTGTGCCTGGCCCTTCGCTCCCTCTAGCCTCGTCGCATCATCGATCGCGGGTCCGGCTCGCCCGAACCCGCTCGCGGGGCGAATCCAACAGCTGAGTCTCCGGCCCTATTTGCATGCTGGCGCGCCATCCGAACCAGCCTGATTTCCTCGTAACTGTATTCTCCGCCGAGTTCCTCCCACACCGGACGCAACGGATTGTCGCCCATCGCGGTAAACGCCTCTTCGATTGCGGCTCGACGCTCCTGTACCGGCAGCAAGTGCTGCCATTCAACGTCCACAGCGTCTTCCACCAGTTGTTCCAGGTGGCTCAGCACGGTCCTCATCTTCAGGTTGCGGGAGTCAGCCGCCTCTTCCAGTGACGCCCCGCCGGATATGATGCGCCCAGTCTCCCTGTACGACTCCCCCACCACACGCGGCCCGCGTCTGCTCACGGAACCGTCACCCGCTGGAACTGCTGTTGGCGGCGACCCGTGCTCGTTTGCATAGGCGTTGATGCACGCCAGGAACGGCTCCCCCAAGTCCTCCAGCTTCGCCCGGCCCACGCCTGATACCTGCGCGAACTCCTCCGGGGTCCTCGGCGTCCTGCTTGCCATGTCCTGCAGCGTGCGGTTGTTGAAGATCACGTACGCCGGGACTCCCCGCTTCTCTGCAATCTGCCTGCGAAGCGCCGCCAACTCGTCGTACAGGCCAACGTCGTACGTACCGCCCTCGTCCCTGCCGCGTCTTCCCTTGGTCTCCGCTCGGTCGTCTGTGGTCACCCTGCGAGACAAAGACAGCGTTTCCCTGTTGTTCAGGAAATCCCGTCCCTTGCGGGAGACTTCAAGGGTGGGAAACTCACCATCGCTAACGGTCAGGAGCCCCTCACGCTTGAGGTCCTCCACCAGGTCCCGCAGCTCGTTCCGAGAGTGCCTTGCTGCGACGCCATGCACCGAGAGCTGTTCATGCCCCTGCTTCAGGACCCTCTCGCCTTTTCCGCCGCGCAACACGTCAATGACGTGCGCCGCTCCGAACCGTTCCCCCGTACGGATTACAGCCGAAAGCACCTTCTGGGCAACCTCCGTGGCGTCGTACTCCTCCCTCGGCTGAACGCAGTTGTCGCATCCCCCGCAGTTCTCTTCCGCCCAGTCCTCACCCAGGTATTTCAGCACGAACCCGCGTCGACAGGTGGGAATATTGCAGAGCGAAATGAGCTGTTCCAGCCGCCAGCGCGCCCGCTCCCGCTCTACCCCTTCTTCAATCTGATTGATGAAATATTCCTGGCGCGACTTGTCGCCATACGAGTAGAACAGGACGCATTCGGCGGGAAGCCCGTCGCGTCCGGCCCTCCCTGTTTCCTGGTAGTAGCTCTCGATGCTCTTGGGCAGGTCGTAATGCGCCACCACCCGCACATCAGGCTTGTTGATGCCCATACCGAATGCGATGGTCGCCACCACCACCGGCGTCTGGTCGCGGATGAAACGGTCCTGGATGCTGCGCCTCAGGTCGGCGTCCAAGCCGGCATGATAGGCCTCGGCCTTGATTCCCCGTGCGGTCAGCGTCTGCGCCATCTCCTCGGTGGCGTTGCGGGAGCCGCAGTAGATGATGGCCGATTCACCCCGATGCTGTCCCAGCAGCGACAACAGCCCGGATAGGTCACCGTTCTTGGGTACCACCGAGTAGGAGAGGTTCGGCCGGTTGAAGCTGGATACGAAGGTTTGCGGTCCCCGCAGGCCGAGCTGCGACAGTATGTCGGCTCGCACCCGCTCCGTTGCCGTTGCAGTCAGGGCCACGACCGGCGAAGCGGGGCACACCCCACGCAGGCTCGCCAGTTCCCGGTAGGCCGGGCGGAATTCGTGTCCCCACTCCGAGACGCAGTGCGCCTCGTCAATTGCTATCAGGCTGACGTCCAGCGTACCGAGAAAGTCCGCAAAGCGCGGTTCCGTCACTCGCTCCGGAGCCACGTACAGCAGCTTGAGCTCCCCGGAGCGTATCCGCCGCACCACCTGTCGCAGTTCGTCCGGTGTCTGCGTGCTGTTGATGAACGCGGCAGGCATCCCGTTCGCTTCCAGCGCGTCTACCTGGTCCTTCATCAGCGCTATCAGCGGCGACACCACCAGCGTCAGCCCCGGCAGGGCCATCGCGGGCAACTGGTAGCATAGCGACTTGCCGCCACCGGTGGGCATCAGCACAAAGGCGTCCCTCCCACCCATGACAGCGCCGATGATTTCCTCCTGCAGCGGCAGGAATTCGTCGTATCCGAAATGTGCCTTCAGCAGCTCAAGCATCGTGCTATTCTAACTTCCAGACGCCCTTCGGCAAAAACCGCCCTGACCCCCGCAGACCTCAGAGACAAGAGTGCCCACCGGGGCCGCACAACCCCGCCACCACCTTGCCACCACCCCCCGAACCCCGCTAAACTCAAACACACAATTTATCGATTCACTAAAATAGTGGCAGCAGACATGAAGACCATCAGCGTAACCGTCGACGACGACACCCACCGCAGGCTCCGCATCATGGCCGCCGAGCAAGGCGCCTCCGTCTCCGACCTGGTCCGGGAGCAAATGCTGCGCGTTGTGAACGGCAAAAGCCAAGAAAACACCGAAGAAACTGAGCCCGAAAGACGCCGCCGCAGGCTGCAAGAGTTCCAGGACAAATTACAGCGTAGTGGCGTCCGCTTTTCTGCAGCAGATAGACTGACCCGTGAGGAGATGTACCAACGCGGTGCACCTCGCTGACACCAACATCCTCCTCTACGCCGTCTGCACCACCCTCAAATTTGCAGCCCAACAACAGAGCCGGTAGACTACTTTTAGCGAATCACTAAGATAGTGGCAGCAGACATGAAGACCATCAGCGTAACCGTCGACGACGACACCCACCTCAGGCTGCGCATCATGGCCGACGAACAGGGCACCTCCGTCTCCGACCTGGTCCGGGAGCAAATGCTGCGCGTTGTGAACGGCAACAGCCAAGAAAACACAGAAGAAACTGAGCCCGAAAGACGCCGCCGCAGGCTGAAGGAAATATTGGACGATTTCCAGCGAAGGGGCATCGGAATCTCCATGAAGGATAACCAGACCAGAGAGGAGATGTACCAACGCGGTGCGCCTCGTTGATACCAACGTCCTACTTTACACCGTAAGCGCTATCCCGTCGGAGGCCGCCAAGCGCGCCCGGGCCGTGGAGGTTCTGGGCGAGGATTCGCTGGCGCACTCGGTTCAGGTCCTACAGGAGTTCTATCACCAGGCCACCCGGCGGTCCCGGCCCGGAAGGCTGAGCCACGACGGGGCCATGAAGTTCCTCGAGGGTTTGGCGGAATTACCCGTGCAACCGGTCACCACCGCAATATTCCGCAGGGCAACCGAACTCTGCAACCGCTTCCGCATTTCCTACTGGGATGCCGCTATCCTGGCGGCTGCCATGTCCCTGGGCTGCGACGCAGTCTACTCCGAGGACATGAGCGGCCAGCAGGACTACGACGGCGTACGAGTCATCAATCCCTTCCTGCAGGAACAGAGCGGCTCAACCTCTCCCCACTGACATTTCCCCCTTGCGTCATCCATTACCGCCTGCTTAGCATGGTGACGTTGGCCTTGGCGTGCCGCCGAGGGAGGCAGTCCGGCCGCCGCCCTCTGTGAATTCGCGGCACCCCCACCGCTGGCACGAGAAAACCCCGCGTTTTTCGCTAACAAAAGACAATGAAGGGGCACGAATCCCCTCAATCACCGGCTTCCCCACAGGCCGCATGAGCGGAAATGAGCGGGTTTTTAAAAATTCTCCATCCTGCTAATCCTCCAATCCCGTAAATCCTGTCCATCCAAGTCAAACAAAAAACCTCGGCGCTCTTGGCGTTCTCGGCGTTTAAACCCCGTCTCTGTGCCCTCTGTGGTGAAATATCCCCCTCTTTTCCCCTGTTGCAACGCCATCCGGCCCCGCCTAGAATGCTGGCAACCACACGCTCACCGCCCAGCGGAGCGACCCACCCTGCGGAGCGACATTGATATCCCGAGTACTGCCCCCCGGTGCCGTCTACCATCCGGCTGACATAAACGCCTACGACGCCACCGTCAGCGGCCACAACGGCGGCCCCGTGCCCGCCTACCTCGCCCGGCCCAGCGATGGCGGCCCGCATCCCGGCCTGCTCCTCGTTCACGGCATCCACGGCTACGAGGAGCACATGAAGGACATGGCCCGCCGCTACGCCGCGCTCGGGTACGCCGCCATCGTGCCTGCCCTCTACAGCCGCGACGGCTTCCTCGCCGTCGTCGACCACTCCGACATGAACCGAGCCCGCGACGCCCTGAACGCCCGCCCCAACGCCCAGACCGTCGGCGACCTCCAGGGCGGCCTCGACTTCCTGCGTGCCAGCCCCCACGTCAACGACCGCATCGGCCTCGTCGGCTTCTGCTCAGGCGGCCGCCTCGGCCTCGTCTTCGCCAGTAGTCCAGACCTCGGCGCAGGGCAGGTCGATGTCTTCGTCAACTTCTACTCCAACGGCCTGTTCCAGTCCACCGCCGCCAACCCGACGCCGCCCGGCGAGCTGGCCAGGAACCTCGGCTGCCCGATGCTTGGCCTCTTCGGCGACGACGACACCAACCCCTCGCCCGACGACGTGGCCCGCCTGAGCGAAGTCCTTGTGGACTCCGGCAAGACCTTCGAGTTCGTCAGCTACCCCCGCGCCGCCCACGCCTTCATGTCCGACACCCGCGAGAGCTACCGCCCCGAGGCCGCCCAGATGGCCTGGGGCCGCTGCCTCGAATGGCTATCCCGCTACCTGAAACCCTGAAACCGCAACCCGTAACCCGCACCCGTGGAGGAGGCCCAATGAAGAACGGTTACCGCGTCATCGACATCGACACTCACGTCAACCCAAGCCTCGACACCCTCGTCAAGTACGTAGACCCCAGCTTCCGGCCCCGCCTCGACGAGCTGAAGCCCTACATCCGCACCGTCGGCGAGTACAACGCCCTCAGCATCGCCTCCATCCCCTTCGACCGCTTCCCCGGCGAGGCCCCCGCCACCGACGACCAGGCCGCCGTCGCCGGTGGTCGCGGCGCGCTGGAGGGCCGCGTCACCCGCTCGTCGGGCCACCACCGCGTCGACCCCCAGAAGGGCGTCAGCGACGAGAACGCCACCGGCCGCTTGGCCGACATGGACCTGGAGGGCCGCGATGTCGACGTCATCATCCCCGGCACCTGGGCCAACGGCCTCACCGGCATCGAGGACGTCACCCTCGCCGAGGGCCTATACTCCGCCTACCACCGCTATATGCGCGAGTACTGCAGCGCCGACCCCGAGCGCCTCCGCAGCATCGTCCTTGCCCCCGCCGCCGACGTGGAGTGGTCCGTTAACGAGATCAAGGCCGTGTCCAAGGAGAAATGGCCCGTCGCCGTCGCCATCATCCTGCCCGAGGGAATGCCCATCGACCACCCGGCCGTCGACCCGCTCTTCGAGGTGCTGAACGAGGAGCATCTGCCCATCCTCCACCACAGCTTCACCTTCGAGCCGCCCTACTTCCCCGGCTACCGCGACATGTGGGGCAACATCGCCGTCGCCCGCACCGCCGCCCATCCGTGGGGCGCGGCCCGTCTGCTGTCCTACCTCATCGTCGGCAAAATTTTCGACCGCTTCCCCAACCTCAACGCCGGTGCCGCCGAGGTCGGCCACGGCTGGCTCCCCCACTGGCTCATCCGCCTCGAAGAGATGTGCAACTACGTCTCCGGCACCACGCCCAAGACAGACTACAAGCCGATCGAGTACGCCCAGATGGGGCGCTTCCGCTGCGGTGCCGAGCCCTTCGAGGGCGCGGCCATGACCAAGGCCTGCATCGACCTGCTGGGCACCGAGGCCCTGATGCACCAGTCCGACTACCCCCACGGCGAGGCCCACTTCCCCGACACCGCCGAGATGGTCATCAACTGGTCCTTCTGGGAAGACCTCGGCGACGAAGCCCTCCGCAAGCACATGTCCGGCAACGCCGAGGCCCTTCTCCGCCTCACCTAGACGCTCCCGAGGCCTTCCAGACGCAAAAAGGGGCGGGTCTGAGACCCGCCCCGACTCTATCCGGCGATTCGACCGCTGGCGCTAGGCGCAAGCCTCCCGAACGGCCTGGGATACCTCGGCCAGCCTGCGGTTGTTGTTCTCGTTGCCCCGGAACCCGTTGGTGATGTAGCCCACGGCCAGGCCCGTGTCCAGGTCGGCCCAGCCGATGGACGTGCCCGCTCCACCGTGCCCAAACGTGTTCAGCGGGTGGCCGGTCGGGTGCCCCATTCGCTCGTCGGCCAGCGCCAGCCCCAGCGACCGCTGAGCGAACAGCCCCAGCGACTGGTCGATGCCCTCCGCTTGGATGGTGATGCCCTCGATGACCGTCTCCGAACGCAGCACCTGCGCCCCGTCCAGCGACCCCTTCCGCTCCATCATCGCGTAGAAGCGGGCCAGGTCTCCCGCCGTGGCGATGCCGTTGGCCCCGGGGCAGATGACCCGGTGGACCGCCGGCCGGTCGAAGGTGACCGAGTAGCCGTTGGCGTCGGCGTCCGCTTCCATCAGGTGGATGCGCGACACGCGGTCCTCAAGGCTCTCCGGCAACCCGACGTAGGCGTTGTTCATCTGCAGCGGAGAGGTCAGGTCCTGGGCCAGGAAGCGGTCGAACGTGCGGCCATCGATGCGCCGCACCAGCTCGGCGATGACCCACCCGTAGTTGATCGGGTGATACGACAGCGTCGAGCCGGGCGCGAACTTTGGAATCGCGTTCTCCATAGCCGCGCAAACCTTGCCCCAGTCGCCCCAGTCGGTCCACGGCAGGTCGGCTGGCGTGTCCGGGAACCCGCCCTGGTGGCTCAGCAGGTGGCGAATGGTCACCTTGTCCTTGCCGTGCTGCCCGAACTCCGGCCAGTACTTGACGATGGGGTCGTCCCAGTCCAGCCTGCCCCGCTCCTTGAGCATGTAGATGCAGGCGGCGGCCAGGGGCTTGGTCGACGAGAACAGCACGAACATCGTATTCTCGTCCACTCGGCGCCCGGTATTGTTATCGGCAACGCCGCCGTAGACATCCAGGACCAGCTGTCCGTAGCGGTACACGGCCAGCCCGGCGCCAGGATGCAGTCCTTCGGCAATCTGCCGGTCGAATATCTGGGAAACCTTCTCCAGTCCGGCGGAGTTCATTGACACGGTTTCGGGTGCAGTCAGTGTGGCCATAGGACTCCCTCTACTGAAAGATTGGCGAGAACTCGTGATTGGCGTACTATCCCGGCGTATTCTAGCACTCTTTTCGCCGCGCGAAAGCCGTATTGCGAAACTCTCAGGCTATCTGCCCTTCCATACCGGAGCCCGCTTCTCGGCGAAGGCCCTGACACCCTCCTGTGCGTCCTCCGTCTCCAGCACCTCGTCCCGCTTCTTCTGGGCGAAGGCCACCCGCTCTTCCAGCCCCATCTCGCTGCCCTTGATCGACGCCTCTTTGATGGCTGCCAGCGACAGGGGCGCGTTGGCGGTTATCTTGCGGGCCATCTCCTCGGCGTGGGGCATCACCTCTTCGGGCGCGACCACATAGTTGACCAGCATCAGTTCCAGGGCCTTCTGCGCGTCCACGAACTCCCCGGTGAACAGAAACTCGAAGGCGATGTTGCGCGGCACCACCTGCGACAGCAGCGCCGGGCCGCTCACCGACGATATGCCCCGCTTGGCCTGGGGCCACCCAAACCTTGCCTCGCTGGAAGCGATACGAATGTCGCTGCCCAGCGCGATACCGCACCCCTGCGCCAGGCACACCCCGTTGATGGCCGAGATAATGGGCTTCCATATCTTCGACTGCTCGACATAAAGGTCACCCGTCGACGGTCCCTCGTTGGCCCGGGCGTTGGCCATCGCCACAAGGTCGTGTCCGGTGGAGAAGGCGCGCCCGCTGCCGGTGACGATGGCGACGCGAACCTCGGGATTGTTCTTCACGTCCTGGAAGGCATCCCACAGCAGTTCGCGCATCTCGGGGTTGATCGCGTTCAGCTTCTCCGGCCGGTTCAGCGTGATATAGGCAATGCCTTCCCTGACTTCGTAAATGACTTCTCGTTCCGTCAAACCCGTTCCTCCAATCAGATTATCCGTGAGCCCGTGGGCTTCGTTCCTATCACGCCGCCGGACTCCAGAGCGTCTATGTCCTCGTTGGCCATCCCCAGCAGCCCGCCGTAGACCTCGCGGTTGTGCTGGCCCAGCATGGGTGCAGGCGAACGCACCTCGCCCGGCGTTCCCGACATCTTCCACGGCAGCCCCGGGTACCGACGAGTTCCAACCTGCGGATGGTCGACGGAAACAAAGGTGCCCCGCTCGGCGTAATGCCCATCGGCCAGCAGGTCCGGCCCTCGCAGCACCGGCCCGGCCGGCACCCCCGCCGACTGCAACCGCCCAGCCAGTTCGAAAGCGTCGTGCTCGATGGTCCAGCCGCCAATGATGGCGTCTAACTCATCCTGGTGTGCGAGGCGCGCCTCTGCCGTGGCGAATCGCTCGTCGGTCGCCAGGTCGTGAGCGTTCATTGCTTCGGCCAGCGACGCCCATTGCCTGTCGTTCGTTGCGGCAATTGTTATCCAGCGGTCTTCGCCTGTGCAGGGGTAACTGTTGCAGGGGGCGTACCATCGGGAGCGATTGCCGATGCGTTCGGGTTCCTCGCCGGTCATCTGGTGGGCCAGCAACTCGCCTCCCATCAGGGCCACCGACGATTCCTGCTGGGAAACGTCGATGTACATCCCCTTACCCGTCCGACGTCGCCGTCGCAGGGCGGCCAGTAGCACCCCGGCGGCGTGCGAGCCGGTAATCGGGTCACCGTGGTTGATGCCCGACTTCATTGGTCCGTCGTTGGGGTACCCGGTCAGGTGGGCCATGCCCGAGAGCTGCTCCTGCCCGATGCCATAGCCCAGGTATCCCTTCCAGGGCCCCGTGTTACCGAAGGCCGGCATCGACACGTATATCAGGTCCGGCCGGTGCTTCCGCAGCTCTGCGTAGTCGTAGCCCAGCCGCTCCAGGCTGCCCTGCCGGAAGTTCTCGATAAGCACGTCGCTGATGGAGACCAGTTGCTCGAAGACACGTCGGCCCTCGTCGCTGGTAAGTTCCAGCGCGATGCCGTATTTCGACATGTGCAGGCAGTTGAACCACCCGTTGCGGTTCCACGGCTCGTCACCCGGCTCCCCATCAGGATATGCGGCGATGCCACGCGCCGGATTGACCGGCCCTCGATGCGAGTCGTAAACGCTGAGCGACTCCATCTTGACAATTTCGGCCCCTAGGTCAGCCATCAGCTTGGTGCAGTATGGGCCGGCCCAGATACGCGACAGG
The DNA here is from genome assembly GCA_963667415.1 of Dehalococcoidia bacterium. Classification (GTDB taxonomy): domain Bacteria; phylum Chloroflexota; class Dehalococcoidia; order Lucifugimonadales; family UBA3495; genus VXOI01. The sequence goes on along the minus strand of OY763410.1, from coordinate 2,465,581 downwards.
TCCAATACTCGGTAGTTCTTCAGCGGTTGCTTAGTCGTGGGGGTCATCCTTGGCCGCCTCCCATGGCCCCATCTGCGGCCAACTCCGCCATGCGAGCCTCGTCGTACCCCAGCCAGTCGGACAGCACTGCCGAGGTGTGCTCGCCGAAAAGAGGGGCCCGCCTGAATTCCCATGCGTTTGCGTCGGGTTCACAGGCAATGGGTGCGCCGGGGTATCTCAGCACTCCCCCCTCCGGATGGTCCAGCTCGACGAAGTAATCGCGGGCGATGAGCTGCTCCATCTCGAGAATGTCCTGCATCGTGGCAACAAAGCTGAATCCCAGTCCGCTCTCCTGACCTGCCTTGAAAATGTCCACCTTGTCGTTGTCAATCAGCCACGGCAGCATCAGCGCGTCCACCTCGTCGGCGTTGTCCTGCCTGCCCCTGCGGGACGCGAACCTCGGGTCGGCCAACTCCTCCCGCTCCATGATGCGCGATACCTCAGGCCACCGGTGGTCAGGCCCGGCAATGATGCCCACGAAACCGTCGTTGCAGGGATAGATGCCCCAAGCGGCCCGCCCGTATCCCCTGTTGCCTACTCTGGTGAATTCCTGCCCCGAGTAGCTGTACTGCATCAGGGCGTTCTCCAGTATGTTGGTGGCGTATTCGGCGATGGCGATATCGATGCGCTGCCCCTCGCCCGTTTCCTCGGCGTACATCAGGGCCGCCATCGTGGCCACAAAGGCGTTCTGTCCCGCCCCCAGTTGGGCCAGCGGCACGCCCTCCTTCAGCGGTTCCTGGTCTGGCTCACCCGTGATGTTCATCAGGCCACCCATCGCGTAGAGGTTGACCTCCGCGGCTCGCCAGTCCCGGTATGGCCCCGTCTGCCCAAAGTTGCTGACGGACGTCACTACCAGCGCCGGATTGACGCTTCGCAGCTCGTCATAGCCAAGTCCCAGGCGCTCCAGGGTGCCCGGAGCGTAGTTCTCCACCAGCAGGTCGGCCTTCGCCGCCAACTTCAGCAACGTCTCGCGACCCGGCTCGGACTTCAGGTCCAACGCCACGCTGCGTTTGCCGGCGTTCAGGTACAGGTGCCACGCCCCATCCTCAACGGCCGTGTACGACTCGGTGTCGACCGGCAATGCGGGACGAGACGCGAACGGGCCATACCGTCGCACCGGGTCGCCGGTCCGCGGGCGTTCCACCTTCACGACGTCGGCTCCCAGTCCCGCTAGGAGCCTTGTGCAATATGGTCCGGCAAAATAATGGGTCAGGTCCAGCGCCCTGACCCCTTCGAGCAATCCATTCATGCCCGAAATTTTGGCATCGCCACGACACGAATGCAACCGTGGACTGCGAATGCCGGCATTGTGGTATTCTGCTCGCACTTCAACTTTGGAGTCGCAACGCAATGGAACGCCCTATTTTTCAGCCCGCCGGAACACCCGTCGAGGAACTGGACACACCGGCGCTGGTGGTTGACCTTGACCTGATGGAGCAGAACATCACGGCCTACCACGGCTATTTCGATGGAAGCGGCGCAACCGTGCGCCCCGTCGTCACCAGCCACCTGTGCCCGCAGGTGGCGCGCCGACAGCTGGCAGCATCGAACGGCCGCGGCATCGCGGTAACCACCGTGGGAGAGGCAGAGGTGTTCGCCTCCGCAGGCTTCGACGATATCCTGCTGGCAAACCAGGTGGTGACACCCAACAAAATTCGGCGAATCTGCGCCCTCGCGTCGCAGGCCTCCGTCGCCGTTGCAGTGGACAGCGCAGCCAACGTGGAGCAACTGTCCAGGGCCGCTTCGGCCGCGGGCGTCGGCCTGGGCGTTCTCGTTGAAATTGAAGCCGGTATGGGTCGCTGCGGAATCTCGGCCGATTCAGACGCCGTAAGTCTGGCCCGTGCCGTTCAGGACGCCGCTGGACTTCGCTTCCAGGGCATCATGGCAACGGTTCCCGGCCCTTCTGGAGACGACCCTGAATCACACATTCGGCAGACCGTACAAAACCTGCAGGTCGCCCTCGACGCCAAGGACCTCATGGAGAGCGCCGGCATGAACGTGCCGGAGGTGAGCGTTGGCGGTGCTCATTGCGCCCCCGCAGTTGCCTCGTTGCCGGGAATCACCGAGGTGCGAGCGGGACGCTACCCGCTGATGGACGCCCGGCTTCAGGAATACCTGCCCGAGCTGTCGCTGGCCGCAATGGTGTGGGCCACGGTCATCAGCCACCCCGTGGCCGAACTGGCCGTTCTCGACGCCGGACACAAGGCTACCGGCCCCGACATGGGCCGACCAGTACTGCAGGGTGTCTCCGGAGGCACCGCCGCTCGTTTCAGCGCAGAACACGGCATTGTGGAGTTTGATGGCAGCGCAGAGGGTGTGTTGAACCCCGGAGAAAGAGCTCAACTAGCTCCCTGGGAGCTGGCATCATGCGTCAACCAGTACGACTACATCCGGGCCGTTCGCAGCGGCAGGCTGGAGGGCTACTGGCCCCTCTCGGCGCGTGGCCGGTTCGCCTAGTCACCGGCCTACCCAACCAAGCTGAATATCAACCCTACATCTTCGAATAGGGTAGCAACGGAGAGACAATATGATAGACAGTCAGACGCCCCTGCCAGGCACCCCGATGGAGGAACTTGACACACCTTGCCTCGTGCTTGACCTCGACGCCCTCGACAGCAACATGGACGTCATCGCCGACTTCTACCGCGACAAGCCCAGCAAGCTGCGGGGGCACGCCAAGAACCACAAGACACCGGCCATCGCGCTGCGCCAGATACGCCGCGGCGGCACCATCGGCGGAGTCTGCGCCGCCAAGGTCGCTGAGGCCGAGGTCATGGTGCACGGAGGCGTTCCCAGCGTGTTCATTACCAGCGAGGTCATCGGCGACCTGAAGATTCGCCGTCTCTGCTCCCTGGCCGGTCAGGCCGAGGTGATGGTCGCCTGCGACAACGAGGACAACGCCCGCGCCCTGTCGCAGGAGGCCGTGGCCCAGGGCGTCGACCTTGGCGTGGTCATCGAACTGGAGACCGGCCTGAAACGCTGCGGCGTGCAGGAAATCAACCAGGGCGTGGCCTTAGCCCACGAAATCGACTCCCTGCCCGGCATCAGCTTCCGCGGCATCATGAGCCACCAGGTCATCTCCGCCATGCCCGACCGGGAGGACCGTGTCACCGAGGGCAACCGGGTCATCAAGGGCGTCATCGACCTGAAAGACGCCGTGGTGGACTCCGGGCTGCCCGTGGAAATAGTCTCCACCGGCGAGACCTGGAGCTATGACGTGGCTGGCGAAATTCCCGGCGTGACCGAAGTCCAGGGCGGCAGCTACCTCATGATGGAAACCCACTACAGCTACATGACCGAGTTTAGCTACGCCGCCAAGATTCTGACCACCATCATCAGCACTCCCCGGCCCGGCATCGCCATCGGCGACGCTGGCACCCGCGCCGTCAGCACCCTGCGCGGCATACCCGAGGTTGACGGCCGCCCGGGCGTCTCCGTCGAGTCAATGGACGGCGACCACGCGGTCTTCAGCCTGAGCGACGGCGCGTCGCTGAACGTCGGCGACCAGGTGCTGCTCATTCCCTCGCAGCAGGATGCCATGGTCAGCCGCTGGGACCGCTTCGTCGGCCTGCGCAACGGCAAAGTCGAGGCGGTCTGGGACATCCAGGCTCGCGGCTGCCACAACTAGCCGCAAAAGAACAGGCGGGGGAGACTTTTCTCCCCCGCCTTGTCTTTACCAAACCCAGCCCGTCCTCGGGCACCGGGGCGCGCAATCAGCCTGCGTCGTCTACGGCGTCGGGCCAAACTCCGTGGTCTTCATCAGGTAGGTGTTCTGCGCCTGGATCACGCCCCTTACGCGAGGAATGTATGCGCCGCCCCACTCGGGGTCAGCGGCCACGGCAGCCTTGGCGCTCTCCAGGTGGCCCACGTTGTCAAAGGCCCAGATATGCACCACCTGGTTCAGATCGCCCAGGTCGCTGTAGAACCACCCCGCCAGCTTGACTCCGTGCCGCTGCCGGATCGGCAATGCCAGTTCCTCAACCGCCGCCATGTAGGTCGGCAGCCCGCCAGGGTTCAGGGTGTACTGCCGGAAGTCGAAGACCATGTCGTTCTTCCGCTTGTATTCCGGAGTGCCCTCCTCGGCGATGGGCCCCTTGACCGGGTACGTCGGGGCAAAGTCAGGCGACATCATCAGCCAGGTCTTCTGTGACTCCACCAGAGGCTGCGCCCGAGGCACGTACTTCCCGCTCCAGTCGGGGTCGCCATAAACTGCGGCCTTCTGCGAGTTGAGGTGCTCCAGGTCCTTGTAGCCCCAGATATGCACCACCTGGTTCAGCGCTCCCACGTCGCTCCAGTACCAGCCGGAAAGTGCGACGTCGTGGTTCTGACGGATGGGCAAGCCCACTTCCTTCACGCCGGCCCGGTAGTCCGGGGTCGCGCCCGGCTTGAGGGTGTACATCCTGAAATCGTAGAGCATTATCAGCCTCCGGTATGTTTCTTGATAAATTCACCAGCTTGGGAAATGGCCTGCTTGCCCTCGGGCAGAATGGGGGCAAACACATGCCAGACGTGGATCATATCGTCCCAGACATCCATCTTGACCTCCACCCCTGCCTCCCGTGCGACTCCCGCAAGGCGCGTCGAGTCGTCCAGCAGCACCTCCGCGTCTCCCACCTGGATAAGCATCGGCGGCAGGCCGCGCAGGTCGGCGTACAGCGGCGCAGCCAGCGGGGCCCGGGGATCGGCGCCGCCCAGGTAAGTCTTTCCGGATAGCAGCAGCCCTTCCTTCATCACCATGGGGTCAGCGGCGGCCCTGGTCTCCATGGATTCTCCAAGACCTTCCATGTCAACCCACGGCGAGATGCAGACCGCCGCTCCGGGTATCGGCAGACCGAGATAGCGAAACTGCACCAGCGCGGCCACGGTCAGGCCTCCGCCCGCCGAGTCCCCCGATAGCGCTATCCTCGCCGGGTCATATCCCTCGTCGAGCAGCCAGCGATATGACGCCACTGCATCCTCAACCGGAGCTGGAAATGGGTGTTCCGGGGCCAGGCGATAGTCCAGTGCCAGCACCTTGGCGGCCGCGTCTCGCGACATATGCGCCAGCATGGCCCGGTGGGTGCGAGGCGATCCGATGATGTATCCACCACCGTGGAAATAGAGCACCACCCTGCTGTCCGACGCACCCTCAGCGACCACCCACTCCGACGCCACGCCCCCTGCGTTCACCCGGCTGTACCTCGCCGGGACGTCAATGGTGAATCCGTCGACCATTTGCTCGAATGACCGTCGTCTACCTTCCGCCGCCCCTTGCGACTCGTCAATTTCCCTCGTCTTCACAAGGTCAATAACCTGGTCCAGCTCCGGCGATTTCGCCATTTCTAGGCCTCCAGCATCTTTTTCAGCGTTCGGGCGCTGCTGTGGGGGGCTGACAATACGGGAACCGGGGACACTCTTTGCAGGTGCTCCAGGGCCGTCGCAAAGGAAAACTGGCTCAACAGCACCACATCCACGCCGGATGCCAGTGCCATAACTTCCTCTTCCAGCCGCTTTTCGAATGCGTCATGGCCGCTCGTTCTCAGCACCTGTATCAGGTCCGCCGCCAGCCGTTTTGTTACCTGTATCTCCGCGTCGGATTCTTCCGCGGCCAGCTTCAGGTAGTACTCGGAATCCGACATCGTTGCCGCGTTGGTCGCAATCACCCCCACCCTCGGGCCGGCTCCAACCGCTTCTGCCATAACCGGGCCGTAAGAAGACACCAGCGGCACGTCCACAAGCGCCCGCGCCGAGTCCACCACAGGCGCGTAAACCGAGCAGGCCAGGCCGATGGCATCCGCGTCGTGGTCCTGCGAATAGCAGATCAGGTCGCTCATCCGCCTCCGCAGGTTCGGCGTGATGCTCCCCGGAAAATCAATGAGCAGACCCTCGTCCAGCAGGTTGATGACCTCTGCCTCAGGAAACTCGTCCTTGAAGGCCAGCCGTACCGGCGGAATCGACTCGGCAAGGGCGTGAATCATCACAATGCGCATCGCCACAAATCCCTCTCGCTAGTTGAGGATCCCCAGAACCTCGCCGTCCGGCGCTACGTCCATGTCCAACGCCCGTGGCCTCGTCGGCAGACCCGGCAGCGTCTCAATCCGACCGGCAAGCGCATACAGGAATCCTGCTCCCACCGAGGCCCGCAGGTCGTTGATCGGGAACGTGTAGCCTTGTGGGCGGTTTCGTCGGCTCGGGTCGTGGGAGATGGACAGGTGCGTCTTCGCCATGCAGATCGGCAGTCCGCCCCAACCCTGCGACTCGAAATACCGCAGCTGGCTTGTGGCCTGAGTCGACCAGGAAACGTCCGCGGCCCCGTACACCTTCTGGGCCAGGGCCAGCACCTTTTCCTGCGCCGTGTCCTCGAGGGCATAGGCGTATGTGATGTCGCTTTCGCCCTTGGTGGCCTCCACAACCGCCTGCCCCAACTCCTCTGCCCCCGCGCCGCCCTGGGCGTAGCCGTCGCACTCCACCGCCGCCGTCGCTCCGGCCTCGAGCGCAATCTGCTTCACCGCCGCCAGTTCCTCGGGGCTGTCGGTGCCAAACCGGTTGATGGCGACGACACAAGGCAGGCCGAAGCTGGTGACGATGCCTACGTGGTGCGCCAGGTTGGGACCGCCCGCGATCACCCGGTCCACGTTGGGCTTGTCCAGTTCACGGCGAGGCGCTCGTCCGTGCCACTTCAGCGCTCGCGCAGACGCCACCAGCACCGCGGCGCTGGGCAGCAGCCCGCTCTGCCGCGTCTTGATGTGCATGAACTTCTCGAACCCCAGGTCCGACGCGAACCCGGCCTCGGTTATCACGTAGTCGGCATATCCAAGCGCCAGCTTGTCGGCCAGTATCGAACTGCAGCCGTGGGCGATGTTCCCGAAGGGCCCCGCGTGCACCAGGCAGGGCTGTCCCTCCAGCGTCTGCACCAGGTTCGGCATCACCGTCTGGTGCAGCAGCGTCATCAGCGCGCCCTGCACACCCAGTTGCGCCACTGTCACCGGTTCGCCGCCGCGGGTGGAGCCGACCACGATTCGCGATATGCGCCCCCTCAGGTCGTCCGGCCCGTCGGCTAGTGCCAGGATTGCCATGATTTCCGAGGCGGACACGATGTCGAACCTCGCCTCCCGCAGCGGACCGTACCCGCTGCCGCCAACGCCCGCGATGACCTGACGCAGGCCGCGGTCCGACGCATCCGTCACCCTCGACCATTGAATGCCCGATGGGTCGAAGTCCGGTATCGCGTTCCGGAACACAGCATTGTCCACCAGCGCGGCCAGCAGGTTGTGAGCCGAAGCCACGGCGTGGGCGTCGCCGGTGAAATGGATGTTGATTTCGTCCTCGGGCACGATTCGCGCGTTTCCGCCGCCCGTTCCGCCTCCCTTGATGCCGAAGATCGGGCCCAGGGTCGGCTCCCGCAAGTTGACCGTCACACTGTGGCCCAGCCGGCCCATGCCCTGCGTCAGGCCAATGGCGGTGGTGGTCTTGCCTTCTCCAGCCGGAGTCGGCGTGATGCCAGTGACTACCACCAGCTTGCCAGTCCTGGCGCTTGCTTCCTTCGTGGCGTCCAAAGAAATCTTGGCTTTGTAGTGGCCGTATGGCAGTACGTGTTCCGACTCGAAACCAAGGGCGTCGGCGATCTGGTTGATGGTCTGCACGTTGCCTCCGGGTCAAGGCCGCCTCATGTCAAAGGCGGCCCACGTATGATTTAGTTTGCGATCCCTGTGGCTCCGGGGAGCCGCACGTTGTCAGCCAATCTCACTTTCCAGGCGGGTGATGTCCTGCTCGCTGAGGTTGAAGTACTTGGCGTCAGGGTGGTGGAACACCAGGGCCGATACCGTCGACTCCGGGTCCATCATAAACCCATCGGTCAGCTCTACGTCGAGATTCTGGGAAACCTCCAGCAGGCGGAACAGCTGCTCCTGGTCTTCAAGCCGCGGACACGCGGGATAGCCAAAGGAAAAGCGGCGTCCCCGGTACTGCGCCCGGAACAGGTCGTATGGCGTGATGCCCGCCGGGTCGCCCAGCCCCCACATCTGGCGCAGTTGCTGGTGCAGCAACTCAGCGAAGCCCTCGGCGCTCTCCAGCGCCAGCGCCTGCAGTATGTGCGAGTCCAGGAACTTGCCCTCTGCAATCCACTGCGTGGCCAGACTTCTCACGCCGGGCCCGATGGTGGTTACAAACATGCCGACGTAGTCCATCCCGTCCAGATTGCCGCTGGACGAAGCCGAAACCGGCAGCGCGTAATCTGACAGGCACAGGCCGTCCCGCTGCGACTGACGCCCGAAATAGAATCGGTCCAGCACGCGCGAGCCGTCGGGCGAGTACACCAGCAGCCGCTGCCCATCCGAGCGGCAGGGGAAGAACTTGAACACCGCGCTGGCAGTGATGTCGCTTCTCGCCAGCATCAGGTCCTCGACGCGGCGCACCGAGTGCCGCAGGTCGACTGCCGCCTGTTCACCCGCCTCAAGGTCTTCCGCAAAGCGGCCCTTGTAGCCTAGGTGCCGCACGTAGAGCATCTGAGGGTTGATGTACCCGAAGATGTCCTCGAGGTTGTAGTCGGTGAGCACGTGAAGCCGAAGATCGGGCGGGTTCGGTATCGGGAAATCGTGTCGGACCTGCGCCGGTGGCACGTCCTCGCCGCCCTCGTCAGCCACGCGCCGGCTGTCATCGTCCAGCATGGCCTCGGTCTCGGCTTCCAGTTGCGCCGCTAGGTGCGCCCGCTCGTCCGCTTCCTGGATTGTGTTGGCCAGCGCCAGCCCTGTCATCGCGTCAGGGGCATAGGCCACAAGCCCGCCGTATTCGGGCGCGATGCGCAACCGTGTGAATCGGTTGGACAGCGCAGCTCCGCCCACCAGCACCGGAACGGCAACTCCGTCCTGCCGGAAGTCCCGTACCGTCTCCACCATCATTTGCGCCGACTTCACCAGCAGGCCCGATAGTCCGATGATGTCGGGGTTGTGCTGCCGGTAGGCCTCAATTAGGTCCTGAGGCGGTATCTTGATGCCTAGGTTGATGACCTCATACCCGTTGTTGGAAAGGATGATTTCCACTAGGTTCTTGCCGATGTCGTGGACATCCCCCTTCACGGTAGCCAGCACCACTCGCCCCTTCAGCGAGCTTTCCTGCCGCTCCATGTGAGGCTCGAGGTGGTTGACCGAAAACTTCATCGACTCCGCCGACTGCAACACCTCTGCGACGATCAGCTGATTGGCGTTGAACTGGCGACCAACCTCGGTCATGCCGTCCATGAGAGGGCCGTTGATTATCTCCAGCGGCGTTCTCCCCTGAAGCGCTTCGTCAAGGTCGCTGGCCAGGCCTTCCTTGGATCCTTCTATGATGGCAAGGGCAAGGCGCTCGTCCAGCGGCAGGTTGCGACGCTCCTCGTTGCTGGCCCTGGGGGCCCTCTCACGGAAGTGGGCCGCAAAGGCCGCCACCGGGTCATCGCCGCTGTACCAGATCAGGTCCTCGGCCAGCTTTCGCTCCTCCTCAGGAATGGAGGCGTAGCGCATCATCGCTTCGGAGTTGACTATCGCCATGTCCAGCCCGGCCTGCACGCAGTGGTACAGGAACACCGAGTTCAAGACCTCTCGACCGGCGGCGGGCAGTCCGAAGGAGACGTTCGATATGCCCAGGATGGTCTTTGCTCGGGGAAGGTTCTCCTTGATCAGCCGCACACCCTCTACCGTTTCCGCGCCCGAGCCGATGTAGTTCACGTCCCCCGTACCCACGGGAAAGACCAGCGGATCGAAAATCAGGTCTTCCTCAGGCACCCCGTACTTCTCGGTCAGCAGCTTGGCCGAACGCAGTGCCACCTCCAGCTTGCGTTGGCGCGTGATGGCCTGCGCCTGTTCGGGGTCGTCGTCGATGCACCCCACTACCAGCGCCGCGCCGTAGCGTCGCGCCAGTGGCACCACTCGCTGGAATCGCTCCTCGCCGTCCTCCAGGTTCACCGAGTTTATGATTGCCTTGCCCTGGAGCCGCTTGAGCGACAGCTCGATAACCTCGGCGTCGGTGGAGTCCACCATTATCGGAGTCTTGACCTTCTTGGTGACCAGGTCCAGAAACTCCGTAATGTCGGATGCCTCGTCCCGGTCGGGGTCCTGCAAACAAACGTCAAGCACGTGAGCGCCGTTGCGGGCCTGCCTGCGCCCGATCTCGGCCGCTTCCTCGAACTTGCCCTCGTTGATGAGACGGCGGAAGCGCCGGCTGCCCAGCACGTTGGTCCGCTCGCCTACCACCGCCGGCCGAAGCTGGTCGTCAATCAGCAGGGAGTCGATTCCTGAAACCCTGGTTTCGTCAGACTCGACGACCGGTCGGGGTGGCTTGCCTGCCGCCGTTTCCCCCAGCAGGTGTATGTGGCCGTTGACGGTACCGCAGCATCCGCCAACAAGGTTGAGCCAGCCCGAATCCACGAAACGTCCCAACGTTGCGGCCATCGCCTCGGGCGTCTCGTTGTACTTGCCGTCTTCATCGGGCATTCCTGCGTTGGGAACGCAGGCAACTGGGAACTTCGATATCGATGCCAGGGTTCGGATGTGGTCTGTCATGAAGGCGGGGCCGGTCGCGCAGTTGATGCCAATCCACAGCAGGTCGCGGTGCGCCAGCGACACGTACAGCGCCTCCACGTCCTGTCCGGCCAGCAGCGTGCCCATCGGCTCTACGGTGCCCTGTACCGCTACGGGAGCGTCGCGGCCCAGCTCAGCGAATGCGCGATCGATGCCTTCCAGCCCCGCCTTGATGTTCAGCGTGTCCTGACCTGTCTCCAACAGGAGAACGTCAACCCCGCCTTCCATAAGCCCGGCGGCCTGTGTGTGATAGCTGTCCGCCAGCTCCTCGAACGTCACCCCGCCGGTGACGGATATGGTCTTGGTGGTCGGCCCCATCGAGCCGGCAACGAACCGCGGCTTGTCCGGCGTCGCGACCGAGTCGGCGACCCGGCGGGCCAGGATGGCGGCTTCATAGTTCAGCCGGCGCGCTTCGTGGGCAAGGTCGTACTCGGCGAGGACGATGGCAGTGGAGCCGAAGGTGTTGGTCTCGATGATGTCGGCCCCTGCGTCGAGGTGTCCGCGGTGGATGGCCTCAATGACATCGGGACGCGTCAGTACCAGGTTCTCGTTGCAGCCTTCGTATTCGAGTCCGCCAAAGTCGTCGGGGCCAAGGTCGAAGGATTGAATTGCCGTGCCCATCGCGCCGTCAATCACCAGGATTCGTTCGCGCAGGGCGGATTTCAGGGATTCGATGCGTTCCTTAGATTCCATAAACAAGTAAATCGCTTGTGGGAAGTTTCCCAACCCAACTCAAAACCTCACACCACCACTTCTTCACCTCCCCAAGTTGGGCCTGCTTTAGTATCCATGTCGTTCTGGCTGCGTGCCGCTAGACCCCGAACCAGGAGTTCAGCGCCGCTCGGTTCATTTCCAGCCATTTGATGTTCAGGTTCATTCGCTCCAAGGCCTGGCGGATTGTGCGCTCCGCAGCCGGAGCGGGATTGTCCGTGAAGAATTTCTCCACGTCGGCTCGCTGTTCTTCGGTGTTAAAGCTGTTGACGATAGACACCAGCCGCATCAGCCCAAACCCGCCGCCGCCGTAACGACGGTCGAACTCCGCCCAATTGTTCTTCAGGAATTCCCACGCCGGCACCCGACCCACAGGGTTCGCCGCCACGCCCGCCACCACGAAGATGGTGTCCTGCGAGCGCACCTTGGAAGACAGTGACCTTTCCAGCGTGTCGTTCAGCAGCCCTTTGTCCTGGAATCTGCACATCGCCAGCAGCAGCCGGATCTTCTCCTCCTGCAGGCTGGTTCGCTCTTCCAGATCCGAAAGCTGGTCGTATGTCGTCCGGTCGCCGGCTTGCGCCGCCAGGCTGAACGCAACCCCGCGAAGGTCCGGGTGCACCGCGTCCGTGTCCGACAGGTACCTCTGGAAAAGGCCAGTCGCCTCCGCCAGCGTCTCAGGGTCGTTGTATGCCCCCGACTGGCCCAGCACCGTCGACCGCAGCAGCGAGTCCAGGTGCCCGTCGTCCTGCCTGGGCGTCCATCCCGCCCGGCGCGCCGCAGGCCCGAACAGTTCGCGCCCGAACCGCTGGTACGCCGCATGCACCGGCTCCCCGGCTATGAGCTGCTCGATATCCCGCAGATTTGAGGCCAAATCACTCCAGACCGAAGCATCGCTCTCTCCGGCGTACGAACCGGCCAGCTCCAGGAACTGCGTGATCGGCAGTAGCCCAGCGCGCGACAGGGCGTAGGCGTCGTTCTGGACGCCCAGGCGGTCGGTGGCCGGAATCTGCTGTGCCGCGACGGCCGGGGCCAGTCGCTGCCAGTCCTCGGCGGCGTAGTTCACGCGGTAGAAGCCGGTCTGGTCCGCGTTTACCTTGTACCAGTCCTCAGCAGGACTCGCCGCAGGAAGGGTCAGGACCGCCTCCTTGCTCTCCATCACCGTCGATGCGCTGTTGGATCCCGGAGCGCTGACGGTAACTGGCACCTGCCAGACCTCTGGATTCGGCTCCTCGTCCCCCATCAGCCTATCGTATACGAACCGCTCCTGCGATAGGGAAATCTGCACGCCATCCGCACGCCGTTCGGCATTTACTTCCAGCACCGGATATCCCATCTGCTTGACCCACGAGTCCATAATGCTGGTCACCGGAAGGTTGGATTCCTCTTCCAACGCCGCCCACAGGTCCTGGGTTCGGGCGTTGCCATACTCGTTGGCCTTGAGATACCGGTACAGTCCCTTCTGGAATACATCGGGGGTAAGGAAGTTCTCCAGCATCCGCAGGACCGACCCGCCCTTGCTGTAGCTGATGGCGTCGAAGAGTTGGCTTACCTCTGCGGGGTTCTTCACTTCCTGCTCGATGGGATGCGAGTTCTTCAGTCCGTCCAGGCTCAGGGCCCGGTTGGCGTCCATGTTGACGAACTGCGTCCACATCTCCCATTCCGGGAACAGCCAGTCAACGGCCTTGGTGCCCATCCACGAGGCGAAGCTTTCGTTCAGCCACAGGTCGTCCCACCACTCCATGGTCACCAGGTCGCCGAACCACATGTGCGCCATCTCGTGGGCCACCACCTCCGCAACCCGTTGCCGCGTCCCAGCCGACGAGTTATCGGGGTCGACCAGCAGCGCCGTCTCGCGGTAGGTAACACAGCCCCAGTTTTCCATCGCCCCAGCAGCAAAGTCCGGAATGGCGACGTGGTCCAGCTTGGGAAGAGGATAGGGGATGTTGAAGTAGTCGTTGAAGTAGCCCAGCAGCTTGACCGACGTATCCAGGGCGAACCCCGCTTGGTTCTCCTTGCCTCGAGTCGTCCAGATGCCCACCCGCGTTCCGTTTGCGGCGTCAGCCTCCACGGAGACGATGTCTCCGACCACGAAGGCCAGCAGGTAGGTGGACATAATCGGCGTCTCGCCGAACCTGACGGATCTTAGTCCCGGAGCAGGTTTGCTCTCTTCAACTATCGGGGTGTTGGAAACGGCTTCCAGGCTGTCGTCGAACACCAGCGTCACGTCAAAGGTGGCCTTCACCGCCGGCTCGTCCCAGCAGGGAAACGCCCGCCGGGCGTCGGTGGCCTCGAACTGCGTAGTTGCCAGGTACCGGGTCTCGCCCTCCGCATCCTGGTATTCCGACCGGTAGAATCCGACCAGGCGGTCGTTCAGAATACCTGTGAATTCCATCTCCAATTGTGCCGGGCCCGGTGACAGCGTCTGCCCGAAGTCCAGGGTCGCCGTTTCGGTGTCTGCGTCCAGCGAAATCGAGTGCGCCATGGTCGACGAACCATTCCGGACCAGCGTGAGCCTGCTTATTTCCAGCTCCGCGGCGTTCAGCTTGACACGCGCAGTGGGTTCCACAATTTCGATGTCGACGGTCTGCTCGCCCTTGAAAGTGAAGTTCGCGAGGTCAGGTTGTAGCGTCATTCGATATTTGGTGGGCTTCACGTTGGCAGGCAGTACGACGGCATCGGCGGAAGGCATTTGGCAGTCCTCTAGTAGAAGTTGGCAGTGGAAATTGGTGGAACACGTGCTGGGTCTGATTTTACCACGAAATAAGGCATCGGCCCCGCCGGTCGTATTCGGGCAACAGGGCAATCGTTTTCGGAAAAACTCCCTCCCCCTCGAAAGGGGGGTTAGGATGGCGGTGAGATCTCAGCAGCAGAGGAGGCTAATACAGGGAACTTCCTGCCGAAGCACTCCCCGCCGGTCATTCGCGATGCCTCCTCCACAATCTTGATGGCCTGGTGAATTCTCCCCCTTGCCCCCAAGACATCGTAGATCGTACAATTGTTCTTATGAAGAACGCCCCGAATCGCCTGCTTGGCGCCCTGAACCACCGGAATGGGCAGTCTCAATTAAGGACCGAAATAAGCTGGTTTGTTACAGAATTTGACAGAATGTTACACTCCCAACGCGCGAGCGAAGATGCTCAGTTAATGAGATTTGAGGCCCAAGCGTCTTACACCCAGAGGCACGGGACTCTGGATTCTTTCCTCCCTCAAAGCAAGGGCTCGAGTGGATGGCGAAAATTTCAAGCCGTCGAGGAGCAACTGACCGGGCAAGCTCATTCCAAATCCCGTCCGCGCATTGTAATGTCCTCGCCATTCAGCCCCGGATGATATAATGCGCGCCGTATTCCGCTCGCCCCATTTGCGCTCAGGCCTGCGTATTAGGAGAGAGATTCGATGGCCCCGAAGACGATGTTCGAAAAAATCTGGGAAGCTCACGTGGTACACGAGCAGCCGGGCGAACCGGCGATCATTTACATTGACCTACACCTGGTCCACGAGGTTACCTCCCCGCAGGCCTTCGACGGGCTGCGCATGGCGGGGCGCCCAGTGCGCCGCACCGACCTGACCGTTGCCACCGCCGACCACAACACCCCCACTTGGGATCTTTCGCTGCCCGTGACAGACGAGATCTCCCTGGCACAGTTGGACGCCCTTACTCGCAACTGTGAGGAGTTCGGCGTCACCCTTTACGACCGATTCAGCCCCCTTCAGGGCATCGTCCACATCATCGGCCCCGACCTCGGCTACACCCAGCCGGGCAAAACGGTCGTTTGCGGCGACAGCCACACCTCGACCCACGGTGCCCTCGGCGCATTCGCCGTCGGCATCGGCACATCCGAGGTGGAGCACGTACTGGCCACCCAAACACTGCGTCAGTTCAAGCCCCGCACCATGGAAGTCCGTGTCGACGGTACGCTGCCACCCGGTGTCACCGGTAAGGACATCATCCTGGGAATCATCGGCCGCATCGGCGTGAACGGAGGCACCGGCCACGTCATCGAGTACACCGGCGAGGCCATCCGAGCCCTGTCCATGGACGGCCGCATGACCGTCTGCAATATGAGCATCGAGGCGGGCGCAAGGGCCGGCATGATAGCGCCGGACGAAACGACCTTCAAATACGTTCGCGGAAGGCAGTTCGCACCCCAGGGTGCCGAGTTCGACGCAGCCGTGGAGAGGTGGAGACAACTCCCATCTGACCCGGGCGCAACCTACGACAAGACTGAAATATTCGACGCCGCCTCGATGGAGCCCTACGTCACTTGGGGCACAAACCCCGGCATGGTGGCCCCGATCAGCGGCCGCGTACCCGACCCGGCGTCCTTCGATGAAGCCCCCCAGCAGGAAGCCGCCTCCCGCGCCTTGCAGTACATGGACTTGGCACCCGGCACGCCGATTCAGGACATCAAGATTGACCGAATCTTCGTCGGCGCATGCACCAACGCCCGACTCGAGGACCTTCGCGCCGCCGCTGAGGTGGTGCAGGGACGCAAGGTGCACCCCGATGTCTACGCCATGGTCGTCCCCGGCTCTGCCAAGATCAAGCAGGAAGCCGAGGAGGAAGGCTTGGACCGCATCTTCACCGAAGCCGGTCTCGACTGGCGCGTGGCTGGCTGCTCCATGTGCTTGGGCATGAACCCCGACATCCTGTCCCCCGGCCAGCGGTGCGCCGCCACCTCCAACCGCAACTTCGAAGGCCGCCAGGGCAAGGGCGGCCGCACCCACCTTGTCAGCCCGGCGATGGCCGCCGCCGCCGCTATTGCCGGCCACTTCGTCGACGTGCGGGACCTGTAGACACTCCAAACGGCTTTGCCGACACCACCGAGCCAAAACTGTTCCAGGTGAGGCCGCGCTTCCCGGGTTTGCCATCAAATTTCACGACAATGGGTGCCGAGGAGGACTGAAATGGATCCCTTCGTTAGAGTCACCGGCGTTGTTGCGCCTTTGGACCGCGTGAATATCGACACCGACCAGATAATCCCCGCCATCTTTCTGAAGCGCATCGAGCGAAGTGGTTTCGAGGATTGCCTGTTCTTCGCGTGGCGTTTCAACGAAGACGGCAGCCCGAAGAGTGAATTCGTGCTGAATCAGCCCGACTACCAGAACGCCAGTGTTCTCGTTGCCGGACACAACTTCGGTTGCGGTTCCTCTCGCGAGCACGCCCCTTGGGCGCTGCGCGACTACGGAATACGCTGCGTCATCGCCCCGAGCTTCGCAGACATCTTCTACAACAACTGCTTCAAGAACGGTGTGCTACCCCTGCGCATGGCCGAGGAAGACGTCCGCAGAATCATGGACAAGGCTCAAGGCAAGCCCGGCGTGAATCTCACCGTCGATCTCGAAGGCCAGCGGGTCTGGGACGAAGACGAAGAGATTTCCATTCCCTTCGACATCGACGCCGACCGCCGCCACAACTTGCTGAATGGTCTGGACGATATCGGGCTTACGTTGCAGTTCGAAGACCGGATAGCGCAATTCGAGTCCGCTCGTAGCATCTGAAATATCCTGAAATTCGGGCCGGCAGCACCGTTTGCAAACGGTGCTGCCGGTTTTTGGTGTCCCCGGTTTTCGGTTTCACGCTTCTGATTCCCTGGTTTTGATTCCAATGGGTATCCGCGAATTCGGGTTATTTTGCCCGCCATCACGAATATTGCTAAGCTACAGTGAGAACACTTGAAAAAAAGTTAATCCGCGTGTTAGTTTTGAATTTGAGTGACATAACGAAGGGCTTTATCTGCAAATAACGGATGACAACAATCCAGCCAATTCCCTCCGAAAATGGACCGGAAGACCCGTCGGCATACCAGTTGTCGGGCGAGTCTTCATCTGACCTCGGCTACCCGACTACCTCCGTCGTAAATATTGGCAACGGTTCGGGAAGAAGGGCCCGCAGGCGTTCGGTCTACCAGTTCCCCTCCTACGACTTTGAAACTGCCTTTAATATTGCCAAGGAAGTCGAAGAGAGCGGCGCGGGAACCCTCACAGAGGAAACCCTTGCGGTGAACCTCGGGCTATCCAAGAGCAGCAGCGGATTCAGGCTCAAGTGCCTGGCGGCCCGTCACTTTGGTCTTCTCACCAAGCAGGGAGCCAGCGTTAGCACCACCGCCATCGCAAAAGCCATCCTGAAACCCACCAGCGAAGAGGACGCGCTTCGGGGCTACCAGCAGTCGTTCCTCTCGATTCCACTCTTCGGAGCTGTGGCCGAGCGCTACATGGGGCAGCGCCTCCCCGACAGCCAGACTCTCCGCAACGTGCTGGAGCGAGAATTCCAGGTTGAACCAAAGAGGGTCCAGCAGGCGGAACGAATGCTCCTGGATTCCGCCCGCACTACCCAGCTCCTGAAGCATGACAACGACGGCACATACCTCGCGATTTCTCAGCGTCTGGTGGGTCCTGACGAATTCTCGGAACCCGACGCAGAGAGCAAGCCCGCAATCGGCGCAGCATCCGGCCCACGACCCAATGCTGTGGGAGGACCGGCTCATGATGGCGCGCCACAGGCTTCGGTCAATGTGCTGTCCTTCAGCCTGGACGAGATCGGTCAGCTGAGTGAGGAAGACTTCGAACCCGTCTGGCGAGCCGTGGGAATCCTGGTCAAGGCTCGTGGCGCTCGCAAGCGTTCCGAAACCGAAGAGAACGGCCACCTGTCCCTCGAGTGAGCCTTTCAGGTCCTCTTCTCAGCCACTCGAGCGAGATTGAGGGCCCCGCCTGTCCCCGGTAGCCGCAGCCTCGCCTCAATCGCCGTTACTCCGCGGGCCTGAAAACCCTCGCCACCTGGCTCTCAAAGTCCGTCTCATACCTGAGCATCCGTCCCTGTCGCACCTGTTCATCCAACGACGGCCTCTGCACCGGGCGTGGGTCTGCTGGGGAGTACCCGATCACTCCCTCTTCCTCCAGCCTCCCGATATCCCCTCGCGAATAACCGAGCAACTCGCCAAGAACAAACTCGTTGTGCTCCCCCATCAGCGGAGCCGCCTTGGGAGCTACCGCCGGCGTCTCCGACAGCTTCCACGGTCTCCCGGCATAAGGAAGCGGCGGCATTCCGGTGCTGGGATGATGCCCGACCACTTCGTAGAACCCTCGCTCGGTCAGGTGCTCATTGAACAGCAGTTCCTTGCTGTCCAGAACGGCCCCGGCCGGTACGCCCTTGGCCTGCAGAGCGACCATCAGCGCATGGCCATCCCACGCCGGAGTCTCCGCCGACACCAGCACATCCAGCTCTTCCCGATACCGCGCACGGCCAATTGCACTGGAAAAGCGTTCGTCCGAAGCCCAGTCCACCCGCCCCAGAACTTCGCACAGGCCCAGCCATTCAGCATCGTCGGAAACGGCGATCACTATCCACCGGTCCTCTCCCGAACAGGGATAGCACCCATGTGGCGCCATCACCGAATCGGCGTTTCCCATACGAACGGGTTCCCGGCCGTTGGCAGCAAAGTCCAGCAGCACCTCGGGAATGGTGGCCGCTGAAGTCTGGGTTTGCGACACGTCTATGAACTGTCCTTCCCCCGTCCTCAGCCTGTGCATCAGCGCGGTCATTACGGCGAACACCGTGTGCTCGCCCGCCGTGTAATCTACGTAGGGAATCTCGGCCATCACCGGCGGTCCACTCGCATAGCCAGTGGCATAAGCCAGCCCGGCTGCTCCCTCAGTGGCCGGACCGGTCGCTCCAAAGTTCGCCCACGGCCCGGAGAAACCGTAACCGGTCGAGGAGGCCATGATGATGTCGGCCTTTATCTTTCGCAGCTCTTCGTATTCCAGCCCGAAGTTTCTTATGACCCGAGGAGTAAAGTTTTCGGCGAAGACGTCGCTGACCGATATCAGCCGGCGCAGTATTTCCAGACCCTCGATCTTGCCCAGGTCCAGCGTGATTCCCAGCTTATTCCTGTTCTGCTCGTAGAAATTCGCTCCGCGATTCCAGAACTCTCCGTGAATTTCGTTCTGGTACACCGAGTCGCTGCGGTAGCTCTCCAGGCGCCCCGTCGATTCCAGCCGGATGACCTGCGCCCCCATGTCTGCCAGCATCTTCATCGCAAAGGGAATTGCAATGAGCTGCCCCATCTCTACGATGCGGACTCCCTTCAGGGGCCCATCGCTCGTGTTCCGCATCAAATCCTCGCCGACCGCCATCAGCTAGATGACTCCCTCTGAACGCATTTGGGCCAGCTCCTCTCCCCCAAAACCCAGTCGCTCCCCCAGCACTTCACGGTTATGCTGCCCCACCGACGGAGCAGGACCCTCCGCCTGCCAGGGAGTGGATTCCATGTTGAAGGGCGCGCCCGGAAACTTCAGTGTCCCCATCACCGGGTGGTCCATGTATTCGAAGAAACCCCGGTGAGCGAACTGCGGATCATCCATCACTTCTTCAGGCGATTGGATCACCCCGAATATAAATCGTCGTTCGTGAGAACCATAGAACATCTCGTACTTGTTCTGCCTGATGAAATATTCGTCAAGAATTTTTCCCAGATCTTCGGCGTTTGCCAAGCGGGCCGATGGACTGCGAAACCTGTCGTCGTCCAACTCCGGCAGCCCCAGGAACTCGACGAACGAGTCCCAATTCAGTCCGCCGCCCAGCCCAGGATTGGGCAGCAGGAACCCGTCGGAAGTGGCACGCAGCCGCTGCAGATCGCCGCTGTGGTTCGGCTGCCTTCGGCGTATGGCCCCGGTGTAGGTGTAGTTGTTCACAACGTCCCGCAGACCCGTCGCCACCGCCTCCTGGATGGAAACATCCACGTGCTGGCCCTGACCCGTCAGCCGCTGGTGATACAGTGCCATCAGCGCCGCCGACGCCGCATCTGTGCCCGCCTTGAACTGTGCCTGGTTGAATGCGTGCTTCAGCGGCTCACGGTCATAGGCGCCGAATATGTACATCAGGCCGCCCAGAGCGTATTCGACGATGTCAGTGGCCTTGTAGTCCCGATACGGGCCGGTCTGCCCGAAATTGGAAATAGACACCATCACCAGGTGAGGGGCAATTTCCCGCAGCGATTCATAGTCCAGCCCCAGCAAAGGCATGACTCGAGGAGCAAAGTTTTCCACCAGCAGATCCGATTCCGCCAGCAGCGACTTCAGGACGTCCCGACCCTCCTCGCTCTTCAGGTTGAGGGTGAGACTTTGCTTACCCGCGTTGACGTAGGCAAAAACCAGGCTGGAATCCGGACCAGGTTCGTCTTGGAAGAACGGCCCCATCCGTCTGCCACGTTCACCACCCGGCGGTTCAATCTTCAGCACGTCGGCCCCGAAACCCGCTAGCAGTCTCGTGCAGTAGGGGCCGGCAATGCAGTGCGTCAGGTCAAGAACTCGAACGCCTTCGAGGGCTGCGGGCATGTTGGGTGGCCTGCTCCTGTATCGTGGTTGCGCGTATCGTGGTTGCGCGGATAAAGAGCGCGGTTTGGCTAGGCGTCCCGGTAGAGGGGAGTGTCTAGTCCCAGTTCCGAGCGCCCCACCAGTTCCAGGCACCTCTCCAAGTTGGGTGGCATCAGTGTCGAGGTCCGCACGTCCCTATACAGGCGCTCCAGCGGCATCCTCTTGTGTGCGCTCCGTCCTCCGGCCACCTGTATCGCCTTGGATGTCGCTTCCAGCGATGCCACGGTGGCCAGGTACTTGGCGCGGGCCGAAAGCACCGCGCGCTCCGCCGGGTTGGCGCCGGGCCAGTCCTCTGCCGCGGCATGCAGCACCCGGCGCACGCCTTCCAGCGACATCGACATCTCCGCAACGGTGCGCTGGACCACCAGGCTCTCCGCAATCGGTGCCGGGTCCGGTTCAAACGTCTGCGTTTTCGCGAACTCCCTGATGAACTCAAGGGCCGCCTGTGCCGCGCCCAGGTAAACCGCTGCGAACCCGAGGCCGAACCCCTGCGTCACACCCGTCTTCGGCGCCTCGCCCGGCAGGCCAAGCGGCGCGTCAGGACCCACGAAGCAGTTGTTCAGTCGCATGGCCGGGCTTACCGTTGCCCGCATTCCCAGCGTATCCCAGTCGCCGATCTGCTCGATGCCCTGTGCATCGTGGGGCAGCAGCGCCAGCCACTGCGATTCCAGTGCGTCCCCGGCGCCGGCGCTGCAATGAATCATGTACCGGTGTGCTCCACCGGACATCGTGCAGAAGTGCTTGACGCCATTGATCACGAACCCGCCATCCTGCGGCACGATCGTGGTCAGTCTCATGGCGGTGCCGCCTCTGGTCTCCGGTTCACTTCCCCAACTGCCGAATAGCTTGCCTTCTTCTACTATCTCCCTGAAGTAGTAGGCCTTTTGCTCTTCGGATGCCAGTGCGTCGATGAAGCGCGTCACGGTCGAGTGCATGTGAACGGTCATCCCGGTGTTGGTGCAACCCGACGCCAGGCGCTCCACCACCTTGACATAAGTCAACATGTCCAGTTCCAACCCGCCGAATCGCCGCGGAATTCCCATCGCCAGCAACCCCTGTTTCCACACATCGTGCCAGCTCTCTCTCGGATGCGTCGCTTCGGCGTCGTAACGAGCAGCTCGTGGCGCCAGGCCTTCGGTTGCAAGCCTCGTTGCTACATCCAGTATCTCGTCCGACTGTTCCACCGGTGTCTGGATGGCGGGTTTTCGGTCTACGGCCAATGTATCTGAGCTCCGGGATTCTTGAGATTGGACCGGGCTGCCGGCGCGCAGGACTGGAAATGAATCTGTTCTCTACTCCCCGGGATAGGTCAAGCGTAGAAGAGTGTGGCGCCTGTTCGTGGTGTACGGACGCACCTGCTCCGGCCAGCGCCCAAGTTCCACAGCTTCGCCCCACTCCGACGATGTCAGCACATCGGGCGACTCGATCTCGTAAACGGCGTGGAAGCGCGGCCGGCCGTCAGGGGCCATGGTGCGGGCCTCGCCGCCAATCATGACCTTGAAGGCGTCCGCCTCATACCTGGTGATCTGCCCAACGCCCGGCACCTTGCCAAGTTCCGGACAGTGTTCGACGTTATAGACCTCGTTGAACAGGGCCTCTTTGTCTGGCTCCACATCCATGCTGGCAACGAACAGATACTTGGAACGGGCCATTCTCTCCTCTCCTGGTGGCGGATTGATGACCGCCCCTCCGAAGTGTCCCCTTCAACGGGGAACCGTTGGGGCGGCTCTGCCGTCATTTGCTCAATGGAATTGCTAGAATGCGCGCCGGTTGGCAGCCTCGGTCTCAATGCTGGTGATGAACTCCAGCAACACGGCACGGCCCTCCTGCTCGGTCACATTGCGGGCCCGGGTGAATGCGCCCTTGATATCTTCGGGATCCTCGATTCGCTCAGCGTACCCGCCCATGGCGCGGCCCATATCGGCGTAGTTTCCGCCCAGGTCCCGCGTACCGTATAGGCGGTGCGAGTCGGCCATTGCACTAACTTCAGCCCCCATGTGCGAGTTGTTCAACACCACCGTGATTATCGGAATGTTCGAGCGCACGGCGGTTTCAAAGTCCAGACCCACCATGCCGAATGCGGCGTCCCCCATGAAGTTGACGCACACCTTGTCCGGTTCCGCCAGCTTGGCCCCGATGACCAGCCCAAGACCCGTACCCAGGCCGTGAGACTTGCCCCAGCCCATATAGGTTCGAGGTCCATCTGATCGATAGAATGGCACTATCTGGTCGCGTGGACTTCCCGAATCATGCGTGACGATAGCCTCTGAGGGCGGTACGGTGTGCATGAAGTCCCAGATCACCCGGTACGGGTTGATTGGCCGCGAGCCGTCGGTCAGCTTGTGCTTCCAGGCCTCGATGAACGCGTCCCGCTCCTTTGCTACCTCTTCTGCCGTGTTGCTGTTCTTGCGACTGTCGCCGACGATTTCACGGCACGCGTCAATCATTTGTCTCAGAACGAGCTTCGCGTCGCCCACGATGGGATAGTCGATGTTGTAGTCCTTGTTGATATCGACCGGATCGTTGGTCGCTTGGATCATGGTCTTTCCGGGCGGCATGGTCATCACCATGTTGTGCCGGGTGAAGCTTGTGCCCACGCCAAATATCAGGTCGGAGCGGCGGATGAAATTCACCACCGTCGACGAAGAAGTCAGCGCAGCCGAACCCAGAGCCAGCGGGTGGTTCTCCGAGAAAGCGCTCTTGCCCAGCAGCGTCGTGGTCACCGGCACCTGTAGCAGTTCGGCCAGTTCCTGGAATTCCTCGCTGGCCTTGGCGTACATCACCCCCTGCCCGGCGATAATCACCGGGTTCGAAGCTGCACACAGGGCCCGCGCCGCAGTCTCAACATCCCTGGGGTCTCCCTGCGTTGCGACCCCACGACTTGGGGCGTAGTAAAAGGACTCTTCCGACACGTCGTCTACTGCGACATCCGCTGGAATCTCGACCGCCACCGGCCCCGGGCGTCCCTGCCGCAGCGCCGCGAATGCCCGGCGCATCACCTGCGAGGTGCGGTCCGGTGTGTTGATCTGCTCAATGCTCTTCGTGATCGAGGCGTAGCTCTCCAGCGAGCTGTATAGAGGATAAACGCCCTGCCGCTCCGTCGGATGCCCCAGCGGCAGCAGCAGCATGGGCACTGAGTCCGAAAACGCCGTGGCTGCCCCGGAATATGCGTTTTCCGCCCCGGGGCCATACTGCATGGCAAACACGCCCATCTTGTCCCCGTTGGTGGTGCGGCTGTAGCCATCGGCAATGCCCAGGCCCACCCGTTCCTGGCGGCAGATGATGGGGCGTATGCCCGCCTCCGCGCATGACTCGATTATCGGCGTGGTCGGGAAGCAGGGGAGGTATTCCACTCCTTCCCTCTTTAGTATCTCCGCAATGGCCTCGGTTGTTCTCACCGGGTGCCTCCTTAAACGTAGGGCTGGCAAACTGCGACAGAGTATAACACCGCCAAAGCGCTACGGGATGGTGAAGGCACTTCAACAGCGCGTGCCTCGACAGGAGGGATTCCCAAGTCTGGAAAGGCCTCGACTTACCGCGCTGCAAAGCAGCCGATCCCGGTCCAGTACAGCCGCCTGCGTCGATAAAGAAGGGTCCGGTTGTGGCCAGCCTACCCAGCGTTTTCAGCCGCAATCCGGTCCGCCGCGGGCTTCAGCACGGCATACAGAAAGTCGTTGGCTGGCGTCGGCGTGTTCGTCTCTCGCGCCAGTCGAATGACGGCGCCGTTCAGCCCGTCCAACTCCACCGGCCGTCCCTCGGTGAAATCCTTGGCCATGGAGGCACGTCCCTGTGCCGGGAACCGGTCCAGCGAGTCCATCGCCCACTGCAGCGAGTCCTCCATGATCGGCGCTCCAGTAGCCCGACCCACATCCAGCGCCTCCTCCACAGCCTGCTGAATCAACGCTCGCGTGATGGGAATCGTCCGCATCTCTTCGTACACACAGTTCGCGGCAGCGCACACGGCGGCAGAACCGGCAATGTAGGCGAACTTCTTCCAAAGCATCCCGGTCATATTCTCGTGCAGCTCGATCCGCCATCCAGCGTCGACGAACTGCTCATGCAACCGCTGTCCCCGCTCGGTGATGCCCACGGTCATCTCGCCGAACCCTGCAGTTCCCGGACCACCCTGAGTAACGACCCCCGGCTCTGAAATCCGCCCCTCCATGAATGCCGATCCGATCATAACCGGGCCCCGCCCGATGACCGCCGCCAGTTGGTCGCCGTTGTCGATCCCGTTCTGCAGCGTAAGCGCGACCGTGTCCGGTCCCACCATTGGCGGTATCGACGCTATGGCCGCCTCGTTGTGGTGCATCTTCACCGTCAACAGCACCAGGTCCTGCACTCCGGCCTGCGACGTGTCCGACACACCACGACCGGCAGCCAGGAAGTTCCCGTCGTTCTGGCTCTCGACCCGCAGGCCCCCGTTGCGTTGGATGGCTTCGAGATGGGCCCCGCGGGCGATGAACGTGACGTCATGCCCGGCCCTTGCCAGCAAACCGCCGAAGTAGCCCCCGACACCGCCGCTGCCTACTATCGCTGCCTTCATCGGTCCTGCCTCCGCAGTTCGAATGTCGCTTCTCGCCGTTCAGAAGTATTAGGACGATTCGACGGGATAGCCGTGGTCTTCCCTGAGATCGCGCTTCAGCACCTTGCCCATGACGTTCCGCGGCAGCTCGTCCACGAACACCACCGACCGAGGCCGCTTGAACCCTGCCAACCGCTCCCGGCAGTACTCGATGACATCCGCCTCGGAAGGAGGTTCCCCCTCGCCGCTACCGGAAGGAGCGCCGCTGAGGGCCGTCACCACCAGCGCGCGCACCTCTTCGCCCCACTCGTTGTCCGGCACTCCGATGACTGCAGCATCCTGTATCTGCGGATGCGACATCAGCACCTGCTCCACCTCTTCAGGCGAAACCATCTCGCCGCCGCGTTTGATGAAGTCCTTCGAACGCCCTGCCAGGTAGATGTACCCGTCCTCGTCCTTGAACCCTAGGTCGCCAGTGTAGACCCACCCCGAGCGCAGCGTCTCGCGCGTCGCCTCATCCTCCTGCCAGTAACCGGCCATCATCCGTGGCCCGCGCGCCACAATCTCGCCCGTCTCTCCGACCGTTGTAGGTTCCCCGTATTCGTCGACGATTTCCACTTCCACGTCCTCCAGGGGCTTTCCTATGGATGAAAGGCGCCGCAGTTTGACCT
This sequence comes from Dehalococcoidia bacterium, assembly GCA_963667415.1. Classification (GTDB taxonomy): domain Bacteria; phylum Chloroflexota; class Dehalococcoidia; order Lucifugimonadales; family UBA3495; genus VXOI01. The sequence goes on along the minus strand of OY763410.1, from coordinate 2,439,734 downwards.
CGATCTCTTGCGGAGAACCCTCAAGCACGTGGTCTTCCGGAGGCAGCATGGTGATCGTGGATGCAGTTTCTGTCTGACCAAATGCATTGATGAAGCTGGCGCCAGGGAACCTGCCGATTGCCTCTCGGATAACGTCAATAGGCATCGGCGCCGCGCCATACGTGATGACTTCCAGCGACGACAGGTCGAAGTTGCCGAACTGCGGGTGGTCCATGAGATGCTTCAGCATCGTGGGCACGAGCATGGCGCGATTGGCCCTGTACTCCTGTACCAGCGTCATCCATTCCACCGGCTCGAACTGCCGCATGATCACCTGCGTGCGTCCGGCGTACACCGCCGTCAGCGCCGCTTGAAGCCCGGCGATGTGGTAGTAGGGAACGGTGACCAGGTTGGTCTCCTCGACGTCCGGGTCCGCCGGCATCACCGTGGCAAGGATGTACGATGCGAAGCTGTCGTGCGTTAGCATCACCCCCTTGGGGACGCTGGTCGTCCCTGAGGTGAACATAATGACCGTAGTGTCATCGTCGTCAGCCTCGGGGAAGTGCAGTTGCTCCGGCGAAGCGGACCGCAACAGTTGCTCGTAGCTGGTGAGGCCAGTGCTGGTGCCGGCGTCCAGGATGATGACCCTGTCCTTGGGGAGTCCAAACAACTCCTCCTCACCCAGCAGCTCCAGGTATCTCTCTCCTATCAACAGCACCTGTGGGTCTGCGATCGAGAGCATTGCATGCAGCTCTTCGGTCTTGGCCCGGAAGTTAATCGGCACGTAGGCTGCGTCCAACTGGGCCGCCGCGAAATACGATTCAATGCTGCGATGGCTGTTGACCTGCATCGTAGCCACGCGGTCGCCGGGATGCACCCCCAGCTCCGCCAGCGCGTTGGCCAGCCTGTTCACCCGCTGCGAGATCTGTTGGAAAGTGAACTCCCGCCCGTCAAAAATCATGGCGGTTCGTTCCGGGACTATGGCTTCGGCTATGGTTAGCAGTTCAGTCGTGTTCATAGTTCCATGTCGGTATAATTACAGATTGAGTTGGAAGACATAAAACGACTCGAGCAATCGCGTCAATTCATTCGAATTGTCGCCAATCGAGTCTCCAGACTTAACGCCTCTTTCATCGGCAGGTCTGCACCCTCCCGCAGGGCCCGCTTCAAAAGCGACATCTCCTTCGGGGGCGCATCCCCCAATGCTGTGGCCATCTGAATCGCGTCGGCGGTTAGGCACTCCGGGCGCGAAAGCCTTGTTACCAGTCCCATATCCAGCGCCTCGTCAGCAGTGAAGCGTCTCCCGGTGAACAGCAGGTCCAGGGAGTGCGACACCCCCGCATTTCGTGGCAGCGTCTGGGTACCTCCGGCGGCGGGAATCATGCCCAGCCGCACTTCCGGCATCGCGAATATTGTACCTTCGGAGGCTAGGCGCAGGTCGCACAGCAGTGCGATCTCCAGTCCAGACCCGATACAGTAACCATGGACCGCCGCGACTATGGGTTTGTCGCAGTTTATCATCTGCCCCCAAACGTCCCTTTGCCAGCGGACGTCCCGCGCAACAACCTGCGAAGGTGCCGACCCAAACTCCGTCAGGTCCGCCCCCGCGCAGAACCCGCGTCCCTCGCCCGTTATGAGCAGTGCGCCGACGTCGGGATCGTCTGTGGCGGCTGCCAGGGCTTCCGAAAAATCATCCCGCATCTGTATGTTGTAAGCATTCAGGACCGCAGGGCGGTCGAGGGAAATGCGGGCGACCGCGCCCTCCTTCTCGTATATGAGCGTTTCGAAGGGTCGCATCACCGCTACCCCAGGGTCTCGCACTTGGGTTTTGCTATTTTGGCGTACAATTCCGTTAGATCGAACTCGCTGTAGCGCAGGCCGATGTTTTCGAGATTGTGCGCGTCGCTCACCTCCATGGTGAGCAGCCCGTGGTTATCCGCCTTGTCCCTAACCTGCGGCTTGCGGATGTGCCAGTTGTGGATGAAATTGTCAATCTCGATGGCGTGTATGTCCTGCTCGATGATGATCTCCGGTGAGTAGTAACCCGGGTGGCAGTAGGTGCGGAATACTCCTCCCTCCATTCCGTCCATCGGTGGCAGAAACAGCTCCGCGACCTGGTATTCGGCAAACGGGTTCTCTTCCGGCCGGACCTCAATCTCCCACCCGGGGATAATCACCACCTCGCCCGGAAAATATTCTTCCACCAACTCACGAAACTCGAATGACCAGTCCTTGTTGTGATGATCGGTAATTCCGATTCCGTCAATGCCGGCCGCCTTTATTTGGCGCACCACCTTTTCTGCGATTTCCCGGGATGGAGGCTGGAAATTGAATGCCTCCCAAACATGAGTATGCAGGTCCAGCTTGAGCTTCAAATCGTTGTCCCCTGTTTCGTTGTCCCCTGTTTTCTCTGACAGAAATCCACCACTATGGCTGGCGAATCTTGGTTACTCGCCGGTGAAATGCGGGTCCCGTCGTTCCTGGAACGACGCAATTCCCTCTGCGCGGTCGGTTGTGCTCTGCAGAATCACGTTGAGGTCTGCCTCCAGCACCAAACCCTGCTGCTGTGTCAGGTCCCCAGCCGCGCTCACTGCTTCTTTTGCGTATCGAGCGCCCAGGCGGCTGCCTTGCGTCACTTGCGTTGCCACTTCCACGGCAACCTTCATAACGTCTTCCCCCGGGTCGACAACCCGGTTGACCAGCCCGATAGACAGGGCCTCGCGTGCATCCAGCATCCGCCCCGTCAGCAGCATGTCTCGTGCCCATCCGGGCCCGACCAGCCGCGGCAGGCGCTGCGTTGCCCCATCAAAATGGAAGCTGGATTCGGACGGGGAGGCGAACCCGAACCTGGCTTCTCCCGACGCTATGCGTATGTCACCCGCCAGCGCCAGTTCCAGCCCGTGGTCCGTGGCGTCGCCGTTGAGCGCCACCAGCACCGGCATCGTCAACCCCGCTATGGCCGACGCCGCTTGCAGTCTTACTATGTGTTCAGCCGACAGCGGCTCCTCTCTCCCAGAGGAAAACACCTCGCCGTTGCCGGTCAATATTACCACTCCAATGCCCTCGGCAATGCCAAGTTCCCCCGCAAGTTCTCGCAACTCGGCGGCCATTTCTTCATCAATCCGGTTGCCTGTCTCGGGACGTTCAAGGCAGATGGTAGCCAGTCCTCCGTCCACCTTGAATTTAATGGTAGTGTATGGAATGGCGTTCTTCCTTTCTGTAGCCGGAATGCCACTCGTATGGCAGCGAATCACCTCTATATCCCTGCAAATCATACCGTCATAAAAGACGGTGACGCGACGATTCTTGACAAGGTATTTGGCGGTGATTACCATAGATTAGCACTCTGAAAGCCGGAGTGCTAATCTATGGTCAAAATTGCCGGGCCAAGACCAGATTCCCGGCATAATAGAAGGAGGCCGCGGTGGCAAATTTCCAGCCGTTGGGCGAACGCGTGGTAGTAAAACCCATTGAGGGCGAACAGACCACTAAGGGCGGAATCTTCCTGCCCGACACTGCCAAAGAAAAGCCCCAGGAAGGCGAAGTGGTCGCGGTGGGCCCCGGCCGCATCAGTGATGACGGCGCACGCATCGCCATGGACGTTGCGAAGGGCGACCGGGTTATCTATTCCAAGTTTGCCGGCACCGAGTACAAAGACGGCGACGACGACTACCTCATCCTGCGCGAGAGCGATATTCTGGCCAAGCTTTCCTAGTCCTGGCGCAGGGCCGGCAGCCTGCTTTATAAAAAATGCGCGGCCGGCCGGTAATTTCACCCCTGTTTAATTTAAGGAGGAATGGATGCCAGCCAAAAAGCTTACCTATTCCGAAGAGGCACGCAAGTCCCTCCGGACCGGCATCGACATCTTGGCCGATTCGGTCAAGATTACCCTCGGCCCCAAGGGCCGCAACGTCGTACTCGACAAGTCCTTTGGCCCTCCCCAGGTCTGCAGCGACGGCGTAACCATCGCCAAGGAAATTGAGCTCCCCGACTCCTTCGAGAACATGGGCGCTCAGCTCCTCAAGGAAGCCGCCACCAAGACCAACGACGCCGCCGGCGACGGCACCACCACCTCGGTCGTGCTGGCCCAGGCCATCATCACCGACGGCTTCAAGAACGTCACCGCCGGCTCAAACCCTATGGCCATCAAGCGCGGCATTGAGCGCGCCGTCGAAGCCGTGGTCGCAGAGCTGCAGGGAATGTCCCAGTCCGTGGAGACCCGCGAGACCATCGGTCAGGTCGCCAGTCTCTCGGCTCACGAAGAAGCCATCGGCGAGACCATCGCCGAAGCCATGGAGAAGGTCGGAAAGGACGGCGTCATCACCGTCGAAGAGTCCAAGGGCCTTTCCGACGAGATCGAGTACGTGGAAGGCATGCAGGTCGACCGCGGCTACATCTCTCCCTACTTCATCACCAACCCCGACCGCATGGAATCGGTCCTCGAAGACCCCACCATCATCATCACCGACAAGAAGATCTCGGCCGTCGCCGAACTGCTGCCTGCCCTCGAGAAGCTGCTCCAGGTCGGCCGCAAGAACGTCGTCATCGTCGCTGAAGACGTCGACGGCGAAGCCCTCGCCACCGTCGTGGTCAACAAGCTGCGCGGCACCCTCAACGCCCTCGCCGTCAAGGCCCCGGGCTTCGGCGACCGCCGCAAGGCCATGCTCGAAGACATCGCCATCCTCACCGGTGGCACCGTCATCAGCGAGGAAACCGGTCGCAAGCTCGACGCCGCCACCCTTGAGGACTTCGGTCAGGCACGTCGCGTTTCTTCCACCAAGGACGAGACCACCGTCGTCGAGGGCCGCGGCTCCGAAGACGCAATCCAGGCCCGCATCACCCAGATCAAGGCCCAGATCGAAGACACCACCTCCGAGTTCGACCGTGAGAAGCTGCAGGAGCGGATGGCCAAACTGTCCGGCGGCGTCGCGGTGATCAAGGTCGGCGCAGCCACCGAGATCGAGCTCAAGGAGCGCAAGGCCCGCGTCGAAGACGCACTGTCCGCCACCCGCTCCGCCGTTGAGGAAGGAATCGTCCCCGGAGGCGGCGTCGCCCTCGTCCGCGCACAGCGCGCCCTCGACGGCATCGGCGAACTCCCCCTCGACGAGCGCGTTGGTGTCGACATCATCCGCCGCTCTCTCGAACAGCCTCTCAAGCTCATTGCCGAGAACGCTGGTTTCGAGGGTGCCGTGGTGCTCAACGAGGTCAAACAGCAGGCCGACGACTTCGGTTACGACGCCGAGGTGGGCGAATACGGCCCGATGCTGGAAAGGGGCATCGTTGACCCGGCCAAGGTCACCCGCTCCGCCCTCCAGAACGCGGCCAGCGTCGCCGCCATGGTGCTCACTACCGAGTCCATGATCTCCGAGATCCCACAGGCCGCTCCGGCAATGCCCGCAGGTATGCCCCCGGGCGGCGGAATGGACTTCTAGTCTCGACTCCCTAATCAGTCGAACGCAAGGCCGTCCCGCAATTGCGGGACGGCCTATCTTTTTCAATGACCCAGGTGCGCGAATCAGAAACGCCCGCGTGAGATAGCTGTCTTGGTATAATGCTGACTGTCACTCTGCTCGGAAGATTGATGGAGCGGAAGCAGACACCGGGAGAACACTCCTATGCTTTGAATGGCAATCGCAGCGGCAGGAGCCGCGACCGCAGGAATAGTGGCCCTTTGGGGCAGGATTAAGGGCGAGGATGGCAAGAGCAGCGAGTCCGATGAAAAGGCAACCCAGACCGGTCAGACTGAACAGCCTGCCCAGGCCCCATCGTCGTAGAGGATCAGCCCAGTGACCTCCTCATCCACCAACGGTCTGAACAAGGTCTACCAATCGGCTGAAAGCGCCCTGACCGGTCTCGACGACGGCGCGACCCTGCTTGTCGGCGGCTTCCACGGCCACGGCGAACCAGAGTCCCTGTTGCGAGCGGTCATCGCGAGCGGAGCGACGGGGCTGACCATCATTACCGGCGGCGCAGGAGCTCCCCAACCCGGCCGATCCGACCTTCACGCGCTGGTCGATTCGGGCTGCGTCCGCAAGTTGATTTCACCTTTGCCATTCGACCCACGGAACGGTGGCGCGGTGAAAGACAGCTGGAGCGCCGGTAGCCTGGATCTGGAAGTTCAACCCGCCGGAGTGCTTACCGAACGCATACGTGCCGGTGGCGCAGGCATCGGCGGAATGTTCCTCCACACAGGCGCGGAAACACGATTCGCGGAAGGCCGCGAATCTCGCGAGTTCAATGGCCGCCCCCACCTGTTCCAGTCAGCCCTGAAGGCGGATTTCGCGCTGTTGCGCGCATCCACCGCCGACACCCTTGGCAACTTGGTCTACTCGGGCGTCCAGCGCAATTGGAGTCCCGTCATGGCCATGGCGGCCAGGGTAACCGTCGCCGAGGTTAACGAAATCCGCGATCCGGGCGGCCTCGACCCCGAGCTCGTCATCACACCCGCAATTTTCGTTCAGCGCATGGTCTTGTCGGGCTAGTCGCATCGGGCTGCCCCCAAGTCGGAAACCGATCACCCAGAGGACACTCAGATGCCACCGGAACGATTATCCCATTCCATGATGGCCTTGCGGGCCGCACAGGAAATCATCCCCGGCGATGCCGTTGCCATCGGCCCCGGCCTGCCAACCGCCGTCCCCCCCGCCATACCTGCCGGCGGCGGCGCTTGGTTCCTGTCCGACAGCGGCGCAGTGGGATACCGTCCAGCCTCCACCAACGGAATTGCCGTCGACAGCGCCGGCGGTGCAGCCGCACTCATCCCTGGAGCGACGGTGGTCGGCGTCGCCGACGTGGCCGCCATGTTGGCAGGTGGAAACGTCGGCTTGGCAATCCTCGAAGCGGCCCAGATTAGCGCTGCGGGCGACTTCGTCCACTGGACCACCGCTGAAACCCCCGGCCTCTTCGCCCCCGGCTTCTCCGTCGATGCAGGCTCCGGCGCTCGCCGGGTGGTGGCCCTCATGGAGCACACCGATGGACAGGGAAACCTCCGCATACTCGATCAATGCACCCTCCCGATTGACGGCAGAGGCTGCGTTTCCGTCATTGTTACCGATTGCGCGGTTATCCGTGTTACCCATGACAGCCTCGAACTCGTCGAAGTTGCCCCAGGCTGGTCCTCCGACGACGTAATCGCCATCACCGGCGCACCCATCTCCGTCTCCTCCAACCTCCGCGAAATGACCTTCGACGTCCCCTCCATGTCTTGGCCCAACAAGGTCTACGAAAACGCCGCGGATGCCGTGAGCGACGTGCCCAACGGCGCTGTCGTCAACGTCGACGGATTCGGCGGCCCCGGAGGCATGGCCCATTACCTGATGACGGCCCTCCGCGACCTCGGATCAAAAGGCCTCACCATAATCAGCAATACCGCAGGCATCGCTCGCGTGGCCCGCTTCGGCGTCCCCGAAGGCGTGACCGCCATAGACCACACCATCTTCGTGGAGAACCACCAGGTCGCCAAGGCCATCGCCTCCTACCCCGTATCACCCTCCATAAATCGCCCCAGCGCGTTCGAACGGGCCTACCTGGAAGGCGAGTCCGACCTCGAGGTATCTCCCCAGGGCACCTTGGCAGAGCGTCTCCGCTCCGGCGGAGCTGGCGTGGCAGCCTTTTACACCCCGACGGCCTACGGCACACTCCTCGCCGAAGGCAAGGAAGCTCGGCATATCGGCGGTAGAGACTACGTCCTCGAGCAGCAGATCATCGCCGATTTCTGCATCATCCGTGGCCACAAGGCAGACACCTTGGGAAACATGGTCTACAAGGGCACCTCCCGCAACTTCAACCCCGTGATGGCCACCGCCGCCCGCGTCACCATCGTTGAGGTCGATGAAATCGTGGAGCCCGGTCATCTCGACCCAGACCAGATTGTCACACCCGGCGTCTTTGTGGACCGCATAGTCAGGCGTCCCAAGGGCTTCTCTCCCTACCTCGAAAACCCTTAGAGTCGTGAGGATCGCAGCATGGCAATCGATATGGAATCCCTGGCCGAAAAGGAACGCCTGCCCCGGGAAATAATCGCCATGCGGGTGGCCAAGGAACTCCCTGACGGCGCATACGTGAACCTCGGCATCGGCATCCCCACGCTGGTCTCCAGCTTCCTCCCGGAGGGCCGCACCGTCTACTACCACAGCGAGAGCGGCATCCTCAACTGTGGCCCGCTGGCGGAGGATGGCAACGAGGACATCGACCTCATCAACGCTGGTGGCCAGTTCCTGGACGCCGTGCCCGGTATGTCCTTCTTCGACTCATCCCATGCTTTCGCCATGATCCGTGGCGGCCACGTCGACGTCACGGTCCTCGGCTCCCACCAGGTCTCGGCCAAGGGCGATCTCGCCAACTGGATGCTCCCGCAGCGCGGCGTCGGCAATGTCGGCGGCGCAATGGATCTCGCCGCCGGCGCCAGCGACGTCATCGTTGCCATGGAGCACACCGACCGTGAGAACAACCCCAAGATCGTCGAGGAATGCACCTTCCCCATCACCGGCCGGGGCTGCGTCTACCTCGTCGTCACCGACCTTGCCGTGATAGAACGCACCGACGATGGCCTGCTACTCAGGGAAGTCGCCCCCGGCTGGACTCCTGAAGAGGTACAGATGCTGACCGGCGCACGGCTGATATTCGCCGACGACGTAAAGGAGTTCGAGCTCTAGGCACCCACGCGAAACCCTGCCCAGCTGCCGCGCAAGTCCCGACCCCTGTTTACAAACTTCAGCCGCCCACGTCTGCCAAATCCCGATAACCTACGCTCCCGCCAACCGCCGCTACACCGGCCATGACCCCTCACATCATATCTCCGGCCACGGCGTCTATTGACGAAACTTGACCTGACCCGCAAACGGCTACTGCTTCTGGCAGCGGCGGCGATAATAATCATCGCCTTGCTGGTGGTCTACCTGCTGGGCACTGTGCTGCTCCCACTTTGGCTCAGCTTGGTCATCGCCTACGTTCTCCTTCCCGTGGCCCGTTTGGCCGAACGCGGAATGCCCTGGCGGGATAGACGCCCCGGATTGAGCCGGGGCATCGCCATTGGCGTCATTTTTCTGGCGCTGCTTGGCCTACTGGCGGGACTGCTGGCCTTGGTGGTCCCACCCACTGTCGAGCAGAGCCAGAAGTTTGCTGAGGAATTCCCCGGATTCCTAAGTTCCGCTCGCACCACTGTCGAGTCCTGGCTCGACCTCTATGCCGAACTTATACCCGTGGAAGTCCGCGACCGTACCGAGGAAACCCTGTCCAACGCCGGTGGCATCGCCGCCGAAGCCGCATGGAAAGTCCTCTCCCAGACCTTCTCGGTCATCTCTGGTTCCTTCGCTCTTATCCTGGGCTTGACCACCGCACCGGTGCTGGTCTTCTACCTGATGAAAGACTCCACCAAGATTCGCCAGGCAGTTAACGCTCCCTTCCCGGCGGAGATGAAACCCCACCTCGAAAAGGCTATTGACATCGTTGACCGCACCATCGGCGGATACATTCGAGGCCAGCTCACCCTCGGCGTTACCGTGGCAGTCGTGGTGACCGCGGGACTCTTGCTGCTGGGAGTGCCCTTCCCATTCGTCCTCGGCATCGTGGCCGGCATAACCGAGCTCATACCCGTAATTGGTCCATGGATTGGCGGCTCTGTCGGCGTGTTGGTGACCTTGGCTACGGCTCCCGAGAAAGTTCCTTGGGTTATCCTGCTTTACTTCGCCGTTCAGATTGTGGAAAACGTGCTCCTTGTTCCTCGCATTCAGGGCAACTCCCTCAACCTGCACCCTGTGGCCATCATCTTGATAATCGTAGTTGCCAGCAACTTCTTCGGGCTTTGGGGTGTCATTCTCGGCCCGCCGTTGGTGGCCATGGGCAAGGATATGGCAGTCTGCTTCATCCGAGAGTGGAACAATAGTGAAATGCCGCCGCTGACTCCCGGCGAATCTCTCACCGCTCAACCTTCTGACACAGAAGAGACCCGTTCAGATGATACTGACAGCCACGAGGAAGACACAGCTTGAATTCACAGTTTTCGCCTTCTCGACAAGTTAGCAGCTCCGAAGACACAAAAAACCTCCCCCTGTTGCTAGGGGGAGGCGAATTCCTCAAGGCTGCGGTTGGGAAACTAGCTGCCGAGTACCGAGTCGATCTTCTTCTTCAGCGCGCCCTTCGGCACCGCTCCCACGATCTGGTCGACCGGCTGGCCGTCCTTGAAGAAAATCAGGGCGGGGATACTGCGAATGCCGTACTGCATGGCAACGTTTGGGCTGCTATCCACGTCCAGCTTGCCCACGGTCAGCTTGCCGTCATACTCCACGGCCATATCATGCACCGACGGAGCAATCATCTTGCAGGGACCGCACCACTCGGCCCAGAAGTCGACCAGGACCGGCAGGTCGGACTTGAGAACTTCGGAGTCCCAATTCTGTTCAGTTACCTCGATGGGTTCTGCCATACCATCCTCCGGAACACATTCCGCTGCCGTAATCTAGCGCGGGCTTCCGATGGCAACCGGGACTCGCGCGCAGCGAACATTTGCAGGGCGTCACTCCAAGTGTAATTCCGGCGCTTCCACCGGTCAACCGCAATCTGTCACCAGACAGCGCAATCACGTCTTTATCGCCCGAGGCCACATACCCCGCCATACCCTCGCAGGCGGGAATCCAATCCCAAGTCTCCAGAACCCAAGCAAGCACTGACACTCCCACATCCACCGCCATTCATGTTCTATTTGCATGCCGGGAATTAAGACGGATTCCCCTGGGTGATTGCGACCTTACCTAGTTTCTGTACAAAGTCCAGCTTATAATATTGTTTGCTTTAATAGTTGCAATTGTGTCCCAGTGATTCCCCGCAGGAGCCTGAGTCTTTCATCCGCAGTGCAGAACGTACGTCTGGAGTAAAGACTCATCGCGCCCCCGCGTTGGTTCGTAAGGAAATTGCGTCGAGTGTGAGGAAAGGCCACTATTTGTGCGTGCAAATTTTCTCTCATAAGTTGCTGCATTACATAACATCTGACAACTCCATACGCATCGCCATGGGAGTTGCGGCGCTTTGCTTGGTTGCGATAATTGCAGCCTGTGGAAACGACTCTTCAGGTGAGACTCCTCCTGATTTCGCCCCTGAGGCCACCGGAGCCCCGGCGGCAACCGACGCACCTGACCCTGCGCCCGTCTTGCCAACAGAAACGCCAACTCCAGGATCCACGCCCGGACCAACTCCCACGCCGACACCCATCCCGCCGACAGAAACCCCGCTCCCGACGCCTGCACCTACACCTACACCGCTTCCAACAGCTACGCCATACCCGACGGCCACGCCATACCCAACGGCTACACCGGCGCCAACCTACACTCCAGGGCCGACGTACACGCCCGTGCCGCTTCCAACGTCTACTCCATACCCAACGGCTACGCCATATCCCACCGCCACACCCTACCCCACCCTGACACCCACGCCGAGTCCAACCGCCACCCCGACGCCAACACCGCCTCCGCCCCTCGGGTCAAGGGCCAATCCCATTCCCCTCAACAGCGTAACTGTTTTTTCAGGCTGGGATATTTCCGTGGTTTCATTCGACCACGATGCCATAGACTTTATATCGGAGCCGTCAGATCACCAACCGGATCCGGGACACGTGTATGTCATGGCGCGTCTGAAAGCCACCAACACCGCTACTGAAAATGTCCCCCGAGCGCCGTGGAAGGACTTGTCCTTCGGATTGATTGGCGATGCCAACGTCTTTTACGGACGTCCGATGGTGCCAACTATTGTTTCCAGTGAAGTGTTTGCTCTTCCGGGTGGTACATTGCCCAAATATGACGAGATATTTATGGTTCCGGAAGAGGAGATCGATTCGTTGCTGCTGGTAGTGTCCGAAGGCTACGATCTAACGACGTCCGAGGTAATCAAGTACTTCTCATTGAAGTGACCGACCCTCTCTCGAATGTTCGCTGGCCCGTCGCCAAGAGTTCCATGCTACAAGTCTACTTATGGGAATGCCCCAACCCATAGATCAACTCATTATCCGGGGCCGAGTCCACCGCCTGTAACGAGGTCGCCCTGTCCCGGCAGGGGAATCCCGTTTTAAACGCCGAAGGCTTCGAGATCCGTCATCTCCGCGCAGGCGGAAATCCAGACTCCCGTCTACCGTCGCACCCAGAACCCAGGGAAGTACTGTCAATTTCACTGCCACCTCTAATCTGGCCCAATTTGTTTGCCCAGAAATAAATCGCGATTGCCCTTCTGGTCCTGGTCGCCAGATTGGAATCGCCGCGCCGTTGCCTGTATAGTGTTTCAAGAATATGGTCTCTAGAGAAGAATCCGCTCGGCCTCCCGAGCGTCTGCAGACTGGCAACCTGCTGGAATTGACCTTGGAATCGTGGGGGCGCCTGGGCGAAGCGCTCGCCTGGCATGAGGGTTCCCCCGTTTTCGTCCTTGGCGGCATTCCCGGCGAACGCGTCACCGCAGAGGTGGTCCGGGTTCACCGCAAGTACGCTTCCGCTTCCGTCGTTGAGGTCCTGGAACCCGACTCGACTCGCGTTTCGCCGCCGTGTCAGTATTTCGGCCCTTGCACCGGCTGCCAGTGGCAGCACGTCGATTACGACACGCAGCTCGCCGCCAAGCGCGATAAGGTAGCGGACGCATTGGTGCGCGTCGGTGGCTTGTTCGAAAACTTGGAAGAGTCCCCGGTCGACGACACCCTGCCATCTCCGAACCGGTTCGGCTATCGCAACCACGCCCGCTTCACCGTCAGCAAGACCGGTACACTGGGCTTCGTCAACCGCGAGACTCGCCGGTTCGTCCGTATCGACCACTGCATGCTGATGCGCCCCGGCGTCAACTCTGTCCTCGAAGAGCTTCAGGACCGTTGCCAGGAAACCACCCAGCTGTCTATCCGCGCCGGACACGCCGATGCCGGTCTGCCCGACGATTACTTGGTCCAGCCCCAGCTCTTCAATCCCGAAATAACCGTCGCCACCGGCCAGAAGCGCTACGTCGAATCCGTAAACGAGAGCCGCTTTTTTGTCTCGTCGCCTTCCTTTTTCCAAGTGAATGTCGATCAATGCGCCCAGGCCGCCGACGTGGTGAAGAACGGGCTGTCCCTGTCCCCGACCGACGTTCTGCTCGACGCATACACTGGCGTCGGAACCTTCGCTGTGCTCCTGGCGCCCTATGTAGCTAGGGTTCTGGCCGTGGAGGAATCTTCCGCGGCCGTCGCCGATGCCCGCGAAAACGCCGCCGACTCGCCCAACGTCGAGTTCGTGCTCGGGCGCACCGAGGACGTCTTGGGCGACCTTCCCTCCCGCCCCGATGTCGTCGTGCTGGACCCGCCCCGCTCCGGCTGTCAACCGCGTGCCCTGGAGAAACTGCTCGACCTCGCCCCCGAGCGGGTCGCCTACGTCTCATGCGACCCCGAGACCCTCGCTAGGGACCTCAAGGTTCTCTGCACCGGCGGCTATAAGCTCGATAAAGTCGTTCCCATAGATATGTTCCCTCAGACCCACCACGTCGAGTGCGTTGCCCTGCTTCATTGGACGAGCGACGCACCGACCGCGAGCCTCGTATTGGCCTCTGCCTCGCCACGCCGCCGCGAACTCATGAACGCCATGGGCCTGCAATTCGAAATTGCCCCGGCTGACGTGAACGAGGACCCATTGCCCGGTGAATCGCCCGTGGCTATGGTGGAACGCCTCTCGCGCGACAAGGCCCTGAAAATCGCCGGCACCATGGCCGAGGGTTTCGTAGTAGGCGCCGACAGCACCGTGGTCCACCTCGGAGAGTCCATCGGCAAGCCCGACGACGACGACGAAGCTCGCGCCATGCTCCGCCGCCTCCGCGGTACGGTCCATCACGTCTCAACCGGCCTGACGGTGATGAACGCCGCCACCGGAAGAGCACACACCACCAGCATGACCTCCGAGATTACCCTTCGCCACTTCAGCGACGCGGAAATAGAGGCCAGCATCGCCACCGGCACACCCCGCGACAAGGCCGGAGCCTACGCCGTGCAGGACACTGCCCTCAACCCTGCATCCGGCTGGGACGGCTGCTACCACAACATCGTCGGACTTCCCACCTGTCGGCTGCTTCAGATGCTGCAGGAACTGGGATGGGAGCCTCCCACCGGTTGGGAGCTGCCCGATTCCGCTGCCTGCGGCCCAGGTTGTCCCACCGAAACGAGCCCGGAGGGCCGGCCATGAACATAATGGGTATGGGCTCCATGGAACTGCTGGTAATCCTGCTTGTGGCCTTCCTGGTTCTCGGCCCAGGCAAGTCCATCGACATGGCCCGCCGCACCGGCAAGGTGCTTGGCGACCTCCGGCGCACCTTCAGCGAAGTCACCGACGCCATCTCCGTCGAAGAACAACAGCGGACCCACTCCCAGCAGCCCCCTCCCGGGGTGCCCTCGCGTCCAGAAGTCCCCGATGAAGAACCGGTAGCGACCGACGCCGCCGAATCCGCCGGGGAGACGCGCCCCCCTAGAAACGACGCCAGCGGCACTGGCTGATGGCCCGCGAACTCAGCTTCACCGAGCACCTGCGGGAGCTTCGCCGCCGCGTTCTGATTGCCGTCGTGGCAGTCCTCTTGGGAAGCGCCGTTTCCTTCGCCTTCTACGAGCAGATTATAGACCTACTTTCCCGCCCTGCTTACGACCTTCAGGGCAGCGAGAGCTTCGACCTCGTCTTCATCGAGATCACCGAGCTGCTCACCACCGCCGTCAAGGTATCCTTCGTCGCCGGCTTCATACTGGCGCTCCCCATCATCCTCTTCCAGGCGATAATGTTCGTCGCCCCCGGCCTCACCCCGAGGGAGCGGCGTTACCTGTGGCTCTTCATGCCCATGGCCCTCCTGGCCTTCGCCGCCGGCGTCGCCTTCTGCTACTTCGTGCTGATACCTCCCGCGTTGCGATTCCTCCTCGGCTTCAGCGACGTGGCGGAGCCGTTGATTCGTATCAGCAACTTCGTCAACCTGATGGTCCGGCTGCTCTTCTGGATGGGCATTGCCTTCGAGACCCCCCTGATAATGTACATGCTTGCCCAGCTGGGCATTGTGACGGCGCGCCAGCTTTCCCGTTTCCGCCGCGCCTGGGTTGTGATTGCATTCATTCTTGGCGCAATCATCACCCCCACCTTCGACCCGGTAAATCAAGCCCTGGTTGCCGGTCCCCTGCTGGTCCTGTACGAATTGGGGGTAATTCTGGCGAAAATCGCCGGACGCAGCCGCCGCAAGGCCGAGACGGCCATTGCCCAACAGTGAGCCTGCAGCCGACTCATCCCCCAACAAAAAAGAACCGGCGGACTGCCGGTTCTTCTTAACTGGGATCGTGTTTGCCTTCTAGCCGTGTTTGCCTTCTAGTATGGAGAGCGCTCGTCTCCGCTCTTGGCTGTCGGTGCAGGGTCTTCTGGCTTGTTCTTGTCGTCCTCGCCCATCAGTGCGCTCTTGAACGTCCGAATGCCCTTGCCCATCGACGAGCCGATCTCCGGCAGGCGCCGCGCCCCAAATATAAGTAGCAGAATTGCGATGATTATTATGATTTCGGGAATGCCCAGAGGCCCCAATCGCATTTCGCGTTCCTTCACTGGCGCAATATGCCAGCATCTTCGGCTGAAGCAATATTAGCAGAATCGGCGTTTACTAACAATCTCACTCACTCGAAAGCGTACGCAACTACTGCCTTTAGCACCGTGTCCTGCGGTGCGCCAACTGTCTCAACCGACGCCTCCAACGTCTCTCGGTAGCGGTCCAGAAAGTCGTGCGCAACCTCGCCTCGTGCAACTCGTTCCCGGTACAGCTCCACGGCAGCCATCAACCGCGACCGCATCCACTCCTCCCCTTGGAATTGCAGCAGGGTTTCCAGGAAGTCGCCGTTCCGCCCGAGCGAAATTCCGAGCAAGGGATACCGCTCCGACCTGACCTTGTCGTATGCGAAATACGCCAGCGACTCGACTACAACTTCGTCTCGCCCCCGCTTCTCCAGCTCGATCACGATCAACGCAGCCACGCCCGGGTTGGCGCCGATCAGCCGGTAGACGATCCGCCCCGGCGGGGCCACCACCTGATCGCTGCCCTCCACGAGCGCGACGGCCAGCTCAATGTCTGCTCGCAGCGCTGCCCCGGCGGCCGCCGGCATATTCACGATCATGCCTTCCAGCGGAAAGGGTGTCTCCATCATCGTGCGCAAGGCCCCGGTCGAAGACATCTGCGCCCTCCGCGCCATAACCTGGTACAGGTGATGAAGAAACGGCTCGTCAATCCGGTAGTTGCCCGAAGGTTCTTCGATGAGTAGCCTGATGCCACGAATCAGGTCTTCCTCGGCAGCCTCCGGCGTGATATCCAGCTTCTCCAGCAACCGTTCCGGGCGCAACAGGTTGCGAAGCTGAACCGGGACCCGCGCCATCAGCTCCCTCACCGTGGCCTTGTCCACTTCCGCCATAACCCGGTGGGCCACGTTGGGTTCAGCATCGTGGAACAGGTCAAAAAACAGCCGGAGGTCCTGCTCCCGTTCCAAGCCTGTCTCGTCAAGAAACTCGTACAGCGCCCTTGCGCCGTCTGATGGCGAATTCCTGCCCGCATCCAGTACTTCCTCCGCCAACGAAGCAAACCTTTGCAGCCGCTCCACGAAGCTGGCTGTCGCCTGCAGAGTCGGAGCCTCGGGAATCTCAGGTTCCTTCGCGAACAACTCCACCAGTGTCCTGTTGTCCACCGCCGGCAGAAAGTTGACCAGGAACGGCTGCTCCGGAATCCGCTGCTCCAGAGCGGCGGCCCGCTCCCTCGGCGTGCCTTCCATCTCGTTAATAAATTGCAGCGCATCCGCGATCTCGCTGGCTCTCGGGGTACCCAACGATCGAAGGTACTCCGGATGGGAGCGATGAACGCGTTCCTTGTCCTGCAGATAGCCCCGCCAGAACTGAAAGTTCTCCTCAAGCTGCGCGTCCCCCAGCAGCAGGTCAAACTGTTCCGCCAGGTCCGACAGCCGCTGCCGCTCCTCCGTCTCCAGCACTCGCTCTGCGTCCGCGAGATAGTCTGCCGGCAGGACGTACGCCGGCAGTCCGGTGTATTGCCGCAGGTCCAGGTGTTCGAACCCCAGGAACCTGCCAGCAACCCGCCGTTCCTCATGCGGCAACGACTGCAGCCATCCCATCGCCTGATCCCAGTTACCAAACGGCCCGTCGTCCAGGAAATACCCCCAGTACTTCCGCAGTATCGGCGGCACCAGGCCCAGGTCGCCCCCGGTCGTCTGCGGCAGGTCGGCTTCCAGGTTGTGCAACAACGGCTCCGTGTTCTCAGCCGAAAGCCCCGGCAGGTTGCGGAACCGCTGCCGCAACACCTCGTAGTCGTCCGGCGGCTGGCCCATGAAGGTCAGGATGTCGGCATGGTAGCTGGCTAGTCCGGGCGATACGGTCTCCCCTTCGTTCTTCTCCCATCCGAGATCCGGCAGGCCAATGACTGGAAAGCCGCCCCAGTATGAATGCATCAGCTCGTGCATCGTCGGCAGTGGCTTCGCTTCCCCGATTCCTGCCCATCCCTCGAATCCGTAACTCCCGAAGTACCCCGGCTCTCCCTTCATCTGCCGCAGGTCCAGGCTTCGGAGAAGCGCTTCTCCTGAGGGTGTGGGTCTGTAAAGCGATATGACGGCGTCCAGCCGCTCCTCCACCCAGCTTGTGCCCCCGGCGTGCCGAGTCGGAGGCGGAAAATCGGGCGTCGGGTACAGCGTCGGAGGTACAACAGGAGGTGCTAGCGACGCTGTAGGTGTCGGCGTAGTCGTTGGAATCGTCTCGGTGGTATTTGGAGTCAAAGAAGGTGGCGACGAGGGTATTGTTTGCGTCGGAGCAATGTCGGTTTGACGGACGTCGGTGGTAGCTGCCACCAGTGTCGGCGACGGCTGGGCTTGTTTCACAACCGTTGCTTCCTGCCCCCCATCGCCGCACGAAATCGCAAGTGCGGCCGCAACTATCGACACCGCAAGCAGGACGACAGCCCGGCGCCTTACTAAGCTGTAACTCAAGGCTCCCACACTCACTCCGCTTACAGTCTGTCGGGGCGGTGCCATCCCCGTGCATTTGCTTTTCGCGCTGTGCATCCATTCCGTGCTTATTGTATAGCCCGATGCGGCGCGACTATAATCCGTCACTGACTGGACAGTTTCATTCGCCCCGTCAAGGGACGAGCTTTCCGAGGAATTGGATGGAATCAAGCTACGACCTTGTTGTAATCGGTTCCGGCCCCGGAGGTTACGTTGCGGCCATCCGCGCCGGCCAGCTCGGCTTGAAAGCCGCCGTAATCGAGCGGGAAGCACTGGGCGGCACCTGCCTCAACTGGGGCTGCATTCCCACCAAGGCCCTGCTCAAGAACGCCGAAATCGTCTCATACGTCCGGCGGTCCGAGGAATTTGGTCTGAAATTCGACGGCTTTCATGCCGATTACGAAGTTGCCATGACTCGCAGCCGCCGAGTCGTTGACCGCAACACTCGAGGCGTCCGCTTCCTGCTCCGCAAGAACAACGTCGACCACATCGCAGGCACCGGTCGCATCGCCGGCCCAAACCGCGTCGCTATCGACCCCCAGGGCGACGTCATTGAGGCCAAGAACATAATTCTCGCCACCGGTTCCCGCCCTCGCGCCATCCCCACCCTGCCGGTCGACGGCAACCGCATCATCTCCAGTCGCGAGTCCATCGTGCTCACCGACCTTCCGTCATCCATGGTCATTGTCGGTGGCGGCGCAATCGGCGTGGAGTTCGCTTACATCTACGCCATGTACGGAGTCCAGGTCACCATAGTCGAGCTGCTTCCCAGGCTGGTGCCCAACGAGGACGAAGACATCAGCACGCAACTCGAGCGTTCCTTCCGAAGCCAAGGCATGAATATCCTCACCGGTGCAGCGGTCACCGGCGTTCAATCGCGCACCGACGGAGTCACTGTCTCTGTGGAGCAGGATGGCGCAGCCCAGTCCATCGAGGCCGGCATGGTCTTGGTCGCGGTCGGCGTCCAGCCCAACATCGAAGAGCTGGGCTTGGAAGCAGCGGGCATAGCCGTCGACCGCTCCGGCATCGTCGTCGACGGATTTCTCGCCACCAACGTCCCCGGCGTTTACGCCATCGGCGACGTTACCGGCAAGATGCCCTTGGCCCACGTGGCCTCCGCCCAGGCCGTAACCGCCGTCGAGCGAATCATGGGCATGGACCCCCAGCCCATGGACTATGTGAACATGCCCCGCACAACCTACTGCAATCCACAGATTGCCAGCTTCGGCCTCACAGAGGCCCAGGCCCGTGAGCAGGGCTTCGATGTCAGCGTCGGCACATTCAACGCCATGGCCAACGGAAAAGCGCTGGCCATGGGTGAAACTGAAGGCTTGGTAAAGCTGGTGGTCGATGCCCGCTACGGCGAGCTCCTCGGCGGCCACATGATTGGCCCGGAGGTAACCGAGTTGCTGGGAGAGCTTTCCATGACCAGGATGCTGGAAGGCACCACCCTCGAACTGGGTTGGACCGTGCACCCGCACCCTTCACTGTCCGAAATGCTGAAGGAGGCCGCACTGTCGGCCCAGGGACGCGCTGTCCACATGTAACGGATTGGTTCGAGTTACGGATGCGGCGAATATGATTTCGGTTGTCGCATCAAGTGCCGCTCGATTCGGCAGAATAACGTCTAACCGTTTGTGTAAGGCGAAAAGCAACGGTATACTGGCCTCTGACTCGGAACGCACAATACACATCAGGGAAGTTCCGCCTCCGCGAATGCGTAGTTGCGGCACGGATTGGAGGAGCGTTTAGATGGCATCGGGTATGTATGATTTCGCTATGGCCATCGGGGGCGAGGCAGGTCAGGGTATCGCCACCCCCGGCGACATTTTCGCCCGCATCATCGTTCGTCGCGGGTTGCACCTCAGCACCTACAACGCATACCAGTCCATCATCCGCGGCGGTCACATCTTCCTCACCCTGCGCATCAGCGACCGCGAAATGTTCTCCCACGGCGACAAACTAGATCTTCTCCTGTGTCTGAACCAGGACACAATGGACCGCCACCAGCGTCACATTGGCCTAGGCGGTCGCGTCCTGTTCAACAGCGACTCAGTTACTCCGGGCGACTCCAGCGGCGGCGACCTCTGCGCCATCCCGGTCGGGGACCTCACACAGAGTCGCAACCGCCTCATCCAGAACACCGTGATGATGGGCTCGGTCGTCTCATTGTTGGGAATCGACTTCCAGGTCCTGCAGGACAGCCTTGAGTTGCGCTTCGCCCGGCAGGGACAGCAGGTCGTCGACCAGAACGTGGAAGTGGCCCGAGCCGGCTACGACTACGCCCAGGCCAACTTCGATCCCTTTGCCCAGGCCCTGCCGGATGGCGGAAAGCCCCTGGCAGTATGGTCCGGCAACGATGCCATCGCCATGGGAGGCGCCGCGGCCGGCGTAAAATTCTACGCCGCCTACCCCATGAGCCCTGCCTCCGGTGTGCTGCATTGGATGGCCTCGAACGCCCGCAACCTCGGCATCATGGTCCGTCAGGTAGAGGACGAAATTGGCGTCTCCAACATGGTGATCGGCGCGGCTCATGCCGGAGCCCGGTCCATGTGCGCAACCTCTGGCGGCGGATTCGCGTTGATGACCGAAGCCGTTGGCGCAGCCAGCATGATGGAGATTCCCGTCGTGTACATCGACGTCCAGCGTGCCGGCCCCTCCACTGGCGTCCCGACCAAGACCGAGCAGGGAGACCTGTGGCAGATCCTCGGAGCGAGCCAGGGCGACTACGAACGTCTGGTAGTCGCTCCACGGAATGCTCTCGACGCCTTCAATACCATGCCCGAACTCTTCAACCTCACCGACAAGCTCCAGTGCCCGGGCATCGTCATTTCAGATCTGCTGATTTCTGAGGGACGGTACAGCGTTGACCCCGACCTCATCGACATGCACCCCGCCATCGACCGGGGTCAGCTCATTACCGACGACTCTTCCCCCAACGGTTACAAGCGTTACGCAAATACCGAGACTGGAGTCTCCCCACGGGCCATCCCAGGCATCGAAGGCCACGTCCACGTTGTCGCAACCGACGAGCACGATGAGGACTCCACCCTGATCAGCGACGAGTTCACCAACCCCCATAAGCGCCGCATGATGGTCGAAAAGCGGGGCCGGAAGATGCAGAATGCCCATTCTCTGGTCACCCCGCCGGAGTTGGAAGGGCCCGCCGACGCTGACGTTACCCTCCTAGGCTGGGGATCCACTCACGGCACCATCAAGGAAGCCATCGAGTTACTGACCGACAGGGGAGTTTCCGTCAATCAGCTCGCCATCAAGTGGATCATCCCCTTCCACGCCGATCACGTGAACAATATTCTCACCAGCGCCAAGCGCGTGATCATCGTCGAAAACAGCTACTCGGGACAGTTCGCCCGGTTCCTCCGCAGTGAGACCGGCTTCGCTGCCCACGGCCACATACGCAAGTACGACGGAGAGCCGTTTATGCCCCATCACATTGCCGACGGCGTGATGGAACAGGTGGCCGAGAAGGCAACCCACTTCGTCCCCTACCAGGAAGTAATCGTCTAGGCCGCACAGACATTTCGCAGACGGCCTGAAAGAATCATGCGGAGAACCCCGCAACTCTTGGCAATAGAGGTGATGCAATGGCAACCGTAGGTGTGGGCAACGACAGGACCGAGATTCAACTGACCCCAAGGGACTTCAGGGGCCAGGTCAATCCGGACTGGTGTCCCGGGTGCGGCGACTTCGGCGTCCTGAACTCCCTGCAGCGAGCCTGCGCCGAGTTGGGCCTGCAGCCTCACGAAATACTGACCGTCAGCGGCATTGGTTGCTCTTCCAACCTGCCCGGCTATTTCAACTCCTACGGGATGCACACCCTCCACGGTCGTTCCCTCGCGGTGGCCACCGGCGCCAAGCTCGCCAACCACGACCTCACGGTGTTCGTCACCGGCGGCGATGGCGACGGATACGGCATCGGCGGCAACCACTTCGCCCACTCGGCACGCCGCAACATCGACCTGACCTACGTCGTTATGAACAACCAGATCTACGGTCTCACCACCGGCCAGGTCTCCCCCACCAGCAGCTACGGCATGAACACCAAGAGCACCCCATTCGGCAGCGTCGAGGCCCCGGTCAATCCCATCACCACCTCGATAATGAACGGCGCAACCTTCGTCGCCCGCGGCTACAGCGGCGACGTCCGCCACCTCACCGAGCTGATCAAGGCCGGCGTCCGGCACAAGGGCTTCGCCCTCATCGACGTCTTCAGCCCCTGCGTCACTTTCAACCGCGACAACACCCACGATTTCTTCAAGGACCGCATCGTCAAGCTCGAGGACGAGGAGCACAACCCCTCGGACTGGAAGACAGCCTGCGAAAAGGCCCTCATGTGGGGCGATACCATCTACACCGGTCTCTTCTTCCAGAAGGAGTCCGTCTCCCTCATCGAAGCCGAGCCCGTCCTGTCCAAGGAGGGCCCCCTGGCCCACCGCCCCCTCGGCCTCAGCGAAGAACAGGCCGACCGCATCATCCAGCGCATGATGTAGTCCCGCGCCTCAGCCGGACCAGAGTAAGGGAGCGTCGCCCGGCGCTCCCTTCGCTTTTCGCCACCGCAGCCCCGGCCGCCGCCCGCTCCGCGGTTGCCCATACACCCGCCGTGCTTTAATATCTACGCGAACACCCACCCACACGAATTCAGTCTGGTCACCGGGACAGGAGGCAACGTTGGCTACGTCCATTGTGATGCCGCAGTTGGGCTACGATATGCGGGAAGGCACCGTCGTTCGCTGGGTCAAGCAGGAAGGCGACGAGGTGATCGCCAACGAGGTCATAGCCGAGATCGAGACCGACAAGGCAGTCGTCGAGTTCAAGCCCACCACCGGCGGCGTCCTGCGACGCATCGTCGCTGGCGAGGGCGAGGCCGTACCTGTAGGTCAGCTCATCGCCGTCATTGGCGACGCCGACGAAGCCCTTCCCGACGACCTCGGCGGCCCTGCTGCAGCCCCCACTGCTCCCGCCGCCGCACCCGAAACCGCTCCTGCTCCCACCCCGGCAGCCGCGACCTCTGAGTCCCCGGCCGGAGAGGTCCGCGCCTCGCCAATCGCCCGCCGCCTCGCCCGCGAAAAAAGCGTCGATCTCGCTACCGTCACCGGCAGCGGCCCCGGTGGTCGCATCGTCGAGGCCGACGTTCTCGCCGCCGCCGATGCCGTCCGTTCCGCCGCTGAATCTGGCCGCGTTATGGCCTCCCCTCTCGCCCGTCGACTCGCCCGCGAACAGGGCATCGACCTGTCCGCCGTAACGGGCACCGGCCCCGGCGGCCGTGTCGTTGAGGCCGACGTCAACGCCGCCGCTGCCGCCCAGGCAGCAACCCCGGCCCCCGCGCCTGCCGCACCTGCCCCGACCGAGGACGCCGACCGCGCCGACCTGTCCCGCATGCGACAGGCCATTGCAAGCGTCACCTCCGGCAGCAAGCGCGACGCCCCCCACTTCTACGTCGCCGTAGACATCGACATGACCGCGGCCATGGCCCTTCGACGTGACATAAACGACGAGCTGCCTGCCTCCAGCCGCGTCAGCGTCAACGACCTGATCGTCAAGGCATCTGCACTCGCCATCGGCAAGCATCCCAAGTTCAACTCCTTCTTCCGCGGCGACCACCTACAGATGAACCGCTCCATTAACGTCGGCATCGCCATCGCGCTGGACACCGGCCTCATCGTTCCCGGCATACCCGGGT
The DNA here is from genome assembly GCA_963667415.1 of Dehalococcoidia bacterium. Lineage (GTDB taxonomy): Bacteria > Chloroflexota > Dehalococcoidia > Lucifugimonadales > UBA3495 > VXOI01. The sequence continues at coordinate 2,416,059 of OY763410.1, read as the reverse complement.
GCGAAAGCAAGTCGTTGGCCCAGATTGCCGCCGCCAGCCGCGACCTCATCGACCGCGCCAACAACGGCAGCCTGCAGGCTGAGGAATACGCCGGCACCACCTACAGCGTAAGCAACCTCGGGATGTTCGACGTCGACAGCTTCACCGCCATCATCTTCCCGCCCCACGCCGCAATCCTGGCCGTGGGTGCAGTGAAGGAGCAGCCCGTCGCCCGCGACGGACAGCTCGCCATCGCCGAGATAATGAAATCCACCCTCTCCGTCGACCACCGCGTGGCCGACGGCGCAGAGGCCGCCCAGTTCCTCATGGAAATTAAGCGCCTCCTCGAAAAGCCCGTGAGCCTGCTGCTCTAGCGGACGGCTTCATCCCGCCAATCTAACCAAATCGAAGGAGCCCCACCGTGCCCAACTTGACCGGCGGCCAGGCCGTTACCGAGTCCCTGAAGGCCCAGGGCGTTGACACCGTTTTCGGCATAATCAGCATCCACAACCTCGACCTCTTCGACGCCCTCTTCGACCAGCAGGACAACCTCCGCTTCATCGGCGGCCGCCTCGAGCTCGGCTGCGGCTTCATGGCCGACGGATACGCCCGTGCCACCGGCAAACCCGGCGTCCTCATCACCAGCACCGGCCCCGGCGCTGCCGACTCCCTGGGCGCAATGGGCGAAGCCTACTTCTCCGGCTCGCCCCTGCTTCAGGTGACCACCAACGTCGAATCCGACTTCATCGGTCAGGGCCGCAACACCACCCACGAGACCAAGAACCAGCTCGGCATGTTCGAGGCCGTCACCGACTGGAACGCCATGGTCCACGAGGTCGAGTCCATCCCAGACAACCTCCTCGAAGCCTTCCAGCGCTTCCAGAACCGTCGTCCTCGCCCCATCGAACTCGAGTTCCCAACCGACCTCCTCGGCAACCACGCCGACGTCGAAATCATCGGCCCTCGCGACGCCGGCATACCCCAGGGCGATCCGGCAATGGTGGAACAGGCCTTGCAGGTCATGCTCAAGGCGAAGCGACCCGCCATTGTTGTCGGCGAGGAAGTCCAGATGCTCGGCGGCACCGAAGATATCGTCCGCCTCGCCGAGACCCTCGGTGCCCCGGTGGTAACGTCCGACGGCGCAAAGGGCGCGTTCCCCGAAGACCACCCGCTATCCCTCGGGCAGGTGCTCGGCCGCCGCATCTGGGGCGAAAACCCCGTCCAGGACTGGCTTTCCACCTGCGACGCCGTGGTCATCCTCGGCTCGATAATGCCCCATCGATCCACCACCGGCGTCCAGCTCAAGCTGCCCGGCAACGTGGTTCACGTCCTGCTGGACGGAGACGCCATCGGTAGCAACTACGAAGCCACCGTGCCCATCGTCGCCAATTCCCAGGCCGTCGTTCGCCAGTGGCTCGACGCAATCGGCAACACCGACGTCGGCAAGGGACAGTCCTACGCCGACGAGGTATCTTCGGTGAAAAAGGATATCCATCGCTCGCTCCAAGAAACCTGGGGCAACGAGCTCCGAGTCTTCGAGACCATCCGCGAGGTCGCTCCTCGTGAGACCGTCTTCTCCCTTGACCCGACCGTTCCCGCCAGCCGCGCCGCCCGCTGCCTGCCCATCTACGGCCCCCGCAAATACATGCACCCCCACGGCTGGGCCGGCCTCGGTTTCGCCTTCCCCGCCGGCCTCGGTGCCAAGGTGGGCCAGCCCGACAGCCCGGTGGTCTGCGTAACCGGCGACGGCGGATTCCAGTACAACTTCCAGGAACTCGCCACCGCTGCCCAGTACGACATCCACCCCGTCATCCTGATGTTCAACGACAACGCCTGGGGTGTCCTGAAGAAGTACCAGCAGGACCGCTTTGGCGACCGCCTCTTCGCCACCGACCTCGTCAACCCCGACTTCTCGAAGCTCTTCGATTCCTACGGCTTCGGCGCGAGCCGCGTCTCGACCGTCGCCGAACTCGGCCCGGCCCTCGACGCCGCCATTAACTCCGGCAAGACCCACCTCGTCGAAGTCGCCATCCCCGACGGCTTCGGCTCACTGGTCTAGCACAACCCGTAAGGCCTGTAATTCGCCGGGGCGGGCTCAAATACCCGCCCCTTCCTTTCAATCGTAAGCCCCGCCTGCGCAGAGCTGTCGCACATAAAAATTCTGCTGACATTTCCTGCTTGCCAAGTCCGACAGCGAACCTCTAACATTATTCTTGTATGACTTGTCGGACTCCGCTCAATGCCCTTCGCCGTAACCCGGAACTCAGCAGGCTGACTGGAATGGCAGGAAATGTCCGCAAATGACAGGAAAAAGGATTTCAGGCTCCTGTTTTTCAAGCCTCAGCTATTGTTAGGGCAGAATGACCGAGGCTTGGGATTCCAAATGCGCTTACCCTGCCCGCCTGCAAACAAGTCGCGCTTCCAATTCATCGGACGCTGAAGCTCATGACCTACATTCGCCACGACTCTGATCTCGACACCAGTGAGGAAACCCTCTATCCCCGTCGCGTCTACCCACTCGACGCGCGGCTCCTCTCCGAGGAGCAGATAGCCGTCGCCTTCGCCATGACCTCCCGTCGGCCGGAACCCTTTGACGAGATCGCCCGTCAGGTCAGCGAGGAGAAGGCCGCCGACTTCCACGAGCGTTGGGTGCTGGGCTACGGCCATGCCTCGGTCGCCGAGCACGCCGTAGTTCACCTCGCCGCCGAGAACATCTCCCGCCTCGCCTGCGACGGCCTCGAGGACAACCGACTCGCCTCCTATACCGAGAAGTCCTCCCGCTACCAGGTCATCGATTCTGACTGCTTCCACGTGCCCTCCGAACTCGACGCCCATCCAACCCTGCGCGATGAATACGTCGCCACCTGCAGGTTCCTCTTCTCGGCGTACCAGGACCTCATCGCGAAGAGCAGCGAGCATCTCCGTGGCGTCCACCCCCAGCGCGCTCGTGAAGGCGACTCCGCCTACGGCCTCCGCATCCGCCGAATGGCCACCGACGCCTGCCGTTCCGTGCTCCCTGCCTCCACCCTCACCAACGTCGGTGTCACAGCCAACGCCCGCACCCTTGAGCACGCCATTTCCAAGCTGATGTCGTCGGAACTCGACGAAGAGCACCAGCTTGGCGAGGCGATTCGCGACCAAGGCCGCGCCGTCACACCCACCTTGATCAAATACGCCGACTACGTCGAATACCTCGCCAGCCTACCCTCGGTCCGCAACACGATGGCCGAGTCCCTTGAATGCACGCCGGAATCGTCTCAGCCAACTGCAGAAGTCCGTCTGGTCCACTACGACCCGCAGGCGGAGGAAAAGGTCGCAGCCGCTTTCCTCTACGGCGCTACCGGCATGGACTACGTCGCTGCCTTGAAACGGGCGCAGTCAATGGATTCAGACAAACGCGCACAGCTCTTCGAGCAGTTCCTCTCCGGTATGGGCCCCCATGACGCGCCCCCGCGTGAACTCGAGACGGTCGACTACACCTTCGAAATCCTGCTGGACTACGGCGCATACCGCGAGTTCCGCCGCCACCGGATGCAGACCTACCTGCCCCAGCCCTTGATCGTGGGGCACAACATCCGCATCCCGTCGCTCATCACCGACGCAGGACTGGAGGAGCCCTTCACTGAGGCCACCGACACTGCCGCCCGCACTTTCCATAAGATTGCCAGCGAAGTTTCCCCCACCGTCGCCCAGTACGTCGTCACTCACGCCCACAACCGGCGCCTCATCTCGAAGATGAACCTGCGCGAGTGCTACTACCTCTTCAAGCTGCGCACCTCGGAAATGGCCCATGAGTCCGTAAGGGAACCTATGAAGGAAGCTCATCGACTGGCGAGTGAAGTCCACCCGCAACTGTTCCGGCACCTTCAGCTCCGCGACTGAGGTGCCGCCGCATAGCTGCAACGAGACTAGCGCCGCTGTGACAGTCGGGCCGTGAACTCCGCCGTCCGCGCCCCCAGGTCCCGCGCCTGCGCCAGGTCGTCCTCAGTCACTGCGCCAGCAGCCGTGGCCCCGTAGTACGACCCGGCCACGCGCATCCGTTCCGACCAAGGCAGTCCCACGACCACCATCCCGCCAGCCAGCATCCAGTGAATCAGCTGCCGCAAAGTCGCTTCCAGCCCCGAATGCCTGCCTGTGCCCGTGGTGAAGGCAGCCCCCGGCCGACCGGCCAGCGCAAGCTCCTCCCACAGGTCGCCCTGGTCGTCCAGCCACTGCTTGAAGGATCCCGTAATCCCGCTCCAATTGGGCGACCCAAGAATCAGCCCATCAGCGGAAATCAGGTCATCCCGAGTCGCGTCGTCAATCGTTTTGAGAGAGGGAACTGCCAGACCGGAAGCATCCACCCCTTCAGCAACCGCTCGAGCCATTGCCTCAATGCTTCGCCCTTTCGGGTCATACAGGACGAGCACCGTATTCTGGGAACTCACATTCAAGCCCTGTGTTCGGGGCTATGGGTCGGAGCAGTCGCGGGTATAGCCGCAATTGAGGCAGCGGATTTTGCACTTCTGCTCCACCATAGCCGCACCACACAGGTCGCAGGTCAGGTCATGGGCCGCAGACATCTCACTCATCAGGTTCACCTCCGCCGACTCGCACCGAGTATATCAACCCGCCTCTCCAGAGGCCGACGACACCTACTGATCGGTCGGACTTCAGAGTAATGGAGCTATGGTAACGCCACTTCCAGCACCACGTCTCCCACGATTCCGGCAGCAGCCAGCGTGAGCGGAGCACGGCTGATCTGCACAGCGTCAATCTCCGAACTTCCGGATGTCAGCGCAAACGCCATCGTACCCCAGCCGTTTTCGTCCACTTCCATGCTGCCCGCCCACGTCCTTTGGCCCCGCTCCATCATCCACACATGATACGCCGCATCTTCCTGCAGCGCCTCCAGGCCGGAGGCCATTATCACCGCCGCAGACTTGTCTCCCGCCAGCACCAGCACACCGTGCGACCCGCCGCCCGGCTGCATCGTATCCATCGACAGAGACTGATTGCCCGGCTGGGCCAGTGTGTTTTTCAGGAACTGGAGGTCTCCCCGCATCTGGATTATGGCATTCGACGCTTGGGCCAGCTGTGCCTCGGCCGTGGCGCGGCTCTCATTGAGCGACTCCTGGAGTTGGACGTTCTCCGCCATCATGCCGTCCATTTCACCTGTCATCTGGACGTTTTCCGTGATGAGGAATGCCGCAATCGCCACTGCTGCCAGTGCTGTCACAGGCATCAGGGCCCTGGACCAGCGGCGCCCCATCCCTGAAAACACTCGCGACCAGCTTTGCGGCGGCCTGCTAACGGTAACCGGAGCCGCCGACGCCGACACCGGCACAGGTTCAGGTTCAATCGCCTCCATCAATCTGGCCTGAAGCTCTGCCGACGGTGATGCCTGGGAAACGGTCGACGCCAGCACGGCCCCCGTTTCCAGGTATTCGGCAGCCAGACCGGAACACCGCATACAGCCCTCAAGGTGGTCGAGAACGCTCTGCTCTTCCTCCGGTTCAAGCGCGTCAAGCGCGAACGCCTCAAGGAGGTCTTCCGGGTGTGTTGTGCTACTCGTCGTCATCTTCTTGCAACGCCGCTTTCAACTTCTGCATCGCCAGACGGACCCTGGTCTTGATGGTGCCCAGCGGTTGTCCCAGCAGGTCTGCCATCTCCGACTGCGAATACCCCTCGAAGTATGCCAGCTCAATGACCTCCCGCTGGTTGTCAGGCAGAGTATCCAATGCCTTCTCTATACGCTCCCGGTCCAGCCTTTGGGTGACCTGGGATTCCACCGATGGCCCCGAGGACGGCAGGCGCTCCAGCGTGTCATACCCTTCCGGGTCTGTCATCACAGTGGATCGCCGCCTGGAGCGAATTACGTCCACGACGCGGTGGTGGGTAACGCTCATTATCCAGGAGCGTGGATTCCCACGGCCGGAATTGAAGCTTTCCGCCTTGAGCCAGATGTTCAGGAAAACATCCTGCGTCACTTCTTCAGCTAGCGAAGGTTGCTTCAGCATATGCAGCGACAGGGAGTACACCGGCGTCATGTATCGGCTGTACAGGTCGTTCAGGGCATCCCTGTCTTTGGCTGCAATTCGCTCCAATAGCTGCAGGTCGTCCGGCTCATCCGACGAAACGGTGGGTTCAATGTGTGGGCGCTGGGCCTCCATCTCTTCGCTCATTAACCTATACGCCTGAATCGTCCGTTTGGATTCGACAAATCGGCGTTAGTTTAGCCGGCTCAGAGTGGTGCGAATGGAGTCCGCCCAGTTCTTGACTTGCGAGGCGTCGGGAGCCTCAGGCGCGGCCTTCAGGTACGCTTCCAGGCTGCGTAGCGCCGCCCTGTACTGTTGCACCTGATACTGCTTTTCCGCTAGTGTGATGTATCCAAAGTACGTCGGCAAAAGCGGGCGACATTGGCCAGGATTTGGTCGGCAGTCTTGGTCCAGACAAACGGTTTGGGGTCCTCGTTGGTGACGTCCAGGTAGCGGTAGATGGCAGCCTCCAGTTCGGCGCTGCTCTGATGCACGCCACGGCGCAACTGCTTTTCGGTGAGCAGACCGAACCAGCGCTCCACCAGGTTCAGCCAGGAGGCGCTGGTGGGTGTGAAGTGCATATGGAAGCGGGGCCGCTTGGCAAACCAGTTACGGATCAGCGCCGTCTTGTGGGTGGCGTAGTTGTCCGCGATCAGGTGGACGTCCAGGTCGGCGGGCACCTCGGCCTCGATGGTATCGAGGAATTTGCGGAACTCCACGGCCCGGTGGCGGCGGTGGCACTGGCCAATCACCTGGCCGGTCCTCGCGTCCAAGGCGGCGAACAGCGACGTGGTGCCGTGGCGCAGGTAATCATGGGTGCGCCGCTCCACCTGTCCCGGGCGCATGGGCAACAGCGGACGGGTGCGGTCCAAGGCTTGGATCTGGGACTTCTCGTCCACGCACAGGACCAACGCCCGGTCCGGTGGATTCAGATACAGCCCCACAACGTCCCTGACCTTCTCGATGAAGAAGGGGTCCGACGACAACTTGAAGGTCTCCGTGCGGTGGGGCTGCAATCCGAAGGCCCGCCAGATGCGGCTGACCGTGTTGTGGCTCAGCCCGCTGCGCTGGGCCATGGACCGGGTGCTCCAATGGGTCGCGTCCCGGGGCGCAGTCTCCAGCGTCAGCGTAATCACACGCTCCACGTCGTCATCGGTAACCGCTCGAGGCCGTCCGCTGCGCGGTTCGTCCGACAGTCCGTCCAGCCTCCGTTCCAGGAAGCGAGAACGCCACTTCCCCACCGTCTCATCGGACACTCCCAGGTCGGTGCCCACCGCGGTATTGCTGCGGCCTTCGGCACAGCCCAGAACCATTCTGGCCCGCAGCGCCAAAGCCTGCGAGGTCTTTGGACGGCGAACCCACCGTTCCAGGGTTTCACGCTCCACGTCATCCAAGATTAGCGGCGGCATCGGTCGTCCCATCGCCATGGTCATCCTCCTCTGGACTGCTAACCCGGAGGATACCTCATCGCGATTACTTTTACTATTAACTTCCGTTACACCACACTAGGTCCTTGTATAGCGCCGTCGCCCGTGGGTTCACCATCAACATACGCTGGGTCACACCCGCACCCTTCTCGACCTCACCCGAGTGCTCATACACGACTTTCAGGTTGTTTAGCATGCGAAACAGGAACTCGTACTTGGTGCACGGCTCCAGGTAGCTGTCCCTCCACGCCATTCGCGGTCCGAAAAGCCCTTCCGCGAGTCGACGGCAGTCGTCAGCGTCCATCACTGCCCCGCCATGGAACGGGTCCAGGTATACTTCTCCGCCTTCCAGGCCCACCAGGAAATGCCCCGGCATTCCCACTCCGCTGCAGCGAAGTCCGACCCGGCGCGCTACCTCCAAGTACAGCAGCGACAGCGTTATGGGTATCCCTGTATGGGTATCCAAAACCCTGTTGAAGAAGCTGTTGTCGGGGTTGTAGTAGTCGTTTGCATTCCCTTGGAATCCCTGTTCTTCGAAGAGAAACCGGCTCACCAGCCGCGCCAGTTCCGGCGCAGGCATTTCGCTTGTCCGTTTCCGCAGCACCTCGTTCGCGAACCCGTCCAGGCGGCCAAGGTGCTCCTCGACGTCCAGACCCGGGTATTCTTCACCCGCCACCAGCAGGGCAGTCAAGCCCAGGTCCAGATCCTCCTCTGGCCTGGTAATCGCGCTCGCGAAACGGTCGCGAAATCTTGCGGCCCCTCGACTGTCGCTCTGGGGATCGCTCATTTACCTTCTTGCCTGTCTGGCTCGGTTTGAAGGATATCGACGTACGCTGGGAAACTTCAGGACTTGATGACCAGGCTGTCGAACACTGGCTCTAGGTTGGGCAGCGAGTCCAGCGCACGGATCGCTTCCAACGCCTGTCGCTCTGGGGATCGCTCATTTACCTTCTTGCCTGTCTGGCTCGGTTTGAAGGATATCGACGTACGCTGGGAAACTTCAGGACTTGATGACCAGGCTCATCGCACTGCGTTGAAGAAAGCTCCGTCCCTGCAAAGTTTCGAAACTTGGTTTCGACCTCTGCCTCTGTCATCGGATTGCTCCGGTGACCCCGCGGCCAGGCCGTGTGCGCAACGTGGGAATTGCCGTCCGATGCGGTGACGGTTATACGACAATTATATTCGCTGGGATACCTGTCAGTGAAGTCGGGCTCCTCAACCAGCGTCATGCGCGACATAACGTCGCGAATCGCACCACTGGCAATGCGCTCGTCCTCAAAGCTACCCGGAGTGACCGGCCCATCCAGCAACGCCGACGCCACCAGCCACGGTATGCTGTGGTCCGCCGTCTCCCTCGTCTTTGGGTCCCACTTCTCCGGCTCGCTCGAAGCAGTGCTCGCAGCCACCTTGTACGTGTCAATGTGAACAGTGCTGACGTTGTCCGCGGTGACCACTTCTCTCAGTTGCAGCGCCAGGCCGATGGGCGCCTGCGTATGAATCTGCGATGGGTATGCCTTGAAGATGGTCCGCGTAATTCGGAAAGGGTCGTCATCCTTCCTTGCGTTCCCCAGCGGGAAGTCCGGCACCACCACCTCGTGCCCAACCGCCTGCTCCCACAGCCCGCGACGTCCCTCGAAGGACTCTCCGGGTCCCGCCATCCCTCTAGCCGCCAGTTGCGCCGCGAATACTGCCGACTGCGAGGCGCTGGCCCCGGCGCACCCTTTCCACATTGCCAGCTCACCAGTCCGCGTGACTGCCAACGGCAAGTGCGGCGTGATCGCCAGCGATATGGCGTTGCCTGTTTGCTCCTCGTTCAGCCCCATCACCCGCGACGCACCGCACACCGCTCCGACCACGCTGAATATTCCTTGGTCCCAGCCCAGGTCGCTAGCGACAACCTCGTCGGACAATCGGCAAAACACTTCGTATGCAAGGGCAATTGCGGTTATGACCGTGGTGCCGTCGCTCTTCAAGGCGTCCGCCATCGCCAGCACCGCAGAAATCATGTCGCTGGGATGCCCGCCGCCCGGAGAGAAATATGAATCGTTGCAATCGAGATACCGTACAGCCACGCCGTTCGCAAACGCGGCAAGATCCGGCGTTGTGCCGCCTGACATACCCAGCACCCGCGAAGGCATTCTGCCTACCACCCCGTCGGCCATACTGCGCGCGATCGCTGCCGGCTCCGAGTCGTATCCGCCAATGGCGCACCCCATGGTGTCCACCAACGTACGTTTCACTTGCTCCACCACGGCCGTGCCCAGCTCTTCGTACGTCAGCCCGCAGGAATACGCGCTCAGCATCTCGGTCGTTCGGTCCATCCCTTCCTCACCAATCTGGAGTAAATCGCGGCGCGTTGGTCAGTGAATGCGCCAGCAACTGTTCTATCAGCCCCTCAGTGTCAAATGAGGACCGGTTAACGTATAACCGCCTCGGCCATCCGCTCCAGCTGCTTCCCCATCTCGTACTCGTTGGCAACGTGGTCTGGCCGCACCACCACCCGGTCCGCGCCCGCGCTCAGGTACGACTGCACCAGTTCGCCATCCGCGGGCTGACCGTAGACGCTGATTGTGATGGACTTCGGATCCCGGCCCACCTCGGCGGCCATGGCGTCCAGCCTGCGGCGGCTGTCCTCCACCTCCGCTGGCGTGACACGATTGGGCAGCCACCCGTCGGCGTGTGAAACGATGCGGCGCAATACGTTGCGTGCCATTCCGCCGATGATAATCGGGGGATGGGGGTCCTGCGCCGGCTTGGGATACGACTTCACCGCAGGGAAGTTGTAATACTTCCCGTGGTATTCGGCTTCATCTTTGGTCCAGAGTTCCTTCATCACCTCGATGGCTTCCCGTGTCTGCGTCCACCGGTGCTCGAAGTCTCCGCCGAAAATTTCCGTCTCTTCCCGCAGCCACCCCGTACCGATGCCGAACAGAAACCGCCCACCGCTGAACCGGTCGAGACTCGCGATTTCCTTGGCCAGCAACAGCGGGTTCCTCTCCGGAACCAGCGTTATCCCGGTGCCCAGCTTGATGGTGCTGGTCGCTCCCGATGCTCGCGCCAGGGCGATATAGGGATCCGTGAAGTGCGAGTAAGTCCAGGGTACCTCGCCTCCCGTGGCCGGGAACGGACTATTGCTCTCCACCGGTACCGCCGGGTGTTCGGCGTACCAGATGGACTCGAATCCCAAATCCTCCGCCTTCTTCGCCATAAAGGCCGGGTCAACGGTATATGCCGGCAACGGTGTAGAAACTCCAACACTCATCAGTTCATCTCCTGGTACTTGATCGAACGGTTTCCCTGAATTGATCGATTGGGTGGCATTCGGAAGCTCGTTGGCTATCCGATGATCTTCTAAAGGATGACTTCATCTTCCGAGTCCAGGTCCGCAGGCGGCTCTTCCCCCGAGAAGCCCCGCCACCAGTCAGCGAACGCGTCCGCTCCGTGCTTGTCCCGCAGCCGGGCCAGGTGCACCCGCGCCTGCGCGATGACCGGCAGGTTGTGGTCAATCGCAATCTGATACGTACGCGCGGCCCAGCCCAGCGCTTCTTCTATATCGGCTCGCTCTTCGGCCGCCATCCCCAGCTGCCCGTAGGTGCGGGCCGTCCGGCTGACGTCCCGGATTTCCTCAAAAATCTCCCGGGCGCGGTGATACCAGCTTTCGGCCTCTTCCAGCTTCTCTTGCTCATGGAACAGCACACCTAGCTGGCGACACTCGTCTCCCGCGCTCCTCCAGTCTCCCAGCTTCTCGTACTTCTCCAGCGCCAGCGTATACCAATGCTCCGCGTCATCGGGGAATAACTGCCGCCCCTGCTCCAGCAGGCCGAGGTAATGAAACTCCACCGCCATCTGCGCCTCGTTCCCCATCCGGTCGCTGAGAGTAAGCGCCTGCTTGTACCAGTTCTCTGCATCATCAAACTGGTACTGGGAATGTGCCACGGTGCCAAGGGCGTGGTAAATCAGCACCGACGTTTCCTCGTCCCGTGCTTCTTCGAGAATCTCCCTCGCCCGGTGATACCAACTCTCGGCTTCCTGGTACTCGAAACGGAACTGTGCGCATAGTCCCAACGAGCGGTAGTCCTTGACCATCTCCTCCACGTCTTCCACGCGCTGGTGAATATCAAGCGACTTGGAATACCAGTCGCGGGCTTCGGTGTAGCGCCGCTGGTACTGCCGCACTTGCCCCATTCCGTAATAGTCATCGGCCACCGAGGCTCGGTCCTCGCCTTCCTCGATGATGGCGATCGACTTCAGGTACCAGTCCTCCGCCTCATCGAGCTGCCACCGTTTCAGCGCCACCTCGCCCATCTGATGATAGACTGCCGCGGTTCGTGGGTCGCTGTCCGACTCCGGCTGCGCCGTGAAGTAGCTCAGCAACTGCCTGTTCAGGTCGTCCGCCCTCCCTAGCTCGTTGGTCTCGATGCACTCCGAAGCTTCGGTCCCCTGCAGGTACAGCCAAAGCTCAATGGCGCCCTTCGTCTCTGCCTCCTCGGCGGTGCCCCCGGTCACTTCCAGCAACTGCCGCCGCAGGCGACGCAATTCCGGGTATCGCTTCTGCATCCGGTAGACCTGGGCCAGTGGCTGTGTCAGCAGCTGCGCGTTGTCCCACTGCCCCGACTCCAGCGACAGGCCCAGTGCCTGCGTCAGGTTGCCCTCTTCAGCCAGTATGGCGTTGGTGCCGGACTCCTGGTTTTCATATAGGGTTTCCATGAAATAGTCTGCAGTGTCCGCATACACTCGCACGAACTCGTTTTCCAGCTCCGCGACTCGCGCCTGCGACATTTGCCGGTACAGCGCTCGTCCGTAGAACCACCCCATCGCCGGATGGATCTGGTATACGCTCGGCGTGATTGGTTCCAGAAACCCGCTGTTCCGGGCCGACCGCAGCATCGTGCGACAGGCCCCCCAACCCAGGTCCTCCCCCATCGCCGTTCGATATGGGCTCTCTTGGGTGATATGGGTCAGTATGTCCATCATCACCCGGCTCTTGAACAGCGACAGGAACGGCAGATGCGTCCGGCTGCGTCGTGGCATCCGCCCGAAGGCGTGGTCCATCAGTACTGTAAGGTACGCCGGGCGTCCCTCCTCGCCTGGGCCGGCCTGGTGTGCCTCCACCTCCCTGCGCAGTTCACTCAGCAGCACCGACGCCGGCACATCATTGAGCAGAGGAATTGCGACTTCCATCGCCAGTGGATGGCCTTCCAGCAATGCCAGCAACTCGATGAACTCTTGACCCAACCGCGACGGATCAACGCCGCCTTCCTCTATCAACCGCGTGCCGAACTCCACCCTGTCTCGCGTTGCCAGCCCCTCCAGGGTGTATACCCCATGTTGCGCGGAAAGCCATGACTCCGTTTCTCGCCGGCTCACCATTAGGACCCTAGACTTTCCCTCTTCCGCTGCAAGCTCTGCGAGGAACTCGTCCAGCTCGGACAGCTCCCCGGCTTCCAGCAGGCCCGTTCCTTCCGCAGGAAACCCCGTCAGGTTCTCCACGCTGTCCCATATCAGTAGCGTTTCGTGCTCCCGGAGGTAGCCCAGCAGCCAGTTCCGGCGCGACGCGGCGGGCAGGTCGCCGAACTCCAGTCCCGATAGTGCGGTTCCCACCTCATGCAGCGCCTTGTCCAACCCCGCGCCCACGTCGAAGTTCGTGTAGAACACCCCGTCCGGCCTGCTGCCGTTCTTTTCCATCCATGCAGCCGCACCTAGCGCCACTTCCGACTTCCCGGTCCCAACCGCTCCCGTCAGCATCACAATGGGATTCTCGGCAATCATGCGATCCAGCTCAAGAATCTCACGCCGTCGACCGATCAGACCGTACGGCCCGCCCCGCGGCAGCTGTCGCGGCGGCGGTTCCGGCGTCGCAGAAATCATCCCTGGGATAATCTGCTCCGGCTCTTCGGGCTTGACCTCAACCGGCGCATACCGTGCCGATTGGTATACCAGCGGTGTTGTCCAGTCCCATGACACCATCGGCCCCGCAGCCGACGGACGGTGCGGGTGCTCCATCATTGCGCGGCGTGCAGCGGCCACGGCCCTCGCCGCCCCTGCCCCGTGCGCCGTGGCGGCATAGAAGGTGTCGGCGAACAGCTTGCGACCCGAACCGGCCAGCGGCGAAGGCAGCACCGCCACTTCCGCCACCCCCGCTCCGGACAGTCTCTTGACCGCTGAGTGGTAATAGTCGGAAGAGGAGCACGCCAGCAACACAACCGGTATCCCTGCATCTGCCACAGCTTTCCCAACCTGCTCTACGGGTCCAATCCCCTGCAGCGTTGACCCCTCGTCAGCAATGGAAGCCCCGTCCAGGTGAAGCAGATGGTACTGCCCTTTCCGTTCCTTTAGGTGGGTCTCAAGCGCTTCGAATGAAGTGAAGCTGAGGCAGTCCAGAGATACTTCAACGTCCAGGGATTCCATCGCCGCCAGGGCCTCGGTCGCCAGTCCCTCCGGGGCGGGCGGGCAAATCATCAGAACATTGAACCGGCTGCCACTCAGTCCTGCATCGGAAAGTTCCGGCAGTTCATCCGTGAACTTCGGGACCCTGCTGACGCTCTGCGCCCGCGATGCGATGTATCCCAACTCGGAATCATTTATTACTTCCCACGGAAGGGCCAGGAATTCCGCGCTGTCCGATACAACGGAAATCTGGAACGGACGCCCGGCGTTGAGGTCCACACGTGCCAGGGTCTCCGCCGCTTCATCGCTGGACCGGAACACCGTCTCGAACATCAAGCGACCCAGGTCTCTCAGGCCCGCTTCGGCGGCCTCCGCCCTGGACCGCGAATCTCCGAACGGCTCATTGGCATAGTTCGTAAACAGCCAAGCCAGTTCCAAGAGTTCTTCGTCAGTCAGGGGATATGGGAATGAGACCGGCGGGGCCTGCGTGCGATTGCCGGAATCGTCTAGGTGGGAAAGCTGAATCCGCCCGCTGTCAGCCAGGTCCAGGATTTCCAGCGTATCGGCCAAGGGTTCCTCCGGGCACAGGCGGGCGCATACAAATGTAGGAACAAACAGGAAGGGCCGATGCCCGCTCGTGCGGTTCGGCCCTTATACTATCATCGCCCGCATACCCCGTCCAACGAACGCCGAGTTGCCGCGACCACGCCAGGCCTACTGCGCCGTGAACCCACCGTCCACGGCCATCGCCAGTCCCGTCACCAGCGAAGCAGCGTCGGAACACAACCACGTCACAGACTCCGCTATCTCCTCCGGAGTCCCCAGCCTTCCTATCGGCTGCCGCGACGGAATCATGGCCTCGTAGTCTGCTTCCCTGCCTCCTATCAGACGCCGCACCATCGGCGTGTCTATGATTCCCGGGCACACTGCGTTGACCCGTATGCCATCCCGGGCGTATTCCAGCGCCGCGGCCTTCGTCAGTCCCACCACCGCATGCTTGCTTGCAACATAGGCCGACATCCTCCGTGACCCGACCAACCCTGCTGCCGACGCCGTGTTGACGATTGCCCCGCCCCCCTGCTCCATCATTTGCGGGACCTCGTGCTTCATGCAGAGCCAGACGCCCTTCAGGTTGATGTCAACGAGCCGGTCCCACTGGTCTTCCGGATACTCGTGCAGCCTCCCGGCCATGTAACCCTCGATACCGGCATTGTTGTAGGCGCAGTCCACCCTCCCGTACGCCGAAACAACCTGCGCTACCAGCGCCTCCACCTCCGCTGGCCGCGACACATCGGCGTGCACGAACATCCCGTCGCCGCCCGCCTCCTTGATGGCGCTCAGCGTCTCCTCCGCACCGTCTGCGTTCACGTCCGACACCACGACGGTCGCTCCTTCCCGCGACATCACCAGCGATGTCGCCCGCCCAATCCCCGACGCTGCCCCCGTAACCAGCGAAATCTTCCCGTCCAGCAGTCCCGCCATTACTTGTTCACCTCGTTGTCGGATCATTTGTTTGGATTGCGGAGCGCTATGCGTCCTCAAAAATACTGGCAATATCCAGTTCTAACCCAGGAAGAACAGCTGACTCAATGCTCTCACCCGCGCCACGAATATAAGCCCTCCGCCAATCGCCATCCTCCAGCCTCAGCACCTCGACGGCTCGAACTTGGGGATAGGCCAGCCAGCACTCTAGGACGTTGAGGCTGGCATAGTCGGCTAGTCTACTGTCAATTTCAGCTCGCGTGTTACTGGGTGAAATAATCTCTACCACTAGGTCGGGGCCGCCCTCAATCCGCTCCCCCAGGATGTCGTCTCGCTCGTTGCTCACAAACAGCAAATCCGGCTGCCGCACTCGCAGAGGATCACGCCGCACGACAACATCTACGGGGGCGAAAACAACACGGCCCAGTCCGTTGCTGCGAACGAATGCCCTCAGCGGTTCGTTGATGTTCCCCGAAACAATTTGGTGGTAGAGGTTGGGGCCCGCCATTATCACCTCACCGTCCACTACCTCACACCGGACCATGGTCTCTGGTGTTCCCAGGTATTCCTCGTAAGTGAGCTTGGTTCCTGTTTGCAGAGTAGACATCGCCGCTCCCTCCTTGCCTACGTCTCCCCTGACCGTCTCGCGTCCGCCCGCCAGTCGTCCGGACTCGGCTCCCGGTCCACCGCCACGTCTACCACCGCCGGCAGCCCCGATGCCTGCGCCTCCCGCAGCGCGTCCGGCAGGTCCCGCGAGTCCTCCACGTGTACGCCGAAGCACCCGAACCCCCGCGCTATGGCGGCGTTGTCCGTCGGATAAAACTCCGACGCGATCTCTTGTCCCCGGGGCTGATGGTCCAGCACCATCCCCAGCGCGTTGTCGTTGAACACCACGCACGTCATTGGCAGGTCATACTGCATCGCCGTCGACAGAGCGTTGACTGTCATCATGAACCCGCCGTCGCCCGTCACTGCCGTAACCGGCCTGTCCGGGTACACCAGCTTTAGCGCAACTGCTGCCGGCAGCGCCCATCCCATGCCGGCTGTCCCGCCGGGACAGTAGAACGTCGCCGCTTCCTGCGCCTTGTACAGGTGCGCCATCCACGTCCGGTTGTTGCCAGCGTCCAGCGCGTACACGGTCGACGGGTCCGACACTTCGTTCAGTATCGACACCAATCGCTGCGGCGTCACCGGCGAGCTTTCCCTGTGCATCTCCGGGTCGTCATAGAACGCCATCGAGTCCTTCCGGGGAGCCACCGACTCTGTCCACTCGCTGCGTTGCCCAACGCTCCCCTCCGCCGCCTCCTTCGATGCCGCCACCAGCTGGTTCAGGATGCTTCCCGCGTCGCCCACCAGCCCGATCTCCACCGGGAAGCTCCATCCCGCGTTCCTCTCGTCAATGTCGATCTGCACCACCCGTTGGCGCCGTGGGTCGAAGATGTCCGGTCGTTCCCGCACCGTTTCCTGCGAGCGCAGCAGCGCTCCCACCACGATGACCGCGTCCGCTTCACCCACCACCCGGTTGGCGACCGCCTGACCGTATGTCCCGACCATCCCCACCGATAGCGGATGCGTCTCCGCGATTGCGCTCTTTCCTTTATAGGAGGTGGCCACCGGCATACCCCAGATTTCCGCCAACTCCTGCAACTGCGCGTGCGCCCCGGCCACGTGCACCCCGTTGCCTGCGACCAGCACCGGCCGCCGCGACTCCGCCAGTATCTCGACCACCTTCTGTATGTCCGACGGTGCACTCTCGGGCTTGGCTGTGTTCAGGAACCCTGCGGCGTTGTGGATGAACGGTGACGATTCCACGTCCACTTCACCGCCGATTGCCGCCGACCGCATCACCACCGACGATGGCCCAGGCCGCCCGCTGACCGCGTGCTTAATGGCCATCTGCGTAGCCAGCACCGCCTCTTTCGGGCTGGCCGCCAGCGCCGTGTACTTGCTCATCGACTTGAATATGTTGGGCAGGTCGATGCTGCCGTATTCGCCTGCCCCCGATTGGTTGGCCGGCCGCTGCGCCGAGCCTCCGTCCGACGTGTCCGTCAGCACGAGCATCGGCGAACTGCTCAGCATCGCCTCCATTATCCCGAACGACGCGTTGGACCCGATGAACAACCCCTGCCCCATCACCACCGCCGGCTTCCCGGTGGCCCGCCCGTAGGCATCGGCCATGATTGCCGCCGCCTGCTCGTGCCGCACCAGTATCGTCTTAATCCGGTCTTCCCGCCCGTAGAGCAGCTGGAAAATCTGACCCGTTCCGCCACCTGGTATGCCGAAGACATACTCCACTCCGGCCTCTTCCAGGGTCTGCACTATCATCTCACTGGCTGTCGGCATGCCGCCTCCTGATAAGCCACCTTCTTCCATTATCGCCTATCGCCCATATATGAAACACGCGGGGTCTTGCCCCGCCTGCGTTCGGATAATACCCCCGCCCTATATGCCGGTCAAGAAAGCTCCGGCCTGCCGACCAATGGCGTTCCATTCCAAGGCGGTATGACAGCTTGAAGTCCGTCATTCCGGCGCATCCCGTCCTCGCGACAGCGGGGAGCGGGAATCCTGAGATTGCCGAAGGGCCCCGCCTCCTTGCTGACCTGACCACTGGGTTCGAAACACCGTCCGCTGAAATCTCCCCCTTGCCATGAAGTGTCGTGAGTCGTACAATTGTTCTTTATGAGAACACCCGACTCGCCCATTCGACACCCTGAGCCGCCCGGTTGGCCTGTCTCAATTAAGGACCAAAATTATCCGGTTTGTTACGAACTGTTACAAAATGTTACACCTCTACGAGAGGCCCTTCACATAATGAGACAGGGCTCCCGACTGTCACCCACCCAAAGGCATGGCATCATGTCCCATTCCGCCTCTGCCTGCCCGAAGCACCGGGTCCGGGCGAATATGAATTCCTGGTTTCCGGCGCTGCTACAAAGGCCCTGTTCGCATTTCAAGCATTTGGTTTCTCCCCGCATTTGGTTTCTCAATGGGAGTCCTGACGGTCTGGCTAATAACGGTATGCACAAACTGGATTACTCCTGGGAGCTCCAGTGCAGCAGCCCCGACCTACACCGGGTCTCTCTACACCACCGTCCTTGACCGCCACCGGGGGCAAGCGTATCATCCCCGCATTCTGGCCCAGTACCCCGGGCAGGTATGCCGGGCACTGGGTCTACATCACCAGACATAATCGCAAAGGCGGGAGTGCAGCCATGAGAGGCGGCGACGCAGTAATCCACGCGCTTGAAAAAGAAGGAGTCCGCTACATCTCAGGTTTCGCCGGTGGAGGTGAAGCCCCACTCTGGCCCGCGTTGCGGGCCTCCCAGCAGATAACGGTGTTTTCCGCCCGCCACGAGCGCATGGGCGTCGAAATCGCCGACGGTTACGCTCGCGCCACCGGACAGGTCGGCGTCGCCTTGACCGGCACCGGTCCCGGCGCCACCAACACCCTGACCGGCATCGCCGGAGCCTACGCCGACAACATCCCCGTGCTCCTGCTCATGGGACAGCATCCCCTCGGCAGCATGGGCCGCGAGATCCAGCAGGAAGTCCCCTCCAGCATCTTCGACAGCTTCGTCAAGTGGAAAGGCACCATGTCCCGCGTCGAGGACATCCCCTCCATCATGCGCCGCGCCTTCACCAACCTCCGCTCCGGTTCGCCCGGTCCGGTGGTTCTTGAAATGCCCTCGGACGTCCTGATGTCCGAAGCCCCCGACGATATCCTCAACTACGAGCCCGTCGGGCCCGGCCGTCGCGCCGCTCCTGACGCCGCCGACATCGAGCGAGCCGCCGACATCCTGCTTAACGCTCGCCACCCCGTCATGAACGTTGGCGGCGGTGTCCTCGCCGCTGAGGCCTGGGACGAGGTTATGGAGTTGGCCGAGCTGATGGCCCTGCCCGTAGCCAGTACGTTGGTCGGTAAGGGCGCGTTCCCCGAGAACCACCCGCTGTCCGTCGGTGGCGGCGTCTACCCCAAGAGCCGCTACGCCTCGGGCGCGTCCTACCTCGTCAACCGACGCGCCGACGCCGTACTCGCCGTCGGCAACTCCTTCCGCCTGCCCAACGCCACCGACGGCCGGCCCATCCCCGAGGGCGTCAGCCTGATTCACATAAACGCCGACTCCGGCGACCTGAACAAGATTTACCAGGCCGATGTCCCCATTCTGGCCGACGCAAAGCTGGCCCTGCGCAGCCTGATCGACGCCGTGCGCGACCGCATGGGTCCCGGCGGCCCTCCCTCCGCTGCCAACCGCGAGGAACTCGTCGCTGAGATTCGAGAGGCCCGCGCCAAGTGGATCGGCGAATGGGAGTCCACCTTCAACGACGACTCAGCGCCAACCAACGGCTACCGCGTGGTCCAGGAACTCTTGAAGGTCGTCGACCTCGACCGCACCATCGCCCTGCACGATGCCGGTGGCAGCCGCGGCTACGTCTCCCCCTTCTGGCCCGCCACCAAACCCCGCAACTACATCGGCATGGGTGGCATGGCCGCCATGGGCTGGTCCATGGCGGCAGCCATCGGCGTGAAGCTGGGCCGGCCGGACCACCTCGTCTTCAACGTCCTCGGCGACGCCTCCTTCGGTATGGTCGGCATGGAGCTCGAAACGGCCGTACGAATGGGCCTTCCCACCCTCACCGTGGTGCTCAACAACGGCGGCACCGGCGGCGGTCTCATGGCCATGGCCCGCGACAACGCCGCTCCGCCTCCCATGGCCGAGCTCGGCGGAAACTTCTCGATGGTGGCCCAGGGACTCGGGGCCTACTCCGAGCGCGTGGAAGACCCATCACAGCTTCAGGACGCCTTCCGTCGCGCCATCGCTGCCACCGAGAACGGACAGGCCGCCCTCGTTGAGGTCACTATCCGCCCCATGCCAACCCCCGAAACCCCCGAGGACTGGACCCTGTAACAACCTCAATCCGACCTCAAGCGCGCCGAGTACACCAGCATAGTTGGTTTATCGGCGCGCTCGTGCGTTTAGTCGAGAGGAGCGCACCCAATGAAAAGCATCGAAATCGATCGCACCAAGCGCCTCAGGGAAGAGCCCGAAAAGGGCCACAACCGCTGGCACCCCGACATCCCCCCCATTCTCGAGGCAGCGCCCGGCGAGGATGTACTCCTCGAGACCCGCGACGCCTCCGATGGCCAGATGCATCCGGCAGTCACCGCTGAAGACTTCGACCGCTTCGACGCCAACGTGGCCCACCCGCTTACCGGGCCCGTGTACGTCTCCGGTGCGGAGCCCGGAGACCTGCTGGAAATCGAGTACGTCGACATAATCCCGCAGTCCTACGGCTGGACCCGCAATCGTCCCGGCTCTGGCTTCCTTCGCGACCTATTTCAGGAACCATACTTCGTCAACTGGCAGATTGCCGACGGTTGGGCCACCTCCGACCAGCTCCCCGGCGTGCGAATCCCCAATGGCTCCTTCATGGGCACCGCCGGCATTGCACCTTCCCACCAGCAGATGGAGGAGTGGACTCGTCGCGAGGCCGACTTGGTGCGCCGCGGTGGCCGGGCGGCCCTCCCCGACGCCCAGGACGCCATCCCCGCCGGAGGTCCCATCGCCAGCGAGGGCCTGCGCACGCTGCCGCCGCGTGAAAACTGCGGCAACGTCGACGCCAAGCAGCTGACAACGGGCTCCCGCCTGCAGATCCCCGTCAACGTCCCCGGAGCCCTCTACTCCTGTGGCGACGGCCACTTCGCCCAGGGCGACTCCGAGTGTTGCATCACCGCCATCGAGATGGGCGCTTCGGCCGTGGTGCGCTTCCACCTGCATAAGGGCGAGGCCGCTCGACATAACATCCGCTGGCCCCGGTACACCCATCCCGGTTATTTCCTGCCTCCCGAGTGGGCGGCGCCCCGCAACTTCATCGCCACCATGGGCATGCCCATACGCGACGACGGCACCCAGGAGGGAGAAGATCTCACCCTGGCCGCCCGCAACGCCCTTATCAACATGATCGAGCTCCTGCAGGAGCGGGGCTGGACCCGCGAACAGGCCTACGTCATCTGCAGCGTCGCCGTCGACCTGAAGATAAGCAACGCGGTGGACCTCCCCAATGTTACGGTTTCTGCGTTCCTGCCGGAGGATATTTTTCAAGGATAGAAACTGAACAAATTCAAGAATAAAAGAAGAGCCGCCCACTACTTGGTGGGCGGCCCATAAAAGAGACGGGTTTCGGGAAGTGCTGACTCTAGCTTATTCGCTTAACTTCCAGGACTTCGCCGGGAGAGAGAGCGACTCGCCTTACATTTATACCAAGCTTGAGCAACCAATAACCCAAGGTCGCCTTGCTGACACCCAACTCCTCCGCGGTACCCGACAATCCGAGCTCATTAACCCTTTCCGGGAGCAGCCGTTCTAGCTCACGCCCGTGTTCCTTTTCTACCCTCAACATTAGCTTCGTCTTTCGCGCCAAAGCTTCACTCCTCCGTCGGCTCTTCCACTCCAGAACCCGTCTTTTGAGTAGCAACAAGGTATCACGGGCGTGGATAAGTGTCAAGCTAAAAACAAGCCTTTTCCTAAACGTGTTTAAGAATCATTTAGTCCTGCCTCAACAGCCGGAACCAGCTTGTCGCCAATCCTGCGAAAGGCCTTCCTGCCTGTGTTTACACACCCTATTCAACTGGTCTGACCTTTTTCCTTCACCCAGCCCAGGCATCCGTTCACCAAGGCAAAAACCGTTCATTCAGTTGACACTTGCTCCATTGTTCCATAGTCTTGGTACCCATTATAAGGAAAACAGAGGCGACTGATGCATTCCCCCACAATACGCGACGTGTACCGAGCTCGACAGACTATTTCTCCCTACTTCCAGCGTACTCCTCTGCATTACTCGATGGGTCTGAGCGACCTCCTGCAGGCCGAGGTGTACCTGAAACACGAGGAACACCTCCCTCTCGGGGCCTTCAAGTCTCGGGGCGGCATCAATTTGCTATCTAACCTGAGCGAGGAAGAGCGTCGCAGAGGGATCATCACCTCCTCCACCGGCAACCACGGCCAGTCCATCGCCAGCGCTGGCCGTGAATTCGGCGTCCGTGTTCTCGTCGGCCTCCCCGAAAACGCAAACCCGGTCAAGGTCGCCGCCATGCGGTCCCTCGGCGCGGAGTTGATCTTTCACGGCGAGACCTTCGACGACGCCCGGGAATACTGCGAACGCCTGGCTCTGGAGGAAGGCTACCGCTTCGTGCACGCCGTGAACGAGCCCCTGCTCATCGCCGGTGTGGGCACCGCGGCGCTGGAAATCATTGAGGACCTGCCCGAAGTAGACATAATGATGCTTCCACTCGGCGGTGGCTCCGGCATTTCCGGCGCTTGCATCGTCGCCAAAGCAGTCGATCCCTCCATCCAGGTCATTGCCGTCCAGTCCGATGCGGCCCCGGCGGCCTACCAGTCATGGAAACAGGGCACGATAGTTGAGGCTCCAACGGACACTTTCGCCGAGGGAGTGGCCACCAAGTCGGGCTACGAGTTGCCCCAGCGCATCATGGCCGACCTGCTGGACGACTTCCTGCTGGTCACCGACGACGATATTCGAAGAGCAATCGGCATTTTGGTGGAAAAAGCCCACACGTTGGCCGAACCGGCCGGCGCCACCGCCCTCGCCGGGGCCGTCAAGCACGCAGCCCTGCTCAAAAGCAAGAAGGTGTCCATCACCATAAGCGGCGCCAACATTACCGCTGCTCGATTGGCCGAGTCCCTGGAAAAGTACCTCGATGGCAGCGAGTAAAGTGCAGAAGGATAAGGCGAAATCCGTGTAGTCGGCGAAATAGATTACACTTCACAGAATGCAACAAGTACTCCACAACTGCATTACACCTCTAGGGGGCCGTCCTGAACCGGGCGGCCCTTTACCTTTCTGCCAAGTACCTCGCCAGCTCGTCTCGAGGGAATACCGGCAAGGGTACTTCCTCTCCGCTGCGTGCAAAGAGTACACGCCCTTCCTCGGCAGGGAGCATCTGCCCGATCTCCCAGGCATCAATACCCTCTCGCTCCAGGGCGTGTAAAAGCGCCGGTGTATATTGCGGGTGTAGCGTTACCACCACCGATCCCGATGCCAGCAGCCCCATCGGATGCAACCCAAGTGCACTACACACTTCTTCAGTCTCCGGCAGTACCGGTACACTGTCCTCTTCTACAGCTACTCCTAGTCCCGATGCTGTCGCGACCTCGTGCAATGCGGCAATCAGCCCTCCCTCGGTGATGTCGTGTAACGAATGTACCCCTGCTTGTGCACAGACTCTGGCTTCGTTAACTACACTAATCCCTAGTGTATCGAGTAGAACTGCACTCTTTTCAATTACATTTTCTTGTACTCCTACTCCTTGCAGATCCCTCGCAAAGTCCCTCGCTAGTACCGAAGTACCCTCTATTGCCAGCCCCTTGGTAACGACAATGCTGTCCCCTTCCTTGGCTCCCCCGGTGGTGATCAGGCTCTCCCGATCCACCTCCCCAAGCATTGTTCCCATCACAATGGGCCGCTCTATTCCATGAGTGACCTCGCTGTGCCCCCCGATCAGCGTTACCCCAAGTGCCCTGCAGCCATCAAGAACGTCTTCAAAAAGCTGCGAAGCGCCTTCGGCGGTGAACGACTCGGGAACCAGCAATGTCGCCAGGAACCATTGGGGCTTGGCGCCGGTGCAAGCTACGTCGTTGGCGCAGACCTGGACCGCGTACCACCCTGCCCGATCCGAGGCGAAGGTGATTGGGTCGCTCGTGGCGATAAGCAGCCGGTCGCCAAAGTCCAGCGCGGCAGCGTCCTCCCCCACCCGCGGTCCCAGCACTACCCGTGGGTCATTCGATTCAGCCGACCCGAGCAACCGCTCCAGCAACTCCGGCGGAAACTTCCCGACATCCATCGCTCAGTCCTTTCTCCTAGGGGGTGCCAAAAATGAGGCCTCCGTTATGTTAACAGCCCACAATACCATCGGTTAAACTACATAACGTATCTTGTGCGAACCAACCTGTGGCAACAATTATCCCCCGAGATTATGCCAAGTAGCCCCGAAAAAGATCTCACCCGACCCGGAGACCACCCCCAGCATTTCGACCCCGTTCTCGGCCAATGTGAAAGGATTTTTCTTTTCCCACTGCAACGAATTTGTCATCCGTGCAACCGCCTTGGATTCAGCTCGAAATTTCCAACCCAACAAAAAATCGCCGGAGCAAACTCCTCCGGCGACTGAGATCAAAGTCTTTGCGGTGCCTTTTGCGGCATACCGGGCAATGACGCTTACCCTAGAGGCCTGAAGAAGGCCAGTCGAAAACGGGACCACAACGACAACCGTTCAAACGGAGGGGTCGGATAGTCGAGACCCCGAATCCCCTAACGCCAACCGTTGGCGTACTCTTCGGTCATCAGGAGGGGACCGTCCAGGTTGACCAGCTGATCCTCGATCTCTCGCAGCAGGTCATCCAAGTTCCACCCCTTCTCCGCCGATACCAGCACCCCATCCCCAACTTCACTCGCCCACGCTAGGTCGTCGCCGAGATCGAGCCCATCTCGGCCCGGAAGACCATTGTCTCCCTCCGCTAGCAGGTCCATCTTGTTTATGACAAGTAGCCGTGGACGGTCCCCCAAACCTAACTCCTCCAGGGTCTGCTCCACCACCTCTGTCTGTTCAGGAGCCTTGGGGTGAGAAACGTCAATGACGTGCAGCAACACGTCCGCCCGGTCCAACTCGTCAAGAGTGGCCCGGAACGCCGCGATGACGTTCGGCGACAACTTCTGAATGAATCCCACCGTATCGCTCAACAGCAGCGGCGCCCCCGACGGCAGTCGTATGCGCCGCGTCACCGGGTCAAGCGTGGAGAAAAGCTGGTTCGCAGCGAGAGAGGCATTTTCCTCAGGACTCGAGCCCGAACGAACTAGCGCATTGAAAAGCGTGCTCTTACCGGCGTTGGTATACCCCACCAGCGTCGCCATCGGTATAGCCGACTTCTTTCGCCGGTCCATGTGAAGCGTACGTCGCCGCCGGACCCCGTCCAGCTCCGTCCTGATTTTCTGCAGCCTTCGCCGCACCAACCTTCGGTCCGTCTCGATCTGCGTCTCGCCGGGTCCCCGGGTCCCGATTCCGCCTCCCAGTCGTTCCAGGTGCGACCATTGACCCGCCAGCCTAGGCAGAAGGTATTCGTGCTGCGCCAGTTCCACTTGCAGCTTCCCCTCGTAGGTGGAGGCATTCCGTCCGAATACGTCCAGGATCAGGGCTGTGCGGTCGATGATCTTGACTTCGCTCTGCTCGCCATTCCGCGTGAACGTTTTCGGGGCGATCGCCGCTTCCAGGTTGCGCTGCTGCGTCGGCGTTAGCTCATCATCGAATATGACCACGCTGGCTGACTCCTGGTCGACCATGTCTCGCAGTTCGTCCAGCTTGCCCTTGCCGATGTACGTCGGCGTCAATCGATCAGCACGCTGACGCAGAATTCCGACTACATCTGCCCCGGCAGACTCCGTAAGGTGCCGCAGCTCCCCGAGCGTGTCTTCCAGCGTCCAGGGCTGGTCGCGCTCCTTCAAGTCCACCGCCACCAGGATGGCGCGCTCCTGTTCAGGTATTACGTCAACCAGCCGCGACTTCTTCGACGCTTCTCCGTGCCCGTCGGCCGAACTCTTTTTTCCTCTGGACTTCGCGATAGCTCTAGCCTCCCTGCGGTGCGGGAATCGACCAGCCCTCGATGCGCTGGCAGCCCTTCTCCACCTGCTCGTCCGGCGTCGTCAGCGACAGCCGGATGTAGCCTTCTCCATACCGCCCGTAGCTGGAGCCCGGTGTCACCACCACGTCCAGATCCTCCAGCAAACTCTGAGCGAACTCCGCCGACGTGAATCCAGCAGGCACCTTGGCCCAGATATACAGGCTGGCTCGCGGCACGTCCACTTCCATCCCTGCGCTCCGGCAGGCCTGCACCACCCGGTCCCGGCGCCACTGGTAGATGTTAACGTTGTCGTCCACGCAGTCCTGGGGCCCGGTCAGGGCCTCCATCGCCATTTCCTGCACTGCCTGCGGCACGCCCGAGTCCAGGTTCGCCTTGATCTGGAAAAGCGCCTTGATCATGTCGGCGTTGCCCACCGCCATTCCGATGCGCCATCCCGTCATGTTGTACGTTTTCGACAGCGAGTGGAACTCGATTCCGATGTCCTTCGCCCCGTCCATCTGCATATAGCTGATGGGCCGGTATCCTTCGTACCCCACCTCACTGTAGGCCGCGTCGTGCAGCAGCGCGATGTCGTTCTCCCGGCAGAAGGCCATCGCCGACGCGAAGTCCTCCTCCGTGGCCACCGCGCTCGTCGGATTGTTCGGGTAGTTCAGCCACATCACCTTCGCCGCCCGCGCCACGTCTGCCGGAATGGCGTCCAGTTCCGGCAGCCAACCATTCCGCTCGTACAGCGGCATCACGTGACTCTCAGCCCCCGCAAACATCGTCCCAACGCCGTACACCGGGTACGCCGGGTCCGGCACCAGCGCAATGTCCCCGGGATCTAGGAAGCAGAACGCCGCGTGCCCGATTCCCTCTTTCGCCCCGATCAGCGGCAGCACCTCGGTGTCCGGGTCCAGCTTCACCCCAAACCGGTGGTCGTACCACTCAGCGATGGCCCGGCGCATCTCCGGCAGTCCGTCGGTCTCCGGATACCGGTGGTTCGGAGGATACTGCGACGCCGTCAGCAGCCGGTCGATGATCGGCTGCGGCGTCGGAATGTCCGGGTCGCCGATTCCGAACGTCACCACGTCCGCACCAGCGGCCCGCTTGGCCGCAATGATCCTGGAAATCTCCACGAAAGGATACGGTGCCAGCTTGCCCAGTCGCTCTGAAAATTGCATCTCTGCGGCCTCTGCTCCTTGTGTTACACCTATGTCCGATTCTTACGCCTGTTCGAATTCCCTTCGAGAGATTCCTAGGTCCCTAAGGACTGCCGAAATGGTGCCCGGCCTCAAATCCCTGGCCCTCCAATTGGGAATCGAGGTGGTCCGGTCATTTCGCGTATTGACCCACATTTCGTGGGAGCCGATTCCTTGTCGATATAATTTACAATCCAGCCGCTTTAGCTTGCTTGTAAGTTCGCGGTAATTCACGCGGTTACGATGATTTCACCGTGAATGGTGGTTCCGTCAGGTTCATAAGTCCGCAATTCCACTTCCTCTGGTAGCGTTAGCTCCCTATCAAGATAGGAATCCACAAACGCTTCCGCCATGCTGCGGACGTAGTCCAAAGCCTCTCCGACAGAATCCCCCCAAACCCGACAACCCGGAAGACAAGGCACCTCTGCCATGTACTTATATTCCGTGTCCTCGCAAGGCTCGTAAAGAACTATCGGCAGCTTGTACAGCTTCATTCCTTCGTCTCCGGCAGCGCCTGCCACTCCCCGAACGTCAGCCGCTTCGTCCTCGACGTGGTCATCAGATGGCCCACTCTCCGCTGAACACCTCGGTCGCCGGCCCCTCCATCATCACTTCGCCCGTGCCGTCCCACTGTATCCGCAGCGTTCCCCCAGGCAGCGTTATGTCGACCTCATCACCGCAGTGCCCAGACAGTCGCGCCGCCACCGCGATCGCGCATGCCCCCGTGCCGCAGGCCAGCGTCTCCCCGCTGCCCCTCTCCCAAACCCGCGCCGTCAGCTTTCCCGGCGCCTCCACGTTCACGATCTCGAAGTTAACCCGCCGCGGGAACATCGGATGATGCTCCACCTTCGGGCCCACGGTATGCAGTGGAAACTCCCCCACCGGCTGCTCAATGAAAGTCACCGCGTGGGGATTCCCCATCGACACAAAACTCAGCGGCAGGTCGTACCCGTCCATCTCGAACGGATACCCCAGCACCGGCGCCGGCAGCTCCTCCGCCAGCGATACCGGCACTTCCGCCGGCTCCAGTATCGGCGCACCCATCGCGACCCGCGCCCCCGTGATGCGCGACCCGACATACGTCGGCGTCACCGTACGTATTCCTGCCAGCGTCTCCACGGTCAGCCCGTCGCCCTTTGGCGCAGCAATTTCCCGCTCGATGGCATACTTGGCGAAGCACCGGATGCCGTTCCCGCACATCTCGCCCTGCGACCCGTCGGCGTTGAACATCACCATCTTCAGGTCCGCAACATCCGAGTCCGCGATGAGAATCAGCCCGTCGCTTCCCACCCCGAAATGCCTGTCGCTCATCTGTCGCGACAGCTCGGGCCAGTCCCGCTCCTGCGAACGCGCGTCAATGTAAACGTAGTCGTTGCCCGCGCCTTCCATCTTGGTGAATTGCATATCCCGGCTTCCTCGTTCCGTCCCAGTCTCGCCCTCGACAGTGACACCAACAGATTGCCGCTTATTCTATCACAGGGCCCCCACCGCTCAGACACCACGACACCACCTCCGCAGCACCCTTTTATTGTCGTTGTTCCTGGAACAGGCCGTTCACGGTGAGCTTGTCGCACCACGAACCGGCGGCCCTTCGACTAGCTCGGGATCAACCGAATTTTGACCAAATTGAAAGGCCCTGCCCCCCACCGGCTCCTCCAATCATTCTCCCTCCTCCAATCATTCTCCCTCCTCCAGCAAGAGGGCTAGGATGGGGACCCCGCTACTCGACAGACCGTTGATCCGACCGTCCGTCAGCCTGCGCCCCGTATACCGCCGCCGCGCCAGCCCGAACGACGCTAGCCCCCACGCGACAGACCAGACATTCCGGCACCACTCCCGTCCTTCCCGCCACCCCGCCAGGTACGCCTCCACCACCTCCGACGCCCGCTCCCCCCGCCGCGCGTCCCCGGCATCCAACCACCGAATCCGACCGTCCATCAGCCTGCGCCCCGCATACCGCCGCCGCGCCAGCCCGAACGACGCTAGCCCCCAGGCTACAGACCAGACATCCCGTCACCAATCCCGTCCTTCCCGCCACCCCGCCAGTTACGCCTCCATCACCTCCGACGCCCGCTCCCCCAGCCGCGCGTCCCCTGCCTCCAACCACCGAATCCGACCGTCCGTCAGCTTGAACCACCCATGCCGCCGCCGCGCCAGCCCCAACGACGCTAGCCCCCAGGCAACAGACCAAACATCCCGTCACCGATCCTATCCTGCCCGCCACCCCGCCAGGTACGCCTCCATCACCTCCAACGCCCGCTCCACCAGCCCCGGGTCCCCTGCATCCAACCACCGAATCCGACCGTCCGTCAGCCTGCGCCCCGTATACCGCCGCCGCGCCTGCCCGAACGACGCTAGCCCGCAGGCAACAGACCAGACATCCCGTCACCAATCTCGTCCTTCCCGCCACCCCGCCAGGTACGCCTCGACCACCTCCGACGCCCGCTCCCCAAGCCCCGTGTCCCCGGCCTCCAACCACCGAATCCGACCGTCCGTCAGCTTGAACCACCCATACTGCCGCCGCGCCAGCCGGTGCGTCTGCGTCTTGGTACGCTCCACCGCCTCTAAGCAACAGACTCGACACCCCGTCACCAATCCCATCCTTAAAGCCGCCCCGACATGTACTCCTCGACCACCTCCAACGCCGGCTCCACCAGCCGCGGGTCATCGGCCTCCAGCCACCGAATCCGACCGCCCGTCAGCTTGTACCAAGCATACCGCCGCCACGCCAGCCCCAACGATGCTCGCCTCTACGCAACAGACCAGACATCCCGTCACCAATCCCGTCCTTCCCGCCGCCCCGACATGTACTCCTCGACCACCTCCAACGCCCGCTCCATCAGCCCCGTGTCCCCGGCCTCCAGCCACCGTATGCGCGGGTCCGTCAGCTTGAACCACCCATACTGCCGCCGCGCCAGCCTGTGCGTCTGCGTCTTGGTGCGCTCCACCGCCTCCTCCAGCGACAGCTCCCCCGCCAGGTGCTGCCCCAACTCACGGTATCCCGGACTGTTCAGCGGGCCCGCCCCCATCGGCAAACCCGCTTCCTTCAGACCTTCCACCTCGGACAGGAACCCCTCCGCCATCATCCAGTCCACCCGCTCGTCGATACGCCGGTACAGTTCCTCCCGCGCCATCGTAAGTCCCAGCACCAACGCTTCGGTCCCCTCCGACGCCCTCGGCTTCACCTCCGACGGTAGCCGACCCGTAACGTGGTGAATCTCCAGCGCCCGTATCACCCGTCTCACGTTCCGCGCATCCAGCGCATCCGCCCGCGCTGGGTCGACCGACGCCAGCCGACGGTGCAGCGCCTCGGCCCCCAGCCGTTCCGCCTCGGCCTCCAGTGTGGCCCGAAACTCCGGGTCGGGAGGCGCAGCGTGCAGACTCTGACCCTCCGCCAGCGCCCACACGTACTGCCCCGTTCCGCCGCAGACGATGGGCAGCCGCCCGCGCCCGCGAATGTCCCGCACCGCCTCGGTCGCAAACTCCAGGAACAGCCCCAGCCCGAAACTCTCCGTCGGTTCCATTATGTCCACCAGGTGATGCCGGACCGCCGCCCGTTCCGCTTCCGTCGGCTTGGCCGTCCCGATGCTCATCCCCCGGTACACCTGACGGCTATCCGCGTTCACCACCTCCCCGCCGAAACGCAATGCCAGCTCCACCGCCAGCGCCGTCTTCCCCACCGCCGTCGGCCCCACCACGCAAACCAGCGGCTCCCTCTCAGATAGTGCCACGCTTTCGTTCATACGGCCGATGTTATATCACGGCTACGCGCATTGTCGCTTCGACTGACGATATAGACCGGGATATCGCATCTGAAACAAAAAATCCCCCCTCGGTGAGGGAGGGTTAGGCCTGTCCTGAACTCGTCGAAGGAGCGCGTATGAAAACCCACGCATCAGACACCGTAGACGAGGGTTGGCATATCCTCTCGCCGCTTTGCCCCTCTGAACTCTCTGTGCCCTCTGTGGTTAACCCGTCCCGCCGCGTCTACCCTACGCCGTCTCCCCCAGCCGCGCCTGCCGACCCTGCGGACGCCGCACCCGCTGCGCCGGCTGGTAATCCGCCGGTCGTGGCGGCAACTCAAACCCGTTCCCCGACAGCATCTCCCCCACCGTCCGCAGCTGCACCTTGGGAAACTCCCGCGCCCACAAGTCCGAGTGGAAGAACCCCGCCGACGCCGCTTCTTGCCGCATGTCCCTCGTCGGCGGTTCCAGCGATATAAACAGCCCCATCGCCGCCTGCTCCCGTTCCACCACGCCCACCAGGTCCCGCACCTGCGGCGAAGACACCTTTTCGCCCTTGACCTGTATCACCACCTTGTGCGGAGACCGATCCGAATCTCTGCTCAGTGGCATATCAACACAACATTATGTGGGCCCGCTTGGTATAATTGACTAAATCTTGTATTAGCAGGGCGGTAGATGCAGGCGCGCTTTTCGCAGCGGTACGGTCACTCTCCGTCCAAACAAGCGATCCAGTTGCAATCAATGGACTCCAACTTGCGGAATTCCTTATGGAACGCGATTGATCTTTGCTATTGGACACCCCTCAGCAAATCCGACTGGTTACAAGATCACTACAATCAGGAGCTTTGCCGCCTCTGCTCAGATTTGTGGGTCGACTTCTTTAGGTGGCCGTTAGACACGATGTCTGAGAGTTGGAGAAATACAAGAGACCGAATTCGATACTTCTTCTTTGAGTGTCTATGGTTCGAAGTTTACGATTTCGTCGAGTTCATCGCTCGCACCGACAATAATCGGAGCAGGCGGTCTAATTTCGAAGCAGTAGTAAGCCGCTTCCTTGAACAAGAGGCCTCCGCATATAGATTTACGGCTGGCTCAATAGCCCCTATCACAAACACCATAGAGATCGCTGAAGTAGATGAAGCGGCTGCGAAATCATCGGATTCAGTAACTTTACAGTTACGCAGAGCGCTTGAACTGCTGTCCGATCGCCAGTCCCCCGATTACCGCAATTCAGTTAAAGAATCAATTTCTGCTGTCGAAGGCCAGGTAGCATTAGCCCTCGATAAAGATAGCGGGACGCTAGGCGAACTGCTCAAAAGCCTATGCGAGAAGTCGCCGATTCACCCGGCGTTTCGGGAAGCTTTGAGTAAGCTATACGGATATACGTCCGACGAAGGAGGAATCCGGCACTCTCTCTTGGACGATAGTCGCGAAGTCAGGTTCGATGAGGCGAAGTTCATGCTCGTGGTATGCAGCGCGTTTATAAACTACATCAAGGCGAGCGAAATTAAATAGGTGTCCGTGAACGCCCGTATCTGCGCCGGAGACTCCTCACCAGTCTTCTCCCGGAACAGCACGTTGTACGACGCATTCGAGTTGAACGGCGGGTCCAGGTACACCAGGTCCACCGACTCGTCCGCCACGTGCTCCCGCAGCACCGCCAGGTTGTCCTCGTAATACAGCTCGTTAGCCACCGTCGTCAGCAACCCCCGCCATCCTCTCGCACTCCCTTATATACTCCGCCGTCTTCCGAATGTCCTCAATGGTGAATTCCAGAGGGTCAAGGCTTGCGTTGGAAATCGTGACTCCGTATAAGTACACCGAAAAGTCAGTATATTGGTCCAATATCGGTTTCAGACCTGACAATTCGCTGGACAGCCGCGAAAGCATGCCAAAGGTATCATTCTCGCCCTTGTCTTTCGGTTCTGAGCCACTGTGAGAGAGAATCACGGCATTGGTGGCTTGTGTCGCGGCGTCCCAGGCCCTTTCCGCCGACCTCAGCAACTCCCGCCGGTCCCAGTTCTTTTCGGCATCCGCCAGACGTTCAAGCGATTCCACACTCTTGGCGCGTGCTTCCTCTAATAGAGTGGTCACTCTTTCGGTCTTCAGCATTCGTCTCCCGGCCTTGCCAGTTCCTCGGCTGTACGAATGTAGCTCACTGTTTCCCCAATAAGGTCCCCTGCCTCTCCACAGTTTCCCTAACAAAAACACCGGCCATGCAATACCACTATCCGTTTGTTGTAAAGGCGTGGCAGCGGAGCCATACTTGGGTCCGTTCGGTCAAGAACGGCAATTCCACGAGTCGTCTGCCCTGTTCCCGTAGGCTCCCGCCCCGTGCGGGCCAGAAACAGAGCATCTGTAGCCCACTTTGTGGCACCCCAGGCCGCTTTCGCTACGATACGACGCTTGCCCAATTCCAGAATTTCAATAGCGTCATCATAAAGCGACCAGGCGTCGGCAAAATCGGCGGCCACCCAGCTCGCCCTCAGGCATAACCCTACCCCCGTGCCGACGCCACCGCCGATGCCACCTCCAGGAACTGCCCCGCCTGTAGGCTCGCGCCGCCCACCAGCCCGCCGTGAATGTTCTCCTGTGCCGCGAACGTACCCGCGTTCCCCGCGTTCACGCTCCCCCCGTACAGCAGAGGCACCTCCTCCGCCGCGTCCCCGAACAGGTCACGCAGCGCGTCCAGTATCGCGCCCCCCATGATCTCCTGCGCGATCTCCGGTGTCGCCGCCAGCCCCGTGCCTATCGCCCACACCGGCTCGTACGCCACCACCACGTCCGTTATGTCAGGCACATCCGCCAGCCCGGCCAGCACCTGCCCCTCCACCACGTCCGCCGCGTCTCCAGCTTCCCGCTGCTCCAGCGTCTCCCCCACGCACACGATGGGCCGCAGCCCCGTAAGCAGCGCCGCCCGCACCTTCAGGTTCACCGTCTCGTCGGTCTCCCCGAACAACTGGCGACGCTCCGAGTGCCCCAGGATCACGTACTGGCACAGCCCGGCCAACATCTCTGCCGACACTTCGCCCGTGAACGCCCCCGAACCCTCGTGGTGCATGTTCTGCGCCCCGACGCCTACCCGCGACCCGGCAACCGCATCCCGTACCGCCGCCAGCGACACGAAAGGCGGGCACACAATCAGTTCCACATCTCCCACGTTTGTCGCACCGGCGGCCACTCCCGCCGCCAGCTCGGCAGCCGATTCCACGGTCGTGTTCATTTTCCAGTTCCCGGCAACGATGGAGAGGGGCATAACGATACCTCTGTGGATAGAATGTGTGGTTTTGTGCGTAGCGTCAGAAGCCCAACCGCTAGTCCTCGACCTGTCGAAGGATAGCGGTTGGGCTTATACCGCGTATATGTTTCGCGAGACCCGTTTCGATGCGATTACGGACCGTACTTCGCCATCTTCCCCGCATGAGACATCCCCAGGACCATCACACTGGTCGCCGGTATGCTCCCGATGGAACCCATCCGACACTCCCGCTCGTTGAACGCCGGCACTCCCTCGCCCCGCGTCAGCTTCGAGTGCAGCATGAACGGCACCGGGTGCCAGCTGTGCCCGGCCGTGATTGCTGGCGTCGCATGGTCCCCTGCAACCATGAACACATCCGGCTCCAGCTCCCGTATCGCCGGTATCAGCGGATCCATTTCCTCCAGGCACTGCACCTTGGCGTCGAAGTTCCCGTCTTCGCCCGCCGCGTCCGCCGGCTTGTAGTGGATGAAGAAGAAGTCGTGCGATTCAAAATTCTGCCGCATCGTCTCCACTTCGTCCGAGAAGTGGCGCCCCGTCGGAATCACCTTCATCCCCGCCACAGTAGCCAGCCCTCGGTACATCGGATACGCCGCGATGGCCGCCGGATTCATCCGGTACACCTCGCCCATCGGCGGCAGCGTCGGCATCTGCGCGAACCCCCGCAGCAGCAGCATGTTCGCCCGCTCCTCCTCCGACATCAGCTGCGACGCCCTCGACACGAACTCGTTGACCAAGTCCGCCGTCCTTTGCGCTCCCCCGTTCAGCGCCCGCACCGGCAGCGCCGACACCCCCTCGCGTTGCGGGTCCGTCTCCGTCACCGCCTCAGACAGCCCTTCGCCCCGCAGACGCAGCACGAACCGGTAGTCCTGCACCGGGAACACGTCCACCTGCACGCCCTCGAGCTCTATCCGGTCCAGACGCTCACAGATCGGCGAGCTCAGTTCCGTCGGAATTCTCCCGGCCCGACGGTCCACCAGCAGCCCGTCGCCGTCCACCGTACAGAAGTTCCCTCGCGCCGCAACGTCTCCCGGCTGCAGCTCCACGTCGATGCCCAGCGCCTCCAGCGCACCCCGGCCGATCATGTGCCTCAGCGGATCATACCCGAACAGTGCCAGGTGCCCCGGCCCGCTCCCCGGTGCAACCCCCGGCAGCACCGGCGTCGTCATCCCGCAGGCGCTCACCCGCGCCATCGCGTCCAGGTTCGGGATATGCGCCGTCTCCAGCTCCGACAGCCCGGTGTCCGGGTGTGCCAGCCCGCCCAGGCCGTCCACCACCAGCAGCACCATCTTCGACGGCGAGTTCATGTAGCAGTCGCGCAGTTCTTCCACGTCAATCATAGTGTCTCCTGAATTCAGTGCCTTCCCCGGGTTTCCCTATTCCCTTTCCCGCGTTTCCCTTTTCATTGATGCCTGCGCCTCTCTCCCCCGATGGAGAGAACCAAGCTCATCCTCGTCCCGCCGAAGGGGTCAGCGCAGAATAATATGTCAACTCGCCCGTTTCCTCACCTCTATGTATCACTACCCGACCACCCCAGTGGATCCCGCCGAACCCAAATCCAAACCCCGTTCCCTCTGTGCTCTCTGTGTCCTCTGCGGTTAATCCCCGGTCGATCCCACGTCCTCAGTCCGCATCCGGCAGCGCCGCAATCGCCGGCAGTTCAATCCCGCCCAGGAACTCCAGCGACGCCCCCCCACCTGTCGACACGTGCGTCATGGCGTCCACCAGCCCCAGCGCCTCCACCGTCTCCGCCGTCGACCCTCCGCCGACCACGCTCGTAACCCCCGGCGCCTCCGCGATGGCGTTAGCCACCACCCGCGTCCCTTCGCTGAACCGCGGCATCTCGAACACCCCCATCGGCCCGTTCCAGATGACCGTACGGCACCCTTGCAGCGCGGACGCAAACTCACCCGCCGCTGACGGCGCGATATCCATGATGATCCCGCCCTCTGGTACGCCGGTCACCGACGTCACACTGACCTCCGCCGGGTCCGCCGCGAACTCGCTCGCCACCACCACCTCGCCCGGCAGGTGCACCTTGATGCCCCTCTTCTCGGCCTCGCCCAGCATCTCCCGCGCGAACTCCAGCCGGTCCTCCTCCACCTGTGACGCTCCGACGCCGTGACCCTGCGCCTTCAGGAACGTCACGCACATCCCGCCACCGATGAACAGGTGGTCCAGCTTGTCCATTATATTTTCCAGCAGCAGTATCTTGTCGCTGACCTTCGCTCCGCCCATCAGCGCCGCCAACGGCTTCTCCGGCGACTCCAGCGCCCGCCCCATCGAGTTCACTTCCTTCTCCACCAGGAACCCCATCGCCGATGGCAGGTACTCGGTCACTCCCACTGTCGACGCATGCGCTCGGTGGGCCACCGCGAATGCGTCCATCACGAAGAAGTCCGCCAGCGACCCCAGCGAATTCGCGAATTCGGGATCGTTCGCTTCCTCCCCCGCGTCGAACCGCAGGTTCTCCAGCAGCACCACGTCCCCTGCCGACATCCCCGCGACCGCCCCCTCCACCTCGGGCCCGACCACCTCCAGCAGGCTCTTCACCGGATGGTCCAGCAGGAACGCCAGCCGGTCCCCAATCGGCCCCAGCCGCAGCGCCTCGTCCACCTTGCCTCTCGGCCGTCCCAGGTGCGAGCACAGTATCGTCTTGCACCCCTTGTCGACCAGGTGCCGGATGGTCGGCAGCGTCGCCCTCAGCCTCTGGTCGTACCCAGCAATCGCCTCGATACCCTGCTCGATGGGCACGTTGAAGTCCACCCGCACCAGCACCCGGCTCCCTGCTACGTCAAATTGTGACAGACTGCGCTTCGCCACCGGTAACTCTCCTGCCCTTTATCTCCATCGGAATCCACAATCTTCATTCCCTTGAGTGGCCCAAACACCTTCTCAGTCAGTGGTGCCGGTCCCGCCCATATCAACACCTCTCGCCAGCTTTCAGAGAGAATTCAGAAAGCCCCATCTCCCTATGGGAGGGAGCCTGTCTCAGAAGTCCAAGCCTAAAACGACATTCGGACTATGGGTGAACAATGAGACTGAATTGTGTTGACTATCAGCTATCTTTCGTAAATCGAGCGTTTTCTAATAACTATTGTCGTCCTGTTAAATACTTCTGAGACAGGCTCGAGGGTTAAGGTGATTGAGTCCCGCCGTTCATCCTGTGAGCGCGTCCCCCTGTTCACTCTGTAAGGATCGGCGCTGTCCTGACCCTTCAATTTACGGACGTGGGAATGACTTGTTAAGCGATCTCCAAGTTACCGACCCAATCTGAATCCCTGTTAGTAGGGCTGGACTTGAAACCCACCCTCCCCATACAGCGAAACGCTCTTCCAGACAACCCCCAGTTCTGGACCCTGCCGAACCCGCACCCCTAGTTTCTTTCCAGCGCCCATTCACCCAGCTCTCGCAGCAGCGCCTGTCCCTCGTGAGACACGTCGACGCCCTGCAGAGCTTCAAGCCCTTCCTCTACCAGTTCTCGCGCCTTGCTCTCAGCCACCGCCCGCGAACCCGCCTCGTCCAGTATCTCCACCAGCCGGTTGGCGTCTTCCGGATCCAGCACCCGTTTCATATAGATGGAGCCAAGCTCACGGCGCGCAGCGATGCTGCCATGCTCTAGCGCGTGAATCAACGGCAGGCTCTTCTTCTTCCCGATGATGTTGCTGGGAGTAATCCCGTCACCTTTCTCTCCCCACAACTCACCGATATCCCGTGCAATCTGCCACGCCGAACCCAGGCAGACCCCCATCCGGTGCGATGCCTCACACGCTTCATCCGTCGCACCCGCCGCCAGCGCCCCTGACTCGGCGGCGCATCCCGTAAGCGCCCCGGCCTTCCGGCTCACCATCTCCATATACGCGCCGTTGGTCACCATCATCTGGTCCTGGAACTCCAGGTCCATGTACTGCCCCTCGCAGAGCCTAAGACATGCCGTATCCAGCGACCGTACAGCCCGCAGCACCCGCTCCGCCGACGTCCCATTGCTCATCATCCGCATCATCGCCGTGCGGCCCAACGCGTGCAGCCCGTCTCCGGCGTTGATTGCCTGCGCCGGACCCCAGACCCACCAGATGCTGGGCCGGTCCGGGTCCTCTGCCCGGCCCGCCTGCACCTCGCCGTGCACCAGCGTGAAGTGATGCACCAGCTCCACCCCCGCCGCAGCTGACACGGCCGGACGAAAGTCCCCACCAAGGGCCTCGCAACACGCCAGCGCCACCGCTCCCTGGAAATGCATCGCCGTCGCCCCGTTCTGCGGAATGCCATGCTCATCCACCCAACCAAGGTGGTAGCGCAGCAGCTTGTAGAGAAAGCCCTCGCGACCATCAAAAATGCCGCGCAGCTCTTCCTCAACGCCCCGCTGGTACTCGTCGTATCTCGAAATCATCGCCCGCCTAATTTAACCCCCGTTCAAAAGCGCCGCAATCTCCGCGAAGGGTATCGCCCCCTCGCGCACCAGCTTCGGCACATCCCCCGTCAGGTCGACGATAGTCGACGCCGTGCCCGCCGGCTCCGGCCCTGCCGCAACCACGCAGTCCACCCGCTCGCCCACCTGCCGCCGCAGCTCGTCCAGCGATTGCGGGTCCGGGGCTCCGCTGATGTTGGCGCTCGTCCCTGTAACCGGTCTGCCCAGCAGCCTTGCCAGCTCCCGAGGCACCGGGTGGCCCGGCATTCTCACTGCAACGGTGTCCTGCCCTGCGGTCAGTCGCTCGGGAAGACCCGCAGCCTTGTCCACGATCAACGTCAGCGGCCCGGGCCAGTACGCCTCCGCCAACTTCTTCGCCTCTATCGGGACCTTCCGCGCCACCGACGACAGCTGACTCGCGTCGGCAAGCAACACCGGCAGCGCCAGCCCCTCCGGCCGTTCCTTGATCGCAAACACTCGCTCGATGGCCTCAGCGTTGAACGCGTCCGCCGCAAGGCCGTACAGCGTGTCCGTGGGAACTGCCACCACTCCGCCGCCCCGTATCAGGCGCGCCGCTTCCACGATTTCCCTGTCCGTCACAGTCTTGGCATTCCCCGTTCGTGATATGGTCCGAGATCGTTCATTTCGTGGATATTGGAGCTAACCTCGACTCCCGATGCAGTATATCAGACCCCGCCGCCACACCCACCCGAACGCCTCCTTTTCGGAGGCCGATCCCAAGTCGTCGTCTGTGCCTTGATTCCTTTGATTTCGGGACTTCGCTGCAGAGATTCCAATCCCGATCACCCCGTATTCCTGTCAATCCTGGTTCAGACAAAATCCACTGCGAAACTGCCTTTGCAGTCATCCCGCCCCCTTTGAAGATAAATCCCGTCCCCTATGTAATCCTGCGCAATATGCCAATAAGAGTCGAAGAATCTGGGTGCTCTCCATGGCCTCCGTGGTTAACGGAAACTTCACGTCCTCTGCGCCATCTCTGCGAACTCAGACCTGAAGCCATCCCCGCCAAACCACGCAGGGTTGCAACTTCCCAATAGTCCTGCCCTGCCGGCATCAGTCTTCCTCTTGCCCTGGGACGCCATCTATCGTACAATTGTTCTTAACAAGAACGCTCCGAACCGCCTGTTTGGCGCCCCGAACTAGCCGATTGGCCTGTCTCAATTAAAGGCCAAAATGATCGGGTTTTGGACACAACTTTACACAATTGGACACTCCTACGTGAGGGCCTTCGGAAGATGAGACTGGCGTCCCTACTTGCATCCCCTCATCGGCATTGGATTCGGCATGCCCCATCTCTTGGAGGGAGGGAGTTTTGGAGACGGCGAAAATCCCAAGCCGAGGACGCCTGGTTGGAAAGGCTACCCGATTCTGATCGCTACCCCCGCTTGTCGTCCGGTTGACACCTTATGTGCCCCACATTAACCTGAACCATCATGCCTGTTTCCGTAGACCCAAGACGCCTGAGAATCACCGACGACGCCGGCACCGAGGGCACCCTCATCGGTTTCCGCTGCCGTGACTGCGAAGTCACAGTCTTCGGCCCGGCCACCTTCTGTCAGTCCTGCACCTCCTTCGAGGTGGAGCAGGTCGACCTCGGGGCGAAGGGCACCCTTTACAGCTACACCATCGTGCGTATCCCGCCCGCCGGATGGCCCGGCCCCGTGCCCTACATCCTGGGCCAGGTCGAATTGCCCTCCGGCCCCCAGGTCCTGGCCGAGGTCATCGACTGCGAGCAGCCCGACCTCGTCATCGGCATGCCCGTCGAGTTGGCCATCCAGGCAGTCCCCGCCCAGGAGGGCGGCGCGGACAAGCTCGTCTACAAGTGGCGCCCCGCGGCACGCTAGGCTTCCACCATCCCTTAACCGCTGCTCTTAGCGGTCATCCCCGGCGGAGGACAGTACAGTGGCACAGTTACGACCCGCACGCGAAGTGGTGGTCGCCGGAGTCGGCCTTCACTCCTTCGGACGCTTCCCCGATAAGGAACTCAGCGACCTGGCCCTCGAGGCCGTCGTCGAGTCCTTGAAAGACGCCGGAGTCCGTTGGCGCGACATCCCCATCGCCTACTTCGGCCACGTCTACTACCACGGAATGTCCCTTGGAGAGACCACCCTCTCCAAGCTCGGCCTCACCGGCGTCCCCATCGTCAACGTCGAAAACGCCTGCTCCAGCGGCTCCACCGCCTTCTGGCAGGCCTACTGGGGCATCGCCACCGGCATCTACGACATGGCCCTCGCCTTCGGTGCCGAGAAGGTCCCCCGCGGCCCGGTCACCGTGACCGCCGAGGACGCCCCCGAGCGCTACATCGGCGGCGACCACATGATGGCCGGCTACGCCCTCCGCGCCCATCGTTACATGGAGGAAACCGGTGCCCCTGCCACCGCTCTTGCCCAGGTCTCGGTGAAGGCGCGACAGAATGCATCAATGAATCCCTACGCCCACCGCAAGGACATCTTCTCCCTTGAAGAGGTCCTGCAGTCGCGCATGATCGCCGACCCGCTCACCCTCTTCCAGTGCTGCCCCACCAGCGAGGGCGCCGCTGCTGCCGTCCTTTGCGCCCGCGACTCTCTGTCCCAGTACGGCATCGACGAGAGCCGGGCCGTCTCCATCGCCGCCGCCGTGCTCACCTCCGGCGACTACAACGGTCGCGGTGCAGACCACTCGGCATTCAGTCCCTATCGCACCGAGCCCGCAGCCCTTCAGGCCTACGAGATGAGCGGCCTCGGCCCCGAGGACGTCGACCTCTGCCAGGTTCACGACGCAGCCTCCATCGGCGAGCTCCAGCAGGTCGAGTCCCTGCACCTCGTGCCCTTCGGAGAGGCGTGGCAAGCCACCGCTGATGGACGCACCGCCCTCACCGGCGACATCCCCGTCAACACCGACGGCGGCCTCCTCGCCATGGGCCACCCCTTCGGCGCCTCCGGCATCCGCATGATCCACGAGACAGTCACCCAACTCCGCCAGGAAGCCGGCCCACGCCAGGTCGCGAGGGCCCGAGTCGGCGTCGCCCAGTGCTCCGGCGCCGGCGACGTAACCACCGTCCACATCCTGAAGAAATAGCCAGGAAAGAACGCCGTAAGGCTAACGCCAGAGTGAAGTCTGCAGTCCCCTCTCCCGCCGGAAGAGGGATAGGGTGAGGGCGTCCCCATGCCCACCTACATCATACTCGCCGCCATGAAGGGCCGGTTCGTCTCCGACCACGGCAACACCTATGACAACTTCCAGATGATGGGCTACGTCACCCGTCCGCAGGGCGATACCCCCTTCGACGCCGTCGCCGCCTTCTTCGACCAGCCTCCCTACCCCATCCAGTGGCAGGACATCGAATACCTCTGGGCCGAGCAGCTAGGTGAGCTCCCCGACAACGCCCACTATGGCGACTACGACCGCGTCTACGTCGAGTCCCTCCGCGATCGCTGGGAACGCGGCACCCCGCCCCGGTGAGCCACTGCTACTCCGCAAAGAATTGGGGCGGGCTAAAAACCCGCCCCATGTTCTCAAAGGCTCGGCATTTTAGGCGCGGAAGTATCTCACCCCGCCGATGCTCGCAGCTTGCCGAAATCGGACCGGAACCCCTCGGTCAGCGCCCGACGGTCAGTCCCGTGCAGCACGAACCGCGCCCCCTGCTCTATCCAGTACGTCGACAGCTCAGGCGTCTGGTGATGCACCAGCGTCGCAATGCCCTTGGACTCCGACATGTCGATGACCTTCTTGACCGTGTCCTTGTATTCCGGCCGGTCATAGTCATCCGGATACCCCAGCGAAATGCTCATGTCGTTCGGCCCGACGAAAATCCCGTCGATGCCCGGAACCTCCAGGATCGCCTCCAGGTTGTTGACTGCTGCCACGCTCTCGATCCCGATGATCGCGATGCTGTTCTGGTTGCGTTGTTCCAGGTAAGCCCGCGTCGCGTCGCTCACGTGCCCACCGCCTGCCACCACCCGGTCCACCGCCTCACCCTTCAGCGGACGCCACTTCGCCGCCGCCACCACTTCCCGCACCTGGTCCACCGTCTCGCAATACGGTGCCAACACGCCCTGCGCTCCGGCGTCCATCGCCATCGTTACGTAGTGCGAATCGGGAATGGGTATCCTAACAATGGGTACCACACCACTCGTGTTGAACATCGTCAGGTAGTCGCCCAACTCCGCCCGTCCGCGAGGATTGTGCTCCGTGTCGATCACCGCATAGTCGATGCCCACGCCCGACAACACCGGAATCCAGCGGGGACTGTGCCCGTGGGTGATCATCGTACCGAAGACCCGACCGCCTTCCCTAAGTGTCTGCTTCAGTTCAGCCCCGTTCATAATC
Source organism: Dehalococcoidia bacterium (assembly GCA_963667415.1). GTDB lineage: Bacteria > Chloroflexota > Dehalococcoidia > Lucifugimonadales > UBA3495 > VXOI01. The sequence goes on along the minus strand of OY763410.1, from coordinate 2,373,198 downwards.
GCCTCTCAGTCGTCTCTTCCGGGAACCGGAGGATGATTTTATGCGCCTCAGATAGCTTCCTATGCCCGCGCCCGCTGGTTGATGGTCAGGATGTTCTGGCAAAACTGCGCGGTCGCCATTATGTCCGGTATCACCACGTACTCGTTGACCGTGTGCATCTCGTTGGTGGCCATCCCCACCACCACGCACTCCACGCCATTGAGCCGCATGGCGTTGGCGTCCGTTCCGCCACCCGAGGGGTGAATATTCGGCTGCAGCGACATGTTCCGAAGCTGGTTGGTAACCAATTGCACGATCGCCTCGTTGGGGTCGAGGAGGTACATCTGGAACATCATCTCCAGCTCTTCCTGGATCGTTGCGTCCCGGTACTTCTCCCTCGCCCTCCGCAGCGTCTCCGACACCTGCATCCGGAGCAGGTCGATCGACTCCGTGTTGTGGCTCCTGAATTCTCCGCCGAAACTGGCATCCACAGGAACGGCGTTCCGAACCGTCCCGCCGGTTATCAGCCCCACGTTGAAGGTCGTCTCGTCGTCCAGCCTTCCCTGCGGCAGTTCGTTTATGATCTCCGTCGCAATCCGGATGGCCGAGAGGCCCTTCTCCGGCTCCACTCCGGCATGCGCACCCCGGCCCGTGATATTCACGTCGAACCGCATGTACGTCGGGCTGGCTCCCGTGATGGTGTTGACCGGCCCATTGCCGTCGAACACCACCGCGTCCCGGCAACGGATCATTCTGTAGTCCAGGTTCGCCGCCCCCACCAGTCCGATCTCCTCCCCACGCGTCAGCACCACCTGCACCGGCCTCCGCAGACCGCCGTCCTGCGCGATGCTGTCCAGCCCTTCGAGGATTGCCGCCACTCCGGCCTTGCAGTCCCCTCCAAGAATGGTCGTCCCGTCCGAAACGACGCGATCTCCCTTCACTTCGGGCTTGATGCTCCGTCCCGGCTCCACCGTGTCCATGTGCGCCGAAAGCATCAGCGGGTCGGCCCCTTCCTCCGACGCAATCAGGTTGCCGTGGGCATCCCGCTCCACCGTGAACCCCAGCGTCTCCAGCCTGCCGGTCAAATACTGGGCAACCTCTTCTTCCTCATCAGAAGGACTGTCGATATTGACCAACTCGCAGAAAGAGTTGATCAGGCGTTCCTGCTCAATCATCTACCAACCTCCCGCCGGTTACGCGGATGTGGGCGCCCTCGCGCCCAACTTCAATTGGCGGGTATTATACATTACCCGCAACGAGTTCCCGACGAATTTCCGGCGCGCTTGGTACAGCGCTGGATTCAAGCACAGGACTTATGACTACTGACAGGAATCCCACGAACCCTGGCGATGACGATTCAGGAACCGCAGCGAATCTTGCCTCTCTGACTTCCGAGATGATTGCCTGCCGACAGTGCACCCGCCTCGTCGAACACCGCGAACGCATCGCTGAGACGAAACGCGCCTCCTACCGTGATTGGGACTACTGGGCCAAGCCCGTCCCCAGCTTCGGCGACCCCTTCGCCCCGTTGATGGTGCTCGGCCTCGCCCCTGCGGCCCACGGCGGCAATCGCACCGGCCGCGTGTTCACCGGCGACGCCTCCGCCACCTTCCTTGTGAAAGCGATGCACGCCGCAGGCCTCGCCAATCAGCCCATCTCCGACCACCGCGACGACGGCCTGCAGTACACCGGCGCTTACATCTGCGCCGCAGTCCGCTGCGTCCCGCCCGGCGACCGGCCAACCCCCGAGGAGCAGCGCACCTGTCTGCCCTTTCTGGTACGTGAAATGAAGCTGCTGCCCAACCTCAGCGTTGTGCTCGCCTTGGGACAGATTGCATTCCAGGCGGCCTTGCGTGCCCTCTCGGAAATGGCTGAGCAGCGCTTTCGCGCAAAGTTCGCCCACGGAGAAGTCTTTCGCTTCACTCCCGACCTTCCGCTGCTCATGGGCTGCTATCACCCCAGCCCGCGCAACACGAACACGGGCAGGTTGTCGATGGAACAAATTACAGAGGCCATGCAGAAAGCGAAGCAGCTTAGCGAGGAGGAAAAACTGGGGGGAGTTGGTAGGGCGTAGGGGATTTGAACCCCTGATCTCCGCCTTGAGAGGGCGGTGTCCTGGGCCGCTAGACGAACGCCCCACACGTGAGAGCGCCGGACCCTGGCCCATAAGGCCCGACGTCACGACTATAGCAAACGGCCCCCCGGATGTAAAGGCTTGCGCCCGTCCTACCCCCTCCGTATAATTGAACTGTTCCCGTTTTTATGCGGGCGGTTAGCTCAGTTGGTCAGAGCGCCTCGTTCACACCGAGGAGGTCGGAGGTTCAAGTCCTCCATCGCCCACCAGCCCAAGGGAACTTGGGAGCCTCGGGCCTTGGTCCGGACTCCGGCGGGCCGAGGTGGCGGAACGGCAGACGCGCTGCGTTCAGGGCGCAGTATCCTTACGGATGTGTGGGTTCAAATCCCTCCCTCGGCACCACCTGACAATCACGCGCTTGTAGCTCAGTGGATAGAGCGCTGCCCTGCGGAGGCAGAGGTCGTGAGTTCGAATCTCGCCAAGCGCACCATTCCCTTCTGACCCCACGGGCCTTCAGTTGCAGCAAGCCCGTTCCAGTTGCAGCAAGCCCATTTTAGGTGCGGCCAGCCCTTCGGCCCTGCGCCTGCAAAAGGTTCGTCCATGGTTCGACAACCTCACCATGATCGGACTCGATAGCTATACAACGAAATCCGCAAGCCCAGGATTCTGAACCTCCCGCTTTCGTCTCCTGCCTCTCACCCTGCCGCCGCCCGCTCTTCCCGAAGGCGAGAGCCACCTACATCGTGAGCAACCTACACCTTGATGAACTTCTGCACCCGCTCATTCGCCGTATCAATCCCGTATATGCTCCCTTGCGAGTCCGTGTACACCTGGTGCATCCCCTCAAACGTTCGTCCCCTCGCCAGCAGTTCCCCGTCCAGTGTGTATAGGCTAATGCGCGGAATCTGGTCCGTTACGTAGACCACGTCGTTCGCGTCGATGTGCACGCCCATCGGGCACTTGAAGTCAGTCCACTCCGTCAGGAACTCTCCGTCCACCGTGAAAACCTGCACCCGGTGGTTCTCCCGGTCCGCCACGTACACCCGGTCGTCCCTGGACACCCGGACACTGTGTGGCACCACGAACTCCCCCGGCCCGCGCCCAGGCCTGCCGAAACTGCCTATCAGCTCCCCGTCCGCGCTGAACCGGTGTACGCTTGAGTTCCCATAGCCGTCGGCGACGAATATCTCCCCTGAAGGCGCAATGCACACATCCGCCGGGTGATTGAACGGCGCCTGCAACGCCGCCTCGTCCCTCGTCCCCAGCGACCACATCAACTCCCCTACCGTGTCGTACGCCAGCACCATGTGCGAGTCTCGATCTACCAGGTATACCGTGTCGTCCGGCCCGATGTGGATGTGGTGCGCATCCGCAGGCAGTCCGTTTCGGCGGGACCACGCCTCAACGAATCGCCCATCGCTTTGGAACACATGCACCGGCGTGCCGTGCCGCTGAAACACATAGACACGGTCCTGTGAATCGACCGCGACTCCGCTGGGAGCCTGGATGTCTGAACTCGACGGTGCTCTCGCCCACCCCGCCCAGTATTCATAGCGATAGTCTCCCGAGCCTATGCTGATCGCCATCCCTCACCTCTGAATTGTCCTGTCCAAGTGGAACAGGAAAGTTTGCTATACTCCCGTTCTGTATCACCGTCCCGAAATATTACTTCATCTGGGAGGCTCCCGTGGGACTTGAAGGTTCAGTGATAGTCGTAACCGGTTCGGCGGTCGGTTTGGGTGCCGCGACAGCCCGGGTTGCCGCATCCAGGGGAGCCCGTGTCCTGATTAACTATACGAAAAGCGAGGCCGAAGCAGAAGAGACTGCTCGTGCCTGCCGCGATTTGGGTGGAGAAGCTGTGCTGTGTCAGGGCAATGTCGGCGATGACGCCGACTGCCGTCGCATGGCCGCCGTGGCCTTGGAACAGTGGGGCCGCATCGACGGCCTCGTCAACAACGCCGGCTCATCGGTCTTCGCCAGCGCCACCGACCTAGAGTCGCTCTCCGGCGAAGACTTTCTCAACATCTACAAGGTCAACGTGGTCGGCGCATACCAGATGATCCGCGCCGTGCTGCCTCACCTCAAGGCCCAGGGCAAGGGCTCCGTCGTCAACGTCTCTTCCATTTCCGCCATCACCGGCGGAGGCAGCTCAGTCGCCTACGCCGCTTCCAAGGCCGCCCTGAACACGATGACCATCTCTCTCGCCCGCTCTCTCGCTCCCGAGGTCCGGGTGAACGCCGTCTGCCCAGGTCCCATACCCACCCGCTGGTGGGGCGATGGCCTAGGGGAAGAAGGGGCGGAAAAGCTCTTCCGCAGCTTCGAGGCCCAGGTACCCCTTCAGGAAGCACCCTCAGCCGAAAGTGTGGCTGAGACCGTCGTCTGGATGCTCGAGGGCGCCGGACACGTCACCGGAGAGACCATCATGGTCGACTCCGGCATGCACCTCATTGGCTTCAAACCCTAGCCCCAACTGATGCAAGGAGACAGTAAGCCGTGGCAAACGAAAGTCCTCTGGAAATGGGTGGCGCGGGCAGCGGCCCCAACCTCGTCGATTACCTGCTCTACGAACCGGAAGATACCGGCATCCTCTGGATCAAGTTCAATCGCCCCGAACGCATGAACGCGCTCGTGGGCAACTCCCAGGAGAACGGCACCGTCGCCAAGGTCGGCGAATATATGCGCGCCGGCGACGACGACCCGAACGTCCGCGTCATCGTCCTCACCGGCGTAGGGCGCGGCTTCTGCTCCGGCGCCGATATGCGTCGCGACAATGACCCCTCGGTCACGGGCGACAACTTCATCGGCAACCGTGGCGCCGAACACGGCCCTGACGCCGCCAGTCAGCACTTCTTCCACGGCTTCACCCACCTGCACCGCGACATCTCCCTCATCCGCAAACCCACCGTCGCCATGATCAACGGCCCGGCAGTCGGCTCCGGCATGGACATGGCCCTCCACTGCGACATCCGCGTCGGTTGCGAGAACACCCGCTTCATCGGCTATCAGCAGCTCGGCCAGATCATCGAGAACGGCGGCAGCTACTACTTGCCCAAGATGGCCGGTCTCGGCCGCGCCCTCGAGTTCGCCTACACCGGACACCTCGATGCCCAGAGAGCCTACGACTGGGGCCTGCTCAACTACCTCGTGTCCAGCGATGACCTCGAGCAGACCACCCGCGATCTCTGCGACCGCATCATGCGCACTCCCCCCATGGTCCAGTGGATCAGCAAGCGCATCATGCGCACCGCCATGGACTCCAGCCTTGAGAACACAATGGTGCTCACGTCCAACGCTGGCGGCATCCTCAATGGCTCAGACGACGCCGAAGAGGCCCGCCGTGCCTTCCTCGAGAAGCGGGCCCCCTCCTTCAAGGGGCGCTAGCGGACAGTCTTCTCGTCCCTACCCGGCGACGGCGATCGCTCCCACAGCGACTGAAGACAGTTCGACCGGCAACTGGCGCCACGTCTCTCCCCGGTCGTCGCTGGCGTACAGCTTCCCTCCGTCGGTGCCCGCGTAAACTCGGGAGGGTGCCTTCGCGTCCCACTCGAAGGCCACGACCATGTCCTCCGGCTCTTCGCCTTCGCCGAGCCCCTCGACCAGCTTCCAGCTCCGGCCGCCGTCGGTGGAGCGGTAGAACTGCGGTGCCTTGCGTCGCGCGTTCTCCGACACCGTGACCAGCACCATGTCGGCATCGTCTGGAGCCGCCGCAATGTGCAGCGTATAGCGACGCTTCAGTCCGTCGTTGATCTGCTCCCACTGGTCTCCGCCATCATCACTGCGGAAAGGGGCGCTGGCCGTCGCCGCATAGACCCGTCCGGGGTTGTCGGCGCCCAGGCTCAGGCAATGGATATCGTCATCCAGCCCCGGCAGTTGCTGCCACGAACCTCCCCCGTCCCGCGAGCGCACCACGCCTCCAACCTCGATGCCCCCATACAGCACACCAGCATCGGCGGGAGACGCGCGTAGGTCCCGCACGTGCGAGTCCCGCGTAGGCGCATGGAATCCCCACCCGCTCGACTCGGGCACCTCCCGGAACCCGGCGCATTCCGTCCAGCTCCCTCCGCCGTCCGTCGACCGGAACAGCGCCGCGGGTTCGCTCCCTGCATAGACCGCCTCCTGTTCTCCAGGATCGGCCAGCACGCTGTGTGCGTAGTCCGTGGGATAAGAGTCCAGGTGCGTCCACGTATCCCCACCGTCGTTGGTGCGATACACCCCCGCCTCGTACGCCGCCAGCCACGCCCGCTCTGGCTTGACCAGGCTCGCCGACACCCGGGCCGCCGCGTGGGGAAGGCTTGTTACCGCGCCCTGCTTCCACGTCTTTCCGCCATCATCGCTGCTCACCGAGCAAACCCCGTCATGCATTCCGACATAAATGATGCATCTATCTTGCGACATATCCCGCCTCCTCTTTGAGCTGAGGATTCTCTTGACTATCGCAATTATATGTCAACAAGCGAAAAAACCTCCGGAGCCAACAGCCTTTACGATAATCGATGGCGACACTATGATAGATGCTGCACGGGTGGTTAGCTCAGATGGTTAGAGCACCTGCTTTACACGCAGGGGGTCGCAGGTTCGAGTCCTGCACCGCCCACTCCTCCAACTTACTTGCACAGTAGTAAGCAATAGGGCGCGTCCACAAAGCGAGTTCGTCCAGTCTTAGAACCGGACGCAGTGTTTGTACGGCTCGACGCGGTCCATTGCTATCTTGGCTATGAAGCTCTAGGGAGAGATCAGTGTTGACCGGGAGCGCGAACGGGTCGATCAAAGTAGCCGAGACGGAGATACGAACCATCAACGCCGCACCTGTCGGCAATGTATTGGCTCAGGTCATGCTCCATTTATCTCCGACCCCGCGCATCTGCATTGAAATTGACAGCGTCCAACTCCCGTCCGACTTCAATGAGTCGGCAGGAGCGTTCGAAATTTCATTGGCCTCTGGTGAGACCTTTAGTAATCACTCTGACCACGTCAGGTTTTATCGAATCAAGGATAAGCTACTCTGCAAGGGCTCGTTCACTGTAACCAATGGATCTGTAACACCCATGCAGCCTGTGGGTGAACTAACGGAAGTACAATTCGGTCTGCTTAACTTTCCAGCTTTCTTGGGGGAGGAGTATCAACCTCCGAAGACCATTGAGGAATTTAGGCGAGGCTATCAGCGGCGCGACTTTGTCAGACTAGAAGCCTCGCCGTGGGTGATTGAGGTGAAGTCCTTCAAGAACACACGCGAGATACTGAAGCGACTGCGCACCGATGGCGGATACGGCCTCACACACGAAGGCTCTATACGGCGTTCCGATTGGAAGCCGTTCTCGGTGAGCCAGGTGACTCCTCTCATGAAACTGTTACGTTTATTCCTTTCGTTCGCGCGAGGCGCTAATTGCGGGCTTACCCTTGTTGCTGGCATGAATGACAACGGCCAGCGAGTGTGGGAGACGTGGAGCGCTAGTCGCCCGAGTCCCTGGTTAGGGGAACGCTCGTGGTTCGATCGCAAACACGGGATGACTCTAGCTGAGCTGTTCCCGGGTTTCTATAGGCGACTCTGGGAAGAATCAGAACATCACCCATTGAAGATGGCACTTCAGTGGTATCTCCTCAGTAACGAGACTCGTAGCTTGGAAGGTGGCATTGTCCTCACTCAGGCTGCACCGGAGAGACTCTCCCACGAATTGGCTAAGGCCAAGGGTAATAGGAAGGAGGGAGCGGGAGCATGGATAGCGCACGCATTGAAAGAAGCCGGGATTCCGTGGGAAATTCCCTCCGAACTTAAGAAACTGAAAGAATTAGCGAATAGCATGACATTCCAGGACGGACCACAGACCTTGGTCGAGATGCGAAATGACCTAGTTCATTCGAAAATGAAGCTTGAAATGCCATCCGGTGACATCTATTTCCAGGCTCGGGAGTTGGGACTCTGGTATGTGGAATTGATGCTTCTGAAGAGCTTCTGCTACGCCGGACAATACGGAAACCGCTTGGCTCAGGAATGGCAGGGACAAGTAGAGCCCGTGCCGTGGGCAATCGAGTAAGTGCCCCCTAGCCTACCTAAGCCATCCTCATGTTGACCTGTACTGTGAGCCACTTCTCCGGGACGCCTGATTGGATGCCATGCTCGCTGGATGACATGAGGAACAATTGGCTCCCCAATGTCATTCCTTAGTTATTGGCCGGGTAGAGTACCTCGGTAGGCTTACTGCGCCCCCAACAACATCTCGAAGATGGTGCCCTCTTCCGTCCCATTCATCCGCTCCGGCTTCTGCCCAACTCCGCCGCCGCCATCCACCGGACACGACCCGCCTTCCATTCGCGCATCGCCACTCCTCCTGACGGAATGACAAGCCCTCGCATCCCTCCCTATCCCTCGCTGGCCATTGCCAGCCTGCCATTCGTGATTGCAAACGACTGTCCCGTTGCATTAGGCTATTCGACGGTCCCACGTCGCCCTCCACCGCAATCCACGCCGCTTCTGCCAGAAGAGGATCAGTTGGACACCACACCCATAAACGAAAACGTCCGCTACGAACCTGAGGACAATCCTCCGCTGCCCATATCCGCCGGGATCGGCCTTCAGGCCGCGGCCATCACGCTCCCAGGCATCGCCCTCACTGTCGTCATCGTCGCCCGAATCGCCGACCAACCCGAGTCCTACATCCAGTGGGGCGTCTTCGCCGCACTGCTCATAAGCGGCATCGCCACCATCCTCCAGGCTGCCCGCGTATGGCGAATCGGGGCCGGCCACGTCCTGATGATGGGCACCTCGGGCGCATTCATCGCCGTTTGCATCGCCGCCCTGAAGGAGGCCGGGCCTTCGACCATGGCCAGCCTGATCATCGTTTCCTCGTTATTCCAGTTCGTCCTGGCCGCCAGGCTGTCCCTGCTCCGCCGCATATTCACCCCCGTCGTCACCGGCACCGTGATTATGCTCATCGCGGCCACCGTCATGCCCTTCGTCTTCCAGGAACTGAACAACGTCCCCGACGGAGTCTCCAGTGCCGCCGCCCCCGTGGCCGCCGGTGTGACTCTCGCCATCGTCGGTGCCTTGGTGTTGCGCGCTCCCCCTTCCTTGCGACTCTGGTCCCCCCTCGTTGCCGTGATAGTCGGCTGCGCTGTCTCCGCTCCCTTCGGCTTGTACGATGTCAGTCTGATCGTCGACGCGCCTTGGGTCGGCATCCCTCTCGCCTCTTGGCCCGGTATCGAGGTCGCCCCCGGCCGCGAATTCTGGGCCCTGCTCCCCGCCTTCGTGGTCGTAACCCTCGTCGGCGCAATCGAGACCATCGGAGACGGCGTCGCGATTCAGCGCGTCTCCCGCCGCCAGCCTCGCGCCACCGACTTCCGCGTCGTGCAGGGCGCCCTGAACGCCGACGGCGTCGGAAACTTCCTCTCCGGTGTCGCCGGCACCCTGCCCAACACCACCTACTCCTCCAGCATCTCCCTCGCCGAGGTCACCGGCATCGCCGCCCGACGCGTCGGCATCGCCATCGGCGTTGTCTTCGTCGCGGCCGCCTTCTTCCCCAAGGTCGCCGCCCTGATCATCGCAATCCCCGGCCCCGTTGCCGCGGCCTACGTCACCCTTCTGATTGGCCTCCTCTTCGTTCAGGGCATGAAAATCATCATCGATGACGGCCTCGACCACCGGAAGGCAGTTATCGCAGGGCTTGCTTTCTGGATCGGCGCAGGCTTTCAGAACGGATGGATCCTGCCCGAACTTCTTGGCGACGGATTTCTGTCCGTCCTGCTCGGCAACGGCATGACTTCAGGTGCCCTCGTAGCAGTCGCTCTCATGCTCTTCCTCGAGTTCACCCGCAGAAGGCGCGGGCGTCTCCAGGTCGCTCTGGACAGCGAAGCTCTCCCAAAGGTCGACGGTTTCCTCCGCGATTACGCCCGGAGGATAGGCTGGAACACCGCCTCTCGGGATCGTCTGGCCTCGGCCGGTGAGGAAACCCTGGCCATCTTGATGCAGGACGACGAAGACGAAAGGCCCCTGCACCTCACCGTAACGGCCAGTAACGAGGGCAACTCGGCCCAGATCGAATTTGCCACTTCCCTGCAGGGTGAGAACGTCGAGGACTACCTGTCCCACCTGCAGAGCCTTCCGCCGGCACCCAACGAGCGCGAGCTCTCCTTCCGCTTGCTGCTCTACTACGCCACGTCAGTCCGTCACCAGAAGTACCACGACGTCGACGTCCTCACCGTCCAGGTGGATGCGTCCCGCTGACCTTCAGCAACGGCGCCCGCTTCCGACCGCGCGATGAAGCCGCGGCCCTCTTGGCCTATGGCACCCTATGGCTTCCGCGCGATGAAGCCGCAGCCCTCTTGGCCTATGGCACCCTATGGCTTCCGCGCGATGAAGCCGCAGCCCTCTTGGCCTATGGCACCCTACGGCTTGCTCCCGATCGCTTCCCCAAAGGCAATGGCGCCGATTGCTCCCGCGTGCCCCCTCCATTCCTCCAGGTGCGCGCGCCACTGGTCGAACTGCTCGTGCGTTGCCAGCCCGTAGCTCGTCGCCGCCTTGATCACGTACTGCATGAAGAACCAGTCCATAATGAACCCGTGCAGGAACGCCACGTCCTCCGGCGCACTGAACACGTCGAACGAGGCCGTCGCCTGAACGTCTGTAAACCCCGTCCGTACGAACCAGTCCTTCAGGTCCCGGCCGATCTGCGGATGACCGCCGTTCGCCGCAATCAGGTTGCCGAAGACCGTCCACCCGGACCTCAGCTCGTCAGTCGTAGGCTCCGCAAAACACGATGCCACCACCGTCTCACGGCTCGCGATGATTCCTCCTGGCTTCAGCACCCGCTTGACCTCGCTGAGAGTCTTCTCCGTGTCCGGCACATGCATCAGCACGGCATGACAGTGCGCCACGTCAAAATAGTTGTCCTCGAACGGCAACTCGGTAACGCTCCCGACGTGGAACGTCGCATTCCCGTGCCCTCCGGCCTCCGCCGCGGCCCGCGCCAGTTCGATCTGCGACTCCTCCATATCGATCCCGTGCACCTCGCCCGGCTCCACCGCCTCCGCCAGCCCCACCGTGATCGTCCCCGGTCCGCAACCGAAATCCAGCACCCGCTGCCCTGCCTTCAGGTGCGGCACCAAGTGAGCGGCGTGCGTTTGCAGGCTGCGACGGTTCAGAAGCTGCCGGAACTCCTCGCTGTAACCCATTGTGTACCTGGATGTCTGTCCTGTGCTGTCAGCCACCGTTATTCACCTTCACGTTTTTCGCCATCAATGAAATTGTTTGCGAACATTCTAGCAAGAAACGTTTTCGACTCTATCCTTCCCGGCCCTCGCCTGCCACATTTGCGTTCGGGGAATTGCCTCCGATTTGCCGATGCGCCCCGATAGCGTTCCAATTCAGGTGGCTTTTCGCCTTCCAGGCCGTCATTGCCGCGCCCGCAGAGATCCAAATCCTGCCTCATTCCTCACCTCACAGCCAGACCCGAAACGATGCCCTGCTGAATTTTCTCCCTTGCCTCAATGCATTGTATATCGTACAATTGTTCTTATGCAAGAAGCAATGAACCGCCCGATTTCCCTGTCTCAATCAAGGGCCAAAATTACCAGGCTAGTTACAAAATGTTACAAAATGTTACACCGTCACGCGAGAGCCTCCGGATGACGTTATGAGACTGGTCTTTATGAGACCCGGCTTTCCCGGCTGTCATCCAACCAGAGCCACGGGGTTTTGTTCCATTCTGTCTGCCCGAAGATTGGGGTTCGGGGTGCAAAAGCCTCAATCCAGGGACGCCTGATTTACCGGACCACCTGATTCGGAACCCCGCCGTTGTGCCCCGGCCCGGTTGGCGAATTTCAACTTCTTGGGTATAATTTCGCGTGTCCCCCGGCACCCCCTACCGTATGCCGCCTTGCCGTGCGTCCTGCACCCACGGCTCCCCGGTACGGGCAGGTGCACATAGTGGGATTCACGGAGCATTGCCCATGCCCGAAAATAACCCCGGCAACTCATCAGTCGGCACCGAAGTGCTGCCCGTGGCCGCCGAATGGAACGCCGGCCATATGGGCTGCGGCGAGGTGATAATCCTCTTGCGCAAAAAGTTCCAGCCCCTGCAGTCGGGCGAAATCTTCAAGCTGACGACATACGACCTCGGCGCCCACGAGGACCTCCCCGCCTGGTGTCGGCTGACCCGCCGCCGCCTGCTCCGTGCCGACCACCCCGACTACTGGATCGAACAGAAGGGCGGCTGACAAAGCTCGTCCCGCCACAACTTACGGAGGCAATCAGTTCTAATGTCCGACAAGTTCTGCGTAATGCTCAGCCACGCCAAGGACGACACCGACAAGTCGACCGTGGCATTCGTCATCGCCAATGCCGCCCTCGGCTCCGAGAAGGACACCACCGTGTTCCTCACCACCGAGGGCGTCCAATGGTCCCAGAACGGTTTCTCCGATGATGTCCATGAGGATGGCTTCCTTCCCATCAAGGAGCTCATGGACAACTTTGCCGAGGCCGGTGGCCACATCCTCGTGTGCGCCCCCTGCTTCCGCAAGCGTGGCCTCGACGAGGAAAACCTCGTGTCCGGCGCCCGCATCGTTGGCGGTGCAGTCCTCGTAGAGCTGCTCTCCGACGGCACTCCCTGTGTTTCCTATTGATTTGACAACCCTGTTGCACCCGTGAGGGCAGCCGATGGATCCCGTCGAAAATCACCAGTACGAACCCCACGTCAGCTTCGATGGTGGCGACCTGGACTGCGGAGGGGGGCTCCTGCTCCTCATCCGCAGGCACATCGACCCCTTGGAACCCGGTGGACTTCTGGAAATCCTCTCCACCGATTCCACCGTCGAGGTCGAACTGCCCGCGTGGTGTCGGCTCACCAAGAACCAGATGCTCTCCTGGACCAAATCCGGTCGCCAGCGAAGTTACCTCGTTAGCAGGGGCCCTTTCACCCGGCCCGCTCCGGCGCCTGCAGCAATCGCCGCCACCGCTATCGGTCCTCACCTCCGCGTCCCCGTAACCATCCCTCAGTCCCTTCCCCCGCCTGCCCCTTCACCCGCAATAGCTCCCCTGTCCGTAATGGGCATCGGCAGTTGGCCGCGCCCCCGTTGGATGCTTCAGGCAGTCCACGACCGCCTCGAAGGCAGACTGAGCGACATCGATTTCCAGGCCACCGCCGACGACGCGGCCCGGCTGTCCCTCGACTCCCAGGCCAAGGCCGGCGCCGATGTCCTCACCGACGGCGAACAGCGCCGCGACAGCTACGCCAGCTTCGTGGGCGGACTCCTCGAGAACTGCCAGCTCATCCCCCTCAGCGACCTCACTGCGATGGTCGACGACCCGGAGGAATTCGAACTCGAGCTCCGCGCCCTCGACGTCCCGGCCGCCGAGGTTCGCCACCCCGTGGTCTACGGCAGCTTGGGACGCAGCAGTCCACTCGCTCTTCACGAGTTCAACTTCGCAGCCTCCTGCACCGACCGCCCGGTAAAGGTCGCCCTGCCCGGCCCATACCTGCTCACCCGCACTATGTGGCTCGACTGCCTCACCGACCGCCCATACGACACCCGCGAGGACCTCGCTCAAGACGTCGTTCGCGTCCTGCGTGAAGAGCTGCACTTCCTGCTCTCATCCGGTGCTCCGCTCGTACAATTCGACGAACCGGTGCTGACCGAGGTCGTTTTCGGGGCCGCGACTCAGAACCGCAGCTTCATGTGCGGCGCACTCAGCGAAAAGCTGGAGCCCGAATTGGAGCTCGACTTCGCCGTCAACCTCCTTAACGAGGTGACCCGCGGCCTCCCCGAAGAACGACTCGGACTCCACATCTGCCGCGGCAACTGGACCCGCGACGAATCGGCGGCCCTCGCCGGCGACTATCGCCCGCTCCTCAGCGTGCTGAAGCGCGCCCGTGTCGGCTCCCTCTTCCTCGAACTCTGCACCGAACGCGCCGGCGAGGCCGAAGTGCTGCGAGACATCCCCGATGACAAGCGCATCGGCGTCGGCGTCGTCAATCAGAAGTTGGACACCGTCGAATCCGTCGAGGACATTGGCTATAGAATCAGCCGCGCCTCCGACCTCTTCGGCCGCGACCGCATCCTGCTCACACCCGACTGCGGTTTCGCCACCTTCGCCGACAACCCGGTCGCGTCCACCGTCGTCGCCGAGGCCAAGCTCCGCGCCATCGTCGAGGCACGGGACCGCTTCATTGAAGGCTGGAAGCCCTGAGAGGGTGAGTAACAAATACCCTCTCCCGCCTGGGAGAGGGTGAGGGTGAGAGCGTTCCTTCGATTCCACAGGAATCAGGGATGGCGCTTCGGCCCGTGCACCATTAACATCGGGCTCTTGCCACGAACCCTCTGAGAATCAGCTCGCGTCAGTTTGCTGATGTCTTCCGATATATCCGATTACCACCTGCCGACGCTCCCGGTCCCAAACGAAGGCGATGCGGATGGTGTAGCGCGCATCGAAACTGGTGCCCTTCCCTATGTGCTCAGCCAGCCAGTGCCGCCTGCCGTCCACCCGCGTGGTGTACGACTTCTCGTAGCGGGACAGCGTGGTCTCCCCCTGGTCTCCCTTGTACCACCACCCGCACGCCTCTTTGATTGATTGATCAAAGTCCGTGACTCTCAGTCGGCCCATCTTCGACGCATAGTATGTCGTGGCCAGCCATCGGAACGCTTCCCACACTCTCTGCGGATGAGTGAAGGGATTCTCCTCAACGCTTGATTCGGAGTTGGGAGCGAACACCAATTCCTGCCGGAATCGACTCTTCGCCAGTTCGACCGCATCGTTCACGCTCTCTATCTCGAGGCCTTCCTCAGATTCCACCTCCGGCGAATCGTCCTTGGCCGAACGAAAGGCTATTCTCCAGGAATCCTCTCTCCGCTGGCTGTCCTGCAGTTCCGTCTCAAGCGCCTCATTATGGTCTTTCAACACCTGCATTTGGGCATTGAGGGAATTGACGTTTTCCAGTAGCCTCCCTACCTCGGTCTTCAACCCCTCAATTTCAGCTGCCGCATCAGGATGCGCTTGCGACGGCACCGCATGCCCCCCGTGATGCGATTCGGCCGCGGTCAAAGCCTCCTGCAGCGGGTTGGTCGGTGTCGGCTCTTGCCCAGCCGCGATCAACTCCGAGTGCTCATGGGGTCCGTCGCCTTCGCGTTGCACCGGCACACCGTTCCCGGCCGGGCCTCCCGATTCGTCTTGGGCCGACTCCTCCATCAGCTCGTCCATCCGCTGGGCAAGGTCCAGGATGCGTGGCTGCAGCTCCTCGCGACGCCCCGCCCGCTCTCTCTCCTCGCTTATGCTTTGAGCCCTGTCATGAATCGGCCTGTATTCCGCCAGCCCATCTCCCAGCTCTTCGACAAGTCTCATTGCCGTGGGTGGATCAACCGTCCGTGATACTCTTTGAGCAGACCACTCTTCAGTATCACATTCGAAAAACGTCAGAATTTCTTCAAATTCTCTCTTTATCGAGAGCAAGGCTGCATCAAACTCGTCGACCCACTTGAGCTCCACCTCCTTGGCAGCTATCAGTTCACTGAAGGCGTCCAGGAATTCGGGCACAGCCTCTTCCCACTCCGGCGCTCCTGCCGGCAGTTCCTTGAGGAAGTCCAGGAACTCCTCGAAGCGCCTCTTGCTGGACTCCGAAACCACTCCGGCCGCACTGCGTCCTCGCGTCCCGGGGACTCGTCCCGCCACATAACAGAGCATCAGCCCGGCATCGTGCTCTCCGAACACGTCGTCGGAGTAACGCTGCAGAAACTCTGCCTTCTGCGCGTTCCACTCCATGGTCGTCCAGGTGCCCTGGAACTGTTTGGCTGAATGGTCGGCGTTCTCAGCCTCCACCCCCGCGCTCCGCAAAAATTCAACCACCCTCTCCCGCAGCGCCGGTTGCGACTCCCCCCACACACGCAGCACCGCCCCGGCGATTTCGCCGTTGGCCGCGACAAGTTGCGCTATCGGGGCCCGCAGCATCGTGTGCGGCGCACGAATGGCGTCCCGGTACCCGGTGACCCTGACCCGGCTCTTCTGTATGGCCGTGTTCAGCGCGTTGGTCGCGTCCGACGCCACTTGTCCGCGCGAACTCAGCGCCTGGCTGACCACCGCGTCCCTGTACGACGCATCCATCCCTTCGAAAATGGCATTGAATTGTAGACCCTTATCGTCGGACGACTTTCTGCCCGGCATTTCTGTCTACTCCGGCCTTCGCCGCCGCACTCTGTTACGCAGCGCGGCTTGTCTCATTTATATCTTAGTTTACCCACGCACGGCGGGCAATCCGCGCCTCCGGATATATGCAGATCCAAATAGTTGGACTCTCTTCTCCGGGAAAGGCCAAAGCCTGCCCTCGCAGAGGCCGGACGATTGCAAGGCGCCCCTCCCAACTTCTATTCCCCCTCCTATAGAAGGGGAGGATTAGAGCCTGCCCCTGCGAAGGCAGGGGGTAGAGGTCAACTCTCAGCAACAGAGAAAGCCGAGACAGGGAAATTCCTACCGACCCACTGCCGGCCGACTCTGCAGGTTCCGTCTTCCCAATCGTCCTGGCTGCTGAAATCTCTCCCTTGCGCTGAAGTGCATTCAGTCGTACAATTGTTCTGAAACAAGACTCTCTTGAATTTCCAAATTTAGCGCCTTGAATCAACAGGATAGCCCGTCGCAAAAGGAGGCCTAATTGATACGGGTGTTACAAAATGTTACAGAATGTTACACCCTACGCGAGAGGCCCTCAGAAAATGAGACTGGAGTCTGCACTTGCACACCTCGACAGCATGGGATTCTGAACCGTTCCGTCTGCTCGCCGTTCCTTCTGCCCAAAGGAGACAGTGTGAGTGGGCGAAAAGTCCCAAACCGAAGAAGCCTGATTGACCACCCCAGCCACTTCCGAACTCTCCCGCT
This sequence comes from Dehalococcoidia bacterium, assembly GCA_963667415.1. Taxonomy (GTDB): domain Bacteria; phylum Chloroflexota; class Dehalococcoidia; order Lucifugimonadales; family UBA3495; genus VXOI01. The sequence continues at coordinate 2,356,294 of OY763410.1, read as the reverse complement.
CGCCGCCGATAGCGTTCCAATTCAGGTGGTTTTTCGCCTTACAACCCGTTATTCCCGTTATTCCCGCCCAGGCGGGATTCAAATCCCCGTCTCGTCGCTTGTCGAACCACCCGATTCGCAATCCCGGTCCCTGCCTTCTCACCGAATTGACATTGCCGGGCCCATGATTCAAAATCCCCGTAATCTGCCCCTTAGTTGAGAGGAGGAGTTTCACTATGCTGAAGATCGGTCACGTCGTAGTGCGCCCGGGTCGACGACACGGCGACGATCCAGTGGAGATTCCCGTCCCGGAAGAACTGGAAACCGTGCCCGGCATCCCCATGAACAAAAAGGACGTGGACTTCTATAGCCGGGAGTATCCGCTCCAGCGCCAGCAGGTCGAACACGCCGCCGACACCGAGTGGGCGCCAACGGTGGGTACCGAGGAGATGCAGCAGTACCACCACGAGCACCAGGCCGTGATGGAACAGTACTATCCCCTGATGAATCGCTCCGGTGAACTGCCTCCCACGGGCACTCCCACCGGTGAGGACGTCACCGACCTGATCCGCACCAAGGCCCGAGAAATGGGTTACTTGGAAGTGGGATTCACCGCCCACGACCCCCGCTACATCTATCAGGACCGCAAGGACCACGTAAAGTTCGGTAACGCCATCTGTCTGGCCCTGGAGCAGGACTTTGAAGAGACCCAGTCTGCTCCCAGCATGGCCGCTGAGCACGGTCACTTCGGCACCTACGAAACCCAGGCGCCCATGGGCCTCGAGATGGTCGACTACATCCGTTCCCTTGGCTACGCCGCGCAGGTGCACGGCCCGAGCAACCACAGCGCCGCCACCATTCCCATGTTCGTGGCCGCTGGCTTGGGACAGCTTGGCGCCAACGGGCAGCTGCTGACTCCCCATGCGGGCGCGCGCTGCCGGTTGCAAATCATCACCACCGACGCGCCAGTAACCTATGACGAGCCCGTGGACTAAGGCTTCCACGCCTTCTGCCAGGTCTGCCAAGTGTGTGTCAACCGCTGTCCCGGCCGCGCTCTGATGCGCGAAAAGATCTGGTGGCGCGGTGTCGAAAAGAACAAGCTCATCTACAAGCGCTGCCGCCCCGTGATGTCCCGCTACGAGGGTTGCGCCATCTGTATGAAGGTCTGTCCCATCAACAAGTACGGCGCCAAAAACGTGATGGAGTACTACTCCCAGACAGGTCAGGTGCTGGGCAAGGGCACCCACGACCTCGAGGGCTACACTCTCCACCCAGAAAACACGGGCCGCTACACTACTGGTTACTTCGGCCCGGGCGAGCTGCCCACGTTTAACGCCGAGTTCTTCAAGATCCCCAGCGGCACCCGCGAAAATGCCGCTCTCGACGACTTCATTGAGTACCTCGAAAGCCGCAGGGGCCAGCCCAGCTCCCCTGAGGACGACCAGAAGTTGTTCGACTTCCGCAACAGGATGAAGACCATCGTAAGTGGCGAAGCAATCACCGACAGCACGATGTTCTAGCCTGACCTGCAATGCCGTCGAAGGCATTTGGGGGCGCACGAACGTGCGCCCCCAAATCTTGTCCCGGGACAAACCCCGTGTCATCCCCCGTCACACCTGCTAATGAGGGTAAGTAAGTGCCTCAATCCTGGTGGGCCGAAGGCGAACTGTTCGAAGGCTGCAACTGCTATCTGCTTTGCCCCTGCCACATCACCTTTCGCCAGCCCCCGACCAACTCCTACTGCGACGCCATCTGGGGCGTCTCCATAGGCAACGGCCGCTTCGGCGATGTCGACCTCGCCGGCCTCGGCGCGGTAATCTTCGTCCATTCCCCCGGCCCGACCATGGCCGACGGCGACTGGACTTCCGTCCTCTACGTCGACGAAGCAGGCACCGAAGCCCAGCAGTCGGCTCTCCGCTCCATCTTCAGCGGCGAGGCCGGCGGCCCGTGGGAGATTCTCGGCCAGTTCTTCCGCGACGGACATCTCACCTCGGTGCGCACCGTGCCTCTCGACATCACCATCGACTCCACCACCCGCACCCTCCGCGCCTCCGACCGCGTGCTCCTCGAGGTCCAGGCCATCCGCGGGGCGGACCGCGAGGGCCTCGCCACCATCACCAACCTGCGCAACGTCATCCACGGCAGTGTCCACACCCTCGCCCGTTCCAACCAGTCCATCAACGACGAGACCATCTCTTGGGAAGAACAGGGCAAGCACGGCCTCTACAGCCGCTTCCACTGGGAAGGTGAAGGTGCCGAATAAGACCACCCGATAGCGTTCTAATATCAGTGGAGCAACACGTAAGGGCGGGTATCAAACCCGCCCCTCAAAACCTTCGACTCAAGCCTCTACGCACGACCACCCGCGTCTAATCGCTGCTTCAACCGGCTCCCGGCCCTACTCCCCCAGCAAACTGCGGAACACTTGGCCTTCCTTCATCACCAGCCGGACGCGTTCCCTGTCCTGCAGCACCGTTATGTCCCTGAGCGGATTCCCGTCCACCACGATCACGTCCGCCAGCTTTCCGGCCTCCAGTGTCCCCAGGTCTTCCCCAAGCCCGCAGCACACTGCCGCCTCTCGCGTCCCCGCGACAATCGCCTGCATCGCCGTCATCCCCGCGTCCGCCAGCATATCCAGCTCGATCGAGTTATTGCCGTGGAACCACCCCCCGGCGTCCGTCCCCGCCACCACTCGCACTCCGAGCCGCATCGCCTGCTGCACCGTCTCGACGTGATGCTCCCGGAACTCCCGCGCCTCCACCTGCGCCACCGGATTGCCCTCCGACGAGTGATGCGCAAACACCGTCAACGTCGGCACCAGCGTCATGTCCTTGTCCGCCATCATCCGCAGCAGGTCATGGTCCAGGTCGAGATAGCATCCGTGCTCGATCGAGTCCACGCCCGCCTCCACCGCCGTTCTCAGCCCCGGCCCGCCGACCGCGTGACAGGCCACCAGCCGCCCCTGCTCGTGAGACTCGTGAACCAGCGCCTTCAGCTCCTCCAGGTCATAGCACGCATCCGTCCCCAGGTGCGTGGCCCGTCCGAACCCGGTCTGGAACACCTTGATCAGGTCGGCCCCCACCCGGGCGTTCTCCCGCACCACCGCGCGTATCTCGTCCGCACCGTCGGCAACGCCGTACGGAATGTTGGGGTCCGGCATCTCATAACGCCGGTGCCCCGAGAACGTCGGCCGGTCCTGCACGCTGTGCGTCGGCCCCAGCGGTCCCGCCGCCACCAGCAGCCGGGGCCCTTCGATCAGTCCCTCCTCCACTGCAACCCTGAACCCCGCCTCCAACCACCCGCAGTCGCGAATGGTCGTATATCCCGACTGCAGCGTGTCCTCGATGACCCTCGCGATGCGCAGCGTTCTGGTGCTCCGTGGCTCGGTCATGCCCCAGCGACTCAGCAGGTCGTACGTGAACGATGCCAGGTGGTCATGGCAGTCGATCAGCCCCGGCATCACCGTCATGCCCGAAACGTCGGTTACCTTCGTCCCTTCCGGCCACGACACTGCGGCCCGTGGCCCCGAGTCGACAATGCGCCCGTCGTCGCCAACCAGCACCGCAGAGTCCGCGACCGGTTCCCCCCCGAGACCCTCGATAAGCGTTCCGCCAACTATCACCTGCATGATCCCCTCACTTTTCGTGCGTCGAATCGCCTCAATCCGCTGGCCGGTTGCTATCATAGCGCAGACGGTCAACAATGGCTTGCACTCAAATTTCACCTGCAGGGAGCCCTTCAATGGAACGTGAATTCATCAACCCACCCGACATCGCCCCGCCACCGGCCAACCTGTACAACCACGTCGTCAAGGTGGGCAAGACCGTCTACATCGCCGGACAGGTCCCGCGCGGTATGGATGGCAAGGCCGTCCACCCCGGCGACGCAGCCGCGCAGATACGCCAGGTCTGGGCCAACCTCGAAATCGCCGTCAAGGCGGCCGGCGGTTCCCTTTCCGACATCGTCAAGACCACCACCTACGTTGTCGGTTCCGAAAACTTGCCCAGGATTCGGGAAGTCAGAATGACCTTGCTTCCCGAGGAGGGCCGACCGACCAGCACCACCGTGGTCGTCGCAGGTCTCGCCGACCCCGACTTCCTCGTCGAAGTCGAAGCGGTCGCCGAACTCCCTTAAAGGCCGTGTGACAAATACCCTCTCACTCTGGGAATGGGTCAGGGTGAGAGCGTCACCTGCAACAGCAGCAACAGCGTCCTCGAGGGCCGGCAACTTTCAAATCAAGACCATTATGTCGTCCGCCCTCTTGGCCCCATACCCGCTTGTCCCCTGGAATCCCGTCCTATCGTCCTCTGGTGTCCCGGCCAACTCCCGCCCCTGGAATCCTGTCCAACCTCCCCACAACGGCTCGGGACGCCAACCCGAGCCTCCCTCCCTTCGCACCCAACAACCTATGTCGTCCTATAACTACCATCCAAAATTCTCTGTGCTCTCTGTGTCCTCCGTGGTGAATTACCCCCCGACCCTCAAGTCACTGACATTTCCCCCTTGCATAGTCTTGTCACACATCCCTAGCATTGATGTATGAGCCCTTACAAACAATCACGGAAAGGAGGCCACCGGCCCCCGCAAAAACCCGGTGTCCGGAAATGTCCGCCTTTGTCCGGACAAATCAATTTCCGACCATACTCTCGCCATACTCCCGGCCCTAGGCAACCCCAATTCCCTATTGCGAGAAGGCCGCGGGATGCCCCTGCAAAGGCAGGATCCATGAGTGAACTCCCTGTGAAGTAACCGACCGAAATCCGCCCGTTTCTACCCAAAACAGCCCAAGAGGAGCAGAAATAATGTCACTGTCGAGCCTCCGCCGCCGCATCAACGCCCTCGAGCGTCGGCTCATCGTCCCCCTCAGCGTAGTCCGCCTCCGGCCCATCGTCGAGCAGTACTGCGACGAATGGGCCTATGCCATGAGTGAGGGCAGCGTCCCGCCTCCCTGCACGCCCGTCGACCCGGTTCCCCCCAAGATGTCCCAGACTCCCCTTGGGGCCCGCCGTGGCGGCGCTCCCCGCGTCAGCCCTGTGCCCCTCTTTCGGCGCATCACCGACGCCGGCTATCGTCTATCCACCTTCACCGAAGTGAACCGCTACGTGCGCCAATGCCGCGAGGAAGGGTCCTGTCCCCACCCCCAGGAGATGCTGCGACGCCTCCTCCCCAAGGCCGTAGCCTGGGGCCTCCTACCCCGTTTCCCCGCCCCGTAGCCTACTGATCCGCACAATCAGCGATTACCCATCCCACGAAAGAAGGCCAGACTAAGGAAGAACACTCAGGTGCCCAAACCCCAACAAGAAAATCTCCGCGCCCTCTGCGCCCTCTGTGGTGGACAACCCGGCGTTAGGCCCTCAGCCCGGTACCACCGTCTTGACACGGCTACAGACTTGGTCGGACCTGCACCCCGGCCCGCTCTTCCTGCAGCGTCAGCACAATCGAGCTATCGTTTTCCTCCCAGCCGCGCGACATCGCCTCGGCATATAGGTCGCGGCAAACTTCGGCCAATGGCATGGAGACTTCATAGGCTTCTGCCAGTTCTTCACCCAGCAGGAGGTCCTTATTGGCGGTCCTCAGGGCAAACCGTGCCTCAAAATCACCTTGGAAGAACGTATCCGGCAACCTCCCCCACAGGTTCGACATCCGGCCGATGGCCCCTTTCCGGAACACGTCGACGATCGTCTCGGCTGGCACCCCCGATTTGATGGCCAGTGTCCAGCACTCGGTCATGGCCAGGTCCGCGCAAAACACGGCGGTGTTGTGCATGATCTTGCAGATGCAACCCGACCCGATGCCCCCGGTGTGCATCACCCGCTCGCCGATGGCTTCCAGCACGGGCAGGCACCTCTGGAAAGTCTCCTCGTCCCCCCCGACCATCACCAGGAGGTCCCGGACCATGGCGCCCTCGACCCCACCGCTTACCGGCGCGTCCAGCATGGCCACCCCCTTCTCCGCGAACACACCGTGGACCCGCCTCGCCAGCAGAGGAGAATTGGTTGTATGGTCAATGTAAACCGAACCCGGTCTTGCCCCTTCCAGTATGCCGCCCGGACCAAGGGACACCGGTTCCATCTCCCTCGGGCCAGGCAGGCACGTGCATATTATGTCGCACTGCGCTGCCACCTCCGCAGGAGAGCCCGCCCATTCTGCCCCTTCGTCAATCAGCGACGCGGTCTTCTCTCGGTGAATGTCGTGCACCACCAGCTCATGCCCGGCCTTGAGAATGCTGCCGGCCATTGGAGTCCCGATGTTTCCCGTTCCTATGAATCCGATACGCATACAATACCCCTCCATTGCTACACAACTCCGAAGCTAAAACGAAACGCCGGGGCAATCCCTGTCTACCCCGGCGCTTCCTCCGTGTCTGCCTTCAAATTTTCCCTAGAGCTTGTACAGTCGGGCCGGGTTATCCCACAGGATGCGCCGCTTGCTTTCGTCCGAAAGCGGCAGCTCCAGGAACGTCTCCGTCGTGTGCGGATACTTGGCGTCCCCGTGAGGATAGTCGCTCGTGGTCAGCAGCCTCTCGTCGCCCACCGCTTCCACCACGTGCGACACGAATGTCTCCTCGCACTCGACCGCGGCGTAGCCCTGCCGGTTGAAATACTCCGACGGCATCATCTTGAGCTGCTGCATCTCCCCGAATGGATGCCGCCACTCGTAGTGCTCGTCCATCCTGCCCAGCCAGAAGGGCAGCCATCCGCACTGGCCCTCCAGGAAAGCAAATTGCAGCTTGGGGAACCGCTCCATCACCCCGCCCATGATGATATCCATGCAGCACATCATCTGCTCAACCGAGTGAGTGGCGATGTGGGCGATACCCAGGTCATCCGGAAAACGGTCAGCCCCGGCCACCGGCATCCGCGACCCCGTGGTCTCATGAAACCCCACCGGCACGTCCAGATTCTGCACCTCTGCCCAGAGCGGGTCGTAATGCGGGTCATGCCACGAACGGTCGTTGTACATGTTGGGCCGCAGAAAGACCGCCTTGAAGCCCAGTTCCTTGACGCATCGGCGCGCCTCGATCACCGCGGTCTCTACGTCGTGAGGCGAGAGCGCCGCCGCCCCGAACATCCTCTTCGAGTCTCCCTCTTGGATGTAGTCGTACAGCCAGTTGTTGTAGGCCCGGCACGCAGCCTCGGCGAATCGGGGGTCCATCCCGTTCCTGGCCGTGATGTACATTCCCGAGGTCGGATACAGCACCGCCAGGTCCAGTCCCTCCCGGTCCATCGCCTTGACCTGCGACGCAGGGTCGAAGTTGGCGGCAATCTCTTCCGCGTACCGCTCCGCCAGAGTGTCCTCTTCCTCGTTGCTCCGTGCCGGCCAGTTGTAGTCGGTCATGCTGGCCATCACATCGCCTTCCACCACGGTCCGGATATCCCACCGCCTTTCGTTGAGGCGCCGCGGCGCCCGGTCTTTGAACTCCTGGTCGATGTATTTCTCCCAGAGGTCGACGGGCTCCATCACGTGCAGTTCAGCGTCGATTATCTTGAACCCATTCTTGGCCATGACGGTTCACCTCCCGGTGTCGGTTGTGTCCGGCCGGCTCCGGGCCAGCTAGATGGCCTGCCAGTAACGCCGGCCCTCGGACCGGACTATGCGCCCGAACCCGGGAGCCGCCAGATGAACGGCCGCCACGGGAATCCCTTCCTGCTCCAGCCGGTTCATCATGTCCCGTCGCGTGATGCGGGTCTGCTCCGGGTCAATGTCGGCCCGGGAAACCCAGTCGGTGTTTTCAATCTGCACCGTGTTGTGAAGCACATCGCCAAGCACCAGGCCCCGCTCGCCCTGCGAGGAAACCATGATGCTCATGTGGCCAGGCGTATGGCCCGGAGTCGGCATCATGGTCAGTTCGCTGGTCAGGGAATACTCGCCTTCCATCAGTTCCAGGACTCCCAGTCCCTCCAGCGGCCAGACGCAGTCCGGCGCGTTGGGGAACCGGGTCTCTATCAACTCCGGGTCGTGGCACGCTTCCCAGTCTCTGCTGCTGACATAGTAGCGGGCGTTGGGAAACGTCGGAACGTAATTCCCGTCCTGCGAAACGACGTTCCAGCCGATGTGGTCGCGATGCGCGTGGGTCATCACCACCATATCCACGTCGCCGGGGCTAATTCCGTGGACAGCGAAGTCGTTCAGCAGTTCCCCCCACGGCGTATCAGGAGTTGGCTTCGGCCCAAGCCCGGTATCCACGGCGATGGTCTTGCCCTCGGAGCGGATGACATAGCAGGCCAGGTTGAATCGTACGCCCCCTTCTTCGGTCAGGTGGCTTTCGTGCCCGTGCCAGTCCTCGTTCGGAATGGCAGGAAAGAAGTTGCAGAGGTCAAACTCCAAGAGCCCGTCCGAGAGAGAAGTTATCTCTACGTTGCCGATGTTCAGCTTGTTCCCGGGCATATCTGGCCTCCTGATAATTGGGGTAGACCGCCAGATTATAGATTGCAGCCTGAGTGGCCGCAATCAAGCAGCCCTGCCAAAAGAACAGGGCAGCTTCAGGTCGAAGCTGCCCCATTCGCGTCGCGGCGCTACCCCCTGCCCAACATCGGGCGGTGTCTACCGGGCCGTTGCTGCCGTAAGCATACTGGCATCTTTGATTTCAATATTGGACACCAGCATGATCAGTTCTTCCAGTCGGCGAACTTCAAACTCTATGAAGTCGTCATCTACCACCATGTAACGCGAGACAACCTCCAGGATTTCCTCCTTCATCTGCTGCATCACGTCTGGGGCCAGTTCAACGCGGTCCTGAATAAGGACCAGGCGGACCCTTTGCTTGGCAATCTCGCTGGAAGATTGTCTGTCCCTGTAGGCCAGTCCCAACAACCACTGTATCAGTTCACGCATGGGAGAAAGCCCTCCCTCTTATGCCCACGATATCCCGTAGCTTGCCGAACATTCCGGAACGGGGCATGATTTCGTTTACCGGCATTTCCTCGCCGTCTATCTTGGCCGCAATGTGTATGAAGGCGGCCCCGGCCGGGGACCTCCCGTCATGCACCACTGGTATCCCACGATTCGCGGCGGAAACGGTTCGCTCATCCACGGGCACTAGGCCGAGCAGTTCGATGGCCAGTAGCGACTCTACATCTTCCTGGCTCATCATTTCGCCACGCTTCACCATGTCGGCGGAAATTCGGTTGATGATGAGCCTGGGCTGGTGCAGTCCCGACGCCTCCAGCAGTCCAATTACACGGTCGGCGTCCCTTATGGATGCTACTTCCGGGGTGGTGACGATAACCGCTTCCTCCGCTGCCGCAGTGGCGTTCCTGAAGCCCTGTTCGATGCCTGCCGGACAGTCAATGAGGATGTAGTCGTGTTCTTGCTCCAGTTGGGAACAGAGTTCCCTTACTTGGTCAGGGTCTATGCTGTCTTTGTCGCGGGTCTGCGCCGCAGGTATCAGATACAGATCCAGGCCCTGTTTATCCTTGATCATGGCCTGGCGCACTCGACACTTGCCTTCGATCACGTTTACGAGATCGTAGACGATGCGATTCTCCAGCCCCATGATCACATCCAGGTTGCGCAGGCCGATGTCCGTGTCTATAACCACCACTCGGTGCCCGCGCATGGCCAGGGCGGCCCCAAGGTTGGCGGTGGCTGTTGTCTTTCCAACGCCTCCCTTGCCGGAGGTGACGACGATCGTTTTACCCGTCATAAGGTACCCCTTTCGTATATCTGGCGAAACGCCCGGCGAACGGCGAGATGAAGATGCCCCCTCGTCGGGTATAAGCAATTGTAGGTCTTGCGATGTCAAGCTCCTTGGCCCGGGTCCCGTGAGCAGGCTTCCCTTCGTTGCCCCGCTGAACCACGGCCTCACAGTCCCCGATTCGGATGCGCGGCGACGCTATCTCCAATGCAATAACGGCCGCCCGGTTGTCCCCCGTTGCACCGGCATGGACGAGCCCCTTAAGCGATCCCATCACCACAATGTCCCCGTCGGCTGTGATTTCTGACCCGGGATTCACATCCCCAAGAACCACGACATCGCCGTAGTGGCGAATAGCCTCTCCTGACCTGAAGGTCGAGGTGATTATCATTGCGTGACTACGGTTCCGAGGGTTGCCCCGGGCGTAACTAGTTTGCCCTGAGCTTGCTGTGCTTGGCGGAGCCGCTGGCCTTTGAACAAATCGCCTTTTCGGGGGCTTGGCAAGGGTGTGGTCCATGCCATCTTGGTTCTCTGTTTCGTAGTCTCCGGCCGACGAGATAAAACGCGATACTCTGAGTCCCGAGTTGTCCTCAAATATTCGCCGCACTGCGGCCTTTTCCCACGAGCTGAAGACTCGCTCCCCGGTATTGACGCTCACTCCGCCTTCGGAAAAGAGTGCTCCTCTTCCAGAGAGCTGCGCGCCAAGGTCTCGGGCCACTACTTCCATCGGTGCGTTCTCGTCGATGACGAAGGTTACGTCCGCACCTCTACCGGTGATGTTCACCGCCCGGTGCTTGAAGCTGCTCTGTCCGTTGGTCTGACCCGTTGTGGCTGCCGGGAAATCGGAAACGGCCACTGCTCACCCCATCGCGGGTTATGTCATCTTGATTTATATCAGGCGACCGACTGCACAAGCAATGGAAATTTAAGTGATTTTTGAATGTTTTCTTATATTATGTGAATTATCTGCGTCCAAAAAAAGTCGCGCTCCGATGGAGCGCGACAGTCATTGGTTCACATTGCGCAACTGATTCCTACAGCATCTAGTCACGGGTTCCAAAGAGGGCGACCGAGCATGTGAAAGAACCCGGGCGGCCACCCAGGTTGTGCGTCAGTCCCAGGTCGGCCTTCTTGAGCTGACGAGCTCCAGCGTTGCCCTGAAGCTGTTTGTAAACTTCGTAGATCATCCGGATCCCGCTGGCGCCAATGGGATGCCCGAAGCATTTGAGGCCGCCATCAGTATTTACAGGCAACTCCCCTTCCAATGCAAAGGTTCCAGCTTCAACATCTAAACTGGCGCGGCCTCGGGGGCTGAATCCCAGATCTTCGTAGATGATTAACTCCGTGATTGTGAAGCAGTCATGGACCATCGCCAAATCAATCTCGCGCCGCGGATCATCGATTCCTGCCTCTTGATATGCCGCCTGACTGGCACGCGTTGTCTCAGGGAAGTGAGTGAAATCCCAGTCGTCTCTTATGATACCGAAGGCACCCACCGACAACCCGAGACCCTTCACCAATATGTAGTCATCACGAAAAGTCCGCGCGATTTCAGGAGTCGTGATTATCGCGGCAGCCGCTCCATCACTTACGCCGCAGCAATCAAACAAACCTAGAGGCCACGCGACCATCGGAGCGTTGGCTACCTGTTCAGCGCTAACCTCCCTCTGGAAATGCGCCTTGGGGCTCATCGTCCCGTTGTGGTGGTTCTTGGACGCGATCTGGGCCAGGGTCTGCTTGCCTTCTTCAAAGGAAATGCCATACTCGTGAAAATAGCGCGTCGCGGCCAAAGCAAACTGCGAAGGAGGCGGCACGGGAGGGTTTACGTCCGAGCCCGGTGCCTCAGGCACGGCGAGACCAGAGAAACCGGAGTCCTTTAGTTTTTCTACTCCCAAGGCGAGCACAATATCATAGACACCTGCCGCTACTGCATAGCAAGCATTCCGGAATGCGTCCGTGGCGGTCGCACACGCATTTTCCACTCGAGTAATGGGTATGTAGTCGAGCTTAAGCGCGTCAGCCAGAGGCTGGCCAGTTCGAAAAGAGGATACAGTGCCCAACCAGGCCGCTTGAATGTCTTTGCCTTCGATACCAGCATCTTCGTAGGCCTCGTAGGCTGCCTCCACCATAAGGTCGGCGGAGCTGGCATCCCAGCGCTCCCCAAACTTGGTGCAGCCCATTCCTACTATTGCCACCCTGTCCTTAATTCCCCTCATAGTTACCTCTGCCAATGATGCGTTTTCCAAGAAGGAAGCTATCAGTTAGATTCAGTTGCCACTCGCCGCGGCACCGCCTTCCAATAATAGTTGTGTATTCCGTTAACTACTCGCAGTTTCCGAAAGCTCATTTCCACAGGCATGCCTATTTCTACTTCGTCCAACTCCCTGTCCGTCATCATGCACAGAGCACGACCTCCTCCCTCGAAGTCCACTACGGAAATCACCAGCGGCGTATCTGTAGTCCCGGCAAGGTAGTCCATTGAATAAGTGAAAACGTTTCCGGGCCTGTCGCTCAAACGAAGAGGAGTTGAGTCGTCCCGCGCTTGACACTTAACGCAAACCCTCTGTGGAGGGTATTGTACGAATCCACACTGATTGCAAGTTGTTCCGTAAAAACGTATGTTACGGTCACTTTCCCTCCAGAGGGCAGAGACCGATGGCGATTGGGCTTGCGGCCTTCGCGACGCGGCATCGGTTAGCCAAACATCACGCCACTTGGCATAGGTCTCGTAGCTGTCCAGCGCCCGACCCGAGTCTAGGTAGCCGCCCAATCCTGAGGATAAACGACTACCCACGGGAGACCCAGAGATGCGAAATCCGAGGACGTCGCTGCCATCCCCGTAGGACGCAGCTACCAATAGTTGACCGGGGTGGGCTGTTTCCAGTGCCGAGACAAGCATCATCGGGACAAACGCAGTTCCGGTGTTGCCCAACCTGTCAAACATTCCGTCCTGCAGCTGCTCCACCGAGAAACCCAATTGCCGGGCCAACTGAGAGTGTCGGCGTCCGTCAGGTGCGTAGAGTGCAAGCTTGCCCACGTCCCTCGCCGAAATACCTTGCCGCTGCATAAACCCGGCAAGGGCATCCCCGAGAATGCGCTCCAACCCCTCTTCAATAGCGAATCGGTCTTCCCAGGAGCGAACAAACTGATCGCCGGCGCTACGCCAAACGTCCATCATGTTTTCGGAAATGCTATATGCGCCTTCTAATTCCGCTATTACTCCTTCTTGAGAGACAATAAAGGCGGCCGCACCATCTCCGGAGTTTCGTTCAGCGTCTCCTCTTGGCGCCCCTTGTCGATTGTCGCTGGCTATCACGAGGACCTGTCGCGCGGAACCTGCAGCTACGGAATCAAGGCCCTGCTTCAGTGCACTGGTCCCTGCGCGAAGTGCGTCCGTCAAGTCGGCAGTGAAAATATCCCGGCGCAGGTCAAGCGCAGTAGCGACAATGGAAGCGCAGCCCTTTTCGGCATACGGGGGCGTCGTTGTGGCGAAGAGAAGTCCATCAATGTCCTGCCGGTCTCTGCCAGCAAGGCAATCCAAACCAGCAGCGACAGCCATGCTCACGCTGTCTTCGTCGAAATTGGCCACCGAACGCTGCGAACGGGAATTCCAGCCCTCGGTAGTCGGTCCCAAACGATATCTAGGGACGTAAGCTCCAAACGCCGAAATTCCAGCCACGAGGGAACTCCAAAAGCAGGTTGGAGCAATGCTATCAGCAGGGCGAAAATTGTGTCAACGCACTATGATGTGCCAGGCATCGTTCCGAACTCGGTAGTCTGGTCAAACAGTTGTTCCCGCAGTCGTTCCCGGTATGAGAGTTTCGCACTCATACGAGCGCTCTCCCTCGGGGGGGAGGGTTGATTATGCCCAAATCTCGTGCTTACGAGAAGTGATACCCGGACTTCCAGTCTCATCATCTGAAGGTCTTCTCGTGGGCGTGTAACATTCCGTAACATTCTGTAACGTTTGTATCAATTCGGCCTGCATTGGAACGGAGTATTCAGGAGACGAATTATGCCAATTTGGCGGTCCAGAGAGTTCTTTGTGAGAACAATTGTACTATCAAAGGCGCTTCTGGGCAAGGGGAGATGTCAGCGAACAGGACGAGGGTTGACGGTCCAACAAACATGCGAAGGGGGGCGATCACCTCTTTCGCCTGAATGCCGGACCGTGAACTGGAATACCACCCAAACTGATATTCTATTGCATCTTCCAATGCCTACGTCGTGTATCGCTATCGAATTGCGAAACTAGATTCCGAGAGCCCAGACTAAGATGCCGTTGACGATCAGCACAGGAATCAGTGCAATCAGGACCACGAAAAAAGCTCGCCAGAGTGAGTTGTAGTCCAAGCTTTCCCTGATGGCCATGAGCATGGCTGCAAGTTGCCAGAAGAAAGTAACTACCCTAACGATTTCACCCAAAATCGGAATGAAGACCAGAATATTGAGCAACCCTGGAGTTTGAGCAAACCCTGTCCCCCGCGCCACTTCGCCCCAGTCAGCACTTGTCTCGGGTGTCTTCAAAATTGTGGTCCCGACGATTAGCGCAGCGCCAGCCCAAATAGCCCATGAGAGCAGACCTCGTATTACTCCAAAGACCACGCCCCGAACTATATCCGCCTCGCCCGCCAGCAGGCCTCCTATGCCGCTGGCGATAGACACCATTATCACTACCGCCATCGCCTGCAAAGTGGCACTTCGATCATGTTCCACATCTTCAATGGTGCTGCCTTTCAGCATAGCGGCACCTAGCATTCTGTTGAGCATGCCCGTCCTCTCCCAGCAAACTTGACACCGTCATTAGGCAAGCCATTTTTAGCTTGCGAGTGGGAGCATAACAAACCAGCTTCCCAGTTTTGTATAATTTTCCGCGCGACTCACAGCCTGTTTGAAAGTAATGGCCGAAGCAGCATCACTAGAATTGGCATCCCTCTCCAGATCGGGCAAAATGCCCCTGTACGAAAATTGACTTGCCCAAGAGTCACAGAACAATACTCAAAACAACTGCGAAACACTTGTTCGTGAATCCTTTTCTTGTTAGTTTTATACTTGAGAGCTTTTGATTGGTAGGGATTGAAGTTGCAAAGCAAGAGATGGTTGCCGATTGCAGGGGTTTTCTTCCTGATTCTGATTTTTGCCGGATGCACCAAGGAAGTGGTAAGGGAAGTAGTGGTTACTGCTGTCCCTGGTCCTTCCCCCACCGTTGCCACTCAAGAACAAGCTCAGGAATCACGACCGTCCGGAACTGAACTTGGTGAGAAAGTCTATCGCTTGGGTATTGCTGAGGACTTGACCACTACCAATCACTGGGCATACCTGGGCCCTGACGGCACCGTCTGGAACGGATATGTCCTGTCTGGAAGTAAGCCGGTGCTCTACACGTATTCCTCTCAGAGGTTCGACTGGGTTCCATCTCTGGCTGCTGACTTCCCTTCACCCCTAGAAGAGGAAGAAGTTGAAGGAAACACTTTCTGGACAACGGAATTGACCATCAAGGAAGGTGTAAAGTGGAGCGACGGTAGCGAAGTCTCCAGCGAAGACTTTGCGTTCACTGCTCACACCGCTTCAGAACTGCGCCTGACTGGAAACTGGCCCTCAATTGTTGATCCAGAATTTTTCGACCACGCTGAGGCGATAGGCCCATACGGCCTGAAAATATATTTCAGTCAGAAACCCGGACTGGCTCGATGGCAGTTTGGACTGGCGTTCATGCCCATCTTTTCCAAGAATTATTGGGAACCTGTCGTCGAGGAAGCAAGGCAGGCGGGTGATATCACAGAACAGCAGAAGGCCCTTTATGCCCATGTCCCTCAGGACGAGCCCAGTGCTGGCGGCTTCATTTTTGGAAAGTGGGAGAGCGGCGCTTTCGCGGAAAAGGTTCGCAATCCAGACTATTTCTTTGACGGCACCGAAGTTACTCATTACGCCAACGGATCGTACGTAGCTTCCAAGCCGGGAGCATATGAGTTCAGTGCCTATGGCCAGCCAGAGGGCGAAGTAGTGCTGGAATACGTTATGGGTCCCTATGCCGAGAGCTCAATCTATTCAATCTACAGCAGCCAGGACTCCGCTGTTCTGGCCCTCAAAAAAGGCGACATCGACTTCATGCTCAACCCATTGGGACTATCCACGGGACTACAGGAACAATTGAGGGGCGAAGATGGCTTGACTACCATCGAGAATTCGTCCGACGGAGTCCGCTATCTGGGATTCAACTTCCGAAAGTCTCCAATGGATAACAAGGAGTTCAGGCAAGCCGTTGCCACCCTGATAGATAAGGAATTCTTGGTGGACACGGTACTTCAGGGAGTTGCAATCCCTGTTTATACCATGGTTCCTGAAGGCAATGGAGCCTGGTACAACCCTGAAGTTCCGTTGTTTGGCAAGGGCCTGAACAGGGAGGAGAGAATCGGGAACGCAGTTGAATTGCTCAAGTCTGCCGGATTTACCTGGGAGACCGAACCTCGGGTCAGCGACGACGGTCAGTTTGTTGAAGAAAGCGGCCAGGGACTCATGATGCCAAACGGGGATCCCGTACCCGAAATGGAGCTGCTCGCTCCAAGTGCAGGATACGATCCCCTGCGGTCCACGTTCGCTATCTGGATCGAAAGATGGCTCAACGAAATTGGCATTCCCCTGAGGGCCAACCTGACGGGGTTTAACGTGATCGTCGAGAAGGTATTCGACCGACAGGACTTTGACATGTGGATTCTGGGATGGGGCCTCAACCCTTTCCCAGATTACCTTGAATCATTCTTCCATAGCCGACATTCTGACTTAGAAGGCTACAATCCCGGCGGGTACAGCAATCCTGAATTCGACACGTTGGCTGACCATTTGCTATCGGAAACTGACCTAGAGGCTGCCCGAAGTCAGGTTTTCGATATGCAGGAGTTCCTTGCCGAGGACCTGCCTTACGTAGTGCTCTTCGACACTCCCATTACTGAAACCTACCGGAGTAACCGAATTGTGTTCCCCTTCACAGAGTTATGGGGAGGCATTCAAAGCTCGGCAGGCATGCCGACCTTGGTAAATTTCAAGTAAATTCTTCGCTCGCGACGTGCGAACAAAACCGAGACAGTTGAGGATCTTGGGCCGGATATCGGGGAGTGGGTCCGCATGACGGGTTACCTCCTACGCCGCATGGGACAGATGGGGCTGACTCTATTTCTGATTGTCACAGTTACCTTCTTTCTCGTTGAAGCCCAACCCGGAGATTACGCTTCCTTTTATGTGCTAAATCCTGACATTCCGGCTGATGTCAAAGACCAGATTCGGGCTTCATTTGGTCTGGACAAACCTCTGTGGCAACAGTACCTGATCCATTTGAGGAACACCTTTACGGGCAACTTCGGCGTCTCATTCGGTCATTTCCCCAGGCCGGTTCTCGACGTGTTGATCGAGCGACTACCCCGCACTCTGGTGCTGTTCCTAACAGCGTCCGCAATATCCTTCTATCTCGGGTTTTTCCTGGGAAAGGCAATAGCCTGGCGGCGAGGAGGGCTCTTTGAGTACACTGCAACCATTTCCGGAGCGACACTGTTCACCGCCTTCACCCCCGCTTTCTCCTTGATGATGATCTGGATATTTGCGTTCAAATTTGGGTGGTTTCCCGTCGGGAAATTTCTTGACCCACTGGTGTGGCGCGGAGCCGACGTCAGCGCCAATTTCGTATTCGGAAGCATTCTCGCGAGCGCGGGGGCTTTTCTTGTTTTCTCGCTGCTCGTCATATTGCTGCAAAGAAAGGTGCGCCATCGCATTCTTTCAGGAATGGCCATCCCCTCAATCTTGGCCGGAGCCTCGATTGTCATCATATTCTGGATATTTTCCGGAATGGGAGAATTGGCGCTGGACATTCTGAGACACATGGTTTTGCCGGTTGCCACCCTGACACTCATCTCTTTCGCTGGCACTATGCTCCTCACGCGAAACAGCATGCTGGAGACAATTCGCGAGGATTACGTCACGGCCGCAAGAGCCAAGGGCTTGCCGGAAAAGCAGGTGCGCGATCGACACGCCGCCCGCAACGCACTGCTCCCTGTTATAACCAGCCTGGTATATAGCCTGGTATTTGCAATTGACGGGAGCGTGATTATAGAAGGCGTTTTTTCATGGCCTGGCACTGGCATGACCCTTCTATGGGCCGTCCGGTCTGAGGACCTTCCACTCGTCATGGGGGCGATCCTCTTTATTGGGGTGTTTTCACTCTTGGCGCACTTTATCGTGGATATACTGTATGTTTACTTGGACCCAAGGATTCGCTACCAGTGACGGGACCTGACATCAGGAGCCTAACGCCTCTGGACGATAGTACAACTTCCACGTCTGAACGAATTGGACGCGGGAGACTCCCTTTCGTTCTCGCCAAAACGCGATTGATGACGAGGTCGTTCAGGAACGGCTGGGGCATTTTTGTGGAAAGCCGCCTAGGACTGTTGGCCGCGGTTACCGTCTTTGTCTTTGCGCTCATGGCTCTTGCACATCCCATACTGATGGCTACCGTTTGGGACTCCGAGACCTTCGACCCCGTAACCGGATACGCTTTTGACCAAGTTGAGCAACCTGCTCCGCCGAGCTGGAGGCATTTGCTGGGTACAGATCCCCTCGGAAGGGACGTGCTCAGCCAATTGCTTTACAGCACTCGGTCCGAGTTCATTCTGGGAATAACCGCCGCTGTAGTTACGGTGGGCATAGCCACCCTTGTTGGCGCAATGGCTGCATACTACGGCGGTGTCCTGGATGCCTTCTTCATGAGACTCGCCGACCTGATCATTGCTTTGCCAACGATTTCGCTTCTCATCGTGTTAAGCGCCCTGTTTCACCTTAACCTATTTTACCTTGCACTAATAATTGGGGTGTTGGGAGGATTCGGCGGGACAGCCATAATCCTTAAATCTCAGGCCCTCAGCATACGAGTCAAGCCATTCATTGAAGCTGCGCGGGTGGCAGGAGGAGGTCATTTCCACATAATATTCGTCCACATTATCCCCCATCTCCTGCCTTTGTCTTTGCTCTACATGATGTTTACTGTAACCAGCGCAATCTTTGCCGAGGCTGTTCTTTCGTTCCTTGGCTTGCTTGACCTGAGGATGAGCTGGGGAATCATGATCCACACCGCCAACGCTGGGGGGTATCTGCTGGGAGGAACCAAGTACTGGTGGTTAGTCGTTCCGGCAGCAGCCTCGATCACCCTTCTGTGCAGCGCTTTCTACTTGGCCGGCCGGGCGCTCGACGAAGTGGTCAATCCGAGACTTCGGCGTCGCAATAACTGATTCGAACAGGGTAGGGTTATTTCGAGTTGACTCAGATGCCAGTGCTAAAGGTGTCCGATCTTTCCCTTTCCTACCAGACTAGGCAGGGAGAAGTGAAGGCCGTTCAGGACGTTAGTTTCGAGCTATTGCCTGGGCAGTCTCTTGGCCTTGTTGGAGAGTCAGGTTGCGGAAAGTCTTCTATAGCCTATTGCCTTCTGAGATTGCTTCCAGACAATGCTCTAGTAGAGAAAGGTCAGATTCTGTTTGGCGACCAAGATCTGCTGACCTTACCTGAAGAAGAAGTCCGCGGCTATCGCTGGCGCCGCATTTCCATGGTATTTCAGTCTGCCATGAATGTTTTGGATCCGGTGTACAGAGTTGGACAACAAATTGTGGAAGCCATGGAAGCTCATGGGATTGAAGCAACCAGGGAAGGCGCAGATTCAAGGGTGGCAGACCTCTTCCGAATGGTGGGATTGGACCCACAATTGATGGAGCGATTTCCTCACGAATTCAGCGGCGGAATGAGACAACGCGCCGTAATAGCCATGGCCTTGTCCTGCGATCCCGAAGTGGTCATAGCTGACGAGCCCACAACGGCCCTGGATGTCATAGTCCAGGACAGGATCCTGCGAGAACTGCGGAACATACAACGCGAACGCCACACTGCTATGGTCTATATAAGCCACGACATCGCGGTGATAGCCGAGGTAACCGACATGGTGGCAGTTATGTATGCCGGCAGACTGGTGGAAATGGGACGCACTGCAAACGTCCTAGACTCGCCTCTCCACCCTTACACGGCAGCGCTGATGTCTTCGTTTCCCAGCATCCAGGGCGAAAAACGGCCTTTGGGCATACTCCTCGGCGAGCCGCCTAGCCTCTTGAATCCAACTCTAGGATGCCCCTTCCACCCGAGATGCTACAGAGCGACTGAAATATGCAGCTCCGAATTTCCTCCGCGCACTGGAGAGAATGGCAACTGGGTCGCCTGCTGGCATCCGCTGGACGAAACTCTGGATCCAATGGATCGAAACAATGACTAATAGCATAGGGGGTTTCGGCATCCGCAGCGAGGATAATTGCGCCGTTAAGCCGCTCTTGGAAGTGGAAGGACTGACCAAGAGGTTTGCGGTGTCCAAAAACTTATTTCGTAAGAATGTCAGCTATATTCACGCCGTGGACGGTGTGTCTTTCAGCATCGCGGAGGGCGATAGCCTCGGTGTGGTAGGCGAGTCTGGGTGCGGCAAGACCACCCTAGGCAAACTGCTGGTCAAGCTACTGGAGCCAGACTGCGGAAGTGTCCGCTTCCGCTTCACGACTCTGCCAACCGGAATAAGTGAACCAGAACCGGTCGAAATCTCCTCCATCTCCGGAAAACAGGTAAAGGGTTTCCGACGGCAGGTTCAAATGATATTCCAGGATCCCTACGAGTCTATGAACCCGAGACGCACCATCTTCGATATTATTTCTGAGCCAATGTCGGTACAGAAGATAGGGAATACGGTTGACCGAATTGACCAAGTAAATGAAATTCTAGATTTGGTCGGACTTGCACCGGCGTCCTCATTTATCTTTCGTCACCCTCACGAGCTATCTGGTGGTCAGAGGCAGCGAGTTGCAATTGCAAGGGCACTGGTAATTCGACCGAAGTTCGTTGTGGCCGACGAACCCACATCAATGCTGGACGTATCCAGCAGGACCGGAATTATCCGACTACTGCAACAATTGAGGGAACAGTTGGGAGTCTCATACCTGTATGTGACTCACGACCTCGCAGTCGCTCGCTATATGTGCGACCGGGTCGCCGTAATGTACTCAGGGAAAATCGTCGAACTGGCGGAGACAGAAGAGCTATTACGCAATCCCCTGCATCCCTACACCCAAGCCTTACTATCTGCGGTGCCGGTGCCGAGCGCAGATATAGCCCGGGACCCGCCCAACATTCTCGGAGACCTCACCCTGCCAATTGATCCGCCCCAGAGATGCCGCTTTTACGACCGATGCCCAATCGCCACAGACTCGTGCAAGAAAAACCCTCATCCTCGCTCGGTAGAGAAATCACCGGAGCATTACGTATCGTGCTACGAGGCATGAAAGCCAAGCAACTTCCAGCTACTCCCGAAGAGTAGCTAAGGCCCGCTCCCCTTGCGGTCTTAAAATCTCTTGGTGAAGCCCCTCCTTGGTACGTTATTAGTGTCAATGACGCCGAGAAATTGGGCACTGTGGCGGCGTGGGACAGCATGGATGTGCGGGCAAGTGTTCGGTATCGGTGTCTCTTGGTTTAGAATCCGATGTGTCAGAGATAACACAGTGCGAACCATAGTGGGCGGCCGCCTCGGAGACCAGTTGGGGTCTCCATGTAATTCTTGAGTGTGCTCCGTTGTAACAAGCGGAGGCAATCTAGACCATTGGGCCGCAGGATGAAGAATAAATTGCTTTTCGCTTGGCACCATGCGCAGGGCTCTGTCCTATCGGTCGAATATTTCGACCGGTTCACGGGAGGCCTACTCCATTTGCCTTAGTTTGGGGTCGAGGCGGTCGCGAAGCCAGTCTCCGAACAGGTTCAGAGACATCACCGTAATCAGGATGGCGATCCCGGGCATCGTAGCAACCCACCAAGCATCAACCAGTCGATCTCGACCGTCGGCGACCATTGAACCCCAAGCGGGATCAGGCGGCGGCACTCCTGCGCCCAGGAAGCTGAGGGTGGCTTCCACCAAGATCACGATGCCCACCTGAAGCGTGGCAACGACGATGAGTGTGTTGATCGTCCCCGGAAATAGGTGAGTGAACAGTATCCGCGGGGTGGAAGCTCCGGCAACTTGAGCCAACGCCACGTAGTCCAGCGTCTTTAGCTGAAGCACCTCACCACGCACCATCCTCGCGAAGCGCGGCCATATCCAGAGCGCCAGAACCGCAATTATCATCTCGAAGGACTGGCCTATTGCCACCACCAGCACCAGTGCCACGAGAATGAGCGGCAACGACAGAATTATGTCCACCAAGCGCATTAAAATTTCGTCAGCGTAACCGCCATACCAGCCTGAAACCAGCCCCACCAGCACGCCGATACCGCCGCCAACCCCCAGAGTGACCACGGCGACGATCAGCGAAATGCGAGCTCCGAATATGATCCGGCTCAGGATGTCCCGGCCCAATTGGTCGGTGCCAAGTAAATACTTGAAGCTGCCGCCTTCCCGAGTGACAACCTCTATGGACTCTCCAATGGCAACGTTAGGATTCAACTCTTGGGCATCTTCCAAGGAGATTTGATAGAGCAGCTGACCGCTCTCCGGGACTTCCACGACCAGTTTATCGGACGTGCGCGGATTTCCCCAGGCAGGAGGCAGATTTCGTTCCCGGAGAGAACCGTCGGTGGGGTCGTGCGGGGCGATCAAGTTGGCGAATAAGCCGACCACCACCACCAGTCCCAGCAGCAGCATTGGGATCACCGGATAACGGTTGAGAAAGCGCAGACGCCTGGTCAACCTGAAGCCTATGCGGTCTTGCGACCGTTCCAATGCCGCTACCGCCACGAAACTACCTCGTGCCTGTGCATAGTTCCGTCGATCCCACTTTGGAGTATGTTCACGACTCTCCGGGCACTATCCATATCGAATCCGTGGGTCAACGTAAGCATAGGCGATATCCACCAAAAATGCTGCTGCCACATACATGACCGTGAAGATTATGACCACACCCTGAAGCACGGGGTAATCTGAAACGAGAGTCGATTGAATGGCGAGTAGTCCAAGGCCTGGCCAGGCAAAAACCAGCTCGGTGGTAATGGATCCGGCCACAAGGTTGCCCAAGGTCACTCCGGCAAAGGTGAGAGGCGGAATAAGGGCGTTGCGCAACGCGTGCTTCCATATGAGAGATGGAGCTGAGACACCCTTGGCACGGGCCAGCTTCACGTATTCCGAATCCATAACGTCGAGCATGGCCGAACGCACCAGCCGCATGTTGGCAGCCACAAAGAACCAGCCAAGCGTGATGGCTGGAAGGAAAATGCTGTTCCAGTCCTGCTTTCCCGACGGCGGCACCCAGCTGAGACGTACAGCGAAGAAAAAGATCAGCATTATCCCCAGCCAGAAAGTCGGAGCGGACTGCCCGACCAGGGCTACCATCTTGCCAATCTGGTCGAAGATACTGCCCCGGCGCACCGCCGATAACACTCCCAGCGGAACGCCGACCAGTACAGAAAAAACGAAGGCCGCGCCTCCTAATTCCAGCGTGGCCAGTATGCGGTCGCCAATGACATCCCGAGCCGGCTTTCGCTCTTTCACTGAGTCGCCAAAGTCGCCGCGACCCAAGTCTTTGAGGAATACCCAGTATTGCTCGAAATAGGACTTGTCCAGTCCCAGTTCTTGGCCTATACGATCGTATTGCTCTGCTGTGGCGAAGTCCCCTAGCATCATGGTTCGCGGGTCGCCGGAGATGCGCGCCATGATGAATATAATTACGGAGACGGCAAATAGCGTGAAGATGGTAATGATGAACCGGCGGACGAGAAACCGTTGCATATGGGGAAAAGCCTCTAAATCGTTGCGGGGGGCGCCATCGCGTAGACGATGCCTAGCTCGGGGAGTGCCTGCACCGATTCGCCAAGACTAGACTTCGTGGAAAGGGTTGTCAACCGCGCTTCATGTGACCTGCGCCTAGTAACGCAAGGAGTGCCTGTGTGTCAATGCTGGTGGTCCATCGGGTGAACAGACAAGTCGTAACCGAAGTGGGTTTCCTCCGGGGGTGTTCGAAGCATTGGTAGTAGGTCCCGGCTTCAAGCCACACAATCAAACTCCAGAGGTCCTCACTGAGTCAATTTGCGACCGTGCCCCCACCAGATTCAACTTCCATGACGATTGCGATGTTATCCAGCAAACCACCGGGTCATTTCGAGAATGTGCCGGCGACAAATGCATGTATTCAAAGTTAGGTCGCTCTGTTGCACGTGGGTTGCATGGTGACGCCGCAGGGGCACACGACCGTGTGCCCCTGCAGGATTGCTGATGAACTCCAGCCTATGGCTGCCGATGCTTGGCGTACTCGTAGGAACCCAGGGAACGAGTATCACCTTGCTGCAGGTGCTCCCGCCAAGACTCAACGTTTGGTCCGAGAGGCCACAGAACATTGACGCTGTAGAAGCCACTGTCCAGAGCGTTCTCATACATGAAGCGGGCCATCTCGTTCATGATCTCCCAGTGGCCTTCGTCGTCGCCTATGCCAAACATCTGATCCAACAAGTCTTCCATGATGGGATGGTCGAAACCAGCTGAGAATCCTGACTCGCTGGAGTAAATAACACTGTAAATCGTTGCCGGGTCAATTCGTCCACCCGTGCCGTGACAACTCAGGCCGACGTACTCCCTGGCCTGGATGCGTGGGCCAATGCTGAGATAAGGCACACGGTTGATATTCGTGTTGATGCCCAGTTCTTCCCAGTAATCGGCCACGGCCTCGCAAGACTCGGCTTCCGCAGCAACTCCGCGAATGCTGGCAGTTACTTCTATGTCGAACCCGTCGCCGTAACCGGCTTCCTCAAGAAGCTGTTTGGCCCTTTCAGGATTGAATTCCCATTCCCGAAGGTCGGGCTCCAACTCTTTCTGGCGGTTTTCCCAAGCCCAGAGGGACTGAGGCGCGCCCTCACCGCCCAGAAGGGTGTCCACAATTTCCTGCCGGTCTACGGAAATGAACAGAGCTTCCCGGACTTTCCTGGCTCGCTCCCATTCCGGAGAATTCACGTCGGGATTGGGCGAGACCCAAGGGCAGGATTCATCTGCCAGACAGTTGAAGGCGCCCGGGCGCCTTTCGGCAAAGTCGGGTTCACCCATGCCAACATAGTGATTGGGGTGAAGGCCTATGTGAGCGGTGGAACCGTTGGGGACCGACATGTACCGGATGTCTGGAATCTGGTCTAATCGAGGCTTGGAATCGAAGGCCATCAGGAAACTATCGAGCTTGCCTGACTCGAAGTTGGCAACGCGAGTCGCTTCTTCGGGGATGTCCCACAATACCAGTTCTGCGAACTCCGGGGTCTTCCGGTAGTGGTCATTAATGGCGTTGAATTTCCAGAACTCCCGGGTGCTAGACTCAACGAACTCCCATGGGCCCGTGCCGATGCCCTGCAGAGTGGCTGCGTCCTGACCCTCGGACTCGTAGTTTTTCTTGCTCACAGTCTGTATGACTTCGGGCAAAACCAAGGCGTAGAGGAAGTCGAATTGCGGGGTGACCGTGTCCACGGTCAGGGTGTGATTGTCTACAACGGCGGGGCCACCGCCCTCAGCGCCGAACAGACGCTGCAGAGTGCCGAGCCAGGACGTGATGCTGTCGTCGGAGGTATATTCCCCCATCGTGAAGACCACATCCTCTGCGGTGAACTGACCCCAGTCCTTGTGGAATTCTACGTCTTCACGGAGATTTATAGTCCACACGGAGCCACTTTCGTCAACGGTCCATTCGGTGGCAAGCTGAGGCTCCATTTCCCTGTCGATGTTGAGCTTGATGAGCGATTCTCCGGAAGCGCTACCGACGAACACGAGCACTGCGCTTTCGGTCAGTCTTGGGGAATTTCCGAAAGCGAATAACTCCTTAAAGGCAATATTTAAGGTGCCTTCCGGTCCCATCATAGCCGAATCGGCTGCCTCAGTGGGCGCAGGGATTGCGGTAGCTTCCGGGGCCGGAGCCGATGTGGTGGCGGACGCCGTCGGCGCTGGAGCTGACGTTGCTGCCGGTGCAGCTGTCGGAGCGACCGCCTCAGTGGAATCCGTGTCCTCACCGCCACAGGCGACCAACACCAGCATCGCAATGGTGGTCAGCGCCAGGAACAAAATAGGTATGCGCCAGGCAAGAGGTCTCATGGTGGCCAATCCTCCGAAGTGGGAATCCGTTGAAAATGGCAATGCTATTCCCGTATATACGAGATGTCAAATACTGAAACCACAATAATATCTGTTATTCCACGGTAAGAATCGAGGTCTTCAATTGTTGGAGCATCGGACAATGAAAAAGGGCCTTCCTGGGCTATCATCCGTGATTTCGCCCGCCTGTTGATGTGATTTGACCCTCTTCAGCCTCAACATTCCTAACTTCAGGTTCCAAAGCGCCGCCAGCAATTGCAGCGGCGAAGCGGTGCACACTTACGCTGTCTACCCCAAATGGCACGTCCCTTTCCAAGTGGATCCTCTCTCCTCCATTCCATAGTGGATATACTGACCCCAGAACATCGATCCAGGATCAATGTAAACAGTCAGGAAGGTTTTTGGATTGTTCCGCAACCCGATCCCGTTGGGGATGGGCCTCCTCTCCCGGGATCTGATAGTCAATGGAGCACATCACGTTGGCGACCCGGTCCTTCAACCAACTCAGGAGGAACCCAACACGCAACCGCGCCTGCCTGCAGGTTGGTCATAAAGGGGGCTCGGCATCTTCGTGAGGCAGCCCTGGCAAAGGCCTTGGCGATAGCTTCCCTCAATCCCCAATGGACTTAGGAAATCGCCAGCACAGTCCCGCGCAGCCTCCTTGCGTTGGAAGAACGGATGGCGGCCCACCAGAAGGTGCCATCCCCTTAAGAGCCTACATTCATCCCAAGGATCTCTCAGGCTCACTCGCTGTTCTCCACTGTGAGGACCGCCACGCTACGTTCAGGGTACAACCTGATTCCCCTGCTCCCGTGTTGGGCATCAAGTCCAAGATCGGCGGGGGCATCCAAATTTCGGCCAAGGGAGCATTTGACAACTTCTTCCCGATCCAGTCAGAGAAGGGATATCAGGGTATTTGAGATTACGGCGAAACCCAGGTGTGCTATCGCGTCGTCAAGGCTTAGTACGAAACCGGCAGGGTTTCGATTCAGGTAGTCTGGTCAACCATTCTTCGTCGGCCATTGAAATTCTCTCCCTCCACTATAAAGTGTCACTCTCACGTAGGCGTGTACAGTTGTGTACAGTTTTGTAAAGTTAGTATCAAGTAGGCACATATTTGAGACAATGAAATTTTGCGGTGCAAGAAATTCTTTGTCAGAACAATTGGGCTGCTAGCTGCGTTTGAGGGCAATGGGGAGATGTCAGGTAGCAGGGCTCCGAATTAGGTGGTCCGGTCGAGCAGGCGTCCCTAGATTGAGGCTTTCGCCCCCGAACCCCAATCTTTGGGCAGACGGAATGGAACGAAACCCCGTTCCTTCGGTTGGATGACAGTCGGGAGAGACCAGTCTCATTGTCTCATCTGGAGGCCCTCGCGTGACGGTGTAACATTTTGTAACGTTGTGTAACTAGCCTGGTAATTTTGGCCCTTGATGGAGACAGGGAAATCGTGCTGTTCAGGGTTGCTTTCATCAGAACAATTGTACGATATACGATGTCTCGGGGCAAGGGAAATAATTCAGCTCGGCATTGCTTCGGGACAGGTGGTGAGGTCAGGAATGAGGCGGGGTTTGGATTCCCGTGCGGGTGGGAATGAAGGGTTGGGTGGCGAAAAACCACTTAGATTTGAACACTACGTGTCAGGTAGCGGGGCTCCGCGTCGGGTGGTCCCGCAAACGAGCGATGGGGTTCGAATCATCAATTTCGCCGTAATGCCGGACTGTGAGCTGGAATACCACCTAAATTGAAATGCTTTCAACGAGACATGAGCTATAGCACGACCAGTTACTGACAACAAAGTCGTCATTTTTTGCCATAACCAAGACTGCGGCGCTTCCCCCAATGTGATGGTGCGGCGGGATGATTCCCTGTTTGCCACGGTGGCATTGATGTAAGGAATCAGCTACGGCTGGGGGCAAGCTCAGGAGACCTCGTTTCAGCACCGGGAGGCATACGCGGGCTTCAGTTGGGGATTCCAATCTAGCACTGGCAGGCAGGCAACTTGTGTGCTTTTTAGCGCATCGCTTCAGAGGCGTGGAAGTCGACCCGTTTGTTCAGGTGGGGCTATCGCACTTCCAGCTGTGACCGGAGTTGCATTCGGCGGGATAGGGTTATATCTTTTTTTTACATCAACGTGCCGTCTGGACCGTTAATGGCGCCCATGGGTTTGAACTCGTTCTTTCCTTCGGTAGGTTTGAATTTGAAGAAAGAGGCGGCAGGAAAGCGGCAACGTCAGAGAGGTGGAACATGTATGACCTGAGCGGGAAGATCGCTATTGTGACGGGCGCGGCCGGTCGCCGTGGCATAGGCAGAGCCATCGCCACCCGCCTCGCCTCTGAGGGCGCCAATGTCGCAGTTACCGAAGTGTCGCCTACGATCGGCACCATCCGCCCTGATGACCGAGCGGTTGGCTGGCGAGGCCTCGAGAGCGTGGTAGCAGAGATCGAAGAGATGGGCGTTGAGTCGCTTGCACTTTTCGCAGACGTTTCCGACAGTGCCCAGGTTGACGATATGATCGGCCAAACGCTGGCCAAGTTCGGCCGGATCGACATCCTTGTGAACAACGCCGCATTCCGCCCCGGCAGGAGCCGCGTGCCAATAGTTGATTTGGAAGAGGAAGCCTTCGACGAAGTGATGCGCGTCAACGTTCGCGGCACGTACCTTGTATCGAGGGCCGTAGCCAGGCACATGACGGCCCGAGGCGGAGGGGGCAAGATCATCAACATGTCCTCGGTCATGGGAAAGCGCGGCGTCGCCCAATATGCCACGTATTCCGCATCCAAGTTCGCCATAATCGGCTTCACCCAGGCCATGGCCCAGGAAATGGCCGAGCACCGGGTGAATGTCAACGCCATCTGCCCCGGCCTGGTGGACACTGAGCGGGTGGACTTCGCCGCCTCAGTACAAGCTCCGGATGATGTGTCGACCGAGGAATACCGGGCCATGTTGGTCGCCGACCGGGCCAGCCGGGCGCCCATGGGCCGTATTGCTCAGACTGGTGACATTGCCAGCCTAGCTGCCTTCCTCGCTTCTTCTGAATCAGATTACATGACCGGCCTATCAATAAGCGTCTCCGGCGGCTTGGAAATGAACTAGAACGAATCGGTTCTCGGGGCTCTGTTGCAACCGGATAACGTCCGATTTGTACTCGCATGTGTTACCATCCGTGCAATGAGCCAATCTGGGCCGAACCCTAGGAACAGGGAATGGCAAATTCAGATAATGGTAGGTAAAATCCCCTAACATCGTATCTGGGGAGTGGATGGGGCCCGGTGGCCCTTGCGGTCTTCAAAACCGTTATGCCTCGTTAGAAGCGGGGTAGGTGGGTTCGACTCCCTCGCACTCCCGCCACTTTGACCTCCTCTAGTCGCCTGCTCCCTGGCGCAGATGCCTCCCAAACACGATAGCTATGAGCGCACTCGCCACAGCGACCCCAATGCACAAATAGCCGATGGCCTCATAGCCCACGCTGGCCAGTAGAGCGCCTGCGATTGCGCCACCCAGCATGCCTCCTGACTGGTTGCTAAAGCCCATCATACCAACGCCAGTCGCCTTGGACTCTCCAGAGTATTCAGTGCTGGCGGCAACCAGCGAAGGGAACGGAATGCTCAACAGGCCGGTCCCGACCGCTGCAACGGCGACCGCCACCCATAGGTCAAGGGGTACAGCGAAAAACAAGAGACCACAAAGCCCGCCTCCAGCTGTTACTGCAGCAATGAGCACTGCTCTGGACCTCTTGGATGCCACGAATCCACCGCCGTAACTTCCGACCACCTGGCCAACGGCCGTTACGGCGAGGGGCAGGGCCACAAACCCTACAGATACATCGTAGGTGTGAATCAGGAAAGCAGCGAAGAAACTTACGATGGCCCAATAACCTATCCGATGTGAGAGATTCACTGACAGAGCCACACGGAAATAATTCAAAGAAAGCAGCGACCAGTACCTGGAGAAAATCACGAGATCCCGGACTCGCTCACCGCTGTCCCGAGGAAACCAAAACCAGTTTGTCACGAATCCTGCTCCCAAAATGATCGCTGCAACCACAAAGGTGAATCTCCAGCTTGTCCACTCAGCAAGCAAGGCGACCATCGGGACACTGATTACTGTAGTCAGCATGCTGATTGCCAAAAGGGCGCCAACCGCTTGAGCCCGCTTTGCAGGCGAGATGACATCGGATATCGCGCCAACTGCGTTCGGAGGGACAGTTCCTCCTCCCAGTCCGGTCAGCACCCTTAGCACCAGGAACACCTCGATATTTGGGGCGAAAATCGAGGCAACCACCGACGCCAGGAGCAACAGGAGTCCGGCCAATGCCACTGGACGGCGCCCAAACGAGTCTGACAGCGGCCCCACCGAAACCACAGAGAGTCCCCATGCTGCGAAGGTAGCCGTAGCCAATTGCCCGGCAACCGCAACGGAAACATCGAGATCTGACGCAATCTCCACCAAGAGAGGAGGGACAATAAAAACGGCGTTCTGGGTTGCGAAGACGGCGAGGGAAAGCACGGCAAAAAACCATGTCTTGTTGACCTCATTGGTTTCCGCTCGCGCAGTTTGCGTTGCGATGCTGCCTACTCCTCTATTAAGATGCTGCCTACTCCTCTATTAATAGGTCAGATCTGGCTATGGCCTCTAGCTGCTCACGGGTGATGGAACCGGACCAAGTACGCAGGAGACGGCCATTGGAACTGATGAAAACCGTGGTGGGCATCGCTCGAATTCCGTACCGGCGAACCACGCTGGAGTCGTCCGTGTAGCCGGCAGGGTATGTTACTCCAAGGGATTCCAGTAGTCCGCTGGCATCTTTCGGTGAACCGAGGCCAGTGAATTGGCCCACATCGACGCCAACCAGCCGGATCCTATCTTCGTATTCCAAGAAGAACTTCTGCAGTTCCGGCATCTCAGACCAGCAGGGCGTACAGAATCGTGCCCAGAAATTCAGCACCAGTGGCCGGCCCTCAAGTTCGGAGAGGGCCAATTCGGAGGCGCCCAGAGTATCTTCGCCCTGGAACAACTTGAAGCGGAAGTCCGGCGCTTCAGTTGCCTCTGTGGCGCCGTCGATTCCGGCCGCAGTGTTCGAAGAGGGTTGAGAAGTAGCAGAGGCTGATATGGACGGCTCGACTGCGGGGGTGGAGGCGGTAGTAGAAACTCCCGTGAAATCACCGGCACATCCCGAACTGAGAACAAGTAAGACCATGAGGACGGCTGCCGAAATTAACAGATTAGTCGTCACTCTGCCTCTGCAATCAGCTAGGTCGATGAGGCGTGATGGAGAAGAGAAAGGGGACCGCGACGGTTCGTAGATCACCATGGCATTGGTTGTATTTTGGGGTTCCTAAATCAACAAAGACGAATCTGGTTGTACGGAATATTGGACGGATCTTGGTATAACGATGCTTTCAGAATCCCAGGGGTTTTCGACCTAATTGGTTTAATTCTCGGTACTGGCAGCGGTCCCCAAGAGGGGGGGTCCCATTACGCGTGTGGAATTTTGTACAGTTCCGGCTATCGGCCCGTGGTTTATGAAGCGCGCAAGATTCAGTTGATGGGGCGATTCTCACCAAACATGGTACAAGGGTGTCACAGTAGCAGGCAACCCGGAAATTCCATCTAGATAAAGGGTAGCTGTAATGGGTAGGGCCAGACTCTGCGCACCGGAATCGGTTGTCGCGAGTTGATTGATCGAACCGCATCGCCAGCGAGGGCAGTGGAGCAGACATTGAGGCTCAATCTCCAGTAGAGTGTCGCTACTGCCCAAGTCAGAGAGTTGACACTTTCCAAACCGGATGAATGGGAACTTCATTAAACTGCCAGGAGGTGGAAGTGATGCGTCTGGATAACAAGGTCGCTTTAATCAGCGGCGGGGCAAGGGGTATGGGAGCAGTCGAAGCCCGCCTCTTCGCTGCAGAGGGGGCGAAAGTTGTGATCGGCGATGTGCTCGAAGAGGAGGGGCGCCAGACAGAAGCAGCAGTAAATGAAGCTGGCGGGGATTGCGTGTTTGTCCATCTCGACGTGACCAGCGAGGCCGACTGGACGGCTGCGGTGGCGACTGCAGTGGACCGATTCGGAAAATTGGATGTCCTTGTCAATAACGCCGGCATCTCCAGCACGGGCGGAATCGAAGACCTCACAGTGGAAGAGTGGGACCGTACGCTGGACATCAATACGAAGGGAGTGTTCCTGGGCACCAAGGCAGCCATTCCCGAAATGCGGAAGGCTGGTGGAGGGAGCATCGTAAATATCTCATCCGGAGCGGGAATTGCTCCCGCACCAGGCACCTCCGGGGCCTACGCCGCCAGCAAGGGTGCCGTCAGGATTTTCAGCAAATCCACCGCTGTCCAGTACGCCCGTGAGAATATCAGGTGCAACTCGGTGCATCCGGGGCCGATCGAGACGCCTATGCTACGGTCAGCCCGCGGATCAGGAGCGCAACTCAATGAGACTGTCGATCGAGTACCTCTGGGCCGTATCGGAAGGCCCGAGGAGATAGCTTACGGGGTGCTGTATCTGGCATCCGACGAGGCATCCTTCGTTACTGGCTCCGAGGTGATCATAGACGGAGGGAGGACCGCCCAGTAGACTCAGCAGCCCCTTCTCCTTTTGGAGAAGGGGCTGCTTTCATACTCAGGACAAGTCTGGGAAGTCTATTGGGTCCGGGTGATGGTGCCGTCAGACTCGATTGTTATGCCGACGACGGGGCCAATGGCCTGGTTGAACACATCGACGAAAGGCGAGTCGATTCCAACGCGGTCGACCCAGTTGGGTAGGACAGAGCTGGATACGGCGTTGTCACTGTGGGCCCGCATCTCGGGACCGAACTCGACGTAGGTCATACCGGCGTCGATGTTCTTCTGGAGGCCCAGTTCGTTCTGGATTGAACCCACACGCAGGGCTTCCAGCTCCAGCTTGGCGGCCTCTTCCTTCATGATCTGCTTCAGGTCGTCAGGTATCTCGGCCCACACTTCGCCGTTGATCACGTTGTGGCTGGAAGGCCAGGAGGTCAGCGGCCCGTTGATGTAGCCGGTAACCTCGTACCATCGCTGGCCGTAGCCGGCGTCGCCGCCGGTCACTCCAGCTTCCAGGATGCCGCGCTCAAGGGCGGTGTAGACTTCGGTGAAAGCCAGGAACTGGGCGGCGCCGCCCATGCCGTTGATCCAGTCGGAAATGGAAGTGCCAAAGGCACGGGTCTTCATTTCAGCTACGTCTTCTGGCAGGTTCAGGGGCCTCTTGGTGAACAGGAAGATATCGTCCCCATTGTGCCAGTTGACGTTGATGGGATATCCGCCAGTTTCATCAATCAGCAGCTGCTCGATATCTTCGAGCATTACAACGGTGGCTTCATACTGCTGAGAGCGCTGGGTGTACAGACCGAACAGGTACTGAATTTCCAGCTCGGGCAGCTCTCCCGCCACGTATGGACCAATGATATTGACCATGTCCAAGGTGCCGTCGCCGACGAGACCCAGGGAGTCGGGGCCGGCGATGCCGAGCTCGGGGAAGGACGTGGCCTCAAGGATCAGCTTGCCATTGGTCCGCTCTTCCAGGTTGGGCCCCCAGAAGGTCTCCATAATCTTGCAGAAAACCAGTGCCCGGTTGACGCAGGCGTTCTGGATAAGTATGGGCTCTCCGTCATATGTCATCGGAGTGGGGTCCGTGAATCTGGCACGTTCGATGACGCTGCGATAGTAATCCGACTCGTAAACATATCGGTGCTTTTCCAGAGCGTCCAGGGGAACAATCCCGTTCGCATCACCCTCATCCGGAGTGGGAGCGGGGCCAACCAGATCGTTCAGGTCGCCGACGAAGAAAGCGCCTGGGCCATTGGCGCGCTCGGCCTGGATGGCCAGAAGTTCGGCACTGTAATCGCCCTCGGCTTCTGCGGCGGGGGCTTCCGTGGCCGCAGCTTGTGTTGGCGCAGCGGTCGCCGGTACTGCGGTGGGTGCAGCAGTAGGCGCTGTGGTAGCAGCGGGTGGAACCGGAGTCGCAGCCTCGCCGCACGCCACCACAAGTAGCCCTACGATTCCCAGTAAAGACATGAGAAGGAATTTCCGCATATCGACGCTCCTATAACCGTTCGCCAATTTTCATTGCGATGAACTCGCTAACTCAACTCGCGTTCCTACGCAATTAACGCGGGATTATAGGTACAGCGCGACCCATCGTCAACGGGCAGGCCGCTGGCTGGCTGGGTTCCATATCAGGTGATCCGGTCGAGCGGGCGACCCCGGATTGAGGATTTCACCCCGAATCCCGTGCTTCTGGCAGACGGAATGGGACAAAGCGCCATGACTTTGGCTGGGTGACTATCGGGAGTCCAGTATCAATATCTGAGGGGCCTCTCGTAGGGGTGTAACATTTTGTAACATTGTGTAACAAACCCGCTCATTTTGGTCCTTATTTGAGACTGGCCGATTGAGTGGTTCAGGGCGCCAGACAGGCGGTTCGGGGCATTCTTATTAAGAACAATTGTACGATAGGCGAAGCTTCAGGGCAAGAGGGAAGTGTCAGCAGGGCATCGTTTCGGGTCAGGTGGTGTGGGCGGGAATCAGGCGAGACCTGGATTCCCGCGGGCTGGAATGAAGAGTTGGGTGGAGATAAACCACCTGAATTGAAACGCTATCGCCGCAGGCAACGTGAAGTGATGTGGGAGAAGCGACGAAATGCGGAATACATCAAGCTGGCTATGGCCAGTTCCAGTCGAATGCTGCGTAGTGGCCGTTCCTGCCAGTGTTGTCCCAAGTCATGCCCTGGTCGGCGTACTCGGCGCGCACGCCACGAGCCAAGTACAGGTCGCGGTTTACGCCGTGTCCGGTATTGGAAAGAAGCATGGCATCGTCTCGGCCGGGAATCTGGATGGGTTCAACGCTGAAGTCCATTATTCCGGGCACGCTGACGGAGTGGACCTTGCCATCTATCTGAAAGTCGATGGGGACGAAGTGTACGCCCCTAAAATCGGTGGTCATCGCACGCCACCGCTCGGCGGGGCCGCCCAAATCTCCGGACAGAATTTGCTCCATCGCGGCCCGTTGGGCGTCGTCTGCCAGTTGGTCCACGTAAAACGCCGAGGTCCAACCACCGGCTGCCATGGGGCCGGGAGTGAAGTTACAGGCTATAAAGTTGAGCCCCGCGAGGGATACTCCGTCCAGCTCGCCTTCCACGATGTGAAATGCCAGAGCCACGTCGCAATGCCCTTCGGTCGGCTCGATGTTTGTCCCCCGCACAATGCAGGGACACAGGATTTCGCAGTTGCAGCTCTCGAAGTATTCGCCCTTTAGTCGCCATTTACTGCCAGTTGTAGTCATGACCCGCCTCCCGCGCAGAGAATATTGCCGAATTGTAGCTGAAATGGACGGCCTGCGGGAGATTCCAGCCAGCGATTAAAATACCGCACACCGATCGTCGGCGGAACCGGAGCGGACGCTGCTGCGCAAAAGCATTACAATGCCCGCAACCTGGGCCCGCAACCTGGAATGACAGGAGTGGAGAAATGAGACTGGAAGGAAAAGTTGCCCTGATCAGCGGCGGCGCGAGAGGGATGGGGGCAACGGAAGCGCGAATGTTCGCCGGGGAAGGGGCGAAGGTGATCATCGGAGATGTGCTCGAAGACGAGGGCCGGCAGACGGAGGCGGCAATCAACGAGAGCGGCGGCGAATGCGTGTTCGTGCGGCTCGACGTAACGGACGAGGCATCGTGGGAGCAGGCGGTGTCCACTGCTGTGAGCCGTTTTGGCAAGCTGGACATCCTGGTGAACAACGCCGGCATTGCCCGCATCAACAACGTCGAAAACACCAGCGCCGAAGAGTGGGACCTGGTTATGGACATCAACGCAAAGGGAGTGTTTCTGGGCACCAAGGCGGCAATCCCAGCTATGAAGGACGCGGGTGGCGGCTCCATCGTGAACATTTCCTCCATCGCCGGCATCGTGGGGGGACGGACATCAGCGTACACGGCCAGCAAGGGGGCTGTGCGACTGCTGACCAAGTCGACGGCTATCCAGTACGCCGGCGAGGGAATCCGCTGCAACTCAGTGCACCCCGGCGTTATCGAGTCGCCGATGACATTGCCAATAATGCTGGAAACCGAGTCGGGGCGGGAGGAGAGCGCGGCGCGCCATCCCATGGGTCGCATCGGCCAGCCGGAGGACATCGCCTACGGCGTGATGTTCCTAGCGTCGGACGAGGCCTCGTTCATGACGGGCAGCGAACTGGTAATCGACGGGGGCCTGACGGCACAATAGGGCGCTCGTTTTGATACGAGTAGGGCGCTCGTTTTCATACGAAGTGAATTCACCACCATCCTGGCCCTCCCCTTTCAGGCAGAGGGGACGCACGAGAGGAGTTTAAGCAATGACCACTTCAAGTCCGATTGATCCAAACCGACTGCTGCTCACAGGCGAGAACCCGTACATCCGGCTCAGCGATGTCGATGACGGACCGGTCACCAGCGATGCCAGCTTCTGGCGCATCCTGTTCTCGCCGGGAGGTCCCGGGCATGTGCTGTTCCTGCAGAGTGAGCTCACCGGCAACCAACCGCGAATCTATACCGACAACATCCAGATGACCCGCTGGCTGCAGGGCGAAATCCAGGGAAAGATCAACGCAACCTTCGGGGACCAGTCGATTCCGGCGACCGAGGCCAGCTTCCGGAGTTCGGGCGACCTGCGCTCGTTTTGGACTGAGTGGGTAGATGCTCACGGCGAGGATATTGCCCTGACGTGGTACGACCTTGGGGAGCCGTTTATGAGCCACAGCTTCCCTGGAGCCAACCCGGAGCGTCCGCACGGCGTCTCCACGGTGCTGATTCCGGCGAACGGGGCAAGGATTACGCGGAACGGAGAGCAAGCGTCGGGTCGCCCCTTCCCACGACAGCGGGACGCCCGTGTGCACAGCACGAGCGCACTGGCGTTCTCGGAGTCATGGACGCTGCCTTACGAGTAAGCCACGCTGACCAGGCATGAGCCTAGAGAGGGGCGTCTGATTGGACGCCCCTCGAGGCATCAGCCGAGGAGCTTGCGGGAAAGGTTATCGAACATATCATCGACCATCGCCTGGATGCCGTAGTCGGGACGCCAGCCCCACTCCTCGCGGGCGACGGTGTCGTCGAGGGAGTTGGGCCAAGAATCGGCGATGTACTGGCGCAGGGGGTCTACTTCGTAGGTCAACTCGAAGTCCGGCACCCGGCGGCGGATGGCAGCAGCCAGCTCTTCGGGCTCAAAGCTCATTGAGTTGACGTTGTAGTCGGCATGGTGCTTCAGCCCGTCAATGTCCGCTTCGGCAACGTCGATGAGGGCCTTGATGGCGTCGGGGACGTACATCATCGGCAGGTAGGTGCCGGGCCGAAGGTAGCAGGTGTAGCGGCCCTCGCGAATCGCGCCGTAGAAGGCGTCAACCGCATAGTCGGTTGTGCCACCGCCTGGCTCCACTTTCAGCTGACCACACCGGGGAGGCGCACACCGCGGACGTCGAGGCCGACACGCTCGAAGAAATAATTGCCCATCAGTTCGCCGAACACTTTGGATATCCCGTAGAGCGAAGTCGGACGCTGCAGGGTCTCGTTGGGAGTGTTGTCGTGTGGGGTGTCCACGCCAAAGGCGGCAATGGAGCTAGGGATGACCACGCGCTCCACGCCGGTGGCGCAGGCGGCTTCGAGCACGTTCAGCAGGCCGATTATGTTCACCCGGTGGGCCAGGGGGCGATTGGCCTCGGCGGCGACGGAGAGCAAGGAGCCGAGGTGGTAAAGGGAGTCGACGCCGTGGTCGCGGATAGCGCGCTCGACCAGACCCTGTTCGGTAACGTCGAGCTGCGTTGACGGACCGGTCTCGGCCACCTCGTCGGTGAGGGAGCTGCGGTGCCAGGCAGCGATGACGTTGTCACTCCCGTAACGAGCCCTCAGTTCGGGAATCAGTTCTGAGCCGAGCTGACCGGCTGCGCCGGTTACCAATATCCGCTTCATCATTTCACTATAATAGCGTGTAGCAGAATAATGGGAGCAACACAGGGGGGACAAGGATGTCCGGTAACCAACGCGACAGGGAAGCCTGGGTGTCCATTCCCACTGAGGGAGAACTCCGCGCTAGTCTGCCGCCCGGAGCGCGGGCGGGCAACTACGACTTCGGATACCTGCCTGCGATGGGAAGGCTGCAGGCGAAGCACAAGGATATCGGGCCCTTGTTTGGAGCGTTGTATCGACAGATTATGTTTGGTCCGGGCGAGCTGGACCGGCAGGAGCGGGAAATGGTGGCGGCGGTGGCGGCCGCTTCGCAAGACTGCAGATATTGAACGGTCTCCCACGCAGAGTTTCTGCGTGCGGAAGACGGCGACGCGGCCATCGTTGAGGCGGTGACGCACCGGCGGTGGAGGGAGCTGCCCACGCTGACACCGCGCCAACGGGCGCTTTGCACGGTGGCGGAGAAGCTGAGCGAGACGCCGACACGGATGGTCGAGGCCGACTGGCAGCCGCTGCGGGACCTTGGCTTCGACGAAGTGGCGCTGCTGGAAGTGGGGCATATCGTGGGTATCTTCAACTACCTGACAAGGCTGGCCGATGGATTCGGACTGCAACTGGACCGGCGGACCGCCGAGGCGTCGGAAACGGGAGTGGCGCTGCGGCGTCCGGCGGAGCAGGCGGCGGGAGCATAGGAGGGACAAGTGATTCAGCTTACCGAAGAGATGACAACGCTGATAAATCGGGCGCGGGACGACGGGTTCCCCTGCATCGTGGGCACGGCGTCGGAGGACGGGACACCGAATGCGGGATACATCGGGACGGTGCTGTGCGTCGATGATTCGACGTTCGTTTACCGTGACCGGACTCGGCGGCAGCCGCTGGAGCACATCGAAGAGAACCCGAAGGTCATCGTGCTGTTCCGCAACGCTGGGGTGGACGCGGGCTGGAAGTTCCGCTGCACGGCCAGCGTGGAGCGGGAGGGCGAGGTCTACGAGGACATGACCCGCCGTCTGGCCGAGTCGGGGCTGATCAGCGACCCGGAGATGCAGGGCGCGGCCATAGTCGTGCTGCACATCGACCAGGTGCTGACGCTGTTCGGCGAGGTGCTGCAGGAGCGCGAGCCGGGGATGCGCTGGTAGCTGCCGCGACTACTCGGCGATCTTGACCAGGTCGAACTGGTCGGGGTTGAGGTTGAAGGTGCGACCGAGGCGCTGCCACCGGATGACCAGCCAGTGAAGCCCGGCGCCGGTGCGCCGGACGGTGGTGATCTCGCCGATGTCGCCGACCTGGATCATGTGGCCGGCGCCCTCGACCGGGGCTCCCATGTTCACCTTCACGGCAATCTCGGAGACCGCCTCCACCCTGGTGCCGGCTTCGAATACTTCGCAACTCATATCGGCCTCCCACTGGGCCCCTCTCCCGGAAGAGAGGGAAGGTAAATTAGCCGGGTCCATCCGTCAATCGCGGGGCCGCGCCTGGTGTGCGCGTGGCTTCAGGCCAGGTTCGGCGCGACTTCCTCCATCATAAGGCGGAGGCTGTTGGCCTGGTTCTCCAGCGGAATCAGGTTACCGAAGTTAATCTCGAACATGACCTGATCGAGGCCCAACTCTTCGGACAAAGAGTTCAGCTTTTCGGTAACGCCCTCAGGGGTACCGTAGGCGACCTTGTCGCGGAGCCAGTCGTCGTAGGTCATGCTGCGAACGCGCTCGGCCTGAGCGCCCCAGTCGCCGAGGGTGCCGACGTGACCGGCGTAGCTCTCCACTCGGTCGGAGAGGCGGCCAATGGAGAACATGGCGCTGTCCATGGGTTCGTCATGGGCCTTTCGGGCGTCATGGGACAGGTAAACCGGAATGCGGAGCCCCACCTTGCCCTCGCCCTCGTGTCCAGCTTCCTTCCAGGCCCTGCGGTAGTCGTCGATGGACGGCTTGAGCTCTGACAGGGTGAAGACGCGGGACGGGTTGATCAGGATGTCGAAGCCCATGCGGCCGAGGATGGGAAAGCTCTCGGCGGATGTAACGCCCACGCGGATGGGCGGGTGCGGCGACTGGCGGGGCTTGGGGTTGACGGATATCTCGGGGATGTTGAAGTGTTCGCCTTCGAAGGAGAAGGCGTCGGTGGTCCAGGACTTCAGGATGATCTCGATGCTTTCCTCGAACCGGCCCCGGCTCTCCTCGAAGGGAACTCCGAAACCTTCGTGGACGTTTGGAAAGGTTCCGCGCCCGATGCCGAACTCGACGCGGCCGTCGCTTATCTGGTCGAGGGTGGCAATCTCCTCGGCGACGCGGACAGGGTTGGCCAGCGGCAGAAGTAGAACGGCGGTGCCGAGGCGGATGTTCCGGGTGCGGCCGGCGATGGCGCTGAGGATGGTTACGGGGCTGGCGAGAACCCGGCCGGGATTGAAGTGGTACTCGGCCATCCAAACAGACGGAACGCCAAGATCTTCGGCCTGATCGACGAGAGCGAAGGACTCCTTGAACGCCTCGTTTTCGTTGGAGCCTTCCCGCACCGGGAATTCCAGGAAGAGTCCGAGTTCCATAGAAACCTCCGCTGCGGCGCTGGATAATTGCGGTTGATTGTACAGGTCAGGTTGCGAGCGTCAAGCAGATTGGGATCGTACTCGTCTGTAGGGGGTTCGCCATTACGAGATTGCGCCGTGGTCCGGCCAACCCCTTGCTCAAGACGAAGTGCTTTCGTGATGTACGGGAGGGCCCGATAACGTTGACGACCGCTGAAAATACATTGCTGTTCTCTATTGCCCGGGCTTCAGGTAACGACGGAGCCTGTCTTCGAGGCTGGGCCGCTGTTCACCGGCTGCTTGCGCGGCTGCAAAGTCTCTCATTCGGACGGTCTCCGCTTCGGCTGTTGAGTAGGCCGTGATCAGAATTTTGGGCCCATAGACTTCCTGGTCCAAATGAATTCTCTGGGCGTCCCGGCCGGTGGCCCAGCCATTCCTTAAAACAGACAACTGGTAGTTGATCGCCGTGAGTCCAACGACCGACGACACGACGAGCTGGCGTTGTCCCTCGGCCATTTCGGGCCAGTGGTCCCTGGTGGCCCTGTGCGCCGCCTCTCGGATCACCTCCCAGTGGGTCTCCTCATCCGCTCCCTCTTCCAGCCGCAGGTCAGTTATGGCTCCCTGCTGGCGCTCAAGCTTCTCAGTGTCGGTTTCTGGGCGGTTCATGTTCCTTCTCTCACACTTTTGATACGGATGAAAGACCTGTACGGACGAAAGATTGGTTGCGCCGGCGTGGGAGGGACAAACCGGGCTACCGTTGCGGCTGTATCACCACCTTCAGCGATTCTGAGGCCCCGGCGGTCAGCTTGAAGCCGAGGCCCGTTTCTTCCAGCGGGAGACGGTGCGAAATCATATCGCCGATCTGGACGCGGCCCGAGGCGATGAGATCGAGGGCAATGGTCAGGTCGCCCGGGGCGGCGGCGTAAGTCGTGGTGAGGGTTGCGCCGTTTCTGAAGAAGACATCGTTAACGTTGACGGGAATCTCGACGCCCGGCTCCGTGGGGGCGTAGAACAGCACCGTGCCGTCGCGGTCAACGGACTCCAGGGCCTGCATCAGCGCGGGACGAGCGCCGGTGGCGACGATTACGAGGTCGGCGAGACGGCCGTCGTTGACGTCGCAGAGGGCCTGGGGCGTGAACTCGTCGGCACGGAGGGTGACGTCCGCGCCCAGGCGACGGGCGGCGGCAAGGCGGAAGTCTGACAGGTCGGTGGACACGATGCGACCAGCGCCGAGGGCACGGGCAAGGTTTATGTGCAGCTGCCCGGCGAGGCCGCTGCCTAAAACCAGCACCGACTGGCCCGGCTGAATGTTGGCGCGGCGCTGGCCGCGGTAAACGCAGGCCAGTGGTTCGGCCACCGAGGCCTCGTCGAAGGGCACGCCGTCAGGGATGGGAATTGCGCCGCGGTCCACGTTAATGGCGGGCAAGCGCACATATTCGCAGAAGCCGCCGGGGTCGTAGTTGGTGGAGCGCAGGGTGTCGCAAACGGTATGGCTGCCGTTTAGACAGTAGCGGCAGGCGTTGCAGGGCACGTGGTGGGTGACGACCAGCCGGTCGCCCTCGCTGAACTGGCCGACACCGGGGCCCACCTGGACAACGGTGCCGGCGACCTCGTGGCCCAGCACAACCGGAGCGCGCTGGATGCGGTACCACTCCATGACGTCGCTGCCGCAGATGCTGCTGGCCTCTATTCTGAGCAGCAACTCACCCGGGCCGATTTCCGGCACAGGCATCTCCTCGATGCGGACGTCGTTGTTGTTGTAGTACATCGCTACGCGCATGGTGGCCTGCCTCTTCTATTCTAACGAAGGCGATTCCTTTTCCAGGGGAGCGCGGCTCAGTCCAGTCTAGTCGGAGACTCCCACCAGTTCGCCGGATTCGGCGCGGGCGGATTCGTAGATTTCCTGGGCCTCGGCGATGGTGCCGTTGCCATGGACGATGTGGCGCAAGGAGCGAATCATGGGAACAGGGTGCGGGCTCTGCCAGATGTTGCGTCCCAGGTTGATGCCGATGGCTCCGTTCTGCATACCGTCGTGGACGAACTCGAGGACCTCGAGCTCGGTTTCGGCCCTGGGACCGCCGGCCATCACCACGGGGACGGGGCATCCGTTGACGACGCGGTCGAAGCCGTCGTCGCACCAATAGGTCTTGACCACCTTTGCGCCCATCTCGGCGCAGATGCGGCAGGCCATGGCGAGGTAGCGGGAGTCGCGCTGGTCCAGCTCGCGGCCCACCGCGGTGACGGCCATCACCGGTATGCCGTAGCGCTCGCCCTCGTCGACCAGCCTGCCGAGGTTGATGATGGACTGCTTCTGGTACTCGGAGCCGATGAACACGGAGATTCCCACGGCGGCGACGTTCATGCGGATGGCGTCTTCCATCGAGGTGGTGACGTCCTCATCGGCGAGGTCACCGGTGACCATGCTGGTGCCCCCGGAGACGCGGAGGATGAGCGGCTTGGTGTCGGCGGGGTCAACCACGGCGCGAACGACGCCGCGGGTGGCGAACAGTGCGTCGGAGTAGGGCAGCAGGGGCGCAATCGTGTCGCCGGGGCGTTCGAGGTTGCGGGTAGGGCCCTGAAAGTACCCGTGGTCGACGGGCAGGAACATGCACTTGCCGTCGGATTGAATGAGTTGCGCCAGGCGGTTGGCCATTCCCCAGTCCATGCGAATCCTCCTGCGCCCGAGGGCGCGTCTGCGGTCAAAGAATGTTGTGCGCCATTATCGCCCGTAAGGGAAAGGCGGGCAAGGCTAATGGAATGGGCCGGAATCCGGTGCGTTGAGGGGAGGCGAGTCGGGGTATCGGTCTCAATATCCGAGGGGCCCCTCGATGGCGATGTCCAATTGTGTCAAGTTGTGTAAGAAACTCGATCATTTTGGTCCTTAATTGAGACGGGCCCATTGGGTGGTTCAGTCCGACTTACAGGCGGCTAAGAGTGTTCTCATTAAGAACAATTGTACGATTGACGGCATCTCGGCGCAAGGGGGAGATTTCACCAGGCGGTGTCTCGAATCAGGCAGTCCAGTCAACTACCTTCGGCAGGGTCAGAAAAGGGGCTTGGCTCGCTGCTCTTCGCCGGTGCGGGGACAAGCTTCGTCGGACAATCGGGGCGTGAACGGATATACCGCTCCTGTTGGAACGCATTATGTTATGTCAAGAGACTTCAGACAATTTCTCCAGAGTCCTTCAGATCCTTTCTTCATGTGATTCACCCTGCCTTTGCGATACTTGCGATTTGAAGAACGAAGCGTCAAAATTCGCTAAATCTAACCTGCGATTCTGTTCATTGGGATAACCCTCGGCTACAGGGAGGAACAACATGGCAGAGATTCTCGGTATTGGCGTGACGCATTCGCCATCTTTGATAGCACCGGATGAGCTGAAGAACTACTCGCTGACCCGCGCTCTCAGGAACGAGCGCATACCAAGCGAGCAGAAGAATCCGGAGAACTGGCCCGAGGCGATGCGGAAAGAATGGGGCGACGACGAGGGGTACACCTCGGCGCTGTACCAGCGGGAAAAGCTGGTGGCCGGGTTCCGCAAGGTGCGGGCCGAGCTGGACGCCTTCAAGCCCGACGTGGTGCTGGTGTGGGGCGACGACCAGTACGAGAACTTCAAGGAAGACATCATCCCTGCCTTCTGCGTGATGGCCTACGACGAGTACGAGTGCCGGCCCTTCACTACGAAGGACGGCGGGGCGAGGCCCAACGTGTGGGGGGAACAAGCCGACAAGACCTTCCGCTACAAGGGACACCCGTCGGCGCGCTATCTCGCCGGGGCGCTGATCGACGACGGGTTCGACGTGGCCTACTCCTACAAGCCGCTGCACGAGCCCGGGCTGGGGCACGCCTTCCTGAACACTCTGCTGTACCTGGACTATGACCGCATCGGCTTCGATTAC
Source organism: Dehalococcoidia bacterium (assembly GCA_963667415.1). Lineage (GTDB taxonomy): Bacteria > Chloroflexota > Dehalococcoidia > Lucifugimonadales > UBA3495 > VXOI01. The sequence continues at coordinate 2,312,206 of OY763410.1, read as the reverse complement.
CCGGTAATTCCCTTCGCCATCAACTGCTACGGGAGCCGCGTCATCCGCAACCGGGGCGGCGCAACCACGCAGACGGTCAACGGCGTGGAGGTTCCCGCCGACCCGCCGGGCCCGTCGCCGAAGCGCTGCATGGAGCTGGGGGCCGCCGCGGCCCGGGCGCTGCAGGACAGCCCGTGGCGGGTGGCGTTGATTGCGTCGAGCAGCTGGTCGCACGCCTTTCTCACGGAGAAGAACTGGTGGATGTACTGCGACGTCGAGTCGGACCGGGCGCGGTTCGAGGAGTTCGAGGCCGGCAACTTCGAGGCGTGGCGCGGGCTGACGACGGCGCAGGTGGAGGACGCGGGGCAGCAGGAGATGCTGAACTGGATGTGCCTGGCCGGGGTGCTGTCGGAGCTTGACCGCAAGCCCGAGATTGTGGAGTTTCAGCAGACGTACGTGCACAACTCCAGCAAGTGCCTGGCGGTGGCACGGCCGTAGGCAAAAGGGCGGTCTCAATCGGGACGGTGTCGCGAACGGCGCGGTGAATATTCGCCGCGCCGTCGTGTATACTGAGGCCAATCAGCTTCCGTGCGTTGGAGCGGTACTTTATGGCGACTACGATTAGCCGTTCGATGGGCAGTATCGTCAACCTTGACGAGGGGCAGATCAGCCGCGAAATCTTCGTCAACGAGGACATTTACGCCCAAGAACAGGAGCAGGTGTTCTCGAAGGCCTGGCTGTTCGTGGGACACGAGACACAGATCCCGAAGCCGGGCGACTATTTCGTTTCAAGCATGGGCGAGGAGTCGGTGATACTGTGCCGCGACCGGGAGGGCGAGATTCACGTCTTTCTGAACTCCTGCACCCACCGGGGGATGAAGGTCTGCCGCTACGACGAGGGCAACACGCCGGTGTTCAGCTGCCCCTACCACGGGTGGAGCTTCGCCACGGACGGCAAGCTGGTGGGCGTCCCCTACTTCAAGGATGCCTACAAGGGCGGGCTGGACAAGTCGCAGTGGGGCCTGATCGAAGTGCCGCAGATGCACAACTACAAGGGCGGCATCTGGGCGTCGTGGGCCAAGGACGGGCCGTCGTTCCAGGAGTACACTGGCGACTTCACGACGTATCTTGACCTGCTGATGGACGGCAGGGACGGCACCGAGGGCGGCTCCGAGATTCTGGGCGGCGTACAGAAGTGGACGATGCCCAATAACTGGAAGTTCGCCGCCGAGAACTTTGCCGGGGACGGGTACCACAACATCAGTCACCGGTCGGTGGACATGGTGGGCATCGGGCCCAGCGGGTTGGGACGCCGCGACGACGCCGAGTACAAGGCGGGACGGCGCATCAACGTGTCGTACCCCCAGAGGGGGCATGCGGCGGTGGTGGAATTGTTCTCCCCGGAAACCCCGCAAGTCTCCACCTACCAGAAGACGGCCGACGTGGGCGAATACTTCCGGTACATGGAATCGGAGCGGCGCCGTCGCCTCGATGGCAGGACCAACCTGCTGGGAGTGGTGGGCACGGTGTTCCCGAACATGTCTTACCTAGCGCGACAGCCGCGCTCCATCGCGGTGTGGCACCCGCGGGGCCCGAACCTGACCGAGGCCTGGCGCTGGTTCCTGGTGGACAAGGACATGCCGGAAGAGGTGAAGGAAGTGCTGCGGCACTACTACATCCGCTACTCCGGCCCCGGCGGGATGACCGAGCAGGACGACATGGAGAACTGGAACTACGCGCACAAGGCGAGCCGGGGGTCCATCGCGCGGCGGAAGCCGTACAACTACCAGATGGGCATCGGGCACTTCGCGAAAGACACCGGGGACCTGCCGGGGGTGCTGACCGAGGGCATCTGCGAGGAGAACGCTCGCGGCTTCTACTCGGGGTGGCTGAAGATGATGGACGCGAAGTAGGGCCTCAGTACCGGTCTTTGATGATGGACGCGAAGTAGGCTTCGCTCCGTCGATTCGACTGCGGCGAAGGCGCCGACGGACACCAGAAACAAATCGCAGGAGATGGAACCATGGCCAGTGTTACCCAATTGGGCTATATCGGTATCAGCGCGAGCAATCTCGAGGAGTGGGAGCACTTCGGGACCGAGGTGCTTGGCCTGCAGTCGAACGGCGTGGGTTCGGACGGTGTACTGACGATGCGGATGGACGAATACTCCCATCGCTTCATTGTCAGCCCAACGGGCAAAGACGACGTGGACTTTGTGGGATTCCAGGTGACCGATGAGGCCTCGCTGGCCGAGATGGCGGAGCAGCTGCGGCAGGCGGGCTTTGAGGTCTCAATCGGCACTCCGGAAGAGGCGAAGGAGCGGAAGGTCGAAGGGCTGATCAAGTTCGACGACCCGGACGGAACGCCGACCGAGGTCTACTACGGCCCTCCGGTGAGCTTCGACAACCCATTCAACTCGCCTCGGCCGATCACCGGATTCGTCACCGGCGAGCAGGGTCTGGGACACGTGGTGTACCACGTTGAGGACCTGGACCGGGCGGTGAGCTTCTACCGGGACGTGCTGGGGATGAAGATCAGCGACTACATCCGGAACCTGGTGTTCTTCCACTGCAACCCGCGGCATCACACGCTGGCGATCATCGAAGCCAAGGGACGCAACACCAAGAAGCTCAACCACTTCATGGTGCAGACGCAGGGCATGAACGACGTGGGGGCGACCTACGACAAGGTACTGGACTCGGATATCAACGTGACCCGGGGCCTGGGCCGGCACACCAACGACCACATGACGTCGTTCTACATGAAGACGCCGTCGGGGTTTGACGTGGAGTACGGCTGGGGCGCGCGCACGGTGGACGACGCGACGTGGCAGGTGGTGCGGCACGAGAAGGGCAGCATCTGGGGCCACCGGCCCGTGGCACAGCCCGCCGCCACCAGCTAGGTTTCAAGCCAGAGGGAACGACTGGACCATGGCAGATTTGCCACCACTTCCTGAGCCGGGGTTTCAGAGTGCCGACGACCGACGTGCCATCGGTCGTCGGTTCATCGTACAGGCGCGTCAATACCTGGAGCAGGGAGATCGCCTGCAAGCCGGAGAAAAAGCCTGGGGTGCGATCGCCCATAATCTGAAGGCGATAGGGGAGTTCAGAGGTTGGCGGCACGACAGCCACCGATTGGTTGAAAACATTGGCAGACAGATTGTGGCTGAAACTCTCGATACCGATCTGGGTACGTTCATTTCTGAGGTTTATCACAAGGGACACGAGAATTTCTATGAGAACCAGAGAAGTGAACAAACACTCGCGGAGGTCATAGACGAGGCAGAACAAGCGGTGCCGATACTTGAGTCACTTCATGGTTCCGCGCCTCGGCCATTTACTATTTCCTCCAACACCCAGCTACGCAGGTTGCGGGCACTCACCGGCAACAACGGCCTGCAAATTGGCGACACTTCCCCGGTGGGATTCTCCTTGAAACATACGCCGGATAGCCACGGCGAAGACGCTACCTCGGAGTAACAGATGGACGTTGGATACATTGGCACGGGGACGATGGGGAATCCGATGGCGCGGTGCCTGCTGGACGCGGGGCACAATGTGACGGTGTTCGACGTGCGTCGGGAGGCCACCACGAACCTGTGCGAGCTGGGCGCGCACTGGGCCGACAGCCCGCGTGCGGTGGCGGAAGCTGCGCCGGTGGTGTTCACGTCGCTACCGGGTCCGGTGGAGGCCGAGCAGGTGGTCCTGGATGACGACACAGGCATTCTTGCGGGGCTGGCGGCATCGGGGACCAGCGGCGGGGCCTGGATTGACACCACCACCAACGCGCCGTCACTGATACGGCGGCTGGCTAAGGTGTGCGATCAGCGCGGGGTCGAGATGCTGGACTCGCCTGTCAGCGGACGTCCGCCCGGGATGACGATGATGGTCGGCGGCAACCCAGCGGTGTTTGAGAAGCACCGGGCCCTGCTGGAGTGCATGGGCCGGGATGTCTTCTATGTTGGGGATACGGGTTCCGGCTGCATCGCCAAGCTGGTGACACAGTACCTGGGCTACTGCGCCTTCATCGCCGGGCTTGAGGGTATGCTCATCGGAGCCAAGGCGGGAATCGACCTGGAGATACTGGCGAAGATAGTGCCGGTGAGCGCCGGTTCGAGCAGCGTGCTGAACCGGGCGACGGAGGCAGTCCTGAACCGCAGTTTCGCCTCCAACGGCACGCTGGACATCGTGGCCAAGGACATCCACCTCGCCTGCGAACTGGCACGGGAGTCGCAGGCTCCCGCCGCAATCGGGGCCATCGCGGACGACATGTTCCAACGGGCGCAGGTGCAGGGCATGGGGCCGGATGGATTCCCTTCCGTGGCCCGCATTTTGGAGCAGCTGGCGGGAGCCGAGCTGAGGGGCACGGACTAATTGCAGGGGACATCGGGCGGGACGCACGGGAATTGAGTAAATTCAGAGCCAGGGCTGGCTTTCAGCCTAGGGGGATGCGATATGCAGAACGGGCACAGTAACGGCAAGCACTCGTTGGGCGGACTGGTGGACCTGGACGCCGGAACGGTCAGCCGCGAGATATTCGTCAACGAAGATATCTACGCGCAGGAACAGGAGTTGCTCTTCTCCCGGGCGTGGCTCTTCGTGGGGCATGTCTCGCAGATACCGAAGCCTGGCGACTACTTCGTCTCGTGCATGGGCGAGGAGTCGGTCATCCTGTGCCGCGACCGCGAAGGCGAAGTGCACGTCTTCCTGAACTCCTGCACCCACCGCGGGATGAAGGTCTGCCGCTACGACGAAGGGAATACGCCCGTGTTCAGCTGCCCATACCACGGCTGGAGTTTCGCCACCGACGGCAAGCTGGTTGGCGTGCCCTACTTCAAGGAAGCGTACAAGGGCGAGCTGGACAAGTCGCAGTGGGGCCTCATAGAAGTGCCGCGGCTCTGCATATACATGGGGACCGTCTGGGCCAACTGGGACAAGGACGCCCCGTCCTTCGAGGAATACCTGGGTGGCTACAAGACCTACCTCGACTTTTTGCTGGACACGTGGGACGGCGCCGGAGGCGAGACGGAGGTCTTCGGCGGCATCGAGAAGTGGGTGATTCCCTGCAACTGGAAGTTCCCCTCGGAGAACTTCGTAGGCGACCGCTACCACAACATCAGCCACCGCTCCGTGGACCTGGTGGGAGTGGGACCCAGCGGCAGCGGGCGGCGCGACACGCAGGAACGGGTGGGGGCCACAGCGCTGGACGTCTCGTTCCCGGAGCGCGGGCACGGCACCATCAGCTTCCTGCGCCCCAACGACGCGCCCATCGCGGCCTACCAGCATTCGAAGATAGTCTCGGACTACTTCGCTCACTGCGAGAACGAGCGGCGCAAGAACTACGGCAAGTGGTCGCGGTTCATTCCGGGGCCCGGTACGCTGTTCCCCAACTTTTCCTTCCTGCCACGCCAGCCGCGCACCATCGCCGTGTGGCACCCGCGCACTCCCGAGAGCCACGAGGCGTGGCGCTGGTTCCTGGTGGACAAGAACGCACCGGCGGAGGTCAAGGAGTTCCTGCGCAAGTACTACATCAGCTACTCCGGCCCTGCCGGTCTCACCGAGCAGGATGATATGGAGAACTGGAACTACGCACACAACGCCAGCCGGGGTTCAATTGCGCGGCGGTTCCCGTACAACTACCAGATGGGATTGGGCCATGATGCACCGCCCTACGACACCGACGGGCTGGAAATGCCTGGGCAGATTCGCAACGTGACCCTGGCCAAGGCCGCCGAGCAGAATCAGCGGGGCTTCTACTCCCGGTGGGCTGACTTCCTGACGGCGTCGAGCTGGGACGAGTTGGCCTCGTGGCGTGCGAATGGCCACGCCAACGGCACATCCTTCGACAAGCTCAGGATGACCGGGGACGGCGCGGCCGTCGCGGCGGGAGACTAATATGACCACGGTTGGGGCGAGTGTCGCCCATCTGCTGCTCAAGAACGAAGTCGAGGAGTTCCTGTACCACGAGGCCGAGTTGCTGGACGAGCGTCGCTTCGCGGAGTGGGTGGAACTGCTCGCCGAAGACATCCGCTACTGGATGCCGATGCGTCGCAACGTGAAGTTTGGGGAGCTGGACCGGGAGTTCACCCGCGAGGGACAAGACATCAACTGGTTCGACGAGGGGAAGGAGACGCTGGAACGCCGGGTCAACCAGATCATGACGGGCGTCCACTGGGCGGAGGAGCCGCTGTCGCGCATCTGCCACATGGTGTCCAACGTGCAACTGCTGGAGGCGTCGCCGTCGGCCGAGGAGGCCACGGAAGTGTCGCTGAAGTGCCGGTTCCTCATATACCGCAACCGGGTGGAAACGGAGACGGACTTCCTCATCGGGAAGCGGGAGGACGTGCTGCGGCGGGAGGATGGCGGCTGGAAAATTGCCCAGCGCAAAGTGATCCTGGACCAGAACGTGCTGCTGGCTAAGAACCTGACGTTCTTTTTCTAAAGGAACGGGTTAATCGCAGAGGACGCAGAGGTTTGGGTTCCCACCTGCGAGGGAATGACGGCGATAGAGAACATGGAGAGCGGCAAATGGCGGATGTTATAAACCTGATCACCATCGAGGAAGGGGCGACCATTTCAACCCTGACCGGGGCGACAGCGGAGGTGGTGAACAACCCGAAGGACGGGGTGTGGGTGTTCGTCAAATACCTGACTTCGCCGGAGGACCCAGAGCTGGTCGGGACGGAGGACATGGTCTTCGCACAGGACATCGCCGAAGTGCTGGGCGGAGAGTGACAGGCGTCATGAATCTGCCGACAAACGAAGAACTGCGGGAAGCCTTCCAGGCGGGGTTCGACTCCATCGACGAGGGCGAGGGGTTCTACCCCGGATTCCACGCGTGGCTGGAGTACAACGGGTTCAGACTGCAGGAGGACATCCCGTGCACCTGCATGGACGGCGGGTTCCACGGGCACCAGCCGGAGTGCCGCTGGGTGAGAAGCCGGGACTGAAGTGCTGGCGGGAGGCCTTCAGACAGGCTCGGGACCAGCGACCAGGAGTGAAAGTATGATTGAACGTGCGGCACAGGGAAGGCTGGACGGCGGGGACGCGATACTCGAGGCGCTGAGGAACCTGGACGTCGACTACATCATATCGTCGCCCGGGTCAGAGTGGCCGTCGGTGTGGGAAGCGTTGGCGCGGCAGCGGCTGGAAGAGCGGCCCGGGCCGACGTACATCAACTGCTGGCACGAGACGCTGGCGGTGGCGATGGCGTCGGGTTACACGCGGATGACGGGACGGATGCAGGCAGTGCTGCTTCACGCCGGCGTCGGTGTGATGCAGGGGTCGATGGGCATCCACGGGGCTTACCAGAGCGAGGTCCCGATGCTGGTGTGCTCCGGGGAGTCGGCAACGTACGGTGAAGCGCCGGAGTTCGACCCCGGCCCGCAGTGGCTGCGGAACCTGAGCATCGTGGGCGGTCCGAACCGGCTGGTGGAGCCGTTCACCAAGTGGAGCAGCCGGGTGACCAGCGCCGAGACTCTGTACGAAACGGTGGCGCGGGCGGGAGAACTGGCGCAGCGAACACCGAAGGGCCCATCGTTCCTGAACGTGCCGATGGAGACGATGCTGGCGGAGTGGGCTCCCAAGTCGCGGCTGAAGCAGCGTCCGTCGGCGCCTGTGAGCCACCCGGACCCGACGGCAGTGGAGCGCGTGGCCGAGCTGGTCTGCCAAGCGGAAAACCCGGTCATCGTGGCGGACTCGGCGGGGCGCACAGCAGCGGGATTCAACGCGCTGGTGTCGCTGGCAGAGTCGCGGGGGATACCTGTATTCGAGGGCGAGGGCCCGGCGTACAACAACTTCCCCAAGAGCCACCCGCTGCACCACGGATACGACCTGAAGCGGGAGATGGAGCGGTTCGACCTGTTCCTGGTGGTCGGGAACCGCGCGCCGTGGTATCCGCCAAGCGCGGGGCCGACGGCGACGGTGGTGGTCATCGACGAATACCCGGTGAAGGAATACATGGTGCACCAGGACCTGCAGGCCGATCTGTACCTGGAGGGCTCGCTGCCGGTGACGCTGGACGCGCTGGACACTGCGGTGCGGGAGCGGACGGACGGGGAAGCGCCCGCCGTCGGGAACGGACCGAATCCGGTGTGGGAGCGGTATCGGGCGCTGGACGGGGCTGCGGCATCAGCATCGCCCATCGAGCCGGGGTTTTTGTGCAACACCATCAGTGAGACGCTGCCGTCTAACACGGTGTTCGTGGACGAGACGATACTGCACCGGGCGCAGATCCTGCGGCGCATCGCGTGGGACCACCCAATGTCGTACTTGCGACCTGCCGGTGGACTGGGGCAGGGACTGGGCATTGCCCTGGGGGCCAAGCTGGCTGCGCCGGAGCGGCCGGTGACGGCGCTGATCGGGGACGGGTCGTTCCTGTACAACCCCATCACGCAGAGCCTGGGCGTGGCGCGGGAGAGCAACCTGCCCATCCTGATCGTCGTGTTCAACAACGCCAGCTATGCAGCGATGAAGAGCCTGCACCTGTCCTTCTACCCGGAGGGGACGTCGTCACAGACGGGAGACTTCTACGGCGTGAATATCCCGGGGCCGGACTACTCGGAGCTGGGGCGTCCGTTCGGAGGGCACGGCGAGCGCGTGGAAGACCCCTCGCGGCTGGCCGGCGCGCTGCTGGAGGCGCAGGCGGCGGTTGACGAGGGGCGAGTCGCCATCGTCGACGTGGCGCTGTCGGCCTAGCGACCAGTCGCTATTGGCCGCCGGAGATTAGACAAGTGTCAACCGAGCTGAGCTCGGCGCCGCCCGGATTCGAGCAGTTGGAACAGCGGCGACTAGAGGTGTGGCCTGCTCGTGTCGACGATCAAATGGCCCTGAGGATGCGGCGGGCCACCAGTTGGCTGCGAAGGGCCGAGTTGGCTATTAAGGCCACGGATAATGAAGGCCACGACTCCGCTTGTATTTTCTATTGGATTTCCCTAAATGCCGCCTACGCTCAGGATATTCCGGTCGACTTGATCAAAGGCAAGAAATGGACGGACTCGGAAGGATTCAAGAGGTTCGCCGACAAGGTGGTCGAAAGGGATTCTCAGGGCTTGTTGGCCAATCTCATATTTCAGCAAAATAGAGAAGTCGTCCTGCGGCTCGTAGAGGATGTTTATCTATGCAAGGACTTCTGGCTTGCACGAAACGGGTCACTAAGTGGCCAGAGCTGGCGGGGCAGGTTCGAAAAAGAATGTAAATCAGCGCAACAGCGTTTGATGTCCATGGATCACAGGCTGGTGCGTGATGTCTTGCCAGTGATTTTCGATCGACTATACGTTCTGCGTAACCAGTTGATACACGGCGGGGCGACTTGGCAAAGTTCTGTCAACCGATCTCAAGTTGAAAAGGCTGCCAGGATTCTGTCATTTCTGGTGCCTGCTTTCATATCGATTATGTTGGAGAACGCCAAGGCAGACTGGGGGCCGTGCTTTTATCAACCCTCCCTCAACGAGCAAACGACCTCTGTTCAGCCAGCAATGGACCTGCCGGATAATCACCAGACGTGATTGGGCTGCGCAGGAATATCGTTACACTCAGCGACGTCTCTTCGATTGGACTCAATGTCAGGAGAAGCGGTCGGCGCTGAAGGACTGAAGGGGGGCTTCGTTGCCGTCGAGCAGGTACTGGGTTACTAGTTCAGCCGTGCCTGGGCTGAGCATGATGCCCACCGCGTCGTGGCCGGTGGCGACGGTCAGCCCCTCCACACCGGGCACGGGACCGATGATGGGGCGGCCATCGGGCGTCGCCGGACGCACGCCGGCCCTGCCTCCGACGAAGGCTGCGTCGGCCAGCAGCGGGAAGGATTGAACGGCTCCCGACACCAGCGTGGCGATGCCCTCGGCGGTCACTATCTCGTCGGAACGGCCCTCCTCGCGGGTGGAAGCCACCAGGATGTTGCCGCCAAGGCGGGGCAGCACGTAGACCGACGAATTGCGCACCGGGAAACGGGGCATGAACCCCGGTTTACGCAGAAGGATGCGCTGTCCCTTCACTCCCCGCACGGGCAGGCTCAGCGGGCCGCCGGGGGCTGACCAGCGTCCGCCAATGCCAGTCCACGGGCCCGCGGCGAGGACGACCTGGCCCGCCGCAATGCTGCCGGCGGTGGTGTCGATACCGGTGACGCGGTCGCCGTCGTGGGCGAGTCCGGTAACCTCGGTGCCCTCCAACAACCTCGCGCCGTTGCGTCCGGCGGCGTGGGCCAGGGAGTCGCACAGCTTCTGGCCGCGAACGCAGCCTTCCTGCGGCGAATAGACGCCTGCCCGGACTTCGTAGCTGGCCTCGGGTTCGAGTTCGAGCACGCCGCGCCGGTCGAGCAACTGCACACCGAATTCCAGTTGCGACTGCCAGAGATGGAAGGCCGCGAGCTCATCGACTTCGTCGTCCGTGAAGGCGACCTTCATCACGCCCGACTGCTGGAATTCGGGGTTGACTCCAGCCTCGGCCAGCTCTGCCGCCCATTGCGGGAACAGTTGCAGGCTGCGCATGCCGAGCCGCCACATGTCGGGGTCGTCGGGGTCTATGTGCCACAGCGGCCCAACGACCCCGGCGGTCGCGCCGGATGCGCCACCACCGAAGGTGTTTCGTTCCACCAGGGCACAGGAAACGCCGCTCTTCGACAGTTGCCACGCGATGGCGCAGCCCATCACTCCGCCGCCGACGATTGCCACGTCCACCGATCCGGCCATAGCGCAGCCTCCGTAAGAATGGTGCGGGAAGTGTAGATTTGGCCCGCCGGGAGTGTCAATGATGATGGGGGCGGGAGGATGTCAGATACGGCACCGGCGCGAGAGTGCGTGCGATGGCAGCGGAGCGGGAATCATTGCCAGCTTTGAAGGCGTCTGGTAGGCTTGCAACGAAAGGCGGCACCGAATGACAAGGCTGGAATCAGTACCGAATGACGAGTCGTGAAACATTAAAGGCGGACCTGTTCGTAACGTGCATCGTGGACCAGCTCTTCCCTGAGGTGGGAGTGAGCGTGGTGCGGGTGCTGCGTCGAATGGGGGTCGCGGTCGGGTTTCCTGAAGGTCAGACGTGTTGCGGGCAGGCGGTGTACAACTCTGGGTACCAGCGGGAAGCGCGGGGGATGGCGGAGCGGACGCTGGCGGAATTCGAGGGAAGCGAACACGTGGTGGTGCCTTCGGGTTCGTGCGCGGCGATGATGCGGGTGTTCTACCTGGAGCTGTTCGAAGACGACCCGGAGCTGCTGGCGAAGGCGGAGTCGCTGTCGTCGAGGGTGTACGAGTTCTCGGAGTTCCTGGTCGACGTGCTGGGCATCGAGGAAGTTCCGGCGACGAGTCGCCAGGCGGCAGAGCCCGGGGCGACAGCAGAGCAAGGCACGGCGGTGTTTCACCCGGGGTGCCACCTGCTGAGAGAAATGGAGGTGCGGGAAGCGCCGCAGGCGCTGCTGAATACGGTCCCGGGCCTCGAGATGAAGGAGCTGCAAAACTCGGAGACGTGCTGCGGGTTCGGCGGCAGCTTCTCGGTGAAGATGCCGCATATTTCGGAAGGAATGCTGTCGGACAAGGTGTCGTCGGTACGCGAGTCGGGAGCCGACACGCTGGTGTCATGCGATATGAGTTGCCTGATGCACATCGGCGGCGCACTGCGGCGATCCGCTCCTGAAGTTAAGATACGACACATTGCGCAGGTGCTGGACGGGGCCTGACCACGAAGTACCAGGTTATCGTGAGAAGGACTGGTCCATCACAGAGGACACAGAGAGCACAGAGGGGAATGGGCTTTGGGTTCGCGCCTTTTCTGGAACGACGAGGGCCCGGGCTAGACCAGACGGGGCACAGGGCAAAGAGGATATGGCGGAAGTAAAGACCAGTCAGTTTCAATCGGCCTCGGAAGCGGCGATGCGCAATCCGCAGTTGCGGAGGGCGCTCGACCGTGTCGGCGTGGGGTTCGACGGGGCGCGGCGCAACGCCATGGCAGAGGTCGAGGAACTGCACGGGGAAGGGTCGTGGGAAGAGTGGCGGGAAGAGGCTCGCCGCATCAAGATACACACCCTCGACCACTTGGACTACTACCTCGAAATGCTGCACGACAGCGTCTCCGCGGCGGGCGGGCAGGTGCACTTCGCCGTGGACGCCGAGGAGGCCAACGCCATAGTCAGCCACCTGGCGCAGACGCGGGGCGTGAAGGTCGCCACTAAAAGCAAGAGCATGGTGTCGGAGGAACTGGAGCTCAACCCGGTGCTGGAGTCGCTGGGGGTCGACGTCTACGAGACAGACCTGGGCGAGTACATCATCCAGCTGGCGGGGGAGACGCCATCGCATCTGGTTGCCCCGGCCCTGCACAAGTCGAAGGAAGACGTGGCCGAGCTGTTTGCAGACAAGCTTGGCATCCCCTACGACGAGGACATCGAGGTCATGGCCCGGGCGGCACGGGTTGCGCTGCGGGACAAGTTCATGGAGGCGGACCTCGGCATTAGCGGCGCGAACTTCGTGGTAGCCGAGACCGGCACGCTGGTCATCGTCACCAACGAGGGCAACGGGCGGCTATGCACGTCTGCACCAAGGATGCACATCGGGATCACGGGCATGGAGAAGGTGATACCGTCGATGCAGGACCTGGCCTGCTTCCTGCGGCTGCTGCCCCGGTCGGCCACCGGTCAGCGCATATCGAGTTACGTGAGCATGACGACGGGCCCACGGCGTCAGGACGATGAGGACGGGCCGGAGGAGTTCCACCTGATCCTGGTCGACAACGGCCGCTCGAGGATGTTGCGCGACCCCAAGCTGCGGGAGGCGCTGTACTGCATACGCTGCGGGGCCTGCCTCAATATCTGCCCGGTGTACCAGCGTGTGGGAGGACATTCCTACGGCTGGGTGTACCCGGGACCCATCGGCGCGATTGTGACGCCGATGCTGACCGGTCTCAAGGAGGCCAAGGCACTGCCCGAGGCGTCCAGCCTGTGCGGTGCCTGCCGCGAGGCGTGTCCGGTGAAGATAAACATCCCCCGGATGCTGCTGGAGTTGCGTCACCGCACCGCCGAGAGCGAGGACCCGGACGAGCGGGCATCATCGCGTTCGGAGCGATTCATGGCCGGGGCGTACTCTTGGCTGATGGGTAGCCCGGAACAGATGAACTTCGCCGCGAAGGTCGGTCGCGCCGCCCAGAAGGTACTGCCCATCCTGCCGAAACGCCAGGGCTGGATCCGGAGCGCGCCGCTGCCTCTGCTGTCAAAGTGGACGCAAGCACGCGACCTGCCGCAACTGCCGCCGCGGTCTTTCCGGCAGATCTGGCGCGAAGAGCTGGCCGAGGCCGGCCGTGACGGAGACGAGAGTGGCCAGCACTAGCGATGGCGGCACACCCGGCACGCCCAAGAGCGAGTTCCTTCGTTCCGTGCGCGAAGCCCTGGGCCGGCCACTGGACTCGCTGGGGCAGATAGCCCCGCCCGACGTTGCCTATCATCGCCTTCAGGAAGACCTGGAGGAGTTGGAGGACCGCGCCCTCCAAATTCAGGAGCGCCTGCGGGAGAACCGGCCCGAGATCGTAGAGCACTTCGTCGACATGGCGCAGAGGGGCGGATGGAACGTGCACCGCATCTCGGGCACGGAAGCCGCGGTGGGGCGAGTCGACCAGATAGTGGGAGAGGCGGGCGCCAATGTCGTGGTGCGGTCGGGCCAGCCCGTCTTCGACGATTTTCCCATTGACGCCGCCCTCGGGTGGAAGGGCATCGAGTTAACTCCCATCGTTCGCAGTGAACTGGCCTCGCGGGAGGAGTTGCGGGAGGAGATACGCCGCGCTGATGTTGGCCTTACCGGCACCGACTACGCCATCGCCGAGACTGGCTCACTGGTGATTCTGCCTCGCCGCGGTCTTTCCCGGTTGGTGTCGCTGGTGCCACCGGTGCACATCGCCGTGGTGCGGCCCGACGAAGTCATCGAGTCGCTGCAAGACCTGTTCCTGCTACGTCGCCTTGAGTATTACTGGCAGGGCGGTGAAATGGGAAGCTACCTGAATTTCATCACCGGACCAAGCCGCACGGCCGACATCGAAATGACCATCGTGCAAGGTGTTCACGGCCCCCGGACCGTCCACCTGGTCCTCGTTGAATGATCCGGGAATTTCCCGGAATGACCCCGGACTGATCCGGGAATGACCCGGAATGGCTCTCTCGCGCCGCCGGTGAGGCGCGGAGCGTCCAACTATGCCCCTACAGGCTTCGAGGTTCGACAATGCCGATGCGCGTGGGTTTCGCCCAGTTTCGCAAGCAGATGCTGGAGCGGGAAATTGAAAACATCCAGGAAATTCTGCCCAACCTGGGGGTGGAGAAGGTGATCCTCACCGGAGAGGTCGCCGCAGGAGAATTCACGCCAGAAAGCCGGATAGAGCTGATCGTGGTCCACGACACCGACCGGCCCTTCGGCAGACGCTCCGACTTCTTCTCATATCATCTGGGCAGCTCGGTGGAAATAGACACCCAAGTCTACACGCCAGAAGAGTTCGAGACCCTGAAGGACGCGTTGCCGGCGTTGCGGCGAGCCTGCGCCGAGGGAAAGGAGATTTTCAATGCCTGACTACCTGTCTGAAGGCGCGCGCTGGTTTCGCCAGGCCGAGAAGGACCTGGAAGACGCCCGTTTCCTCAGGGAAAACGGACGGCACAACCTTGCCTGCTTCCAGGGGCAGCAGGCTGCCGAGAAGGCCATCAAGGCGTACCTGTACCACAAGCGGGTGGAAGATGTCTGGGGCCACTCGCTGCTGGACCTGTGCGAGGACGCCAAGCTCTTCGACATGATGTTCGACACGGTGAAGAGCGAAGCCCGCCAGCTGGACAAGTACCACTACATCACACGCTACCCCGAGTTCCTGCCCAGCGGGGCGTCCTTCGAGGCCTTCGACGAAGTCGACGCCGAACGCTCGATTTTCCTTTCCGACCTCGTTCTTGAGTTCGTCAGGGAGCGGATGGGCTGATAGCCCCGGGGGTCAGTCCCCCCCGGCGCCCGCCATCGCGCGACCGGTCTGTATCAGGCGCATGGCGCTTTCGGCGGCAGATTCCAGCAATTCGGCGCTCCGGGCCAGCGATTGGTCGAAGTTCATGGGCCGGTCCGCGATGCTCACCACGGCGGCCAGGTCGTGGTCGTACAGCTCCTCGTAGCCGGGACCAAGGCTGCCGGCCAGCAGCACGGTGGGGATGCCATGGGCCCGCGCCAACCGGGCCACACCCGCCGGGGCCTTGTTGAAGATGGTCGAGTGGTCGGCACGTCCTTCACCCGTGAAGACCAGGTCCGCATCCCGCAACAGAGTGTCGAAGTTCAGCACCTCGCACACCATGTCGATGCCGGACTGCAGCGTCGCTCCGACAAAGGCCATCATCCCCGCGCCCAAACCGCCGGCAGCGCCCGCGCCGGGCTCCTCCGACACGTCCCGCCCGACGTCGCGGGCCACCACCCGTGCGTAGTTGGCCAGGGCCGCGTCCAGCTCCTGGACCATGTCCGGGTTTGCGCCCTTCTGGGGGCCGAATACGGCGGAGGCCCCATCCGGGCCACACAGCGGGTTGGTGACGTCGGTGGCGGCGACTATCGTCGCCTCCTTCAGTCGAGGATGCAGGCCGGAGATGTCAATGCTCTCCAGCTTGGCCAGCGCACTCCCGCCGGCCGGGATGGTGCGGCCGTTGGCATCCAGGAATCGGGCCCCGAGGGCGGTGGCGAATCCCGCGCCGCCGTCGTTGGTTGCGCTGCCGCCCAGCCCCACGATGATGCGGGTATAGCCGCGCTCCAGGGCATCGCGAACGATTTCGCCGGTGCCGGCGGTGGTCGTCACTCGCGGATTTCGTCTCCGCTGCGGCACCAGGGCCAGGCCAGAGGCCAAAGCCATTTCGATTACCGCCGTTTGGCCGTCCCCCATCACTCCCCAGGTTGCTTCAAACGGCTGTCCAAGCGGGCCAGTGACCCGGCTGGAAAACACCTGGCCTCCTGTGCCATCCACGAGGGCGTGCAGCGTACCGTCGCCGCCATCGGCCACCGGAGCCAGAACCGTCTCGGCATCGGGCACGACGGCGGTAACACCACGGGCAATGGCTTGCGCGGCTTCCAGCCCTGAAATCCCTGCCTTGAATCCCTGGGGGGCGATAACAATTTTCATAGTTCAGAATTATACACCGGGGGCCTGTGCTACACCCCTCGATAATCGGGTCCACGTCGGCGGAGCCCACGTGCTACAATTCCCCCTGGAAACCTGCAGCCCTTCTGGAATCCCGTGGAACGACGCGACGCCCGGCCAGCGGCGTGGGTCGTCCGCGCAAATGTCAGCTACGAGGTAGGCCCAATGTCTTCAGGCAGGAGCGCCGGCCTGTCCAAGGAACAACTCAAGCGCCTGGCGGCGGAGACCATCGACTCTAGGGCAGATGAGCTCGTCAGCTTGTCAAAGACAATTCTCGAGAACCCGGAGCCTGGCTTCCGGGAGACCAAAACAGCGCGCCTGGTGGCGGGAAAGTTCGCCGATATGGGTCTGCCATCCCGCATCGGGCTGGGACTGACCGGGGTCAGAGCGGACGTTGTCGGCGGCAGCCCGGGGCCGGCATTGGCCGTACTGGGGGAGCTGGATTCCCTCATCGTCAACGAACATCCCCACGCGAACCCGGAGACCGGCGCGGCCCACGCCTGCGGCCATCACTGCCAGATTGGCATGATTGTGGGCGCGGCGATGGCCCTCGCGCAGCCCGAGGTCCTGAACTCCCTCAGCGGCAGGCTGGCCTTCATGGCCGTCCCCGCCGAGGAGTACATCGAGATCGAGTACCGCGATTCCCTCCGTCGTCTCGGCAAGCTGGAGTTCCTGGGGGGCAAGCCGGAGCTGGTTCGCATCGGCGAGTTCGACGACATAGACCTGGCTATGATGTGCCACACCACCTCCAACCCCAACGAGGGGCAGTTCTGCATCAGTGGCACCAACAACGGCACGGTTGCGAAGAAGATACAGTTCGTGGGCAAAGGTGCCCACGCCGGCGGCGCTCCGCACCTAGGCATCAACGCGCTGAACGCCGCATCGCTGGCGCTGAGCGCCATCAACTACAACCGCGAGACGTTCCGGGACGAGGACAGCATCCGGGTGCATCCCATCATCACCAAGGGCGGTGAGGCTGTCAGTGCCGTACCGGCCGACGTGCGGATGGAGACCTTCGTGCGGGGCCGGACCCTGGAAGCCATCATGGACGCCAGCACCAAGGTCGACCGCGCCCTGAAGGCCGGCGCGATGGCGGTGGGCGGCGACGTGGTCATCCAGACCATTCCCGGGTACTTGCCTCTCCGGCAGAACAACATGATGAACGACGTGTTCCGGACCAACTCGGTCCAGCTCGTGGGCGAGGAAAACGTCGCCCAGATCAGTGCGCGCAATGGGTCGACCGACATGGGCGACATCAGCCACCTTATGCCGACAATCCATCCCTACGTGGGCGGGGCAACGGGTATCGGACACGGTGCCGACTACGTGATCCAGGACTACTCTCTGGCCGTAATCAAGGCGGCAAAGGCCCTGGCCAACACCGCCATCGACCTGTTGGCCGACGGGGCCTCGGTGGGCAGCAACATTGTCTCCAACCATCGTCCCGAAATGACACGCTCCGAGTACCTGAAGTTCATGCGCGGGCTGGCAAAGGAAGAAACCTTCAAGGGCGCTTAATTATGTTGACTGTCGAAGAGCTGAAGAAGCGGGCCTGCGAGACCATCGAGAAACGCAAGAAAGAGATAATCGCCATTGCCCAGCAGGTCCTCTCCCATCCTGAAGCGGGGTTCAGGGAGCATCGCACAGCCAGCCTGGTGGCGCAGAAGTTCAACGAGCTGCAGATTCCCCACAGCAGCGGCCTGGCCCTGACGGGACTCAAGGGGCGCATACCCGGTGGAGCCGGTTCAGGCCCCCGGGTGGCCCTCATCGGTGAGCTCGACTCCCTGGTTGTAACCGAGCACCCGCACGCCGACCCCGAGACTGGCGCGGCCCATGCCTGCGGCCATCACTGCCAGCTCGGAATGATGCTCGGCGCGACCATGGGGCTGCTGACACCGGAAGTGCTCGAAAGTCTCAGCGGTGAAATCGTCCCCTTCGCCGTGCCTGCGGAAGAGTTTATCGAGGTCGAGCAGCGGCTGGAACTGCGCACCCAGAAGAAGCTGGAATTCTTGGGCGGCAAGCAGGAGCTGATCCGTCTGGGAGAGTTTGACGACGTGGACATAGCCATGATGTGCCACACGGCCAGCGATATGGGAGAGCGCAAGTTCGCCATCGGCGGCACCAGCAACGGTCACGTGGTGAAGTACGTGCGATACAAGGGCGTGGGTGCCCACGCCGGCAGTTCGCCCCACCTCGGGGTCAACGCCTTGAGCGCCGCTTCCTTCGCGCTGCAGGCCATTAACGCCAATCGCGAGACCCACCGGGCCGAGGACACGGTGCGCATCCACGGCATCATGACCAAGGGCGGCGAGGCGGTGAACGCCGTTCCCGCCGACATCAAGCTGGAGTGGCGCGTCCGCTCGTCGACTCCACAGGTCGTGGTAAAGAACTCGGAGGTTGTCGACCGCTGCTTCAAGTCCGGGGCGCTGGCCGTCGGTGCCGAGGTGGATATCACCACCATCCCCGGTTACCTACCAATGCGAAACGACGTCCATTTGCAGGACATCTTCCGTGCCAACGCAAATGCGATTGTCGGCGAGAAGGCCACCATGATAATGCCCGCCGGTCGCAATCGTGGCGGCTCCACCGACATGGGCGACCTGTCGCAGCTGATTCCGGCAATTCATCCCTACACGGGCGGGGCCACGGGTCCGGGCCACAGCAAGAGTTATGTCATCACCGACTACGAGACCGCAGTCGTAAATCCCGCCAAGATTATGGCGATGGCAATAGTCGACCTTCTTGCCGACGGCGCGAAACGGGCAAAGGAAGTAAAGTCGTCCCACAAGGCTGGCATGTCCCGTTCGGCCTACCTGCGGTTCCAGCGGGACCGCGCGCGAACTCTGCACTTCGACGGAGCGGCCCAATAGCGGACCAGGCAAGTGGAGAGAGCAATCGAGCTTGAGGCGAGGGCATGGCCCCTCGCCTTCTTCGTTGACCGTCAGGCAGCCATCGCCCACATCGCCGCGCCGGTCACAAGCGGGATAGCAAGGTTGTCGTCGGGAGGGATGCCCGCCAGTTCCACCAGCGCGGCTATGACGGCCCCCGCCCACAGCGCCCAGTGGTATTCCACGGCGCCCGTGGCCACAAGAATTGCGGCGGCCCCTGCCGAGACTGCTGCAAACGCGGCCGTTCCGCCCGGCGACTTGCCAAGCACCCGCGGGCCGGGCATACGGCGCCCCACGATGGCTGCCACGGGGTCTCCAAGGGACAGGAAGAACATCACCAGCACCCCTACGTCCTTGCCGAAGAGCCAGAACACGGTTGCTCCGGCGACCAGCATGTAGGTTGCCCCGGTGACGTGGGCCTCTTCGTCGCTCTTCAGGAGCGGCGCCATCAATCGAAGATAGATGCGGTTGAGGGGGCCGATGCCGAGCCGGGTAAGGTCCAGGGCCACCGCGCCGACGGCAAGCACCGCAAGCGCATACAGCAGGGCGGTCTCTGGAGCGAGTATTCCGGCCAGCGGAATTGTGGAGCCGGCGACTACGTGGAACAGTCGCCGCCAGACCTTCGGCGGCTCGGCCTCACCCCTTCGCCTCTGACCACCGAAAACCAGCAGTTCCGCTAATCGCTGGGTCAAAGAGTCCGCTCTCGCCGGGTCGATTGGAAAGGCAAGGCAACTGCCGAGGGCCGCTTGAAAGCCCAGGCCAGGCTAGTGTGATGTATCCAAAGTACGTCGGCAAAAGCGGGCGACATTGGCCAGGATTTGGTCGGCAGTCTTGGTCCAGACAAACGGTTTGGGGTCCTCGTTGGTGACGTCCAGGTAGCGGTAGATGGCAGCCTCCAGTTCGGCGCTGCTCTGATGCACGCCACGGCGCAACTGCTTTTCGGTGAGCAGACCGAACCAGCGCTCCACCAGGTTCAGCCAGGAGGCGCTGGTGGGTGTGAAGTGCATATGGAAGCGGGGCCGCTTGGCAAACCAGTTACGGATCAGCGCCGTCTTGTGGGTGGCGTAGTTGTCCGCGATCAGGTGGACGTCCAGGTCGGCGGGCACCTCGGCCTCGATGGTATCGAGGAATTTGCGGAACTCCACGGCCCGGTGGCGGCGGTGGCACTGGCCAATCACCTGGCCGGTCCTCGCGTCCAAGGCGGCGAACAGCGACGTGGTGCCGTGGCGCAGGTAATCATGGGTGCGCCGCTCCACCTGTCCCGGGCGCATGGGCAACAGCGGACGGGTGCGGTCCAAGGCTTGGATCTGGGACTTCTCGTCCACGCACAGGACCAACGCCCGGTCCGGTGGATTCAGATACAGCCCCACAACGTCCCTGACCTTCTCGATGAAGAAGGGGTCCGACGACAACTTGAAGGTCTCCGTGCGGTGGGGCTGCAATCCGAAGGCCCGCCAGATGCGGCTGACCGTGTTGTGGCTCAGCCCGCTGCGCTGGGCCATGGACCGGGTGCTCCAATGGGTCGCGTCCCGGGGCGCAGTCTCCAGCGTCAGCGTAATCACACGCTCCACGTCGTCATCGGTAACCGCTCGAGGCCGTCCGCTGCGCGGTTCGTCCGACAGTCCGTCCAGCCTCCGTTCCAGGAAGCGAGAACGCCACTTCCCCACCGTCTCATCGGACACTCCCAGGTCGGTGCCCACCGCGGTATTGCTGCGGCCTTCGGCACAGCCCAGAACCATTCTGGCCCGCAGCGCCAAAGCCTGCGAGGTCTTTGGACGGCGAACCCACCGTTCCAGGGTTTCACGCTCCACGTCATCCAAGATTAGCGGCGGCATCGGTCGTCCCATCGCCATGGTCATCCTCCTCTGGACTGCTAACCCGGAGGATACCTCATCGCGATTACTTTTACTATTAACTTCCGTTACACCACACTAGAAGCGCACCGTGATCGAATCCCCGGTTCTCCATCTCAGATCACGGAACTCGGTACCCGCCGTAACTTCGAAAACCAGGAATCCTTCCAGACCGTGGCCCCGCTGCAGCTCGAAGGAACCTTCAAGGAACAGCACTGACCTATCTTCGACGTCGGTCACGTCTGCGGCGGACACGACGCGAACTCCCGCAGGCCATTCCGTACCCTCTGCGCTGCTGCAGTCATAGGGGAATTCTCCGGGTTCGCTGAAGGTGTGGGAAATCGATTCTCCGGGCCCCAGTGTCACTCGGCCATTTTCGCCGACGGCAACCAAAGAACCGTCAAAGGCAATGTACTGTTCAGAGTCCGCCTCGTTCAGCCAAAGTACCGAAGTGCCGGGATCAACCAGCGCACGGGCCCCGTCGAAGCACTGGCCCAGGTCAATCCTCACCACTGCTTCCGATTGGCCTCGGAAATCCTGCCAGACCGTTTCCGAAATGATAGAGGGCCTGTAGGTCGCGTTGGAGAAATCGCGCAGTTCGGCGGCCGTGCGGTCCACATTGATAAACGCGCTGACCGCCGTGTGGTTCTCCACCTTCATCCTGACCAGCACCAACTCGGAGTCTGAGGCGGAGGGCGTCAGGCTCCAGCGCCGGATCACGTCGTTCGGGTCGATGGTGGAGTAGCGCAACTCCGGAATACGTTCAAGGCTCACCACGCTGATGTGCAGGGTACGCCCTTGGAAATACTGACCAAAAGTGGAAGAGTCCGAGGAGCACCCGATTGCCAGCAACAGAGGCACGACCAAGATGAGCAACAGCGGCAGTACCAGTAAACGCACAGGGTTCCCGGTCGGCTTGGCGCGACTGGTTTCCTGTGGTCCCTGGGTAGGTGGGACGTCGTATCTTTCGCCGCTGTTGAGAATCAAGGCCTGGCTGTGGTGAGACTGGGCAGCCTGCGCAGACGCTCAACGAGGTCGGGCAGAACCTCCAGCAGGTAATCCACTTGCTCTTCAGTGTTGTCTTTGCCGAGGGTGAGGCGCAGGCTGCCCCTGGCAACCTCCGCCGACTGGCCCAGCGCCAGCAGTACGTGGGAGGGTTCCAGTGAGCCGGAACTGCACGCGCTTCCGCTGGAAGCGGCAATGCCGGCCATGTCGAGGCCGAGCAGAATGGGTTCGCCCTCTATTCCCGCGAAGGAAAAGTTGGCGTTGTTGGGCAGTCTCTGGGTTGGATGCCCGTTCAGCTTGCTGCCGGGCACGCGCTCAATGACCTGCTCGACGATGCGGTCGCGAAGGGCCGCGCAATGGCGGCAGTTCTCCTCCCGCTGTGCGTCGGCGGTCTCCAGGGCCACGGACAGTCCCACAATTCCAGGAATATTCTCGGTTCCGGAGCGCCGCTCCCGTTCCTGTCCGCCACCGAGGATCAGGGGAAGGAAGGCGGTGCCGCGCCGAACGAACAGCACTCCCGTTCCCTTGGGGCCGTGGAACTTGTGGCCCGACAGACTCAGCAGATCGACGCCCAACTTTCGCACGTTCAGGTCCAGGTAGCCCGCCGCCTGCACCGCATCGGTGTGGAACACGATGGTGCGCGAGAGCTCCGCCGCGCGCTGCCTGATGGCCTGCGAGATCTCCGCAATCGGGTTGATTGCGCCGATCTCGTTGTTGGCGTACATCACCGAAACCAGGGTCGTTCTCTCGGTGATGGCGTTGTAGACCACCTCGGGCTGAACTATGCCGTCCGAATCCACGGAAAGATAGGTGGCGTCGTAACCCTGCGACTCCAAATGCTGACAGGAGTGCAGGACGGCGTGATGCTCGACACTGGAGGTGATGATGTGGTTGCCGGTTTCCTGCAGCGCCGTCGCGACGCCGACGATGGCGGCGTTGTCCGATTCGGTGCCTCCGCCAGTGAATACGACCTCGCGGGGGCGGCAGTTCAGTACGCGCGCCACTCGTTCACGGGCCTCATCCAGCGCGTAGCGGGCTTCCTGTCCCACCGCGTGAATGCTGGACGGGTTCCCGAA
Source organism: Dehalococcoidia bacterium (assembly GCA_963667415.1). Classification (GTDB taxonomy): domain Bacteria; phylum Chloroflexota; class Dehalococcoidia; order Lucifugimonadales; family UBA3495; genus VXOI01. The sequence goes on along the minus strand of OY763410.1, from coordinate 2,289,296 downwards.
TAGCTGCGTGAAATACGGCGTCATTGCAGCGAGCACATCGGGCGCCAGAGGAGTGGTGCCCGCGTGGTCCATGTAGACAATGCCAGTGTCCCGGTTTTCCGCCATCCCTGTTTCGCCGCAGCCACCTGTTCGAGATTAGGGATTATTCTAACACAGCAGGGGAGAATCCCATTATAGCCCCCGTCCTGCCGTATGCCCTCGCTTCTGCTCAGGCCGGTTACTCGTCCTTGGGGTAGCTTTGGGTGGCCACCATGAACAGGAAAACACCTACTACCAGCGCCCAGATGCCGTCCACCCACTCGCCGTACAAGGCATACGCGATGCCGCCGCCCACCATCAGTATCCCGACGCCCTGTCCACACCGCGCGGCAACCTTGGTTGCCAGAACCAGGCTGCCGGAGCCGGCCCACACTATGGCTCGCAGCACCCGCCCTCCATCCAGCGGGAACCCGGGCACCATATTGAAGATTCCGACGCTCAGATTTCCCCAGGCCACCAGCAGAATCACCATCTCAACGGGAGAGCTGACCCGCGCAGACCACGGCCAGTTGCCCGGGCTCATCCACAGCAGGATACCTCCCAACAACGCTGCCAGCACGAAATTGGTCATCGGCCCCACAACCGAAATCAGGAACTCCTCGGAAGGGCGGTCCGGCTCCCGGTCCAGGTGGGAAACCCCGCCGAACAGGAACAGCGTTATGCCGTTCACTCGAATCCCGCGGCTCAGGGCCACCAGGCTGTGGGAGAGCTCATGCGCCAACACTGACAGGAAGAACAGGATGACGGTGACAACCGCCACCCCCCACTGCTGGGCCGCTGACCACCGTAACGAAGATGACTCGAACCGGGTGACCAACAGGACGGTAAGCAACAGGAAAATGATGACCCAAGTGATATTGATTTCGACCGGTATGCCGAAAATCCGGCCCAACTGGAGGGACTTTCCCATCCGTTCAACCCTCTCCGCCCGCCAGTCTCCTTGGCCCATCGACAGACGGCGCTTACATCCAGCATACCAAATGGAGAGGGACTTAGAAACTATCTCAAAACTGATCCGGTTTAGAGATGAGGTGTCAGTGGGGGCCAGGTTAGGATAGAGAAAACCAGTGGGGTGGTGGATGATGGGAAAGAGCGATTGCCTGCCTGCTATCTGGGAGGTCCCCGATGATCTCTGGGAGCGGATTCAACCGGTCATAGCGGAGATGGATCCGGCCAAATCCACGGGACGAAGGCGTGCGGACCCGAGGCGAATCCTGGATGGCATCATCTTCCATATGCGCTCCGGTTGCCAGTGGAACCGTCTGCCCAGGGAACTGGGAGACGACAGCACCATTCATCGGACCTTCCAGCGCTGGGTGGAGTTGGGAGTGCTGGAACGCATCTGGGCGGTGCTGGTGGAGGAGTGTGAGGAGTTAGGCGGTGTGGAGTGGGAATGGCAAGCTGCCGATTGCGCCATGGGCAAAGCGCGTTTTGGGGGGACTCAGTTGGCCGCAACCCCACGGACCGGGGTAAGGCAGGCAGCAAGCGCAGCATCCTGGTTGACGCTGGGGGAGGGCCGCTGGGCGTAGTGGTGGCCGGAGCCAATATCCACGACACCAAGCTGCTGGCCATTACCCTGGATAGCATAGTGGTTGAGCGGCCTGACACCGGGGTTCAGCATCTGTGCCTGGACAAGGGGTACGACAATCCAACCGGCCACGAGGCCGTAGCAACTCACGGGTACCAGGGACACATCAGGCGCATAGGAGAGGAGAGGCTGGACGCCAAGGGCGTGAAACGCTATCCCGCCCGGAGGTGGGTGGTGGAGCGCACCTTGGCCTGGTTATCCAAGTGCCGGGCGATCCTGGTGCGCTACGACAAGAAGGTGTCCAACTATATAGGCCTGATCCAATTGGCCTGCGCACTGCTCTGGTACCGCCGACAACGGCACCTCAGGTTTTGAGATAGTTTCTTAGTGCAGGGTCGAGTACGCAGCCAGCTTGGCAACAAGCCGCGCCGCCGTATAGGAGCAGGCGACAGGGCCTTCGCCGGGGGAAAGCTCGCAAACGTCGAACCCCACGATGCGCCTGGACTCCCCGACCCGTCGCAACAGTGCCGTCACCTGCGTCCAGTTCAGGCCGCCGGGCTCCGGAGTTCCCACTGCCGCCATGAGCGACGGGTCGAACACATCCAGGTCGACGCTGACATATACTTCATCGCCCAGCGCGGCCAGGATTTCGTCGGCAGGAAGCAAACTGCCGTCCGGTGGGCACTGCCATACGGGGACGTCGTTTTCGCGGATGAAGTCCCGTTCGTCGATGCTCAGGCTGCGTAAGCCGGCCAACGCGACGGGACAGTTGTAGTACACCCGTCTCGCCCCGGATGCGTGCCCCCACTGCGTTCCCTGGTATTCGTCGCGTAGGTCTGCGTGCGCGTCCAGGTAGAGTACGCTGAGGTTCGGGAAGGCCGCGAAGTGTGCCGCCACGCTGCCGGCGGTCAGGGAGTGCTCGCCGCCAAGGACGCCAACCGTACGGCCGGGCGAGATGCAGGCGGCCACGACTTCCCGTACCCTGCGGGCCATGGCTTCGGGCCCGCCCATGTGGGGCTCGAGCGCCGGGGTGGTATGGATGCCCAGTTCGGACAGGTCGAGGTCGAGTTCAAGGTCGTAGTCTTCCATTTGGGAAGAGGCCATGATGATGGCGGCGGGGCCGTCGCGAGCGCCGCCGCGATACGAGGTCGTGCTGTCGTAGGGGACGGGTATGAGGATGATGCTGGCGGCTTCCAGCGAGGATTGCTCCGGGGTGAGGGCGAGGAAGTTGGGGTGGACCCACGGGATTCCGGAGGCTGAATCTTCCCCGGGTTCAGCCACGGCTCATCCCGGTCCGTTCGCTCAGAAGGGACGCCCGCTGCGCCTGGGACTCGGCCAATCCCTGGTCCTCATCCAGCCACTCGAGGCCACGGTTCAGCAGCCAGGTCTGGGCGTCTTCGAGATCGAACAGCTTCTTCGCGTCTTCCAGGGCCCGGTCGTGGTCGAAGGCCCGGCAGGAAAAGATGTCAATATTGACGTAGTTCTTGCGAGGGAAGGTGTGAATGCTGATGTGGCTTTCGGCGATGATGACAAATCCGGAAACACCTGAATCCTCTTCCTTCGGCGCGTCGTATAACAGCACGCGGGGCTCGGTAATCCGGGTCATCTCCAATGCATCCGGGTAATCGGTCAAGAATTGGCGGACCAGCTCTTCGTCCCACATCTTGCTCGTATTCCCGCCGAATCCGTCAATTGCCAGGTGCATTTCACCTCCGGGCACGGTCTTTCAGTTCACAACCGCGGTTGGGGATAGTTGGCAAAACCAGTTGTATACAATATCATTTGTCGCGTTCGAGTACAAACAAACGCCCTGCCTTTTCGTCGGAACTTTGGCGGGCAGCGTCTCCAATCGGCCATGAAGGCGTCGTAAACAGGCAGGCGGCGAGCGAAAATGACCACCGAGACTACCATGATCCAGGCCAGTGATGTTACCCATTACTATGGGCCGTACCCGGCGATCCAGGACGTCAACTTCAACGTAAAGAAGGGCGAAGTCCTGGGGTTCCTGGGCCCCAACGGCGCGGGCAAGACCACCACCATGCGGATCCTGACCGGCTTCCTGCCGCCGTCCCGCGGCTCCGTCACCCTGGACGGATACGACGTGGTGGAGAAGTCTCTCGAGGTGCGGAAGCGGGTTGGCTACCTGCCCGAAACCGTGCCGCTGTATACCGACATGACGGTCACCAACTACCTGAAATACATGGGCACCCTTCGGGGGATGCCTGCATCCCGCATCCGCAACCGGATCGGGGACGTCATAGACGTTTGCCGCTTGGGCGACTACCGCAAGACCCAGATCGGCAAGCTCTCCAAGGGCTTCCGCCAGCGTGTCGGCATCGCCCAGGCCATCATCCACGAGCCCGATGTGCTGGTCCTGGACGAACCGACCATCGGCATTGATCCCATCCAGGTGGTGGAAACACGCAACCTGATCCAGGAACTCGGGCGCGCCCAGACCGTGGTTCTCAGTAGCCACATCCTGCCCGAGGTGAGCATGATCTGCGAGCGCGTGCTCATCATCCACGAGGGGCGCATAGTGGCCGAAGACACCCCGCAGAACCTCGCCGAGGGCCTGCAGGGCGTCGAGCGCCTGGAAGTGGAGGTGGGCGGACCGTCGGCCGAGGTGCTGCCCGCCCTTCAGAACGTGGACGGCGTGATGAGCGTGAGCCATCGCAATCTCCAGGGCCGCCACACCTACATCATCCAGGCGAGCCCTGGGCGCGACCTGCGCGACGAAATCTCCCGCGTCGTCATCAGCAACGGCTGGAGTCTGCGCGGCATGCAGATGATGGGTATGAGCCTGGAGGAGATATTCCTGCGGCTCACCACGCAAGAGGACCTGTAACCATGCGAACTGTCCGGGCAGTGGCCTGGAAGGAAATCCAGATATATTTCCTGAGTCCCACGGCATACATCGTAGGTCTGATATTCCTGGCCCTGGCGGGGTTTTTCTTTTCCCGGGACCTCGGTGATCCCTTCCCTGAAGCGACGTTGAGTCCCTTCTTCCAGGGAGCCGTCGTCATTTTCATCCTGCTGGCCCCGGCGCTCACCATGCGCCTCATCGCCGAGGAAGCCAAGCTGGGCACTATCGAGTTGCTGTTGACCTCCCCCATCCGGGACTGGGAGATCATCATCGGCAAATACCTCGCCAGCGTCGCCTTCTTTCTGGCTCTCGTGGCAATGTCGGGCTTTTATGTCATCCTGCTGTTTGTCTATGCCAGCCCCGACCCCGGTCCCATCTACGCCGGATACCTGGGGCTCGTGCTCTACGGTTCGGCCGCGCTGGCGGTTGGCATCCTGACATCGACACTGACCAGCAACCAGATTGTGGCCGCTGTCGTGGCAATGGGAATTCTTTTGGCTCTGTTCTTCGCCGACCTGGCCTTCGGCGCCGTGGGAGGCGTTCCGGGGCAGATCATCGGCGAATTGGGCATGAAGACCCACTTCGACGACTTCGACCGCGGTGTCATCGACACCAAGCACATCGTCTACTACCTCAGCGTCATCGCCTTCTTCCTCTTCCTCTCGGTGCGCGCGCTGGAATCACGGCGGTGGCGTTAGTATGAGTTCACAGCGGCAGGACGAGGGACCCCGCGACTGGCGCAGGCGACGACGGCGCCCCGCGCAGCAGCAGGCGCAACCCGGGCCAGCGGAGCCGGAGGAACCGGTCTCCCCCACCGAAGCTGACGATGAGGCCGAGGAGCGAGCCTCGCGTACCCTGATCAGTTTCCTCGACCCGGCCGTCAATGTCATCGGCATCTTCGGCGCGCCGCTCCTGTTCGCCGGCATCGTCGGCCTTGTTACCGGCATCGTCATAGTCGCCTTTGTGAGCTCGATGCGCCTCTATGGCTACATCGACATCATCATAGGCGCATCCCTCATCGCAGTTGTCGGCGCGGTGTTCATCAGCACCGTCATCGCCGCCTTCCTCAGTCGCACCGGCCGCTACGGCGTGAATACGCTGATACTGCTCGCTGCCTTCATCGGCATCGTTATCGTCCTGAACGTCATCTCCTTCGAGAACAAACAGCGCGTCGACGTAACGGCCACCAACCAGTTCAGCCTGTCGGAGCGCACCAGGGAGCTGCTGGACGGACTGCAGGACGATGTCCGCGCAACCGCCTTCTACAAGGCCCTCGAGGACACCGCCGACGCCCAGGTCGCCGGCCGACGCAACCGCGTCGTCGACACCCTGGACGAGTTCGTGTCCCGCTCCAGCAAGTTCTCATACCGCGTGGTGGATCCGGACTTGGAGCCCGGTATCGTCGCCAGCTATTTCGGCGCCCGCCCGACGGACTTCGTCGGCGAGACCGTGGTCATCGAAAACCTCAATACCGGCGATTTCGACTCGCTGGAGCCCACCGACGTGACATTCGCCCAGTTGGAGCAGGATCTCGTCACCAGCCTGTACGTCGCGTCCGGCCAGGAGCAGAAGACCGTCTACTTCCTCGGCGGACACGGCGAACGCAACATCGAGAGTGCCGGCGGCGACGGCTACGCCCTGCTGAAACAGGCCCTTGAGCAGGAAAACTACGAGGCCCGCGGACTTGTGTGGCGGCTGGGTGCGGAAGAAGTTGAGGTGCCCGATGACGCCGCGCTTCTCGTGGTGGCCGGGCCCACATCCAACCTGCCGGAACCCCATGCCCTGGCCCTCGACCTGTATCTGCTGGGTCGCTACGCCGATGGTGAGCGCCGCCGCGAAAACGGCAGCATGATCTTCCTGGCAGAGCCCGACACGCCGGTGTCATGGTTCGAGTTCCTGGTTCAGTGGGGAATCATTGTCTCCCCCGGCTACATTCGCGACATCGACCTGTCCGTTCCCGGGCTGCCACAGACCCTGGCCCTGAATATGGACTTCAACACCATCCTGAACTTCAACGCCCTGGTCCTGGGGAATAACGAGGCCGCCATCAGCAGCGCCTTCGAGGCGGGCCTGGAGATAGTGGCTCCCGAGGGCCAGCAGCTCCAGAACATTTTCATGCCCGACGCCGCTGCCATCACCCCGTTGCCTGTCGGCGATGGCGCGCGCCTGCCCCTGGCGCTGGCCGTAACATCGCCCAACAGCTACCTCATCATCGATCCGGACCGCACCGATCCGGTGACCGAGGGCGAGAACGCGGACCCAAGCGGGCCCTTCATCCCGGCAATGCTGATGCGTTCCGCAGGCAAGGTCGGATTCCCGGTCCCCGAGGAGGGACCACAGGACAGCGACATCTCGTGGATCCTGACCCTCGGTGACGCCGACTTCGTGTCCAACAGCAACATCGGCCGTGGCAGCGGGCTGGATATGTTCCTGAACTCCACCAACTACCTGCTCGGCGATTACTCGCTGGTGTCCATCCGGCCAAAGGCCCTCGCCTTCCGCGAATTCAACCTGGACCGAAACGAGTACGATTTCGTGCGGTTCTCATCCTGGCTGTTCCTGCCGGGCCTGATGGCGCTGGCCGCTGGACTGGTCTGGTGGCTGCGTCGCTAGCCGCGACCTGCCAACACTGACGGTGCCCCACTAGAGCATGAATATCCGCCTAACCATACTGATGGTCGTCATCGTGGCCCTGGCCGGTGGCGCATGGGCCGTTATCGAGTTCACCGACGTGGTCTCGCGAGGCGAGGAGCGCGACGATGAACCGTGGCTGTACCACATCGACGACGACACGATCACCGATGTCGAGGTCACTCACGGCGACAACACCGTGCGCATTTATCGTGATGCGGCCAGCTACGAGTGGAACATCGCGGGAGACCCCGAGTACCCGGTATTCCAGCACCGATGGGGCGGCATGCCGCTGCTCTTCAGCGGGCCCCGAGTCAATCGCGGCCTGAAGCGGACCATCGACAACCCCTCAATCTATGGCCTGGACCCGCCCGAGTCCGTCGTCCGCGTGGCCGATTTCGCCGGCAACACCTTCGAGTTCCACATGGGCGGCCCGACTCCCGACGGCCAGAACCAGTACGCCCGCCTGGTGGGAGACAACGCGCTGTACACCGTCCCTTCGGTCTGGGCCGACGTTATCAACCGCCTCGCCGATGAACCGCCATGGGGCCGCCTTTTCGACCTCGATGTCCTGTTCTTCCGCGTCGTGGAGGTCAACGCCGGCGACGCCACGGCAGTGTATTTCCTCGACGGCGACCGGTGGTTCGTAGTCGACGGGCCCCCACCGGTGGACCCGGATCAAGGCGCACCCGTCTCCGACGAGTGGGCCGATTGGCTCCTGACGCTTTCCGCCCCCCGCGTGGACACGCTAGTTGATCCGCAGGTGGAGGAACGGCACAGGGAGAAGTTGGAGATGTACGGCCTGCTCGAGCCGACCATCCGCGTTGTCATAGCCCGCCGCGGCGAAGCCACCGTGGAAATTCAGCTATCGGAGGGACCCCCGGGCAGCGACAGTTACTACGCCCGCAGCACAAACACCAGCGACGTCAAGCTCTACACGATTAAGAAGTCCAGGCTGGAAGGGATCGAAGCCCTCGCCACCGACCCGCTGGTTCACCCCGACTGGGAGCCTCCCGGGGAAAACGGGCAGGAGAACTGAACCAGGGCAATGACTTCAACGGCGGGGCGCATCGGTGTGCGCCCCTTCGGTTTCACCACCACCCGTCGAAACTCGAACCGCCGCTCGCGAGGACATCTGATGAAGGCTGAGATTATGGGCATCGGCACCGAGTTGCTGATGGGTGAATTGAACGACACCAACGCCGGCTGGATAGCCACCCGCCTTCCTGCATTGGGTATCAATTTACAATGGGTAACCCTGGTCGGCGACGACCTTGGCCAGCTCACTCACGCCTTCCGCAAGGGCCTTGAACGCTCCGACATCATCTTCACCACCGGCGGTCTCGGCCCCACCCAGGACGACCTGACCCGCGAGGCGGTCGCCGCCGCCCTTGGCGAAACGCCCACGGTGCAGGAGCCCATGGTTGAGGAGCTGCGTCAGTACTTCCGCAACCGCGGCCAGGACATGCCCTCCCACAACATTAAGCAGGCCTGGCTCATTCCCTCCGCCGAGTTCGTCCCCAACCCCAACGGCACCGCACCCGGCTGGTGGGCCCAGCGCGATGGCCGGCACATCGTCATCATGCCCGGCCCGCCCGTGGAGATGCAGGCCATCTTCCGCGACCATATCGAGCCCCGCCTCCGCGAAATGGTGACCGAGGAGGTCACCATCACCCGCAACGTCAAGACCATGGGTCTGGGCGAAGCGGCCGTCGACGAGATAATGTCCGAGTACTTCGGGCACGAGAACCCCTACCTCGGCATCTACTCCAAGGCCGACGGCATCCACCTGCGCGTCATCGCCCGCGCCGCCGACGAGGCCGCCGCCCGCAGCATGATTGCCCCGGTCGAGCAGGCCGTGAAGGACCGTCTCGGCGAGTACGTCTGGGGCTTCGACGACGAGACCCCCGAGCAGGCCGTCGGACAGGCCCTGCAGTCCCGCGGCCGCACGCTGGCGGTGATGGAATACTGCACCGGCGGCTTTCTCACCAACACCATCACCGAGGCCAACGAGGCCCAGCGCCACTTCCGCGGCGGCATCGTGGCCTTCGGCGCCGAATCCCTGGCCGCCTCGGGCGTCCCACCCGTCCTGCTCGACAACCACGGCGCGGTCAGCCAGGAAGCGGCCAACGCCATGGCCTCCGCCGCCCTCGTGCAACTCAACGCAGACTACGGCATTGGCGTGACCGGCGCGCCCGGCCCCGGTGAGCTCGACGGCCGTCCCATGGGTCTGGCCTACGTCGCCATCGCCCGCGCCACCAACGCCGGCCCGCAGGTCATCAAGGAGCTGGAGCTGCGCGTCCCGCCCCGGCGCATCACCATCAAGCGTCGCATCTCCAACCAGGCCCTCATCGAGCTTCGCAAGCTGGTTGATGCGGGAGAGTAGAGCCACCATGAGAATCGCGGCCTACACGGTGCTCCTGACACTGCTACTTACCCTGGCAGGCGTCGCTTGCGGCAGCGACCCGGAACCCACGCCCGCTCCGGCAGCGACCCAGCCGCCCGCCGCCGACCCAACACCGGCACCCACGGCAACCCAGCCCGCCGCCACCGAAATGCCGTCCCCGACCACACCCGCTCCCACGGCGACTCCCACAGCCGCGCCCGCCACCGCCGTTGTGCCCCCAACCGAACCGCCGCCGCCCGCGACGGCCACGTCTGCGCCGGAACCCACCGCCACTCCGGAACCGGACCCAACCGCGACGCCAGAGCCGTCCGGGCCTGTCGCCGGCCCCGATTCTTTCATCGTCGGCGAAGGGTCGAGAATCACCTTTACCGTGGAAGAGGAACTGCAATTCTCCCCCGTGCGATTCGATGCGGTCATATCCGGCACCGGTTTGACCGGCGTCGCCAACCTCGACGGCAGCCCCACGGTGATTGAACTGGACCTCCATTCGCTCGAAAGCGACCAGAACTTCCGCGACCGCTACATCCGCCAGCGCATGTTCCCCAGCACTCCCACGGCGGTGGTGACCGTCGACAGCCTGCCCGAGCTGCCCCAGAGCTTCTTCGACGGCGAGGAGACCTCGGGCACCCTCGAGGGCTCGCTGCAGATCGGCGACACCGTCACTCCCCTGAACTTCGACGTCGACGCCCGCCACGACGGCAGCGTCATCAACGTGCTTGGCCGAACCACATTCACCTGGGACGAGTTGGGCCTCGCTACGCCCGTCGCCGGCCCGGTGGTCTTCCTAGCCGACGAAGTCCGCGTGCAGGTGCTAATAGTAGCCCACTCGCAGTGACGAATTAACGCTATTCCGGCCGCTCTTTGTTACAATGGCGGACATTATGGCAAGTAGAACAGCAATCTGGCCTCTCCTCATCCTGGCCGCAATCCTGTTTGCAATCAGCGCTTGCCGCGAATCACCCGCCGATCCCTCGCCCGACATCGACGCCACCGTCGAAGCCGGCGTCATCGGCACCCAGGAGGCCGAACGCGGACTTGAGGCCACCGTAGAGGCCCGCGTCGCTGCCACCCTGAACCCATCAACTCCCACTCCCACGCCGACACCTGCGCCGACGGCAACACCCATGCCTGCTCCGACGCCGCGCCCCAATCCCACGCAACGCCCATTCCCCGGCCGACGCCCACCCTGCGTCCCTATCCAACTCCCACGCCCATACCCACGCCGACCACGCCTCCGACGGCGACACCGCTGCCCACACGGACGCCGCTGCCGACGCCCACGCCGACGCCCCGTCTTCCATCCTTGGGCGAACTGGCGACCCAGTACGCCGGAGGGCCGGGAGCAATCTTCGTCGGCGACCTGACTCACCTCGTCGGTCCGGCGCCCTATGCCGAGTTCGGCGACGCCGAGGGAAACGTCTCCCTGGACGCCCTGCGGGAAAATCGCTGGATATACGAGTCCGACTACTACCGTTCCCTCCTCAACAGGGCCAACCTTGCCGAACCCACGCCCTTGACCAGCAGCGGCGAGCGAATCGAAATCACCCATGTCTGCGCCCATCGGGAACTGCTGGCCTGTCGCCTCCTCGAGTCCTACCTCGCACGCAACCTCCTGGAACGCACCAACGGCCAGGTGCAGCTCACAGTGGCGTCCCCGTCGGACTTGGGCAGCGTTGGCCAGGATTCCGTTCGTCTGCTCGCCGACGGGACCCTCGACAGCGCCACCATCGACAACGTCCTGTCCGACGCGGAAATCACGGGACTGGGAATCCTGTTCCTGCCCGGAATCTATTCCTCCAGCCCGCAGGAGTTTGAGGCGGCGCAGGCCATCATCCCCGACATCGATGAGCAGGTGCTCAGCCGCACCGGAGGCGTTGTCTTCAACCGCAGCTGGTTCGCCGGCAACGACCAATACCTGTTCTGCCGGGAGCCGCTGCTTTCACCCGATGACTTCGAGAACAGGGCGGTAAGAGGCTACCACTCTGCCCTTGCAGACTGGATAGACGGCATGGGAGCCGATGCCGAATTCTGGTCATTCGATTTTGTTCCCGAGGCGATGCAGAACCGGCGGTTCGATTGCGCGATGACCGGGGTTATCCACGCCAACGAACGCCGCTGGGACGAGTTCGCCGACTACATGGTCGGCCCATTGGTCAGCTTCCCCTTCGCCGCCAACGTCATCAGCCCCCGTATCTGGCAATCCATGCCGCAGGATCTCAGGCAGATCCTGCTGGAAGAGGCAGCGAAGTCTGAGCTAGAGGCGCTCCGTCTTGCCTCGGCACAGAACGAGGTGGGACTGGACGGACTGCAGGGGGTCGGCATGGAACTGCTCCCGTTCACCGAATCAGTGGCCGACCGGAGCTTCAACACCGCCGTCGCGGAATGGGTGCTGCCCGGCTGGCTCGACAGGGTTGGAAGCCCTGAGGACCCCATAATCGCCGACACCTTCAACCGGAAAGTTGGCCCCATTGTGGGCCTTCACGTCAAATCGGACGGCACCGTCCTCAATGCCCGCGCGCCGGCCCCAACGCCGACCGCCACGCCAGCCCCAACACCTACGGCAACGCCTCGGCCTACGCCCCCGGGCCCGCCGAGGCCGCAGCCCACCGTACGCCCGGGTGAGGCCCTTACGCTGAACGAATACGCCGACCGCTTCGCCGGCGGGCCCGGCGCAATCTACGTTGGAGACCTGAGCCAGCTCGAGGGCCGGGCCGTCACCTCCGACTTCCTCAGCGATTACGGGAGTGACCTCGGCGACGATTTCGGCAACGTGCCCCTGAGCGCCATCGAGCAGCACCACTGGATATTCGAGTCCGACTATTACCGCTCGCTGCTGGACAAAGCGAGGTTGACCGACCCCACGCCGTTGACGTCCACGGGCGAACGGATTCACATCCAGCACTCCTGCGTCCACCGCTCCCTCAACGCCTGCCGCCACATCGAGTCCTGGTTCGTGCCCAACGTATCGGCGCGCACGAACGGCCAGGTGGAAATCGCTGTTGCCTCCTATCCCGAGCTGGGTATCTCGGGACTTGGCGTCTCAGACTATTTGCGGGACGGAGACATCTTGGAGATGACGGAGCTCTATAGCTATTATTTGACCGAACGCCTGGCCCTTATGTCCCTGCGACAACTGTGGGGAATGTGGCCCGACAGCCGGACTCATTTCGAGGTCACCACGCGGCTCGCCCCGGCGATACAGCACTTGCTGATGGAGGAAACCGGTTCGCCAGTGTTGATGCGGACCTGGACCGCCGGGGAAGACCAGTACCTGTTTTCAAAGCAAAGACTCGAGTCTAGTCGCGACTTTGAACACCTCAAGACCCGCAGCTCCTCAGAGGAGATGTCACAGTGGCTCGACGGGATGGGAGCGGCATACCAAATCATCGCGTTCGCCGAAACATATGTCGCCCTCGACAGGGAGATCTTGGACGCCGCAGCCACCAGTGCAAGGGCCGCACGGGAGCAGCGCTGGTATGAGGTTACCGACTACATGAATGGCCCTATGGTCAACTTCGACAGCAGCGTAATCGCGGTGGGCAAGGACGTGTGGGACGGCATCCCCCATGACCTGCAGCAGATCCTCATCGAAGAGGCCGCGAAGCACGAATTGGAGTCCCTGCGCCTGGCGGCAATCCAGAACGTCGTACAAGTGCCCCGTGCCGAGGAGGCGGGGCTCGAACTGATTGAATTCAACCCCAGTATCCGCCAGCAGAGCTTCCAGTCCGCGTATGAAAACGTGCTCTCCCGCTGGCTTGTCGGGGCCTACGGTCCCATCCCCGACGAAGCTGAAATCGCCACCTTCAACAATAGAGTCGGCCCCCTCGTCGGCCTCCGCATAAATCCCGACGGCAACATCAGCGTCGTCCCCATAACCGAAGGCCCCCACGCCGGCAAGACCATGGAGCAGGTACTCGCAGAATGACAGCCTCGGATGTCGGCGAGCTGGCTCATCGACCAGGCGGAATTTCCGCGCATATATTTCGCCAGGAGTCCACCATGCCATATCGACATCAAACCCCTTATACTCACCTGCACCTGCATAACCTGCAACCTCATCTGCAGGAAAGCCAAGGGGCTGCGCCAGCTTCAAAGTTCCCTGTCCTGGAGCAATGATGCGAATTACCCTATTTGTTTTGCTGGTAGCGGCCGCTCTGCTCTCCGTGGCCTGTACCGGAAGTGATCCTGCGGCCCCCACGGTTCCAGACCAGTTGCCCGCAGAAACGGAGGAACCCGACATCGCCGCCACCGTCGAGGCAGGCATCGCGGCAACAAGGGAAGCCGAAGCATCCATCGAAGCGACGGTGGAAGCACGTGTGGCCGCTACCCTGACCGCTGCTACTCCGACTGCTGCTCCTGTTCCCACAAATACTATTTGGCCGACGAATACCCCTTGGCCCGACCCTACTCCTTACCCAACTCCGACTCCGGGGCCAGCCAATACACCATGGCCCACCGCAATGCCATATTCCACCGCGGTACCGTATCCGACGCCCACGCCAACTCCGCGACCCACATCGACACCGCGACTAACCCCAACACCGCGGCCAGGTCTTACACCTCGGCCCACATCAACACCGCGGCCCGGTCTTACACCGCGACCTACATCAACACCGCGACTGACCCCAACACCGCGGCCAGGTCTTACATCTCGGCCCCCACGGCCGGCGGCGCTCTTGTCGCTGCGACTATATGCCGCTCGCAACGCAGGCGGCCCAGGCGCCATCTACGTCGGCGACCTTCGTCAGTTGGCCGGACCGGCCCCTTCTTACAACCTGGCGGATACCGACGGGTACGTTCCTCTGCACGCTATCGAACAGCACAGATGGATCTTCGAGTCGGAGTACTATCGATCGTTGCTACAAAAAGCAAATCTGGATGATCCCACCCCTTTGACCAGCGTGGGCGAGAGGATAACGATCCTGCACGCCTGCATTAACCGCGCCCTTCTTCCCTGTCAGCTCATCGAGACCTACTTGGCCCCCAATCTGGAAGACCGCACTGACGGCCAGCTCAGAATTAGAGCCTCCTCATTCCCTGAATTGGGTATAGCTGGGCCGGACACACTGCAACTCGTCTCCAATGGAACCCTGGACATGGCCAATGTATACAGCGGATACATATTAGGCGAACTGCCAATCAGCGAAGTGCATAGTCTCTGGGGTTTATATCCTGACCAGCAGACAGCATTCGAGTCGAACACAAAAACCTTGCCGATTCTCGATTCAGTTCTCACAGAGGCTACAAGTGGCGGTGTGGTCGTCAATCACAATTGGTTCGCGGGAGACGACCAGTTCATTTTCAGCAGTCATTCACTGCGGAATGTGACAGATTTCAGGGGCCTGAAGACGCGCACCCATGCTGCCGCCCTGTCTGACTGGGTAAACGGCATGGGCGCGGAAGCACATTTCGTTGCTTTTGCGGAAGTTTACACCTCTTTGGAACGCGGCTTCATGGACGCTGGCATCACGGGCGCCAGACCAGGCCACGGACAACGGTGGTACGAGGTGGTGGACTATCTGAACGGCCCGCTGATCAGCTTTTTTGGCACAGGAAATGTTGTTAACGCCGACGTATGGAGTCAGATTCCACCAGACCTGCAGCAAATCTTGATCGAAGAGGGCGCAAAATCAGAGCTGGAACAACTGCGTCTTGCCCCTGTACAAAACATGATTGGCTTGCAGAACAATCTGGACGCCGGCATCGGGTTCATACAGTTTTCGCCAGAGATCAAGAGGCACAGTTTCAACGAAGCTGCCATGAATCACGTCATACCTGGCTGGCTGCGCCGTCTGGGTTACCCGGGAAGGGGAGACGAGGCCGTGGACCTGTTCAACGCGCACGTCGGCCCGTACGTCGGCCTCCGGATCACACCCGGCGGCGCAGTTGCGACAACCCCCATAACCGAAGGCCCACACACCTTCAAGACCATGCAGCAAGTCCTCGCCGAGTAACGCAACCACCACCGGACGCTCAGTTCACCACCAGCCCCTGGCCCAGCTTGGTCAGCGTCTCGCACCCGTCCGACGTGGTGATGACCGTTCGGTTTAAAGCGACTAAGACATCCGACATGATTATCCCGTCATAGCTCGAGGCCTTCGGCCAGTCTGCTGAGAACTGAGTTGATGTCAATGTTCTTGGCAGATCGACGAGCGAGAATATGAAGCCGTGCCATGAGTCGGCTATGGTCATCGCTAGTATCCAAGGAGGACAACGACTCAACAATCTCCCCGGCTTCATCGAGTATTTCGAGACGGCAGTTGCTCAAGACTTGACCCAAAACGCCCACGCTTGGCGGGTCAGTTCCTTCAATAGCTATTGAGATTGCACCCACAGAGGTGACATATCGATCGCTTCCCATTGAAGGCCACCATTTTAATTTGCCTTCCTCGGTGCGTTGAACCAGTCCCTCTAGGACTTGACCTAGTTCAATCATTCGGTCACTCCTTGTGAGCCGCCAAAGCTGAGAAAACTTGCCAATTCCTCCAGGTCACTCTGGATTGCATTCAGCTCTTGGTCATAGTCGGATTTCTCTCTTTCTGATATACCCTGTCGAACCCTAGCGCGGACGTTGTTTTCCATATCCCTTACCAAAATTCTGGAAGTGGCCAGGCGTCCGCGAATTTCCGGTTGCGTAACGGGACATCTGACTATGACGTCTGAGAGCATTCCCCTTAAAGTCTGATAAAGCTCCGTGGAGCCTTCCCATCGCTTGTTGTCGTGCAGGGTCTTGATGCTCCCTATCATGCCAATTGCACGCTGCAAATCCACCGCTTGCAGTTGTTGAGCTACTCGGTTGCTAGTCTCGGTCGCGGCTTCTTGCGCCGCTAATGAGGCCGATTTCGCACCTCGGGCTTCCCAGATGGCCCAACCGAGACCAATGAAAGATACGGCGATTCCAATAATTGCGCCGAAGTCACTCCAATTGCCCGACCAGAACTCCGCCATACTCTGCAATTATATCCCTTAAGTTTCTACCAGCAATAAAATCCGAACTAACTCCCAGAATAGCCACTTCCGCCCTCAGTTCACCACCAGCCCCTGGCCCAGCTTGGTCAGCGTCTCGCACCCTTCCGACGTCGTGATCACCGTGTCGCCGACCGACATCGCCAGCTTGTTGTTCCAGTCCAGCAGGATCATGTGCATGAAAATGACCATGTTCGGCTGCACCACCACCGGGTTGTCCCGGAAAATCATCGGCCAGTCCATCCACGTCGGCGGGTACAGAGCGCCCAGGCTGTATCCGCAGGCGTTCAGCTTGTGGTCCCCGAACCCCGAGCGGTCGAACGAGTCCGCGTGCGCCTTGAATATGTCCCCGAACGTCGCCCCCGGACGGCAGGCGTCCTTGCAGGCCTGCAGCGCCTCCGCGCACGCCGCATGCATCGCCACGTGCCGCGGGTCCGGCTCCCCCGTCAGGATGGTGCGCATCAGGCACGAGTGGTAGTGCCGGTACGCGCCGCCAAACTCCAGCTGTAGCTGGTCGTTCTCCCCCAGCGTGCGGTACCCGGTGAAGTTGCGCACCATCAGCGCGTTCTCGTCCGACCCGATGATGAACCGCGTCGCCGTGTAGTCGCCCCCTCCTGCGAACACCGCCGACGTCATCGCCGCCAGCACGTCCTGCTCCGGCGTCCCGCCCGTCGCCGTACGCTGCGCCGCCAGCCACGCCTCGTCGGCCAGCTCCCCCGCCCGCCGCACGTACTCGATCTCGGCGTCGCTCTTCACCAGCCTCAGCCGGCTCACCAGGTCCGACTGGTCCTCCCACTCGCACTTGCCTTCCATCGCCGCCCGCACGTACTCCCAGCGCCTGCCGGTCAGGCACCACGCCTCCAGCTCAACCCCAACCTTTCGTCCCCGGCACCCCTGCTCCTCCAGGATGCTCCACAGGTCCTCGCCCGGGTTCGCGCCAGCCCGGTCCAGCCAGATGCGAATGTCCTCCACCACCGACGTCAGCCGCGCCTGCTGCAGGTCCGCCGACCGCGTCAGCAGCACCAGCCGTCCGTCCGCGCCCAGATACAGGCACTGGAACTGCGAGTATCCCGTGGTGTCGTATCCCGTCAGGTAGTACATGCTCTCCTGACGGAATATCAGCAGCGCCGCCAGCCCCCTCTCCTGCAGCTCGGCGACCACCCGGTCGCGCCGCGACTTCAGTTCCTGTTCCGTGAAATGCAACGCCATTTCGCATCCTCTTGGCCATCCCGCTACCGTACGACCGCACGATGCCAGTATAATCGGCGCAAAATCGACCGCAACCGCATCGAATGCAGCAGCCGGAGGTCTGACATGGCGACCGTCAACACAGTTCTCGGCACGATAGATTCCTCGGAAATGGGCTTCACCCTGCCCCACGAGCACCTCATCGACTCCTCCGCCGGCATCCGCATCAGCTACGGCGAGCTGGAGCTGCGCGACCGCGCCTACGACATGGCCGTCGAGGACTTCTCGAAGGCCAAGGCTGGCGGCGTCGACACCGTCGTAGAGGTCTCGCCCATGGACCTCGGCCGCGACGTCGCGCTGATGCGGCAGGTCTCCGAGGCCACCGGCGTCAACTTCGTCTGCTGCACCGGCTGCTGGCTCGACATCCCCCGCAGCTTCTGGTGGCGCGACAAGGACTTCATCGCCGACCTCTGGGTGCGCGAGGTCGAGGAGGGCATCGACGGCACCGACATCAAGGCCGGCATCATCAAGGTCGCCACCAGCGATCCCATCACCGACCACGAGGAACTGATGCTCCGCGCCTCGGCCCGCACTCACCTGCGCACCGGCATCCCCATCACCACCCACACGCCGCCGATGTCCCGTGTCGGTGAACAGCAGGTGAAGATTCTGACCGAGGAGGGCGTTGAGCCTCAGAATATTTACGTCGGCCACATCAACCAGACCCTCGACCCCGAATACCACCGCGAGCTCGCCCGCCTCGGCGTCTGGCTCGGCTGGGACATCAACAACGCCTTCGGCCGCCCCCACCTGCCGCCGTGGGAGCAGCGCGCCGAGTACCTCAAGAACCTGTTGGACGAGGGCATCGAGTCCAACATGATGCTCTCCCACGACTGGAACGTCGTCCTCTCCCGCATCGGCACCTCCGGCTTCCCCGGCCGCGACCAGAACCCCGACGGCTTCCTCTGGCTCAGCAACAAGTTCATCCCCCAGCTGATGGAGCTGGGAGTGCAGCAGGAAACCGTCGACCGCATGATGATCGAAAACCCCCGCCGCCACTTCGAAAGCGTAAAGCCCGAGGCCTGACCGATTGGCTGCCCGGACGTCGCTCCCGCAGGAGCGCCAACGCCGTTGATACGGCTGCGGAAACTTGAAGGAAGTCGCATGAGAGCCGCTGCCCTGCTCTTCGTCGCTGCCTGCGTCCTGTCCCTCGTCGCCTGCCCCGGCCTGCCCACCGCGACCCCCTTCCCGGAGCAGGTCTCCACCGAACAACAGGTGCAGAGCATCCCGGACGCAAGTGCAACCCCGCACGACACCGCCGAGCGCCCTGCGCAGCCCGCCACGGCGACCGACACCCGGATTGCCCTGGAGGCGTATGCGGCAGACTACGCCGGCGGCCCCGGGGCCATCTACGTCGGCATCCTGGAACAGTTGGCTGGCCCCGCGCTGATTCCCGAGCACGGCGATTCAGAAGGCAACGTCCCGTTGAGCGCCCTCGAAGAGTTCCGCTTCGTCTACGAGTCCGACTACTACCAGGACCTGCTGCGCCGCTCCCGGTTCACGGACCCCACGCGCATAACCAGCCAACTCGATTCTCCAATATTCATCCTGCACGCCTGCGTCAACGGCGACTCCATGTGGTGCCAGCTCATGGAAGCGTACCTCGCCCCCAACCTGGAACGGCGCACCGGCGGCATGCTGACCATCGAAGTCGCACCCTTTTTCGAGCTGGGTATTCTCCCCAACGACGCACTCGATCTGTTGGAAGACGGCACACTGGGAATGGCCAGCATATACGGCCTGCCCCTTGGCGGAGACCATCCGGAACTGGAGATTCTGTTCCTCTACGGACTGTATTTCGACCATTCCCAATACTTCCAGGCCGCTGTCGAAATGCTGCCCGACATAGAGCGGTTGCTGGAGGTCGCAACGGGCGGATATCCCCTCGGCGTCAACTGGCTCAGCGGCCACAGCCCCTACTTGGTCGGCACAGCACGACTCGAGCACCCTGAAGACTTCGAGGGGCTCGAGACCTACGCGTTCAGCAAGCCCGTCTCCGACTGGTTGCGAGGGATGGGCGCGGACCCGTATTTCGTGTCAGGCACCGAAGTTCACACGGTACTTGAACGGGGCATATTGGATGCCGCAGCCGCACCACCCGATTACTCATATCGGCAACGCTGGTACGAAGTGACCGACTATATCAGCGGACCGCTGGTCTCCTGGTCGCCCAGTCACTACGTGGTCAGCCGGGATGTGTGGGAAAGCCTGCCCGCCGACCTGCAGGAAATCATGAAGGAAGAGGCCGCCCGGCTCGAACTCGAAGCCCTGCGTACTGCCCCCGCCTACATCGCGAGGGTCCTCCAGAACAACGTCGACTCCGGATTGACCCACGCAGAGTTCAGCCCCGAAGTTCAGGCCCAGAGCGAATGGGCGGCCATGAACCACGTTGTACCCAACTGGGTCGAGCGCATCGGCGGTCCGGACTCGCCCTTCGCCGACCTGTTCAATCGTGTCCACGGACCGCTCCTCGGTCTCCGCATCGAAGCCGACGGCAGCGTGGAGAAGTTCCGCTAGGGTTTGCCGTCCTGGTCAATCCCAGGTCTGAGTCGACACTCCCGCGCACGAAAAAGGCCCGCCCCGAGTCATCGGAGCGGGCCTTCGTTTACCCTTCGTTGTCGGTATTGCCTACCGCTTGGCGAATCGCCGCGCCGTCAGCTCCCGGTACAGCATGGGCAGGCGTTCGGGCAGCGCCCAGATGTCTCCCAGCACCTCGTATCCCATGTCGCCGCACATGCTCTTCAGGTAGTCGTGTCCCGCCTTGTCCACCGTCAGGCAGAACGGCGTGATGTTCTTCTGGCGGGCCTCCACCAGCGCCATGTGGGTGTCGTGGACGGCGTATTCCTTCTCCACGCCCTCGCGGCTGTAGCCCCTGTCCTGGGGCCGACCGTCGCTGACCAGGAACATGATTTTGGTATGCGCGTCCTGGTTCTCCAGCTTCGTGATTGCGTGGCGGATGGCGGCGCCCATGCGGGTGGCGTGCAGCGGCGTGATCTTGTCGATGCGCCGCTTGACCTTGTCGCCGAAGTTTTCCTGGATGTCCTTGATCACGTAGAACTCGACGTTCTCGCGACCGTAGCCGGAGAAGCCGTAGATTCCGTAGGTGTCCCCGATGTTCTCGAGGGCCTGCACCAGCAGCGCCGTGCTCTCTTTCTCCAGGTCGATGATCCGCTTGTAGTTGCGGCGCACCAGCCCCTCACGGCGACGGCGGAGCCAGACCATGTACTCCACCGGGTCGTCCGGCGCGTCCCGGTCGTCCACCATCTGCCGGCCCTCGTCGATGGCCTCGGCCGTCGACGCGCTCATGTCCAGCAGGAACACCACGGCCACGTCGCGACGGTTGCGGTTGCGGTGCCAGTAGATCTTGTCGTCCGGCGGAATGTTCATCTTCAGGTCGACCCAGGCCTCTAGCGTCGCGTTGAGGTCCAGGTCTTCGCCGTCGATGAGGCGGTAGGTCTTGCGCATGCTCTCCGGCATGATCAGCTCGAACTGCCGCCGGATGTGCGCCGAGAGTGATGCGTAGTTCTTCAGCGAGTCCTGGTAGAAGTTCATGTCGCCCTCTTCTACCATCTTCTCCTTGACGATGCACCACCGCGGCTTGTAGTCGTTGGCGCGGAAGTCCCACTCGTCGTACAAGAACGTCTGCGGTTCCCGGGCCTCCAGCTCCCCGCCCGCGTCGTCGTCGTGCAGCAGCGGGCCGTAGCCCTGTCCCGGCTGCGAGTTGGGCGGCGGCGCTCCGGCCTCCTTCATTATGTTCTGCGCGAAGGTCGTCATCGCGTCGGTTATGTCGCCCTGCTCTGCGTCCAGCTCCAGTTCGTCGCTGTCCTGCAACAGCTGCTCCAGCATCTCCTGGGTCATCGGCTGGGCCTCGCCCTGCTCGCCGCTGTCGGCTTGCAGGCGGGTCAGCAACTGCACCATCTCGGGCTTGAAGTCGCCGCGGTAGTCCACCGGCTCCGGCGATTCGTACGACTCATCGCCCTCCTGGCCTTCCGCTCGCTGCTCCATATCGGCCTGAAGGCGGTCCACCAGGTCCTGGTACTCTTCCTCGTTGAAGTCCCCGGGTTCCTCCAGGTCCTGCTCGTCCCACTCTTCCTCATCCTCCTCCTGGTTGGGCAGGCGGGAGATGATTTCGTAGGCTCGCAGCGTCGCCTCGGCCGTATCCTCCACATTGGCCTCGGCAGTACGAAGCTGGTGCAGGACGCGGGAAAGCATCACCGCCACTTCTTCGTATTCCTCGGGCACGGGCAGGCCGCTGAACTGTTCCAGGCTCATGTGTATGAGCAACTCGACCATGGCCTGTTGCAACGGCATTTCCTTGATGTCCGGACGGCGCTCCAGCGTCTCGTTCTGGACCCGGGATGAGGCCCGGCTGATGCCGGGGTACTCCACCTTGATCCGGTAGTCGAGACGGCAGTCTTCCAGCACCGTGAACAGGTCGAAGGCCAGCTTGCCGTTTTCGAACATCGCCAGGAACCGGCCAATGTCCGTGTAGGACCGCATCGAGCCGGCGCTCTCCGGCATCATGCCCTCAGGCACGGACGACGAGCCGTCCGGTCGCATCTCGACGAACGAGACCTCGACCTCGGCTTCGCCTCCCGCCATCTCCCGCGCCATCTCGATCATCGCCTGTCGCGCCGCCTGTTCCTCGGCCTTCTTGGCGTTGATTTCCTCTTCGAGGACAAACCGGTGGTCTTCAAACTGCGTCGCAGGCTTGTCGAACTCAAACTCGAAGCTGCCGAATTCCAGGTGGCTCACCTGGTGCGTCGACACCACCTTGAACCACGAGAAGTTGTCCTGCTTGTTGGAGTAGTGGTCGACCACCGGCGGCAGGAACACCTTGGAGCCGTCGGTGGAGGCTGTGTCCTCGTCCACCCAGCCGATGTTCCGGCGCACCAGTTCCTGCGTGTTCATAATCTCGATGCCCGCGCCCGACAGCGCACGGCAGTACAGCCGCAGGATACCCTTTACACGGTCGAGCTCCAGGCTCGACGAAAGGGTCTCCAGCATCTGCTCCGAGGTGTTCGACTCTATCTTGAAGAACGCGATGCCGCTCTCCGGGTTCTCCTGCAGCAGTTTCATTCCATGCTGGTACCAAGTGTCCAGCTGGCTCACCGTTATGCGTGTGAGCACGCTGTCCAGGCTGCGCAGGAACGGCGGCACGGCCTCGGGAGCCACGGCGACCAGCTGATCGCACAGGTCCAGGATGTAGCCCTGGTTGCCCTGCGGCACCCTTCCCAGCGCCTGCGTCCCGTCGGCCAGGAACCGCGAGGTGTCGCGCAGGCCCACCTTGGCCAGTCGTTCGCCCAGCTTCAGGAACCGCCCCGTCTGGGCCTCGTCAACGTGCTGCAACGCCCGTGGCACCAGCTCCAGGCAGGTCTTGACCTCCCTCCAGCTGCTGTCAATCAGCGCCCGCGTCATCGCCAGGAACGGCTCCCGCTCCCGGCCCATGCCCGGCAGTACGTCCTTGCCCAAGGTCAGGCACTCGCTGGCCACGTCATACGACTTGTACGAAAGCGCCTCTATCAGCGACGCGAATACCTCCACGTCCCAGAACGGCAGGCTCCGCACCAGTTCCGGCGAGACCTCGAAGAACTTCGCCGCGAGGGTGCTCGATTTCCACGTGCCCTTGTACAGGCTGCGGCCCAGGCCGGCCCAGCGCGGTATGTACTGCGGACGCAGGTTGGGCACGATGGCGACGCTGGACTTGAAGAAGGCCACCGCCAGCGTGGGCGAGTCCTGCGCCAGGTAGGTCCCGCAGCGCGCCCACTGCATGAATGACGGGAAGGAAAGAAAGCGGCACACATGGGGGCTGACCTTGTAGTACTCGATGGCCGCTTCCCACGAGCGTATGGTCTGGGATCCGATGGATACCCCTTCCTTGGCCCAGAGCGCCACCTCGTCCGGCCCGAACGCTTCGCTTACGGGCTTGACCGCTTCCTGGTATGCCTCCAGCACCGCCGGGGGAAGTTTGCCGAGTTCCTCTTCGATTTCAGGTGTCGGACCGCTACTCGTCAATTCAGACCCTCGCTTTCCAGCCCGTCCTCCAAGAGTTGCAGGAATTGCTGGAGGATTCTTGCCGTTGCGCCAAATACCAGGTGCTTGTCATGAGCGTAGGAGAATACGGTGGATGGGCCCCCGTCCAGCCAGTGGGTATCCACCCGAACGCTGGCCGGGTCCAGCAGCGCCGAAACCGGAAACTCCACGATCTCCGCGATTTCATCCGCGCTGGGACGGAACTCATACGGATGGCCCTGAGCCTGTCGAAGGGTCCCCGTGAACACCCTGACCCTGAACTGGGAACGGGTCGCCACCTCGTCCATCTCGCCCAGCACGCTTATGTCGTCCCGGTGGATGCCCATCTCCTCCTCTGTCTCACGGAGGGCCGTATCCAGGGCATCCCGGTCCTCGGGGTCCGTCGAACCGCCGGGAAAGGAGATCTCCCCCTTGTGGTGTTCGACATCCTGCGAGCGCTTGTTGAGCAATACACAGTAGTCGCCGTCCTTCTGGTACAGCAGCACCATAACGGCGGCGGGCGTCAGTCCATTTCCGCTCACCCTTCCGGTGGGCCGGTCGGCCAGCGCCCGCTTGATCAATTCCGGTGGTGTCAGGACTGCCTGCGCTCCAAGAATTACTCGCTCCCGACCTATTCGAAGATGGAAGAGGCCACTTCCTCGAGGCTCCGCTGCAATTCGGGGTCGTCTGTCAGGGTCCAGACGATGGCGACCTGGCAGGCACGTCGAGCCGGAATCCCTTCGGATATCAGGCGACCGGCGTATATCAGCAGACGTGTGCTTGCGCCTTCCTGCAGTCCGTGGTCTTCAAGGTTGCGAATCTTCTCACCCAGCTTTGCCAGTGAGTCGGCCTGTTCTGCCGTGCAGCCGCTCTCCTGCTGAATGATTTCCCGCTCGATTTCCCGGGGCGGGTAGTAGAACTCGATGGAAATGAAGCGCTGCCTCGTGCTGTGCTTCAGGTCCTTCAGCGCGCTCTGGTATCCGGGGTTGTAGGAGATGCAGAGCAGGAACCGGTCGTCGGCTTCGATGATGGAACCGGTCTTCTCCACCGGAAGGATGCGGCGGTGGTCGGTCAGGGGGTGTATCAGCACCGTGGTGTCCTTGCGGGCTTCAACAACCTCATCGAGGTACAGGATTGCGCCGGCTTTCACTGCCCGCGTCATCGGCCCGTCGATCCAGCGCGTTCCCTCGGCGTCCAGCAGATAGCGGCCCACCAGGTCGCTGGCGGTCAGGTCTTCGTGGCAGGCGATCGTGACCAGGGGCACTCGCACCTCGCCCTCGCGGACCTCCTGCACGTCCTGCGGTTCCGCTTCGCCCGAACCCTTGGCTCCTTCTTTAATCACGGTGAGAGGGCGGCCCAGCTTCCACGCCATGTATTCCACGAACCGGGTCTTTCCACATCCGGTCGGGCCCTTGAGCAGCACCGGAATGTGCTGTTGGTAAGCCGCAGCGAACAGCTCCATCTCGTCGCCCACTGCGCGATAGTACGGTTCGGCCCTGACCAGAAACTCCTCGATCGCATACTCGCTATAGTGTTGTACTTCCTGCTCTACGGCTTCTACCATTATGTCTGCTCAATCCTCTCTTTGACTCTGGTTGCCCACAACTCGTCAATCGCCATATGCATTTCGGCGACGTCCCCCGAATTGTCAATAACAATATCGGCTCGCTCCAGCCGCTCCGTACGGCTCATCTGCGACGAAAGGCGTTTCCGCGCTTCCTCTTCGCTCATGCCGTTGCGCTGCGCCAGTCGATGTATCACCGCATCTTCCGAAGCGTCAGTGACCCACACCTCCTGCACCAGCGAGTCCCAGCCGGCCTCGAACAGCAGGGCAGCCTCCACCACCACAACGTCCTCGCCTTCGCCTTCCAGCCCCTCGATCCTCTCCTGCACCATCCGCGCCATCAGCGGGTGCATGATGCCGTTGAGCCGGGCCAACTGCTCCGGGTCGGAAAATACGATCGCGCCAAGGCTCCGCCGGTCGATTTCTCCGCTGGGCTGAAGGATGCCTTCACCGAACGCTTCTACCACCAGCCGCCACGCTTCCGCGTGAGGCTTGTACGCTTCGTGGCCCACAAGGTCCGCGTCAATCAGCGCAGCCCCCAGCGAGACCATGTGGCGGGCGGCTTCGCTCTTGCCCGTGCCGATGCCGCCTGTCAGCCCGATTACCAGCATAATTCCCCGGATTTGCCTTCCCCGTCCACGTGCGCATGCACGCCCAGCCTGCGACAAGGCGCAATAGGCGTCATTCTATCAACCGCCCATAATATGGTCAACTTGAAAACGCCTGCCTCGCCTGTGTCAGGAACAGCCACGCCCGTCGTTCATTCCCGGATATCGATCAGGCCCCATCGACTCTCCCACCTTTCCTGCAGTTCCGAGAACATTCTCCCGTACTCGTTGGAGTCGATTGGTGTGGTGGTCATGATCACCGCGTCTTCACGGTTGTCCGAGTAGTACCCCTTCCGTATGCCCACCGACTTGAAGCTGTATTTCTCATACAGTCGCTGCGCTATGAAGTTGGACACCCTCGCTTCCAGGGTCATCACGTGCGACCCGTACTCCACCGCAGCCCGCAGCGAACCGATGAGCAGCAACTCGCCAATGCCGTTGCCCCGCATCGTCTCCCGCACCGCGATCTCGATGATATGCGCCTCGTCTCCCTGGTACCAGACGCTTACGTACCCCGCGATGGAGCTGTCGTCCTTGATCGGCGCATCCTCCGCGCCCCCAAGGCCCAGGCGCAACCCAAGCCGCGACAGCCACGACCGCGACGGTTCCTCAGGCTCTTCGGCAGGTGGAAGAGGCTCGTTGTCGTCCTCTTCTATGCAGGCCACCAAGTATGAGGCCCGCTTGTTATTGATGTCGCGCTTGAAAGGGGAACTCGACCAAGCGGGCGAGAATGCCTCCCTTTCGATTTCCACGACTTCAACTATGTCTTCTTTCTGTAAACGGCGCAGGTACACCGCGAATTCCTGCGACAAAGCGAACTATCCAGGACCCTTGAGCAGCCCACCCAAGGCGGCCAGCGTGAATTTCGGGAACCGGGGACGGCCAACTCGACCCTCTAAACCGAAGGTGGCCAGGGTGATTGTCGTGAATTGTAGCACAAGCCTTTGGCGCTACCACCCTCCGGTACGTGCCCGCGCCGTCCCTCCCGGCTGTCTCCCGGCCGCCCGCGAACCCCGTCCGCGGCCGACCGCTCGCCGCCGCCGCTAACGCACCCGCACGGTTCCGTACTGACCGTCGTAGCCCGGTTCCACCTCTACCTTTCCTGTGCGCGCACTCAGGACTGCCCGGGCCACCTGCCCTCCCACCAGCCTCTCGACGTCCCCGACGTCCGCCCACGCCAGCACCGCCAACTCGCTGCCCAACTCGGCGCACAGCAGGTCGTATGCCTTCGCCACCCTCTTGCTGCGCCGACCGACCCCCAGTGCTTCCGACAGCAGTTCCTCCAACGGGACCAGCCGCATGAATGGGGCACGCCCGTCCGGCGACCGGATGAAGCCGTCCTCTTCCGGCTTCGTGTCGCCCTCCCGAACGTCGCCCGCCTCGCGTTGCCGAGTCGACAGCGAGTCCACCCGGTGCAGCACGCCCAGCGTCATCGGCCGCCCGCAGACCGGGCATCGCCCGTCGTCCCGCGCTGCCGTTTCCGTCGGCGACTGCCGGACTCCGCAGTTTCGGTGCCCGTTGTAATGGTACTTCCCCTCTTCCGGGTAGAACTCCACGGTATACGCGACCTCATTCCCATCTACAGCCCGTTTGAATCCGTCGTAGGTGGGCCTTCCGCTGAATACCGTAAGCTCCCTACCGAGATTCGGCAGCGAGTGCGCGTCGGAGAAAGACACGATGGCCCGGCCATCCATGTCTGGTACCCCCCAGTTCATCGCGGGGTCGCTGGAAAGCCCAGTCTCCACCGCCCTGACCGACGACGTCGCGCCCCTGAAGCATTCCTCCATGCTGTCAAACCCCGAAACCGACCCCAGCATCCCGAACCAGGGTGTCCAGATGTGGGCCGGCATCACCACCGCATCGGAGTCCGTGTCCAGTACCAGGGAGGTCATGTCTTCCGCCGAAAGCCTGACCGTCGGGCGCCCGTCTCCTCCCAGCTTGGCCCCGCGACCCGAAAGCTCGGCGTTGAACCGTTCCACCTTCTCAAGAGACGATAGGAACAGCAGCAGGTGCAGCCGCCGCGACCTTCCTCCCTGCCGGTACACGCAGCTCACCTCAGTACCCAGGACGAACCTGGTGCCATCGAACTCGTAGGTGCCCGCGTCCACTTCGGCGAGGTTCTCTTTCAGCTCTGCCAGCCACGCCGGATGGGTGAAGTCCCCCGTCGCCAGAAGGTCGATGCCCTTGGTCTTGGCCGTGGCGGCCAGGTTCGGCAGCGTGAGGCTCTTGCTGCAAGCGTAGGCGAAGCGGGAGTGTATGTGCAGGTCGGCGACGAATTCCGTCCGGGCGTTCACGCGACAAGTCTAGCACGCGACCCAGTCTGCCGCGGATAACCGCAGTGGGTTGCCACAATCTGTGCCCGTCCCCGTGACAAAAAGAAGGGCATCCTCGATTGAGGACGCCCTTCCCGACGATGCCGGAGTTGCGGTCTAAGCGGGCTGACTATCCCCGGGCTGGCTCCCGGGTTTCCACATCAACCTCACTTCCCCTGATGGAGCAGACCGCCCTCGCATCGCCATTACCGTACCTTGGCTCGCGACCGGGCCTTCCAGTACCTGTAGCCCCCGTACGCGGCCGCGGCAAGCGCCACCGCACCCAGCGCCATTCCGATCTTAACTTTCGTACTCATTGCTTGCACCTCCGGTGATTTGCTCAACCGGTATGGACTCTGCCGTCCTGCCGGTTAGTTCAGCCTCTGATTGAAACTGTCTATATCATATATACCAATACTCATTATGTTTGTCAAGGCTGTGAAAACAATCACAATATTGTTTTGAGCACTATTGAGTATCACATCATCCACTCCTCGCTACCGATTCCCCACTCCTCATGCTTCATTCGCTGACACCCGCCCCTTGATTTCCCCGAGCATCCATGATCAGAATATATGTACCAACCCAAGAAAGTAGGACGGTTGCCAACCAAATTTACGTACCATCGCCCAAGGGAGCTTAACCCAAGAATCTCCGTGCTCTCTGTGCACTCTGTGGTGAAAAATCCTCCAGCCGCCATCGACGTTTAGATACGCAGCGAGCGGAAATGAGCGGAAATGAGCGGGTTTTCAAAAAACCCCACCATCCCGAGAATCCTTATTCAGACAACCCAATCCAGGAGAAAAACAGCATGTACAGCTTCGCCTCCATCCCTCGCCGCATCAGGGCCCTCGAGAAGAGACTAGTCAAGGACCTCGCCATAGTCCGCCTGCGCCGCGTCGCCGAGGACTTCTGCGACGACTACGAGGACGCCGTCTCCGACGACCCGCCCGCCTCGAGTCACGAACTCGATGAAATGGTCACCGACTTCATCCCCGAAATCGCCAAGGCCGGCTATCGCCTCAGCACCTTCATGTCCCTGCGCAAGTACCTCGAACGGTGCATCCAGGACGGGAAGGTCCCCGAACCCCGCGGCATAGTAGGCAACCTGCTCCCCTGGGCCGCCGAGGGAGGCTTCCTCCACGCCCACCTCTGGGCCCGCCCCGACGGCGCATAACCCGAGGGGCGCACCCCAGAACCCAAAACAAAAAAACTCTGCGCCCTCTGCGTACTCGGCGGTTAAATCCCGTCTCTGTGCCCTCTGTGCCCTCTGTGGTGAAAAAACGCTAGGTGTTTGAAGCCACGTCGGGCCAAAATCTTGACCGGCGGCGAGGGCGGTTTTATCCTTGATAGTTGACAAGCGAAAATATGCCCGTCTTACGGGTAAGCTGTCTTAGTCGCAAGGAGGATAGAAGTAGAATGCCAGCCAAGAGCATCATCAGTGATCAGGCTGCACAGAAGGCCCTGTTGAAAGGCATCTCGATGGTTTCCAACGCCGTCGGTCGCACCCTCGGACCGAAGGGCCGCAACGTAGCCCTCGAGAAGAAATGGGGCGCACCGGTAATCACCAACGACGGCGTGACCATCGCCAAGGAAGTTGAGCTGCCCGAGTCTTTCGAGAACATGGGCGCCCAGCTCATCAAGGAAGCAGCCAGCAAGACCAACGATGTCGCTGGCGACGGCACCACCACCGCCACCGTGCTGGCACACCACATCGTCCGCGAGGGCATGCGGAACGTCGCCGCCGGTGCCGATCCCATGGCCATCAAGCGCGGCCTCGACAAGAGCGTGGCGGCCCTCGTCAAGGAACTGGCGTCCATCTCGACACCGGTCCAGGGTCGCGACCAGATGTCCCAGGTCGCCACTATCTCCGCCAACGACGCCGAAATCGGCAACATGCTGGCCGATGTGCTTGACCAGGTGGGCGCCGAGGGCGTGGTGACCATCGAGGAAGGTAAGGGCATCGAGTCCGAGACCGAATACGTCGAGGGCATGAACTTCGACCGCGGCTACATCAGCCCCTACTTCGTCACCAACCCCGAACGGATGGAGTCCGTCATCGAGAACCCACACATTCTCGTAACCGACAAGAAGATATCTTCCGCCGCCGAGCTGGTGCCGGTGCTGGAGAGCGCCCTTCAGGTGACCCGCAACCTCGTCGTCATTGCCGAGGATGTCGAGAGCGAGGCCCTCGCCGTGCTCGTGGTCAACAAGCTGCGCGGCACCATCAACTGCCTCGCCGTCAAGGCCCCCGGATTCGGAGACCGCCGCAAGGCCATGCTGGAAGACATCGCCATCCTTACCGGTGCCGAGGTGGTGTCGGAAGAGCGCGGACGTCGCCTCGACCAGGCCTCAGTAGCCGACCTGGGGCAGGCCCGCCGTATCGAGACGACCAAGGACCGGACCACCATCGTCGGTGGCGCCGGTGAATCGGATATGATCAAGGGACGCACCGAGCAGATTCGAGTCCTCATTGAGGAAACCACCTCCGAGTACGACAAGGAGAAGCTGCAGGAGAGGCTGGCCAAGCTCTCTGGCGGCGTCGCCGTCGTCAAGGTGGGCGCTCCCACCGAACCCGAACTCAAGAACCGCAAGGCCCGCGTCGAAGACGCCCTGTCAGCCACCCGTGCCGCTGTCGAAGAGGGCATTGTCCCCGGCGGCGGCGTGGCCTACATCCGTGCTCTGCACGTCCTCGAAGGCGTCAGCCTGACAGGCGACGAGGCAGTGGGCCGCTCCATCCTGCAAGGAGCCCTGCAGGAGCCGGTCCGCATCATCGCCCGCAATTCCGGTGCCGAGCCCGCCGTCGTGGTGAATGAAGTCCGCCACAACAGCGAACGCAACTTCGGCTACGACGCCGCTCGCGGCGACTACGGCGACATGGTGGAACGCGGCATTATCGACCCGACCAAGGTCTCCCGGTCCGCACTCGAAAACGCCTCCAGCGTTGCCGGCATGATCCTTACCACCTACTCCCTCATCACCCAGGAAGAAGAGGAAGAACACGACCACCACGGTCACCACCACTAGGACCCAATCCCGCCGGGCCTCATCGAACCCGCGGGAAGGAAGTCAAACAGAAATCGCCGAGGTGATTTTTATGCTTATCTCGATGATGGTCACAGTCTGGACCTGCGACAAGTGCGGCTACGAAAATGGCCCCATGCGCGACGTGTTCTGCGAAGGCTGCGGCAACCGCCGCCCCGGCTGGTAGAACGCGAGGGTCCCTGGTTTCCCAACCAATGCGAAGGGCCGGAAAAAGTCCGGCCCTTTCCCTTCCAGCCTTGCTTCCCTGTTACCCGGTAACATTGGGTAGCCGGTACTCTGGTCGCTTCGTTCGATTTGCCGGTCACCTGGCTGAAGGCTTGGCCGTCATTACTGGGATAGCCAGGTTCAACGCTTGCGGTTGACTCCATCGCTCATTGATTCCAAGCGGTCGGTCAGCTAAGCGTACGTCAGCAGCGCCTCCGCCACCGCCTCCGGCTTCTGCCAGAGTGCCATGTGGCAGGCATCAATCTCCAGCGTGTCCTCGCTGTTGAGCCGCTCGGCAGTCCGTCGCTGGGCCTCCGGAGAAACCAGCTTGTCCTGCGTCAGCACGATGCAGCTCAGTGGCGCCGGCAGCTCCGCCGACTCGGGAGACAGACGCGAGTTCAGCAGCCTCGTCGGCAGCGGCCCGAAGAACCCCAGTATCTGCACTATCTCCATAGCCTCCATCGTATTGCACAGGTACCGCTGAATCGCAGGCCGCGGGATTCGGAACTCCTGCCTCGACAGCGCGCTCAGCATCGAGAACATCCTGTACCCCGATCGAACGCCGCTGGCGCACCCGCTGATGAGCGGCCTCTGCCCCTCCGGGACCGCCGCCCCGACCAGTGCCAGCCGCTTCGGGGGCGTGGGCAGATGCCCAGCGGCTTCCAGCACGATGCCGCCCGAGATTCCGTGACCCACCAGGACCACGTCCCGCAGCTGCTCCTGCTCGATGGCCCGCCGGATGACCTCCACGCACTCCTCGAGCCTCACCGCCGAGGTGTCCCCAGCCACGTCGGGTCCATGCCCGGGCAGGTCCACCGGATGCACCCGGTTGGCCCGCCGGGCCTTGTACAGCGTCGGCGGATGCTCCACCGGCGCGGTCATCCGTCCCCAGACCTTCCCCCAGACCCAGGACCCTTGCCCCGGGCCATGCACGAGCAAATAGTCGGTCATCGCTTCCTTTGCTCCGGTTCTCTCGAGCTCATCTATGGAGCCGTGTCCTGCACGTTCAGTCCCTGCAGTGCCTTCAGAAGTTCCGCGTCCTCATCCGGTGAGACCGTCCGCGGGTCGAACAGCACCCTCTCGTCCTCAACCCTCGCCACCACCGGCGGTCGCCCCTCGCGCAGTCGTTTCATGATGCCAGCCGCCCCCCCGGTAATCGCCGAGGCGTCCAGTGAAAGCGCCCACGTTTGCAGTGTCTCCCCCGGCAGGCTTCCGCCCCCTATCGCAGACCGGGTCTCCACCACAGTGTACGGGCCCGGCAGTTGCGCCTGCCACCGGTTGGCCCGTTCTTTCAGCCCATCGAGGGTGGCCGAGATCATTCGCCACACCGGCACCTCTCGCTCCGCCTCCCCGCGCAGGTAGTGCAGCAGGGTGGCGTTCAGGCTCGCCAGGCTCAACTTGTCGATGCGCACGGCCCGTGCCAGCGGATGCCGCGCCAGTCGGTCCACCAGCGCCTGCCGTCCGACCACGATTCCCGCCTGCGGCCCTCCCAGCAGCTTGTCTCCCGAGAAGAACACCAACCCCATGCCCGCCAGGACACTCTCCTGCGGCATCGGTTCGTGGGTCATGCCATACCTGTCCGTCGGCAGGAGACTGCCGCTGCCCACGTCGTGCAGCACGGCCACGCCCAGGCGGTCCCCCAGCTCAGCCAACTCTCGCGACTCCACCTCCGCGGTGAAGCCTTCGACACGGAAGTTGCTGGCATGCACCTTCAGGTAGGCGGCGGTATTGTCGTTGGTTGCCTCCTCGTAATCGCGGACGTAGGTTCGGTTGGTGGTGCCCACATCCACCAGCGTCGCCCCGCTCTGGCGCAGAACGTCCGGCACCCGAAAGCCCCCGCCAATCTCGACCGCCTCGGCGCGAGACACGATCACTTCCCGACCGGCAGCCAGGGCCAGCAACCCGAGCAATACCGCGGACGCGTTGTTGTTCACCGCCAGCGCCGCTTCCGCTCCGGTGAGTTGTCGCAGCAAGGACTGCAATCGCGCCTGCCGGGAGCCGCGTCTGCCCGACTCAAGGTCGAACTCCAGGTTGGAGTAGCCAGCGGCTGCCTCTTCGGACGCCTCCATCGCGGCGCGGCTCAGCGGAGCGCGGCCAAGGTTGGTGTGGATCACCACTCCCGTGGCATTGATGACGCGCCGGGGCTCTGCCTGCCCTACCTCATCCGCCCGTCGGCAGACCAGCGCAGCGATCTCATCGGCGCTGTCCGCGTCCTCGCCTCGCCGGATGCGCTCGCGTGCGCCATCCAGCTCCTCTCGCACCAGCTCCACCACCCAATCGCGGCTATACGATTCTGCTACCGCCGCCACAGTGGGCGCGGACAGGACACTGTCAACGCTCGGAAGATTCCTGAACTGCATCACATCAAATCGGCTCAAAGTTCGCCGCCGAATATTCTAGCACGGCCACCGGTTGGTGAATGCCTGAAACGAAAGGCGTAGTGGTATCCCGCATTCGCCAGGACTGCGATTGTGGCAATGTCAGCCGCCACGTTATAGAATTGGTCGTATGAGACTTTCTGTATCAGAAAGCGGCGCAGCGCACCAGGAAGCTGGAACGTCCTCCCGGTCGGGGAGGGCCACCCTCGCAGCGGTGGCAGTCATCGTGCTGATCACGCTGTCGATTTTCGCCGTCGGATTTTCAGCGCTGGAACAGGGCCGCGACGTTTCTGCGGCTAACGCCGCAACGCCTGCGCAGGAAGCAGGGGATGTCACAGCCATTTCGGCTTTCAAATTCGTCTGTCCCTTCCATTGATACCCATAACAGCTTCGATTGATACTCATCACAGCCAAGGCGCGGGGCAGCTCGCGCCTTTTCGAACGTATAAAAACCGGCGTCGCGCCGAGCCAGCTTGATGCTCAGGAGACAACTCGATGACTGCAGGAGAGGCCGGCCTGCCGCCGGAACTGGAAGCCCTCAAGCTAACCATTCGCCAGATTGTGAAGGACGAGTGTTACCCCCTTGAGCCGGAGTATTTGGCCAATCCCACGCTGGACGGCGAAGAGGATGAAGGTGCTCCGCGAGGGATAGCCGAAGCGCTGCAGGGGATACTTGGCACGTTGACTCCCGACAAGTGGGCCCGCCTGAACCAGGTCTCCAAGGACACCGGCATCTACACCTCCTTCGTTCCCGAAGAATACGGCGGTGGCGGCATGGGCGCCCTGGGGCATGTCGTCCTGGACGAAGAGGTCCACAAGAGTATCGTTCAGCTTCCGACTTCCCCCGTTCCGATGATGATGATCGGCAACTGCACACCGGAGCAGGAGCAGCAATATCTGCTGCCGTCCATCCAGGGCGATTTGCACTACGCCTTCGGGCAGACCGAGCCCGAAGCCGGCTCCGACCCGGGCGGCATGATGCAGACGCGGGCCGTCCTCGACGGGGATGACTGGGTGCTTAACGGCACAAAGACCTTCATATCCGGTGCAGCCAGCTCGGACTACCTCCTCGTCCAGGCAGTCACCGACCCGGAGAAACGTCAACGGGGCGGCATCACCATGTTCATCGTCGACAACCCCAGCCCCGGGCTTTCTTTCGAGCCAATTCGCATCTGGATCAATCCAACCAAGTCTCAACAGCACACCGTGCACCTGGACAATGTTCGAGTGCCCCAGACCAAGGTGCTGGGCGAGGTCGGCCGGGGCTTCACTCTGGGACAGAAGTGGCTCGTCCATCACGACCGGTTGCTCCGTGGGTCCATGGCGCTGGGCATTCTCAGCCGCGCGCTGGAGATGGCCATTGAATGGGCGAAACAGCGGGTCACCTACGGCAGGCCCATCGCCGACCGCCAGGCCATCCAGTGGATGCTGACCGACGTCTACATCGACATCACCACCCTTCGCGCTGCCACCCGGGAGGCCGCTGCTCGCGCCGACTCCGGCGACGACGTGCGCGTCGAGGCTTCGATGATCAAGTATTGCGCCGGAGAGTGGGGCTGTCGCAGCATCGACAAGATAATGCAGGTCTTCGGGGGTACCGGCGAGACCCTGGACCTGCCCATAGCCCACTGGTATCACCTGCTTCGCCACGCCCGCATCGGTGGCGGCACATCGGAAATCCACAAGTTTGTCATGGCCCGCGCGTTGTTGGATGGAAAGGTGAACTTCCAGGGGTGAGCCAATTCCCAATGGCGAGACAAACCGAAAGACACAGGCCCAAAGAGGACACCATGCACAATCTGTACAGTCGCTTCCGAGCACACTCGCTGTTGGCAATCCTGGCGCTGGCCACGTTGCTTGCCACCGGTTGCGCCACGCAGGCTGGTGCGCAGGACAGTGGGGAAGATGGCACGGCATCACGGACGTACACGTGGGAGCAACCGGCATATCCCGGAAGTTTCGGCGGCCCGTACGAAGGACCATCCGGGATCTGGGTCAGTGGCAGCGGCAAGGCCAGTGGCGCGCCCGACGTGGCGGTGATCTCCCTGGGCGTTGAGTCTGTCGAGGATACCGCATCCGCTGCCAGAGCCAATGCGGCCGTAGCCATGCAGAGCGTCATCACTGCGCTGACGGAAGCCGACGTTGCCAGCGAAGACATCCAGACCCGACGCTTCAACATCAGCCCTAGGTACCAGGGTGTCGAGGTCGAGCGTTGTGATGAGCCGGAAACCGAGGCTGCCACCGAGGAGCAGGTAGTACAGGAGCGGGGAGTATCGGAGATATCGGCCCCACAGTCCTGCTACAAGGTTTGGGAGAGCCGCTTGATTGGCTACGCCGTTTCCAATCAGGCTTCAGTGAAGATCAGGGACCTGGACAACGTAGGACCAATCATCGACGAAGTTGCAGAGTCATCCGGAGACCTGGTACGCATTAACGGCATCAACTTCAACATCGAGGACCCGGAACCGCTTCGCGATGAGGCCAGGGCCAATGCCGTGGCTGACCTGGAACGCAGGGCTTCAATGCTTGCCGACCTGTCTGGCGTGAACCTCGGCCCAATGGTGTACCTCAACGAGGGCGCGGCATACGTTCCTCCACAGCCCCTGTACGCTCGCGCCGAGTCCGCCTTCGCCGCCGCCGACTCCTTCTCCACGTCAATCTCGCCGGGCGAGCTTGATGTTTCCGTAACCGTTCAGGGTGTATTCCTCATTGCCGGCTCGGCGGAAGCAATGGATTCCGAAGGACAGGAAGGACAGGGCAGTCAGTAGGACCCTCATCACCTTGCGGCAGGATACCCCCGTTGCTAGAATCTGCCCATAATCACACGCCCGGGAGATCGCAAGAAACAGCCTTATGGTACTGAGCGACAGGACGATCAAGGAGGAGATGGAAAGGGGACGCATCGTTATCGAACCCCTTGACTGGTCCGACATCCAGCCCGCCAGCGTCGACCTGCGACTCGACCGCAAGATCCTCGTTTTCACCAACTCCCGGCGTCCTCATATTGATGTGAAGGTCGGCCTTGAAGACCTGACCGAGATCGTCGAAATCGGCGACGACGCCCCCTTCATCCTGCATCCCGGCGAGTTCGTTCTGGGCAGCACGCTCGAGAACATCGAACTCCCCGACGATCTGGTCGCCCGTCTCGAGGGCAAAAGCAGCCTGGGCCGCATAGGCCTGGTGATCCACTCAACGGCGGGCTTCGTGGACCCCGGATGGAAGGGGCACCTGACTCTCGAGCTCAGCAACCTCTCCCGCCTTCCCATCACGCTGTACTACGGGATGAAGATTGGACAGATCTCCTATCTCCGCCTGACGACCCCCGCCGATCGACTTTATGGTTCGGAGGGACTGGGCAGCAAGTACCAGGGCCAGGTGGAACCCACCGCAAGCCGCTTCTCGCGAGAGTTCTCATCAGACGGCCGGAGCGCCGGATGACCCTGTTGCACCAAGCCATCGACCTGGCTCGACAAGTCCTCGGCTCAACAAGCCCCAATCCCGCGGTTGGAGCGGTATTGGTCAGGGATGGCCGTATCGTGGGTCGCGGCGCCACCCAGCCGCCCGGTCAGGCGCACGCCGAAGTCGTGGCGCTGGCGGAGGCCCGGGAAGGCTCCATAGGCGCGACCTTGTACGTGACCTTGGAGCCCTGCTGCAACTGGGGTCGCACTCCACCTTGCACACGCGCCATCATTGAGGCCGGCGTTTCCGAGGTAGTGGTGGCGACGCCGGACCCCAACCCCGCGGTTTCGGGCCGCGGCATCGCTGAACTGCGAGAAGCTGGGGTCGTCGTTTCCCTGCTGGATGATGGTTCTCCAGAGGAAGAGGCTTGCCGTGAGTTGTACGAGGGGTTTGACAAGCACATCAAGACCGGCCTGCCCTTCGTTACGGTAAAATTCGCCATGAGCCTGGACGGCAAAATAGCCACCCGCACCGGCGACTCCAAGTGGGTCACCGGCCCCGAGGCCCGCGGACTCGTGCAGCGGATGCGCCGCGAGACCGACGCCGTGATGGTCGGAATCAAAACGGTGCTGGCCGATGACCCCGCCTTGACCGCACGCGACAACTCGGGTCGTCCGCTGGCGCGTCAGCCACTCAGGGTGGCCCTGGACAGCCATTGCCGGATGCCGGTGGAGTCGCAGTTGCTGCACCAGCCCGGGAAAGTGATCGTATACACAACCGCTGCTGCGCCCCTGGAAAGCATCAGTGGATTGGAAAGCACCGGGGCAGAGGTGATTACGCTCGAGGCGACCTCGGTTGGACAGGTCTGTCCCGAGCGGGCGCTTGCCGACCTGGGGCGTCGAGGGGTAGTAAACTTGCTGGTCGAAGGCGGCGGCTTAACACTCGGGTCATTGTTCGACGCTGGGCTGGTGGACAAGGTGCATTCCTTCGTCGCTCCGGTTATTATCGGCGGGTTGGGTGCCGCCTCGCCGGTGGAAGGCTCGGGAGCGGAGTCGATGGCCCACGCTATGCGCCTGGACCGCACCTCCATCCGCCAGATCGGTCCTGACTGGTTGATGACAGGCTACCCGGAGACCAGGGATCGATAGTCGCCAACGATGAAGCCGGCTTTACAGGAAACTGAGCGCCAACAACCCGACGAATCAAGAGCCGCATCAGTGTGGAGCAGCAGCCAATGTTTACCGGAATAGTCGAAGAGGTCGGCTCCGTAATCAGCATCAGCAGCAACGGGATGACGGTTGGTGCTGAGAAGGTGATGTCGGACCTGAAGCTCGGTGACAGCATAGCTGTTAACGGGGCCTGCGTTACCGCTGTTTCCCTGGCCGCAAACGAGTTCTCTGTCGACCTTTCACCTGAGACCATGCGCCGAACTTCTCTGGGCGACCTGTCGGCTGGTGGCTCGGTAAACTTGGAACGGGCCCTGTCCGCATCAGATCGCATGGGCGGCCACATCGTGCAGGGACACGTGGACGGCACCGGAAGAATCACCTCCACCAAGGAGGAAGGTGATTCGATCATTTTCCGAGTCCGGGTCCCGTCCAGACTCATGCCCTATATCGTGGAGAAGGGATTCATCGCTGTTGACGGTATAAGTTTGACCGTGGTAAAAGTAGGCACTTCCTCGTTCACCCTGGCTGTGATACCATACACTCTCCGCAATACTAATCTCGAAACACTATCTGTCGGCGCAAGGGTCAACCTAGAAGCCGACATCTTGGCCAAGTACGTTGAAAACCTGCTGAAGAGGTAGTGAAGGGCGGGGTGGTGGCTCAGGCAGCTCATAAGAAGGACTGAATTATGCCCCTGTGTAGTCTGGAAGAGGCGCTGGACGACCTTAAAGCGGGCAAACTGCTGATCGTTGTAGACGACGAAAATCGGGAAAACGAGGGCGACCTCGTTATGCCCGCCGAGACGGTGACCCCGGAAGCAATCAATTTTATTGTGAAATATGCCCGGGGTCTTCTTTGTATGCCCATCATCGGCGAGCGCTTGGATGAACTCCAGATGCCGCTGATGATCAGCGAGAACGCCGGCAGAAAAGACCAGACCGCGTTCACTGTATCCGTGGACTACAACATCGGCACCACCACCGGCATCTCCGCTTACGACCGGGCTGCAACTGTCTTGGCAATGATCGATCCTGCGGCCACACCGGATGACTTCACGCGACCCGGCCACCTGTTTCCGCTGCGCTACCATCCCGGTGGTGTGCTTGCAAGGCCGGGGCACACGGAAGCAATCGTGGACCTCTGCAATCTGGCAGGCATGTATCCGGCGGGCATCGTCTGCGAGATGATGAACGAAGACGGCTCCATGTCCCGCCTGCCGGAACTGGAAGAGTTCGCAGAAATCCACGGGCTCAATATTCTGAGCATCCAGCAGATCATCGCTCAACGGCGCCACAGCGAACGGCTTATCGAACGCGTCGCGGAGACGCGGTTGCCGACACGCTATGGAGAATTCAAGGCCATAGGTTACCGTAGCTACTTCGACCAGGGTGAGCACATCGCCCTGACCAAGGGCGAATGGAACCCCGACGATCCCGTCATGGTGCGCATCCACAGCGAGTGTCTGACCGGCGACGTGTTTGGCAGCCTGCGCTGCGACTGCGGCGAGCAGGTTGAACTTGCCCTGAAAACACTGTCCGAAGAGGGCGTGGGCGTGCTGCTATACATGCGGCAGGAAGGCCGGGGCATTGGATTGCACAACAAGATAAAGGCCTACTCGCTGCAGGACCACGGGCTCGACACCATAGAGGCCAACAAAACCCTGGGGTTTGACGCCGACATGCGCCACTACGAGGCCGGCGCTCAGATACTCCTGGACCTGGGCATTTCGAAGCTTCGACTGCTCACCAACAACCCCCGCAAGGTTGTCGGGTTGTCCGGCTTCGGATTGGAAATCCAGGACCGCATTCCATTGGAAGCATCGGTCAACGACGAGAACCGCAACTATCTCATTACCAAGAAACTCAGGATGGGCCACCTGCTCGCCAACTGTTAGACCTCGTCAATCTCATTCCCATCCATTAGTTCTAAAAGCAAGGGAGCGGCCGAACTGGCCGCTCCCTGTTTTTCGTCTACATTCCAGAGGGCTGTTGGTTCTGGGAACCTCGACCGGGTAATGTTTTGGCCCTAATCTGCGCCTCCGAGCTTGTGCATCAAGTAAGCCTCAATAAACGGATCGATCTCTCCTCCAAGTACCCCATCCGGATTGGTGCTCTGAAGATTGGTGCGGTGGTCCTTCACCGACTTGTACGGATGAAGGACGTAGCTGCGAATTTGATGACCCCATTCCGGATTCGTCCTCTCTCCGCGTAGCCGTGCCAGCTCTTCAGACCTCTCGTCATCCTGTCGTTTCAGCAACTTCGCTCGCATGATACGCATGGCGTATTCCCGGTTTTGGTGCTGCGAGCGCTCGGTTTGGCACGACACGACAATGCCGGTGGGCATATGCGTCAGTCTTACTGCCGACGCCACCTTCTGCACGTTCTGGCCGCCTGGACCGCTTGAACGGAAGGTGTCCATCTTGACGTCCTCGGAACGAATGTCGACGTCCGATTCGCTCTCAACGGCGGGCAATATTTCCACATTGGCAAATGAAGTGTGACGCAGGTTGTTTGGGTCGTACGGTGACAGGCGAACGAGCCGGTGGACGCCCTGTTCGGCGCTCAGATATCCGAATGCGTGATTGCCACCCACCTCCAGCGTGCCACTACGCAGGCCTGCCTCGTCTCCGTAGGACAAGTCAAGCACTTCAGCCGGCCGCTTGCCCGACTCAGCCCAACCTGCGTACATCTGCAGCAACATTTCCGCCCAGTCCTGTGAATCAGTTCCACCGGCTCCAGAATGAATGGTGACTATGGCTGACCGGTCGTCGTACGGTCCGGAGAGGGTGAGCTTGATTTCCTCTCGCTCCAGTTCGCGGACCAGGGAAGCAGCGTCGCTTTCCAGCTGTTCCTCGAGGGAAGAATCATCCTCCGCTATGGCCAGTTCCGTGAACTCCAACAACTCTGTCGATCGCGATTCCAGGCCCCTCCAGATCGTCACGGCATCTCGAAGACGACCCATCTTCTGCATTTGCCGTTGAGCTATTTGATGGTCGCTCCAGAAATCCGGCTCAGCGGATTCTTTCTCCAGTTCCGATATTTCAAGCTCTTTTGCGGAGAGGTCAAAGACGCTCCACCAAGGACGCTATCTTTTGGCTCAGGATTTCGAGATTCTGCCTCAACTGTTCCATGGTCAGTTTTGCTCCCAATATCGTAAGAATTTTATTGCACTGCTATTCCAAGCCTTTCTGCCAGCCAGCCCGCTCTTGCAACTGCGTGGATATGTCCGCCGCCTTCAGCGGCGCCGTCGTACACCCGCAGGTCGCCGTCGGGAAGGGCCGCTGCCAAACCTTCGGCGAAAGCGAGCGGACAGGTACCTCGGTCGAAACGGCCTGCGCTCAGCAATACCGACGCCGAGACCCGTGCTGCGTCCCCAATGGGATCCAACATGCTCAGTGTTGCTTCCACATCATTGCGCCTATCCGGGTACGCTCTCAGGTAATCTCCGATCTCGCCCAGCGGGTAACCCAGACCAGGTTCGAGCGCAGACGGGTGCCCGAGGGGCATAGGAGTATCAGCTGCCACTGCACCTATCCTGGATCGCCTTGATGCCGCGGCAATGGCGAGAGAACCACCCAGTCCGGCTCCCCATACTGCCACCGACCCGATTTGCACAAGATCCTGCGCCAGCATAACGTCGACCGCGCGCAGGCAGTCTGCGTATGCTCCCGCCAAGGCCCACGAGTCGCCGTCACCGATACCGTCTGTCAACAGTCCTGGATAGGTCGCGTGGTAAGTTCCATTACTGTTCCTCTGTCCGCGATGGGTCGCGTTCATCACCACCGCGTCACGGCGCAGTGAGGTGTAGATTATGTCGTGGACACTGGCATAATCGGGCATCCTGAGCATCGCCGGCATAGGACCTTCCGTTCGGGCCCTCGGCACGGAAAACCAAGCGAACAAACGATGTCCGCCCGCCGTGTTGTAATGCAACCGGAACACATCCCACTCGGGTTGCGAATAAAAAGCGTCCCGACTGACGGAAATATCCGGAATGACTTCGGCGAGTTGGGCTTCCGTTCTTTGCCAGTTCTCAGACGGCGTCATCAGACTGCCACCTTGGGTTGCGACGCAACTATCCGCTGCTCCAGCCACGCTGTTTCCTGCTTCGGGTAATCGTGGGCGTTCCCGTGGCCGGACTCTGGGAACAGCCACAATTCCTTTTCGCCGCCCAGCCGCTCGTAAGCGGCGTAGCTCGTCTCAGGCGGGCAGACCTCGTCTTCCAGCGCTATCCCCACCACCATTGGGCACTTGATTCGCGGCGCGAAGTTCACCGCGTCAAAATACCGCAGAGTCTCCAGCATCTGCGCCTCCCGTTCCGGGTGGGCACGCTGATAGCAGGACAATTCATCGTAGGGGTAGGAACGGAGCATCTTCATCGATTCGGGAAAGCAGCATAGGAAGGGATATCCGGATACTCCAGCCTTTATTTCCTGGCGCAGCCCCGAAGTTATGAGGGTAAGGCCCCCACCCTGGCTGCTTCCGCAGGCGTAAATGCGTTCGGTGTCTATTTCCGGCCTCGACAACAGAAAGTCCACGCCGCGGGAGCAATCTGAGATCACTCCTTTATAGCTGTATGTGTCGCGACTCTCCAGGCCCTGGGTCAGCAGACCAGGATAACCCGGGTTGAACTGGGCACTGCTGGGCAACTTGCCGCGGACCGCCACTGACAGAACCGCAACGCCCTTGCGACCCCAATCACGCCGCAATGCGGGTTCGGACTTGTATCCCGGCAGTACCAGGATCGCGGGGAAAGGGCCGTCACCCTGCGCAGGCACGCTGTACCAGCCAAAGATTTCCAGATCGTCCAAACTGCGGTAAGTCGCTTGGTAAACTCGCACTTCGTCATTGCTGCGCAGTTCATCGAGAGTAAGGCTTGGGTCCAAGGGAATCTCGGCTAGTTCCGCAAGTGTTTGACTCCAGAATTCGTCGAAGTCTTCCGGACAGATGACGGTGGTCGAGAAGGCCTCAAGGTCCTCTTTCGTAGCCATGGAGCGCTCCTGACGAGAGACTTTTGCGGGCGCAATCATTATACCTCGCAATGCGGGAACAATGTGAGGGCTTGGGATATAATGCAATCTATAGCTTCCAATCCTTCCTCAGGAATGAATCATGTTAGACCACGGCGCCCTCGACACCGGCAACGCCAGTGAAAGCCATGCCCGTCGCCATGCCATGCGCCATTCGGCCGCTCATGTAATGGCTGATGCCGTTCTGAAGCTGTTTCCCGAAGCCAAGATGGGCATCGGGCCGCCAACCCAGGACGGCTTCTACTATGACTTCGATGTATCCCGCCCGTTCACC
The DNA here is from genome assembly GCA_963667415.1 of Dehalococcoidia bacterium. Classification (GTDB taxonomy): domain Bacteria; phylum Chloroflexota; class Dehalococcoidia; order Lucifugimonadales; family UBA3495; genus VXOI01. The sequence continues at coordinate 2,245,620 of OY763410.1, read as the reverse complement.
CCCGAGGACTTGGAACAGATTGAGACCCTGATGCGGGAGTCCATATCGGGCTCATTCCCCTTCGAGCGGGAAGAGTTATCACGCGCTGATGCACAGCAGATGTTTGCCGACCAGCCCTACAAACTTGAGCTGATAGAAGGCCTCGACGATTCCGCCGTCATTTCCATCTATCGCCACAACGGTTTCGTTGACCTCTGCCAGGGCCCTCACGTCGTCAGTACCGCAGAGGTCCCAGCGATGAAGCTGCTCAGCGTGGCAGGAGCGTACTGGCGCGGGGACGAAAATCGCCCCATGCTCCAGCGAATCTATGGCACCGCCTTCGAGTCACAGGACGAGCTGGACGACCACTTGGCCAGGCTGGAGGAGGCAGAGCGACGCGACCACCGCACTCTGGGCCGCCAATTGGGCCTCTACTCCATCCACGAAGAAATCGGCCCCGGCCTGGTGGTCTGGCACCCCAAGGGCGGGCGCGTCCGCTCCCTCGTCGAGGACTACTGGAAGGACATCCACTACCGGCGCGGTTACGACGTGGTGTACTCGCCTCACATCGGCCGGTCCACTCTGTGGCAGACCAGCGGTCACCTCGACTTCTACCGCGAAGGGATGTTCTCGGCGGTGGAAGTGGACGAGCAGGAATATTACCTTAAGCCGATGAACTGCCCCTTCCACATCTCCATTTATCGCTCCGGCCTTCGCAGCTACCGCGAGCTGCCGCTACGCTTCGCCGAGCTGGGAACCGTATACCGGTACGAGCGTAGCGGCGTTCTACACGGTTTGATGCGTGTCCGTGGTTTCACCCAGGATGATGCCCACATCTTCTGCCGCCCTGAACAGGTTGAGGACGAAGTCGGCGGTGTGCTGGAGCTCACCTTTGAGCTGATGGAAGCATTCGGTTTCTCCGATTACAGCATCGCCCTGTCCACTCGTCCCGAGAAGTACGTGGGCGACCTGGAGATGTGGGAGCACGCCACGAACTCGCTTCAGGGTGCGCTGGAGGCCCGTAGCCTTCCCTTCACGGTTGACGAGGGTGGTGGTGCCTTCTACGGTCCCAAGATAGACATCAACATCACCGATGCCCTCGGTCGCGCCTGGCAGTGCACCACCGTTCAGTTCGACTTCAACCTGCCGGAGCGCTTCGACCTGACCTACCAGGACGACCAGGGAGGCCGCAGCCGTCCGTACATGGTCCATCGTGCCATTCTCGGCTCCATGGAGCGTTTCCTGGGCGTGCTCATCGAGCACTACGGTGGGGCCTTCCCCGTTTGGCTGGCGCCCGTTCAGGCCATGGTCATCCCCATCGCCGACCGCCACGCCGAGTACGCCGAGAGCGTCCTGTCGGCCCTGTCCGGGGCCGGGTTCCGTGCAGAAATCGACAGCCGCAATGAGCGCATGAACCAGAAGATCCGGACTGCCCAGTTGCAGAAGGTGCCCTATATGCTGGTGGTCGGCGACCGCGAGGCGGAAGCAGGCGCGGTAGCCGTCCGCAGCCGCGACGGCGGCGACCTGGGCGCGATGCCAGTGGGGGGGTTCGTGGAGTTGCTGGAGATGGACTCCAAGTCCCGTGCGTAACGGCAGATCCCGTTCCAACGACGCCAGGCAATAAACGAAAAGGAATCAGTGCCAAGGTCCGGCGACGGCCGGGAAGGATCGGATAGTATGCCCAACCGGCTGATAGACGAGACCAGCCCCTACCTGCTGCAACACGCCAACAATCCCGTGGACTGGTATCCGTGGGGTCAGGAGGCCTTGGCTCGTGCTCGGGAAGAGGACAAGCCCATACTGCTCAGTATCGGCTATTCGGCATGCCACTGGTGCCACGTGATGGAGCGGGAGTCCTTCGAAAACGACGCCATCGCAGAAATAATGAACCAGAACTTCGTCAACATCAAGGTAGACCGCGAAGAGCGGCCCGATCTGGATGCCGTCTACATGGAAGCGGTACAGATGCTGACCGGCAGCGGCGGCTGGCCCATGACCGTCTTCCTCACGCCCGATTGCAAACCCTTCTACGGCGGCACCTACTTCCCTCCCGTCGATCGTCACAACATGCCCGGCTTTCCCCGCCTGCTGGAAACTGTTGCCCAGGCCTACAGGAACAGCCATTCGGAAATTCAGCGCGTTACCGGCCAGCTGACCGAGCAGATGGGACGTTCCGCCAATATGCCCCGTGGCACGGGGGCGCTTGACGAGAGCATCCTGCATAACGCCTACAACCAGCTGGCAACCAATTTCGACTACCAGAACGGGGGAGTCGGCTCCGCCCCCAAGTTTCCCCAGGCCATGACCCTTGAAATCCTGCTTCGGTACTATGCCAAGGGCCACAATGACCGCGCACTCACCATGCTGGACCTGACACTCGAAAAGATGGCGCGCGGCGGCATTTATGACCAGATTGCCGGCGGCTTCCACCGATACTCCACCGACGCCTTCTGGCTGGTCCCCCACTTCGAAAAAATGCTCTACGACAATGCTCTGCTCGCCAGACTCTATCTCCACTCCTGGCTGGCAACCGGGCGAGCTCTATACCGGCGCATCACCGAAGAAACCCTGGACTACGTACTTCGTGAGATGACCGGCGAACACGGCGGGTTCTTTTCGGCCACCGACGCCGACAGCGAGGGCGAAGAGGGCAAGTTCTTCGTTTGGTCTCCCACTGACGTTGAAGAGGCCCTCGGCGCTGAGGATGCGGCCCTGTTCAATGCCTTCTATGGAGTCTCCGAACGAGGCAATTTCGAAGGCAAAAACATCCTGAACATATCCGTAAAGGCGTCCGATTTTGCTGAGCGTCAAGGCATCTCACTGGACTCTCTGTTGGGTGTGATACGGAGTGGCAAGGAAACACTGCGAATCGCCCGGGAGGAACGGGAGCATCCCCTGCTGGACGACAAGACCCTGGCCTCATGGAACGGCTTGATGCTCCGTGCATTCGCCGAGGCGGGCGCCGCCCTCGAACGTCAGGACTACCTCGACGCCGCAGAAAGGAACGCCGCTTTTCTCCTGGATTCCATGCGACCGGAAGGCAGGCTGCTTCGATCCTACAGGGAAGGCCAGGCCAAGCTGCCCGGCTTCCTGGAGGACTATGCCTTCGTCGCCGACGGTCTTCTGTCGCTGTACGAAGCAACGTTCGAGTCCCGTTGGCTGGACTCAGCCGTGGAACTGGCGAAAGAGATGATTTCACGGTTCTGGGACGAAGCTGAAGGTTGCTTCTACGACACCGGAACCGGCCATGAGGAACTGGTGATCCGACCACGCGACGTCTTCGACAACGCCCAGCCCTGCGGAGGTTCCGTCGCCGCCGACCTGCTGCTGCGCCTGTCCGTTGTAACCGGCAACGAGGACTATGCTGCCAAGGCCATCTCTCCCCTACGGTCACTGGCAGAGTTGATGGGTCGAGCGCCCGCTGGCACGGGACGCTGGATTGCGGCGCTGGACTTCTACTTGTCGACCCCCAAGGAAGTGGCGGTGATAGGCCCGCAGGAGGACCCATCCACTATGGCGCTCCTGCGTGAGGTAAACGGCAGATATCTGCCCAACAGGGTTGTCGTGGGCGCGGCAGACGAGGCAGCGGCCTCAGCCACTGGTCTGCCCTTGCTGGAAGGCCGGGGCATGGTGAACGGCACGCCCACTGCCTACGTCTGCGAGAACTACGCCTGCCAACTGCCGGTCACTGACTCCGAAGCACTGGCCGCGCAACTGACGGGCTGAACTGGGCCCTTGCCAAGAGTGGCAAGCTGCTAGACCGGCAACGTTTCGTGGCCGCCGCCTTTCTAGTCGGCGGCGGACTGCACGGTCCTCGGTGGCAGCAGACCCGCCTCCGCCACCGTCTCCAGGTTCACGTTGTCGGGCAGGCGATAGCGGTGCCACAGCGTAATGCCCAAGATGGCCAGCACGCCCGCAACCACGGGGGCAAGCCGGATTCCCAGCGGATCCTCGGTGGTGTCGCCCAACAGGAGGATGAGGCTGAGCAAAGCCGGGGGCAAGGCGAAGGTTATCTTCTCGAAGAAGTTCTGCGTGGCGTAGAACAGTGCCTCCCGTCGCTCCCCGGTAATCATGGCATCATAGTCCGCGATGTCCGCAGTCAGACCCTTTGGCAACATGAAAACGGCGGCCATTGGCAACCCTGCGATGAACGCGAAGACCATTCCTTGGGTGACCAGACCTCCAACTGGGACGAGGCCCACAATGCCCAATAGAGGGAAAGCGGCCCCGCTTGCAATCAGACATCCACCATAGACCTTGCGTTTGCTGAATCGAAGTCGGCTCAGTATGACCCAGAAAACTATGCCACTTACTATGGCCCCTATGATCACCACGGTGGAAATGAGGCTGGCAATTGTCCCCTCTTCCTCCGCCTCCAGTACCTCAGAGGCGAAGAAAGGCATCCACCCCAAGAGGATGCCGACCCCAGTGGTGAACATTACGAATGTGGGCAGGTAGTAGACAAACTGCGGGTTTCGCAGTGTTTCCTTCATTCCCCTGAAGAAGTCCACCCTGGCAGGCACTGTATCCCGGGGCGCGTGCTTCCATATCGCGGAAAGGGAGAAGTAACGGAAAACGAGGCCAACTACTGCCAAGATGGTGCCTACTACCTGGAAGCCGAAGGCGTCCACAAGGGCCCCGCTGCCGGCCAGGCCCAGCCCGGCGCCGAAAACGGCGAAGAGGAAAATCAGTCCCACCAGGTTCATCCGGTCTGCAGCACCTCGGGTCACCTCCGGCACCAGGGCCTCCAGGGCCCCACTGGACATCGTGGCTGCAACGAAAAACAATTCCAGAACAAAAACGAAATAGATAGCGTTCCACAGGCTGGCTCCTTCGTTGGGAAGGAACCAAACCGCGGCAGCGAACAGCGCATAAAAGGGCGTGCTGAACAGGATAAATGGAATGCGCCTACCCCACCTGCTGTGGGTACGGTCGCTCCACCACCCGATGAGAGGGTCGGTAAAGGCATCAATGAATCGCCCGGCGAAGATCAGAAACCCGGCAAAAACACGGGCGTCTACGTCCAGTCCCAAAATGGAAACGTCTGGCACCCTGGCAATGCCTTCTCCCAATGGCGGCACCAGGAAGAAGAGCATCCACGACTGCCTGAAATACTGAATGGCCTGCAGACCGACGTGGTCAGAGGCCAACAGCATCTTGTTCAGCAGCGGCAGCCGTATGGGCGTGTTCAGAGCGCCTTCAGCCAATGGTCATGGCCTCCATGTGCGGCGAGCGCAGTACCGTCATGTTCAGCGTACCGCTCTTCGTGAAAGCGATTCCACGGCATCCCTTATAGCCTTGGTGGCATGTTCGTACTTCATATCTTCGGGTATCCGGACTGGCTGGCCAAACGTCACCTCGATTCTTCCTCTGTGAGGCCGGCTTCCTCCCTTGGCGACCACGGAATCGGTCCCTTTCAAATGCACCGGCACTACCGGAACTCTCAGACCCGTTGCCAGCAATCCAATGCCCGGCTTGAACGCACCGAGTTTCCCATCGTCCGAACGAATTCCTTCAGGAAAAAACAAGACCGACCACCCGGCACGGTTCAACTTCCCGCAATAGGCCATGCTCTTGCGAATGTGCCCAGTCTGCGATATCTGGAAGGCGTTGCTGATGAGAGCAGCAAAGAAGCTTTGGATACTCCCCCGCCCACGCATCACTTCCTCCGACGCCGCCGTGGCCAGCCGGAGCCGCCACCGCCACGGAAGAGACAGCAGGAGGGCCGGGTTGTCAGCAACGCTGAGGTGATTGGCTGCGAAGATAACGGGACCGTCCAGGGACTTGAAGATTTCCCGGCCATAGGTTCGTTGTCGGGCGAACAGTGCCATCACTGGGTAGAGCAGTACTGCGATCAAGACGGCTCTCAACACCACAACCGGCATGGCGAACTGCCATTCGCGCATCCGGTCAACGTCGACTTCAGCGCCTGATAGCCATTTCCGCCCGCAAACGCCCGATCTGCGGGGTGTATTCGCTGGTCCGTCGAACAAGAACCCTTCAGCCCTTCATGTATCTGCTGCAATCCGGCAACAGTCTATACCGAAGAGAAGTTGTCTTCAATTCGTCCCACAGCTATGTCCTTGGCCTCATACACGCACGCACGCCCAGTCACAGTCCAGCAGATAGCGTTCCAATTTAAGTGGTTTTTCGCGACCCTGCTCTTGAATTCCAGCGGGCAGGCGCCCAAGTGCAGCCTCATTCCTGTCCCCACCATCTTTCCCCAAACGATTTCCTGCTGAATTCTCTCCCTTGCGTCCAGCTATTGTCTGCCGTACAATTGTTCTGATGCAAGAAGCCCTGAACGACCCTTTGCCTTGTCTCAATCAAGGACCCAAAATGAGAGGGTTTTGTACAAAACGTTACACAACGTTACAAAATGTTACACCGTCACGCGAGAGCCCCCAGATGAAACAATGAGACTGGTCTCTCCCGACTGTCATCCAGCCAAAGGCACGGCGCTTCGTTCCATTCCGTCTGCCTGCAGTTAGGAGGCCAGAGGTGAAACTCTCAATCTAGGGACGTCTGCTCGACCAGACCACCTGATGTGGAGCGCTGCTTGGCCAGCAGCGGGGCTACCCCCTGCCGCCCATGGGTTGTATAATTTGAGCGTTTCCGTGCTCAGAAGTGAGCGAATATTGACTGGCCCCAACCTGCCTAGCAAGCGACCGGACTAAGCGAGCAAATTCGGACTTGGCCAGAGGCTGGTAGCGGCCCATGAGACTTATTCCCCGAGGAGATTAAAATGCCTGAAGCGGCCAAGATAATTTACACAAAGATTGATGAGGCTCCGGCCTTGGCCACGCACTCGTTGCTGCCAATTCTCCAGGCCTATACGAAGGGGTCCGGTATCGAGCTGGAGACTTGGGACATCTCGCTCGCAGGCCGTATCATTGCCAACTTCCCGGATCGGCTGACAGATGGGCAAAGGATCCCAGACTACCTCACCATGTTGGGTGAACTTTCAGAGGACTCGTCCGCAAACATCATCAAACTGCCGAACATCAGCGCCTCCATTCCTCAGATGAAAGGGGCAATCAGGGAACTGCAGGAAAAGGGATTTAACATCCCTGACTTCCCCGATGATCCTTCGACTGATGAGGAACGCGACGCCCGGGCCCGCTTTTCCAGGGTAGTGGGAAGCGCCGTTAATCCCGTCCTCCGCCAGGGCAACTCTGACCGCCGGTCGTCTAACTCCGTAAAGGAGCACGGCAAGCGTAACCCTCATCGCATGATGCAGGACTGGCCGGAGGTTTCGAAGACCCGCGTCGCCTACATGGAGAGCGGAGACTTTTACGGCAGCGAACAGGCGTTAACATTGTCGGATTCGGGAACGGCATCCATAGAATTCGTGTCAGGCGATGGCAGCGTCACCCCCCTCAAGTCCGGTATCTCGCTGTTGGCCAATGAAATTATCGACTGCGCCGCAATGAGTGTACGCCAGTTGCGCAATTTCTATGCAGAAGAAATTGCGAAAGCAAAGGCAGACAATGTGCTCCTCTCGCTGCACGTGAAGACGACCATGATGCGTATCTCCGATCCGATAATTTTCGGCCACCTGGTGTCAGTGTATTACGAAGATGTGTTTGCCAAGCACGGAGCTGCATTGGCGGAAGTTGGAGTTGATCCCGACAACGGCGTGGCCGAACTCCTCACCAAGATCCAGGACCTGCCGGAAGCCAAACGAGCGGAAATAGAGGCCGACGTCCAGGCAGTCTACGAGAAGCGCCCGGAACTGTACATGGTGAACTCCAACCGGGGCATCACCAACCTGCACATACCGAGCGATACCATCATCGATGCCAGCATGCCGGTGATTATCCGCGACGGTGGGCGCGCCTGGGGCCCCGACAACGAACTTCACGACACCGTCGCCATGATCCCCGACCGCTCCTACTCGAGGCTCTACCAAGCCGTCATCGAGGACTGCCAGGAGCATGGCGCGTTTGACCCTTCGACCATCGGCAGCGTGGCCAACGTAGGACTGATGGCCCAGGCGGCCGAGGAATATGGGTCGCACGACAAGACTTTCACCGCTCCCGGCAATGGAAAGATTCGCGTGGTGGATGCCTCCGGGTCTGTTCTAATGGAACAGGACGTCGAGGAAGGTGACATCTTCCGGATGTGCCAGACGAAGGACGCGGCAATTGAAGACTGGGTGAAGCTGGGCGTCAATCGCGCCAGGCTCACGGGCACGCCGGCTATTTTCTGGTTGGACAAAGACCGCGCTCACGACGCCGAACTCATCAAAAAGGTGCACCAATACCTGCCTGCTCATGACACCACCGGGCTGGACATCCGTATAATGGCTCCCATCGATGCGATTAAGTTCTCGATGGCGCGGGGCCGGGCCGGACAAGACACCATCTCGGTCACCGGCAACGTGCTGCGGGACTATCTGACCGATCTTTTCCCCATCCTGGAGCTGGGCACCAGCGCAAAGATGCTTTCGGTCGTTCCCCTGCTCAAGGGGGGTGGAATGTTCGAGACAGGCGCGGGCGGTTCAGCCCCCAGGCACGTACAGCAGTTCCTCGAAGAGGGGCACCTGCGCTGGGACTCGCTTGGCGAATTCTGCGCGCTGGTGGCATCTTTTGAGCACTGTGCCCAAGTGTTCAAGAACGAGAGGGCGCAACTATTGGCTGATACCCTCGACGAAGCGATAGGAGTACACCTGGAACAGCGCAAGGCCCCATCCCGTCGCGTCAACGAGTTGGACACTCGGGGCAGTCACTTCTACCTCGCGCTGTACTGGGCGCAGGCGTTGGCTAAGCAGACTAAAGACACGGAGCTCCAGGCCCGTTTCTCCAAGGCAGCTCAGCAGATGGTGGAGAACGAAGACCAGATCATTCGGGAACTGATCGATTGCCAGGGGCAGTCCGTCGAAATCGGCGGGTACTACATACCTGATGACGGAATGGCTGCCAAGGCCATGCGACCCAGCGCCACGCTGAACGCGATCATCGACGCCATTTAGGGCTCACCCACCGAGTGGAGGCGCAGATCGGGTCCGAATCAGGCAAACGGACTAGAGTAGCCGAAGCCGAGTCATCCAGAGGGGAGTCCTTGGGATTCTCCTCTAATATTCACAGGCAGCGCCGAATGCGAGCTGCCCAATTTGGAGGAAAGACCAGCCAATGCGAAGCAAGGTAACAGTAGTCGGCGCGGGCAACGTCGGCGCAACCACCGCACAGCGTATACACCAACTGGGCTACGCCGACGTAGTGATGGTCGACGTGGTCGAAGATCTGCCCCAAGGCAAATCCCTGGACATGCTGGAGTCGGGACCTGTTCTCGGCACTGACGCCCTCATCACCGGCAGCAACGGATATGAGGAGACCGCCAACTCCGACGTCGTCGTTATTACCGCAGGGATCGCGCGCCGTCCCGGCATGAGTCGCGACGACCTCTTGCTGACCAACATGCGCATCACCAATTCGGTGACCGAGCAGGTGGTCAAACACTCCCCCAACTGCATCATCATTCCTGTTACCAATCCCTTGGACGCCATGGTGCAGAACGTCTATGTGGCGAGCGGCTTCCCCCGAGAACGAGTCTTCGGCATGGCCGGCGTACTCGACACCGCCCGCTTCCGAACCTTCATAGCCCAGGAAATGAACGTGTCGGTGGAGGACGTGCATGCATACGTGCTGGGCGGCCACGGCGACGACATGGTGCCGCTCGTGCGGTTCACCACCGTTGGCGGCATCCCAATAGGCGAGCTGATGGCCGAGGAAAAGGTCGAACAGTTGGTCCGCCGCACCCGCCAGGGCGGCGGAGAGATTGTTCAACTCCTCAAAGAAGGCAGCGCCTACTACGCTCCGTCGGCGGCAATAACCCAGATGGTTGAAGCCGTGCTGCTGGACAAGAAGCGCATCCTCCCGGCCTGCGCCTACCTGCAGGGCGAATACGGCATCAACGGCCTCTGCGTCGGCGTGCCCGTCAAACTGGGCGCCGGCGGAATGGAGCAGGTGATCGAAATTCGCCTGACTCCCGACGAACAGGCGGCCCTCCAGAGCTCGGCCGACAGCGTCAAAGAGCTCGTAGATGTGATGAACCAGGCCAAGACTTAGGCGAAAAAACGAATCTCAACCGCGGTTCCAACGCCGCCGGATGGCCTCCATAAAATCGGCCCAGTTTGCAGTCGCATTTGGGCCGATTTCATTATGTCGGGAGTATAATCGTCCTGACCGCTCTTGCAGGTTCTCAGGTTTTGCCCCAACCAAAACACTAACGCATTCGGAGGCCCGCCATGCCCAACCGCACTCCAGATGAACAGACCCTGCTTGATAAGGCGGGTCGCTATCTTCCAGGCGGCAACACCGGCAACCTCCACTTCAACCCGGAGCAGGACTTCCTCATCGCAGGAGGCAGGGGCTCTCATGTATGGGACGTTAGTGGCAACGAATACGTGGACTGGCTGATGGGCAGCGGACCAATGTTGCTGGGGCACGCCCATCCTCACGTCGTTGAGGCGGTTATCAAAACCGTGGAACAGGGCAGCACCTTCTTCGCCAACAACGACAAGGCGGTCATGCTCGCGGAAGCGCTTGTGGAAGCGGTTCCCTGCGCCGAACAGGTGCGATTCACCACCAGCGGCACCGATGCCTGCTTCCAGGCAATGCGCATCTGCCGCTCCTTCACCGGCAAGGAAAAAGTGCTGAAATTCGAGGGCGGGTACCACGGCAGCAGTGATTACGCCATGATGAGCGTAACGCCCAGCGCTTCTCTTGAATTCCCGCAGTCAGAGGCCAACAGCGGCGGCATACCCAGAGCGATCGCCGATCTGATGCTCATCGCGCCCTTCAATGACCTTGCTACCACGGAAGCCATTATCCAGGCCCATCACGAAGAACTCGCAGCAGTCATCATCGAGCCGATGCAGCGCATCATCTCCCCTCAGCCCGGCTTCCTCCAGGGCCTGCGGGAGATCACCACCCGGTACAACATCCCGCTCATTTTCGACGAGGTGGTTACGAGCTTCCGCCTCTCCTATGGCGGTGCGCAGCAATTCTATGGGGTAACGCCCGACCTCTGTTCCGTTGGCAAAATAATGGGTGGCGGTTACCCACTGGCCGCGGTGATCGGCAAGGCCGAGATTATGTCTGTTTACGACCGGAGTGAGGTCGACAGCGACGCCTTCGTCAGCCAGATAGGCACCCTCAATGGGAACCCCGTGGCCTGCGCCGCAGGCCTGGCGACCCTGGAAGTGCTGCGCGATGACCCCGATGCCTACCAGCGCGTCCACGGGGCCGGCGCGGCCCTAAGGAGCGCAATGACGGAACTCTGCGAGGAAAACGGCATTCCGGTGCAGAGCTGCGGCGAAGACGCAGTCTTCGACTTCTGCTTCACCGACCGGCCCGTGGTAAATTACCGCGACACCCTTACTGGCGATGGTGCAATGCTTGGCCGCTTGAACGCCGGGCTTCTGGAGCGCGGTGTCCTGAAGGGTGGGCAGAAATACTACCCCTCCGCAGTTCACAGCGAGGAAGACGTCGAACGAACTATCGAGGCCTATCGCCAGGTCGTCCCCACCCTTCGGAGGTAGATCAAGGCAGCACTATCGGATTATCAAGGGCTGGGTTCTCACCCAGCCCTTCGGTAATTTCCCTTAGCGTTGCTTCGTAACAGGACCGGCAATTTCCCGGTTGCTACTCCCACGGTTCGTGAATGAGGACGAGTTCTGCCAGAACCGCATGCTCGCAGCCGAACGTGCGGCCTCGTTCGACCGCGTTGGCCGTCATAAACTCGAAGGTCCGGTCAGTGGTTTCCGCACCCAAGTATTCCAGGTACGCGCGATGCTCCCGAAGAGAGTCCAACCCTTGCTCCCAGTAGCCTGTCACATCGATGGCATGTGTCGGCTCGGATGGACCAAAAGTCGCCACGAATCTGACTCCATTCCACGGTTCCAGCCCCTCATCCAGCAATTCCTGGAATACCCATCGGTTTGCCGCATCCCTGGCGGCGTCGAAAACGGCCACTCCGACACTCCGGTGGTCGGCCTGGTTCAGGTGGCCGCTGGGAAACTGCAGGTGGTGGCTGAGCGTCAGCAGCACATCCGGACGATACCGCCTAATGCAACGGCTGATGTCGCGGCGAAGCGGCAGTCCGTACTCGATAACTCCATCGGCGTGTTCAAGGAACTCCACCACGTCGACACCAACCACTCCCGCTGCGTCGATTTCTTCTTGCGAGCGCAGTGGCCCCACTTCGCTGGGGTGCATGTCGTTGATGCCCGCCTCGCCTCTAGAGGCCATAACGTAGACCACTCGCTTGCCCTGCGCCGTCCACTTGGCGACGGCGCCGGCGGCCCCATACTCCATGTCGTCGGGGTGCGCCACTATGGCGAGAGCGGTCTGCCAGTCCTCTGGCATCGCTGTCATTGGACTTTGTTTCTGCTGCATTGGTCCCTCTGAAGATGTTCGGTTCCCCTGTTTTCGATTGCTGTTTCCAGCAGAAAGGGCCGCCGTCGCTGCAGCGGCCCCCTTTAGAGCCGATTTGTTGTGTCTCAGATTGTCCTGCCCTAGTGGGCAGCGCCGGCAGGGGCGAGTTGCGTAATAAGCGGTCGGGTATTGACGATGTGGCGTCGCAGACCCAGTTCCTGCGGGCTGATGCCCATAGCGAGACCGATCGCCTGGGGCATGTGCAGAATTGGCAGGCCAATCTCTCGTCCCGCCTGTGCTGCCGCTTTCGGCTGGAAGCTGTCCAGGTTCAGGTGGCACAGTGGGCATGGCGTTATCATTGCGTCCGCGCCCAGGTCCTTGGCCTCACTGGTGTGTTTGCTCACCATCGCCAGCGAGTTCCGCTCATTGATTGTCAGGATGGGGAAGCCGCAGCAACGCGTCTTGCCTGAGAAATCCACAACCGTCGCACCCAGAATCTCAATCAGACGCTCCAGCGAGTCCTGGCGTTCCGGGTTGTCGGCAAACTGCAAGGCATCAGTGGGGCGCACCAAGTAACAGCCGTAGAATGGCGCCAGCCGCACACCGTGCAACGGTCGGGTGATGAGTTCTTCCAGCTTGTCGAGGCCGTAATCCTCAATCAGTATCCACAGCAGGTGCTTTGGGTTGGCGTTTCCCTTATATTCCAGTCCTTCCTCTGCAAGGTGGCTGTTCACCCTTGCCCGGTACTCCGGATCTTGCAGGCGGGCGTTCGCTTGGCTCATGACGCCCTGGCAGGTGCTGCAGATGGTCATTATCGGCAGGTCCCAGTACTCCGCCATGGCGAAGGTGCGGGCGTTAAGCGTGTCGCCCAGCAACTGGTTCTTTTCCTGGAGCACACCAGCTCCTGTACAAGACGCACCCTGCATCTCCCAAAGGTCGATGCCCAACCGTTTACAGATAAGCACGGCTGCCGGATACAATTCGGGGCATCCACCCCGCGATACGCAGCCGGGAAAGAAAGCGTACCTCAACTCTGGTCTCCCTTCTGACTAAGTATCAAGGTGACTGAAGGGACGGAACCTAACGTTCCGTCTCGTCCACCTCTTCGAAAATACGACGAACGTGCTCGATGCCCTCGATTTTCTTATGAATGATGGGCGGCATCTTGCCTTTCTTGAGTGCCTGCAACGCCACTGGAGCGTAGCCCAACAGCCCCGAGACATTGGTCATCCCTAGCGACTTGGGGACTAACCGCAGTTCATCCAGAGTACCGGACTGCTCGACTGACTCCGAGAATGCCTCGGTATGACGCGCACCGTTGGTATTATGGAAACCGGCCTCTATTGCTTGGTCGCGCATTGCCATGATGCGCTCCATCGGGGCCACTCCCTTGGGGCAGGCCTGGACGCATTCCAAGCAGCGGGTGCAGTCCCAGATACCCGAAGGTTGGTTCAACTGCTCGAGGCGTTCCTTCGAAACTCCGTCCTCGTCGCCGTCGCGAGGGTCGGCGGTGAACCGGTAGGCCTTGGCCAAGGCAGCGGGTCCAAGAAATGACGGGTCGACTTCCATCACCGTGCAGTCGGATACACAGGCGCCGCACATGATGCAGGCTGTTACACTCGAGAGGTGCAACATGGACTCGTTGGAAACAACGTATTCCTGTTCGGGTTCCGGACCTTGTGGCTGCAGGTAGGGCTCGACCTCCATGATCTTGTCCCAGAAGAGGTCGAAGTTCACCACCAGATCCTTGATCACCGGCATGTTGCCTGCGGGCTCGACCTCAATGACCTGGCCCTCCTGAAGCACCAAAGCCGCCTGGGTCTTGCAGGCGAGGCCAGCGTGGCCGTTGATGCGCATCGCGCAGGATCCGCAGATGGAGCTGCGGCAAGAGCAGCGCAAGCTGAGCGTACCGTCCAAGTCTTCACGCACCTTGATGAGGGCATCCAGAACGGTTGCGTTGTCTTCGATTTCCAGCGAGTAGTCCTGCCAGAAAGGAGCGGTGCTTTCCGCTTCGGGGTCCTGGCGCAGCACCCTGATGGTGACGTTCATCGATGGCTATCCTTTCCCCGTTTTGTGCCTGGTTCGGAGGAGTGAGCAAACCCCGGTGCGGGTCTATTCACTACCAAGGCACGCTGGGGCGCTTGTCTAGTATTTCCTTTCTTCAGGCTCCCACCTAGTGATGCTGACAGGAGCGTAGGAAATCTCCGGTCCGGTTTCTCGCTTGTCCACCACCAAGTGTTTCATCCAGTTCTCGTCGTCTCGAGCAGGGAAATCCGTGCGCGCCTGTGCGCCCCGGCTGTCCTTGCGGTCGAGGGCGCTGACAACGATGGAGGGCGCCACGTCCAGCATGAACCCGAGCTCCAGCGCAAACACGAGATCGGTGTTGAACACCTTGCCCTTGTTTTCCACCGGAACTGTCTTGAAGCGCTTTTGAAGTTGCTCCAGGTCTCCGAGGGTCTCTTCCATGCCTTCCTGGTTGCGGTACACGGCCAAGTTTCGGTTCATGGAGTCACCCATCCCCAGCCTTACGCTGGCGATCCGGTCCCCATTGGCGGGGCGGTCGAGCAGTTCCTGGAGACGCCGCTCTTCGTTCCTGACTGCGTTTTCTACGTTGAACTCGACAAAGTCCACGCCACGGGAAGCATGGGCGGCGTGATTTCCAGAGCGCTCCCCGAAAACGATGGTATCGAGAAGCGAGTTGGCTCCCAGGCGGTTGCCGCCGTGGACACTGACGCAGGCGCACTCGCCGGCCGCGTAGACCCCCGGAATGTTGGTCTGACCGTCCACGTCGGTCTTGATGCCACCCATTATGTAGTGCATACCAGGGCGAATAGGTATGGGCTCCCTGATCATATCCGCGCCGGCCAGATCTATGCCGATTTCACGGATCTGGCTTAGTTTCTCCATGATCAAGGCCTCGCCGAGGTGGCGGCAATCCAAAAAAACGCAGCCGTTGACACCATTACCCGCGTTGATTTCCGTCTGCTCTGAGCGAGAAACTACATCACGGGAAGCGAGTTCCATCATGTTGGGAGCATACTTCTGCATGAAGCGGTTGCCGTCTTTGTCCAGCAGGTAAGCTCCCTCTCCGCGGGCGGCCTCAGAAATCAACACGCCGCTGCCAGCGAGTGTAGTGGGATGGTACTGCACCATCTCCATGTCCATCAGTTGAGCACCGGCATTGTAAGCCAAAGCCATTCCGTCGCCGGTGACAATCAGGGCGTTGGTGCTCGGCTCGAACACTCTCCCCAGCCCGCCGGTTGCGAAGATGACTGTCTTGGCGCGGATCGCGTACACCTGTCCCGTCCGTATCTCGAGCGCCATTACCCCGCAGACCTGCTCGTCCTCTATGATCAGCGAGGTGACAAACCACTCTTCGTAACGCCTGACACCGGATTTGATTAGCTGCTCGAACATCACGTGCAGCAACGCCTGCCCGGTGAAGTCGCCGACGAAGAAGGTGCGCGCACGCCTCTGGCCGCCGAAGGCGCGGGTACCGAGATAGCCCTCGTCGTCCCGATTGAAGGTGACGCCGAAGTGCTCCATGTCGATCAGGGCCTGACCGGCCGACTGGCACATCACTTCGATGGCGTCCTGGTCGCCTAGAAAGTCGCTGCCCTTGACGGTATCGTAGGCGTGGTCTTCCCAGTCGTCTCCCCGATCGGTCAAGGCCGCGTTGATGCCGCCCTGGGCCGCGTTGGAGTGGCTCCTAACTGGGTGCACCTTGCTGATGATGGCGGCGCTGGCGCCGCTGGCGCGTGCGGCTATCGCAGCCCGCATTCCCGCAAGTCCTGCGCCGATTACAAGGACATCATGCTCCAGCATATTGCCCTATTTCCTCCCGGTTATTCCTAGCCGGAATCGCCCTTCCCGCTGCATGGGCAGCTAGGATGAATCAAGACCGCCGAATAATATACCACAAAATGAGGCTTTCATCCCCCACGCAGCTACACCTCGGGAGCGTTCTGAATCAGGTGGTCTGATCAACCACACTTCGTTGGCCCTCGATATTCTCGCCTTCACCCTGAGATCCTCATCCTTCCCCTCCATATGAATCGAATGAAACCTGCAGGGGCATCACCTCAATTCTGTTGCGGGCAATGCCATCTGATTTGGAACGGCTTCGCCCAGCGGCCTCAATAGATAAGGAATGTCATGACAAGGGAGGATGATCAGCATCGCTCTCACTTAGGCGTGTTCACTTTTGTACAGCTTATATCAAGTAGGCCTTTAATTGAGCCTGGTAAATCCGGCGGTTCAGAAAGTCCTTTACCGAACAATTGTACGGTTAATGGCGTCTCTGGGCAAGGGGGAGTTGTCAGCAGCAGGGCTCTGTGTTGGAGGCCCGATAAACAAGCGAGAAGAAGTTGGTATTCCCAGCTTTAGCCGCAACGCCGGACCGTGAGATGGAATAGTCTCTAAACTGAGACACCATTCCATGACTACATTTGTGTGAAAACTGACACCTTCTGCTACAAAAGGGTTGCAGCCCTTGTAGCAAAGAAAGAGACCCGCGGCAAGGCGGGTCTTCGAACATCGTGCATGCTACCGTGAATTGCGGCTAGGCTGCGGCGTGCTCTTCGGCGTGGTGCTCGTGGCCGTCGCACTCGTGGGGGTCGTGGATGTGCTCACCGGCGTGGTGCTCGTGGCCGTCGCACTCGTGGACATCGTGGACGTGCCCGGGCTCGTCGCCGTGATGCTCATGTCCATCGCACTCGTGGACGTTATGAATGTGCTCGCCAGCGTGGTGTTCGTGTTCGTCGCATTCGTGCGAATCGTGACCGGCTCCAACCATATTAACGCCTCCACTTACATTAAATTAGGTCCACCTCGCACTACTAGGTTGTATCAAGTGCACCTTGTTGTCAAGCGTTATTGATACAGGGTTTCCACTACCGAAAGACCCGCGTCATTTCAAGCCAAGAAGCGGCTGCGCCAGAAGCAGCGACGCAATGGTCTTGCCATCGTTAATTTCGCCACTGTGTATCATTTTCACGGCATCCGCAAAGGGGACGCGCACCACCTGAATGTTCTCGTCGTCGTCAGCAGATAATTTCGACGGCGTGAGGCCGGTGGCCAGGTAGGCGTGCATTCGTTCGGTAGCCCACCCGGGCGCCACCCAAAAGCTTGCCAAGTGCTGCAGAGTGGACGCCGTGTAGCCCACTTCTTCCTGCAACTCCCGCAGCACCGTTTCTTCCGACACTTCCCCTGCTTCGACGCCGCCTGCCGGCGCTTCCAGCAACGATGACTCCGTGGGCTTTCGGTACTGGCGTACCAATAGCACATTGCCGTCGTCGTCCACCGGAATCATGCAAACTGCGTCGGAGTGCTCCGCTACCTCGCGGATGGTGCGCCGCCCACTGGGAAGTTCCACGGTATCGACCCGGACGTTGAATATCCTTCCGTCATAGGGACGGGAAGTCTCAATGGTGTTTTCGAACTGGAATGGAGCCGAATCGGTGTCTGTATCAGCCAAATCTGGTTTCTCCTACTGGCCGCGGATGCTGAATCCAAGGCGGCGGGTTAGGGTTTCAAAGAAATAGGACGGGGGATTGGCCCTAAGGAAGGTTGCCTTGTAGGGACTCTGCGACAGGTCCACCCGGTCGCCGGGCTGGAGGTCATAGTCCTCGTATCCGTCCACGCTCAGAACGGCCGGCTGGTAGCCCTCGAGCTGCAACGAGACTTCCGCACTGGAACGGAGCACCAGCGCTGCGGTGAGTCCCATGTGCGCCGCCACCGTTTTGAGCACCAGCGCGTCAGACTCAGGGTCCAGTATGGGCCCACCGACGGCGAGGTTATACCCCGTGCTACCTGTGGCCGTCGACAGAATCAGTCCGTCGGCTCGGAACGTGGAAATCTGGGCCCCGTCTATGCTGCCTCCCAGCGTCACCACCCGGGATGCCGCCCCGCGGGCCACCACCACATCATTAAGCGCGTGATATGGGCCTTCTTGCAGAGACGATCCACCACGAGTGACCGAAGCCTTGAGCATATTCCTCTCATCGACCCGATAGTCTCCTTGGAGGTAGCGCGGCAGCCGCGGCATGGCCTCGTCCACGGTCAGCTCCGTCATGAATCCCAGCCGGCCCATGTTTATGCCCACCATCGGAATTCCTGCCGGCCCGGCAAATCGGGCAGCCCGCAGAATCGTGCCGTCACCTCCCACAGTAATCACCAGGTCGGTTACGTCTGCACGCTGTTCCAGGGACTCCAGGTTCTCTGCTGGCGCGTACCAACTGCCTTCCGGCAAGTCCAGTTCGTGGAGGATGGCCATACTGAGGTCAAGCGCCTCGGGGATGCGGTTGTTGTAGATGATGCCGACGTTCTTCATCGCGTCCTTAGCAGGTTTAGATGTCCCTGGCAGCGGCACGTCCCCAGAGGCATCGTCCAGCCTTCCCGTTATGCCGCTCCACCGCCCTCACGTTGTTTGCCGCCGAACAGACCGCGCACGACCCGCAGAAGGGTCCCTACACCTGAGGTAGCTGCACCGGTACTCTCCGGAATCAACCTCCCCACCATCTCGACCAACCTCGTAGCGGTCGTTGCTGCGGAGGCGATGCTGCTGGCCGCCTCTTTTACCGTAGAAACCGTGTCGGCCAGGTCCTCCGTCCCTTCCCGTGCCTGTTCGGTCAGGCTGACAAGATTGCGCGAAGTCTGTGCGAGGTTTTTCGAGGTTTCCTCAGAGACCCCTCGAATGTCTCCGGTGATCGCACTCAGATTGTCGGAAGCACTCCGGGAATTGTGAAGGGTTTCCATGATTGGCCGGTATAGCCTGAATATCGCCACTATGAGGACCGCGCAGAGAACTGCGAGCAATCCGGCCGCGACGATGAGGACTATATCGCGGATAACTGACGTTGTACTACTGTCCATGCCAGTCATCCTCCGGGAACAGTTCCGGGACCGACCACTCTCGCTGCTCAGTTGAGTCCGTCAATTGTCCTGTCCCACGCAGCCCGATGATAACACGCCTTCGAAGCATCAAATGGGGCCGTGCGACCCTAAACTCCCAGTGCCCGCACGGCGGCTCCTGCCGCCTCCATCACGAACCCGGGCGCAACACCCATGAACACCACCACTGCGGCGGCCACACCCATGGCCGCCCAAGGCGTGGGATTCCGGCTTGCACGGGAATCCGGCGTCGCCGGGGCCTGCTGCAGGAACATTACCCGTATGATTCTCACGTAGTAGTAGGCCGAGACCGCGCTGTTCACCACCCCGACGATGGCCAGCCATGCCAGCCCGCTGTCGACTGCGGCGGTGAACACGTACAGCTTCGCGATGAATATTCCCGTGGGCGGAACACCGATAAGGGCTATAAGAGCCAACGCCAAGATGATAGCCAGCGCCGGGGAGCGAGTGACAAGACCCGCATAGTCGCTGATGCGGTCGCTGCCCACCCTCTCGCTGATGGCCGCGATAGCGAAGAATGCCGTCAGGTTCGCTGCAGTGTACGCTCCCAAGTAGAACAGCACGCTGTCGGGTCCAATGGAGGCGAAAACCGGCGCCTCTAGCCCGCCCTTTGCAGCCTGTACCCCGGCAGCCACGCCCACCAACAGGTAGCCGGCGTGGGCGATGGTGCTGTATCCGAACAGCCGCCGGATGTTGCTTTGTGTGATGGCGACCAGGTTGCCGATGGTCATCGATGCGGCAGCCAGGGCCGCCAGCAGAAGTCCCCAGTCCAGCGAGACGTCGAAGAACCCTGTGAACATCACCCGCAACAGCACGGCGAATCCTGCCGCCTTGCTTGCCACCGACAGGAATGCCACCACCGGGGTCGGCGCGCCCTCGTACACGTCTGGGACCCACATCTGGAAGGGCGCAGCGGATATCTTGAATCCGAACCCCGCCACCAGCAGGACAAGGCCCACCAGCAGGGCGTAATTCCCGAATGCTACTCCACCACCCGCGCGCCCCACAGCATCGGAGATGTCAGTCAGTTGCGTGCTTCCGGTAAAGCCGAACACCAGAGCCATGCCGTAGAGCAGCAGGGCCGAACTGATCGCGCCGATGATCAGGAACTTGATCCCTGCCTCGCTGGAACGACCGCTCATCAGGAACGCCCCCAGCGCCGCCAGCGGCAGTGTAGTCAGTTCAAGAGCGACGTAAATCGTTATCAGTTCCGTTGCGGCGGCAAGCAACATCATGCCCGTCGCCGAGAACAGCAACAGCCCGAAGTACTCTCCCTGGAACCTGGGCATTAGGCGCACGTAGTCGGTCGATGCCAACACTACCAGTGCGACCGCGCCGGTCACGAGAAAGTTGAAGAACAGCGCGAACCGGTCCACAGCCAGGCTGCCCAGTAGTATGCTGGCCTCGCTAGTGCCCTCGCCGTTTCGAACCAGGTTCGCCGACACTCCCAGGTCGTAAAACTGCACCAGGCTAAGGACGAACGGACCCGCAAGCATCAGGAATGCTAGGTACGGCAGCAGCCCGTGAACCCGTCGACCCAGAACGAGGTCGAAAATGATGACGAGCGTCGCCGCCCCGGCCATGGCCAGGTAAGGCGATACTACATATAAATCGTGGGCGTTCATTCTCGACTAACTGCCGTTAAAGGCCTCAATCATGGGTTCCAGAGCCGAATCGAATACGTCGGTGAGCAAGGCCGGATAGACCCCGATCCCTATGATGCAGATGATCATCAGAGCCAGCGGTACAGCCTCTACCAGGGAGGCGTCAGTCAGGTCTGCGAAGCGTTCGCGGCTCGCACCGAAGAATGCCCGCTCCATCATCCACAGGATATAGCCGGCCGCCAGCACGATGCCCAGCACCGCCAGAACCGTCGGCCAGTCGTAGGCGCGAAATGCCCCGAGAAAAACCAGCAACTCCGACACGAACCCGCTCAAACCCGGTAGCCCCAGCGAGGCCAGCCCGGCTATCAGCATCGCTGCCGCGACGAAGGGCATCCGCCCGGCCAGCCCGCCTAGGTCCGGTATGTACCGAGTGTGTGCTTTCTCATAGACGATACCCACGGCCAGGAACATCAGCCCGGTAATCGTCCCATGGGTGAACAACTGCATTGCCGCGCCGCTCAGTCCAGTAACCGTGAGAGTGCCGCTGGCAACTCCCACCGAGCCGATGCCCAGCATCACCAGCCCCATGTGGCTGACACTGGAATAGGCTATGAGCCGCTTCAGGTCAGTCTGGCGCATGGTCACCACTGCGCCATAGAGAACGCTGACCACCCCCAGCACGACCAGCACCCACGCGAACTGTACCGCCTGGTCGGGGAAAAGCCCCACGTTCACCCGCAACAGCCCGTAACCCCCCATCTTCAGCAACACGCCCGCCAGCATCACGCTGGCAGCGGTCGGCGCGTCGGTGTGGGCATCCGGTAGCCAGGTGTGCAGCGGCCACGTCGGAAGCTTCACGGCAAACGCAACAAAGAACAGCCAGAACAACCACGCAAGCGGAATCAGAGTCGCCGCACCCATCAGCACGGCGCCCGCCCCAGACAGCTCCACAAGGTTGAACGTGCCCACGTCCGGTGTCAGGAACACCGCGACGATGGCCACCAGCATGAACGCGCTGCCAACTATCGTGAATATCAGGAACTTCATCGCCGAGTATTCCTTTCGCCCGGTCCCCCAGATGGAGATGAGCATGTACATCGGCACCAGTTCCAGTTCCCAGAACAGGAAGAACAGCAGCAGATCCAGCGACGTGAATACTCCCATCACCGCCGCCTGCAACAGCAACAGCCAGAAGAAGTATTCCTTGACCCGCATTGTGATGTGCCAAGATGCCAGGACCGCGCACAGTCCCAGCAGGCCGGTCAGTGCCACCAAGGGGGCGGACAACCCGTCGACCGCCAGCAAGAACGACGCCTTCAGGCCGACGTCCGGGATCCACGCGAACTGGTCCACGAACTGGAAGCGGGATGCTTCACCGCTCCGGTCGAAGAAAGCGAAAACCAGCAGCGCCAGCACCAGGTCTGCTACCACCACCGCCACCGCAGCGCCGCGAATAACCTTGTCGCCACGCAGCAACAGCAACAGCACCGCCCCTGCCGCTGGCAGGAAAACGGTTGCTGTCAGTAGTCCATTGAACTCGGTTGCCATGTTGGAAAAGTCTTACCCTGTTCCTGGTTCAGACCAGCAGGAACCCCAAGATTATGAGCAGAGACCCCAGCGCCACTCCCGTCGCATATGCCTGTGTCTGTCCCGACTGCAGGCGCCCGACCGCAGTGCCTATGTTACGGAAGAACCAACCAACGAAATCTACGAAGCCATCGACGATTCGCCGATCCATCCAGTTTGTCAGCCCGGCCAAAGCACGGTAGAAGCCACGCCGGACAATTACTCCTTCGTAAAGCGCGTCCACGTAGTATTTCTGCGACAGCAGCGTGTGGATGGGCCCCAGAATTCGCAGCGGCTCGCTTGTCTGGTCTCGTCGCAGCCCGTACACCGCCAGTCCCAGCAACGATCCACCCACTGCCGCCGCCGTCGAGATTCCGGCAATGGCCCAGTCGAACTTGGGCAGTTCGGCGTGGCCCTCGCCGCCGGTGGCAACGTGTAGGCCGTCGGCAACGAAGCCGGTGACCCAATGCACAGGCACCGTTAGGAAGTGAATCCACTGCGGGTTGATTACATATCCGATTACGATAGCCCCGGCTCCCAGAACGGCCATAGGTAGGACCATCACAAGCGGCGACTCGGCCAGGTGCACCCCGCCGTGCCCGTGATGGTCGTCCGCTTCGTCTCCCGCGTGATCGTCATGCGCAACTTGCGTATCTTCGCCTTGCGTCCCGAATTGAAGGTCCGCCTGCTCCTGCGCCACGCCGCCCCGGAAGTCGCCGTAGAAGGTAAGCATCACCATCCGGACGGTGTAGAACGCCGTGAGCACCACACCGGCGATGAGCCCCACGAAAGCGACGATGTTTATCCAATCGGCGAAGTTGCTGTTACCGTCAAAAGCCGCCAGCAGGATTTCGTCCTTGCTCCAGAACCCTGCCAGGGGGACGATACCGATAAGGCTGAGAGCCGCGATGACAACCAGCAGGTAGGTTGCCGGCATGTACCGTCGCAGTCCGCCCATGTACCGCATATCGAAAGTGCCGCTGGCGTGGTTCACGCTGCCGGCTCCCAGGAAAAGCAGGGCTTTAAACACCGCGTGGGTCACCAGGTGGAATATTGCCGGTGCGTAGGCTCCCAGACCCAGTGCAGCTATCATGTATCCCAGCTGGCTTACGGTCGAGTAGGCCATTACCCGCTTTATGTCGTTCATCACCAAGCCCATCGTCGCCGCCATCAGCGCCGTGAACGCGCCGACCAACGCCACCACTGCCATGGCGTTATCGGACTGCTGGAACACGGGGAAGAAGCGCGCCACCAAGAACACGCCCGCCGCGACCATTGTGGCCGCATGGATAAGCGCACTCACCGGTGTAGGGCCTTCCATAGCATCCGGCAGCCACGCATGCAGCGGGAACTGCCCCGACTTGCCGACTGCTCCTGCGAATATTCCCAATGCCATCCACGTCAGCGAAGCCCCGGCCAGGATGGCGCCGCCCGCAGCCAACGGCTGCGCCGCCTGCCAGATGTCGGGTATGTGGAAAGCGTTCAGGCCTACCGCCGCAAAATCGTCCGCCTTGAAGAACAGATACAGGATGGCGATCAGGAAGCCAACGTCCCCGATGCGGGTTACGATGAACGCCTTCTTGGCCGCCGCGGCCGCCGCAGGCCGCTCGTGCCAGAACCCGATTAGCAGATAAGACGAAACACCCACCAGCTCCCAGAAGGCGTATAGCTGAATAATGTTGCTGGACAGCGTGAGTCCCAGCATCGATGCTGTGAACAGGGACATGTAAGCGAAATACCGGGCAAACCCCGGGTCGCCCTGCATGTACCCCACGGAGTAGATCTGGATCAAAAGACTGATAGAGGTCACCACCACCAGCATCACAGCCGTCAGGGGGTCCACCAGCAGACCCATCTCGATAGTTGCCCCGCCGAAAGACAACCACTCCCAGGTGTTGAACACCGTCGTGTTGCCCAGGATGACCGACCGCAGCGTCAGGATGGCAAGCACAGTCGACGCCGCCAGCGCCCCGATGGTGCTGACCGACGCCAGCAGCGGCCAGCGATTGAGAAACGGCCGGATGACCAGGGCGATCAGAACGAAGGAGCCCAGGGGCAGCAGAAATATGGCCCAGACGGTGGCTTCGGTGACCATCTACAGTTTCCTCAGAATCTCCTCGGCCACGTGTTCTCGCCCCTTGGGCACGTAGATGTTGAACGGCACCCGCTCGCCCCAGTCGAGGATGTCCCCTTCCGGCAGGATGCGCGCGGGCAGGCCCTCGCCTTCGAGGACTTCTTTCCACATTTCCGCCAACATCAGGTTGGACGCCTTTCTGAACTCGACCCACATATTCCGGTCTGCTTCATCCGTTCCGATTCAAATGAAGGCTCGGGCCTTCCTAATACCTCATCGCCGAGGCTTCGGTCAGGTCCACCGACTCGTTGGTGCGGTACAGGGCGAACACGATGCCCAGGCCCAACGCAATCTCGGCCGCCGCCACCGTGATGATGAACACCGCGAACACCTGCCCCGTAAGTACCGTGCTTATGTCGGCCTGCAGGCTCGCGGGTGCAAGGTATTTCGCCATAGCCACCAGCGTCACGTTCACCGCGTTAAACATCAACTCGATGGACATCAGCACGGCCAGCACGTTTCGGCGGGCGAGGGAGCCGTAAAGCCCGATGCAGAACAGCACCGCCGCCACAATCATGAATGCTTCGAAAGACATAGCGGCTAGTCGGCCCCTGAACCCGAAGGTCCCGGCGCGCTGCTGTCCTCTCGACCACGCGGGCGCACCAGCGCCAGCGCCCCGATCAGGGCTGCCAGCAGCAGCACCGATACCGCCTCAAAGGGCAGCACGTACTTGCCAATAAGCAGGTCCGCCAGCCCCGCGCTCTGCGCAGCCTCCTGCTCCGTCAAATCAGTTAGACCAGCCTGATCCAGCGATTCCGCGGAAATTTCGGCTACGGACCCGGTCTGTATCAGGTCCACAGTCGCCTGTTCACCCTCGGGCAGGAAGTTCCACTGCGTATCAACCACCACCGTGACCATTGCCGCCAGCAGCAGCGAGGCCAGCACGGCCGCGGGTATCTGCAGACGGTTGGGAGGATTCCCTGTCTGCACGTCTCGGGTCAGCATTACGGCGAAAATGATCAGCACCGCGATGGCCCCTGCGTATATCAGCACCTGCACCACCGCGAGGAACTCAGCACTCAGCAGAACAAAGAATCCGCCAACTGAGACGAAAACGGCGACCAGAAGCAGCGCTGCCCGAAACAGGTCGCGAATAAGCACCACGCCCAGCGCCGACCCAACCGCCACCACCGTCAGCAGCCAGAACACGACATCCTGGAACAGCATCTAGGCCTGTTCCTCCGGCGAGTCGCTGGATCCGTCCGACGGCCTGGCTCGTCCGCTTATCCGCATCCCTGCCTTTTCCTTCTCGTGCCACTGCCACGATTCGCGGCCCACCTGCTGCCAGTGCAGCGGCTGCCCGGCTCGGGGGTCGTACTCCTGTGCCTCCAGTTGCGGGCGGAAGAAGGTGCTGGGACGCTTGTCCGCCTGTCGGAGTTCATCGATTGTGATGACCATGTCCTGGCGGGAGTACCGGCCTTGCTCGAAGCCGCTCCCCATGAACAGTGCGTCGTAGGGGCAGGCCTCAACGCACAGCCCGCAGAACATGCAGCGGTTTATGGCGATGTCGAACACTTCCAGCCGGTACTTGTCGCCCTGCGCCATTGCGGTTTCGCTGGGGCTGGTGACAATTTTGATGATGCCCAGCGGGCAGTACTTGGCACAAGAGGCGCAACCGGTACACCGTTCCTCGTACCAAGCGAACTCCTCTCCCCGGAACCGAGGGTGCTGCTTCAGTCGTTCCTCCGGGTACTGGACCGTGAACGGTTTCTTGGTAAGGTTCTTCAGGGTGACCATCAGCCCTTTCACCATCGCCAGCCCGTACATGCTAGTCGCCCTCCACAACAGTGATTCCCGGCGGCAGCGTAGGCGAAACGCTTCGGCCGGCGGCCACGGGGCGCACCTTGTCGCGCACCAGACTGCCGAAGATGAAGATGCACGCTACGAACAGCGCCATGTTGATGCCTGTCATAATGCCCAGGTCTGCGGTGGTCAGCACTCCCGCAGCGTCGCGCAGGAAGTAGGCCTCCAAAGCCGTCGCAAACAGGTTTACCAGGCTCAGCGGCAACAGGAACTTCCAGGCGAATGAAAGCAACTGGTCAATTCGCAATCGGGGGAAGGTGGCCCGAACCCAGATGAACCCCATGGCCACCACCAGCGTCTTGATCAGTAACCACAGCCAGCCCAGCCAGTGCGCCACCGGGCCTTCCCAGCCGCCCAGGAACAGCGTCGCGATTACCGCCGAGGCGACCATCACCCCGCCAAACTCCGCGGCCTGTATCATCGCGAACTTGATGCCGCTGTACTCCGTATGATATCCGGCAATAAGTTCCGACTCCGCCTCGGCCATATCGAAGGGTGTCCGGTTCAGCTCTGCCGTAGTCCCGGCCACGAACACCAGGAACGCGAGCGGCTGCACGATTATGAACGGAAGCGTCTGTGCCGACACCACATCCGCCAGCGACATCGAGCCCGCCAGCATCACCACTCCCAGCAGCGACACCACCACTGGAACCTCGTAGCTAATAAGCACCGCCACGCCGCGGGCCGCGCCGAACAGCGCGAACCGGTTGTTGGAAGACCAGCCAGCCATGAAGATGGCTATGGAAGTGATCGAGGTAACGGCCAAAATGTACAGGACACCCACGTTCAGATTGGCCAATGCCGTATTCTTTGCGAAGGGCACGACCGCCAGCGCCAGTATCACCGGCGCGACCATGGCGATCGGCACGGCAAGAAAAACCCATCGGTCGGCTGTCCCAGGCGTCAGGTCTTCCTTGAACAACAGCTTCACCAGGTCTGCGATGGGCTGGAACATACCAAAGGGACCCCATCGGTTGGGACCAAGGCGGTTCTGGAACTTGCCGATGAGCCGACGTTCCATCCATGAGAAGACTGCGGCGCCCAGCAGCACGGCGTTTACCAGCAGGATGATGATGATCAATCCGGCAACTAACCACGACAGCCAGCACGGAAGGACCATGCCCACGAAATTGTAAATCTCGCGGAACATCGGGGTCCCATACAGAATATTGTCCGGTCCGAGTGAGCAGTTCACCGGTCCACTTCACCCATGTTTATGTCAACGCTTCCCAGCGTAACAATCATATCCGCCAGTTTCCATCCCACCAGCAGATGCTCGGTTACCGTCAGGTTGAGCAGGGATGGCGAGCGGATCTTGCAGCGGTAGGGGCTGATGCCGCCATCGCTCACTAGGTAAAAGGCCAGTTCGCCCTTTGATGCTTCCACCCGCCCGTAGGCCTCGACGCCGGGCTCCGGCCGCAGCACCAAGGGAACCGTGGCCCGCACCGGCCCCGGCTCAATCTGCTCCTTGCACTGCCGGATAATTCGAACGCTCTGACGAATCTCCTGCAAGCGGACCCAGAAGCGGTCGTAGTTGTCGCCTGTCTGGCCAACAGGGACATCGAACTCCACCAGGTCGTATGCGTCGTACGGTTCCACCTTACGCCAGTCCCACCCCAGACCGCTGGCTCTCAACACCGGACCACTCGTCGAGCAGTTGATCGCCACCTCCATCGGCAGCGGACTGACGCCTCGCGTGCGAACCATGACTATTTCGTTTTCCAGGAGCAGTTGCTCCAGCTCTTGATACTCTTCCTCGAAGTCCCGCAGGAACTGGTCAAGCGCAGGCCAGAACTCGGGCGGCGCGTCGAAGAACACACCTCCCGGTCTCATGTAACTGACGGTAATGCGGGCGCCGCACAGCATCTCGAACAGGTCCAGGATCCGCTCCCGCGACCGGAAGCAGTACATCAGCGGCGTTCCCAGTGCGCCCAGGTCCTGGATGATGAAGCCGATGCCCATCAGGTGCGCCGCGATACGCTGCAACTCCGCCGTCAGCGTCCGCAGGTACTTGCCACGCATCGGAACTTCAGCTCCCAGCAGCTTCTCCACCGCGAGGCAGTATGCCTGGTTGTTGATCATCGACGAGACATAGTCCAGCCGGTCGGTTAGCGTCACCACCTGGGTATAGTTGCGCTCCTCCGCCAGCTTCTCCGTTCCCCGGTGCAGGTAACCGAAGATGGGCTCAACCTGCTGTATCTCTTCACCGTCGAAGGTAACGCGCAAACGGAAAACGCCGTGGGTGCTGGGGTGCTGCGGCCCTATGTTGACCGTCATTGGTTCGGTTCGGATGGTCATCCCAGGAAGTCCTTGCGCAGTGGGTGGCCCTCGAAACCTTCCCACAGCATAATACGCTTCATATTCGGATGCCCGTCGAACCTTATGCCCATCAGGTCCCAGATTTCCCTTTCCTGGAAGTCTGCCCCGCGCCACAGGTGATAGACCGAAGGCACCGACAGGTTGTCCCTCCCCTCCAGCCTCGCCCGCATCGTAGCCTTGTGTCCCCTGCGGAAAGACGTCAGGTGGTAAACCAGTTCGAAGTGTCCCACGAAGTCAATGGCGGAAATCGCGTTCAGGTACTCGAATTCCAGCCCCTCGTCCTGCTGAAGAAAGGCCGCCACCTCGGCAATGGAAAGGGGATCCACCCACAGCGCCTCTGGCGACATATTGCCGGAACTAACGTCGGCCAGAGAGTCAGGCAATACGGCGGATACACGTTCCGAGAGCGAAGGTCCGTCAAGCAGGAGCAGGGCCATGGTTTCCGTTACTCCGCCTGTTCGGGGGCGGCGGAAGCCCCTCGGCCAAGCAGCGATCGCAATGACCCAGAGGGCAGGTTCCGCTGCCGCTTGATCTTCTCGTGCAACTCCATGATGCCGTACAACAACGCGTCCGGGCGCGGCGGGCACCCTGGCACGTACACGTCCACCGGGATGATGTGGTCGACGCCGGGAACTACGCTGTAGGATCCGTAATATGGGCCGCCGCTGGTGGCGCAGACACCCATGGAAATGACCCATTTCGGCTCAGCCATCTGGTCGTAGATGCGCCGAATCGGTGGCGCCATCTTCCAAGTAACTGTCCCTGCGATGATCAACAGATCGGCCTGACGGGGCGAGGCACGGAAGGCTTCCATCCCGAACCTTGCGATATCGAAGCGCCCCATGCTGCTGGCTATCATCTCGAACGCGCAGCACGCCAGCCCGAAGGTTACCGGCCAAGCCGACGACTTGCGTCCCCAGTTGACCAGCGCGTCGATGGATGTGACCATCAGGTTGCCCTTCAGGTCTTCAGGCACCTCGATGATCGGTTCCGACAATGGCTCCGGAGACGCGTCCTTCAGTTCCTGTACATTCCGCCCTTCGGTCCTGTCCAGGTCCCATGTGCGCGACTGCAGGGTCTCTCCATTTTGCGAAGGCTGAATCATCGGCGAACGTCTATCCCCACTCCAGGTCCCGCTTCCGCCAAGCATAGGCCCAGCCTATCAGCAATATCCCCACGAAAACCGCCATTTCGATCAGAGCGAACAGTTCCAGCCTGAGGAACTTGGTAGCCCAGGGGTACAGGAAAATGACCTCGACGTCGAAGATAACGAAGAGGATTGCAAACATGTAGTAGCGAAAGTTGAAGAGATCCCATTTTCCGCCGATGGCTTCCATGCCGCACTCGTAAGTCTCGGCCTTGATGTCGCTGGGTTTTCGCGGCCGAAGACCGATGCGAGAAGCCCCCCACGACATGACCAGCATACTAACCGGCACGGCCACGGCCACCACGCAAAAGATGGCAATAAGCCCGTACTGCCTGAAGTAATCGTCCAGAAACATCGCTGGAATTATATCAGAAACTGAATCCTCCACCGCAGCAAAACACCGGGTTAATTTGAGACAGCCGGAGTCAGTCCATTCCTTCGATTCAAACCCTTTCGGACACAGGATTCTTGCCGATACACAATCGCAAATGGGTTGCGCAGTCCGGAGGGTGTCCAATAGCGATGTTAAGATAGACGCCAACTTTCGACATTCGAAGAGGGCCGGTTTGACCGACGACAACCAGTCAAAAGGAAGGGGGCCCCTCACGGGCCTCCGCGTACTCGATTTATCCATGATCGTTGCTGGCGGTACCGCCAGCAGCTTGATGGCCGACTTCGGCGCCGAGGTCGTGAAAGTGGAGCGCCCCGGCGGTGGCGACCCCCTGAGAAACTGGGGGCCCTTCGCCAACGGTGTCTCTCTCTGGTGGAAGGTCCATTCCCGCAACAAGAAATCCATCACCCTGAACCTCGGCAACCCCGAAGGCCAGGGCATCCTGCGGGACCTCGCCTCCCGCGCCGACGTACTCATCGAGGGCTTCCGCCCCGGCGTTATGGAACGCTGGGGGCTTGGGCCCGACGAACTCTTGGCCCTAAACCCCGGCCTCGTGATGCTCCGTTACTCCGGCTTCGGGCAGACCGGCCCATACAAGGACCGGCCAGGCTTCGGCACCATCGCAGAGTGCATGAGCGGCTACGTGGGCATGACCGGCTTCCAGGACACCTCGCCGGTCCTGCCTCCGGTACCCCTGGCCGACGAGATCGCCGGCGTCTTTGGCGCAATGTCCGGCATGATGGCCCTCTACCACCGAGACGTACGCGACGGGAAGGGCCAGGTGGTCGACGTGTCCCTCTTCGAGCCCCTCTTCCGCCTGTGCATCCCACACATCACCATGTTCGACCTGCTGGGCATAAATCGCGAGCGCGTCGGCAACGACTTCCCCGACGCCGCGCCACGCAGCCTCTACCGCACCGGCGACGACCGTTGGATGGGCTTGTCCGCCACCTCCCAGAGCACCTTCGAAGGTCTGGCGAAGGCCATGGGCATGCCCGATCTGATCGACCGACCCGCCTTCGTCGACAACGCCTCTCGTATCGAGAACCGCGACGAACTCAACGACGAGCTTAACGGCTGGCTATCCCAGCGCACCCTCGACGAAACACTGGGTCAGCTCATCCCCGCCGGCGGTGTGGTCGGCCCGGTGTATGGCGCGGCGGATATTGTCGAAGACCCACACTTCCAGGCCCGCGAGGACATCATCGATATCGACGACCCGGAGCTCGGCCAAACCCGCATGCTCGGCATCGTCCCCAAGTTCAGCGAGACCCCCGGCGCAGTGGAACACGCCGGCCCCACGGTGGGCCAGCACAACGCCGCCATCTATGGAGAATGGCTGGGCCTTGACGAGTCGTCCCTTACAGGCCTGAACGAACGAGGCGTGATATGACCGGCAATCCACGCCTGCTCATCGCCACCGGCAACCCCGGCAAGCTCCGCGAATACCAGGGCCTCCTCCGCGGAGTTCCCTTCACCCTCGTCTCCCTACGAGACGTCGGCATCACCGACGAGGTGGATGAGACCGGCGAAACCTTCGCCGAAAACGCCTGGCTCAAGGCTTCCGGTTACGCCGACATGGGCGGCCTGCTCACCCTCGCCGACGACTCGGGCCTCGAGGTGGACGCCCTCGGCGGCAACCCCGGCGTACTCTCTGCCCGCTACGGCGGCGACGCCTGCACCTCCGACGCCGACCGCGTTGCCCTCCTGCTACGAAACCTCCAAGAGATACCTTGGGCAAAGCGCACAGCCCGTTTCCGCTGCGTCATAAACATCGCGCGCCCCGCTACCTCCGTTGGCCCTGCGCCCGTCGAAGGGCCCTCCTTGCTGGCATCCGTAGTTGGCTCAGTGGCTGGAATGATACAATACGAACCTGAAGGAGATGACGGCTTCGGCTATGACCCAGTTTTTCATCTTCCGTCCTTCAGCAGGACCGTTGCTCAACTGTCCCTCGAAGACAAGAATCGCATCAGCCACCGGGGTTGCGCCGCGGGTCGTGCCATGAATTCATTGCTCAGAATCGCCTCCGAAACTTCCTGAATATGCCCATCACCAGTTGAAACGCCATGCCTCTGAACGTAGCTGACACCATGGGCCGGTCGATGCGAGACCTTCGCATCTCGGTCACCGACCGGTGCAATTTCCGCTGCCCCTACTGCATGCCCGCCGAAATCTTCGGCGAGGCCTACCAGTTCCTTCCTCGCGAGGAAATCCTCACCTTCGAGGAAATTACCCGCCTGACGCGCATCTTCGCCGAGTTCGGCGTGACCAAGGCCCGCATCACCGGCGGTGAACCACTGCTCCGAACCGACCTCCCGGAGCTGATAGGTCAGGTCGCAGAAATCGACGGTATCAGCGACGTCACCCTCACCACCAACGGCTACCTTCTGGCTCAGCAGGCCCAGGCTCTGAGGGACGCTGGGCTACACCGTATAACCGTCAGTCTCGACAGTATCGACGACGAGGTCTTCAAACAGATGAACGGCCGCGGCTTCGGCGCCCGTCGCGTCCTCCACGCCCTTCAGCAGGCTGCGGAAGTCGGCCTTACCCCTGTCAAGATAAACGCCGTCGTGCAGCGAGGCGTCAACGACCACACCATCGTTGACCTCGCCCGCCACTTTAAGGGCACAGGCCACATAGTCCGCTTCATTGAATACATGGACGTCGGCAATCGCAACGGCTGGAAACTGGACGAAGTGGTCTCCGCCGATGAAATCATTTCCCGCATCGACGCCGAAATGCCGCTGGAGCCAGCCCCCGGCAACTACCATGGCGAGGTCGCCGAGCGCTATCTGTACCGCGATGGCAGCGGCGAAATCGGCGTTATCGCATCTGTTACGCGTCCCTTCTGCGGCGCCTGCACCCGCCTGCGCCTCTCCACCGACGGCCAGATCTTTACCTGCCTCTTCGGCACCCGCGGCACCAGCCTGCGCGACCCCATGCGCGACGGTGCCACTGAGGACCAACTGCGGGACATCATCTCCGGCATCTGGACTCGTCGCACCGACCGCTACTCCGAGGAACGCGCCGCTGCCACCCCCGACATGCCCCGCCCCGCCAAGGTCGAGATGTACCAGATTGGGGGCTAGGTAATGGCAGGTAACTCCGGCCCCTCCCTAAGGCAGGTCACCATCCACACCGACGGCTCCTGCATCGGCAACCCCGGCCCCGGCGGATACGCCGCTATCCTCGAACACAAAGGCCAGGAAAAGGAGCTCTCCGACGGCTTCCGGCGCACTACCAATAACCGAATGGAAATCCTGGCCGTGATAGTCGGCCTGGAAGCCCTGCAGGAACCCTGCGCCGTCACCGTTTACAGCGACTCCCGCTACGTGGTCGACGCCATCGAAAAGGGCTGGGCCAGGAAATGGAAGGCCAACGGATGGATGCGCAATAAGCGCGAACATGCCGTCAATCCCGATCTGTGGGACAGGCTCCTCTCGGCCATGAAAAAGCACGAAGTCAAGTTGAAGTGGGTTCGCGGCCACGCCGGCAATGCCGGCAACGTCCGCGCCGACAGGCTCGCAGTCGCCGCCGCCAATGGCCCCAATCTGCCGCGCGATGAGGGATACGAAAATCCCCGTAAAGGACTGTTATGACAACTCCTTCCCAGCAGTCTCTCACCCACCTCGACGAGCAGGGCCGCGCCCGCATGGTGGACGTCGGCGAGAAGGACGTCACCAGCCGCGAGGCCGTCGCCCGAGGCCACGTATCCATCCAGCCCGAGACGGCTCGCCTGATCCGCGAAGGTTTGATGAAGAAGGGCGACGTTCTAACCATCGCCCAGGTTGCCGGAATCATGGGGGCCAAGAAGACGTCCGAGCTCATCCCCCTGTGCCACCCTCTGCCTCTCGACAAGGTCAACGTCGACCTCGAACTCGACGAGGAACGAAGTCGCATCAACATCCTCGCCACCGCCAGCACCACCGCCCGCACCGGCGTCGAGATGGAAGCCATGACCGCCGTCTCTGTCGCCGCCCTCACCCTCTACGACATGTGCAAGGCCGTCGACCGCGGCATCCGCATCGAGGGCATCCGCCTCGTCAGCAAGCGCGGCGGCCGCAGCGGCGATATCGACCTCGAATCAGACGACTAGGTCTGGTGAGTGCTTGATGGGCTCCTTCAAGCTAACTTTCGAAAGGCAGAACCTTGATTTCCCCTGTCTTGTTCACTGAAAAAGACAAAGTGCTACTAAGACGAAGTGCTACTAATCGGAATCGTGGCCCTTGCAGCGGCGCTATTGGCGGTGGACGAGTCTAAAGGGGCGCTTGTTCCTATACCCGCGCGTAGATAACCATCACTGGTGCTGAACAATTGCTAGGTTCTACGACCCAGCTCCCGCCCTATCGCCCTCACTGCCTCCGCCGCAAAGTGAATGTAATCCGCCGCCGATAGCTCCAGCGGCTTGTATTTTTCCACTTGGTCAACGTCCGTCGGTCCCGCTGGACCCGGGATAACCTCCAGCTCGAGCTCGCAGATTTCCCCGTCCGGCAGCACCACGATGCAACCCCACTCGGCCCGTGAGTCCGGCGGCGGCTCCAGCTCGATGGCCTGCAGCGAATTCATCCCCATGAACGCCGGGAACGGACGCAACCTTCCGGCCAGTTCTGCCACCGACTCGCCCATGAGTGCGGCGGTACGCTCAAGCAATTCCTTGACGCTTTGATTTTCGCTGGACATCGCCTTCCATTCTAGGCCAACTGTCGCCAACGTCCAACGATTGGCGCATAATCACCGCCAGACAAGTCAATCGCCACTCCGCACAGTCCGCGAGCGCCCAACTCCAATGGCCAACAGTCCTCAAGCAGACTCCCGCCAGGGATGGAATGTCGTTGCCGGCACCTTCCTCATCCTCACTATGGGGTTCGGCAGCGCCTACTCCTTCGGCACCTTCTTCGCACCGCTGCAGGACGAGTTCGGCGCGTCCCGTGCCGCCGTCTCCGTCGCTTTCTCCGCCGCAATCCTCGTCCTTTTCAGCGTCGGCCCACTCAGCGGCACCGTTGCCGATCGCCTCGGGCCAAGGCTACTCGTCGCGGGTGGCCTGGTACTGGTAGGCTGCGGTCTGATTGCCGCCAGCGTGGCTCAGGCTCTCTGGCAGGTGCAGGCCGCCTTCGCCGTCTGCATCGGCGGAGGCGTAGGCCTGGCCTACGTCCCGGCCGTGGGTGCGGTCCAAAAGTGGTTCGACCGCAGGCGCGGACTGGCCTCCGGAATCGCGGTCTCAGGCATCGGGGCCGGTACCCTCGCCGTGCCTCCCTTCGCCGCCCTGATGATTGCCGAACTGGAGTGGCGGCCTGCCCTTCTGATTATCGGGTGTATCGTGGTAATCGCCGGCGGTGCATCCGGTCTGCTTGTCAGGAACCCCCCAAATGGCCCTCGGCCGTCTTCCACTCCTTCCCGGGACGGAGTGCATCTTACCTTCGCCATCCGCTCAAGGCCGTTCTTTCTGCTGTTCCTGGGCTTCCTTCTCGCATCCTTCGGACAGTTCACTCCCATCGCCCATTTGGTGCCCTACGCCGAAGACCGCGGCATTTCCCCGCAGGCCGCCGCCACTCTTCTCAGCCTACTGGGAGTCGGCAGCGCCTTCGGACGCTTCGCCATAGGAGCCGCAGCCGACCGCATCGGACGCTGGCGCGGTCTGGGACTGTCTTTCGGCGGTGTCGGCGTGAGTTGCCTGCTCTGGCTGGTGGGCGACGGGATGCTGGTCCTCGGCATCTTTGCCGTACTGGTGGGCACCTTCTGGGGCGGCTCGGTGGCGCTAGCCCCGTCGGTGATGGCCGACTACTTCGGCACTCGCGCTGTCAGCGGCATCATCGGCGTGCTGTACGCCGGCGTTGGCTTCGGCGCTCTCGTCGGCCCCATAACCGCCGGCCTTGTCTTCGACCTCTGGGAGAGCTACCTCGTCGCCATCTTGTACAGCATCATCGCCCCGGTGTTGGCCGCCATTGCCGTCCTCTCCGCCGAGTCCCCCAAGCGCTGGCGTCAACAGCATCTTCCTGCGACGGAATCTACTGTTCAAATTGGCAGACAATCCGCGGAATTCGGCAATTGACACCGGAAGAGGCCCACCGCTAACATTGATTTATCGGGTTGCATCCTGGCGGCTGGTCGGATGGCCCTTCGGTGGCAACGTAGCTCAGCGGCAGAGCGGGCGCTTCATAAGCGCTAGGTCACTGGTTCGAGCCCAGTCGTTGCCACCACCCTCAGTTACAGAAACTCGCTTCCTTAAAGACGCATTACCACTTTACGCGCCCACCTCTTCCTTTCCTTAGACCCAAGATTTCCTAATATGCGGCCGACTATCAGTTCACCCAAGGGCGGATCCGTTGGTCGGGAGCGATCAAAGAGCATCATCACTCCCCAATCTAGTTCAACGAAGCAACTGCCTTTGCTGCCAAGGGGTCAAGAAAGGCATGCTTCCACCGCACCCAACCTTTAGACCATCCCCACCAACTGGAACTGGCGAACACTCTGGCTGGCTCCGAAGGTTGCACCGAGAAAAGTCAAATCCGGTACTAAATTCGTCGCCATGAAATGCTTCCGTTACGCTTTGACTCACGCAAATCGTTGCTCTATGAAAGCGGTTGCCTTAGT
The DNA here is from genome assembly GCA_963667415.1 of Dehalococcoidia bacterium. Lineage (GTDB taxonomy): Bacteria > Chloroflexota > Dehalococcoidia > Lucifugimonadales > UBA3495 > VXOI01. The sequence continues at coordinate 2,208,794 of OY763410.1, read as the reverse complement.
CTCGTTTGAAATTGGAGTTTGGCCTTGATGTGGACCCCATCAGTTGGACAGGATTAAGTCACAATCAAGTGGGACTGCTGCACTGCTCCGCATGATACCAAGACCAGTTGGCCTGAGATGGACCCCATCACCCCGAGCGACTCTGAAGTATGGACCGATATGGGCCCCATCAGAATGGACGCGTCCGTTGTCTTCTAGTTTCAGCATGAGGTGATCATTTGGCGGGGGCAGGTACCGGTCGACATCGAACTTCCTATGGTCGGGAAACACATCGTCCATGTAATGTGTAGCTGTCTGCGCAACTATGACCCGCTACTTTACAGAAAGCTCATAATCCTCCACCACGCACGTGTTCATCACGTTCCGCATTGACATTGGCACGGTAGAGTACAGACGTAGGCAATCAAGCGTAAGCCGCAATCCAGAGCTGCTCGATGGCCTTACAACGCTTCCTTGCATCGCGAATCGCTGAATGGCGGCTTTCGCTGGAACAACGGAAAAATAAATTCGTCGCAGGTATGAAGACGTAATTTAGAATCAGCTCTCAGCGTATGTGCGACAATATCAGTAGGGCCATCAAGAAAACGCCTCCCCGCTGCCAACAGGAACGGGTCTTGTAACAGGAGAAATTGCTTTTGAGACTCGGCAAATTGTCCCGCGGCCTGAGGGATGCCTACAGCGGCTCCGACGTCAGCGGCCGGGTGAGGCGCCTGCAAGGCGCGCGCGCGCCGGGTCGCGAACCGGCTGACTACGATCACGCGGAAACCGTCAGGGAATACTATGACCTTTGCACCGAGTTCATGGCCTTCGGTTGGGGCGAGTCCCTGCATTTCGCTCCGCTCTCACCTCGAGAGAGCTTGGAGGAATCGAAAATCCGGCACCAGAGGCTGATGATTGCCAAGCTGGAGTTGAGCGAAGGCATGAATGTCATCGACGTCGGATGCGGGCTCGGTGGCCCCATGCGGCGCGTCGTCGGGGAAGCCGGTGTCAAGGTCGTTGGCGTCAACAGCAGCGAAGTCCAGCTGGAGAGGGCAAAATCGTTGAACGCCGAAGCGGGCATCGCTCACATGGTCGACTACCTCGCGTGCAGCTTCATGGACATGGGCGCCGTAGCGGACGACACGTTCGACCGAGGATACGCTATCGAATCGACGTGCCATGCGCCGGACAAGGCCGGCGCATTCGCCGAGATTTACCGCGTGCTTAAGCCAGGAGCTCTCTTCTGGGGGCAGGAAATGTGCATGACGGACAAGTTTGATCCCGGCGACACCCGCCACGGAGCCATGAAAAAGGACCTGATGCAGGGCATCGCCCTGAGGGATATAGCGACTATGGGCGAGGTGGACCGGACCCTCGAAGCTGCCGGATTTCAGATCATCGAATCCAAAGACCGGGCCGTCGATGAAAACGGCCAGAACACCCCGTGGTATCAGCCCATGGAGGGCGGGAGCAATACGCTGAGCAGCTCACTACGCCGGACGCCGCTGGGCCGCAAGTCGATCATGGCGATGTCCAGGCTGGTCGAAGCGATTGGCATCTTCCCGAAGGGGTCCGCAGACGTGGCTGCGCTGCTGCACCATACCGCCAACGCCTATGTAGCGGGGGGCAAGACCGGAATATTCACGCCCCTGTACTGTTTCCTCGCCCTCAAGCCTCCTTAAGCCCGAATTGCAGGCCTGCCGAGAATCTGCAACATTGCCGAAACGGCCAATTGCACTTGCAGGTTATCCTGCTTACCCCTGCCAGCATGTGTAGGCGGGGCGGCTCTGCCCCCAAGCGTGAGGGAAGGGTGAGGGAGGACCAAAAGACCCTGTCTCCGGTTCTGGACTGCGTGTCTCCAAGGTTTCATTGCGCTACACTGGTTGTATTACGATTCGGAACGAGGCCGAGGAACGGTTGCGATGAGGCTACTGGCTCGTGATTCTGCGGCCTACCAGCAAAGTTTGCCGGAAGACCTGCTACTGCTGCTCCTGAACGAGGAGACCGGGTATTTTCACCAAGTGCCCGGCTGGGATTTGAACTGCGCGGTCACCGGAGCTGTTCTTGCGGAGCTATCCATTCAAAACCGCATAGACACAGACCTTGATTCGCTGTTTCTCGTGGATTCGACCGAAACAGGGAATCCTGCGCTGGACCAGATTCTGGCGGAAATTGCAGGCGAGCCAGCCCATCGCAATACGCAGTATTGGATTGAACGGCTCGCCCATCGGGCCGAATCGATCATAGATACGACCCTGGACCGCCTGGTCGACCTGCGGATAGTGGAACGCCATGAGGGAGACTTTTACACGTTAACCCGCGCCTTCGCTCAGACAAACACTTCCAACGCCTCCCAGGACGATTCTCGTTTGCAGTCTGTGAAGACTCGCATCTTCAACGCGATCTTCAACGATGAAATTCCTGATCCGAGGGACGCTCTCCTTATCAGTCTCGTCAACACCTGCGACGTCTTCCGGTTCATGTATCAGGTAGACGATGCAGTGGAAGACCGCATCAAGCTCATCTGCAGGATGGCATTGATCGGCCGCTCCATCGCTGCGGCAGTGTCGCAGAACATGGCCAACCCGATGCTTCGACGTTCCGCGTTAACGAAGTCGATACCGACGGTTCCCCTTCGCAAGCTGGCGTTCAATCGCCACGTTCGGGGCGGCAACATTCCCGCTCTCTTTGCAGAACTCACGCAAGAGTACGGGCCCGTGTTTGCAATCGATCCTCCCTTCAGGGAGCGGATGATTTTCCTCTCCGGCCCGGAAACCAATCAATGGGTACATCGGCGCGGGAGAATGTATTTCAGCGCCAAGGAATACATTTCCGAATTTGAAAAAGTCTACGGCGCCACCGGTATCCTGCCGTCCCTCGAAGGAGCCGACCACTTCAGGCTCCGCAAGGCTCTATCTCCTGCTTACTCCAGGGCGAGACTCGCGGGCCAGTTGGACCAGGTTTACTCCAAGGCCCGTGAATTCATGGCGGACTGGCAGATCGGAGACACCTATCCGGCAACCGCGATGTCGAGGAGGATGATCAACGCCCAACTATCGCCGCTTTTCATCGGCATCGAATCCCAAGACCTCTTTGATGACGCAGCTAAATTCAAGGAACGTGCGCTCAAGACCCATCTCATAAAGCTATTGCCCAAGTTCATGCTGCACACTCCCGGAATGAGGCGACGGGCCAAGGTGGTTGACACGTTGCTGGAAAGAATCGAGAACGTGCACACACCCTCCCAGCGGGCGGACAGTCCCCGGGACCTGGCCGACGACATCCTAAGCCTTCACGCCAGTGACCCACAGTTCTTCCCGGAGGCGAACCTGCGCTTCGCCCTTTCTGCGGCACTGATTGCCAGCTTGTACCTCGGCGACGCCTTCAGCTTCGCGTTGTACGCCATGGCGTCGCAGCCGGAACTCTACGCGAGAGTCCAGGCCGAAGCGGATGCCCTGTTCGAGGAGGGCGATCCGAAGAGCGACGATATTTCCATGTCCTCCATCGCCGTGACGCACCGGTTCCTGATGGAGTGCCTGCGAATGTATCCCATCGTCCCGATGTCTCTCAGAAACGTGGTGAATTCCTGCGTCGTCGAGGGCTACGAGCTGCCGGTGGGTTCACGGGTGGTCATCGCGCAGACAGCCACTCACTACATGGATGACTGCTTCCCCGATCCTTTGAAGTTCGACATCGACCGTTACCTGCCTCCAAGAAATGAGCACCTCCAACCCGGATTCGCGCCCTACGGTCTGGGCACCCATACCTGTCTCGGATCGAGGTGGATGGACCTGCAACTGACGGTGAATGTCCTGATGGTGGCCCACTACTTCAACATCACCGTTTCCCCAGAAAACTACAAGCTCAAGCTAATAGCGCTGCCGAACACGAAGCCCAGCAAAAAGCTCAAGTTCCGCATCACTGAACAAAGGCGGAAAATTCCGGAGTTTTAACAGCAGAGGGCACAGGGTTTCCTTCGTTCGGAATCTTCCCTGGGATACTCCACGGTCAACCGGGAACTAATAAGAACTTTCTCAAAACTCGAGTTGCCGTTGGCGGGGGTACCAGAGCAAGGCACAGGCCAGTTGGATCAGGCCCATGTAGTTGGACACCTTCTTTTCGTAGCGCACCATGATCGCCCGGCACTTCGATGGCCAGGCCAAGTTGCGCTCCACCACCCACCACCGGGCGGGATAGCCTTTCACTCCTTTGGCGTCCAGATTCTCCTCTCCCATCGGGTCGCCCGGGTCGTGGGTTGCCTGGCCAGGAGCCAGTTTCACGCCTCGTTCCCGAGGCTGGTCGGCGATGAAATTCTCCCGTCCCTGTATGAATTTGCTGTAAGCCAACTCAATCGCCAAAGCCTTGCTCACCGAAGGCATGGCCGGAATCTCGAAGGTACCCGTGCTCTACATGGCTGGAAAGCATGCTGCACCAATTTGATGCCCAGCCATGCGCTACTGGGGCAGATGAACTCAAGCCGTGACAGCCGCTGTAGAAATCGGGTAGATATGCGCCGGAGCGGCCCACCAACTTGCAGCTGCAATATCAGGGCACGTCCATGCGAGTCAGTCGCCACACGCCCAGCCCGTAGAACACGGCGGTCGCCAGCAGCGCGCCCACCACGGCCACCGGGAGCGAGATCACCCGGTCGCCGAAGGCCTCGAATGTCGAGGAGTCCAGCCCGTGCATGATGGCCAGGGTGTAGCCTCGGATGCTGAGGTAGCCCACTCCCTGGATGAGCGAGCCGATGACGCCCTCCCAGAGGATAACGTACAGCAGGGCCACTGCCAGTGCCCGCCCAGTCATCAGACCGGTCCAAGTGAAGATGGCCGAGTACGCGGCAGCGCCCAGCAGCAGGGCGACGGCCACCGAGAGGGTGGCCCGCACTTCAAAACCGATTCCGATGAGAGACGTCACCACTCCGCTGACGATGATAATTGGGACGGAGATTGTCAGTGTGGCGAGCAGCTTGGGCATGACGATCTGCCAGCGAGCCAGGGGCATCAGCGCCAGGTTGCCCAACGTACCGTCCTCCAGTTCGTTGCCGAAGGCGGCGGTGCCCAGGGTCATGACGACGATGGGAAGGACTCCGGCGACCAGCAATCCGCTCAGCATGGCGTTTACAAAGTCGTCACGTCCGACTCCTTCTCCGCCCGCGATCACGGCGAGGATCACCGTCAGTCCGATTGGCAGGGCGGAGAGTAGCAGAATCAGGCCCAGCCGGACCGGGCCGGTCAACTGCCGGATGGAGAGCAAGAACACTTCCTTCATCTACCGCTCGACCACGTAGCCGAAGATGCTTTCCAGCGACTCGTCCAAAGGTTCGACCCGGAAGAGGCGAGCGCCCAAATCCCGGGCCAGTCGGGGGATTGCCTCCTGCAGCACTCCGACGTTCCTGCTCAGAACGACCAGGTCGCTGTCCGGGCCGAGGTTCACCGAATCGACTTCAGCCAGGTTCACCAGGGCCGCGGCCAGCGGGCGAGGGGCATCGGTCACGATCCTCACGTGGTAAGCCTGCTCGTCCAGCTTCTCCCGGATGGCCCGTATGTCTCCGGCGGCCGCCAGCTTGCCGCTGACCATCAACACGATGCGGTCCGCCAGCAGCTCGACTTCCTCCAGGATGTGGGACGACACCAGCACAGTGCGGCCCTGTTCGGCGAAGCGGACCATTGCGGCATGAAACTCCAGGCGCTGCCGGGGGTCGGTGCCGCTCAGCGGTTCGTCCAGCACCAGCACCTCCGGATCGTGCACCATTGCCGCCGCCAGACGCATCCGCTGCCTCATCCCGCGGGAGTATCCGCCGAGGCGGCGGGACTGCGCGTCGGCCATCCCGACGATCTCCAGCGCACGGTCCACCGCCGGGGCGACGGAGGACAGGCCGTGCATCTTCGCCGTGGATTCGAGGAACTGCCGGCCGGTGAGGAAGCCGTAGACCCCCTCTTTCTCGGTCATCACCCCTACCCGCCGGTAAAGCTCGGGGTTGTTCCGCGAAGGCTCTCCCAACACCGTGACCGACCCTTCGGAGCAAGCGGCCAGCCCGGTGATCAGGTGCAGCAACGTGGTCTTGCCCGCGCCGTTGGGGCCGAGCAGCCCGGTAATGCCGGGAAACACCTCCACCGAGATGCCATTCACCGCCACCACGTCGCCGTACCACTTGGAGACGTTGTCGACTTCGATCACCGCTACGGACGCACTCAAGCGGCTATCCTTTCGTAGCGTCTCCATAGCAGGACCCCGAGGCCGAAGGTCAGCAGGGCGTACCATAGCACCGGCACGGGACGCGGGAGTTCGGTGGAAACGCCGCCTGGGTCGTTGCCAAAACCGGGGTCGTCCTTGCCGAATATGATGTCGTTGACCCTGGTGGGCGCCTCTCCCACGCTGACCAGCGACAGCCACTTCGCCGCTCCCCCGGTGACCCGCTGTTCGCACTCGCCGGATCTGCCTGATTCGGTGCAGGCGGTGAGCGCGCCGGAAATCGTGGCGCTGATGATGAACAAACCGATCACGAAGGCGGCGGCATAGGCCCTCCGTTCGGTGAACGCGGCCACCGCCAGCGGCACCGTGGCCAGAAACACGGCCACCACCAGCCCCGCGCCCAGGATGCGCGGAATGTCCAGCCAGTTCTGTCTCAGGTACTCTGCAGGATCGGACGCTGACAGCACCAGCCCGATCCAGAGCACCAGTTGTCCTGAGTAGACCAAAGCAATGGTCACCGTAAACAGCGCCAGCCAGCGAGCGGCGACATAGTCGGTGGGCGTGATGGGGCGAACCAGGTAGAGGTGAATGACGCCGTCGCGACGGTCGGGGCAGAGCAGTTCCGGCCCAATTATTGCGGCGAACAGGAACAGCACCAGCGAGACCAGTTCATAGTAGTCGGCATGCGAGGGCAGGGCTTCGGCCACAGGCTCGAACAGGGACACCACCACCGCCATGACCACGGCGGGCACCATCGCGGCGCCAAACATCAATATGGCAAGCACCTTGGGGATCGTACCCCGTCCGATGCCCAGTGTCGTACGCAGCCCGTTGACATATATCGCCCGGCGGGCTCTAGCCCTCCCTTCCCGGAGACCTTCGTAGTGCCGGTAGCCGAGATCGTAGACCTCGGCGCCGGTCTGTCTGTTTGTTGGGCCGGTCATCGGGCCGCCCGGAAGATTTCGGCGAGCTGGCGGCGGCGCGGACTCATCCGGCGCAGGCGCGCGCCCGTTTCCGCCACCGAGTCCCGTATGTGGTCGTACTGTTCCTCGGACTGGATTGCGACTGTCATTGACGCCCCTTCCAAGGTCGCGAGAATTCCCCTGGCGGCCAGCGCGGTTGCAACCTCCTCCCGCTTGTCATCAACGTCGAGGACGATCACCTCGGTATCGGCGGTGAACCCGGCCACCGTCCCCTGCTCTGTAACCTTTCCGCCCTCCAGGACGATGATACGGTCGCAAGTGCTCTCGACATCGTTCATCAGGTGGGAGGAGAGGATGATGCTGATGCCGAATTCCCGCCCGGTGCGGCGCACCAGTCGCAGCATGTCCTCGCGGCCGGCGGGGTCGAGACCGGCGGTCGGCTCATCCAGCAACACCAGGACCGGATCGTGGACCAGGGCCTGGCCCAGCTTCACCCGCTGCTTCATTCCGGTGGAGTACTGCCCTATGGGGCGGTAACGCTCCTCCTCCAGGCCGACGTGCCGGAGGATGTCGGCGGCGCGGGTACGGGCCTGCGCCGGTGGGAGACCGGACACCTGGGCCATGTGAGAGAGGAACTCGGCGGCGCTGGCCGCCGGGGGCAGGCAGTCGTGCTCGGGCATATAGCCCAGTCGCTCCCGCACCTCCGGCGAGTCGTAGGGCCGCCGCCCCATGACCTCCGCGGAGCCGGATGTGGGGCGGATCAGCCCCAGCGACAGCTTGATGGCGGTGCTCTTTCCCGCCCCGTTGGGGCCCAGCAGCCCGGTAATGCCGTCGCTGACCTCAAAGTCGACAGAGTCCAAGGCCAGGATGGACCCGTATTGCTTGGTCAGGGATTTTGCTTCAAGAAGGACAGTCATTGATTCCACTATAAGGACTGAGAGTGCATACCGCCAATTTGCAGGAGCCCATAGCTACTGGAAATGGGAGGTGCCTACGATGTCGGCTAGGTACCCCTAAGCCGTCCTGCGGCAGATCCCGCGGACGGGGTGTTTTTTCCAGTAGTCCAGTCACGGAGACCCAGCGGCAGCGTTCCACATCAGGTGGTCCGGTCGGGCAGGCGACCCCGGATTGAGGCTTTCTTCCCGAGTCCTTTGCTTCAGGCAGACGGAATGAGACGAAGCGCCATGACTTTGGTTGGGTGACTATCGGGAGTCCAGTATCAATATCCGAAGGGCCTCGCGTAGGGGTGTAACATTTCGTAACATTGTGTACCAAACCTGCTCATTTTGGTCCTTAATTGAGACTGGCCGATTGAGTGGTTAAGGGCGCCATACAGGCGGTTCGGAGCGTTCTTGTTAAGAACAATTGTACGATTGACGAAGCTTCAAGGCAAGAGGGAAATGTCAGCAGGGCATCGTTTCGGGTCAGGTGGTGAGGTCAGGGCTGATGCGTGATTGGGAGGTTCTGGCTGCTATGAAAAACATCACTATCAGTGCTGACGAGGGACTGATCGAGGAAACTCGCAGCATAGCCGCACCTCATAGCACTACGCTGAACGCAGATTTCCGGCAATGGCTGGTGGACTATGTCGGCCGGAAACGCAAAGCTGAAAGGGCCAAGCTGCCATGAATGCCACGGCCGAAGCCATCGATACTGGCGGACGAAAGTTCACCCGGGAAGAGATGAATGAACGCCGATTACATTCTGGACAGCAACGTGCTCGATTACTCGGTGGATAATATATTCCCGTAGAAACGTCAGAGAGCAATGGAGTTGGTTTCCCGAAGTGTAAATGAGCGCACCGGGTGCCTTAGCCTTCAGGTCGTACTGGAAACCCTCAATGTGTTGAACCGATAGTCTCTTGGCGCCTGTTCCCGAAACCGGAATCGGGCCGGGCGTGACGTTCTTTGCTGCTGAATGGACGGCTGTAAGCCTTGGGGAGCAGCGTAGACCTGCCTCTTGATTACCGCTCCCTTGACACATCGCCTAAAACGCGCGAAGCAGCAGGTCGACGACCTCTTCCTGGGAGGCTATGGGGCGAGGGTTGGTTGCGACCACCAGGTCTTCCATGGCGTCCTGGGCGATGAGGGCCAAGTCTGCCTCCGAAACGCCCCAATCGCTCAGCCGACGGGGAATGCCCAGAGTGTCGATCAGGTTCTCAAGGGCGGAGACGGCGGCGGCGGCGGCCTCGTCGTCGTTGGCGTTCCGGGTGTCTACACCCATGGCTTCAGCAATCCGCCGTTGTTGAGGAGCCGTCACCGGGCGGTTGAATTCCATCACCCGGGGCAGAATGATGCAGGAAGTCACCCCGTGGGGGACATCGTTCCTGGCGCCGAGCTGATGGCCCAGGCCGTGGCTCAGGCCCATCTGGACGTTGGTCAAGGCATAGATGGACATCCACGCGGCCACCTGGCAGTAACCGGCCGACACCAGGTCGTCGCGGTCGCTGGTGGAGCGGGCCAGGTTCTGGTGCAAGAGCCGCAGGGACTCCAGGGCCAGTCCGTCGGAAAAGGGGAAGCTGATTTTGGAGCAGACGGTCTCGATGGCATGGTCCACCGACCGAATACCCGTCGAGGCCCAGAGCCAACCCGGCGTCGCAGTGGTGACGGCGGGGTCCAGAAACGCCGTCGACACCCAAAGTCCCTCGCCGGTATACAGGTCCTTCACCTTGCGTTCCTCGTCGGTGGCTCCGGCAAAGTTGGTGAACTCGCCGGCGGACAGGGTTGTGGAGATTGAGATGTGGGGCAGGCACGGGTTGTTTACCGCCGGTATTTCCAGTTTATCCGGATACTGGAACCGGACACGGTAGCGGTCGAGCTGGTTCTCGTCGGTGACGTTTTCGGCCAAGCACAGCGCCACCAGCTTGGCGGTGTCGTTGGGAGTGCCGCCGCCAAAGCTGATCAGGAGGTCTGCATCAGCACTCTGGGCCGCTCGGGTAGCCGCCAACACTGTGTCCCTGGGGACGTGCTGGCGGGTGTCAGCAAAAACTCCAGCGAAGCGGTCGCCAAGCAACTCCTGAATTTGGCCCAGGATAGTTCCCTGCTGCATGAGGGAGTTTCCGGTGATTATGAACGCCCGGGTGCCGCCCAGCTCATCCACCGCCGCGGGAAGAGCAGATAGACAGCCTTCACCGTAGTGGACTCTTTTCACCTGAGGGGAGGTGAACGACCCTGTCGGCAACGGATTTTCGGGCATGATTTACCTCCAGACCTGTTTTCATTTCGGCTAACACCGCACATAGTACTGCCACAGGGACAGGTTAGCACCAGGCAATCGGTAATTTCTTGTATCACATTTTTTGTATCATAAGAAGTTAACTGAACAATACAAACTACTCGCCTACTCTATAGTTTCGCATTCGGAGAAGTCATGGCGGTCGAGAATGGCGTTGATGCAGACCACGCTGCATTGGGCGAGTATCATTCCCCTCGCTCGACGCGGACGGCAGCGGCGCCTCTGGCAGAACCGATAGCAATAGTCGGAATGGCATGCAAATTTCCGGGCGCACCGGACATTGACGCGCTCTGGCGCCTCCTCGAAGGCGGAGGCAACGCGGTCACTAAGGGTGTTCCCGGTTCGGGAGTAGGCCGGATTGGCCAATTTTATCCGAAGTCGGCAAACAGGCTTTCCGCCTGCCGCTATGCTGCGCTGGTAAATGACATTGACCTTTTCGACGCAGAGTTCTTTCGCATTTCGCCAGTCGAGGCGCAGCTGTTGGACCCGCAGCAGCGCATGGTGCTGGAGACGTGCTGGCAAGCCCTGGAGGACGCAGGGATAGATCCGGTGGCCCTGAGGGGAACCAGGGCCGGCGTATTCCTCGGAGTCAGCAACAACGACTATCGTACCGTGAGCCTGGGCTCGTCAGGCCCCATCACCGAGGCTGCTGCCAGTCTCTACACGGTGGCCGGAACCTCATTCAATACAGTCGCAGGCAGAGTGGCCTATTCACTGGGCCTAGAGGGGCCTGCCCTCGTACTGGATACCGCCTGCTCCTCATCACTCGTAGCAATGCATCAGGCCATGTCGGTCCTGAGGCAGGGCGAATCCGACCTCGTGCTCGTGGGGGGAGTGCAGGCAATATTCTCGGGAAGGCTGACAGAACTTCGCGCCAATGCCGGAATGCTGTCTCCGGATGGTCAGTGCAAGGCATTTGACGCATCAGCCAACGGCTTCGTCAGGGGAGAAGGATGCGGAATCGTTGTCCTCAAACGCCTGAGCGACGCCGAGTCCGATGGTGACCCGATATGGGGAGTCGTGCTCGGGTCGGCGATAAACCAGGACGGCGCAAGTGCTGGCCTGACGGTTCCGAGCGCCGACGCCCAGGTCGGGGTCATACGGGATGCCCTTCATCAAGCAGGGGTCGTGCCTTCTGACGTCGACTATCTCGAGGCTCACGGTACGGGGACGCTGGTCGGGGACCCGATCGAACTCAATTCCGCGGCAGAGGCCTACAGCCCGGGGCGAAACCCTGCAAACCCGTTGCTGGTGGGCTCGATCAAAACGAATATCGGACACACGGAACCTTCAGCGGGTCCCGCGTAGACCGGATTCTTGGCCATGACGCCCCTCCAGCCCCAGGGATATCCCCTTACACCTCCAGCAGCCGGTATGCCCGAGCCGCCGTGTTGTGGAACAGGTCCGCCTGCTCCGACGCCGAGAAATCCCGCGCCAATCGCTTGAACGCGTTCCAGCAAACTATGTACGAGCACGACTGCTTGTCGACCGGGAAGTTGCTCTCGAACATGCACCGGTCCGCCCCCAGCTTCTCGATGCAGTACATGTAGTACGGCTCCGCTGCCGTTGCGATCTCCCCCGAACCCGGCGGGAACGGGCGCTCATGCCAGTCGAAACCGCTGATCGGATTGCCCAGCCCGCCAACCTTCATCACCACGTTCGGGCACTCTGCTACCGCGTCGATGCCCGCCCGCCACTCCGGCATCAGTTCCTCGCGCCGACCGGCGTACGGCCCGATGCCCAGCGGCCGGCCCACGTGGTTCAGGATGATGGTGAGGTCCGGAAACGCCCGCGCCATGTCCGCCACCTCCCGCAGTTGCGGGTGGTAAACGATGCAGTCGAACGACAAGCCCATCCGTTCCAGGCACGCCAGCCCCTTCCGGAACTCGGGATTGCCCAACATACCGGCAGAGTTGGCGCGTGCCACGTTTATCTCCGGGCTCGCGTCCCACGCCGCCGTGCACCGTATCCCCTTGAACCGACCCTTGCCCGCCTCTGCCAGCGCCTCCAGCACCGGCGCGACGGCGTCTCCGAGCATCAGGTCCGCGTTCCCGACGATACCCGCCGCCACCGCCGTCTCCCCGCTCGCCGCGACGTTGGCCGCTGCGATGCCCTCCACGAACTCCACCTCGCCCACCGACCGCATCTCCTCTGGTCCCTCGGTCCGGTACATCGAATGGCACTCGACGAACACCGTCTGGTTCACGCGGTGCCCCGACCTCGTGTCACCCAGCAGATTCTCCAGCAGGTAGACATCCCCCGGCCGCTCCCAGAAGTGATGGTGCGGGTCCAGGATGGGCATATCCGGCTCAATGGGATCCTCTTCGGTGAGGGCCAGCCAAGATTCTCGATCCATCGTCATCGTCATCTCCTGTGCGCCCCGTTCTCGTCGCCAAGTTGGTCGGGACGCCGGACGGCACTAGGCTACTACGAACCCGCTCGTTGCTCAAATGATACGCCACCACTCTCCAGTCCGTGAGCCGCCATTCCCCAATTCGTGCGCCCCCGTGCCCTATTCTATGTATAATCTCACTGCCGTAGACTTCGGCAATCACGTGAACACAACTCAGGAGGCAATATGTCCGCTCCCACCATGGCGCAAGTTCGAGCCGCAATGGACGCGATGATCAACAAGGCTATGGAAACCCCCAACGAACCGGTGGCCATGGCCATCGTCGACAGCGCCGGCAACCTGCTTGCCTACCTCACCATGGACAACCTGCGCATCTTCAGCCGCCGCCACGCCCTCCGCAAGGCCCACACCTCTGCCTTGATGGGCCTCGACTCCGGCGAAAACGCCAGCAGGCTGCACGGCCAGGGCCGCAACATCGCCGACCAGGGCGACCCCATGATGACCTATGGCACGGGCGGCGTCGTGATAATGAAGGACGGCGTCATCCTCGGCGGCATCGGCGTCGGCGGTTACCCCAGCGGCCAGTCCGACGAGGACCTCTCCCGCATCGGCCTGAATGCCATGGGCCTCTAGGCCTCGTCTACTGCTTAACCCTCGCATTTGGCGCACATGACAACCGCACATGACGGCGATGATTCCAAATCGATTCTTCAAATTGCACACGCTCGTCCCCTTGGCGGTCGTGGCATTCGCATTGGTGTTCACCGCCTGTGCCGACGTTGAAGTCTCTACGTCCGAATGCGAGGACGGCGGCGAGCTGTGGTCCGAGTACCGGCTCTTCATGGGCCGGGGAGACGGGGATCGGGAAGTGGTCACCGATGAGGATTGGAATGCCTTCCTCACCGACACCATCACGCCCCGCTTCCCGGACGGCCTCTCGGTATTCGACGTCGCCGGGCAGGGGAGAACCGACGACGGCAGCATCGAACGTGAGCGCACAAAGATGCTGCTCGTGCTGGCGCCCCAGGGCGGCGATTCTCTGGACAAAATGAACGAGATCTCCGACGAATACAAACAACGCTTCAGACAGAGTTCTACCCTGCGAGTGATCACCGAAGCCTGCGTGGCCTTCAAGTAGTCCCCCTCCAAGTAGTCCCTGGGACTTCGCTAACTACGCCACGGCCCCCGACTCCAGTTAACAACCCATCGCCATCCCCAGGAGATTGCCCATGCGAATCGGTGTTTTCGTCGGCGCATCCGTCGCCGACCTCATGACCCTCGACGGCCTCCTTGCCCGCATAAAGCAGGCCGAGGACGACGGCTTCGACAGCTTTTGGATTCCCCACATCTCGGCCCGCGGCTACGACGCCCTGACCGCCCTTGCCCTCGCCGGGATGCAGACCAGCCGCATCGAGCTCGGCGTCGGCGTCGTCCCCACCTACCCCCGTCACCCGGCGGCCCTGGCCCAGCAGGCCCTCACCACCGCCACGGCGGCCGGCGGCCGGTTCATCCTGGGCATCGGCCCGTCCCACCGTCCCGGCATGGAGGAGGGCTTCGGCATACCCTACGACCGCCCTGCCCTGCACACCCGCGAGTACCTCTCCGTGATGCGACCGTTGCTGGAGGAAGGCGCGGTCAAGTTTAACGGCGAGTTCTTCAACGTCAACCTCGAGTTGGCCGCTCTTGAACGTCCCCCCTGCCCGATTCTCGTGTCCGCCCTCGCGCCCCAGATGCTCAACATCGCCGGGCAGCTCGCCGACGGCACCGTAACCTGGATGGCCGGCCCTCGCACCATCGAGACCCACATCACGCCGCGCATACAGCGCGCCGCCGAGAACACCGGTCGCGAGGCGCCCCGCGTGACCGTCGGCCTGCCCACGGCGGCCACCGACGATGAGAATGCCGGACGCCAATCCGCCGCGCAGTCCTACGCCCGCTACGGCGAGCTGGTGAACTACCGCCGCGTGCTCGATATCGAGGGCGTTGAAAGCCCCGCCGAGGTGGCGGTCATCGGCAACGAGTCGTCCATTCAACGCCAACTCGAGGCCTTCGCCGAGGGTGGCGCAACCGACTTCGTCGCCAACATCTTCGACGTCCCCGGCGAACCCGACTCATCCCAACGCGCCTACGATGCCCTCAAGTCCCTCGTCGGCAAAATCTGACACTCCCTCGTTCAGCCAATCCAGAGGAGGAGAGAAATGGCACCGCGAATCAAGCACATCGCGCTCCACACCGAGGACCCCGTCGCCACCGCCGAGTGGTACAAGACCTGCTTCGGCCTCGAAGAGCTCCGCCGCTCCCCCGACAACGGCGCCGAAGGCGTATGGCTCACCGACGGCTACATCTACTTCGCCATCCTGAAGATGGGCACCGAAGACGCTCCCAACCTCGGCGAGGGGCCCTCCACCGTCAAGGGCGTCCACCACATCGGCTTCTACGTCGATGACATGGAAGAAGCCGTCGACACCGTCACCGAGCACGGCGCAACCGAGTGCCCCGGCAGCAGCCGCGCCAACCGCAAGTACAAGGGCCCCGACGGCCTCATGATCGACCTCCGAGTCCGCGGCTGGGACGAGCAGATCCGCGCCCGCAGCACCCTCTACGAGCTCGTCGAAGCCCCACCCCGCGAGCCTGCCGCCACCCCCGCCGACGACTAGGCCCGGTCCGGCCTGCTAAAACTGCGAAACCCGTTCGCAGCGCTACATCCTCGCCACGAACGGGTTTCATTTCAGATGACAGCAATGCCCACCGGCACTGGCGCCGGTATGAAATCGAACGCCCCCGACCTTGGGCGCGCTTAACTCCCCGTCCATTCCGGCGGTCGCTTCTCCGCGAACGCCCTCGGGCCCTCCCGCGCGTCCTCTGAGTTCAGCACCCGATGCCCCCACGCGGCGTTGACCCGGTACGACTCCTCCAGCCCGTACCGCCGCCAGAACTGCGCCACCGCCTTCGTACCCTGCACCGCCAGCGGCGCGTTGGCCCCGATCATCTCCGCAATCTCCACCGCCCGAAGCATCAGCGCCTCCGGCTCCAGCACCTCGTGCACGAACCCCAGCCGCTGCGCCTCCTCCGCGCTCAGGGTGTCCCCCGTCAGCATCAGGTACATCGCCTCCCCGTAGGGCATCAGTCGCGAAAGGTGGTTGATGGCGTAGTTGGCCAGGATCCCTCGTTTCACCTCGAACAGCCCGAAGTATGCCTCCGTCGACGCGATTCGTATGTCACAGTCCGCCGCCCGCTCCATCCCTGCGCCGATGGCCAGTCCGTTGACCGCGGCGATGAAAGGCTTCGGATTCCGCCCAAAGGGCTGATTGCCCCGGTACGCCTCGATGCGCTCCTCCTCTGTCTGGTTCGCCCGCACCGACCCTGCGTTGTCCGCCATCTCCCGCAGGTCCGCCCCGGCCGAGAACGCCCGCCCCGCACCCGTCACGATGCCCACACGCATCTCCGAATCGTGCGAAAATTCCGTCAGCGCCTCCCGCAGCTCCGCCCGCATCTGCGCCCCCTGCGCGTTCAGCCGGTCCGGACGGTCCATCGTAAACACCGCGTAGTGCCCCTCCGGAAACCGCTCATACCTCAGGTCAGCCATCCGTATCTCCCGTTTTCAGCTATCACCCGGCACCTCACCGCTTCAGCCACCTAGTCATCTCAGTAAAATGCCCGCTCCTCTATGCCCCTGCGATTAACACCGTCCCCCTCCGTGTCCTCTGCGCTCTCTGTGGTGAATTAACCCCTCAGCTCGCCAGCAGCTCCCGAAGCGCAGCGTCCACGAACGCCGCGTCCGTCGGGTTCAGCCCCGGACTGCCGGCCAGGTGACCCCAGATCGATTCGATGGGCCGGAACTCCGCGTTGGGCATCATCGCCACCTCGGCCTCGTTGTCCTCTGGCGGAAAGTACAGGTCTGTGCGCCCCGGCATCACGATGGCCTTTGCAGTGATAGCCCCCAGCGCCTTGGCGAAGTCGCCCTTGTACACCTCGTTGGCGCTGATATCCGCGTTCTGCCACGTCTTCAGCATCGCCAGAAAGTTGTTGGCATCGGCGAACAGCCGCCGACCTTCCCAGAAGGCCACCAGGTAGTCCTCCAGCGACGAGTACCCGATGTCCAGGTACACCTCCTCCCGGTAAAACGCCTGCGACACCGCCCACCCTGCGTACACCCGACCCATCGCCCGCAGCCCCTTGTACGGCGGCGAATCATACCACCCGTTGGCCCAGGCATCGTCCGCCGTCAGCGCCGCCTTCACCCCTTCCAGGAACACGAAGTTGTGCCGCGACGTCCGCGCCGACCCGCAGATGGGCGCGATGCGTTCCACCATGCCCGGGTACAGAGCGCCCCACTGGTACGTCTGCTGCGCCCCCATCGACCATCCCACCACCAGCTTGATGCGCTCAATCCCGAACAGCTCAGTAACCAGCCGGTGTTGCGAACTGACGTTGTCATACAGAGACACCCACGGGAACCGCGCCCGATCGTATGGCATCGGCGTGTTCGATGGCGAAGACGACAGCCCGTTCCCCATCATGTTCGGCACGATGATGAAATACTTCTCCGGGTCCAGAGCCTGCCCCGCCCCGATGATCGCCTCATTGGCGTAATGCTGCCCCCCGAAGAACGTCGGGAACACAATCACGTTGTCCTTCGCCGCATTCAACTCCCCATAAGTCTTGTACGCAATCCACGCCCCCCGCAGCGTAGCCCCACCCTGCAACCTCCAATCCCCCAAGTCAAATATGCTGTAGTCACTCATTGACAATCTCCCGAATACTGTCTCAACGCCAATGATATACTCAACTAGGCAAATCTTAACGTGATTCCCGCAACGGGTAAATCGCGAGGGCAATTGGTGTGCACATAACTAAAATCGCCATCGAGGGGGTGCCGCCTCTGGTAGGCGAGGCTGTCTTCGAATGTGATGAACGGACCAACCTGTTCATCGGCCCGAATGCGTCCGGTAAGAGCACAATTTTGCGGGCCATAAATGGGCTGAACTTGTCGGTGTTTAACTCGACCGGCGACAATTATGTCATCGAACTTCCCAACGTCATGAACGAAGGATCTACGGGATTCTGTTTCCTATGGCCAAGCGACGATTGGCCACGAGACAGCCAGGCGGACATAGTAGACAATGTGCTGCCTTTCCTGTACATCCCGTCAACACGGGTTAGTCTCCCTGGCAGGGACTTCTTCAGCCGGAACCATTTACTCAATAGCGAGGATGACGAGGGAGCTGCTTATTATTTGGACGCTCTGTTCAACACTGACTCCGGGACCTTTCGCGGCCCATTGGTTGAATTAGTGATAAATCACCTCCGAGATGAAATGGCTCCGTCTGCACCATCACCCATAGATAGAACTGTTGGCTGGACTCTCGCAGATATGAATATCAGCCGAAGCCACCAGACCCAACTCAGAAGGGTTTTGGAGGTAGGCTATTCCTGCGCCAAAAGCATTTGCTCAGAAGTGATTTACGATAACAGTCCACATAACTATAGCGACAGTAACGACGATAATGAAAAGGTTATACGCTATGGCATGGGCATCGGGACCACTGACGACATTCTAGGCGAACCACTCTACGCCGGTGCCCTCAGTTCCGGCACGCAAGGCACCCTCCTGTGGATCTGGGCCTTAGCTCTCAAAGTGGCGCACCACTACGGTTGGGAAGAAGGCTGGGAAAAGAAACCCGCCATCCTCCTCATCGATGAAATCGAGAACCACCTGCACCCCACCTGGCAGCGTCGCGTAATCCCCGCCCTGTTAGACCACTTCCCCGGCCTGCAAATATTCGCCACCACCCACTCGCCCTTCGTCGTAGCCGGCCTGAAAGCCGGTCAAGTCCACCTCCTGAACCGCAACGAGAATGGCGACGTAACCGCCACCACTAACACCGAAGACATCATCGGCTGGACCGCCGACGAAATCCTCCGCACCATGATGGGCGTGGAAGAGCCCACCGACCTGACGACAATCGATAGGGCCAACCGTTTGCGTCATCTTCGCGAGAAAGAATCTCTGGCGCCGCAGGAAGAGAGTGAACTGAACACGCTGCGCCGCCAAGTGAACGAGTCTCTCTTGTCAAGGAGCGGCCCCGTGGAAGCTCAAAGGGAACGCTATGCAGACTTGATGCAACGTTTTCTGTTGACCCGGCAGACTGACTAGAATCAAGATGGAGGATAGCCGGATTGCGCTGGATTGATCGTGGTCCGGAACCTGACGAGATTGCCGGATTTACCGAAAAGTATACCCAAGGCTGGATTAACTATTACACCCAAAGAGACCCTTCGGGATCACCAACCCTGCCTCAACCGCAGGACCATGAGTGGAGTTACTACAGCGAGACTCTAGGCGAAAACAGTATCGGAAACTGCTGGTACTGTGAACGTCAGTGCCAGGCGGTAGGAGGTTGGGCTCCTACAGTCGATCACTTCCGCCCCCGTAGCCTTTTCCCGGAATTGAGTTATTCGTGGCCAAACTGGATATTCAGTTGCCGACGGTGCAACGAAGAAAACAAGGGGGACAACTGGGCCGGGTATGGGTACGTTGATCCCTCAGCCATCGACGCTGCGGACCGGCCTGATCAGTATTTCGAATACGATCTCGAATCAGGAAGGATAATTCCAAAGAGCGATATTTCAGACACTGACCAACAAAGAGCCTGGGACACCATAGACGACTTGGGATTGTGTAAGACCGACTTGGTAAACCCTCGGTTTGATTCAATACGCCGGTTCTCTGAAAGGTTCATGCAAGAATATCTTGATTACTCGCCAGACGACAGGAAGCCTTTCGCCGACAATTTCCTTTCTCTGTCCCCTGCAGCCCAGGTGGACTTCTTGATTTTCAGCGAGTCGAATGAAGAGCGATCTTTGGAGTATCCCGGGCTCAAAGCAATGGTCGCTGAAAAGCTGCTGCGAGGGGTGGCCGCTTAACCCCCCGCCGCCTCCCGCAGCCGCCCCAGCTCAATCCGCCCCATCCCCAACAGCGCCTCCATCACCGGGCCCGCCGCCCGCGCCATCAGCTCCCCCAGCTCCGCCGGCACCACCTGCCAGGTCAGCCCGAACCGGTCCGTCAACCACCCGCACTGCTGCTTCTCGCCGCCCTCCGACAACCCGTACCAGTAGTGGTCTATCTCCTCCTGCGACTCGCACGACACCACGAACGACACCGCCGGCGTCAGCTTGTACATCGGCCCGCCGTCCAGCGCCGTGAACCTCAGCCCCTCCAGCTCGAACTCCACCAGCGCCGACCCCTCCGTCGGTCCCGACCCCAACGGGTGCACGCCCAGGAACTTCGAGTTCGGAAACAGCGACACGTAGTGCCGTGCCGCCGCCTCGGCCTGCCCGTCAAACCACAGGAACGGCGTTACCTTGTTAGTGATAGCCACGTTCCGTCTCCTCCTCCATCGGCACGCTGATTCTCCTGAATTTTCCGCCGACATGATAGCCGCTCAACCCGCAGATTGCCCTCCGACGCTGACAATCCCCTCTATCCCGAATTTGATGACAGTTAGCCCCTTATCAAGTCCGGGTGCCGCCTTGTAAAATAAGAGCATGACAGAAATTCCATACCCGCTCTCTCCATTGGTTCTCCCTTCTACCACTGCCTCCCCGATGAGCGGAAATGAGCGGAAATGAGCGGGTTTTGAAGATTTCTGCGGTCTCGCCAGCTACGAATCCGCTAGCTCCAGCTTTGGCCCTCATGCCCCGGACCCCTGCCTTCCGGCCCCCACATCAGCCGGACCAACACACAACTTGGCGATTTGACGCCCTCACCGCCCCCGCCGTAGACTGCCTTCGCCGCCACCAACGGCGGACAGGAGGTACCGAAATGGCGAACGAGCCCGTCAACATCTTCGAATACGAAGCCCTCGCCCGCGAGAAGCTCGAGCAGGGACACTATGACTTCATCGCCGGCGCAGCCACCGACGAGATCACCCTACGGCGCACCCGCGCGGTGCTCGACAGCATCAACCTGCGCCCGAAGATGCTCACCGACATCTCCCAGCGCGACCTCAGCACGACCGTGCTCGGCCAGCGCATCAGCTTCCCGGTCATGCTCGACCCCGCCGGCAACCACGAGGCGGCCCATCCCGACGCCGAGCTCGCTACCGCCCGCGCCGCAGGCAAGGCCGACACCGTCATGGTCGTCAGCTCCCACGCCGCCCGCACCCTGGAGGACGTCGCCGGCGCCGCCTCCGGCCCCCTGTGGTTCCAGCAGTACCTGTTCAGCGACCGCGGCCTCACCCTCGAGATGGCCGCCCGCGCCGCCGAGGCCGGCTACTCCGCCCTCTGCATCACCGTCGACGCCAAGATCAAGCCCAAGCGCGAGCGCAACATCCGCAACGACTACGTCGGCGCACCCTCGCCCAACTACGACAATGTAGACCTGCCCCAGAGCTCCTGGCGCTTCGCCGCCGACGCCCCGGCCGGCCCAATGGACATCCGAGACTCCGGCGCAACCTGGGCCGACATCGATTGGCTGGCCGCCGCCCAGAGCCTGCCCGTGGTCATCAAGGGCGTCATGGTCGGCGAGGACGGACGCCACGCCGCCGACAACGGCGCAAAGGCCGTCATCGTCTCCAATCACGGCACCCGCTACCTCGACACCACCTTCACCACCATCGAGGCCCTGCCCGAGGTGGTCGAGGCCGCCAACGGCGACATCGAGGTCTACATGGACGGCGGCATCCGCCGCGGCACCGACATCGTCAAGGCCCTCGCCCTCGGCGCCCGCGCCGTCCTCATCGGCCGCCCCCTATTCTGGGGTCTCGCCTACGACGGCGAAGACGGCCTCACCTCCGTCCTCGAAATGCTCCGCGACGAGCTCGACGCCACCATGGGCATGTGCGGCCGCCCCACCATCCCCGACATCGACCGCGAAATCATCGGCACCGTCTCCCCCCTAGTGGGCATGTTCCCCCAGTCCTGGGACACCGTCCGCTACTGAGGGATAGTTGCAAGCATCTGGCATATTCGGATCTACCGGCTTTCCCGGGGAAGGTGGGCATCCTCAATGAGCGTTGAGGGTGCCCACTGCTACAATATAGTTATTCTATAAGCAGGCGATGACGGCATGATCGACTGGAGCAGATGCCCTGCCATCGAGAGCGACCCCGAAAAGATGAGCGGAGCCTGGGTCTTCACCGGCACCCGTGTCCCTCTTTCCGCCCTACTGGGTAACTTGGAAGAGGGAGCCACCGTTGCCGAGTTTCTGGACTGGTTCGAGGGCGTTGAGGAATGGCAGGTCAGAGCCGTTATTGATTACCTGATAGCGGACCTGGAAGCACACCTACCCCACGTCAAGTATGCGAATTCTGCTCGATAACTGCACACCCACCATCGCCGACATCGACCGCGACAGCATCGGCACCGCCTCCCCCCTCCTAGCCCTCTTCCCCTAGTCGTGGGACAGCTTCAGGTACTGAATTTTCTTGGAAACCCGGATTTCAGGTGTGAACAAACTGACAAGGGGCAGTCATCGATGTCATAATCTGCTCATAGTTTGTACTCCAATCGCAACAAAGCCTTTTCCGGGTGTCTTCAGGATTTCTGACCCGTAATATTTTGCATTGGGTCAATTCCTTTTCTAAATTGCTAATAGCACAATTGTTTGTATTTGTTGGTGCTATGGCTTATACTTTCTCTGTTGCCCCTCGATCTCATGCCAGTCTGGAGGAATCGGCATTGGCAATGGCTAACATATATCGTCAGCGTGCAAACCAAGCTCGCCAACAAGTTGCTTCGCTGCAAAAGGAAAAGGGGAACTTATCAAAGAAGTCTGCCGATTTGCAGAAAAAGTCCAATTCAGCAGAAATAGATTCGACTAAGGCTAATATTACAACGACGGGTTATATGCTAAGGTACATTTTGAGGTAACAGGGTTTTGTGATGGGGAGGGGGCGTGATGGATGTGGCAGCGTTTGAGCGGGTTCACGAGTGCTTTCGCGAGTTCCATGGCTTCTTTGCCCCGGCCTTCGGACGCAAGCAGTGGCGGGAACACAGTCGGCATTATCTCCAGGCTCTGCTGGTTCAGTCTCAGGAACGGCGCAACGCCGAGAATCTCTCCGAGACGGTTCCGGCTTCGGCCCGGGCCATGCAGCGCTTTCTCACCGAGGCCCGCTGGGACGAGGACGCGATCATTGGGCGGCTGCAGGAGTATCTGAGTTCCCGGCTGGAGCACCCGCAGGCGGTGTGGGTATTAGACGGCAGCGACTTTCCCAAGCAGGGCGTGAAATCGGTGGGTGTGGCCCGGCAATACTGTGGGGCCTTGGGAAAGATCGCCAACTGTCAGGCTGGGGTGTTTCTGGCTCACGTGGGGCCACGCGGGAGGGCTTTGGTGGACAAGCGCCTGTATCTGCCCGAGGAGTGGACTTCGGCCGCTGGGCGCTGCGCGTCGGCTGGAGTGCCGGAGGATCGCCGGCAATACCGGTCAAAGACGGAGTTGGCCTTGGAGATGCTGGAACGGGCACGGGAGCGCGGCCACATGAGCGCTCAGTGGGTCGCCGGAGATTCCGCCTTCGGGATGTCTCCGTCTTTCCGGGAGGGTCTGGCGGCAGCGGGGGCGTGGTACGTGCTGGACGTCAGGCCGGACATGACGGTCTGGCCGCTGGAGCCAGTCTGGGACAACTCACCCTATCAAGGATTTGGCCGCCCCCGCAAGCCCAAATTGCGGAGCGGGGAGCGGCAGACCGTCGAAGGGCGCTGCCTGGCACTGCCGGAGGAAGCTTGGCAGGAGGTGACGGTGGCGGAGGGAACACAGGGGCCAAGGACCTATATGTTCAGCGCCCAGCGGGTACGAGTAACGCGGCACCGCAAGCCCGGCGAGGTGGTCTGGGCAGTCTACCGCCGGAACCTGGACGGCAGCGAGCCCCGCTACTACCTGTCCAACGCCCCGGAGGATACCCCGTTAGAGACACTGGCATACGTGGGAGGCTCCCGTTGGCGAATAGAAACCGAATTCGAGACCGAAAAGAGCGACGTGGGACTAGATGAGTACGAGACCCGCACTTGGGCTGGCTGGCATCACCACGTGGTCCTGTGCCTGCTGGCAGGGGCCTTCCTGCTGAGCCTGCAACAGGCTTGGGGGGAAAAAGATGCCCCGGATCACGAGGCCGCAGGTTTACCGGGTGGTGCGGGAATTGCTGCCCCGGGAACGGTTCGGGCCAACTGAGTTGCTGCAGTGGCTCAAGGATACGCAGGATAGTAACGAACGGGCCAGACTCTCTCACCAGAAACGTCGCTCCACCCGTAGAGCACCCTCAAGCATCCCTCCCTAAACCCGTCGTTGTAATACTAAGAGTGTGTCCACTAAGAGCAACAAGCTGCGAGAAGCCCAGAGAGCGAGAGATGAAATCGCCTCGCTTACAAAGAGAATCGGGTCGATTGAGAGCAAGATCGCCACGGAGAATACGAAACTGCAATCTGCCGAAAAGTCGCTAGCCGCAGAGGAGTCCAAAGAGGCCAAGAAACGACAACGCGACGCGGAGCAATTGAACCGAAAAAACCAGCAACAAATGAATTCTATGAATTCGCAAATTAGACTGCATAGCACACTGCATAGGGAGACAATTTTAGAAATCGAAAGGCTTAAGTCCCTGCCGGAGAACATTACAGTGCTTTTCTTGGCAGCTAACCCGCTGGATATAAACCAACTGAGACTAGACGAGGAGGCTCGCGCTATTCAGGAGATGATCCGTAAATCTGAATATCGCGACACAATTCGGTTTGATTCTCATTGGGCTGCCCGCTCATTAGACCTTCTACAGGCAATCAACGAGTGTAAACCTACAATTGTCCACTTTAGTGGCCATGGTTCACCTAACGGTGAGCTCATCTTTCAAAACGACTTAGGCAATGCTGCAACGGTTTCTACTGAAGCCATCGTTCAAACGATGAAATCTTTTATGGACGAGATACAGTTGGTATTCTTTAATGCCTGCTACTCGGAGCAGCAAGCCCAGGCTGTCCTTAAATCCGTTCCCGCCTCAATCGGTATGAATTCACCGATCGGAGACGAAGCTGCTCGTGTCTTTGCGTCTCAGTTCTACTCGGCCATTGGATTTGGCAGATCGCTATTTGCAGCCTTCGAACAGTCCAAAGCGGCATTGATGCTACAAAACATACCAGAGGAAGAAACTCCCGAGTTATTCGTTGCTGATGGCGTGGACTCATCTCAAGTTTTCTTGGTACGACCTCCAGACAGTCTCTAGCGACGATCATTCAAGCAACTATGTTGAGACTACCAACCTCAGCCCAGCCGATTGTTCGGAATTAATGTAGGTGTACAATACGCCCGCACCATCACACCCCCACAGGAGGCCCATCATGACCACCCTCGGCTCCGGCCACTACACCTACACTGTCCAGGAGAACTGGGCCAAGCTCCCCGAGGGCGAGACCTTCGCCATGGTCTCCGCCATCGCCACCGACTCCCAGGACCTCGTCTACGCCTTCCAGCGCAAGGAGCCACCCGTCCTTATATTCGACCGCGACGGCAACCTGCAAGACTCCTGGGGCAACGGCTCCTTCCTCTTCGCCCACGGCTTCTACATTGAGGACGACGTCGTCTACGTCACCGACCGCGACGCCTCCACCTGCCTCGTCTACACTCTCGACGGCAAGCCGGTGCAGATGCTGGGACGCCACGGCCGACACTCCGACACCGGCTGCGAGGTCGCCGGCGACCTCGTCCCCCGCGCCGCCGGACCCTTCAATTACCCCGCCGAGCTGGTGCCCTCACCTTCCGGTGAGCTCTACGTCGCCGACGGCTATCGCAACTCCCGCGTCCATCGCTTCACCTCCGAGGGCGAGTTGATCCAGTCCTGGGGCGAGCCAGGCAAGTCAGAGGCCAACCACTTCCACCTGCCTCACAGCCTGATCATCGACGGCGACCGCATCATCGTCTGCGACCGGGAGAACCACCGTATCCAGCTCTTCACCCTCAACGGCGAGTTCATAGAGTTCTGGAACGATATCCAGCGGCCCATGGACATCTCCCGCGACCCCGAGGGCAATTTCCTCGTCAGCGAGGGCACGGTGAACGACGGCTCCGCCCGCATCAGCATCCTCGACCCACAGGGCGGCGTCCTTGCCCGCTTCGACTGCCGCGGCTCCGGCCACGGTAGCTGGATCGACTCCCGCGGCGACATCTACCTCGCCGGCGTCCCCGACGCCATCGACAAGTACGTCCGCGAGGGCTGATTCAGGCAACAATAACCCAGGCGCGCCGTCCGTTCGTCCTGAGCCAGTCCCCCTGACCCCGTCCAGGATCCCAGGCTGTCGAAGTTCGGAGGGTGTATCCACCCACAACGGAGACAGAAATGGCAACCGACAAGGCTAAACTGGAACTTGAAGAGATCATGGCGACCATGGGCGAAGACGAATGGCAGAACGTCCGCATCCTGGACCACTACGCCGAGTCCCACATCTCCTATTCGCTCGTGGGCGTCAAGATTGCCGACGGCAAGACCTACTTCTATCAGGTCGACACCGGCCGCTTCATAATGCTTAACATCTAGCAGGTCTCCCTGCTCTTCCCTCTCCCCGCGAGAAGGCGAAGGCAGGCGATACCCGCAGAAACCAATAGGGGCGCACAGCCGTGCGCCCCATTTTCATCTGACCCCTGCGGTCCGCTTCGACAATCAGTCAGCCGCGGCCCCTGCCTGCGCCTGTTGCCCGCCACCCGAAGTCGGCGTGGTCGGCGGCTTGTAGGGCCGGTGGAACGCCGCGATGATCGCCCCAGCCGTCATGATCCCCACCACTGCCAGCGCCGAGACCTGGAACCCCTCCAGGTGCAGGCGCTGCGACTCCGCCGGCAGCATCAGCCCAATGGTCGCCGGCACAATCAGCGCCACGATGAACGACGAGATGGTCGCCCCCGTCGCGTGCCCCATGTCCCGCGTGGTCTCCAGCATCCCCGACGCGAATCCCCTGTTCTGCGTCGGCAGCGTGCTCATCACCGTCGCGTTGTTAACCGTGTTGAAGATGTTCGTCCCGACCGATATCGGGAACAGCAGCAGCGGCAACAGCCAGATCGACACCGTCCCGGCGAACAACGCCAGCAGCACGAATCCCGACGCGATCGACAGCATGCACGCCGTCCGCAACAGCCGTGGGTTGAACTTGTCGTGTACGAACCCCGCAATGGCCGGCAGCCAGATCCCAAATGACTGGTGCGGCAAAAGCACATACGTAACGAATATCGGCGACTTCCCCAGCCCCTCCTCGATCATGATGGGCACAAGGATCATAGTCGCCATCATCGACAGATGGAACATCACGTTGGAGATGATTGCCAGCGTGAAGTACTTCTGTTTGAAATGCTCGAACTCAACGAACGGGTGCGCCACCCGCCGCTCGACGAAGATGAACACCACCAGCAGCGCAATGGTCAGACCGTGCATCGGCAGGTGATACGACAGCGCGTCCGACGACGTGTACGACTCCTCCCCGCCGTGTATGTGGCTGCCCGACAGGATGAACACCGCCGACACCGCCACCAGCAGTATCGCCCCCACATAGTCGATCGAGTTCTGCTTGTCTACGATGGCCTCGTTGTTCCGGCGCACCACCGGCAGGCACGACTTGATGACGATCAGCCCGATGGGCAACATCGTCAGGAACACCAGCCGCCAGCCAGCGAACCCGTCCCAGTTGGCGAACTGCAGCAGTATCCCGAAGAAGGCAACGCCTATGAAAGTCCCGATACGGGAGCCGGTGATGGGGAAGGCATAAGCCCTTCCTCGCTCCTCCGCAGGAAAGGCAAACGCCAGCATCGCGTTTCCGTTGCCATGTATCAGGCCCGCACCGAACCCCTGCAACCCTCTTAATATGATCACCTGGGTAAGGTCCTGTGCCGCGACAATTCCCACCGCGCCCAGCGTGATGATGACGGTCCCGATGAAGAACATCCTGGGGTGGCCGAACCGGTCGCCCAAGCGCGCCCCCAGGAACACGGTGCTCCCCAGCACCAGCAGGTTCGCGATGACGATCCAGGCAGCGTCGTCGACCGAGTAGCCAAAGTCCCGCGCGATGCTCGGCAGGGCCAGCGTCACCGGCAGGCTCGACAGCTGCACCAGCAACTGCCCGCCGGTCATCGCCAGCAGCACCTGTCGGCGCTCCACGGAGTTTACGACGCTCTTGTAATTTTCAATGAATCCCGGCATAAACGGCCTTGAAGAGAGAAACGCGAGTTTGGCTTACTCTATCACTAAACTAGATACCTCGCTACCTCTTGCATCGGCCTCCACAGGCTGCGGCGCTGCGTTATAATGGCCGCAACCCCTACGGAGGACAGTTGCAATGGTCAACACCCCGGTCCGCCTGACCGAGCTCTCCCACTGCGCTGGTTGAGCGGCCAAGCTTAGTCAGCAGGATCTCGTGCAGGTCCTAAGCAAGCTCCCCATGGTTGGCCACCCCGACCTGCTCGTGGGCTCGGCAACCGGCGACGATGCCGCCGTCTACCGCCTCGACGACAAGACAGCCTTGGTGGTGACGGTCGACTTCTTCACGCCCATCACCGACGACCCCTACGAGTTCGGCTCGGTCGCCGCCGCAAACTCCCTCAGCGACGTCTACGCCATGGGCGGCCGTCCCCTCGTGGCCCTGAACGTCGTCGGCTTCCCTGCCGACCTGGCTGTCGAAATGCTGGGCGATGTCCTCCGCGGCGGCTACGACAAGGCCGCTGAGGCCAACTGCCTCATCGTCGGAGGCCACACCGTCGACGACAGCGAACCCAAGTACGGCCTGTCCGTAGTTGGCCTCGTGGAGCCCGGCAAACAGGTGTCCAATGCTGGCGCTCAGCCCGGCGACGTTCTCGTCCTGACCAAGCCCATCGGCACCGGCATTATCACCACCGGCTGCAAAGCTGGAGTCGCCCCTCCCGGTTCCGTCGAGACCGCCGTGGAGACCATGGCCACCCTGAACCGAGCCGCATCCGAAGCAATGATGGAAGTCGGCGTAAACTCTTGTACCGACGTCACCGGCTTCGGCCTGATGGGCCACCTGACCTCCATGATGCGCGCCAGCGGAGTATCCGCCACGATCAATCGCGCCCAGGTCCCGGTGTTGCCCGGCGCCATCGAACTGCTCGACCAGGGCGTGGCCCCCGGTGGCACTCGCCGCAACGAAGCCGGCGTGGAGGAATACGTCAATTGGGACGCAGCCTTGTCCGACGACGATCGCCTTCTGCTCTGCGACGCCCAGACCTCCGGCGGACTGTTGATCTCGGTGCCGGAAGCTCGACTGTCGCAATTGCTGGCGGCCCTTGAGTCCCGCGCCGTCGCTACCCGCGCCGTTGTGGGAAGTGTCCACTCCGGAACCCCCGGAACCGTCGAAGTGACACCGTAACCCGACCTGACCCCGATACCGGCAATACTGTGATACAAAAGCGAGGTGGGGCTTGAAGCGTCCAGACCAAGTGAAGACCGCCCCCGACCAGGGATACGGCGAGCGAGTGCCCCCGGGCCAGTTCCTGACCACCAAGTTCCCCGTGCTCACCTACGGTCCGGAACCCAAGGTGGAGATTGACTCATGGACCATCCGCGTCTTCGGGCTGGTGGAGAAGGAAGTCACCTTGGACTGGCAGCAATTCGCCGCCCTCCCCTGGCAGGTCCTTGACGCCGACTTCCACTGCGTCACCCAGTGGAGCGCCCTCGACCAGACCTGGGAAGGCGTGGCCCTCTCAGACCTTCTCGACGTGACGGGCACCTCTCCCGAAGCCAAATTCGTCATGGCGCACTGCTACGGCAATTATTCCACCAACCTTCCTCTCGAAATCGCCCTTGATGAGGGATTCCTGGCCCACAAGCAGGCCGGCGAGCCCATCGGCAAGAGCCATGGCTGGCCTCTCCGCCTGATAGTCCCAAGCCTCTACGGCTGGAAAAGCGCCAAGTGGGTCAACGGCATCGAGCTTATGGCCGACGACGCCCCCGGCTTCTGGGAGCAGCGCGGCTACCACAACAACGGCGACCCCTGGAAGGAAGAGCGCTTCTGGCCAGAGTTGTCGCGCTAGACACGCGAGCGCCCGAATCAAAACAAATGGGGCGGCCTGTTGGCCGCCCCTTGCTTTGGCAGATTGAATGCCGTGTGGCAGCGGCCTGTTGGCCACTCCTTGCTTTGGCAGATTGAGCGTCGTGCGGCTTTATGCCGCCTTCGCCAGCGGTTCCTCATCTGCAAACCAGATCGGGACCGCCGGGGAGGTGTTGCCCGCAGCCGACGCGCCGGTCTTGGCATCAATGTCGCGCATGAAGCCACACTGCAGGCAGCTTACGAAGCTCCCATAGGCGTCCCGGCCGGTGGTCAGGTCACCGTGGCACTTCGGGCAAGACTTGAAGTAGATCATTGGACACCTCCTCTCCCTGCGTGGGCCGCCATTTTCACCCCCTCTTCGGTAGTGGCGGCCCCGACCTCGCTGTGGCTCTGGGCTCCAGCTACGGTCGGCTTTAATATCTATACGAGGACGATTCACAATTCGGATGCCTAATTTACCTTGCGATACAACTCTTGACACGACTTGTATCAAACCGTATCATATGAATTGGTACAAGTCAACGGATTATCGGGAGATTTGGAGTATGACTCAACAGCGGCGCGTTCAGACCAGGCGCAGGATGGAATCCCCGCCACTGCCGGACGATGCGATCCCCACTCGCCCTGCTGACACGTCCATCGAGGCTGCGGAGCAGGCGGGCTCTTCTGCTCAGTCACAGGAGTCCTCCGGCCCGGAAGACGAATCCGTCATGCAGATGGAAGGCGTCTACATCATCAGTGTTGCCGCCCGCATACTCGACATGCACCCGCAGACGTTGCGCAAGTACGAGCGTCTGGGTCTGATCAGACCCGGCAGGACGATGGGTATGTTGCGGCTCTATTCCACCGAAGACATTCGTAAGCTACGCCTCATTCGGCACCTTTCCGACGAGATGGGGTTGAACCTCGCGGGCGTGGAGTTCGCCCTGACCACCGTCCAGAACCTTCTCACCATGCGGCAGCGCCTTTCCGCTAGGCTGGGCCCAGAAGCCGGAAAGGAGGTGTCCGAGGAGCTCGATCTCCTCTTCCAGAGCCTGAACCTCCCATTTGAGGCCTAGCTGTAACTCATAAGAATCAGGACACGGTCAATGACAGAAGAATACGAAAACACGGAGCCAATCTCCGATACGCATAACCTTGAGGAACTCAGCCCTGAGGAGCAGGTAATAGAACTGAACAGGAAGGTAGCGGAATTGGCCGTCTCCCTGGCCGAAGCACAGGACAACGCCGAGAAGTCCCGGAGCGAAGTGCAGTATAAGGAAGCTGAGCTGCAGACCGAGCGGCGTCGCTTCGCCGAGCAGCGGTCCGATGCCGTCAAATATCGCGACGAGGACCTGCTCCGCGATCTGCTCCCAGTTATAGAGGGCTTGGAATTGGCCCTCGGCGCCGAGATATCCGACCAGTGGGGCGAGGGCGTGAAACTCGCTGTGCGTGAAGTAAAACGCCGCCTCGAAATGAGAGGCGTCAGTCTCATCGCTCCCAATGGCGAGGTCTTCGACCCCAACGAGCATGAAGCCGTCGGTATGGAAGAGAGCGCCGAACTCGAGCCGGGGTCCGTGGTCCGCACCATCCGGGCGGGCTACCGCCTCCATGATCGGGTGCTGCAGGCATCCCAGGTGATCGTTTCCACCTGAAGCCAACTCTGGAAAGTTCCAGTTGTTTCAATTTATTATGTCAATAGTTAACGAGGAGGATCAGAAATGCCTAAAGTCTTGGGCATAGACCTTGGTACAACCAACTCGGTCGCGGCGGTTATCGAGGCCGGGGAACCGGGAGTGGTCGAGAACGCCGAGGGCGCCAGGCTCACCCCGTCAGTCGTGGCTCTCAACACCCGCACTGGCGAGCGGTACGTCGGTCAGGTCGCCAAGCGCCAGGCCGTCACCAATCCTGAAAACACTCTTTTCTCCGTGAAGCGCCTTATGGGCCGCCGTTTCGACGACGCGGAGGTGCAGAACGCCGCTTCCAAGCTGCCTTACCAGGTCATCCAGGGCCCCAACGGCGACGCCCACGTGCAGATGGGAGACGACTCCTACGCGCCACCCCAGATTTCCTCCTTCGTCCTCGCCAAGATCAAGCAGGACGCTGAGGCCAAGCTGGGCGAGCGCATCGCTCAGGCGGTCATCACCGTGCCTGCCTACTTCAACGACTCCCAGCGGCAGGCCACCAAGGACGCCGGCACCATCGCCGGCCTTGAGGTCTTGCGTATCATCAACGAGCCCACAGCCTCCTCTTTAGCCTACGGCCTGGACAAGACTCTGGGCGACGCCAACATAGCCGTGTTCGATCTGGGTGGCGGCACCTTCGACATCACTATCCTCCAGATGGGTGAGGGCGTATTCGAGGTCAAGTCCACCAACGGCGACACCTTCCTCGGTGGCGACGACTTTGATCAAGCCATCCTCGACTGGTTGATTGTCGAGTTCCGCCGCGAGACCGGCATCGACCTCGCCAACGACCGCATGGCCCTTCAGCGCCTGCGCGACGCCGCCGAGCGCGCCAAGGTCGAGCTCTCCAGCGTGGTGGAGACGGAAATCAACCTTCCTTTCATCACCGCAGACGCCAGTGGTCCGCAACACCTGGTCAAGTCCCTCACCCGCGGCCGCTTCGAGCAGTTGGTTACCAACCTCATCGACCGAACGGCTGGGCCCTGTCAGCGCGCTCTTGCCGACTCCGGCCTCCGCACCAGCGAGATCGACGAGGTAATCATGGTGGGCGGAATGTCGCGCATGCCCGCCGTACAGGCAAAGGTTAAGGAGATCTTTGGCAAGGAACCCAACCGCAACGTCAACCCTGACGAAGCGGTGGCCCTCGGCGCGGCCATCCAGGCTGGCGTCCTGGCCGGTGAGGTCGGCGACATCGTCCTGCTGGACGTTACTCCCTTGACCCTGGGGCTGGAGACTCTTGGCGGTGTGATGACGACCCTGATTACGCGCAACACCACCATCCCGACCAAGAAGAACGAGACCTTCACCACCGCCGCCGACAGCCAATCTTCCGTGGATATACACGTTCTTCAGGGTGAGCGGAGCATGGCCGGCGACAACAAGTCCATAGGGCGGTTCATGCTCGACGGCATCATACCCGCACCTCGTGGAATCCCGCAGATCGAAGTGACCTTCGACATCGACGCCAACGGCATCCTCAGCGTATCAGCCCAGGACAAGGGTACCGGCAAGGAGCAGAAAATCGTCATCCAGTCCGGCTCCGGCATGGACAAGTCGGACATCGAGCGGATGGTCGACGAGGCCCGCCAATATGAGGCCGACGACCAGCTCCGTCGTACCGAGGTTGAGACCCGTAACCAGGCCGACCAGCTGGTCTACCAGACCGAAAAGATGTTGAACGAAAACGCCGACAAGGTGCCTCAGGACCTGCGAGCCGAGGTCCAGACGAAGATCGACGCCCTGCGCGCCGCTTCCGCTTCCGGCAACGTGACGGAGATGCAGAACGGAATCAACGAGCTCAACGCGGTCTTGCAGCGCCTGGGCGAGGCCGTCTACAGCCAGAGCGCTGCTCCCGGCCCGGACGGCCCAGACGCTCCGTCCTCCGGGCCTCCGGAAGACGACGGCACGGTCGAGGGTGAATACCGCGAAGTGTAATCGGACGTAGCCGTCTCGACGCGGGGGAGTTTAACGCGAGCTCCCCCGTCCGGGCTCTGGTATCAGACAATCCGGCATGCGCTCTAAAGTCGTAGTAATTGAGAAGGGGTAAGTCTGAACTTGAGGGGGGGACGAAGGACACACAGATATCAAAACGTTTTTTCAACCGTTACCGCAGGCCCTGACTCTGGTATAATATGTCTTTAACCTTGGACCATGGAAAGCCATCAGCATCCGGTCTAAACTGCGGTTGAAACGGATGGAGCATCTCATGAACGCGCAACCAGAACAACGAGCAGACCAGGAAGTCGTGGGTCAGGAAGACCCTGAGGTCGAGTTCACGCCTATAATCAGTCAGTGGCGGGTGGAGGGCATCAACCGTGATCTGACTCCTCTCCAGTACCACTACCTGAGTCTGTTGAAGCGCCTGATTGCCTTGAAAGACAGCTATCAGACCGATCCCGACGCAGAAAGCTGGCTGGCCACCGCCTTGAACAAGGCTATTTTCTCCACCCTGCGCGACAGCATCGAGTCCAATGTTGGCGACGAGGCCAAGGATCTCCTCAACACCCAGCAGCGCTTGGAATAGTCAGCCAGAAAAGTGTCCACCCGGGCCATCCTTCGTCTCTTGAACTAAAAAGACGCAGGGCGGTTTCACCAATCGCCCTGCGTCGCGAATGTCAGCTAGTCTTACTGCCTCGGCTGCCCCTTCATTGTCTCCTCTTCCGCACCGTCCCCGTACGTATCGTTCTCTACCTTTCAAGCCCGTGTACCGGAAAAATCTGCTCCTTGATGGCTCCCACCGTTTCTCCGGCGTGCCGTCGAATGTCCAGTCTCAGGTTCGCCGGCACCTCCGGTGCCGCGCTGTCTCGCAGGTGCCCTATGCCGTGCTCCAGAGCGAACCCTTTGGGCAGCATATCTGGCCATTCCTCCCCCAGCATCACTCCGTATGCCAGCGTCCAGGCCCTCGCCACCGCCATAAGGTCGTAGCCTCCTCCGCCCAGCGCCAGCCACGGGAGCCCCAGTGCCGCAAACTCCTTCACTACCTCTACGAACCCCTCAGTCGTCAGCTGAAGGTGAGTTAGAGGGTCCGAGTGATAGCTGTCTATCCCCATCTGTGCCACCAGCACGTCGGGCGCGAAAGCCCGAACTAGCGGCGGCACCACTTCCCGGAAGGCCTCCAGGTAAACGTCGTCGCTCGTATATGGATACAGGGGTAGGTTGACCGAGTACCCTCTACCCGAGTTCTCGCCCATCTCTGCCACAAATCCGGTCCCCGGGAACAGGTACCTCCCCGACTCGTGCACCGATATCGTCAGCACCCGGTTATCCCCGTAAAACGCCTCCTGCACACCGTCGCCGTGGTGAGCGTCCACGTCGACGTAGGCCACCCGCAACCCCCGCCTCATAAAGTAGTGTATCGCCAGGGCCGGGTCGTTGAAGACACAGAACCCCGAAGCGTGTCCCGCCGAAGCGTGGTGCAATCCTCCCGAAATATTGAAAGCAGCCGCTACGGTGCCTTCTGCCACCATTTCCGCAGCCAGCAGGGTCGCCCCCGAGCTCAGTGTGGCTGCCTCGTACATCCCCGGATAGTGAGGATTATCGCCCTGCAGACTGAAATTGAAGCGATGAGCTTCGTGGACCCCGTCTCCGGAACTCAACCGGCGTACCATGTTGATGTAGTCGGGCGTGTGCAGCCAGCGCAGTTCCTCCTCCAATGCCGACCGGGGCGTTACCAGCATGGCGTTCTCGTGCTCGAATGCCCCATAGCCCTGCAGCAGTTCATGGGTGTACCGCAGTCTCACCGGCCGCATGGGGTGGTCGCTTCGCAGCTCGTGGTGCGACATTCGGTCGTCATATACAAATGCAGCGCGGGCCATGTGTTCACTCCTTGGGGCGCGGGGTCTGGTTTCGCTACAGCGTGCCCGTGGGTAGCGTCCCCGTGAAAGACTCGTGTCAACGATTCCATCAATTATAAGGCTTCAGCATAAAGACTCGCGCAAAAATCCCTGAAAAACGCTTTCAGGAAAGCGGCGTAAATCCGGGATAGCGGGTATATTAGATGCCGTAGCGACTCAGTTCGCTGCGATGAATTACCTGCCCTCAGGGCAGTCATAGCGCCGGATCGCCTGATTTCGGCCCAGCTTGTCCAGTAGACCCGAAATGGGACTGGGCATCGATAAGTAAAGCACGGGGGTTTACGTCCAACGCGGCAGTTCGCCGCACCAGCCCGGATTCCTGATCGTCCCGAAGGTTCCCTATGGCGTTGCGCCCGCCGGGCCCGAGTGCCGTATCAAGTCCGGAGACAAGCTTGACCATCCTTTGGCGGCGTCTTTATATCTTGTTATCTCGCCATCGGCATGGACCGTGCACCTTATTGGAGTAGTCATCCTTAGATTGAGGGGTGTTTGTGATGCCAATCGTTTTCGATGAATCCATGCAACAGAGGCTGAAGCAGGCCGAGATGGCAGAGAGGGAGTTGGCGCGACTCCAGCCTCTGGCACTCGAGGCCGAAGAGCTTCGACTGAAGCAGCAGCAGGCAGCAAAGTTTGCCGACAGCCTCCGCCGGAAGGACCAGGCCATCGCCGAGGCCCAGCAGCTGGTGGAAGCTGCGGGTGCCCGCCAGGTCGAGATACCCGACCTGCTTAACGAGGCCTCCCAGGCCGTGAGCCTGCTCTTCGCTGCCATGAAGGACGTCAGCAACAAGCGGCGCCGGGCCGCCGAAGCCCTGGCCGTCGTTGACCGCGTCGACTACGAGGTCGAGCTGGCTGAGGCCGGCGAAGAAGAGATCGCACGGAACCGCGATCCCCGCGGACTGGCCTACGCCCTCGCCGCACGTCACGGCGACTCCCGCGTCCAGCTGATGTTGGAGGAATTGGACCCCGGCTTTGACCTCCTCCGCAACTGCAACATGAACGACGCGTTGCACCGCGACGTCGCCAGCTTCGTCACCGGCCACGTTACCGCGAAGCAGTCCGGTCCGTCCAAGGCCCACGTCCTCGGCAAGTCTTCCGTTACGGAAGATGAGCAACCCGCCTCCGAGGGGGCCGAGGAATCTAAGGTCCCAGTCGAAGCCAACTAACCGCCGCCGCCCACAGACCACACCACCGGAGGGGCGCCCGCATGGTGCGCCCCTCTCTTCCTCTTGAACCCTCGCCGCGGATAGTCCGGCGGGGCCTTTTCCGTCCTCGATCAACAGGCCGCGATGCCGTTGACCCAGTGGTCGCGCCAGTTTAGACTCCCGCCATTATGTCAAGAAGGGAGGGCAACATGGCCTCGCTGGACCAATACGCAAACAGCTACGAGAATATCCGCTTCGAGCGTCGAGACGGCATCCTGCAGATGACCTTCCACACCAACGGCGGCCCCTTGCAATGGGGCGGCGGCCCTCACGAGGAATTCCCCCGCGCCTTCGCCGATGTGGGCAGCGACCGCGACAACCGCGTCATTATCTTAACCGGCACCGGCGACTCATTCTCAGGCCCCCAGGGTACTGCTGCAGGAACCCCGAAGCGTACCCCTTCAGACTGGGACAAGACCTACTGGGAAGGCAAGAAACTCCTCGGCAATCTGCTGGACATTGAGGTCCCGATGATTGCCGCCGTCAACGGTCCCGCTCTGCGCCACTCGGAAATTCCCCTCCTCTGCGACATTGTCATCGCATCGGAAACCGCCGCCTTCCAGGACTCCGGCCACTTCATGAGCAACCTGGTGCCCGGCGATGGCGTTCACGTCGTCTATCCCATGCTTCTGGGAGCCAACCGGGGCCGTTACTTCCTCCTCACCGGCCAGTCCATTGAGGCGCAGGAAGCTCTCCGGCTCGGCCTGGTCAGCGAAGTGCATGCCCCCGCCGCGCTCCTTCCCCGTGCTTGGGAACTGGCCGAACAGGTCGCCCAGAAGTCCGACCTCGTGCTCCGCTACACCCGCGTTGCCACCACCCAATACATAAAGCGGCTGATGCAGGACCTCCTCGGCTACGGCCTGGCCCTCGAAGGACTCGGTTCCGCAGACTCGCTCCTGAGCCAGCAGTAATCTGGCAACCGCAGGGCGCTTGTAGGCTTTATTCAAGCCGTCGTGGCAATCCCGTGTCCGCTTTACGCAGCGTCCATAGCGCCCCGGGTCTCCCGACGGTACTGTCGGCAGACCCCGTACATTACGTCGACTCAGTGACACTCAAACCTTGAAAACCGCGTTTCATTCTGGCATTATTGGGCTATGCGAGTAGGTGCTTTTGAATTAGCTGAACCCGTCCCGGAATTGAGGGACCCGCACGTTTTTGCCATGATTCGCCCTTGGGTGGACGTCGGCAGCGTGGGCACTCTCACCCTCAATCGCCTCGAGCGGTTCTTGGGTTCCAAGGAACTTGGCCAGCTGCAACGACCCGGCAACTACTTCGATTTCACCCGGTACCGTCCAAACATGCGCTTCGTTGATGGTGCCCGCCAGGTCAAGATCCCTAACAGCACCATCAAGTACGCCACCACGGAGAACGGGCCCGACTACCTGTTCTTCCATCTGCTCGAGCCCCACGCCAATGGTGAGGACTACACCGACTCGATTCTCGAAGTAGTCCGCCACTTCGGCGTCAAGCGCTACTGTCGTGTCGGCGCGATGTACGATGCTGTGCCTCACACCCGGCCGTTGCTGGTGACCGGCTCCCTGGGCTCCGTGGAACAGAAGCGGCCGGTGCCCAACTTCAAGCTCCAGCAGAGCACCTACCAGGGTCCCACCACGATAATGAATCTGCTCAGTGAAGGCATCGAGCGGGACGATATTGAGACCATCAATTTCATGGTG
Organism: Dehalococcoidia bacterium; assembly: GCA_963667415.1. Classification (GTDB taxonomy): domain Bacteria; phylum Chloroflexota; class Dehalococcoidia; order Lucifugimonadales; family UBA3495; genus VXOI01. The sequence continues at coordinate 2,170,689 of OY763410.1, read as the reverse complement.
CATCTCCCTCAATATGTCCAGCTGGAGGAAGATTACGCCGGCACCTCCCGGATGATCGAGGTCCTTTCCTCTGTGTACGACAACATTCCTCCCGACCTCGCCCCTGTCCGCCGCGGGCAGCGTCAGTACCGCGAGTTGAACGCTACCGTCGACCGCAACTCGGAGCTCAAGACGCTGATCCAGCAGATGGAGCAGTACTACGACTCCCAGTTGATTGCCGAATCCGCGGCCGCTTCGTCGGAAGAGAGCAGCGGCAGCTCCGGGCCTGCCCTCTCGCCCGAAATAGAGGCCTTCCTCAGCGAACTGGGCGACCGGTTGGATGGCGACCCGGAACGCGACGAATAACCGCCGCAGGCAATCTTGATCGACCGGTGACAGCATCGGCCACGCCGCAATCAGCGTGGTCGATTTTGATTGGTGACCCATCTGAATTGATGGTCCGTTGTGATTGAAAGAGGCTCGATTCCTACTCCGCTCTGACACAGAAGCTCGATTCTTAATCCGCTCTGACATGGAGGTCGACCTTGCAGCTAAGCGACTTTGTTTCCGGCTGCCTCGAACAGCACTACAACGCCATGCTCCGCTCAATCGACGGCCTGTCGGACGATGAGCTCCGGTGGGTGCCCACACCCGAATGTTCCTCCATAGGCTTCCTCGTCTGGCATTACGCCCGCACCCTCGACCGTTGGGTACACGCCAGGCTGCAGGGCGTCCCACAGCTGTGGGAGGAGGGTTGGGCTGACCGCCTCCACCAGCATATTACCGACCCCAACGACACCGGTTTCGGCTACGGCCCCGACCAGTTGGCGGCCTTCCGCTACCCTGACCGGGACTCGCTCTTGGAATACGCCGCCGCAGCGCTCTCGGCTGCCAGGGCCTACCTGGCATCGCGCAGCGACTCCGACTTTGACAATCTGCCCGTGGTCAATCCCCGCGGCGGCACTATGACCCTGGCTAATATGTGCCAGCAGCTCCTCTGGGAATTCAATCAGCACGGCGGACAGATTGCCTACCTCCGCGGGATGCAGCGGGGTATCGAGGACCCATCCTACAGCGGCGGCCTGCTGGAAAGCCTGGCCGCAAGAGAGGCCGGCAATGCCTGACTCGCAACTCCTGCTCATGGTCCAGATGACATGCGCCCGCGAACATCTGGAACCCTTCACAATCTGGTACAACAGCCATCTGCCCAACCTGCTGCGCATACCCGGCTACCTGTGGGCCCAGCGTTACGTCAACCTTGAGCCTTCCGCAAACTCGGACGGTGGCTCCCGCTTCACCGCCCTCTACGGCATCCGCAGTGCCGACGACCTCCCGTCTCTGCTGCAGTTCGGCGGCCCCGACCTCCATCCCATCGCCGCGTCCGAGTACTCCGTCTTCAGTACCCTTCAGGGTGCCAGCGACCATGTCTCCAACGTCTACGAGCAGGTCAGCGGCGCTCCCCTCCGAGACCCCCTGCTCCTGTCCGACCGTCCCCTCAGCATCGTCACTGCCGACGTCGATCCTGCCCACGAAGTGGAATGGGACCGCTGGTACACCGAGTCGCATCTGCCCGGTGTCCTTGCCGTCCCCGGTTATTCCTGCGGTGCCCGCTTCCGCCGCCTCGACCATCCCGCCTTGGAAAACTTCAATACCGGCCCCAAGTACCTCGCCCTCTACGAATGCGACAGCGAGGAAGTCCTTCCCACCCTAGTCCCGGGCGACCAAATCCATCCCGAGGCCCACGCCGAGCTTGACCGCTGGCAGGCCTACGGCGCACTCCACGCCCGCAACTTCGGCTGGGGAGTCTACCGCCTTATTTCGAAACACTATAAATGGGCAGACCTATAACTATCGCCAACGCGCTGTTTGCGCCTGACCCCGGTGCGAGACAGCATACCAATCAAAGTGGCATTCCAGCTCACTGTGCGGCATTGCCGCGAAAGTGGTAATTCGAGCCCTTTCGCTTGTCTACTGGACCTCCGAATCAGTGCCCCACCTTTTGACATTTCCCCCTTGCCATGAAACATAGTTAGTCGTACAATTGTTCTGTAGAAAACTTCTCGAACCGCCAAATTGGTCGGTCTCACTTAAAGGGCCATTTGATACAAACTTTACAAGACTGTACAGAACTTTACACGCCTACGCGAGAGCGACATCGCCTGTCCTCCCGTGTCTCGGCATCCCCTGTCATAGCATGGCGCTCCCCCGGTCGGAACGGTTGCAAATCAGGTGGCATTGCCCGCGACAAATTTGAGGTGGAGCTTTTTCAAATCCCCTTCTATTCGGGTGTTGGGTGAGGGTGAGAATCTTAATGGCCGACGAAGTGTGGTTGACCATACAACCTGATGCGGAACTCCACCGCACAGCCATGACAGTTTGCGCCTGCCGCACGGCGATGATAGATTGAAAGCTACACCACAGCCTTTCCCGTCTATTTGTGAGTGTTGAAAGCGGAACCCCCGTTACCTTGAATTTGTCTTTGGATTGCGAATATGACCACCGAGAGCAACGGCAGCAAGAAAGGCGTCATCTTCTCGGGCATGCGTCCCACCGGCCTGCTGCACCTGGGCAACTACATCGGTGCGCTCCAGAACTGGGTCGCCCTTCAGGATGACTACGATTGCATCTACTGCGCCGTTGACATTCACGCCCTCACCACCGTCGAGTCCAAGTCCGACGCCGCCGCCATCAAGTCCAACATCGACGACATGATCCTCGACTGGCTCGCCGCCGGACTCGACCCTGAACGCAGCATCATCTTTGTCCAGTCCCACGTGCCCGAGGTCATGACTCTGCACACCTTGCTCAGCATGGTCACGCCCCTCGGCTGGCTCACACGCGTGCCAACCTTCAAGGAGAAGGTGCGGCAAATGGACGAGACTGAGGAGACCGTCAACTACGGCCTCGTCGGCTATCCCGTCCTGCAGACCGCCGACATCATCCTGTACAAAGCCGACACCGTTCCCGTAGGCCGCGACCAGGTTCCCCACATCGAACTGTCTCGGGAAATCGCTCGCCGGTTCAACAATTTCTTCGGCGACACCTTCCCTGAGCCCCAGGCCAAGCTCACCGAATCGCCTCTGCTGTTGGGACTAGACGGACAGGCCAAGATGTCCAAGACCCTCGACAACCACCTCGACCTCGCTGCCTCGCCGGAAGATACTGCCAAGCGTGTGATGACCGCCTTCACCGACCCTCAGCGCACCACTCGCAGCATTCCCGGCCGTCCCGAGATCTGCAACGTCTACGCGATGCACAAGATGTTCGGCCCGGGCTCCTCGTTGAGCACGATCTACGACGAATGCGTCACTGCAGCGCGCGGCTGCGTAGACTGCAAGCGCCAGCTAGCCGCCAGCATCAACGACTTCCTCGAGCCGATGCGCGAACGCCGCCGCGAATTCGAGTCGCGCCCCGACTACGTGCGCGAGATCCTCGACGAGGGCGGCAAGCGCGCCCGCGCCATAGCCACCCGCACTATCGAAGAAGTCTACGAAAAAATGGGGCTTGCCCAAGCCTGAACCCTATCACTCCGCCAATCAATTAAAGGAATGGGGAAAACTCCTTCCTCCGCGGCACGCGCCTCCAGCCCGCTCTTGGGTCCTTCCAGAGCGGCCGAGTCCGCCCCCGGGAATACTTTCTCACCTGGAATGATTCGGAACCTTCGCAGCGGAGCCCAGTAACGCTGCCCCCTTAAGGTTCGCTCCAGAAGCGCATGGCTCCCCCATTACGCAGGAATTCCTGCATGGCTGAAGCATCACGGGTATAATGGGTCGGCTGAAATAACTACGAAACAGGCAAGGAAGAAATGACCAGAACTCCCGCTACTATCCTGAACTTCGCCAAAGGCTCACGGATGCCCGGAGCTTTCAAATCCCTCTTGATCACTGCCCTCGTTGGCTTGCTGGCAGTGATGACCGTGGCCTGCGGCTCCGAGGAAGCGGCTCCCACCAGCACTTCAGCGCCGGCCGCAACTCAGGCTCCGACTGCCGCACCTGCTCCTACCACCGCGCCCACCCAGGCTCCGGCAACCGAGGCCCCGGCTCCCACGGACGCTCCCGCACCGACCAGCGCGCCGACTCCTACCGACGCTCCTGCCCCCACAGCGGCCCCTGCTCCGACGGCGGCCCCACAGCCCACCGCCGCACCAACTGCGACCCAAGAGCCCACCGAAGCGCCGACGAACACGCCGGAACCGACAGCCACGCCGGAACCCACCAACACGCCCACGCCAGAGCCCGCCCCCGTCGGAGACCCCATCGTCGCCGACCTCGCGCCTCTGGGAGACAACCTCCTGTGGGTGGCCTACTTCGACAACGCGACCAAGGTGTGGTCGGTATACGACCCCAGTGGGTCCTTCTCCGCCGATGCCTTGGGACCCATCTCTCCGCAGGGCGTCCCAGACTCTTCCGATATCCTCGAACTCAAGGACCTCGTCAAGGGCAACCTCTACTGGTTCGTGCTCAAGGAAGCCCAGACTGCGGCCCTCGGCGGTACTTCCCGGAGCTTGGGCGCTAACCCCACTCCGATGGCGTGGTAACTGCAACAGAAATCAGGCCGCTTGGTCCTTTGCGATTTGGCTACGAGCCTAGCGAAACCCGAACGCAGGCAATAGGGAAAACATGACCGACACTTCAAACCAGTCCTTGCCCACCACCTCCGATGGCCGCAGCGCCATGGATGTCGCCCTTGAGGCGACTAGCGCCGCCGGAGCGATCATCCGCGACGGCTGGAACTCCGATCACGAGATTCAGTTCAAGGGACGGGCCGACATCGTCACCGAAATCGATGTCAATGCCGAGAAGGCCGTGCTGGAAATCCTCACCGGCGCTTTCCCGGACTTTGGCATCCTGGCCGAGGAATCTCAGCCCGTCGCCGGGAACTCCCCCTACCGCTGGGTGGTCGACCCCCTCGACGGCACCCGCAACTACGCCCAGAGCATCCCCCACTTCTGCACCATCGTCGCCCTCGCCGAGAACGACGAAGTGATCGCGGGTGTCGTCTACGACCCCGTCCGCGAAGAAACCTTCACCGCTGCCCGCGGCCAGGGCGCATTCCTGAACGGTTCCCCCATAGGCGTCACCGACACCGCCGAGCTCTCCCGCTCCCTGCTCAGCTTCGACCTCGGCTACGTCGACGAAAAAGCCGGCCTCGCCATCGATTTGCTCCGTTCCCTGTGGCCCGGCATGTACAGTGTGCGTCTCATGGGCTCTGCCGGCCTCGGCTTGGCCTACGCCGCGTCGAGCCGCGTTGACCTCTTCTTCCACCACTCCCTGTCGCCATGGGACGTCGCAGCCGGGCTGATAATCGCCAAGGAAGCCGGCGGTCGCGTAGTCGACCGGCAGGGCAACGACGCCGGCCTCTTCACCCCAAGCGTCATCTGCTCCAGCCCGGTCCTCATCGACGGCTTCCTCGCCGCCACCGACGGCCTCCCGTGGCGCACTGCCCAGTAGGACCTTGGGGATAGCAGCGACCGTGGAATTGCGAGACTGACGTTGTCCCAAAACTACGACATCATCATCATCGGTGGCGGCATCGGCGGGTCCGCCCTTGCCGCGGGCATGGCTGCGGCGGGCGCTCGCACGTTGGTGCTGGAAAGCGAGTCCTACTTCCGCGACCGCGTGCGCGGCGAAGCCCTGATGCCCTGGGGCGTCGCCGAAGCTCGCCTCTTGGGCCTCGAAGAAGTCCTCACCCGCGCCGGTGCCAACCCCTTGACCTTCTGGGACTCCTACCAGGGCGCCGACCGTTCCGGACACCGCGACCTCACCCGCACCACTCCGGTCAACGAACCCGTCATGGCCTGCTACCACCCTGCCCTGCAGACGGCTCTCCTCCAGCACACCGAAGAGTCCGGCGCCGAGGTCCGGCGCGGCGTCCGCGTAACCGGACTTGACACTGGCAGCGATTCTGCACAGCCCACAGTCACAGCGGAACTGAATGGCCAGAACGCCAGCCTCTCCGCCCGCCTCGTCGTTGGCGCAGATGGCCGCGGCTCTCCTACCCGTGGCTGGGTCGGCTTCCCAGTGCACCAGGACCCGGCACAAAATCTCGTCTCCGGCGTCCTCATGGACGGCGTTGCCCTCTCCGACAACGCCACACACGCATGGCTCGATACGGAGAAGGGCCACTTCATCCTGAACTTCCCGCAGGGAGACGGCCGCGCCCGCGTCTACCTCTGCTACGCCGACGGCAGCGCCAAGCGATACAGCGGTCCCGACGACATACCCACCGTCCTGGAACAGTGCCTGGCTTCCGGCGTCCCCGCCGAAGTCTACGCGAACGCCGTTCCCGCCAGCCCTCTCGCCACTTTCGACGGCCGCACGACCTGGGCCGAGTCCGCGTACCGCCACGGCGTGGCCCTCATCGGCGACGCCGCCGCCAACACCGACCCGACGTGGGGGCAAGGTCTGTCCATGGCCCTGCGCGACGCCCGTGTCCTGAAGGAACATCTCCTAGCCGACGACGACTGGCACACGGCGGCTCAAGCCTACGCCGACGCCCGTCGCGAGTACTTCGACGTCGTCCATTCCATGGAGAACTGGCAGACCCAACTCCTGATGGACACCGGCCCCGACGCCGACTCCACCCGCGCTCGCGCCTTCCGCAGTTGGCGCGACGACCGCACCCGCAACCCCGACACCTTCCTCAGCGGCCCCGGCTCTCCCCTGGACGAACCCGAGCGCCGACGCTACTTCGGCGAAGACTGACGTCAGCCCGTCGCCCTACCGCCGCACTCCGCTGCCCTGGTTGCCCAGTATCGTCCCATCCGCCAGCAGACCGTCCACCTCGTCTTGAGTGAACCCCCGCTCCAGCAGGATCTCAGCCGAGTGCTCCCCCAGCGCCGGCGCCCTTCGACGGATGCTTCCAGGAGTGCTAGACAGCTTCACCGGAACGCCGATGTTATGTATTGTGCCCAAGTCAGGATCTTCCGTGTCCACCAGCATGTTTCGGGCCAGCACCTGCGGGTCCCGGTACACCTGCTCCATGTTGTAAATCGGGCCGGCCACTACCCCCGCCTCGTCCAGCAAACGCAGCCAGTGCTCCGTGTCCTCGGCGGAGAAAGTCTCCTCCAGCAGCGCGGCCAACTCCTCCTCCCGGGCCTTCCGGTCCCACGGGTTCTTGAACCGCACGTCCTCCACCAGGTCCTCCCGGGAGATGGCCCGGCACAGTTGCTCCCACGTCGGCTGAGTCGCAGCCCCCAGGTTCAGGTAACCGTCCTTCGTCCGCAGCGCCTGGTATGGCGCGGACATGCGATGCGCGGACCCCAGCGGCCCCGGAATCTCCCCCTCGGCGAAGTACACCGACGACTCCCAGACGGTGTAGGCGATTCCCGCCTCCATCAGCGAGGTGTCCACCATCTGTCCCTCGCCCGTCTTGAGCGCGTGTATGTAGGCCGCCATGATTCCGTTCGCTCCGAACAGGCCCGCCGTCAAGTCGGTAACGGGCACTCCCACCTTCGCGGGCGGCGAATTGGGATGGCCGGTGACGCTCATCAGTCCGCTCACGCCCTGCGCCACCAGGTCGAACCCGCCCCGGTTGCGCGCCGGGCCGGTGCTGCCGAAGCCCGAGATCGTGCAATAAACCAGCCGCGGATTAATACCCGAAAGCTCTTCGTACCCCAGTCCCAGCCGTTCCATCACGCCCGGCCGGAAGTTCTCGACCACCACGTCGGCGCCCTTGACCAGCCGCCGGAACACTCCTCGCCCGGCTTCGCCCCGCAGGTCGAGGGACAGGCTGCGTTTGTTACGGTTCACCGCCAGGAAGCCGGCCGACCAGTCCTTGAGGAATGGCGGGGCCATTCGGCGATTGTCGTCTCCGCCGTTGGGCTTTTCCACCTTGATGACATCGGCCCCCATATCGGCCAGCACCATCGTACACATGGGGCCCGCCAGGATTTGCGTCAGATCCAGAACAGATACGCCGGCCAGCGGCCCTGTTGCTGATGAAGAAGTCATTTCTCACAGACCTTGATTGTGGGTTGCTCCCCCAAAGGCCCTCGTGCCGGGAGGCCCCACGGAAATTTCCAGCAAGTATACCCGACCGGCAGGCTTCCGACCCCCGAAACGCAGCAAAAGCGAGCAGAACAGCAATATAGCAACCCGATTCGCTACCACCTCTTCCCTTTCACTGCTATATTTATGTCTAGCAGCCCGCTGATTTCAGAAGGCCGCACCCGCATTTGACTCAGCCTGATGATGCCCTGAAGAGAGGACATGCCGGAAAGCCCTGTCGAAATACTGCAACTTGTCGCTTCCGGAGTCATCGGATACCTGCTGGGGGCACTGCCCTTTGCCCAGTGGGTCAGCCGTTTTGTCAAGGGAGTGGACATTTTCAGCACCGGCACCACCTTGGCCGGAACCGCCAACGTGTTCTTTAACGTGGGCCGGCGCAGCGCCCTGCTGGTGTTCGCGGGAGACGTCGGAAAGGGCTCCGCCGCAGTAGCCGTGGCTTGGGCTCTGGGAGTGGAAGCCCCATACACCCTGGTGGCTGCCGGCGCCGCAATCCTGGGCCATTGGGCCTCGGTCTTCTCGTCGTTCCGAGGCGGCGATGCCATGACCCCGCTGATTGGCGTGAGCGTTGCCCTGGCTCCCGTGTTGACGGTATTGGCGACTGTGGTCGGCGTCGCGACTGTGCTGCTGATGCGGAAACACTACCTGAGGTCGGCATGGGGCATCTGCACCGGCTTCCTGTCAATGCTGGGCCTCAGCCTGGCCTACGACATAGAGCCCGCAGTCACAGAGAACATCGAGGTCCAGCTGGCGGTGGGACTCACCACTCTCGCGGCGCTGGTGCTGTTGCGCAGCACTATCATCCGACACCGCATGCACGCGGCTGAAGTCCAGGAAGTGCGCGACGAGCTTTCGCTGTCCGAAGACCTTGGCGCGGATCCCGAGCTGCGGCAGGAACCGTCCGGTCCCGGCTAGTCCGGACCAGCCGACGGAGCGTCCGGTTCCCGGGTGTCGCGCATCTCGCGAAGCTTCAGTGCCCACGCCAGATGCTCGTCCTGCGCTGCTTCCGCGCCCAGTTCCGGCGCCATCGAGAGCAGGCTGTCCAGGTGTTCCAGGCAGGGCCCCACTTCTCCAATCTGTGCATACACGCGTGCCGCGTTGTAGTGAGCCGACGCCAGCCCGGGATTACCTTCCAGGGCAGCATGATAGGCTTCCAGAGCGGCCTCAATATCGCCCTTGGCTTCCAGCACGGCTCCCCGATTGCTGTGGGCCTCCGAGAAATCAGGCCGCACCTCAAGGGCGTTCTCATAGTCGGCCACGGCAGATTCGTAGTCTCCCAGCGCGTCGAATATCAGCCCCCGATTGTTGTACGCCTCGGCGTCGTCCGGGTCCAGCCGGAGCACGTCTGTGTAGCCTTCCAGTGCTTCCTCCAGACGGCCCAGGTAGTAACAGGTCCGGGCCCGGTTGAACCTCGGGCGGGGGTCATCGAAATTGAGCTCAGCGGCCCGGTCATAGCTGCGTATGGCCTCTTCGTGCAGCCCCATCTCGTCCAGGGAAGCACCCCGATTGAGAAAGGCGTTTCCGATGTCGGGTCGCCGGTCAATAACCTTGTCAAACTGGACGACTGCCTCCTGGTGACGCCCGGCGCTGGCGAGCACAATGCCCCGGTTGTACATCGGCTGGATGTACTCCGGCGCCAGGTCAATCGCCCTCGAATAGTCGGCCAGCGCCTGTTCAACGTCACCCAGGTCATCGTAGGCGTTGCCCCGCTGATAATACGCTTCCGCCATCTGCGGGGACCGCACCAATGTTTCGGTGAATTCCTTCACCGCCTGTTCCGGCTGCCTCAGCCGCAGTTGCGACAGACCCAGGTTGAACCGGGCTTCAATGCTGGCCGGCTCACTGCCCAGCACGGAGCGATAGGCTGAGACGGCGTCGTGATGTCTGCGCAAAGCGAAGCAGGCGTTGCCGTAGGTGAGCAGCGCGCCCTCGATTTCCTCGTTGGTGAGGGAATCCACCGCCCTGGCAAGGAGAATGCGGTCCTCTTCGCTCAAGCGGAAACCCCGCGGGCCAGGGGTTATACGCCCTGCGCCGATGGAAAATTGCTCGAGAAGAGAGGCCAGGGTCTCGATGGAAGATTGCTTCCCCTGTGTATCCATGGCATCAGGCCTTCTTTAAGACAGGGTATTCACCCTAGCATAACACCCCGCCTCCGGCGCAGGCATACCCTCTTCACGCTCTTTGGGCTCGATTGTCCGCCTGGAACTGACTGGCCGTCGAACAAAGCATCGTTGAACAAAACTTCTGGGGCGCGTACAATTTTCGCAGAATACATAAACTGCCGCTTCGTCCGGCTGTTCCTACAGGGGGAAATGTGGCTCAAGACAACCAGGTGATTATTTACACCCACCCCGATTGCGCCTTCTCGGCCGCTGCCAAGATGGACTACCGCAAGCGCAAGGTTGCCTACGAAGACGTGGACCTCTCGAAACAGGAGGACCGCATCCCGGAACTGCTCGCCCTCACCAACGGAGAACGGGTGACCCCTGTCATCGTAGAAGAAGGCGCGGTCACCATCGGGTTCAAGGGCGGCACTTGAGAGTTCTAGAACCGGACCAGTTGGTCCCTCCATACTCTCCCGCCATTTCGCCTTCGCCAACTGCGGGCCCCGGCCTGAAGCCGATTACCGGCCAGTGACATTTGCCCCTTGACCAGAACATTAGCTCTATGTATCCTTGCTGCATCCAATTAGAGGAACGTGTCGGGTGATGAAGAAAGACAAGGCCGAAAACAACGACAAGAAAGCAGCACTGGACATTACCCTCAGCAGCATTGAGAAGGACCACGGCAAGGGTGCCGTCATGCGGCTGGGGGAACTGAGCAACAGCCTCGCCACCGAATCCATATCCACCGGTTCTCTGGCCATTGACCTGGCTCTGGGCACCGGCGGAATACCTCGCGGCAGGGTAACCGAGGTCTTCGGCGCCGAGTCCGCCGGAAAGTCAACACTCGCTATACACATCATGTCGGAGACCCAGAAGGCGGGGGGCGTCGCCGCCTACATCGACGTTGAGCACGCCCTCGACCCGATGTATGCCGCCAACTGCGGCCTCGACCTGAACGAGCTCCTCATAGCCCAGCCCGACAGCGCCGAGCAGGCCCTCGACATCACCGAACAGCTGGTGCGCAGCGGGGCCATCGACGCCATCGTGGTCGACAGCGTGGCCGCCCTGGTGCCCCAGGCGGAAATCGAGGGCGACATGGGCGACACCCACGTCGGCCTCCAGGCTCGCCTCATGTCCCAGGCCCTCCGTAAACTGACCGGCACCATCCACAAGTCGAAGACCGCCGTGATCTTCATCAACCAGCTAAGGGAAAAGGTCGGGGTGACCTACGGCAGCCCCGAGGTGACGCCGGGTGGCCGCGCCCTCAAGTTCTACAGCTCGGTCCGCATAGACCTGCGCCGCATAGAGTCCATCAAGCAGGGCTCCGAGGTGGTCGGCAACCGGGTGCGCGCACGGGTTGTGAAGAACAAGGTGGCAGCCCCATTCCGGGTCGCCGAATTTGACATCATGTTCAACCACGGCATCAGCAAAATGGGTGACCTACTCGAAATCGGCTCTTCTCGCGGCATCATCAAGAAATCGGGCGCATTCTATTCCTACGGTGAGACCCGTCTCGGACAGGGACGGGAAAACTCCAAGGAATTTCTGCAGCAGCACCCTGAGATAGCCGAATCCGTCGAGAGGCGCATCCGCAACGACGACGACCCCGCAGACGTCGCACCCGAAGCCGTCCCGGGAGAAAGCGACTCCCTCGCCTACGGCTCTCCTTCATCGAACGGCTCAGAGCCCGGCTCCCAGGACTAGTCAACGCCGCGCTGCCTCGAGGCCAACCCCGCGGGGCAGCGCCAACAAGCCAAGACCTCCCCAGGCCCTCCTCCATGCACTACGCCACATCCCCAGAACCGCACGACGAATCGCCCTCTCGCGACCGCTCCCGCAAAGTGCGGGCCATGGCCCTGCGACTCCTCGCCTACCGGCCGCGAACGGTGTCGGAAATGACGGACCGCCTCGCATCGAAGTTCGGAGACGGAGAGACCGAGGAGGCCGTGCAGAAGCTGCAGGCCGAAGGGTTGCTCGACGACGACGCCTTCGCCCGTCAATGGCGGGAAAGCCGCGAGCGACGGTCCCCCCGCAGCCGCAGGATGATGGAACGCGAGCTGCAGCAGCGCGGCGTCTCCAATGAAGTGATCGAGGCGGCGATGGAAGGGTTCGATCAGGAGAACGCGGCCCACCGCGCCGCAGCCAGGTACGCTTCCAGACAGGCAGGTAGCGACAGGTCCACCTTCGACCGGCGAGTTGGGGCATATCTCCACCGGCGCGGCTTCCACGCGGAAGTCATCCGGCAAACGCTGCGCCAATTGCGCGAAGAGCTCGCTGTGGGGGACGACGTCGGCTGAATGAGCACCGCGGTCAGCGGATTCTCACCACGGCAATGAATATCCCCATCGCGACGGCGATCAACCCAAACAGGGTGAACGGGCCGAAGAATACCAGATGAATCAGACCCGCGACTCCCACGGCGGAGCCCGCAACCCACGCCAGCGTGTTGCCCCGCTTCCTGTTCACCGACAGGCCGATCAGCTCGGCCGTCCCATATCCCATCCCAGCGGCCAGCAGCACCGACACGAACGGTATTCCGAACAGCGCGTTGTACACGACGCCCCACAGGACGCCGCCGATGAGCGCGATGGCGAAAGCCACACCGACCGCCCGCAGCAGGTACGTGGGCTGCACGTCGTAGGTGGGCAGCTTCTCGGGACGGCCGCATTCCCGGCATCGGATGCCCACCGGCACCTGCACCAGGCACAGAGTGCAGATGCTCCTGCCGCACGCGCTGCAGTGCAACCGCGTCTCCGTGTCGGGGTGCCAGTCGCAATATGTGGCGTTGGCATCCTGGCCCGCCTCTCGCGGTTCCGTGGCCATTACCTGCTCCTGTCGGCGTCCGTTCAGCCGGACGCGTCAGGTATACGTTCAACCCACTGTGTTCGGTCGTCCACGTCCCGGTCCCACACCAGACGGTTGAAAAGGACCTTCCTGCGCGGCAGTTCGTTGGGCATTGGCGACCAGTTCGCCAGCAACCGTTTGGCCAGCGCAATCCCCAGGACTCCCAGGGAAAACCAGACCATCGTAAGCTCATCGAGCATTCTCAGCCCCTCGGGCACCGCGAACGCCAGCACCGGAAGCAGCAACAATGCTGCCAGTGCCCAGACGGCCGCACCGGCCCGGTTGACCAGGCAGCCGCCGAAATAGATCACCAGCACAACTCCCAGGATAACCGGCGAAAACGCCAGCAGTGTGCCCACCGCCACACCCAGGCCCCGCCCGCCCTGCAGTTTCAGGAACGGCGACCAGTTGTTGCCCAGCAGCGCCAGCAGCGGAGGTCCGATGATCAACGCCGAATTCCACTCAACCCCCGCGACATAGACCGAAAACCATATAGATCCGGCGCCCTTCACCAGGAAGTCGGTGGCCGCTTGCACGACCATCCACTTCTTGCCCACATGCTCCCTGACGTTGTTGGCCCCGGCGTTCCCGCTTCCGTACCGCCTGATATCGATCCCTCTGACCACCCTTCCCAGCAGGTACGCCGTGGGGAAGGAACCCAGGAGGAAGGCAGCGATGTAAAGTCCGGCAATTTCCATCCGACAGTTACCGAGGAGCCATTGGGGCTTTCACGCAGTCCCCTGTCGCCGCACGCCTACCCGTCGGTGCCCTGCTGTGCAGTGACCGCAGCGGCCTCCAGCAGATCGACCGATTCCAGCGGTGGGCCGTTCTCCCCCGGCAGGCATTCGTCGCTGTTGCCCATGCCGTGGTAATCGCTCCCTCCGCAGGCAATCAGCCCGTATTCGCGGGCCAGCCGCGCCAGCTGCCGGATCGTGTCGTCGCGGTACTTGGCGTAATGCACTTCCATTCCCGCCAGGCCGATGCCCGCCAGGTTTGCGACCCCCGCTTCCATATCGTTCATGTACGCCGGGTGTGCCAGCACCGCCGCGCCACCTGCTTCCCTGATGATGCCCACCGCTTCCGCCGGGGTCAGTTTCGCTCGCTCCACGTAGGCAAGCCCATTCCTCCCCAGGTACTCAGGAAAGGCGTCCTTCGGCTCCTTACAGAATCCCGCCTCGACCAGGGCCATCGCGATGTGTGGCCGTCCCACAGCGCCATCCCCGGCGAAGTGCTGCACTCTTTCCCATTCGATATTGATGCCCAGCTCTCCCAGCTTTTCCACCATCGTCCTGGCCCGGTCAATCCGCCCGGCCCGAAAGCGCCTCAGCTCAGATTGAAGGTTCTCGTTCCCCGGGTCGAGGAAATACCCCAGCACGTGCACCTCGTCGCCCGGCACGTCGGCGCTCAGCTCGATGCCCGGTATGATCCGCAGCCCCGGGAACTCCCTCGCCGCCTCGAAGGCCTCTTCCAGACCATCGGTCGTATCGTGGTCGGTAACCGCTATCGTCTGCAGCCCTTGGCTGGCCGCCAGCTGTACCAGTTCCGTGGGCGTGAGGCGTCCGTCCGACGCCAGGGTATGAAGGTGCAGGTCTGCGGGTGCGCTCATCTGCCGGTCGTCCTGTCCACGCGCTCCACCGATAGGGAGCGTCCGGTTTCTTCGTCTACTTCAACTAGGACCGAATTGAATACGCATGGCCCCTTGGCCACGGTGAGAGTGTTTGGCATCGAAGTCAGAAAGCGCTGCAGCACCGAATTCGTGTCGCTTCCAATCACCGAGTCCATCGGACCGGTCATCCCGACATCAGAGAGGTAGGCCGTGCCCCGCGGCAGGATTCGCGCATCGACGGTGCCCACGTGCGTGTGCGTGCCGAACACCCCGCTGACCCGCCCGTCCAGGTACCAGCCCATCGCCTGCTTCTCTGAGGTGGCCTCCGCGTGGAAGTCCACTATCACCACCGGCGTATCCTCTTCGCCCCGTATCTCATCCAGCAGCCGGTCGGCCGTCCTGAATGGACAATCTAGCTGCGCCATAAACACCCGGCCCATGAGGTTCACCACGGCCACGCCCTTGCGTCGGATGACCCCCACTCCCGGAGCATCGGGATAATTGGCAGGCCTCACCACCGGCAGGCCTTCACCTTGTGCGTCATCCAAGTAGGGAATGAACTCTTTCTTGTCCCAGATGTGGTTTCCCGACGTGATGACGTCCACCCCCGCGTCCAGCAGTTCGGATGCTGTATCCACGGTCAACCCGAATCCGCCCGCCGTGTTTTCGCCGTTCGCGATCACGAGGTCGAGCTCTTTCTCCTGTCGCAGGCCCGGGAGAATTCGCAGGAGTGCTTCCCTGCCGGGCCTCCCGATAACGTCGCCTATCATCAAAATTCGCAAGGGAATTAAGTCCTTACTGCCGACTGCGTCCTGAATATTCCGCTGAAAAAGGGACCCAGCAGCCGGTGATTCCTGCTCCTGAGTCCCTTTCCCGTTGTCCCGTGCTACCGGCTCTGCCTGCCAGGCGGAACGGCAGACAGGTCGGATTCGGTAATGACTCTGATCTGTTCTTAGCGAGCGTACTCCACGCTGCGGGTTTCCCGAATGACCGTTACCTTGATTTGCCCGGGGAACACCAGGTCCTCTTCTACCTTCCTGGCAATGTCGCGAGCCAGGGAAGCCGACTTGATGTCGTCCATGTCATCGGGTTTGACCATCACCCGCACTTCTCGCCCGGCTTGGATGGCAAACGTGCGCTCCACGCCACCGAAGCTGGCTGCGACTTCCTCCAGCTCCCTGAGGCGCTTCACGTAGAGTTCCAGCGACTCCTTGCGGGCCCCGGGGCGCGCCGCGCTGATCGCATCGGCCGCCGCGACCAGGAACGACTCCACCGTTTCGTGTTCGTCCCAGTGGTGCTCCAGAATGCCTCGGTACGAGCTGTGGTTGATGCCGTGCCGCTTGGCAATCTCAGCCCCGATCTCGGCGTGCGGTCCCGACACCTCGTGCGTCAGGGCCTTGCCGATATCGTGCAACAAGCCGCCCACCTTGGCGACCTGAACGTTGGCTCCGGCCTCTGCGGCCAGCATCCCGGCCAGCAGTCCCACTTCTACCGAGTGTTGCAGCACGTTCTCGCCGTAGCTGTAGCGATACTTGAGCTGCCCCAGCAGCCGGACCAACTCCCTGTCGAGCCCGCTCACGCCCACCTCGAAGGTGGCCTGTTCGCCGGCCTTCATTATGGTCTGGTCGATTTCGTTGTGGGCTCTGTTCACCATGTCTTCGATTCGGGCGGGCTGAATCCGTCCGTCCGAGACAAGCTTCTCCAGGGCCAACCTTGCGACTTCCCGTCGCACCGGGTCAAAGCAGGACACTGTCACTGCTTCGGGAGTATCGTCAATGATTACGTCAACCCCGGTTAACGATTCCAGGGTCCGAATGTTTCGTCCTTCACGGCCTATGAGACGACCCTTCATCTCATCGTTGGGCAGGGATACCACGGAAGTGGTGCTTTCCGACACCACTTCGGATGCGAGCCGGTTGATGGCAACGGCAATTATCTTGCGGGCGTTTTCGTCCGCCATTTCCTTGTTGTCCCGTTCGAGTTCGTAATAGCGCCGGGCTAGGTCATGCTTCGCGTCCTCTTCTCCGCGCCTGACGACCACTTCCCGGGCCTCCTCAACGGATAGTCCGGCAATTCGCTCGAGAGTTCTTGTCTGTTCGGCCTTATGTTCCTCGACCTCCCTGCGTACTTCCTCGAGTTGGGACTCTCTTTCTGCCAGTTGTTCCTGCCGTTGTTCCTGTGCCTCTATCTTCCGCTCCAGTTGCTCTTCCCTCTGAAGATGCCTGTCCTCCAGCCTGGTGAGCTCCCGGCGCTGTTCCTTGATTTCCGACTCTGCAGTGTTTCGTAGCTTGCGGGCTTCCTCCTGCGCTTGCTGGAGGACTTTGGCGCTCTCATCCTGTGCTTGAGCGGTCAGACCTTCGGCGGTTTGGCCAGCTAGCGCCAATCGTGACGCCTGGCTCCTCTGCCGAATTCCGAGCCACGCTGCTATCCCTAGACCCACGGCCGCCAGGACGGCTAGGATTGCGATGACAACTGTAGTCATATCATCTTTCCTTTCCGCCTGCTGTATCCAATCTTGAGCAAAACCCCAGATATTGAGGGTATTTTAATTTTTGCTCCTTATCTGAATCATAGCGAGCAGCCCCCCTAGCGTCAAGGCGAGACTCGTACTGCCAGCACCCGAATGCCCTCCTCAACAGACTCGCATTATGTAACGCACGCCGCTATTGAGCGCGGGCTGCTGCTCCACTACAATATCTGCATGTGTGCATTTCATTCTCGACGACCTTTGAGTGATAACTGATGCCTGACCAGGACTACTACGCCGTTCTGGGCGTCGCCCGTAACGCCAGCGATGAGGACATTCGCCGCGCGTTCCGCCGCAAGGCTATGGAATTTCACCCGGACCGCAACAAGAACGCCGACGCCGAGGATAAGTTCAAGGAAATCAACGAGGCGTATCAGGTCCTGTCCGACTCGCAGAAACGCGCCCAGTATGACCGCTTCGGAAGGGCCGGTGTCGGCTCGGGCGCCCAGGCGGGCGGCAGTCCTTTCGACGGCTTCGACGTATTCGGCGGCTTCGGCGATATCTTCGATTCCTTCTTCGGTGATTCCACCTCCCGCTCCGCCCGCCAGCCCCGGCGCGGCGGCGATATCCAGCAGCAGGTTATCCTCAGTTTCGAAGAATCAATCTTCGGTGCCGAAAGGGAAATCGAGCTAAATCGCCTGGAGCCCTGCAACCACTGCTCCGGGGCCGGCAACGAACCCGGCACCTCCGTTGACACCTGCTCCACCTGCCGAGGCAGCGGCCAGATTCGCCGCTCCCAGCGCAGCGTTTTCGGCCAGTTCACCCAGGTCGTGGGCTGTTCCACCTGCGCAGGACGCGGCAACGTCATCGCCAATCCCTGCTCCAACTGTCGCGGTGCAGGGCGAGAGCGCCGCAAGCGCAAGATAGAAGTTCGCATCCCCGCAGGCGTGGAAGGCGGAATGCAGGTCAGGCTCAGCGGTGAGGGCGACGTCGGTACCGACGGCGGTGGCGCCGGCAACCTCTACGTCGCGGTCAATGTTCAGGAGCACAACCTGTTCCAACGCGAAGGCACCGATATCATTTACACCTTGTCGCTGAACGTGGCCGAGGCCTCCTTGGGCATCGACAAGGTCATCCCGACCATCGACGGCTTCGACGAGGACTTCAAAGTCCCCCAAGGCACCCAACCCGGCACGGTGTTCAACATTCGCGGCAAGGGCGTCCCCTTCCTGAACTCCAACCGCCGCGGCAATATGCGCATCGTGGCCGATATCAGGGTGCCCGGTTCCCTCAACTCCCACCAGCGCGAACTGCTGGAGGAGTTGGCCCGCTCTTTCAACGGCGAAAAGCCGTCCGGGAAATCCCCGTCAAACGGCAGGAAAAGGCGTTCGAAGAAAGATAAAGCTCAGGAAAGCAACGGGGTCAGTCCCGAGGAAGGCCTCGACGAGAACTCGGAAAAGGGCCTGTTCGACCGTATTAAGGACGCCTTCTAGATGTCTTGGCAGGAACTCAGCATCGCCGTTCCCCACGAATACGTGGAACCCGTTTCCTACCTCTTCAATCGTTACGGCAAGGGTCTGAGTACCGAACCCCAGGGAGCCGGACGCGTGATGCTGAGGACTTACCTGGAATCCGGTTCCACCCAGCGTCTCGCCCGTATCGACGTGGGAATCAGGCTCATCAGCGCCATCGAACCCTTGGGAGACCTCGCCATTCGCGACCTCGACGATGGCGAAGACTGGCAGAACAGCTGGAAGCAGCACTACGATGCCCTTCCCGTGGGCAGCCGCCTCATGATCAAGCCCTCTTGGGTTGAGCTGGACATGGAAGCAGTAGGCGGCAGGGTCGTCATCGAGCTCGACCCCGGTATCGCCTTCGGCACCGGCTACCACCCTTCCACCTACACCTGCATGGAAGCCCTTGAGGAACTTGTCCAACCGGGAATGACCATCCTCGACCTCGGCGTCGGCTCGGGAATCCTGACCATCACCGCCCTGCAACTCGGCGCGGCATCGGCGGTGGCGCTCGACATAGATGGGCAGGCAGTATCCGCCGCACGGCAGAATTTCCGCCGCCTCCGCCTTCAGGACCGCGTCACCCTCGCAAAGGGCTCCGTACCCCATCCTTCCGCGCCGCCTGCGTCCATCGACCTCGCCGTCGCCAACATCTCCGCCCGCGGTGTGGCCGACCGGGCCCCGTTCATCTTCCAGGCTCTCCGGCCCGGCGGAATGCTCGTCGCCTCAGGACTGCTCGCAACCCAAAGACCCGAGGTCGACGATACCGCTATGGCCCTCGGTTTCACTCCCGAACTGGAGTGGCCGAAGGAAGAATGGCTGTCAATTGGCTACCGCGCTCCGGACGGATGAGATGCGCGGTAAGACGCTGAAACCATCCGCCGTGGTTGAAATCCGCCTGAGCGCGACTTAACATCAACAGGATTTTCAATCGGCCCTTATTGCTCCCGCACTGCATGGCCTGGAGATACGCAGTTGGTGGAAAAAGTTGAACTGGAACGCTACGAGATTACCGGCCGTCTGGGCACCGGTGCCGACTACGACGTGCGTGCCGCCGTCGACCGCGAAACCGGTGCCGAGGTTGCCCTCAAGCGTCCAGTTCCCCAGGCCGTCACACGCAAGCAGCACGGCGCGATAGAAGCCCGCACCGAGCGGCTCCTCCACGCCTACGATCAGGCTGGCGACGCCGACGGGCTCCTCGCACCCTTGCTCGGCTACACCGAGACCGCCGTCCACGACGCCTACTTCGGCGACGAAGTTGGCGAGCCATACACTGTCTTCGTTCAGGGCCGCGCCTCCGGCATCCCACTGCTCGGCGACATGATGTCCCGGATC
This sequence comes from Dehalococcoidia bacterium, assembly GCA_963667415.1. GTDB lineage: Bacteria > Chloroflexota > Dehalococcoidia > Lucifugimonadales > UBA3495 > VXOI01. The sequence continues at coordinate 2,150,833 of OY763410.1, read as the reverse complement.
CGCGGCGTCCCCATAGGAGCAGGCCAGAACCTCTTCGCCATGTTCCCCCTCGTGCAGTCCGCTGACTGGACTCCATACCCCGTTCATACCCGGCTGCTCGACCTAGAACAGGCCTACCTCGACTCTGGTTACATCCTCATGGACCTCCGTCCTCAGAACGTCTTCTTCAGCCCGGGCTCGGGCGTGGTCCAGGTCATAGACTCCGGCGCCCTCGCCGGAATCGACGACCCTGCCCCCCGCGGTCGGCCTCCCATCGACGTCAACGATGCCTGTCTCGAACTGCTCAAGTTCTACACCACCCCCGAGGATCCCCCGCAAGCGCCCGACGGCTACCGCGGCGCCCGCGGCATTCGCCCCATCGTGAACGTCCAGCAGGAACTCGCCGAAATCCGCCGCGGACTCCTTGGCGCAGACGAGCACGTGGCAGCCGCCGGCGCCGCCATGCTGGATAAAATCGAAGCGCGGGCATACACTGAATACCGCGGCTTTCGCGACGACTTGAACGCTTGGCTCGAATCCGTCGCCGCTCGCAACCGTGCCCTGCCGGACTACGACCTCGCCGTAACCGCCTGGCGTGAAGCCCTCGACTGGCTGCGCGGCGATTACTGGACGCAGTTCCGGTTCGACCCGGATTCCGAGCTTGCCGCATTGACGGCATAACGAAATCACCCAAAATCAAATCAGGAGTTCTTGAGGACGCTACCTATGGTTGCCAGCACTTTTTCAACGCTGCACGACAATTCAGCTCATGGCGAAGACAATTTGCTGACCCGCGACTTGGGTACCGGCGAATTCCTCGACGTCGTTATGGACGGCGTCACCGGCCACGGCGGCGGCGAGGCCAGCCGTGAACTGGGAGAGGCGCTCGCCGACAGCAAGGCCGACAGCATCGACGACATCGTTTCCACCATCAACGAGGTCAACGACGAATTCTTCGGCGTCGGCGGTGGTCGCTTCCTCCTCACCACCGTCTCCGTCGCCCTGTATCGCGGCGGCCGCCTCTATGTCGCAGCCGCCGGCGATAGCCCCGTCGTCCTCGTGACGCCCGACTCCAACGAACGCCTCCTCGGCCGTGTCGGCGGCTTCCTGCACGTCGGCGTCGCCCGTGCCGTCGGCGCAGCCGCTTCCCTGGGCGAAATGGTCCATCGCGATTTGGATGTCCAGCCCGGCTCCCGCGTCGTCCTCGCCACCGACGGCGTAACCGACAACATGGACATCACCGAACTGGCCGACATCGTCCGCACTTCGGCCACCCCCGAAGAGGCCACCGGCCGCATCGAGGAAATCATCGCCGGTCGCCTCGTCGAGGGTCGCGTTCCCGAGAAGCTGGGCGTCCGGTTCAGGTACGACGACCGCACCGCCATCGTCCGCTTTTTCGACTAGCAATTTCCCCGCTCGCCCTCTCGGTTGAGCGCGGGCCGCCTGATTGATACAATCTAATACGATATTTTGGCCGGTTTGCCGCCATCCGGGCGTCCGGCAAATCTTAGTCGCATCGGTAGCCGGACGGCACCCCTGTCGGCGCAAAGGAGCCTCTAAGTGGGCAAAGTCAAGGTAGCCATCATCGGCGTGGGCAACTGCGCCTCCTCCCTGGTTCAGGGCCTTAGCAAGTACGTTGAGACTCCCGACGCCAACACCGTCTCAGGTGTCATGCACAATCGCATTGGCGATTATCGAATCGAAGACATTGAAGTCGTCGCCGCTTTCGACATAGACGAAAACAAGGTCGGCCACGACCTTTCAGAGGCCATCTTCACTCAGCCCAACAACACCATCAAGTTCGCCGACGTCGCCCCCACCGGCGTCGTCGTAGAGCGCGGCATGACCCACGACGGCATCGGCCGCTACGTCTCCCACCTCGTCAAAAAGTCCAACCACTCCACCTCCGACATCACCGGCATCCTTCGCGACCGCGAAGTCGACGTCGTCATCAACTACCTTCCCGTTGGCAGCGAGCAGGCCACCAAGTGGTACGTCGAGCAAATCCTCAACGCCCGCTGCGCCATGGTCAACTGCATCCCCGTGTTCCTCGCCCGCGAGGAATACTGGCGCAGCCGCTTCGAAGAGCGTGGCGTCCCCATCATCGGCGACGACATCAAGTCCCAGCTCGGTGCCACCATCACCCACCGCGTCCTGACACGCCTGTTCGAAGACCGCGGCGTCCATCTCGAAAACACCTACCAGCTCAACTTCGGCGGAAACACCGACTTCCTCAACATGCTGGAGCGCGAGCGCCTCACTTCCAAGAAGATCTCCAAGACCGGTGCCGTAACCTCCCAGCTCGACGAAGAGATCGACCCAGACAACATCCACGTCGGCCCCAGCGACCACGTCCCGTGGCTCAAGGACCGCAAGTGGTGCTACATCCGCATGGAGGGGCAGATTTTTGGCGGCGCGCCCATCAGCCTCGAGTGCAAGCTCGAAGTATGGGACAGCCCCAACTCCGCCGGCGTCGTCGTCGATGCCGTCCGCTGCGCCAAGCTGGCCATGGACCGCGGCCTCGCCGGCGCAGTCGAGGGCCCCAGCGCCTACTTCATGAAGTCTCCTCCCATCCAGTACACCGACGACACTGCGAGGGATATGACCGACGCCTTCATTGCGGGGAATGGATTCAGTTCCCCTGGACAGGGGTTGAGCTCCGTGGCGGAGTGACGGCGTCTTTCGGAGGATACCGTTGAAGATTGCGATGGTGTCTCCCTACGATTTCACTTGGCCGGGCGGCGTGACTATGCATGTGTCTCAGCTCGCCCGAGAGTTGGGGCGGTCGGGCCATGAAGTTCAGGTGCTCGCCCCCCATTCTCCCTCTCGCGAATGTCAGGACGCCGACCTACTCGTTCCCCTCGGCCGCTCCGTCCCCTTGCCCAGTGGCGGCTCCATCGCCCGCGTCTCCCTGTCCTGGTGGCTTGCCCGTCGCATCCGCGCCCTGCTGCAGCGCGAGCAATATGACGTCATCCACCTCCACGAGCCCATGGCTCCCATCCTTCCCCTGACCGTCCTTGAATACTCCAACACGGTCAACGTTGGCACTTTTCATGCCTTCCACAACCGCCAGCACCTGTACAAGATGACCCGCCCCGTCATCAAGCGCTGGCGCAGCCGGCTTCACGGCAGCATTGCCGTCTCCGGCGCCGCGATGCGATACGTCAACGGCACCTTCCCCGGGGACTACGAAATCATCCCCAACGGCATTGACGTCGACCACTTCTCCCAGCGCGCCGAACCGTGGCCCCAGTACCAGGACGGCAAGACCAACATCATCTTCGTCGGCCGTCTCGAGAAGCGTAAGGGCCTCCGCTACCTCCTCGAAGCATACGGACGCCTCAAGTGGGACAACCCCAACATTCGCCTCCTCGTGGTGGGCCCCGGCAACCCCGACAAGGACTCCTACCATGTCCTCGGCTCCCAGAACCTGCAGGACGTCGAGTTCCTCGGCCGCGTGCCCTACGATGACCTGCCTCGCTACTACGCCTCCGCAGACATCTTCTGCTCCCCCGCCACCGGCGGCGAGAGCTTCGGCATCGTCCTCCTCGAGGCCATGGCTGCCGGAAGACCCGTCGTCGCCTCAGACATCGAGGGCTACCGCGGCGTCATGCAGGACGGCGAACAGGGCCTGCTCTTCCACAACAAGAACGTCGAGTCTCTGGCGCACCAGCTCCAAACCCTCATCCGAGACCCTGAATCGCGAGGCGCAATGGGCCAGCGCGGCCGCGCCGCCGCCGAGGGTTACCGGTGGGAAGTCGTGGCAAGCCGCGTCGAGCAGTACTACCAGGAATGTATTCTGATGGCTGATGGCGTTGCTGGGAAGAGAACAGCTTAGGGGCGCTGTCCGCAGCTACTTCGAGGAACCGGGCGCCCGGCTCTTCAGGGCCTTTGGCTTTTCCCCAAACTCCATCACCATCCTCGGTTTCGCCGTCTGCGTCGTATCAGCGTATCTTGTCGCCTCGGGTTGGCTTGTCTGGGGCGGCGTCGTGTTCCTCGCCGGCGGTATCCTCGACCTATTTGATGGCGCACTCGCCCGTCTCACCGGCCAGGACTCGCCCTTCGGCGCACTCCTCGATTCCGTCTTCGACCGCCTCGGCGAGGCCGCCCTCTTCGTCGGCCTCGGCGTCTACGCCCTACGCGGCGAACACACCGACGAATACCGCGCCTTGTTCATCGTCGCCCTGCTTCTCGCCCTTGTATTCTCCCAGGGCGTCAGCTACCTCCGCGCCCGAGGCGAGGGCCTCGGCGTCTTCACCCGCGCCGGCGTCATGACCCGCACCGAGCGCGTCGCCATCCTCGGCATCGGCCTCATATTCGGCTGGGTCCCCTGGCTCCTCTTCGGCATCCTTGTCGCCATCGCCGCCGTCTCCTGTTTCACCCTCTTCCAGAGAATGTTCACCATCCGCGACATGCTCAACAAGAACGGCTGACCTCCCTAAGCCAGCGTTTGGCTCCACACACCCATCCGCCAAAGAAGCAACCGCGCCATCCAACCGCCGTGCCTGAGCGGGCGGGAAGCCAACCCCTTGCCTAGTCAGACCGCCTCGTTGTTGACGCCTCCCGTCGAACCGTCCTTGCCTTGAGCCGCGATTTATCGTACAATTGTTCTTGTTGAGAACGTCCCACAGCGCCCACTCGGGGCCCGTAGCAACCCGATTCCCATGCCTCAGTTAAGCCCCAAGATAATCCGGTTTGCTACGAAACGTTACAGAAAGTTACCGAATGTTACACTTCCACGCGCGCGCGAGGCCCCAGGGTCATGAGACCGAAGCCCCAATCAGCATCCCCTCATGGACATTGGATGCTGTCCCAACCCGCGTGCACGAAGCATAGGGTTCAGGCGGATATGAGACCCTCAACCCGAGGACGCATGATCGACCAGACCCCCATGAATCGCAACCCCGCCTTACTGACATTTCCCCCTTGCCAACGACGACCGCGCCCTTCTACGATAGTGGTAGCGATGCCGGCGTTATCTGCGACTTCTCAGCTCCTCCTATCCTTCAGTCAACCCACGGAGCCTTTTTGTAATGTTGCAGGCCGACCCGGTCCGTATCCGCGGTCTCTGTGGTAAACCCCGCTTGCCGGTTGGCTAACCGCTCCCTGCCCGTGTAAACTGGCCTCATCCCGTCCATCAGTGAGGAGTCCAACCGATGGCGACGGCGCAAGATTCTCTCATCCCGTTTCAGGAGCGAACGCGTCTGAAGCGGGACTTCCGTAAGCACCTGAAGAGCGACGTCGGGCTTCGCTTTTACACCCAGAGACCCTCGCCCATCGCCATCCCGGGGCGCGACTGCCGCTACTGTCCACAGGCAGGCCAGCTTCTCGAAGAGCTGACCGCCCTTTCCCCAAGGCTCTCCCTCGAAACGGTGGAGTTCCACTTGGAACCGGGTCGGGCTCGCGAGGACGGCGTGTCTCGAATCCCCGCGATTCTGCTGGGTACTGAGGACGGTGGCCGCCTGCGCTTCTACGGTCTGCCCCTGGGCTATTCCCTGCCAGTCTTCATCGAGAGCCTCAAGACCGTGTCCCGGGGCTCGACAAGGTTGTCGGTGAACACGAGGAAGCAGCTTCGCCGCATCAACCGCCCCGTCCACCTTCAGGTCTTCGTGACCCCTGGCAATGAGGTGTCCGCCGGTATGGGGCTATTGGCCCACGCCATGGCGGTCGAAAGCAAGCACATCATCGCCGATATCATTGAGGCCGAGGAATTCCCCGAAATGGCTCGCCGCTACGGACTCCGTCAGGTCCCTCTCACCGTAATCAACGAAATTTCCTCCGTGTCCGGCATGGTGCGCGAGGATGAACTGCTGGAACGAATCATGCAGATGGGTGTAGGCACGGCCCAATAGAATTCTCCTGGCCTCTGTTTGGGCCGTTTGCCATATACCGCCGCGCAGGTTACGCTCAGCGCCCGAATTTCTGGAAAACACCCGGATTCCCAATATCACCGCCATAGCCGGCGTACTTCCAATATCACAAAGGAGTTCTGATTGTGCCCAACGAAATCAGGGGCGAATTGAACGGACAGGGCCTACGCGTCGGCATCGCCTGCGCCCGGTTCAACGAGATCATCACCAAACAGTTGCTGGAAGGCGCCCTCGAGACGCTGACCCGGTGCGGCGTGCGCGACTCCGACATCACCGTGGCCTGGGTGCCCGGCTCCTTCGAGCTTCCTGTGGTCGCCCGAGCCTTCGCCAAGAGCGGGCGCTGCGACGCGGTAATCTGCCTCGGCGCAGTCATCCGCGGCGAGACCACCCACTACGACATGGTCGCCGGACAAGCCCAGGGCGGCACGGGCTCCGTCGGTATGGAGACCGGCATCCCCACCATCTTCGGCGTCCTCACTACCGAGAACATGGAGCAGGCACTCAACCGGTCCGGCGGCAAGTCCGGCAATATGGGTGCGAACGCTGCCCTCGCCGCCGTCGAGACGGCCTCCGTCATAGCAGCGGTCAACACGGCGTAGATTCCCCCCACGCGCAAGGTCGAACGAGGGCAGATTATGGCTCAGATTGGCGTTACCATTCCCAACAACTGGGGTGTGGCCGACCCCCAGCAGGTCCTGGCCCTGGGCCCGGAGGCCGAATCCATGGGCTATGACTCCCTATGGGTCATGGACCACCTGTTCAACACCGGCTACATCCGCGAACGGCTCGAGGACCGGCCCTACTACCACCCCATGGCCATGCTGTCCTATATGTCCGCCACCACCAGCCGCGTCACCCTTGCAACGTCGGTCTTGGTGCTGCCCTACCACAACCCCGTCGAGCTCGCCAAGTACGCCGCCACCCTCGACCAGATGTCTGGCGGCCGGGTAACCCTCGGCGTGGGCGTCGGGGCCATGACCGAAGAGTTCGAAGCCCTCGGCATACCGATGTCCGAGCGTGGCTCCCTGACCAACGAGTCCATCCGCGTCATGCGGGAACTTTGGGCCAGCACAAAGCCCGAGTATCACGGCCGCAACTGGGACTTCTCCGACCTCTACTTCTCGCCCAAGCCGGTGCAACCCAGCATCCCCGTATGGGTCGGCGGCTCCTCTCCCGGGGCCCTTCGCCGAACGGCCCGCCTCGGCGACGGCTGGCATCCCACCGGCCTGTCCCCCGAGGACTTCGCCATCGGCCGCGCCGAAATATCCTCCCTAGCCGAGGCGGCTGGCCGCAACCCCGCCGACATCGCCATGTCCTCCCGCATCGAGGTCGAGGTCCACGGCGGCCCCTCCAGCCAGCGCGCCGCCGGCCGGGCCCGGCTTTCCGGCGATGACATGGGCGCTCTCCGCGCCGGAATGGAGGCCTACGGCGAAGCAGGCGTCGACCATTTCGTCCTCGCCCTCAACTCCGGCGATGTCCCTGCCCTCCGCCGCCTGATGGCCACCATCGCCGAGCAGGTCATCCCCGCCTTCAAATAACAGCCAGCGCGCCCTGATCACCCGACGCGATGTTCCAGTCATCGGTCAGGCCGGGCCGACGCAAACCCATCTGCGGCACCCAGGCTCCTTTCCAACCGAATGACTGAAAATCCCGGATGCGCCGTAGCTTGCGAAAGCAAGCCCAACACCAGTCGCTCCCGACTGATACCGCGATACCGCCCGTTGGCCCTACCTGCTGCTCCTCCCCGCCAACTTGCCCCCGGCTACTCCTCCCGGGGAAGCTCCTTGAGAAACCTTTCCAGCTCCGAATGGCTGGCCTGCAGCCCTTCCAGTTGCGCATCACTCGGCGGCGTCGCCCCGTAGTGTGAGTGCTGGAACTCCTCCACAATGCTCGCCACCGGATCCGCCGGCAATACGCCCGACAGCCCCCGCTGGTGCTCCCTCGGCGTCTCCCACGAATCACGCGGCCGTCCCGCCAGTCTCGCAAGTTCCAGTAGGGCATGGTAATACTCTCGCGGAGATCGCGGTGCAGCTCGTCTCCGCCCCCGTCGCCCTCGCCGGCGAAGCACGCCGAATAGCCCTCCCAGCGCATCGCCCACATCGTCCGTCGCGTGCTTCAGCGTGAACAGTGACTCCCGATTCTCCGCTACTGTGCCGTCCCGCCCCCGTCGACGCCGGGACCGGAAGAGCGCGTAGACGATCCACGCCAGCGCTAGGCCTCCTATCGTCGCCGCGGTCCACTGGAGCACCGTGAACAGGCGGTTTCCCCCGGGTTCCGACTCGGCTTCCCTCAGGCTCTCGTGAAACTCGTCGATTCGTCTCTGCGCCTCGATCAGCCCGTCCAGGCTGCCGCCGCCCATCAGCTCCGAGAACCAGTTCCCCACGTTGACCAGCGCACCGGCCAGCAGCCCGATGAGCATCAGCACCGGCTCCAGCATCCAGTACCCTGCAGCCGCAACCGCCCGCGCCACCACCTTGGTAACGTCGTCCAGCCCTCCGATCCCCACTGCGCTGACCAGCAGCCCCAGCACCAGCACGCCCGCAACGCACGTCGCAATCGGCAACAGCCACTGCGCCGGCATCTCCCTCTCGCTTCCAGTCTCCGACGAGAACCGCGCCACCGCCATCCCCAGCAGTCCCACCGCAAAGAACCCCACCACCAGGAACCCGCTTACGATGCGCCCCTCGGTCGCCGCATCTATCAGCGACGCCGCCACCAGCACCACCACGCCAACCTGAAAGGAAGACCGGACCACCTCCAGCGTGACATCCTCCTGCGACAATCCGACACCGCGCCACCACACGACGATCAGGAAGATCATTGAGCCGACGAACAGCCCCACTCCCGTCATGCCTCCGTCGGTGATGAGCGAAAAGGGCAGCAGCGTCTCCCCGCCGTTCCACGCCGTTAGCACCAGAAGCGACGGCACACCCAGCGCCAGCCCGACTGCGCCCCGCAACACCGGCGTGACGCTCATGCCAAGAATCCACGAAGACAGCAGGTAGCCCCACAGCAGGCTTGTCAGCACCAGCCAGAAGGGCATCTGTAGCTGGTCGAATCTCGTCAGGCTGGCGAAAACCGCTAGGATAATGTAGAGGTAGCTGCTCTCAAGGAAGAGCGCCACCACCGTTATCGCTCTGGCTCTCCAGAACAGCGCCATTCAGCGTCCGTACCCATTCCCATTCAGGCTCTTTCTGGTTCCTGCTCTTTCGCGTATGCGTCATCCGCCTCGGGGTATGCGTTATCGAGCTCCGGCAACTCGTCCAGCAGGTGAGCAATTCCGGTAACCGGAAACTCGCTCACGCTTTCCGGCGGCTCCCCGTCGCCTGCGTACAGGACCAGCACACGGAATCCCCGCTCAGAAATCTCTCTCAACTGCTCCGGCACCGAAGGGGTGACCACAGCCGTCACGTAGACCACCGTCGCTCCAGGTGGCAAGCGGTCTCGCTCAGCCCGGAACACGTCCGGCAGCATCGCCACCACGTACGGCGCCGCCATCGCCAGCGCCTCAAGCGTCAGCGTCAGTTGCGATGTCGCCGCGCCAGGCGGCACGCTCAGCCACTTCCCCGAATAGGAAGCCACCGCGTTCGAGATCAGCCCGAAGGTGTACCCCAGCCGGTCCGCCGCGCTCGCCGTCGATGCCGCCGCAGTCACCGTCCGTTCGAACAACCGTCGGTTCGTCCCCTGCCAGATGAAGTCGCTGGTCGACCCGTTCATGGCCACCACCATGTTCATCGACACGGCGGGATCGAACGTCTTCGTCTGCAATACCCCCGCGCGGGCCGTCGCCTTCCAGTCGATGTGCTTCATCGGGTCTGCGGAATGGTACTCCCGCTGCCCCCTGACCCGGTTGGTGTCGTGGTACAGCGGCAACCGTCCGCGCGTCAGGCCGAACGGGCTTTGCGGCGGCGTGAGCAGTCCCTCGATGTCCACTATCCGCGGGTATACTAGCAGGTTCTCCACGTCCGTCCTGCGCGTCTCGGTCGAGGAGAATCCGAAGATGTCCCCGCTTCTCATGCGCACTGGCCCGATGCGGTGATATCCTCTCCTCATGCAGCGCATCGGGAATTTCCACGTCGCCCGCTGGTACGGCAGCAGCGAAGTCGAGATGCTGTGATGACGGTTCGTCTCCAGTGTCGCACCCCGCACCACTGCGCCCGTGAGCTCCAGCCCTTCTGGGAAAGGGTCTTGCGCCTCCACCCAGATCAGCGGTAGCGGCTTGTCATTGCTCAGTACCACCGTGTAATCCAGCGTGTCGCCGATAAACGCGCGCCGGTACTCTAGCTCCCTGCTGTACGTCACCCGCCGGAACCCCTGGCGCTCCCACAGCCGCGCCGCCACCCACACCACCGCCACCAGCGACCCCACCACCAGCAGGAGGCCGCTGCTGGTCAGCAGGCCAATCAGGATCAGCAGCCCGCACACCAGCGGCCACAGTTCGTGTCGCACTTCGCAATCCCGGGCTAGACCGGGACCTCCACCTTCGACAGCAGGTCCTGCACCACATCTTCCGATGTCCGGCCCCGCAGCCTCGCCTGCGATGTGAGTATCGTGCGATGAGACAACGCGTAGGGCGCAACCACCTTCACGTCGTCGGGCGTGACATACCCCCGCCCGCGGATGGCCGCAAACGCCTGCGAACAGCGATACAACCCCAGGGTGGCACGCGGGCTCGCTCCAAGCTCCACGTCCTCATGGCTGCGTGTCGCCTGGGTCAAGCGCACCACGTAGTTGCTCAGCACCTGGTCGACGTAGACTTCCTTCACCCGGCGCTGCGTTTCGATAATGTCCTCTCCGCTGGCCACCGGTACCATCTCGTCCATTGGGTTGCCCGAGTTGAAGCGCAGGAGCATCTGCTCTTCGTCCGCCTCGTCCGGGTACCCCAGCCTGAGCCTCAGCATGAATCGGTCCAGCTGCGCCTCGGGCAGGGGGAACGTCCCCTCCAGTTCTATGGGGTTCTGCGTGGCCACCAGCAGAAACGGCGCAGGCAGGGTCATCGTACGGTCGTCAACGGTGACCTGACCCTCTGCCATGGCCTCCAGCAGCGCCGACTGTGTCCGCGGCGTCGCCCGGTTTATCTCGTCGGCCAGCACCACCTGTGCCAGGATGGGCCCGGGGCGAAACTCAAACTCTCCCGCCTTCTGGTTGAAAAAATGAACCCCCGTTATATCCGAGGGCATCAGGTCGGGAGTGCATTGGATTCGGCGGAAGCTGCATTGAAGTGATTCGGCCAGGCTCCGCGCCAGGGTGGTCTTGCCTATGCCCGGCACGTCCTCAATGAGCACGTGACCACCGCTCAGCACCGCCGCGAGGGTCAACTCAATGACCGGCTCATTGCCCACGAGCACCTGTCCGATGCTCGACTTGACGGCGGCCGCCAGCTTCGCTACCAAGGAGGCGCTTTCAATTGCATCGGCAGAGGGGTCCGCTGTCTTGCTCTGGGTCATCACCCGCACGAGCCGCGACGGCTACGACGCCACGCCTTCTCGCAATAGATACTGCTCCGCTTCCCGCAGGTCTTTGAAGGAGTCGATACTCGTCCAGAACGACCGCGTTTGAAGGGCAGCGATTCGCCCCTCCTCCGCCAGCCGTGGAAAGGTCTCCACCTCATGGTCACCGAGGTCAGGGAACTCTTGGAACACTTCCCGGTCGAAGACGTACACACCCCCGTTGATCCAGTGCGGCAGCTCCACCTTCTCCCGGAAGCCAACCACCCTTCCGCCGTCCTCCATGTCCACGATGCCGTAGGGACTCACCATCGGCACCGACAGGAGGGTCACCGAAGGACCATTCTGCTTTGCGGGACTGTTGCGGTGAAGTTCCAACAGATCAGACAGAGGCTGTTCCGTCACGATGTCGCCGTTGGTGACCACCACCGGCTCACCTGAATCAGGAGAAAAGTGAAATCCCTGCTTGATCGCTCCACCCCGTCCCAGCGGCGTGTCTTCCACGCTGTACTCAACGTCTACGCCGAAGCCCGCACCATTGCCGAAGTGGTCGCGAATGGCCTCCCAGCGGTACCCCGCCAAGAACACCACCCCGCGCACACCCCCTTCCTTCAGCCACTCGATCTGTCGTTCCAGGATCGGTTTGCCGGCCACGGGCACCATGGGCTTGGGCAAGCTGTCAGTGAGCGGCCGTAGCCTCTCTCCCTTGCCTCCCGACAGAATCAGCGCATACATAGGTCCCATCCGCTAGGCAGAATGGCGATGCGATGCCCTAATATAACTGCGGCGCAAAGTCAGGGTCAAACGTTGTACAGGTCAGGGACACAGATATAGAGCCTCTCAGAGCGACTTTCGGTACGACCCGTCAGCAAGGTGGGAGCGGACCAACCTCCGGTCTGCGGCCAATCTGAGACCTGGTTAGTCTCCGTAGGTACAAAGAGACCTTGTGCAATTGCCGATGAGATGGCTTACTCTGACCAGTGCAACTCTGTATCTGGACGGTTTGGTCTTGGACAGCCTTCAATAAACTGAAATAGGAGCGATTCATGGACTACGAAATCCTTCACAAGCCGTCTTACGCCCTTGCTAGGATCAGGCTCAACCAGCAGGAACAGCTGCAGGCCGAGACTGGCGCAATGGTCAGTATGTCCGACTCCATCAAGATGGAGACCGGCACCCGCGGCGGACTGTTTGGCGGACTGCGCCGCTCCGTCCTGGGCGGCGAGAGCTTTTTCGTCAACACCTTCACCGCCGAGCAACCGGGAGAGGTCACCGTTGCTCCCTCCCTGCCCGGCGACATCGAGGCTCTGGAACTGCAGGGGGAAACGGTCTTGGTGCAGTCTGGCTCTTTCCTGGCAGCCACCATGAACATCGAGGTCGACTCCCAGTGGGGCGGCGCCAAGAGCTTCTTCTCTCGCGAAGGCCTGTTCCTCTTGCGCTGTTCCGGACGTGGTCTGCTGTTCGTCTCCTCTTACGGCGCAATCCATCGCATAGACCTCGACCGTGGCGAGCGTTACACCGTCGACAATGGCCACATGGTCGCCTTCGACGAGTCCGTCAAGTACGAAGTCGGCCGCTCCGGAGGCTGGAAGACGACCCTTCTGGGCGGCGAAGGTCTCGTCTGCAAGTTGGAGGGACCCGGCCGATTCTTCATGCAGACTCGCAGCGAGGACGCGTTCCTGAGCTGGCTGATGCCCAAGGTCAACAAGAAGTGAGCGACTGACCAGCAGGCGCCCCCGCACTGCCCGCCGCTATGCCGGCGGGTAGTGTTCCTTCCACCACCGCGCGATGTCCAGCCGGCGGGCGAACCAAACGCCCTCTTTCTCCGACGCGTATTTGAGAAACCGGTCCAGTGCCGCGGCCCGGCTCGGTTTCCCGATAATGCGGCAATGCAGTCCCACCGACATCATCTTCGGGTGCGTCGCCCCCTCTTCGTACAGCATATCGAACGAAGACTTGGCCACTTGGAAGAAATGCTCCGGCGTCAGCAAATCTCCCCGCCAGTACTTGTAGTCGTTGACCTCCAGCGAGTAGGGCACCACCAGCCACGACTTCCCGTGCACCTGTGTGTAATACGGCAGGTCGTCGTTGTACGAGTTGCAGTCATACTCGAACCCGCCTTCCTCTACCACCAGCTCCCGCGTATTCACGCTCGGCCCGTAGCGCGTGTACCAGCCCAGCGGACGCTCCCCGCAGATGCGCGTGATGGACTCCACCGCCTCCTGTATCGCATCCCTCTCCGCATCCCGGTCCATCCGGTAGTATTCCTCCCACCGGTTGCCGTGCCCCATCACCTCGTGGCCGCGCCGTATCGCCTCCGGACCCACCTCCGGGTTGCGATCCAGCGCCAGCGCACAGGCGTAAAACGTCCCCTGCACGTTGTTCCGCTCCAGCACGTCCAGGATGCGCCAGACGCCCACCCGGCTGCCGTACTCGAAGAACGATTCGTTCGCCAGGTCCCGCTCCCCCGGCCCAAGCGGCGAGGGCGATTCCCCGGAGGTCTCCCCACTGGCATCCCCGTCCAGCGTGGAATACTCCGAACCCTCCTCGTAGTTCACCACCACCGATACCGCGATTCTCGCGTCATTCGGCCACTTGACCTGTGGAGGATTCGGCCCATAACCCACAAAGTCGCGTTCCTGCATCTTGTTCCTCCTTGCCCAGGTCCATCAACCTGGCCCGGATTCCTCCGCGTCGGCCGGTGGTAACCCCGTGCTTCAAACGTTGGCAGAGCCTGCCAGTACGCATTGGACATCCCCAGCCGTGCGACCAACTGAATTATAGCCCTGCGGACGGTGGGACGCGTATTTGCAAACACAGTAAGTTCGCAACGAAGATTCGCAGCGAGCAATTGAGGAAAGTATGCCAACTAACAGAAACAACGAAGGAGAAGGACCGGAGGTTCATGCGGTTGTTGGCTGCCCCGCCTGGGCTCGAACCAGGGATTTCAGCTCCAAAGGCTGACGTGCTACCGCTACACCACGGGGCATCGGCTATTCCGCCCTTTCATTGTCCGCCCGCCCGCTGTCACCGTCAAGGGCAACCGTATCCGGCGCAGGGCCTCTTTCCGGCTCCCCGTTAATCGGGCGAAGGATTCACTCTTCGAGTTCTGCTCCGAAATACCTCCACCCGGTGAGAGTCCCGGCCTTCCGAGCGATTCGCTGGCTCTTCCGAAGTGAATGTCCACACACCCAGAGCCATTCGCTGACTCTTCTTGCACAAAGGCACCAGGCCCTGCCGGTTCCGCCCGGGAACTCCGGGAATCACAAACCTCGCCGAAGTCCATTGGCAATCGACTGCTTTACCCTGCCCGGTGCTTTACGATATTTGCGGAATCTTTTCTTCGGGCCCTTGGACGCGTGTTGAAGATCTCGAGTCTCCTGGAACTGGGCAAGCGAGTGGAGGAAATCCTCGGAAATATCCTGCTGCTGAGTTTCCTCACCTTTCCGGGCGCAGCCCTGTTCGCCACCGGGTTTCTGGGCCTGTTCAATTACGGCTCCGATTGGCCCGACCCTGCCATTTGGGCGACCGGATTCTTCCCGTACTGGACCATATCCACCGCCATCTTAATCACGAGCGGCCGGTGGTGGTTCGTCGTTTCCTGCGGCCTCTTCATGGCAGGAACCCTGTTCATGATGGTCGCCGTTCAATATCAGTGGACAAGTCTCACCCCCGCGGATGTCAAATCGAACGCCCTGTTTGGTAACGCACACCTGGTTCTCGCTTACTTGTTCACCTTGGTCTCGCTGCCGACCGCCATAGCCCTGGCGATTTACGCCGTCTACAAGACAAATAAGCCCCAACCTGCGATGAATTCACCCGAGCGCGAGACTCCATAACCACCCCAATTCTCTGGCACTCCGAAAACCCCCTTCGAAGCAATGATATAATCCCACCGGAAAGCGTTCGTATTCAGGGAGGAGCTGCATGCGGATTGCCTTGTTGCACATCGCGCCTGTGACCGGCGACGTCGACCACAACCGACGCCTCGTCGAGCGCGGAGTGGCTGCGGCCGCCGACGCCGGAGCTCAATGGGCCATCACCCCGGAGCTCTGCATACCCGGCTACCTGTTCCTGAAGACCCTCGGCACTGGCTGGATTCAGCCCCAGCCCGACGCGTGGATGACCACCTTCTGCGACCACGTCCGCAGTCTGGGCGTCACCGTGTTCCTCTCGCACCCGGAGCTCGACCCAGCCTCGGGCCGAATGTACAACACCGTCTTCGTCATCAACCCGGACGGCGAGATCATCGGCCGCCACCGCAAGATCAAGGCCTTGGGCGGCGCGGAGGCCTGGTCCACCGCTGGCTGGAAGATAGCACCCTACGAGTGCGACGGCGTCCAGGCCGGCGTGCTCATCTGCGCCGACGCCTACAAGAACGACGTCGCTGAAGTTCTGGTAAGCAAAGGCGCCCAGGTCCTCGTCTCCCCCGTATCCTGGGGGCCCGGAGGCTGCGGCCCCGACGGCGAGTGGGAGGCCCGCTCCGCCCAGACCGGCCTGCCCATGATCGTCTGCAATCGCACCGGCACAGAACCCGACGAGCTCGACTACCGCGAGGCCGAAAGCGTCGTCGCCCAGCACGGACGTCGCCTCCTCGAGGCCACATCCGACAGGTCCGTCGTCCTCACCTTCGATTGGGACATGGAAACAATGTCCCTGAAGTCCGACGACTTCCACCGCACCTACCTCTAATCGACATCACCCCCCGCGTCCGGCAGCAGCCCCTCGGCCTCCTCGCTCGAGCACGCCCCACCACCGCAGTCCCGTCCGCCCCCAACCCTATGCGCCCGTTGCCGAAAGTCCGCCCTCCCGTGCTCTCCCTTATCCCTGTTGCCGGCTGAAGCACCGACACCAACCCAAACACCAGTCAACGTCCAACAGCTCCCACTCCCAAGACCACCGCTAACTCCTCCTCGTCTCCAGCCATCGCCGCAGTATCAGCACCGCCGCCGCCTCGTCCACTGCTCCCCGGTCCCGCGACGGCTCCACCCCCGCGTCGCGCAGCAGCCCCTCGGCCTCGACGCTCGTGAACGCCTCGTCCACCGTGTGCACTGGTACCGGCGACTCTCGACGCAACGCCCGCACGAACCCCAGCACCTGCTTAGTCTGCGGACTCTCCTCGCTGCCCTCCCGGTACGGCACCCCCACCACGATCGCGTCCGACTGCCGCTCCCTCGCCGCGTCCAACACCGCCCTCACGTCCTGCGCCAGCCGTGTCCGCCGCACGACCCCGGCGGGCAACGCCGTCCCCAGCTCCGCAACACCCGACGCCAGCCCGATGCGACGCTCCCCCACGTCCAGTGCCAGCAGTCTCATACGACCGGCGTCCTTAGCCTGTGTCGATACCGGCGAATCTCACCACCTACGACAGCGCCGCCCGCACCAGCCCCGGCACGGCCGCCAACGCCTCGTCCAGCTTCTCCGGCTGCCTGCCCCCGGCCTGCGCCATCTCCGGCCTGCCTCCGCCTCCGCCTCCCATCAGCTTGGCGGCGTTCCGCGCGATGTTCCCGGCGTTGAGACCACGCTCAACCAGGTCCGCCGTCACCATCGTCACCAGTATCGGACTGCCCTCCGACAGCGCCCCCAGCGTCACCACGCAGCTCGACAGCTTGTCCCGCAGGAAGTCCCCCATCTCCCGCATTCCGTCCGCGTTGTTCGCCGACGTCCGACCCGACACCACCCGCACGCCGTCGACGTCCGCCACCCTCTGCAGCAGCGCCTCCGCCTCTGATCGCAGCAGCGACCGTTCCATCGCCGCCAGCCGACGTCGCAGGTCCTCCGACTCCTGCATATAGCTGTCCAGCCGCGTCTCCAGCTCCGCCACCGGCGTCTGCAGACGCCGCGACAGCCCGTCCAGCAGCGTCGACTGCTCCACGAACAGCGTCTCAGCCGCCCGCCCCGTCAGCGCTTCGATACGCCGCATCCCGCCCCCGATGCTCGATTCCCCAAGCACCAGCAGCGTGCCGACCTGCCCCGTCGTTCCCACGTGCGTCCCGCCGCAAACCTCGAAGCTGAAAGCCTCGTCCGAATTCCCCGCCATCCTGACCACGCGCACCACGTCGCCGTACCGGTCCCCAAAGAACGCCAGCGCACCCTGCCGCACCGCGTCCGCGTACGTTGTCTCCTGCGCCGACACCAGCAGGTTGGCCCGCACCTTCTCGTTCGCCAGCGACTGCACGCCCAGCAACTCCTCGTCCGTCAACCGCCCCACGTGGCTGAAGTCGAACCGCAGCCTCTCCGGCGCGACCAGCGACCCCGCCTGCCGAACGTGCGGCCCCAGCGTCGCCCTCAGCGCCGCGTGCAGGATGTGCGTCCCACTGTGGTTCCGTGAGGAGTCCAGCCGTCGCGCCGCGTCCACCGACGCCGACACCGGGTCCCCCACGGCGATGTGCCCCTCTTCCACCACGCCCTTCTGCACGATGAGCCCGGCCACCGGCGACTGCGTGTCTTCCACCCTGAATACCCCGTTCGGCCCCCGGATGTACCCTCTGTCGCCCAGTTGACCGCCTCCCTCGGCATAGAACGGCGTCCGGCTGACGACCACTTCCGCAGCCTGTCCCTGCGCCGCATGTCCCGACGACGCCCCGTCCACCAGCAGCGCCGCCACCACCGACTCCTCGTCGGTCAGTCCGTACCCGGTGAACTCCGTACGGCCCGCGCCCAAGTTCTCGTATGCCGTCAGCATCTCCATGCTGCCTTCGAACTGCTGCCCTGAGCGCGACTGCTCCCGTTGACGCTCCATTTCCTGCTCGAAGCCGTCCAGGTCCACTTCGAAATCGTGTTCGCGGGCAATCTCGGCCGTCAGCTCCGGCGGGAAGCCATACGTGTCATACAGCACGAACGTGTCCCTTCCTGATATCGTGCTCCCGCTCGAGGCCCCGTTTCCGCCTGCGGCCTGCGCGCCGATCATTTCCAGCAGTATGTCGTTGCCACGTCCGAACGCCTCCGCGAACCGCTCCTCCTCCAGGTTCACCACCCGCGTGATGAAGTCCCTGTTCTGCGACAGCTCCCCGTAAACCGCCTCGAACCTCGGAATGACCTCCTCCACCACCTCCACCAGGAATCGCTCCGTCAGCCCAAGCCGTCGACCGTATCGTATGGCACGGCGTATTACCCGCCGCAGCACATACCCCCGGCCTTCGTTTCCCGGCACCACTCCGTCGCCAATGAGAAACGCCGCTGCCCGCGCGTGCTCCGCTACAACACGCATCGCAAAATCTGTGTCCGTGTCCTCACCGTATCGCATTCCCGTCAGTGCGCCCACCTTGTCTATGACTGACGTGAACAGGTCGGTTTCGTAGATATTGTTTTTGCCCTGCAGGATCACCGCCGCTCTTTCCAGACCCATTCCCGTATCGACGCTCGGCGCGGGCAACGGCGTCCTGTTCCGGTCTGTGTCCTGGTAATACTGCATGAACACCAGGTTCCACAGCTCCACGAACCGTTCGCAGTCGCAGTTCGGATGGCACCCATCCACCTCTCGAGGCGCGCCCCCATCCCTCTCCTCCTTCAGCTGCGCCGTCAGGACGTCGACTTCCACCATCCGCCCGGCGTGACAGCCCTTCTCAACGCCGCCGTCGTAGTGAATCTCGGAACACGGCCCCGTCGGCCCTTCTGTGCCCGCCGGCCCCCACCAGTTGTCCTTGTCCCCGTACCTGTATATCCGATCCACCGGCACCCCGATCTGGTCCTTCCAGATGCCAAAGGCCTCATCGTCGTCCAGGTGGATCGTTACATACAGTCTCTCCGGAGACAGCCCGAACAGTTCCGTCACTAGTTCCCAGGCGAAGCCCACAGCCCCTTCCTTGAAGTAGTCCCCGATGCTGAAATTACCCAGCATCTCGAAGAAGGTCAGGTGTTTGTGGTCGCCTACTTCGTCTATGTCCGTCGTCCGGAAGCTCTTCTGGCTGCTCGTCAGCCGACGCGAGGGCGGCGTTTGCTCCCCCATGAAGAACGGCTTGAAGGGCACCATTCCTGCGCTCGTAAACAGCAGCGTCGGGTCGCCCGCCGGAATTAGCGAGGCCGAGGGCATGTGTTGGTGCCCCTTGCTCTCGAAATACTTGATGAAGGAGTCTCTAATCTGGTCGCCGTTCATCAGCCTCGACTCTCCCGGTTCAACTTCGGTCTTAGTCTCCGTTTGCCGAAATCAGCAACTACCATTGACGGGTTAATGCCCAAATAAGGGCTGCGCGTATCGGCCAGGCAAAGTGGTATTACGATTATCGCCGCACGGAGGGTGTGCAGGCGATTGTATTTGACCGCCACATTGGCAGTCAACGACGGCACCCATTTGTTGAGACTATCCCATTCCCCATCGCCTCCTCGCCTTGAATTCCATCCTTGGGCCGAATAGAATTTATGTAGAACCAATCCACTTTTCAGGACGTATTCACAGTCAGCCGTACGGTTTCACAGCAATTTCGAAGGGCCGGCGGGTACGGAGGTGCGATGGACTCCAGCATCATCGGAAAGATAGACAAGGCGAGGAAGTACGCCGAAGAAACGGAACGCGTGAACATCACCAGTTTCGCAGCCACATTCCAAGGCAATCACAACAGCTACGACGTTTCCTTCAGTGACGGTGTCTGGGTATGTGAATGCCACTTCTTCGTTACTAGGGAAGTCTGCAGCCATACCATGGCTCTCCAAAGGATGCTGGACGATTTCTTGGCAAAAGTTTCCGCGGACGCCGAAGCAGCGGAAGTCTAGAAACTACCGGCCATCCAGAAATCTCCAAAAGGGTTGCGACTTGATCGCAACCCTTTTCCCGTCCATCCCCCAACTCTCATCCCCACTCGTCACCCTCGCCCAACGAACCCGAACCCTTGTTCCAGGCGCACCGACAGCCTGTTCCGTTCTGTAGCTATCCTCCAAAAATCTCTGCGCTCTCCGTGTCCTCTGTGGTGAATTAAGCCCTCCACGTCCTCTGCGTTCAACCGTCCCCCGGCCCTCAAATCACTGACATTTCCCCCTTGCATAGTCTTGTCACACATCCCTAGCATTGATGTATGGACCTTCACAAACAACCACGCAAGGGAGGCGACCAACCCCCCGCAAAACCCAGTGTCCGGAAATGTCCGCCTTTGGCCGGACAATTCGAATTTCGTCCATTTCTATTACCCTGACCGAGCCCGAAAGTCCCTTCCCTATTGATGGGGGAGCGTTGTGGTTGGGGTGAAAATCCAGCGCAAAACCCGCCCAAAACCCGCCCGTTTCTACCCAAACCCGACCAAAAGGAGCAGAAATAATGTCCCTCGCCAGCCTCCGCCGCCGCGTCAACGCCCTCAACCGTCAGCTCATCGTGCCCCTCAGCATCGTCCGCCTGCGCCCCATCGCCGAGCAATACTGCGATGAGTGGAACTATGCCGCCAGCGAGGGAACCGTCCCGCCACCCTGCACTCCCGCCGACCCCGTTCCACCCAAGAAGACTCCGACTCCCCTCGGCGCACGCCGTCGCGGCGCGCCCCGGGTGAGCGCCGTCCCCCTATTCCGCCGCATCACCGACGCCGGCTATAGCCTGCCCACCCTCACCGACCTCTACAAGTACATACGCCAGTGCCGCGAGGACGGCGCCTGTCCCCAGCCCCAGGAGATCCTGCGCCGCCTCCTACCCAAGGCCGTCGCATGGCGCCTCCTCCCCAACTTCCCCCGCCCCGTAGCCTACTGATCCGCGCAATCAACGATTCCCCATCCCACGAAAGAAGGCCGGACCGAGGAAGAAAACTCAGTAACCCAAAACCCAACAAAAAATCTCCGCTCCCTCTGCGTTAAATCGTTTCCCGGCATTCAATCAAATCTCAATAGCAAAATGAACGTTTCTTTTCTTCGTGCATCCTGACATTCTGTTATGTTAATCTCCCGTATCCGCCATGCGTCCGGACAATTCGCCCGGTTCGTATTAGAGAATGCACGGTGGAAATCCATACTGGAAGGTGGGCAGCATGAAAGTGGTCGCAGTGTTATATCCTGGTGGAGCAGCCGCAGCCGAAACCCCCGAACTCTTGGGGTGCGCTGAGAACGCCTTGGGATTGCGTGAATGGCTGGAGGGGGCTGGACACGAACTCGTGGCCACCACCGATGCCGGCGCCGGGCTCGACAGCCATCTGCCCACCGCCGACGTCCTCATCGCCACCCCCTTCTGGCCAGCCTACATCAGCCGTGAGCGGATTGAGAGTGCGCCCAATCTCAAGCTGCTGCTGACCGCCGGTGTCGGCTCGGACCACTTCGACCTCGCCGCCGCCGCCGAGCGCAACGTCACGGTCGCCGAGATCACCGGCAGCAACGTCGTCAGCGTCGCCGAGCACGTGGTGATGCAAATACTGGCCCTCGTCCGCAATTACATCCCAGCCTACCAGGAGGTGATCGCCGGCGGCTGGGACATCGGCAAGGTCGCCGCCCCGTCTCACGACCTCGAGGACAAACGCGTCGGCATCGTCGGGTTCGGGCGCATCGGCCAGCGCACTGCCGCCCGCCTCAAGCCCTTCGACGTCCAATTGCGCTACTACGACTACCGTCGCCTGCCCGTGAGCGAGGAAATCGTCCTTGGGGCCCGCTATCAGGGCCTCCGCGCCTTGGTTTCCGAGAGCGACGTCGTCAGCATCAACATCCCCCTTACCCCCGCCACCCAGGGCCTGTTCGACCGCGACCTGCTCTACAGCATGAAGAAGGGGGCCTACCTCGTGAACACGGCCCGCGGCCGCATCGTCGACACCGATGCCTTGGTCGAGGTGATGGAGTCTGGCCACCTCGCTGGATACGCGGGTGACGTTTGGTACCCCCAGCCGGCTCCTGCCGACCATCCCTGGCGGACGATGCCCAACCACGCCATGACCCCCCACGTATCCGGCACCACCCTCGAGGCCCAGCGGCGCTACGCCAACGGCATCCGCGAGTGCCTCACCGCCTTCCTAGCCGGTGAACCCATCGACCGCGACTACATCATCGTCGATGGCGGGCGCGTATCCAGCCCCAGCTACAGCCCTGCCTATCAGTAGCCGCACAGCTAGTGGGGAATGTACGCCTCGTTCCCCACTACCCAGGCAGCGCTTGCGACAGTTGGGTCAGCACCGAACGCGAGCTGTTTACCGTCAGCACCAGGATGCCGATGTCCCTGCTCCGGGCCTGGGTCGACACATATCGCCGATCGGCTTCGGCCACGTCCCTGTTGATGAGAAGCGCGTCATACGAAGACGACCCCACCATGTCGATGGCCACTCCGTCGTTGGTGGTGCTCGCAACTATGTACCCCGCCCCTTCAAGGATGCGGGTCAGTCCATCAATCCCGGTCGCGTCCCTCCCAAGGACCACGATCCGCTTGTTGCTGCTCATAAGCCAAAGCCTTCAGGGTTTGTCCGCCGGAAGTTCATCTTCATCTCCGGCACGCTCAAGTATCCAGTCAGCTATGAGGTCAAGGAATCCGGGAACGAACTCCTTTCGAAGGTGCGGATATTCATTGGGGTGTCCGCTGCCCCCCTCCTGGAACAGGTGGTTGGCCCGCTCCAGCACGGTTACAGTGTAGTCCCTGCTGCCCGACTCGGCGAGGGCGCTGGTCAGCGCGGGCACATTCAACTCCGGCGGAACTTGGGTGTCCAGCCCACCATAGAGTGCCAGTGCTGGAACGGTCATCTCTCCCAACACCGGAGCCGGGTCGAACCTCACGACCGACCTGTACCACGGACTCTGTACCGCCGCAATCTGCTGCCGTACCGCATCATCAAGATAGAGGTCGATGTCTGTGATGGCCTGGCGCCAGACTGCGGGCAAGGTTTCAATCCTCTCCCGCGCCGCCTGCCTGATCGTTTCCTCAACCTCCGCCCAGCCTTCATCAGTTGCCACGGCTCGCAGGACCAATGCCTGCTGGGTCTTGGCCTGCTCTATCAGGCCCTCCGATTCACCTGCCGCTTCCATCACTTGCCCCACCTGCTCCGTCAGCAGCACCTCACCCGAAACGGCAGGGGCGGCCAGCAGAACCAGGAAGGCGACTTCGCTCCTCCGGCTGGCGGCCAGTGGTCCGACCATCCCTCCCTCGCTGTGCCCAACCAGTCCAATCCGCTCAGAATCGATATCCTCTCGCAAGCTCAGCAGGTCCAGCGCCGCGCTCATGTCCTCGACTCTTTCCTGCAAGGTCGTCTCCAGCACAGAGCCACCGGATCCACCAACTCCCCGGTCATCAAGTCGGAGCACGGCGGTACCCCTGCGCCCCAGGTGGTCAGCGATTATGCCGAATACCTTGAAGCCATACAGGTTGGCGTCCCTGTCCTGCGCACCGCTGCCACTCACCAGCACCACGGCAGGGTGCGGTCCAATCCCTGCAGGAACGATCAAAGACCCTGCCAGTGTGATATCTCCGCTGACGAACGATACCTCTTCCTCCAGGTACGGTATCTCTCCGTCGCCTTCCGCCAACTCCGCCTCGTCCTCCACGCCGCGACGCATACGGAACGAGCCCGTTACCCCGCCTTGCCTAAACCCTCCCTCAATCGAGTCCCCTTTGAGATCTCCCTCCCAGAATACTCGGCCAGTCGCAGTCTCAATGGCAAAGTGCAGGCGGCCGGATCGGATGGCCAGTTCCAATAGCTCCATCCTGAGCGCACCTTGGTCTGGAATGACCATTGTCCCCACAAGACCTTCATCGACCTCGAATGTAACCTCAAAAGCCAACCGAGTCTCCGCCAGGATTATCTCTCCACCCCACCGACCTTGTAGAGAAGAGTAGTCTTCGTCTGGGGCGGCAATACGCGGAGGCTGTGAGGTTGCCTGCGATTCGACGATGGCGACCGGCATCGATGTGGGTGGGGAGGCGGGAGTAAGTGTGGCCGGAGGAAGAGCAGAAGGCGGGGTAGCCATCGCCGAGCGCGCCCGCGTTGCCGTCGGCCTGGCAGTGGGCTCGGCGATCGAAGGAGTAATCGTGGTTGCTACGGTTAATGTTCCCTCTGGAGCACTGCCACCGCACGACAGCGTCAGGCAGACGGCCAAAATCGCCAAGACGAGCAGGACGAACCCGAAAGTGTGGCATCGCCCGGAAATCAATTCAAACCCGCCTCATCCGCTTGAAAGGCCACTCAAACGCTGGTGCGAAGGTGTAATGCGTCATACGATTGCATGGTTTGCGACCAGCTCCGTTGCGCGGGAGACTGACAGAACCTATATTAGTGCCTGCTGCAAGCGGCGAGGCACCAAAATTAGTGGAGTCTCCAAAATGGAAGGATATCCCAGGGACGAATGGACTCGATACGGTGGCCTGCGAATGCACGTCCGGGACTGGGGTGGAGAAGGGCCCCCGGTGGTCCTGCTTCACGGTCTCGCCTCCACCTGCCGAATCTGGGACTTTGTCGCTCCAATTCTGGCAAAGGACTTCTCCGTAATAGCGGTTGACCAGCGTGGGCACGGCGACAGCGGAAAGCCGGAGCAAGGATACGACTTCGCCAGCGTGGCCGAGGATGCCGCCGCGCTCGCGGCTGGCCGGAACATCCAACGCCCGGTGGTCGTCGGGCACTCCTGGGGAGCTGACGTTGCTCTGGAGCTGGCTGTGGCCAGACCCGAGCTCCTCTGGGGCATTATCTTCGTCGACGGAGGCACTATCGATGCCTCGGCCCGATACGACACACTGGATGACGCCCTGGTGCAGATGGCTCCACCGGATTTCACCGGAGTGATGCCAGATCAGTTCCTGGAACGCGTGCGCTCCGGTGGGCAGTGGGCCACCCTTATCGAACACCATGGAATACCCGCTGAAGAGATAATACTCGCCAACTTCGAGACGCTGGACGATGGGACGCTTCGGGCCAAGCTCTCCAGGGACAACCACCTGCGAATAATCCGGGCGTTGTGGGACCACCATCCCAGGGAACTTTACCCGCAGGTTCAATGCCCAGTCCTGATGATGCCAGCCCGTCAGCGAGACAATCCGGATGCGTACGAGCGCACCCTGGCGCGATCTGAGTCCATCGCCGCAGCTGAGAGGTTACTGCCACGAAGCAAAACAGTCTGGCTCGAGGACAGCATCCACGACGTTCCTGTGCAGCGACCTGAACTGGTAGCAGCCACCATCCGAGAGCACATATTGGCGGGCTTTTTCGATTAGGAAGTTCACGGGACCACAATCGACTGTAAAGTAAGGAGTCACTTTGGCCGCACCTGACTACTCGGCGTTGGACGACCTCGGGATTTCCATGAATGCGTTCTACCCCCGCAAGAACTGGACGCCTGCATCGCCCGGGGTAATCGATCACCAAGTGGACGTAGATGTGGATGTCTCCCTCTCCTGCAGATTCTTTCCGGTTTCGGAGGCGGCGCCGAACATACTGTTCTTTTACGGCAACGGAGAGACGGCCAGCGACTACACCGACATCGCTCCGCTGTACAACCAGATTGGGGTCAACTTCTTCGTGGCCGATTACCGGGGCTATGGGCGAAGCGGCGGGTGGCCCTCCTTCACCACTATGCTGGCCGATTCGGCCAGGGTGCTCGACTACGTGGAGGAGAGCCTGAAGTCCGAAGGCTACACGGGACGGGTCTTCGTGATGGGCCGGTCCATGGGACGCCACTCCGCTTTCGAACTGGCCGCCGGCCACAGCGACCGGCTGGGCGGGGTCATCATCGAGAGCGGCCGGCCAGCTTTGGCCAACTTCGCCTACGGCCTCCCTCCGGAGGACGCCAAGGAACTGGAGGCCGCATACTTCGCCAAGGTATCGTCGATTTCCATACCGTCGTTGGTGATTCACGGCGAGCAGGACACCCTTGCGCCGGTGGCGCAGGCCGTCCAGATGCACGAGTGCTTCCGGTCCAGCGACAAGCGATTGCTCATCATTCCCGGCGCGGGCCACAATGACCTGCTGTATCGGGGTCTCAACGAATACATGGCGGCCATAAAGGAATTCACGGGTTCGTGAGGGACGCAACATGCCAAGAGTAATGCGGGCTGGGCTTATCCAGGCCGGCATCGGGCGGGACGCCCCGGAGGACATTCACGCCCTCAAGGCGTTCATGATAGACAAGCATGTGGCCCTGATTGAGGAGGCCGCCGGAAAAGGCGTGGAAGTGCTCTGCCTGCAGGAGCTGTTCTACGGGCCTTACTTTCCGGCAGAGCAGCATGACCGGTGGCGGCAACTCGCGGAGCGCGCGCCCGACGGTGAGACAGTGCGACTGATGCAGGAACTTGCGCGAAAGAACCGCATGGTGATGGTTGTTTCGATTTACGAGGAAGAGATGACCGGGGTGTTCTACAACACCGCGGTCGTGCTGGACTCGGACGGCTCGTACCTTGGGAAGTACCGCAAGACTCATATTCCTCACCTGGAGCCCGGGTTCTGGGAGAAGTTCTATTTCCGGCCGGGCAATCTTGGATATCCGGTGTTCGAGACGGCGCGGGGAAAGGTTGGCGTGTACATCTGCTATGACCGCCACTTTCCGGAGGGAGCGCGGGCGCTGGGCCTGGCCGGGGCCGAGATTGTGTTCAATCCTTCGGCCACTGTCGCGGGGCTGTCGGAGCACCTGTGGGGGCTGGAGCAGCCGGCCCATGCCGTGGCAAACGGCTATTTCCTCGGCGCGATAAACCGGGTGGGCGTCGAGCAGCCGTGGGAGATCGGCGAGTTTTACGGGAGCAGCTACTTCTGCAACCCGAAGGGTCAGATAGTTGCTCAAGGGTCGAGGGACCGCGACGAGGTGATTGTCGCCGACCTGGACCTGGATGAGATATCGGAGGTGCGCAACACCTGGCAGTTCTACCGCGACCGGCGTCCCGACAGCTACGGGGAGCTGACCGCGCCGTGACTGCCGTGCCAGACATGAACCTGCCGGCGGGCATCGACCGGGAGGCACTGCTGGCCGGGCTCGATCGAGTGCTGGACCCCGAACTGGATGAGTCCGTGCTGTCGCTGGGGTTCGTCGAGAGCGTGGAAGGCAACGATGCCGGTGAGGTAACGGTCTGCCTGAGGCTGCCGACGTACTGGTGCGCTGCCAACTTCTCATACCTCATGGCTTCCGATGTGCAGAGGGAGCTGGCGGGTCTGCAAGGCGTCAGCTCGGTCAATGTGAGGCTGGGAGAGCATTTCGCTGGCCGCGAGGTCGAGGACGGGTCGGGGGCAAGCAAGACCTTCGCGGAGGCGTTTCCGGAGGGCGGGCCCGACACCCTGGAGGAAACGCGCAGGATATTCGTCGTCAAGGGGTTCATCAGCAGGCAGGAGCGGCTGCTGAGGGCTCTGAAGGACTCGGGTCTTATGTTCCCGGAGATTTCGAAGCTGCGGGTTGTCGACGCCTGGGAACTGGGGGTGGAGGAGCGGATGATGTCCCGATACATGGACCGGCGGAAGGAAATGGGAATTGACTGTTCGGATTTGAGTCCGCTGATTGTGGACATCAAGGGGGACAGGGTCCCGGCCGAGGAACTGGAGGCGCATTATGTCCGCGCCCGAACGACGCGGCTGGCAATGGAGGCCAGCGGTTCGCTGTGTTCGGCGATGCTGCAATCCCGAAACGAGAACTGGTTGACACCGACCCCCTGACCGGAGCAACAGACGGCAAATAGGGAGGAACGCGATGTACTCAGTGAATGGCGAAGACATATTCGTGATGGACGGGCACATGCACTTCTGGGACGCGGGGCCGGACAATCACCGGAACGACTATGGCCACGCCTGGATCAAGTGCTTCTACGATTACCATTCGGCGCTTTCTCCCGCTGACTATGTCTGGGATTTCGACAAGTATTGCAACTACGGGGAGGAAGCGCTGATAAGCGACCTCTTCCTGGAAGGGTACGTCGACGTGGCGGTGCTCAACTCGACCTACCTTTACGAGTTCTTCAAGACGGGGTTCAACACCCACCAGAAGAACAACGTGATGAAGCAGAAGCATCCGGACCGGTTCATCCTCTGCGGGTCGTACGATCCGCGGGAGGAGGAAGCCGGTCTGGACAGATTCCGGGAGATGATGGCGGACTACCCGATCGGCGGGCTGAAGCTGTACACGGCGGAGTGGCGGGGCGACTCCAAGGGCTGGAAGCTGAACGACCCGTGGTCTTACAAGTACCTGGAACTGGCCCAGGAAATGGGAATCAAGAACGTCCACGTTCACAAGGGGCCGACCATATACCCGCTGAGCCGCGACGCGTTTGACGTGAACGACGTTGACTATGCCGCGACGGACTTCCCCGGGCTCAACTTCATCGTAGAGCACGTGGGGCTGCCGCGGCTGGACGACTTCTGCTGGATTGCGACGCAGGAGCCGAACGTCTACGCCGGTACGTCGGTGGCGATGGCCTTCATCAACTCACGGCCAAAGTATTATGCCGAGATTATGGCCAACCTGCTCTTCTGGCTGGGCGAAGACCGGATTCTGTTCGGGAGCGACTACGCCATCTGGAGCCCGAAGTGGATCATAGACAAATTCATGGGCTTCCAGTTCCCCGACGACGTTCGCGAAGAGTTCGGCGTGGATCTGACGCCCGCGATCAAGCGCAAGATACTGGGCGAGAACGCAGCCCGGCTGTATGGCCTGGACATCGAGGCGCACAAGGCCAAGCTGGCCGGCGACGAAATCAGCGCGAAGCTCAGCGGGTCCGTTTAAACGCCAAGGGTTGTCTCAACGCAGAGGACGCAGAGTTGGCGCAGAGTTTTTCTTTTTGGTTTTTGGGTGCGCGGGGGTTTTGACTACGGCCGGGGTTAGGCGCCGTCGGGGCGGGCCCAGAGGTGGGCGTGCAGGAAGCCGCCGTCGGCGGCCCAGGGGAGCAGGTTGCCTACTATGCCGCGGGGTTCGGGGACCTTCTTGTCGGCGATGCAGCGTTCGAGGTACTTGCGCAGGGACATGAAGGTGCTGAGGTGGTAGCCGGTCTTGGCGATTTCGGGGATGAAGTCGGTGACCATCTCATCGAGTTCGTGACGGGAGGCGGGAGGGTCGTCGGAGACGGCGTCCTCGTAGTCGTCGCAGAAGTCTTCGGCGACGCGGCGCAGACGGACTATGGCGAGGTCCTTGGCGAGTCTCTTCTCGA
Source organism: Dehalococcoidia bacterium (assembly GCA_963667415.1). Taxonomy (GTDB): domain Bacteria; phylum Chloroflexota; class Dehalococcoidia; order Lucifugimonadales; family UBA3495; genus VXOI01. Next base: position 2,121,551 of record OY763410.1, on the reverse strand, counting down.
GGGCCCTGATGCGGCGGGGGATGGAGGCGAAGCTGTACATGGTTTCGTTCTCCTCGATAGTGTTGTCTGAATAAGGATTTTCGGGATTGGTTGGTGGGGTTTTTTGAAAACCCGCTCATTTCCGCTCATTTCCGCTCGTTTTGTATTTGAGCATTGATGGCTGGGAGGGCATTTTTCACCACAGAGGGCACAGAGAGCACGGAGATTTGTTTTATCGCAGATGGCGCGGAGATTTTTGGGTTGACCTCCAAGGGATAGTACATTCATTCTAAACACAAATGTTCGGATGAATCAAGGGGCAATGGTCACCATACGGGAGCAGGGGTTTGATGATCAGTTCTATCGATGAGGCGCTGGGCGAGCTCAGTTTTGCCGGGGCGGAACTGGTGAACGGCAACTCGAACCACGGACCGATGGCCTGCGAGGCGCTCTTCGCGCTGGGGAGGGAAGACGCCGTATCGTCCTGGATAGACGGCTACCGCAGTAGACTGACGCACCGTGCTTCGCCTTCGTTGGCCATTCCGCCTGACGAATGGCGGGAGAATCTTGGCGTTCGGGAACGGCTGGGCGACTGGGTGCAACTGATGGAGGACGAACTGTCGGAGGCTCCGTGGCAGGCAGTGGTGGAGAGATGGGTGCCGAGGCTTGCGCCGGGGCTGATAGCGGCGGCCACACACGGCCTGATACGCACAAGCCATGCGGTGCGCAGCCTCTCGCTGGGTGAAACGCCGCTGCGGAAGCTTGAACTGGCGCAGGGTCTCGGGTATTGGGCCGCCGCGTATCGCACACTGCCCGGGGCACCCACCGGCGGCAACGCAGAGCACAATCCCGGGAGTGCGTTGAATCGGGTCGCCCTGCTGCACGGACCCGATTTCGACCGTTCGGGATCAATTGCAGAACAGCTAAAGGGCATGGACGAGCACCCGGAGTTTGCGCCGGTGATCGACCTAGCCGACACGGGCGGGGATGCAGGACGCTTCATCTCCGACCTCACCGAAACCTTTGCCGGAATCTACCTGGCGAGCGACAGAAACCTGGTTGCGTTCGTGCACACGGTCACTGCGCCGAGCTCATTCAGGATGCTGTCGCCATACCTGCGGGACGACGACCGCCGCCTTTGCCTGCGATACATCTGGCAGGCGTGCGCCGCGGTCTACTGCTGGTATTCGACGGTCGCGGCATCGAGTCTTCGGAGCGTTGAAGCTCCTGTTGAGGACAGAGAGGAGATGATAGACCGTGCGGTGGCGGCCGGGGGGGCACACTCGATCAAGTTCGTCGAGGCCTGCCTGCGGGAATACAATCTCAATGCCAATCCCGTATACCTTACAGCGGCACTGGACGTTTCCCAACGAATAGGTCCGGTGTAGGGAGGTGCAGGAGTAATTGTTAAGTTACGCTTACGTGCTACAATTTCGGCTGCGTTTACCGCAGGGAATCAGACTCAGGTGTGGGGTGTGATGGTTTCGCATAGTCATCGGGCGCGACTGCACGAAATAGAAGAGACGCTGGACCCCATCGAAGAGTGCTACCGGCACGGCTGGACCGACGGGCTGCCGGTGGTGCCGCCGACGCTGGAGCGGGTGGAAGCGATGCTTGAGGCGGTGTCGCTGCCTCCCGAGCAGATACTGGGGGAGGTGCCGGTGCGTCGCCGGGCACTGACGGCGGAACACGCGGCGGCCAACGCGGTGATGGCGGGCTGCCTGCCGGAGTATTTTCCGGTGGTGCTGGCGACGATGGACGCGATGTTCCAGCACGACCCGAACTGCATACACGAGGCATCGGCGGCCACCAACTCGCCGGGGATACTGGTGCTGGTCAACGGCCCGATACGCAACGAGATCGAGCTGAACTGCACGGGGAACCTCTTCAGTCCCGGGCACCGGGCCAACGCGACCATCGGGCGGGCGATCCGGCTCATCCTGATCAACGTGTTCGAGCAGAGGCCGAACGTGCTGGACCGGGGGTGCATGGGGTCGCTGACCAAGTTCGGGGTGTGCATCGGAGAGGACGAGGAGCGCAGTCCGTGGGAACCGTTCCACGTCTCACGGGGGTTTGACGCCAAGCAGTCGACGGTGACTGTGGCGACGATCCAGGACCCTGAGATGATGGGGAACCGGTACGGTGTCACGGCGGAAAGCCTGATGGACGCCACGGCCGATGCGATGGCGAGCCACGGGCTGGGGATATACCTGAACGACGCACCGTGGTTCTGGGTGGTGGGCCACTGGCACGCGGAAATGCTGGGGAGCCAGGGCTGGAGCCGTCGGCAGATACAGGAGTATGTGTACGAGAAGGCGTGGCGAAGCCGGGCGCAGATGAAGCGGCTGGGGGCCAGGAACGGCGCGGTCGTGGATGGCGACGAGGAAACGAGGGTGCCGGCTGCACCGTCGCCCGACGGCATCCTGGTGCTGAAGGCAGGGGGGGACAGCGGCATTTACAGCGAGCTGATGATGAACTACCACGGGCTGCCGGCCATCACGGTGCCAATACGCGACTCGTGGGAAGACTTCAAGGCGCCGGAAACGGGGGCCGAAGAGGACCCATACCCGCTACCAGGGCGAGGGGAATAACGCTATCACCGAGAGGGAGGCGAAAGTGACCACCGCGACGCAGCACAAGATACAACTGGTGGACCCGACGGGGGCCGACCCCGGGCCGAACCCGCTGACGCTGGCGGACCGACCGGCGGACATCCGGGGCAAGCGGCTGGCGCTGCTGGACAACTCGAAGGCCAACTCGGACGTGATCCTGAGGGCGATCAGCGACATACTGAACGACGAGTTCGAGTTCGCCGAGGTGTTCTACGCGAAGAAGCACAGTGCGTCGCTGCCGCCGAAGCCGGAGGTGATGGCGGAGTTGCACCGGCACGCGGACCTGATCATCACCGGGATCGGCGATTGAGGGGGATGCTCGTCGGGCAGTTTGCACGACGGAATCACCCTTGAGCGGCAGGGGATCCCGACGGCCACGATCATCACGGACGTGTTCGTGACGACGGCGCAGGCATACACGAAGCTGATGGGAGTGCCGGGGTTCCCGTACATCGTGTGTCCGCATCCCATCACGAACGTGGGCGCCGGTGGGCTGGAAGAGCGGGTGAAGCTGCTGGCTCCGCAGGTGGCGAAGCTGCTGCAGGAAGGGTCGGTGGACTAGGGGATTCAGGGGATTCGCAACGAGTTTTGTCTGAATCAGGGATGGTCAGGACCGGGGTCTCATTGGGGAGATGCCGGAATCGGGCGAATCACGGTCCGGTCGGCGCTTTTGCCAACGTCCTGCAGGTGTCGCATTTTGCTGCGTTGCCGGAGGTGCGGAAGGACGGGGGTTGGATTCCCGGATTAGCGAGAGTGACGGCGCGGGCAGGTGTGACGGGGGCGGCGTGAGAGGGATAAAAACGATTAAGGAGTTGACATGACCACCGAACACGGCACGCGGATGAACGGGAAGGTTGCCATCGTAACCGGGGCCGGGGCCACGGGCAGCGGCGAATTCGTGGGAATCGGGCAGGCGATATCGATCCTGTTCGCGCGGCAGGGGGCCAAGGTTCTGCTGGTGGACCGGGAGGAGCGCAACGCCGAATCGACGCTGGCGATGATACGGGAGGAAGGCGGGGAGGCGTCGATATTCGCAGGGGACGTGACGAGCAACGACGACACCCGCGAGATGGCCGAGGCCGCGAAGTCGCGCTACGGCAACGTGAACGTGCTGATCAACAACGTGGGGATCAGCGGGCCGGGTTCGGTGACAGACGTCGACGAGGACTTCTGGGACACGGTGATGGACGTGAACCTGAAGAGCGTGATGCTGTGCAGCAAGCACGCGATTCCGCAGATGATCGAGGACGGCGGGGGTTCCATCGTGAACCTGTCGTCGATCGTGGGACTGCGGGCGGGAAGCGGACGACCGAGCCATCCGTACGCGGCGTCGAAGGGCGGGATCATCGGGCTGAGCAACTCGATGGCGGTGCACTACGGTCGGGACAACGTGCGGGTGAACTGCATCGCGCCGGGTCACGTGCACAGTCCGATGGTGGCGCGTCACACGTCGCAGGAGATGCTGGACCTGCGCCGCCGTGCGGGGCCGCTGGGAGTGGAGGGGACGCCGTGGGACGTCGCGTACGCGGCACTGTACCTAGCGTCGGACGAGTCGCGTTGGGTGTCGGGAGTGACGCTGCCGGTGGACGCTGGGCTGCTGGCGGCGACGCCGCTGGCGATGTTCCCGCACCTGCGGGAGCCGGAGTAGGGTTCCGACGAAGAAAGTCGAGTCAGTAGAGAACGCCCCGGCAGATGTTGCCGGGGCGTTTGGTTTCCGGAGGGTCTAGGCGTCAAGTGGTTGGGGGCGGGTTCAGGCCTGGTGGTAGGGGCCGCGGAGGACCTGGCCCGGTAGTGCGCCGGTGTGCTCGCCGTTCTCCAGCAGTACCTCGCCGTTGACGATGACGTAGTCGATGCCGGTTGCGGGCTGCTTGACGTGCATCTCGCCGTCGGGGAACTCGTACATGGGCTCGCGGGGCTTCATGCCGATGGTGTCGGGGTCGAAGATGGTGATGTCGGCGGCCTTGCCGGCCTGGATGAAACCGCGATCGTGGAGGTCGTGCATCAGGGCGGTCTTGCCGGTCATGCGGTAGACGGCGTCTTCGAGGGTCATCACCTGTTGCTCACGCACCCAGTGGCCCAGCAGGTAGGTGCTGTAGGTGGTGCGGTCGCCCTTGTCGGGGCGGGCGCCGCCGTCGGTGGTGCCGATGACGGTGTAGGGTGAGCCCAGGATCTCCCGCTGGGCATCCGGGTCGCTGTTGCGGTCGATGACCTGGAAGCTGGTGCGGAGGTCGTCGTCCAGGACGAGGTCGAGGAAGGCGTCCATGATGCCCTTGCCCTGTTGCTGGGCGATCTGCTCGATGCTCATGCCGCTGTACTGCCGGTTGCGCTCCTCGTGGGCCATGTAGACCTGAACGAGGTCCCAGCGGCGGTTGAAGCTCATGGTGCGGGTGCCACGGTTCATGCGATAGCGGTGCTCGCCTTCGGTCTCCACACCCTCGACGCTGAGGGCGCTGCGGACCTCGGAGTCGGCGAATGAGGCGATCCGTTCCTGCACGGGCAGGGACATGACCGAGTCCCAGGTGGTCATGCCCTGGAAGACGGTAGTGGGGCTGATCATATCCTCGTCTTCCAGACCGCCCAATCCGGCGCGGAGGTCGAAGATGGGGCCGGCGGTGGCCGACAGGCAGGAGGCGTAGGCGCGGGTGCCGGTGCGGAAGGCGTCCTGCACCATCTGCAGGTGCTCCTTCCATTCGTCGGGCTTGCTGAGCTCCTGGGCCAGGAGGTTGTAGATGGCGGGGCGTCCGGTGCGCCGGGAGAGTTCCTGGGCGATGCCGGCCGGGGTGGTGTAGCCGCCGGGCGCGCCGCCGCTGACCTGGAACACGCCGGTGCCGAGCTCGCCGAGAACGCTGCCCACGGCGTAACGCTCTTCGTCGTTGGCCACCGAGGATGGCACGCGGACGCCGAAGATTTCCTCGCCCTGGTCGGCGAAGTTACCGACGCTGAAACCCAAGGCACCGGCGAGGACGCCCTTGCGGACCTCGGCCTTCATGGCTTCGATTTCCTCGGGGGTGGCTTCGCGCTCCTGGGCTGCCTCACCCATGACGTATCGACGGACGCCGGAGTGTCCGACGAAAGCGCCGACGTTGATGCCGCGGCGGCGGCCGATGGCATCGAGGTATTCGGGGATGGACTCCCAGGCGAAGTCCACGCCGGCGCGCTGGGCCTTCAGCGGGATGCCCTCCATTTTGTCGAACATTTCCAGGTACCAGTCACCATCGCCTGGGCGGACCGGGGCGATCACCGCACCGCACTGTCCGACGATGATGGAGGTGTTGCCGTTGAGGGAGGTGGAGTTGACGATGGGGTCCCACATACACTGGGAATCGAAGTGGGTGTGATGGTCTATAAAACCGGGCGCGACCACGCGGCCATCGGCGTCGATGACGCGGGCAGCGGAGTCGTTGAAGCGCCCCACACCGACGATCTTGCCGTTGCTCACGGCAACGTCGGCCCTAAACTCCGGCCCACCGGATCCGTCAACCACCCGTCCATTCTTGATCAACAAGTCGAATGCCATTGCTCATCTCTCCTATTCAGTCCGAATTTCAGAGTGAGTCGTGGTGGACTCTACGATAATGGAGAATTTCTGTCAAATAGATTTACTCTAATCATCGATATCTGTCGCACAGGTTACGCTTGCTTTCCCATATAATCGGCAAAATTACGAAAACGAGTGAGGATTGAGCATGTCAACCAACACAACAGGCGACCTGGCCGAGATTGTTGCCGAGCTGCAGGAAAAGGTGCGTCGGCTGGAGGATTTCGAGGAGCTACGAAACCTGAAGTCGGAATACGCGGCGGCGTGCGACGACAGCTACGATCCGGACCGCATCGCCGCGCTGTTCGTGGAGGATGCGACGTGGGAGAGCCAGGGGCTGGGCAGGTTCGAGGGACGGGAGGCCATTCGGGAGTTCTTCCGGGGGATTTCAGGGTACTTCGTATTCGCGCTGCACTACGGGCTGAACCCGCAGATCGAGGTAACGGGGGACACGGCTCGCGCAACCTGGTACCTGTTCATGCCGTGCACGGTGGGGGACACGGGCAAGGCGATGTGGCGGGCGGGACTGGACGAAGAGGAATACGTACGGGTGGACGGCAAGTGGATGTACAAGAGCAAGAAGTCGGCGGCCATCTTCAACACCACGTTTGATGAGGGCTGGGCGAAGCAGCGGTTTATTTAAGGCGGGTTGCCAGCGGCCAGGGCGTTGACCTCGGCTAGGTAGTAGCGCGCGGCGGGTGAACCTCGGACCGGCCACCGAGCATGGTCCCCGGCTTGTCGGGGTAGGCGAGCCCGGCGATGATGCCGAGGGTGGTGAGCAGCGAGAGGGCAATCAAGCCGGTCTGAATGGAGCCGGTGAGTTGCGCCACCACGCCGACGAGCATGGGGCCGATGGCGAAGCCGACGCCCATGAAGGTGAGGATTAGGCCGGTGAGGACGGCGACCTCACGGGGCAGGACCCCAGGGAACTCGAAGGGCAGCACCTGTATGGCGGGAGTGGCGACCCAGACCAGGCCGAGGCCGGTGATGAAGGCCATCAGCATTGGCGGGGCCTCGGACAGGGTGATGACGACGCCGAACACAGCGTTGAGCAGGGCGGGCACGACCAGCAGCGCCTTCCGGCTTCGCATCTTTGTCAGGAGCCAACCGCCGAGGAAGCCTGAGGGTATCAGGCCGTAGTACAGGAAGCCGAGCAGCGGTCCGCCGAGGGTCAGGGGGACGTTCCGTTCGTCGGCCCACAGGGTGGGTAGGAAGGTCACCATACCGGTCCAGGTGGACGAAAGGAACAGCATCACGACGGCTATCAGCCATCCCTGCGGGAAACGGCGGAGGGCCATCCACGGCGACTGTTCCTCGTCATCATCGGATGTCTGCATCGGCTGGGGCGGAGCGTGCTTCTCGCGCGCCACCAGCGTCCACGCCAGAATCTGGGCGGCGAAGAAGCCGCCCAAGACCGCATAGGCGATGCGCCAACTTCCGAGGCCCTCAATGAGCCAGGGGCTCAGGCTGACGGCCAGGGCGAGGATGACGCTGTGCTGGGAGAGGCCGAAGGACTGTACGAGGGCGTACTGGTGCGGAGCGCACCACTGGCGCAGCAAGAGGGCACGGGCGGGGGTGTTGACGGTGTGGGAGAGGATGAAGCAGAACCGGCCGAGGAGCAGCACCCAGAATCCGGGGGCGAGCGCCTGCACGAATAGGAAGGGGGCACCCAGCACGAGTGACACGAGGGCAAGAGGGACAGGGCGAAAGCGGGAGAACCAGGCGCCGAAGGGCAGGGACAGACTAGCGGCGGTTATCCACCAGACCGCCTGCAGCAGACCGGCTTGAATGGGGGTAATGCCCAGGTCTTCGCGGATGAAGGGCAGGAAGAGGCCGAAGGTGTAGGAAACGAGAATGACGCTGCTCTGCTGAGCGCGGAACAGGAGGATGACGGCCCACCCTCGCGGCGGCGTCCGGTCTATTATCATTCTTAGATTAAACGCAAAGGCTTAAATTAGACCCAGAGGCATTGATTAATCGCAGAGGCTTTGATTGAACGCAGAGGTCGCGGAGCAGGCGCAGAGGACGCGGGGTTTTATCCAAACATTGTCTCCGCCGTCTCCGCACCTTCCGTGGTTCTCCGCGACCCGTGCGGATGTGTTCCTTTACTCGTGCAGGAAGGACTTGATGATGGCGTAGCTCTCGTCAGGCATTTCCTCGGGGATGTAATGGCCGCAGGGTAGGGACTGTCCGCGGACGTTGGTGGCGTATTCGTTCCAGACGGCGAGAACGTCCTGGGTGCGGCCCACGTAGCCGGTGGCGCTCCAGAGAGCGAACATGGGGACGGTGACCTTGTTGTCGAAATCGGCGTCGTCGTGGACGAGGTCGATACTTGCGCCGGCACGGTAGTCCTCGCAGGTGGCGTGGATGGTGCCTGGGTCGCTGAAGCAGCGGGCGTACTCATCGACGACCTCGGGCGGGAAGGCAGCGGACGCGTCAGGGTTGCGGTTGAAGGAGCGGCGGAGGAAGTAGTCGGGGTCTGCGCCGATGACACGTTCGGGGAAGTCGTAGGGCTGGATGAGGAAGAACCAGTGGTAGGTGTTGGTCGCCATCTCCTTGTTGACGATCTGGAACATCTTGTGAGTGGGGATTATGTCGAGCACCATGAGGCGCTCGACGCGCTGCTGGTGGTCCTTGGTGAGTCGGTGGGAGACGCGGGCACCGCGGTCGTGGCCAACGAGCTTGAAGGTGTCGAACCCGAGGTGCTGCATCACGTCGACCTGGTCCTGGGCCATGGCGCGCTTGGAGTAATTGAGGTGTTCCGGGTCGCCATGCACCTTGCTGCTGTCGCCGTAGCCGCGAAGGTCGGGCACTACTACGGTGAAGTCCTCGGCGAGCCTGGGGGCGATCTTGTGCCACATCATGTGGGACTGCGGGTAGCCGTGAAGCAACAACAGAGGGGGACCGTCGCCGCCCTTCACGAGGTTGATGGTGGCGCCGCCGCTGGTATCAATTTTGAGGTTCTCGAAACCTTCGTACATCAAAGAATCTCCTGAATACAGATGGTCAAATCGAAATAAAGGACTGTGCCCGGCCATTTGGGCAACGATATACTACCATCCCGATAGTACCATTCTTGTACTTCCAGCCTGCTTGTGCTTCCACCCTGCGAAGCAAGTACCCATAAGGAGCAAAGAACTTGAACTCGCTCAAGCATATCGTGGCAGTAGTCGTCCTGATAGCGCTGGCAACGGCCGTTGCAGCGTGCCAAGGGGACGCCGGCCCTCCGGGAGAGGCGGGTCCGGCTGGAGCTCCGGGCCCTGCCGGACCGCAAGGAGAGCAGGGGTCGCCCGGCCCTGCCGGTGAACGAGGCCCGTCCGGTGCGATGGGCGAGGCGGGATCGCCGGACGCGGCCGCGCTGGCAACGGCCATTCAGCTGTTCATCGAGCAGTTTCAGGACGAGCTCGACGACAGCCTGGTCCACGCCAGGGCAGCGGACTCGGAACGGCTGGACAACACGATACACGGCATAATCGACGCCACGCGGAACGAGGAATTCTAGGCACGGCTGACCGGCCTGGACAGCGAGATTCACCGCGTGTTCACGGCAGTGGGGGCTGCTACGGGGGACCCGGAAACGGCCAAGACGCTGGAACTGATGGAGGGCATAGTCGTGCTTTCCAGCATAATGAACGCGATCGCCGAAGCGCGCATTGACCAAGGCGCGGATGGGACCGGAATGGTTGCCGTGTCGGGAGCCGTGGTGGTGGCGTCTGAAGGCGAGGAAGGCATCACCGTTACCGGGGCCGGATTTGACCCCGGCGAGAGGGTGATAATCTCGGTCGCTCACACGGCGTTTGCCGCGGTCATCGTCGAGGGATCGCTGCTGAACGAGCAGATTTCGGCGAACGAGACCGGAGCGTTCCAGGCCACCGGTACGCTTCCGCTGGGAGCCGGGGTGTACACGCTGGAAGCGACGGGGGCGGACTCGAGGCTGAGGGCGGTGACGCCACTGGTGGTTGCGGAGTGATTGCCGGCGATTGAGCACCGGCACATCGGTCGGACCGGTTGGCAGCTGTATGGGAAGAACCCGCCTGAATGACGAGCATCAGGCGGGGTCTTCGATTGCCACGCCGGGGGCTGGTAGTATAATCCGCGTTAACTGCACACCGAGACGGGATACCAACAGATTCAGCCACGCAGGAGGAGACCATGAGCGCCAACGGAAAGACACTGGTCATACGGAATGGAACGCTCATAGACGGGACCGGAGAGGCTGCGTCGCAGAACGACGCGGTCGTCATTGAGGGGAACCGGTTCTCCAGCGTGGGCGCACTGCCGCCGGGGCTGAACCTGGAGGACACGGGCAAGGTCGAGGTCATCGACGCTGAAGGCAAGTGGATAATGCCGGGGCTGATAGACGGGCACTGCCACCTGTCGTTCGGGTTCCCGACGGTATCCACCACGAAATACCCGAGCGGGCGCGGCACGACCAACCCGGCGTTCAGCACCCTTCGCGCTGCCCGGAACGCGCAGACGGTGCTGCGCTCGGGCGTCACAAGCATCTCGATCCCGGGCGGGACGTGGTTTATAGAAGTGGGTGTGCGTGAGGCAATCGAGGCGGGACTGGTGGAAGGACCCCGCATATCGACGGCGGGGCGCTTCATCGTCACCTACGGCAGCATCGGGGACTACGAGCCATCGTGGGTGGGCACGCCGGAGCACACGCTGGGGGTGCTGGCCAACGACGTGAACGACATGATCACCGAGGTGCGACGTCAGACGAAGCACGGCGTGGACTTCGTCAAGCTGGCGGACAGCACCTGGGGCGACAACCAGACGATGTCGAAGGAAGAGATCGCCGCGGTGGTCGACGAGGCGCACCGCCGGAACGCCCGGGTGGCGATACACTCGCGGGGCGCCGGGTCCACCAAGGCCGCGGCCGAGGCGGGCGTGGACTGGATCATGCACGCCGACCTGGCGACGGAAGCCGAGCTTTGGGCCGTGGCGGACGCCGGGGTTCGGGTGATGCCGACGATGACCTTCCTGTTTGAAGCCATCTCCATCGGTCAGGAGAAGGGCCGCAGCGAAGAGGAGATCGACATCATCAGGCGGAATGCCGAGAGCGCGGTCAAGGTGCTGGAGACTGCGCGCAACTTTGGCGTGAAGGTGCTGGTGGGCACGGACAGCGGCAACTCGCCGGTCATGCCGTACGGGACGCTGCACGCGAACGAGGCCGAGGTGATGGTGAAGTACGGAGGGTACACACCGATGGAGGCCATCGTGGCGAACACGCGGGAGAACGCCTACGCCATGGGGCTGGAGGGGGAGCTGGGCACCGTGGAGGCGGGCAAGCTGGCGGACCTGCTGATTCTCGACGCGGACCCGCTGGCGGACATTCGGGTGCTGCAGCGGGGGAGGCACCTGGACACGGTGATCAAGGACGGGCGGCGGGTGAACCTAGACGCAAGCGAGGACGAGGCGCTGAATCTGTGCTAGGGACGCATGGGGTTGGGTTGAGATAGCGGGGCAGGACTTCCGCACCAAGGGGACTGGGCGTAGGGCCAAAGGTGTAGGGTAGCCGTGGGTTGCGTGGCGAGCCACGAGGTGGGCGGCGTTCAGCGGCACCGGACTGAGGATTTCCAGACGAGGCGGGGAGGTTGAACGCTGCTGGCCATTGGGAAGCGGTCAAGAACGGGGGACTGTGACGCAGCACCCTTTCGGGCATTCTGTAGGTTATCAACCGTCCACCAGTGTTGCGGTGGTGTTCCGGGGCGGAAATACTTTCGGGCATGGCTGGGTCATAGGCTAGAATGTCTCCGCCTGCCACGCATTCTCCAGATGGAGGGACGTTGAGGATCGAGACGCTTGCCGTTCACAGCGGCCGGAAGGTGGACCGGTCCACCGGAGCGGTCACCTCGCCGATACACATGTCGACGACCTTCGAGCGTGAGCCGGATGGCACGTATCCCGAAGGCTTTGTTTACGGACGCTCCGGGAATCCCACCCGCGCACAACTTGAGGAATGCGTCAGAGACCTGGAAGGAGGAGTGGGGGCAGCGGCGTTTTCCTCTGGCGCGGGGGCCCTGACCGCGGTGTTCCAGTCCCTGTCAACGGGAGACCACGTTGTGGCGCCGCAGGACCTGTACCACGGCACGGCCCTGCTGCTGCGAGACCGGCTGTCGAGATGGGGACTGCACACGTCCTTCGTGGACATGACCGACATGGACTGCGTCAGGTGGGCCATCACTCCGACCACCAAGCTGATCCTCGTGGAGACACCCTCAAACCCCCTGCTGAAAATCACTGACATTGCGAAGGTGGCGCAACTGGCGCACGACGAGGGACTCGCCTGCGTCTGCGACAACACCTGGGCCACACCGGTACTGCAGCGTTGCCTGGAACTGGGGGCCGACCTGGCGGTACATTCGACGACCAAGTACCTGGGCGGGCACGGCGACGTTACAGGCGGCGCGGTGGTCAGCGCAGCAGACAGCCCCATGTTCCAAGAGATTCGAGCGATTCAGAGGGACGGGGGCGCCGTTCCCTCGCCCTTCGACTGCTGGCTGATACTCCGAGGAATCAGAACACTTCCTCTCCGAATGCGGGCGCACTCGGAAAACGCGGGCAGGGTCGCGGCCTACCTGGATGAGCACCAGGAAGTGCTGGAGGTGTTCTACCCGGGGCTACCCGGACACCGCGGACACGAAACAGCGTCCCAGCAGATGAGCATGTTCGGCGGGATGCTGTCGTTCCGCGTCCGCGGCGGGAGGGGGGCGGCGTTCCGGGTTGCGGCGCGGACGTCGCTGTTCACGCGGGCCACGAGCCTGGGCAGCTACGAGAGCCTGATCGAGCACAGGGCGTCCATAGAGGGTGCGGCCTCGAAAACACCGGAGGACCTCCTGCGGGTGTCGGTGGGCCTGGAGAATGCCGACGACCTGATCGCCGATCTCGACCAAGCCCTGGCTGGATGAGGGAATGCGGTCGGGCTATCGCATACTCCCCGGATTCCCGCCGAAGATTTCGACTCACTGGCCCTGCGACTGTCGAAAGCCCTGACACAGACAAGAATTACCTGGAGCACAATCGATGAAGATTACAGGGGTTAGCAGCGAGATATTTGAGTGGGAGCGGCCTGGCATCTGGAACGGTGGGCATTTCTACGGTCCGGGACGGCTGCACAAGGTGACCGTCACCACGGACGAGGGCATCACGGGGTACGGGTGGAACGGTGGGACTGCCGCCGAAAGGCCGCTGGTGATGTTCCCGCATTATGTCGACTACTTCCGTCCGCTGCTGGTTGGGCGGGACCCGATGGATACCCGCGGCATTGCGGTGGACCTGGGCGAGAAGCTGATCAAGATCCTGGGGCCAGCGGGGCTAAATACGCAGGTGCTGGCGGCCATCAACATCGCGTGCTGGGACATCAAGGGGAAGGCGCTGGGGCAATCGGTGCACAAGCTGCTGGGAGGAGCGCAGGACCGCATCCGCACGTACATTGCGGGTGGGTACTACGCGGAGGGCAAGGGGCTGGAGGAGCTGAAGGACGAGGTGAGGTTCAACGTGGAGGAGATGCACGCGGGGGCGGTGAAGATCAAGATCGGCGACCCGAGGGTGGGCGTTTCCGGCGATATGGAGCGGATTGCGGCGGCACGGGAGGCCATCGGCGAGAGCGCGTCGCTGCTGGTGGACGCGAACTGTGCGCTGGACCTGCCAACGGCGATGGAGTTCGCGCGGCTGCTGCCGGAGCACGATGTGTACTGGTTCGAGGAGCCGCTGCCGATACACGACTACGAAGGCCACCGGCAACTGGCGGAGATGTCGAGCGTGAAGATCGCCACCGGCGAGAACGGCTATCACCTCGCCCACTTTCGCACGCTGCTGGACCACAAGGGAGCGTCGGTGCTGAACGTGGACGCCACCATCTGCCCGGGGTACGACGTATCGATGGACGTGGCGAACCTGGCAGCGGAACGTGGGGTGTCGATCGCCCCGCACGGCTGCCAGGAGCTTCAGCTGCCGCTGGCCGCGGCGGTGTCGCACGGGGAGTTCCTGGAATACTATCCGGTGGCGGTGGACCCACTGCGAGACGAGATTTTCGAGCCGAAGCTGAGGCCGGACGCGGATGGGTACGTGACCGTGCCAGACCGGCCGGGAATCGGATTCGAGCTGAATGCGGAGTTTCTCGAGCGATACCGGGTGGGGTGACAGGGGCGTCGGGGACCTGCCGGAGGGCGCTGCGACATTACGGCGTAGATGCGCGGCAGGTCCGGTCGGTCGCGGCTATTGGCCGAGGTAGGCGTAGCTGGCCTCGAGGTTTTCGAATACGTCCGGGTGGGGCGGAATTTCCATGATGGCAGCGCCCGTGTAGCCCTTGGCATCGAGGATGTCGCGCATTTCGCGGCAGTCGAGGTCGCCGTCGTCCACCGTGGGTATCGCTTCGCCGTCGCGCATCTGCTTGAAATGCACGATTTTGAGCATATCCAAGGGCATGGCTTCGAGGTCGCGGAGAGGCGTCGTTCCGGGGAAGCGACGCAGGTGATTGGTCGGGTCGGGGCAGAGGCCGAGGTAGTCGCGGTACTCTGCGGGCATACGAGCGCGGACCGCCTCGACAAGCATCGCCATGCTGCCGATGGGCTGGCCGGAGTTTTCCATGGAGAGGATGACGCCTTGGCGGGCGGCCTCGGAGGCCAGGCCGGCGAGGCCCCAGGCGGTGTCTGGGATGTCTGACGGGGACTGCCAAGGCGAGTCGAAGGACGACGGGTCGACGATGCGGAGCTGGGGGGAGCTGCCGCCGACAAGCCTTGCGCCGGCGAGGGCCGCTTGCCATGCTTCGCCGTGGGGGTCGGACTGGCGAGTGAGGCAGGGCCAGGCCATGGCGAGGTCGAAGGTCAGGCCGGGATAGGCGTCGACGATGGCAGCGAGACCGTCGAGGGATGGACGCCAGTCGTCGCCTTCGCCGGACTCACAGGTACCAAGGCAAGTCTGGCGGAGCTCGATGTGACGCGCGCCCCTAGCCTGCGCCTGACCCACCAAGGCCAGCAGTTCTTCGGACTCCAGCTGCTCACGCCACGAATTAGTAATCGCTCCGTATATCATTTCGCGGCCCCCTACTCGTAGATTAAATGCGAATCAACACGGCACCAAGCATAACGCTCGAGAATGGCGGTGGCTACAATTTTCGCGAAACCTCTTGTCGGAACATTCTGCAGTGGTAGCCGGGACGCTCTATTGGAGCGGGTGAGCAGCAGAGTGCGCGGAGTGCTTGCGCGGCAATTTGGGGTGGTGTAAGGTTTAATCAGGACGCGCGTAAAGGGCCGTCCTGAACTAGGGGCGGGCATCGACCGGGTATTGTTCCGGCCCCGCGGTTGACTTGCCGAAGTGGCGAAATGGTAGACGCGCCGGTCTCAAAAACCGGTGGGGGAAACTCCGTGTCAGTTCGAATCTGACCTTCGGCACCACTTTCTGGTTTTCCGCATTGTCCAGGTTGGTCTCCAATTATTGGTGTCCCAGCGCAGGCTTCCCAGTGCTCAGGCTTTGCCTTCCGCCTTCTTCCCTGACTTCACCTCCTGTTTGTGGCTATCCTGAGGATAGCGTTCCAATTTGGGTGGTTTTTCGCCACCCAACTCTTCATTCCTGCCCGCACGGGAATCCAAATCATGCCTCATTCCTGACCTCACCTCTTGGCCCGAAACGATGCCCCGCTGAATTTTCCCCCTTGCCTCGAGGCATCGTCTATCGTACAATTGTTCTTATGAAAGAATCACTGAACAGCCCGATTGCCCTGTCTCAATTAAGGACCAAAATGAGAGGGGTTTGGTACACAACGTTACAAAATGTTGCACAATGTTACACCGTCACGTGAGAGACTCCAGATGAGACAATGAGACTGGATTCTCCCGACGTCATCCAACCGAAGGCACGGCGCTTAGTCCCATGCCAACTGCCCAAAGATTGGGGTTCGGGGCGAGAGCCACAATCCTGGGACGCCTGACCGACCAGACCACCTGATTTGGAGCGCTGCCCTATCCTGAAAGTTGCCCTGTAACGTCTCAGCTGTCGAGATTCAAGGGCGGTCTTGTCAAATACCGCCGCTAGTGCCACTCTGTTGGCGACCGTTGGGAACGGATAGACAGCGCCCCGAAGGTATAGACAAGAGTGGTGCGGTGATGACTAACAAGCAGGGTTGTTGAGAACGCATACGCGTAGTTGGAGAGAATGAGAATGTCGGACACCCATTTCCAGAAGCTGATTTCGGCCGATTCCCATGTGATGGAGCCTCCTGACCTCTGGTGGAACGCGCTGGGAGCCAAGTTTGGAGATCGCACTCCCCGCCTGCTGGACGAGTACAGGGGTGAGAAGGGCAGTTTCTTCTACTCCGGATACCTTGGTTCGCCAGTGCAACGGGTGCGGATTCCACTGTCGAATGAGACCGAGGCGGCGGCATTTGAAGCCCAGGAAAAGGGCATGGAAGCGGTCGGATATGATCCGGAAGTGCGGGTCAAGTGGCAGGTGGAAGGCGGAATCGCCGCAGAGGTGATGAACCCGACGACCATGCTGGGTGTGATGCGCAACCCCGACGTGCCCGTGCTGCATGCCTGCTCGGAAGTCTTCAACGACTGGATGGCGGACTTTGCGTCCTACGACCCGCACCGGCTGGTCGGTGTCAGCGTGATACCGATGCACGACGTCGACTGGGCCGTCGGGGAGATGAAGCGAACGCTCAACCGGGGGCTGAAGGGGCCGATGATCAACTGCCAGGCCCCCGAGGGTTGCCCACCGTACCGCGATCAGGCGTATGACCCGTTCTGGGCCATGGCCGAGGAGGCGGGAGTTCCCATTACGCTACATATCCTGACCGGCAGGGTCGTCGACGCGCTGTTTCTCGCGCGTATCGGGCAGACGCCGGAGGAGACATCGGCGAACCCCGGGCTGTGGATTGACCTGTTCATCGAGGCGCAGACCGTTCTGGCCAATGACTTCATCTATGGGGGCATCCTGGACCGGTTCCCCAACTTGAAGGTGTTGTGCAGCGAGTTTGAAGTCTCGTGGATACCGGGGTTCATGGCGAGACTGGACCAGATTGAGGATGTTGCCCCGCGCTTGAACCTGCCCAAGCTCGAAATGAAAGCCAGCGACTACATGAAGACGCGCGTGTATCACGGCTTCATTGACGATACGGCGGCGGAATACGCCATCCCGCACGTGGGTGTGGACCGGGTGCTCTGGGGCTCGGATTTCCCCCACATACGGTCAATCGGGCTGGATGCGCAGTCCACGCTGGTACAGCAGCTGCAGATCTTCACGGAAGAGGACCAAGCCAAGCTGGTGGGCGAAAACGCCGCCGCTGTGTTTGGCCTGTCATAGCGGCGGCGCCTGGGGCGGAGGGGGCCTACGGGTCCTAACTAGCCTGCGTTTCGGCGGCTCTCAGGGCCTCAGGGTTGAGGCCATAGTCTTCGGGTTCCTGACCCTGGATGGCGGCCAGCACCCTTTCCGGGCTGAGCGGCAGGGTGCGGATGCGGACGCCGACCGCGTCATAGATGGCATTGGCGATGGCAGCGGGAGGGCCGAACCCCGGAGGCTCGGCAACGGCCCTGAGGCCGAAGGGGCCGTCTTCGCTGGGAACTTCCACCAGGACGTTTTCGATTTCCGGCATGTCGATTGCCAACGGCATGAGGTAGGTGGCGAGGGACGGGTTGCGGACCTGGCCGGTGTTGGGGTCAATCTGGATTTCTTCGCTGAGGGCCCGGCCGATGCCCTGAACCGCGCCGCCCTCGAGCTGACCTTCCACGCCCATGGGGTTGACCGCAAGGCCGACATCCTGGGCCTGGACAAAGCGGGTGACGCGGACCTGCCCTGTTTCCCGGTCGACCTCGACCTCGGCTCCCTGGGCGTTGAAGACGGGGTTGTAGGGCATGCTGGACAGGGACGCCGTACCGACGATTGGCCCGCCACGTGATGAGAGGCTCATGCGGGCCAGCTGGCCGAGGCCAATGGACTGGGGAGGATTGTCCATCACGTAGACTGCGCCGCCTTCGCATTCGAGGGCGTCGGGCTGAACGCCCAAGCGGTCCGCGGCCAGGCCAAACAGCTTTTCCCGAGCATCCTCGGCGGCCAACTGTACCGCCTTGCCCTGGCTGTACACGATGCGGCTGCCTCCGCTCGGGCCAGTGAACGGGGCCAGATCGGTGTCACGCTTGGCGACGATCACGTGCTCCATCTCCAGACCGAGTACCTCGGCGGCGATCTGGGCCAGAGACGTATCGCTGCCGGAGATGTCGACCGAGCCTGTGAGCAGACCCACGGTCCCGTCCTCGTTGACGCTGATTGACGCGGTGGACGGGCCGCTGCCACTGCGCCATTCGCCGACGGCTATTCCGACGCCGCGGGCGATTCGTGCGCCGTTCGTTTCGGAATCGGAGGCAGAGCCGGTCTGGGACATCTTGTCCTTCAGGGCGTCCATAACCTCGGCCAATCCATGGCGAGGGATGCGGGCGCCGCTGACGCTGACGTCTCCCTCCTTCAGGGCGTTCATTCTGCGGAACTCGAGCGGGTCGAGGCCCAACCTGTGGGCAATTACGTCCATGTGCGACTCGACGGCGAAGGTCATATCGGCCACACCGGAGGCGCGGTAGGAGCCGACGTACAGCTTGTTGGTGTAGACGCCGTATGATCGCAGCCTGAAGTTGGGAATGTCGTAGGCACCCAGTCCATGGCCAACGCCGGAGTTGGGGCCTGCGCCGAGGTAGGCGCCGACGTCGAATACGCTGCGGGCCTCGCGGGCGGTTATGCGGCCATCGCCGGAGACGGCGGTCTTGAGGTATATGTTGGTCTCGAGGCGCGGGCCGTTGAGGGTGAAAGTTTCTTCCCGGGTGTTGACCAGCTTGACCGGCCGATGGGTCTTCATGGCCAGCAAGGCGGGGAAGGCTTCCAGCGCGAGACGCAGCTTTGCGCCGAAGCCGCCCCCCATCTCCATGGCGATTATCTTGATGTTGCCGATGGGCATATCCAGAACGGAGGCGAGTTGCTGCCGCACCTGGTAGGGCCCCTGGGTCGATGCCCATACGGTCAGCCTGCCGTTGGCCTCCAGGTTGGCGACGCAGGCCATGGGTTCGAGAAATCCCTGGTTGATGGGCTGGGTGTGGTAGGTCTCCTCGACGATGACTTCGGCTTCAGCGAATGCCTGGTCCACATCGCCGCGGTCGGCGTCCAGCATGGTGCAGTTGTTGCCACCGAGGGCGAAGCCGTACCCTTCGAACCCCTCCAGATCGGGGTGAACAACGGTGGTGGCATCCGTCAATGAGGCCACCGGGTCGACGACGCTCTCCAAGTCTTCGTATTCGATGTGGATGAGAGAGAGCGCTTCCACTGCGGTAATCTCGTCGTCGGCAGCCACCGCGGCCACCGGTTCGCCGACGTAGAAGACCTCGTCGCGGGCCATCACCCGGCGATCGCGCAGTGCGCCGGAGCCGAAGAAAACATCGGGGAAGTCGTTGCCGGTAATGACGCCCCGGACACCCGGGAGCGCTTCGGCCTCGGAGGTGTCAATGCTTACGATGCGCGCATGGCTGCGGGTGCTGGTGAGCACCTTGCACATCAGCATCTCGGGCAGGTAAACGTCGCCGGCATAGATAGAGTGGCCGGTAACCTTGTCCAGTGCATCAACACGGACGTGGTTCTTGCCCAGGACATTGAATTCAGTCATCTCTGCTACTCACCTTCCCTCGAGCTACGGACGGCGGACAACACCGCATCGATCACCTTGGAGTACCCGGTGCAACGGCACAGGTTCCCACCCAGGCCGAGCTTGACCTCTTCCTCGGTGGGATCTGGGTTCTCGTTGAGAAGCCCAACGGTGGCCATGATGAGGCCAGGGGTGCAATACCCGCACTGCAGGCCGCCATTTTCGGCGAAACTGCGCTGTACGGGGTGGAGGTCCCCGCCCTCGGAAAGACCCTCGACGGTGGTTACGTCGGCGTCGTGAGCGCTGTGCGCCAGCACCAGGCACGAAGTCACTGGCTGCCCGTTGAGCAGGACGGTGCAGGCGCCGCAGTCGCCCTCGTCGCAGCCCTTCTTGGTGCCGGTCAAGTGCAACTCGTCCCGAAGCGTGTCAAGGAGCGAGTACCAGGGTTCCACCAAAATGGTGCGTTCCACGCCGTTGACGGTAATCTGGACAACTCTTTTCATTTCGGCGTCCTGCTACAAGTTACGAATACATATCAAATGCGCCTGTCAGCGCTCAGACAGCTGTCTGAATTGCCAGTCGTCGGGAATCCTCGTAAGGCATGGGGGTGCCGGCAGCGGCGGCGGCGGAGTGCTCCAAGGTCCGGCGGGTCAACACACCGACCATCTGGCGCCGGTAGGAAGCGGTGCCACGCACGTCGTCAATCGGAGAGGCCTCAGAGATGGCCAACTCGGCCGCCGCCTGGAGCCGTTCTTCGTCCAGTTGCCTGCCCAGCAGTGACTCCTCAGCCGCGCGGGCTAGCAGGGGAGTCGGGGCGACCGCGCCGAGGGCGATGCGGGCATCGGTGCAGACTCCGGCCCGGTCCACTGTTACGGCGGAGGCAACGCCGACGGTGGCGATGTCCATGGCGCCGCGGGGGCTGTGCTTTATGTAGAGTGAGCCGGTGTTTGCAGAAGGAGACGGCAGGGTGATTTCCGTAAGCACTTCATCGTGGGACAGGACCGTTTGTCCAGGTCCGGCGAAAAGCTGATCGAGGGGCACTTGCCGGTGCCCGTCCGGTCCCGACAAGCGGCATTGTGCGCCGTAGACCAGCAGCGCCGGGAGGGTATCGCCCGATGGGGAGGCGTTGCAGATGTTGCCGCCAATTGTGGCCAGGTTCCGCACCTGGACGCCGGCGAAGGACGCCGCCGCGGCAGCCAACGCCGGGTACCGCTGGCGGATTACCGGGTGTTGCTCCAGCGTCTGGATGGTGACGAGCGCGCCGAGCCGCAGACCGTTTCGGCGGCTGTAGGTGACCCGGCTGAGACCGGGAATGTGCTGAATGTTCACGACGTAATCGGGGTGCCAGAAACCGGCGCGCCATCGCACCAGGAAGTCGGTGCTGCCGGCGACGATGCGCGCCAGGGAGCCGTGCTCCTGCAGCAGCCTGATGGCCTGCCGCAGAGTCCGCGGTTCCAAGTATTCAAACCGCCTCATATCAGCCTCGTGTGTTGAGCATGCCGCGAGTGTAGATAGGGCGGGATGCCCATGTCAACGAGGGACCAGAAGGAGCATTACCCTGGAAGACTGGCCAGTCGTGCTCTGTGAGTTTTCTGGAGCATCACATGCGATAGACGTGCTGAAGCGATTGGGTAGCAAGCAATTCGAGTCTGGCTCCTGCAGTACCGAGGCGCGAGGGGCGCACTTGGACTGCCCCAATTTCATATCGGGCCAGCGCGAGCAGGCTACGCAATCGACGGCAAAACATGCAAGGCTATTGTTCAATTGCTACGGTTATGCACTAGTGTGATGTATCCAAAGTACGTCGGCAAAAGCGGGCGACATTGGCCAGGATTTGGTCGGCAGTCTTGGTCCAGACAAACGGTTTGGGGTCCTCGTTGGTGACGTCCAGGTAGCGGTAGATGGCAGCCTCCAGTTCGGCGCTGCTCTGATGCACGCCACGGCGCAACTGCTTTTCGGTGAGCAGACCGAACCAGCGCTCCACCAGGTTCAGCCAGGAGGCGCTGGTGGGTGTGAAGTGCATATGGAAGCGGGGCCGCTTGGCAAACCAGTTACGGATCAGCGCCGTCTTGTGGGTGGCGTAGTTGTCCGCGATCAGGTGGACGTCCAGGTCGGCGGGCACCTCGGCCTCGATGGTATCGAGGAATTTGCGGAACTCCACGGCCCGGTGGCGGCGGTGGCACTGGCCAATCACCTGGCCGGTCCTCGCGTCCAAGGCGGCGAACAGCGACGTGGTGCCGTGGCGCAGGTAATCATGGGTGCGCCGCTCCACCTGTCCCGGGCGCATGGGCAACAGCGGACGGGTGCGGTCCAAGGCTTGGATCTGGGACTTCTCGTCCACGCACAGGACCAACGCCCGGTCCGGTGGATTCAGATACAGCCCCACAACGTCCCTGACCTTCTCGATGAAGAAGGGGTCCGACGACAACTTGAAGGTCTCCGTGCGGTGGGGCTGCAATCCGAAGGCCCGCCAGATGCGGCTGACCGTGTTGTGGCTCAGCCCGCTGCGCTGGGCCATGGACCGGGTGCTCCAATGGGTCGCGTCCCGGGGCGCAGTCTCCAGCGTCAGCGTAATCACACGCTCCACGTCGTCATCGGTAACCGCTCGAGGCCGTCCGCTGCGCGGTTCGTCCGACAGTCCGTCCAGCCTCCGTTCCAGGAAGCGAGAACGCCACTTCCCCACCGTCTCATCGGACACTCCCAGGTCGGTGCCCACCGCGGTATTGCTGCGGCCTTCGGCACAGCCCAGAACCATTCTGGCCCGCAGCGCCAAAGCCTGCGAGGTCTTTGGACGGCGAACCCACCGTTCCAGGGTTTCACGCTCCACGTCATCCAAGATTAGCGGCGGCATCGGTCGTCCCATCGCCATGGTCATCCTCCTCTGGACTGCTAACCCGGAGGATACCTCATCGCGATTACTTTTACTATTAACTTCCGTTACACCACACTAGACAGCATCGCCGGACCTGGCGCAGGGTCCAGCGCGGTGTTGCGGGAAATCAGCCGGGACATCAAGCCGCATAGAGTTATAAATCTATTTGCGGAACCCCCTATTTCAGGAATTGCCGCGTATTGTGAGTATGAGTTACGGTGAACGCTGACTCTTTATAAACGTCCAGTGGTCACTGATTCTTCACAATATCCATATGTATCTTCTTCATCTGTTGATTCTTCGGAATAACTACACACCAATCCTCGGCAGGGCTATGGCCAAGAATCTGTTGGCTGACTCACAACCGGTTTCGATCGGCTGGCAAACGTTCGAAGAAGGGCGAAGCCGGCAGGTTATAAGACCAGTCAACTGATTCATGCCGCAAGAGTCAATCATCTCTTGGGCAATCGTTCAGCGGCGTGCCCATCTTCTTTTTTAGTGTCCATCCCGTGAATTGCCACCAGAAGACTGCCACCTATGGCAATCACCATATACACCAGAATAGCAAGGGCAGACCAGGCGGCACCGATTCGATATCTGTCCATCAGTTCATCCATGGAATACCCGAGCTTTTCGAAATCAATACTCCATGAACGGAGCAACGTGTGATCCGGAACAGACAGGAAACTGGGCTCCAAGTAAATGACAATTGCCGCGACACCACCCAGCGCAGCCAAGACTATGGTGGCTACAACTGCTGCCTGAAGCAACAACCTGCGTTCCCACTCATTGAAACTGGTTTGCTGGTCTCGCAGCATCAATAGTGTCATAGTTGCGGCACCTAGGACGGAAAACACCAGCAGGAGGTAAATCCAGGTTCCGAGTGGCGAACAGAGAATCGCAATCAGATAAACCAACGCCAACGGCGGAAATGCAACCCATCCCGCTCGACCAAATGCACTGGACGCCCCTCTATTACTGGCATATTGCCACCGCCACAAGAATTCAAACATCAGGCCCGCGACAAGAGCAAGCAACAGATTTGCGATAATCGCCAGAAGGTAGGGAATAGGGGTCCCTCCCAAATTTCCAATAGCATAGAAACCGTACGGGTCCATCCGCAAAACAGGCGCGAGAAGAATTTTTCCGCCAAGAAGGAAAAACACCGATACAAAGAAGAGCTCCCTCAATTCACTTGTTTGACGCAGTTTCAAGAAGCTTTGAACCAATATGAGGCCCATAGCCAAATTGACATATAGCAACATGATCCAAGAGGCGTTCCAACCCAGCGAGGCCAAGAGGTAACCAGAACCGGCGACAACCAGCCCCGGCAACGCCAATCGAGTTAGGGAGTACCGGACAACTCTGCTGGCATATGTCTGCACTTCTTTAACAGGCGCTGCAATGTCTGACTCCGTTACGGGGAAGGTGGGCGCCGTTTCATTAGCCTGTTGAATGGGCAATGCCTCCGGTGTTCCCGCTGAGGCCTCATCCTCGCTGATGCCCGCTAGCCTGACCATTCCCTCGATCTCAGCATTGGTCAGATTAAGGGCCCTGCCAAACACTTCGAGCCTTTCCCTGGTTGGTCGCGTAGCCCCGGATTCCCAACGAGCTACCGTGGAATGGTTGTATCGTTCAAAGTATCTTGGGTCCACCTGGCCCATGAGGCGTAACAAGCCTTCCTGAGAGAGCCTGCCATTTCCTTGGTTAGTGGTATACGCGCGGCGGTAAGACTGCATCAGCATGCCTACCTGCTTTGCTCGGACGCGACGATATTGTGGGTCCAGTGACATTTCAGCCAGCTTTGCTAAAGGTCCAGAGGATCACTTATATAAGCCACGGCCCAGTGGTATAACAGGGCGTAATTGTCGCACGGAAGGGCATCCATCGCAACATGTAATATCAATCGATGAAAATGATATTACGCAAACAACATCGCATTCCTCAAGGGATCACTAACGGGAATATTGAGGGTCAAGTTGCATCACTGAGTGCCCTCACGGTCGAGGTCAATTTCTGAGAGCCGCCCTAGATAAGCAGGTTAACAGCAAGTTAAACCAAGGCGTGTGGTTTCAATCTTTGAAAACAACTGATGACCGATCAATCCAATCAAGCCAAGTGCGAGTCCTAAATTATGGCTCCTTGCTGAAGAACAAGGCCAGCTTGGGGGGGTTCATCAATTTTGGAATGCAAATTCACTTAAGATCAACTGCTTCCGACACTCTCAGCAACCTCGGCGTCGTGTCGGGAACATGCCCGAGCGACTTCTCACGTGTCATATGTGTATTACGCAGGTATGGACTGGCACTGTTTAGGCCATGATATTAGCTCAGTTCAATTATTGACATACAGGATGGTAAAGGCTAACTTTCCGTGGCGAACGTTAAAACAGTCATCTTGAGCTCACGACTACTTGTGAATATATTGTGAATAATTGGAACTCTTGGTGAGTTGATGTGAAGATTATTGCATGAACTACCTATCGGGCAACTCCGCGTATTATTTTCAATCGACAAGAGACTCTGCGACTAAATTATCGAATAGAACCGCCCGAGAGATTGCTCACGTAGAATTTAATGTAAGTCTCATCGAGATGGCACAGGCAGGACAAGTCCAATGAATGAAACGAACGAGCAACTAGAGGGTAGAGGCAGGATATCGATGCTTCCTGGAAGTGTTGCGGAGGCCTGCTTGCGCATTTCTTCATACGTGGAACTCGTTGATGTCCTAGACGCCATTGCATCAGAGGCACAGAGGCTGACGAGATCCGCATATGCTGCCGTACGGCTGATGGACCAAGACCCGGGACTACCGGAGCTTTATCTCCGCGGAATCAGTGCGGAGGAATTTGCTTCGTTATTCCTCGTGGCGTCTGAGGAAGGGACCGGCCAGCCGGACGAAGTTCATGAAGAGGGTGCTGACCCCGAGCCTTCTGAGCACGTTCCGGTATCTCTCTTGCAGGCAAGAATTGAACTGGAAGGCAACATCGTCGCCAACATCTACTCGGGGAACCCTCAGAATGGAAGTTCCTTCACTGCGGAAGATGACGAACTGCTTCAAATGCTGGCGCTACACAGCTCATCATCCGTTGTATACGCTGCGATGCTTCGCAACGAACAGTTGGCGAAAACTGGCCTTGAGGGCCTGCTGGAGATTGCGCCCACAGGCATCTTCATTATCGAGACTGGATCAGGGGAATTGCGGGCCACAAATAGCGAGGGAACTCGATTGACCCGGGGTGCATTCGAAAGGGGAAGGCCGGTGCAGGAATTCGCGGAGTTGCTGGAACTCCGACAACCCGATGGCCAAACCGTAGCAATTGACGAGCATCCGATTGCCCGAGCAATCGAAGCTGGCCAGCCCCTTCTACCTCAACACTACGTGGTGCTCTATCCGGACGGTCAGTCATTTCCTGTGCTCATCAGCTCAGCTCCAACTGTGACCTCGATGGGAGAGGGTCCGTCGGTCGCTATCTTCATCCAGGATGTCTCTTCGATCCGAAGTCCTGGCTTTATTCCTGCAGAACTGCTTCGCGCTGTTCGCAATGTCCTGCGTCGGCCCCTTGCAACCATGAAGGGCTCCACCGTTGCGGCGCTGGCCACGTCGACTGAGCAGGATTCCGGCGAAACTCGACTGTTGCTTGAAGTAGTCGATGAGCAGCTCAATTCCGTGCGCAGGATGGTGAATGATCTCGTAGACATCGCAGAAATCGAGTCTGGATCTTTCAGGCTGATGCTACAACCAATCGACTTGCCCGGGGTGCTCGAAGAAGCATTGAGCGCTGCCAGGGCCAACGGCCTGGAGATAGCCGTAGAGGTCGAGATTGCTCCCTCCGTGCAACCTGTTTTGGCGGACCGCAACAGGATGGTTCAGGTGTTGTCATACCTGTTTTCAGCAATAGCGGCAAGCTCGCCGGACGTATCAGCAATAAGGTTGGTCGCAACACCTGCCGGACCTGTCGTGAGAATCACTGTAGCGCCCGAAGGGGGAAGAAGCACTTCAGAATCGCTCGCTACACTCCTAGCGCGTTCCAGCCTTTTCGCCTTGAGGGAATCCGACCTTGAGATAGGTCGGCAGGATCTGGCCATGGCTATCTGCGCCGGCATATTGAGCGCTCACGGCGACAGAATATGGTTAGAAGGCGACGACGAAGGCAGCGAATCGCTTATTGCCTTCTCTTTACAGGTAGCCTCTGAGGCCGAAGAAGGTGGACAACAGGATGAACTGAACATATCAGATCCATTGCGATCGGCCAGTATCCTTATCGTTGGCCTACGGCAACAGGTCATGCTGCAGGTGAGGGACACCCTGGCAGGAGTTGGATTCAACGCGACAATAGCTGGAGACTCAGAAGAAGCGGAACAGATTGCCGTAGTGGACAGGCCGAACCTCGTCCTGTTGGACATTACGCTCCCTCAGACCGAAGGACTGGGACTGGTTCGGAGGATACGTGAAATCCTGGATTGCCCAATCATCTTTCTTTCCGGTCCCGGTGGAGACAAGGACATCACACGGGCTTTCGAAATGGGTGCCTATGACTATATCAGCAGGCCCTATTCGCCAGCGGAACTCATCGGCCGGGTCAACGCAGCCATTCGCAATCAGTCTTCAGCAGGGGCGGGACAGATAAACACCTATGAGAGGGGCGACCTTGTCATCGATTACATCGAGCGGCGAGTTTCAGTCGGCGGGCAACCGGTAAGGCTGACCGCTACCGAGTACAAGCTGCTGTGCGAACTTTCACTGAACGCCGGCCGGGTATTGACGAACAGTCAGCTGCTGCGGCGCGTGTGGGGCGCGCAGTCGTCAACGGACACACGGATACTCAGGACCTTCATCAAGAACCTGCGTCGGAAAATCGGAGACGATGCGCAGCATCAGGTCTATATCTTCACCGAGCCGCGGGTCGGCTACCGAATGGAGAGGCCCTGAGGCCCTTCGCACCGAGCGGCCGCTCTTGGCGTCGCCACTAACTAGGGGGCAGGGGGACGGTTACGCTGTGCCCTACCTCTCTCTAATCGAGACGATTGTCCCGTTGAGCCATCCATATTTCCAATCGGAGGCGACCTTTCGGAATCAAAGGCGTCTGGCGCAGTGCTTTAGAACCTGATTCCGTGCTTCGCGGGTGCGCCGCTTTCGACTCTGTATCGAGCCAGCGTCATCGAATTCAATATACATTCTCCTAGTATCGGGGATAGAATGATGGCTATTCGTGCCCACTATCCCCAATATCAGGAGGAATACAATGGCGGAGACAATTCGCGAAGCTTACGTTCGATTGAATCCCAAGTCTGCGGCGCTGTTTCCACGATTCCGGCAGCACTTTCCTTCGGGTGGAGCGGGACACGACGGATATGTCGCCGACCCTTTCCCCATCACCATCGAGCGCGGGCAGGGACCTCGCAAGTGGGATGTCGACGGCAACGAATACATAGATTTTGGTCTGGGTTCTGCGTCATTGCTGCTAGGACACTCCCATCCTGAGGTCGTGGAAGCCCTAGTGCAGGCGGCTCCCAACGGGTCTCACTACGGGTCTCCCGTGGAGTCGGTTCTGGAGTGGGGCGAAAGGGTATGCAACCTGATTCCCTGTGCGGACAAAGTCAGATTTGTGGGTTCAGGCGCCGAAGCCACCTCGCTAGCGATGCGGATCGCGCGGGCGTTCACGGGCAAGGACAGGGTCGTCCGATGGGAGTCTCACTACCACGGATGGCACGATTATGTCATGCCCGGCAATCTCGCACCCTTCGATGTCCCTGCATCCACGGGCATTCCCAGGGGAACTGTCGATTCAATGGTCGTGCTGCCTCCCGACCTGGACGCCCTCGAACTCTTGCTGTCTACGCACAATGATATCGCCGCCGTGATCACCGAGGGTTCCGGGGCATCCTACGGGACCGTTCCGCGGATTCCCGGCTTCGTCGAAGGAGTAAGGGAGGTCACGGAAAAGCATGGTGTCATCATGATCCTCGACGAGGTCATCACGGGATTCCGCTGGAGCCCGGGTGGGTTGCAACAGGTCCTGAATGTCCGGCCGGACCTCTGCACGATGGCGAAGATACTGACCGGCGGCCTGCCCGGAGGAGCGGTGGCCGGCAGGGACGACGTGATGGCCGTGATGGAGCAGACCGGAGACTCTCATCACGACCGTTTCGAAAGGGTCTATCACGGCGGGACATTCAACGCCAACCCTTACTGCGCAGCCACGGGCAACGCTGCACTGCGGATCGTGGCAACCGGCGAAATGCAGGCGCAGGCAGACGCCATGGCTGCCAGACTGCGAACGGGATTGCAGGAGGTGATCGACCGTTACGAAGTTGCAGCCTGCGCCTACGGCGAGTCCTCCACCTTCCATGTTTACTTCGGGGGCAACTCCATCGAAGGTCTTGACGCCAACACGCTGAAGGGGACGCCGGCACAGATCCAGACGGCGTTCCGACAAGCGCTGCAGGTCAGGGGAGTAGACCTGATGTCGCGCACCAGCGGGGTGTTGTCAGGAGTCCACACCGAAGCCGACATTGACCAGAGCCTCGAGTCATTTGACGGCGCCATCAAGGCAATGATGGACGAGGGTCTCATAACCCATCGCTGAAATCGAACCGCACCCACTCCAGTTCTCCATCTCGAACCGCTGCCAAGGCAGCATTCAATCAGCTGCCTTTCGGCGTATATGATTGCGCTTCGACCTTTCTTGAAGTGGCGCCGATTTGCGCCGGCTGCAGAGGTGCTATGGATACAATTCTCCGAAGAGCCCGAATAGCGGGATCTCAAGGCCCGCCGGTCGATATCGGCATCGAGGATGGGCGCATCACGGCCATCGAGAACAGCCTTAACTCCGAGGGCACCGTGATCGACCTAGAGGGGCGACTGGTGACCCCTGGCTTCGTCGAGTCGCACATCCACCTGGACAAATCATGCCTCATTGACCGTATCTCCTCTGAAGGGGGCGGACTGGGAGACGCGATTGATCAGGTGACTCGCCTCAAGTCGGAATTCAGCCCTGAAGACGTCTACCAACGCGCCCGTCGCACTGTGGAAAAATGCATCGTGCACGGGACCACCCACATGCGCACGCACCTGGAAGTCGATCCGGTTGTCGGCATGCGCAGCTTTGAAGGCATCCTTCCCTTGGTGGAAGAGAGCAAGGGGGCGATCGACATCGAGATCTGCGTCTTTCCGCAGGAGGGGCTGCTGAACAATCCCGGGACCGAGGAACTGATGGTCGAGGGACTCCGCCGTGGGGCAAGGGTGGTGGGCGCCGCGCCGTACACGGACACGGACCCGAGAGGCCAGATCGACCGCGTGTTCAACATCGCGCGGGAATTCGACGTCGACATCGACATGCACCTGGACTTCGGCGCCGACCCGAGCGACATGGACCTAGACTACGTGTGCCGCCTGACCGACCGGTACGGCTACGGTGGCCGCGTCGCCATCGGCCACGTGACCAAGCTGTCGGCCGTCCCTCCGGCTGTGCTGCAGGAGAAGGCGGGCGCACTCGCCAACGCCGGCGTGTCGGTTACCGTTCTGCCGGCCACCGACCTGTTTCTGATGGGCAGGCAGCAGGAACACTCGGCCATGCGCGGGGTAGCTCCGGTCCACGCCCTCCTGCAACACGGCGTCAACTGTTCCCTGTCTACCAACAATGTGCTCAACCCCTTCACTCCCTTCGGCGACTGCTCCATGGTGCGAATGGCCAACCTGTACGCAAACATCTGCCACGTGGGCTCACCAGAAGGACTGCAAGACTGCTTCGACATGGTGACGACCCGGCCAGCGAAGCTCTTGCGCCTCCCCGACCACGGTCTGGAAGTTGGGTGCGCCGCCGACCTCGTGGTCTTCGACTGCGACAGCCCAGCGGATGCGGTGGCAGAAGTGGTCGCTCCCGTCATGGCGTTCAAGGCCGGCCGTCGCACCTTCACCCGGCCGTCCGCCACGCTGGAATACGCCATCGGCGACTACCACACCACCAGTGATTACAGGGAGTAGCGACATGCTCAAGCACCCACCGCACGACCCCCTCGGCGCATTCTGCCGTGAGAATCACGTCGCCACCCGCGGCTCCGGCGACGGCCCACTGGCGGGACTGACCTTCGCCGCCAAGGATGTCTTCGACGTCGCTGGCAGCCGCACCGGGTTCGGCAACCCCACCTGGCTCGCCACCCACCCGCAGGCCGCCCGCACGGCGCTGGCGGTGCAGCGAGTCCTAGACGCCGGCGCCGACATGGTGGGAAAGACCCTGACCGACGAGCTGACCTACAGCCTCAGCGGACAGAACGCTCACTACGGCACGCCCGTCAACGTCAACGCGCCGGGCCGCATCCCTGGAGGCTCCTCGAGCGGATCCGCGTCGGCCGTCGCCGGCGGCCTGGTCGACTTCGCCCTTGGCACCGACTGCGGTGGCTCGGTTCGCCTCCCCGCCAGCTACTGCGGCATCCTAGGCATCCGGCCCAGCCACGGCCTTGTGTCCCTTGATGGAGTGTGCCCATTTACCTGGAGCTTCGACGTCGCGGGGTGGTTCGCCAAAGACCCGGACGTGTTCGCCGAAGTTGGGCGTGTGCTCCTGCCACCTCCCGTCCCTTCCGACAGCGCGGTGTCTCTTCCCAACCGCCTGCTGCTGGCCAAAGACGCCTTCGAACTCCTGGACCCGCCCGTGGCGGAGGCCCTGGGCCCGGCCGTTGACAAGATCCGTGGCGAGTTCGGAGAGATTGACGAAATCACCGTCAGTGCGGAAGGCCTGGGGGAATGGTACGAGACTTTCCGTGTCATCCAGGCCTGGGAAATCTGGGCCAATAACGGCGAATGGATTCGGGAGGCACGCCCGCAATTCGGACCTGGCATCAGCGAGAGGGTCGAGTGGGCGTCACAGGTCACCAACGAACAGGCCGAGGCGGGGCGGCTCCGCAGGGAGGCAATCATCAACCGCGTCCGCTCTGTTCTCGGCGGCGGCGATTTGATCCTGGTGCTGCCTACCTCTCCACGTGTCGCGCCTCTGGTCGATTCGCCGCAGGACGAGCTAGAGGTGCGGGTGCGCGCGCAAGCGATGAGCCTGCTCTGCATCGCGGGACTTGCAGGCCTGCCCCAGGTGAGCCTTCCGCTGGCATCCATGGGCGGCTTGCCTCTCGGCATCTCCCTTGTTGGCCCTTGGGGCAGCGACTCCCAGTTGCTGGAACTCACCCGCCGCGTGATGCAGACTGCCAGCGAGTAGACAAGACCAGTCTGCTGCA
Organism: Dehalococcoidia bacterium; assembly: GCA_963667415.1. GTDB lineage: Bacteria > Chloroflexota > Dehalococcoidia > Lucifugimonadales > UBA3495 > VXOI01. The sequence continues at coordinate 2,089,702 of OY763410.1, read as the reverse complement.
GGCTATCGCGGTTCGGCCAGCTCGCCGTCTACCATCTCCAGTTGCCTGTCGCCTGCCTCCGCCAGGGCCAGGTCGTGGGTGGCTACGACGACGGCAGTCCCATCCGAGGATACCCGCTTCAGTATCTCAATTATCGACCTCGCCGTCGTCGTGTCCAGCTCCCCCGTCGGCTCGTCTGCAAACACCACCTCCGGTCCCGTCACCAACGCCCGCGCGATCGACACTCGCTGCTGCTCGCCACCCGACAGTTCATACGGCCGGTGCCTGGCTCTCGACCCGAGGCCCACCGAGTCAAGCGCTTCCTGCACCCTCCGCCTTCTCTCATTCCAGGAAACCCCGCCAATGTGCAGCGGGAGCTCCACGTTCTCGTGCGCCGACAGCAGGGGCATCAGCCCATAGGACTGGAAGACGAAGCCGATACTCCGGCGACGCAGTTCCACCAGCTGCCGATCCGTCATTCGCGACAGGTCCTCCCCTCCGAATCGCACCGCCCCTGCCGTCGGCCTGTCCAGCCCCGACAGCAGGTTCAGAAGCGTCGTCTTCCCCGAACCGGACCGCCCCGTCACCACCAACAGTTCCCTCTCTCCCACCTCCAGGTCCACTTCCTTCACCGCACTTACCTTCGCCCCACCTACCTGGAATTCCCTGCTCACTCCTGAAGCTGCAACTACGATGTTGTCGGTCATTCGGAAGCACTCCCTTCCTCGGGGTGGATCTCCGCGGGCCTCAGAGTCACAAGGTCGTCCTCCAGTCCAACCTGCGCGAGTCCCATGCTCCTGAATCTCGCGCTGTGTTCCTGGGGCAGCTGCAGGCGGCCCGCTTCGTCAATCACCAGGAATTCGTCCTCGGTCCGCTCCCCACCTCGTTGGTATGAGGGGGTTGAAATCACTTCGGAACTGATGCGGCCGTCCCTGATGTGGACCACCCGGTCCACGAACTGGGCAATCCCGGGATAGTGCGAGACTATGATTACGGTAACGCCAAAGTTGCGGTTCAAGGTGCGCAACATTTCGAACACCTGGACCGCGTTGGCTGTGTCGAGCTCGCCAGTGGGCTCGTCGGCCAGGAGCAGGGGCGGTTGATTGGCCAATGCCACTGCGATGGCGGACCGCTGCTGCTCGCCTCCTGAAAGCTGGTGCGGCAAGCGGTGGATCTTGTCTCCGATTCCCAGGGTCTCCAGCAGGGCCCCGGCCCAGGCGCGACGTTGGGACCGCGGCTTGCCTGCCAGCGCCATCGGCAGCTCCAGGTTGTCGCCGACCCGGAGATAAGGCAGCAGGTTTCGGGCGGTCGCCTGCCATACGAACCCCACTTCCAGCCTGCGGTATTCCACCAGGCCCTTTTCGGAAATATCCAGCAGGTCCCTTTCGCCCACCATCACCTGTCCGGCTGAGGGACTATCCAGTCCTGCGAGAATGTTGAGCAGGGTGCTCTTGCCGCTGCCGCTGGCTCCCACAATAGCGATCAATTCGCCTGACTTCACCGTCAGGTCCAAGCCCCGCAGAGCCACCACCTCGAGGTCGGCCCTCTTGTATATCTTGAAGAGGTCGCGACAGACGACAAAGGGGCTCCCCAGTGGGGCCGAGGAGGCACTGCGGTACTGTTCTGCGATATCGATTCCCAAGTCATTCTCCCATGCGCAGGACTTGCTGCAGCTGAATCTTGAATGTCATCCAGGTCAGCCACAGCCCGCACAGGACGGTTACGACAGCCAGGATAACGTAGGACGCCGAAAGCCGCTTCCAGTCGATGGTGAACAGGTAGGATGGGACGGCGCGCTCTCCTCCTTCGACCACCTCCATCAGGGGCAGAACGCTGGAGCCGATGAGCCATCCCAGCAGGGTGCCCATTCCGACTCCGGACAACGCTATCAGAAGCAGGTTTACCCAGACAATCCTCTGCATCTGCCCTTGAGAAATACCCAGGGTCCTCAGGAGGGCGAACTCCGTCTGTCGTTCCCTGGCGTCCATGTGTGCGAAGAGGAGGAGACCGGAGGCGCTGGCCAAGGCCACGGCGAGAAACAGCAGCACCAGGAGCGCTCCCCAACCTGCGTTCACCAGTGGCTGTTCCACCCTTTGTTTGACCATGGCATTTGCATCGAAGGCGTCCCTGACCCTGATGCCCTCTTCTCGCAACGCGTCTTTTATCGACTCCGCCGTCTGCGCTTCGCCGGGACCTGCGTTCTGGGAGAGCCACAATTCATTGGGCCCCCGAGAAGGGCGAGGACTGTATCTCGTTTCCGCCTGAATCAATCGCGGCAGGTCCACAATTGCAAAGGGACGATCCCTCGGGTCGAGCGTAGGGAAGAACTCCACTTCGGCAGCCACTCGCAGCAGGAGCGAGTACGAAGACATGCTGAGGATGACGGTGTCACCGACCACGGCATCCGCGACGTCCAGGAATTCGGAGCTGACCAGCGCGGGCACGGGCTCGTCACGGCCACCCGCCCTTATGCCGGTCAGGCCCGTCCCCCCCGGAGACCAGCTGAAGCGTCCAGTAATGTCGAATTCTCCCTCGGAAGCAGACCGGCTGGACTCCAGCGAATTCAGGCCCGGAATCCGGAAGTCCTCGATTACCTGCCATCCCTCGTTGGACTTGAAATCATGAAGCACAATGTGTTCGGCGGGTGTCTCCACATCGACTCTGCCAAAGAACACCGCTCCACCGAAGCTGTCCCGGAACCGATTGCGAACGGTAAAGGACACAAGCTCCAGAGGCGGCTTCAGTTCTCGGAGAGACGATTCTTCTCTCCTCCGGAGTTCCTCGGAGGGCGGGGCGTCGAAGTCCAAGCGGAAGGCGGACCAATGTGTATCAGAGAAGTCTCCCATCCACTCATCGACGACCCTGCCCTCGGAGTCTTTCAACCTTGCCCAGACACCCACCCCGGGCGCGGAGCTACCAGCACGGGCCCAGAGGGTGACCGCCGTGGCATCACGGGAAATGGGCAGGCCGTCTTGCGACCAGTCTTGTTCGTCCCCCCGTACTCCAGCTGGACCTTCTGGTCCGGACTGCAGGATGTCCGACAAGTCTCCCAGTGTGAGACCGTTGGCGAAGTCCTCGCGGAACCACGCTGTGTCATCTATGGATTCGGCGTCTACTGCAAGCAGGGTTCCGGAGGTGCTGAACCCCGTGGTCGTGAGATAGCCGGGGGACCGGAGCACTTCCGCACTGGCCTGCACGCCTTCAATACCAAGCAGGGTTGCTTCAGATGCCGCCTGCACACTCGTGCGGTTCAAGCCGCCGTGCTGCAGACGCAGGTCGGAGCCTGCATCGTAGAGTGCACTTTCCCGGTGGCCGCGCTCGATGGTGGCCGACAGGGAGCTGCCGATTACACCCAGCGCAGTTGCCAACATGACCAGCACGATCAGCATGGCAGGTGTTATCGGGTCCCGGGAGAGATGCCTGAACACGTGCACCAGCCAGGATGGCCCGACCGGACCCGTGACTCTCGCAAGGATGGTCGCCGCGATCGGAAAGAGCCGCAGCACGATGAGTCCGGCGGCGACGAGGCCCAGCACCGGCCCCGCCAGCAGTGAGTAGTTGATGCTTATTTCGCGGGTGCCCGCCGACTGGACGAGAAAGGATTCCTGGTTAAGAAGCTGCCACCAGAGCACCCCGATCAATGCCAGCAGCGCGAGGTCCAGGCCGTACCGATGCAGCACGTTGGTCGTAGGTGGCCGGGCCCTAGCCTGCAACGCCTCCACGCTGCTGCTCCGCGCCGCGGCGAGACTGGCCGCCCCGAATACCACGACCGCCAGGGCTCCGCCGGCCAGCCCCAGCAGGTAGGCGTCGGCCGACACCCCCACCGGCACTCCGGCCAGCGCGTCGGCCGACCCGCTCAACCTGAAGAACACCGAGCCCAGTATTTTCACCAACGCCAGCGCAAGAAACGGCCCCGCAATCACCGCGGGCGCTGCCAGCAGCAGTCCCTCCCCTAGCCCCAGCAGGCCAATCTGCCATGTGGTCGCTCCCCGGCTCTTGAGCATAGCGATTTCCGCCGCCCTCGAGCGGACGACCAATCCTGAAATCAACGCAAGGTAGTAAATCAGGACGGCGCTGACTATGAACAGAACAAGGTACAGGGGCAGTCGAGCCAGCAGGAGCTGTTCTTCATAGGAACGCAGGAGGCTGTCCAAACGAATGGAGTAGCTCGAGTTCATCAAGCCGACGGAGGTTGTTCGCTCGACGTGCGACAGTATTCCCTGCAGCTGCCCTATGTCGGTGGCCTTGATCGCCTTCTCGTCGGGAAACAGGAACCATGTTGTGTCCGCATAAAGGGACGGGTACGACCCAAGCGCCTTCTCTATCAACTCGCCCTCGTCGGCGAACAGCGGGACCAGGGTCCACCGCTCGTCCTTGCGACTGAAGGCATACGACAGCCCGTACCAGAACTCCTCGGAACGGTCGACCACCTCGAATATCGCGCCGATTCGCACCTCGATGGGCTCAGCGTCGGCAAACGACGTCGCTGGAAACACTTCCATCACCTCGCCGACGCCCAGCTGCAGCAACTCCGCCCCCAGTGAATCTATCGCCACCCGTACGGGTTCCTCACCCGTCCCGGCACCGTCCGGCCACTCGCCTTCGAGCACGCGAATGCGCCCATCGAGATTCGTGATGCTGACGAACGCGCCCCTGGGGCGGTGGTCCCTGTGCAGCTCAAGGTGCGGCCGCCCCTGGAAGAAGAAGGTGGCGGTCTCCAGGAACCGCGCGTGTTCCTTCAGGTAAGGTCGAAACTGGTCGATAACCTGGTCCTCAACGAAGGCATTCCTCGCCTCGAACGCCTGCAGCCTAGCCTGAGCGCCCTGGGGATCGTCCCGCCCGCTGAAGGTCCGCACCTGGAAATTGACCTCAGTGGGGTCGGCCTGGAGCAGGAAGCCGCGCAGCGCGGCGTTCGCCAGCAACTCGGAAAAAATCACCCCGCTGGCCATCAGGCTCACTGCCAGAAGGATGCTGCCGAAGAGAACAGTTTCGATTCTCCATCCCGAGATGGCGCGGCGACTGGCCATGACGTAAGCAAAACGGAACAATGAAGACATTCCGCTAAACTTCCTCCCGCAACACATCGACCGGGCTGAGCCTATTGGCCATCACGGCTTCGAATACTGCGGACACGGTCACCGACGCCGCGAGGGCGGCCAACACGGTAGCAAGGAGCGCCAAGTGGACAGTCGGGATCATTTCCGGCAAGGGTGGAGCGCTGCTGGCCGAGAGGTCGAGCAACTGCACCAGCTCGATCCCGGGCCAGTATCCAATTGCCGCCCCGGCAGCAATTGCGAGACCGCCCATCAGCCATCTTTCCGAGACAAGGGACAAATAGACCTGTTTTCTGGACACGCCCAGAGCACGGGCCACCACGCTGTCGACTCGTGCAGCATGAATGGAAGCTGCGCCGTATACGAGCATGGCGGCCACCACAGCCAGGCCGACCCCGGCCATACTCAGTATGGACAAGCCGTCCCAGCCGCCACCCGCCAGCGGATTTAGCGACGCCACCTCCGCCTGCTTCTCCCGGTCCTGAATCCCAGTAAGGGGTGGCAACTGCGAGGTGATATCGGCGATTACGGTGTCTCGCGTGTGAGATGGGTCCAAAGACAGCCACAGTTCCTTAGCCCGGGTGGTGGAGCTACCCGGTAGGACCACTTTCAGGTAAGACTGGTAGGCGCTAAGGTCCAAAAGCAGGAAGGGACGGCGGAAGTTGGATACGGTGGGGAACAGGTCAATCGTTTCCCTGACTTCCACCGGAACGGACCCCAACCCCTGCCTGATACGGACTCGATCTCCCTGGAACAATCCGGCGCCACCTATGGCCGGAATCGGTAGAGGGACGGGCGAAAGGTGAATACCGCGTTGTTCTCCTCCGGCGGGGTCGGACCATGTGAAGGTGATGCCGCCGTTCCCGGTGCGGGCGCCGGAAGGCCCAGCATCCAGGGTATCGGGGACTCTGGCCGTAGTTCCCACGGGCAGCCATTGTCTGGGTTCTTCGAAGTTTTCCACGACGACTCCGTCGTTCGGCAGGCCTGAAGCGAACGCGGTGAAGTCGTCCATCCGGATTTGGCTTATCGCGACCTTTGTATAGGCACTGGTGGTGAAGATAATGGCTGCCAAGGACCATTCGCGCTCGGGAGTTACCAAGGCTTCGGGCACATCGCCTGCAAAAAAGCTCCAGTCGGCCGCTTTATCGTAGTCGGCGCCCGAAATGCGGCCCATTGAGACATTCCTGTAACGTCCCTCAGAGTCAACAATTCTCGACCAAATGTTGATGTCTCCCTGAGGCTCGCTTTCCAAGAGCTCTCCCAACTGCAGCCAGACGCCAAGTCTGTGGGTCAGTGGCGGCAACGGCACTGCGAAATCGGACTTGCCATCGACGCCGCCACCTGTTGCGATGAGTTTCGCCAGTTCAGGAAATGGGGTCGCCGCGAAGTCGGCGCGAAACCAGGAGGACTTCGCCAACGCCTCGGGGTCCGCCGCTATCAGCAATGCAGACGAGGAAGAGTGTCCTTCAATAAGGCTGACGGAGTCCCGCAGCACGAGAGTGGCCGCTTCCACTCCTTCCACCTGCCGGACCTGCTCCTCCAGCTTGGCGTCCACGCCGGGCCCAGAAATGCGGACTTCGCCGCCAACATTGTAGCTTGCCTGGTCGCTTTGGCTGCGGGTTAGACTGGACTGAATGGTGGCACCAAATACTCCGAGGGCGGCCACGAGCATCAGCAGCACGGCCAGCGATGCGGGAAGAACGGGGTCTCGAGCGACCCGGAGGAAAGCGAGTGAAGCCCACCCCGGTCCGGAACGCATGCTCAGCCACAACACCAGGCGAACCAGTATCGGTAGAATCCTCATTACCAACAGGGCCGCAGCTAGCAAACCGAGCACGGGGCCCAAGGCAACCATTGGGTCCACATCCAGGCCGTTTGACGCGATCGAGTTGGACACGAACCCGTCCCGCTGCTGGAACTGCCACCAGACCAAGCCCAGCAGCAACAGGAAAACGAGGTCGAGATAGTACCTGTGGACGAAGGAGACCACCGGGGGGCGAGAACGGGATGACAGCGAATCCGCCACGCCCGTCCTCGCTCGTCCGGCCACAGACACAGCAAGGACGAGAATGGACAACACCGCCCCTATCGCGCCCATCCAGTACATTTCGCCGGAAAGGGAGACCTCGATTGGTCCGCCCCCGATACCGTCGAAGGTGGGGAGAATAAGGAGTCTCACTATTGCCAGCGCCAACACGGGACCAAGGGCCACGGCGAAGAGAGCCATAATCCCTTCGGTTGTGAGAAAAATGACGCAGACCTGCAAGATGCTGGCGCCGCGGCTCCGCAGGAGCCCAATTTCCCGGGCCTGGCTGTGAGCCAATATACCGCTGACGACGGCCAGAAAATAGAGCACGACGACTACGACGAGGGATACGAAGACATACACGGGCACTAACGCCAGGGTCAGGTCGCGCTTGAACTCCTCAAGGGTCAGGCCCAGACGACTAAGCACCAGGGTACGGGGATACACCTTGTTGAGATCAGTTTCCAAGCCTTCCAAGGCATCAAGGGTTGAATCCACCGTTCCGGCAGCAATCACTGCGGGGTCCACGAAGACGTTGAAACCGAAGTCTCCAACGGCAATGGGAAATCGACTTCCCAATACGTGGAGGAAGTCGTTTTCGGTGACGAACATCGGGATGACCAGTTCTTCTCCGACGGTCTGAACGCCGAAGTGGACGGGGGCCCCAAGCCAGAATTCATCCCGAGGGTCCACGGGAGACGCTATTCCCACGATATTCAGGACTATCCGCTCTTCAGGGGTATTTGGGAATGGAGTGACGTAGACCCGTGTGCCCACCAAGTAGCCCATGTCATCGGCTACCTGGTCTCCGACCACGGCCTCCAGTTCGACCCCGTCAGGTCCGGACTGCCCAGAGTTTTGCGGCCAGCTGCCATCCAGTAGACGGGAATGCTCCATGAAACCCGTCATGAAAAATAGCCTTCCTGAAGGGGAGCCCAAAGGAGGAGGCTGAGATTCGGGGTTGGTAGTGGAAGGCATTCCCGCCTGGGTTCTGCCGTACCTTTCGAGGTCCGTCGCGAGAAAACTGACTCTTTGGCGCACGTTTTCTTCCGCGACGCTGCGCAGTTCCGCGTAGTCCTCAGGGCCCAGGGGGCGATTCTGCACGAGTATCTGGATGTTGAGCGACGTCTGGGACCGACTGAAGAGACCGTAACGAACGCCAGCCTCGGCCAGGACGTCAGAATAGAGGGCCACAGCGCTGAGCATCACCACTGCGGTCAGTGTTCCCAGAGACACCACCAGCAAGGCTCCCCACGAACTGCGCAGCCTGTTCCATATCAGGAACAGTGAAATCTGAAGGCCCTTATCCATGCCTAGTAATGGGCTCGTCCATCAGGCTTTCCGGCCAGTACGCGCCCTGCGGGGCACTTCGAAACAACATTGTGCGAAAGAAGCCTCAAGATGCAACACTTTGCATTTGGATGAGAAATCAAACAATCCGGTATCCCATTGCTCTACACACGCAAGATTAGCATTCCGGTCGATGGAAATCCCATAGTTACGGCGATTCGTCTATATCGCGTCCACAATGAGGACACGTTCTGATAACGGGCGGGCTGCGACGCCTGTTGACCTGTTCCATAAAGCTCGAGCCCAATATGCCAGCTGGCAGTGCAAATATTCCGATGCCCAGCAGGGCAATCACGCCAGCGAGCAAGCGGCCGGCAGGAGTGATGGGGGCAACGTCGCCGTATCCGACAGTGGTGACGGTGATGATGCTCCACCACATGGCCGCAGGAATGCTGGAGAATTTGTCGGGCTGGGCCGACTGCTCAACAAAATACATCAGCGATGAGGCCAGAACCAAGAGGACCCCCAGCACGGACACCACCGCCAGCAGCTCATCTTTCCTGGCCCCAACGGCGGTGCCCAGAGCCTGGAGCCCCGGGGAGTAACGAGCCAACCGCGCCATGCGTCCGACAAGTCGCAGGGCACGAAGCGCTCCCAGGTCGAGGCCGAGCGCGGGCGGAATCAGCAGCAATACGTAATACGAGACAACCGCGACTCCGTCTGCCATCATGAGAGGATGAAGGACGAACCGGATTCTCCCTGTAATCGGGTGGGAATAATCGGGGTCGGCCGTGCAGGCCCACAATCGCAAGAGGAATTCAACTCCGAAAATACCGAAAGAGACAGCCTCAAAATAAAAGAAGAAGTTCGGGGCGTGGTTGTAGATACGCTGGTCGGTGCCAATGACCAGCGCTGCCACATTGGTCACGATGAGGAGCATCAGGAACGTGTCGACTGCCTGACTTAAGTTGTCGCCGCTCTCATCAACCTCCAGTATGTGGTGAACCTTTCTTTTAATCCCCATCCGCAATGTTCTTGTCGTTCAGTCCGCGTCCGGCAAAGCTGGATTCATGAGCAATGCGGCTATGCTATCATCAATTACTGCATGGTACGAATTCCCCATTTGCGACACCTCCCAACAGCCACAGCGACGCTATTGTCTATATGAGCAGTCCTCCCTCTTCCTATGCCATCGAGGCCCATGACCTTGTTCGCCTCTTCGGAGAAGTTCGGGCCGTAAACGGAGTTAACCTAGCGGTTCAGCAAGGCGAGATATACGGATTCCTGGGCCCCAACGGCGCGGGAAAGACCACCGTTATTCGAATGCTGGTCACCCTCCTGGCGCCCAGCAGCGGGCGCATCCGGGTGGCGGGCCACGACGTTATGCGCGAGGCAGACCAAGTGCGCAGCCGCATAGGCGTGGCTCTACAGGAAGCGGCGTTGGACAACAAGCAGACCGGGCGTGAGCTGTTGCGTCTGCAGGGACGGTTGTACGGACTGGGCAGACATGAAGTTCGCAAGCGAATCGACGAGCTGGCCGGGCTTGTGAACATCGGGGACGCAATGGACCGGCTCATCGGCACCTACTCGGGAGGAATGAAGCGCCGGCTGGACCTTGCCGCCGCTCTGATCCACAATCCAAGCATCCTGTTCCTTGATGAGCCAACCACGGGCCTGGACCCAATCAGCCGATCACAGATATGGGAAGAGGTCCGCAGCATAAATCAGAATATGGAAGTGACCATCTTCCTGACAACGCAATATCTTGAGGAAGCGGATGCCCTGGCGGGGCGCGTAGGAATTATCAATCAGGGGTCGCTGGCTGTAGAAGGAGAGCCGGGCAAACTGAAGCGGGCGTTGGGGTCCGACCTGATAATAGTCCGGCTCAATGAAGACGCCGACGTCGCCATTGAAGCGCTGGAATCCATCCCTTCAGTCCTTGGGCTGGAATCCCACGGAAACGAGATCACCGTAAGCGTTTCAAACGGGGCATCTCTCATCAGCGCCGTGGCGCTCCGACTGAACGAAAAGGACATTGCAGTGCAGGAGCTCACGCTTCGTACGCCGACGCTGGACGACGTGTTCCTGCAGGTGACAGGGGCCCGATTCCAGAACTTGAGCGCCTCTGAAGGGGTAGTCCGCCCCGACGACCTTCCGCCACAGGAAGGCGCCTAGTTTTGGCGAAATCGAGAAGTTTGCCTATCACTCACTCGGGAGTTTCAAATGACTGTAGTTGCCGCTAATCAAATAACCCGTGGGCGAAAGGCGGGTTTTGTGCGCGATGTGGTAGCGGTATCCGAGCGCGCGCTACGGTCAGTCGTAAGGGATACGGAGACAACGGTGCCAGCCCTCGTTATTCCTGTCTTCATGTATGTAATGACCGTGGGCGCGCTGGAAGACTTTGCGGAGTCGATACCGGGACTCGACTACCGCGCCTTCCAACTCCCAGTGGCCGTATTGTTCGCGGTAACTGGCATTTCGCGGGCGACCACAGTCGTAACAGACATACAGAGCGGCTATTTTGACCGGCTGGTGATGACGCCGGTAAATCGCCTGGCACTGCTGCTGGGGTTGATGGTTGCCGACTTTGCGCTGGTGGTGGCGCTTACCATACCAGTAATCATCATGGGGTTTATTGCGGGGGTCGGGTTCGTTACCGGGGTTCCCGGGATACTGGCGTTCATGGTATTGGCCGGAGTCTGGGGGCTGATCTTCTCGGGGTTTCCATATGCCATCGCCTTCAAAACAGGCAATGCCGCAGCAGTCAATATGAGCTTTCTGCTTTTCTTCCCTTTCTTGTTTATGACTTCTCTCTTCGTGCCACAGGAAGAGATGACCGGCTGGATGTCAACCGCCGCAGACTTCAATCCCGTCACGTACCTGCTTGCCGCACTCCGGTCTCTGATCTATGGCGGCTGGGACGGGCCGGTGATGCGAGACGGCATGATATCGATAGCGGCCTGCGGTGTGCTGACAATCAGTCTCGCATTGGCCTCACTCAAGGGACGGGCCACGCGGAAGTAGGCCCACCGTTCTATTCGTCAACTGCTCCCATTGCCTGCATCGCCAGCCTCTCTGCTTCGGGGGCCAAGGAATTCAGTTCCTTGAGGGGCACTTCCACGGCAGGCTCTTCCCTCGGGAACAGGAAAATGACCTCCTTGACCTGCATGCCAGTGGACCGATGCAACGCCAAAGCGTATGCCGCACCCTGCATCCTGTAGGACTCACCAATCGAGTCGTATTGGTCCCTCAGGTTGTCAGTCTTGTAGTCGACCACCACCAGTTGGCCGTCCTCTTCAAACATCAGGTCGATGAATCCCTGGAGGGACCCGTGTGCAATGGGAACGGCAACCGGCACCTCACGCCAGTAGCGCCCGCTGTTTACGGCCCTGCGAACCACCGGGCTGTCGATGGCGCGCCTGGCAAGCCGCTCGACCTCCGCGCCGCGCTCCGGGATTCCTTCCGCGGCGACGAAGGCCTTAGTCCACACATCAACGTCGGAGCCCGCGGCCAAATCCGCTGATTGCATCACGGCGTGGAGCGCCCTCCCCACGCTGGTACCGGCGCGACCCCTGCGCCACGGCTCGGTTGCCTCCGCCTCCGGCTTCTCGTCTTCGGCGGAACGGCCGAGAGCAGTAGCAGCAACAAAGGACGGGCTGCCGGCGCTTTCCAGCAGGGACTTACGGGACCAACTCCACGCATCGCGCGCTTCGAGGGAGTGGTCAAGCGGCGCAACATCATAAGGAACGGGATGGGTTGCCAAGACTTCGGGGCCGCCCAGCAACGCCGCCTCCCAAAGGCCAGGAGCACTCTCCATCGCCTTTGAAATGTCGTGGGCGAGTGTACCGTTGCCGCTGTTGGGCTTGGGTTGACGACGGAGGCTCACTATCAAGTGGTCACGAGCACGAGTGGCGGCCACGTACATCAGGCGGACACGTTCGGCGTAGGCCTGGTCTTGCTCTCGCTTCAGCAGGTATTCGTAGCCGCTGGTGGCAAAGCGGCTGGAAGCGGGCCCCACCCCAACTTCAACGCGGCCGTCACTGCGGTCGAAGAGCGCGACTTCCCCTCGATTGTTGGGCGCGGAATTGATGCCTGAGAGCAGAACGATGGGGAATTCCAGACCCTTTGCAGCATGGACAGTCATCACGCGGACGGCTTCTTCATCTTCCTCAGGGACCGGTGTTTCAGAAATTCGAGCGTTTTCTTCGGCCTGGTTGTCCATCCATTCGAGGAAGGCTCGAAGGGAATTCCTGGCAGGCTCGACGACCTCTGAGAACCGCCTGGCCTGCTCGACCACAAACCGGTAGCGACGCCACTGCTCGCGAGAGCGGGGGTTGTCAAGGGCCGACTCCATCAGGGACCTATCCCTGATGAACGTATCTATAAGAAGGGCCATTGGTTGCCACATTCGTTGCCTGTGGAACTCACGCAGTACCTTCATTCCTGAGCCGACCTGACCGTCCGGCGTTTCGGCCTGGGGATGCAGGCAATTGAAGGTACCTCCGTTGGACCGATGTTGGAAGAGATCGGCATCACTGCAACCGAACGCCGGCGAGCGCAGGGCCGCGACGGTCGCCACCTGGTTGGAGGGGTCGTCTATCGCTCGAAGGCAATTCGTCAGGTCGCGAATTTCCTGGGTCTCGAAAATGAGGGAGGCATTTTCCAGGCGGTAAGGAATCCCGGCACTTTCCATCGCCGCCTCCAACTGCCTCAGCCCGGTGCGAGCGGGCATCAACAGACAAACATCGGAGTAGGTCGCAGCGCGATACAACTCGGACCCTTGTTCCTCGGTTTTCTCCCGGTCCAGGATCTGCCAAGGCTCGGACACAACCCTCTGGAGAAGGAGCGCGATTTCGGAAGCCTCCTGCTCCCTCAGGGGAGCCATACGGATATCGATTTCCTCGTCGCCAAGAGCCCAAACCCTTGGGCGAGCGGCGTGTTCGATGTTCCCCTCCCACCGGTGGTACATTTTCTCGTAAGCGGCCTGAACACCATTCTGCCCAGCCCCCATCCAGTTGTTGAAGAGATGGTTGACCCAATCGGTTACGGGGCGCTGGGAGCGGAAGTTCTGGGTGAGGCTGACCGTGCGGCCTCCCATTTGCTCACGGAGCCGTTGCATCTGGGTGACGTCGGCCCGTCGGAAGCGGTAGATGGATTGCTTCGGGTCCCCGACGACGAACAACTTGCCCTTGCTGGGGACAATCTCTCTCCAATCGACGGGGCGACTCTCCTTGCGAATTCCGCGACCGCGGTCTTCCGCTAGGAGTAGGGCGATCTCAGTCTGCAAAGGGTCTGTGTCCTGGGATTCATCGATCAACAGGTGCGTGAATTTAACGAGAAAGTGGTCCCGAACCTCGAGGTCTTCCCGTAGCAATTGACCGGCCCAGACCAGCAAGTCGTGAAACTCCGCGCGGCCCTCCGCGCGACGCTTGTCGGCGTATTCCAGCACGAACTGCTGCAAAGCTCCCAGCACAGGCATCAGCGCCACCCGGCGTACGTCGGCCTCAAGACCCTTCAGTGCATCCCGGACGTCCTTGGGCGAATAGTCCTCCGGCCAGTTGCTCGCCGATCCTCCCCTGCCGGGTCGGAATGGAAGCATCCTGCCAATCGAATATCCCAAGGGGACTGGGTCATTACCGGATGCAACCGCAATCTGGGCCTCTTCCAGCTTGTCCTGCAAATAGCCGTACAGCCTGTCCCCAGCATCGGGATTGACGCAAAGATCCAGCAGTCCCTCCAGACCGGAGACCAGGGTTTCCCCGACACCGTTCTCCGTCGCTTTTCCAAGGGGCACGAAATCGGCGCCGTGCAGGTCGTTGTAGTTCTTGTGGAACGACCTTGTTATGTCTTTCAGTTGATCCAGCGTGAGTCCCAGTGACAGCGCGACCGCCAGGTGGGCCGCTAAGGGCGACTTCTCGTCCAGAGCATCATCCAGCCATTCATCCCAAGCGTCATCGAACTTCAGACCGGAGGCGATTTCGTCGGTGGTCTCGAATCCCGGGGGAAGTCCCGCTTCCAAGGGGCGCTCGTGTAGAAGGGCGGAGGCAAAGGAGTGCAGGGTCTGTATCGACGCCTGATCCAGGTCGGCAACACCCTGACGGCACCTTGCACGATCGGCATCGCTGCGCGACGTTGAGGCCGCGGCTTTCTCAAGGTCCTGACGGATGCGGGCGCGCAGCTCGGCTGCGGCCGCTTCCGTGAAGGTGATCGCTGCAATACGGTCAAGGGTGGCACGGCCCGAAGCCACCAGGTTCACCACTCGCGACACGAGGCTGGTGGTCTTGCCCGTTCCCGCGCTGGCTTCCACGAACAGCGTTTCGTCCAGTTCCTCGCTGATGACCCGCCTGGCTTCGTTGTCCCCTGGGACAAACTGCGCTGTCGTCACTCTTCCTCACCTTCCTCAATGGGTGGCGCCTCAACATCAGTCGAAAGCGACAGGTACCCGGAGAGGACAACGTCGCTCTTCTTGCTCTCCCAAATCTGGAGCCGCCTTGACGGGCACAGCGAGTTGAAGTCGCAATAGGTGCAGTTTATAGGGTTGCCGTCCTGATTGAAGCCGTCGCCGGGATTGGCGGGGAATATGCCGCCCCTGATGCCCTTGGCTATGGTGGACACTCCCCTTCGAAGCCTATCAATCACCGCAGGGTCGGCAACATCCACGGGCTTCTTCGGAGCGAACTGGAATTCACCACGCGCGGACACGAACCAATAGGCCGACGCCACACCTTCGGAACCGGCGAGGTGCCCCGCCGCGAGGGAATATATGCCCAGTTGCAGGTGTTTCCCTGCGTCAATGGGGTCGCTATCCAGTCCCTTGTAGGAACGGGGACTCCCGGTCTTGTAGTCGATGATGATTGAGGGAGATCCGTCCGCCTTCAGGTCAACACGGTCTATAGCACCGCGGAATCGGACCTGCGTTTCCTCGTCAACGACTTCCTGCCAGTCGTTCCCTGCCCCGAATCTTGTCTCGACCAGCACGCTCGATGTGCCGAATCGCTGCCTGAGTTTTTCGTCTTGTTCGAGGAATTTCTCAAGGTCGGCCCTTATGCCGAGCTTTCTGATTTCCCAAAGCAGCGGCTTGCCGGTAACCCCCATGGATTCAAACTCCTCGAACACCGAGTCCGCAATTTCCATCATTCCCTGGCGATGCGGCAGGCCCCATGCCTCTCCATCGGCAGGAAATTGCCCCGTATTCTGCACGGAAGCGAGGAACCGCTCCAGAATCTTATGCACCAGTAAGCCACTATCCATGGGACTGATGCCAACGGCTTCTTCGGGGTCTTCCTGGACGCTCAATCGCAGGACGTTGGCCAGGAAGTAGCGATAGGGACAGACGGCCCAGCGCTCCAGGCTGGTAGCAGACACCACGGGGGCAAGGAAATTCGGGGCGGGTTTTCCGGGCTCGTGCGCGCCACTCAGATTTCCGTCAAAGTCGGTCAGTCTGCGGCTGGACCGGCTACGGCCAAGCCGGGTTGCCATCGACAGGGCGCCTTGTTGAGCCAGAGGATGCGCCGCCAGGATGTTGCCTTCCATCTTCCACCTGAGCAGTCGCTGCAGGTCGTAGTCCCGGGTGTCGGCGGGGATTTCCAGCCGGGATATAGAGTTCTCGAGGGATTGAGCAATCGTAAGCCACGGCCGGTCCCGGAACCTGGCGAGGTCGTCAGCGTAAACCGTCTCACCCGCCAATACTTCCGCCTGCTCCAGCAGCCAGCGCGATGGGAACGTCTTTCGCCGCGATTCAGGGTCCGCGACCGGGTACGAAAGGGACAAGCGCCGGCACGTCGAAATCGCCGACAAGTAATCGTAGCGTTCTTTAGATACGCGGTCGTCGACGCGGGAACGGCCTCCAGCATCGCGCCACGAAGGTTCGGGCAACAGCGGGTCGTCGTGGTGGCGGGGCGGTACTGCGCCCTCAATCATGCCCACCAGCCATACTGCGTCGAAGTCCATGCCGACGGCTGCCGAGAAATCAGAAACGAAAACGCCCATCCCTGTAACGCCAAGGTGGCCGACCGGGGTTTCGAGGGATTCTTCCACCACCTGCCTGAACTCGGTCAGGGTGGCCTGGCGACCCACCTCGTCGGCAGCTTTCAGTTCCTCCAGCATGCGGTAGATCTTATCGCGGGCGTTCTGTTCCTCCTCGGCTGCCCGGCGGTTTTCAGTTTCGTTTCGTGAAGATGAGGTGGCCACCGTCCGGCGCAAGTAACGGTTCATCAGCCCAATGGCCCAGTCGCAGAGTTCCGTCCATGTTGCTTGGCGCCTACCTGAAGCGATGCTTTCGGCGAGGTTTTCGATGAAGTCCAACAGGGCCCTCGCGGCCGCAGCTTCTGACCTCGTACGTTCGGCTTGGCCATCGGTCAGGTCGTCCGGGTCGATGCCGGCGCCGCCCTCCTGCCAATCCGCATAAGCAGCGAGGCGCCGCCTCCATTGCCCAATGCCACCGATAACGCCAGCCTTGCGGCTGATGGTGTCCCAGCGCGAGGGACTGAACAGCCGGCGGTCGAGCCCGCGAGGGCGGCGCACCGGACAGCCGGTGAGCCATGCCATGACCTCGTCTCGTCGCAATGGGTGGTCGGAACCGGCGGAGGACGCAAGCCGCAAGAGTCCGGTCAGGGTTCGCCCCGCCGCGGTGTCTGCGAGGGACCTCGTGCCAGGTCCGGCCATGGGAATTTCCGCCAAGCGGAGCTCGTCCCTAACCAGAGAGGAGTACGGAGGGTCCATGCGGAAGAGCACGGCCATTCGGTGGAGAGGTGTTCCGGATTCCGCCTCGGCCACTATTCCGCGGATGGCGTGACGGACCTCTTCGTGGGCATCGGGAGAAATGTGGATTCGAGCGTTGCCTGTGAAACCGGACAGGGCTCCACCGCGCTCGGGGGTGTCGGGCCGAGGCTCGCCCAGAATGGGCCGCAGGGTATCGGCAAGCTGGAGGACTGGTCCGTCGGCTCGTTCATCGCCGGTGGTGCCGAGGATGGCGGCGCATCGCCCTTTCCGGGCCAGCGATTCGATTAGCTCCATATGCCCGGGAGAGGGGTCCCTGACAAGATAGAAGACCACGAGCCCCAATTCGGACATGGAGGCCGCAGTACCGGCCGTTACCGCATCTGCCGCGGCCTGGGCGAGGTCTTCACCGTCATACCAGCCTTCGGAGGCTGAACTGCGGTAAAGGCGGTACAGGCGAACCACTTCGCTGCGGACCACTTCGCTGCGCACTCCTCCGGAATGCTCAAGCGCCTTCCGAACGCTGTCGGGGGCGCGGCGCAGGTCGCGAAAGGAAGCGCGAATTCCCGCGAGGGTTGACCGGTGCTGCCTGACGTTCGCCAGGAGTCCACCAGCGTTTTCGAGCACCGTGCGCAGCAGCACGTTGTCCAACGCAGGGGTCAGCGGCCTGCGGTTGGCCTTGGCCATGGCCGAAGCGCCGAGCATCTCAGCCAGCATGGGGAGCAGCGCGAACCGCACGTTGACGAAGCTACTATGCCCCAGTTCCTGCCGCAGACCGAGATTGGCATACTGGGATGGGCCAATGACCGTTACCGGCGCGAGAATCCCGTCGGAGTCCTTGGCTTCTCTCACCACCTGCCAGAGGGCTTCCCGCAGGTCGGGAGACTGGCGGTCGACAATGAGCCTGGGCCGGTGCTTCGAGCTTTCAATCATGCCCAGAACATACCACAGCACGGCCTGGCATCATACCGGCAGAAGCAGGAGCCGCAGGCGTAATCGGCCTGCGGCTCGCCGGCTTCAGGTTGTGGGAGAGCTTACCCGCCCTTGATCCACTCGGCGCAGCGTTCGCCGATCATTATGGTGGTGCAGTTGGTGTTGGCGCGGATGACGTTGGGCATTATCGACGCGTCGGCAACCTTGATGCCCTCGAGGCCATGGACGCTCAGGTGCTGGTCAACGACGGCCATGGGGTCGCTGGCCGGGCCCATCTTGCAGGTGCCGGAGGCGTGGGTGGTGTTGAACACCGTGCGGCGCATGTAGGCGTCCAGAGCCTCGTCGGAGGCCAGGTCTTCCTCCGTGGGTTGAATCACCTTGTCCACGATGGAGGAGAAGGCGTTGTTCTCGAGCAACTTCATGCTGATGCGCACCGCCTCTCGCAGGCGCTCGACGTCGCGCTCCTCTTCCAGGTAGTGGTAGTTGAGCGAGGGCTGAACGTGCGGGTCGTTGGCGGAGAGTCGAACCTCGCCCTTGCCGTCGGCCAGCTCCAAGATGCACTGGATACGCACGCCGCCGGGCTCGAAGGGATCGGCTCCGCCGATGGGCGTGGAGAAGGACGACGCGGTGATCTGCATATCGTTGCGGTCGGAGGAGCCAGTGGCCGTGTAGCGAAGACCCGTCTGCGTGCGCGGGGCGAGCGGGTCCTGCTCGTGGTCATCGCGTACGTCGCAGACAATCGCCACGATGGGATGGTCGCGCAGATTCTGCCCAACACCGGGGAGCTCGTGGACCACTGGTATGCCCATCTCCCGCAGGTGGTCGGCTGGGCCGACGCCGGACAGCATCAGGATCTGAGGCGATGCCATGGAGCCTGCGCTGAGGACTATCTGGTCACTTTCGACCTGGAAGACTTCGCCGCCGCTCTCGACCTCGACGCCGACGGCCTTCTTGCCTTCGAACAATATGCGCCGAACTACCACGTTGGCCTTGACGGTGATGTTCAGCTTATGGCGGACGGCGCTGAGGAAGGTGAGGGCGGTGCTCATCCGGACGCCCTCGGGGTTGTTCATGGGGATGGGCCCCACGCCGCCGGAGTCGGGGGCGTTCATGTCGTAGTCTTCGGGATATCCTGCTGCCAAGGACGCCCGCACGAAGGCCTGTTGGAAGGGGAGCCAGTCCTCCTTCTTGAAGCGCCTCACAGGAATGGGGCCCTCGTTGCCGTGGAAGTCGTCAGTGATGTCCATGTCCGTTTCCATCTTGCGGAGGAACGGCAGGCAATCGATGTACTTCCACTCGTCGTTGCCCTCGGCGGCCCAGCCGTCGTAGTCCTCGGGCACGCCGCGCAGCAGCACCTGGCCGTTGATGGCGCTGGTGCCGCCGACGACCTTGCCGCGAGGAGCGGGAATCATGTCGGTCTGCTGGGCGGAACCCTGGGCCCACCAAGTCCAGTTATGGGGAGCGCCCTGGGCCGAGGCATCAGGCTTGTATCCGTACTTGAGGTCCTCGGGGTAGTACTGATAGTCGGGGTAGTCCGGGCCGGCCTCCAGCAACAGCACGGAACGGCTGGAGTCTTCTGCCAAGCGGGACGCGACCGTGCATCCTCCGGAACCCGCGCCGATTACGATTACGTCGTACTTCATGCTACTTGCCCTCCCGAATAAAGTCGGAAATCCTTTCGGCAATCATGATGGTGCTCACGTTGGTGTTGGCACGAGGGGTGTCGGGCATGACTGAAGCGTCGCAAACCCTCAATCCCTCGACACCGTGGACCTGACCGTACTGGTTGACCACGGCCGTGGGGTCGGATGCCGGGCCCATCTTGCAGGTGCCGACCAAGTGCTGGGAAGTGCGGACGTTCTGATGCAGCCACGCATTGAGGGCATCGTCGGAGGCTAATTCCTCGTCGGTGGGATAGAGCCGCTCTTTCAGGATTTCCTTGTAGGCGTCGCTATCGGTCAACCTGGCGATGAGGCGAACGCCGTCGCGCAGTCGCTCCGTATCACGTTCGTCTTCAAGGAAATGGTACTCGAGCAGGGGCTGGTCGTGGGGGTCGGATGAAGTCAGCGTGACCTGGCCATGCCCCTTTGCGAGATTCAGGATGCAGGACATCCGGAAGTCCTCGCCTGGGCCGGTGAGGTCTCCCATGGGCGTGGAGAAGGTGGTCGGGAAGATCACCATGTCGTTACGCAGGTCGGATCCCGTCGCAGTGTAACGCAGGCCCAACTGGGAGCGGGAAGCTTCGAAATTCATCGGGAAGCCGTCCTGGGCGCTGAAGGCGATTCCCACCTGGGGATGGTCGCGGTAGTTCTGGCCGACGCCGGCCAGATCGTGGACGACGGGGATGCCGACCTCCTCGAGGTGTGCCCTCGGGCCAACACCGGAGTGCATCAGAATATGCGGAGAGGCGATGGAGCCGGAGGAAATCACAATCTGCTCGCCCTCCACGACGAAGGTCTCTCCACCGCTCTCGGCCTCGACGGCGACGGCCTTCTTGCCCTCGAAGAGGACGCGGGTGGTGAGCGCGTTAGGCTTGATGGTCAGGTTGAGACGGTGGCGGATGGGGTTGATGTAGGAAAGGGCGGTGCTGAGCCTGACACCGTCGACGTTATTCATTGGCAGCGGGGCCACGCCGGTGGACTCGGGGTTGTTCATATCTTCCCCGGAACGGAACCCCTCGGACACGCAGGCGGCCTGGAAGGCGTGCATCAGCGGTTCCCACGCCTCTTCCTTGTGGCGGCGTACCCGCATGGGGCCGTCGTTGCCGTGGAAGTCGTCGCGGATGTCGAGGTCGGTCTCCATACGGCGGAAGGTGGGGAGGAGTTTTATGTACTCCCACTCGTCGTTGCCGGCGGCGGCCCAGGAGTCATAGTCCTCGGGCAGCCCGCGCAGGAAGACCTGGCCGTTGATGGCGCTGGTGCCGCCAACGACCTTGCCGCGAGGGGCGTACATATCGTTGGGGCGCTCGGGTGTGGGTTTGCCGACAAAGGACCAGTTGTGCTCGGAGCCGTGCAGCGATGCCAATTCCGACTGGTATCCGTTCTTGAGGGCTTCGGGGTAGGTCTCAATATCCGGGTAGTCCGGGCCAGCTTCCAACAGCAGAACCGAACGTTCCGGGTCTTCCGACAGACGGGCCGCGATGGCGCACCCTGCGGATCCCGCCCCAACCACAATCACGTCGTACTTCATACTCGCACCTGCAATCTCAGATTCGGTTAGAGACTTGGTTGTCGGGGCTAGCATAGTCCAACGGCCGTGGGTGTTCAACCGGGGTGCGGCCGATGCCGGAAACCAGACCGAACAGTATCCGAAGGCCCTGGACGCTTACAACATCCGGGGCCTTGCATCGCCTCGCTATTCCGTGCGGTGGGTTGAGGAGGTTACGCCGGGGCGGGACTAGATGCCCAGGAGGTTTTCCAGGTTACCGTGAAGAATGGCTTCCTTTTCTTGCAAGGTCAGGCTATCCATCCTGAGGATATCCGACACGGGCCAGTCGGTGGCCATGTCAAAGGGCCAGTCGGTGCCAAAGACGACGCGGTCGATGCCCACGCTGTCGATGAGGTAACGCAGGGCCTCCTCGCTGTGGGTGAGGCAGTCGTAGTAGAACTTATCGAGGTACCTGCTGGGCGGCTGGTTGATGTGGACGCGAGCCTCGCGGCGGACCTGCCAGCCACGGTCCATACGGCCGATGCCGTAGCAGGTATAGCCGCCACCGTGGCAGAGGCAGACGCGAAGGCCGGGGCAGGCGTCCATCACGCCGCCGAAGACGAAGGAGGCGAAGGTGACGGCGCGGTCGGCGAGGTTTCCGATGGTGTTGGGCAGGTGGTAGCGACTGTTTCGGGGAGTGACAATGGTGTCGCCTCCCTGGTGAATCAGCATGACAGCGCCCGATGCCTCTGCGGACTTCCACAGGGGCATGAACTCGGGGTCGTCGAAGGTCTTGCCGTTGACATGGTCGCCAATCATCGCGCCCTTGAGGCCCATGTTCATGCTGCGTTCCAGCTCGGCGACGGAAGCGGCCACGTCCTGCATGGGAAGGGTGGCGAAGCCAGAGAAACGGTCGGGACGGTCCTTCACCAGTTGGGCCACGTAGTCATTGCACTCCCGGGCCATAGCGGTAACGGTGGCGGCGTCCCTCTCGTAGAAATAAAAGAAAGCATTCGTGGACAGAACCTGAACATCCACGCCAAGGGAGTTCATGTCGGCGATCCGCTCATCGGGAGACCAGGTGGTGCGTGGGTTGTAGCTCATGTTGGGTACAGCGCTGGCGGAGATGCCGTGCCAGTTTCCGCCCTTTCGAAAGGCGTCAACGAAGCCGGCTGGCGTGATATGGGCGTGGATATCTATCGTTCGCATTGAATTTCCTCAGAAGGGATATGTCTGCCACTTGTCAATCAGTGCTGGTGGTGGCCGGTGTCTGCAGGAGCTTCAGACAGGAGGTCGATGCGCTCCAACCACTTGACGCTCCAGCGGCCCTCACGTCCCTGCACGGCCAAGCGGCAAGGGCCTCCGTGCTCACTGGTCAGCGGAGCGCCGTTGTGTCGCAGCGCGACTATTACGCCGGCGTCGCGCGCCTCTTCCATGGTCATTCCCACCGTGTAGCCGCCCGATGTGAATCCGACGTAGCTTGCCTCGGGCAGCGGGCCTGCGTCGTCCAGCAGGTCGGAGACGGGAACCCCTTCCCAGTGCTGATCGGGGATGACCCAACCGCTGACACAGCGGAATTCGCCGACCATCTCACCCTGAGACAGGCGGGACAGGGCATTGACGTCCAGCACGCGGGGCCGTGACACCAGCCCACCGACGCTGAGTTGGGACCACGCCGCATCGGGGCTCTCGGCACCGCAGACGGGCAATACTTTCAGGGCTTCGTTGTCGTTGTCGCTCATGGCAACCTCCAGAGGAAGAGTCGCGGGAGTCGAGTATCATTTTGACCGTAGAATCTTAACGTGAGGGGAAGTGGCTGTCCATCATTCCCAAGCTCCGGGCAGGGTTGAGAACCTAGTGGGCTGGGTCGATCGGGTGTCACCGGTCTGAGAGTTTCACACCCATTCCAGGCGAACGCCATCCTCCGGTCCGGCGGGAGTGGAGCAGAATCAAATGCCATTGAGAGAGTGCAGGTCGGGGCTTCTGTCTCATTCTCCGAGGGGCCTCTCGTGTGACGTGTAACATTTTGTAACGTTGTGTAACAAACTTGCCTATTTTCGTTCTTAACTGAGACTGGCCAATCGGGGGGTTCAGGGCGCCAAACGGGCGGTTTACCGCGCTCTGTCTAAGAACAATTGTACGATTATCTGTGCCTCAGGGCAAGGGGAGGACGTCAGTAGAGTTGGACTCCGATACAGGTGGTCAGGTCAGTTTGGGCAACGGGGCCCTTCGGCAGGCTCAGGACAGGATTTGGGTCCACGCTGCCCGCCTTCGCAGGGACTGGCTGCGACGGAATGCGGGACCGCGAACTGACATATTGCCTGCATCGGCATGCTATCGGAGGTCGATAAGCCAGTGACCAGAGCCTAGAGGGACGATGGGGCGGCGGCAAAGTGAGACCCGGGTGGACGGCCACCCGGGTTTTTTCTTCGGGAACCGAGGAACCGGTCGGAAATTAGGAGGATGCGCCGGGCCACACGGGGTCGTGATGACCGAGGGGAACCGTGGGTCGGGCCCAGAAGGGTTGCGTTTCGGAGAGTTGCAGCACTGGGGCGAGGTGTCCGAGCTTGCCCGCGGGCGTGTCGGAGTGGGTTGACCAGCGCTTGATTTCGTCGGTGGTGAACTCTTCGGGGACGCCGTCAAGCTGTTCCTCGGGCACCTGGCCCCGGTCGACGAGCCAGCGTCCCGTCTGGGCGAGGGAGGCGCGAACCAGCCAGCTGCCGCCCTCGGTGGCGCGGCGTGCGAGGGCGACCATCGCACCGAATGCCATGAGGTAGCCGGTGAGGTAGTCGATGGCGGAGACGGGGTAGAACTGGGGGCCGGGCTCCGCGCCGGGGAACAGCTCGCCCTGGCGGTGGGTGATGCCGCTGACGGTCTGGACGACGGTGTCGAAGCCGCGCCTCTCGGCCCAGGGGCCAACGCGACCGAAGGCGGAGAGGGACACGTACACGATTCCGGGGCGCAGGCTCGCGAGTTCCTGCGGGGACAGGCCCCGCTGGGCGAGGGTACCGGGGCGATAGCCCTGGGAGAAGACGTCGGCCTGGCGCACGAGGGAACGAAGCGTCTCCAGTTGCGCATCGTCGCGCATGTCGATGTGGGCCGACAGCTTGCCGTGGCCGGTGTCCTGCTCCTGGGACGGGCTGAAGGGCAGGTGAGGGCCGCTGATTTTCATTACGTCGGCACCGTGCTCGGCCAGGGTGCGGGCGCAGGTGGGACCGGCCAGCACGCGGGTGAGGTCGAGGACGCGGATGCCGGACAGGGGGCGGTCGCCGTCGGGCAGAGGCTGGGGCGGGCAGTCGGCTATCTTTTCGATTTCGAGCAAGGGCAGGGAGGCAACGGCGGCGGACTGCGGATGTAGCGCCCACTCCTCCATGGAGCGAACCATGCCACCGGCGCCGCGGGCGGCGATGATGGCCTCCTCGAGCTCGAGGGCGTCCCACTGGGTAACGGCGCGGCGGACGGCCTCCCGGTCTTCGGGTACTCCCAGCACTCCGAGGGCGGCGTCGCGATGGTTGGGGAAGTTGCAGTGGAGGTAGCTCCAGCGGCCGTTCTTCGCGGGGTAAACGCCCATCACAGGGGTGCGTTCGGCGGCGACGGGGCCGCCGTCGAGGGTGAGGTACTTGCCGCTGCGGAGGGAGGCGGTGGCGCGGCGGGCGTCCACGGCGACCTGCTGGCCGCGGCCGGTCTTCAGGTGCCACAGGTCGGAGACGGCGAGGCCCACGGCGGCGAGGCTGGCGGCGGCGGTCTCGCCGATGCGGAACGGCGTGGGCAGGATGGGGTCTGTGCCGCCGGAAAGTTCGACAGAGGAGGCGCGGTCGGCGTCGAGGCCGACGGTGGACAGTATGGTCTGCAGTGGCTGGTTACTCATCAGATACCTCTCCGGATTTCAGCGGGGTTTACCACAGTTGCTGTGACGCGAGTTGGGCGCCCTCGGCCATGGAGGCGAGCTTGGCCCAGGCGATGCTGGACTCGACCTTGCGGCCCCAGGCCGAGGTGCCGAAGCCGCAGTCGCTGCTGGCGATGACGTTCTCGCGGCCGACGATGTTGGCGTAGTTGGCGATGCGCTGGGCGATCAGCTCGGGGTGCTCGATGAAGTTGGTGGTGGTGTCGAGCACACCCGGTATCAGCACCTTGCCGTCGGGAAGGTCGACATCCTCCCAGACCTTCCACTCGTGGGCGTGGCGAGGGTTTGCGCCCTCGAAGGACAGGCCGTTGGGGCGAGCTTTCAGGACGATGTTCACTATCTCGCTGAGGGGTATGTCGTGGTGGTGAGGGCCCTCGGTGTTGCCCCAGCAGAGGTGGAGCCGCATGCGCTCGGGGTCGATGCCGTCGAGGGCGTGGTTGACGACCTCGACGTGGAGCTCGACTATCTTCTTGAACTCCTCCACGGAGAGGTGGGAGAACTGGGTGACGCGGGTCATGGCGAGGTCGGGGCAGTCTATCTGCAGGAGCAGGCCGGCGTCGACGATGGCGTTGTACTCGAGCTTCATCACGTCGGCGAGGGCGTAGAGGTATGCCTCTTCCGATTCGTAGAACTCGTTGGGGAGGAAGTTGGCGATGACCCCCGGGGACGCGGCGGTCATGAACACTTCTTCGGCGCCGGAGTCAGCGGAGCCGGCCTTGAGACTGGTGATATCCGACTCGACAGCGGGCCAGTCTTTCCAAGCGATGGGGCCGGTGCAGGCGGGCTGGGGCATGTTGCGGGAGGACATGTGGGTCTGGGTGGCGGCGAAGTCGGGGAAGTCGGCGTCGTCGAGGCGCGGACGGGCCCTGACAAGGCGCTCGCCCTCGAAGCCGGACAGGCGCTCCTTGACATAGGTGGCGTACTGGGAGCGGCCCTGTTCGCCGTCGTTGATGACGTCAATTCCGGCGCTGCGCTGCCGGGACACCACATCGGCGACACCGTCCCTGACGCCGGCGGCCAGCCTGGATGGGTCGAAGGCGGCGCCGTCCTCGCGTTCGCGCAGCAGTTCCTGGAGGCTGACGGAGCGCGGGAGGCTGCCAGTGTGGGTGGTGAGGATACGGGATGTGCTTCTCTTCATAGGAATCTCCCGTTTGCCGAGGCAGGGGCAAGGTTTAGCGGCATTTTACCCCAACTTGCGGAAGAGGGATGCCGTCGACCTCGAGCGCCCGTTTGACGACCGCCCGTGGCTTTGGCAATCAACGTCTAAGTGTCGGATAGCAAAGAAAAGGGCCGTGGCTGCGGCGATGGCATGGCATCGGTGACGCAATCACGGCTCAGTAGAGGGCGAGAGATAATCGCAGTCGCGAAGGTGGCTAATCGTACAGGTGGCAGGAAACCTGGTGGTTGTTGCCCACGTCCTTCAAAGCGGGCTCTTCCACGGAGCATCTATCCATGGCGACGGGACACCGGGGGTGAAACCGGCAGCCGGCGGGCGGGTCGATGGGGGAGGGTACCTCACCCTGCAGCACTATTTCTTCCCGTTCGATATCGGGGTGGGCGGGCAGTGCCGCAGAGAACAGGGCCTTCGTGTATGGGTGCAGCGGGTTGTCGTAGAGCTCTTCGGTGGGAGAGTACTCGACGATGCGCCCGAGGTACATGACGGCGGTCTGGTGAGCCATGTACCGGACGGTGGCAAGGTTGTGGGCCACTAGCAGAAAGGCCACTCCGGTCTCTGCCTGGAGGTCGACCAGCAGGTTCATCACCTGGGCGCGAATAGAGACGTCGAGGGCCGACACCGGCTCGTCGAGGACGACCAGCTTTGGGTATGAGGCGAGGGCGCTGGCCACCGCCACGCGCTGACGCTGACCGCCGCTGAATTCGTGGGGGTACAGGTCGGCCTGGTTGGGACGCAGGCCGACCTGCTGGAGCACTTCCGCCACACGCTCGTCGGTTTCCTGACGGGAGACTTCCCTATTGGCCCGCAGTGCTTGAGAAACGATCTCTCGCACCTTCATGCGCGGACTGAGGGAGGACCAGGGGTCCTGGAAGACTGCCTGGACCTGGGTGCGGAACTCCTTGACCTCCGGACCGCTCAGGGACTGGATGTCCTTGTCGCTCAGGAATATTTGCCCATCGGTCGGGCGTTCCAGGCGAAGGATCAACTTGGACGTGGTGGTCTTGCCGCAGCCGGACTCACCGACGAGGCCGAGGGTCTCGCCTTCGTTAATAGTGAAGTCGATTCCGTCCACCGCCTGGACTTGTCCGACCGTCTTCATCAGGATCAAGCCCTTCGTAACGGGGAAGTGCTTGGTCAGATTTTCAGCCCTGAGCAGTTCGGTAGGCATTGGGACTCCTGCCGTTTCCCGGTTTATCTGGCTGCCTTGATGTACTCCAGCAACCGCGGAGGGCGGAAGCCGGAAGTCTTGTACTCCGCAATTACCTCGGGGTTGATGACGAACTCCACGTTGAGGGCCACCAACGGAACGGTGGCGTACTGTTCGTAGAGGTGATTGCCGGTCTCCCGGAGGATTTGATCCCGCTCAGCCAAGTCAACCGAAGCCAGGAACGTATGGTAGTTCTCGTTGACAACATCATCTGAGTAGAACTCGCAGCACCCCACGCTGGCGTAGATGATGCGGAGCTGTTCCCGGTCCGTTTCGCGGAACGGAGTGGCGTCGGTCCAGGCTATGCCGGAGATTTTACGCGCGAAGAACTGTTCGGCGGCGTACGCGAGTTCCCGTTCTTCGATCTGGATCGGGACGCCTATGGCCTGCCAGTAGTTGGCGACCGCCTCGCCGACGTCCTGCACCTCGGCCAGTTCCGGGCGCGGAGAGAGCCAGTAGCGGGCGTTGGTCCAGTCCAGTGGCTTGCCCATATCGGCTTCAACCTCGGCCAGCAGCTCCTGGGCGCGCGCAGGATCGTACCCGTAGTCATCGTCAAAGGTTTCCAGCCACTCGGGGTTCCAGCCGTTCAGGAACGGAAGGTAGAAGGTGACCGGCATGACCTGACCGCGACCGCCCAGGACCGTGCTCTTCAGCTCATCGCGGTTCACGGCGCGGTTCAGGGCCTCGCGCACCTTGCGCCCGTTCTCGCCAGGGATTGCCCACGGGAAATCGGGGTTGTAGAGCGAGGGGTCTTCCTGGACTGCCTCGTGGGCCAATTCTCCGAGGGAGTAGTTTCCGCCGAAAATGGCGTAGACGGTCGTGGACGGTATGGTGCTTTCAATGATCTTCAACCCACCGTCAATGGCCGGTCCCTGCAGGTCGAAGGGCAGCCTGCCCAGGTCTGCTTCGCCCGCCAGAAGGTTGGCCAATTGGGTGGAAGGCTCCAGCACGACGAAAATCTGAATCTCTTCAAAGTCGGGCGTTATCCGCCAGTGGTCGTAGTCGACCTGCTCGTGGAGCACGTGGGAGCCCAGGACGCGCTCGACGAACTGGTAGGGACCGGTGCCGATCATCTTGCGGTTGACACCCTCCTGACCCTCGGCGTCGAAGTAGTCCTTGCTCAGGATGTCCGAGACCTGCAGACCGCTGAACTGGGCCAGCGCGTCGAGGAACGGGTCGGGCAAGTCCATGACTACGTTGTAGTCGTCGACAAGTTCCACATGGTCCACCATGTTGTGCATGTTGTAGAGAGTGGCGTTTACGGAGTCCTCCCGCGTGTATCGCTGCATAGTGTGCAAGAGGTCCTTGGAGGTGAATTCGCCCCAGCCATCGTGGAACGGCACGCCCTCTCGCAGGCGGAAAGTCCAGGTCTTGCCGTCGGGAGTCACGCTCCATTCGGTGGCGAGCATGTTGCGCATTTTGAAGTCTTCATCGTCGTCGAACAGCGTTTCAAAGACGGTGCCGTGGTACTGGGGGGTCTGGTGAACCAGGCCCAGCACCGGGTCGTTGTTCTCGCGGTCAACGGCGGCGAGAACCCTCAGCCGCTTCTGAATTTCCCCGGTGGTCGCTGGGACCGGCGTGGCTTCAGGGGCCGCCGTGGGCACGGCGCCCGCAGCGGCCATTGTCGGTGTCGCCGCGGCAGGTTCAGTAGCTTCAGGCTCCGAAGTAGCGTCTCCACCACACGATACGGCTGCCACGGACGCAAATATGAGAATGATTACCAGCCAGATGAAGTTTGCTGGTCGTTTCACGGCGAGCCTCCTGCCTTGGCGACTTAGATTTGCCTCAGTTTCGGGTCGAGACGATCGCGCAGCCAGTCACCCACGAGGTTGACCGACAGTACGGTCAGCACAATTGCAAGGCCAGGGAACAGGGAAACCCACCACGCGGCTTGAATGATCAGGTCTCTGCCGTCGGCCACTATCGAACCCCAGGACGGAGTGGGCCTTGGGATGCCCACACCGATGAAGCTAAGGGCCGACTCGATGATGATTACGTAGCCAACCTGCAGCGTTGCAAGCACGATGAGGCTGTTGAATACGTTGGGGAACACGTGGCGGGCCATTATGTAGAGGTTTGAACTTCCAGCCACCCTGGCCAGGTTGATGAAGTCCTGGGACATGATGCCCAGAGTTTCCCCCCTGACCAAGCGGGCGTAGCGGGACCACAGAACACCGGCTATGACGATGACCAACACTTTCAAGCCGGGCCCAACGACCACCACGAGGACAAGTGCGATAAGGATGACGGGAAGGGCCATTGCGACGTCGATAATCCTGGAAATGAGGTAGTCGACCCAGCCGCCGTAATATGAGGCCATGATTCCCAGGATGGTGCCGACCACTCCCGATATAACGATGACCACCACGGACACCAGCAGGGATATCTGAGCCCCTTTGATGATCCGGCTCAGCAGGTCGCGTCCCAGCTTGTCGGTGCCCAGGGGACGGCTCCAACTTCCTCCCGGCCTCTCGACAGTCTCTACCGTGTCGCCCAACGCCAAATTCGGGTCGAGACTCGGCGTTTCTCCGACGGCGGTGCCCACCTTGAGTTGCCTGGCATCTTCAAGGGTTATCTCCGTGCGCCGGTCCTGCCGGTTCTCAACCACGGTTTTCGTAGTTACTTTGGGGCCAACCCATGCGGGCGGCTCCAGGCGATGGGACAAATCGGAAGCTATCGGATCATGCGCGACCACCACGTCGGCGAACAGCGCGGGAATTATGAGGACCAGGAACATTATCACCAGCGGCACTAAGGGATAGCGCCGGGCCTCCCGTAGTCCTCGACCAATCACGCCAGGCGAGTACCAAGGACGTCGCGCTGGGCTCACTATCTGGGCCACTGGTGTTCCTCCCCGCTTAACGGTTCCCTGTGGCGCTTAACGGCTCCCTGTGGGTCTACCCGTACCGGATTCGCGGGTCCAGGTAGGCGTAAAGGATGTCCACGATCAGGTTGAGGCCGACAAACCCGACGGCGAAGACCATGGCAACGGCCTGCACAACCTGAAGGTCCCGGGCCAGCACGGCCTGAATCGCCAGGAGGCCTATACCGGGCCAGGCGAAGACCGTTTCCACAATGACTGAGCCGGTGATCAATGCGCCGGCGATGACGCCGAAGTAGGTCAGCGGCGCGATTGCGGCATTACGCAAACAGTGCTTCCAGATGATTTTCCGCTCGGATACACCCTTGATCCGGGCCAGCTTCACGTATTCGCTGTCCATGGTGTCCAGCATGGAGGAGCGCACCAAACGCATGATTGCGGCAACTTCGAACCACCCGATAGTGATTACGGGCAAAATCATGTGCGTGATGCCACCTCGACCGGAGGTAGGCAAAATGCCAAGTTCCACACCAAAAATCCAGATAAGCATGATTCCTATCCAGAAATTTGGCGCGGATTGACCCAAAAGGGCGAAGATTTTGCCCACGAAGTCGAGGGGAGTATCTTTGGCCGCGGCAGTAATGACTCCGAGGACCACTGCCATGATGGCGGCCAAAATCAGTGCGGTGAGTACCAATTGAAGTGATGCAACGAGGCGGGTGGCAACAAGCTGGGTAGCCGTATGGCCGGGCCACTTGAAGGAATCGCCAAAATCTCCCTGGACAGCGTTGCTGATGAATCTCCAATACTGGACGTAGTAGGGTTTGTCCAGACCCCAGTGCTCCGCCAGTATTTCGAAGGCTTCGGGT
Organism: Dehalococcoidia bacterium; assembly: GCA_963667415.1. Taxonomy (GTDB): domain Bacteria; phylum Chloroflexota; class Dehalococcoidia; order Lucifugimonadales; family UBA3495; genus VXOI01. The sequence continues at coordinate 2,058,577 of OY763410.1, read as the reverse complement.
TCTGCGTCGAGAGGCAACATCAGGATCAGGGGGTTGCCGGAGGCGCGAGCAAGGGCGAAGACGATTATCGACACAGCGAAGAGAACGAAGACGGCCTGGACCACCCTGATGATGATGTAGCGTTGCATCCCGATCCTTGAAGAGAAGCCAGAGCGCCGATGAGAGAGTCGCGGCGGTAGCGTTTCAGATATTTACGAGTTTCGTTGCAAATAATCCTTAATGAATAGATTCGTATACTATATTGTTGTTTATATAAGTGATTTGCTAGTCTACTTTCGCAAACATTAAATGTCAACCATCAATATTAGGGGAAATCGTAGCTATTCGACCTCATATAAACGGCAAGCCGACGAAACTCGGCAAACTGAAGGCTGACAGTGGTGCAGAAGCAAATTATCATCCAAGTAGTCTCGGACATGCAGGGTGGGAGGGGGAACGAGGGACGATGCGCTGCCGACCGAGGCAGGGTCGGTTTCGAGGGTTAGGCGAGCGGGCCGGCGTTCAGCGGCAAGCCGTGACAAGGGCGAGCGCCGATGCTGCGCACCGAGCGATGCAGGAGGGCGGAGAGAGGCGACGGTCAGACTATGGCGACGGCGGTGACCTCGAAGAGAAGCTCGGGGACAAGGCGGTCGGACGGACCGGGGCGACGGATGCGATGCATCGAGACGCCGGTGGCGGAGGGGAAGGTGTCGCCGAAATACTTGCGGCGCACCTCGCCGATTCTGCGATAGGTGGAGAGACCGTTGGGCGGGACCCACTCGATGGTGTTGACGACGTCGTCCATCGAGTAGCCGGCTTCGGCCAGCACACGGGCGAGGTTGCCGTAAGCCTGCTCGGCCTGGGCCACGATGTCGAAGGGGGCGACGACGGAGGCAGTGGAGTGGTCGACGCCGGCCTGCGCCGAGAGCTGGAGCATACGGCCCTTCTTCACTGCCGGGACGTAGGTGGCGTCGCCGTAGCTGGCCTCCCAGCCGGGCACCTGTATCTCTTCGCGTGTGCCGCCGAGCACGGCGACGGCTTCGACCTCTACGTGGCCCTCGGGGCGGAGCAGGCGGTTGACGGTTATGCCAGTGTTGGCGGGGTAGCTACCGCCGAAGAAGTTTCGGCGGGAAGCAGCGGCTCCGTCGTCGTACTGGAGCCACGCCTGTGGGGAGACGTATTCCAGGGTCTTGACGATGTCGGATGGGACTGCGCCAGCGGACTCGAGGACTCTGCCAACTATGTCGTAGGTGAGGCCCATCTGGACGCCGGTGTCCTGAGGGAAGGAGGGCTGGCCGTCCACGTCGACGCTGCCGACGAAGCCGGAGGTCCACAGGGTGTCGCCCGCGATGACGCCGGGCACGTAGGTGAGGGCGCCGTAGCGGTCGTAGCCGGGGTTGACGGCGCGCTTTTCGCCGCGCACGGCGACGGCGCTGACCTCGAGCAGGGCGTCGGGGCGGAGCAGCCGCTCGACACAGATGCCGGTGGAGCCAACCGGGGTGCCACCGAGGAACTCGCGGCGGATTGCGCCAGTCTCGCGGTACTGCGGGAGTGCCGACGGGTCGATGTAGTCGACGGTCTGCACGACGTTATCAAAGGACATTCCGGCGGCTTCGAGAATCACGCCCAGCTTTTCGTAGATGACCCTGGTCTGGTCGAGCAGGTCGCCCTTGCAGAGCACCGCGCCCACGCTGGGGTCGTACTCGCTGGCGGTCTGTCCGGCGAGATACAGGATGCCGCCGCTTTCCGCGCCGAGGCAGAATGTGTAGCGGTTGAGGTCGAGCCAGGGGAATTTCTGCGGGTCTACGTCGACGATGTTCCTGGGCATTTCAACTCCGGGTCAAACAGGGTTCAGCCTATGGCTCCCGATGCCACCAGCCGGTCGTATTCCTCGTTGGGCACCTGAAGAAGCTCTTTCAGCAGCCATTCATTATGTTGGCCAAAGTTGGGCGCCGGACGAAAGTCGTCCACTCGCCGGCCGTCGGTGGCCCAGGGTAGGGACAGGACCGGACGGGCATCAGCAACCGGGTGCTCGACGTGGGTCACGAAGCCGCGCTCCAGCAGGTGCGGGTCGGCAAGCACTTCGGCGGAGTCGGCCACCGGGGCCGCGGGTACCCCGGCGGCCTGCAGAGTCTCGACCACCTGGGCAACTTCGCGGCCAGCGGTCCATTGCTGCAGAAGCGCTTCGAGGGCGTCCTGATTTTCGAGGCGGGAGTCGGGAGTGGCGAAACGAGGGTCTTCGGGCCAGTCAGGGTTGGCGGTGGTCTGGGACAAGGCGCGGAACTGCGCGTCGGTCTCCACGGAAACCGCAACCCACTTCTCTTCGCCGAGGCAGCGGAAAACGCCGTGGGGGGCCCTTCTGCCGTCGCGGTTGCCGGTCAGGGGCTGTTCCGTGCCGGTGAGGGAGTACTGCATCACGGCTTCTGGAATCATACCGGTGAGAGCCTCGGTCATCGACACCTCGACATATTGCCCCTCTCCGGTCTGCGAACGGTGGTACAGGGCCTCGAGCACGGCCAGGACGCAGTAGCAGCCGGCGAAGGCATCAGGGATGAGGCCGCCCATGATGCGGGGGTGCGAGCCGGGGTAACCGGTGACACCGGCGAGGCCGCTGAACAGGTTGATGACGCTGTGAAAGCCCGTGAGGTCTTTGAAGGGCCCGCTGCGGCCGAAGGCGCCGAGGGAGACATAGACGATGTCGGGGCGGAGCTTCTTCACCTCGTCGTAGCCCAGGCCGAAGTTCTCCAGCACACCGGTCGCGTAGTTCTCAACGAAGACGTCGCTGACACGGATGAGGCCCCTGGCCATTTCCAAAGCGTCGGGATGTCGCAGGTCGAGGCTGCAGCTCAGCTTGTTGTTGTTGACGAGGTTGAAGCCGCCGCTCCGGTTTATGCCGAATTCGCCGTCGGCAAAGGGAGGCCATACGCGGGTGGTGAAGCGGGATTCGGTCTCGACGAGCACCACTTCGGCGCCCAGCCAGCCTAGCATCTGGGCCGTAACCGGGGCGGCTATGACCTGCCCGAAGTCGGCCACGCGGATGCCACGCAGCGGAAGAGACGAGGGGTTCATGGGCCACTCTCTCCTGGGTCCGCTTGCGTCAGCTGGCACCCAGACAAGGACTGGGCATCGGCATCCGACCAGCCCAGCCATTCTTGCAGTACCTCGTTGGTGTGCTGGCCGAGGCGGGGCGCGGGGCGGAAGGACTGCCACGGCGTGGTGCTCATGTGGATGGGGTGGCCGGGCAGGTTGAAGGTGCGGCCTTCGGGGCTGGTGAGTTCCTGCAGGAAGGCACGCTCCGTTACGTGGGGAGATTCCATCATCTGGCCGACGGAGTAGGCGGGGAAGCAAGGGACGCCGCGTTCCTGGGCCAGTCGTGCTATTTCCTCGCCGGTGTGGGACATAGTCCATTCCAGCAGAAAGGGTTCAAGGGCGTCCCAATTTTCGCCCCTCAGTCGACCAGTGGCGAAGACCTCGAGGTCGCCCCATTCGGGGTTGCCGGCGGCGTCCATGAGACGACGCCAGTGGCTGTCGAGGACGGCCATGATCACGACATAGCCGTCCTTGCAAGGCATATAGACATTGGGCATCAGCACGAAACCCGGCGGCTGGCGCGTCTTGGCCTCGTGGTAGGCGGCGTGGGCCAGCTCGTAGGGCATGACCGCGGCAACGCCTTCCTGCAGGGAGAGGTCGAGTTCGCATCCCTGTCCGGTGAACTGACGGGACAGCAGCGCGGCCACGCAGCCCGAGGAGCCCAGCACGCCGGTCATCAGCTCGGCGAGGGGAGTGTTGGCCGTGAGAGGGGGTTCCGTGGCGGGGTCCTGGACGCCATCGGGTACGCCGGGGGTGGCGAAGGAGAGGCCACCGGCAGCGACCGCCGTCAGGTCGTCGCCAACATAGCCGCTGTTGGGGCCGGTGAGTCCGAAGGGGGTGATGGCAGCGACTATCAAGGCGGGGTTGAGATGTTGCAGGCGCTCGCGGCGCAGGCCCTGCCGGTCAATTTCGGCGCTCTGTCCGCCAACAATCAGGATGTCGGCGCTGGCGAGTAGGGAGTTGAACGCGGCGTTGCGGGTGGCGTCCCGGAGGTCGAGGGTGACGCCGCGCTTATTGGCATTGAGGTAGAGGAACATTCCGCTCCAGTCGGGGTCGGGCTTGCCGTCGGGGAAGGGGCCGTGGCTACGGTACGGATCTCCCGTGGGCGGCTCCACCTTGACCACATCGGCACCGGCGTCGGCCAGCAGGCGGGCGCAGAACGACGCCGAGGCCATCCCGGTGTATTCGACAACCCTGACGCCGGAGAGGGCTGAGCGGTGGGTTGCGGCGGATGTCATCGCGGCCGTCCGGAATCCGCTCGCAGGGGCAGCTGCACGACCGCGCTGGCCCGGTCCACGACCCGCTCGTCACGCTGGTTCTCGATCCACAGTTCGCACTCGGCGAGGACAGGGGAGTCATCGTCGTCGCCGTCCTGGGACAGCCCGGTGACGGTGCCGCGGCAGACAAGAGCATCGCCGGGGTAGACCATGACGCGGTTGCGGAAGGCCAGCTTGCGCAGGAAGGCGCCGGGGCCCGCCCAGTCCTGAACGAGTTGGGCGAGGAAAGCGCCGAGCATCTGGCCGTCGAGGAAGGGGCCTGGGAATCCCAGTTCCCGGGCACGGTCGGCGTCATAGTGGACGCGGATGAAGTCCCAGGTGGCGGCCCCGTAGGCCATCATCCGGGGAAGGTCGATCTGCTTGCACAGCGGGGTCAATTCGTCGCCCACCGAGATATCCTCGAAAAAGCGACTGCCGCTCTCGTTGCAGCTCATTCGAGCGGCTCCTCACGGTAGAACAGGGTCTCGGTGTTGCGGGCCAGCACTTCCCCGCGCTGGTTATGGAAGGTGGCTTCAACCACCTGGAAGATGAGCGAGCCGGAGCGACCGGCGCGCTCGTATACGTCCTTCACCAGCCAGCGCGCCGTGATCACGTCGTCGGGGTGTATGGGCTGGAAGAACTCGTACTCGTTGCCGCCGCGAAGTCCGGTCAGCTCGCCGAAAGATCCGCGACCAATGAGGTCGCCGCGCTCGTCCATATCGCTGTCTACGTACTGCCAAGTGTCGCAAACCAGCGTTGGTGGGGCCACGACGTCGCGAAGGCCGTGAGCGGCCGCGTGCTCGCGGTCGGAGTAGAGGGGGTTGAAGTCGCCGACGGCCAGGGCATACTGGCGGAAGGCGGGCCGCCCAATCTCGTCGGGGGCATTGAACACTAGTTCCTGGCCCACGGTGGCTTTCAGCCGCTCCAAGAGGGAATCAGCCATTTGTTTCCTCAATTGGCAAGCTACTTGCCCTTGAATTCCGGTTCGCGGCTTTCCAAGAAGGCGGCCAGGGCCTCCCGGTGGTCTTCGCTGGCCAAGGATAGCACCTCGGCGTGGGCGGCCTCGGGCAGGTGCTCTTCCAGCGACTGCCCGAGACCGCGGTAGACCATTCCCTTGACCAGCCGGTTGGCGACCGGGGACTTGCTGGCAATCCTGGTGGCCAGGGCCATCGTTTCCTCATGCAGGTCTTCGGACGGCACCAAGCGGTTGAGGACGCCAAGGCGCATGGCGTCCTCGGCTTCCAGCCAGTCGGCGGTGTAGAGGAGTTCCAGGGCCTGGTTCACGCCCATGGCCCGGGGGTAGAGCCAGGTCGCGCCGGTGTTGGAAACGAGCCCCATCTGCAGGAAGGCGTTCATAAACCGGGAGCGCTCACAGCCCACGCGAATGTCGCAGGCGAGGACGAAGTCGAAGCCGTCGCCGATGGCGAGGCCGTTGATCATGGCAATGGTGGGAATTTCCATCTGGTGGATCTTCTGAGTGATTCCCTGGGGGCCGGAGCGGATGAACTGGTAGATCTCGTTGGGCTCCATGTAGCCCAGAAGGCGGTCGCCCCCCTCTCGCTCTTCTTTAATGTCGGCGGAGGCGCAGAACGCCCGGCCCGCGCCGGTGAGCACCAGCACACGCATTTCCCTGTCGGCGGTTACGTCTTCCAGGGCAGAGTTCACCTCGGCGAACATCTTCCGGTTCAGGGCGTTGAGCCGTTCCGGGCGATTGAGGGTGAGTCGAGCGATGTGATCCCGCTTCTCGAGAATTATTGTTTCGTAAGCCAAGATTGACCTTCCTGTCTTTGCCTTTTCGCTGGAGACGCCGAGAAGACTTCTCCAAGCGTATCGCTCAATTTGTTGCAGGGTTCACCTTAGCATTTTTTGTGCGTCAAGTCAGTCCGGAGTCGTGTCTATGCGACGGAATCGCCAATAGAGCAGGACTTTCACTCCAGCAGACGACACGGTGGTAAGGGGACACTTACGCAACTTCCTTCGCCATTCGGACATGCCACTGGCGCGGGAGGCAACCGGCATCAACAAGGGCAGGAATTTCCTGCCATTTGACGCGGTCCCACCCGTGCTCGTCGCCGGATTGGTAGAATACTCGGCAACCTGTTACGCGCCGCCCATCCGTGGCGATGCAAGGCTCCATACCGGCATCGGAGGACATCAATGCGCATCGACGTACACAGCCACATGGTTTACCTGCCGTACCTGGAATACCTGACGGGACGAAGCTCTCTGCCGCAGGGAGTGCTGCGGGGCGGGACGTACTTCGTGAGCTGCACCGGCGGGTACCTGCATGCTTCGCCGTCGGCGCATGCCGATGTCGACCAGAAGCTGCGGGCGATGGAGGACCTGGGCATCGGCATCTCGGTGCTGAGCCACGGAATGCCGGGGCCGGAGTTGCTGGGCGGACCGGAGGCCGACGCGTGGGCCTCTCACATTAACGACCACCTGGCCGAGGTGATGCAGGCACACCCGGGGAAGTTTGAGGCATTTGCCACGCTGGGCTGGCACAGCATCGACCAGACCATCGCCGAGATTGACCGGTGCGTCAACCAGCTGGGCTTCAAGGGCATCTACCTGTTTTCCAACATCAACCAGAGGACGGCGGACACCACGGAGTTCTGGCCGGTGTACAGGCACGTCGAGAGCCTGGGTGTGCCCATGAACATGCACCCGACGGCTCCCATCAACATGAACGGCATCGACCAACGGCCGCTGGAGCCGGGCATGGCGTTCATGTTCGACACGGCCCTGGCCACGGTGCGGATGGTGATGAGTGGCCTCTTCCAGGAATACCCTGACCTGAAGCTGATCGTGCCGCACACCGGCGGATTCGTTCCGTACATACGAGGGCGCGTGGGGCGGCTGATCGACGAATGGACGTCGCCCGAGGACTGGATCGACCTGAACCAGTCGTCGCAGTCCTACTTCGACAAGCTGTATGTGGACACCGTGTCACACAGTCCTGAAGTGCTGGAATACTGCTACAAGATGTTCGGGGCGGAGCGGTTGCTGTACGGGACAGATCATCCATTCGGGCCGCCGAACATCGAGATCTACAACGAGATGGTGGACGGTCTGGACTGTCCCGAAGCCGACCGCGGGCTGATCAACGAGGGCAACGCGCGACGCCTGTTGGGGCTCGACGGAAACGCTGGCTGACACGCCCGCAGTTGGCCTCATAAGTGTCTTTCACCTGATGCTTGCTGTCCGTTATGTCACGGAGGGCGATAGCCGTACTCCGTTTTCTTCGTCGGTGAAACCCTACGTGTATACTGCGCCTTACCTGAACCGGCGATACGCGGTCAGTTTCTGCGGTCGGGTAGGCGCCCGGCTACGCACACCCTCCTGTCCTGAGTAAGGCATTCGATGAATTCACTGAGGCGCGTCCACTACGCCTGGATCATCGTGGCTGTCGCTGCGGCGATGGGGTTCATCACCTCGGCCGTGAGGTTCGCCGCCGCCGCACTGGTGCCTCACCTAAGCGATCCAGACGCGGGATTCGGGTGGAGCTACGGCGAGATCAGCTTCGCTTTCAGCCTGCAGTGGATAGTGCTGGGACTGGTTAGCCCATACATCGGACTGCTCGGCGACCGGTACGGGGTACGCAGGCTGCTCTTGCTTGGCGGCGTCCTGTTCATCGCCGGCATGATGCTGACGGGCGTCATGACGAACCTGTGGCAGTTCTACGTCTTCTTCGGCGTGGTCCTCGGCGTCGCCACCACCATCTTCACTGTGCTGACGGTGTCCGGCGTCACCCTGTGGTTCCGGAGGCACCTGGGAGCGGCGATGGGCGTGGTGTGGTCGTTCCAGGGAGCGGGCACCATCGCGCTGCTTTCTCTCATCGGTGTGGCCTTCAACCAGCTGGGGATGCAGTGGATATTCTGGCTGCCCGGGATCGCGGGCGGTGCGATACTGCTGCTGCTGGTCAGGTTCTTTCACAACGGGCCAGCCGACATAGGACTGCGGCCGTTCGGAGACCTGGGAGACGAGCCGGTGCAGGGGCCGCAGAGGGATGAGGCCGCCAAGGAGAGGGCCCGGGTCTTCATTCAGCAGGCGAAGCGCACGGTCACTTTCTGGAACCTCATAGGCATCCACTACTGGGGATGCATGGGGCACAACATCATCAACGTGCTGATCGTGGCCATCGCGGTGGACCGTGGGTTGTCGCTGGGAGTGGCGGCGGGAGTGCTTGCGGCGCAGCAGGGCGTGGGGGTGTTCGCTCGGGGAGCGGTGCCCATGGCGGCGGAACGCTGGGGCTGCAAGACGGTCTGGGTGGTGGGAATGTCGCTGCAGGTATTCCCGCTGCTGATCATTCTCTTTTCGCAGGACGCCTGGGCTTTCTACGTGTTCGCGGTGCTGCTTGGCATCGGGCAGAGCTGCGAGGTGCCCACGTTCCCCATCGCCAACCGGCAATACTATGGGAATGTACCGCAGGGGAGCCTGTACGGGTGGCAGAACCTGGGCAACGGCCTCGGAATGGGGGTTGCGCCGGTGTGCGCCGGGATCGTGTGGGACCTGACGGGCACGTACATGGCTCCGCTGTTGATGTCGCTGGGGTTCAGCACGCTGGCACTCCTGTCGGCGTGGATGCTGCCGTCGCCGCGGGCGAGGTTGATGCCGGACTGGGAGCAGCACCTGCCTGCCAATTTGCGGCCAGTCAAGTAGCCGGAGGGGCCGCGTGCGTTGGTTGCCGGACGCCGGGAGCCGGACCGGGGGCGCGCCCTGTATCGGCATCAGGCGGCGGACTGGGCGAAGCGGGGCATCACTTCGCGGGCGAAGAGCTCGAGGCTCTCAGTGGGAATGGGGTCGGGGAAGAGCAGGAAGAAGTAGGTAATCCCGCTGTCGACGTAGCGCTGGATTTGCTCGGCGCACTGGTCTGGGGTGCCGGCGATTGCGCGGGAGAGGGACGCACGGTAGTCGGCGGGATCAGTGTTTGAGGCAGCCGCTGCGCGGGATACCACGCTGTCGAACTCCGCCTCGGTCGGCGCGATGACTACCCTGGTGTTGTGGGTCACTTCGATTTCGGAAGGGTCGCGCCCTACATCCCGGCAGTGCTTCTCGATGGAATCCAGGCAAGCCCGGTGCTCGTCGAGGTCCATCTCGAAGCCGGCGTTGCAGATGTCGGCGTGGCGGGCGACCGCACGGAACAGGTGCCTTTCGCCGTGTCCACCTATCAGGAACGGCGGATGGGGTTTCTGAACGGGCTGCGGGTCGTTTCTCGCACCGGACAGCGTGTAGTAGCGGCCCTGGAATTCGACCGTGTCCTCCGTCCACAGCCGCTTCATCATCTCCACGGACTCTTCCAGCATCCGCACCCTTTCGGGCGTGGAGGGAAAATCGAGTCCGGTGGCGTGGTGGTCTGTCCTGCCGCCGCCTGCGCCGATTCCCACCTCCAGTCTGCCGTTGCTGATAACGTCGAGGGTGGAGGCCATCTTGGCGAAGACCGCAGGCGGGCGGTAGGTGTTGGCGAGAACCAGCGGTGTCAGGCGTATCCGGCTCGTCTCGGCAGCGAGGGCGGAAAGGGTTGTCCAGCACTCCAGGGTGGGAATGTTCAGCAGGTCATACAGGGTGGCGGAATGGTAGCCCAGCCTGTCGGCGTCCTTCCAGATTCGCCGAAGGGTGTCGTAACTGTACCCTCCCTGGTGTATGCGGACGCTGAATTTGACTTGCCTGTCCATTGAGTCACCCTAGAATTGAACTTGCGCCTCAGCGGGTTGCCCCGCGTCGGCGGCGCCGCGGCCGGAGTGGCGGTGGCCTGCTAACGGAGCTTGCTGCTGAACTTCTGACGCGTCTTGGCGACCTTGGGGTTGATCACAATCTGGCAGTACATGCTGCCCGGGTTCCTTTCGTAGAAGAGCTGATGCTCCCTTTCCGCCGGATAAAAGACTTCAAAGGGAGCCACCTGGGTAACTATCGGCCCGTTCTCGGTCCCGGAGGCGTCGAGTTCCCTGATGAATTGCTCCGCCTGTACCTTCTGGGAATCGGAGGTGTAGAGGACCACCGAGCGGTACCGTGCGCCACGGTCGGCGCCCTGCCGGTTGAGGGTGGTTGGGTCGTGAGTGGCGAAAAATATCTCGAGGATTTCGGGGAAGGTGATCTGGTCGGGGTCGAATTCCAGTTGCACCACCTCAGCGTGGCCGGTCTTCTCGCTGCATACTTCGTAGTAGTTGGGGTTGGCCTTGTGGCCGCCGGAATAACCAGACATTACTGAGGTTATCCCTGTAATTTCCAGGAAAACGGCCTCGGTGCACCAGAAACATCCGCCGCCAAGTACGGCCAGTTCGGTATTTTCCTCTGACACGATATGTCACTCCAGTCTTTAAGAGTTTCCGGTTTTACGACTGCCTCAGGTCACCCTGTATCCCTTGTGTTGTGTCCATACGGCGTTGGCGAGCGCCCGTTCAGAGTCCCGGGGTTGATTGCGGGGTCCTGCCCGGGGTGGGCGGCACGTCGTTCAGGCTTGAAAGATCCAGCGGCGGAATGTCCACGTCGACGAACTCCTGTACACCGTTGGCAAGGTGATTGTAGTCGTCGAACCAGGCCGCCAATTGTCTGCGCCAGGACTCCAGACCGCCGCTGGCGTGGAGCTCGAAGACGGCCTCTCGTCCGTCCAGACCCGACGACACCTGGTCCCAGGCGAGCTGCAGAAGCGCGGCCCGCTGCATCGCGGTGTACCCGCCGCCACCGAAGGCGTCTTCCAACTCGGCAGCCATCTTCGGGTCTGCGAAGTCGGTGTCGGCGGGGGCGTTGACCAGCGAGGAGCCGGGGAGACCGCGCAGGATTTCACCCATACGCTGGCGAACCTTCAGGGTGTTGATGCCGGCGGCGGCCACGTGAACCTGGTTGGGCAGGGCATGCCCGCTGGCGGTTCTTTCCGGCTCCAGTTCCGCGGCGGTCATGCAGGTGCGGGTGGTCTGGACGTTGACGGTCAGCTCGACCAGCTGGTCAATGGTCTGGGGGTTATCCTTCAGACCCATGACCTCAGCCAAGGCAAGGGAGATGGCCAGGGTGAGTTCCGACTTCGCGAGCCAGCCGTAGCTGTGATGCCAGAGAAGCCAGCATACGAGGGAGTGGCGACGGTTGCGATTCAGGGCTTCCCGGTGAAGACGCGGGAGCGGGGGATGAATACGTTATCCATCCACACCATGGAGTCGAGCTCATCGAAGCGGCTGCTCAGCGGCGATATGAACCGGTTGGGGTGGCGGGCGGCGATTCGCCGCGACACCACTCGGAGACCGGGGGCATTGACGGGCACGATGAACCACAGGTGTCGGCCACTGCCGGGGGGCAGTTCGTCCCTACTGGTGACCAGCAGGTCTTCGGCGAAGGGCGTGCTGGTGTGCATCTGGATTTTGCCGGACACCACGATGCCTTCGGCCGATTCACTTACGAGCTTGAGCGCCGCGCGGTCGGTTTCGTCCTGGCGCAGCCTGGTGCCGATGAGGGGGCCGCCTCCGGCGAATGTAAGGAACCTGCCATTTTCGCACAGAGAGTCCAGGTACTCACCGGCCGCCTTTATATCTTCAGCGGAGTGGTTCAACCGGGTGAGGGTATTGAGCAGGCCGAGGGCAATCAGGGCCCCGTATCCCGGGGTGTGGGTCATGTTTCCGCCGGTGATGAAGTGCACGGCGGAAATCTGTTTGCCGAGGCGCCTCAGGTCCTCGTAGGTCTTTGGCGGGGTGAGGGCGAGAGGACGTCGCCTGCCGCTATCGTCGGGAGGAGTCAGCAGGACATCCTCCCATTCGGGGTCGAAGTGACGGTCGTACCAGGCGACGTACTCGTCCACCATGGCGGATGTGGCGGGATGCGTGGTGACGTCGGCCACAGCGCCTTCGCCCACGACCCACACGTCGCGTCCGTCGCGAAGACTCTGACTGTAGTCCGCCCCTGTCCTCATAGCTCACTGTCCGAAGGTCGGTCGGCTCCACCCTGTAATTGTACATTGAGCGGAACCTGAGGACACGCTCCGTCATGCAAATGCATCGTTCCACATCGGGTGGTACGGTAGGACAGGCGGCCCTGGATTGAGGGTTTCACCCCGAACCCCAATATTGGGGCGGACGGAATGGAACGAAACCTCATGCCTTTGGCTGGATGACAGTCGGGAGAGACCGGTCTCATTGTCTCATCTGGAGGCTCTCGCGTGACGGTGTAACATTTTGTAACGTTGTGTAACAAAACCAGCTCATTTCGGTCTTTAATTGAGACAGGGTGATTGGGCTGTTCAGGGTTACTTGCATCAGAACAATTGTACGACAGACTATGGCTGGAGGCAAGGGCGAGAATTCAGAATGGCATCGTTTAGGGTCGGACGGTGAGGTCAGGAATGAGGCGGGAATGAAGAATAGGGTGGCGAAAAACCACCTAGACTGGACCGCTATCCATTCAAGGGCGCATTGCTTCCAACATAGGCTGGACCGCTATCCATACAAGGGTGCATTGACTCTGGCAAGGGTTACGCCGGGAAAGAAGCAGCGGGGCGGCACATTCGATTGTCGCTCATCACCAACATGCTGATCACCGACTTTGAGTGTGGTCGTAACACTGGGTAGAGGATATATGCCGCCAGCGTGGGGACGTGCCTCGGCCTCCCGGCACAACGCTGGCGACTCCTTACACACCACATCGTGGTGAGGCGACCGGGATTGCAGGCAGATGTGGGAGCGCGCAGTCCCTTACAAATTTATGGAGGGTTCCTCGTAGTCCTTCAGCTTGTTGTATATCTGGAGGCGGTGGTGGTAGGACTCCAGGACTACGATGCGGTCATCGGCGTCAACGTTGACGGCAACGGGTCGACGGAACCGCCATTCGGGCTCCAGGTCGGTCCGCCGCCGGGCTTTGACGATATCCGGATTGGCGTCGATGTAGGTCTGGGCCCAGGGCGAAGGGTCCTGGGCGTCGCCGACCAGCGCCGTGATGTACTGGCCGTCGGGAGCGTAGATCTGGACGCGGTGGTTCCCCCAGTCAGTTACGTAAACATCCCCATCTGAGTCCACAGCCACGCCGGATGGCCCCTTGAGGGAGCCGACTCCGGTGGTGGAGCCCTCGAACTTGACGAGCAGCTCGCCATCTGGGGAGAACTTTTGCACCCGGTTATTTCCCCAGTCAGCAACGTAGATGTTGTCCTCACGGTCGATGCAGATGCCCCACGGCATCTCCAGGTCCCCGTCGCCCGCGCCACGCTTCCCGAACTTGGACCGGAACTCGCCGATCAGGCTGAAACTCTGCACACGGTGGTTCGAGCTGTCCACCACCCACAGGTTGCCGTGGGAATCGAAAGCGATTCCCGACGGTCCGTTCAGCTGCCCGTCTTCGCTACCGGGCCTGCCCCAGTGATATCGATAGGCGCCCTCTTCATCGTACATGGTTATGCGGTTGACGTACTCGTCCGAGACGAACACCCGCCCGTAACTGTCCAAATCAATTGACCGGGGCCAAACGAAGCGCCCATCTTCCGCGCCGACGGAGCCGAACTGACCCTGGAACTCGTGGTCGAAGGTGATCTTGCTGACGCGCTGGCCCAGTTGCTCCACGCCACGGCTGAGCACGTATATGCGACCGTTCGACCCCAGGACGAAATCCTGGGGGGCCCAGAAGCCGCGGCCGGCCTGGCTGTACATTCCGATGCAATAGCTGTAGTCATACACCCGGCCTGCGGCGACGGTGGTCAGCATATCTGCTCTCCCCTGAACGATCCCAAGGCTACACGAAGGCCATTTGCTCGAAGTGACCGCCGACTATGGGCACCGGGTCGAGGCCCAGCCATCTTTCCGCCAGAGTGGAGTAGAAGCCGCGGAAATCGTAATTGGGCGCCAGATCTCCCTGGGAGAGATCTTCCGGCTTCAGCGACGGATAGGTCCCGTACATTCCGCCGTTCACTCGGTCGCCGATGGCGAACGCCACGCCGGCTGCTCCGTGGTCGGTGCCGGTGCCATTGTCGCGGACGCGGCGTCCAAACTCGCTGAAGAGCATGACAACCACCTCGTCCGAGGCGTCGTGCTCACGCAGGTCGGCGAAGAAGTCGTGGATGCCGGCGGAAACGTCCATCCACAGCTTGGAGTGAGACCCCAACTGGTCGTAGTGGGTGTCGAAGGGCCCGTAGGAGGTGTAGAAGACCTGGGTGCCCAGGCCAGCAAGGTGCACCTGCGCCACGTCCCTGAGGCGCCTGGCGATGGTGTTGTTGGCGTACTCCACGTTTGAGGAATAGTTTGCGGGAGCAGCGCGGATGATGTCTGCGCCTCTCAACGCATCGCGGCCGGCCTGTCCCAAGTAATCCATGGTCGGTCCGGTGCCGATGGCGGGGGCGTACATGCGGGCGAAGCTGTCCAAAATCTGGACCCGGTCCTGCTCGGAGCGGATGGCCGGATTGGATGAGAGCACGCCGTAAGTGGGAAGGTGGTTGACGGATGTGACAGGAACGCCCCGCATGGTCAGGGCGCGGGGCAGACCCTGGCCGAGGCTCACGCCCTTCAGCACGTTCTCGCCGCCGGGATCCAGGTCCCGGACGACCTTGGCGAGCCAGCCGTCGACCCCGATGGTGTCCGGCTCGCAGGTATGCCAGATGTCCATGGCGCGAAAGTGCGAGCGGGGTGAGTTCTCAAATCCGATACCGTGGATGATGGCCATTTTGCCCTGGTCGTAGATGTCTTTCAGCGGCTCCGTATCGGACCGGAACGCCAGCTCGCCGTCTATGGGCAGCAACTGGTCTTCGGCGATGTGGACCCTGGGCCGGTTGTCCCAATACAGAGGATTGCTATAGGGAACGATCGTGTTGAGGTAATCGTTGGCCCCGGTGAGTTCCAATACGACCAGCACGGGGTCCTTGTGGGTTGATGCCATTTTCGTATCCTTCTGTATCGGTTGTTAGGCCCTGGAGTGGCAATCACCTGTCTAGGCGAACTGGTAGTCTCGCGAGGCGGCGATCAGGGTCAGAATCCGGCTCACGTTCTGGAATGCGGCATTGAGCTCTTCCCTGTTGTTCAGGGCCAGATCGCCGCACTTTTCGGCATGGACCATCAATTCGGAGCGGGTCACCTCGCTGACTTCCAGCGGGCCCATTGCATCCAGACAGGCGGCCACTATCGCCTCGGGTGAACGGTCTCCCTGCACCTGCAGATTCACCAGCACCCGCTTGATGATGGCCTGCACGCCGGGCAGCGAGGTGTCTCCGAATATCCTTGCGGCGAAATTCACCCGGCGCATCAGTACGCCGGGGTCGATCCATTCGGAGCCAGTGTGCCAGCCCTCCACGCTGGGCGGATTGAGCAGCTCCTGTCCCTGCCAGCCGCACTCCAGCGCCAGGTTGTTGAATCCCGGCTTGAAGCCGTTGTAGTTGCCCGCCATGCGCACAGTGCCAACGATCAACTCGGCCGGGCACTTCACCCTGGCGAAATGGGCGTTCTTGAAGAACTCGGAGTTGAACAATGCTCGCAGGATGGACCGGATGTCACCGCGGGACTCGTTGTAGGCGTCCACCAGCAGCTCGATGGCGTCGGGATCAATGGGTGGTGTGACGCTCCAGGTGGAGACATGGGGCTCGTCGGCGACGAAGAACTTGTAGAGGTGGCGGGCCAGGAACCGCGCCGTGGCCGGCTGGTCCGCGATAATGTCCACGATGTCTTCGCCGTTGAACCTCCCGGAGTGTCCCAGGAAGGTCTTCTCCCGGTCGTCGTGGTCTTCGGGTTTGTACTCGAACTGCCAGTGAAAGCGCCCGTAGGGGTTGCGGGGAATCTTGGGGGCAATGGTCCATCCGGTGAAGGCCCTTGCTGCCTCCTTGATATCGTCCTCCGAGTAGTTCCCGACCCCGAGGGAGAACAGCTCCAGAAGCTCCCGGCCCCAGTTTTCGTTTATGGCGCCGTCGTGATTCCCGTGGTTGTCCAGCCAGAAGATCATGGCCGGCGACTTGGCGACCTCCACCAGCAGGTCGCGGAAAGTGCCCAGGCCGTGTTCACGGAAGACGGCAATCTGGCGGGTCATCTCCGGTGGGTTGTCCACCTTGGAGTTGCCGGTGGCGAAAAGCTGATGCCAGAAGAGGGCCATCTTCTCTTCGAGGGGCCGCTTGGTGTTGATCATCCGGAAGACCCAATCGGCCTGGTTGATCGGCGGCGCTCCGGCCCCCTCGTAGCCCGGGAAGTATCGGTAGAGCAGCTCGTCGTCGATGGGCTGCTGCCGCTCCGGATGCAGAAGCTCCTCGACCACGGCCTCGTAGCCCCTGGAGACACGCTCTTCCAGTTCCTCGCGCGGATCGCCGAAGCCTGCCCGCCTCATAAGGTGGGCCATCAGCCGAATGTCATCCTGGTGGGGCATCGCCACCTCTCAGTTCATACCAGTTCGAGACGCCGGGCAAGTCGCCCATTCACGCCATCTTAGGATTGGGCCAATTGAGTGTCAACAAAGGAGACGACTTCCCTCCCACGGGGGCTGCCTCCCAGGGATTCGGATGCGTGGCAGACGTGCCGGGTCAGTATGCCCCAGATGTCAGAATACGATGATGGACCCGCCGCCTTTGCCTGTGGCCGGTATGGGCGTCGACTTGTCCCTAAAATGCTGCCCTCAACACCTCCATAATAGGCCCGGCGTCCGCAATCGGCTTGGGGTTGGTGCTCAGGCTCCTGTCGTGCAGCGTGGCCGCGGCAATGAACTCCAGACCATCCTCGGGGACGTTCACTTCCCTCAGTGTTCGGGGCAGGCCGAGTTCCACGCACAGGGCGTCCACAGCGTCGGCCGCAGCCAGACCGGCGTCATCATCGGTCATTGCGTTATTCGCCACGCCGATGGCCTCAGCTATCAGGCGCTGGCGACCGGCGCTGGCATCGAGGTTGTAGCGCATGGTGTGGGGGAGCAGGATGGCGTTGGCCTCGCCGTGCGGCACATCGTACAACCCTCCCACGTGGTGGCAGGTAGCGGTGTTCAGGCCGAGACCCCCGAAGGATGCCAAGGACGCCATGGCGCAGGCCGTCTTGGTGTTGAGAAGGATGTCGATGTCCCCGTCCTTGCAGCGGGGCAGGTTTTCGAACAGCAACCGGATGGCGTGAAGGGCCATCCCGTCGCCGATAGGGTTGTGTCCCGTGGAGTAGACGGTCTCGATGGCGATGCGCAACTGCCCGATGGCCGTGGAGACCAAGACCCGCAGGGGTGTTGTGGCCAGTGCCTGCCCGTCGATGATGACCGTGCGGTGCGTCACACCCTCGCCCGCGAGGATTAGCTTGCGTCCCAGTTGATGGTCGGTAATACCGCCTCCGCCGCGGCTGAACTCGGCGCAACCCATGGTGGTGGGAACGCTCAGTATCGGCAGCTTGGGTGATGGGGTCGGCGGCACGGTAATTTTGTTGGGCGGCTCGAAAATAATCTCGTAGTCGTGGATGTCTCCGCCCTCAGCCAAAAGAGTAGCGATGGCCTTGGTGGTGTCGTGAGTGCTGCCGCCACCGACGCTGACGAAAAGGTCGGGCTGCACTTCCTTGGCCATTGCCACCCCGGCCTCGACAGTCTCCACCGGCGAGTGGGGGGCCACTCCCGAATAGGTGCCGACGTAGCGGTGTCCCAGCGCCTCCTGCACTCGCGGAACCACGTTGCAGGCCTGGAGTATGGTAGGGCCGCAGGTAATCATCACCCGCCCGCAACCGAGGCCGTCCACCGTCCGAGGCAGCTCGTCGATGGCGGTCTCATCGCAGATGATGTCCTGGTGCAGCGGGTTGTACCGGTAGCTCGTTGCCCTTTCCGACATTCTTACTGAACCTCCTGTGGGAATCGCTACGAAGCGGGTATTGTAACCCGCTCTGACGTGGTCACTTAAGACTATGGGCGGTCCATGAACCTGACGTTATTGGGCCGTCAGCCCTCCGTCGATTACAAGCTCGCTGCCGGTCATGAACGAAGACTCGTCGCTGGCGAGGAAGAGGACTCCGTAAGCCACGTCTTCTGAAACGCCCAGCCTGCCAATGGGGTGGCGTGCCAGGTTCAACTCGCGTCCCGCTTCGTTAGCCAGCATCCCGGCGGTCATGTCGGTGATGATGACACCCGGATGCACCGAGTTGGCGCGGATGCCCTCGCCGGCGTACTGGATGGCAGTCGATTTGGTGAACAGCCGGACCGCTCCCTTCGAAGCGCCATAGGCCGAGGTGGTGCCGCCGACCAGCCCGGCAATCGAGGAAATGTTGATTATCGAGCCACCTCCGGCCTTTCGCATCTCCGGAATCACCGCCTTCGTGCCCAGGAACACGCCCTTGGCGTTCACGTTCATCACCTGGTCCCACTGGCCCTCCGAAAGGGACTCGATGGTCATACGCTCACCGTCAGCGTTCCTGGGGCTGCCTATGCCTGCGTTGTTTACAAGGACGTCCAGCTTGCCGAAGCGGGACACGGCGGCCTCAACGGCATTCTTCCAGTCGGATTCCCTGGTGACATCAAGGTGGACGTACAGGCAGTCGCCGCCCGTCTCGTTGATTTCAGCCTGCACCTGAGCACCAATGTCGTCCAGGATGTCGCCGATTACGACCCTTGCCCCTTCCTGGGCAAACATCCTGGCCTCAACGGCGCCCTGTCCCCTGGCTCCACCACTGATCAGAGCTACCTTTCCTTCCAGTCTCGGCATAGCTTCCCCCTGTGAAGGTCGGATGAGTCTTGGTCTCCCGGGGGCATGAGCCTACTTTCCCGGTACGACTAGCCGGGAGAGTAGTTCCATGATCTGAATCGCGCCGGCGTTACCTTGATATAAACGGCACCCTCCCTGGCCTCGGTGGGAAGGTCCTGTTCCGGCACTCCCCGCAGTCTCGCTGCCTCTCTCGCGAAATGCAACGTTTCTTCGGGGTTGGAATGGACAGTCGCAGCGCCCTGAACCATCAAGCCCTTGATGTCCTGCATGGAGCTACCGCTCTCCAGCAAGAGGGAGACCTTCGGGTTCTCCTCGATGTTCCTGAGCTTGCGGGTATTACCCCTGACTCCCATCAGGATGTCGTCGCCCAGACGAAAGTACCCCAAGGGCACCGTGTGGGGATATCCGTCGGGGCCGATGCTGGTCAGGGCAATCCAGCCAGGTTTGCTGTCGAGAAACTCGTGGGCTTCCTCGGTGCTCATCTTGCGGGGCATGGGCGTCACTCCCGTTTGGCGTTAGTAGAACCGGTCCGTCAAGAGATTATCTCAGACCTCAGGCCGGAATTGGCGTAACGACCACACAATGTCCCACGTCAATCGGCTAATGCCGCCACCTTCAGCAGGAATTGCGGGCCCTCTGATACCTGGGCTTGGTCGCCGGACACTGCCACTGCGACCAATATTATGGGCGCCGCACTCCCGAGATTACTTGGGGAACCCAAAGCTGTTGAGCTTGTTCCGGCAGGCGGGCGCACCGGCCGATTCTCCGAACTGTTCAGCGATGGCTCCCGGTGCTTCTTCGGCGTCGTCGGGGATGCACACCGACACATGGTCCATGAGGGGAGCAGTGGGATGGGCGGGACAAGCTGGCTGGTCTTACATGAGCACAACGATCTGCGCGGAAGGGCCACGATGACAACACTGGGCCGCTGGGAAGCGGACGCATATTTGGTCCACTGGCTTCAGGCCCTCCGATCGCCCTCAGTAGAGGTGGCAGGCGACGTTATGGCCAGGTTCTATTTCCTGGTATTCGGGAATCTCGGCGCTGCAACGCTCGGTCGCGAAGGGACATCGGGTGTGGAAGGTGCAGCCTGACGGCGGGTTCAGGGGCGACGGGACTTCCCCGACCAACACCATCTCCTCTCGCTTGCGTCGGGGGTCTGCGGGCAGCGATGCCGAAATCAAGGCCTTGGTGTAGGGGTGCAGCGGATTGGAGAAGAGGGTCTCCGGGTCTCCTTCCTCGACAATCTTGCCGAGGTACATCACACCAACACGGTGGCTCATGTAGCGCACAGTGGCCAGGTTGTGGGCGATCAGCAGGTAGCTGAGATTCTGGGTAGACTGGAGCTCTTTCAACAGATTCAGGATCTGGGCCCTGATTGACACATCCAACGCCGAAACCGGCTCGTCCAGCACGATGAGCTTGGGCTGGGTCGAGAGGGCCCGAGCGATGGCGATGCGCTGTCGCTGCCCCCCGCTGAACTCGTGGGGGTACCTCTGGGCGTGGAACGGATGGAGTCCCACCGTCTCCAGCAGTTCCCCGACACGCGTTTTCACTTCCTGCCGACTGACCCGGTTGATGGTTGTAAACGGCTCGGAGACTATTGAGCCCACCCTGAGCCGGGGATTCAGTGAGCTCCAGGGGTCCTGAAACACCGCCTTGGCGGAAGCCCGGAATTCCTGTGTTTCCGCCCTGGTCAGACGCGCCATGGATTTCCCCAAGAAGTACGCCTCGCCTTCGGTGGGAGGTTCCACCATCAGCACGATGCGAGAGGTTGTTGTTTTTCCGCATCCCGATTCGCCCACCAGGCTGTAGGTCTGCCCCTCGGGGATGGTGAAAGAGATACCATCCACCGCCTTCACCTGGCCGATCGTCCTCTGCATGATCAGTCCGGTGGTTACCGGGTAGTACTTCCTGATCCCTTCGAGACGAAGCAGTTCCTGTACGCCGGAACCGTTTTCAGACTGTGTCATGGTATCTCCAGCAGCGGGCCACCTGGTCCGTTCCCACCGAAAACTCGGGAGGGTATTCGCTACACTTGTCGAAGGCGTAAGGGCAGCGGGGAGCGAATGAGCATCCTTCTGGCAGGTCATCCAGCGAAGGGGGCTGCCCTTCGATTGAAGGCAGCAGATCTACGTTGGTATCCAGGTCGGGCACGGACTGTAGCAAAGCCTCAGTGTACGGGTGGGCCGGATTCTCGAATAACTGCATTACATCGGCTTGCTCCACGATCTTGCCGGCGTACATCACAGCAACTCGGTCACACATCCTGGCCACTATGCCGAAATCATGGGTGATGAAAATGATCGCCGCTCCGGTCTGGGCCTGTATTTCCTTGAGCATACTCAGATATTGGAGTTGGATCGTTGCATCGAGGGAAGTCGTAGGCTCATCGGCGATCAGCAGATTGGGAGCGCGCGACACAGCGATGGCTCCCACCACTCGCTGTCGCATCCCGCCGCTCATCTGGTGGGGATAGGCCGCGAGCCGGGTTTCGGCGGCCGGTATTCGCACCCTCGAGAGCAGGGTGATCGCCTGTTCGCGGAGGCTGGACGTGGAAGGCTCCGGGTTCATCCGCAGACATTCGAGAATCTGATTGCCGATGTTTAAGACGGGATTGAGGGAAGTGAGGGGGTCCTGCATAACCATGCAGATGCCTCTGCCCCGGATCCGCTGCATCTCCCTGTCGCTTTTGTCCAGCAGGTTTTCGCCCTGGTAGAGAACGCGGCCTCCCACGATGCGGCCGGAAGGCTTGGGAACCAGACCCAAAATGGACCAGGCGGTCATGCTCTTTCCAGAGCCGGACTCTCCCACAATGCCCAGCGTCTCGCCCTTTTTCAGCTCGAAACTGATCCCGTCCACGGCTTTGACTATGCCGTTACGGGTATAGAAGTACGTCTGTAAATCCTCAACCTGGAGGATTGGTTCATCCTGCACGGCTCATTTTCCTTTACAGTTCGGGCTATCGGGACTGCCGCAGCTTGGGGTCCAGGGTGTCCCGCAGCCAGTCTCCGATGAAGTTGAAAGCGAGCACCACTATGGTGATGGCCAGGCCCGGGAAGAGGGAAAGCCACCACACGTCGATGATCTGCTCCTTGCCTTCGGCCACCATAATGCCCCAGGATGACGCCCCGGGAGGCAGCCCTAGGCCCAGATAGCTGAGGGCGGCTTCCAGCAGGATGATCTGCCCCACCAGCAGGCTGGTTATGATCATCAGGGTGTTGATTACGTTGGGGAAAATGTGCCTCAATATCAGTATCGCGGGGTTTACGCCATCAATCCGGGCCAGGGTCACGAAGTCCTGGGTCTTGACCGCCAGAACGTCGCCCCGGATCATCCTGGCGAAATTGGCCCATACTGTCAGGGCCACAGCCAGGATGATGACGCCTATCCCCGTGCCCAGGATGACCACGATGACCAGCGCCACCAGGATGGTGGGAAAGCCCAGGGCGGCATCGGCAATACGCATGATTATTGTATCAGTCCATCCTCCCGCGTAGCCGGAGACCAGGCCCAGCATGGTACCCACCACCCCACCGGTTCCCAGGGCCACCAGGCTGATGACCACCGTGGTACGAGCGCCGTAGATGAGCCTGCTCAACAGGTCGCGCCCCAGGGTATCGGTGCCCAGGAGGTGCTCAGAGGTCTCTCCCGGAGGGATCCTGCTTCCCAGGATGTTCAGTTTGTCCGTCTCGTGCGGCGCCAGCAGCGGCGCGAAAACGGCGCACACCAGCAGCACGGCAAATACGATAATGGGCACCCAGGGCAGCCGGTACTCTCGTAGTTTCCTGCGTAGCTGCCGCCATCGGTCAGCGCGGGGCAACAGTATGTTTTCGGTAGTGGCCGTAGCAGCCTCCCGCCTAGCCAGCGGCTAGTCAAACCGAATTCTGGGGTCCGTGTATGCGTAAAGGATGTCCACTATCAGGGCCGTCAATAGATAGAACAACGCTGATAAGAGCACCGTGGCCTGGACTACCGGGAAGTCTCGATTTACCACCGAGTCCAGCAGCAGGCGCCCCACCCCGGGCCAGGCAAAGACCACCTCCACGATCACGGAGCCATTCAGCAATCCGGCTAGGCTTATCCCGCTGAAGGTCAGCAGGGGAATAATGGCGTTTCTCAGTGCGTGCTTCCAGAGGATCAGATTTTCCCGCAAACCCTTGACCCTGGAGAACTTGATGAACTCACTGTCCAGGATCTCCAGCATACTGGACCGGGTCAAGCGCATCATACCCGCCATGATGGGCCACGAAAGCACGAAAGCCGGCAGGATGTAGTGGTCGGGGCCGCCCCGCCCGAAGGTGGGCAGCACCTTGAGATAGGCGCCAAAAAACAGGACCGCCATTATGCCCACCCAGAACTGGGGCGTGGCCATACCAATCACGGCAAAGAGCTTGGAAAGATAGTCTAAAACCGAGTTGGGCCGCACCGCCGCCAGCATACCTAGGGGAACACCCAGGACTATGGCCAGCCCCATTCCCGCCACCGTCAGTTGCAGAGTGGCCGGTATCCGCTCAATCAGGACATCTATAGCCGGACGATACTCCTTGACAGACTGGCCGAAGTCCAGTTGGACGGCGTGCTTCATAAAAATCAGGTATTGTTCGGCTTTGGACTTATCCAGACCCAGTTTCTCCTTCAGCCTCTGGATACCCTCTTCGTTGACGTCTTCGAGAGGCAGTAGCGCCAAGACCGGGTCCCCGGTCAGGTGCACGCTTATGAAAACGACGAAGCTGAGGGCCCAAAGGGTAAAAAACGACTGGGCGAAACGGGCGAGAATAAAACGCTGCATACCCGCCTTACTTCGGGAGTAAAATCCGCAGGAACCAGTTAAGAAACCATCTCAGAACCGACGGTTGCCTTGCTGGGGTGGGGGTGTTCACTACCTTTTCACCCCGCCACAACCCTCCCCATCAACGGGAAGTCGGAATCAGGGGACCTTCCCCAATTGAGGAAGAAGTGAAAGACCCTGCCCGCCGCCGGGGGTGAATCACCCCCGGTGGCGGGCAGGAGCCGCAACACAGTATCATTACTTCAGGGTAATGGTATGGAAGGCACTGTTGTAGGGCGTCATGGGCCAGGGTTCCCAGCCGGCGATCCTGGGCCCCACCCCCCATGGAAGGTTCAGGATCCCCAGAGACGACATATAGTGTTCTTCCCGGATTGCTGTCCACATCTCGTGGTAGGCATCATGCCGCTTGGCCGGGTCTACTACCGCCAGCGCTTCCTGCACGAGTGCGCGCAGTTCCGGGTCCTCCGAAAGGCGGACATCGTTATCCACCTGTCCGTAGAGAGCAGAGGCTCCGCCGCCACCGTCCCATTCGATCTCGTTGGGCCGTACGTGCCAGTCGCCGTCAATCTCGCGTCCCCACCACAGTTCCCTGGTGCGGGCGCCGTCGCTTACCTCGACCGTCGAGTTTACGTTCAGGTGTTCCTTCCACATGTCCGACATCAGCTGGGCCAGTTCCGGCATGAAGGGCGCCTCGCCCGCTGGGTAGGTCCAGAGCTTGAACTCGGGGAAGCCCTCGCCGTTGGGGTACCCTGCCTCTGCCAGCAACTCCCGCGCCTTCTCGGGATCAAAGGGGAAGGGGTCCAGGCCGGGCTCGTAACCCAGGGAGCTGACTCCCACCCGGGCGTATCCCGCGACGAGTGCCGTCGGGGGTCCTCCGTAGAGGCCGTTCATGATGGATTCCTTGTCCAGGGCGTAGTCGAAGGCATGGCGCACTGCCTTGTTGTTGCAGGGATGTTCCGGCTTCCAGCAGCCCATCGCGATGTTGAATATGTAGACACCCTCCCTGGTGTAAACAATTCTGCCGCCGGCATCCTCCACCTGTTTCGACACTGCCAAGTTGACCTCGGCGATGTCCGCCTCGCCAGCCCGGAGGGCAGCCACCCGGATGGCCGGTTCCGGCACCAGCCTCAGATCCAAGGTTTGGAACCTGACCCGCCGGTTCTCGTCCAACCCGTTATCCGGATGGTAGTAGTACTCATCAAAGCGCTCGACCAGAATCTGCTCGTTGGGCTTGATATCGACCACTTTGAAGGGCCCGGCGCCCACGGGGGCATCGGAAAACGCTTGACGCCGTGTATCCGGGTCTCCCGCCGGATCTCCCGATTCATAGTAGGCCTTGGGCATCAGCACACCGGTGAAACTTCCGCTCAAGTCCGACAGGTTACGGAACGGGAAGAAGGACTTGGCCTCGTCGTGCGTTATCGCTACTGACATCGGCCCAGTCTGTTCAATCTTCTCGGTAGCCAATGCAATACCGGTTATGCTCGGGCTTAGCGCATTCTCCCGGGCGTCTTCACCCCAGGTGAACTCGGCGCTGAAAAGTAGGTCGTCTATTGTAGCCTCGTCCCCGTTATGGAACTTGATCCCTTCTCTGAGCGTGAGCGTCCAGGTCAAGCCGTCCGGGGAGATTTCCCAGCTCTCGGCCGCGCCCGGAATCATCTGGACATTGGCGTTGCCAGTCACCCACGTGGCATGAAGGGCCCGGTTGTAGTTGTGGTCCTCGCCTACCCCATCTCTCGGGACGCGAGGTCCGGTGCCCCAGAGGCCGTTCATGATGGTCACCTTGCCGGGGTTGACCAGCGCCTCTTCGCGTATTGCCTCGGCGCTGATGGCGGTGGGCGTCGGCACCGGAGTCGGGACCGCGGCCCTTACGATATTCGCAATCTCCTGTTCCGTCAGCGGCTCTGGCGCATCAGCCTGCGCTGCGGCCACCGCGTTCGCCACTATTTGTTGAACTTCTTCCTCGGTCATTCCTTCAGGGACTTCTATGGCACCCACCGCGTCCGAGATGGACTCGCGGATTTCAGATGCGATCGCTGAAATGTCCACTGGCGTGGGCGTCGGTGGTGCAGGTGCGTCCCCGCCGCAGCTGATAACGAAAATCGTGGCAATGGCAAAACCAACTGCCAATAATCGTTTGAACAGATTACGATTTAACGGTAGTTGCATCGATGGTTCCTCCAAAGATAGATACGAACCGAGTAGCTTCCTCGAGAGTTTACGGGATTCTAGTACACGCTCCTACGCGAGTCAACCTATGTGTTCCGCATATTGTTAATTGGTGTTCCGAAATGCATCGAATTCCATATATCTATTTCGAAATAGATATATTACTTCGCAGGTCCTTGAGAACCTGAACCGAAAGGATACGTCCGCGAGACCTGTCGCAACTCCGAGAGCGGCAATGGGTTCCTCAGCGAATTCGGGGATGATGCAACTGCCATGCGAGACTGCGGCACGGGCCTGCTGCAGCCCTTGGTCCAGGCTATTCAGCTCCTGCTGCAGCCTCTGGATGTGAGCCCGGATGCGAGAAGCCAAAGCCCGGTCGGCGCGGCCCAGACGGTTTTTCCGCCACCAGCATTTCCACCTCCTGAGTTCGACGGGCGGTTAGGGAGTGGAGTTCGTGGGTGTCGGAGTCCGGCAGGGGCCGGACTGGAGGACGGGGGAATTCTGCGAAGGGAGCCAGGGCCAGCCGGTCCTTGGGCCCATCGACGCTTGGGTAGATGGGTGTCTGAATTAAACTACCTGCGGGTCAAGAGTTGGCCCGTTCCAGCAGCATTCCGGGTGAAGGGCCCAAGCATCTGTTGGGGCTCTGTCAGGAAAAGTGCGGCGGCCATGGTTTCAAGTTTCAAAGGGTCTGAAAAGACCAAGATCGCGTTAGCTCCACGTACCGACATCAATGTGAAGAGTAAATTCCAACGCAGGCCGTGCCAAGATTTCTTTGTACACAATCTGAATTGAGTTCCGGTGCTCTGTTTCACGTGGTTTTGGGCTATCACTTTGCAGGTGCTCATGTGGATCACAAAAAATACACTTTTGTACACCTGATATGCACACTATGCACACAATCGTTATGGCATTTCCCGCAAGAAGGGCGATACATTTGGATGGGCCAGTTGGATGGGCCAGTCTCGCGACCCAACAATGCACTCTATCCGCAGCAGCAAAGGTGCGACGGACGTACCTATATACCTGAAGGCCGCGTTACTGACATCCCTTGGAAAGGGACGTACTCCAATAAAAGAGACTGGGGGAATGAATGTCGGTATCTAGTCGAAATTACTCGGAGGAACGGGCGACTGCCGCACCAAATACACTGCCAGCAAGGGAATACCCCGCCGCCGGGACTGAGCCCATCGCCGTGGTCGGAATGGCCTGCAAGTTTCCTGGGGCATCCGACATTGGGTCCCTGTGGCAACTGCTGGAAAGCGGCGGAAACGCCGTAGTCGAGGGGGTCCCAGGTTCCGGGATCGGGCGTATCGGCCAGTTCTATCCGACGTCGGCCAATCGTGTGGAGGCATGCAGGTACGCCGCCCTGGTAGACGATATCGACCTCTTCGACGCCGAGTTCTTTCGCATATCTCCCGTCGAGGCCCAGCTACTTGACCCCCAACAGCGCATGGTGCTGGAGACCTGCTGGCAGGCTGTCGAGGACGCCGGGATAGATGCCGACCGGTTGTCTGGGAGTCGAACCGGGGTCTATATAGGCGCCAGCAACAACGACTACAGAGGAGTCATTCTCTCCTCTTCCGGTCCCAACCCAGAGCCAGCGGACAGCCTCTACACCGTCAGCGGGACTTCTTTCAATACCATCGCTGGACGTGTCTCCTATGCATTGGGGCTGGAGGGGCCCTCCCTGATAGTCGATACGGCCTGTTCGTCATCGCTGGTGGCGGTCCACATGGCCATGTCGGTGCTCCGGCAGGGGGAGGCGGACCTGGCCTTGGTCGGCGGGGTACAGGCTATTTTCTCCGGGCAGCTCACCGAACTGAGGGCCGTCGCCGGCATGCTCTCCCCTGACGGTCAATGCAAGGCCTTCGATGCCTCCGCCAACGGATTCGTCCGGGGAGAGGGATGCGGAATCGGGGTCCTGAAGCGGCTCAGGGATGCGGAGGCCGATGGAGACCCCATCTGGGGTGTGATACGCGGTTCCGCTATCAACCAGGACGGCGCCAGCGCGGGCTTGACCGTACCCAGCACCGGGGCCCAGGTGCGGGTGATACAGGAGGCCCTGCTGCAGGCAGACGTCTCGCCGTCGGGCGTGGACTACCTGGAGGCCCACGGCACCGGGACCCTGGTGGGCGACCCCATTGAGTTGAGCGCGGCTGCCGAGGCTTATGGCGAAGGGAGGGAGGCGGAACGTCCCCTGCTGGTCGGCTCCATCAAGACCAACGTGGGCCACCTGGAGCCGACGGCGGGAATCGCCGGCCTGATGAAAGTATTGCTATCCATGAAGCACGGCATTATTCCCAAGCATCTCCATTTCAGGGACCCCAATCCCAGGGTGGACTGGACGAATCTTGCCGTGCAGATTGCCTCGGAGCAGATGGAGTGGCCAGCGCAGGCCGGTCGTCCCATGAGGGCAGGAGTGAGCTCCTATGGATGGTCGGGAACCAACGCCCACGTGATAGTGGAGTCGTACGGCACCTCTGAGGAAGGCCGGGTTGCCGTCCGAGGTATGCTTCGTCCCGCGGGGGCAGCCGTCCGCCCTTCGGCTCCTCTCGTGGAGCGGGGTGACTCGTACCCAGCATCCACGCCGGAGCTTGCGGAACGTCCGCTGCGCATGCTGCCCTTGTCGGCAAAGACGGAGGCAGCCCTTCGGGATTTGGCCAAGTCGTACCTGGCCACGCTCGGCGAACTGCGGGACAACGCGGGTGACGCACCCGTGGCGAACTCTCTTCTTGCGGACATGGCTTGGAGCGCTGGCGTGGGCCGAAGCCATTTCGACTCCCGGGCTGGTGTAGTGTTTCGGGACATGGAATCCTTGGGGGAGAGGCTGTCGCACGTTGCCGATTCCGAGGAACGATATCCTGTGCCGTTGGCATCCAAGGTGGCCTTCGCCTACACCGGGCAGGCCAGCCAGTGGGTTGGCATGGGCGAGGACCTCTATCAAAGCGAGCCAGCGGCCCGGGAGGTCATGGACCGTTGTGACCTCCTCATACGGGAGGAAAGGGGGGTATCGCTCCTTGATGTAATGTTCGGGCGCCCGGGAGCCGCAGGCGATCTGGACGAACCGGCCTGGACCCAACCCGCCATTTACACCCTCGAGTGCGCCCTGACCGCCCTGTGGGCCAGCATCGGCATTCGCCCCAGCGCGGTGGTGGGACACAGCCTGGGAGAAATCGCCGCCGCCCAGGCCGCCGGTGTGTTTTCCCTAGAGACCGGTCTCAGGTTCGCCTCCGCCAGGGGGCGGCTGATGGGAGCCCTTCCCAGGGCGGGAGCGATGGCGGCCGTGTTTGCCCCCGCATCCCGTTTGGCGCCGAAAGTTACCCAGTGGCATGAGTCCCAGGGATCCTCGGACCTCCGCATTGGCGTGGACAACGGCACCCAGCAGGTGATTAGTGGACCCGCCGAGGAGGTGGACGAGTTCTGTCGCCTGCTGGAGTCGGAGGAATTCAACGTGCTGCGGCTGAAGCCCAGCCCCGCCTACCACAGCCCCCTCGTCGAGCCTGCCCTGGATGACCTGGAGGGGGTGTTCGACGGGATGGACGTCGCCGCACCCTTTATACCATTGATCAGCAACATCACTGGGAAGCCGGTGGATCGGGAAACGGTGATGGACGGTTCCTATTGGCGGAGGCAAGCCCGCCAGCCCGTTGCCTTTCTTGGTTGCGTGGAGAGCCTAGCCGACCTGGGAGTGGACGCAGTAATAGAACTGGGACCGCACTCCATCCTGGGGCCCTTGGTCTCATTCAACTGGCCGGAAGGTACGGGTAGCCCCCAAGCGCCGTTGGTCATGCCGAGCCTGCTGCGGCCTGCATCCGACGGGTCGGAGCCGGAACGGGCCGAGGCCTTTGTTCGGGCCGTTGCACGGGCCTATGAGGCCGGTCTACCCTTGGATTTCTCCGGCTTGTTCGCGGGCGAAACGACGCGGCGCGTTCCGCTGCCCACCTACCCCTTCCAGCGCCGCCGCCACTGGGTGCCTTCCTCGAGGAGGGCGCGGTCCGACGATGCCCACCCCCTACTGGGAGCCAGGCATGAGTCGCCCCGAGGCGAGGTCATGTTCGAGACGGAGATGCTCCCTACCGATCCCGCGTGGCTGGATGACCACCGAGTGTACGGCCGCGTGGTCATGCCGGGCGCGGTGTACGGGGCCATGGCGGCCTCCGTTTCCCTCGCCGGAGGCGCATCGTCAACCGCTATCGGAGACCTGCTGCTGCACAGCGCGCTGGTATTCGCCGAGGACAGCGGGGGCGAGTCGACGGGCAAACGCCTGCAGATCGTAGTCGACGGCGGAAGGGGTGCACAGTCCCGCCACTTCGAGGTCTACAGCCGGGACTCCACGCCCGACTCCACGGACGAAACATGGACGCTGCACGCCGAGGGAGAAATTGAGCCGGCGCCCGGGCGTCCGGCCCGCGGGGAACGGGTCGACCTAGCCCAGCTCAAAGCCAGCCTCCAAGAGCAGGACGTGGCTGCCTACTACCGCGACAAGGCCGGTTCGGGCGTTGCTTTCGGCCCCAGTCTCCGCACAGTCACTGGTCTGTGGTGCCAAGGGGCCGAGGCCGTCGGCGAATTAGCTCTTCAGGAAACGGGCGACAGTGGCATGGAGGTCCACCCCCTCCTGCTCGACGGCTGCTTCCAGGTGCTTTCGGCCACCCGCATGCTGTCCGGTGCCGGTGGCGACGAGACCTATCTGCCCTTCGGCTGGGAACGCCTCTGGTTGCATGGTCCATTGCAGGACCGGGTGGTATGCCGCGCTCAACTGAGACCCTCAGGCGAAGGGGCGTCAGCGAAGGACGGCCCGGTTGCGGTGGCGGAGACACTGACCGGAGACCTGTGGCTCTACACCACGGAGGGGGATCCACTTGGAAGTTTGTCTGGTTTCACCCTGAAGAGGGCCACAAGGGCCACTCTTCTTTCCGCTGCCGAGGGACTGCAGGATCTGTTGTATGAACCCGTCTGGCGCGATGCGCCGTTGTCCACCGCCCTGCTCTCGGCGGAGGAGCTGGCCGCCCCCTCCAAGACTGCCGCGGAGGTCGACACATTCGCCGAGTTCTTGGCCGTGGAGGGTGTGGACGTCGACGCCCGCGTCTCTTTGCTGGAGGACCTGGAGCGGCTGTCTCGCTCTCTTGCCCTGCGGGGACTGGAACGACTGGGGTGGGAGCGTACAGCGGGGGATTCCGTAGACGCTGAGAGCCTGATGGACCGGTTCGGCGTGCTACCGGCCCACTCGCGGCTGGTGGCGCGCATGCTGGGGCTGCTGTGCGACGCGAGGATCCTGGAACGTTCCGGGGGCCAGGGGTATCGCGTCGTCATAGGCGCGGGTGAACCGCTACCGGACGAGGCCCTGGACGACGCGGAGGCTTTCGCCGAACGGATCACGGGGCGCCACCCTCACGGCGAGAGCGAGATCGGCCTGGTGAGCAGGAGCGGCGCGGCCTTGGCAGATGTTCTGGCAGGCCACATCGACCCGCTGTCGATCTTGTTCAGGACCGACGGGCCCAATCTGGCAGACTTCTACTTCTCCGCTCCCGCCTCAAGAGCTTCCAACCGGTTGCTGGCCGAGGCGGTTGCGTCCATGGTGGCCGAGTGGCCGGAGGACCGGCGCCTGCGGGTTATCGAAGTGGGAGCGGGCACCGGATCCGGGACCTCCGTCGTTCTCCCCGTGCTTCCTGACGGCAACTTCGATTACGTCTACACCGACATTTCCGCCGGCTTCTTCGCCACTGCGGAGGACCGTTT
The DNA here is from genome assembly GCA_963667415.1 of Dehalococcoidia bacterium. GTDB lineage: Bacteria > Chloroflexota > Dehalococcoidia > Lucifugimonadales > UBA3495 > VXOI01. The sequence goes on along the minus strand of OY763410.1, from coordinate 2,026,968 downwards.
TCGAGAGTCCGGCGCGTCGATGGTCTACCGTCCGCTGGACATTGAACGGGACCCGGCTTCGCAGGGCTATGACCTCCATTCATACGACCTCCTTATCGCGGTGAACGTGCTTCACGCCACCCGGGACCTGGGCGAGACCCTGTCCCACTGCCGCGACCTGCTGGCTCCCTCCGGCCAGCTCATTGCCCTAGAGAGCCTCAGGGGCCGGGGCTGGCAGGACATGACCTTCGGGCAGCTTGACGGATGGTGGCGCTTCTCCGATTCCTACAGGACGGACCACGCCACTGCCTCACCACAGGTGTGGGTGCGGGCCCTCACCGACGTCGGAATGGAGGATGCCACGGTGCTCGGCGGGGACCGGGGGAGCGTCGAGCCCCCTCCGGGCTCCGGCGTCATCATGGCCCGGGGCCCGCGCAATATTGTCCAGCCGCCGGGGGTCTGGGTGTTGGCAACGGACGAGGGCGCAGTTGCCGAGGAAATCGCGGCGGCACTGGTGGGCCAAAACCAGGTGGCGGTGCTGGCCGGGGCGAATATCAGCGGAGACAAGCCCGAATCGTTGGGGGGCATCCATCGGGTCTCGCTGAACCCGGAGAGCAGGGAGGACTGGGTTTCTCTTATCGAAGAACTGCCCAAGGACATCCCCCTGACCGGCGTCGTTCACTTGGTGTCGCTGGACGGGCATGGAACGGAGGCCACGACCGGCGAGCTGGCGCGAGATACGAGGAAAGCCGGAGCCACCGCCCTGGCCATGGTGCAGGGCCTGCTGGACTCTGGAATCTCTCCCGACTTAGGCACCTGGTTCGTGACCCGGGGCGCCCAGGCGTTGGAGCGCGAGTACATGCGCCCGAGCGCCGGAGAACTGGCTGGCGCCTCACTATGGGGCTTCGGAAAGGCGGCGGCGCGGGAGGCCGGATACCTGCAACCCAGGATGATCGACTTGGACCCCGGCATCGGCGTCCCCGTGGCGGAGCTGACCGGCGAGCTGATGCGCCCGGACCAAGAATCCCATGTCGCCTATCGTGACGGGAGCAGAAGGGCGGCCCGGCTCGTCCGAATCGGCGCCGGACGAGTCAGGCAGTCCCTGCCCGACGGTTCCAACTGGAGAATGGCGCCCGACCCCAGCGGAGACCTGTCGGGGATCCACGCCGAGGCTATGCAGTCCAGGCCGCTGGAGGAGGGAGAGGTGCGTGTGGCCGTGGAGGCCGGAGGCCTGAACTTTTCCGACGTGCTTACTGGCATGGGGGCGGTCAGCCTGGCCACCTCTGATCTGCCGGTTCTCGGGGACGAGTTCTGCGGGCGCATCTTGGAGGCCGGGCCGGACGTGGACGACTTTTCCCCAGGGGACTTGGTGCTGGGGTTAGCCATAGGATCATTCCAAAAGGAGTTGGTCACTCCTGCCGAAATGATGGCCCATGCCCCCGAGGGTCTAACAGTGACGGAACTGGCAACCATCCCCACCTCCTTTGTGAGTGCCGAACTGTCCTTCGACTTCACGGGACTGTATCCCAACGATCGGGTGCTGATTCACACCGCCTCGGGAGGCGTCGGACTGGCCGCGGTGCAGCTGGTGCAGGCTGCGGGCGCAGAGGTTTTCGCCACCGCCAGCGCTCCCAAGCAGGACTACCTGCGGTCGCTGGGCATACGCCACGTTTTCGACAGCCGCTCCACCGACTTCGGGACAGCCATCATGGAGGCGACCGGTGGGCAGGGAGTCACTGTCGTCCTTAACAGCCTGACGGGGCCCGGCTTCATCGAGGCCAGCCTGTCGTGCCTGGCCCCCAACGGCAGATTCATGGAAATGAGCAGGCGCGATATCTGGACCGAGGAGGAGATGGCCGCTTACCGCCCGGACGTCGCCTACGCGATTCTGGAGGTCGACGGGCTGAAGGTCCATGATCCCGCGACCTTGGGGGCATCTCTGAAGAGGGTGATTTCCAGGGTTTCATCAGGAGAGCTGCAGCCGCTGGTCCATACCCGGTGGCCGATGACGGAAATCGGGGCCGCGATGGATTTCATGCGCTCCGCCAGGCACGTTGGCAAGAACGTCATGGTCATGCCGCCCCTGTCCACGGGACGCCTGCGCGCCGATGGGACGTACCTCGTCACCGGAGGTCTCGGCGGAATCGGCTGCGCCGTCGCCGACTGGCTGGTCGAGCGCGGCGCAGGAACGATAGTGCTCAATGGCCGTCGCCCGCCGGACCCCGAGGCGGAACAGGCCATCGAGGGGCTGCGGAAGCAGGGCGCCAACATCGTCGTAGAGCTGGCCGATGTTACCAGCCAAGAGGCCCTGGACGGCATGCTGGAACGCATGGAAAAGGATCTTCCACCCCTTGCCGGCATTATCCACAGCGTTGGCGTACTGTCCGACGGAGCCTTGGGGAACCAGAACTGGGACAGGTTCGAGCAGGTCCTATGGCCCAAGATACTCGGCGCTTGGCACCTGCACCGGGCCACGCTGCATCGCGACTTGGACCTGTTCGTCCTGTTCTCCAGCGTGACCGGGGTACTGGGCAATTCCGGACAGGGCAACCACGCGGCCGCAAACGCTTTTCTCGACCAGCTGGCCGCATACCGGCGCTCCTTGGGCCTGCCGGGACAGTCCATCGCCTGGGGCGCTTGGTCCGGCCTGGGCGAGGCGGAGGAACAGCGGGAGCGCATCGAGCGTCAACTGGCTGCATCGGGCACCAGCTGGATTTCGCCCCAGCTCGGAATCAGGGCCCTCGACCAGCTGGTCGCCCAGGATGTGAACGCCTCCATGGTGGCTGCGGTAGACTGGCCGGTTTTTGCCGAAAATCTGTACGATCGCCCACCGTTTCTCGAGGAGTTACTGGGAGAGAACGCTGATTCGCAAGGGGACGATGCGGGGCAGTCGGCAGCCGCCGATCTGGTCTCCCAGATTCACGAATCCCCGGCGATGGAGCGGCCGGGCGTCGCCGCCGCCTTCCTTCAGCGGGAATTGCAGGCGGTACTGCGCCTTCCCTCAGCCCCGGCGCTGCAGGTGGGCTTCTTCGACCTCGGCATGGACTCGCTTATGTCCGTCGAGCTGCGGAACCGGCTCAATCGTGCCTTGGCCGGGGAATTCGTACTGTCCAATTCGGCAATTTTCGACTACCCCAATGTATCCAGCTTGGCGGAACACATCGTGGATGGCTTGGCCCGTTCCAACGGCTCCTCGATTGCCGAACCCCGGGAGCTCCCGGAGCCGACAGCCCAGCGAAAAGCCACGAGCCTCGACGACAGTATCGCCATCGTCGGCATGGCCTGCAAGTTCCCTGGCGCGCCGGACCTGTCCGCCTATTGGGAAATCTTGGAATCGGGCCGGGAGACGACTACCGATGGCCGTCAGAGTTCCGGCTCTTGGGCGGGCCTCACGGGCGACCCCGCTGCGAAGGACCCTGCATTGCGGAGGGGTGGATTCATCGAAGACATCGACCAGTTCGACGCCCGTTTCTTCGGGATCCAGCCGATGTCGGCCCGTTCTATGGATCCGCAGCAGAGGATGTTGCTCGAGACCGCGTGGCAGGCCTTGGAGGACGCCGACATCGACCCAGCCAGCCTACGGGGCAGCCGAACCGGTGTCTACCTGGGAATGGGTGGCAGCGAATACAGGGAGGTGATCATCTCCAGCGGAAACGAGGACAGTTTCTTCGGCACCACCAGCAGTGTGACCGCTGGACGGGTGGCCTTCGCCCTAGGGTTGGAGGGACCCGCTATGCCCATCGACATGGCCTGCGCCTCCTCCTTGGCGGCCGTGCACCAAGCCGTTGCGGCCTTGGAGCGGGGCGAGGTGGACCTGGCCCTCGCGGCGGGGGTCAACGCCCAGTTCTCCCTGCCCATAGTCAAGTTCCACCGGGAGGTGGGAATGCTCTCCGAATCGGGGCGTTGCAGCGCCTTCGACGCCTCGGCCGACGGCTTCGTCCGCGGTGAGGGATGCGGTGTGCTGGTGCTCAAACGGGCCGGGGAGGCCGAGGGCGACGGTGACCGGATCTGGGGCTTGGTCCGGGGAACGGCGCTCAACCAGAATGGTGTTAGCGCCGCCATCCAGACCCCCAACGGCCCGGCCCAGGAACGTGTCCTCCAAGATGCCTTGGACCGAGCCGGGGTCGCTCCCTCCGAGGTTGACTACCTGGAAGCCCATGGCTCCGGCACTCTCTTGGGCGACTCCATCGAGCTCCGCGCCATCGCCTCCGTTTACGGCAGAGGACGTGCTACCGACCAGCCGTTACTGGTGGGCTCGGTGAAGGCCAACATAGGCCATTTGGAATGGGCCTCCGGCATGGCCAGCATCATCAAGGCCGTTCTCGCCATGAACCACCAGATGATCCCGGCCCATCTGAATTTCAGCAACCCCAACCCGGACTTCGAATGGGACCGGATGCCGCTCCGCATCACTTCGGAATCGACGGACTGGCCGGTGCGCCGGGACCGTCCACCGCTGGCCGCGATCAACTCCTTCGGCCTGTCGGGTACCAACGCACACATGATTATCGAGGGGTACGGAACGCCAGTCGGCGACACGAACGGGAGGGTCTCCCCGGCGGTCCTGTCCGGTGCCCCGCAGCTTGTGGCTGTCGAGGGCGGAGCGCCCGGCGCCGCCTCGGCGCCGGAGGTGGTTGGTTCTGCCGAACGGCCCGTTCGTATGCTTCCCCTGTCGGGAAAGACCCCAGGCGCCCTGCGCGATTTGGCGCTGGGCTACTTGTCTTGGCTGGATGAGCGGTCGGAACTGCTCAATACGAATGATGACGATGCTTGGACCACTCTGTCGGACATGGCGTGGTCAGCTGGCGCCGGTCGGAGCCATTTTGATCACCGCAGTGGCCTGTCGTTTCAAGACGCGGCCGAGCTGAGGGGGAAGCTGGCCTCCTTGGCATCAACGGAGCTGGCGGAGGGACACACCCCGCTGCCCACCTCCATACGGACCGCTTTCCTATACCCCGGTCGAGATGCGCCATGGATCGGCTTGGGTCGGGAGCTCTACGATGCGGAGCCGCTGTTCCGCGTTGTGCTGGACCGTTGCGACGAGGTCGTGAGGCAAGAGCGCGGCGTTTCCCTCCTCGATGGGATGTTCGGTGATGAGGGCTCCAACGGAGACGTGCTCTCGGGTGCGTCAATCTACGCCATCCAGGCTGGCCTCACAGCCCTGTGGAACAGCGCCGGGGTGAATCCCTCCGTGGTTTACGGGTGGGGCGTTGGTGAGGTGGCTGCGGCATTCGCGGCCGGTGTGGTCTCCCTCGAGGACGGCCTGAGACTCCTGTTGTCCCTGAGCTCAGGCACGCCCCCGTTACAGGACATCCAGACCGGCGCTCCTTCGGTTACCTGGTACAGCTACGGCACAGGCCGGGTGATGCAGGCTTCCGACGATCTCGATGAGGCCTTCTGGCTTCGAGTAACCAGCCATCCGAGTAGGAACTGGGACCCAGAATCGACGCTCAGGGAGTTGGCCGTCGACTTCGTCGTCGAACTCGGCCCGTTCCCCTCCGCCGATTCCTCAGGGAACGGGACCAGCCCTGCAAGACCATATATGGTGACCAAGGCAGGCTCCATGGAAAGCAGGCCCTGGCACCCGGGGGACGCAGGGGCAGCGGGGGAGCAGGTCCAATTCTTGCGGGCCATCGCCGAGGCCTACTCGGTCGGCTTTAGCTTGTCGTTCCAAGGGCTGTTCTCCGGGGAACGCCGAAGTCGTATCTCCATTCCCGGCTATCCTTTCCAGCGTCGCAGCTTCTGGGTACGGGAACGGCGAGAGGGCTGAAGCGGGGCCACTGGTGGGTATTCATCGCGGGCTGCTTGCAAACATCGAGGCAATACTAGATACGTTGCGAAGGGTAACATCTGCGTGCTGATAACGCCTTGTCTTTCCGAACATACCAAGCGTTGTAACCAACGTCATTTGACATCTCTAGGTCTTCTTGTAGTACATTTCATACAGTAGCTTTGAGGATCGGGTGCGGCCACTTTGCCGGGCAGCCGATCACCTCGGCCACGAACCAAAGAACCATTAGGAGAATAATTGATGCCCTCCATAGAAGAACGGGTCCGGAAACTGGTGGATGACAATCTGGAAATCGAAGGGCGTTCTACGGGAAGCCCCTTGGCCCTCAACTCAAGCCTGAGGGATTCCGGGCTCTCTTCGGTGGAGTTCGTGGAGTTTGCCAAGCTGGTGGCGCAGGAATTCACCTTGGCGATGTCCACCGAGGACTGCGCCAGCATCAACACCATGGGCGAGTTTGTCTCCTTCATCGAAGCCAAGTCCTCCTGAGGCGGCTTGACCATCGGCGGGGAGACTGAACGCACTTCCCGCTACCCGGCTTCGGAAACGGACGTGTCCGGTGCTCCACGCATCGCGGACGGGCCGTGGTGGAAGGGTTGCTGCGCCATCAGCGGCGTGGCGGTGGTGCATGTGGACCTGCAGCCACACGCAGTCCGCCAAAAGGAAGCGACACGGTGGCTCGACCGGGAGGAACTGTTTCGTCTCGAAAAGTTCCGATTCGCCGGTGCCGACCGCAGGTTCATCTTCTGCAGGTCTGCTCTAAGGGCAATCCTTTCGTACCTCTTGGATTGCCCAAATAACTGCATCTCCTTCGATGCCACCTCTTTCGGAAAGCCTTTCGTGAAGGTGAGCGGGGTTCCGGTGCCTTTGCGCTTCAACGTCGCCCACAGCGGTGATCACGGGCTGATCGCTTTCTCTTGGGATCGCGAGGTCGGCGTCGACGTCGAGGAACGGCACCACCGGCGTCACCTCGAAGGGTTGATCGATACCGTGATGGCCCCGGTCGAGCGAGCGAAACTGCTATCCTTGGCCGAAGATAGACGGTTGCGTCTCTTCTATCGCGTTTGGACAATGAAAGAGGCGCTGGCAAAAGCGTACGGAACCGGCCTCCATACCGACTTCGCGAAATTCCAAGTCCCAGAACAAATGCTACTCGGAGGCGTATCGGACGAGTTCAGATTCGCCGAGGCGCCATGCGTGCCTTGGACGCTTGTTGACCTTGGCAACGAAGACTTTGCCGCCGCCTTGGCATATGAGACACGTCCGTCATCCTTGGATGCTGACCACGCCATAATCTATCCTCGGGGTGGTTAGGAATTGTCAAACGACACGGATACCATCTGGATTCTCCCGGAGCCACTGTCAGTCGACGAGGTACCCGTGGACGACGAGACTCGCATTGTTCTCCGCCGCCACGGAAACCCCGCCGGCCCTCGGTTGGTTCTGTCCCATGGCAACGGACTGGCCATCGACTTGTATCTGCCCTTCTGGTCTCAACTGGCTGAGGAATTCGACATCGTCGTGTATGACCTAAGGAACCACGGCTGGAATCAAATAACATCTCTTGACCAGCACAACATTCCCACCTTGGTCCGCGATCACGATATATTGATCGACGCCGTTTACAGCCTCTATGGAGACAAACCCACCTACGGGGTGTTCCATTCCATATCCGGGCTTGTGTCGCTTCTGTCCGCCACTAAAGGAGGTAGGTACTCAGGTCTCGTGCTGTACGATCCGCCCCTGTGCAAGCCTGGGCGCAGCTACGCGGAGTTTGAGGCTGCGGCCATGAGGGCAGCGGCCGGAACCAGGAGGAGGACCACCACCTTCAAATCGCCGAAACAGTTCTCCGATGTCCTGGAGTTCCTGCCCATGTTCCAGAAAACAGTGCCGGGGGTCATGGACCTGCTGGCCCGCACCACTCTGCGAGTCAATCCACAGGAGCTGGACTTCAACTTGCGTTGTCCCCGCGAATACGAGGCCCAGATGATCGACTATGCAGGGCCCTTCGCCGTTCTGGTTGACTTCGCCACCCTTGAATGTCCGGTAAAAGTGATTGGGGCCGACCCGACCCTCCCGTATTCGTACCTCCCCACCCTCGACCTCAGCGACATCATGCAAGTCGACTATGACTTTCTTCCGGACACCACCCACTTTCTCCCTTTGGAAAAACCGGATAAATGCGCAGACGGGCTGAAAGAGTTTATTCGCTCAATTTCCCCTGAATAAGGTGGTGCGTCTAAAACCCTCTCACTTGGGAGAGCGCTGTTATGAGGACGCAACCCAGCCTCTGGCCGGAGCGTAGGATCAGGGCACTCCCGGGCCTACCTCTGCTCGCGCAGCAAAGGCCGGACGATCTCCTTGGCCTCCTCCACGTCGGCCGCAATATTCGCCTCCGCGACTCGGGCCAGCGACCCCATGGCACGGAGGGTAATGGACACGTCCGGGGTCATGCTGGCAATGATGATTGTTCTGTCGCTCCGCGCTATAGCGAGGCTGATCAATTCACCTATGATCATCGCAGCCGAGTCATCCACGTATTCTGTCTTGGACAAGTCGAAAATGACGAACTGATGCCCCCTGATGTCCGGGCGGAGGATTCGGCTGAGTTCCCGTGCCGATGCCACTGTTGTTCGGTCCGGAAACACCACCAGCCCGGTACGGGCCGAAAAGGGGTCATCCTCATCCATCCATTCCTCCTGTGGGATGATTGCCCGGTCCAGAAGAGGCACTGAGACGAGGGCGGAGGTCTCCAAGCCCTCCGTACGCCGCGCCGCCAGGAGGGCGGCAATAACCAGCCCTATGACGATAGCGGTGGTCAGGTCGATGAACAGGACCAGCAGGGCCGTCAGTATCATCACTGCCGCATAGCCCCTGGGTATCCGATGCAGGTTGGCGATAAATCTGCGATCGACGATGTTCCAGCCGTTCATTATCAGGATTGCGGCAAGCACGGCGAAGGGTATGCGTTCCGCCACAGGCCCCAGCAGGAAGATGACCGCCACCATCAGCCCGGCCACGGTTAAACCGGCGACCGGGGTCCGGCCACCGCTCAAGGCGTTCAAGAATGTGCCCTGCCCCACTGATCCGGCAAGTCCGCCGGTGAAGCCGGCCAGGATATTGCCCAGCCCCTGACCTACCATCTCCCGGTTCGGTTTGTGCTGGGAGCCAGTGATGGCGTCCACCCTGATCGCCACGATAAAAGTAGCGATGGAGCCCAGCAGCGCCATGACGAAGGCGGGTTTCACGACATGCACGAAGAAATTCAGTGATATGGCCGACAGGTTGATTTCGGGCAGCCCGGTTGGAATCTCTCCTATCCTGGGCGCGGCATCGAACCACAGTATTCCCGCTACGATTCCAGCGGAGAGCACCACAAATGGGGCGGGAGATATGCGGAGCAGTCGTCCCCGCCATGCTAGGTGCAACGCCAAGCATATGGCAGCAAGAATTAGGGCGCTGTAATTGACGTTGGAAATCCCTTCGGGCAGGGCGCGAAAAGTCTCGATTACGCCGCCCGGGGCCGGGGAGCCGCCCAGCACGGGGAGCGCCTGCTTGACGATTATCAGCAGGCCGAAGGCGGTGAAAAACCCGGAAGTGAGAGAAAACGGGATATAGGAGGCGTACCGTCCGAAGCCCAGTATTCCGAACAGTATCTGTATCAGCCCCGCCAGTATTGCTGTGGTTGCCGCCTCCGCGATACTGTTGGCGTACTCCGCGACCACCAGCGCCATAGTGATGGTGATCAGAATGTTCGGGCCGTAGACCATTCCCCTGGTGCCGCCGAACAGCGACGCCAAGATGCCGACCGCAACGGCGCCGTACAACCCCGCTGCAGCCCCCAAACCCGACATCACGCCGTAGCCCATGGCCACGGGAAGGGTCACAGCGGCTGCAGAGGCGCCGCCCAGCACATCGCCTCTGAGTTGGGACAGCCCGTAATTGATCGCCCCAGGATTGAAGGCGGACAGGCTCCGGCTAGCGTTCATCGGGGACAGGAATCACTAAGCAAGGCTCTTTTGTCGCTTGCTCGCACTTTCATATTTCTCGACCTAGAGAGCGGCACAGTCGGAGAACGGCGGCAATTCCCGAAATAGCCGGAAAGGGGCCCGGTGTGAGCAGGATCCCTCGCCACACGACGGTGCGGTGCGACGAGTGCCTGAGGGAACTCGGGCAACCTGTCTGCCCGTGCCGAACTTGTAGCAGTTGACGGTCAAGCCGTCAACTGGACGCCGCAGGGCAATCGCATCTTAAGCGAGGAGCACCTTCAGCAGGTAGTCCTCTCGCCATCCTGCTTGCAGCCGTTTGCCCTGGATGCCCACCTTCAGGCTGGTTTCCCGCTTCAACTGGTTGTGGGATATCTGTCTCAGCGTGGCCATGTTCTGGGGGCTATGGTCTTTGCGCACCCGGCTCTGGTCCTCCCGGAATGTTACGTCCAGGCTCCAGTGCAGCGAGTTCTCTATGCTCCAGTGGGCCCGTACCACCTCCAGCAACCGCCCTGCTGAGACATCGAGACTGCTTATGTAGTATCTCGGTTGCACTGTGATGCCCTTGTCCGTGTCCCGCCGGCCCAGCACCTGCACCACCGAACGCAGTCCGGGCCAGTCGCCACCGGTGCTCAGGTATCCCAGACAGGACGGGTCGCTGATGGCCCGGCATTCCCGCCGTTCGATCCGCCCGTGTCCCTTGTTCAGCGTGGTGGGTTCAGCGTGGTGGCGTAGTCGTAAGGCGCGCCTTCCCAGCCCAGTTCCTCCGCCCCGTCGAACAGGTCCCGGACATCCTGGTACAGCCGCCCCTGGTTCTCCTTGACCGCCAGCAGGTAGTCCGCGCCCCGGTCCAGTATTCCTTGGGCAATCTCCTTCTGACAGCCCATGGCGTCGATGGTAACGCTGCACCCATTCAACTCAAGCAGTTCCAGCAAACGGGGTATGGCCGTGATTTCGTTGGATTTCTGATCCGTCTTCACATGCCCCAAGCTCAGGGCGTTCGCTGAGGCCCAGGCGCTGACCAGATGGATGGCCTGCTTGCCCGTCCTTTTGTCGTGGGAGCGGCGCACTGTCCCTTCGGCTTCGATCAGGACAGGCTTGCCATCAATGGCCACCACCTCTCCGGGCAGCAGACCCGCCACCGCACGGCTCCATTCCATAAAGCATTCTTGGAACCAGTCCGGGTCCAGCCTGGAGAACACCTCGCCAAAGGTGTCGTGGGACGGAATGCCGTTGGGCAGGTCCAGGAAGCTGCGAAACCATTCCTCCTTGCTCTTGCTGAACATCTCCACGTGGACCCAGGAGTCAGCTCGCAGATGACGGCACAAATGGCGATGGTAAGTATGTCCAGCAATCCGTGCCGCTTGCTGCGTTCTATCCGGGGGGCCTCCAAATCCTGGAAGTGATCCATCACCGACGCACTCCGCCCCTTCTCCATCACTCCTCACCACATCCCATCCATTACCCGATCTCTGATGCACCGCCAAGTCTAGCATTAAGACGCAGTTGCCCTGTACGAGGGGGTTGGCCACAACATGAAGGTGGAAATTCCGGACACGCTGGCGGCTCGGACGCTGGAATTCATCGACAGTGTGGAAGTACGGTGAGGGCGCGGCGGTGGTGGCTTCCGTAGACACGGGGGATTCCCGTAGACGGAGGGGAACTGTTTAACAATTATTTACTTGACATCCATCACTTGGGGAATAAGCCACCGTCGCAGCTAAATGGTGCACGTCTGTGACCTGGAAGGTGAAAATGCTTCCGCCATCCGCGTCAGCAGAGTCTTTATAGTCGACGTTGATGACCGACCCCGAACTAGCTCTCCGGAAGCCAAGACTGGCAATCTTAAGGGATCGGGATACAACAATCCTAAGACTTCGGAGGCGACGCCGCCAGGGAGGGGCAGTGGCACAACAAGCAACACACCTCCGCCAGAGGCGACAACGTAGCCCAGGCCGGTGCCTCTCTCCAAGAGGGAGAAGATAGTAGGCAGATGTGCTGTCAGTAGATGCCGGGGAGGATGCGGTATTTCACACGGGCCTGGTATTCCTGCCATTTTTCAGGGCCGTATTTCAGGGCACATTCCCTCTCGTCGATACGCTGGCGCCAGGTGAACAGGGTGACGATGAAGACGAAGTAGGTCCAGGCCCAGGGGTTGGCGAAGTATCCGAACACCAGCCCGATGGAGAAGGACAGGAATCCCTCGCCGAGGTAGTTGAAGTGGCGAGCGAAACCCCAGAGGCCGCTGCAGAGAATCCTGCGTTCGCCGGCCTGGATGTACTGGGGCTCGATGAGACCGAGGAACTTGCGGTCGGGCCAGCTTTTGAAGGTGTATTTCTGCATGTTTGCGCCGCGGGAGATGGCCCAACCGAGCAGGAAAAGCGCGCCGGTTCCGATTAGCCAGAAGTAGGTCCACCCGGTGGAGAAGCCGGGGTCGGGATGGACTGCCATACCCCACACTGGCAGGACGTAGAGCCAACCGTAGACCACGAGGCCGCCCCAGATCAGCTTCATACCGAGACGCTCGTGGATCAGGTCGTAGGTGTAGAGCTGGACGCGCTCGAAAACGAAGTAGTCGAGAACATAGAAGGTGAGGAAGCCGGCATACAGGAAGACGCCCGGATTGGAGTCCTGGCCAAAGAGCTGGTAGTGGTAGGCGGCCCCGGACATTGCGTTCAGGGAAAGCATGGTGCCGCCAACGACGTAGAGGTACATCTTGACGTCGAAGCGCTCGTTGAAGAAGGGCAGTTCCAGGGATCGCCCTTCCCAGAGAGCCACCAGCGGGTTGGTGATGTGGCCCGGCGGCCTGCTGAAGACTGCGAACAACGAAAAGACGACACACAGGGCCGTGCCGCCCGCCACCGAATACAGGGTGGCGCGATAGAACCAGTCGCGGGGCATTCCGGTGAGCTCGAAACCCCACAGGACCACCGCGATGGCAAAAACCAGGATGCCGTTCAGCCGGTAGTTGCGGGGTTCGCCGGTCTCCGGGTTGATGACGTAACCGGTGACCCGTCGTGCCGGGAGGATGAACTGGGCGAGGAAAAATGCGAGGAAGATGGCCAGCGGGGTCAGAAACCCTGCGATCGCCTCTATCCCGGACAGCTCGAGAAGGTGGCCGACGCCAAGCCAGTCGATCATGGCAAAGTCCCTCTTTCCGGAGTCCCTCTTTCCAAAGTGACACCGTCATTATGGTTACCGGGTCTCGCAGGTTCAATCACTCGCAAAGCGCATTGCCACGCATTTGGGTGGAGGGTCGCCGGTTGCGGGGGTCGACAACAAGCACTGCCGGGCGGCCAGTCAGCCGGTAGCGGCTGGCGGACGGCGTATTGAGGGATGGGTATTAAGTGCCTGTGGAAACTTGATTGGCTAACTGCGTTAGTCCGCTGTCTCCCATAGCCCGTGCCAGGTTTCGTCCTTGGCGGTTTCGCTCACCGTGTCCCAAGTAATGCTGAATGTTCTGTTCGCCACCTTCAAGGGGTTGGGGCATTCGGGGTGCGAGGTGGCGTCAGCATGTCACAGTAGGAAAGTCTCACGCTGGCCAGGTCGTGGGTGACCACGTCCCTGAGTGCGGCCGGGATGCACCCGCTGAACGAATTGCCCGATAGCCTCAAGGTGGCGAGATCGGTCAGGTAGCCCAGCGATTCCGGAATCCTGCCGGTCAGTTGGTTGTTGCTCAAGTCTAGGGTATTGAGTGCCCTGAGTCTCTCGAGACCGGCGGGAATGGTGCCGTTCAGGTTGCTGGAGGGCAGAGCCACGGCTGTCACGCGCAATGGGGTCCCGGTTAGGGTGATACCGGTCCAGTCTGCTATGGCCAGGTCCCTGCTCCAGTTGAGGGTTGCTGTCCCGCGCAACTCGTCTTTGGAGTCCAGCAGGGCGCTACAGTCGCGCATCAGGGGACGGTTGGCCGCTGTGTTCTCGACAGCAGTTGCTCTGGCGCAGGCTGGCACTTGGGGTGGCTGGGTCGGTGACCCGCCTGGGTGGTCGTATGCACCCGTGTCCCTGTAGAACTGTGTCAACTGGTTTGCGTCGGTGACCAGCATGGGCAGGTCAACACCAGATGCCCGACCCTGGATGGTTTCAGGGGCTACTCTGCCTCCGTAGTCGGCAAGTCTTTGAGTCTGAGCTGCCGATACCGCCTCAGTGAAGGCGGGCAGCGTCATTTCCAGGGCAGCAAGGTGAGTCGGGTACTCAGACGGTCTGAAACGCCTCCAGTAATCTCTTGCTGGATGCACTGCCTTGACTGTGCCCTCCTCCAGCAGTTGGACATCCCATGTCCCGAACACTTGCCACACCTCGGTAGCGTGGTTGTGCGACGGGCCGAGGAACAGGATTACCTCTCTGCCATAGAGACCGGCGTCATTCCACGGGCCTTCAGACAGGACATCCCCTTCCTCCAGATACCGCTCGGTGGCCCACAACCCCAAGTCGACCCATTCATCGTGGGTGCGTTCGGGGTCGCCCGCCCAGGAGTCCTCCCGATAGCGCATGAAATGCACCATGACGGTCAGCTCCGGAGGGCCGCTACCCAGGACGTAGGAATTCACCCGGACGTCGGCGTAGCACTGCATGAGAAGCGAGTTCTGGAAGTAGCCCGGCTCTTCGTAGGAAGGCATGTGGAAGGGGTTGTCGCGGGTACAACGCACAGAATCGGGAATGTAGGTACCCCGGAGGACGATGTGTGATACAAAGATGAATGAGTTGCCGTCGAGGTATTCGCGTACAGTTGACGGAGTTTCACCTGATGCTGCACTCGAGCTTGTGGCTCCGCTCACGCCGCTCAGCAAGGCCACGTTTGGCTCACAGGGGTCCATGGTCAATCCTCTTATGGGAGTGCAGGGAGGTATGTCTTCCTCAAGGTAGTTTGCAGGTTCCGAAGAGGCCGACTCTGGTACCTCGGTCGGTGCAGCCGTGGTGGGCGGCGGGGTTTCAGTTGACGCCTGCTCCGGAATAGTTGCCGGTGGTTGGTTGACCTGCCGCCTACGCGTAGGCGGTATGGCAGGATTGGTGGGCCCGGTTCTGAAAGCAACTGTGGGGCTTGGCGGCGGCGCGGTCGCTCCGGTCATAGCGGACCCCGGGGTTGAAGGAGGCGTGATCACAGCAGTCTCTTCAGGTACCTCTTGTCCTTGGCAGCCGCTCAGCACGATCATGAGGAGGACAATCGAGGCAACGATTGCCAGGGCGCGATTGAGCATACATCCATTTCCTTCAAGCTCATGGCGGTGTTTGACGAGGCCGACGGCTTGTCAGATTTACGATAAGGCCAGGCAACTCCGCCGAGGCACCTGAGCTGCCCACTTTCCTGGACGGCGTCCTGACGCGAACTCATCGCTGACAAGGCCTACGATTCCGACTCCATCAGGCCCGCCCTTGCCGCGGGTGGAATCGTCGCAACCATTCCCCCGTGGGTCAACCGCCGGGTCCAGCATTGGTACGACCCGATACGTTACCGGACCCGCCGCCTGGTCGAGAACAACTTCTGCGACGTCAAGCAGTTCAGGGCCGTCGCCAAAAGGTACAACAAACTGGCGGACAGCTATTGCGCCATGGTCAACCTGGCATCCTGGATCATCGAGACCAAGAGCACAAGGAGGACTGCGAAAGAGCCGGTCTACAAGCCAAGCGACAATTTCCCCGCGTACAACACTCAACTACCATTGGCCTTGGTGGCCTGATTCATGATCATGTTGCAGGGGCTGGAAATCTGGATGTCCACAGGCCCTAATCTGACCCTGGCGGCGGGGAATCTCGGACGATCAGGCCGGGCCGGTGGCGGTTCCAACAACTGCGGCACTACCCGAACTGGGGCCATCCCTGCCATCTTTGACTTCCTCCCAGCTTGGTTCGGTCAAATGCTGACACCGGCCTTGCTTGCGCCGACCTCACTGCTGAAATACATTTCCCCATACAAGGCTTTCCGGACAGATTTCTAGTATTACAACGACGGGTTTAGGGAGGGATGCTTGAGGGTGCTCTACGGGTGGAGCGACGTTTCTGGTGAGAGAGTCTGGCCCGTTCGTTACTATCCTGCGTATCCTTGAGCCACTGCAGCAACTCAGTTGGCCCGAACCGTTCCCGGGGCAGCAATTCCCGCACCACCCGGTAAACCTGCGGCCTCGTGATCCGGGGCATCTTTTTCCCCCCAAGCCTGTTGCAGGCTCAGCAGGAAGGCCCCTGCCAGCAGGCACAGGACCACGTGGTGATGCCAGCCAGCCCAAGTGCGGGTCTCGTACTCATCTAGTCCCACGTCGCTCTTTTCGGTCTCGAATTCGGTTTCTATTCGCCAACGGGAGCCTCCCACGTATGCCAGTGTCTCTAACGGGGTATCCTCCGGGGCGTTGGACAGGTAGTAGCGGGGCTCGCTGCCGTCCAGGTTCCGGCGGTAGACTGCCCAGACCACCTCGCCGGGCTTGCGGTGCCGCGTTACTCGTACCCGCTGGGCGCTGAACATATAGGTCCTTGGCCCCTGTGTTCCCTCCGCCACCGTCACCTCCTGCCAAGCTTCCTCCGGCAGTGCCAGGCAGCGCCCTTCGACGGTCTGCCGCTCCCCGCTCCGCAATTTGGGCTTGCGGGGGCGGCCAAATCCTTGATAGGGTGAGTTGTCCCAGACTGGCTCCAGCGGCCAGACCGTCATGTCCGGCCTGACGTCCAGCACGTACCACGCCCCCGCTGCCGCCAGACCCTCCCGGAAAGACGGAGACATCCCGAAGGCGGAATCTCCGGCGACCCACTGAGCGCTCATGTGGCCGCGCTCCCGTGCCCGTTCCAGCATCTCCAAGGCCAACTCCGTCTTTGACCGGTATTGCCGGCGATCCTCCGGCACTCCAGCCGACGCGCAGCGCCCAGCGGCCGAAGTCCACTCCTCGGGCAGATACAGGCGCTTGTCCACCAAAGCCCTCCCGCGTGGCCCCACGTGAGCCAGAAACACCCCAGCCTGACAGTTGGCGATCTTTCCCAAGGCCCCACAGTATTGCCGGGCCACACCCACCGATTTCACGCCCTGCTTGGGAAAGTCGCTGCCGTCTAATACCCACACCGCCTGCGGGTGCTCCAGCCGGGAACTCAGATACTCCTGCAGCCGCCCAATGATCGCGTCCTCGTCCCAGCGGGCCTCGGTGAGAAAGCGCTGCATGGCCCGGGCCGAAGCCGGAACCGTCTCGGAGAGATTCTCGGCGTTGCGCCGTTCCTGAGACTGAACCAGCAGAGCCTGGAGATAATGCCGACTGTGTTCCCGCCACTGCTTGCGTCCGAAGGCCGGGGCAAAGAAGCCATGGAACTCGCGAAAGCACTCGTGAACCCGCTCAAACGCTGCCACATCCATCACGCCCCCTCCCCATCACAAAACCCTGTTACCTCAAAATGTACCTTAGCATATAACCCGTCGTTGTAATACTAGGGTCCAATTGCTTCGAAACCATGGCGATTTTCATCGAGTACCCGACCGGCCTCGTTTCAAGATCGCTTTGAATCATCGAGGTACTTTGGGTATAGCTATCGTAATGCAAGGCAGTTGCACAGAAGAGATCATTTCCCTCCTGCGGATGCCCTTGAGTTGCCGATGCCAATGGGATGCCTGATAGTTTACCTTCCCTTTCTTGTGGACCTGGCGGCCAATTCAGAACAGGGAGAGTTATGAGGGCAGCCACCATCACCACGAAGGCGAACGCGAGAATGGCGAGGACGGTCAGTGCAAAGGCGAAATTCCGCCCCCCCCGGGCGCGGATGACTCGCATCTTCACTGGATGCCCTCCCGAACGAGGCTCAGGCAGAGAGGTTCGGCAATAAGGCTAACCTCTCCGGGGAAGCCTTTTCCAAGTTCTCGGCTGTGGCCAGTCATTCGTTCCCTTGCTCGGTACGATTGGCGAGTGTCTCCGCGCCCCGGGGACGTAATTTCGCACTACTTGATCGGATGACCTCGGTGCTACGCTCTGTATAATTAAGTGTCTGGATATGTCTTCAACTTGGTCCCGGTGAGGTCCCTTTGTTGGCGGTCCCGAATGCACTGATGCAGAACAATCCAGGAGGCAAGCGCTGCCCCAAACAGTCCTGGCCTGTTTGCAATGTTCAACTGAATAGTCCTCTTCATACGGGTTCCATCACAGCCCGCCTGGCACCCCCGGCGACGCTCCCTCGCCAGTCAACGCCTCGGTAGGGCCAGAATCGCAACTAGTACTTTGCTATATGAGTTCCCATTTAAATTTGGCAAATGTACAGTAGGTATGTCAGTAAAGGGATTTATCAGTGTAGTTAATGTGTCTGTACCGTCAAATTGCTATAATCGGACTCAAATGCCCTGAGAACAGACCCTGACTTCGGTTGCATACATGGCAATGCGAGGCACCGCAGCAAGGGGACCCCACTCAGGAGTCGACATGAGATCATCCGAGGAACTTGAACGAGAGATCGCGAGCCTTCGGGAGCGCATGGCGCGGCTGAGCTCAGCGAGCCTTCGCATCAGCGAGAGCCTGGACCTCGAATCTGTCCTGCACGAGGTGGTCGACAGCGCCCGTGCGCTGACCGGCGCGGCGAACGCGGCCATCACCACGGTGGATCGCACCGAGCAGTTCCGGGGTTTTATCTCGTCGGGCGTGACGGACGAAGAGCGCCGGCAGCTCTGGGACCTGCCCCAGGGAGAGCGCCTCTGGGGATACCTACTCCAGATTCAGCGGCCGCTGCGGGTCGATGACCTGGCCTCACACCTCGACGCGCTCGGCATTGCCACCGCGCCGATTCTGCGACGGAGTTTCATGGGGGCGCAGATTCGTCACCGGGGCGTGAATGTCGGCCACTTCTATCTCACCAACAAGGAGGGCGGACAAGGATTCACCGAGGAGGACGAAGAGACACTGGTGCTGTTCGCATCGCAGGCCGCGGCGGCCATCGCCAACGCCCAGGCCTATCGCGAGGAACAGCGGGCCAGGGCTGACCTCGAGGCGCTGGTCGACACCTCGCCGGTGGGCGTTGTGGTCTTCGACGCCAAGGCCGGCCAACCTTCGTCCTTGAACCGGGAGGCGATGCGGATGGTTGACCTGCTGCGGACCCCGGACCAGGCTCCCGAGGATCTGCTGAGCACGATGAGCGTCCGGAGGGGCGACGGGCGGGAGGTCTCGCTCGAGGAGTTTCCCGTAGCGGAGGCGCTCAGGCGGGGTGAGAGTGTGCGGCTGGAGGAGATAGTCCTCCGGGTGCCCGACGGCCGGTCGGTTACGGCGTTGATGAACGCCACGTCCATCCGCTCGGAGGAGGGCGATGTGGAGTCGGTGGTGGTCACCCTGCAGGACATGACGTCTCTCGAGGAGATGGAGCGGCTGCGGGCGGAGTTCCTGGCGATGGTGAGCCACGAGCTGCGCGCCCCGCTCACCTCCATTAAGGGCTCGGCCGCCACCCTAATCGGATCGGGGGATTCGCTGGACCCGGCCGAGGCCCTCCAGTTCCACCGGATCATTGACGACCAGGCGGATCATATGCGCAGCCTCATCACCGACCTGCTTGACGTGGCTCGCATCGAGACCGGAACCCTGTCTGTATCCTCGGAGGCCTCTGAGGTATCCTTCCTAGTGGACCGGGCCAGGAACTCCTTCTTGAGCGGAGGCGGCCGCGACAACATCCACATCGAGATGGAACTCGACCTCCCCCCGGTGATGGCGGACCGGCGCCGCATCGTGCAGGTGCTGGTCAACCTGCTGACCAACGCCGCCAGGCATTCGCCCGAGCCGTCGGCCATCACGATGGACGTGAGAAGGAGTGGCTACCACATCGCCTTTTCCGTTGCGGACGAAGGGGTGGGCCTTTCTCCCGACCGCCTGCCGCACCTGTTCAGGAAGCACTCCCGGATAGACGGAGACGACCCGACCGGCATTGAGGGCTCGGGCGTGGGGCTGGCGATCTGCAAGGGGATAGTGGAGGCCCACGGCGGCCGTATCTGGGCCGAGAGCGAGGGGCACGGCATGGGGACACGCCTCTCCTTCACCCTCCCCGTGGTTGAGGATGCCCGATACGACTTTTCGAAGAATCCGCCCCGGTTCCCCGACCCAGCGCAAGGAACAAGGCGGGGACGCACAAGGGTGCTGGTGGTCGACGACGACCCGCAGACGCTCCGGTACGTCCGGGACAGCCTGACTGAGGCGGGTTTCGTCGCCATCGTTACCGCCGACCCGGAGGAGGTGGGGCAACTGATGAATGCGGAGAGACCCCACCTGGTGCTGCTCGACCTGATGCTGCCTGGGACCGACGGGATCGAGCTCATGGAGGACGTTCCCGCCCTTGGGAAGGTTCCGGTGATATTCATCTCCGCCTACGGGGGGGGACCAGCTCATTGCCAGGGCGCTGGAGGCCGGGGCCGATGACTACATAGTCAAGCCCTTTTCGCCGACGGAGCTGGTGGCGAGAATCCAGACCGCCCTGCGAAGGCAGACACGGCCTAGGCCGGACGCGCCGCCGGAGCCCTATGTGCAGGGCGAGCTTACCATCAACTACGATGAGCGGCGGGTCCATCTGACAGGGAGTCAGGTTCAACTGACCGACCTGGAATACCGGTTCCTGGTGGAGCTTTCGCTCAACGCCGGACGGGTTCTGACCCACGAGGAACTGCTGCGGCGGGTGTGGGGCCCCAGCCACCCCGGGCACTCGGGACCGATCCGCACCGTGGTGAAAAACCTGCGCAGCAAGCTGGGAGATCAGGCGGAAAACCCCTCCTACATCCTCAACCAACCCCGTGTCGGCTATCGCATGGAGAGGGGAGAGACGACGGATTGAGGAGTGGCGCAGCAGAGGACGGACTTTGAGCTTTCAGGGCAGCGGGTGCGAACCCATCGATTCTGCTGGCGGATGGGACATTGGCCGCTAACTCTTCTGCCATGTGTAGTGCCAACCCGGGCGGACGACGCCAAGGCCGTATGCCAGTGGGTAGCCAAGGCTGATGGCCCGCAACAGATACAGAAAGAGGGGCAGACGGGAAACCAGCCCTTAAGAGGCTGGCGCCAACCCAACAGGACATTTTCGCAGACCATTTGGGCGGGCATATCCACTGGACATCGACACAGCCTCCCCCACCTGCACTCCGATATTCAATTCCAGTGCTCCGTAGGGATTCCCTCCATTCCAGGAACGGACAAAGCTTACGGTGCCGGCCCAGGTACAGCCGACGGCGCCGATGCGGTACTTGCCAGTGCCGCACGCAGTGCAGACATCACGCAGGGCGGGGCGTCCGTTCTTAATTGTTACCTGTTCAACATCCTGTGAGCCGGTCTTGGCCCGGCACTTCAAACAGTAGATTTCAACGGAGTCAGGGGGCGTGCCCATAATCGAAGGCTCCCGTTCCAGAGGGTGCCATGATTATAGCCAGATGAAACCATCCTGTCGGATGCGGCGCGGGACCGGCGAGACCGGCCGACCATTGCATTCCGAAATTGACTGCATTCTCCCGTGAGCTATAGCCCATCGTGGATGGATTGATTAACCTTGTCTCCCGACTCTGGGGCGGATTGTCTGTCTGCCTCACCCGCCGCCCCAGGCAGCGGGGTCAGCATCACGTGCGAACGGGGAGTTTCCTTGGACGCCTCGACCTGGAGTTCCTCCAGAGGAACATCAATGTCGATATCGTCGAATTCGAAGTTGAATGCGGCTTTGACGTGGGCCGGGCAGACGAGGCCCGCCGTGGCGTTGTTCTCCCGTCCCATTCGCCTCAGTTCCTCGCGCTGGGCGCGGGTCATATTCCGCTGGTTTGGTGGTCCCCCACATCGACCGGCTCTCCAGGGGGCTGACCTACTGGTTGCATGTGATCGAGGGCCCGCACCACGCGGGTGTGGAGTTCCGGTCCCTGGCGGAGGACTTTGACACTTCGACGGCCAACGGCAAGCTCCAACTCCAGATGGTGTTCGCCTTCAGCCAGTGGTAGCGGAACTCCATCAGGGAGAGCTCGGTCGCCAGCCAAGCCAAGGCGGGGGCTGAGGGCCGCTTCCCCAGCCGACGGGCAAGCCTGACCAAGCAACAATGGGAGAACATCCGGGAGGAGCGGTCCAAGGGAGAGAGTCAGCGGGAACTGGCCAAGCGCCTGGAGGCCAGCCGCTGGACCATCCAGCAGGTCGACGGGTAAAGGGCAGGGAGGGAATTGCAGCCTCTGCGCGGAGCAAGGTCAGGAGGTCCGATACTTCCTACCCGCGAACCACCTCATCCTTACATGCGCGTTCCCCTGCTGCGGAGACTTTCCTGCCGTCGTCTTCGGGCTGAACCAGCAGCCTGATACCAGGCTTGCGGTGACAGTCGGCCACTGCGGCGAATTCCTCAGGCATACGGCTCCTGTCCTCTCTTGACATCGCATGGGAGTGATCTCGCATTGTTGCCAGCAACTCCCGCTATGCCTCCTGCTAGGCGATCGCCTCCCAATTCTTCGGCATCATCTTATTGAAGCAACGCAAGGCTGCGTAAACCGGCAGAAACAGTTGATGTCAAACACCACCAGCGACGCTTCCAATTACTGCAACTCCGACACCAGTGTCCGTACCCCGGCAGCGTCGTGGGCCACGGTCCGGAGTGTGCCCGGCGGCCTGATCCAGCAGGTCCTTGGCCACATCGATGCCTGCGTAAATGGATCCCCGTGTCGTCCTACCCCCGGTCAAGGGTTGGCCCGTTCTTGAAACATGCGGGCTGCACAGCCCAAGCAACTGTTCGGGCTATGTAAGCAAGGTGCGGTGGCCAAGCTTTAATACGGTCTCTCAGGACTCAGGCCCTGCCGGCCTGTCGCCTCCGATTCAATCCGAAGGCAAGGTTCCCAGCCGCAACGTCAAGATATAAGACCCTGTCCCGCAGGTACTCATGGTTGACAAGATTATTCTAGGGTGATACCTTGTCTCACCGACCAAAAGACATGAAACTTTTCGTCGTCAGCAGCATAAGTGAGACTTGCTATCAATAAGAGGTCTTGTGATTCCACACAAAGAGCTTCTGGCGGTGTTGGCGGAACTGGGCTACAGATCCACTGCTCCCTGGAGAGCGATTGCCGAGCTCCTGGAGCAGAAGCAGGACAGCCTTACGGCGGAGGCTCTCAGCGAAGAACTGCCTTCGGTGGGCCGGGCAACGGTGTTCCGCACCATCAAGCTGCTTCTTGAAGCGAGGGTGGTGTGCAAGCTCGCCACGATCGACGGATCTCAAATGTACAGCCTCTGCCGAGTCGGTCATCACCATCACCACTCAGTCTGCATAGAATGCGGCGCAGTGGAGGAATTCAGGGCCGCCGCAGTGGAACAGTTGATCAGCGCAATTGGCACCGAAATTCCGGGAGAGGTCATCGACCACCGTGTCGAGCTGTACGTGATCTGCGGCTATTGTCCCTCCGACGAAGGTAACTAGGGATTTGTTCCAATCGGCCGAGCCACCGGTGCCGATTGCCATAAACTGATACATCATATCATTAGAGACCTGGGCCGCACTAAATTCCACATCAGGTTCAAATCACGATCAAAATTGGAGGACTCTGAATGTCATTGATACAAGGTCGCACTATCGAACTTGGCCGTTTGGCCCAGGCGGTGGCCTTGGGCCTTGCCATGCTCTGCGGGGCCTTGCTGACCGCCTGCGCAGATGACCAGGCCACGCCGGCAACGGAAGGTCCAACGGCAACCTCTGTCGCCACTGCTGCACCATCCGTTGCACCCACCGTGGCGCCCGCCACTTCCCAGCCAACCCAGCAGGCGCCGCGCCCAGAACCCACGCCTACTGACTCGGGCGCTGCCGGACCCTCGGTATCCACCCCGACCGTCAAGGTGGTCACTTCCACCAACTTTGTGGGCGACTGGGCCAGAATCGTGGGTGGAGACCGGGCAGAAGTCTTTGCCATGCTGCCACCCGGTCAAGACCCACACTCCTTCTCGCCGGGAGGTCGAGATGTGGCCAGAGTCTCGGATGCGGACGTGGTGTTTACCATTGGCCTGAGCCTGGAGGCCGAGTGGCTGTATGACCTGTTGCGCAATGCCAGTGCAGATGAGTCCAAATTGATCGCCCTCGGGGAGTTCGTTGACCCAATTGAGTCTACCGGCCCGGACCCTCATGGCCACGGCGGGGATGACCATGGCGAGACGATGTCAGCCGACGACCATGGCGAATCGACGGTTATGGGGCGTTTGCTGATCGGCGACGGGGAGGAGGGCAAGGTCTCCGTAATAGACCTGGAAACAGGAGAGGTGGACCGGGACCACTTCGATCTCGGATCCCGGGCTGGCCGGATTTATTCAACCCAGAACGGCCGCTATGCAATCGCCGTTTCCCCTGACGCCAATGCCGCCCACCTGTTTGACGGCGGCATATTCATGGAGGCTCATGGAGATCATTTCGACCTGGTGGAAGCACCGACGCAGAGGCTTGACATCGATTTGGCCGGGGACCGTCCGGTGCACCTGTATGTAGGAGAGGAGTGGGCGACCATTTTCTATGATGGCTCGGGGGAGGTAGTGCTCATCAATGAGCATGACCTGGATGAGCAGGGCAGTGATTATGTGCCGCTGAGTTTCAACGCAGGTCCGCAACACGGAGCGGCCGTGCCCCTGGAGGAAGACCTATTTGCCGTCAGCCTGAAGCATCCCGATTACCCGGCAAATCCGGACGCGAGGAACCCGATCGGTGCGGAAATCCGGGAGGTGAGCGGCGACATCCTCTATACCGCCCACGGATGCCCCGATTTGCACGGGGACGCGGGCAACGGCCATCAGGCAGTGTTCGGTTGTACGGGCGGCGCACTGGCGGTCGAGGCGCATGACGGGGAGTACTCCCACGTCTTCGTCGCGGCTCCGGAGGGTTCCCCGGAAGACTTCCGCCTGACCTCGGTTTGGGGATACCCCGGACTGGACCATTTCTTTGCCCTAGGCAGCGATGTGGGGTTGTATGTGGTGGAACCCGAAGAGGGGTCAATGGAGCAGATGATTCCCGCTGCTGGAGGGCTGCGGCCCATTCAGGTCAACCTCACCTTCGACGGCGAAGCCTTGCTGGTGGTGATGAGCGACGGCGAGCTGCGGATGTACGACGCTCACGACCTGGACATGCTGGCTTCCTCGTCCGGGCTCTTGACCACGCCGGTGGAAACCGGTTTCTGGGCTCGGCCCCACCTGGCCAGCGCTCCTGGCGCGGTATTCATCACCGACTCGTTAGGAGGACGGGTGCTGCAGCTGGATGCCCACGACCTGGCGGAAGTCGGACATTGGGACGTCTCTGGCTCCCCAACCAAGATCGCTTTCGTGGGAATCGTGGGTGGCGAGGGCGGCGGCCACGACGAACACGGCGAAGATGAGCACGGCCACGGCCCTCTGGACCCCCATTTCTGGTTCGATCCAGTAAGGGTGAAGATTGCCGTCAAGGAAATAGCCGCTCAGCTTTCGGCGCTGGACCCCGAGGGCGCTACTGTCTACCAGCGTAACGCCACCGATTATGGGAAGCAGCTTGACGAGTTGCACGCCTGGATCCTGGAGCAGGTCGACTTGGTGGCGCCTGAGCGCAGGCTGCTGGTTACATCCCATGACACCTTCGCCTACTTCGCAAAGGCTTATGGGTTTGAGGTTGTCGGCCTGGTCATACCGTCTCTGGGCCCGGACCTGGAACCCTCCGGGGAACACCTTGCGGATGTGATTGAGGTGGTCCGGGAACACGGTGTGCCCGCTGTGTTTGGCGAGACCACCGTCAGCGAAAGGCTGGCGCAGGCCGTGGCCATGGAAACCGGAGCGGAACTGGTCCAACTCTATTCCGGCTCCATGGGAGTAGAAGGCAGCAGTGGGGACACATACCTCGGCATGGTGCGGACCAACGTGGAACGGATTGTGGAGGCCTTGAAGTGAACCCAAAATCCGCACATGCACGACGCAAGCATGTCGCCAGATGACGTGATTGTGGAACTGGACGTGTACATGGTCCTGCGCGAGGTTACGTTCGATGTGGCCGAGAGAACCCTATGGGCATTGTCGGTCCCAACGAGGCCAGTAAGAGCACCCTATTTGATGCGAATTCCAGAGTGCTCCCCGTTCACTTGGGGAGAGTAACCCTGAGTAATGTGGAACGGCGCCGGGGGCGTAGGCCTACGTCCCCCGGCGTGACAACATCGGCAATGTTAATTGCACTGGTGATATGGCATCCCAATAAAACACAAGGGAGGATTCTATATGGATACGCCACGCAAAGTGCCTGTCTCCATCGACGCCGGCTTCCCCTGCTCTGGTAAGACGACCCTGCTCAGCCGGGTCTTGACTGAGGGGCGTGGAACTGGACGCGTACATGGCCCTGCGCAAGGTTACCTTCGATGCAAGCGTGAGTACCATGATGGTCGTCGTCGGACCCAGCCAAGCCGGTAAGAGCACCCTGTTCACCAGGAGAGAGTGACCCTCGGTAAGGTTGACCGGCGAAGGTGGGCATTTGTCTACCTTCCTCTGTGAGACAGCGTCGGCGGCGCGTACTGCCTGGTAGATACGTCATCCCAATAGCGACATCGTCGGCTCTTTGCAATTTCTAAGTGAGACTGCATATCAATCAAATCTAAAGGAGGATTCCAAATGAACATGCAGCGCAAAGTACCTGTCACCATCCTCACTGGCTTTCTCGGCTCTGGCAAGACGACCCTGCTCAACCGGATCTTGACTGAGGAGCACGGCAAGCGCATTGCCGTGATCGAGAACGAGTATGGGGAGGTCGGCATCGATCAGGCCCTCGTCATCAACGCTGACGAGGAGGTCTTCGAAATGTCGAACGGTTGCATCTGCTGCACAGTGCGCGGAGACCTGATTCGGGTGCTCAACAATCTCAACAAGCGCCGCGACAAGTTCGACTATGTGTTGGTGGAAACCACGGGGCTCGCCGACCCCGGTCCCGTCGCCCAAACGTTCTTCATGGACGAAGAGCTTCGTGCTGAATACGCCCTTGACGGGATCGTCACGCTCGTCGACGCAGCCCACATCGATCAGCAACTCGGCCGAAGCGATGAAAGCACGGAGCAAATCGCGTTCGCAGACGTTCTCGTCCTCAACAAGACGGACCTGGTCAACGGCGAGGCCCTTGACAGTCTGGAAGCTCGGCTCCGGGGCATGAACCGAATGGCACGAGTCGTGCGCAGCGAGCGGGCGAACGTACCCGTCGACACTGTACTAGACCTCAGCGCATTCGACTTGGAACAGGTCCTCGAGCGTCGTCCCACCTTCCTTGAGCCGGAGTATCCCTTCGAATGGACGGGAGTCTATTCGCTCGATACCGGCCGCTATGAACTCAACCTCGCCGATGGACCCGATCCGGCGATGTCGCTCGTCGTCGTGCCCAATCAGGGCACGGATGACGCTGCCCTCCGGGAGAGCGCCGAGTGGTGTGTACGGCAGTACGCCGAACTTGCGGAGGTCATTCAGCCGGAGGAAGAGATTCCGGTTGGAAAGCATGTGAGCCTCCGGCTCGATTCCCCAGGACGCAAGTCGTTCTTCTTTGAGGTTGGTACGCCGGGGAGAGTTGGCCTCTACGCCCAGCACCTCGCGGAGGAATTCGATCTCCAACTGAGGAACGCGGATGGAGTGGCTTTCAAACTGGGGGGCAACTTTTGCTCCGAGCCTGCCTGCACAGAGACAGAGTCAGACATACAACGCATCAAGGGAGCGGCGGTTCCCGCCGAAGCTGAGCGAACCTGGGTCGCCCAGCACGAGCACGACGACGAGGTGGGGTCAATCTCCATCGAGATGGACGGGGACGCCGATCCCGAAAAGCTCAACGCCTGGCTTGGCCAACTGCTCAGGGAACGCGGGGTGGACATCTTCCGAATGAAGGGCTTCATCAGCGTTGCGGGGGAGTCGCGTCGCTTCGTCTTCCAGGGAGTTCACATGCTCTTTGACGGCCAGCCGGACCGCGAGTGGGGGGACGCGCCTCGCCGCAATCAGCTCGTCTTCATCGGCCGGAACCTCGATGGACAGAGTATGCGGGAGGGGTTCGAAGCATGTCTGATTTAGATGCCGGCAGCGCGATGGGCGTTCTTCAGCAGGGCTGGTTTTCGATGGTCGGCGACTACGCTATGGCCGGGGGCTGGAGCGGAGGCGGAGAGACTCTGGTGGTCGGCGATGCCGAGGGCGGCGTTTACGCCTTTGACGGCGAGTCGGGCGAGAGGGCCTGGGAACAGCACGGGGTTCATGACGGCGGCGTGCTCTCGGTGGCAATCCACCCGAAGGGAAGCGTGTTCGCTACGGCCGGCCAGGACGGACGAGTCTTGCTCTGGGATGCCGCCGAAGGACAGGTAACCCGGGCTATCGACGTCGGGAGCGGTTGGGCGGAAAACGTGGCGTGGTCAAAGGACGGCCAAAGACTAGCGGCCTCCTGCTCCCGGCAGGTTCGCGTGTATGACGTGGACGGCGCGGAGGTCTGGCAGTCTGATGATCACCCCAGCACCGTCAGCGCCATCGCGTGGTCTGGCCCGAGGGAACTGGCAAGTGCCTGTTACGGTCGAGTGGCCTTTTTCAGCGCGGACACCGGCGAGCTACGGCAAGAGCTGGAGTGGCAGGGGTCTTTAGTGTCGATGGTACTAAGCCCGGACGGGGGCATCGTGGTCTGCGGCAGCCAGGACAACTCGGTGCACTTCTGGCGCCGCGCCACGGGTCAGGATTCCGAGATGTGGGGATATGCCGCCAAGCCGTCGGCCTTGGCTTTTGACCATAGCGGCACCCTTCTGGCCACCGGAGGCGGCGAGGCGGTTACGGTCTGGGTATTCCGGGGAAAAGGCCCCGAAGGCACGCGGCCCGGCGTTCTGAAGTTTCATGAACAACCCATTACGACGCTTGTCTTTTCGCCCGGCGAGAGGCGCCTGGCATCGGGAGGGCGCGATGGGGCAGTGGTTGTGTGGTCGCTGCAAAGAAATGGAAAAGGCAGACCGATAGGGGCGGAAGATCTTGGGGTCTCCGTGGCCGAATTGTACTGGCGGCCCGACGGGGGCGGGCTTGCTGCCCTCGACGCCCGCGGCGGCGTAACGGTTTGGCGGATAGAACCAACAAAGGGCCGGGTTAAGCGGCCCCGCGCAGAGCAGCGCTCCAGTTCGGGCGGAGGCTGACCCTCCGCCCGCCCAGCCATTGAACAGTCGCGCCTGCTGTCCCTGAACCCAGTCGTCGGCATTAGTCCATAGAAAACCATTCGGAGAACTGTTTTGCCAAATTTAATCACACCAGGTATCAAATATCTTATCCCGGGGGCGTTTGCCCTTTTACTGGCCCTTGCGGTGGCTTGCGGGTCCCCAGCCGCTTCCCCGGAAAACACCCCGCCGCCCTCGGTGGCCACCGAGGCGCCGGAGCTCCCGACAGCAACCATGGTTCCGCAACAATCCTCTCAAGCGACTGCAACACCGGAGCAGCCAACGGCCCTGACTGCTGAGGCCGAGCGTCCCATCCTGAACGCTGGCTTCATCTGGTTGGACAGCCCGCTGGACCCGGTGGAGGGATCATGGGTGGCCATTCAAGGGGGTATGGCGGAGACCCTATTTCGCCTGTCTGCAATCGATCTCAGCCCGGAGCCGTGGCTGGCCACGAGCGCTGATCGGTTGGACCCGGTGACTTGGGAGATTGAACTGCGTTCCGGTGTCAAGTTTCACAACGGTTCGGTGATGGACGCTCAGGCGGTCAAAGAGTCATTGGAAAGAACCGTCCGGTTATCGTCAGGGGATACGGAAAGGCTGGCACTTGAAAGCGTGGAAGTCAAAGACAACCAGACGGTCATTGTCACTACTACGAAGCCGCGTCCGACACTACCGGGGCTGTTGACCAATTCCAACACGGCCATCGTCAACGCGGCGGCGGCTGACGCTGCCGGTGAAGGCAACTTCGTGACCGCGGACGCACTGACTGGGCCCTACATTCCCACCGAGTACGTTCGCAAAGAACGCCTCAGCAGCGTGGCCAACGACGACTACTGGGGCGGAGTTCCCCTGCTGGCCGGCATCGAGTACATTGCCATCCCGGACACCAACAGCCGGGAACTGGCCCTGCAGGCCGGCGATATTGACTTTGCCATCAATATATCTCCGGAAGGGGTGGAACATCTCAATTCCCTCCCCGGTCTGCACAGCCGGACGGCCGGCGAGGGCGCCTCGGTGGTGATGTGGTGGGTCAATTTCGAGCGGGGCCCGCTATCCGACCCGCTGGTACGCCAAGCCGTGAGCCATGCCATTGACCGGGAAAGTATCGCCGGAGCCGTTGCACCGGCGGGTACGGGTTCATTCGCCGACCTTTTGCTTCCTGAGGCGATGGCTTCCTGCCCCGGAGTAGCCGGGCCGAGTTACGACCCTCAGCGCGCCCGGGAGCTGCTGGCCTAGGCCGGCTACGCCGACAGCGACGGCGACGGCATCGCTGATAAAGCAGGGCAGGCTCTGGAGATAATCATCGGCGGCTACCCGCAGCGGTTCCAACTGCCAATTATGGCGGAAGCTGCCCAAGCCATGCTCTCCGACGTGGGCATCAAGGCCGAGGTGCTCATTACCGAATGGTCGGTGGTAAAGGAACCGGCCTGGGACCTATTTGGATGGTTTAACAACGTGGTCGATGCGGGAGACCCGGTTTTGAACGTCAGCAAGTTCGTTGGACTGCACGCCGACGGTACCGATGGCGGAGCCAACAACTATGGCCACTACTCCAATCCGGGGCTGGTGGACATCATAGCGCGGGCGGGGCCGGTGTCGGACATTCAGGAGCGGAAGGAAATCGCCTGCGAGGCATTGGCCGTGGTTGCCGCCGAAACCGCGCTTTTGCCGGTGGCGCACGTATACATGATGTATGGAGTCAACCAGCAGGTTACCGGGTTCGAGCCACACCCTTATCGGCTCTATATGTTCGACCACAGCGTTGGCCTCTCCGAGTGATTCGGCGCGGCAGTAATCTGGAATAAGAAGTCAGCGCCACCATGGGAGCATACCTAGTCCGACGGTTGGCCACGCTGCCGCTGATGCTCCTGGCAATCTCTGCGGTCAGCTTCGCGCTGCTGAATCTGGCGCCGGGCGATCCTGCCGAGATTGTCCTGCGCCAGCGCAACCCCGGCCAGGTGCCCAGCCCGGCCGCAGTGTCTGCCATGCGCGCCGAGCTGGGCCTGGACACGCCCCTCCCGGCGCAATACATTCGCTGGATGTCAGGGGCGTTATCGGGGGACATGGGCCGCTCCTACGTGACGGAACGGCCCGTGGCCGCCCAATTGGCGCGCGGCACCGTCCCAACGGCGCTGCTCACTGCGGCTGCCTTGGCCCTGGCGCTGTTGGTCGCCGTGCCTATGGGCATCCTCTCCGCGCAGCGACGGGGCGGCGCCGTGGATGCCATCGCGCGCCTGGCGGCGCTGGTGGGCGCGGCGGCCCCATCCTATGCCCTGGCATTCGGACTGATCATCCTGTTCGCGGTGAAACTATCCTGGCTGCCGGCCCTGGGCTACGGCTCGGCTGCCCAAGTCGTGCTTCCGGCCATCGCGCTGTCCCTTGCGCCGATGGCTCAGCTGATGCGGCTGATACGCGCCAGCATGCTGGAGATACTGGGGCAGGACTACATCCGCACTGCGCAGGCCAAGGGACTATCCCAACAGGCCGTCGTCGTCGGGCACGCACTGCGCAACGCGCTGCTGCCGGCCATCGGAGCCACTGGAGTGAACCTTGGCTACCTGCTCAGCGGCGCCGTCATAGTCGAGACCATCTTCACTTGGCCGGGTTTGGGTCAGTTGATGGTGGGCGCGGCGCTGACCCGGGACTACCCCGTGGTACAAGGGTTCGTAACTTATATTGCCGTGGTTGTGCTGCTGGCCAACCTGGCGGCTGACATTGCCTTGCGCATGGCCGACCCGCGTCTGCGCTACGAACGGGAAGAGGTATAGCGTCTAGTGACGAGCGATACCGAACACGTCAGCGAACGATTTCCCGCCCGAGCCGCCCACACCGATGCGCGCCGTCGCCACCAGTGGAATGCGCTGCTGCGGGAGCCGGGAACTGCCTTGGGGCTGTTTCTGGTGGTGTCCCTGCTGCTGGCGGGATTGTTGGCGCCATGGCTCCCGCTGGTTGATCCCACCGAGATCAACCTGCCCGAAAGGTTGATCTCTCCGTCGCCGGAGCACCTGTTGGGCACCGACCATCTGGGGCGAGACACCTTCAGCAGGATCATCCACGGGGCGCGCATGACGC
The DNA here is from genome assembly GCA_963667415.1 of Dehalococcoidia bacterium. GTDB lineage: Bacteria > Chloroflexota > Dehalococcoidia > Lucifugimonadales > UBA3495 > VXOI01. The sequence continues at coordinate 1,995,086 of OY763410.1, read as the reverse complement.
TGCTGGCCGCCGCTGCCACCCTGGTCCTCAGTATGACCATCGCCTTGACGGTGGGCCTGCTGTCTGGTTACCACGGCGGCTGGCCGGACACGGCGCTGATGGGGGTAGTGGACCTGCTGTTGGCGTTCCCTTCACTGATCCTGGCGCTGGCCGTGGCGGGAGCTTTGGGACCCGGTCTGTTCAACGTGCTGCTGGCAGCCGGCGCCGTGTGGTGGGTGGGCCACGCCCGCATCATTCGCGGGATTACCCTGGGGGCGCGAAAGATGGAATATGTGACGGCCGCGCGCGCCGCCGGAGCCGGAAACCTGCGTATCATCCTCCGGCACATCGCGCCCAACATCCTCGGCCCAATCGTCGTGCTCGCCTCTCTAGATATCGGCTGGATTATACTGGGCATCGCCGGTCTCAGCTTCCTGGGGCTGGGCGCGCAGCCGCCCACGCCGGAATGGGGCGCCATGCTCAACGACGCCCGGCGGCACCTGCAGACCGAGCCCCGCCTACTGCTATTGCCTGGTGCGGCCATCTTCGTCGCGGTGCTGGGGTTCAACTTGCTGGGCGACGGCCTGAGGGACCTGCTGGACCCACATATCCGGCGACCGAGGGGCTGACCGGCGAGGAAGCAATGCCGTAAATGCCATCCTATTTTAGGCGGGTCCAGTCCTGCAGTGCTGGTCGAGTTCCTCGCGGCAAATAAATCTTTCGGAAGCGCAGACTGGCTAGAGTTCACGTCAGTGCCCTTCGGCAAGCCACAAGGCCGAGCGCAGACCGTTTACCGACAGTCTAGAGCCCCGACTCGCCCGTGCGGAGGGTGTAGGAGGCGTCCACTCCGGTCACAAAGGTCCTCCCGTCTCCGGGGAAGCCGGAATAGGCAGCTTTCTGGATGGCGTTGGAAACCGCCTCAACCTGGTCGTCCTCGACCACCACCATAAACATGCACTTTGCCAGTTCGTCGTAGAAGTGGTCTCCGACTTGCACTCCCTGTTGCTTGCCCCGTCCCAGCACGTCCCACTTTGTCATCGCCGGAAAACCCTCATTGGCGAGGGCGGCCGCCACAGCGACCTCCTTCTCAGGACGGATAATCGCTCGCACCATTTTCATCGTCGCGTCTCCTTTGCACCAACTATGCTTCGAAGTCGATGCCCGGCATATCGGTCTCAGGCAAGCCTTGGTCGAGGTTGAACCCATTCTCTTTTAGCTTCGCAATAAGCCCAGGGAGGAACTTCCCGAGTGTCGACACCGGCACCTGGTCAACAATCTTCCGCGCTGCTCGAGCATCGGGACCAGTCTTTCCACCAGCGAAAATCGTTACTGCATCCACCACTTCGCCCTCGAACCTGGTCTTGCCACCCTGAAACCCGATGTCGGCGGCGTGGTGGTTTCCACAGCCCGCAGGGCATCCCGACCAGTACATGCGCAACGGTCCTGCGTCCGGATGGAGCGAGTCCAGGGCCTCGATAACGCGGCGGCTGACGGACTTGGTCTCGATCAACGCCAGGTTGCAGTAGTCATTGCCGGTACAGCTCACAAGCCCTCGCATGTGAGGGCCAGGTTCCGGCGACAGCCGGGCAAGGAGAGGCTCATCAAGAAGCGCAGGGAGGTTGGCCTCGGGCACATCAGCGATGATCACGTTCTGGCCCACGGTCAACCGGATGGACCCCGACCCATAGGCAGCGGCCAGCCGGGCCAGTTCCGCCATGTCGTCGGCGCAGGTGCGTCCGGTGGGAACGCAAAGCCCAACGGAGTACAACCCCTCCTGGCGCTGCGGATTCACGCCCAGGTGGTCGGCGTCATGGTCGTATCTGGCGTCCTTGCCAGCCGGGGGCAGAGGCGCGCCCCAGCGCTTTTCCAGCACTTCCCGGAACCGGTCGATGCCCCACTCGTCCACCAGGAAGGCGAGGCGTGCGCGGGTCCTCTTTTCCCGTGATCCTGCATCACGAAACAGCAGCGTGATGGCCGAGGCCAGGCGCGCCGCATCCTGCAGCTCCACGAACACGTCCAAGGGCTGAGCGACCGTCATGCCACCGGAACCCATCTTGCCGCCCACGGCAACGTTAAATCCGTTCAGCCCGCCGGGGCCCCGCGCAGGCGTCATCGCGATGTCCTGGGTTTCCGCATGGACGCAGTTCTCCAGGCATCCGGTGAACACGACGTTCAACTTGCGAGGCAGATTGGTGTACTCCCGGTTGCCCAGGAACATGCGGGTGAACTCCTCTCCAACCGGAGAGGCATCGAACAACTCGTTGGGCGTCAGGCCCGACAAGGCGCAAGTGTTGGTCCCGCGTATGTTGTCCATGCCAGTCTGAAGCGACGACAGGTCAATCTCGCGCAGCGCCCGCAGGACTTCCGGCACATCGCGGATCTGGATGTCTCGTAACTCGATCTGCTGCCGGGTGGTCAGGTCCATCACACCGCTGCCAAGACTGCTGGAGAGCGCAGCGAGGGCTGTCAACTGCGCCGACGTCAGTCGACCGTTGGTGATGCGCATGCGCATCATGAAGCGCCCGGGAGTGGGCTTGCGGAAAAATGTCCCGATCCACTTGAGCCGCTCCCGGTCTCCCGGCTCGATGGTCTCCCAACCGCCGTGTTGCGCCCCCAGCTCATCGATGTCGTCAAGGATGTCCAGCCCTGGCTTCTCGTCCTTGATTCGCTCGATGGGGTTGCCTGTTTTCGTTGCTGTAGTCACTCTAGCCCGCCTTTGACCTCTCGCACTTGATCTCGCGCAAGGGAGAGGAGGATTCGGCCCTAAGACTCGCTGTACAGCGCCATCGGAACGCGCTTGGCGTAAGCTGGGGCGACAGCCAGCTGACCGCGCCCCAGCGCGCGCTCCATGACTCGCCGCTCCTCGGTCTCCCGTTCAGCGGAGAAGCGCACCACCAGCACCAGAGAGGAGGCCACGGTAACGACGGCGCCCAGGTAGAGCAGGGCCATCTCGGTGCTCAGGGACTCCATGCGGAACAGGAATCCGGCGGCCACCGCGCCGGCGTTGCCGCCCGCGCCCACAATGCCGGCCACCGCGCCCAGCGCTCTCTGGTTGATGAAGGGCACCACCGAGAACGTCGCTCCCTCTGCCATCTGAACGAACAGGCTGAAGACCAGCATGGCGCCAATCGCCAGCGGCAAGATGTCCATGCGTGAGAAGACCGCCAGCGCTATGCCTTCGATCAGCAGCACCGCGCCCAGGAACAGGGTCCGGCCCCGCAGCCCGAATCGGATGCCAACCTTGTCTCCGAAGAACCCTCCCAGGGAGCGGGCGAACAGGTTCATCACGCCGAACAGCCCCGCTACCAGCCCGGCCATACCCACTCCAAGGCCGAAGCGGTCGTGGTAGTAGAGGGCCGCAATGTTGTTCATCGTGAGTTCGACACCGAAGCAGGCGCCGTAGATCAGGAACAGCGCCCATACCCGGTGGTCCTTGGCAGCCTCTATGAAGGCACGAGTCCTGGCGCCGGGCGGTTCCTTTGCCCGCTCCTGTCGCGCCAGTTCGTCGTCGGGAGAGTCCTGCGTGAACTTGAAGTAGGCGATGCCCATCAGGAACAGGGCGACGCCCGGCACCACCATCGCGATGCGCCAGCCGATGACGTCGGTGGCGCCCAGGGCAACGATGACACCCAGCACCAGCGGCATGACCATCTGCGTTACGCCGCCGCCCATATTGCCCCAGCCGGCGGTGGTGGCGTTTGCCGTTCCCACCACGTTGGGGGCGAACATCACCGAGGTGTGGTACTGCGTGATGACAAAGGATGCGCCGATGATGCCTATGGCCAGCCGGAACAGCAGGAAGGACTCGTAGCTGTTGGCCAGGCCGATGGTCATCACGGGGATGGAACCGATGATCAGCAGCCCCGAGTAGGTTATGCGGGGGCCGATCCGGTCGCAGAGCCATCCAACGACCAGCCGGGCCACGATGGTGACCGCCACGGAGGCGATGACGGTGTTGCCGATTTCGGCCTTGGAGAGCTGGAGGTCATCGCGGACAATTGCCATCATGGGCGCGATGCCGAACCAGCCAAAGAAGGCCAGGAAAAATGCCATCCAGCTCATGTGGAACACTCGCATGTGCGGGCGTCCGAAGCTGAAAAGCGGGATGTTGGTAGCCTTGTGGGATTGAGAGTCCACTCCGATGTTCATGACATCCCCGGTCCTGAGATGGCAGTCGCTTCTGCTATGCGAAACTCCGTTACAGTTCCCTGAAAGGCTAGACCTCCACCGATGCGTCTCCGGTGCTCATCCTGGCTACCACCACGCCGGCCCTTTCCTGGCCGGGAGCGCCCAGGACGGAGGTCTTGCTCTGTCCGAGCAGTCGCTTGATGCCGTGCGGGTCCCGGACGAAGCCGCGGACCTGGTTCAGCCATTTCACGCTCTTGTACCCCTGGAGGAACGGAACCCACAGGCGTACGGGGCCTCCCAATTCGTGGGGCAAACGCTGGCCTTCGATCTCATAGACCAGGAGAACGCGGGGATCATTGGCGAGAGCCCTGGGCAGGGTCTCGAAGTACATTCCATCGGCGGAATAGAACGAGAGAAACCGGGCGCCCTTCATTTCAATGCCAAGGGAGTCAAGCAGCACGGGGAGCCGAACGCCGGTTACCGTCGGCGTTTCTGACCAGTTAAAAATCTGGCAGACCAGTGGAGTGGGTTCCTGCACTTTTGGCAGGCTCTTCAGGTGTTCCCAGTCTGCCACCCGTGTATTGCCCGTTATTTCGGTGATGGGCAGGCTCCAGTCCTCCAGTGCCTTCGGCTCGGGCATCGGGTAGAGAGAAAGCACCGGGAGTAGCTCGGTCTCGAAGTCCATGGCCGCAAACTGGTCCTTGAACTTTGGGTACTTGACGTCGGGACGATGCACCATGAGTTATACCTCCACCGTTTCGGCTTCCGGTTCCTCTGGCTCCAGGACTGCGTCGATTTCGTCGACCGGGCAAACGAATACTTTGCCGTCTCCGTAATTGTCCGTCTTGTTGGCGTTTACCAGGGCGCGAACCAGGCCGCCAACCATCTCGTCGGGGACCATCCAGGTCAGCATCCGCTTGGGGAGGAACTGCATAACGCCGTCATCGCTGCCGTTGACCGGCCGCATATAACGCAGGCCACGCTGCCTTCCCCGGCCCATAACGCGGACCTGGGTATACTCCGACAGGTCCAGGGCCCCGGCCGCCTCGAGCGTCTCTTGCCACCTTTCAGGCCGTATGACCGCGATCACTTCTTTCATCTGGCTTACCCCGCACCGGATTTAGAGTGAAGGTACAGTGGTAGTGTTTCGAGTCCATTGCGCGAAAGTTGCCGATGGGTTACGGATTCATTGCAATTCGATTACGATTTATTTACAGTTCTGTTACATAATTACGATAATCGCATACAAAGAGGGTCGTGAGGGCGAGAACTCCCCGGTTAACCAATTCGGGCGCTGACGGCAGAGGTGCCGTCAGCGCCCGCAGTTCAGCTTGGGTGGTAGGGACTCAGCGTCGCCGAATACGCAGCCGGACTTGTGATACAGGCTAAGGGAAATTACCAATCTTCCCCTGCCGACCCGAATCCGACCCACTGGGTTCCGTCAGGGCCTGTTCAAAGTCGCGGAATTAGTTGGTCCCCTTTCGTATTGAGCCTGTCGAAAGACGCCGATTCCAGTCGGCGATGGTTCGACAGGCTTACCATGAAACGGGATACGATGACTTCGAAAAGGCCCCGTGGATCCGGTGGTCCCGCAGGATTATTCGGTGAGGAGGCAGATCGAGTTGTGATGCCCCGGAGTGCCTCGGCCTAGCACTTGCGGGGCGTGGAGATGGATCTGGAGGTTGAGATGTGGTGGAAATTGATGGGGCTCGTCCAACTGAGCTGCAGCCCCATGCAGGTCTCCAACAATGGCAAAACCGTATTGTTGGCGCAACTTACCTCCATGCACTATATTGGCGTTCCACTCGTCTTGGACTAACATCTCTCCATTGCTCGACCTGGCACTCCTGAGGAGGAATGATCCACAAGAGGGGGGTGACGACGTGTTCCGAGCATACAGACATCCATGAAGAAGGTCGGGTTCCTTGCTCCCCTCACGCAATGGAACGACGCCCCGCTGGATTTCCTGCGCGTGGCCCCCGACGGCACGAGCGTCGCAGGAACATTCATCCCTGCCCGCGGCCTGGGCCGGACGATGGCCGAATTCAGCCTCGACCGCATCGCTGAGGCACTCCCCGCCATGCAGGAAGCCGCCCAGGACCTCGCTGTAGCCGGAGCCGACGTCGTCGCACAGTACGGCATCCCGTTTTCGCTCATCCATGCGGAGCGTGCGCGGGAAACGCAGTCCCGGGTGGCGGACGCAGCCGGCATCCCCGTCGTGTTGATGGGTGCTGCGATGCTCGACGCACTCGACCTTCTGGGCGCCCACCGTGTCGCCATCGCCGGCGGCTACTACACCACCGGCGATTGGACCTCCATGGCAAGGCGCGGCTTCGAGTCCAACGGCTTCGACGTCATCTTCCAGGAGAGTTGGCTCGAGCAGGGCATCGTGTCTTCTGTCGAAGAGGTCGACAGGCTCGCGTGGGACCACGACGCAGCAATCACAAAGGCGCACGTCCTCACGACAGCAGAGCGCGCCGGACACCGCGTCGACGCCATCGCCGTCTGCGGTGGAGGCCTCCGCCTCCTCGGGCACGCTGCGGAGCTGGAAGCGGCGACGGGCCTACCTATGGTGGCAGGAGACCTGGCCTTGTTCTGGGCAACCCTCAAGGCGATCGGCGCGAAGCCTCGCAGCACCGGATGGGGGAGGCTGCTCGACGGCCTCTAGCGGAAACACCACCGGCGCCGCCTCGTCTGGGATGCCGGATCCTTCAAAGACAATCTCACCGCCCGACATCGCCCTTCCACTACGGCATGGCCGCAAGTGCTCCCGAACCGGCGCATCCCCGTCGACCTTCGCATAACGAGAGTGTGTTTGGTGGCAATGTGAGTGTGAATGGCGAACTTCCCAACGGGCCCAGCTATATGCGTCAAGTAGCTACAGGGAGTCCAGTCGGGCTATTGGACGGTCGTTCCTGCGGGCCACCATGCGGGTTATCCCCAAGGTTCGTCCCTTGTCCAGAGCCAGCATATCGGCCTCGTCACTCGGCATGCCCAGCCGTTCAGACCACAGACGGTCCGATAACATCCAGTGCCTCCACCCGTCCGTGAGCAGGTCGGCAACCTCGACGTCCACTAGTCCGCTCCGTTCCCAGTGGCGTTTCCACCATGATGGGCTGTGTAGGCTGAAAAGCGCCGGATCCCAATACTCCCGAAGGTGTTCCGGCGGATCGGCGGATGCCAGTTCTTCGACCAGCCCTGGCACTACGATCCCCAATTGGCCGCCGGGCTTGATCAGCCGGGTCATGTGATTCTGCAGGTAAAGGTCATCCGTCCCAAAGTAATGATAGGCGTCCACACTCACCATGGCATCGAAAAATCCGTCGGCGAATGGCAGGGCATGAGCTTCAGCATGTATTGGAAACACCCTGTCGTCAACACCGGCTGCGCAGATTCGCGAGAAGTTTTCGCTCGCGTCTATCCACAGGTCGGTCGCCCACACTTGCACCCCGTACTCTTTCGCCAAGAATATGGAGCTAATCCCCTTGCCGCAACCCATATCAAGAACTCGCATCGCGGGCTTGAATTCCATGCACTCCGATAGCGACTCCGTCAGCCACAGGGCATTTGGTCCCATCATGTTATCCAGGACCCAGTCCGGATCATAATTCGCCGAGCGCGGAAACTCGCTCGGCTGAAAGAAATCCTCAGGCCGTTCTTCGCCGCCTTCGCTCAATCCTGGCCTCCTTTGCTGGGATCTGCGGGCTCTGAAAAGTCGCTTCGACCCCATCCGATTCCATTGGCAAGGCCATACCACAATTGAAATCGAGACGGCAATCAGGATAGGGAGGCGTCAAGGGGTACTGTGCCTCAGAGGAGTTGATGGGCCTGAATGGGCTCGAACCATCGACCTCGGTCTTATCAGGGGTTGTATCAAAAACCAACCGAAATCAGCCCTTCTCAGATACGAAATGCCAGGTGCGCTGCCTCCTTTTTTGAGATTAGACTGAGGTCAATTCTGTGCCTCTGCTACAGGTCCGTTATGACCTGCCGGACCTGACCGATGGTGTTCACAGTTCCGATCGGCGGTATGGCCGCGGCGTCCTCTCCTTCGTGGTCCAGTATAGCCCAGCCGATATTTTCGACCAGCGTCACCCGTCTGGCGATCAGGCCGAATTCGATTTCCATGACGTAGATTCTGCCTTCCTGCCATTCACGACTGAGTCGGTCCACCAGGATTAGGCAACCGTCGGGTAGCGTGGGAGACATTGCGTCACCCTTGACCCGCATAAACTGGCAAACCAGGGGCCGATCGGCCATATCTCCCAGCAGGGTTCTAGAGTAGGCGACCCGGCGCTTGAAAGTCTCGTCGTATCTCCCTGCGCCCGAATTTGGGGCGGCCTCCACCTCCACGAGTTCCACCGCATCCCGGCAGCCGGGAATTTGATCCTCCGGTGGGTCCACGAGGGAGCCTACTGTGACTCCCAGTTCCTCCGCGACCTCGCGAAGGGTTGGAAGCAGGATGCCTGCTTGGCCGTTGATAACTCGGTACAGCCAATTGGGGGCATGCCCGAGCGCGGTCGCGACTGCATAAGCGGACTTTCCGGTTCTTTTCAGGCATTCTCGAAGATTGGTGGCAACGATCGGATCGACAGATGATTGAGGCATAGCTTAATCCCAACGTTGAGGGCTGAGGTCGCTATCTTGACAGGACGGGCACTACTGAGTAAAGTATCCAGTAAGTACACAGTAATGGCGTTGACCAAGTCTGACGGGATGGTACCTCGGATGACCAGAATTCAAAGCGAAGCTGCCAAAGCACGATACCAGCGAGAGGCATTAGAGGTCTGCCCTACTTGCGACGGTACCGGGGTTATAGTTAGTGAGCGCGTCACGGCCAAAGCCCGAAAGGGTGGCGTGTGTTCCTTCCTCAAGAGCTTGCAGCCGGGTCAACTCTCGATGGTCGAAAGGGGGCGAATGGGAGGTCGTCCGAGGGAAGTGACCATTGCTGAACTGGTAGACAGGGATCGGGGCACGGGGCCCGTGAGCCCAAAGGAGTAGGCACCTGAGAGCACGGCGCTTGCCATGCCCCGATCCCTGTCTACCAGGCCGCGCCTAAGTCGGTCCTAGCCTAAATGTGGGCACTCTACCATCGCTATTCTATCAGCTCAGCCATCCTCGCCAGTCCCCTGGCCACCGCCGCAGCCATCGACCGGGTTGCGCACCACTCCGTCATCTTGGAGTTTGACTTCCCGAGCTACCGGACCGATGCAGCACAGTAAAGCGGCGAGACTGCTGCGGACGACAGGGTGAACCGGCAAGAATAGTTGACGCGGGACACCTGCAACTACATCAATCACATTTTCTCCTCCCAGCCTCGGGAGTGCGTGCACGAGTTACAGAGTCCACCACTGTTGTGCAAGGTCGATCCGTCGTTTTCTGACCAGTCTACCGCCGATACTTCGCATGCCGGATTTCTGGCGACTGGCACATTGACCGCCCTCTAGAAATTTTCAACGCCCTCGTTGCTCTCGTTCGCCGCGGCAATTGGTCGAACACGGGTCTGATAGACGACTTGGCCCAGGGGAACACTACAGGGCTTGTTAAGAATGATCGCATCGCGCCCCTCATGTACCAGCTTGCGAGACCGTCTTGCACAGTGAATGAGGAATGGTTTGTATTGGCAGGAATTCCACTGATGATGAAGTCTTGGTGTAAGAGGAATATAGCATCATGAACAGAACGGACAGATTGTTGTTGCTCCTGATTGGAAAATGCCCTTGGACTTCCGCGGCGGAGATCCTCAACTGGATCGTGATTGTGTTGGCCCCTAGAGACCGAAAGCCGACGTCCGTCTCAACTGTGAACCGGTCCTTGAACAGACTTGAGGAGAGGGGCTTTATTGCATCTTTGGTTTTGGGACGAAGGGGCCGGCCCGTGCCGCGCTACATACTGAGCAGCCTGGGCGTGCGGGAGCTGTATCCCGAGCCCTTTCAGCGAGGGATAGGAGTCCCAGCCGACCACGTCCACTCGATGGTATGGCCTGGGGAGGAAGATCACGAGCACGTACCCTGGCAAATGACCCGCGATGGGGCGGCACTGCTGCATCAGAGGCTGGAGCAGTTGGAGGTCTTCTACGCCGTCTTGCCAGGACTCTTCCTGGAGGAGGGCGCCGGCAACGACTGGCGGGGAGAAGTCGAACTGGGAACTCCCCGTGATTTCACTATCCTTCGAAGGGGCAGGTTCCTAGAGGCCATTTTGAGCTTTCGGGGGCCTTACACCTTCCATGTGTGCTGGGTGGGCAAGTCCCAGGAATGCAATGACATACCGGAAAAATGGGCGGGCCGGACCAATAACCTTGAAAAGAGGACTCTGCGAGAAAACGTTGCCCGAATCACAAATAGACAACAGGGGCTTCCACCTCCGGACCCTACCGACTTCCCTGAGCCGGTTCCTTCCGGGAGTATCGTGTTCACGCCAGACGGGTGGCTGCAGACGCGGGCCATCACGACTCTTGTCCATGGAGCGGGCAACGAGGAGGGCAGTTTTCTTTTTCTAACTGTCGATGGCACCGACGTTGTGGACCACCGGACCTTCGGACGCATTGAAAGCTCCCTTGATCGCGTTGCCGACAGATTCGAGCATTTGGTGGTGGGAAGGCCTCAACTTGAGGCCAGAGGAGTGAACGGGGACAATCAGCCGGCTCTGGCGGTTGTGTTCAACGGGGTTACGACGAACCGGATCATTGACCTGATTCTGGAGTTCTCGGGAATGCGTGCCCGCCACCTGAACCGGCTCTTTCCATATACTTCGGAGCCCATGGGCCAGATCCTAAGTCGTCTCGTAGACCACGGAATATTGCAGGAAAGGCGGGGGATGTACTACTTGGGACCCGAAGGAATGATCTACGTGGCTCGCAGGGACAGGACGAGCTTGAGAGAACTCCAAGCGAGAATCGCCAGCGAAATACATGCCGATCACGACCGGGTGGGGGCCAGGTGGCGACACACCGACGGCGTCAACGACATCGTCGTTGCCCTGAAGGTTGCCGGGGTCATTGTACATGCAGGACGCCTGCTTGTTATCAACATTCCCAACCTAGCACAAGTGGGTCCGGACATACTCATGGAGGTTGTCATCGTGGGGGAAAGGCTTCTAGTTCCAATAGAATTCGAGCGTTCTGCGGTAGGCGAGGGAGACATAAGGGAGAAGCTCGAACCGTGGAGGATCGCCTTGGACCACGGCCTCATTCGCTTCGTCGCAATTGTTTGCGAAACGACAGCGGCCGAGGAGATTTTCTCTAGGCTGACCGGTGCACTGCTCTTGCTGACCACCACCCTAGGTGAGGGGAGGGGAGGGCCAGTCACGGGGGAAGAGACCATCTGGCGCTATGAGGGCCAGCCGATTCCAGTGGGCGTGTAGGCACGGCAGGCCAAATCACTTCTTGTGCAGGATGCAAGAATCAAATGACCGATGAGTTTGTATTTGCGCCATCGTCGTTTCGGATATTTCCTGTGCAAATCAAGTCCACATCAAGCTACAGAAGCCTCCCTGGGGGGATTCCTACAAAAACGGGTTTGGCGGTAGCTGAGTCCGGACATTTCCTGTGCAAGAGTGTTTCGCCCTTATATGAAGGGTAGGAGGATTACTGGGCGTCAACGAACTCTTGCATGTACTGTTGACGGACGCCCCTTTCACCGTGATATACCGATGAGGCATCCGTTCGGCCCCTCTGTTGCCGCCGTATCCGATCTCTTACTTGAGATTGCCGAATGGTTGGGACACCAGCCGCAGTCGGGGTCGCGCATCAACGAGTTAGCCGCGTCGTGAATGGCGACATCTTTGCGCAGTGTGGCTTCGTTTATTCAATTGCTCTCCGGAGCGGTATCGAGAGCACGGGAATCGGCATTGGGGAGGTGGAAACGGCGTGGTTGCAGTCCTTGTCGGCGTCGTGCTCAGTATTGCCTGACATGTCGGTGCGGTTGTCGGAATCGACGTGGAAGCCGGTGTTGCTGCCTGGTTTTTCGTCTTGCCAGCATCGAAGGTGCCGCCCACACCGGTGTTCCCGCAGGAATGCGGTCCGAGGCCGACTTGTCTATAGTCTCTCCGGTTACCTTAGGCATTAGAGCGACCACCAGCCGTGATCTAGCGGAGTGCCGTTCCTGCCGCTTCTCTCCGCGTGTTGCGCCTCAGTCGGGCCCGGGCCCTGTGTTGGCATCTTCCACTCGGCCAGTGCCGTGACGCCGTCAACGGGGACCGGTTCAGCATCCGTGTGTCTCTCTCACGGATCCCGCCCTGGTTCGGCATTCCGCGGTTTGGGATTTATCAAACGTCACACTTCGGGCTCTGCTATCGCGGGGAACTGTTTCGTTGCGTAATCGGGAGATGAAGCCATTCAGCAGGTGCGACTGTCTCGTCCCTCAAGTCATCATCCCTATCCGCCTGAGTCCGGCAAGCCATCGGTCACCCGGTTCAGGAAGCGGCCAAGTCGTTTGCAGTTCCTTGAAAGGACAGTGCCAGTCGGTCCACTCTCAACTTGTTCTTGAAGTAGAACAGGTCGTCCTCTTCCATACCACAGATGCTGAGCCCCAGTCGCAGCATGTGGGGCTGAAGGCGCCGGTTCAGGTACATCCCCATCAAACCTCCTCCCAAGGCACCCACGCCGGTTCCGAGCAGGTTGCCCACGCCCGGCACAACGGTCCCGGCTGCCGCACCTCCCGACGCTCCTGTTGCAGACAGCACGGTAGTTATCCCCATCCGGGCCATCAGGGTCAGTGCCTGCACGACCTGTATCTTGTTCCTCGTGGTCCGGTCAACTTCCGTGAACTCCCTTTCGGTCCTGACAATGCCGTAAATCAGTCTGGCTCCGGCTGCGATGGCCGCTGCATACGGAAGAATCTGTGCGAGACTGTCCGGCAAGTCTATTCCCAGATTGGCGGCTAGGGTACCCAGCCCATCCTCAATGCCTTCCACCAGTTCCCAGTCTGCTCCCATGTCCATCAGCCGGTCCACGGCCTCGGGAGTTGAGTCGGTGATCCTCTCGTATATTTCCGAACTCACCGCGAAGTGAACGTCTGGGTTCTCCGCCATGGCATCTGTTGCATCGTGGGCGTATTCCGCTCCTCCGGTCTTCACCTGCCAGTGAACTTCCGCTCCTCCTCCGGGCGGGGTCGCAGTGATGTCGAAGACGGGCTGAGTCGGGTCCACGGCGAGTTCTACGTCGGTCCAGCCCGATTCCCTGAGTAGGTCGGTGGCGCTGAACTCTGCCACCTTGCCCTTGACGCCGCTGATGAAGCCGGTCATGGAGTTTTCTCCCCGGCCCATCATTTCTACCCATTGCTCGTGTAGGGAATGCTCTGCCGCCAGGTTCGGGTATTGTGCCTGGTAGGCTTGGGCGATGGTGTCATCGACGTTCACGTTGTCAAAGAGGACCCAAAACCCGGCGGCCGCGGCCGCGGCCTCTTCCGCGGCGTACATTGCTCTATCCGCATTGAACAGGGCCTCGAGCTGTTTCTTGGTTGACCATCTGTGGTTACTCGACTCGCTGGGAAGCTCCAGGAGTTGGGGCATCAAGGTTAGAGAATTCATGGTCATAGCGAATCCCCTCAGATCACGATTGCGAGGATGACCGCCACAGTGGCGACTGCACATGCCGACCCTGCAAGGACCCAGGGTAGAGGACGTTCCCTTCGCAGTTTGGACAGTTCCTCTTCGTGCCGTCTGTTTTGATCTTCCCTGTCCTTCGCAGCCTGCTCCAGTTGGTTGGTGAGTTCCTGGTTGAGGGCGCGGACCTCCTCCAACTGCCGGAGAGTTTCTCCCTGGGCCTGCTCTACGGCTTCGCGGGCGGCAGTGGCGGCCACGATGGGCAGCATTTCATGGTCGGAGATGTGCCGGCTGAGGAGTTCGTGCTGCCGGACGACCCTTGGTATGAGTTCCTGGTTTATGCGATCCTGTTCCTCCCAGAACCTGATCCTTTCCGCGATGGGAGGGGCATTCCCGCCAGTTTGTGTTTCCTGTGCAGCCTGGCTATCTGAGGACTGATCGCTTCCCGCAACACGTGATGCTTGGGAACGCCTTTCGCTCCTGATAATTTCCACCAACTCTTGGACCGTGTCGTCTTTTCCGAACCGATGGCGGTGATCCGCTCCGGTCGTGGTCCTGATCACCAGCGTCCTTCCGTCCCTTCTGATGACGCTTATGTGGTTGTGTGTCAGGTTAAGGACAAGTCCATCGTTACCGCTGGTGATGATGACACGTCGGTCGGTAATCGCCATCACCTTCGTTTCGAAGTCAAATCCAGCGACCGCCACGAGTCTCTCATCATCCTGGAGCAGCCTGTCAATTAGAGCTGTTGCGTCTTCGTTTAGTTCCTCTTCGCCGACAAACGCGATGTCAGGTTCCATCTTTTCCTCGGCCGGTGTAAGTCACATTTCCCTCAGAGCGTTCCTTCCAACTGCCCTGTAGTTTCAGAGTCTCGGGTCGGTGAGGTATGTGCCGATTGCCGGAAATTATAGATGGATGTTCCATATCGTGCGTACCGTGGTGTGTCCTGCCTGCTACTGCATTTGTCGTGGAAGATTTCCAATGAGGGGGACACAGGTCGAAGTAGAAGCACGGTCGGTCGGCACTGGCTTGGAGACTTCTGGAAACCTACCGGAGGTATTGCTGCTGCATCCTCTCATTGTTGAGGGTCCCGTGTGGTTAAGCCTGCGATAGCCGTCGACCAGAGCGCTCGGGCTGGCCGTTTCATCATGAGAAAACGGCCGGCACCGGTGAGGAGCACTGTGGCCATTCGCAATTCTGGATCACTCTGGGATGTCTTCCAGCTTTACCCAGTCCTGCCCGTGGTCGCCGGCGTTGAAATAGGCGTCGAGTGCGTACTGGAACCCCCATGCTGCCAGGGTATCCAGATGTCTTCTTTTCCCCTCACCAGTTACCCGGAAGTGGATGATGGCCAGATTGCAGAGTTCGTTGTCGGCCAGCAAACGGCCTATCTGATACCACGACCCCTCGGGCCAGGTTTCCATGTAGGGGAGTGTTGACCTCCGCACAATTCCTCTGAGGCGGATTCCTCCCCTCATGGCTCGAAGGATTCTTCCTCCCAGTTCATCATAGTATCTATCCAAAGCGGTAGCGAGGGCGTCGTCCTTGCGTTCTTCGAGGGAAATCACCGACTCCAGGTCGCCTCCTGTTCCGGGTAAGGAGGGAGTCCAGTTCCTGTAAACCTCTCTCTTCTCTACAAAGACATGGACCAAGTCTTCGGCTTCCAGTACCGGAGCGATTATCTCGCTTCTCACTCTGGCGACCTGGACGCCGTGGTCCTCTCCCTGTTCATCGTCTCTCCTCTCCTCTTTCCAATCGCCGATACTTTCGGGATACAGCATCGGCCACCGGGCCAGCATGATCTCCACTGGTAGGGACATGATCTTATCTCCATCCGGATTCAGTGGGTTCGTATTCAACGCTAACTGCCCCGCTACATCTCCTCCAAAGCGAAGATCCCCTTGCCCGAAACCATCACATGGACGCTGCCTCCGTCGACATCAGACGGTACCGCCGTGAATCGCAGGTTGCCAGATCCACTGACGCAATGGGCCTTGACGTGGCTGATCCAGCAGTCGGCGGCGATCATTGGATCTTCCCCGTCCAGATGCCGTCGCCGGAAGAGTCGGAACACCTGCGCCTCTTCACTCTCAACCAAGAAATTGATTGTGTCCTCTTCCTTCGGGTTGTCTGCGGTTCCCAGCGACAAAATTTCCCTGGCTCTGTCGGAGACCACTATTTCCCTGCCTTTCATATTTCTCCCGTCCCTTTCTTGAGCAATCTGGCCACTCAGTTCCTGTGCATTCGGTTCCAGGCATCGGTTCCAATTTCATTCTTGAATCGTTGCAGGGTACTCACCAATTCCGCATGTACCAGCCGGCACTGATCGCACGTACAGGTAACGTGATGAGCATCATCGTCCAAATGAGCCAGGACCTCGGCGTAAGCTGCTTGCTTCCCCATCGCAGAATCCGACAAGGTATCTATTCTCGTATTCGTCCGTGGACAAGTCGGCGTCCGATAGCGACGATCCTTCGGCCATTCTCCTCAGGCATGGGAGATACCTTGCGCCATTTCGGCCAAAATGTGGAGTGGTCAGGTCAGTTGGGCGATTCTGAGTTGTTTCCCTCTTAGATGCTGTGCTTGGCAATGTTGGGAGCGGGTTAAGTTGGCGGTCCGCCTCCTAACCGCAACGGACGACGATGTGCGATGAGTGATTCGCCCATCGACATAACTCTGCAAGACATCATGCGTGTGACCCCGGTCCAGCAATCGCCGGCCCGGGGTGACGCTCCCCAGATACCCCTGATGAGGAGACTCAGTGCGCCGTCATCAAGGGCGTTCGATCCGCCACGTCACTTCGCGGCAGAGTTCCTCCAGACAGGCGACGTGCACTGCGTCTCTGATAGAGAAAACTTGCACGATCCGGCGAAGGAGTTCCTCATCTGCGTCCGGCACTTGCAGGAGTCGCTCCCGTTCGAAGCGGGCCTGCACCTCCGGGGGGAGGGTCGAGCCCGAAGAGAAGTTGGGATCGGGTGCTAGGAATTCTTCCACCGGGACATCCATGGTGAGGGTTATTCGGACAACTTCCGATTCCGGGGATGGTTTGGGTGTGGTCATAATAGAACCTCCGGCCGTTGATTGCCGAAGGCGGTGACAATACTATGTGTGACGCCGATGACAGCCCTGTGCTGCCGCGGCCAGTCCGTGGGTGGTCACTCACCTTCGCGCTGGGGTGGTGTCCGGCTCCGTGCCAGCGGAGCCGGCCCAGCCACTCGATTTTCTCTAGAGCCGCGTCTGTAGTCAAGTCGGTGCTCCCGGCCCTGCTATTATCCGCAGTCCTCAGCGGCTCTTGCGGGATGCATTCCGCCGCGATTTCCCTTGGGTGCAACCCACGTATCCTTAACCCATGGAACTGGATCCCCAGCGGTGTTTCCTTACGTCAGTTCTCCCGTGTAGCGCCACCATCCCGGTTTGGTTTCACACTTCTCGAACAGATCCGAATCAGCCAAGTGCTTCGACACAGTGGTTCGGGAGCTTTCAGGTGGATTGTCCGTCATTCCTACTGCCCACATCATTTTCAGTAGGGCCTTCAGGTTAAAACAGCCGGCCTCGGTTCGGCTGCCCATCAGCGACAAAGCCTCGATGCACCAACCTTTCTTCCTTGCCTGAGTTTCCCTTGTCGTGTCCTCCTTCCGAATGGGATTGGCCTGCATGATGCCCCTCAGTTCCTGTGGGGTAGCGAGGTCCGGCTGGGTGATCTGGCGTCCCGGTAGGGAACAATCTTCCCAGGTGCTGAATGGCTCTGCTTCGGTGCCAAGGTTGACTCCATTCGGATTTTCGGCACTTTGCAGTCTGAGATTTGCGACAGTTTCGACATTCGCTGCAATCTTTAGGTCTAGTGCCTCAGCTATTGTTCTATGTTCGTCCCTTTCAGCCTTCTGCTTCTTGATAAGGATTTCTATACGATCGGCAAAAGATGTCATTTCTTCCGTGGTCGGAGTTGTAGTCAATTCCTGTGATTCCTTCACAATAATTTCGATCCCTTGTAATTTGGCTTGTACCTACGTTGGGTTGAGGGAAAAGGAAACCCAAAACACTGGCGAGACATTCTTGAAGGCTCTTCTGCGAACGGGGAATCCTCCTGCCCCTTATGCTGAATTTCCATCTGGAAGCATAGAGGTACCCTATCCTTCCACAAATTCCCTGCCATGAATTTCTCTGACATTTCACCGCAACCTTCACGTCTGCTCTACCATAAATCTTCCTGCTCATCTGGAGAAATCCTTTCTGAAACGAGTTTCGACTAGTTTTCCGCGCTTGCTTCCGACTAATCTCCGATTCCCTGTTTCCACAACTCTCTCCCGCGAACTATGCTTGCCGACGCTCTTTGCAGATCGGTTCAATCTGCTCTTCAAGTTATCGTTGACCTCTGGAAGACCGTTGGGGAGACTAGGGGCGACGAAGGAGAGTGCTGGTTGCTGACCACAGAGTCAGTAATGGTTCCGCTCAGCAGTCGTACTGCTGATTTCCAACCCAGCATTCGCTCCCTTCGCGATCGGTGACGCCCAGGTTCGGCGCACTTGTCCTGTTTAAACCTGTCTGCAAGAGGTCTCCGGGGTACCATTGAGATTGTGCGCTGCCCTGATTCTGGTATTTCATTGTGCGCCTACGAAAAAACTAGGCGTTCCGGGTCAACTCTTGATGCCGTTTCTCGCTGATTATCCTTGCCGGAGCCGTCGTTCACGACGGCGATTGCGTTCTCGCGGCCCTGGACGTATTCGCTAGCGTGCGAGTTCCATCTCCGAGACCTTTTTCACCAAGGGGATGGCGGGGAAGTCGAATATATCCAGGCTCTTGACTGCCGGGAAACGGGCGGCGCGGAACCGCCGCTCAACCATGCGCTGGTGGCGGTCGATAATCTCCAGTTCGGCTAGGCGGTTTCGCTCCAAACATGGCATCCAGAGCTTTGAAGTTTTCGAAGGAGAGGATGGGTTGCTTAGTGCATCATTTATGCCAACGCCAACAGATCAATGGCGACTGCTTTCCCATTTAAGGACGAAGGAGAATGCGAACCCAAACAAACAGATGGGCGATATGACCTGCATCCTTTGGTTGTATCACTCCACATTTCTGACTGGGCGAACTTGTTCCTCATGGAGGCGAGGCCTCCTGGCATTTCTTAAAGTCAGAGGTCTGCCAGGAGGCCCCGTAGTGCACTTTTGTGTAACTCTACCGGCGGTCGACGTGCCGTTACAAAATACGTTCGATTGCTTCTTCGACTACGGTTTCCAAGGCGTCGAAGTCATCTCCGAGCCTGTCTACCTGACGAACCGCACCGATGATGACGTGCGCCCGGCAGGCGCACCCTTCGGGGTGGTCTTCCTGTAGGGCCTGAAGCACCTCCAGAAGCGCCCTAGTCCCTCCCTGCAGGTGTCCCCTGGCCATGGCCAATGTCAATTCATCATGACCGGCAGGGGCCTCCTCTTGGCCGTCCAGGCTCCACAATACTCCCCCCATCTGTTCGAGGATTTCCGGATTGATGGCGTCCGCGGCATTGAGAAGTCGCTTGACCCCCTCAAGAACCGGGACGTCATCACCGTAGGTGATCTCCGTCGCTGGGACCATTATATGGATCCTCACGCCCACCATTCGGGGCTCCCTGTGTCGGTTTTCCATGTAGCTTCCCTCCGTGTCGGCCGCTTTGCCGGCCTGCACACATCGCCATGGCCCGATGCATCAACCATGGACGGCTACTGCAAGGTTGTTCCTGTTTTTTTGCGTCCTGCGTGGATCCGCGGCGTTTCCGTTGTGCGAGGCTGTTGCCGGATCATTTCATTCGGACGCACCCCCGCTTTGCGTTTACGCCTCACGGCCCAGGCACACGTCCCCCAGACGTGCTTGGGCCGTGAGGTGGTCGAGGTTGATTCACGACAATTGGTCCGCCGGTTAAGGCGAGCATACTTGCCGGTCTGGAAGGGTTACACGATCAGGCACGGATTTGCTGGATTGATGACCGACAGGAAAGTGGCATTGTTGAGGCACCGGAGATGGCCGCAACATTCTCGCTTAGGTCGCACTGGGCGTCAGGTCAGTACTGGTCGTGGCTTTCCCATCCCTTCAACGTCCGACGTGGAAAAGGAGTTCGAGGGAAGGAACATGGTGGAGGTGAGTCCAGAGGCGGCAGGTGTTGCTCAGGGTGCTTCTGGCAGCCATGCTGCTGGCGGTGCTAACTACGAGAGAGGATCGACGCTGATGCTCCCTGTGCCGGCCTGGGCTTGGCGGCAGGTTTCCGAGGCTCCGCGAGCCATACCGCAGATGAGATAAGTTTATTGCTCACTTCGTAGAGATGAGTGAACAATGACCTTGTCTTCTTGAATTATCCCCCTGGTTTCTACGGCGACCAGGATGGCCGACTGCCACAGTCCAAAGGGCAGTCGGCTGAAGCCCGGATGCGTAAATATTCAGCGGCGACGTAATTGTTTCCGGCGAGTCCTCATTTGGTTGGGGATCCGGCCCGGTTAAGCGATCGTGATGGGACTCTTGCGCTGCCAAGGGCGATGATCACGTCCGCCTCCCTCAGCTTGTGAATGATTTTCTCCACGATGTATTTCCCCCAGCTACGCTTCTCCCCATTACCGAAATTCGGGCATCGAGTCCGGCTCCACCGTCGATTATCCGTGGCCGTCCACTAGTTCCCGAAGTCTTAAGAGTCCATTGTCAAATTTTGTGTTCAACTTTGCTTAGTGGCTTCCCCCGGCAGGAGATTGAACTGCGAGTGCAAGCGTTCCATCTATCCGGTAAAGGGGCGGCGCATAGGAGGTTTTTCCATGAATCAGCATTCTCAAATGCATTTCGACGGGATGTACCCCACCGAGGCGGATTCCCACGGAAGTAGCAACTATGGCGATGACATAGGCAAGGAGAATGCCTCCAGCGCTGATGACATGGACCTACAAGAAGACCACGGCGTTGATGTGGTCATGCCCGCTGGCGACCAAAATGGACTCATCGCTGATGACATCGACCTACAGGATGAGCTTGGCGATGATGTTGGCACGGATTCCAGTGAGCAGAAGGGCTCATGCGACGACTACACTTCTTCCGGTTCCGTGCTGGGGCCTGATGATGAAGATGTGACTGACGTCCCTGGTATGACGGCAGGGACGGACTGGAGGACCGACCGACGACGGGTCGCAATGGAGTCCCCGGAGTGGGATTACTCCGTTAGCCATCACGCGTTTCGGGTTCGAGGGATGACTGATGAAGAGTATTCCGCACTCGTTGAGGACATTTCGACGCACGGCCTGAGACTCTCCATTATCCGGTGGAAGGGCGAGATCATCGACGGCGTACACCGCCTTTTGGCATGCCTAGAGGCCGGGGTGGAGCCGACATTTGAGGACGTGCCTGACGATGTCGACCCGGAGACTTACGTCCACTCTACGAACGTGGTGCGGCGTCATCTGACCCTGGGCGAGAAGGCCGAGCTGGCTGCCAGATTGTCATCGGAGTCGAAGCGGGGGCGCCCTCGACTCTCTGACGGAATTAATTCCGTAAATTTACGGAATAAAATAGGGTCTTTCACTCAAGCGGAATCTGCAAGTTTGGTCAAGATTAGCCCGAAGTCGGTCTCTCACGGGGTGCGAGTTTTCTCCTCAGACAGTTCTGCGATTCCCGAACTTCAGCAGGCTGTCCGCGAAGACACGATCTCGGTCAGCGACGCATCACGGGTGGTCAACGAATCTCCAGAAGTCCAGCGCAAGGCAGTCGAGTTGGTGGCTGCAGGTGAGTCGAGAACTGCGGTGGACGGGGTGAGGCAGGCCCGTCGGGAATCGGGACCACCGCGCTGGAAAGACGCCGACGTTGTTTCCCCTGCCTATGAGAAGGACGGCATTTGCATCCATCAAGCTGGCGTCTATGGTCTACTGGAAGGAGTGAAGGCAGGCAGCGTGGATTTGGTTATCTGCGCTTCGAAGGCGCCTGAAGAAGCTGGGGATGGCACACTGGCCTCTGCTGCAACGTTCGCGTCCGATGTACTCAGCACCGAGGGGATCCTCATCTTGGCCGCAGACCCTGGCCGACTGCCGCAGCAACTGGCCAAATTTGCACGTCGAAAAAAGCTGGAGTGGATTTGCCAGGTCCATGTGCTCTTTGATTCCCCAATTTCCAACACCGGGGAGCCGCACTACATCGAGCAGAGATGTGTCCCGCTGCTCCTGTTTGGCAAGCCTGGGGCACGCCTCGACGGTGGCGATGATGTGATCTTAGCTACCCCTCAACCGGAAGGATCCGCGAACCAGACGCCGTCGATCGAAAATGCCTCAGATCTTGTCATTCGCCGTTTCGTAAAGCCTGGTCAGCTAGTCTGCTTTCCCAACCTTTCAGGCTGGAACAGCGCCCTCTTCATCGCCGCAGCAGCAGCAGGATGCAAGATCATTGCAGTAGACAGTGATCAATCTCGCATCAGGAGGTTGACGAAAGAGTTGTCGAAGCTGAAGGTCACCCAATTTTCGGATGATCGTGCTGGCGCCTGAACAGGTCGATCAGTCAGCTGGTTTGGCCCTGGCATCAGAATCGGACTCGCGGGGCGTTATTTCCAGTGCAGCTATCCGAGGGACCCGGTGCTCTCCATTATTATTCCAGTTTGCTCGGCCTCCAAACTGAGAGGAGCCGACGGTTTCTTGATTAAAATCCCGTCGCTGGACTGCTGCCGGCGATGTTGTTTCCCAGCTCTCTGCCGCCGTGATTTTCACACGGCGGCAGAGTCGCCCGGCTGCGGTGAGCCCAGTCCCATTCAGGGCCGTTGTAGAAATTGATCACTCCCGGCTCATCGTTCACGGTCAGCGGAATGGGTTGATCACAAATACGCCGTCGTATGACTGATTCTCATTGAGGTCTTCGGAGTATACAGCGTCGCAACCCTGCATCGCTGCCGCCGCCAGTATGGCCGCGTCCCAGTAGGAGATTCCGTACCGGTCGGCAACTAGAGCGGCCCTGTTGAACAGCTCCCGGGTTATCGGCACGCTGGGCAGGCCCATGAAGGGGTCGAGAAAAGCCAGGGCCTGCTCGTGAGTCATGCGAAGTCTGCCTGTGGGCCGGGTAGCTTGATGATAAAACTCCTGGAACACCTGCACCGACAAGCACAGATCCTCTTCCTTCAGCACGTCCGCGGCCTTGGTTCTCTTGTGCCTCTCCTCTGGGGAGGCATCGGCGGCGTAGATGAGGATGTTGGTGTCAGCGAGCCGCATTTCTCTCGTACAGCTCCTCCCGGCTCAGTCTCTCGCTGGCATCGAGCCCCACACCCTCAGCCTGGAACCTCGCCATAACTTCGTCGAGCATTCTCGCTCTGCGCTCCGGCTCGGTTTCTTCGAGAGGGCGGTCCCCGTCTTCCTCGAGAATCTGATGGAGATAATCTCTCAGCATGGCGGACATCGAGGTGCCCTTCTGGGCAGCTTTGATTCTGGCCAGCCGATGAGTCTCATCGTCGACGGCCACGCTTATCACTTTCATGGCAGCTTTCCATTTTTTGTGGAAATATGGAATTATGTTAGCATCTTGGATCGATTCCAGCACCTGACTCTTCGGTCCGGCTGTCGGATTCCAAGATCGTCCGTTGCCAATTCCTCGTGGCGGTGGATAAGACTGTAGACCCGAGGATGGATACAATACCCTGGGCAGCCTGATCACTCCAGGCGTACAGTGTCGTCATTCTTCTGGAAGCGCTTGTCGTGAGCGCCTGTTCCCTGGCAACAGTTCAAATGCGGGTGGGTCTACCCTATGAAAGTAACGGTAATTGGCCTGGGCCCTGTTGGTACCGTCGCCGCTGTCAGCTTGGCCGCATCAGGGCACGAGGTGCTGGCGACGGACGTCTACACAGCCAGGGTGCAGCACCTGAAGGCCGGAGTATACGACGGTTACGAGCCGGGGTTGGCGGACCGGGTCAGGGCCGCGCTTACCGCGGGCAACATCCGGTTCCGCCACTGCGACGACGTGGACGTAAACTTGGGCGACGTGGCACTCATCGCGGTGGGTACGCCTCCGGGGGAGGGCTACGTTCCCGAATTGGGCCAAGTGCAGGCTGCCGTTCGCTGGGTGCGGGAAAGGAGCGATCAAAACCAGGTGGTAGCCATGAAGAGCACCGTGCCGCCGGGCACAGGCCACACGATCTTGCAGGACGAGCTGCACCGCACCGGTATCGGATACGCTGCCAACCCTGAGTTCCTCCGTGCCGACCAAGCCCTCGCCGACTGGGACCGCCCCGACCGCATTGTCATCGGGACCGAACCCGGGGACACCCGTTCACTTGACGCGGTGCGTCGTCTTTACAGCAACATTGGCGCCCCGGTGCTGGCCACCGATATCACCACGGCCGAGATGATCAAGTACGCCAGCAACGCCTTCCTCGCCACCCGCATATCATTCATGAACGAGATCGCCGCTATCTGCGACCGGGTTGGCGCCTCCATAGACGACGTGAGAGAAGGGTTGGCGCTGGACTCCAGGACCGGCGCCAGGATATTCGCCGGGGTCGGCTACGGGGGTCCCTGTCTGCCCAAGGACATCGGCGCACTTGACCATCTGGCCCGGCAATCGGGCGCCGGTTCCGACCTGCTCCGTGCCGTCATCGGCGTCAACGAGCGACAGTGGCAACTCCCACTCCGTGCGCTCCGGGACAGGTTTGGCGGCAACCTGGACGGGCTGAAAATCGCAATCCTCGGCTGGACCTTCAAGCCCGGTACCGGCGACCTGACCGAGGCCCCCGCGGTGAAACTGGCCTGCGCCCTCGCCGATGAGGGGGCGCAACTGACGGTCTACGACCCCAGCGTTAGAGACGGCGAAAGCGCGCTACTTCCTGATGCTGTGCGGATTCCCACGGATATGTTGACCGCCACCACCGGAACGCTAGCCGCCGTGCTAATGACCGAATGGCCCGAGATTGCCGAGGCAGACTGGGCCGCCGTCAGCCGCACTATGCTTCCACCGAGATTCGTATTCGACGGCAGGAACGCCCTGGATCCGATGACCATGAGGGCGGCGGGCTTCGATTACGTTGGCGTTGGGCGTAGGGCGATGTCATATCGCGCTTAAAGCGGCTCAAAGAACGAATTACGCCCCTACATCCTGAATGCAGCATCACCTCGATTACAATCTGGCTGCCGACCCACGGTATTTGAGCTGACGGGGCACCTGAAACTGCACAGCCGCTGAAATTGAGACCGCCCGAATCGATCTTCCTGACGACCTGGACGTTTATTGTGCCAACTGTTGCCGCAGTCGTTGCCACCCACAACAGGCCGGAACTCCTTGCTGGACGGGCGCTCGCTTCTATAGCGGGGCAAGCTCGCCGTCCCGACTACCTGATCGTCGTGGACGACTCGGACGATGAGTTCAGACCTGCCAACGCTGAAGTAGTGTCGGGCCTCAGCATCTCCAGTACCCGGAAGGTCTACCTGGAGAATCGCCGAACTACTGGGGCATCCGGCGCATGGAACACCGCACTCTTTCACCTGCAAGGGATTGATCCCTCGGCATACGTGGCCATCCTGGACGACGATGATTCGTGGGCGGGGACATACTTGGAGCGCTGCGAGGAAGTCGCGCTGGAAGGCGGCCTGGACATGGTGGCCGCCGGCTTGGTCTTCCACCGCTCTCAGGACACCGAGACCGAGGTTTATCATCCGCCAGTTTCGCTGGAAGTAGATGACCTATTAGTGCGCAACCCCCACATCCAGGGGTCCAATCTGTTTGTGCGGCTCCGTCGGTTGTTGGAGGCCGGCGGTTTCGACGAGGCTCTCACCAGCACCACCGACAGGGACATATGCATCCGTCTGGCCGACCTGGGCACAGTCCGGTATGGGCCGTTTAGGGAGAACCTTGTCCATCATTACGCCGACAACGACCGCCCCAGGTTGTCCACCCCCGGCAGCGACGCCAAGCGCGCTGGGCTGACTTATTTCTTTCGCAAGTACCGGGGGAGAATGACCGATGGGCAGCAGAACGGGTTCTTGGAAAGAAGCCGGAGGCTGTTCGACTGCGATCCGACGGGCCCGGTCGTTGTGCCTGCTCCTGCAATGCCCGTGCCCCCCGTACCGATACCCAGCACCTCGAACACCCCTTTGACGTTGGTGGTCGGTGCGATCACCTCCCCCGACACCGGACTGGTGGAACGCCTGCTTAACTCTCTGGCAGAGAAAGTCAGCGGTCGAGAGGGTGTTACCCTCAGGGTCGTGCTGCTGGAAAACGGCGGCCATGATCCATTTTCCCGTCAGAACTTGAAGAATGTTGTGGATCAGGCAATCAATCAGGACCTCAACATCACTGTAAAGACACTGGAGATGCAGGCCGCTGATGTCAAGGCGGGGGCATTTACAACCACGCTTGAGCAAATGACCGGTCGCAAGAGCATTGCTCTCAGTCGCACCATGCTCCAGCACTATCTGTTTATAGAGGCCAAGCCCGTGCCAGGTGCGGTTGTGTGGATTCTCGACGACGACGTGGTATTGGAGGGTTTGGCCCATGGGGCCAGCGACTCCTTTGAGACCCAGGACGTCGATTATGTGTCCGAAATCAGGAGGTTGAAGGAAAGTGGAGCCAGCATAGTCCTGTGCGACGTGACGGGTGATCCGCCTCTTCCGGCACTGAGTTGCGTCAGGACTCAGTTGGTTGACCTCTATCACAACCTGCACCGTCTTGCTGCTACGTCTCCTGGGACGCTGTTCACCGGCCTCAGTGATGAAAACCGCCTGGCCCGGCTGGAAAACCCGGACTTCTACTATGACTTGTCCAACAGCGAAACGGGCCACCTGGAACGTCCCTTCTGGTACGAGCCGACGGAAGCGAACTTGACCGCCGGGGAGGTGTTCAGTGAGATGGTGTCCCGGCTCCCCGGGATTCTGAGCGGTGTGCAGGTATTCCGGCCACTGCTACGAAGTGACCAGGACGGCGCAGCCAGTGTTGCTTCCTCATCGGTCAACCGGGGACCCGCCACCCTGGTGTTCGACCTGCAGGCCCTGCGGGATTTCCCCAACGCCGTTCCCACCGTGGACGGCAGCTACATCCGGCGCAGCGATATGGTATGGAGCCTACTTAACCGCTACGCGGGAGGGCGCGATGTGCTTCAGGTCCAGATCCCTGTTCGGCAAATCAGGAACGCTGCGCCCGACGAACGGTCGGCTCAGGGCAGCTTTGCCACGATGGCGCAGGACATGCTGGGCTATGCTTTCTACTCATCACTGCGCGATCTGCTGGAATACAGAACTGACGAGAGTCAAACCGGCCGTGGGATGGCGAGAGGGAGTCGATACCTAGAATTCACTGATGCCGAGCTCGATATGGCCTCAGACGTCTTCCGGGGATACCTCGCAGGAAGGCTTTCCTCATTTGATATCAGCTTCATCAGGATCCTGGGATTGATCTCCGCGTTGAAGCTGTTCTGCCGGGTACCGGCGGTCGGAGGCGGGACGCCCTGGTGGCTGGAGAGGCGTGAATTCGAAAACTCCGTAGATGATCTTCGCCAGTTCGTTGCGGACCTGGAGTCCATCTACACCGACGAAATGCTGCAGGAATTTAAGAGTCTGGTAATCGGCGTCGACTCCACTGTCGTTGAGGACTTCCTGAGGCAGTTGCCGGAGATTGTTCAACGGCACAGAGCGGCTACACCCTTGCCTTTGCTGGCATTGCAGCGTGCGGCGGAAGAGTATGTAGTGTCCGAATTCACCACCGGGCCTCTGACCTGCCTCGGCGTCGGTGAGGAGGGAGTAGTCCTCACCGATGGACGGCTGGTCTACAAGTATTTCCATTACTGGAAGGCACGGAATCGGTTGGAGAGGGTTGCCTTCCTGAAATCGCTGGTAGGCAAGGTCTCCGGTTACCGGTCGCTGCCGGACCTGCTGGAAATCCATGAGCGAGGAGAGCGCGTGGTCGCGGTGTACCCTTACGAAGAGGGAACGGAGTACGACGGCGGCCACCTCGACGGCCTGGTGACCCTGCTCCGGGAGACCCGTCAGGCAGGGATATCCTGTCGCAACATACACCCGGACAACTTGCGGGTCACGTCCTCCGGGCTGAAGTTCATCGACTACGGCTCAGATATCGTGCCTTGGGATGAATCTGAGTTCGAGCAGATGTGCCGCCGGGCGTATCTGACATACCGGTTCCCATTCCGCTCGGACCTCAGGCGTCTCATGACCGAGTCCTTGACCAACATTTCCCTACCCGAACTTACGGGTCTCGATCAGTTCCGTCGGGCCGTGAATCCACGGGGGTTGGACGAACTCTACTACCGGCCATTGGCGGACCTCATCGCTGCGGAGAGTCCCAATTCTGTTCTGGACTACGGCTGCGGAGACGGGCGGCTGGCCGAGGAACTCGCTGGCCGGGGAATCGATACCGTTGGATACGACCCTGATGCCAGTATCATCTCCCGGTGCTTGGAACACAGTAGCCGGACAGCCTACGGAGGTAGAGAACTGCTCGAAGGGCTTCTGGCAGAAAGCGTCAAGTTCGACATAGTGGTCTGCGGCCGAGTGCTCTGCACCATCGCAGACCAAATGGAGTTTGATGGCGTGCTGACCGACCTTCGCCGCTTGGTTTCGGAATCTGGTACGGCGTTTGTGGCGGTGTGCAACCCGTTCCACCTAGCCACGGAATCAACGGAATTGTGGCAGAAGCACCTGCCCTCCGGGTATGAATACAAGGATACCTTAGTCTACGACAAGACCATCGCTTCCACCGGGAACACAAGGCGCGAGGTGCACCGCAGCCTCCCCTATTACCGCCGGGCCTTCATCAACGCCGGATTCCACGTCGACGCCGCGATCGAGTTGGACGGCACTGACACTGAAGACCTTCTGCCCTCATCCGACCATCTGGTGTTCCGACTCAAACCGGCGCCAAAGGACAGACCGCAAGTATCGCTCCTGATCAAAACGTGCGTTATGGAATGGCGCACCATCGAACGGCAGGTGCGCCACCTGGTTGAGCAACTGGAAACTCCGGTGCGGTTCGCGGAAAGGGTCGTGGTGGTCGATACCTACCCAGGACCGTTCGCCCGCCAGTACGATGAACCGGACTCCGAAGAACATCGAGCGGCGATGGAGCGTCTGCTTTCGAACGGCGTGGTGGATCGTGTGGTCTACCCGCCGGATGACACGGAAGTCATCAGAGCAACCTATCGGCAGTGGTTCGGTATGGAGTCCGATCAGACTCATTCGGCCAACGGTCAGCAGCTGTTCGCGACCCTGTACGGTTTCGATTCTTGCACCGGCGATTACGTTCTTCAGGTGGACAGCGACCTGCTGGCAGTCCGCCATGACCGCAGCCACGACTATCTGACCGAGATGGTTGATGTGCTGCGCAATGACCCGAGGGCACTGTTCGTCCCACTGAACATCTGCAACCCCAGTCCGGTTCCGTACACCTACGAGGGTTCCAACGGCGATTGGCGAATCGAAGTGCGCGGTTGCCTGTTCGACCGCGAGCGACTCCAGTCGGTGCTCCCGGTTGCCAACGAATTGGAGAGGGACCAGTACTCCCTGGCTTGGCACCGGGCTTTCGACAGGTTCATCGCCACAACTGACTACCACTCCTACCGGGGAGGCGACCCCAAGACGGCCTTCATCCACGTGCCCAACGACCGAAAGGCCGACCATCTGGAGTGGATGGACATCGTGAGTGCCGTCGAGCGTGGACACATTCCGGCCGCTCAGTCGGGCAATGTGGAACTGACCGGCTCAGCATCGGATTGGGCGGGTCCAAAGCGCCATGAACCCTTTATATTCGTGATTTGCGGCCGCAACGTGGACCCAGGCAGGTTCAAGCGCTGCGTCGAGTCACTGGCCGCCCAGAACGTGCAGGAATGGGGCGCCGTGGTGGTGGATGACGCCTCCTCCTACGGGTTCGGGGACTACGCCGAAACGCTGCTTGCGCCTTATAGCGACCAGATCACCCTGGTCCGAAACGAGCATCGGCGTGGTGGGATGTACAACACCTGGAACGCAGTAACCAACTATTGCGCCGATCCTGAGTCCGTGATCATCACCCTGGACGCTGACGACACCCTGATCGGGAAGCATGTGCTGGAGCGGGTGCAGGCCGAGTACGCAGACGGCGCCGACGCGACAGTCGGTTCCATGCTCAGGCTCGATAAGGAGGCCACCTACACTCCGAACTTCGACAGGCCCCGGTGCTGGGACAGCAACGTGTGGCAGCACCTTCGGACGTTCCGTAAGCGGCTCTTCGACGCCATCGACATCGATGAACTGAAAATCGACGGTGAGTGGATTGACGTTGCCACCGACTGGGCCTTCATGGTGCCCATAGTCGAGATGGCCTCCAGCCCACGCTGGATAGCCGAATCTTTGTATCTCTACGAGCCTGCCGAGCCCAAGAATGACGATAGCAGACGCGAGAGGGACGCAGTCATCGCACGTATTTTGGACAAGCCGTCATACGCCAAGCTGCGATAGCACCGCTCTTATTGACTCTGCACTGCAGGCCATCATACGAGGTCCCTGGCCCAATCCCGATTTTCCATGTACCAGGCCACGGTGCGTCGGATACCTTCCTCAATGCCAACCTCCGGGGCCCAACCCAGAAGCCTCTGCGCCCATCCTACGTCCGCCCACGTCAGGGAGGGATCAGCCTCGTGCCGTTCCTGATATTGAACAAGTGCTGAGCGTCCGACGGCGCTTTCGATAATCCCTATCAGTTCGTTCACGGAGACCGGACGGTCATTGCCCAAGTTGATGATCTGGAATCTCCTGAGGCTCAGTGCAGCAACTGTTCCCCGAGCAATATCGTCCACAAAGGTGAAGTCCCGCCGCTGGGTACCGTCCCCATACACCGTGACCGGGTCGCCCTCCGTTATGGCTCGGACGAATCGGAACACGCTCATGTCCGGGCGGCCACCCGGACCGTACACGGTGAAATACCGCAGCACAACGGCGTCCAAGCCGTACAGGTGGTGGTAAGAATGCAGTAGCGTTTCCGCTGCACTTTTCGAAGCTGCGTAGGGAGATAGGGGACGATTGCTCTGGGCGTCCTCAGATATGGGAGCGCCGCCCTGGATGCCGTAAACGCTGGACGTCGATGCCAATATGAACTGCTTCACGCCGAACTCGCGGCACAGCTCCAGCAGGTTGAGTGTGCCGAGGACGTTGGTCTCGAAGTAGGCGCGGGGGTCTTCCACGCTGGCACGGACTCCGGCCCTGGCCGCGAGGTGAATGACCGCCGAAAAAGCGCCATTGCAGATATTGTCCTGAAACAATCGGGCCAGGAGTTGGCGGTCTTGTATGTCGATGTTGTGGAGAGCGAACCTCGGGTATGCCGGAAGACCTCGCAAGCGCCAGCGCACCAGAGTCGAGTCATCAGGTCCGATGCAGTCTATGCCGGTCACGTAGTGTCCCGCTTCTACCAAGAGCCGTGACACGTTTGACCCGATGAACCCGCCACAGCCCGTGACCAGGATGTTCATGCGGCTAACTTCTCCGTCGTGCGTCTCCTACAGTTGGTGTTTCCTTACTGGAAGAAGATTGTCTTGGCTACCGCTAGAATTCTTCGGCGCCGGTTATTGTTGCCACCCGTCACCTGTTCGGGATCCCGGCAGCCCGGAAAATCACCCAAAGCGCGGATCTGACTGGCCAGTTCCAAGGATTGCCGACCTTGCGGATTTCCTTCCGTTATCCCGATCAGAGTTCCTTACTAGCTAATCCGCGGCTACAGCGTTCTCCTGGTATGCCCAGTCGCCTACGACATCGTGTTCATCGCTGGTCTCGTCGTATTCGTCGACCTCCTGTGCCATTCCCGCAGAGTTTAGAGCGCGCCGGAAAATCTCCCGGCCGTTCGGCGTTGGCTTCCCCATCGCCTTGCCGATCAATTCCAACATCGCCTCGCCCCGTTCCACAAAGCAGTCGGAGAATCGGTCTTCCGCCAGCAAATCAGTGGAAATCCAGTGGGAATGCAGGACACTGTGCAGGTCGTCTTGGTTGATGTCGTTTTCCAACCTACGGAGATAGGTAGACGGAGCGCTCCCGCCAATCTTCCTGTTGGTGGCTGCGTCGATGGGAGTCTTGTTGATGATCGAGTTGTACAGCCGGGGAGGCACCGGCGGGTTCGCCTTGGCGCACCACGCAACGGGGAAGATGTGGTGGATGTCGATGTTTTCCTGGTGCCAAGTGGCAAAGGCAAGCTGCTCGCCAGTGCGCCAATCCGATGCCCCGCTCTTCATCTGCAGTGCGTAGAGTCCCTTGTAGGCGGCGCTGTTTCGGGTGCGCAGCGAAAGCAAGCGTTCTGGGATGAAGTTTGCCTCACCGACCAGCACCGGCTGAGAGCCTCCTCTGATCCAGTTGGCCACCTGCGCCAGGTCCAGGCCGAACTGAGTCTCTACGGCACCTCCATACACCTCTCCAAATATGCCCGACCAGAACCACCTCTCCAGCTTCGCTCTGGCCATTGCCGGCGCAAGTTGATCGCCTAACTCCACGTATAGCGCAGCCAGAGGGACCAACTGGGTGTTATACGGCACGTCATACCTTGTGAATATGTACTGGCTATGGAGAAACTTCGCTGCCTCAATGAAGCCTTGCTCGACCCTACCGGCCCATTTGTGGTAGTCAGACACATCCAGGCTCAAGATGTCGTTCTTCCTGCAATTGATGGCCGGGACACGATTCTGAGGAAGGGCCTCCTCTATCGCCTCCCGTCGACGTTTCTGAGTGGTGAGCAAAGCCACAGCCTGCAGGAATTGGTCTCCGCCAATTCCCTGCAACACGCCAAACGCGCTGTGCAAGTGGTTCCTGCGGGAGTCCCAATCTTCTCTCAGGGAGAGGTTTTCGTCCTGCGCGGCAAAGGATGCCGTTACCAGCTCGAACATCGAAAGGGTAACGCCACCGGTATTTACTTTCTCGAAAACCGTGCAGACGGCCTCCTTTGGTGTTTCCTTGTCCAGGCTAATGACCGGGAGGCTGTATTCAGAAAACTGACTCATCACGTACTGGTTGAATCGCTCGTAGAAGGAAAATCCCCCACCGTCTGGGTGTTCGTCGTCCCTGCCGTTCCAGTGCCCCACGTACCCGAACAGCCAACTCAGGCTGTTGTCCAGCAGTCTCTCCGTGGGCATCATGTGCTGCTCGTATTCGAGCTCTCTGCTGGACAGGTCCCGTACCACTTCCCTGCCGAAGTTCCTGGTCTCCCTCTTGTCCTCGGGTACGCTGACTATCGCGTCCTCCCTGTCTGCGTTGGGGTCCATGGCGGCCATCATATCGATGTAGTACCAGCGCTTGATCCGCCGTCCTCTATTGTCATGCGTGTCTACGGGCCCTTCGTGCCTGAGAGACTGATAGAGAGAGGTAAGCCGCTGCTGACCGTCGAGAAGAAAGGCGTCCAATGAGGTCCCATCCTTTCCCTCGGCTCCCTCGATCATCCTGCTCTTGAGGCGAATCTCCCCGCCAGCCTCCAGGGTCATTATCGCTCCCACGGGAAAGCCACGGGAAATGCTGGCCAGCAGCCCGCGAATGCGGTCATCGTCCCACACCCAGCCCCGCTGAAAGTCGGGCAGCTGTATCTTCCCGCTCTCCGCGTCATCCAGAAGCTCTTTCAGCGATACCGGGTTCGTCTTGAACATGGAGCCCCCCACAGAATCGGTTCCAGAAATCGCTGGCGATTGTATCACTTGAAGCTCATTCCCCAATTCGCCAAACTCATTTGTGGGCGGCCCTTTCGATCTGGCTCCCTGCACGGTGACATTGAACTTCCCAATCAACACCCATGGAGAAGGGTCAGAACGAGTGGTATAGATCACAGGTTGAATCTGGAATCCACTCCGCGGTTGTCAGGTGGACAAACCAGACCCACTTGACGTATCTAGGTCATTTATGTAAGAATATCTTACCGAATGTAAGGAGTTGTCGATGGATAGAGATGACATTGTGCGCCACGTAATCTCGGCTGTCACCCAAGTCCAAAAAACCAGCGGTAGAAGTGTTGGCGGAATTGGCCCCGATACTCGCCCATTTAAGGATATACAGGATTTCGACAGCCTCTGCGGAGTAGAGGCCACCGTGCTGCTGTCTGAGGCTGTTGGCCGTGAACTTCCAGACAGTGTATTTGTACCTCAGGTGGGTAATCGCTTGCTCTCGGTTAGAGAAATCGCCGACGGTGTTGTGGAGTGCATGAAAGCGGCCCCGGTGGTTCAATGAATACACAGGACTCCCTCCGCCAAGATTTGGCCAATCGCTTGAAGCTGGCACGAGAGATGGCTGGACTTACGCAAGGCCAGGTAGCCACACAGCTAGGATGGCACCGGCCGACGGTTTCCGAAATGGAAGCCGGACGACGGAGGGTTCTCGCCGAGGAATTGAATACACTGGCAGAACTTTACGGGGTTAACATTCCGTGGCTCTTGGGAGAAGCAGAGGGGGACGATATCAGCGACAAGGCTAGATTGGCAGCACGAGAATTGGGCAAGCTAAGTGATCAGGACCTTGACCGCCTGCTCTTGTTGATCCGGTCTCTGAAAACCGGCGATGGCGGTTAGAAATTGACTGGATTGAAAAGAATGGCCCAAGGCGCCTTTGCGGCTGCCCTCAGGATGCGAAAGAACGCTGGCTACAAGTTGGATGAAGCTATCTGCGTATACGATTTGGCTGAAACACTCGGTATCGAGGTCAGATTCGCTGACATTCCTTCCATGGAAGGAATGCTTTACTGTAATCCTGACCCGGCAATTATCGTGTCATCCCTTCGACCTTCAGGGAGGCGTGTTTTCACCTGCGCTCATGAACTGGGGCATTTCCACGCTGGAGACGGCACTACCATAGATGACCTTGTAGGAGAGTCAGAGAAGTTCGGCACTGATCCCAAGGAGTTTATGGCTGATTGCTTCGCTGGCGCGCTGCTGATGCCCAAGATGGCGGTAGAGCGAGCCTTTGCAATTCGAAATTGGTCTGCCGATTATCCCACCTCGGCACAGGTCTATGTAATATCGGGTTACTTCGGAGTTGGTTATTCCGCGTTGATTTACCACATGTGGAGGAGCTTGCGGTTGCTGCCCGGTTCCCACGCTGAAATTCTTCTGAAGGTTGGCCGCAGGAAAGCCCAAGCTCAAGCACTCGGTTGGGAATCGGCAAATACAGTCTGGGTAGTGGATCCACATTGGACTGGGCGGGCGATAGAGGTGGAGGTGGGAGACCTCGTGCAGGTGCACGAGGATTCGGGGTGCGAAGGGAGTTGCTTGGAAGAGGTAGGTAAATCAGGGAGTGGACCCTTGTATCGGGCTTGCCAGCCGGGAATTGGCAAACTCAGCACGCCCACGGGCTGGGCCGGGTATGTCAGGGTCTCTAGGCGGGCGTTTGTCGGGCGCAGTGTGTTTCGCCATCTTTCGGAAGGAGATTGAGGGGAAAGCAATGTTGGTGGAAGAGCGAAATCTGTCTGTGGCTTGGGCCAAAGTGTTCCTTACTGTCCTCAAGGCAAACGAGGTCTCGCCGGTTGTTGTCGTCATTCGAGACATTAGTGATACGGATCCAGATGAAATTCCAGAGATTCGTGGTGCCCTGGACGATCTCTTGGAAGGAGACAGAAAAGGCCTTTCCTGCAATACCGTGGCTAACACTATCTTCCCGTCTATTTGGAATCCCCGCGCTGATAGACAGGAACTCTATGACCGCTACAACCGCATCTTGCCAAAGCTCCGTAAACACCAGAGGAATAGGTACGGTCTATACTTTCAGCGCCTGACATCGTATGGTGCGGATAAGGAAGGTAAAGGCGGTTTTAATCAACTAGAGCACATAATCCAGACTTGGAATAAAGGTAACCACAGACGGACTGCATTGCAAGCCGGTCTTTTTGATCCTAGAAACGATCATACCGACCAGCCAATACGAGGGTTCCCTTGTCTACAGCAGGTCGCTTTTGCGCCATCTCAAGCGGGAGGTCTCTCGGTCACCGGATTCTATGCTACTCAATATGTGGTCGAGAGAGCCTATGGAAACTATCTGGGACTGTGCCGCCTCGGCAAGTTCATGGCTCACGAGATGGGTTTGAGGTTTGATCAAATGGTTTGCATTGCTACCCCGGTCAAGCTGGAACGCCCAAAGTACTCGGTAAAATCGCTGGCCGCGAGGGTCGGCAATGCCCTAGCGATTTTCGAGGATGCGGGATCGGATGGGTAGACCAATCCGTAGCGGCGATGACCGACAGCCCAAGCCCCAAAGTCAGCTGCATTTCCCGTTAGGTTCTCAAACGGGGACACCGATATTCCAGAGCCTTTCTCCTGCTTCCCCAACAGTCGTCTACTTCACCTATTGGCGATTCGCCGCTGAGCGGCAGGAGGTCTTCTTTCGGAAGCTGGAGGGAAAGGAACCTCCCTGGACCGATGATCCCATAATCGCCCGTCACAAGTTCACCAACGCCTATCGGGCATCCGACCGGGTAAGCCAGTACCTCATTCGTAACGTCATCTACGACGGGGACCAGTCTGTCCCGGAGGTCTTCTTTCGCACCATCCTCTTCAAGCTCTTCAACAAGATAGAGACTTGGGAACTTTTGACGTCCTGCCTTGGGATGATTACTTGGGAAGGATACTCTTTCGACCTGATTGACGGCCTGTTGTCCACAGCACTGGCTTCGAAGGCACGCATCTACTCCGGGGCGTATATCATGCCTTCTGGTAGCACCGCCTTTGGCTACCGTCAGAAACACCGGAACCACCTCAAGCTTCTCGAACGCATGATGGACGACGAGGTACCGTACCAAGTGTCGGGTGCAACCAGCATGAGGCAGGCTTTCGAAATTCTGCGGTCGTACCCCATGATCGGGGACTTCTTGGCGTACCAGTTCGTCACCGACCTGAACTACAGCGAGATTTGTGACTTCTCCGAGATGGAGTTTGTAGTCCCGGGCCCGGGAGCGCGGGACGGGATCCACAAGTGCTTCAGCGATTTGGGCGGTCTGAGTGAACCGGATATCATCAAGCTGGTCACCGACCGCCAAGAGTACGAGTTCGAGCGACTGGGGCTGGCGTTCCGCTCATTGTGGGGAAGGCGACTCCAACTGATAGACTGCCAGAACCTCTTCTGCGAGGTCTCCAAGTACGCCAGGGTGAGACACCCCGACGTCACGGGCGTGAACGACCGGA
The DNA here is from genome assembly GCA_963667415.1 of Dehalococcoidia bacterium. Lineage (GTDB taxonomy): Bacteria > Chloroflexota > Dehalococcoidia > Lucifugimonadales > UBA3495 > VXOI01. Next base: position 1,958,359 of record OY763410.1, on the reverse strand, counting down.
ACCGTATCAAGCAGGTCTATCGTCCGTCGAAAAGCCCTATTGATTTTTGGTTTCCACCGAAGTGGAATATCACTAGTTCTGTTAAGGCGGCAGTTCAGAATTGTTCAAATACGGACCGGAGGAATCAACAATGATTCTCGGGCACAACGAAATCCATAGCCGTATCACTAGAGGGGAAGTATTTAGAGAAGGTACTTGGGACTACAATTGCGTAAAAGAGGCCTCCTATGCGTTAAGAGTTGCGTCAGACGGATTGATCCTAGAGGATGAACCTTTCAAACCGAACGAACGGCATGTTGAAGGAAGAATCGTAATTAAACCTGGCAAGATCGCTATCCTATCCACTATAGAAAGGTTGAATATGCCGGGAGACCTAGTCGGGAAAATAGGGATTAGATTCAAATATGCTTCCCAAGGTCTAGTCGGATTGATGGGTATTCAAGTTGACCCATATTATGGGCGGAATCACAATGACGAGCGACTCTATATCAGGGTTGCCAATATCGGTAACAATGATGTTTCTATACCCGTGCATGACGAAGTCTTCACTTTTGAGATCCAATTATTGTTGGGGTACGTTCCCCCTCGCCGTGAGCCAAGGGTATCCATGTGGCTTCACCTTCAAGAAACTTTAGCGCAGCAAGTTTTTTCGAGTACAAGCAATATTACTCAGGTCAATTCCGACTTATTGGATATGAGTAAAAGATTGCGGTCAGACATCAAGGGTATTCGCGACTATTTGCAGCCTCTCGTCATGTTTGGAATTTTCTTGATTGCGATTACCATACTTGGGGTAGCATTGACCGTCATTGTTACCGGAAGTGACACACCAGAGACATACGTCCCAACGTGGGTAAGGGACTGGGGATGGAAAGTGCTGTTGGGTACAATCAGCTTTGCCGCCTTTGCGACGGGGTTGATTGGTTGTGTAACAGTCGCGGGTATCGCTTACTGGTCAATTAGGCGGCAATAGGACCCGAAAGGGCCGGGTACGTGCCCTCGTTCAGTCAACCAACCAACGCGATTGTCCCGTGCTCCAAGTCAGCGCGAATCCGGCCATTACCGTTGGCCTTCACTTGGCGCCAGATGTCGAACCCCGTCATGATCGCCCGCTCCCAGTCCCCTTCGGTCCGGGCGCTGACCTCGAGGTGAGAGGTCATGTCCTTGATGGTGCGCAGCAGGTCGTAGTTGACGCCCTCGGCCCCTTCGAGGAAGTTTCGGCGCTCGGCATAGCTAAACACCATCGCGGAGATTCCTTCCTCGATGACGATGGCCCGTCCGCCGTCCTCCACTTCGTCTACCTTGGGGTCGCTCTTGCGCTTGCGCCGCATAAGCGCTCTCATCGTCGGAGACCAACCGAGAATGCTGGCATAGGAAAGGTGACAAATGTCGTGGAACCGGTACCCATCGTCCTGGTTCCTGTTGTCCGTCAGTGGATCGCCGTATTTGGCTCCGTCAATGGTTGTGATGGCGATCCCAGATTTTTCCTCGATCGCAATGTCCATCTGCCGGGGCAGACGCTCTGAAAGAGGGTAGTCCTCATCGAAGAGCTTTTTCGCTGCTCTGTCCACGCCAACAGGCTGCCAACGTCTGCTGGTCTTGGCGAGATTGAAATCAGCCACCTCTTCCAATGTCAGTCCGTGCTTGGTGGCAACATTGGACAGGTACCAGAGCAGGTCCCCCAGCTCTTCCTTGACTCGTTCGGGAAACAGTTTGTACGACTCACCGTCCCTGAGCCACTTCTTGTGCTCTCCCAGCAGTTCCCCAACCTCTCCGGCCATCCCCAGAAGAGGGATCATGATGCTGCGAGGTTCGGCCTCGAGACTATCATTTTCCGGCTGCTGGTCGGTCTGATTGGCAAGGCGCTGGTATTCGTTAAGTTCCATCGCCCTCACCTCCTGCCAATCCTCGAATCTCCAGTGGCTGTAGCCTGCCCACGTGCTTACATCCAGTCTTTGGTGTAGGTCAATTGTTGCCAACACAATATACTGTATTTTGTCAACGTATACGTGTCAATAATGGGTGTCGGTTCTCTTCCTCTGCCGCAAGGCCTTTACAACCATTCTACGTCATAGGTCTTGCCCCCGTCCCCAAGTCCCCGGCAATCTCCTCTAGCTGCTCTAAGGCGGCGCGGAGGTCCTCTAGGATCTCGTCGGCAATGACGTCGGGCGGGGGGAGGTTGGCGGTGTCCTCCATGCTCTCGTCGCGGAGCCAGAAGATGTCCAGGTTGGCCTTGTCGCGCTTGACCAGCTCGTCGTAGGTGAAGCTGTGGAAGCGTTCCGACTCCTCGCGCTGGAGGCGGTTCTCCGGGTTGTAGCTGGCCACGAAGTCGTCAAGGTCGGTGCGGGTCAGCGGGTTGGCCTTGAGCGTGAAGCGGCGGTTGGTGCGCAGGTCGTAGATCCACAGCTCCCGCGTCCACGGCGTCTCGGCGGGCGGCTTGCGGTCGAAGAACAGCACGTTGGCCTTGACACCCTGGGCGTAGAAGATGCCCGTGGGCAGCCGCAGCAGGGTGTGGACGTCGCACTCGGCCAGCAGGAGGCGGCGTACCGTCTCGCCGGCGCCACCCTCGAACAGCACGTTGTCCGGCACCACGATGGCCGCCCGGCCGGTGTTCTTCAGCAGCGTGCGGACGTGCTGGAGGAAGTTGAGCTGCTTGTTGCTGGTGGTGGCCCAGAAGTCGGAACGCTCCACCGTCAGCGTCTCCCGCTCCGTCTCGCCCTCGCCGTTGACGAAGGTGAGGGACGACTTGCGGCCGAAGGGCGGGTTGGTCAGCACCAGGTCGTAGTGATCCTTAGGCTGGCCTCGAAGACTGTCGTCCACGGTAATGTTGGTCTCGTCGCCGCCGATGCCGTGGAGGTACAGATTCATGGCGCAGAGCCGCGCCGCGCTGTCCACGATCTCCCAGCCGTGCAGGGCGTCCCGCTGCAGACGCTCCTTCTGGTCTCGGTCCATAGACAAGTTACGATCAAGGATGTAGTCGTGGGCAGCCAGCAGGAAGCCGCCGGTGCCGCAGGCCGGGTCGCAGACGGTCTCGTCGGGGCCGGGGCGCATCACGTCCACGATGGCCCGGATCAGCGGACGCGGCGTGAAGTACTGCCCGGCGCCGGTCTTCACGTCCTGGGCGTTGCGCTCCAGCAGCGACTCGTAGGCGTCGCCCTTCACGTCGGCGCCCATGGACAGCCAGTTCTCACTGTCGATGAGTTCCTTTACCAGCCGGGTTAGCAGGGCCGGGTTTTGGATTCTGTTGATGGCCTTGCGAAAGATGACGCCCAGGGTGCCGGGCTGCTGGCCCAGTGTCTCCAGGGTGCGCCGGTAGTGGGTCTCTATTTCGGCTCCCTCTTGGGAAAGTAGGTCGGGCCAGCGGTAGCCCTCGGGGATGGGCGGCGGCTGATAGTCCGGCAGCAGGGCGTAGGCCGGGCTGGTGCGCTCGTCCATCATCTTGAGGAAGATGAGGTAGGTGAGCTGCTCCAGGTAGTCGCCGTATGACAGCCCGTCCTCGCGCAGGACGTTGCAGTAGTTCCAGAGCTTCTGGCCGATGTCCACCGAGGTCGTCATGCCGTCGCCTTCCTTTTGCCCCGCCGCTGGGACTGGCCCTTGCTGGCAGCCGATGCCTGCGCTTCCGCCTCGCGCTCGGCGCGAATGCGCTCCAGCAGCACCGACGCCGGCTCGTCGTCGGGGCCCTGGGGCACCAGCTTGCCGGAGAACGCCTGCTTGAGGATGCTCTGGCGCAGCCGCTCCGCCCGGGCCAGGCTGGCCTCCACCGTGGCCTCCGCCTGCTGCACCACCGACAGCCGCCGCTCCACCTCCGCCACTATGCGCCGTTGCTCTTCCAATGACGGGAGGGGCAGAGGGATTTCTTGCACCCTCGTCTTGTTCAAGGCGGGCTGATTGTTCCCTGACCCGATCTGCCGGGTCTCCCTATATTGGCCCCAGAGGTAGTAGAAGACGTACTCTGCGGAAGTGCCGGCCTCTGATACTCGAATAGCCGCCGAGTTTTGGCTGTTGCAAGCTGGGATATCTAATATTGAGACTTGGCCTCGGGTCTTGCCCTCCCCAATCATTCCCAACAACACCGTGCCCGGAGGATGAAGGTCGGTGCTGGTGTTTTTTAGCCCCTCAACTGTGATCGTTTCTCTAGTTTCCGCTATTCTATTGAACGATACCTCGCCACTGCTAACCCACGCAATTTCTCCATTCCAGTAATCCTCTCTGGTTCTGCGGGGCGTGGCCCCAACATATACATCAAAGCATTGGCCCAAGGAACTCCACACCCAGCCCTCGGGCAGTGTCGGCAGCGCGGACGTGTCAGGAGCGGAGGGTTCCTTGTACTTGCCCCGCCGCTTCTCCTGCGACTCCCAGCGGGCGCGGCGCTCGGCCAGGATGCGCTCCAGCAGGACGGCGGCGGGTTCGTACTCGCCGCCCTCGGAGCGGGTCAGCTCCGCATCGGTGGAGACCAGGCGGCCTTCGCAGGCGTCCTTGAGGACGCTGGCCCGGTAGCGCTTCAGGTTGGCCTGCGCCCGCCGAAGCGCCGCCACCGACGCGTCCAGCCGCGTGAACTGCGTCTCGATCTCCGCCACAATGCGCCGCTGCTCGGCCAGGGGTGGGAGGGGGAGGGGGTGCGAGCGAAGGTCGTCGCCACGTATAGCGTCAAAGGTCGTGCCTGTCGAATTGGTTCGCAGTTCCTGTTCAGACGCTCTTAATGAATAGAGGACATACTTGGATGGTATGTCTCCTTGCGGTCTGATTGCGGCCAAACCCCTACCGATGCAGGAACGTGCCGGGCAAAGATTGGTTGGCCCAACTGGAGCGCGTATTGAGATTAGAACATCATCAGGCTCAGCTATCTTGGTGGGTGCAGAACACCATTTGACAGCCGTGGGGTAAGTATCTCCAAATTCCGCCTTCCCTTGCAGAAAGGGCAGTCCCATCCCGTCGATGTTGTAGGTTTCACCGGGCGGCGATTGCCCCTGAACGACTTGGCAGACATCCGAAAGGGCGGCTGAAGTCCAGCCGTAGGGAAGGGCGCTAATATGCATATTTCCCTACTTTAACTAACGGTTTCTGAACCGGATTCGGACTCTTCCGTTTGTTCATGTGCCTGTTGTTGAGAGCGTCTTTTTCTCTGTTGCTGATAGAGTTCCTCCATTTCTTTACGACGTTCCTCTTTGGCCTGGGTAATAACTTGTGGCTTGTGGAAGCCGGTTCCTAGATGTCTGAAGTCCTTCTTGATGTCACCCAAGTGTTTCTCGATGCCGCGCAAAGGATCGCCTTTGCTGAGGATTAGGTGTGAAAATTGAGAAAAGTGTAGAATATATTTGTCCTTCTTTGACTTACCTGTTTGGTCTTTGTATCGAATATGAAACGTCCAAGGTTGTTCAGTTGCTCGCTCGAATGCATCTCCAAATAGCCACCCCAAAACAAAAGCGAACTCTCGCCCAGGACCCAAATATCTTAGGCCTTCTTTAATTGCGGGCACTTCGTCAATTGGTGTGCCCATTCCATTTGCGGTGAAATAATTGGGGTCACCTTCAAACTCAAACCTGATGTCTTCTGCCGGCCCCATCCCCTCATTGCGTATAGCCAGTTGCATCCCTCCATTCCCAAATTGATGGTTGAGTTCCAACTGAACACTCACCCTCGGCTCATTTTGGGCAGTTCTCATTTTGCGAGTTTCCCAAGCCAGCCAACAGGTTATGACAACGTAGAATACGGTGCTCAGAGCGACCACGCCAGTGAAAGACATTATCAGGGTCTCGTTCATGTTGATGGGTGCCTCACCAATTAAAGTGAAAAATTCCGTAGTAATGACTGACGCCCATGGTAGCGACAAGGCGTTGCCTACCCCACCAGCGCCAAGTTCAACTCCTCCAACAGCGAGGCCAGCCCGTCGCCGAAGACTTGGTAAGCGCGGCCGATGCCGCCCCGCTGGACGAAGGGGGCGTGTTGAAGGTCGGCGGGTTCGATGCTAACGCTGCCGGCGATGTGGTCCTTGATGTCCTCCAGCCACTGGCGCTGCTCGTCGGTGAACTCTCGCCCGGCGATTTCCTGCGTCGACAGCCAGCCCCGGAACCGCTCCTCCACTTGCTCGGCAAAGGGGGCCAGTTCGCCTTCGTGGCCCACGGCATAGCGCACCAGCGACACGATGTCGGCCATCACCCGCTGGCTGGACCCGCGCACCCGCGACTGGTCCAGTTGCCGGTAGGCGTCCCACAGCCGCGGCGGAGTCCAAGAGCGGGGCGGACTCTGCAGTGCGGCGGCCAGTGCCTTGATCTCGTCCAGGCTCAGGCGCTGGCTGTAGGGTCGCTGGTACAGAACCTGCAGGGCAGTGATCTCGTCGCGGTGTTCCTCGATGTACTCCCGGAAGGAGCGGGTGAGCTCGTCGGCCTCGGCGCCGGAGAACTCCGCTCGCAGCACCGTGTCCTGCGACACCGTGTCAATGGTCTGTTCGTAGGCCCGGTGGATGTCGGTCAGCCGCTGCCGCAGGCCCGGGTTGGCGGCGAAGGGCTTGGCCGCCGCCTCAAGCAACTCCTTTTCGGCCTTGGCGATGGCCTCATCCGGCGGTTCGTCCTGTCCCGTCGCCTCCTGCGCCGCTTTCAGCGCCTCGTCTGGGTCGGTGGCATTCACCAGCTTCGATACCAGTTCCTTTATCGTGGCGCCGTCGGCCACCGACTCCACCGCCTGCCGGTCCTGGGGCGAGAGCCTCCGGTCCAGCCGGGCCAGGCGGCTGGCCAGCGACGATAGGGTGTCCGGCTCGCGGTCGCCCCTGGCCACCAGGTCCAGCAGCTTGTCGAAGAGAACCGAAGGCTTCCGGTCCAGCGAGTAGGACTCGCCCAGCTCGCTCTCGGTGACGCCCACGGCGTCCACGATGACGAAGCGCTCCTTGTCTGTGGCGTCGGGCGTAACGGAATTGAACTCCGTGGTGGAGATTCTGCGGACGCCGCGCCCCTTCATCTGCTCGAAGAAGTTGCGGCTGCGCACGTTGCGCATGAAAAACACGATCTCGACGGGCTTGATGTCGGTGCCGGTGGCGATCATGTCCACGGTGACCACGATGCGGGGATAGAAGCTGTTGCGGAACTGCGTGATCAGGTCCTCGGGCTTGGCTCCTGTGGTGCGGTAGGTGATCTTCTGGCAAAACTCGTTGCCTTTGCCGAATTCCTCTCGCACGATGTTCACAATGTCGTCGGCGTGGCTGTCGTCCTTGGCGAAGATGATGGTCTTGGGCACATGCTCCCGTCTCGGGAAAATCTCCGTCGTAACCCTGTCGCGGAAGGTCTGGATGACGGTGCGGATCTGGTCCACCGTCACCACGTCGCGGTCTAGCTGGCCGGCGGTATAGGGCAGTTCCTCTTCCAGTTCCTCCCAGCGAACCTTCCGGGTGCGGCGGTCCCGGCGGTCCACCGACATGCCCGCCTCGATGGTGGAGCCCTCCTCCGTAATTTTCGTTTCGATGCGATAGACGTTGTAAGGGACGTTGACGCCGTCGACGACCGCCTGCTGGTGGTTGTACTCCGTCACCAGGTTCTGGTTGAAGAAGCCCATGGTCTGCTTGGACGGCGTGGCCGTGAGTCCTATGAGGAAGGCGTCGAAGTACTCCAGCACCTGGCGCCACAGGTCGTAGATGGAGCGGTGGCACTCGTCGGTGATGATGAAGTCAAACTCCTCGATGGGGAAGTTCCTGCTGTACTCCACCGTCTGCGGCGATGAGCGGGTTGACGCCACGTCATACCCGGACGCCTCCTCCAGTTCCGGGTCCAGATCCTCGCCCCTCAGCATTGAGTAGACCCGCTGGATGGTGGAGATGCAGACCTTGCTCACCGGGTCGATGCTGTTCGATTGCAGAAGCTGGACGTTGTAGAGCTCGGTGAACTTGCGTCCGTCGCCAGGGACGGTGAAGCCCTGGAACTCCCGCAGCGTCTGTCGCCCCAGGTTGCTGCGGTCAACGAGGAACAGCACCCGGCGCGCTCCGGCGTGCTTGATGAGACGGTACACCTGATTACAGGCCATGAACGTCTTGCCGCTGCCAGTGGCCATCTGCACCAGGGAACGCGGACGCGCCTCGGCCAATGACTGCTCCAGGTTACGGATGGCCTCGGCCTGCACCGACCAGAGGCCGGAGTTCTCCAGCGGCGGCATGGTGGTCAACCTGCGACGCAGGCTTTGCCGGATGCGGTAACCGCCGCCGCCATCGTCCGCAATCAGCTCAGGCCCATCCGGCGACGACTCAGCAGAAGTTTCCTGCACGCCCAGCCACCTGGCCAGCGTCTCTGGGGTATGGAAAGAAAATACGTTTCGGCTGCGCGGCTGAGGGTCCAGCCCATTGGTGAACCGCGTCTCCGTGCCAGTGCTCTCATACAGAAACGGCAGAGGGCGAGCGAAACAGGGCAGGTTGTCCGGCAAACCCGCACCATACTTTCCGGACTGCGCCTCCACCCCGGTGAGGGTGTGGCCCGCCGGCTTGGCCTCGATCACGCCGGCCGCCCTGCCATCGACGTACAGCAAGTAGTCGGCAGTTCCGTGGCCGGTCAGCAGCGGAAACTCGCGCACGGCCACGCCTCTGGTGGCATGGACGTTAATTGCGGCCAGATCCTGCACCGCCCAGCCCGCCAGCTCCAGCAGCCGGTCGATGTTGGCCCTCGCTCGTTGTTCGGGAGTAGCGCTGGTCATTAGCTGAATACCTGATAGGCGATGGTAGCCTGCGTCCCTAATTCACAGTTTGCACCAAGGCTCTCTCGAGCGATAGTTCAAGAAAGCTGGTGCGGATTGACAAGAATCACAGTTTTCGTGCGACTCTATGGTCTATGAAGTCTTTCACTAATTCAACCGCTGCGTCCACACCCTGATAAACCTGAACCCGAAACCGAGGGTTTCCGGCTATCATTGCCGACAGTCTCCGACCGTCCTTTTCTCTGTATAAGCAAAGAACGTCCTTCCCTATGGATTCGCCGAAACCGAGCTCATAGCCCACGCCCATAGAGGGCACAGTCACTTCCGCGACGATAATATCCGCCTCACGAATCCAGGCAACATCCCGTTGGAAGATTTCTTCGTCCGATTTTGTGCTTTCGCCTTGGTCCGTCAATGCAGGGTCTCCAACGTGTTCAGTAAGGACTTCAGCGAATTGCTGCAGCCTTCCGATGAGAATGTGGTAAATCTCCCGATCTTGATCTCCCCCTCGTATGGAGCCAGCAAAATAAATCTTCATATGCACCCGCACGGCCGTCTTACGACGGAAATAGTAGAATTTATTTTACAGCCTCCCCCTCTGCCGACCCTGCTTCCGCCCGTTTCGCCCCGACACCGACTTCCCCAGCCGGTCCCCGGGGCTGACCTGTCGGTGAAACTCGATGGCGTCCTCCTCCCCCAGAGTCTTGAAGTAAGTCTCGGGTATCTTTCTCCATCCGCCGACTATTTTCAGTACCTGCTCGGGCATTCCGGCCCGCAGGGCGTTGATGGCGTAGGAATGGCGGAAACGGTGCGGATGCATGCCCTCGATGTTGGCTCGCTTCGCCAGGCGCATGAGAAGCTGCCGGACTCCGTTGGACAGTAGCGCCTCACCCTGCTCAGACACCCACAGAGCATCAGTGCGGGGCATGAGGGATTCTCTTTCCTGCAGGTAGTCCCAAATCACGGACCTCGCTGTGTCGCCTATGGGCATTTTTCGCTCTCTACGACCCTTGCCCATCACCTGCAGCGTGCCGTTGGTCAGGTCGGAGTTTTGGAGTCGCAGCTTGGCGATTTCGCTCAGCCGACCGGGAGTATCCCAAAATGCGTACAGCACTGCCCGGTCGCGAGTCAACCGGAAGCGGTGGGCGGAAGTTCTGGCGAGGGCGGGGTCAGCGAGGGTCAGCAGGTCCCTCATCTGGTCTTCTGTGACGATAGGAACAGTCTTCTCGTCCAGGCTGGGCGGCTCTATATCGCCGAGCGGATTCTCGTCGATAAGTTTGCGCTCCACCAGCCAGTTGAAGAACCTGTTCAGGCGGCGGTACTGGGCGTTGATGTGGCCCTTGGAGAGTTTCTTGGGCTCGGCGTATGTCCGCTCACCGAACCACCGCTCCCGGTCTTGGAGATAGGACAGGTAGTCCTCGATGTGCTCGGTGGTAATTTCCTGCACATCGGGCCAGCCCTGCTCCTCGGTGTAGAGGGCGGCCATGCCAAGGGTGGTTTCGAGGCTGGCAAGGTACCCTTCGGAGTACCTGTTGGAGGCCTTCAGGCTGCTGAGAAACCGTTTCCCGTTTGCGCGAAGACTGTGGTCAAAATGCTGCTTGACGACCATTCATCTGGTGGCACCTGAGAGAAAAAGCCGTCATTTCGTATCTGAGTTTACCATAATCGGGGTGTGTGGTGGGCCTGGATGGACTCGAACCATCGACCTCGGTCTTATCAGGATAGATATCAGGCTGAAATCAAATCCGGAACCACCTGACTATGAACAATAGCCATCCGGGAAATCTATTTCCCGAAAGGCTTGAACTGCCTGAATGCCTCTATAGCCTCCTCCTCTGCTTCCATCGCCGCCACGTAGTGGTCCAGCATCTGGGGCGTCGACCAGCCTGCAATCGCCTGCACATACGGTCGAGGGATGCTCTGCTTGACGGCGTTGGCGGCGAAGGTCCTTCTGAATATGTGACAGGCATCCTTCATTTCTACCTCGGCCCTTTCTGATAACCGCTTCATGTCCTGCCAGATTCCGTCATATCCCAGTCTGATTCCCTCCTCGGTGATCCATAGCCATTCCAGAGAATCGCAACGCTGTTGCAAGTAACGGAGCATCGCTCGCTGACAGTGCCGTTCAAACGGTACCTGTCTCTCTTTCTGGCCCTTGCCGAAGATCACTCGAATCACTGAATTGTCCCAGTCCAAGTCCTCCTTATTCAGCATCCACATTTCGTTTCTCCTGATCCCGGTGGTGGCCATCATCCACAGCATAGATTGCCTGCGAGCGCCGGCGAAGGTGTTCAGGGGGCAAAGCTCGAGCAGAGAAGCGAACTTCTCCTCAGTCAAAAAGGCTTTCGTGTCTTGGGTACCTTGGGGGCTTTGATTCGTGCTGCAGGAGAGGAGTCGATGAGGCCCCAATCAACACACCAGTTCAGCCAGGTGGTGATTGATTGCTACCGGGCGCGGATTGAACGGGGCTTCAATCCTCGCTCTCGCATTGAGCCGAGGTGCTGAAGGACGTGGAGAGAGGAGAGGTCGGTCAGGGTCTGGCACCCGCCATCAGTTGTTTCGAGATCCTGGAGAAACAGCCGCAGTTCCTTGGCATAGAACTTGACGGTGGCCTCTGTGCTCCCCTCAATGCGGTGGTACCGGAGATAATCTTGGAGCGTTTTTTGTAACCGCTGGGTAATGCCCAAAGCTGGGTCAGCTTTGAGTCGCGTATTAACCGCTGTGACACTCATCCATAGTTTGCCGACTCTGGACGCCCATTTGTAGCTGTGGCTCCCCGAGTAGGATTCGAACCTACGACCTAGCGGTTAACAGCCGCCCGCTCTACCGCTGAGCTATCGGGGAACATACCCCAGGCAATGACGGCCCTACCTGAGTGCACTCATTCTATCAGTATTCGGTATTCCCGTGAATCCCCCGCAGGGAAGCCTAACCTCTCATTTAAGCTGACTTATGCAAATATATAAACTTGACTGCACTGCTATCAACTTATACAATTATGACAAGGTGCGGTTCGCACTCATTTCTCCGCACTGACTAAAGAAATCACCGCAAAGAGGGGCGCTGCCATGGCCAACTACTACGAATTGCTCGGCGTCTCAAAAGGTGCCTCTGAAAAGGAAATCCGCCAAGCCTATCGCAGGCTGGCGCGCCAGTACCACCCGGACGTCAACAAGGGCGACGAATCGTCCGAGGAAAAGTTCAAGGAAATCAATGAAGCCTACGGCGTCCTCTCCGACGAGGGGTCCCGCAAAAAATACGACCTCTACGGTGAAAACTGGCGGCACGTCGGCGAGCACGGCCCCTCTGATAGGCCAGGTCCGTACGGCGGAAACTACCGATGGACTTCCACCTCTGGCGGTCATGATGACATCTTTGCCAACTTCCGTCGCCACTCTGGCAGTCCGTTTTCGGGCGGCGGCGTCCCCTTCGACGAATTGTTCAATGCCAACCGTCGCCAATCAAGGAGACCACCCCCGGAACATCCCATGGAAATTACCCTGGAAGAGGCGTTCTACGGAGCAACCCGCTCCCTTCGTCTGGACGACGGACGCAACCTCGAGGTGAAGATCCCGGCCGGCGTGGACGATGGTTCGAAGGTGCACATTGGGTCCGGCGGCAGCGAGGGAAGAGACTTCAATCTGATTGTGTCCGTGATGGAACACTCCAGATTCAGAAGGGATGGCCGCGATCTGTACATCGACGTTGACCTTGATGTAGACGACGCCGTCCTGGGAGCGGAAATCGTGGCGCCGACCCTGACAGGGAAGGTTGCATTGACCGTCCCTCCCAACACCCCCAACGAGCGCCGTTTCCGGCTGTCCGGCCTGGGTATGCCGGGCCTGTCGAACCAGGGAAACCGAGGCGATCTGTTTGTCACCGTCAAGTTACGCATTCCGCCCGACATGACTGACGAAGAATTGGACCTGTTCAAAAAGCTCCGCGATATGCGGTCGGAACGGTCCGTGTTCGGGGATGGGGCCACCTTGCGTGGGCCGTAGGGCGTCAAAGCCCCGTATGCATCCCCACACGTCGGCAAACGTTCGGATACCGTTCAATCTGAGGGAAGCCCAATGATGCCAGAAGAAAGTCGCCTTCACGAGGAACCCTGTTTCGCGATTAGCGTCGCGGCGCGCATCGTGGGAGTACACGCCCAGACCCTCCGGCACTACGAGCGTGCCGGGCTCATATGGCCCTCGCGGACCACTGGCCGCCAGAGGCTGTATTCGATGGCTGACATTGCCCGCATCCGGCGGTTGCGAACACTCATCGATGACATGGGCGTAAACCTCGCCGGCGCGGAGGTTGCCCTGAAGCTGATGGACCAAATTGAACAACTGGAGGCAGAGGTAGCCGAACTGACCAATGCAGTAAACACCCTTCGAAAGCAGAACCTGGTCAGGAACCGGCCATCGGGATTCGGCTAGGGAGGTGGAGACATGACCGCACAGAATGATCAGTTCACGAACCAGGCGCGGCAGGTGTTGCAGAATTCGCAGGAACTGGTTCGTCGATACCGTCACAGCCAGTGGGACGTTGAGCACATCCTGCTGGCGCTGCTGGAACTGGAGGACGGCGTGCCGGCAAGAATCCTGTCCGAGCTGGGGGCACCGACGGGCGAGCTTCGAACGTCCCTCCAACGAGCTCTCGAAGCCGCCCCCAAGCTGGCCTACGAAGCTCAGCAGATATATCCCACACCGCGCGCCCAGCGGCTTGTCCAGAATGCCCGGATGGAAGCAACCCGCCTGAACGACGAGTTCATCGGAGCCGAGCATATTTTCATTGCCGCGGTCATGGAGCCGCAGGGGTTCTCGGCGGATATGTTGATGGCCTACCGCATCGACCGCGAACGGGTGTACCAGGCCCTGACCCAGGTGCGTGGCAGCCACCGCGTCGACGATCGCGACGCGGAAAGCCGATACCGTTCCCTCGAGCGCTTCAGCATCGACCTCACCGAAATGGCCAGGGAGGGCAAGCTGGACCCGGTGGTGGGCCGCGACTCAGAGATCAGGCAGGTGATGCAGACTCTCACCCGTCGCCGCAAGAACAACCCGGTCATCATCGGCGAAGCTGGCGTGGGCAAGACAGCCATTGTCGAGGGTCTGGCTCAGAGAATCGCCTCCGGCGACGTTCCGGACTCGCTGTACGAACGGCGAGTCATGGCGTTGGACCTGCCCGCCATGGTTGCTGGCTCCAAATTCCGTGGCGAGTTCGAGGAAAGGCTCAAGTCGGTAATCGATGAGGTGAAGGAGGCCGGAGGAGAGATAATCCTCTTTCTCGACGAGCTGCACACCATGGTGGGGGCAGGCGGCAGTGAGGGAGGCGTAGACGCCAGCAACATGCTGAAGCCCGCTTTGTCGCGCGGCGAGATGCAGTGCGTGGGCGCCACCACCCTCGACGAATATCGCAAGTATATCGAACGCGATTCCGCGCTTGAGCGGCGCTTTCAGCCCGTTTACCTGGATGAGCCCTCTGTCGAAGAGACGGTCGAGATTCTGAAGGTGCTGCGTCCCAGGTATGAAGCCCACCACAAGGTGGACATCAGCGACGCCGCCCTCGTGGCGGCTGCTCGCCTGAGCGACCGCTACGTTACCGGGCGACAGTTGCCCGACAAGGCTGTGGACTTCATCGACGAAGCCGCCAGCAAACTGCGCATCGATGCCCAGATCCTTCCCGCACATCTGAAGGAGCAGGAAGAGCGCATCAGGTATCTCATAGACCAGGAGGCAGCTGCGGCCGAACGTTCCGAATACGAGCGGGCCGCCGAACTGCGCACCGAGCGCCTGCGCCTGCAGGAGGAGTACGATTCCAGGCTCATGGCCGAGCGGCAGGATCGAACTGTAGACAGCGTGGTCGACGAAATGGACATCGCCCGCTTGGTCTCGGACTGGACGGGCATTCCCACCGGGCGCCTCCTGGAAGGCGAGGGTGAGCGGCTGGTCCACATGGAGGACGATCTGCACAGGAGACTGGTCGGGCAGGATGAAGCGGTGGTGGCGGTGGCTGAGGCCATCCGCCGGTCGCGCTCCGGTCTGAGCGACCCTCGTCGCCCCATCGGCAGCTTCATCTTCCTGGGCCCCACCGGCGTCGGGAAGACCGAGCTTGCGAGAGCGTTGGCCGAGTTCCTGTTCGACGACGAAGCCAACATGGTTCGCATTGACATGTCGGAGTACATGGAGCGCCATTCCGTGTCTCGATTGGTCGGCGCTCCTCCCGGTTATGTCGGCTACGACGAGGGTGGCCAGCTCACCGAGGCAGTGCGCCGACGGCCATACCGGGTCCTGCTGTTCGACGAAATCGAAAAGGCTCACCCCGATGTCTTCAACATCCTGCTACAAATCATGGAGGACGGACGGCTGACCGACGGACAGGGCCGCACCGTAGATTTCCGGAATACGGTCATCATAATGACCAGCAATCTTGGCAGTGAAACGGTCGGCCGTCAGCCCTTTGGATTCCGACCCGAGAGCGTGGACGAGAAGGATGCAATGAATACGCTCAGGGAATCGGTTGGTGCCGCCCTGAAGCGCGCCTTCCGGCCCGAGTTCCTGAATCGCATCGACGACACCATCGTCTTCCATCCCTTGAGCCAGGATCAGATCATCGAGATCGTCAAGTTGATGGTCGTTGACGTGCAGCGGCGTCTGGAAGACCGGGAAATCACTTTCGAACTCACTCCGGACGCAGAGATGTGGCTGGCCAAGGAGGGCTTCGACACGGTGTACGGGGCCCGTCCACTACGTCGGGCCATCCAGCGGCAATTGGAAAACCCCCTGGCGCGGATGGTTCTCTCGGGTGAAGTAAACCCAGGGAATCATGTGATGGTCGATGCCGGGCCCGACGGGCTGACGATTTCCGGCGACGGTGAACCGGACAAGGCAGCTACTGAACCCCTGGAAGCTGCCATGGTGTAAACTAAGGGGCCGCTAACGCGGCCCCTGACTCTTTGAAACTTGCGATTGCCAAGGGTTACAGTCAATGACTGCAGCGCTGATGCAGCAGGCCAAAATCGAAGATGTCATCGTGGACGGCATAAACGTCCGGTACGCCGTCGCTGGTAGCGGGCCTTCCGTGCTCCTGGTGCATGGGCTGGCCTCTTCCATGATTACTTGGTATTGCAACATGAGCGCCCTGGCGGAAGCTGGATTCACCGCCATAGCATTGGACTTGCCCGGCTATGGCGACTCCGAACTGGCGGACCACCGCGGGTACGCACCCGAGAGCGCAGCCCACTTCCTCGCCGAATTCGCCTCCGAGCTTGGTATCGAGCGATTTTCGGTGGTCGGCAACTCCGCGGGCGGGCTGATTGCCGGGGTTACCGCCCTGGAATACCCCGACAGGGTGGACAACGTGGTCCTCGTGGCGGCCGCCGGGCTGGGAAGGCGACTATCGTGGCCCTTGCGCCTGATTACCATTCCGGTGCTCGGGGAACTGATCTACAAGCCCCACATGATCAGCAAGGCAGCAATGGTCAAGCGGATCTTTTTCCGCCCCCCCGAGATACTTGACGACATCCTGCCGGAGATGCTGAGAGTGCGCTGCCTTCCTCACGCCCCACAGGTGATGCTGCGTTCGGTCAGGTCTGGCGTCAACCTGCTCGGCCTTCGTCCCGAGCACCACATCCTCCACCGTCTCAGGGATATCCCCGTTCCATTGCTGGCGGTGTGGGGCGAGGAAGATCTGGTTATCCCCCCGGTCAAGGCCTCGGATGTCGAGCGCGCCCTTCCTGAATCCACGGTGCACGTTCTCACCGAATGCGGACATTGGCCCCACATGGAAAAACCGGACGAATTCAACCGCATATTGACTGAATTTCTTTCCCGACCCTCATCCCTCGTGGAGCCGTCGCCTCAGGGCGAAAAGGGTCTGGCGACATCGTACAGCCGATAGAAACTCCGCCCGGGGACGACCGTTTCGCAATCCAGGGGACGGCCACCTCCGAAGCGACCTCTGGTCATGCACCATCCCACGACTCGCGCATCCTGGCGATCAATTCCGCGTTCGAGTGGCTGACATCAACCTGGCGTGGGCGAATCCTTCTCATTGCATTCATAGCGACGATATCGGTCGTCGCCTACTTTATGCAGGACCGCATCAGTGTAGGCCGACTGAGCTACGGCGCAGTGGCTGGAGCGGTGCTGCTCGCCAGCGGCGGGCTCGTTGTACCCGTCCCAGCCCTGGCCATCACCTGCACGACGGCCACATTCCTGCATCCCGCCGCGGTGGCCGTCATCGCCGGTCTCGCCGGTACATTGGGGGAGCTGACAGGTTATTTTCTGGGATACAGCGGAAGCCGCGTTTTCGAGCGCGGCCGTTTTTATCACCGCGTGGAACACTGGATGCGTCGGCGTGGTTGGTTGCTGCTTTTCGTGATATCCGCTGTCCCCAATCCGCTGTTCGACGTCGCGGGAATAGCTGCCGGCGCCTTGAAGTATCCCCTCTGGCGGTACCTGGTCGCCGTTGGTATGGGCAAACAGGTCAAGTTCTTCATGATTGCTTATGCCTGTCACTTCAGCCTGCAGGGCCTCAAGGGAGTATTCGGCGTGTAGAGCCCTCGTCTGCCCGTCTCGGCTATCCCGCCGGCAAAGTGGCGGAGGCCGTCGCCAGCCTGTATTCTTGTTCCGGTTCATGCTCACTGTATCCTTAGCTTCGGTTCATGTTCACTGTATTCTTAGCTTCGGTTCATGTTCATAGAAAGGCCTGTTTCAGGCTAGGGAGGTCCAATTGATACGGGGACTCGACGGCAATTTCCCAAAGATTCACCCCTCTGTCTTCGTCAGCGAGGCGGCCTACATCGTCGGCGACGTCAGCATCGGCGAGGGTTCCAGCGTGTGGCCCGGCGCGGTTATTCGTGCCGACTACGGCGACATCATCGTCGGCAAGAACTGTTCCCTGCAGGACAACTGTGTGCTGCATACCGACGACCACCTAGAGATGGGAGACAATGTCCTGCTCACTCACGGCGCGGTGGTGCATGGCGGCAAGGTTGGCAGCAACGTGCTGATAGGCGTGAACGCCGTGCTCCTTGAAGACGCAGACGTGGGCGACTATGTCTTCATCGGTGCCGGGGCAATCGTCCGCGGCCACGTGCCGCCCCATTCGCTGGTAATCGGAGTGCCCGGACAGATCAGGCCCCTCAGTCCGGCCCAGGAGGCGAGACTGCAGGATCCAACCGCCAATTACGTCCGCAACGCGAAGCGGTTCATCGACAACGGCCTCGGGCTGCAGATCCCCGCCGATCCCCAGGCAGCGGAGGGCTGACTATGACGGCGGCGCCGGACAGCATCCCCCTGCCACTGGACGGGCTCCGCGTACTGGATGTCACCCACATCGTCGCAGGGCCCTTCTCTTCAATGATCCTGGCCGACATGGGCGCCGAGGTTATCAAGATCGAGCGCCCCGGCGTCGGCGAGCGAGGGCGCAGCAACGGTCCCTTCATCGACGGCACCGACGGTCAACGAGTCAGTTCCCGCTACCTGGGCCTGAACCGCAACAAGAAAAGCGTGACCATCGACCTCAGGGATTCCCGTTGCAAGACTGCCTTTGAGGCCATGGTGGCCGAGTCTGATGTGTTGATAGACAACTGGGGCCCCGGCGCCCTCCGTCGCCTCGGCTTGGGATACGATCGCCTGAACGAAATCAACCCTCGTATCATCTATGCCAGCCTCACCGGCTACGGCGATCCCGAGGGCCCTGCGCCCGGACCCTACTCCGAATGGCCCGCCAACAACCCCTGTGTCCAGGGCATGGGCGGCTGGATGGCCGTTACCGGCGGACCCGGCGACGGCCCGCAGATGGTGGGAGACAACATCGGCGATTCGGTTCCCGGCGTCTGGACCGCCCTCGCCATCATGATGGCCTTGGAGAGCCGTCACCGCACCGGCCGGGGACAGTACATCGATATGGCGATGTACGATTGCATGGTCGCCCACATGACCAGCACCATGCCCTTCTATCAGGCCACCGGAACAGTCGCCGGCCGTGAACGCGGCAACATGCTCAGCGCGCAGCTCTGCCTGCAGGCCAACGACGGCTACGTGGTCCTCGCCGGGGCTGGCGGCCCCGAGAAGTGGAAGGATCTCTGGCGTCTCATCGGCCGAGAGGACCTCATCGAAGACCCCCGCTACCTCGGCGAGGGGGTCAGCGGCGAGTTCTACATGAGCAACTTCGTACCCGCCATCGAGGAGTGGACCCGCGAGCGGACGAAGTCGGAGGTCACCCAGCGCCTGATCGAGATTGGCTACTCCATGGGAATGGTTCAGGACCAGGCCGACCTCGACTCCTGCCCTCACCTGGAGTCCCGGGGAATGTTCATCAATGGCGGCAACGATATGGGCGGCATCTTCCGTACCGTCAACACCCCCATCAACCTCCTCGGCACCCCCGGAACTCCCAACCGTCAGCCTCCGCTGCTCGGCGAGAACAACGCCGAAATCCTCTGCTCCATCGGCGGCCTGACCACCGAAGAACTCGCAGAACTGTCGTCCCAAGGCAGAGTCTAGGGGCCTGCCCGACTGATGCGCATCGCCGTCATGGGCGCGGGCGGAGTCGGCGGCTGCCTCGGTGCCCTGCTGGCCGCGGCGGGCAAAGACGTGACGCTGGTCGCACGCGGGTCGCACCTGCAGGCCATCCAGGATGACGGCCTGCGGCTGCTTCGCGACGCCGGCGACATCACCGTCCGGGTCCCCGCCACCAGCGAACCCCACGACATTGGTCCCGTCGACCTCGTGCTGTTCACCGTCAAGACCTACCACAACGCCCAGGCCATCCCTGCCATCCAGCCCTTGATTGGCCCCGACACCGCGGTCCTCACATTGCAGAACGGCGTGGAATGCCACCTGGAACTCGCCGCGGAGTTCGGCCCAGGCCATTCCCTACCCGGCGCATTCTGGTCTGCCTCCGGCGTCGCTTCGCCCGGCGTCATCGCCAGCATCGGTGGCGCGCCACGACTCTCCTTCGGCGAAGAGGCGGGCGGCACCAGCCCTCGAGCCGAAGCCGTTCGCGACATGCTCGTTCAAGCCGGAGTGGAAACCGAGCTCTCCCACGACCCGCTCCAGGTCATCTGGGCCAAATTCGTGGTGCTGTGCTCCATCGCCGGAATAACCAGCGCCGCCCGCACCCGAATCGCCGAGTTCATCCATCGCCCCGAGGGGCTTGCACTGTTTACCGAGACCATGCGTGAGGTCGACGCTGTCGGCCGCGCCATGGGCGTGAATCTGTCTCCCGATTTGGTCGAGAACTCCGTGGAATTCATCAAGACCTTTCCCGACTTCCAGAATTCCATGCACGCCGACTTCGAAAACGGGCGCCCCACGGAGCTGGAAGCCCTGAACGGCTCGGTTGTCCGTCTGGGCCAGCAGGCTGGAGTCCCAACTCCTCTCAACGAGTTCATCTACGCCGTCCTGCTTCCACTCAAGGACGGAATATCCAGTGAAAGCGTACCAACTTAGATGGTATTCCAGTTAGATGGTATTCCAGTTCACAGCCCGCCAATCCGGCAGGAGCGGTAACCCTTGCACCTTCGCTTGTATATTGGACCACCCGACCTGAAGCCCCGCCCGCTGGCATCGATAGCGTTTCAATTCAGGTGGTTTATCTCCACCCAACAATTCAAGCCAGCCCCGCGGGAATCCAACTCCCGCCTTATCCCTGCCCACACCACCTGACCCGAAACGATGCCCTGCCGACATTTCCCTCTTGCCCTGAAGCTGTGTCTATCGTACAATTGTTCTTAACGAGAACACCCCGAACCGTCTGTCGGGCGCCCTGAACAACTCAATCGGCCAGTCTCAATTAAGGACCAAAATGTGCGGGTTTGGTACACAATGTTACAAAATGTTACACCCCTACGAGAGGCCCTTCGGATACTGATACTGGACTTCCGATAGTCACCCTCTCAATGGCATTGGACTCTGCCCCATTCCGCCCGCCCGTAGCTCAGGGTTCAGGGAAGAAACCCTCAATCAGGAGGCCCTGCTCGACCGGACCACCTGATACGGAATCCGGTCATCTCCCATCCATAGCTTTCATCCCGCCACACGTCAACCTATAATTAGAATACGTTTCCCACACTAAGGAGTAGATGCCTTGGTCTTTCGTGCACCCCGCGGCACCGCCGACCACCTCCCCGAAGAACAGAAATACTGGCGCTACATCGAATCGAAGGCCGTCGACGTCGCCAACCGTTTCGGTTACGGCCGTATCGATACTCCCGCCTTCGAGGACTCTAACCTGTTCGTCAGGTCGGTCGGTGAGGGCACCGATATCGTCGAGAAAGAGATGTACACCTTCGAGGACCGCGGCGGCGATAGCGTCACCCTGCGCCCCGAGGGCACCGCGCCCGTCTGCCGCGCCTACCTCGAGCACGGCATGCACAACCTGCCTCAGCCCGTGCGGATGTACTACTTCTGCCCCGTCTTCCGCTACGAACGCCCACAGGCCGGCCGCTTCCGCCAGCACCACCAGTTCGGCGTCGAGGCGCTCGGTGACGCCGACCCTTCCGTGGATGCTGAGGTAATCGAGGTTGCTTGGGAGCTGATGGGCAGCCTCGGCCTGCGCGATATTCAGCTACTCGTCAACAGCATCGGCGACGCCGAATGTCGCCCGGCCTACATCGAGCGCCTGCGCGATTACTACTCCGGCCACAACGACCGCCTGTGCGACGACTGCAAGGACCGGCTGGGCCGCAATCCCCTGCGCCTCCTCGACTGCAAAGTCGAAACCTGCCACGCGCTTGGGGACGAGGCGCCTCAGTCCACCGATTACCTCTGCGACGACTGCCGTGAACACTGGGGCAAGCTCTCCACCTACCTCGACGCCATGGACCTCCCCTATGTGGTCGACCACCGCCTGGTACGGGGCCTGGACTACTACACCCGCACGGTGTTCGAGATTCAGCCCCTCGACGTCGGCGGGCAGTCGACCATCGTTGGCGGCGGCCGCTACGACGGCCTGATCACTGAGCTCGGCGGACGTCCCACTCCCGGCATAGGGTTCGCCACCGGAATCGAGCGTCTGGCCCTCAACCTTAAGCGCGGCGACGTTCCCGTACCGGACGAACCCTCACCGCGCTACCTCGTTGCCAACGTGGGCGAAAACGCCCGCACCGCCGCCCTGGAGCTGGCCGTCCGTCTGCGAAGGGCCGGCGTCGGCGCAATCCTGAGCAGCGGCGCACGTGGTTTGCGCGGCCAGATGCGCCAGGCCAACGCCCTGAACATACCCTACGCTCTCATCCTGGGCGACGACGAAATTCAGCGCGGCGAAGTGGTCGTGCGAGACATGGCCGCATCCACCCAGGAATCACGTCCGCTGGCCGACTTCCTTTCGGAATTTGCTGAAACATAGGCACTCCCCGCGTAGCAGGCTGCGCGCCGTATCGTCATCATATAGGGAGTTGAAACCTTCAGCGGCTTGTGTGAGACGGGTGGCGGCTTCGCAGCAAATTTGCGAGCGGAAATCAGTGACATTTTCCCGTTGACTAACACGGCCTCTGTGTTAGAACATATATGCGTCTTAATTCCCCCGGTGATGCTCTGCTCGCCGGGCCTATTCCAAGGATGCAATATTTCTAATTTTTGAGGCGGACCATGAAAATCTTTTATCGCGGCTACGTCATCAGCGAAAATCACTTGGCTGGCCCAGGCTGCACGATCTTCGGCAAGAGACCGGAACGCACGACAATGACCATCGAGGACACCTCGCGCTCGGCCATGCGCTGGATCGACCGTGAGGTCATCAAGCATCGAGTCCAGGCTGCCGGCTGGCTGGCGCCGCAGTCCGTATAGCGCTTTATTCCCATCCGTTCATCGCCTGAGATGAGATTATCGTAGGGAAAGCTGACAACAACGGCCCCGATTTGTTCGGGGCCATTTTGCATTCTCGAATCGTCGGCCTGGGCCACCACATCTCTCCCTCGATTCCTGTCTGGCCGGGCGACCCTCCCCCGGAGTTCGAGGACTGGGCCGCCATTGATCGCGACGGGTACTTTCTCCGTCGTTTCTCCATTAGCGAACACGGGGGCACTCACCTGACCGCCCCCGCCAGCTTCTTCGCTGACGGCAGGACTGTGGATGAATTCTCGTCGCACGAATTGGTAAGGCCCGCCGTCGTCATTGACGTACAAGCGCAGTGTCGCCGCGACCCCGACTACGCCCTGACCGTCGACGACCTGGCTGCGTGGGAATCCCTCCACGGACCCGTTCCCTCCGGCGCGATAGCCCTGCTGCACACGGGATGGGCCGAACGCTGGCACGACCCTCGGGCATACCTCGGCACGAACCCCGACGCACATCCCGACGACGGCCTGCACTTCCCCGGCTTCGGCCTCGAAGCCGCCAAGTTGCTGGTAAATGCTCGCGGCGCTGCCGGCCTCGGCACGGACACCGCAGGTGTCGAACCCGGCATGGACAGCGATTTCTCCATCAGTCGTCTGGCGCTGTCGAAGCAGCTCCTCATCCTGGAGAATCTCGCCAACCTCGACAGCCTGCCGCCAACGGGCGCAGTCGTTGTCATAGGGCTGTTGCGGCTGAATGGAGGAAGCGGCAGCCCTGCCGCGGTTACCGCCCTTTTGCCACCGGAAAACAAATAGGGAAGCGCGTCCGCGCTCCCCCATTGCCGATACCCAGCCGGCGAAATTCTCATAAAGGCGAGGAACTTAGATCCTGTCTATCCCTGCCTTCGAGCAGTCCTCGTCCTGCTGGCTGCTGCCGCCGCCAACGCCGACGGCTCCGTCAACCACGCCGTTGCGAATGATGGGCAGCCCGCCCTGGCTGGCAATGCCATGACCACCCTCAGCGGCGAGGATGCCCCGAATGATGGGCGACTCGGACCGCTCCTGCAGCTCGCCGCTGGAGCGGCCAAAAGCGGCACTGGCCACGGCCTTGCCCTGGGAGCCGTAAGACCCTCCCCAGATCGCGCCGTCCATCCGGTTGAAGGCCAAAAGTCGGCCCCCGGCGTCGACCACGGCCACGTTGATTTTGATGCCCATTTCGGTAGCGGCGGCCACTGCGCCTTCCACGATACGGTTTGCTTCTGCCAATGTGAGTGCCATTACAGACCTCCCAACGATTGCGTCTCGTTTCCTGAAACCGGGCGTATTCTACCCCACCGTCATATCGCAGCCAACCGATACCCTGGGCTTCGGGGTAACCACGATCACCTAAGGTTCAGTGACATTTTCTCATTGCCAGGTTTACGCAGGCCCAACTATCATATCTGTGTGAATGTGTCTGTCGTACCGATCCATCCAGATTTTCCCTCGTCACTTTCCTGGTCGATGAAATCGCCGCGACGCACCGCTATGGCCACCGTCGATGTCCCAATCCCTTGGGCTTGGCGACCAAAATCTGGCAAATAGTTACTAAATTCCACCAAATAGTGGCAGGATAAAGGCAGGTTTAACCCCAAAATGACCGACCCTAGAATACCGGCGTCACCTTGTCTACTCCCGCGAACGGCCCATCGCGGAAGCCTCCGGTCAGGTGCGACAGGTGCAAAAGCGGATGGCCAATTCCTGCTGATTCATGCCCGTTTTCTGACCGTAACGTCCCGAAACTTACCAGTAGTGGCACCAATGCAAGCAGCGCCCGCCATCTGAATTTCGCCGGTATGGCCGGAAATGTCCGCAATTGTCCGGACAATCGAAACTATGCCACGGGTGCGGCCTCGCAGCTATCGTTGATAGCGCCGCCGTGTGATACCGCCCGATGATATACTTTTCACGGAATTTTCTGGAACCATTGCGACGGTGGCAATCAGTTGTTGACCAAGCGAATCATCCCCTGCCTTGACGTCGACGCCGGCCGCGTCGTCAAGGGCATCAGCTTCGTGGAACTGCGCGACGCTGGCGACCCCGCCGAGCTTGCCTCTGTCTACGACCAGGAGGGCGGCGACGAGCTCGTCTTCCTCGACATCACTGCCAGCTCCGACTCTCGCGACACCATGGTCGACGTGGTGCACCGCGTCTCCGAAGAGGTCTTCATCCCCCTCACGGTGGGCGGCGGAATTCGCACCGTCGAGGACATCCGGCGGATGTTGAAGGCAGGTGCCGACAAGGTCTCGCTGAACACCGCCGCGGTCAACAACCCCTCCCTCATAGGCGAGGGCGCTTTCCAGTTCGGCAATCAATGCATCGTCGTTGCCATCGACGCCAAGCGGGTACAGGACCGGTCCGGCGGCCCAGTTGCCGAAGACGAAAGTCTCGCTCTGGACTCAAATTCCCTCTGGGAGGTCTACACCCGAGGTGGCAGGACTCCCACCGGAATCGACGCCGTGAAATGGGCAGCCAGGGCAGTGGGGCTGGGTTCGGGCGAAATCCTCTTGACCAGCATGGACGAAGACGGTCAGAAACGCGGTTATGACCTCGAGCTCACTCGCTCCGTGTCGCGAGCCACTTCGGTGCCCGTGATTGCCAGCGGAGGCGCCGGCAACCTCGAGCACCTGTACGACGCACTGGACGATGGTGAAGCCGACGCAGTCCTTGCAGCCAGCATCTTCCATTTCGGCGAGTATTCCATTGGCGAGGCCAAGGACTACCTGTCCAAGCGCGGAGTCCCGGTTCGCCCGCGTTCGTGAAGACTTTCCAACCGAATTGCTCTCCAACCAGTTTGAAGGACGAAGAAGGCTCGTGGCAGAAATCAAAGCAGTAATCTTCGACATGTACCAGACCCTGGTGCAGGATCCCAGCGGCCAGTGGCGCACCAGCTTCAAGTCGATCGTCGAGGAACAGGCTCTCGGCATCTCTGCAGAGCAGCTCTGGGAAGGCTGGCACGAGTCAGAAGAGCAATTCCGGAACCGTCGCACCGACCCGTCGCTACCCTTCCAGTCTTACTTCGAAGCCTGGACCGGGGGCTTTCGCGTTGCATTCGAGCGAATGGGAGTGCCCGGCAACGCCGAGGCTGCCACCCACCGGTTCTTCTCCGACCTTTCCCGGCGCGAACCCTTTCCGGAAACCCCGCAAGCTTTGAGAGAAATCCAGCAGCGTTACCGCACCGCGGTCCTGTCCAACGCCGACGACGGATTCCTGCTCCCCAACCTGCAACTGCTGGACATTGAGTTTGAAGCGGTGCTCTCTTCCGAAATGGCTCGAAGCTATAAGCCCCAGCCCGCACTGTTTGAAGCGATGTTGAGCAGGCTCTCTCTTTCACCGGAAGAGGCGGTCTATGTGGGCGACCGGCACTATGAAGACGTTCACGGGGCGTCCAGCGTCGGCATCCATGCCGTCTGGATCAACCGCGGCGACCGTGGCCTCCGCGACGACATCCCTCCGCCGGCACATCAGGTGACCAGCTTGCTGGAACTGCCCCAGCTGATTGAGAACCGGGTTTCAAAGGGATGACCCACGACCCTCGCCTCTCCATTCAATTCCACAGTGAGAAAAATCATCAGACTCGCATCGGGGTAGCATTGATATGAAGGTCAAACTCAACGAGCAGGGACTGGTACCGGCAATCGCCCAGGACGTTAACAACGGCAACATTTTGATGCTTGGCTATATGAATCCCGGGTCCATCAAGCGCACCGTTGAAGGCATCCAGGTCTGGTTCTACAGCCGCAGCCAGGAAGACCTCTGGCACAAGGGAGAGGTCTCCGGCAACTACCTCAACCTGCGCGAGGCCTGGCTGGACTGCGACGGCGACACCATTCTGCTCAAGGTGGATCCCGACGGGCCGACTTGCCACACTGGCAACACCTCCTGCTTCTTCACTCCCCTCGAGGGCTTGCCCGAAGGATACGAGGACACCGACCGGGGTCCCGGCGTGCTCAGTGAGCTATACGCTCTGGTGCAGGACAGGCAGCGCGAAATGCCGGAAGGCAGCTACACCGTCAAGCTGCTGCAGGAAGGCGTCGGACGTATCGCCCAGAAAGTCATTGAGGAAGCAGGAGAGACCGCCCTCGCCGCGGCGCAGGGAGACAACGAGCACTTGCCTTCCGAAATAGCGGACCTGATGTACCACACCATGGTCTTGATGGCCGCTTCCGGGGTCAAACCGGAGCAGGTCTGGCAGGAACTGCGGGACCGCCGCGGCTAGAATCCCGGCGGCAGTTGCTCGCCTTCTCCAAAGACCGCAAAGTCCCCGCCGGAATACACGGTCACGTTGCCGAACCCGGCGACTCGCCAGTAGTCGGGCCCGCCGATGACTCCCGTGCGCGCGTCAATGCCCAGATACGTCACTCCGGACGGGGCGGAGTCCCGCAGCCCTGCCAGCGTTTCCGCCGGGTCGCGCCGCTCGTGGTGAGGCAGGACGCAAATGTCGGAAGCAATACCAAGCCCTTCGACCCATCTGTCGCTTGCGGGACGACCATCAGCCGGGGGGTAGAGGGGCGGACGGCGCATAATCGACCCCATGACCATGGCCCCCGCCGAAGACCCTCCGAGTACTAGGCCGCGCTGCAGTCCATCGGCAAGCAGTCTGAGCAGCGTAGAGCCCCGCAACGTGGCCAGCAGGTGGTCCGGATTGCCACCTGTGAAGTACACAACGTCGGCATCCTCAACCGGAGACAAAAGGGAATCGTCGTTCGCATGAACTGCTTCCAACACCATCAGTTGGCTAGACGCTCCGCCCAGCGCGGCAAAGTGTGTTACGCCGTCGTTCGCTGCCTTGGCGGGCCCAGTAACCGCAGCAGTGGGGATGATGATGACTTTGGCAGGATCCTTCCCGGACACCCGCATCACCTCCCGGTCCATCCCCTCGCATCCCACGCGAAACTCGTCGCCGCCCACCAGTGCTATCGTGCCAGCCATTGCACACCTCTCGCCACGTCGGAACTGATCTCTGGAACGTGGCAATTTTCAAATGAGGAATTCGATGAATACCGCCGCCAGCCCGAGGAACAGGGCGAATCCTATCACGTCGGTGAAGGTCGTTACGAACACTGCTGCCGACACCGCAGGGTCCATGTTCAGACGCTGCAGAAGAAGGGGCACCCCGGCACCCGCAATCGAGGCGACCACCATGTTGCCGATCATCGCCAGCGCCAGCACTCCTCCTAGTATCGGATTGCCCTGCCAGGCCCAGCCAATGCCTCCAATTATTGCACCCAGCACCAGACCGTGGATGAGCCCCAGCGACACCTCTCGACGCAGCAGCCTGAATGCCCGTCGTCTCGGCAGCTCGCCGGTGGCCAGCCCGCGCACCACCAATGTTACGGTCTGCGTACCTCCTATCCCTCCCTGGCCCGCCACCACCGGAAGAAACGCGGCCAGGGCCACGACCTTCGCTATGGTGGACTCGAACAGTCCGATTATGACGGCCGCCAGGAAGACCGTTACCAAATTAATTGCGAGCCATGGGAATCGGCTGCGAATGGAATCGGCCAGCGGGCCAGTGACTCGTTCTTCCCCGATGCCAGCGATTCTGAACATATCTTCAGTGGCGCTGTCCTGTACCACCTCGACAGCGTCCTCGGCATGAATCAGACCAGCGAGGCGACCGTCGTCTTCCACCACGGGAAGGTCGCTGACCTTGAACCGGCTGATCAATTGGGCTGCCACCTCCTCGTCCATGGAAGCCCCCACAAGGGTAAGGTCCCGGTCCATTATGTCGCCGACCTTGCTGTTGGGGCGGGCCAGCGCCAGGCGCACCGGTTTCAGCGTGCCGACGAGAACCCCGTCGCCATTCACCACCGGCAGCGAGTTAACTTGTTCAGCAGCCTCGCCCATGAGCCTGAGGCGGTCGATAGCTATAGGGGCGGTCGTATTTTCGTTGAACACCGGAATCTCCGGGTCTATCAGCCTGCCAGCAGTACCGTCCTCGTATCGCAACAAAGTCTCCACCGGAGACGATGCAGCCATTTCGCCGATAGTTTCCAGCCGCTTTGTCTCAGGGAGGCGATCCAGCACTTCGGCCGCGGCGCCAGGTTCGGCCAGGTCCAATACGGTGGCCAATTCCGCAGGCTCGTAGTCCCGAAGAATCCGAGCCGAGATACGAGGTTCCAGGTATTCCAGCAAGCCGGCGACCGTCTCTTGCGCCATCTCTCCCACGAGGGACCGCCGGAGTCTTCCCCTGAGTCCGATTAGCACTTCGGCACGGTCGGAAGGATGGAGCTGTAGATAATAGTCCCAGGCCGCCTCCTGCCGGCCTCCCTCCTGGAGCATTTGTTCCATCAGTTGCACGCGTTCAATTGCCGCTTCGGAAGAAGACTCGGCCTGACGTTCAACCATTGTCCTCAACGGTATCGTCGTACCCTCTTCATCTGTTGAGTTCAGCACAACTTCCTTGCACCCGATCAGTTCCCATCCATCGGTTCCGGTCGGTGGGTCTGTGAATAAGGTCCTGCATCAATTTTAACTCTATACCTTCCGTAACAAGTGCCTGGCGCAATCACCGTAGTGCGTCTTCAGATGTAAATGGCCTCACCAGACGGGTGTCCTCACGCCTCCATGTGATAGAATCTGATTTTGCCTTTTCTGGCCACTCTTCCTGCTCGTTTGCAGGAAATACAGTAAGCGAAACGAATCACGCGAGGATAGCCCGGCTATGACCGCTGTCCCCCTAATCGACGACATCCGGCATCTAGTCTCTCAAGCCGTCGAAGCTGCACGCAAGGACGGCCTCTTGAGTTTGGAAACTACGCCGGACATACAGGTGGAGCATCCCGGGAACCCGGACCACGGCGACTTCGCCACTAACCTGCCGCTCAGGCTGGCTCGTGCCACCCGCCTCAAGCCTCTGGATCTGGCCCAGGAACTGGTGAAACGCATACCAGAAAGCGAACCGGTTGGATCAGTGGAAACAGCTGCGCCCGGATTCATCAATTTCCGATTGAAGGAAGGCTGGTTGCAGCGACAGGTTGAATTGGTCCGCGAGGCAGGAGATGCCTTCGGAAACGTGGATTATGGGAATAACCGGCAGATAATGGTGGAGTTTGTCAGCGTCAACCCCACTGGTCCTGTCCACGTGGGCCATACCCGGGGCGCGGTGCTTGGAAGTGCGTTGGCCAACGTGCTTGAAGCCGCTGGGTTCCGGGTAACTCGTGAATACTACGTCAACGACGCCGGCAGCCAGATGGATGCCTTCTACCGGTCGGTTCTGGCGCGGTACCTTCAATCCCATGGGAAAGATGCCCCCATGCCTCCGAATGGGTACATGGGAGATTACATATCCGATCTGGCGCAGGAAATCGCGGACGCGGAGGGGGACCGTTTCCTGCTAGAGCCCGATAATCAGGCCGTCAAGAGTATAGGCGACTTGGGTCGCGAGAAAATGGTGGGCCTTATCCGGGAAGATCTGGGCAAGATTGGTGTCGAATTCGACGTCTGGTTCAGTGAGCGCAGTCTCTATGCTGACGGTGAGTATGACAGGGCACTAGAGACACTACGAGAAAAAGGGTTCCTTTCCAGTAGAGAGGAGGCCCTGTGGTTTAACTCGACTATGTTGGGCGACGAAAAGGATAACGTGGTCGTGCGCTCATCAGGCGAACCCACGTACTTCGCGTCGGACATTGCCTACCACTACAACAAGTTTGTCGTAAGACGCTACGACTCGGTAGTCAATATTTGGGGCGCGGACCATCAGGGACATGTCCCTCGAATGAAGGCAGCAGTAGAGGGACTAGGAGTGGACCCAGATCGGCTGACCATCCTGATAGCCCAGATGGTCACTCTCAAACGCGGCACTGATGTCGTACGCGCCTCCAAGCGTACGGGCGATTTCGTCACTCTTCGGGAACTGGCTGATGAAGTGGGCAGCGACGCCTGCCGCTACTTTTTTCTGGCCCGCACTCCCTCTACCCAGATGGAATTCGACCTGGAGTTGGCGAAGAAGGAGTCATCAGAGAATCCGGTTTACTATGTCCAGTACGCTCACGCCCGTAACGCTGGCATCCTCAGCCTTGCCCGGGAGAGGAATATCGACTGGAGCAAGGGCGACGTAGGACTCCTCTCGGACCCCAGCGAATTGGCGCTCATCCGCGCTATGCTCCGACTGCCTGAATTGGTCCAGCAGATGGCCCGTACTCTTGAGCCACATCATTTGCCCCATTTCACTATGGAGCTGGCCCAGGCCTTTCACGGCTTTTATGAGAACTGTCGCGTTATCTCCGCCAATCCCGAAGACGCCGATGTCTCGTTGGCCAGGCTGAAATTGGTGGAGTCGGCCCAGATTGTTTTCCGCCGCTCTCTTGAGCTTATGGGAATGAGCGCCCCTGAACGAATGTAAGAATAGTCTTATTGGATCTATCCACCGGCTAGGAGGCAACTAAGGAATCAGAACGACTGAAAAGGAAACGGTGGTCAGTCCATCCTAATGGAAATACTATTACGAATTAACAGTATCGCTTGGCAGTTTCGCACTCGTCTTTTGTTGGCATACGTCACCTTCGCCGTCGCTGTTGGATTCTCCTTGTTCATTCCCTTCCTCTTCGGGCAGGCCATAGACACCCTCGTCTTCTTTGACGACGAAACCAAGACTTTCCACGGACTGAACCCTGACACCACTACCCTTTTGTGGCTGGCTATTGGCCTGTTGGCCGCAAGTTTGTGTCGCGGGGCATTCGACTTCGCTCGTACGTACACAACGGACTCCTTGTCGCAGAAAGTCTCATATGTGCTGCGTAATCGCTTTTACGACAAGCTGCAGCACATGAGTTTCGCGTACCACGACAGAGAGCATACCGGCGACCTGATGTCGAAGGCGACCGCGGATGTAGAAGCCATTCGCCGCTATGTGAATATCGGCATGGTGCGTTCTCTGGAGGCCGCCCTGCGTGCCGTCGCCCTTCTGGCAATACTCATCTTCATAAATTGGGAACTTACGCTAATCAGCCTTGCTTTCATCCCGTTCATTGTTATCCGCTCCGTTTTGGTAATGGGTAAACTGAGGGTGATGTGGACACGGGTCCAGATAACCATGGGTGAAACGGTGACCGTCCTCCAGGAGAACCTGGTCGGAATGAACGTGGTCAAGGCTTTCGCCTCGGAGGAGTTTGAGAAGCGCAAATACGATCGCAAGGCTACCCAACTGAGGGCCGAGTACTTCGACTCGGAACGGACCCAGGGAACCAACAGCGCCTGGATGTCATTCTACTTCACAGTGGCATTGGGGCTCATTCTGTGGTACGGAGGCTGGGAAGTCCTTCGTGGAGACCTGTCAGCAGGACAGATGGCCATGTTCATGCTCTTCCTGAACCAGCTCACATTCCCAGTCCGCATGGCGGGCTTCATCATCAACAGCTTCTCGCGGGCTATCTCTTCAGGACGACGCCTATTCGACGTCCTTGACGCCCCATCGCCAGTGGTAGAGCGTGACGGAGCCATTGAACTGGACAGGGCCCAGGGGACCGTAAGATTTGAAGAAGTAAGTTTCGAATATGTACCCGGAGCACCCGCCCTGAGCAACGTTACTGTAACGGCTGAACAGAACCAGGTCATTGCAATTCTTGGAGCGCCCGGCAGCGGGAAGAGCACGATCGTCAATCTGCTGCCGAGGTTTTATGACGTAAGCAAGGGACGGATAACGATCGACGGTACCGATATTCGAGACATTACTCTGAAATCATTGCGACACAACGTTGGTATCGTCCAGCAAGATGTATTCCTCTTCAGTGCCACAATCCGGGACAACATTGCTTACGGCGTTACTGACGCCTCTATGGACGACGTCATCCGGGCCGCAAAAGTGGCACAGCTTCACGACCATATCGTGACGTTGCCAGACGGCTACGACACTTGGGTCGGCGAACGTGGGACCACCCTCTCCGGCGGACAAAGACAACGTCTTTCAATCGCCCGCACTGTACTGATAGACCCTCCGGTCCTGATCCTGGATGACTCGACTTCCAGCGTGGACGTGGAAACCGAACGGCTGATTCACCGAGCAATGACAGCCGTTATGAAGGGACGGACCACCTTCGTCATTGCCCATCGTCTCAGTACGGTTCGCGACGCAGACCACATCATTGTCCTCGACAAGGGCGGAATCGTGGAGCAGGGAACGCATACTGGCCTGTTTGAAGCAAACGGCATATACCGGGAGATTCTCGAGCTACAGCTGCGGCCTCAAGAGGACCTTATGCTTGATGTTGCCCTGAACCCCGAAACAATCGACAACGCGGTCAGTGCCGCTCGGCAAGCACAGGAGGCCTGATATGAGAATGGCAGGGCCAGGTGGCGGCTTCGGGGGCATGATGGGCGGCATGCGCGGTGTCAATGCAGCCGGCGACCGCGCCGCTACCGCCGACAACCTGAGTGACGAATCGGTGGTGGGAGCGGCTTACGACCATCGCGTAGTCAAGAGACTGATGACCTACATTGCGCCTTACAAACGAGACGCAATGCTTGCTGTGCTCGCGGTGGGCACCTATACGGGTGCTAACGTGTGCATCCCTCTTCTGGTAAAGCTGGGTATTGACGACGCGGTCCAGGGGAACAATCTGGCTCTGCTCCACTGGATCGGGGCCGCCTTCCTTTTGGTAGCAATTGTCCATTTCGTTGCGAACTATCTGCAGTTTGTATTTATGCCCCGGGTGGGGCAGGGTATTCTCTATTCTCTTCGAACAAAAATGTTCAACCATTTGCAGGAGTTGTCGCCGTCCTTTTTTCACCGTACTCCTGTTGGACGGATTATGTCGCGCAGCCAGAGCGACGTGCTTCAATTGCAGGAAACTTTCGAGCTTATCGTACAGAGTTTTTCCGACGTCTTGAGTCTGCTCGGTATCATCACCATGATGCTGATCATCGACTGGCAGCTTGCACTGATCTGTCTCTGCATAGTGCCGCCACTGTTTTTCATTTTGGCCTATTGGCAGAAATTCGCCCGGCATTCTTTCATGCGAATCCGCAGGGCAATCGCAATGGTCAACGGCGAATACAACCAGAACATCACCGGTGTGAGGGTGGTCCAGAGCCTGAACCGTCAAGATACGAACATGGCCCACTTTGACGACTTGAACTCGGAACACCTGAACGCCAATCTCGAAGCCAGCCGTTTCTCAGGCGGCCTACAACCGGTAGTTGAATTGCTCATCGGAGTCGGAATGGGATTTGGCGTGGTGCTGGCCGGAGGCGTAATGGCCAAGGGCGGGGCTCTTGAGTGGGGCGTGCTGGTTGCTTTCGCCCTCTACATCCAGCGTTTTTTCGAGCCCATTCGCCACCTGACCATGCAATACAGCCAACTTCAGCGAGCCATGGCAGCCGGGGTTCGAATCTTCGAGGTGCTGGATCTTGAGCCCGAGGTCAAAGATGACAAGGATGCCGAAGAACTGCCTCAGATTCAAGGAGAAATCGAATTCGATAACGTTTACTTCCACTATGTGCCGGGTATCGACGTCCTTAAGGATGTAAACCTGCAGATTCGCCCGGGAGAAAACGTCGCCATCGTAGGGTCCACAGGGGCCGGAAAGAGTACCATGGTGACCCTCATCCACCGGTTCGCCGATGTCACTCAGGGCCGAATCCTGGTGGATGGCTACGATATAAAGCATGTAACACGACGCTCCCTGGCCGGACAAATGAGCATGGTGTTGCAGGAGCCATATCTGTTTTCGGGAACGGTGGCCGAAAACATCCGGTATAGCCACGAAAATGCCACTACTGAAGAGGTGGTGGCAGCCGCAAAAACTGTTGGTGCCCACGACTTCATCATGAATCTGGAAAATGGGTACGAAGCGGTGCTGGCCGAGAGGGGAGTTAACCTAAGCGTTGGGCAGCGTCAGTTACTGAGCTTCGCTAGGGCCATTATCGGTGACCCCAGGATCATCGTACTTGACGAGGCCACCGCAAACATTGACACTCAGACTGAGTTGATGATCCAGGAGGCGCTGCAGAAAGTACTCGTGGGCCGCACGTCAATTGTAATTGCCCACCGGCTTTCCACAGTGCGCAACGCTGACAAGATCATCGTACTGAGCGGGGGGGAACTGGTAGAAATGGGTTCTCACGAAGAATTGCTGACTCTTGGTGGAGTCTACGAACGCTTATACGCCGTAAACTATGGGCTGCTGGCTGAATCGGAGACCGCCGCTGAGTTGGAGGCTCTGGAAGCCACCGTTCAAGGCAACGGACTTGGTGCGCTATCTGAAGGCCTGTCTCCCACCGTCGCCGACGACTGATCGAGCTACCTCACTATGGCAGAATCTGTCGAGTGAATTCCATTGCCAAGTCTGAGCGGCCGACGTTATTCTGAGGTGAGTGGGTAGTCCAATTAATTAATTGATGGGCACGGAGCAAATGTATTCGAGAATTCTTACGCCATTGGATGGCTCCTCTCTGTCGGAGCAAGTCCTTCCCTACGCCAGTTCCTTAGCGGCTGCGCTGTCGTTGCCGATGACGCTTCTGTATGCCATTGAGCCGGAAGTCCTGACCATTCCTCGGGTGTTGAACCCCTCACTGCACTATGAAGAAATGGCGACTCACCGGATCAGGCATGCCAGGAACTATGTGGACCCAGTTTCCGACGGCCTGCAGAGGGCTGGAGTCGTCGTCGATATCGAAATCCCTCAGGGTGAACCTGCTGAGTCAATTGTGGGGTACGCTGAAAAGGATGCTGCTACTTTGATTACGATGTCCAGCCACGGCCGTTCCGGGATATCCCGGTGGTGGATGGGCAGCGTATCGGACAAGGTACTTCACTTGACACAGAATCCGATGCTCGTGATAAGGGCCGAAGACCCACCGCAAAGGCCTCCCGAGAGCAACTTTACCCGAGTCACTGTGCCTGTAGACGGTTCAGAACTGGCTGAAGAAGTCCTTCCCCACGTGGTTTATCTGTCATCGACTATGGGGCTGGCAGTCGATCTTGTGCAGGTCAACCCGTCCAGAGATGAATACTATCGTTCGATGGCAATTGGCCCCAATGAGTTGGCTCGAGCGACTCCTTCCTATGAAGACTTCATCTCTTCAGTGGACGCTGAATCCGAAAGCTACCTTACGAAGCTGAAAGAACGCCTTCTAAACCAGGGTGCGGCTTCAGTAGAGACGCTGCTGCTACACGGGGCGGCGGCAGAATGCATTGCAGACTTGGCCGCCGATACTCATGACAATCTTGTGGCGATGACCACACACGGCCGCTCCGGAGTCGGCCGAATGGTTCTCGGAAGCGTTGCAGAACGGGTTGTTCGCCAATCGGGAGATCCTGTCCTTCTCGTTCGAGGAGGCCAAGGCGGGCACGCCCCGCTGACTGGCACGCCCGCCTTCGCTTGACGAATACTGCAGTTAGCAGAAGGGGCGGAGTGAAGTCATAGCTCACTCCGCCTCTGTCTTTTGCCGGAGGATGCTGACTACAGACTCGAAAGGTTCGTAACCAGATTATAGATGAACCATCCGTCGCCCACGTTGAACATTTCAGGCTTAGCAGTCCGTGAGTCGCGCATTATGCCAAAACCGTCACCATAAGGCTCATAGGAAACAATTTTGTCAAGCCTGACTCTGAAGCGTTTTCTCGGGCCGTGGAAATATATGTGCTTGGTAGTAACGCCCAACAGTCCGGAATCGCTTTTGACAATCTCTTCCCACTCGTGAATTCTGCTGCGAAAAGCGCTGGGCCGATAGTACAATCCACGGGCTACGCGTATGCTTACCCCGTGTGAAGTGCCTCGACGTTCTCGCTGGGTCTTCGTCTCAATGTAGTCCACTGCGTCGAAGACCCAGATCAGTTTTTCCGACTTCAGAAGATTAAAGGGGTGCTCCGAAACATTCTGACGTTCCGGAACTATCCCATCCGTCAGTTCCCTGATGGTCGCCGACTTGACCATATTAAGGTGCGCCCCGTTGCAATCGACGTCGTCGACCGACAGATTGAAGTGATTCAAGTAGCGTATAAGCGCCGCCTCTTCATCCAGCGAAAGTACTCCGTCTTCCAAGGTGCCGTCGACCGCTGCCTCCCATGCCTGAGCGAGCAAGCGTTTGGCATCATTGTCGGAGTATCCAGAAGTCCGAACCGACGTAGTCAATTCGTCCAAGTGGGTTTGAGCGTCATCTATAGCTAGCGCGGCTAAGCGCGCATCAAGCGCCAGGCGGTCTCTGGCCGCACCCTCAAGTATCGCGGTCCCTTCGTTCTTTGCCTCTTCAATGGCAAGTCGTTCACGGAAATCCCGAAGCCGAGATTCTTCCTGTTGAGTCAGGATTCCGTCAGAAAGGCTCGACTTCACGGCGCGATGCCAGCCTTCCGCGATGGCAGCGTTAATGCCCTCTCCATCAAAGAAAGACCGTTTTGCGATGTCCAACAAATCAAGCCGAAGCCGGGTATGGCTGAAACGCGGTTCTTCCGCCGCTTCCGCCGCCCTGACCACCATCTCATCCCAACCCTGCTGATGTGCGACTTGACAGTCGCCATGGACTCCGCGAAGGAATCCAGCCCTGTTACCGCAGTGCTTGCAGTTGCCCATTTGCCTGTCTCACATCCATCAACAGGGTGGCTGGAAGCGCCTCATGAATCCGAAGTTTTATGCTGAAAAATGGATCTGGGCGGGCTGACTTGATCTAGTGATTGAGGAATCGCTCCATAGCTTGCTTGAAGATGGGATAAGGGTGTGCGCCAGTGAATAACAGATTGCCTACAAGGAATGTAGGGATGCCATTGATCCCGTACTGCAAAGCTTCGCGATACTGCGCCATCACGGTTTGAGAGTGCGTCCCGGCTTCCAGAGCCCTGCTCATGTCTTCACCGTCCAGCCCCACGCTGTTCGCGATACCTTCCAAAACCTCGATTTGCCCGATGTCCTTCCCGTCTTCCCAGAGGGCCTTGTAGGCAGCATGATGGAATTCAATGAACTTTCCGTGCTGCTGGGCGTACTCGGTGGCCTCCAGCGAATACAAGGTATTGGGAGTTCGAGAAGGCGGCCGCATAACCAAGCCCGAATCGCGTGCTTGTCCACGCAGTGGCTCGGATAATTCGTCCGGAGTTTCACCCGGTCGCGCCGGGCGATCCGCGCCCTCCTTGGGAGTGTCCGGACGCAGCAAGTAGGCCCTTCCTTCTACCTCGATATCAAACTCTTTGGCCAAGTTGTCGACCCGTTCCAGGCCGATATAACACCAGGGTCAAATATAGTCGTACCAGACTGCTACCCTGACAGGGGCATGTTCATCTTGTCCGTTTTGGGTTTCCTGAGTCACTTCGATACTCCTCCAGTAGATCTTGGCGCGCATTACTGCGCCCCGTCTGTGCTTTCTAGAAATTCGAGTCGGATTCCAACAGTCCGATCAAGTCGCTCAAGCCTGAAATCCTGAGACGACCTTCAACGGGTTCATGCCATCCACCCCTGTCGAGGAGTGCCGCGTGCATCCCGGCGGCTCGGGCGCCCTCCACGTCAGATCGAATCTGGTCGCCGACATGCAGCACTTCTTCAGGGGAAGCTGACGCACGCTTCAGCGCTTCCACAAATATTGGAGGATGAGGTTTTTCCTTGCCTGCCTGGGCTGATGTAACAGAAAAGTCCAGGATGCCCTTCAATCCGGCCCTGCTCACCAAGGAATCAAGGTCTGCTCGCAGATTGGTGATTACACCAAGCCGGTACCCTCGCTCGCGCAGATACGTAAGCGACGAGATTGTGTCCTCGAATGGTGCAAATTCCTTTGGGACAGCGATGGCCAATTGCCATAGACGCCGCGACAATTCTAATGAGACCGGCACTCCAGCTGTCTCCAGTATGACACGCTCATACTCGGCAAAGAATTCCAGCCTGCGGTCCGGGCTACGAAAGGAAAGAGGCTCTTCCTCGTTAGCACGATTGAAGAGGATGTCAGCTTTCGCATACCCTCTTCTGATCCCTTCCTTGGAGACGTTAATACCTACTTTCCAACAACATATCTGCTGAATGTCTTCAAGGGGAGGCCAGAACTTCACCAGTGTGTTGTAGAAGTCAAAGGTGATTACTTTGATCATTCAAAAGTCAGCGCCCAAAAGGCGGCACCAAGTCCCGGACAGCCTAGTCTAACACGGCAATGATGCCCTTGCGACTGCCTCATGCCACCCGACCGTGCGGTAGTTTTGCCTAGAATAGCTAGGCATTGGCATTAGTATGTCATATCATTATGCTTGACTTGTCGGAGTAACGGCTCGGAACTGTTTACCGCAGGAATGCAGCCTAATGAAGCTAGCCATCGGAGCAGACCACGCAGGTTACGACCTAAAGGAACAGTTGATTCCTTGGCTCGAATCCAGCGGCCACGAAGTAATTGACGTAGGGGCCCATGCTGTTGACCCTACGGATGACTTCCCCGACATTGCCGCAGAAGTTGCGCGCTCTGTAAGTGAAAATGTGGCGCAACGCGGAATTATGGTATGCGGAAGTGGAGTGGGGGCCAGCATTGCGACCAACAAGGTGAAGGGAATACGTGCCTGCCTTTGCCACGATACCTACACGGCGAGACAGGGCGTCGAGCACAATAACATGAACGTGCTATGCCTAGGAGGGCGCGTAATCGGGATTGAAACCGCCAGGGAGGTAGTATCTGCCTTCGTCGGGGCGGACTTCACACCGGAAGCGCGTTTCCAAAGGCGAATCGATAAAGTGGGAGAGCTAGAAGCCGCAAGAGTGAATGCAAACCCGGCTCAATAGACCCACCATACTCAATGGGCTCCGAACCGAGTCAGTTATTACCCGCCACTTCTTCCAGAAACAGTCGAAGCGTTTCCGATACCTCGCTCGGCGAGTCCAACTGGTGCATAGCCACCGTCCCTTGGCGTGATTCTCCGACGAACACGGCCATCCCGCCCATGGCTTGAACGACAGCGAACCCATCCTCATCCGTTCGGTCGTCTCCCATGTACACCGCAAACGGCCGGTTGTCGTACAGCTCCCTGATTTTCTCAATGGCCTTGCCTTTGTCCCATGGGATATCCGGGCGAACCTCTATGACCATTTTCCCACCCGTCAACCGCAACTTACCACCCGCCACGAGCTGTGAAGTCAAGCTTGTTACGGCGCTTTCAACCTCACCCACGAGATCGCTATTTACGGAGCGATAGTGCACCGTAAGGGTCAATTCCTTGTCTTCCACCAAAGCTCCAGGTATCCGCTCACAAGCCTTAGTCAAGGCTGAGCAGACCTGCTGAAGGATAGGTCTGGCCGAGATGGCCTCAGGGTGGGTGAATTGAACACCCATACCACGAATTTCCATTCCGTGATTGCCTGCGTATATGAGGCCTGGAACGCCCACCCTGTCCTGCAAGTCGGAAAGACTGCGTCCGCTGACTATTCCTACGATGAATCTGGGATGTGACGCTAGATTTGCGAGCCGAAATCGAACGTTGTCGGGCAGCAGGGCATCTTCGGGCCGGGCAACTATGGGAGTCAAGGTGCCATCGTAGTCAAACAAAAGGAGGATGCAGTCTTCTCGAAGCAACCTGGACCTGACGGAGGGCCAAACGTTCAGGAGGTGAGCCATTTCAGCTAAGGGCAGCGCCTATCCCGTCAGACGCTGCGAATAGGCTGGCGGGAACGGCGGCCCACCTGCATCATGTCCACGAGGGATCTGGCAGCCCACTTATAGATGTTGTTTTCCTGGACAACGGCCCTCATATTGGCCATACGCACCTGGCGTTCCATACGGGGCATTTCCACAGCTTCCCGAATGGACTCTGCGAATCGTTCAATGTCGTAAGGGTTGACGATAAGGGCATCGGTGAGTTCAAGAGCGGCACCGGTGAAAGGGCTAAGGATGAGCACGCCATCATGGTCAAAACGGCTGGCCACATACTCCTTCGCCACAAGATTCATGCCATCGTGCAAGGAACTGACAACGCAGAATCTGGCCAGCCTTCGGAGAGCCATCAACGTCAAATTGGGCAGGTCTGTAGGCATATACCTTATCGGCTGCCAGCTGTCGGTGGCGAACCTGCTGTTGACGTCATCCAGGAGGCGGTCGATCTGGTCGGCAAGCTGCTGATAGGCGATGATGTTTGTCCGGCTGAAAACGCCAGCCTGAATGAACACGACCTTGCCTATATACCCGGGGTTTCGTTCAAAAAAGCGGTTGATGGCGCGTATGCGGTGGGGAATGCCCTTGGTGTAATCAATGCGGTCTATGCCAAGCCCGACAATCTTGTCATGCAGGTCCCATTCTTCGATGAGCCGGTCCATTTCCTGCGTGACTTCTTCAGTCTGAGCCTCGTTCTCCAGCTGTTGAAAGTCCACGCTGATAGGAACCGGACGGACCAAGGTAGAATCGTCGCGGTGGTATACGAGGCTGTATTCTTCGTTAACTCGAGCTCCCAGGATTCGGGAGGCTCCCTCCATGAAGTTGTTGCAGTGGTCGCCTATGTGGAAGCCCAACATGTCATTTCCGAGAAGCCCATCCAGCAACTCTTCCTGCCAGGGGCAGATTTGAAACACTTCGTAGTTTGGCCACGGAATGTGCCAGAACTGCCCGATAACAACATCCGGTGCGACATCACGGAGGAGACGAGGCAAGAGGGCAAGATGGTAGTCCTGAATGAAAACAGCGGCGGGACGGCCGTCGATTTCGTCAATCACATGGTCTGCGAATGCCCGATTAACGGCAGCGTAAGTCTCCCAATCCGCCTGGTCGAAAGTGGGCTCAATGAAGGCGTTATGGCACAAAGGCCAAAGTCCCTCGTTTGAGACGCCGTAATAGTAGCCCTGCTGCTCTTCGTCGGAGAGCCATACCAGCCTCAGAGCGTATGAGGGGTCATCCGGGGGAACCATGACGCGATTTCTTTCGTCTACGGCGAGATAGTCGCCGGGGCCCCCGCCATGAGCGATCCACGTGCCCGAGCATTCCTGCATCAACGGGTCTATGGCCGTGGTAACCCCACCCGCGGGAGTGCTCACACGCAACTCACCGTCAACAAGCTCATGGACATAGGGCTGCCGATTGGAGACAACAATAATCCGGTAGTCGCCTACCTCGCGGTTAACCAGTCGTCGCAGCCTGTCTCGTGTCCAGACCGGTTCACGCACCTTTACCTCGTTGCCGTAAGCGGCCCTCTCGATACAAATTTGTGTTTGAATTCTGGCACATGGAAGGGTGATAGGTCAAACAAAATGGCTGCGAGGAAGCAAATGCCGTGATAACATAGCGCGAAAAGCGCGGGAATCGTCTGCACCACTACCGAACTCAAGGGGCTGCCACTCTTATGGCCCGCATCGACCACCGCCGCTTGATTCTGCCTGCTGATAGAGGAGGCTCCATGGCCCTGTTTGTTCGCCGCGACCTCACCGATAGCGTACCCACCCCCGAAGGGAACATGCATTTTGTGAAGAAGGGGGCTGGCTATCCGGTAGTGCTCCTGCACCCGCTGGGCACCTCCGTCTGGACCTGGGAATACGTTATAGACGCCATAAGCCAGAACTACACGGTTTACGCCTTCGATATGCTGGGACATGGCGACTCCGACAAGCCGCAACGACATTTCAACCTGCCTGACTACGCCAAGGCCCTCGACGAGGCGTGCCAGGTACTCAACATTCACCGAGCGCATATCGTGGGCAACTCTGTGGGGGCCGTGCTGGCCACGGAAACCGCTGCCAGCTTCCCGGAGCGGGTAGACAAGCTGACCCTGGTGGGGGCACCGGTCTGGAACGCCTTCACCGCCAAGGAGAGGCTGGCGGATACGATGGCGCAATACGATGCCGACGGCATACCCAAGCCGCGTACACTGCAGGATCTGAAGGACGGCACGACCTTCGCGGAGCCGACCCAAGAGTGGTTGGACAAGAACAACGAGAGCCGGGCGAAGGCGGGCCCCTGGGTTCGCAAGCTGATGGAGTCACTTGCCCACTACGACATCATGTCTCGCCTGCCGCTCATCAAGGCCTCCTCGACGATGGTGCTCTACGGGGAGATAGACCGCCTGCGCGACAGTGAAGAGCTCCTTCACAACAACATCGTCAACGCTCGAAAGGTCGTCCTAGCCGGCATAGGGCATATACCGCAGGTGGAAGATCCAGAGGGCTTCCTGGGGGCCCTGATGCCTTTCCTGGCTGAGTAGAAGCGGGCTGCCTTCGAGAGGTCTGTTGTTCAGTCGAGATTCCCTTGCCCTCATTCCTCCTGCTCCGGGTTGACTTTCGGGGGCAGGCTTGCGGAGTGAGCAGACTGTAGGGTCATTATCGACTGAGTCAGCAGACGCAGGCGATAACATGTCGCCACTCGAGTCCAAAGCATGGCCAGAACTGGTCGAAGGCATTGCTTACGGGCACGGAAATGTCTGGCTATGGGCGGACCATTCCACAACTGCTTCAGAAGGTTCAATTCGAGCCGGGATACCGGTGCAGAATCCGGATGCAATGGTACGGCAGATGGTCGGCGAGGGGTAACCACAATAAGAAACCTCCAAGTTCGGCTGTCGTCTGATCAAAATGCTGGAAAGGGTGCAGGAGCTTTGGTGCGATGACTACCGGCGGACGTCAACCCCTTCGACTGATGGAGACCTGGCGGTCTATCTTCTACACACCTATCTACGTCTCGGTGGCGGGCGGCTTTCTGGAGCAAGAGGGCCTAGACGTGGAGTTCAGCACCTGCCCACCTCCGTTTCCTCATCCACTGGCCGCTCTGCACCATGACGCAGCTGATATCGTACAGAGCGGCATCATGCGGTCGATAATTGCGTCGGACTGGGGGGCGGAGACTGTTCCACTGCACTTTGCGAAGATAAATTCTCGAGACGGGTTCTTCATCGTGGGTAGGGAGCCTCAGGAAACTTTTGACTGGGAGACCCTGCGCGGCAGCAGGGTTATACCCGTGGGATTCTCACCAATGCCGTGGGCG
The DNA here is from genome assembly GCA_963667415.1 of Dehalococcoidia bacterium. Classification (GTDB taxonomy): domain Bacteria; phylum Chloroflexota; class Dehalococcoidia; order Lucifugimonadales; family UBA3495; genus VXOI01. The sequence goes on along the minus strand of OY763410.1, from coordinate 1,915,029 downwards.
TCGTTTCAGTTCGCACTGCGGAAGCACGGCTTGGAGCCTTCGGAGTTGGACCTGAAGCTAGGGCTGTCTCTTGACGACGCGGTTGCATCGTTCAGAGAGGGCGAGGCCGAGTTTGTGCACGTGGCCGAACCAGTGGTACAGCAACTGATCAGCGACGGAGCGGGGCATCTGCTGACCGCACTGGCTCAGGAGAACGGGCACTTGGCCTACAGCTCGTTTGCTGCAACGCACCGCTTTCTCGCGGAGAGAGAGGATACTGCCGCTCGCTTCACCTCGGGATTCACCAAGGCTCTTCGGTGGCTGAATTCCGCCGCTCCCGGCGACGCGGCGGGGGCAGTGTCGGAGTTCTTCCCCGACACGTCGAAAGACGTGCTGGCATCGGCAATAGGTCGGTATCAGTCGCAGGAACAGTGGCCTTCCGATGCGGTGCTGGCGCAGCCTGAGTACGACAGCCTACACGAAATTCTGCTATCGGCGGGCATGTGCCGAATGCGCCAGCCATACGAGAAGGTTGTGCGCACGGACCTAGCGGTAGCGGCGGTCGCGGGGGATAGCGGGTCCCCATTCCATACATCGAATTGACGCTCTGAAGGGTCGTCAAGCCGTTATTCTCATTTGCGCGACATCGTTGGTTCGGATATCAAGGCAGACCGATTGCAGTTCATCACCCCGGGCAGTAATGGCCCAACGAGTGAAAAAGCAAAAACCCCTGTCATTTCTTGCCATTTCCGGACATTCATCCCATTAGAACAGCCGACCATAGTTGGGCTTAAAGGGGCAATGCGCCTCCAGAAGGTCGCATCATCCCCAAGACCGGCGTATTTTGGTGCGTTCTCTGAGTTCATCTGCCGATGTGTTGTTAAGTCTCCGCCGTGCCCTCGCGGTGCCCGATTCGCGAGCCCTGCACTGTCATGGTAGGGATTTGCCGCCGATGATGGCAAGGGACAAATGTCACTGAATATATTGCGAGGGGAATGGAGCTAAACAAGCAGCGAGTCAATGCGAGTTTTGGCGGAGAGTAGGTCATAACGGTCAGACACCGCGCTTGTTTAGGTTCCCAAGTGGTAGTCGAGGGGGGCAGAACAAGGACGATATGCCATTGAACCTACTTGTATTGGCGAGTTCGTCCCAAATGGCGGGATGTTGTAGAATATCGCTTTAATGCTAATGTCGCCCACTTCATGTTTCCAACCAGATGAAGGGGCAGGAGGCCGCCTTGCCCAAGATAGCGATAATCGGTACCGGCCTAATCGGAACGTCGCTGGGGATGGCACTTCGCCAGTCAGACCTGCGCGACCTACAGGTGATAGGGACCGACTATGACGGCCGGGCCCGTAGCGGCGCCCAAAAGCGGGGAGCGTTTCACAAGGTGGAGGGTCGCCTTTGGCCCGCAATTGAGGGCGCGGACATCGTGGTGCTAGCCACGCCAGTCATGGCAATGAAAGACATCTTCGAAACGATCGGGCCGCATCTCCAGCAGGACGCGATCGTAACGGATGTTGGAAGCTCCAAGAGGGTGGTTGCTGAATGGGCAACGGAGTTCCTGCCCTCCACCTCTCCCTACGTCGGAGGGCACCCCATGGCAGGGAGGGAAACGGCAGGGCCGGATAATGCCGCCGCAGACCTGTTCCTGGGCAAACCGTACTGCATTGTACCAACCGCACAAGCAAGAGAGCAGGCCGTATCTTCGATTACGACGATGGCGGAGGCGATAGGAGCCAAGCCGTTCTTCATCAGCGCCGATGAGCATGACAGCTTTGTAGCCGCAGCGAGCCACCTGCCTTTCATGATGTCGGTGGCACTGATGCAGACGGTTTCAAAGAGCGCAAACTGGGAAGACATTGCACAGGTGGCGTCCTCGGGCTTCCGAGACCTTTCGCGACTGGCATCGGGTGATGTGATTATGCACCGGGACATATCCATCACCAACAGGGAGCCGATCGTAAGCTGGATTGACTCTTTCATACGGGAACTCTACGAAATACGAAACCTGTTGAATGAAGAACCTGATGCGGACCCGGCGGCAGTGGAAGACCTCTTCAAGCAAGCCTCAGAAGAACGGGCCAAATGGTTGGCTGGCTTGATTACGCCTGGTAGTGGGCATCAACGGAATCAGGAAGACATTCCCTCGTTTGGGGAGGCGATGGGTCAAATGCTACTGGGAAGCAAAGGGATGGAGATGCAGAAGCGCATGTTTGGAGGCGAACGGGAGAAGGACCGGGAAGGGCGTAACAGGTAAGCTGCTGCTCTTTGCAAAGTAATGGAGCTTAGACGAAGAGAATTTCCTAGTTCCGAGGTTTCCACAAGCTGCAGGGTGCACCAAAGTCTCTCAATGGGGATGGAACGAACAACTAGCATGCTACGTATCCAGACAAGATATGCCAGCTGACCCCTCGATTCGCACCATTTCCAGGCCGAGTGCCCTTAACGGCGAACTGTCCGTTCCGGGGGATAAGTCGATTTCACACCGGTCGCTAATCCTGAACGCCATGGCTCGGGGCACGGCGAGAGTGTCAGGCCTATCCAATGGCGAAGACGTGATGTCCACCATGGAGTGTCTTCGTGGCTTGGGTGTCGAAATCACCGAGGGCACCCATCCGGGCGAATACACTGTCTTCGGGAGCGGACCGGTCCTGGGGGAACCGACAGATATACTCGACGCAGGCAACAGCGGCACTTCCATGCGGCTTTTGTCGGGTTTGCTGGCGGCTCAGCCGTTCATGTCGGTGCTTACGGGTGACGCATCGCTGCGCACGCGGCCGATGCGGCGAATTGTGGAACCGCTGCAACGCATGGGTGCGCAGGTGATGGCTCGACAGGAAGGCTCCCTAGCGCCGCTGGTGATTCGGGGTGGGTCGCTTCGAGGCATCGAATACGATCTACCGGTGGCGAGTGCGCAGGTGAAGTCCTGCATTCTGCTGGCCGGCCTTTCAGCCGACGGAGACACCGTGATACACCAGCCGGCGCTGTCGCGCGACCACACCGAGCGGATGGTGACGGCGATGGGTGCGGCGGTAGAAGAGGACGGGCTCGACCTCTTGCTCAGGCCCTCCGAGTTGAAGGCGGTAAACATTTCGGTGCCGGGGGACATCAGCTCGGCTGCATTCTGGATCGTGGCAGGGCTCTGCCATCCCAACTCGCGAGTGCTGGTGCACGGCGTGGGGCTTAACCCGAGCCGCACAGGTATCATTGATGCGCTTCAGGCCATGGGGGCAGGGGACAGCCTGAAACTGGTTGATGAAAGGACTGAAGGGGGCGAACCGGTAGCGGACATTCTGGTTACGCCTGGCCACCTGCGGGGGACGGAAATCGGCGGGGACATGATTCCGCGGATTCTCGACGAGGTGCCGATACTTGCCGTTGCCGCCTGTTTCGCAGAGGGAGAAACCGTCATAAGGGATGCCACAGAACTGAGGGTGAAGGAGTCGGACCGAATAGCCACCACTGTGGAAGAGCTATCGAGATTGGGAGCCGACATCGAGGCTCGTGAAGACGGCATGGTGATACGCGGGACCGGAAGACTAAAAGGAGCCGCCTGTTTGTCCCACAGTGACCACAGATTGGCGATGTCGATGGCGGTATGCGGGCTTCTGGCTGAGGGTGCGACCGAAGTGCACGGCGCGGAAGATGCATCTATCTCATACCCAAGCTTCTGGGAGGACATGGCGCTGTTCGCGGGCATCCACGAAGTTGGTGGAACCACATCACAGGAAGAGGGAAGGAGCGCCTAGGTCTTGGCTTCCCGCCTACCTGACTCGAGCCTCTCGCCTCCGCTGCTGGTTGTGCTGTCGGGACCGTCGGGGGTAGGAAAGGATGCGGTGTTGCACGAGTTGCGGAAGCTGGACAGGCCGTGGCATTTCGCGGTAACCGCGACGACGAGGTCCATGCGGCCGGGTGAACAGGACGGAGTGGACTACATCTTCCTGGACGCTGACACCTTCGCCAGGATGCGGGAGCGGGACGAGTTCATCGAATGCGCCGAAGTGTACGGTCGGTGGTATGGCGTGCCGCGGAGCCAGGCAAGAGATGCCCTGCGTGCGGGAAAGGACGTTATCCTGAAGATTGACGTCCAGGGAGCGGCGACCATCCGAAACATGGCGCCGGAGTCGCTGCTCATTTTCCTGATTCCGCCAACAGTCGATGATTTGCGAATACGGCTGCAAGGAAGGATGACCGAGTCCGCGCTGGACCTTGAGCGGCGACTAAGGACAGCGGAGGAGGAACTAACCCGCATCCAGGAATACGATTACCGGGTAGTGAACGAAAACGGAGGCCTCCAACAGGCCGCAGCAGATATTGATGCCATTATCGCAGCAGAAAAGTGCCGCGTCACGCCCCGTCTCGTCCAGTTGTTATAATCGGGGGAGTGGGCACCCAGCCGAACGTCGAGGATTCAATGACCCAACCGAAGAAGACAGCAGAACTGCGCCCCAGATTACCTGAGTGGTTGAAGGTCCAGATGCCGGGCAGCCCCCGGTACATGGAACTGAAAGAAATGATGCGTTCGCAGCAGCTGCACACGGTTTGCGAAGAGGCGCACTGCCCGAATATCGGCGAATGTTGGGGACGCGGGACCGCAACCTTCATGATCCTTGGGGACATCTGCACGCGAAGATGCCACTACTGCGCCGTCACGACAGGACGACCATTCGCGGTGGATCTCCTGGAGCCCGCACGGCTGGCGGAGACCGTGCTGGCGATGAACCTGCGCTACTGCGTCATCACGTCGGTTAACCGCGACGACCTTCCGGATGGAGGGGCGTCGGTGTTCGCTTCGTGCATCAACAAGATCCGCGACGTGTTGCCAGAGTGCCGCGTGGAGGTGTTGATACCGGACTTCGCGGGTAACTGGGACGCTCTGAGCAAGGTGATTGACGCAGGCCCAGCGGTTCTGAACCACAACATTGAGTCAACGGTCCGAATGTTTCCAAGGGTGCGTCCGAAGGGGAACTACAACCTTTCGCTGGACCTGCTGGCCAAGGCGAAGGACATCGACACTGCGACAGTGACCAAGTCGGGCATAATCGTAGGTATGGGCGAGACCACAGACGAAGTGCTGGATACGATGCGGGACCTGCGAGGAGTGGACTGCGATCTGCTGACCATCGGGCAGTATCTGCGTCCTTCCGCCAAGCACATCGCGATTGACCGGTTCTACCACCCGACTGAGTTCGAAGAGCTGCGCCTTGCCGGGATGAGCATGGGCTTCAAACACGTGGCGTCTGGCCCTCTGGTGCGCAGTTCGTATCACGCCGATGAACAGCACGACGCGGCCTTTGTTCCCCTGACGTTGGGCCCAAAGTCCTAACGGATCGCTGGCGTTCAACCCCATAACTGGCCACACGGCTGTGGACGCGCACAACTTCAGCCTTGCCCTCGTGAATGCCAATGTGCTCACCACGGATGCCGCGTTGCCTTCTGCCGAATCCGTGGCTGTTGCCGGTGACCGTATTGCGACAGTTGGCAGCTGGCCGGATATACGCGGGCTGATTTCGAAGTCTACTTCCATCATCGACTGCCAGAGGCTGACGCTGCTGCCCGGATTCATCGATGCTCACATCCACCTGTCAGGGCTGGCAAGGCGGTTGCGGGACCTGGACTGTGGGCCGGCGCGAGCTCCTTGCATCGCGGCTCTGCAGAAACTGGTACGGAATCAGGCGGTGACGCAGGCCGCGGGAAGCTGGGTGCATGGCCACGGGTATGACGACCGCAGGATGGCCGACGGACGCCATCCATCTCGCTGGGATCTAGACGTCGCGGCACCGGAGCACCCGGTATGGCTGGAGCATCGCAGCGGCCACGCCGCCGCGCTGAACAGCCGAGCGATGGAGCTGGCGGGGATTCACTGCTATACGCCCGACCCGCCGGGTGGAGTGATCGAACGAGACCCGAATACTGGGGAGCCCACGGGAGTGCTGTACGAGATGCACGGGTTCCTGCGGGGCCGCCTGGGCAACGTTCGAGGACCGGAGGAGTTCGAGACAGGAATGCGGGCGGCTGGCAATCTGCTTAACCGATATGGCATCACATCGGTGCAGGACGCAGGAGCAGACAACGGTATCGAGCGGTGGCGCACGTTCCGGCGATTGCAGTCGGATGGGGTGCTGAAGTGCCGCATTACGATGTTCGCGGGAACAGAGAGGCTGGGCGAATTCGAGGACGCGGGTCTGGTCTTCGGCTGCGGTGATGCCCAACTTCGGTTGGGGCACGCGAAGATTATGCTCACGCTGACTTCCGGGGCGCTTTACCCGTCCGCCAAGGAACTGTCTTCGCTCTTGGCGGAGGCGCACCGTCGTGGATTTCCGGTCGCGATCCACTGTATCGAGGAAGAGGCGATCGTCGCAGCAGCGGAGGCGCTGTCGGCCAACAGTATTCCGGGGTTGGTCGACCGCATCGAGCATTGCGCAGAGGGCACGCCGATTGCGGCACAGGCCGTAAAGCGGTCTGGGGCGGCCGTGGTGACAAACCCCGGGTTCATCTACCACAACGGCGCGGCGTACCGGGAGGACGTGGAAGAAGAGCTGCTGCCACACCTGTACCCCACCAGTGCGCTCCATCGTGCTGACGTCGCAGTCGCTTTCGGGTCCGATGCACCGGTGATCGATCCCAACCCGTGGAAAGCGATTTACAGCGCGGTGACGCGACGGGATGCCGGTGGGACAGCCCTGAACTCAGAAAGCGTGGATGCGCAACGAGTAACCGTGGAAGACGCCCTTCGGATGCACACGGCAGCGGGGGCCGAGGTGGAAGGTAATTCGCAGGCCAAGGGCAGCATCACGGCGGGCAAGCTGGCAGACTTTGTGCTGGTGAACGCCGACCCACTTGCCGTTGGGGAAGAAGAACTTCCCGAGATAGAAGCTGTGATGACGGTGGTTGGCGGGAATGTTGTCTGGAGCAACGTTTAGGGGCAGGTCTTCGGACCCGCCCCTATTGTGATCGCCAGTGCGGGTGATACTTTCTAGTCTGCGGCCAACTGGGTCAGGCGGGCGAATTCGGGGGTGTTGGTGTCGGCCAGTCCCCAGTTCTCTTTGACCCGAGAAGCACTCTCTGTGGCATCGTCCTGGTTGCCCTTACCGTGCTGGGCGCGGGCCAGCCAGTACAGCTCACGAGGAGACTCGCGGCGAGACAGCCGTTCGCGGAGCATGTCGGTGGCCTTGTCGAACTCCTCGGCCCGCAGGTAGGCCTCGAGCAGAGTGTCTTCGAAGACCAGACGCTGGGCATGGCTACCGCCGACGCGGGTGAGCTGCGGGTAGACCGGTTCCATGAGGCGCACAGCCTCCGCGTAGTCGCCATTTCCGAAGGCTCCGATGCCCTTGATCAGCGGCAGGGTGGCCTCGCGGGCAGTTGCGTCGCCGGCATCGGCCATGGCCTGCAGGCCGTCCACCAGCTTGCCGAAAGACTCCTCATCGCCGGCGGCGGCGAAGGCGAGAGCGGCGTGGGCGTCGCGGAAGGAGGGGCCGGGACGGTTGGCAGCGGGGGCTGCCAGCTTGACCAGTTCTTCCCACGGGGCCTGGGGAGCGACGTCACCGTAAATCTTCATGCGCCATATCAGCGAAGCGCTGTCGGCAAGCGACGCATACTTGAGCTCCTGCACCGCAGGGCGAATGTCGCGTTCGTACCAGCCCAGGGCCTGGTTGTATCGACCCATGGCCAACTCGAACAGGGCCTGGTGCCACGAAAGATGTACGCGGTAGGTGGAGCGGCGGTCATAGTCCTCCAACCAGCCGCTGAGGAAGGCTGCGCCGTCGTCGTCCTGGCTCATTTCGTAGAAAACGTGGGCCACGGAGTGAGCAGCCACACCGTTGGACGGATTCAGGTCCAGGGAGCGCTGGGCCAAGTCCATACCTTCAGCCATTTTGCCGACCTCGTGGTTGGCCCAGGCATATTGACCCATGAAGGCCCAGTCCTCACCGTAAGCCGGGGCGGCCTCTGACATCAGCCGAAAGAAACGCGGTGGATAGTCCGGTGCGCCAATGCCGACACACCCCTGGGTGTAAAGACGCTGGGCCAGACGCATCAACAGAGCATCAAGGGGGAATTCCCTGAGATGCTCGTGTACGGCGGCTGTGGCATCGTGGTTCTGTCCATTGACGAATTTGGACACCACATCAACATATCCGCGTTCACGGCTACTCAATCCCGAAGACAACTTGACTGCTGCCTCGGCGCTGGCCTTCGCCTCTGGAACGTTGATTCGGAGAAATTCCAGAAACGCCTTACTGGCATGGGCCAGAGCAAATCCTTCATCGGCTTCAATGGCGCTGTCGAAAGCATCCTCGGCGCCGAAGTTCTGGGACAGGGCCAGATCCAACCCCTCTGCAAAGTGGGCCAGAGCTACCTGTGAGTTGGTGGAAACGGGTAATCCATACCGATCGGTAAATTGTGCTTCAGTAGTCATGGCGGACCTCCTGTAACCGGATTGTGCCACGATAGCGGATACCAAGCAAGAAAAGCGGTGAGAAAGGCGAAGTTCCGAATCACACGGTCCGGTCGGTCAGGCGTCCATGGATTGTGGGTTTCATCCACTGAACCCCAATGTTACGGCAGTTGGAATGGAACGAAACCCCGTGCCTTTGGTTGGATGACAGTCGGGAGAGACCAGTCTCATTGTTTAATCTGGAGGCTCTCGCGTGACGGTGTAACATTTTGTAACATTGTGTAACGTTGTGTTCAAATCCCTCTCATTTTGGGTCCTTAATTGAGACAGGGCAATTGGCCTGTTCAGGGATTCTTTCATAAGAACAATTGTACGTCATACGATGGCAGGAGGCAAGTGAGAGAATTCAGCAGGGCATCGTTTTGGGTCAGGTGGTGAGGTCAGGGCTGATACGGGACTTGGATTCCCGCAGATGGAAATGAAGAGTTGGGTGGCGAAAAACCATCTACACCGAAACGCTGTCGGTGAGATACCGTGGGAGTGGGAACCATCAGGCCCCCTCGTCTGTTGACACTACCACTACCCGACAACATAATACGGCCACTCCATCATTGGCGGTCCTGTTTGCTCCATGAGCAGACCAAACCTGGCACATAGCGACGGGCAACTGGGGTTGTTCACAGACCTCTACGAGTTGACCATGGCCCAGGCCTATTTCAGCCAGGGTATGGACGCCCATGCGACGTTTGGACTGACAGTCCGGAGCTATCCCCCCAACCGTGGTTACCTGGTGTCGACTGGCCTTGAGGACGTACTGGACTACCTTTCGGCGCTCCAGTTCGATGACCAAGCTATCGACTACCTGCGTTCCTTGGGTCCATTCACTCGGGAATTCCTCGATTTCCTGCGGGGAGTCCGTTTCACCGGAAACGTCAGGGCAATTCCCGACGGCAGGCTTTTCTTCGCCGATGAGCCGTTGATGGAGATAACTGCGCCAATTATCGAGGCGCAGCTGGTCGAAACGTATATCATCAATCAGATGAACCTGCAGACATCCCTGGCGACCAAAGCCGCTCGCTGCGTGTGGGCAGCACAGGGACGAGGGATAGCAGACTTTGCATCGCGACGCACCCACGGCTCCGATGCAGCGATGAAGATGGCCCGCTCCAGTTTCATTGCCGGATTCGCCTCCACCAGCAATGTTCTGGCCGCCAGCGAGTATGACATTCCTCCCGCCGGGACCATGGCGCACTCCTTCATTTCCAGTTTCCCGTCCGAACTGGACGCCTTTCGCGCTTATGCTGAGTGCTTCCCTGACCGCACTGTCCTGCTATTGGACACCTATGACACGATGGCCGGCGCATGGAACGCGGTCACAATCGCCAAAGAGCTGGAATCCGAAGGGCACAGGCTGACCGCGGTCCGGTTGGACTCGGGAGACTACGGTGACCTGAGCCGGAAGGTTCGAAGGCTTCTGGACGGTGAAGGGCTGGACTACGTCAGGATCCTGGTGAGCGGAGGGCTGGACGAGTACGAACTTGACTCGCTTATGCAGGACGGAGCGCCGATTGACCTCTTCGGCGTCGGCACGAAAGCAGGAGTATCTGCCGACGCACCCTGGTCGGACATGGTCTACAAGGTCGTGTGCTTTGACGACAGGCCCGTGATGAAGCTGAGCGAAGGGAAAATGTCGCTGCCGGGCGCGAAGCAGATTTTCCGGCGGCGCGACGAGGGTGGAGCACTTTCCGGGGATATCATCGGTCTGCAGGAAGAGGCGGGGCCCGCGGGCGCAGAACCGCTGCTGCAGGAAGTGATGGCTAACGGAAAACGCACCGGGCCGACTCCCACCACCACGGAACTGAGAGAACGGTTTCGCGAGGAATTCGCTTCGCTGGATCCCCGATTCAAGAACCTGCAGCGTCCACCACAGTTTCCCGTGTCCATCAGCCCGCGCCTGCAACGCATGACAGCCGAAGTCAGGGAAGAGGCCGTGCTCACCAATGTCTCGGGCGACACTGCGTAGTTACTACGACAAACGTCCAATCCTGACATTCAGCCCCCAACGGGGCGGCACAATCCCTTCGTACCTTGGCGGAAAAGGCCTGTTCACCGCTCCAATTCAGCATCGGAAGTGACCTCCAATGAAGACTGCCGTCTGCATGAAATACGTTCCGGTCATCGCACGGATGCGGTTCGACTATGAAGCAAGGACCATTATCCGCGAAGGTGTGCCTTCTGAGGTAAACCCCTTCGATGTTCTGGGAGTGGTCCGTGCGGTGGAGTTGAAGGCCGCGCCTGATGACGAGGTTGTAGTTATGACCATGGGGCCGCCCAGTGCGGCCGACGGATTGACCGAATGCCTGGCGCTGGGCGCAGACCGGGGGGTACTGGTCACGGACCGGGCGCTGGCGGGCAGCGATACGCTAGCGACCTCGCGAGCATTGGCGCTGGCGCTGGAGAGGGAGCAGCCGGACCTTGTCATCTGCGGACGAAACAGCACCGACGGCGAAACCGGGCAGGTTGGGCCTGAAGTTGCGGAACTGATGGGCCTGCCGCACGTCAGCCACGTCAGGCGGCTGGACCTGAGCGACGACCGCCGCACCGCCATAGTAGAGCGAATCACCGACGAGGGATTCCAGACCCTTGAGTGCGACCTGCCTGCGGTCATCTGCGTGACAGAGGGTGTTGCCCCGGAGCTCTTCCCCAACAGGCAGCAGATGGAGGAAGCGGCTACAAAGCCTGTGGAGGAGGTGAATTGCGCGCAGCTCTCGGACGATGCGTCGCAGTTCGGGTCCGAAGGTTCACCGACATGGGTCAACGAAATCCGGCTGGTGGAGCCGAACCGGCTGGGCGTCACACTGCAGGAGATTGAACCGGCAGACGCGGCGAAGCAGATTGCCGAATCGGTCCGGGAGAGGTTAGCAGAGCTGAGCGCGGACGACGGTTCGGCGAACGCTCCGGAAGCCATGCCCCGGTATCCGGGCGTTACGGAACGGAGCATCTGGGTCGTTGCAGAAAACTCGCAGGAAGGGCTTGCCCACGTCAGTTTCGAGATGCTGGGCAAGGCACGGGAACTGACGGCTGTAACAAAGAGCGAGGTCGTTGCGGTCGCCATCTCCGCAAACGCCTCCTCCCAGGCTCAAGCTCTGGCAGAGGCGGGAGCAGACAGGGTGCTGGCACTGGACAACTCGGAGCTTGGGCCGGTTTGCAGCCGTGCCGTGAGCAGCATCCTCGGCGAGGCGGTAGAGCGGGAACGGCCGTACGCCATCCTGTTTGCCTCCACGGCCGACGGTCGTGACCTTGCGTCGAGAATTGCGGCACGGCTCGAATTGGGGTTGACGGGGGATGCCATCGACCTGGAGATCGACGAGGAGGGGCGCCTGGTGCAACTCAAGCCGGCACTGGGCGGCAACGTGGTCGCGCCGATACTGTCGAAGACGCTGCCGAACTTGGTTACGCTCAGACCCGGCCTTCTGACCCCGGCGGTCGTGGAAGACAGGGCGACAACGGTGATAGAGCACCTCTCCGGAAGTCCCTTCACCGGACCGGACGTGCGGCTCATCGGCGAGGAATTCCAGGAAGACACAGAGGGACGGGATCTGGCGCGCGCACGAGTGGTGATTGGACTGGGAATGGGAGTCGAAGAAGAAAACGTCGCTGCGCTGGTGGAGATGGCGCGCTCACTGGGCGCCTCGGTGGCGACGACCCGGGACGTGGTGCACGCCGGGTGGCTTCCACAGCAACTGCAGGTGGGTATCAGTGGACGAACCATCGCGCCGACGGTTTACATCGCCGTGGGAATTCGCGGGGCCTTCAATCACACTGTTGGACTGCAGCGGTCGGGCATCATCGTGGCCATCAATCAGAACCGCCGCGCCACAATCTTCCGATCGGCCGACTTCGGAGTGGTGGGCACCTGGCAGGAGTTCCTGCCACCCTTGATCGAGGAACTGCGACCGGTACTGTCGGGGCTTGGGTGATTGCGAGTAGGGGAGGCGAGCAAGCATGTCTGTTACTGAGCAATTGGCCCATCACATCGCGTCGGCGAGGTATGAAGCCATGCCGCGAGAGGCGGTCGAGGCCGCCAAAGTAGTCATCCTCGACGGCCTTTCGGTCACGCTGGCCGGCTCCAAAGAGCAAGCAGCGCAGATCGTCGCGGAGTACGCCCGGGAGATGGGCGGCAATCCACTGTGCACTGCCTTTGGGCAGGGGTTCAAGACCTCGCCTCCCATGGCGGCCTTCGTCAACGGCGTGGCAGGACACGTGCTGGACTACGAGGTGATGTGGCATCCGGCCACCCATGCCACGTCTCCGACGCTGCCGGGGATCCTCGCGCTGGCGGAATCGCTGGGCGCTAACGGTCGGGACATTGTCACAGCGCTGATCACTGGCTTCGAAGTCCAGGGCCGGATACGAGTGGCATCGGCGGACCTGAGCCTGGGCGGATTCCATCCGCCGGGGCTTGTGGGGGTAATGGGCAGCGCGGCAGCCGGCTCGGTTATGCTGGGGCTGGACACGGAGCAAACGCGAATGGCGCTGGGGATCGCCGCGTCGCGGGCCGGTACCGTGTCAGCCAACACGGGGACGATGACGAAGTCCACTCACTGCGGCAACGCGGGACGAATGGGCCTGGAGGCGGCGTTGCTGGCGCAGAGGGGCTTCACAGCCAATGCCAACGTGTTCGAGCACGAAACCGGGTACGCGGCGGTGCTGTTCGGCGAGGGCTTCGAGCTGGACGCGGTCACGCGTGACTTCGGCAACCCCTACCGGCTGGTGGACCCGGGCGTTGCCATCAAGAAACATCCGAGCCAGTACGGCACGCACCGGGGGATCGACGCGGCGCTTGACCTGCAGCATCGCTACGGTGTAGACCCGGAGCGCATTGCCGCGGTGCGCATCGAGACGCCGGTAATGCGGTACGTGGGACGGCCTTATCCCGAGACCGGACTGGATGGCAAGTTCAGCTTTCAATACACGGTGGCTGCGTCGCTGTTGGATCGGAGCATCGGTATCGACACGTTCACCGACGAGGCGGTGCATCGGCCCGAGATCAGGGCGTTGCTGGAAAGGACCACGGTGGATATGCGGCACGACATTCCGGCGAACTTCGAGGAAATGTGGATTGCCGTCCGTGTTGAGACCACCGACGGACAAACGTACATAAGCCGGTGTGACCGCCCGCGAGGGATTTGGGGCAACCCGCTGAGCCGTGAGGAACGACTGGGGAAGGTCCGCTCGTGCGCTGGGCGGGTACTTGATGACGCTGGCGTGGAAGTGCTAGTCGAGACCGTGGAAGGCCTTGAGCACGCCGATGCCGACGAGGTGGGGCGGCTGATTGCTACCCTGGGTGGCGCTCCGTCTGGCTGAGGAGTCCCCGGAGCCTCGGCCAGTCCGAGGGACACTTCGCCCTTGCGAGCACTCGTAGGACTCCACTACCATTTTTTGCTGAGTCCTATTGTCCATGGGTGTTTGCAGTCTAGCTTGGCGAGCTTCGCCTATGTTGACCTGCGACCTTCCTGGAGGCGGTGGGACGTCTCTTTCCGTAGTCTCAGTAATGGGGTGCCGGAAGCCCAAATGCTATGTTTTTCTAAGTTTTTTGCATACTGATTTGGGGTTCCCGTCTCAATTGGTCTACCGACTTGGTCATGTAACGTGTGCATCTCAATGGAACGGTGTCGGTTGGCGACTATGGTGAATGCGGTTGACCAGGAGGCGGACCAGATAGCGATCCAAATTGGGTGATGTTACAGGTCACGGTGCGGCATTCCAGCGAAATCGGAAATTCAAACCCCTTCGCTTGTTTATTGGGCCGCTCGGTCCACGTTTTGCCCTGCTGACATCTCCCCCTTGCCTTGAAGCGCCATCAGAAGTACAATTGTTCTGGTTAAAAGCTCTCTGAACAACCCCGTGGTCTGTATCAATTAAAGGCCCATTTGATACTAATGTTACAAAACTTTACAAAATGTTACACGCCTACGCGAGAGCGAAACCGCTCATCCTCCTTTGGCTTGGCGTTGAAGTTCCCCGGGCGAATTTGTTCCAAATCAGGTGGCTTTGCTCGCAAGAGATTTGAGGTGTGCCTCTTCAACCTCAATTGCGTTCGTGTAGAGGGCGCGGTGAAAAAGCTCAGTGGTCTAAAAGGTGTGGTTGACCGGACCATCTGATTTGGAATGCTCCCGGCGAGTCGGCCTAACTTGACACTGCTATTCTCGCGCAAGACAATGGCTTTGGCTCCCATTATGGGGCCCGTTACGTATCCCACAGGGAAAGGGGTAAGCATGGACTTTGGGTATACACCGGAGCAGGAAAAACTGCGACGGGAAGTGCAAGAATTCATCGCCGAGCATGTTACAGATGACGTCCTCGGCGAACTTGAGACCGCCGAAGAAGGGGGCAGGGGAGTCCATTACCGCGAGTTGATCCGTCAGGTGGCGGAACGCAAGTGGATCGGGATCAGTTGGCCCAAGGAATACGGCGGACAGGGCGGAAGCCGCATCGAACAGTACATCGTGGAAGAGGAATTCGCCCGGGCCGGCGTCGCAGTCGGCGGGGCGGGCAGCGGCGCACCGGCCATCCTGGCGGCAGGTACAGAGGAACAGAAGCAGGAATTCATCCCTGGGCTGATCAGCGGGGAGGTCATCTTCGCTCTAGGGTTCACGGAGCCCCAAGCGGGCGCGGACCTTGCCGGGCTGCAATGCCGGGCAGTCAGGGACGGCGACGAATACGTTATCAACGGGCAGAAGATGTACACCTCGGCCGCCCACTACGCAACGCACGTTTATCTCATGGCACGCACAGACCCAGACGCACCACGGCATCGCGGGATTTCCATTTTCCTTGTGCCGATGGACGCGCCCGGCATCACTGTACGCCCTCTGTGGACGATACAGAGCGACCCGCCCGCACCACTGGGCACGACCTATGGCATGGCCCGAACGAACGAAACTTTCTTCGAGGACGTGCGTGTCCCAGCGTCGGCGATGTTGGGCGAAGAAAACATGGGTTGGTACGTGGGGGCCATGGGACTGAACCTGGACAGGGTGGGAGCCAGCCGCTATCTGATCTCCGTGCGGCGGGACGAGGATATCGTCAACTGGGTGAAAGAGAACGAGTTCGGCGGCCACTCGCCGTCAGAGGATCCGGCGGTTCGGGACAAGCTGGCAGAACTGTGGACCGACGCCCAGGTCTGCCGCCTGATGACCATGCGAAGCATGTCGCTGGTTGAACGGGGCGGCAATTTCACATATGAGGGGTCGGCTGAAAAAGTCTGGGCCCCGGAGCACGGTGTCAAGACCACCGAGACCATCACACAAATTCTCGGGCCCTATGCCACGCTTCTCAGCAGCTCGGAAGAGACCATTGAAGATGGGGTATTCGCGCACAACGTGATGGGCGCCTTTCAGTCCGGCATTAACCACGGCAGCGTGCAGGTGATGCGGGACCAAATGGCAAGGCGCGGGCTGGGAATGCCGCGGGGCTAGCAGTAAAGGCAAACAGGAGCAAGTGACCAACTCAACCCTCTCCCCAATGGGAGAGGGAAATTGTTAAGGACGATATGGACGTACTACCCTCTGAAGAAGAACAACTGCTCAAGAACGCGGCGAGGGAATTCTTGGAAGCAGAAGTCTCCACTGCCCTCGTGCGCGAAATGGAGTTGGATGAAATCGGGTATCCCGCGGCCCTCTGGCAGCAGATGGCTGACTTGGGGTGGCTGGGGCTGGCCATGCCTGAAGAATACGGTGGGCAGGGCCTGCCGATGACTTATCTGGGCATGGTGATGGAAGAACTGGGAAGAGTCCTGGCACCAGTCCCGCTGCACAGCACCATGGTAGCCGCCCTGACCGTAGCTGAGTCAGGAACCGACGAGCAGAAGCGAGAACTGCTGCCCGCCGTTTGCAGCGGCAGCATGGTGATGACCTGGGCGGTAATTGAGCGCGACCCGCGGCTTATTCCCTCGGCGGTAGTGGACCAGGCTCAGCAAGACGGAGACGGATGGATCCTCAATGGCGAGAAGATGTTCGTCGACAACTTCAACGTGGCCCGCAGTTGCTTGGTGGCGGTACGTACGGCAGCCCCTTCGGACGAGAACGAGGGAATTTCGCTGTTCCTGATCGATCCCAACGGCCTGGGCGTATCGCAGACACCGCTGGTCACCATTGCGAAGGACAAGCAAAGCCGCATTTCCTTCAATAACGTCAGAGTCACAGAGGCCGACCTGGTTGGTGAGCTACACCGGGGGTGGCCCATTGCGGAGCGGATGCTGGAACGGGCAACGGCCCTTCTGTGCTGTCAGATGCTTGGAGCAACGCGAAAAGACGCGGACATGGCCATCGAATATGCCAAGAACCGTGTCGCCTTTGGGCGACCGATTGCTTCGTTCCAGTCGATTCAGCATATGTGCGCTGACATGGTGCTATTCACGGACGGGGTGCAACTGCTGACCTACGAGGCGCTGTGGAAGATGGACCAAGGGTTGCCTGCCGGTGTGGAAGTTTCGCAAGCCAAGGCGTTCGCCAACGAGAAATGCGAAGCGGTGGTGCGACAGTCGCAGGTGATTCACGGCGGCATCGGATTCATGATGGAATTCGATCTACATCTGTGGTTGCGGCGAGTTTCGGCGTGGACCATGAGGTTGGGCACCACCTTCGACCATCGCGCCAAGATTGCCAGTGCCTTGCTGGACAAGCCTGGCAAAGTGCGGCTCGGCATGCCGCTTCCCGTCTGACAAGAAGTCCTTTCAACTGGAGAGACAACCATGGCCAAAGACCCTGTATGCGGAAAGGAGATCGACGAAGCGCAGGCCCGCGCGGAGACATCCCAGACCAGGCACGGCGCTTCCGAAGTTGACCCCACCCAGGGAACCCGGATATTCCACGACGGAGGCTGGATTTACTTCTGCGGACTGGACTGTCGGATGAAGTTCCTGGCCAGCCCAGCGACATACGCCGGGACTTAGGTCTCCCGTTCAAACCTGGTCCAAGCGAGTTAGAGATTCATATTCTGGAAGGGGAGTTTAGAAATGCCCGACGCCCTGAACCTCAATCCCAAGAGTTCCGCCCTGATTCTGATCGACATGATCAATGCCGTGGCCAAGGGCGGCAACGAGCCTCCATACAACGTACCGCCCAATCGCCAGGGCGTCATCGATAATTTCGTTCGGCTGGTGGCCCACTGCCGCGAGGTGGGCACGCCGATCATCTATATCACCACCTATCGCCGGCCAGACAACTCGGACGCCCCGAAGACCGTCGCCGACGTGGGAGGTGGCGGCGGCGTGCCCATGTTGGAGGGCACGCGAGCGGTAGAGGTGATCGACGAGCTGGCCCCGCAGCCGGGCGACTATATTGTCGTCAAGCCCCGCTTCAGCGCCTACTACGGCACCAACATCGAAGGCATCCTCAAGGATCTGGGCACGGAGACCATCCTGGTCGGGGGCATCTCAACCCAGAGGAGCGTCGAGGGAACAGCCCGCGACGCGAAGAACCGGGACACGCAGTGCGTGGTTGTCAGCGACTGCTGCACCGCCGGGGAGGAGGACGTGCACCAGATGACAATTGAACACGTTCTGCCACTGCTGGTGCGGGTGCGAACCACTGACGAGGTAATAGCCGCCCTTTCCCAGACTTAAGGAAACACCATTATCCAGGATCACCCCTCACCCCACCTCTCTCCGAAAAGGAGAAGGAACCGCAAGACGGGAGGTACGCGTCATGAGCGACGTGAAGACAATCCTGGTAGGCACCATCGGACAGGGAATCATGCGGAGCGCCGACGGCGGCGAGTCTTGGCGACGAGTGGGCATCGACGCGGGGATGCACTCGGACGCTTTGGTGCGGACATTGGGCAATCACCCGGAACGCCCCGGCGTGGTGTTTGCAGGGACCGACAAGGGTCTCTACCGCAGCGAAGACGGCGGCCAGAAATGGGGCCTGCTAGACACGACCATGAGCGGCACCTGCGTCTGGGCTCTGGCCTTTGACTCCACCAACCCCAACCTGATGTTCGCCGGCACCGGCACACCCGACCCAGCCGGAGTCTTCCGTTCCGACGACGGCGGCAAGACTTGGGAGCAGAGGCCCGTAGACATCGCCAAGGAGTGCCCGAACGTTGGTGTGCCGCGTGTCACAGGCATCGCCATCGACCCCCAGAACCACCGCGACGTGTGGGTGGGACTTGAGGTAGATGGACTGCGCCACAGCGCCGACGCCGGAGACACCTGGGAGTCCATCAACGGAGCGGCGATTCCCAACCCCGACGTCCACAACGTTGCGGTGGCGGCCGGGCCGCCCCACACCGTCGTTTGCGTGGTGAACAACGACGTTTACACCAGCGCGGACAACGGTGGAAACTGGGAGCGGCTGGGCATACGGGACGTCTTTCCTTTGACATACCCGCGGGGCATCATGGTGAAGCCGGATGACCCCAACGTCATATTCGTGACCATCGGAGACACCACGCCGGGGCAGACCGGTACGGTTATGCGTTCGAAGGACACGGGAAAGACGTGGGAGGATCTGCCTTTGCCCGTGGAGCCCAACACGGCAATGTGGACGGTCAACATCCAGGACGCCGACCCGTCGGTGGTGTTTGCTGGTAGCCGCTACGGCTACTTGTATCGAAGCGACGATGGCGGAGATTCCTGGAGCAAGCTGCGGCGGGAGTTCAGCGAAATATCGAGCGTGATGTGGCTGCCTGAGTAGCCGCTACACCACAGAGATGCACCGGAAAGGTCGCTGGGCAGGTTCAACCCAGCGACCTCTTTTCATCTTGACACAACGGCGAAGATTCCGCCGCTACTGTCATTATCGGGTACCGACAAGTGTCTCGTGGGCCATTCCAAAACGCGGTTGGCGGCACCGGAGGCGCACCATCTTTTCCGAGTCTCCGCTTTCATACTGATTTGATTTCACGAAGTGCGGTAGTGTCGGGAGAGCTCGGAGGCGTATTGGCGGCCGAGGGTGTGGCGGTGTTCGTGGAGCCAGTCGGTGAAACGGGTGTCGCCGGTGGTGGGGGTGGAGGAAACGAGGTGGCTGGCCATGAGGCCGAGGACCTCGTCGCGAGTGAGGACGACATCACGGAGGGCGAGCCCCGCCAGTCTGGCTGCGGCGAGGGAGAAGGAGGGCGGGACGCGGACGAGCCGGGCGCGGCCGCCGGTGGCGTTTCCGACCTGACGCAACAGGTCGGTGAAGGTGAAGGTCTCGGGGCCAACGGCGTCGAGGACGACATTGCCATCGGCAGTGGCAGATTCGACAGCGAGCCGTGCGACATCATCGACGTAGACGGGCTGGAGTTGGTAGTCGCCCCGTCCGGCAACGGGAAACACAGGGAAGCGGCGGAGGAACCAGGCGATATTGTTGATGAGGATGTCCTCGCGGCCGAAGATGACGGTGGGTCGAATGATGGAGTATGGCAAGCCAGAGGCACGGATGTGGCTTTCAACCTGCCCCTTGCCGCGGAAGTAAGGGAGAGGTGAGGCTGGGTCGGCGTTGGTAATGCTGATGTGGACTATGCGCCGGACTCCAGCGGCCACGGCTGCGTCGACGAGGCTAAGGGTGTTGCGGACTGCGGTGTCGTGGTTGAGATAGCCGCGAGCGAAGCGTACCCAGTAGGTGTTGTACAGGGTGTGCGCGCCGTTCAGACTTTCCGCGAGCTCGGCGGTGTCGTCGAAGTTGCGGGGGCGGCGGTCTATCCGGTCCGCGAAGGGGCTCGCGGAGGCAGCGGCCCGGGTGAGGGTGCGGACGGTCGCGCCGTCTTCAAGGAGGCGCCGGGCGATGTATCGTCCCGTGTAGCCGAAGGCTCCGGTTACGACGCTGATGCCAGAGTTGCCCAATTGGTAGCCCTCCTTATTGACAGTCTGGTACTCGATTGTGCCTTTTCAGCTGCACGGGCCGGAGATTAGGTACTGCCTTTTCGTCCCTACCCCTAGCCTTGCGTATCAAGGGGGAGTTTTTTGCGCCGGTTTCACTTGGCAAGGAAAGCCCCTCTCGTTTTGAGAGGGGCTGTTCGTCATTACCGGCGATTGCCATTGGCGGACTTATGGGGCGAGGCCGGCGGTGCCGCTGCTGATGGTATCCATGCGGGGGCGGTTGTCGTAGGGCTGCAGCTGGACTTCGTGAAGGGCCGGGATGACTTCCTTGCCCAGCAGTTCGATGGAGCGCATGGTCTCCTTGTGGCCCATCGCACCCTCGTTGCCGTAGATGTGGATGTAGCCGGGGCTGAGGCGCTCGATCACTTCGGTCAGCTTCTGGGTGACTGTGTCGGGGTTGCCGACGATGATGTTGTTGACGCCGCGAAGCTGATCGTAGGACAGGCCCACGCCGAGACCGCCAGCGCCGGCGACGTTACCGGTGGGACGCTGGGCCTTGATCTCGACCGATGCCCTGGACTGGTAGCCAGGCGGGTCGTTGTGCTCCATCGGCCCGCGCTGACGGTGCTCGATAGTCCACATGAACTCACGGCCGAGCTCGATAGCTTCCTCGTCAGTATCGGCGACGAAGCAACGGAGCAGGTAGCCGAAGTGCTCGGGGCCGGCCTTCCAGCCCTCTTCCTCGGCGGTGTCGATATAGACCTGCTTCAGCCACTCGGTGGTATCCACGAGGGCGCCCAGGTTCATGTATGGATGCTTGTGCTTGGCAGCCCAGACCACGCTCTCGGGGGAGCCGGTGCCGGGGAACCAAATGTCCGGGCGAGGATTCTGCATCGGCTTCACCCAGGGATTGACGGCCCGGTAATGGTAGTACTCTCCCTCGTAGCGGAAGGGGCCGGGCTCGGTCCAGCACTTGATGATGAGGTCGTGGGCTTCCTCGAAGCGGGCGCGGTTCTCGGTGGGATTCACGCCGCCCTGCAGGGTCTCCACGGCGGTGCCGCGAACGAAGCCGGAGATGATGCGACCACCGGAGTAGCAGTCGAGCATGGCGATTTCCTCGGCCATGCGTATGGGGTCATTGATGGCGATGACGTTGCCAAGGATGGCAATCTTGACGTTCTTGGTGAGCTTGGAGATGACGGCAGCGTCGAGGTTGACGGCCGGCTTCATGCACCAGTATGAGGCGTGATGCTCGTTGGACATGATGCCGTCGAAACCGACCTCGTCGGCCAGGGCGTACTGCTCATGGTACTGGTTGTAAAGGATGCTGGCCTTGTGAGGGTCGAAGTAGGTGTTGGGGAAGCCTAGTCTGCCGGAATCGTACTTCTCAAGGTCAGCGTCGCCGACGTGGCCATAGGGCTGCTCGGAGAACCAGTAAATTTCGGCCTTATCCTTGGGTCGCGCAAGCTGGTCGACCATTCTCCACTCCTTTTCCGGCGTCTCTTTAGTAAAAAACTGAGGGCACCGGGCTTGGGCGCGTACCGGCGGGGATTCCAGTGACCGTTTGAGTGTGCAATCGGGAAGACGGTGACGAATTCCCAATCACAGGCCGGAGCGCATCCCATTTTCAGTTGGCGCAATTATAGTCAAGGCGGTTGACATAGGCAACAGCGCGTCGTGGGCTGTGTTTACCGCAGAGACCACAGAGGTACGTTTTAACGCCGAGGACGCAGAGTTGGCGCAGAGATTTCTTGTTGGGTCTTGGGTGACTGGGCTTTTTTCCTCAGGCTTGGTGGTCGCGCTGGGACCAACCTGGGGTGGGGATCAGTAGGCTACGGGGCGGGGGAAGTTGGGGAGGAGGCGCCAGGCGACGGCTTTGGGTAGGAGACGGCGCAGGATCTCCTGGGGCTGGGGACAGGCGCCGTCCTCGCGGCACTGGCGTATGTATTTATAGAGGTAGGTGAGGGTGGGCAGGCTATAGCCGGCGTCGGTGATGCGCCGGAAGAGGGGAACGGCACTGACGCGGGGAGCGCCGCGACGGCGGGCGCCGAGGGGAGTTGGTGTCTTCTTGGGCGGAACCGGGTCGGCGGGGGTGCAGGGCGGCGGGACGGTTCCCTCGCTGACAGCATAGTTCCACTCATCGCAGTATTGCTCGGCGATGGGGCGTAGGCGGACGATGCCGAGGAGGACGATGAGCTGACGGTTGAGGGCGTTGACGCGGCGGCGGAGGCTGGAGAGGGACATTATTTCTGCTCCTTTCGGGTAGTTTTGGGTAGAAACGGGCGCGTCTCGGTCAGATTTTCGCTGGATATTCACTAGCATTTATTCGGCGAACTCGGGACGGGTCTAACGCTTTCATCGAGGGAAATGGGGCTCGCGGGACAGTAGTGCCACGGGCGTTGAGTTAGGCGGAGGGGAGTTTGGCGCGCAGCTCGGCCAGGGCTTCCTCGAGGTTACGGATGTCCAGCTCAAGCTGCTCCATCTCCCACATCTTTACGGCGAAGGACTGGATGTGGCGAGCGGAACGGATGCGGGTCGCCATTTCGGGGGCTGCCATGCCCTCTGCCATTATGGTGACGCTGCGCAGCAAAAGGCCCTGCATCTCCTCGCGGGCAAGTCCCGCTGTCTCGTGGCGCAGGCGGGAGAGCCTGGAGCGGAAAGACGCATCCTTCATCCAACGGCGGAGGGTCCTTTCGCTGAGGCCGGAGGAGCGGGCGGCCTGGGCGATGGATGGGGACAGGACAATGGCCGGGAGGGCGGCTTCCTGGCGCTGTGAGATGCCGGGTTCTTCGTTTGTCCGGTCATCTGCGGACATTTCCGGACTTTCGGGTATGGCGAGGGAGTCAGAGTGGGGCTGGACTTGCCTCAACTGCTGGGGCTTGGTTCGTTTCCTGGTCATGGAGTTTCACGGGGCCTCAGTGGCCGTTTAAGATTTGGCCCGGAGAAATCGGGCCTTATGTTCTAGGCTAGAGATGTGTCACCGTAGTTGGCAAGGGGCAAGTGTCACTGTTTTGGGAGTGGGGGAAGGGACGTGATCAAACGCAGAGGGCGCAGAGGTGCGCGGAGTTCGCGGGCGGGATTGTGGGGTGTGGCGGCAGGGGTTAGTATTGGGGCACGGCGTCCCTAGACGGGTCTAGAGATGTATAGAGGCCGCTTAAGGGCGCTTAGAACGGGAACAGAACGTCGTGTCATTAGGAGTACGGATATGGCTCTATCGTTGGCGGACGCAAACAGGATTATCGGAGCCTCGATTGCGGAGGCGGAACGAATTGGAGTGAAGCTGAGCGTGGCGGTGGTGGACGGCGGCGGGCAGCTGGTGGCCTTCCAGCGGATGGAGGGTGCCATCGCGGTGAGCGCGACGGCGGCTCCCGGGAAGGCGGTAGGATCGGTGTTCTTCGGGCGGGACAGCAGGGAGATCAACCCGGAGTCGCCGGTGATGCAGGCAATCATCAACAGCCAGGGCGGACGGATCATCCCGGCGCAGGGGGCGATTCCGATTTACCAGGACGGTGCGCTGGTGGGGTCGATCGGGGGGAGCGGCGGCACGGCGCAGGAGGACGAGGACTGCGTGCGGAAGGGGCTGGAGGCGCTGTAGGGGGGGACCCCGGTCTTTCGCTGACGCGAATATTACTGGAACGAGAGCGCCCCGCCGGTCCATCCCGGCGGGGCGTTTTTTCTTATGACCCTTGAAAGGGATACACCCCTTGATATTGCCAGGCGAACTTGCGCTTTAGGAAATTCTTAATATAAGAATAATATTAATCTCTTTTAAAGTTTCTCTAAAATAATAGTAGCGCAGCGAAGATAGTCTTCGAAATCAATTTAGACTGGTTGCCAATGCATAGTAGATAGTGATATATAATGTACATAGAAAATTTCTTATCGGCGGTGAGACTATCTGAATTCTTGTAATCTGCAATTTTGAAGGCTAATGTAACGATCTGGTATAAATATAAATATAAAAGATGGTTAATCACGGCAATATTCGGCGCAACCATTATTCTAGGTGTAATTGCGGATGTCATTGCCGTAACATTGTTTGGTTTCGATCAAGGAAACCCTTTTGGCGGAGCAAACAGGTCAACGATCTCAATAATTTCTATAGAATCGTCGGTTCCACATACCCCTTTGGGGGCCACAACCATGCCTACACCGATTCCACCCTTTGGGATACGGCTGCAATTGGCCCTCTCTATGGATGACGAGCACAAGCGATCACGTGCTCTACGAAGTATCACATTCGATGCTATAGTGATCGGGGACTACTGGACGGCGATCAGGGCCGCATCAGCCATCCCTTTTGACACCACGCAGGCGTTGGAGTTAAGTTCCGTTGCCACATGTGCTGTGGAGGAAGGCCTTTACGAGTTAGCTACAGAGGCAGCTTATCGAGTCCAAGAAAAGTCGGCTCGCGAAGATCTGAAGTACTTTGTGGTACTAGCCGCTGATAGCTTTAAATTTAAACAGTACCGTACAAACACAGAGCTAGTTGCGCGGGGGTCCATGAGTTGCTATTTGGAACCCACATTATAGGCTTGGGAGAGGTCAAGGAGTGTCATAATTATCCATTCATAATGGAATCACGAGGGACTCTTTCTCTAATGGAGAAATTTGACTCGCGCCTTTTCACGGAAATTCTCTTCAATGGGAACCTATGGAAGAGTGTATGGATTGCCGCCTGCGCCTGAATGGCGACTGTTCCCAGCTAGAGATTCATGGCCTGACAGACAATCTGGGTTCAAACTAAGGGGTAAGAGTCTACGCCGCTCCTAGGTGCTATCGGCACTTACGGGGCCAAAACAGTAGGCCCCTACGTGGCCGCTTACCCAGCGATTCGAATGAAGGCGACGTTCGTGGCGTTGGCGCGGGTTCGCTAGATTCTCTAGGCCTAGTCAGCGGTTGTAGTTGGTGGGGTCGGCGACTGAGTCGTAATCGTCACGGTTGAGCCAGTGGCACCAGATGTTTGCGCCAAGCAGTGACAAGCGGCGCCTGCTGTGCGGGCTGCGCCATGCGGCTACGGCGACGTGGCGCTGTTCGGCGAACCTGTTGCGCACAAACTCCAACGCAGGGATCAAGTCTGTGTCCGTCGATATGATAACACCAATGTCATAGAGACCATCGACCGCCCTGGTCACGAAATCTATGGCCAGGGCGGTATCGATTCCCTTTTCCTGCGCTCTTTCAGTGGGCCAGCGCCGAGGATATCTGAGCTCACGGTGGATTACCGTGACGTCATCAGACAGCCATTTCTCGCATTGTCTCATGTGAGCAGCGTAGGTTCTGGGGTCCCGACGAGGGTCCGGG
Source organism: Dehalococcoidia bacterium (assembly GCA_963667415.1). Lineage (GTDB taxonomy): Bacteria > Chloroflexota > Dehalococcoidia > Lucifugimonadales > UBA3495 > VXOI01. The sequence continues at coordinate 1,889,542 of OY763410.1, read as the reverse complement.
CGTCCAGTGTAGGTTCGCACTTCGGAGAGGACGCATGTAGCTCCATACGGGCCTCCCCTAGACTCTATCAAGCTGCCCAATTTTGCGGGGTCCAACTGTCCTTCAAAGGAAGGGGCGTAGTCGTTGAAGAAGCTGTTGCGCGCTCCTCGGTAGGTATTCTGGGCATCTATGAACAGCGCCAGTCTCAAGGGTACAGTCTCACCATCTTCGAAATAGGCAAAAATAAGCCCCGCCAATCTGTCGGCTTAGACATCCGACGGAGGGCGGGGAACATTACGCTGACTTTATCAGGGAAGTTAACAGGTTGTCAACTCCCCTTCATTTCCTCGGCGGAAGCCAGGGTTAGTTGGGGGTTATGGCTAGGGCGCGGATTTCGCCGAACTCTTTTTGGAGCTTGGACCAGGAGTTGCCGCCGTCTTCGCTGACGTAGACGTAGCCGAAGAGGCTGGCGGCGGCTATGACGTTGGGCATTTCGGGGTTGTTGGCGAGCCAGTAGACGACGGAGTTGGGCTCGACGGGGAGGTCGGCCTTCTCCCAGGACTGGCCGCCGTCGCGGGTTACCTGGACTGCGCCGGTGACGCCGGGGATGAAGTCGCCGTTGCCGACGAACATGGTCTGGGGGTCGTCGGCCTTGATGAGCATGCCGCGGCAGTAGGAGCGGGCGTCGGCCTCACTGAACTTGGGGAAGTAGTGGTAGTCCCAGCTCTCGCCTTCGTCGTTGCTGGTGGCGATGCCGAAGGGGCTGGTGCAGTAGAAGGCCGGGTCGTCGCCGGTGCGGAGGGCCATGCCGTGGATGTCGCCGTGGAAGGGGTCGGGGCCGAGGTCGGGCAGGTGGAGCCAGGAGTCGCCACCGTCGAGGCTCTTGTACATGCCGTCGACTTCGATGCCGGCCCAGACGGTGCGGCTGTCGCGGGGGTCGACGATGATGTTGGTGGTGCGGGGAGTGCCGATGGGGCAGTCCATGTTGACGCCCATGTCGAGCTTGTCCCAGGAGCGGCCGCCGTCGCGGGAGCGGAAGCCCTCGGGGCGGGTGCCGGCGAAGAGGGTGTCGGGGTTGGACGGGTCGATGGCGACGGACCAGACCTGCAGGTCGGAGACGGGGCTGTCGACGCTGTCCCAGCTGAGGCCGTTGTCGTCGCTGCGGAAGAGGCCGAGGCCGTCGGAGCCGGCGAGGATGCGGTGGTGGTCGCCGGGGTAGGTGGCGAGGGCGCGGATGTTGCACTCGGAGGGCATGGGGTTGCGAATCTTGGTCCAGGTGTCGCCGCTGTCGGAGCTGACGTTGAGCCCCTGGCCGACGGTGCCTACGAAGATGGAATAGTCGCCCATTTTCGTTCCTCCCAGATAGCGTTTCGGGTTGTGCTCGGGTCTGGGGCTATGATAGCGGCGCGGCGTGGAAAATTCCAGCGGCGGTCTCGATTGCGGCAGCGTTCCGAATCAGGTGGTTTGGTAAATCAGGCGTCGCTGGATTGAGGCTTTCGCCCCCGAACCCCGATCTTTGGGCAGACTGAATGGAACGGAACCCCGTGCCTTTGGTTGGATGACCGTCGAGAGAGGCTTGTCTCACAAATACCAGTCTCATAGCGTTATCTGGACGTCCTCGCGTAGGGATGTAACATTCCGTAACATTGTGTAACACTTCGTAACCAACCTGATGATTTTGGACCTTGATTGAGACAGGAAAATCGGGGTGTTCAGGGCTTCTTGCATAAGAACAATTGTACGTCTGGCGGCGCTTTAAGGCAAGGGGGAGATGTCAGCAGGCTGGGCTCCGGGTCGGGCAGTCCGGTAGATCGGGCGTCCCTGGATTGAGGGTTGCATCCCGAACCCCAATCCTCGGGCAGACGGAATGGAACGAAACTCCGTGCCTTTGGTTGGATGACCGTCAAGAGAGGCGAGTCTCATTGTCTTATCTGGGGGCCCTCACGTGACAATGTAAAGTTGTGTAAAGTTGTGTCCAAAACCCGCTCATTCTCAGTCCTTGACTGAGACAGGGCTATCGGGTTGTCCAGGGCTTCTTGCATAAGAACAATTGTACGGCAAGCGGCGCTAATGGGCAAGGGGGAGATGTCAGCAGGGCATCGTTTTGGGCCAGGTGGTGAGGTGAGGAATGATGCGGCATTGGTTGTGGCGCGGTTTGGGGCAGAGGATGATGGTGGGGCGCTGTCATTATGCGCAACTGCAATTTGACACTCTGTGGCAGCCGCTTCACAATTAAAGTATGGGAATACTGGAATACGGGGGAGGATCAGGATGACTACCACTGCTTACACGGTTGACGAATTCATCGGAGATGTCCGCGAGATCTTCGACGATACGCAGGACCCGCTGGCGCAGGCGAGCCGGGTGTCGGAGAAGATGGAAGTGCTGCTGCAGACGCCGGGGTGGCTGGAGGAGCGGCTGGAGTTGCCGGACGAGGGCGGCTACGGTCGTTATGACCTTCATCTGGACGAGGACTACGGGCACCCGGGCGGCGGGTTCTGGCTGATGGCGTCGGTGCAGAAGCCGGAGCAGGACAACCTGCCGCACGACCACGGCAACGCGTGGGTGGTTTACGGTGTGTACGAGGGTGCGATCAAGCAGACGAAGTGGCGCTGGTTCTACCCGGGCGAGGGCGTGGACTCGGTGCAGATCGGGAAGACGGGCGACTTCGTGCAGGGCGACGGCAAGGTGGCGTTCTTCCTGCCGGGCGAGATCCACGACACGCTGAACGTGTCGGGCGACCGGGCGCTGGTGGTGCGGCTGGAGTCGCAGAAGCTGGACCGGGTGGTGCGTTACCAGTACAACCCGGACGAAGGGACCGTCAAGGTAATGGAGTCGTAGGGTTCGCTCGCGAACAATCGTCGGCGTTAAGTTACGTTGATGTGGAGACGCCCCTCGCGGTTGCGGGGGGCGTTTTTTTTGGCCTACTTCCGTGTCGGTTTAGAAGGGTGGCTCGAAGCCGGATTTGCCTTCGCCCAACTCTGGCAACGTGTCCTTAAGGACTCCGAACACCATGCGGTAGTGTTCCATGTACTCGTCTTGGAAGGAAGCTCGATTGCAACCGAGTTTTGCCGCCATCAAATCAAAGGCACCGTCGCGAGTGCCAGCGAGGAACTTGCCGCGCTTGAAATGGAAGGGCTGGGCAATGAATTTTTGTACGCCGGTTTCCGCCAAGCTGTCGGCGAAGGCGTAGGGACTGCTAACCAGAAGGAGCGGTGTCATAGTGATGCAGGTGTCCACGCCCGCCGCCTGGACTTCCGCGATAGCTTCCAGACGATTGGGATTAGCAGGGCAGTAAGGCTCGAAGGTGCGGCGGATGTCCTCGTCATCAGTGGTGACGGTCATGTTGACCTGAACTCTGCCACCGTTGTCTTCGATTTGGCGATATAAGTCGCAATCGCGGACGACGTCAGGGCTGCGAGTCTGGACGACGAGCTTGGGTTTGTCGCCTCGGTCGGCCATGGCCTTGAGGATGCCCTCCGTGAGCCCCAACTGTCGCTCCACGGGCTGGTATGGGTCGGTGACGCTGCTCATGTAGATCCGCTTTCCATCCAGGCTCCCGGGTTTGCGCCTTTTCAACAGCTCAACGGCATTTTCCTTGACGACGACCCATTTGCCCCAGCTATCTCGCTTCTCAACATCACGGCTGAAGAAGGCAGCGTAACAATAGGTACAACCGAAGGAACAGCCGCTGTAAGGGTTCAAGGTGAAGTCGTAGGCATCCATAAAGCCCGTCCCTCTGGTCAAAACTTCCCGGGCTTGAATGTATTCCACGGTCGTTTCACCAATTAATTTGGGGTGGCTATGTAAGCGGTAAGATGCTTGATCGGTTAATGAAATAGCATCAGCCACTAACGGCTGCTCACTTTCTTGAGGAACCGCGTCTTCTAGCCCCGGTAACTTAGGCTGCGCTGCCATATTCCTCTACTAACGGGATCTTTATCTATATTATCTATGATAATTAATATCACTATCAATTCATAAGTGTCACAAGTTGAGAAGTGCGAAGGTAAAGGTATCCCTTAGGCAAGCTGAAGCGATATCGGCTCCAGCTTCGAACTGGAGTCCCCTCACTCGCATTAAAACCGAAATGAGGGGCGGAATAGGTATAGAACCTAGAAGGTCTATCTATTCCTTGGTCTTGGGTCGGAATCTCAAATTCCCGGTTATTTGGTTGCGCCCAACCAGAATACGAGTCGACCACACGACCAAGGGACTCTTCTTTATTCTCTGAACAGGTAAATAGTCCAGCTGCGGGCGCAACCCTCCATAGGGCCGCCCGAACGCTTTTCTTAGCTGACTCGCCGAAGTCATCCCAATATCCATTGTAGGGAAGCGTCAAATGAAACGCGGTAACCAGCCGCAGCGTGTCCTTGGGAATTGTCGGTAAAGCCGAAGGCAAGGAGGAACTTTCCCTATACCTAGAATCTAACTCAAATTTGTCAGTCCCCTGAAACGACTCCCAAAAGTATCTACCGGCAGACAACATATGGCTACTGGGTTCACATGCATCAAAAAATATCGTTGGAGCGGACGTGTGCTCAGACAAAGCAAGCAATAGCCCTACTCGCCCAGCTCCAGTTCCTGCACCTATGTCGCACACATAGAGGGTTCGTGGAATACCATATGTGTGAAACAAGCCTCGGAAGGCCCAATATGCTAGGGCGCAATGGGACAAATGGAACTTGACTAGATAAGCAGCTACGAGATAAGGATCGCCATAATCTGGAACCCTGGTGCCTTTTAATTCGGAAAGCAGCCCTTCTAATGCATTTGAGGCCCTACTTAGATGAGCCTCTTCGGAGCCTTTGTGCCCAATTGCCGAAAGAAAATTTCGAAACCCTCTGTCGTGGGCTTTGTCTAGCTCCCTTAAAAGAGGGAGGTGCAAAGGATGAAATTCAATCATCACAGAATACGAAATCTGCAGCCGCCGATCTCGGGTCTAATCTGCAACCATCTCCGCCCGCAGGGCCTCCGTCGCCGCAAGGTCGAGGTTGCCTTGAGGGTCCAGGACTACGCCGTATTCCTGGCGGGCGTAGGCTGGGGTTAGTTTTTCCTGGTGGATGTCTTCGAGGACGGCGTGGGGGTCTCGGGTGAGGGGGTCGCCGTAGCCGCCGGCGCCGGCCTGGACGACGCGATAGAGGTCGCCCTTCTTGAGGGTCATAAGGTGCTTGCCGGGTAGTTCCTGGGCCTCGGGAGTGTCGGGGTTGAGCCAGTTCTCGGTGGGGGTGCCGTCCTTGCCTCCGTCGACGCCCCAGGGTCGGAAGTTGGTTCGGTCGGAGCGGAGCTGGAAAGTGGCCTCCTCGGCGAGGAGGCGGAACTCGCGGACGATGCCGAGTCCGCCGCGATACTGGCCCGCGCCGCCGGTGTCGGGTACGAGGCCGAAGCGCTCGACGAGCAGGGGCTGGTCGGACTCGATGCTCTCGATGGGGGTGTTGGCCATGTTCAGCACCGGTGACGCCATGCCGTCGGCGCCGTCGATACTGGGGCCGCCGCCGCGGGGGCCGTCGTTGTTGAACTCAAGATAGACCCACGCCTTGCGGTTGGGGTGGTAGCCTCCGAAGCTGAGGCCGATTTCACCGCCGCCCCAGGCAGCCGGGACGCGGCCGGGGAGGGCCTGGGCCATCGCGCCGAACATGGCCTGGCAGATGCGGAAGCCGGCGAGGCCGCGGGCGGCCACGGGCGCGGGGTGCTGCGGGTTGACGAAGCAGCCCTCGGGGGCGGTGATGTTAAAGGGGCGGAAGAAGCCGCTGTTGGACTGGATGGCGGGGTCGATGAGGCACTTCATCACGGCGTAGACGTTGGACTTGGTGTAGGCGAAGTTGGGGTTGATGCTGCCCTTGGCCTGGGGGGAAGTGCCGTCGAAATCGACGAAGACCTCGTCGCCGTCGATGCGGACGTTGACGTGGATGTCGATGGACTGCGGGTCGATGCCGTCGTTATCGATGTGGTCGACGAAATTCCACTCGCCTTGCGGCAGGGAGGAAATCTCGGCGCGGGTGAGGGCCTCGGTGGTGTCGAGGATGTCGGCCATGTAGGACTTCATCTCTTCCAGGCCGTACTCGTCGACTAGGCGGAGAAGGTCGCGCTCACCGAAGCGGACGGCGGCGAGGAGGGCCTGGACGTCGCCGAGGACCTTGTCGGGGACGCGGACGTTCTTCTCGAGAATGCGCCACACAGCCTTGTTGAGCTCGCCCTCCTCGTAGAGCTTGAGGGGCGGGAGGATGAGGCCTTCCTGGAATATCTCGGTGTTGTCGCAGGCGTTGCCGCCGGCGACGCGGCCGCCGATGTCGGTCTGGTGGCCGATGCAGCAGCTCCAGCCGATGAGGACGTCGTTAACGAAGATGGGCTTGAAGAGGAAGATGTCGGGCAGATGGCTGGCGCCCTCGTAAGGGTCGTTGTTGGCAAAGATGTCGCCTGGCTTGACGTCGTCGCCGAAGGCGTTCATCACGCCCTCGAGGGCCGGGGCCATGCTGCCGAGGTGTGGCGGGAGAGTGAGGCCCTGGGCGACCTGCTGGCCCTCTGCGTTGAAGAGTGCGGTGGAGAAGTCCATGCCGTGCTTGATGACGGCGGAGCGTGCGGTGCGGACCACGGTGAGGGCCATGGTGTCGGCGGCGCTCATGAGGGCGTTCTTGATGATTTCGCGAGTTACGGGGTCGGTGGTCTGCAGCATGGGGCTCTCCTCTTCGGCGCGGCGTCACAGCGTGCGTGCGAGTTGGGGGCATAGTGCCACAGGGAGGGGGAGTGGGGCAAGGACGGGGGTGGGGGGAGTGATAATATGAGAGTAGCGAAAGGTCAACAAGAGAGGCCGAAATAGCGATGCTTCCCAGTCTCGGAACCCCGGACCCCACCGCACTTGCGGTCGCGAAGGCCGCGCAGGATTCAGTGCAACACAGTGCCATCATCCTGTTCGGATCGCGGGCCACAGGAACGCACCGGCCGGATTCGGATGTGGACCTGATGCTCGTTTATCAAGAGTCGGGAATCGCGGAGCAAGCACGGGCGCAGAGGGCAGTGAAGACTCACGTTACAAAGAATCATTTGGGCCTCCGAGTCGATATAGTCCCTATGGAGCTTGGCGAGTTCCATTACTGCAGGAGAGCAAAGAACCATGTCGCGGGACAAGCGTCGAGAAAGGGCATAGTCATGAGCGGCGAGAGACTAGGGGACTCCGGCGATTACGAGGACGGATACCCAGAGAGCTGGCCGGACGTGAAATGGCGGATTCGGGCAGCCTACAGAAATCTCGGAGGCTTTCGGAGGGAGTTCGAGCACCTGGAAGGGGAGCAGGAAAATTACTGTTTCCATGCTCAACAGGCCATAGAGAACTCACTAAAGGCGTGGATTTCCGCTGCCGAGCTCGATTATTCCGGCGTCCACGACCTTGATTCCATCGCCCGATCAGTCCTTGATGATCCAAGAGAGTCGAGCACCCTAGCTGCGCAGCAACTTCGCATACTCCTCGAATACGCTACGGCCGAAGACCCGGAGGAACCCGGACAGTCGGTTAACTGGTTGACGCAGTACGCCACCTGGTACCGATACCACGGAACGAACCATCGTATGTCGGATGCGGAAAAAGGCAGATTTGTTGATGCGATCTTCCTGTCAGCGCGGACCTTCATAAATCGAGCCCAGGAACTAACCGGCACCAACGACGACGACCTTGCCCAATAGCTTCAGGCGTACCCGTGGGAAATGCGTAGTCAGGCGCCAAGGACAACGTCAGAGCGGATGATTCACGTAGTCCGGGCGGTCGGTTCCAGGTCCGATTGCGCTAGCCGGTTTCGGCCGATTGTCCGAGGCGGGTAGGGAAGAGAACGGAGGGGTTGGACGGGGTTAGGGGTGCAGTTGCGGTTCCCATTCGTTGAAGCGCATGGGGTCCAACCGGCGCACGCCGGGTATCCTGTCGAAATCGACGTCGGTGGATATAACCAAGCTTGCGCCGACACGGCCCATAACTGCGGCATGGACCAAGTCCCGGGAGCTTACCTGAGTTACTTGGTCAGCCAACTGAGAAGCATCAAGGACGTCGTCCGGGTAGACCGGTTCAATCCGACCTCGGAGCACCGTCTCGAACCTGCGCAGAATCTCCTTTCCGGCAGTCCACCTGTTGGTACGCAAGTAATGGTGCATGAGTTCCTGAAGCACCTCCGCATTGGAAATATACTGCACCGGACTGTCAGCGATATTGCGGATTATCCGAGCACAGGGTTCTTTGCAGGGGTGGTCGCCTCCGGCGGCGTATATTGGAATGTTGGTGTCAACAAATGCCAGAGACGTCATGAGCCGTTCCCAAGAGCCGGGATAGTTCTTCAGGGTCCGGCGGGACCTCCGCGTTCATGGCGACGAGCTCTTCCGCTGCCTTGAGGCGCCGCTGCCTGATGACCTCTTCGTATGCGTTGTCGATGAGTTGGCGGACAACTTCGGCGGCCGTGGCTCCCTTGTTAAGGGCTAACTCATCGAGCCTTTCACGGCACTCTTTTTCCAGCCTCACCTCGAATCGGCTGACCATATTTTCTCCATTTACGTAACTAATTGTACGTAAGCAATTGTCCGGCAAATGGGCCAAACAATCAACCGAGCGAAAGGTCTGGCGAAGTGTTTTCCGGTTGGGCAGGCGAGGGAGGCAGACATGGAAGGGCCCAACTGATCATTTCGGTGGCGCTTTGACCTGGGGTCAGGGTGATGGGCTGCGGAGGCGTTGAAGCTCGCCTTCGAGTTCGGCCGCACGGGCCTCGGCGGTTTGGCGGGCGGCTCGTTCGGCTGAAACCACGGCCTGAGCGGCCACATTGGCAGCGTGCTCTTCTTCCTGGTTGAGCAGCCAGACTTCAGCAACGGGATCGTAGTAGCGTAGACGGCCGTTGTCCCAGCAGAGGTCTAGGTTGAGGATCGGGCTGTGTCCCCAGACCATGCCGTTGGGCTCATGATTCAAATCGTAGCGTCGGTATTCTCCGTCCTGCAGATACTCACCGGCAAGAGGCTCGCGGTAGAAGTCCTGTCCGGTGCCGTCGAAACGCCAGCACTCTCCGATGCCCAAGCGGGCGTAAAGGTCGCGTTTGCCGCCTAGGTCGTTCCTAGCGGTGCTGGGGGAGCCGATTTCGAGCACGAAGTCCGGGGGCTTGCCCATCTCCCAGAGGAGGTAGGTGTTGTTGCGGAGAATTCTCTCCACGTCCACACCGAAGGCCACGTAGCAGTCAGGCGATATCACACGGCGGGGGTTGCCCTCCTCGTAGTAGAACATCGTGTTGCCGTTGACGTGGACGTCGGGGCGGTTGCTGAAGTGGGTCCGCAGTGTGCCGACGACTTCAATATACAGAGGGGCCTGATATTCTCCATCGGGCAAGGGCTTACCGTCCGTTTCGGGATATACAACTTTTCTCTTGTTGTCGGGGATTCCGGTGGCCATAGTCCCCTCCTTAGCAAGGAAATTCTAGCATAGTGGCAGGAAGGGCTAGGCAGGGTCGGGGGATGGGTTGGGGCGGGCCAGGAAGATGACGGCGAGGGAGATTACGGGTAGGGCCATCATGGCGAGCATGCCCGTGGTGTAGGCGCCGGTGAATTCCTGGAACATGGCCAAGGGTAGAGGGCCGACGGCGGAGGCGCAGACGGAGAGGGTCATGGCGGGGCCCTGCACCCGACCGAGGCCGTGGCGTCCGTAGTAGTGGGCCCATATGGTGCTATGGACGATGATGTAGGAGCCGCTGGAGATTCCCATCATCACAACATAGACCAGAGCCAGGTACAGTGAGTTGATCACCACGCCGAGCGCCAGGGTGGCCATGAGGGTCGCCATCGAGAACACGAGGAGGACCCTTGGGCCGGTGCGGTCGGAGACGAAGCCCGCTATCGTCGAGCTTGTTCCTGACGATGCGGAGAAAACGGCGAAGGCCGCGGCGGCGAGGGTGGCGCTGAGTCCGTTCTCCTGGAATATGGACGCCTGATGGAACATCAACGCGGTGGTTATCAGGCTGGGGGAGCTCAGTGAAAAGGCAAGCAGCCAGAAGCTGGGGGAGCTGAAGACCCGGGTGTTGCGGGGCGCTCCGGTCGCAACCTGCCGGGTCTCGGAGAGCGGCGGTCGGGACTCGCCGTCGGGGAACAGGCCGACGTCTTCGGGGCGGTTGCGGATGACGAATACAGCCACGGGGACGATGAGGCCGATGGCGACGATTCCGAGGACGGCGTAGGCGCCGCGCCAGTCGATGCTGTCGATGAGGAAGCGGGCGAAGGACGGGAAGAGGGCGGTGGAGAGCATCGCGCCGAGGGTCATCAGGCCAACGGCGCGGCCACGCTTCGAGACGAACCACTGATTGACGAGGAGGATGCAGTTGATGCTCAGGGAGCCCTGGCCGAGGGCGCGGAGAGCGGCGAAGGCGACGAAGAACAGGATGATGTGAGTAGCGCTGGCCATACCAAAGCAGGCAGCGCCGAGGCCGAGGCCGGCGGCGACCAGCATGATTCGCGGGCCGTACCGGTCGGCGAGGCGGCTGACGATGGTGACGAGGATGGCGCTGACGATGGTGCTGGCCAGGTACAGGACGGAGATGCCGGTGCGGGACAGGCCGGTGTCTTCGATGATGGAGTCGATGAAGACGGAGAAGACATACGACTGGCCGGGGCCGGTGCTGAATACGACAAGGCCAGCGGCAGCGACGATGAACCATCCGTAGAAGATGCGGCTGCCGGGCCTGGGTGTGACGCCGGTGGGGGCCGTCACCATTTTGTTGTGGCGGGAGTGGTGTTCATCGGGTGTAGGAGGCGTCGTTCATCCAATTATTTGTGCGGCAGACCGGGTGTCATTTTCCTCGTCTTCGTTGTTTCGGCTACAGCGCCGGAGGCAATGAAGGCACGGCGAATTCCGTCGAGCAACAGGATACCACTGTATGAGCATTGGATAGCCTCCGGACCTCGCTTCCGTTTCGGTCGAAATGGGGCGACCGGTGGCGTATGGGATTTGGCTGAAGGCGTCACCCAGTATCACCTGCGATGGTACAATCAGCCGAAATTCCCATGCATTACGAGGGTTAGGAATGAGCATAGATGTAGCAACGGCGATTGCCCGGATCCTGAAGCAGGAGGGCGTCGAGTGGGTATCGACGTTCCCGGTGTGCCGGGTGAACAACGCGCTGGGCCGCGAGGGCGTGCCGATGATCATGATGCGGGACGACAGGTACGCGGTTGCGCTTGCCGATGCGTACTCGCGGGTGACGGCGGGGGAGCGCATCGGGGTGTGCACGGTGCAGGGCGGCGTGAACGGCGCGGGGCTGCAGTACTCGTACCCGGGGCTGGCGCAGGCGTTCGAGGACAACTCGCCGATGCTGTGCATCACGGACGGGATACCGGCTGGCAGCTCGGAGAACACGCTGTTTGATGTTACAACTAGCCTGAAGACGGTGACGAAGTGGTTCGGTTACATCGACCGGCCGGAGCGGGTGCCGGAGTTCATGCGGCGTGCGTTCTCACTGCTGCGGAGCGGCCGGCCGGGGCCGGTGGTGCTAGCTGTGCCGAACGCGACGGCGACGTACGACGAGACGGCGGACCCGTACTTCCCGCCACGGTCGTACAAGGCGCTACCGAATCCTGAGGACGTGAACGAGGCGGTGGACCTGCTTCTGAACGCGAAGAACCCGCTGATCTACGCGGGCGAGGGCGTCATATACGCGAAGGCGTCGGCCGAGCTGAAGTCGTTTGCGGAGTCGCTGAACGCGCCGGTGATCACGACGCTGAAGGCGAAGGGGGCGTTCCCGGAGAATCACCCGCTGTTCGTGGGGGTGAGAGGGGACAGTCCGGCGGAGTTCCTGGAAAAGAGCGACGTGATACTCGCGGTGGGATCGAGCCTGTCACCTGGGCGGTTCACGCACGGGATACCGGACGCGGCGAACAAGAAAATCATTCAGTGCAACCTGGACGAGCTCCACATCAACCGCATCTTCCCGACGCATCACGCGGTGCTGGGCGACGCCAAGTACACGCTGCAGGCGCTGGCGGACGGGGTGTACGAGCGTACGGGCGGCGGCGGACGGAACGGAGACGAAGTTGCGGCGGCGGTAAAGGCGTCGCGGGACGTGGGACAGGCGAAGTACCGGGAGGCGATGGCGTCGGACGAGAAGCCGATCAATCCCTACCGGGTGTTCGGGGACATGATGAAGGCGCTGGACCCGATGAACTCGTTCGTTACGCACGACTCAGGAAACACTCGGGACCAGCTGAGCACTGTGTACGACACGCTGATCCCGCGGGGGTTCCTCGGCTGGGGCAACATCTCGACGCTGGGGTTCGGCCTGGCGGGGGCGATGGCGGCGAAGCTGGCGTACCCGGAGCGGCAGTGCGTGGCGGTGACGGGCGACGCGGGCGTGGGCTACATGCTGGGCAACCTGGAAGTGCCGGTGCGGCAGAAGGTCGGCATTACGGTGGTGCACATCAGCAACGGCGGTTTCGCGGGCTACGGACCGGGGTTCTGGGGCGAGGGCCACGACCCGTTCACGCACCAGGTGATGGGGCCGGAGGACGTGGATATGTCCAAGGTGGCGACTGAGCTGGGTCTGCACTCGGAGCGGATTACTGAGCCGTCGGAGGTAGTTGGCGCGCTGAAGCGGGCACAGGCGGCAAACGATGCGGGGCAGCCGGCATACATCGAGTTCGTGTGCTGCCAGTACCCGGTGTACGGGGGCTGGGTGCCGGGGCCGATCGCGCACTAGGGGCGATTTCAACGCAAAGGGCGCAGAGGTTACGCAGAGGGCGCAGAGAATCTTCATGTTCACCGAGTTCTCTCGTTCCTTGAAATGGAGGAGGCTAGTATGGCTGACCTGAATCCGGAGCAGTGGCGACATTACACGACGCGGATCAATGGGATAAACATTCACTATGTGCTGGAAGGCGAGGGCGATCCGGTGCTGTTTCTGCACGGGTGGCCGGAGTTCTGGTATGGGTGGCGGAACCAGATCAATGAGTTTTCGGGGCAGTACCAGGTCATAGTTCCCGATATGAGGGGGTTCGGACACTCGGACAAGCCGCTCAATGGGTACGATACCAAGACTGCTGCGTCGGATATGTATGAGCTGGTGCGCCAATTGGGCCACGAGAGCGTCAACATCGTGTCGCACGACATCGGGGCGCGGGTGGGCTTCCGGTTTGCGCTGGACCACGAAGAGGCAGTGCGGAAGATCGCGTTCCTCGACGCCACGCCTCCCTACGAGCAGCTTGGCCCGCAGGCTCCGTCGGTGATTCGGGAGCGCTGGCACTCGTATTTCCACCAGCAGTTCGACATCCCGGAGAAGCTGCTGGAGGGGCGGGAAGAGATATACCTGCGGCACATCCTGCGCGACTGGTGCATCAACAAATACCCGCTGACGCAGGAGATTATCGACGAGTACGTGAAGGTCTATTCGGCGCCGGGCGGGCTGCGCGGCGGGTTCAACTACTACCGGGCCGCGGCGCACCTGGACCCGGCGGACTGGCGGGCCGACGAAGGCAAAAAGCTGTCGATGCCGGCGCTGTTCCTGTACGGGACGCGACGGGAGCGAACGGCGGCGGAGATGGGCGCGGGTCCGCTGGACGACGCGTGGCGGGGGGTGATTCCCAACGTTCAGACGAAGCACTTGGGGGACTACGGTCACTTCCTGCAGTGGGAGTGCCCGGAGGACGTGAACCGGGAGCTGACGGCGTTCCTGGCGGGTTAAGGGGGACGAGGGGAGTTTCACCACAGAGGGCACGGAGAACACAGAGATTTCCAATTTGGGTTGCGAATAGCATCTCGAGAAGCCTCAGACAGCACCTTCCGTGGGGACACGGGTTTGGATTACCGCCTGCGCGGGGATTCCGGCTGGTCTGGAGAGAAACCACGCGCTATCAATTGAGAAATCACGACATTTGAGAGGGAGTTGAATGGCAACATCGGAGGAGCTAGCGGCGCTGGTAAATTCGGAGTCGGCGCGGCTGCTGGAGTACTTCAAGGGGCTGTCGCCGTCGGACTGGCAGGCGCAGAGTGCGTGCGAGGCGTGGAACAACGCGGACGTGGTGGCGCACATGACGATGGCGGTGGACATGTTCTCGGGGAACATCGAGCGGGGCGCCAACGGCGACTCGACGCCGCCGGAAGGGATGGGACCGCCGGAGGAAACCGACCTGACAGGGCGCATGGCAGCGAATGCCGCGCGAGCCGTGGCGATGAGGGAGGGCCTTGGCGATACGCTGGTGGAGGCGTTCGGACAGAACTGCGAACGGCTGGCGGCGCTGCTGGCGAGGATGGGGCCGGGCGACTGGGAAAAGCGATGCTACCATCCGGCGGCGTACCTCAGCGTCAGACGATACCTGATCCTGCGGCTGGCGGAGATGTCGATACACGAGTGGGATATTCGGTCAGGTCTGGAAGGATCGGCGAAGCTGCCCGACTCGGTGTCCGCGGCGCTCCCTGAGTTGCTGCCCGGGTTCGTGGTGGGAAGATTCTTCCTGCCGGGGTCCGAGATTGCTTCACCGTCCCGGTTCCGGTTTGACCTGACGGACGGGGGCAGCCATGACATCGTCGTGGGTGGCGGCGAGCTACGGATGGAGGACAGCACCTCTGACGCAGCGGACGTTACGTTCTCGTGCAGCGCGTCGACCTTTGCGCTGCTGGCGTACGGGCGCATAACGGTGGAAGGGGCGGTGGCCGCGGGCGACATCACGGTAGAGGGAGACCGAGAGTTGGCGGGGCGGTTTTAGGGGTTTAACCGCAGAGGGCACAGAGAACACGGGGGGACACGGGTTAAACGCCGAGTTCGCCGAGAGTTCAGGATGGGGTAACGGGGTTTGGATTCCCGACGCGATTGGATCGGGATCTGCGACCTCCCCTAGAATGACGGTTGGCGAACCCCCAACCCTTTTGGCAAACTCTGGACGGGTCCAACCCTCTGGCTGAGAGAGGAGATTTTGCAAGTGGAGGTACAACAATGAAGCTGTTGGTTATGTCAGGTGGCAGGCACCCTTACGAGGAGTCGACGCCGATACTGGAGGGGTTTCTGAAGGGCGCGGGACACGAAGTCACGGTGATGGAGGATGCTTCGATACTGGCTGACTCGGCCGGGATGGGGGCGTACGACGCGCTGGTGTTCAACACGCGGCGGGAAAACGTGCCGGACTTCGGCGACTGGGAACTGGCGTCGCCGGAGAAGGAAGGACTGAAGAGCTACATCAAGTCGGGCAAGGGCTTTGTGTGCATACACATCGCGTGCTGCGTGCCCTCGGGCTGGTCGGAGTTCGACGAGGTAACCGGGGGTGGCTGGGTCACCGGAACGAGCTACCATCCGCCGTACAGCGAAATGAAGGTCAACATCAGCAACGCGGGGCATGTCGGGGTCAAGGGCGTGTCGGACTTCGTCACCAACGACGAGCTGTATATGAACACCACCTTCAAGGCAGAGGGTAACGACGTATTCCTGACGGGGGACGCCGAGGAAGGGACGTGGCCGTGGGGTCCGGACCGGTCGCCGACGTTCATGCCAGGCGGGACGTATCCGCTGGGATGGACGCGCAGCTACGGCGACGGCAAGGTGTTCGTGCTGTTGCTGGGGCACGACGGACGGAGCTTCGAGACGCCCGAGTTCCAGCGGATTGTGCTGAACGGAGTGGACTGGGCCGGGGCGGCTTAGTCTGAGACTTGCAGAGGAGGCGGTGGAGTCGACCGCCGCCTCTCATCGCGACGTTGCAGCAACCTTCTGTATTCCTCACTGAGCTCACCCTGCTCCTGGGTCAAAACCTCCGCCAAGAAGGCGAGGGCGCGATCTGCTGAAACTGTCGAAGGGGCGGCAGCGGTCAGTTTGATGCTGACCTGTTCCAGCGCTTCCTGCTGGTAGGCCAGCCATGCGAGGCGTGGGATTTCGGCGTATGGCCCATCGGGACCGTCGGCGCCGGTGTGCAGAATGGCGCTTTCCAGCATGGATATAGCCATTTCGCGGCGCAGTTTTTCGGGAAGGATCTGGCGCCAGTAGCGTTCCCGGCCGATGGACTCCAAGTTGGCCTCGCCCTCCTCAAAGGACTGCTCCAACAGGCGCCAGTCGTTTTGCGCCAGAGCCGACATCAACATGGACGGGGTCGAGTTTTCCGAGGAGATTGCATAGTCCGGGTGGCTGGATTCTTCCAACAGTTCCGTGAATCCCGCTTCGTCGTGTGCCTGCGCCAACTTCACAAGCTCGATTAGGTCCACCAAGCCCTCCGATCGAAGGCGTTCCCGGTCGCGGACGGCGGAGACCTCATCAGCGGAAGGGGTGTGTCCGTCGGCCACCGCACGCTGGTACAGTGCTGAGTCCCTGACGGCACCTGCCAGCGCGGCGGTTTCCGGGCCGTAGGACAATACGCGCTCGTGGCGCACTCTCCAGCCGGACATCTCCGGGTCATCAGCCGGCAACTCCCGTTCTGCGTATTCGATGCCTGCCCCGACAAGGCGGAGCCTATTGGCGTAATCCGACAGGCGAATACACTCCTTGCCGACACGAGCTATGGCGGGGTCGCTCTCCCATGCCAGAGAGTTGCAGTCAGGGCAGTGAGGCGACAGCCACAGCGCCACAATGAGCGCCAGCAAGAAGAAGGGCAGAAGCCAGCGTCTGGCAGCGAAGCTCAAGGTGTTCCAACTCATCGATGCTTCGGCGACGTGGGCTAGGAGGACGGAGGGGCTACGCTGGGACGTGCTTCGTCCAGTTGGGATTCCAAGAAGTCCCGCTGAAGGGACAGATTTCGGTCCATGTAGGACTGGATGCTGTTAATGCTGAGGGAGTTGGGGGCGGCATCCATGAGGGATATGGAGGACCTGTTCCAAGAATGTTCGCTGAAGTCGAGCCAATCCCTGGCACCGGACCAGTCGGCTTCAGCGTCAACCACGGACGAGCGGAAGGCGTCTATGGCGAGAAGCCTGCGAGCGTGTTCTACGTAGACCTCGGTCCAGTACCGGTCGGGACCGACGGATTCCAACAATGTCTGGTGCACAGCGAGTCCGTCCATCGCGCCGGTCAAATCTACCTGCCTGGCCTGCTCGAACAGGAGGAGGAGGTGTTCTTCTCCCTGCACGGGCAACAGCTGCCTGGCGGCCGGACTATCGATGAGGGCGCGGAAGGCAGGGAGGTCGGAGGCACGGGCCAATCCGTGGAGCTCTACCAGCAGCTGTAGGCCGCTGATTCGTTCCCGGGCCTGGCCCATAAACGCCGTCGCTTCGTCGCGGCGAGGCTCGTAGCCGCGGGAGGCCGCTGCCTGGTACAGGGCCACTTCCAGGGCCAGGGTAGCGAAGGCCGCATTCTCGACGCCAAATTCGGTGACCAAGCGGTTCCTAGCCTCGAAATACTGGGGGAGTGGAGATTCGGCGGCGGGGGATTCCTCGCCAGAGATTCCGAGGTTCAGGGACAGGTCTCGCAGGTAGGTGGCGAACTGGTGCGAGTAGACACACTCGTCTGCAACACGCGCAATCGCCGGGCTTTGGTCCCAAGGGCTGGCAGGGCAGCCAGGGTTGTGCGGGACAGCCCATACTGCCGCCACCAGCGCAATCAAGCAGAGAGGGAGAAGCCAGCTTCGGGCGTGAGAGGGAATCAGGAGCGCTCCAGGATTATGTTGCTGGCTTCGTCGACGGAGGCGGTCCAGGTGGGCGGGACAACGGTGGTGGAGTCGTATTCCTCGATAATGAGGGGGCCGGGCTCGGAGCGACCGGAGAGGCCGGGGCGGCTGACGATGGGGGTGTCGGCCCAGCCACGGTTGGGGCCGAAGTAGACGGGACGGGACGCCGGGCCGTCGTTGGCGGCAGCGGCGAGAGCGAAGCGCTCGGGCATCCTGGGGGCGTCGGGCAGGCCACGGGCGATGACGCGGATGTTGACGAGCTGGTAGCTGGCGCCGCCTTCCATGGGGCCCTGTCGGTAGCCGAAGGACTGCTCGTGTTCCTGGTCGAAGTTCTCGGCGACGGCCTCGAGGGTGGCCTGGGTGATGGGTCCGGCGGGAACGGCGACGGTGATGTCGGAGACCTGGCCCTCGTACTTCATGTCGGCCTGGGTGATGAACTCGTGGCGGGAGTCGTCGAAGCCCTCGAGGCGGAGCTGGCGGCGTCCCTCCTCCCACATGCCTTCGACGAGGCCGGCGAGGATGGCCAGGTCAATTTCCTCGAAGGTCTTGAAGTGGGTCTGGACGAAGTGGTGCTCGACGTCAGCGACGAGGAGGCCGAAGCTGCTGAAGACGCCGGGGAAGGGCGGGACGACGACACGGGTTATGTCGAGCATCTCGGCGAGACCGGCGGCGTGGACGGGGCCGCCGCCGCCGAAGCAGATAAGGTCGAAGCGGCGGGGGTCGCGGCCGCGCTCGCTGGAAACTGCGCGCAGGGCGCGGCCCATATTGGAGTTGACGAGGAGGTGGATGCCGTGGGCGGCGTCGACCTCGGACATGCTCAAAGGGCCGGCGACGTTGTCTGCGATAGCCTTCCGGGCAAGCTCGGCGTCGATGGGGAAGTCGCCGGCGAGCAGGTGCAGTGGGTTCAGGTAGCCGAGGAGGACATCGGCGTCTGTGACGGTGGCGTCCTGACCGCCGAGGCGGTAGCAGGCCGGACCGGGGAATGCCCCGGAGCTCTGGGGGCCAACGCGCAGGGAGCCGCTGCGGTCGACGGTGGCGATGCTGCCGCCGCCTGCGCCCACCTCGGCAAGGTCGATGGCCGGGACGCGGAGGATGTGGCCGCTGCCGCGAAGCAGTCTGTGTCCGACGCTGATACCGCCGCCGACCTCGTACTCGGGGGCCTGGAGCATCTCGCCGTTCTCGATTATGGAAGCCTTGGCGGTGGTGCCGCCCATGTCGAGGGTCATCAAATTGGGCATATCGAGGCGGCGACCGAGGTGGAATGCGCCGACGACGCCGGCGGCGGGGCCGGACTCGATGCAGTAGACGGGGCGTTCCATGGCGATGCCGGAGGTGGCAAGGCCGCCGTTGGACTGCATGACGGACAACGGTACGGTGATGCCCATATCGGTCAGGCCTTCGGTGAGCAGGGTGAGGTAGCGCTCGACTACGGGGCGGACGTAGCTGTTGATGACGGTGGTGCTGGTGCGCTCGTACTCCTTCATTTCGGGGAGCAGGTCGGAGGAGAGGGTCTGAATGACGCCGGGAGCGCGTTCGGTCAGCGCCTGGGCGATGTACTGCTCGTGGGACGGGTTGGCGTAGGAGTGGAGGAGGCTGACGGCCACGGACTCCGCGCCGCTGTCGACGACGGCCTGGACGGCGCGGTCGACGGATGCAGTGTCGAGGGGGCGGAGGACCTCGCCGCGGAAGTTGAGACGCTCGCCGACCTCGAGGCGGTACTGGCGCTTCACCAGGGCGGGGGACTTCTCGTAGTAGAGGTCGTAGAGGCGGGGCGTGCGGTTGCGGCGGAACTCGAGGACGTCGCGGAAGCCCTCGGTGGTGATGAGAGCGGTGTGGGCGCCCTTCTGCTCGATGATGGCGTTGGTGGCGACGGTGAAGCCGTGGCCGACCTCGGTGACGGCGGAGGGCTCGATGCTGAGCTCCTCCATGCCGGCGCGGATGCCGTTGAGGACGGCGCGGCTGTAGTCGTCGGGGGTGCTGGCGACCTTGCGGGTGAGGACGCGGCCGTCGTCGCCGAGGAATACGATGTCGGTGAAGGTGCCGCCGATGTCTACGCCGATACGGAAGTTGGGCATGGTTACGCTCACTTTGGATATTTGCGGTTCGTTCCCAGATTATATAGTTCAGCTACCCGCTGGACCGATTCAAAGGAAGGTAAGCACCAGGGATACAATTGCGACTCCGCTTGTTACGGCCAAGGCAGTTGCCAGGATCAGAACCCATCGCGCCAAAGTCGTGCTGTGGGTAGTGAGATGTACGATTAACTCGGCTTGCGATTCTACCACGCCTTCGAGGGCATCGAAGCGCTCATCCACGGCATGGAACTGCTTCTGCAGGGCGTCCAATCGCTCACGGACATTTGTGACCGCAGCCTTAAGGTCGCTAATTTCTAACTCCCCTATATCATCTTGAGGCTTTTGGAGTTGTGGCTAACGCCGGTTTTTCATCCTCTCGACCACCCTTAGACCTGCCTCTGCCAAATCAGGCGCAACTGCAGCGAAAACCTTTATTTCACCTATAGCGGGGAAGGGTGGCATGATGGGCCTCCTTCATAGCCGGCGAGATGCCGGGTTACTTTCGAGTCAAGTCTCCAGAAAGCTTCGCTAGGGGGTTGGAATTCTCGGGCGTCGTTTCAGTAGCCGAGGCACTTGTCCAGCCAGGCGCGGCCGTCGCGGGCGAGGAAGGCGTCGATCATCCGATTCGAAGAGTCATGGGGGACTTATGGCGGTCAGATGGTCGCCCAAGTCTCTGACCAACAAAATCTGGTCTGACCAATCAAGTCCCATTGTAACCAGAACATTACCACTGGGGTCATCCTCGTCGAGATTGACGTACATGGCTGTTTGAGAGAAGTGGGCTGCACTTGGCGAATAGTAGTGAAGCCACGGAGTGCTCAGCGGGACGGTATTTTCACTTTCGAGTCGAATCGCAAGGTCCTCGATACCGGCAAGGTAGATTTCCCGGCGTATGTCGTTTTCGTCCGGCGTCTCGCTGTTGGAGGCAAACCGCAACACCGAACCGTCGGACGACCACGGCAGTACGGTGAACCTCCCGCCTTCATCATCGTGAGACTTAGCAACTTCACCTGGGTTGAAAGTCAATGATGTTACCAGACTCTCAGGGAGCCAGGGCAACCATGACAACAGGGGCAGTAACTCGTCTTCATTTCCGCAGGGCCTGGTGATCTGCCCAGGGTCTGCTGGGTCCAAGTTCAACACATACAGCTTCTCGGGCTCTCCATATACTTTCGCAAGGAATGCGAGGTGCCCGGCGTTGGGAGACCAATGAAGTTGATAGATGCTTTCTTCGGAGACCCCAATCTTAATGTCCCTTAGTCTGTGCCGAGTGCGCGGCTCAAATCCGGGGCAGATTGTCCCTTCCCAAAGCGTCTGCAAGTCAGAACCGTCGGCATTGACGGCCTGAACCACATGCCGTGGGACGACGAACTCGGTCGTCGCGCGGGCCGGAGGGTCATCTTCCTGTGCGGATTCCCAGTAGGCCGGGTATTTTGCCTCCCCGACTTCGGACACGAAGGCCAACCGCCGACTATCGGGTGACCATACCGGAAGCTGCCAAACTGGAATATTGCCGACACGCGTCCGAATAGTAGAACGACGGGGAAGGTGGGTGGCTTTCGCAGGAGTGGCCGGGCCGCCGACGTTTCGGACGTTGGAGCCGTCGGCCTTCATGGTGAAAATCTGGGGGTGAAGGCTGTCTTCGGAGTCGCGGTAAGACATGAAGGCGATCCGAGAGCCATCGGGGGACCACACGGGGTTGGTGTCAACGGACCGGTGGCTTGTCAACCGTCGGCGGTTGGAGCCATCGGATTTCGAGACGAAAATGTCAAAGTTTATGTCATCCGGCCCAGAATTCTGGACATACGCTACCTGCGAACCATCAGGCGAGATTGCCGGCGAATAAGGAAAGGCATACTGTTGCTCCCACCAACCGAGGATAGCGTAGCCATCAGAGGCGGGGTAGGGCCGAGCGGCCGTGGTGAACCAAGACCCATCGGAGGCCACAACAAGAATCGAGCCCTCGTGCCAGAAGGCGATACGCGATCCATCAGCGGACCAACTGGGTTGGTAACGGAAGTCCACGAGTTCATGGAATCGGCGTGGTGTGTCCCGGTTTACAGAGGTAGACCAATCAGGGCCAGAATGCGGACCTGCGTGATTTCGAATTTCCGCATTTTCGAAGCTTTCCGTGCCGTAAGAGGGAGGGAAGGCTGCATCGGCGAAGGCCAGCGAAGGAACGAGGGCAAATACCAACAGCAGCAGCAGGAACCGCCTCATGATCTCGCTCTTCTAGTCGCCGAGGCATTTGCCGAGCCAGGCGCGGCCGTCACGGGCGAGGAAGTCGTCTGCGCCGAAGGGGCCCTCGGTGCCCTGGTCGTAGATTTCTGGGGGGCGAGCCGACGGGTCGGAGAGGCCCTCGATGAGGGGGTCGATGATGCTCCAGGACTGCTCGATTTCGTCGCTGCGGATGAAGAGCGAGGCGTCGCCGTTGAGGGCGTCGAGAAGGAGGCGTTCGTAGGCGTCGGGTATTTCCTGTCCGCCGAATGAGTCCTCGTAGTGGAACTCGAGGTTCACGGGGCGGAGGTCGAGAGAGGAGTCGGGGGTCTTGGCCTGGAATTCGAGATGCACGCCCTCATTGGGCTGAACGCAGATGGACAGGGTGTTGGAGGTTATGTCGCCGCTGGTGCCCTGGGGGAAAATGAGGTGAGGCGGGCGACGGAACTGGATGAGGACCTCGGTCTTCTTGCTGCTGAGGGCCTTGCCGGAGCGGAGGTAGAAGGGGACACCCTGCCAGCGCCAGTTGTCGACGTCAAGCCGGATGGCGGCGTAGGTGGCGGTGCGGGAGTCGGGCGGGACTCCGGGTTCGTCAAGATAGCCCTCGTACTGGCCCTGGACAGCGACGACGGGAGCGTCGTATGGGGATACGCGGCGCACGGCCTCAAGAACCTTCACCTTTTCGTTGCGAAGGGCTTCTGCCTCGAAAGTGGAGGGCGGTTCCATGGCCACCACGGCGAGGAGCTGCAGGATGTGGCTCTGGAACATATCACGCAGGACGCCGGCGCGGTCGTAGTAGGGGGCGCGCTCGGCGATGGACAAGGACTCGGAAACGGTTATCTGGATGTTGTCGATGTAGTTGCGGGACCAGATGGGCTCGAAGATGGCGTTGGCGAAACGGAAGACAAGCAGGTTCTGGACGGTCTCCTTGCCGAGATAGTGGTCGATGCGGTAGACCTGATGCTCGTTGAAGACGGAGTGGACGGAGCTGTTGAGTTCGTGGGCCGTTTCGAGGTCGACTCCGAAGGGCTTTTCCACCACCACGCGGCGCCAGCAGTCGTCCTCGCGCTGGAATCCGGACCGTCCAAGGGACTCGATTGCCGGAGCGAACAGGAAGGGTGCAAGGGCGAGGTAGTAGAGCCGATTGGCGGGCCGGTCAGGGGACTCGACGTTGGCCAGAGTTCGCTCCAGGTCACGAAAGCCGTCGGGAGCCGCGACGTCGCCGTAGCAAGAATGGATGCGGTCAGCGAAGTCGTCCCAGAGCTCTGGGGCCGGAGGAAAGTCAGGGTCCTGGCCGAAGCCCTCGTAGAAGGCGGCGCGGAACTCGTCGGCGGTCATGTCGCTGCGGGATACACCGACAATCTGGATTTCGGGGCCGAGACGGCCCTTGGAGTAGAGGTCGGCCAGCGCGGGGGCGAGCTTCTTGCGGGTGAGGTCGCCCGATGCGCCAAAGATGACGATGGTTGTCGTCTGGTCAGGCATTGCCGAGCCCTCCCGCCAGCCTATTCGCCGGCGCGCCGGACAGCGTGGCCGCCGAACTGCTGGCGAAGGGCGGCGAGGAGCTTCGCTCCCAACGGGCCATCCTGGCGGGAGCGGAACCGCTGTTGCAAGGCCGCCGTTATCGCGGGGATAGGCACGGCGAGGTCGACCGACTCCTGTACGGTCCAGCGGCCTTCGCCGGAGTCTTCGACGAAGGCCTGCAGGCTTTCCAGGTCTGGGTCCTCCCTGAGCGCAGCAGCAGTCAGGTCCAGGAGCCATGAGCGCACGACCGCGCCGTGACGCCAGGTTTCGGCAATGGCGGCGAGGTCCAGGTCGAACTCATCCTTGGCCGCCAGCATTTCGAAGCCCTCGGCGTAGGCCTCCATGAGAGCGTACTCGACGGCGTTATGGACCATCTTGACGTAGTGGCCCGCTCCGTTGGGGCCAACGTGGGAGTAGCCGGCGCTGTCGCTGGGAGCAAGGGTACGGAAGGTGGGCTCGAGGCGTTGAACTGCGCCATCGGGGCCGCCGGCCATGATACAGAAGCCGTTGGCGAGTCCCCAGATTCCGCCGCTGATGCCAACATCGATGAAGTCAAGGCCGTGCTCGGCAAGTTCGTCAGCGCGGCGGATGCTGTCCTTGTAGTTGGCGTTGCCGCCGTCGAGAATGGCGTCGCCGGATGAGAGCAGAGGGGCCACGGCAGCTATGGTGTCCTCGGTGACCTGACCGTGGGGGAGCATCAGCCAGACAGCGCGGGGCTGAGACAGGCGGGAGACCAGGTCCGGAAGGGACTCGGAGGCCTCTGCGCCGAACTCTCCCGTGGCGGCCACGGCGGAGGGGTCGAGATCGAAGCAGACGACGTGATGGCCGCCGTTAATCAGGCGGCGCGCCATGTTTGCTCCCATGCGACCGAGGCCTACGAGTCCGATCTCCAAGGAAATACCTCTCTGCAACGTTTATGTAATCTGCTGTGCCGGCAATGCCTATGCTTTCAGCCGGGGCTGCGAAGTTAGCGTCACCAATTGGCTCTATTCTAAACCGAAGCCGAAGCGAGATTTGCACCTGCCTGACACGGGCAATAGGGGTGAGATTTTGCAGGAATACCTCGGCCCTTGATTGCAGGACTCTACCGCCAAGTACCCGCGCAGCCAGAGCCACACGAGTACTGGCGACAAAACTCGTCCGTCAGCCGTTGGTCAACGGGTCGTTTCCCCACGAGAACAGGGGCTCGGATCCTCCTTCTTTGACCACGAACACTTCCTCGATCCAGCCGCGCTCTTTCTCATCGCCCGGACACAGGAGGTGAGCAGCTATCACCATGCCCTCTTCCAACATCCAGTTGGGGTCGGAGCCGTCCTCGACCAGCGCCAGCACGTCCGCGTGGCTCAGCCCCACGCCGTGGAAGTAGGTGAGCACGGAGTCGTGTTGCGGCACTCCCAACCGTTGAAAGGTTCGTTGGCTCTTTTCTTGCAAGTCGGCGATCCTGGCCCCGGGGCGCATCGCATCGTGGATCTCGTTCATCGCTTCGGCGGTAGCCCGGCCGATGAGACGGGCCGTGTCCGAGCCGTACTCCTCCACGACCCAGGTCTTGCCGCCGTCCCAGCAATACTGGTTCTTGGTCCCATGGCAGTCAAACATGATATTGGTGCCAGGCTGGACCACGAAGTCTTCGGAGTCCACACGCAGTCGCACCGCGGGGTCGCCGTCCAGGGGGTTGGCGAAAAACACTCCGCCTGGATCGCAGACCCATCCGCCGAGCGCCGTGACCTCCGCATGATAGGTATCCACCAACTCCTTCCACTGCTTACCTCGGCTCCATGACTGTACCGTCCGTTCTATGGCAACCTGGTTCACTCGGGTGGCTTCGCGCAGCCATTCTATTTCCAGGGTGCTCTTCCTTTCCCGAACGAACATCATCAAGTCGAATGCGTCGTAAACGTCTGCCAGGGAGCCGGACACCTTGCCACCAACTCTCAGGTCATCGTAGCCGATGCGCCCGTGGGCGAGACCCAAATCCTTAACGGCGTCCCGGATCGCCTCGGTGAAGCTACCAGCGAACCGGTCACCGGCGTTCCTCACCCAGCCGGAATCCTGCCGAGAGGCCGGCATGAACCGGAAAAACTCGGACCGGTCGGCGGAAGCGCCCACCGGAAGGAGAACGCTCCGGTGGGCACGGATGTCTTCGATCCAGATGGGCTCATACAGGAAAGGCGAGACAAATACGTCGGGCCCAATCAGGATGGGGTGTTGCAAGTCATGTCGTGAGACAACCACAGCGACACCCGGTGGCTCGTCGGCCTTGGGAGCCGTGGGGTTGTGTCCCGAAAGGTAGGTCACGTTCAGGGGAGTGGTAATCACCAGACCGTCTACGCCACGGGCTTCCATCGCCCCGGCCAAACGCTCGGGATCGAATATTGGAGCCGGAGTTCCGTTAATGTCACTGGCCACGATCACCTCCTTCTACGGCGGACTTGAGCCCTTCTCCAACGTGGAGGTTCGCCGCACCCTATTACGCGGGCCTGGATCCAGGATGGGCTATTGTAACCTTTTGACGGTAGGGGCGACAGGAGGGGGCGAGCGGTCAAGAAGGTGGCCTATCGGTCTAAAGGACCAAGCTGCCGCAGGCCGGTGTCAGGCAAATGCTCAACCCACCCTGGATCCGGCTTAGCAACGAAAGACGCCCTCGAACCCCTACTATCTCCCAGCCTGAGGGGGAGAGAGTTGCCATGCCGTTACATTTCGTCGATGAGGCGTCGCAGCCCGGCGACGGCATCATCGCCGAGATTGACGGAGACCACGCGGCGGCCGAGGTTGGAGAGAGCCTGATAGTCGCCGATGGACTGGGCCGTGGCCAGAACGTCGAAGCCATACTGCTGGCCAGGTATGGGGAGAGCCTGGAGGGTGCCCATGGTGAGCTGCAGGTAAAGCCCGGAGCCTGGGCCGCCCTTGTGGAGCTGGCCGGTGGAATGTAGGTAGCGCGGGCCGTAGCCGGCAGAGGTGGCAATGCGGCAACGTTCCATCACCCGCGTGCGAAGCTCATGGAGCAGGTCGTCGGTTTCCGCTTGCTGGGGCAAATAGGACATCACGGAAAGGTAGTCGCCGGGGCGGGATTGATCGAGCAGCGTCCTGAGGGAGCCCGACGGAGCCCGGTCGGGCAGGCGGCCCCGGTCGAGAAAGGCGGCAAGCAGACCATCGGTGTTGTCTTTCGCTCCCTGCACGTCGGGCTGGTCGAATGGGTGAAGGTCGAGCATGGACCCGGCGACGGCCGTGGCGTATTCCCACCGGAAGAACTCCGCGCCGAGGTCGTAGCAGTCGGAGACCTCCAGGCGCTCGACCGGATGTCCGGCGGCTTCGAGGCGTTCGACGGCCTCGTCGGTGCTGTCGCAGTCCCCGGGGCGCAGGTACACGAAGAGCCGGTCGTCGCCGTAACAGTCGGGGGCGAGAAGAGGTTCTCCAGCGACGGGGACAATGCCGCGGCCCTCCTTGCCAAGGCTCTCGGCGATCATCTGCTCAACCCAGAGGCCGAAGCTGTCAATGGGGGGCGGCGTGATCAGAGTCACCTTGTCGCGGCCGGCCAGGGTCATTGCACCCAGAAGCGCGCCCAGGCGCAGGCCGGGGTTGGACTCGGGGTCGTCGGACAGGCATTGGTCTCGCATCGCGGCGGCCGAGTCCAGCAGGCGCGCAACGTCGATGCCTGCCAGGGCGACGGGCAGCATCCCGAACCATGACAGAACGGAATAGCGGCCGCCGATATCTGCGGGGTTGAGGAACACGCGGCGGAAGCCCGTCTCGCGGCCCAGTCGTTCGAGTGAGGTGCCGGAGTCGGTGATGGCGACGAAGTTGGCACCAGCGCCCGCTGCGGGACCTGCCAACTCAACGAGTTCGCGGAAATATCGGTATAAAGACAGGGTCTCGATGGTGCCGCCAGACTTGGAGGAGACGATGAAAAGGGTATGTGCGGGGTCGATTGAACGGGCAACAGAAGCTACCTGTGCGGGCACTGTGGAATCGAGCAGAATCAAACGGGGGTTATCGTTGTGGAGGGACGGGCCGCCCCCGGACGGAAAGAAGGAGCGGCGCAGGACCTCGGGACCGAGGCTGCTGCCGCCCATGCCGAGGAGGACGACATTGCGGTAACCCTCGTCGCAGACCTGCCTGACGAAAGCGGACAGGTCCGCCAGATGGGGGCGCAGGAACTCGCCAGCATCGAGCCATCCGAGGCGGTCGGAAATTTCCCTCGGGTCGGAGCGCCAGACGGTGTGGTCGCGGCCCTTCATGCGCTGGGAGACGCGCTGACTCACCAGGCCTTCGAGGGCCTGCCGCGTGATCTCGGACAGGTTACGTCCGGATTCGCTCACATTCACGCACCGTTGACGAGCTTGCGGGCTTCTTCGGCAACACGGGCAGCGGTGAAGCCGAAGCGCTCGAGGACCACGCCGCCGGGTGCGGACGCCCCGAAGGTGGACATGCCGACGGACGCGCCGTCGAGCCCCACGTACCGGGCCCATCCGCCGATAGCGCCGGCCTCGACGGAGAGCCTGTTGCGCTGGGCAGGGGGCAGGACGCTTTCGCGGTACTCCGCTGGCTGCTCATCGAAGAGCTCCCAGGACGGCATGGAGACGAGGCGGGCGTTGATGCCCTCTTCCTTCAGGGCCTGGGCGGCCTCAAGAGCGATGTGAACCTCGGAGCCCGTGGCGATGATGATAATCTGAGGCCCTTCTCCGCCGGGTATCGGGGTGTCTTCCCAAAGTACGTAGCCTCCCTTGGCCGCTCCCTCCGCAGGTGGCAGACAGTTGGCGCTGGCAGCGCCGGTGGCGGGGTCGAGGACAGGGAGGTTCTGACGGCTTAGGGCCAAAGCGGTGGGGCCGCCGCCGCGCTCGAGGGCTGCCTGCCAGGCCGCGGCGGTCTCGGTGGCGTCGGCGGGGCGGATTACAGCGAGGTTAGGCATAGCTCGCAGGGACATCAGGTGTTCAACCGGCTGATGCGTGGGCCCGTCCTCGCCGAGCGCGATGGAGTCGTGGGTGAAGACGTAGATGACCTGCTGCTCCATCAGGGCGCTGAGCCGGAGGGCAGGGCGCATGTAATCGGAGAAGATCAGGAAGGTGGAAGCATAGGGTATCGCGCCGCCGTGGACGGCGATGCCATTGCAGACCGCCCCCATGGCGTGCTCGCGGACGCCGAAGTGCAGGTTTCGCCCGTCGAAGTTGCCGGGGCCGATGTGCCCTTCGCTGTTCAGGATGGTCAAAGTGGACGGCGCGAGATCGGCCGAGCCGCCGATGAGGTTGGGCACAGCATCGGCGAAGGCGTTCATGACTCTGCCGGAGGCCTCGCGAGTGGAGACGGCCTTGCCTTCGTCGAACAGGCCGGACATTCCGCCGCTCCAGCCGGGAGAGAGTTGGCCGGTGAGGGCGGCGGACAACTGTGCAGCTTCGTCGGGGTAGCTGTCACGGTACCGGACGAAGGCGTCTTGCCAGTCGGCCTGTTGCTGGCGACCGCGTTCACGGGCGCGGCCCAAGTACTCGCTGACGTCGCCCGGGATGGTGAAGCTATCGGCGTGAGGCCATTCGAGCTGTTCACGCGTCAGCGCGACCTCATCGTCGCCGAGGGGCGCACCGTGGACACCGGCGGTGCCGGCCTTGTTGGGGCTGCCGTAGCCGATGACGGTCTGGCAGACGATGAGGGTGGGCTTGCCGCTCTCGGCCTTGGCCTCGTTGACGGCGGCTGTCAGAGAGTCGAGGTCGCGGCCGTCCATTGCGCCAAGAACCTGCCAGCCGTAGGACTCGAAGCGGCTGGGCACGTCCTCAAGGAAGGCTATGTCGGTATCGCCCTCGATGGATATCTGGTTGTCGTCGTAGATTACGATGAGCTTACCCAGGCGGAGGGTTCCGGCCAAGGATGCTGCCTCGGAAGCGACACCCTCCTGCAGGTCGCCGTCGGAGGCGAGGGCATAGGTGTAGTGGTCGATTATCTCGTGCCCGGGGCGGTTGAAGCGGGTGGCGAGCCAGCGCTCGGCGAGGGCCATGCCGACGGAGTTGGCGAAGCCCTGCCCGAGGGGGCCCGTAGTGACTTCAACGCCGGGAGTCAGGCCGTATTCCGGGTGGCCGGGCGTACGGCTGCCCCATTGGCGGAACTGCTGGAGTTCTTCCATCGGCAGGTCGTAGCCGGTGAGGTGGAGCATCGAGTAAAGGAGGGCCGAGGCGTGGCCCGCGGAAAGGACGAAGCGGTCGCGGTCAGGCCACGAAGGGTCGGTGGGATTGTGCTTGAGGAAGCGGTCCCACAGCACATAGGCCATGGGGGCTGCGCCCATGGGCGCGCCGGGATGGCCGGAGCGCGCCTTCTGCACCGTGTCTACGGATAGCATCCGGATGGTGTTTACGCAAAGCTGATCAAGAGACGAAACGGTCAAGGCACTCCCCTATGTGCAGCGGCGTTTTCAATGAACAGGCCCGGAACGGAGTGTGCCCGGCCCGACCAGTCGCGCCTGAAAATGAATCAACTGCCATGTATAACAGGCGGCGGAACGCAATGCCCCAGCCGGGAGATATGGTATCCAAAGCAGCGGAATCTGTCTATCGCGTGGGCAGGAAAAATTCCGTGTCGGAACCGGCGGATGAGGATACTTCTGCCGGAATCAAGAACGGTGCAGTCGGCTGCAGAGGGAATTTGGGCAAACGGGATCGTGCGGCACGCGGTCGGCGGAACGAGGCGGTCAGAAGGCTGCGGCGTCGCCGAGGATAGCCTCAGTCTCGACTTCCAAGCCGCCACGGAAGAGTCGAACGGAAATGCGGTCGCCCGGGGGATGGTCCAACAGGAACTTGGACAGGTCGCCGGTGTTTCGGATGGTGAAGCCGTTCAGGGAAACGATGACGTCGCCGCCGCGGAGGCCCGCCGCCTGGGCATCGGAGCCGTCAACAACGCGGGCAACCACGATTCCCTGGTCGACGGGGACGCCCATCTGGGTGGCGATGACGGGCGTGAGGTTGATGGGGGCGATTCCCAGGAAGCCGCGCTCGACGAAACCGTGCTCGATGAGCTGACGGGACACGGTCATGGCGTCGTCAATGTTGATGGCAAAGTTGATGCCCTGTCCGCCGTTGATGCTGGCGGTGTTGACGCCGACGACCTCACCCTGAACGTTGACCAGCGGGCCGCCACTGTTGCCCGGGTTTATCGACGCGTCGGTCTGAATCAGGTCGACGAAGGTGTCCTGGAGGCCAGCGTCGATAGAACGGCCGAGGGCGCTGATGACGCCCTTGCTGACAGTGGGACCGCCCGGCAGGGCGAGGGCGTGGCCAATGGCAATGACGTCCTGCCCGACTTCGAGGCCTTCGACACTCCCAGCGCGGGCAGGCTGAAGTCCTTCGGCTTCAATCTTGACCACCGCGACATCGGGATTAAAGTCGCCGCCGATGACCCTAGCGGTGTAGCTCTCGCCGTTGTGGAGGGTGATGACGACGGACTCCGCGCCTTCAATCAGGTGGTTGTTGGTCAGGACGTAGCCGTCGGATTGGAGGATGATTCCGGTGCCCACGCCGATTCCGGGCGAAGCGGGATTGTCCATTCCGGTCGTGGGCGGTATGGTCAGGACGTGGACCACTGAAGGAGTCAGTTGGCGCACGACGTCGACGGTGGAGAGCTCGTCGGTAATGTCGTCGACAACGGCGGCAGAGTCGGGCGCGGTCTCGGAGCCGCAGGCGACGACAAGCAGAATGCCCAAGGCCAACAACCCAGCAATGAAGGCTGTTGCGCCGCGTCGCCAATGGCGGGAATATTCGCTTGGCCGGTTCATGGCCGTCCGAGACCTTGAGGCAGTCAGATTCGCTTCAGTGAATAATCTATATCAAATCAGCCGACAATATTGTACATCGGCAACACCGTGGCAGGGCCCCAGTATTATATAGAAATCATAAGGATTTGACAGGATCAACGTCCTCACGCCCACTGAATGCTCTATGGGCGAGAGGACGGCTGCATTTACGTGCGCAGAGGTCGCGGGCCCTTCCCTAGCCTCCGTTGGAGTTGATGGAGGGGAAGATGTGGTCGCGGAAAGCGGCCAGCTCGCCTGTGGCGAACTCGTAGGTCGCGCCGGTCATCAGGTAGAGATGGGTGAGTCCTTCCTTCTCAGCCTGCTTGATGCGGTTGGCGCAGTGCTCGGGGGTGCCGATGAGGCCCATGTAGTCGCAAATGGCGGCGAGGGCGTCGTCGGGCAGGAAGGAGCACAGCTCCTGCGCCTTCTCCCAGTCCTCGGCGTGGGGGACGTCGGGGTAAAGGTCCCAGAGGCCGGCGGGGAGCTCGAGGTCGCCAACGTCGATGCCGGCGGCCTTGAGCCAGCGGTGGTAGGTCTGCTCCATCAGGCGCGAAACGGCCAGGGGACGGGCAAGCTCACGAGCCTCCTTCAGGTCGTCTCTGATGATGGTGGTGGCGGTGAAAATGGTCTCGACGTCGTCGGGGTTGCGCCCGGCGGTGCGCGCGCCGTCGGCGATGATCTCGCTAGCCTCGGCCACGGCTCCGGGGTGGATGCCGGTCATCAGGAGGGCGCCGTCGGCCACCTCGCCAGACACCTTCATGACACGGGGGCCGGTGGCGGCGATGTAGACGGCAGGGGGAGGCGCTTCACCTCCGTGCTTCATTCGGCTGTTGGCGTCGTTACCGAAGGACACCATCTCGCCCGACATCAGTTCCTTCATCATGACGACGGAGTCGCGCATCTGGCGAACGGTGGCAGGCGGGATGCCGATTGTGGCAGTGGAGCTGTAGCCGCGGCCTATCCAAACCTGTACACGGCCGGGGGCGAGCTCGGCCACGGTCTGGGCGGCGGAGGCGACGACGGATGGGTGACGCGTGGCGGGGTTGGTCACGGCGGAGGCGACGTTTATGTGGTCGGTGCCCTGAACGGCGGCGGCCATGGCCACGAAGCAGTCGCGCTCAAGGAGCTGGGAGTCGAGAATGCCGACGCCGTTGAAACCGGCGTCTTCGCACTGTTTCACGAAGTCTGCCACGACTGGCGTGGGCTTGCACGGCGGCACTCGAAGGTCAATCTTGATGGACATTGTTCGCTCCTGAATGATGTATTGGCGAGGGAGTTCACTCCCTCCCTGTCCCTCCATTTCAGGGGAGGGAACAAGCAAACCATTTGCCGTGCTCCGCTACCGAGTCAGTTCCTCGCGGAGGCGACGGATGACGATTTCGGTTTCCTCTTCGGTGAGGTTGAGAGGATCAACGCCGAGTTCTTGAGGGCCGCCGAGCTGGTGCAGGTATACCTGTGGGTTGCCACGCTCCATGGCGGCGGCAATGGCGTCGCGGGATGGACCGCGCCACTCGTCGGTGAAGCGGATTACAGCGTGAGGGATGAGGTAGTTGATTCCGTCGTGCTCCAGAGTAACGCGGAGGCCGGGAATCTCGACAAGGGCGTCGACGGCGCGCTGGGCCAACTGGCGGTAGGCAGCCATCTCGGCGGCCTCGTCCTCTTCCACGAAGGCGGCGAGGGAGGCGACGAGGCCAATGACCTCTTCCTTGGCGACCTTCATGCCGCGCCCAAGGAACTGGGCAGGGTTGGCCTGCGCTGCCGCCGCCTCGATGAGGTCAGCGCGACCGACGAGGATGCCGCTACCCTGGGGGCCGCGGATGCCTTTGCCGCCGCTGTAAACGACCATGTCCGCACCGTCCTTGAGGTAGCGGTACAGGTTGGCACGGGGCGGCAGCATGGATGCGGCGTCGACGATTACCGGAACGTCGTGGGCGTGGGCGATCTCGCAGACGCGGTCCAAGGGCAGCACCTTGTTGCTGGAGAAGGGGGCGCAGAGGTATGCGACTGCGGCGGTGCGTTCGTTGATTGCGCCTTCGAGTTGCCAAGGGTGGGCAAAGAGATAATCGCCGAACTCCACCATCTTCGCACCGGCGGCGCGATAGGCCTGATCATAGGGGAAGCGGTGCATGGTGTGGATGACAATCTCGTTCTTCAGGCCGTCGGTGTTGGGCAACTGGCGCATCTTGACCGGGTCGTTGCCGGCGATGACGGCGGCGGCCTGTAGGACGAGGCCGCCGGCGGCGCCGCTGGAGACGAACCCTGCCTCGGCGCCGGTGAGGCGCGCGAGTTCCTGTCCGGCGGCGCGGTTGAGGTCATCGATGTTGACCATGACGCGGGCGGCGCGGGACATCATCTCGAGGGTCTCGGGACGAGTGCGGGTGCCGCCGAGGCGGGTGATGGAACCGGCGGCGTTGATGACGGGGGATACTCCGATGCGCTGGTAGAGAGCATCGACGTCGAAGGCGGTGTTGCTGGCGGTCAAGTTCCCCTCCTGTGCTTGCCAAGGGTTCTCATTGGAAACGCCCGGTTCACCGGGCTGCGGGACATTATATCAACATCAAACTACCGGGGGACCTGTGGTAACATTTCAGCAAATTGCCCTTCCTCCAAGGGGAACGGCCGGAGTGGGAGCGCGAAATGGCTGAGGCCAAGGTTACGCTGGAAAGCCTGTCGACAAAGGCGAAAATTGGGCTGGTGGTGGTCAGCGCGTCCACGGTGTCGGAGCTCCGCTATCCGAAGGTTGCGCCGGAAGTGGGATTCTTCGCCAGCCGAATGATGCTGGGCGGGGACGGAGGTCTGGAGGCGCTGCTGGAGATGGAGGAGAACTCGTCGCGGGCGGTGCAGGAACTGGCATCGGCGGGTATGGACTCCATCGCGTATTGCTGCACGGTCAGCGGGGCGCAGAGAGGGCTGGAGAAGGACCGTGAGTTCTGCGAGGAAATGGAGCGGCAGTTTGGTTCGCCGACAACGTCGACGATGCTGGCGGCGGCAGAGGCACTGCAGCACCTGGGCATCCGCCGGGTGGTGTTGACGAGCCCATACCCGCACAGCTACCACGAGGCGGAAAGCCGGTTCCTGGCTGAGGCGGGCATCGAGACCGTGTCGGCCTCGGGGATGGGGTTCACGGGCGCAGCGGAGTTCGCCGCGGTGCCGCCCGATGAGATATACCGCTTCGCACTTGAGGCTTGGCAGGACAGCGGCGGAGACGCCGACGGGCTGTTCGTGAGCTGCATGAACTTCGACGCCATGGCAGCGGCACAAGCCCTGGAGGACGCCATCGGGAAGCCGGTGGTCACCTCGCACTCGGCGACGCTGTGGCGAGCACTTTCGCTGGCCGGTATCAGCGAGCCGGTGCACGGCTACGGGCAACTGCTGGCCGAACCTCGGGAATGCCGAATTCCAACCGCCGTATAACAAGAAATTCAGGAGAGATGACAATGACAACGGCAGAACGTCTGAATTCCATGACGCTGGGAGAGGCGATGTTCACCCAGCGGGCCATCCGGCGCTTCAAGCCCGATCCCATTCCCGACGACGTGCTGGAAGACATCATGCAGGCAACGATCCGTGCGCCGAACGGGGGCAACACGCAGCAGTGGCACTTCATCGTGGTCAAGGACGAGGAGAAGCGCAGACAGCTGGGGGAGTTGTACCACGAGGCATGGTGGGCCAAGCGGGCCGACGCGGGCATCAAGGGGCCGGAGGACCTGCCGCCGGGACGGAACTCGATGCAGTCTGCGAGGCGTCTGGCCGATGAGATCGGAAAGACTCCCGTCATGGTGTTGATCTGCGCCACGGCCAAGGGAGCGCAGGCGGCGGGGTCGGTCATCCCGTCGGCGCAGAACATGCTGTTGGCGGCGCGGGCCTTCGGTATCGGCGGCACTATCACCACGCTGCACGCGGTGGTGGAAGAGCGGGTTCACGCGCTGTTCGGCATCCCCGACGAGGCGCAGGTGGTGTATTGCATGCCGCTGGGCTATCCCCGGGGGGAGTTCGGTTCAGTGCAACGCAAGCCGCTGACCGAGGTGTGCGGCGTCGACGGGTGGAGCAACAGCTACCCGGGCTAGGTCCGGAGACCAAACGGTATATCAACGCAGAGGGCGCTGAGGGCGAACCGAGAACGCAGGGGTCTAGTGGGAGTCGAATTTCTCCCGGCCTCTGCGTTAATCTTTGCAATCTCAATCCTGTGCCAACGAGGGAAGACGGATGGCGGTACGAACGGGTGCGCAGTTCCTGGAAGGTCTTCGAGACGGCCGGGAAGTATGGCTGGAGGGCGAGCAAGTGGCGGACGTCACCACGCATCCGAAGATGCGGCGAATGGCGGAGACGCTGGCGGGCATCTACGACCTGCAGCATTCGCCCGATTTGCAGGAAAAGATGACCTTCAAGTCGCCGACGTCCGGGGAACCTGTGGCGCTGTCTTACCTCGTGGCGGAGAACCAGGACGACCTTCTGCGGCGAAGAGGGGCGCTGGAAGTGGTGGCGGAGTCTTGCCACGGGATGCTGGGAAGGACGCCGGATTACGTCAACATACAGCTGACCGCATCGAAGCAGATGGCCGATTTTTTCGGGCAAAATGACCCTCGATTCACCTCCCGTCTGCGGGAGTACCACGAGCATGTGAGGGAGCGGGACCTGTGCCTTACCCACGCCTTCGGGCATCCGCAGGTGAACCGGTCGGTGGGTCTGTCGGAGCTGCCAGACCCATATGTGGCGGTGGGAGTGGTGGACACCTGTGCCGAGGGCGTGGTGGTGCGTGGGGCGAAGAACCTGGCGACGCTGGCGCCGTTTTCCGACGAGATCTTCGCGCCGGTATACCGGCCGCTGCGTCCGGACGTTGAAGAGGACCGGAAGTACTGCATCGGGTTCTCGGTGCCGTCGAACATCAGGGGGCTGAAGTACATCTGCCGTCCGTCGCACGACTTCGGGCTGCCGCTGGGGGATTATCCTCTGTCGGGGCAGTACGACGAGATGGACTCGCTGGCAGTGTTCGATGATGTCATCGTGCCGTGGGAGCGGGTATTCCAGTACGACGACGCGGAGCTGGGCAACCGTGCGCTGGCGCATACGGCGATCTACCGGCAGTACATGCAGCAGGTAGCGGTGAAGAACATCGCCAAGCTGGAGTTCATCCTGGGCATTGTCCACGGGATCACCGAGGGCATCGGCATCGGAGCATTCGGCCAGGTGCAGGGGAAGGTGGCGGAGGTCATCGACACCATCGAGACGTGCCGGGCCTACATGCGGGCGGCGGAGGCGGATGCGGCCCCGGTGAAGGGAGCGGAGGGCATCTGGCCTGCGCCGGAGCCGTGGATCGCGATGCGCCACTGGTATCCGGACGCGTACGAGCGGGTTGTCGCGATCGTGCAGCAGTTGGCGGCCAGCGGGCTGATGCTGACGCCGAGCGAGGCGGACATGGACGGGCCGCTGGCTGGGGACATCGACAAGTATTTCCAGGGGACGAACATCGGGGCGACGGAGAGAGTGCGGCTGTTCCGGCTGGCGTGGGACCTGACGGGCACGCAGTACGGGTCGCGGCAGACGCTGTACGAGCGGTTCTTCAACGGCGACGTAGTGCAGCTCAGGATGCGGCGGTACGGGCAGTACGACTACACGCGGGCGGAGGAGTCGGTGCAGCGGTTCATGGGTCGGGTTTATGGCGGGAATTGAAAATTTCGCGTCGCTGGTCCCAGATGGCCTGATGAACAGACCCGGGGAGGTCTTCCATTCTGGCAGGCTCGCATTCGAGTCACAGTCAAACTTGTACATCCTCAGCAAGCAGTCTGGTGCAAGTAGGGAAGACTCTTCGTCCTCAACTGTTCGGACAGGCATAGAAAGAGTGCTACGCAACGAACCGAATGATTGGTCGGCCTTCAGGGATCAATCATGGGATGGTCGAAAGCTGGGCTCAGGGCCGATGCAAAAGGGGTTGCTGCACCTGTTCGGAAGATTGGGCGTTAACCCGGGGTACATACCAGCAAGCTTCCTTGTTTTCCCATGCGCCAAGCGGGGCGAAATGCCCCAATGGGAGTTCCAGCAATTGGCCAGAGATTGCTGGCCGTTTCATTCCGCAGTGATCGAACAACTGGGCGTCCGTGTAATAGCCTGTCTAGGTCTGGACACAGCTCGATGGGTTCGTGATCGACTATATGCTCATCAATTGGTGGAGGAATTCACTGAAAGAAACCGTCGTCGATGGAAGAGTCGCGCGTTCTTGAATTCCAACGGGGTGGCTGTGTTGGAACTAACCTACCCCGGTGTTGCAAAGTGGGCAGTTCCAGAAACGGACCCAACTTCATTGGTAGCCCATGCCTTAGAAGGGTTCCGATCCTAGCGGAATAGGTCTTTGATGCGGTCGAGGAAGCCGCCGCGGCTGGCGCCTCGCTCCATGAAGCGGGCCCACTGCTGCTCGGCGGACTCGGAACGGCGGAGGTCCTGGGCGCGCTGCTTCATCAGGTCGAGGACACGGTCTTCCTCGCCCTTGTCGAGCCAGTAGCCGTGGTTGTCGGGGCAGTGGTCGATGGGCAGGTTGTGGGCACGGTAGTTGAACATGTCCATGGCCGCACCGCAGTGGGGGCAGGGGCGCTCACCGGGGCGGCGGGCGTACTCCCGCTGGCCCTTGAGGATCTCGTCGCGATTGGCCGTGTCTTCCAGGAGATCCATCTCGTCGAAGTCGAGCCACAGCCCACGGCACTGGGGACAGTGGTCGATTTCGATGCCGCGGTGCTTGCGCTCGTCGAGGGCCACGTTGCAGTCGGGACAGTTCATAGTCGGCGCTCCGGTGTGGCCGTCCGGCACATTGCCGGGAGCGGCGCAGTTTGAAAGCAGGATAGCATATCGTCGGCAGTGAATCCGCAAGCCGTGCGGGGATGGCTAGAGGCGCTGGCGGGCGAGGCGGGCGCCGGCGGCAAGGGCAGCGAGCTTGGCGCGGGCGGCAGCCGGACTCAGGGGCACGAGGCCACAGTCGGGGGCGGCCTGCAGCATCTGCGGGTCGTGGTGGCGGGCGGCGGCAAGCAGGCGGGCGGCGATGTGCTCGGGGTCTTCCGCTTCCTCGATGCCGTTGTCGACGCAGCCAAAGAGGACGGTCTTGGACGGGCAGAGTTCCAGCAGGGCCGGATCGAGCTGTGAGGCCTCGAATTCCAGGGCGAGCTGATCGACGCAGGACCGCTCCAACTCGGCGAGAATTGCGGGGTAGCTGGGCTTGATGGGGCGGTCGATGCCGGGCATGGGGTAGCTGTAGCAAACGTGGACGGCGGTATTGGCGTTGAGTCCCCCGACGCAGCGGTCCAGGGCTTCGATGCCCCAGTCGGCGACCTTCTCGGGGTAGCGGCTGAATACCGGCTCGTCGAACTGGATGACTGCAGGGTTCAGGCGGTCGAGCTCGCGAGCCTCGCGGTTGAGCACTTCAGCGACGGCCATGGCGAAGTCGGCCTCGTTGCCGTAGTGGGCATCGAAGGTTGAGTCGACGATGGTCATTGGACCGGGCAAGGTCATCTTGACCGGGCGGGATG
The DNA here is from genome assembly GCA_963667415.1 of Dehalococcoidia bacterium. Taxonomy (GTDB): domain Bacteria; phylum Chloroflexota; class Dehalococcoidia; order Lucifugimonadales; family UBA3495; genus VXOI01. The sequence goes on along the minus strand of OY763410.1, from coordinate 1,850,900 downwards.
CCTCGGCCTGAAGGAAGCGCAGGTCATCAACGGCGAGGGGACCGGGCCAGCCGACGGGGCCGACGCAGCGGCCGACCTGGGCCAGGCGCCGGCCGTCGCGTATCCACTTTTCGGCCAGCGTGTCGTAGTCAAAACCCTCCAGACGATTGGCGATGTAGGTCAGGTATGACTTCCGGCGCTGCTCGCCGTCGGAGATTATGTCGAGTCCCGCCGACTCTTGGGTGTGAATGGCGACGCGAGTGGCGTCGTCCTGCGCCTGGGCGAGCAGCTCGCCTTCGAAGTTCCAGTCAGCGCCGCTGCCGTGGTGGTCAGTGCCCGGGCCGGCCAGCGGTTGCTGCTGGTAGAGCCAGGCAGGCTTCGGCATGCTGCCAACGACGGTGGTGACGAAGGGTTCGGGCATGGGTTTCGTTCCTGCAGGTCGAATCAGCTGGACGTAACGGGCGAGGGAATGGCGACCTCGATTTCGACCATGGCAAAGGTGGTTGACAATGATGGGGGATCGTCATACGAGTCGAATTCCGGGTCAGGTTCCGAAGAGAGCTGGCTATGAAATACCATGGCCTCTTCCAGTGACATACGCGGCTCGGGAACGGATTCCCCATTTTCCAACATGAACTCTATGTGAAAAGTTAGAGCCTCTCGAATCATCTTTTGCATTTTTTTCCAGGTCTTGCCCGTGCTAACGCACCCGGGGACGTCCGGTGCATACGCGCAATAGTTGTTAGGTGTCTGTTCATAGACCACCGCGTACGTTAATTTCATCGGACTCTCCCTTGAAGGCCTTCTTGTCTCTTAATGCTTCCCCAGGTGCCTTTCTTCAAGTCTTCGCCCGGGTGGCCGGCTATGGAAACCGAGCCGGGTTTTTCGGGGTGGACAAAGATCCGGTGGCTGCCACGCGTGCGAACTCATTGCCATCCGTCCTGCTCCACGATGCGGATGGCGTCCCTGACCTTCATACAGTTTAGCCCATGACGCGGCGGATGAAGGCCATGGCGTTGCCTCCGATTATCTTGCGGACGTCGTCATCGGAGTAGCCGCGACGGATGAGGCCGCGAACGATGTTGCCGCCGTCGGCGGGGGACTCAAGGCCGTTGAGGTATGGCGCAGGCAATTGCGCGGGGCCGTAGCGGCCCATGACCACGCGGTGGAAGGCGACGTGGTCGCCGACGGTGGTGTCGGTGCCGATGCCGACGTGGTCGACGCCCACGAGGTTAACCATATAGTCGTAGTGGTCGAGGACGCACTCGATGTCCTGCTCGGGGTCGTCGCTGAGGGAGTTGGGGACGGCAGTGATGCAGATGAGGCCGCCATTCTCAGCGCAGGCGTTCAGCTCCTCGTCGCGGCGGGTGCGCTGGTTGGGGCGCAGGGTGTAGGCGGCGTTGTGGCTGAACACCGTGGGCACGAGGGAGAACTCGATGGCGTCAAGGGCGCTGGGAGTGGAGACGTGGGACAGGTCGATGGCCATGCCGAGGTCGTTCATGCGGCGGACGACCTCGATACCGAAGTCGCTGAGACCGCCGGGGTTGCGCTCGTACATGCCGTCGCCGATGTAGTTGCGGCGGTTGTAGGTGATGCCGGCGAGGCGGACGCCCATGCTGAAGAGCTGGTCGAGCCGCTCGATGCGGTTTCCGATGGGCAGGTGTTCGAGGGTGGGAAGGAAGCCGATTTTGCCCTGCTGCTTGGCGGCCTCGATATCGGCGGCGTTGCCGACGCGGGTGATGTCGTCCTGCATGGCTACGTCGGCGACCATGTTGCCCACCTCAGCGGCGACATCATCGTATTCGACGAAAGACATATCGCCGGTGCTCTTGAGACCGCCGAAGACGTTGGCGGTGGTGACGGCGGTCCATCCACCGGCGCGAACGGCGTCGTAGCCCCACTGGTAGCGGCCAATGCGAACGAGGTCGACGAGCTGCTCCATCACCTCTGGGAGGACGAAGGGGTGCTGGTGGACGTCGATGCTGATGGCGTCTTCGATGATGTTCTGGTAGCGGACCTCTTCACCGGCGTCGAGAGGGACGACGGATGAGGGGACGCGACCGACCTGGCGGGACAGAGGGATTCCAGCAGCCATGACAAGCTCCGCAGGGTTGAATGAGGTGGTCAGTTGACGGAAATGGGCGCGCCGGCGCCGCCCGTCTGCTCGTTGACGAGGAAGGTGGCCTGGTCGCGGCCGTAGACGGTCTCCAAGTCGGCGTCGAAACGCTGGCCGCCGAGGCCGCCCATGACCTCGTATCGGCCCTCGGTGAGCAGGCGGCCCTCGTAGCTGTCTTGCTTCACCTTACGTTCGGACTCTCCAGCGAGGTACATCTCGACGGCCTGGACCATCAGCTCGTTGGACTCTTCGTGGTTCAGGTAGTTGGATGAGCGCAGGAACACGTAGCCCCAGCGAATGCCCATGTGTTCCATCATCATGGCAGGGCCTCGCGGACGGTGCGGGTGCGATGAAAAGGGAGTACAGGCGGCATGGTCAATCAGTCTCAATCAGTATCGGGAACGCAGTATGGGGAACGTGGAAACTGTATTCAGTGGGGGCGGGTTCGTCAAGGCAAAAGTTTTGGAAGGCAGGGTTCCAAATCAAGCGGTGCGGTCAATCAGGCGTCCCTGATAGGGAAGTTCCGTCCCAAGGCCGACCATATCAATGGGTCAGGGGGGATGGGACAAATCTCATGCGTTTGACAGGAGGCGATTCGGGACTTCGATTTTCCCAATCCACGGGCCTTCTCGCGTGGAGATGTAACATTCTGTCACATCTTGTAACAAAACGTACCATTTCGGTCCTCAATGCAGGTCGACAAATCCGGTGGTTCAAGCAGTTTTGCATAGAACAATTGTACGATCAACAATGCTTTGCGGCAAGGGGAAGATTTCAGCATCCAGGCCTCCGGGGAGGGCGGTCCAATCGGTTGATGAGGCGTTGGAGTCTCGACAGTGCGGGTGTGACGGGTAGTCGGTCGACGACCCATCCCCATGGCAGCCTGATGCGGCACAGGGCTGAGAATCCACAACGGGGCGATGTTGGGGTATGATGCGTGACGGGCTCCGGGATGTCCGTGCAACGTGCGGATACCCAGTGGCGTCCAAGGGTCTACATCTGCACGGAAGGTGTGGGAAATGAATACAAATGGAAAGCCTATCGCCGTGGTGATCGGGGCGACATCGAAGTGGCAGTCGGACGGACGAAACACCCACCTGGTACACGGCGGGGACGTAGACGACACCGAGCTGCCGGTGGGGGTGCGCTGGGGAGTCGGGGGCGCAATTTCGCTGAAATTCGCGCAGGAGGGGTTCTTCACGGTGCTGACCACCCGCAACGCGGCCAACGCGGCACCACTGGAGGCGGCGATACGGGAGCAGGGCGACGACGCGATGATCGTGGAGCTGGACCTGGCCTCGCGGGAGTCGATTGCGGAAGCGTTCGCCCGCATCCGGGAGGAGGCCGGGGACCCGGAGGTGCTGGTGTACAACGCGGGCTACCTGGAAGGGCGCGACCTGCCGCCGGAAATGGAACTGATGGAAAACATCCCCTTCGAGATGTACGAGACGGCACAGCACATCGCCAGCAGCGGGCCATTCCTGGTGGCGAAGGAAGTGCTTCCGTCCATGCGTGAGAAGGGTGAGGGAAGCGTCCTGATTTCCAACAACAACTTCTCACTGCGTGGCAGGAAGCGTTACACGGGGCAGTCGCTGTACTATCCCCGGGTGCTGATGCGGGGCTTCGCACAAGCGCTGACGGAAGAGTACTCGGAGCACGGGGTGCACGTCGCCAATGTGGTGATTGACGGAATGATCGACTCGCCGGGCACTCACTTTCTGCCGCATGCGCAGGAGAATCCGGACCTGCTGATGAACCCGGTCAAGATAGCCGAGGCCTTCTACTACCTGCACACGCAGGACAGGTCGTGCTGGACCCACGAACTGCAGCTTACGCCACATCCCACCAAGCCGAGCTTCTGAAGAAGGCCACCGGTGGGCCTATCAACATTGCGTTAATTTGAAGGAGTAAATTCATGGATGTCGGACTGATGCTGGTGATGACCAGCTATGGCTGGGAAGAAGGAACGGACGCCCAGATGTGGGACGAAGAACTGCGGCTGGTCGAAATCGCGGCTGACTACGGCTTCGACAGCGTCTGGTCGGCGGAACACCACTTCAACGACTATTCCTTCGTGCCGGACAACCTGCAACTGATGACCCACATCGCAGCGAAGCATCCCAACATCGACGTGGGAACGGCGGCGGTGATCCTGCCCTGGCACACCCCGCTACGGGTGGCGGAGAACGCGGCGGTGCTGGACATGCTTAGCGGCGGACGGCTGCGGCTGGGGTTCGGGCGCGGGCTGGCGCGACGGGAGTTCGAGGCCTTCGGCATCGACATGAACGAGTCGCGAGAGCGGTTCGACGAGGCTGCGCCGATGATCGTGGAGGCCCTGAAGACGGGGTTCATCGAGGGCGACGGGCCGCATTACCCGCAGCCTCGCATCGAGATCCGGCCCCGGCCGCAGCACTCATTCGACGGGCGCATCTACGCCGTGGCCGCGAGCGACGAGTCGGTGATGTCGGCGGCGAAGCTCGGGGCGCATATCGTGATGTTCGCAGACCGGCCGTGGGAGATGCGGATGCCGGGAATCGAGCGCGGGCGGGAGCTGCACCGCGAGTACCACGGGACGGAACCGCCCTCCCTGATGCTGACGGAGTTCGTGGTGTGCGGCTCCGACCTGGAGCAGACGGAAGCGGAAGCGCGGCAGTACCAAGGCAAGTTCGTGGAGAGCAACTTCCATCACTACGAGTTCCTCAGCGACCACTTCGCCGACGTGAAGGGCTACAACGCTTACCAGCAGAAGGCTGAGATCGCCCGGTCGGCGGGCCTGGAGGGAGCGGTCGAGGGCTTCATGAAGGCGGCGAGCTGGGGTACGCCAGACAAGATCCTGCGGGGTCTGGAAGAGCGTAAGGAGCTGCTGGGCGACTTCGAGTGGAACGTGTCGTTCCGGTTCGGCGGGATTCCTCTCGACGTTGCGGAACGGAGCCTGAAGCTGTTTGCGGAAGAGGTGCTGCCGGTCGTCAAGTCCTGGTAGGAACAGACGCCCACGGGCGTAAGCTCACGCAAAAATTAAGAGGCCGTGCTATGACACGGCCTCTTAATTTTTGCTAAAACCGGGTTGCCGGGCAGGGACTGCGGATATTAGGCGCAGGCGGGGATTACCTCTTCGCCGAAGAGACGTATGGCGTCCAATATCTTCTGGTGGGGCGGGCCGCCCGAGTGGGCGTGGCGCAGTCGCAGCAGGAAGTAGTCGGCGCCAACCGCCTCGCTCCAGCGCTGGAACTCTGCCACGCATTCCTCGGGGTCTCCCAGTATCAGGCGGTCGGATGTCAGATTGTCGAGGGTTATCTCGTCCTCCGACCTGAAGGTGCGGAAGTCCGACAGGCCGTTGCGCCAGTAGTACTTGTAGGCGGTGATGACCTCGGGTCCATACACTTCCTCGGCCTCGGCGCGGGTCGAGGCCACCCACGCATCGCGCATCAGGACGACCTGCGGCTCGCGGTCATTCCGCCGGGCGGTTGCGCGATAGATGTCGGACAGCTCCACTGCGCTGGCGAGGTCGATGCTGGGAGTGGCCACGAACCCGTCGGCCATGCGTCCGGCGCGGCGTGCACCGGGCGGAGTACCGGCACCGATCCACAGCGGGGGCGCAGGGTCCTGGTAAGGGCTGGGAGTGACGTGCAGGTTTTCCAGATGGTGGTACTCGCCGTGGAAGGAGAAGGGTTCTCCGGTCCAGCATTGGCGGATGATTTCCACGCCTTCCTCGAACCTGCCAACCCGCTGGCGGATCGGGACCTCGAAGGCGCGGAAGTCGGCATCCTGGTACCCGAGGCCCACGCCCAGGATGATCCTTCCCTTGGAGACCAGGTCGAGGGTTATCACGTCCTCTGCCAGGTGCACGGGATTGTGCAGGGGAAGCAGAATGACCGAGGTGCCCACGTTCAGGGTGGTGGTGCGGGCGGCAACCGCCGTTGCGACGATCAGGGGAGAAGGCAAGAATCCATCCCTGTCCTGATGGTGCTCACCGAAGAAGCAGGAGTCGAAGCCCACCTCCTCAGCCAGCTTTGCCTCGGCGATAACCTCGTCAATTCGCTGGTCGAGCCGCTCTCCGCGAGGCGGGTCGGCGATGGAACTGTAGATGCCGAATTTCATACCGGGTCTCCATCTGAGATACCTACTGACAACCGTGCCGGGGCAGTCTCGCCTCTGGCACGGCGAACTCTTCAGCGGCGGACGCTACCGGTCCACCAGATGGCGCATCGCCTGGGGGGCGGCCACGGCGGCCCGGTCCACCAACTGCTCCGGCGTCAGGGTGACGATCGGGTGGTCAATGACGGCTAGGCCGTAGTCGGCATCGCCGCGCAGGCGGGCCATCGCTCGGGCCTGGCTGACGAAGGGGCGGGTGGTCAGGACGGTGGATGCCACGCCGAGAAGCTCCATTTCCATTGCGTCGTGCACACTGCACGAAGTGCAGGAGCCTCATTCAGCGGTGGCGTGAAGCATCACGTCACAGCGGCCGGCCAAGTCCTCGAGGGCCGAGCGGTCGGCCGGCCACTGGTGGCCACCCTTGTTGTATTCGACGACTCCGGCCAGCGAATAGCGTTCGCCGATGATCCCGGCAACCATCCGCAGCAGATCCTCGGAGTGGGGCTTGTTGTTGGAAAGAAGCCCGAGGGTCTTGCCGTCGAGGCTGGCAGGACGAAGGGCCAAGGCGGCCGGCGACGTCTCCGCCGTATCCCTGGGGTCGAGAGTGTAGATACTCGTCATGGCTGTTCCACCTCCTCAGGTGGGTACGGAAATTTCCCTGGTCACGGAGCGACTGCTGCCCCAGGACGTGATGAGCGCCATGAATTCGCCGGCATCGCCGCCCGCAGGGACTACGGTAATCCGGTCGGGGCCGGCGACGCAGCCCACCAGCGATTCGCGATCGGCGTCCGGCGGAAGCTTGTCCGTGCGACGCCACAGGTCCCATTCGCCAGCGGTTCGCAGGGTTTTCTCGTGCAGGAACTCGGCAACCTGGGCGCGGCTCCAGCCCGAGGCAGCCACGTAGGCCATCAGCTCCTGGCTGATCACAAGCACAACCTCCGACAGCCGCGGGCCGAATCCAAGCATGGCGTGGGCGGCAGCGGTCAGGAAGCCCTCCGGGTCGCGGTCGCCGTGGGTCTCCAACTGCAGCGGGGCGTTGGCGGCAACCATCGTAACGGCGCTGGACCCGGGTCGAAGACCCTTCGATTCAGCGAGGGATGGCCAGGGGCTGGTCTCGAGGTCTTCGGCGAAGCAGAAGCTGTACTTACCGGAGTGGCCGAGTGTGCTCTTGTCCATCTCCTGCGGTATGGAGCCGTAGAAGTTGGCCTTGATGAGGTTGACGGCCCTGCCGATTACGGCGTTGGCCCGGTTTCCATTGCCGAAGAGGTTGACGCCGTGATTCATCCCGATGCGGGAGGAATAGGGACCGCTGACCATCACGAGATTGGAGATGCCGTTGGTCGAGGTGCTGCTGGCGTGGAGGTTGTAGGAACGGTCGCTGACCGCGGACACCGCCGCCACGACCACCGGAAAATGTTCCGGCAGGCAACCGGCCATGACCGCGCTGACCGCCACCTTCCCGGCGGAGAAGCGCTTGTGTCGGATGTCTTCGGTTCCGAGGACATCGTCCGTAGACAGTCCGCAGTAGTCCAGGAGGGACTGCACCCGTTCCGGAGTGGGCGGGACGACGGGCAGGCCGTCAGTCAGGCCTTCCCGATAGTAGTGTTCCAGGGCGGCTTCCCAGTCTTCGAATTCCCAGCGTTCAATCTGCATAGCGAACCCACTTTAAGCCAAATTCCATGACCGGCGCAACGGGATAACGGCAGGGCCGGATTCTGATGATGTAGCCACTGGCGCTCAGCGAAGTGAGTATCGGCAGGGATAGAAGGGCTGGGGACTGCGCCAGGCATCAAGGTCCGTGAATCGCCGGCTTGCGGCGCCATCCCCGCGGTCGTACCCGACCATGGGGATGGCGACAACCGGTCCGATTTGGAGCCGCAGTCTGTCGGCGATTACCAGCGGAAACGGAGCATATTTCCCTCCGCCGGTTAGAGGACACGAAGTCCGGTACGAAGGCCCGTACCCGCGCCACCCAGCGCCAGTCGCGATTGCGGCAATCGCGGGTAAGGGCTGGGGAACAGCCCGCTCCATGAGGAGAACAGGTGCTGCGGGCCCGGTTTATTGGCCAGACCTGCTCCCGAGGTAGTCCTCCCGGGCACGGTCCACCGCCTTGGTCGCGAGGCCGGCGAGCTCGGGCCTTCGGTCTGCGGTCCAGGTGTTGGACTCGACAAGGCTGGTGACGGAGCCCTGGAATCGAGGCATGACGTGTCGGGCGATGAGCTCATAGGAATGGAGCACCTGTTCCCGCGTGGCCCATTCCGTTGCCTGAACGAGGATTTTGCCGAACCCTCCCGATTCCTCATCCAGCCGGAGGATATGTTCAATCAAGTCATCGGGGGTCCCAACGCACCAGCTGTGGCTTTCCACCATGTCATCGATGACCTTGTCCTCGGGAACATCGGACCCCGAGAAGAGGCCAAGTGTGTTTTCAAAGTACTGGCGCTGGTAACGTCCCGCTCCGTGGCGGGCCTGCTCAATGGCCTCCTTGCGGCTTTCGGCCAAGTGAACGTGGATCACGAGCCCCCAGTCGCCCCGGTTGACGGCCTTGTTGTTCTCGGCGGCGGTCTCTTCCGCTATCTTCCAGAACTCAGCCAGGTTGGGGGCTACGGCGCCGGGAAGCCTGACGGTGTTGAGGGAGAGCACAGCGATGCCGTACTTCCCGGCGCTGATCATTCCCGCCGGCGACTGGGAGGCGGCGACGGCCACGGGCATGTGCGGCTGCGAATAGGGACGCAGGTGTACCCGCGCCTCTCGCAGGGTGAACCAGTCCGACTCGTAGGTGATGGGTTCGGTCTCGTTCCAGAGACGCAGGATGAGACCCAGGGACTCGTCCATGCGCCTGCGCTGCGTCGACGGGTCGATGCCCATCATGTAGGCATCCCCGACGAGGGCACCGGGCCCGGCGCCCATCATCATTCGCCCGCGAGTCATGTGGTCAAGCTGAATCATCCGGTTGGCGACTATCAAGGGGTGATGGTAAGGGAGACTGATGACGCCTGTACCCAGCTTGATGTTCTTGGTCCGCTGGGCCGCGGCGGCGAGGAAGACTTCGGGGGACGCGATGGTCTCCCAGCCGGCGCTGTGGTGTTCGCCCACCCATGCCTCATCGAAGCCCAGGCTGTCCAACCATTCGATCAGCTCCATGTCCCGTTCGAGAGCCAGCGTGGGGTTCTCTCCGACCGGGTGGAAGGGCGCCATGAATATTCCGAACTTGAGTCGGTTTGGAAGAGTCAAGACCAGTCTCCTTTATCACGAAAAGTTCTACCAAACTGCACTATGGATGGCACCTCCGCGAGGTCGCCAATGTCTGCGGCTGTGAGCAATGTCTCCCCTGCACCGGTCCGGTCGGCACTCGCGCATCGGGCGGCCCTGCAGGAGGCCACGGGGGACGATCGGAACTGGCGGATTCAAGCATTTTGCGTCATCCGGGGAAACCTGCACCTGCAGCGCCTAGCCAGGCGGGCCCGGAGACGACTTCAGTCTAGCACAGGGTATGGGCGTGAGACTGCGGGTGTTGCGGCGGCACGTGTTTGGGCAAGGCCCGGGCCTTCCGAAGCGGCAAATCCAGACCTCAAATGCTATCTGTCGTGCCCTTTAAATCTAGGAGCGATTGTCATGTCGCAGACAGCGTTCCAATTCAGGTGGTTTTTAGCCACCCAACTCTTCATACTCAACCGCACAGGAATCCAAATCCTGCCTCATTCCTGACCTCACTTCTTGGCCCGAAACGATGCCCGCTGAATTCTCTCCCTTGCCTCCAGCCATTGTTTGTCGTACAATTGTTCTTATGCAAGATTCCCTGAACCACCCGATTTGGCCTGTCTCAATCAAGGACCCAAAATGAGCGGGTTTTGGGCCCAACGTTACACAATGTTACAAAATGTTACACCGTCACGTGAGAGCCTCCGGATGAGACTATGAGACTGGTCTCTCCCGACTGTCATCCAACCAAAGGAAGGGTGCTTGGTCACATTCCGTCTGTCGAAAGATTGGGGTTCGGAGATGCAACCCACAATCCAGGAACGCCTGACCGACCAGACCACCTGATTCGGAACGCTAACCATGTCGCGCAGGGCGTATCGGTTTTCGTCACACTGGGCTATAATGGGAGGAACACGTTTGATTGGCGCGTCAAGGTATGACACGAGAACGGACCGGCCCTTTCCCCTCTCCTTCCTTCTCTTCTTGTTCGCCCTCCCGCTGATTCACCTGCGTTATCACTCTTAATTAGGGAGTCCGTTCCTGTATGGCCCTTGCATCATCAACCACCCGGCCGCGCTCATCCAAGCGCTCCCCCTACCGCTCTTCATTCCAGACAGTTTGCGAAGACTGCAATATGTCCACCACCCTGCCGTTCAAGCCAACGCAGGGGAAGCCGGTGTATTGCCGCTCATGCTTCCGGGCGCGGCGTCAGGGGGATTCCCCCGTGGACAACGCCGACTCCAGCCAGCCAGTCCAGCCCACCAAGCCGCGGGTCGTGAGCAAGCCAGCCGTCGACGGCGCGGCTGTCGGCAACGTAACATTTTCCGGAATGTCATTGGACGCCACCACCAAGGCGGCTATTTCCCGCATGGACATTTCCAGGCTCACCCCCATCCAGGAGAAGGCAATTCCTCACCTGCTGGAGGGGCGGGACCTGATCGGGCAGGCCCGCACAGGTTCCGGAAAGACGTTGGCTTACGCCGTGCCTCTGGCGGAGATGTGCGATCCGTCGGTACGACAGGTGCAGGCGATTGTGCTGGTCCCGACTCGCGAGCTGGCCATGCAGGTGGCCGGAGTCGTTCAGGCGCTGGTCTCGCCACAGAAGATTCGCGTCACGCTGCTCTATGGCGGGCGGCCCCTGAGACCGGAATTTGCAGCCTTGAAGAACGGCGCACAGGTGGTCATCGGCACTCCGGGACGGACACTCGACCATCTGCGGCAGCGGACGCTGAACCTGAACTCCGTGCGGCTGTTGGTGCTGGACGAAGCGGACGAGATGCTGGACAGGGGATTCGCTCCGGACGTGGAGGCCATCATCGGCCGCACCCCGAAAGGACGGCAGACCGCGCTCCTTTCCGCGACGATGCCGGAGTGGGTGTCACAGACCGCCGCAAAGCACCTGCGCAATCCTGTGACGGTGGAAGTTGACGCGGGTCTGCAGGCGCCACCCACCGTGGACCACCTGGTCTACACCATCCGAAAGATCGACAAGCTGGACGCGCTGCGGACCCTCCTGGACGAGCGGGAAGACGCACCGGTCATCGTCTTCGGCAAGACCAAGCGGGGTGTGAAGCAACTGGCCCAACAACTGGACTCCTTCGGCTATCCCGTAGGGGCACTCCAGGGCAACCTGAGCCAGAATGGGCGGGAGCAGGTGATGCGGGGATTTCGTTCCGGCGCAGCGCCGATTCTTGTGGCAACCAACGTGGCCGCCAGAGGCCTGGACTTCGAGGGCATTGGCCAGGTCATCAACTATGACCTGCCGGACTCGGAGCAGCTGTTCACGCACCGCGTCGGGAGGACCGGCCGCATGGGTCGCTCCGGCGAGGCGGTGACGTTCATCACGGACGCCGATGAGCGGAAATGGCGTGAGATCGAGCGGGACTTGGGCATGCGGTTCCCCAGGAAACCCTGGAAGTCGCGCCAGAAGGGCGCTACGCACCAATAGGAACACTGCTCCAGGGATGCAATTACTGCCATCACAATGTGATTTCGAGCGGCCGCGAATTCACGGGGCATCAGGTTGCTGAACCCTGACTGCGATCGTTGCACGGGTGTCTGGTTCGCGCTTCGTTTCAATTGAACCGTGAGCGACCTTCGGCACGCATGGCGGACCTCTTGGACCTTCCGGTCGCGTCCGGACGCCGCACGCTCTTTCGAGAGAAGAACTCGGAGCGTGAAGTTCAGCGGGTCTGCGACGAACCGGTTCCTCGGTCGGGCACCGCAACTCATCCCATGCGCGTCGTCCTGCAGGCCGCCTCCGCTTACGAACGGTATAATCCGTCTCGAGATAGACCAATCCGGTTAGTCGCTGAGGAGGCACCATGACCACAGGGACCGTCAAGGCAACGGACCATATCGTCAAAGTGGGCGATATTAACCTGCACTACCTTGAGTGGGGCAATCCTGCCGCGCCGCCCGTCGTCATGGTCCACGGCCTCACCGGCAACGCCCACGCCTTCGACCTGCTCGCGCCGCACTTCGCGACCCGCTACCACGTCATTTCCGTCGACGTCCGCGGACGTGGCGACAGCGATTGGGCCCCCGACGGCGACTACTCCAACGACGCCTACGTCGCCGACCTGGAAGGGTTGCGGCAGTCCCTCGGTTTCGAGCGTTTCTCACTGGTGGGCACCTCCATGGGCGGCCGCATCTCCCTCACCTATGCGGGCACGTACCCGGAACGGGTGGAGCGCACCGTCCTGAACGACATCGGTCCCGAGGTCGACCCCCGCGGCGGCGGCCGCATCGCCAGCAGCTCCCGGGACGCGGTTACCACCTTCACGGCCATCGAAGAGGTGATGGCCTGGCACCGGGAGAATCGGGTCGGCTTCAGCGCGATGAGTGAAGACCAGCAGCGGACAATGGCCGGCCATACGGTGAAGGCCCTACCCGACGGCGGCTACACCTGGAAGATGGACCCGGCCGTCCGCAGCGACCCCCGACGTCCAGACCCGGAAGCATCCTGGAAGCTGGCGCTGAGAATCGCAGGCCCGGTGTTGCTGGTGCGCGGCGGGGACAGCGACCTGCTGTCGCCGGAGATAGCCCAGCGCATGGTGGCCGAGATGCAGGACTGCCGGATGGTGGAAGTCCCCGGCGTGGGCCACGCCCCCACCCTCATGGAGCCCGAGGCCTTCGCCCCGGTCAAGGATTTCTTCTCCCTGAGCTGAGACCGCCGACAGTTGACCTGGAACCTGCGTGTAAGCGCCGGCCCGCCGTCTTGGCGCTACTGCAGCGCCTTCCGCACTCCGTCGATGACGTTTCCCTTGTCGGGGAGACAGTACTGCTCCATGATGGGGCTGTAGGGGATGGGAACGTCGGGGGCGCAGACGCGGACAGGCGGCGACTTCAGGGCCCGGAATGTCTCCGGGTCCTCGGTGACCTGGGCGCTGATTTCGGCGGCAGCGCTGCCGGTGATGCAGGCTTCGTCGACGATGACGACACGGCCGGTCTTCCGTACCGAGCGGCGGATGGCCGGCGTGTCCATCGGCACCAGCGTGCGCGGGTCAATGACCTCCAGGGAGATGCCTTCCGCCTCGAGCTCCTTGGCAGCCTGCAGCGCTTCGGGCACCATCTTCGAGATGGCGACGACAGTTACATCGGTCCCTTCCCGCTTCACGTCGGCCTCTCCGATGGGGACCACGTACTCCTCCTCGGGCACCGGGTACCGGTCGGGAAGGGCGGCCAGGATCTGGTCCTCGAAGAACACCACCGGGTTGTTGTCGCGGATGGCGCTCTTCATCAGGCCCTTGGCGTCATAGGGATTCGAGGGCATGACCAGCTTCAGCCCGGCCAGGTTCATAAACATCGGGTGCGGGCTCTGCGAGTGCTGCGCCGCCGCCGAGCGCCCGCCTCCGGTCGAGGCGCGGAACACCAGCGGGAAGGGCGCCTGCCCGCCGAACATGTAGTGGATCTTCGCCATCTGGTTCACTATCTGATCCATGGCAGTGAAGGCGAACGTCATCATTCCCGGGCTGATGATGGGCCGGAACCCGCTGCCGGCCGCGCCGATGCCAGCCCCGACGTATGCCTCCTCGGAGATGGGCGAGGCCCGCAGCCGCTCGATCCCGAACTCCGACACCAGCCCGGCCAGCGGCCCCAGGTTGCCTGTGATGTGAAACACCCTCTCGTCCCGGCGCATTTCCTCCCGGAACGCTTCCATAATCGCTTCGCCGTACGTTATCTCCCGCATGGCCTGTACCTGTCCTTACCCTCTCACGTATGGAGAGGAGACTCGGAAATGTCTCCGGCTGTCACCCTCCCGGATTGGTCACGGCCCGGATTGGTCACGGCGCGAACACCTCCGTCAACGCGTCCTCGGGCTTGGGCAGCGGGCTGGACTTCGCGAAGGAGATGGCCGACTCGACCGCAGCGGCGATTTCCTCGTCTGTCTGCTCGAGCTGCTCCCGGGTGGCCACGCCCTGCTCCACCAAGCGGTCGATGAACCCTGCCACCGGGTCGTGGGACTGGCTCAGCTCGATCTCGCTGTCCGGTCGCGGGTCCGGCGGGTTGCCCCTCGACTCTGAGTGGGTGCGCCAGCGGAAGGTCTTGCACTCCAGCAGTGTGGGACCGCCGCCCTCCCTGGCCCGCTGTATCGCCGCCTGCGCCGCCTCGTACACGGCCAGAACGTCGGTGCCATCCACCGTCATGCCGGGCATGTTGTAGCCGCCGGCGCGGACCGAGACGTCCTCCACCGACAGCGTGGCCGCCGCCGAGTTGCCCGAGGCCCAGCGGTTGTTTTCGCAGACGTAGATGACGGGCAGATTCCAGATGGAGGCCAGGTTCAGAGAGCCGTGAAACGCACCCTCGTTCGACGCCCCGTCCCCGAAGAAGGCCACCGCAACGCCATCGCCGCCCTCCAGCTTGGCCGCCAGAGCCGCGCCTGTAGCGATGGGCATTCCCGCGCCGACAATGCCGTTTGCGCCCAGCATCCCGACGCTGAAGTCGGCGATGTGCATCGAGCCGCCCTTGCCGTGGCAGTAGCCGTTGCTGCGTCCGAACAGCTCGGCCATCATCAGGTTGATGTCAGCGCCTTTGGCGATGGTGTGGCCGTGGCCGCGGTGGGTACTGGCGATGCGGTCGGTGGTGCGAAGGGCGGAGCACACGCCCACGGCAACAGACTCCTCGCCGATGTAGGCGTGAACCACGCCGGGGATGTTGCCCTCGTGGAACTCCTCGACGGCTCTGGAGTCAAAGGTGCGGATGGTGACCATCTTGCGGTACATATCCAGCAACAGACCGGTATACATGGTCATGGCGCATCACCTCCTGTAGCCTTGCGGTGCCCGAATTGTACCCCGCCGCAGTCCACGCCGCTACGGCCAACCGGAGCAGGAAGTGGCCCGCACGGTCCAGCTGCGCCCGAGGTGGGCCAGCCGCCGTTGAAGCATTCGCATGCGCGACGGAGAGATACGACGCTCGGTGATATACTTCTGCTCTCCGGGTCATTGTGCCCGGGTCATATGGCCACAATCCGTGGGCGAGGCAAATGCCAAGCTTGGAAGGGATGACAATGAGCGAGTTGGAAATCTACCAAAAGCAGGGTTTTGGCAACAGCAGCGGTATAGGTCAGCGTCCCGGCCTCCTGATAATCGATTTCGTCAACGGATTCGCCAACCCGGACCAGTTCGGTGGCGGCAACATCGGAGAAGCCATTGAGAATACGCGGGGGTTGCTGGCGGAGGCACGCGCCCTGGGACTACCCATCGCCTTCACGCGGGTGGTATACGCCGATGACGGGTCCGACGCCGGCGTTTTCACGCTGAAGGCTCCGTCGCTGACCCAGCTCACCGAAGACGCGTTCGGCAGCCAGATTGTGGACGAACTCAAGCCCAGGGACGGGGAATACGTAGTACGAAAGACCCAGCCCTCGGCCTTCTTTGGCACCAACCTGACGGCCTGGTACGTCAGCAAGGGCGTGGACACGGTGATAATGACCGGTTGCACCACCTCCGGCTGCGTCAGGGCGTCGGTGATTGATTCGATGAGCTACAACTTCAGGACCGTGGTAGCTTCCGACTGCGTAGGAGACCGCGCCCTCGGCCCTCACGAAGCCAACCTGTTCGACATGGAGCAGAAATACGCCGACCTGATGAACTCATCCGAAATCATCGAGGTCCTGTATGAAAGAGCCCCCGTCGAGACTGCGGCCAGACCACAGTAATTCGCGGCGGCGGATGACCACTGCGTTAATCTATCCGGGAGCGTGGACCAATGCCTGACTCCTTGGGGTGGCGGGCGAACTGGGGTGTCGTGGTGCCCTCAACCAACACATCAGTCCAGCCCGAATTCGACGAGATGCGACCCAGAGGCGTGACCAACCACATTGTGCGCATCTGGATTCCCAACAACCCGGTGGGCAGCAATGACGACTTCAACCGCCTGATGGAAAACATCCGAGAGGAGTGGGACAACGCCCTGCTACGGGTTATGACCTGCAATCCGGACTACCTAGTAATGGGCATGTCGTCGGAGACGTTCTGGGGCGGACTGCAGCGCAGCCTGGAACTGAAGAAACACATGATGGAGCTGACCGGCGTCAATGTGGCAATGGGGTCCGATGCCTGCCAGGCGGCGCTCCGGTGCTACGGCGACATCAAGCGCATAGGCGTGTTGACGCCGTACTGGCCGGTGGCCGACGAGAACGTCAAACGCTTCCTCGAGGACTGCGGCTTCGAGGTTGTGGTCATCAAGGGGCTTTGCTGCGACGGTCCGACCACGATGGCCCAAGTCCCGGAAAAGGAACTGCTGGATGCCCTCCTCGAGCTGAACGAGCACGGCGTTGAGGCCCTCGTCCAGTGCGGCACCAACCTGGCGATGGCTCGACTGGCCGGAGAGGCGGAGAAGTGGCTGAAGAAGCCTGTCGTCGCCATCAACACGGCGACCTACTGGTACGCAATGCGGGCCAACGGGATGGACGACGTAGTCGAGGGTTTCGGGTCCCTGATGACCGACTTCAAGGAGCTTCCTGCCAGCTACCTGAAGGTTGCCGCGGAACAAGCGGCAGCCGCCGGTATTTAGCGAGACCTAACCACGCAGCCGGTTCAGCAGCGGCGGTGAGTGCGGCCGAGGGGCGGATTCCCAACGGCTGGAGTGATGCAAGTCGGGCCACCCGGGGTGTGTCAGCCGCGTTTCTCCCAGCCCGAGCGACAAAATGCGCCTGGTGCGTCGATGGCACCGAAGCATCGGCCCACTGGGGTGTCGATTGCCGGTGTTGACGCCCGGTGGAGGGGCCAGGGGAGAGGCGCTCCGCTTAGCCGCCACCTCACCGGGTGCTAACGGAATCAGGTGCTGACGGTATGCGAGCCGCCCCTGGGACCGGTCGGCGAGCTAGCGTTTCGCCACCCAGAAATCATCGGCCTTCTTGTCGAACTTGCCGTGGCCGGCGCGGTCGTCGAGCCAGACCCAGGTCTTGTTCAGCCAGCGCCAGCGGAAGTTGCGAATGAAGAAGCGGGGGATAGCGTACATTTTGTTGGGCGGCTTGGTCCAGGCGCACCTGCGGACACAGGTGCTGCAAGTGCTTCCGACGCGGTTCTGGAAGGTCATGCACTTCTTGGCGTCGACCTTCCACGAAAGCACTCCCGGCGCATTGCTCTCGTCCAGGGGCTCGAAACTCCGTTCACCCGTCGTGATGGCCTTCGTGCCGCACTTGGGGACGCATTTCAGGCATGCGTTGCAGAACTCGGTGATGCCCGAGTCGACGGCTCCGATGGTCTCCAAGGGCATGTCGGTGAAAATCTTGGAGATGCGACAGCGCGCTCCCACCTTGGGATTGATCAGCAGTCCGTGCCTTCCCAGCTGGCCCAGGCCCGCGTCGACAGCGAGGGGGATGCTGAGTGCCGTGTCGTTGGCGGCGGGAATGGCGTTGTATCCCAGCCCCCTGATGAACTCGGCGAGCATCCACAGGGTCGGGGCCATACGGGCGTATGCCAGCGTGCTGAGCCCCTCG
This sequence comes from Dehalococcoidia bacterium, assembly GCA_963667415.1. Classification (GTDB taxonomy): domain Bacteria; phylum Chloroflexota; class Dehalococcoidia; order Lucifugimonadales; family UBA3495; genus VXOI01. Next base: position 1,833,063 of record OY763410.1, on the reverse strand, counting down.
GTAAGAAGTGTGGGCGCGTGCTCCGTGCCATCGAGATCCTTGCCCCACTCGTGGAGCAGCACCACCACATACTTCATCTCTTTCGGGATGACCCGGGTGCCGTCGTCAAGGCACATGGGCTGGTCGTACTGTTCGTAACCGGGTTCGTCGGAAAACTTGATGGGAAAGTCCTTCTTCGTTTCCTCATCAAAGTAATGGGAATAGACCCACCTGCGGTCCAGCAGGGCAAAACCCACCTGGTCCGCACCGAACAGTCCGGCGGCCCTCCGCACGATGTCCGAGGCCTCGCTTGGGGAGGCCTCGGGGCGTCCCATGGGCGCGGGCTCCCGCTCGGTCTGCCATGCGGTGGCTTTCGTATCCGACTGGTTCTTCGAGAAGCTCATGAGGGTCAGCAGGGATTCCGCAGCCGATTCCAGGCCCCAAGCAGTGGCCTCGAATCCAGCGCGGCCCTTCTCGGTGAGCTGGCGCTGCTTGACCTTGAGCTGTTCTCGCTGGGCCTTGTACTGGGCTTCCCATATCATCTGGGAGCCCATATGGTCTTTCTGATTGAAGCGAACGTGCGTGTCCTGCACTTGATACATTTCAGCGGCCGAGACGTGGCCGTTCTTGCTGGAATCCTTTTGCGAGGGGGACTTGGAAGTCTGGCGCGAGCCCAGTTTCATGCCGAGTTACCTCCTGCCGGGAACGGCTTGCCCCATACTGGGGTCTGATAGCTTTTTTTGCAAATCTTCATCAGCCGCTGCATCGCCATTCAATATATCCAAAGGCGGTCTACAATGCGAGCATAAGACTTTGACTCACAATCGAAAGGGAATGATTTTACGGCCAGAGAACAGTTGGCTCTTCTTTCGAGTTAATCAACCTCTGCATCCTTTGAGCTGTGTATCCTGTGAGTCAATTTTCAATTCAAACGCTTAATCGAGGTCGAATAGAGGAATATGGAATATCGCAAGCTTGGAGACCTGAACGTTTCGGTCATTGGACTGGGGACCCTGAGGACCTTCGATGTTACGAGCGAAGATGAGATGGCAGTCCGAAGGCAGATTATCGACAACTGCCTGGACAGCGATGTGAACCTGATAGACACCGCCGCGTGGTACGGGAATGCGGAGCAAGTGCTGGGTGAGATCGCCTGGGATATTCGGGACGAGTTTTATCTCGCCACCAAGGTGCGCGTCGAGGGCAGGGAGGCAGGCGAGGCCCAGATAGCGCGTTCCTTCGAGCTGCTGAAGACGGACTACATCGACCTCTTTCAGGTCCACAACATGATCGACTGGCAGGCTCACCTCCCCACCCTGGAGCGACTCAAGGAAGAGGAAAACATCGGAATGGTGGGGGTGTCGGCCATGGTTCCCGAGGCTTATCCCACCATAATGGACCTGATGCGGGAGCGCCGCGTGGACACAGTCCAGATTCCCTACAACGTGATGAACCGGGCTGTCGAAGACGAACTGCTGCCCCTGGCCGAGGAGCTGGGCACCGGCATCCTGGTGATGGAACCGTTGCAGAAGGGACGCTGGGTGCTGGAGCTGAAGCAACAGCCCGACCTGGCACCTCTGCGGGAGTACGGGATCAGCACCTGGGCCCAAGCCTTGCTGGCCTGGGTCATTTCCGACCGGCGGGTGAGTTCAGCCATACCCACCACCTCCCGTCCGGAACGGATGCTGGAAAACGCCCGGGCGACCGATGCCGCCAACCTGCCCAGGGAGTTACGGGACTACATCCGTTCCGAGGCTGAGCGGTGCCTATAGGCGGTGCAGATGAGACTCTGCTCCGCTGTTGTGGCCATGGGCAGAGGATGGTCTGGAAAAGAGGGGGGTGGTGGGCCTAAGTGTACCGTATTGCGAACTTTCCGTTGGGAGGTTCAACTATGAAGGGCCCAGTAATATGGGCCCGAGTGCGCGGTAGGTGGAACCGTCTTCGAGATGTGGTTGGGGAGTCTATAGGCCGTGAAAATAGGACATAGCTGCTGGTTGGGCTGTCTTCCCCTGTGGCACCGCCTTCAATTCCCCCGCAATCGGCGCAGTTCTTCCTCCAATTCCCGGTTGCGCGCCTCGGCTTTGATGCGTCCTTCCTGTTCGAGCAGGCGCGCTTGCCGCTCATCCTCCAGCGTTGCGATGGGCCGCCCCGTCGCCGGGTCGTGCCACACCAGTTGGCCTGCCTCCCAACGCAGGTTCAGGTTCAGCGCCCGGCTGTACCCCTGCAACACCCCGTCAGGCAATTCCTCGATCTTCACCGGTTGGTACCGCCCCTCCACCAGCCGGTCCCCGGCCAGCTTCGTCCCGTGGTACTCCCCCGTCTCGTCAAACCGCCAGTATTCCCCTATGCCCAGGGCCGCGTAGTAGTCCCTTTTCGGCCCCACGTCAATCTCCCCCGTGCTCTCCGACGCCACCTCCAGCACGAAGTCCGGGGCCTTCCCCTGCTCCCATACTATGTACCCGTTGCTAGCCTTGTAGGCCGCCGGGTCCACGCCAAAGGCCACTAGCAGGTCGGGGTACCGGGCCCGGCGCTTGTCGAAATCAGTAGTAGCGACGACCCAACGGTCAGCCTCCACCAAAGTGGTCTCCGGGTTGCCCAGGTGTTGAGCCAGGTAGTGGGCGCTGCCGGTCTTCGTAATCTGGTCGTATTGAGTCACTTCATCTGGCTCGCGCTCTGGTATATCCGGCAGCCGGAAATGGTCTTGGACTTTCGGAGTCTTGCCGGTGGTGTTGGCGGTGGTCATGCCGAACCTCGGTGGGTCTAGCGTGGAATTGCGGTTGACGGTGGGCTTGGTTGCTGAGGGCATTATACCCGCGCCGGACCTGGCAGGATAGCCTTGGCTCGGCCCCGATCAGGGCCAGCCATGGAGCATACCGGCATGCGTTCCTCCGACTTTCGCCACAATCACGACGGGTGTATTTTACTGCTCTGGTCTCTCCGGTACTCCGCCGCCGGCCCGATTTCTCGCAGCAGCCCCAGCGCATGGGGAAACCGACCCGGGTTCGCTCTGCTCCGGACCACAGCGCTAAAACGGGAGGGGCTGGCAGCATCACAGTTGCTGCCAGCCCCTCCTTCAGTCCATGTCCTCCGGGTGGAACAGGCTAATCGTCGTCGATGATGGTCATGGTAGCTTCCTCCCGGTCCAGCGTTGCCCCTGCCGGGGAGTGGAGGTACACCGTGAAGAGTTCGTCCGGCTCATCCTCCGAGTCCTGATTCAGCCACACGGCCCCCGTTCCACTGGTCTCACCCGCACTAATCTTTATCTCTCCGCTCATTTCCCAGTAGTCCTGCCCGCCGCGCGCCCGTCGGTCAGGGTCATTCGACGCCAGGGTGCGCCACTGCACCGTGATGTCCTCATCCGACGCCTCGGAGAGGGTCACCCGGAACACCAGGTCTGAAGCGCTCTCCGATGCTGAAGCGTCCTCTATGGAGATGGTTACCGACTTTTCCTCGACCGGGTCGTCATCGTCGGCCACCGCCACCGTGGCCGTGGACGCCGTGCCCACCGTGTAGCCGGTGCCGGCCTGCACGGTGGCCGTGACCGACCCGTTGGCCTCGTCCACCTCATCGTTAGTGGTGGCGATGGTGTAGGTGGTTGTTGCGCTGTTGACGCTGACCGTGGCCGCTCCCGTTGCGTCCCAGTCGCCGGTCTCACTGACGCCGATGTTGACCGTGATGGCGCTGGCCGGAACCGGACTGGCGCTGATGGTGAAGGTGGCGGAACCGCCCTCGGTGATGCCGCTCCCTCCGCTGATGATGATCTCGGGCGTTGCTGGAGGATCGTCATCGTCAGCCACCGTCACCGTGGCCGTGGACGCCGTGCCCACGGTGTAGCCGGTACCGGACTGCACAGTGGCCGTCACCGACCCGTCGGCCTCGTCCACCTGGTCGTCGCCGGTGGCGATGGTGTAAGTGGTCGTTGCGCCGCTGACGCTGACCGTGGCCGCCCCCGTGGCATCCCAGTCGCCGCTCTCACTGACGCCGATGTTGACGGTTATCGCGCTGGCCGGCGCCGGGCTGGCGGTGATGGTGAAGCTGGCCGTGCCGCCCTCGGTGATGCCGCTGCCCCCGCTGATGGTGATCTCCGGCGTTGCCGGAGGGTCGTCATCGTCGGCCACCGTCACCGATGCCGTGGACGCCGTCCCTATGGTGTAGCCAGTGCCCGACTGCACCGTGGCCGTTACCGACCCGTCGGCCTCGTCCACCTGGTCGTCGCCGGTGGCGATGGTGTAGGTGGTGGTTGCCGCGTTGACGCTGACCGTGGCCACGCCCGTGGCGTCCCAGTCGCCGCTCTCACTGACGCCGATGTTGACGGTGATGGCGCTGGCCGGCGCCGGGCTGGCGGTTATGGTGAAGGTGGCCGTGCCTCCCTCCGTGATGCCGCTGCCTCCGCTGATGGTGATCTCCGGCGTTGCCGGAGGGTCGTCATCATCGGCCACCGTTACCGATGCCGTTGACGCCGTGCCTACGGTGTAGCCGCTGCCCGACTGCACCGTGGCCGTCACCGACCCGTCGGCCTCGTCCACCTGGTCGTCGCCGGTGGCGATGGTGTAGGTGGTGGTCGCGCTATTGACGCTGACCGTGGCCGCGCCCGTGGCGTCCCAGTCGCCGCTCTCACTGACGCCGATGTTGACCGTGATGGCGCTGGCCGGGGCCGGGCTGGCACTGATGGTGAAGGTGGCGGAACCGCCCTCCGTGATTCCGCTGCCACCGCTGATGGTGATCTCCGGCGTTGCCGGAGGATCGTCATCGTCGGCCACGTTGACCGATGCCGTTGACGCCGTGCCCACGGTGTAGCCGGTGCCGGCCTGCACCGTGGCCGTCACCGACCCGTCGGCCTCGTCCACCTGGTCGTCGCCGGTGGCGATGGTGTAGGTGGTCGTTGCGCCGCTGACGCTGACCGTGGCCGCCCCCGTCGCGCCCCAGCTGCCGCTCTGCGAGACGCCGATGTTGACCGTGATGGCGCTGGCCGGCGCCGGGCTGGCGCTGATGGTGAAGCTGGCCGTGCCTCCCTCCGTGATGCCAGCGCCGCCGCTGATGGTGATCTCCGGGTCCGGATCCGGCGGCGGATTTACCGTCCCGGCGTCGTAGTCCAGCTTGTACTGGATGGCCTCGGCGGTGCCTTCCCAGGCCGTGTTGGCCCCAGGACCGCCGTGGTTATACAGGTCCGTCGCCTGCGCCACCGTCACCGCAGCTTGCGGATAGTTTACGTACTCCGGATGCCCCATGGCCTTCAGGAACCGCTTGTTCCAGCCGCCCGAGGCGTCGTTGCCGTGCGTGGCATTGGCCGTAATCCGGTCGTAGAACGACTGGATCAGCGTCGCGTACTTGACCAGCGGGTCTTCCGGTTCCTCGACCAGAGGAGCGGTGTCGTAGTCGTCGTCAGCGACCGCGACCGTCGCCGTTGACGCCGTGCCGACGGTGTAGCCGCTGCCGGCCTGCACCGTGGCCGTGACCGACCCGTCGGCCTCGTCCACCTCATCGTCGCTGGTGGCGATGGTGTAGGTGGTGCTGGCCCCACTCACGCTGACCGTGGCCGCCCCCGTCGCTCCGAAGTCGCCGGTCTGGCTGACGCCCACGTTGACGGTGATCGCGCTGGCCGGAACCGGGCTGGCGCTGATGGTAAAGGTAGCGGAGCCGCCCTCGGTGATGCCGCTGCCTCCGCTGATGGTGATCTCCGGCACGTCGTCGTCCGCCACGGCTACCGTGGCCGTGGACGCCGTGCCCACCGTGTAGCCGGTGCCCGACTGCACGGTGGCCGTTACCGACCCGTCGGCCTCGTCCGCCTGGTCGTTGGTGGTGTCGATGGTATAGGTGGTGCTGGCCCCACTCACGCTGACCGTGGCAGGGCCGCTGGCCCCGAAGTCGCCGGTCTGGCTGACGCCGATGTTAACGGTGATCGGGCTGGCCGGAACCGGACTGGCGCTGATGGTGAAGCTGGCCGTGCCGCCCTCCGTGATGCCGCTGCCGCCCGAGATCGTGATCACCGGGTCGGCCGTGGGCGGCGGATTCACATGCGCCCAGGCGTCGTAGTCCAGCTTGTACTGGATCGCCTCGGCGATCCCCTCCCAGTGCGGGTTGTCGGCGGGCATAGTGCGACGGTTGGTCGCCTCCCCCACGCTCACCGGCGGGCCGGGTGCGTCGGCAAACGCCGACAGCCCCAGGGTCTTCAGCACCCGCCTGAGGTCGTATCCCTCATTGTCATAGTTCGGACTCTGCGCGTCCGTCTTGATCCGCTCGATCAGGGCCGCGTACTTGACCAGCGGTCGCTGGGAATAATCGTCGTCATCGGCCACCGCCACCGTGGCCGTTGACGCCGTGCCGACGGTATAGCCGATGCCGGCATGCACCGTGGCCGTCACCGACCCGTTGGCCTCGTCCACCTTGTCGTTGGTGGTGGCGATGGTGTAGGTGGTGGTGGCGCCGCTGACGCCGACCGTGGCAGGGCCGCTGGCCCCCCAGTCGCCGCTCTGGCTGACGCCCACGATGACCGTGATCGGGCTCGCCGGCGCCCGGTTGGCGGTGATGGTGAAGCTGGCCGTGCCGCCCTCGGTGACGTCGCTGCCGCCGCTGATGGTGATCTCAGGGCCGCCCGCGGGCAGTGGATTCAGCGCCGCCCAGGCGTCGTGGTCCAGCTTGTACTGGAGCGCCTCGGCGATGCCCTCCCAGTGCGGGTTGTCGCTGGGCTTGGTGCGACGGTTGGTCGCCTCCCCCACGCTGACCTCGCTGCCGGGGGCGTTGGCGTACTGCGGCACCCCCAGGGTCTTCAGCACGCGCTTGAGGTCGTATGCCTCATTGTCATAGTTCGGACTCTGCAGGTCCGTCTTGGTCCGCTCGATCAGGGCGGCGTACCTGACCAGCGGAGACTCGGAATAGTCGTCATTGTCCTGGATGTACGAGGTCATCGTCGCCGTGGCCCCGACGCTGTAGCCGTCGCCCGGCAGGATGGTGAGGGTCGCCGAGCCGTCCAGCTCGTCTGTCCGGTCGTCCTCCGTGGGCAGGAACAGATTCAGGATGCCGCCGGACGGAATCGTGACCGTCCGGTAGCCCGTCACCACCCCGTAGTCGCCGTCCGCGGCGACCTTGACGTTCACGGGCGTCTCCGCGCCCGACGGGTTGGCCGTCAGGGCGAAGAAGACCGAATCGCCCTCGATGGAGGCGCTGTTGCCGGTGATGTTCACCACCGGATGCACCTGGTTCATCAGGTTGCACGCCACGCACGTCGCGTGCTCGTAATTCTCGAACCAGTAACGGTTGCTGTTCCGCCAAGCGTCGGTGCCGATGGTCGTGACGGCGTCGTTGCTGCTGGCGCCCAGCCGCTCCGGCAGGTCCCTGTCGGTGGTGAAGCGCAGGTTCGGGGCGCGCTGGCGTATCACCAGCGGACCCTTGGAGGCCCGCTCCTCGGCGCGGATGTTGACGATCACCTCCGCATCCAGGGGTATGCCACCGCCCCACCAGATTCTTATCCCGTAGGGAGGCCTGTCCGCCAAACTCCGGTACGGGGCGCTCGCCCAGATGCTGATCCAGGATTTGTGCGGGTCGAGCAAATATTTCTGCGGGGTGCGGCTCCCGTCGTCACGGTTGGTCACCAGCCGCGCCTTGAACTGGTAGACCGTCCCCTTCGCGATCGCCTCCGGCAGCGCCTTTTGCAGCCCCTGCCGCTCCAGCAGAATCCAGGGGCCCGTGGTGGTGCCGTCGAAGGACGCGACCTCGATGTTCTGCTCCCACTCGTCGTCGTCGACGATGTGCACCTTCACGTTGGGGTCCCGGTGACGGACGAAGCCGCCCATGCGGTCCAGGTGCCCCCAGTTGATCTGGTGATACATGACAAAGTCGTGACTGAACGCGTCCGGGTCGTGGCCCGCACCGATGGTCACCGTCTGCCACTCGTCATGGTCCACCGTCGAATAACTATTCGGATATGGCGCACAACCGCCCCACATGTCCGAGACCACCTTCGCGCCAGCGGTGCGCTCCGGGTAGGTCCCCACGTTGGTGCCGTCCGCAGTGCCGTGCAGCCACAGCTCGTTGGTGGGCAGCTTGGACGTGTCGCCAGCGGCGATCTTGTCCCGGTTCGCCTGATGCTTGACGTACGCGCCCCACGTGTCCGCGCCGTGACCCCCGCTGCCTGTGTTGCGGCTGTCGAAACAATTCAACCGGTCCCGGTCGTGGCGGTGTAAGTTGCGGTAATCCGAGAACGCATCGACATTGAACGTCACCCAGAGAGCACTCACCGTATGGCACGCACCGTTCTCGCACACTTGCGTTCCCGACTCAGGCGTATCCCCCGGCCAGTGGAACTTGTACTGGTACGACACACTATCCCCGCCCTCTTGCAGCTTCACGATGGGGTTCAAGGTCGGCACCCAGTTCGTGTCGCCGTCCGGGGCGTTCGGGTCGCACGTCCTGCCTTCCGGACACACCCGGAACAGGAACCCCGCCGGGCTGTTGTCGTCCAATATCGACAGGTCAAACCGCTCATTCGGGTCGATCACCTCTTCCACCTTGAACACCGGCGACATGGCGTAGAGCGGGCGCTCGATGGTCGGCGGACCAAAGTTTTCTTCCAGCGGGCTGGCTTGCGCTATCGGGCTGCCCGTGCCGACGGTACCGGAGGTGCCCAAGGGCATGCTGCCCGACGTGCCGTTATCGCCGCAGCCCGTAAACACATCGGGGGCGCTGGATGGCTGAGCGCCGGTCTCCTCGCGGATGCTGGCCTCCACCTGGTTGTCCCAGTTGCCGTCGTAGAAGTCGGCGTAGTCGTCGGCAGCCTTGACGCCGTTCAGCCAGTAGATCGGCGCGTCCAGGTCGCCGGCCTCGCTGTCGGTGTTGGCGCGCGCAGTCACCGCCGTGGTGCAGCCCACCACCATGAAGGCGCCGGCGAAGGGCTTGATCGCCACGCTCGCGCCACTGTGATTGGCGGCGTTCTGCACGAAGGTGTTGTAGTCCTCGATGTCCGTGGACGTGGCGTCGCGCCGGGTCGAGGTCACGAACAGCAGCCGGAATGTGTCGCCGGGCCCGATGTCGACGCTGGGGCCGGACGGGATCAGCGGCCAGTCCGCGGGCACGGTCGGAGCAGTTGTCTGGGGCGGACCATCATTATCGTTGACCGTCAACGTGATGGTCAGGGAGCCGCTGGTGGGCAGGTTGTTGTAGTTAGGGTAGACAAGGGTCACAACTCGGCCGGGCGTGTATTCGTCGTCGTCGTCGGCCGTTAAGGGGATCTTTAAGGTGGTCTGCCCCTCAAGTATAGTTGTGCTGCTAACGGGTAGGATGCCGCCTGTGGGAATCCCCGGGTCGCTGATATTAATGCCGCCCGCCGGGGCCGGGTTGTTCAAGGTGTACACGATGACGCGGGTGCCGCCCTCGTCGATGTCCGTGTGACCGCCCTCGACGGAGATGCTCAGGGTGGGGGTAACCTGGGCGGAGGCGTTCTCAGTCCCCCCGGCCAGCAACGCCAACAGCGCCGCCGCCAAGAGCAGGGCCGGCAAAAATCCCAGCAAGGCGCGCCTCTTCATCAGCGCGCCTCCTGATTTGCGGGGGGGGGGGGGGGGGGGGGTGAAAACCGGGTTTCCTCTGCTTCGGTTACGATCCGTGGCCATGACCGCGCTCCTTGCCATTGATGGGTGTGTCCGCTTCAATAGAAAATAGGCCCCGTTGCCCGTCGGGCCTACGCCGGAACCGTCGTTGCGATCCCGAGGCCAGTCGCCAGGGAACGCTACGCGTTATGACAATAACTGTTGCAATTGCAACGGTTACCGAATACCCTAACTATTGCCGGATGGGTTGTCAAGGCCTGACTGGAGCGGGGTTTCCCCGAATCCATCCCAGGCGGCAGCCTGTCCCGGGCAGATTGCCCGGGGCGGCGCACTTCGATGGGCAGCGGCGTTGGCTTCAAAACCGGCGGCAGACTCCCCGCCGGCGTGAGACGGTACAGAGAGAGAAGGGAAGCATGGAACGGGCTGAGGTTGCGGAAATGGGCGAGGTCAACCCGGAGGAGCTGCCGGGCCTCACGCTGCTGAGGCTCACGGACCTGGGCCGGATGGTCGAGCGTCTCCTGGAAGCGGAACTGGCCGGCCGGGAGGTCTCCCTGGCCGAATTGCGGGTCCTGTCCGTGTGCGCCGCCCATCCCGGCGTCACCGCCGTTGAGGTCTCCAGGATTCTCCTGGTGGAGCCCCCCACCGTCAGCCGGATGGTGCACCCCCTGTCCCGGAGGGGGCTGCTATCCAGGCGCCGCTCCCGAACCGACCGGCGGGAGGTGAGGCTCCACGTTACCGCCGCCGGCCTGGCCCTGCTCGCCCAGTGCCAGCCCCTCCTGGAGCAGGCCCAGGCCCGTTTGCTGGGGTCCCTGGATGAGGCGGAGCGGGGCTCCTTCCGGCGCGCCGTCGAAACCCTGCTGGCCCTGCTGGCCGGCCCGGGAAGCGGGAACCGCCCGTGACCGGCTTTCCATGAGCAGGTTGCGGCAAGGCGAGGGCGGCGCGGCGCCGACCGGACTCGGATCAGGGCCGCCGGGCCACCGCCTCTCCGTAGGCAAAGGCCGCCATTGCCCCGGGGGAGCGGTACCAACGGTCTCTGGCCTGCCTGATCTCATCCATCATGGCCCCGGTGCCCACCCCGTACTGGGCGGCCGGGTCCCGAACCTCAGCGGAAAAGTACCACTGCTCCCCCAGGTCGTATATCAGTTGCAGCCTCTCGGGACCGGCAAAAACGTCGAAGGAGGCGGATACCCGGATGTCGGCGAATCCCGCCCGCTCCAGATGGCCAGCCAACTCCTTGCCCATCTGCGGGTGCCCGTCGTCCCCCTCGAGCAGGTCGGCGAAGAGGGCATATCCCCGGGCCAATGGGCTGGGGGACGGGTCGGGATGGATCAGGAAGGAGTCCATGATGATCTCCCGGCAGCCCAGCATGCCCCCGGGTTTCAGCACTCGCCTGATTTCGTGCAGGGCGGCCCCGGTGTCCGGAACGAAGGCCAGGAGGTCGCCGCAATGCACGGCGTCGAAGGAGCCGTCCTCGAAGGGCATGGCCCTCACGTCGGCGACGCTGAACTCCGCGTTGCTCAGCCCCCGCTCCGCAGCCGCCCGCGCGGCCAGCTCAACCTGCGACGGCTCGGTGTCGATGCCCCGCAGCTCCCCCGGCGCTATCGCCTCGGCCAATCCCGCCGATATGGAGCCCGGCCCGCAACCGGCGTCAAGCACACGAAGACCGGGCTCCAGGTACGGCATCAGGTGGGCGCAGGCGTCCGCGGCGGTCCGCGAAGCGAGAATTCGCAGAAAGGCATCGGAAAATCCCATGATGTACAGGTCGTCCACGGCTGCAACTCCCTCCCGCTTCAGCGTCCTTTCCCCCGTCGTCGTTCCTCCGTAGTCGTTCCCAGGAGTGTTTCCCTCGCGGCCGCGCCGGCGGTGTTCCTCCATTTTACCACTCCGGCCTGCCCCTCCGGCCGCATCCCCGCCGCCGACCGGGCAGGCGTCGGTTCCGGAGTCGATTGACGTTACCGTTGGCGCGCGGTAGGCTTGTTGTGCCATGTTTGAGAAGCGCTCAATGACCGTCCCCAGCATCCTGCCGCTGCTGCTGGCCGTGGTCGCGCTGCTGGCCCTTGCCTGCGGCGGCCCTGACGCTGAACCGGCGGCCGGGACGACGCCCGTACCCGTCAGCCAGTCTGAAGCCGGGGGCGCTCCCGGGACCACCCCGACAGCAGCCCCGACAGAAACTGTGGAGACCACCGAGCGGGCCGTCATCCCGACGGCGACCGGAGGAACCACCCCGCCCGCCTCCTTGACCCGGCAGCCGGCCGAGACGGTGGCGGGCGCCGAACCGGCGCCGGCGGCGGCGGGGTCCGAAACTGTGCCGTGCCGGTTGGTGCAGGGCGAGCCGGGACCACCGGGCCAGGTTCCGTTGCACGTGGAGGTCCTGGCCGAGGGCCTGGAGATTCCCTGGGGACTGGCCATTCTTCCTTCCGGCGACCTGCTGGTCACCGAGCGCCCCGGCCGCGTGCGACTGGTCCAGGACGGCGAGGTCGTCCCGGAGCCGGTGCTGGAGTTCGGCGTGTCCATGCCGCCGCCCCTGTACGGCATAGACCTGCTGGGGTCCGAGGGCGGCCTGCTGGGCCTGCTCCTGCACCCCGATTTCGCCGCCACCCGCCTGTTCTACCTCTTCTACAACATCGACAACGACGACGGCGTGCAGATCGGCCGCATCGAGCGCTATTCCCTCTCCGGCGACGGACGCTCGGCGACCTTTGACCGGGTGATCCTCGACGACCTGCCGGCGGGACTGCACCATCAGGGCGGCCGGATGCGGCTGGGGCCCGACGGCATGTTGTACGTGGGCGTGGGGGCCTATGAACCCCAGGACGCCCAGAACCCCGGCACTCTGGCGGGCAAGCTGCTTAGAATGGACCTGGAGGGCAACGTCCCCGCCGACAACCCGGACCCCGGCAGCTACATCTTCGCCAGCGGGATCCGCAACACCCAGGGCTACGACTGGTTCGACGACCAACACATCGTGATGATCGAGCACGGCCCCTCCGGCATCGAGCTGGATATGCCGGATCTGCGGGGGTATGACGAGGTCAACGTCGTCACCGCCGGCGACAACCTGGGCTGGCCCCGAGTCTGGGGCTGCGACACGCAGGAGGGACTGGTCAGCCCCGTGTTGACGTGGGAGGACCCGGTGCCCCCCACCGGAGGGATGTTCTACCGGGGCAGCCTCATACCGGAATGGACCGGCAGTTTCCTGTTCACCACCGTCGGCCTCAGCGACCGGCCCGGCGGCCGCCACCTGCACCGCGTGGTGTTCGACCGGGACGATCCCTACACCGTCCTGGCTACCGAGGTTTACCTGAAAGATGCCTACGGGCGCCTGCGGACCATCATAAGCGACGCCCAGGGCCGGCTCTACGTGATGACCAGCAACTGCGACAACCGGGGCGAGTGCCCGCCCGAGGGCGACGTGATCCTGCGCATCGGCCCCGCCCAATAGGGAACTGCGGGAGACCGGTATTTTCGGAAGCTACCACAGAGTACTCCGAAGCCCAAGCAGCCGGGCCCCGGGTTGGTGTCAGGCGTCAGGGACAGCAACCCTGGCAACGCGGAAGCCCCTGCCATCATGGCAGGGGCTTCCGGCTGACAACCCTTCTGCAACGGCGATTTGCGCCAGGCGCAGATTGAGCAAGCGCCGTTTATAGTGGCATTGTCGGACTCCGGCTTGGTGGCGTCTACGCCACCGTGACCGGGGTGACCGTGGTCTCGAGCGCGGGCACGGACAAGACCTACGGTATCGGCGACACCATCAACGGGTGGGTGACCTTCGACGGGACGGTCGAGGTCAGGGGGTCTCCCCGGCTCAAGATCGGCATGGACCCGGCGGAGTGGGGCGAGAAGTGGGCCGCTTACCAGAGCGGCAGCGGCACGAGCAGCCTCACCTTCGCCCACACCGTGGTTGAGCCCGACATATCGAGGCAGGGCATCGCCCTGCTCGCCAACACGCTGGAGTTCACCGGAGAGACGATCCGCTTGGGAGGCACGGACGCCGCCCTGGCGCACATCAACCTCGGCCACGACGCGAACCACAAAGTGGACTGGCATACGCAGCCGGAGAGCGGCGGGGCGGCCCCGTCGGCACGAGCGAACCTCCCAGCGCGACCGGGGACAGCGGCGGCGAGCAGGAGCAGAGCGCCCCCGCATCGGTGTCCAACGTAGACGTGGCCTCCTCACCCCAGGCTAACGCCACCTACGGCCTGAGCGAGACCATCCAGGTCACGCTGACCTTCAGCGAGGCGGTGGTCGTTACCGGCGCGCCCAGGCTGAAGATCGACCTGGACCCGGCGGACGGAGGCGAACAGTGGGCGGCACAGCCACCCTGACCTTCGCCCACACCGTGGCGGAGCCAGACATCTCCACCCAGGGCATCGCCGTGCTGGCGGACACCCTGGAACTGAACGGCGGGACCATACAGTCGGACGGTCTGGCCGCCCTGCTTTCCCACACCAGCCTGGACCACGACCCGGAGCATAAGGTGGACTAGCAGGGCTGATGGAAGCGTTCCCCGTATTCCGGCTGTGAAACGAAAAAATGGGGGCATATGTGACCGGCCAGGGGAGGACATCATCAATACCCTCCCCTTTCTTGATCCGGTCCGGCCTCCCGCATTCACCGCCATGTAGAGGGACGGGGTTTGGGCTGGCCGCCTCATTTCCGCCGGGTATCCCAGGTGAATAAGGAGACGAGCCAAGTGAAACGCCGGCGTCCGCCCACGCGGGTCATCCTCAACGCCTCCGCCGTATGGGCACCGCTGGACCAACTGGATATGTCCCAGAACGAACTGGCGCGCCGGTGCGGGGTCACATCGGGATACCTTTCCCATCTGATGAACGGGAGGCGCAGCCCGTCGCCCCGGGTTAGGCGGCGGTTGATTGAAGCGCTGGGGGTGGACGACTTCCACCGGCTGTTCATCATCGTCCCGGTGGGCGACGACGGCGACGACGGAGTGGAAGGGGCCGCCATCCCTTAAACGCAAAAAGGCCCCATATATGGGCCGCTGGGGAGGGACGCTGATATAGCGTCCCTCCCCTATTCCCCCAAGTGCAGTGCAAGCGGCGTCCCCTAGAACAGCCGCAACGTCTCGGCCTGGGGCTGCTCCGGCTCCGCCGTCTCGGTGCCAGCGGGCGGGGTTGCCGCTTGCTGGCGCCGGTTCCGCTGCCTGGGCGAGGGAGCGGGCCGCTCAAAGGTGGGGTGCATGGGTTCCTCCTCCCACTTGGCCCTGGCCCTTGCCACCACCGCCGGGAACTCATCGGCCAGCCCGAACAGGTCGGGGTCGTCGAAAGACTCGATGTGGGGGTCCGCCGAGGGCCGCTGCACGCCGATGACGGCGCGCCCGCCCCGGATGGACAGGACCACCTTCAGTTCCTCCGAGGCTTCCGTGTCGGCAGGGGCGGTCCGTTCCCCGGCGTCGTCGGCAACGTCGGGTTCCTCAACAGCAGTCTCCGTCTCCGTGTCGGCGTCAGGTTCCCCGGCGATTTCCGTGTCGTCCGCGTCGTCCGTCGCGTCTCCGGCGGGAAGCTCCCCGGCAACCTCGGCGTGCGCATCATCCGACGCGGTTCCGAAGAGGAACTCCTCGGCGCTCACCACGTCCGGGGAGTGGTTTTCCGTTCCCTTTTCGTCAGTCATGGTTTCACCTCCATCCGTTTCTTGGTTGTGCGACGCATTCCCCCGGGACCCACTCTTGATCTCGCCCAGGGTCATGGGCTGCCAGTAGAGGTCGCGCTCCACGGCGGGAACGCCGCCGAGCACGGTGGTCTCGGCCAACTCGGTGAGGTCGAAGTAGCCCAGTTCCCGCTCAAATCCCTCCACTAGGCCGAAGCACTGGCCGGTCTGCGGATCCATCTCAGTGATGTACCAGGTCCAGCCGTTGTAGGGGCTGAACAATTTGGCGAGGGCCAGCACCTCGTCGTAGTCGCGGGCATTCTCATTGGCGCCCAGGGCGGGGATGGCGGCGGCCAGCTTCTCCGTCATCAGCTGATGTCCCCGCCTCCCGTTGTGGTTGTCCTGCCACGTCGCAGTCGCCGTGGCGTTTTCCTTGTGGTCAGTCATGGTCTCATTCTCCTTATAGGTTCGGTTTGTAGGGGTTGGTTTGCGTCGTTCATGCGGCGTCAGTCTTGTCCACCAGTCGCGCCACCGCCTCCGGGGTGACGTAGCTGGGGGTGACCGTGCCCAGATCCATGTCCAGGTAGAGGCCCAGGAAGGGGCAGGTGCCCGCCACCATGCGGCGGACCACCTGCAACACCAGCGACGCCATCATCTGGTTGATGGTGGGGTCCTGGTCGGTGAGGTCCAAGGCCGCCGCGCAGTCCACGTCCGGCGGCCTGGCGGACACGGCGGTCAGCAGGTCCGGGCGTTGCAGCGTGGGCGCCGGGGCCAGGTGGCAGGTCTCGCCGGTGAAGGGCGGTTCCTCCAGGGCCACCGGCTCGGCGACATTCCCGACGAGCACCTGGCCCCAGTTGGTGTCGTTGCCGGCGTCGATGAGCCAGCGGCAGGGGTCTCCCGGCAGGCACTCGGCCATGGCCCGTCTTGCGGCGGCGTTATCGGCGCAGCCGATGATCAGGCCGTCGTGGGAGGAGAGGCCGGGGTAGCGGCTCCCCTGCGGGCGGTATTCCTCGCGGAAGGGGTAGACCGAGTAGCCCACGGGCCGGTTGTAGGCTGCGGCGAGCCGGTCGGCCAGGGCCTGGCTCTTGAACTTGCCCACGTCCTCGGCGTAGAAGTTTTGCCGGAGCAGGTTGTGGGGTTCCACCCGGTCGTGGTCCACCAGGACGATGGTGGCGTCGCGGCCCTGAAAGAGGCGGCAGAGGCCCTCAGCGACGAAGCCGCCGGTGCCGCCGCAGCCGACCACGGTGATCCAGGGGTTGTCCAGCAGGAACTGGTTGTCCAGGTAGTAGGGCATGGTTGCTTACCTCCTTATATGTGGGTTGCTTGGTGTTGACCGGCCCCTTCGCCCATCAGCCGCAGCGTCGACGGGCAAGGGCCGTCGAAGACCTGGGACCAGCGCAGCAGCGCGAAGTGGCCGTAGATGCCCACCCGCAGGGTCAATTCCGGCGTGGGGCTGTCCAGGCGTCCCACGACGCCGTACACGCGAAACCCCTGCTCGTCCCCATCGTCGGTGGCCGAGAAGAAGGCGGAGTGGCGTCCGTGGGAGTGGAACTCGGCAACGACACCAGTGGGCGGCTGGTAGGTGAGAGAGGCCGACGTTCCTTCCTGCGGCGGAACCACCAAGCGGTAGGCGCCGCCGCCCCACCGGACGGCGAAGAACCGCTCGGTGTCAGGAGCAGCCAGGAGCCAGCTCAGCCCCAGGTCGAAGACGTGGGCCGGTATCGGGCCGTGGGCGAGCGCCACCTTCTCGGACACGGGGACCAGGCCCCGCACCTCGGCGGGAGCGACCAGCACCCGCGCCGTCAGGTGGGCGCTCTCCGACTGGACGTAGAGGCCGCCGGCGCCCAGCACGTAGTCGTAGCCGACGCCCTGGGTTCCGGAGAGTCCGGCGGGGTGGTTCACCAGGTAGCCCACCGGCGCGGCGGTGGCGCTAATAGTAGCCCCGTCTTCCTTCGGAGACCGCCATGACGTGGCCCACGGTGCATTGGGGAACCAGGTCCTCAATCGGGTAGTAAGCCTGTCCATCAAGTTCCTCCCATAACGCTTGCAGGTTGTCGGGGTGCCGCTTCGACCGGTCCCTGGTATCTCCGGTAAGGGAGAAGAAGGACTGGAAGAAGGATTCGGGTATCCGTCCCGTCTCCTCGGGGAAGCGATGGCTGCCGGGGCAGACCCGCCCGTCGCGGAAGACGTTGAAGGCCGGGGCGCGGTAGAGCTGCTGCTCTGAGTCGGTGGGCCGTTCTAGGGCGGCATAGACCCAGGGCGCCCGGCCCGGCGAGCAGACGAAGACCAGCCCCGGCATGGGCAGCCGGAGCCTTGCGGGAGGCTGGAAGGCCTCCCGTTGCAACGCCACCGGCCAGACCTGTGGGGGCCGCCACAGGGCCACCACCTGGCCAGTCTCCCCCTGGTTCCACCAGAGGGCGTCTTCGGGCAAGAGGCCGGAGGAGAAGCTCAGGTGCCGGATGAACACGTTGGCGATCTCGTCCGCCGAGACGGTCCTGACCCAGTTGCGGTCAGCCTCGAAGCCCCGCAGCAGGACGGTCTCGCCGTACACTTCCAGCTGGACCTGGAGGGTGTCCCGGGGCAGATCGTCCTGGACCGGCAGGGACCACTCGGTCCGGTGGGTGTCATTGGTCGTCATCATCGTTTTCCTCCTGTTCTGTCGTTGGTTCGGGCAGCCGGGGCAGGATGAAGTCCAGCATTTCGGCGAAGCGGCCCGGCAGGTCCCCTTCCAGCCAGTCGGCCAGCTTCACCACCGAGTCCACCAGCGCGCTGGCCTTCTGCCATTCCTCGGTGCCCTCCTGGATGATTTCCTCCTCCCAGGGGTCGCAGAAGCCGTCGTAGTCGCCATCGTCAAAACAATGGTCGAGAAAGAAGTTGCCGGTCTCGCCCCGCACCCAGGCGGCGGCTTGGGCCGCGCCCTCATACTCGGTTTCCTTGACCGCCTCGGTGAGAGCCTCCAGGGGAATGCCGCCCGTAGAAATGCGGAGCAGGGTTTCCTGGGGGATGCGCTGGGCGGCCGACTCCAGCCAGGCCGTGCGCAGCCCGCCTGGTTCGTCGTAGTAGGCGTCGGGGGGTTCGGCCAGCAGCGCCAGGGCGGAGAGGCCCTCCCGGTAGCCGTCCCACATCTCGTGCAGGCCGTCGTAGCCGAAGCCCATCAGCTGGAAGGGGATGCCCCGCCGCAGCGAGGTGAAGGGTGGGTCCTCGCCTTCGTCCACGAAGAACTCGATGAAAGGGGCGTAGAGGGGGAAGTGGCGTTCCTCGAAGAGCCGGGCGAAGCGTTCCAGCCGCTCGCCCATGTCGGGTATCGCCAGCAGCGTTTCCGCCTCGCCGGGGAAGAGACGGCGCGCCAGTCCGGCGAACCAGGCGTAGTCCTCGGCGTAGCCCAGCCGGACGATGAGCTCCCGCAGCGACGGCGGACGCCGCAGGAGCCTTTCGGCCAGGTTGCTCAGTACCGGCGGGGCCGCAGTTGACATTGCAGCGCCTCCAGCAGCCGCTTGGTGGCGGCGGCGTAGTCCTGGGCCTGGGCGCAGGCCAGTTCCACCTCGGGCTGCCGGGCCGCAGCCGCGTCCAGGTCCAGCCCGCCGCCGGGCAGGGTGAGCTCCGCCACAAGCTCGGTGATTTTCAGGTCCGCCGGCGGTACGTCCGCCAGCAGACCCACCAAGGTCAGGTTGTCCATTTGTGTTGCCTCCCTAACTGCGGGCTGGGTTGAAGGCGCCCTTGGTGCCCACCCGCCGCTGGAACTCGAAGATGGTGTCCTCGCCCCGGGTGGTCTCTTTGACCGAGGCGTTGGCGATCTCGCCGTAGAAGTCGGCCAAAGTCGCTTTCACCTGCTCCACGCTCATTTCGGGGTCCGGGTCGGGGAACTCGCGGTCGTCGTACACAAAGATGCGTGCCATGATTGGTCTCCTTTAGTGAATGGTGTTGGTTCGGTTCGTTGCCGTTTGCGGGGAGGCCGCCGATGAAACGGCGGCCCCTCCCGTGTGCCTTTGCGGTCTAGCGGCCCGCGCCCACCAATTCGGACTCCCGTTCCTGTTCCTGGTCCAACGCCCACTGGAACAGGGAGGTTGCGGCAGGTTTGGCCTTCCCGTTGCGGCCCCTGGGCTTGACCGGTTCCTCGGAAAGGAACTCGGCCCAGGAGAAGAGCGACTGCTGCCCTTCGACGGGTCCGGATTCGTCGCGGTGGCCGTCGCCGTTGGCTCCGTTGCCGTTTGCGTTGTCGTGGTGTCCGTTGCCCAGGACCACTTCCACCGTCGCGTCGATACCGTCGCGGTGTCCGTTGCGGTTGGAATGATGGCCATTCCCGTTGACCGCGACGGCCTCCGGTTCGACCTCGACGGCCTTCCAATCGCCGTCCACCAGGAACTCTTCGGCGGAAGCCTCGGCGTCTCTTGCCCGGGCGAACACGTCCTCCACCGACTCGCCATCGGCGTCGGTCTCGTCGCCGCTGACGATCTGCCTGGCCAGGGCGAGCATCAGGTCGTCGCCGTCGTCGCCGAAGGCGGCCAGGCCGTCCTCGGGCAGCTCCCCCTCCACCGCCAGCGAGGATTGCAGCTTCTTGGCGACGAGCTTGAGTGCGTCGGCCTGGAGGGTGTTCCGGTAGGCCATGAACACCACCTTCACCGGGCGCTTCTGCCCGATGCGCCAGGAGCGCCGCGACGCCTGCCTCATCGTGTAAACGCTGTAATCTGTTTCAAACCAACACAATGTTGGGAAGTCGATGAGGTCCAGTCCGGTCTGCACCAGGCGGGGGTGGCAGATGAGCACGTCGATGCCCTGCTTGACCTTCTCCTCCACCCAGGCTTCCCGCCGGTCCGGGGCCACCGAGTCGGCCTTGAGCACCGCCACCCGGAACCCGTGGGTGGTCAGGAACTGCTCCATCCGCTCGGTGATGTCCCGCGTTCCCGTGTGGGTGGCGTAGACCAGCACCTTGCGCCCCGCCAGCCGCTCCGCCGCCACCAGGTCCACCAGCGACTGCTCCTTGGGGTAGAGCTTGTCCTCGGACAGGGGCGGCATCTGGATAAGAACGTTTCCCGTCTGGGGATCGAAGACCGTCTCGCCACGGGTGCAGCCGTCGGGGTATGCCAGCAGGGTCTGCAAATACGTGGCCAGCAGCCGCTTGGAACCCTTCTGAAGCGCCGCCGCCAAAGCCTGCCGCAGGGTGTCGAACACCGCGTCGTAGGCCTTGCGCTGGGAGAAGCCGGTGAAGTCCGTCTCCCGGTCCATCCCCGACAGCAGCACCTGCTCCTCGTAGGGCGGCAGCCCCGAGGCCACGTCGGAGAGGCGCAGGAACACCGAGTTGCCGATGAGATGGAAGAGGGCCGAGGGAGCCAGGCCGGGCCGCTCCCGCACCGTCTTGCGATACCCCTTGCGGCGGCTGTTGCGCCCGTCCTCGAAGGAGTCGCCGTCGTCGGAGTGGCGCACCGTCTCCTCCAGGAAGCCGTAGCGCTGTATCCAGCGCCCCTCCTCGGAGCGTCCGAACTCGGCCCGGATGTCCGGCGAGAAACGGTACAGCAGGTGGAAGAGCGTCGAGGAATAGCCGCCGGTGAGCGTTCCGGTAAGGGTGAGGGACTTGCCGCAGGCGTCGGCCAGCACCCCGGCGGCGATGCCTTGGGCCGAGCCCCTTCCCTTATATTCGTGAACCTCGTCGCCAATCAGCAGGTCAAAGAAGCCCTTCATCCGGTGCTTCACGTAGTCGGAAAGCGGGTATCGCCGGGGGCCGGAGCCGTCGGCCTGCCAGAGGGCCGAGCCGCACAGGTCGCAGTCGCGCCGCTTGCGGGAGAGTTCGGCGTCGGTGAGGGGCACCCCGTCCTTGTCCACCACCTGGGCGTGGCAGGTGGGGCAGCAGGGTACCTGGAAGGGCTCGCCGGTCTGCCCGTCCCGGACCAGCCGACCCCCGGCGGCAGCCCATCGGTGGACCACGGCGGGCTGCCAGCGGTAGGACAGCTTGGCCCGTTCCCGGGACATGATGGCGAAGAGGCGCGCCGGACCCACCGACAGCCGCAGCCGTTCCAGGTCGGTGATGGAGGCGACGATGGCGGCGCGGGCGCCGGGCACCGTGTCCTCCACCTCCCGCTTCCACTTTCGGGTGAGGTGGGGCGGGCAGAGGATCAACACCCGCCGGAAACCGGCGGCGTGGGCGGCGGCGGCGCCGATGAATGTCTTGCCCGTGCCCATCTCGCCGACGACGGTGGTGCCCCTATGGGCCTGGAGGGACAGGGCCGTCCCCTTGATGGCGTCCTCCTGGCCGCCCATCGGCTTGCGCAACAGCCGGGGCAAGCTGACCGGGGTTTCCGAGGGCCGGTACAGGGGCGGGTAGGACTCCACCACCCTTTTGGCGATGGCCTCCTTGAAGGTGTCGATGAAACCTGACAGGTTCATAGGTGTTCTCCTTGACGTGAGGGTTGCCGTTGAAAAATGCGAAGGCCCCGCCGGTCTCATCCACCGGCGGGGCCTTCGTGTCGTCCGCCTCCGGCGGATCGCGTTAGCCGTCTAATCGGCTGGGCGGATGGGCTTACCGTCGTCGTCGCTGGGGCAGCCACCGTTCAGGTGGTAGGAGCGCGGCGGCGAGGCGACCACCCGGCCGTCGGTGATGTCCACCGTGGCGGTCTGCTTCATCGGCTGGCCGGGGTGGATGGGATGCCCGCACCGGGCGCAGGCTTCGGATTCCAGGGGCATGGTCAGGGTCATCTGCATGGCATCATTCCTTTATGAGTGGGACTGTGCTCGTCTTTCCAAAAGCCGAGGCCCGGTCGGTTCCCACAAGGGAAGGGCGGGGCCTGTTGGCGCGGCCGTGTTGGCAGGATGGTCAGGCGGCGATGTCGGTGATCTCGCCGCCGTCCAGGTCCAGGGCGACCACGGTGGTCTTGAGCCGTTCCCGGTAGACCTCGGTGTTCTCGGTCTCCTCGGCCAGGACCATCTCCTTGGTGGTGCGGCCCTTGACCAGGATGCGCTGCCCGTCGGCCTCCAGCACCAGGTTGTCGAGGAAGCCCGCCGCCACCAGCATGGCAAGGTGACCACGGCGCAGGGGCATCAGGGGCCGGATGCGCCGGTCGTCGGCGGGCCAGAGGGAGTCCCGCACCTCCTGGCTGGCCCACAGGCCCGACTTGCGGGCCTCGGCCACCGCCGCCAGCGGGTCAACCGTCCGGGTGGCGAAGAGGATGTCCCCGGCGGGAACCACCGGCGGGTCGTAGACCGGGTAGGGACGGTAGGAGAACTCCTCCGGCTCGCCGAAGGACCACTCCCGCACCTGTTGCTCGGCGTAGGGGTCCGGGCTGGGTTCTCCCTTGCGCCTTCCCACCAGGACCACCTGGTCGAAGACCTCCCGCTCCGGGTTGGGGAACGCCCAGCAGCGCAGGTCCCGGTAATGGGAGGACAGGTAGCGGGCGGAGACGGCGAGGCGCTGCTTCGGCACGATGAACAGCAGCAACCCGCCGTCGGTCAGGTAGCGGGTCGTGTGGGTGAGAAAGGCGTGTTCCACCCGCTTGTCCTCCTTGTCCCAGTCGTAGGGAGGATTCAAGAGGAGCACGCTGAAGGCGTTGTTGGCAATCGAGGTGGCGAAGAGGTCGCAGGCTAGGGAGCGGTCCAGGACGTGGGCGGCCTGTTCCGCCCGGTCCCTATGCAGCTCGACGCCGCAGGTCTCCACGGGGACGCTGCTGCGGTCGCGCAGCAGGTCCGCGAACTGGGCCAGGGCGTCGCCGGCCCCGCAGCAGGGGTCCAGGACGCGCAGGGTGTCGGCGCTGCGGGGGCGGCCCCTGGCCCCGTAGAACAGCTGGGCAACCAGGTCAATTACCCTCGGCGGGGTCGGATAATACCCGCCTTTCGCTTGAGCAGCGAGTCTCATGTCAGTCCTCCTTGTTACTTGGAATCGTCGTTGGGTGAATCGCCGGTGCCGCCGGTTGACGGCGCCAACCGGCAGGGACCGGGCTGGCAGAAGTGGCAGCCCCACCGAATGTTTTCGGGTGAGGCCAGCATCTCCATGCTCAGGGCCACCAGGACTACGGCTGCGCCGCACTCGTTGCAGTGGTAGGTCTCCCCGGCATGGATGTCCTCGTCGGTCTCATCCACCTGGGCGAACCGCGCCCCGCAGCTGGGGCAGGGGAAGAACAGGGTCTGTTTGTCGGCCATCGTGCTACCTCCCGTCGTCGTGGTCGCCGTCGTCGTGGTTGCCGTTGGCGTAGTGTTTCAGTCCCACCACCTCGCCCTTGGCGAGAGTCCGCTGGAAGCAGAGGACTTGCGAGGTGTCCTTGTCAGCGGCGCACGCGGTACAGAAGGCGGTGAGCAGCTCGGCGCGGCTGGCGACGGTGACCCGCTTGACCAGCACCTCGGAGCCGTCCTCCAACTCGTGGCGGTAGAGCTTCTCGTTGGAGTTCCGCCAGTCCTGCTCGGCGGCGGGCCGGTAGAAGTGGGGCTGCCCGCTGGAGGTCAGGTGGTCGGCGGCCCCGTGGGGGCAGAAACGGCACCTGTCGCCGTCAGGGGAGAAGAGCTGCCAGGCCTTCCAGTTGCGGGCGCGGCGGCGCTTGTTGCCCCGCTTCACCGGGTTCAGCGTCCTATCCATTGCTGTCTTCCTCCTTATCGGTGTCATTCGTGTCAGTGCTGTCATCGGGGTTGAGGGTCAGCGTCCCCGCCGCCACCGCCCCCGACAGGTCGGCCTTGAGTTCCTCCCCCTTGGGGTTGCAGGTGTAGGCCAGCAGCCCGGCGGACTCCAGAGGTACGATCTCGCCGGTGTCCAACCCCCGCCGCCAGAGCCAGTCCCGCCAGGAGCGGTGCAAGGGCAGCGGGCTGCGCCGGTCCAGGAAGCGATGGTGCAGGGTTGGAGCGTCGGCCTGGTCCTGGGCCAGCAGCAGGAAGTCGTCCCGCTCGAAGGAAAACTCGGCCAGGCGGGTGTAGACGAGGGCGTGCCAGCCCCGGCTGGCGGGGAGGCGGGCGATGCGGGTGGTCCAGGTGCCGACGGTGTGGTGAGGGACCTGGCACTGCTGGTAGCCTCCACTCAATGCCATGCCTTCCACGCCCCGGATCAGGTGGGCGGTGTCGGGAGGCTGCTTGAGCAGGGAGGCCCAGATGGCCTTGAGCGCCGTCTGCGGCCCCACCATGGAGAGGAACCAGAGGCCGCCGGTGTCGGGGTCGCGGGCGAAGGCGTCGGCGGTCGCCGAGTAGCCGCCGGCGCTGATGGTGAACAAATCCTCGCCGTTCACGGCGGGTTGCGTGGGAATCATGGGTTTCCTCCTGTAGGTGTGAATGAACGGAAAGCGCGGGATGGGGTTCCCGCGTGAGGAACGGCGGCAGACCGCCGGTCTCGGTGTCTATGGGGCTAGCTGTCCATCAGCTTCCTTTCCTTGAGGCTGACCCAGCGGTCTCCGCCGATGACCAGGTGGTCCAGCAGGTCAATGCCCAGCAGCTTGCCGCCCTGCACCAGGTCGCGGGTGATGGACACGTCCTCGGGGCTGGGCGTCGGGTCGCCGGAGGGGTGGTTGTGGGCGATGACGATGCTCGGCGCCGACTCGATGACGGCGGCGCGCAGAACCTCGGCGGGCCGGACTATCGACGAGTTGACGTTGCCCTGGTAGACGATCCGTTGGGCCATGACCTGGTTGCGGGTATTCAGCAGCAGCACCCGCAACTGCTCCTGGGCCAGGGCCGACATCTCCGGTCCCAGCAGGTTGAACACGTCCTGTGGCGAGTTGATCTGCGGCCGGTCGGCGGGCCGCTCCGGCTGGAAGTCCACCTGGTAGCGGGCCGCCAGTTCCCCCAGCAGAGCCAGGTTGGAGCGCAGGGCCTCCAGCACGGCCTCGCCCTCCGGCGTGGCCGGGGCGGCGGGTTCGGATATGGTCAGGGGCATCTCTTCCTGCTTGGGCTGCTTCTTCTTGGGCATGGTTCACTTCCTTTAGGGTGAGATTGGGAAACGAAAGCGGGGCCGCTCCCTGTCGGCAGGGAGCGGCCCCGTGTTGCGCCCGCCGGTGGCGGGCGTCGCTACGTAGTTGACCGGCTAGAAGGGAAGGTCGTCGTCGGCAGGCTGACCGGCGCCGGTGTTGGCGTAGTCGCCGGAGTTGTTGCCGTTGCCGCCGTTGCTGTTGCGGGAAGAGTCCAGGAACACCACGTCCTGGGCGTGAATCTCGGTGCGGTAGCGCCGCTGCCCGTCATCCCCCTCCCACGAGGTCTGCACCAGCCGCCCCGACACGTAGAGCCGTTGCCCCTTTTCCACGAACTGGGCGACGGCCTCGCCGATCTTGTCCCACACCACCACCGTGTGCCAGTCGGTGGCGTCCTCGCCGTTCTTCCGCCCCCGGTCCGTGGCCAGGCGCAGCTGGGTAACCGCGATGCCCGACGCCGTGTAGCGCATCTCCGGGTCAGCGCCCACGCGCCCCAACAATTCCACCTTGTTGATGGTCTTCGCCATGATGTTTCCTCCGTTGCTTTGTGATTGAGGGATTTCCGAATTGACTGCGGGGCCGCCCTTTCCGGCAGGAAGGTGCGGCCCCGTGTCGCGCTCCGGCTTGCGGAGCGTCAGGGTTCCGATGTCATTCGGGACTAGCTGACCCGCAGGTACTCGGAGACGTTCTCGGTGACGATGCCCGCCCGGGTCTCGGGGTCCAGCAGCGCGTTCAGCTTCTTGTGGTCCACGTTGTAGCGGGTGGACTTGACCATGCCCACCGTGCGGGTCTTCTTGCCGCCCTCCAATTTGGCCTTGTCCTCGCCCCGCTGCCTGAGCCAGACCCGCAACTGCCCCAGCGCCCACGCCTTGTCTTCCTCGATGGCCTTCAGCATCTCCTGGGCCTGCTCGTACTCGCGGAGCGCCTCCCGCGCCTCCTCGTCGCTCACCGGCTCCGTTTCTACGGCGATGTCATCCTCCAATTCGTCGGCCACCGCCGCCATCCCCGGCAGGCAGGCGTTCAGGAAGGGGCAGCGCTGGCACTGCCAGTCCTCGGCGGTGAAGTCCCGTTCCGGCAGGACTTCCGGGTCCGGCCCGTTGATGACGTGATGGGCGGACAGTTCCCCCAGCCGGGCGCAGGCTTGCTCGAAGGCCCGCTCCACCCGGTGCGCCGGTATCACCTCGTAGTCCCAGGTCCGTCCGCCGGTGTCCAGGGTGGCGATCACCACGTCGCGGGCTTCGTCGAAGGTCCCGTAGGTGTAGAAGGCGGCCTGCCACACCGATTCCGGGTGGCTGCGCTCCGCGCCCAACGTCCGCCACTTCTTGAAGGCTTCCGGCCCCCGGGTCTTCACCTCCACGATGCTGGGCTCGTTGCCGAAGATGGGCGCGACGCCGGCGGCGTCCACATGGCCGCTTACCAGGAGCGCGGGGCCGAGGCGCAGGGAGACCATCCTGGGGTTGTCCCGGTCGGTGGGGGTGATGTCCCACCCGGCCCGCTGCATGGCCCGCAGCACCACCGGCTCCAGGGCGTTGCCCGCTTCCAGCATGGTCAGGGAGTCGTCGCTGCGGGGGTTGGTGACCTCGTGGCCGGTGGCCTCGTACCACAGGGCGCGGCGGCAGTTGCCCACCGCCGAGGCCCGGATCTCCAGGGCGCCGTCGCCGTCGAAACGGGCGTTGGGCCGGGAGTAGATGGCGTCCCTGATGTCGTCAATCGTCATGGTCATGGTTGTCATTCCTCCTTGATGTTCAGTGGTCCGGTAAATGAGAGCGGGGCCGCCCTCCGCAGAGAGACGGCCCCGTGCGCCTTGATGGGTAAGTGTGGATTGTTCAGTCGGCGGCCAGCTTGAGTTCCGCCGCTTCCACCTCCTCTCCGGCTTTCACGTGCTGTTTCAGCACGTGGGCGATGCCGTCTCCGATGCCCAGGACGAAGGCGCTCCGTCCGCCGGGCATGGGGTTGACGTAGGGCTGCATCTCCTGGATGCCCTGGCACTGGGCGATGATCTCCTCGACCGGAGTGCCCCGCCGCAGGTGCAGCGAGATGAGGCGGCAGGCCAGTTCGGTCACCCCGTACTGGAAACTGCCGCCCTTGCCCAGGGAGCCGAATACCTCGAATGGTTCCCCGTTTTCGTCCAGGCTGACGGTGACGTAGAGGTTGCCGTACTCGGTGTTGAGCTTGGTGGTTACGCTGGGCAGGGTGCGGGGCCTCTGCCGTGTGGTGGTGTTGGCGTTCATGGCGTGCCTCCGGTTTCCCGCAGGTAGGGCAGCGCCGGAGCGTAGCGGTCGAAGCAGCCCGCGATCTTGAGAGCCAGCTCACGGTCCCTGGCGTCGCCCAGGCCCAGCAGCGTCCGGGCGATGGGTTCCTCGCAGTCCTCCTCGGCGAAGGTCGCGTTGAGGAACGAGTCCCGCACCAGGTCGGGGAGTTCCTCCCACCGCTCGCGGCTGAGTTTCAGCCCGCCGTGGCCAGCGGTGGATACCCGCCAGACGCCCTCGGTCAGTTCCTCTATGTCCTGGGACCCGCCCCAGGGGGTGTGGATTGTGGTTGCGTTCATCTGAAGTTCCTCCTTTGTCGGGTGAAGTCCGTTAGATGGAAAGCGGGGCCGTCCCGCGATGGAGACGGCCCCGTGGGTTGGCGTTGGTAGCACGGTCTATCCGTTGCCGTTGCTGCCCTCGGCGTTCTTCGCCTCGTTGACCTTGCGGGCGGCTCCCTCCACCAGGGGCTTCAGGTCCCTGGCGGGCAGGTCGTCCAGCTCCTTACCCGTCTGCTTCTTCACCGCCTCCCGCACCTGTTCTTCGCCGAAGCCCTGCTCCACGCCCAGGGCGATGAGCCGCCCCCGCAACTGCTGGAGGTAGGAACCCTCCCGCCGCCCGTTCCCGTTGTTACCGTTCCCGTTGCTGCCCTGGCCGGAGTTGCCGTTGGCGGGAGCCTGCGTCCGGGGCCTGCCGTTGGCCGCTGGCTGGTCTCCGTAGAGGCCGTTGCCGAACCGGTCCCCGAAGCTGCGCAGCGCCCGCTTCAGGCCGTCGGTCACCGCCCCTTTCGCGGCGGTCTCGTGGCCCTCCGGCGTGTCCTCGGTTACGACGTGGAAACCGATGTCGGTGCGAGGCGGCGCGCCGTTGACCGTCACCCGCACCGGCGCGCTGTAGGCGTAGTTGACCTTGACCTCGCCGGTCCTCACGTCCACCTTCTCGATGCGGCGCAGACCCACGTCGCCCACCAGTTCGTAGCCCCAGCCGCCGTAGCCGAAAATCTTGTTGGCCTGGTCGATGACGGTGTGGCCCTCGATGTAGTCGTACTGGCGGTTGCCCCGGCCGTCACGCCGGGAGACCAGCGCCGGGTCCAGGGGCTGCTCCAGGGCGCTGACCACCGCCGGCGGCAGCCCGTCCCACAGGAGATCGTGGCCGGTGAGGTCGGCGACCCCGTTGCCGCTGTGGTGGCCGTTCTGACCGTTGCCGTTGAGGTTGACGCTCCCGTTGGGGTGGTGGCCGTTGCCATTGCCGTTGTAGTGCCCGTTCTGGTTGTTGCCGTTGCCCATTTCGTTGCTCCTTTGCGTTGTGTTGAATCCGGTGTTGGATTGACGCGGCTTGCCCCATTGCAAGCCGTGAGCAGGGCCGGATGCCCCGTCGTGAAGTTGGTTGGTGGGGAAAAGGAAAGGCCCGCCGGTGAAGGCGGGCCAGTAGAGGAAGAGTTGGAGGTGAGCGAGTCGGACTAGCGAGCGTTTTGCGCCGCCCTGGTCAGCAGTCGGCGGAAGAGGAGTTGTCCGTGGGGCAGCGTCGCCAGCTCTCCCACGTCGCCGACGCCCTCGGGCAGGTTGATCACGACGGCGCGGTTACCCAGCAGTTGCCTGAGGCCCTCCGCCGCCCTGTTGCCCGCGTCGTCATTGTCGAAGGCCAGGAAGACCCGGGGGCAGCCCCGGACCGCCGCCGCCACCTTGTCCATCCCCTGGGTGCCCAGGGCGGCCACGGCGGGGTAGCCCCAGGCTGCCAGCGTCAGCCGGTCGAAGACCCCTTCGGCGACAACTACCCAGGGCGGAGAAGGTCCAAGGGCCGCCAGGCCCAGCGCCGGCTTGGGGCCGGGCATTGCCTGGAAACGGGGTTTGGCGCCGGCGTCAACCGCCCGCCCGGTGAGCCACCGGACCAGGCCGTGGGCCAGGTCAGGCACCGTGATCATCCCGGCGAACCGCTCCAGGAACAGGCCGCTGTCCTTGACCCGTTGGTTGTCGAAGCCCGCGGATTGCAGGTACTCCCGCAGTCCGCGACCCGTGGCGTAACCGAGGCCCATGCGCAGGGCCGCGTCAACCCCAATGCCCCGTGAGGCCAGGTATTCCAGGGCGACCCGGCTGCGCCGTAACTCAGCGGCGTGGAACCGCATCGCCGCCGTCAGCAGCGCCGGTTCCCGGGGCGGAACCTCCACAGCCGAGGGATGTTGGGTTGGAGTTGGGCGGTGGGACCGCCCCGCAACCGGCGTCGTCCCGTCATCCAGCCGCCGGATGGCTTCAGGCAGGGTCAGGCCCTCCATCCGCCCCACGAAGTCCAGCACGTCGCCGCCGGCGCCACAGCCGAAGCAGTAGAACTTCTCGGTGTCGGCGTACACGGTGAAACTTCCCTCGGCTTCGTTGTGGAAGGGGCAGACGCCCTGCCTGACCCTTCCCTTGCCCCGCAGCGCAACCCCGGCGGCCTCCACCGCATCGCCCAGGGGGTGCCGCGCCTTGAGTTCCTGCAAGTCAACCGTAGCGTTGGCTACGACCATGCGGCGCCTCCCTTTGCCAAAGGCTTCAACCCCCGCAGGCTACGCCGCGAGACCACCTTGCCCAGCGGCCAGCGGAGCCCCAGAACCGCCGCCGCTTCCAGCGTCGCGCCGTCTACAGTCGCGGGAACCAGCGCCGCCGCCTTCCCGGTGCAGGGGCTGTAGAGCAGCGTCTGAGCGCCAGCGAACCGGCGCCGGGCGATGTCCAGCCACTCGGCGTAGAGCCACCGCAGCTGGCTGTCCGAGGCGGCAGAGGTGTCCACCTCATGGAGGACAGCCAGCGCCCCGTCCAGATCGCCCGACTGCCGCAACCGCCGCGCCTCGTGGACGCTCCGGACCAGGCTGGCGTTCGGCGCACTGTCCGCGTCCGTATTCACCCCGTCGCCCAGCAGCGCCGCCAGCAGCCGGTCCACCAGTTCCTCCAACCGGCGGACCGACGCCGTGGTTTCCAATGTCATCGTCGTCATGGATTGCCTCCTTATCGTTGTCGTTGGTCGTTTCTGCTACGGCTGCCGGTGGCAGCGGCAACGGCAATTGGCCTGCCGAGCCTGCGCCGACTGTCGATTCTTCCCTGCCTGGACAATCCGCCGCACCACCAGGGCGGCGATGCCCAGGCCGATGAGATTGAGGAAGAAGGTCCCGCCGCCGGACCCGTTGACCAGCGGTACGACTATGAGCAGTCCCACCGCCAGCGCGAGGATCAGCCGCTTGTGCCGCCAGAGGAACCGGCCCACCATCACCGCCGCCGAGAATGTCCGCATCACGCTGTTCATGTTTGCCTCCTTTGGTATGAATGACGTTCGCGTTCCTGACCCGCGCGGCATCCGGGGAGCGCGGGCCGTGTACCTTGAAATAATGGGAATTGGGGATTGATGAGAAACGAAAGCCGCACTCCGACCCGGCCCGGACGCCTGGCATGGAAACGGAGTGGGGGAAAAGAAGACGCAGCCCGGCCCAGGCGTCTTGTCAACGTCCAGGGGACTGCGTGGTGAGAACGCCGCCGGGGGGCGAGGCAGAGCCGTCGCCGTGGTTCACCGGGGCGCCATGAAGCTGCGGCTGGCCTTTTCAACCGGCCTTGCCACAGGCGTGAGGAAGCGGCCGAGGCGGGATTACCGCATCAACCGCAGGTGTGGAGAGAGACTACGAAGCGGTATAGCCGCTCCGCAGATTGGAATGAGGGGGCAGGGATTCCTGGCCGGGGTTCCTGGCCGGGGTTCCTGGCTCTGCTAACTACCTCCTGGGCAATGGTGAGAACGCCGTTTTCCTGGTGCACCGCATCGAACCGGTCGCCGGAGGAGCAATGCTCGACCCCGGTTCCGCATCACGCAGCGGGCGGGCGCTTGTCCTCGTTCAGGTCGCCGCCGGGAGAGCAGAGCTCGATCCCGAGTCAACGGTCCGGGTCGGGGATGGACCCTCCAGTTTTCTGGGCTGGAAACACTGGAAAAAGCCAGACAACGCATTCAATTATTCACGCCCAGCGCCGACCTGGGAACCCCGAAATCCGACCTTTCGCGCCTTCCCGCCCAAAGTGCTCGCAACAAAGGCGCAACAGTGTCGCTGTATTCGAATGGCCGTTCCGCCCGGGCCTCCGGCAGCCTAATTCCGCCACAGGCCGAAGGTGAGGAGGCGCCGCAGCCTGAGCCGGTTCCGGTCCACCCTCACGTCGTCCAGGTACTGCGTGCGTCGCCGCACCTGCTCGTCCCGGTCGCTCCAGTCCCAGGGATACGTCGCCGGGGGCAGGGTCAGCTCGTGCTCCCTGATCAGCGCTATCTCCAGCTCCCACAGACGCTGCCGGGCGTCCAGCACGTCCAGCGCGTCCCTGTGCTGCCCCACGGCGTCCCGGGCCTGCCGCCACTGGCCGATCACCGCAGTGGCCGCGTCGCCGTACACCAGCTCCTCGTCGGGCTCCGGGTCCTCGGTCACCAGGTCGTAGTAGTCCCGGCGGGGCCGCCGGGCCACGGGCGTCCCCGCCAGCGCCGGACTGCCCGTCTGCGACTTGGCCGCGCCGCCGGCCGGCGGTGTTCCCGAGCTCACCGCTCCCGCGCCGTTCCCCACCGCCTCCAACGCCGCCAGCCGCCGCTCCAGTTCCGCCACCGCCCCGGCCTGCTCCTCCCGCGCCGCCTCTCCCTGTTTCCTGAGTTCCGCCAACCCCTCACGCAGCGCCCGCTCCAACTCCTTCAGTCCGTCCTCCAACATCCCCAGCCGGTGCCGCTGGGTGGCCGCCGCCGACCCGCCCCCCTCCAATAGGTGCCTTTCCAACGCCCCGGCCAGCGTGGGCGTGAGGCGCCGGGACTCCTCGAACCGGGTCAGAGTGCGGGGACTCACCCCCAGGGTCTGCGCCGCCTGGGTCTTGCTCTGCTCCCCGATCAGGTCCTCCAGGAGCGCCACCAGCCGCATCTCTCGCAGGCTGTCCAGGCTGCGGCTGGTCTCCGGATACTGCTCGCCCTCCGCCATCGTGACGCCCTCCTCGCTGGACAACTGTCCGATTTCGTTCCTGCCACTGTCAAATTATCCCCGCCAATGCCGGTGGACAACTGTCCGATTTCATACGTGGGACTGTCCACAGGGGCTGGAAGCTGCCCTGGAACCCAGGTGTTCGCTGAAACCGTCCGATAGGGGGTGATTTCCCCCGATTTCAGGTTCAACCGGACAGGACTGGACACCTGTCCACCAACCGCCAATCCCTGTACACGGGTATGACACCACGGCGGCCCGCCGGAATCCCATTACCTAAATGGGGTGACGCGCGCGTCACCCCATTTAGGTAATTCCGCCCGCCCCGCCCCGCCTCCACACTTGGTTGTCGAACATCCGGTCTCAGACCTGCGAAAGGAGGCAATCATGTTCCGGAGATTCATTCCAACCTCGGGCCGGGCCAGGCGGCTGGCCCTGCTCGCGGCGGCGCTGCTGCTTTCGGCCATCGTCGCCGTCCCCGACAGCGGCCTGGCCCTGGCCCAATCCCCGCCCGCCGACGACATCAGCCTGGTCAACCGGGACCGGCAGTTGGTGGAGCGCAAGAAGGAGGGCGACTTCGTGGCCCGCCCCATCTTCAGCCGCCAGGTCCCGCTCCTGTACTACGCCATCCGCCACCCGGACACCGGCGACTGGCTGACCAACACCTACCAGGTCCGGGGCGGCGAAAAGCGCCTGGCCGAGGGCTGGGAGTACACCTTCGAGTACCCGGCCCTGGACGAGCAGCCCGAACTCCACCCCGAACAGCCCTTCCTGCTGATGCTGGCCGTCCCCCGCCAGGGCGGCGGCGAGCGCCACGTCTTCTACGCCCTGATTCCAGTCCACCAGCCCAGGGGCCTGTGGGACCGGGTGCTGGGCGCTCTCGACCCGGACCGCTGGGCAAGGGCCGCCGCCAAATGGGTGGTCCAGGGGGTCCACGGGACTTTGTGCGGCGTGTTTCAGGGCGTGTTCGAGACGGACATCGACGACTGCGGGGGAGGGTAGGCGTTATGGGAGACATCCTCACCGGAACCCCTCCGAACCTCACCTACCTGCACCCCTTCGTGCAGCAGGCGTGGTGGGCGGTGTGGGCCGTAACCACGGCCGCCCTCACCGTCATCCTGGGCTGGATGGGCCTGAGCTTCATCGTCCAGGAGCATCTCGGGAGACACCAGTCGGGCTGGCGGGAGATGGTGCCCCGGCTGGTGCTGGGCCTGGTGGCCGCCGCATCGTCCCTATGGTGGTGCGCCCTGGTCATCGACGTGGCCCACGCCGTTTCCCAGTTCATCGCCGCCACCCTGAGCGTCACCCCCGGCGACCTGCTGCGGGCGCCCCTCTTCGCATTGCTGGCCGCCGTGGAGACCGGCGAGGTGGGGGTGGCCATCTTCATCGCCCTGCTCTACCTGGTCTTCGGCTGCATCCTGCTCTACCTGCTGGTGCAGATGGTCCTGCGCCTGGCCCTGATCGACATCCTGCTGGTCCTGGCCCCCATCGCGCTGGGGCTGTGGATTCTGCCCCACACCGCCAACTGGGGCCGCCACTGGCTGCGGATGTTCATGACCACGGTGTTCCAGCAGGCGGTGCAGCTCGTCGCCGTGGCCCTGGGCTTCGCCTTCCTGGGGGAGTTCGCCGCCATCGGCCAGTTCGAGCCGGTGCAGGACCTGGTGTGGAAGCTGCTGCTGGCCATCGCCTTCATGTACCTGGCCACCCGGGTCCCCTCGATGCTGGGACAGCACGGCACCTTCGACGCCTGGCTCTACACCCTCTACTTCGGCATGTCCCTGCCCGGCTCCATGATGCGATCCGCCCGTTCCGTCGGGCTGATCGCCGGGGGAGCCGCCGGAGGGCCGGCGGGAGCGGCAGCAGGGGCAGCGGCGACAGCGGGAGGAGCCACCAGCGCGGCCAGCGCCGCCGGGGGCGCGGTGAACTCGGCGGCCCAGAACTCCACCCCGACGGGCCAGGGCGGACCCGCTCCCCGCAGCCAGGGGCCGTAGCCGAAATCACGACGCGACAACTACCGGCGGGGACACATTCCCCGCCGCCAACAAACCCAGGAGGTGAGCCATGTGCCAGTAAGTGGACGGGAACGACCGACGGAAGACCGGCAAGAAGCCAAATCGAGCAATCAACACGCAAGGAGAAATCTCTTATGGACGATCTGACTCAGACCATATCGAACCTGGTGGGCATCCTGCTGGGGCTGGTGGGCGTGGTCGGCGTGGGTTACTTCATCTACGGCGCCTACATGTACCTGACCGCCTCCGGCGCGCCCAACCAGATGGAACGCGGCAAGTCCGCCATGATGACCGCCCTGGCCGGCATCGTGCTGGCCCTTGTCGCTTATGGCGTCGTGGAGCTGGTGATCAACGCCGTGGTGGGCAGCCCGGTGGACGTCGACGACCTGCCCGACCCAACCACCCGGTTCTTCGGGCCGGGCGGCGACGGCGGCAGCGCGTAGGAGGTAAGGCATGAGAGAGCACGAAGTACCCACCCACGTGCAGGCCGAGGACAAAGCCCTGCTGTGGTTCACCTTCCCCCAGATCGTGGCGGTGGTGGCGACCTGCGCCGTGGCCTACGGCGTCTACCGCTACTTCCCCTTCGGCCCCACGGGGCTGAAGCTGGCCTTCGCCATCGTCCTGGGCATCATCGGCATCGCCATGACCGTGGGCAAGGTGGGCGGCCGGGGGCTGCCCCTGGTGGCCGCTGACCTGCTCAAGTTCAAGCTGGGACCCCGGCGCTATGTCGGCTCCCCCACCCGGCTGGCGGTAAGCGAACCGACGCCCCAGCCCGAGGCGAAACCCGATCCCCTGCGGCTGCTGGCGAAGAAGGCAGCGGGCAGCGTGGGCCGGGCGGTGAAGGCGGCCCGGCGCAAGGGCCGCCGCCCCTTCCGGCCCCACGGCTGGTTCGGCAAGCGCCGGCCCGGCGGCAGGGAGCGGGTGAAGAACCACCCTCCCGCCGCCACCGAGACCGGGAACAGGAAACCCTGGTACCGGCTGCTGGCAGTGGCGGGACTACTGACGCTGACCGTGCTGGCCGTGCCCGGCAGCGCCCTGGCCGACGACCCGGACGACAACCCCTACGGCGACGCCTGGCGGCTGGGCGAAATCTACTTCGAGCCGCCGGACCCGGTGCCGGGCCGCCGCGTCTACGTGGAGCGGCTGGCCGTCTCCGGCGACACCGCCGCCGTCACCCTGCGCGCCGCCCACGACCTGGACCTGAAGGGACGGGTCTTCGGCGGCAGGACCGGCAAAACCCTGAAGATGGGCTTCAACACCAGCATGGCGGCGGGGCAGGCCAAGAGCTACAACCTGACCCTGGACGGCCCGGCCCCGTCCTTCACCTTCTCCTGGCAGGACGTATTGGGCCGGAGCGGGGCGGCGTCGGTGAAGAGCCGCCAGATCCCCTACCCGCTGCCCTCAGCCCAGGGGGAGCTTTGCAACCTGGAGGTCACCTCCCTGGGATGGACGCCGGGCAGCATCACCGGCGTCATCGCCTCGGAGTGCGTCGCCGAGACCAGGCACGAGGAGGACCTGCCGGTGTACGGCGGCCACTTCAGCCAGTCGGTCCCGGCGCTGCTGGACGCCACGGTGACCGGCATCACCGGCACGGTCAGCGTCCGGTGGGGCAGCCACAGCGCCACGGCGACCCTTGTCGCCGACGGCGAGACCGCCTTCACCCTGCCCGTCGCCAACGCGCGGGCCACCGAAGAGCTGGAAATCACGGCGGACCTGACGGCGACGCTGAACGTCCCCCGTCCGCCCATGTTGCAGACCGTCCACCACCCGGCCCGCACCGACGTGTACACCCGCCGGGTGACCTGCACCTGCGGCGAAAGCCGAACGGTCAAGACGGTGCGCATCTACGTCCACCACCCGGAGCACGTGCGGGCGACAGAGCACCGGCGCGCCGACGTCACCCGCACCAGGCCGGAGATCATTCCCCTGCCGGCGGGGTTGGGCCTGGGAGCCGACGCCCCCTACCAGGCCCTGTACGTGCCCCCGCCCACCCCTGAGCCGCCCAAGGCGGAGCAGACGCCGGTGGGCGGTTCCAACTGGTGGAGCTGGCTATGGCCCGGAAACTGACCGCCTTCCTCCTGTCCTCGGCTGCGGCGTTGGCGTCCATCGCCGCAGCCCCGAGGCAGGACGAGATGGACAACCTGACCGCCGCCTTCGACGCGGCGCTCACCGGCATGGCCTACCTGGGGGCGGGCCTGTGCTTCTTCGCCATCGTTTGGGCCGGGTTCCTGCTGATGGCCGAGGGCGCCGAGGGGGAGAACCGGGGCAAGGCCAGGAGCGCCGTGTTCATGGCGGTGGTCGGCCTGGTGGTGGTGCTGCTGGCCAAGGGCATCGCCGCCGGCATCGTGGGCAGGATCATCACCGTCCTGCCCGAAATCTAGCAAAGCAAAGGAGGTTTGAATGGTGAAACTGACTTTACCTAACTCCAACAATCTGAGGGACCTGGCCCGGCGCTGGCCGCCGGGCCGGTCCCAGCCCCAGGAGTTCGACGGCGGGGAGGAACCCGCCGCCGAACCCAAGCCCCCGCCGCCCCTGCCCCTGTTCTTCATGCTGTCCCACCTGGAGGACGACGGCCCGGTGCGACTGGACGGGGTGAAGCTGGCGGTCATGGAGGTGATGGGGCTGGAGCTGGACGAACCCAAGCTGGGCGCCTTCGCCGGTTCCCTGAACGCCGTGGACTTCCCGGTGCAACTGCTGGTCAGGCAGCACCCTCCAGTGTTGCGGGGCTTGAGGGACAAGCTGGCCGAGACCCAGCCCGAGGACCTGCCCCAGCAGACCCGCGACGCCGCCGACAGCCTGGGACGCCTATTGACCACCCTGGAAAACCGGGAGGGCATCCTGGACCGGCGCTTCTACGCCGTGTGCGAACACGCCCGGGCCGACGAGCTGCGGTCGCTGCTGGTGCGGGCCGGTCTCGGGGTTTTTCCCCTGAACGGCGACTCTCTCAAGCTGCTGCTCCTGGCCTGCGCCCTGGGCGGCTCGCCCCAGGACCGCGACGAAGACGCCGAAATGGAAGTCGAGGTCAACCGCCGGGACATCCGCATCGGCGACCGACTGGTGCGCTCGTTGCACCTGGGCAAGTGGCCCCGCAGCCTCGCCCCAGGCTTCCTGCAGGGACTGATGGCCGCCGGCACCCCCATGGACCTGTCGGTTCATTTGGGCGCCATCCCCACGGAGCAGGCGGCCCGCACCCTGGAGTGGCAGAAGGTCAGGTTCGAGTCGGCCCAGAGCCTTTCCTTCAAACGGGGCCGCTCCATGTCCCCGGAGGCCGAGATCGCCCTGGAGGACGTGAGCCGCCTGCGCGACGAGGTGCAGCGGGGAAGGGAAAGGCTGTTCCACGCATCGTTGTCGGTGACATTGCACGCCGATAACGCCGACACTCTCAAGGACCTTACACAAAAGGCCCGGGCCCACTTCGCCGCCACCCTGGGAAAGCTGGACAACCTGGCCTTCCGGCAACGGGAAGGCCTGCTGTCCACCCTGCCCCTGGGCCTCAACGCCGTGGCGGTGTGGCGGACGCTGGACACGTCGTCATTGGCCCGGCTGTTCCCCTTCTCGCCGCCGGACCTGGACACCAGGAGCGGCACCCTCTACGGCATTGACCTGCGGGCCTGCGCCCCCATCGTCTACGACCCCTTCGACGGAACCCACCTGAACGCGAACACGGCGGTGCTGGCAAAGTCGGGCAGCGGCAAGAGTTACGCCACCAAGCTGGGCGTCCTGCGGGGTCTGTGCCGGGGAGTGCGGGCCTACGTCATCGACCCGGAGGGCGAGTACACCGACATGGCCCGCGCCGCTGGGGGCAGGGTGCTGTCCCCCGGCGTCCCCGGCCAGGGCATGAACCCCTTCGTCATCGACCGGGGCGACAGCGAGGAACTGTTGCAGCGCATCGGCAGCCTGCGCCGTCTCATCGAGGTGATGGTGGGGGAAAGGCTGTCCGCCGAGCGCCGGTCAAGCCTGGACCACGCCCTGGCCGGCTACTACTCCGAGAGAAGGGAGCGCACCGGCTTCCGCGATTTCTACGCCTACCTGGAAGGGGAGACGCCGGAAATCGCCCACCTGCTGCGCCCCTTCGCCACCGGCAGCCTGCGGGACCTGCTCTCCGACGAGGGCGACGACCTGCTGGCCCGCGAGGCCCTGGTCACGGTGTTCGACCTGCACCTCCTGGAACCGGAACTCAGACCGGCGGCGGCGATGGTCTGCACCGAGACGGTGTGGGCCGCCGCTGCCCAGGACCCCCGGCCCCGCCTGCTGGTGGTGGACGAGGTGTGGAGCATCATGCAGCACCCCGAGGGCGCGGCGTTCATGGTCAGCATGGCCAAGCGCGCCCGCAAGCACCGGCTGGGGTTGCAGTTCATCACCCAGGACGTGCAGGACCTCCTCTCCGAGGACTCCTCCCGGGCCATCACCGGCCATTCGGGAAGGGCGCTGTTGCAGAACGCCGCCTTCAAGCTGCTGCTCCAGCAGGACGCCGCCGCCGTCTCCACCGTGGGCGAAGCCTTCGACCTGCCGGAAGAACTGCAACGCTGGCTGCTGTCCTGTCCGCGCGGAGACGGCCTGCTCCTGGCGAGGGGCAACCGCTTTCCCGTGCGCATCGAGGCAACGCCGGAAGAAACCGAGGTCATCGAGTGGCGGCCCGGACCCCGGCACTAGCCGGTAAACGGCAGCGAAAACCCGCAACCGAAAGGGCAATGCCGGTACCAACGGCAATCCCCATCAACAACGATAAGGAAGGACGATATGAATCTGAACCTGAACCCCAGGAAAATCCTCTTCGGCAACCGCAATCCCAACGCTCCGGTGCTCTTGGCGGTGACGCCGCCCCGCACCGGCGAGCGCACCCTGCTGGGCGTCGAGAACCTGCTCCAGTCCATCGCCGTCCCCGAATCCTTCTCCCTGGAACTGGCCGGCGACGCCGACGGCGTGACCCTGCTGGCCCGCTGCATCGACCGCGAGGTGGTGCGGGGCCAGATCGCCGCCCACTACCCCCAGGCCCGCATCCAAGTGGCGCCCCCGGAGGACGACCCCATCCGCGCCGACGCCGGCGAACAGGCCTGGGCCATGACGCTCCGGGCCTCCGGGCCGGAGTACGTGCCCCTGCGCACCTTCCGGGACGATGACCTGCTGGACCCGGGCTCCGACCCCCTCATCGCCATCATCGGCGCCCTGTCCAACCTGGGCCGGGGCGAGCGGGTGGTGGCCCGGCTGCTGCTGCGCTCCATGGGTCCCGACTGGTCCCAGGCCTACCAGCAGAAGGCCCTGCGCCAGCAGCAGCCCGGCCCCAGCCAGAACAGCCAGGCCACCCAGGCCCAGATCCACACCAAGGACGGGGTGACCCTGGCCGTGCTCGGCGTGGCGGCCCTGGTGGGGCTGCGCGGCTACTTGTGGTTCCAGGACGGCGAGATCCTCAAGGCCTCGCTGCTGGGCCTGGGCACGGGCCTGGGGCTGGTGGCGGCCGGCTGGGGCTGGTGGCGATGGCGGAGGGCCCGCAACCGGGTCTTCGACCCCCTGATCATCAAGGAGAAGGTGGGACGCATCGCCTTCGACGGTGAAATCCAGGTGGTCGCCGTGCTGCCCGCCAGCGACCCCAAGTCGGGACTCCGCCGGGCCAGGGAGGTGTTGGAGCCGGTGGCCGCCGCCTACCGCCACTATGACCACCCCGCCGGAGCGCGCTTCAAGGCCAGCGCGGTGAAGCCCCTGGCCCCCACCGCCGCCAACCTCCACCCCGCCGGTCCGGGGCTGTTCGGCAGGCGCAGCGTCCTGGGGGTGCGGGAAGCCGCCGCCCTCTGGCACCCGCCGGGAGCCCGGGACGAGACGCCCCTGCTGGAACGCTCCGGCTCCCGCGTGCTCCTGCCCTCGGCCCGGGGCACCAGCGGCGGGGCGCTGGTGGGAGACACCACGGCGGGCCGCCCCCGGGAAATACGCTTCCCCGAGGACCTGCTGCGCCGCCATCACTTCTACGTGGCCCGCACCCGCATGGGCAAGTCCACCCTGATGGGCCACATCGTCGCCCACAAGCTCAAGGAGAAAGCGGAGGGCCGGGATCACGACGCCATCGTGGTCGTCGATCCCCACGCCGACCTCGTGAAGGACCTCCTGGCCCAGGTCCCAGAGTCCATCGCCGACCGGGTGAAGCTCATCGACCTGGCCGACCCTAGCGGAGCGCCGGGCATCAACCTGCTGGACGCCCGCGTCTTCGCCGATAGGGACCGCACCGCCGACTCGGTGGTCCGCATCGCCCACGGCCTGTGGGACCAGTGGGGGCCGAGGATGCAGTCCATCCTGGAACACACCGTCAAGAGCCTCCACGAGGCCAACCGCCACCCCGCCACCAGCGACGACGAGCAGTTCACCCTCCTGGACGGATTGCCGCTGCTTTCCGACGACAACTACCGCACCGGCGTCCTGACCCGGGTCTCCGACCCCTTCCTGCTGGACTGGTGGGGCGGGATCTTCGCCAGCTGGCGAAGGGACTACCAGGGCGATGCCCTGGCCCCGGTGCAGACCCGCCTCTCCTACTACGCCTCCTCGGAGAAGGCCCGGGCCATCATCGGCCAGCCCCGCTCCACCATCAACCTGCGGGAGACCATCCTGGAGGGCGGGGTGCTTTTCGTCTCCACCGCCCAGGGCAAGGTGGGCCGGGACGTGGCCGCCCTGGTGGGCGCGTCCCTGCTCAACCTGGTGGACTCGGTGATCCGGGAACAGGAAAGCCTCGACCCCGACCGGCGCCGGGGCGCCCTGGTGGTGGTGGACGAGATGCAGTCCATTCCCGGCGTGGACTACGAAAGTATGCTCAGCGAGCTGGGCAAGTTCGGCGCCAGTTTCATCCTGGCCACCCAGAGCCTGGGCAAGCTGGAGGACCTGTCCCGCACCATGCGCGACACGGTGCTGGCCAACGTGGGCTGCCTGGCCGCCTTCCAGATGGCGGGCACCGACGCCCGGCAACTGGTGTGGGAGTTGGGCAAGGAACGGGTCACCGAGGACGACATAACGTCCCTTCCCGTCCACCAGTGCTACGTCCGCGCCACCGTGGGCGCCGAGCGGATGCCTGCCTTCTCCATGATGGTCAGGAAGCCCGAGCCGGGCCGTCCGTCCGTGGCCCAGCGCATCCGCGACGGCGCCTCGGCCTACATCACCCCGGAGACGGAGATCGCCGCCCAGCAGGAGCGGGGCCGCCAGCGGGTCCAGGAGTGGCGCCGGGAGGTGGAGCGCATCCGCCAGAGCCAGAACCCGCCGGACCAGCAGCAACAGCAGCCAGCGCCCAAGGACCTGGGCCGGGACGGGCAGCGCAGCAAGCACTTCCAGCCGCCCACCGGAGGCGCGAAGCCGGATCAGGCGGGGGAAGGGGATCCCAACGCCGCCGGCGAATCCGACGCCGGCGAAGAACAGGGCGACAACCTCACCGAGTACCGTCAGTTGCTCATTGAGCGCCAGCAGGCCGAGGCTGACGGCGAGGGGGACGGAATATGAGATTCAACCGCTGCGAAGCCGACGCCCTGCGGCGCCTGGCCGACATGCCCTTTCTGGACCGGCTGGAACTGGCCGCCCTCACCGGCTGGTCCAAGGGCGCGGTGTACCAGGCCGTCGGGAAACTGGAAGAACGGGGGATGGTGAAAGCCGTCCCCCACGCCTCGCCCCTGGTTCCCTCCACTCGCCGCCACGCCCTCACCGCCGCCGGGGTGGAACGGCTGGCGGAACTGGACGGCGTATCCCTGGAGGAATCGCTTTTCCTGCTGCCCGTCTCGCGCCAGTGGCGGCGGGGGCTGCTGGAACGCCTGGACGCCGTGGCCGTCATCTACCGCCTGGTCTCCGCCGTCAACCAGCTCTATCACCCCCTGGTCTTTCGCTGGTACCGGGCCATGGCCCTGGACGCGGCGATGGTCCTGCCCGACGGCAGGACCCTGGCCGTGGTGCGCCAGGGCAACACCAGCGACCGCACCGCCTTTGGCAAGCGCCTGTGGCGGCTGGGGCAGTTGCCGCCCACCAGCGCCGTCCTGATGCTCCTGCCCGACGAGGTAAGGCTGCGGCAGGCGCGAAGGATGGCGGCGAGTCTCACCGGGCCGGTCTTCCTGGCCCTGGAGGGCGACGCCGCTTCCGCCGGCGCCGGAGCTGTTGTCTGGCGCACTCCCTCCGGTCCCGCGCCCCTGGACCTGAAAACCGCCCTGGCCCACACCGGGCCGCCCCGTTCCTGGCCCCTGCGGAAGCCGCCGCAACGGGCCGCGCTGCCCGACCCCTTTCAACCTGACGCCGACTGCCTCCTGCCGTCCCGGCTCAAGCCGGTGGAGAAGCGGGCCGTGGACCTGCTGGCCGACTGGCCCTGGCTGTCTCCCCAACACCTGGGCGCGCTCTTGGGCGTGAAGCGATCGAGGCTGTCCCAGGTGACGACAAGGTTGGCGGGGTTGAAACTGCTGCTGGATTTCGCCGTGGACGGAGAGCGCCGCCTGGCCCTCTCCGATAGGGGGCTGGTGATGCTGGCCCGCCGGGACCGTTCCTCCGTGGGCGACGTCCGCCGGCGGTGGAGCGCCGGCCTGCTCGATCCTGACGACGCTTTGGACTGGCGGTGCGTCGCCGGAACCCGGACCCGCCAGTTGCTCCGCAACCTGGAGCACACCGCCGCCGTCCACGGCTTCGTCGCCGCCCTGGCAAGACAGGCCCGTTCCCGCTCCCGCGAAATCGTCCAACTGGACCCGCCCCGCCGGGCGTCCCGCTATTTC
Organism: Dehalococcoidia bacterium; assembly: GCA_963667415.1. GTDB lineage: Bacteria > Chloroflexota > Dehalococcoidia > Lucifugimonadales > UBA3495 > VXOI01. Next base: position 1,790,155 of record OY763410.1, on the reverse strand, counting down.
CGGCACGACGGAAAGCTGCACTCGGTCCACCCCGACGCCTTCGGCGCGCTGCGGTGGGGCGGCGATACCTGGCCCTTCTTCCTGGAGTGGGAACGCCGGGCGGTGCGCCCGGCGACCATGGCCGCCCGCGTCGCCCCCTATCTGCGCTACTACGCCAACCCCCGGCCCACCGACGACCATGGCCATCAGCCCCTGGTGTTGGTGGTCTTCGACGACGACATCGCCCTGACCCACTTCCTGGAAGTCGCGTCCCGCGAGATGGACCGCGCCCGGGTGCGGGTCCCCCTGCTGGCCTCCCACCGGGAGCTGGTGGAGAAAGTCGGGCCGCTGGGACCGGCCTGGATTGCCCGCAGCGGCGACCCGCCCGGCTACGCCTTTCAACCCCGCTGAACACCTACGCCAATCCTGGAGGAAAGAATGAGAATCTACTACGTGATGGAGGCCCAGGGCCGCCGGTGCCACGTCCGCACCGCCCTGGGCGGACGCCCAGGCCTGGACGCCCAGGCCTGGAATCGGCTCAACCGCCGCGTCCGCGAGTGGCGCCGCCGGTTGCAACAATGCCACGGTCGACGCCTGCCTCGGCCCCAGCGACCTGCTGACCGGCGCAGAGCCCTCCTGCGGCTGCGGCTGCCACGCGCAACAGGTGGCACAGCAAGGCACGGAGGTGGCGGCCCAGGGGCTGCGCGTCGTCGAGGACTTCGCCGTGGAGACCGGCGGCGTACAGGTGATCAACGTCTGCCTGGACATGGACGAAGTGCCGGCCTACCGCCGGGTCGCCCTGGACCGCCTCTTCAACCGCGTCAACGCCACCGCCGCCCGGGAGGGCGGCTACGCCTTGCTCATCTTCGGGCAGGAACCCGATGCGATGGTCGTCCGCGACTACGAGCGGCTGCGCAGCTACAACCCGGTGCCCGTGCGTACCGGCGCCTGCGGCGACGGCCGGCACACCCGCAACATTCCCATCGACCGGGTGATCGTCGGCCCGGTCTTCCGCAGTCCAGACGCCGACTGCCTGCTCCAGGCGGCTGGACTGGTGGCCCACGCCCTGCTGTGGCGGGAGGAACCCCGTGCCGGCGTGGAGTCCGGCGTTTTTGCCGTGCTGGACCGCGCCCTGAACCGCCGGGCTGCCAGACGCGACCCTCAAGGGGTGGTCAGGAATTAGGTCCCACCAAAGGGAGCGGTCTCGTCAATTCCCAGCCGCCGGGATGACGCGCCGCTCCCGGTTATGCCATACTTTTGTTGAGGTGTGGCGTGACCAACTTTGCTGACAGGACTATCTGGACCGGGGATAATCTGGATATTCTGCGCGGTATCAATAGCGCATCGGTTGACCTCATTTACCTGGATCCTCCCTTCAACTCCAACCGCAACTACGCCGCCCCTTTGGGCAGCGCCGCCGCCGGAGCGGCCTTCAAGGATACCTGGACCCTCTCGGACCTGGACGTAGCCTGGATGGGACTGATTGCCGACCAGCATCCGGCCATCTACCGGGTGCTGGACACGGCAGGCCTGTCTCACGGCAAGGGGATGCAGTCCTACCTGTGCATGATGGCGGTGCGCTTGCTGGAAATGCGCCGCGTGATGAAGGACACCGCTTCCATATACCTGCATTGCGACCCCACCGCCAGCCACTACCTGAAGTTGCTTATGGACGCCGTGTTCGGGCCCGACCTATTCCTGAACGAGATGACCTGGAAACGCTCCAGCGCCCACAGCGACACCCGCCAGGGAATGCGCCGTGCCGGCAGGATCCGGGACATTCTGCTGGTTTACTCCAAGACCGGCGACTACGTGTGGAACCCGCAGTATATGCCCTACACCGAGGATTACCTGGAAACGGAGTACCGTCACGTCGCCCCGGACGGTCGCCGCTACAAGGAAACGGACGCAACGGCGGCCAAACCCGGGGGCGACACCGAATACCAATGGCACGTAAAGCGCCCGGCGGGAGAAAAGGTCAGGTGGACCGCCGACCTTACCGACGAGCACCTGGACCCCCAACTTGGTTGGGAGTACAAAGCCGTAAACCCGTATCGAGGCCGCTACTGGGCCTACTCGAAGGCCAACCTATCCACTTTCTGGGACGAAGGCAAATTGGTCCACCGCGAGACGGGTATGCCACGGTTGATGCAGTTCTCGGAGGATATGCCCGGGGTTCCCTTGCAGGACTTGTGGGACGATATTCCGCCGGTCCTGGGCAACGAGCGCATCGGCTACCCGACTCAGAAACCCCTGGCACTGCTGGAACGCATCATAAAGTCGTCGTCCAATGAGGGGGACGTGGTGCTGGACCCCTTCTGCGGTTGCGCTACCGCCTGTGTCGCCGCCGACAATCTGGGGCGGCGCTGGCTCGGAATAGACATTTCTCCTAAAGCCGTCGAACTGGTCAATTTGCGCCTGCGGCAGTCGATGGGAGAATTGTTCCACAACCGCTTGGTCACGGCCCGCACCGACATTCCCAGGCGCACTGATATAGACGCGCCGCTGCCCTATCGCCAGAATAAACACGTCCTCTTCGGCCAGCAGGAGGGGCGCTGCCGCGGGTGCAGTTCGCCCTTCGAGTTCCGCCACCTGGAGGTTGACCACATCATCCCCCAGGACGCCGGCGGCCACGACCACATCGACAACCTGCAACTGCTGTGCGCCCACTGCAACCGGGTCAAGGGCAACCGACCCCAGGAATACCTGCTCGCCCGTCTTCTGGAGTTGGGCATCGCCTCGTAGCTGGGCAACAACTATAAGGGAACATACGCCGTGAGCGAAAACGCGCCCCATCGCGAATCAAAGGACAAACTGCTAGGGAGTTTGGGGAGACCTTTGGGACCCATCTGGAAGACACGGTCCTGCACCTCGGTGGTCTGGACATCCTGGCCAGGTACATGATGACTCCGGAGCTTAGAGAAATGGTGGTATGGGTCTATCAAGGGCCCGTCGTCTACACTGACTATCCGGCGGCCATAGTCGAGTCCTACCCGGAAGATAGGCGTGCCGTGATTGTTACTTTCCTCAAACGGTTTCAGCACGCCTAGCAACAGGAATAACGATTTGTCGTTGCAATTCACGGCGACACCAAGGAGCAAGTGTTACGCTTGCCCGTCTTCGGCGACCTTCGCTTGCTCACCGAGGATTGGGATCTGTAGGAAATGCCTCTCCAACGCAGACCAGTGTCAGTATCAGCCGCCAACTCCGAACCCGCCGGGGCCGGTTGACCTTTCGGCCCTGGCGCCAATAACATTCCAACGCACAATCTGGCGAGGAGGTCTACGCCTTGAACGCATCTCAAGCAGCCCTGACCCATATTTCAGACCTGGTGCGCGTGGCACTGGCCGGATACCTGCCCGATGATTTCATCATCGCGGAGGTAACCTCGGAATCCCTGCCCGGTCCCGACGGCGATGACTACATCAGGACCACCGTTATATTCGAGGACGACCATCCCGAACTCGACGCGCGGTCGCTCAACAAATTCTCGCTGCGCCTTGACCCGCTGTGCGAGGAGCGCGGCTTCGACCGACCGACCATCGCCTACGCGGACCGGAGCGAGATTCCAGCATGACCACCGGGACCGTCCAGCCGGGCTTTCAACCCCCGGCCCCGATCAACTGGGAGGAACTCATCGCCGCTGGACGGGCAACCCTCATCCCCCATCCGCCGGCGGCCCAACCCACGCCCGGAGCGATCCGGCGGGCTGTCAGCACCGCCTACTACGCAGCTTTCCACGCCCTGGCTGCCAGCAACGCCGACGCGCTTATCGGTCCCGCCCATGACCAACTGACCGCCGAGGCCTGGATTCGCATCTACCGGGGCCTGGACCACAATCACGCCAAAGCACAGCTGCAACAGAACCGCGCCTTACTGTCAGCCGATGCCCAGGTCTTCGCCGACCTGTTCCGCGACCTCCAGAACGAACGCCATAACGCGGACTACAATCCTCGGTCAAGTTTGACCGCTCGGACGGCGACCACCTGGCTGAACAAAGCCGAAGCCGCCATCGTGGACTTCCTTCAGACCAGCCACAGCGAACGCGCCGCAATAGCTATAATCACCCTGACCAGAACGCGGTGAACACTCGGAAAGCCACGGCGCACTCCGCCCTCGTTGCCCAGGCGTCACCCTTGGGCAGAGCGGCCTGAGCTTCTTCCAGGCCTACGTCGCGGCCAAACACGCGAAAAGGCCGGACGGAATAACCCGTCCGGACCTGCGATGCGGTGATTTCATATAATTTGCGCCAACTACCCCAGCGCTACGCTACCATCCTCCGGCTCCCCCAACTCCGGCAGGAGCAGATGGAGCAGCCCCATTCCAGCGGCCAGGCTGAACAGGGACACCAGATAGCCGGAACCCGGAGCGGCCCCAGCCTTCCAGCGGAACACCGTGCGGGCGCTGACCTTCAGCCGCCGGGCTAGGCCCCGCCAGCTAAATCCGGCGGCCTGACGGAAGCGGTCCAGCCGCTCCGGGAAGTCCGGGGGGAACTCCTCCGGCTCGATGTGATAGACCCACTGCTGACGACGGCCCATGAAGAACTCACTCCCGCACCGGCCAGGGTTGGGATGCGTCCAGCAGCAGCACGGCGACCCCACCGGGCACTCCGCAGGCGAAATGCACGATGGCTCGCAGCTCGTCCTCGCTGGGGGGCCGACCGACGCGCCAAAGCCGGCCTCGGTTGACGGGCAGGCCGGCGGCCAGGGCCATCTCCTCCAGGGAAGTCCCCGACCGGTCTTCCAGCCGGCCCAACCGAACCGGAAAGTCCCGGGGCAGGGACAGCGCGGGGAACCGCAAAGCACGGTCCTGCCCCGCCCCGTTCAGGCCGCTACTCACGGCCATAATCTCCAGCGTCGCCATCGTTGACCCACAGGGGCAAGGCCCCGGCGTCGCCCCGGCACAGCAGCTCGATGCCGCCGGGGATGCTGCGTGCCAGCTCGGTGATGGCCAGGATGCTGGCCCCGGAGGGCCGGCGCTCACCCCGCCGCCACAGCAGTATGGCCCGGTCGGTCACCCCCAGCAGGGCGGCCATCTCCTGCCATTTCAGTCCGGTCAGCGCCTTCAGGCCCTCCAGCCGCCGCCCGAAGTCCTCCGGCCAGGGCGGAAGGCGGAAGTCAGCCAAAGGGTTGCGCTCTGCCAATGTCATGCGGTTACCTCCTCGGATTTAAGATTACGATCAGGTCCTCGTCTAGGAGCATGGCCAATCCGCCCGGCACCCGCACCGCCAGCCGCACCAGGGCCAGCAAAGGGCCGGCGCCGGGTTCTCCGCCCTGGGTGCGCCAGCGCCACAGCTGGCGGGGGTCCACCCCCAGGGCGTCGGCCATCCCCTCCCAGGTGAGGCCGGTCAGCTCCTTGAGAGCCGCCAGCTTCCTCGCGAAGTCCTCGGGCATCAGGGCCACGCCCGGCGGGTAATGCCGGTAGGTGGAGCAATCTTGACCTCTAGTCATCCGTTTCCTCCAGGTAGAACAGGTCCTCGAAGCGGGTGACGCCCAGCGCGTCCATGATCTGCTGGCGCGTCTCCGGCGAGGCGCAGCGCCGTCCGTTGAACAGGTCGGAGACGAAGCCGGAGGACCTGCCGATGCGCCGGGCCAGCTCGTTCTGGCTCATGTTGAGCTGGTTGAGCAGCGCCCAAGCCTTGCGCTGGTCCAGCCTGGCCCGGAACGTGGGCTTCTTGCGGTTCACGCCCCATCCTCCTTCCGGACCGCCTTCCCGTCGCCGTGGGCTTTGCCTTGGACGGGTGGAACCGCCCCCTCTGCTCCGGGAGGGTCCGGGTACAGGTCGGGGTGTTCCAGGTAGTGGCGGGCAATGATGCGGGCCAGGACGCGCAGACCCTCGACGCGCTGGTGGTTCTGGGCCAAGGTAAGCCGTTTCTTTCTGCTCACGTGGCGTCTATCTCCGGTGGTTTCCGGCGTGACGGAGGGGGGTGTCCCCCGGTGCGCCGGATGTGTATAATTCCTACGTGGAACGGGCGTGCTAATCTATGGTAATGTAACAATACAGCACACCATCTGGCAACGGTTCTTCTGTCAATATCGTATAGTTTTGACGAAGTGCTCGCTTTGATGTAACAATAAATACGCTCCAATGTAACAATTATGCTGTATCACCAACGGGCAGGGAGAGGGCATCGTGGACGACCATGACGACCGGTTGAACGAACTGATGGAACTGGAACCCAACCTGGAACTGGGGCCGCTGCTGCGCCGGCTGCGGGGCGACCTCAGCCTGCGGGACGTGAACCGGTTGACCGGCGTCTCCGGCTCCTATCTCTCCCAGATCGAACGTGGCGACCGGAGGCCCGGCCCCAACCTGCTGAACAAGCTGTCCACCATCTACAACGTGGACGGCCATGCCCTGCTCAAGCGCGCCGGACACCTGGGGGACCCGGACCCCACCGCCGACCAGGCCCTTGAAGTGGAGCGAGCCTACCGCTACGTGCTCTCCGACCCGGTCTTCCGGGTGGGCACCCGGCCCGACGGCCCCCTGTCCCTGAACGCCAAGCGTTTCATCGTGGAGATGTACCAGAAATTCACCGGCAAGAGGCTTCTGGAATGACCGAGACCCAGACCATTGATTCCGTGGACACCGTGGACCGTTTCTGCCGCGACCTGCTGGACGAACACCATGAGGGAATGCGCTGCGATTCTGAAACAATCGCCGCCCGCTTCGTGGAGCACTTTCACGTGTCGGCCCGTCCCGACCTGGAGGAGCTCAGGGCCCTGCTGCGCGAGGCCGGGTTCGGGGAGGTGGTGGCGATGTCCCTTGACGGTGCGCCCAGGGGGTTGCACGTGGGAATCCTGGGCCAGGAGCGCCACATCTTCTACAAGGAGGAGCTGTGGCAGGGAGCCCGGGACTATACGGTGCTCCACGAAACCTACGAGATCATGCACGAGACCCTGTGCGACCTGGAGACGGGCACCCAGCCGGAGGAGGAGGCGTGCCGGCAGGCGGACCGGTTCGCGGCGGCGGTGCTGATGCAACCCCAAGAGTTCGAGACCCGGGCCTTGGCCTCGGGGCTGGACTTGATGGCTTTGCAGCGGGAGTACGGCTACGCCTACGCCGCCGTGGCGTTGCGCCTCGCCGAGGTGGTGCGGGGATTGCCCTACTTTGTGGCGTTGTACGAGCGGCCCGGACGGGGAGACCCGGCCACATGGCCCCAGGGAGACGACCTGGCGGCGCTGCGGGCCACGGTGGTGAAGCGGAAGCAGGGCATGGGGCCGCCGGCGTCGCCGCTGGTAACCGGCAAGCGGGGCGGCATTCCCCACCGGCACCGGCGCGTCCCCGCCGGGTCCCTGGCGGAACGGGCGGCCCGCAGCGGCCGGACCGAGTACGCCGAGGCGGACGGTCTGGCCGTGGCTGCCACGTCTGTCTATTGGAAGGGAAGGCTGGCCAAGCTGGCGGTGGTGGCCGTGCCCCGGGAGTTCCGCGCCGCGCTGGCCCCGCTGGCGGGCGGGCAGGGACGGCGGCGCGATAGCCGCAACAACCCCTTGGCGGCCCTGGCCGCGCCTTGACCGGTAGGGCCGGACCGACGATAATTATAGTAAGACAATCTAGTATCACAACAGGCAAAAAAAGAAGCCATGCCCCCAGGCCGGAAATCCAGGACCATTACCTTTTCCCTGCCCCCGGAGATGTTTGACCAGGTGCAGCGGGTGAAGGATGAAGAGGGCCGCGACATGAGCGAACTGGTGCGCGAAGCCCTCCGTTTGTATATGGAAGAGCGGGAAATGCGCCGTGAGCAGCGCCTGGAACGGCTGCGCTCCCGCCAGACCAATCAGTCAGAGGAAGATGATCAAGGAGGACACAGCGATGAGTAAGCAGAACGACCTGACCCCGGCGGCCCTCTACGCCCGGGTGTCCAGCGACCGCCAGGACGTGGACCTCTCCGTAGCCGCCCAGCTACGGGCGCTTCGTGACTACGCAGAAAAGAACGGATACCTGGCCGTCCGCGAGTACGTGGACGAGGCCGAGAGCGGCAGGATCGCCGACCGGCCCCAGTTCCGCAAGATGCTGGACGAGGCATCCAAGCAGGAAGCGCCTTTTAGAGAGATTCTCGTATGGAAATTTTCCAGATTCACCCGCAAGCGGGAGCACGCCGTGGCCTTCAAGTCCATGCTGAGACGCAAGGGCGTCCGCGTGGTCTCCATCACCGAGCACGCCGACGATACCCCCACCGGCAAGCTGATGGAGGCTATCATTGAGTCCGTGGACGAATTTTATAGCGAGAATCTTGCGCAAGAAGTGACCCGGGGAATGAGGGAGGCAGCATCTAGGGGCTTCTGGATGACCACCAACGCCCCCTACGGCTATCAGCGGGTTTACGTCCAGGACGGGGCCAAGAAGCGACCCCGCCTGGAACTGAACCCGCCCCACGACGCCGTGGTCCGCCGCATCTTCGACCTCACCCTCCAGGGCAGGACCTCCCTGGACATCCTCAAGACCTTCAATGCCGAGGGCATCCCCTCCCCCAGCGGCAAGCAGTGGCGCAAGACCACCGTCCACAAGGTGCTCACCAACGAAGCCTACACCGGCACCCTTGTATGGGGCCAGAAGGCGAGGGACGGACAGGAGCCGGTGCGGGTGGAAGACGCCTTCCCCGCCATCGTGTCAGCGGATGATTTCGACCGGGCCAGAAGGCTGCTGGAGGCTCGGGCACCCAGGGTCACCCACCCCCGACGCGCCGCCAGCCCCTACCTGCTCAGCGGCCTGGCCAAGTGCGAGACCTGCAACAAGGCCCTCACCGCCGCCGAGGCCAAGAGCGGCAGGTACACCTACTACGTCTGCCAGTCCCTGCTCAAGCAGGGCAGCGGAACCTGCGACACCCCCAGGCTCAACGCCAAGTCTTTCGAGCACATCATCATCTCCAACATCCGGGATAACATCCTCACCGAGTCCAACGTCCGCGACCTGGTGAAACTGGTGGACGAGGAGATGGACGGGCTGGCCCGGGAGCAGCGGCAAAACCTGGAGACCATCGAGGCCGAGTTGGAGGAGGTCAAGCGGAAGCTGGACCGCATCTGGCACTTCGTGGAAAGCACCGACCTGGACATGGCCGACGCCTCGGAGCGCATCCTGGAACACCGCCACCGGCGGGAGCAACTGGAAGCCGCCGCCGAGGAAGCGCGGGCAGTTCTGTCCCAGCGTCGGGAACTGCTGGACAGCGCCGACGTCATCGCCGCTTTTGCCAAGGACATGAGCGAATTCCTCAAGGCCAGCGAACTGACCGAGACCAAAGCCTTCGTGCGGTCATTCGTAAAGGAGGTGCTGGTGCGGCCCGGCGGAGCGACGATCATCTACTCGATACCCACGCCGGAGGACAGTCCCATAGGGGGAGCGGACGCCGCTGAAATCGCCCTGAACGGCGGAGTTCGCAGTATTGGATACGGTGGTGGAGCTGGAGGGGATCGAACCCTCTACCTCTTCAATGCCATTGAAGCGCTCTCCCGAGTGAGCTACAGCCCCACAACAGACATTCATCATAGCAAAGGGCGCGTTTGACTCGCAAGCCCCGCGCCCTTCGTGTGCTATCGAGACGGACGCTACCGGCGGTGGAATTTGACGACGCGGCGGCTGCGGCCCCACTCGCCGGGCATGACGAAGTAGAGGTCCTTGCTGGAGTCGGCCCACACGCCGTGGCAGGAGCGGTGCAGCTCGGAACCCCACTGGGTGATGATTTCCCCGTCGGGCGACAGGACGCTGAACAGCCCGCCGTTGTGCTCGGGGATGTAGGCGATGTCCTCGGAGTCTACGTACAGCAAGGCAGGACCGATGAGCTTGCTGGGCCAGGTGGAGATGTACTCACCCTCCTGGCTGAACACCTGGACGCGGTCGTTCTCGCGGTCGGCGACAAGGACCTGTCCCTGGCGGTCAATCCAGACGCCGTGGGGCAGGCGGAACTGGCCGGGGCCGTCGCCGGGCTCGCCCCAGGACTTGATGAGCTGTCCCTGCGGGGTGAACTTGTGGACGCGGGCGTTGGCGTAGCCGTCGGCGATGAATATCTCGCCGGCGTCGTTCAGGGCGATGCCTGCGGGCATGTTGAAGGGAGGGCCGCCGTGGGTGACGGACTGGAAGGCCGTTGAGCTGTAGTCCTCAGGGTCGACGCCGGTGTCGGAGCGGACGCCCTTCTGGCCGATGGTCATGATGTGCTGGCCGTCGCCGGTGTACTTGTGGACCTCGTGGGTGTTGCGGTCGACCAGCCAGACGTTGTCGTTGCTGTCCAGCAGGATGGAGTGGGCGAAGGTGATGAGACCGGCACCCCAGGAGGAGATGAAGTTGCCGTCCTTGTCGAAGATGCAGACGGGGTGTTCCGGGTCGCGGTTGAAGGCGTAGACGCGGTCCTGGGAGTCGCCATAGACCGCGGCGGTGGGCATCTCCCATCCCTCTGGGAGCTTGGCCCACTCGGGGTTCATTTCGTAGGTGAAGTCGCCGGAACCAACAACGTTGCTTGAAGTCACTATTTAACTCCTGATGGCTGATTCAGATTGCCGCCAATGATACAGGGTGAGGGGGCAGTTCTCCACCCACCGGACTGGGAAGGGCAGGGTTTGCAATCAGGCGGTCCGGCCGGTGAAGAGTGTTCCGCCTGGGGTTATCGGCCACTCCCGAATCACCTTCTTCGAGGAGATGGAATAAGCCAGAATCCGATGCCTATGAGGGGATGCCAGTCGGAGCCCCAGTCTCATTTTCCGTGGGTCCTCTCATGGAGGTGTAACATTTTGTAACATTGCGTAACGTTAGTATCAATTTTGCCGTTATTTGCGACGGAGTATTCTGGGTGTTCAGAGCGTTCGATTACAGAACAATTGTACGATACACAACGCTTGAGGGCAAGGGAGTCTAGGGCTTGATGCCCGGGGTGGTCACGCGGAAACTGTAGACCGACGTGCCCGGCGTTGTGTAGACGGTGCGGTAGTCGGGGCCGCCGAAGGCGATGTTGCGGGGGACCTCGGGGCCGCGGATGACGCCGACGTGCGTGCCGTCGGGGTCGAAGACCCAGATGCCGCCGGAGCCGGTGCAGAAGACGCGGCCCGCGGTATCGACCTTCATGCCGTCGGGGACGCCGGGTTCGGCGGAGCTCATGTCGGCGAAGACGCGGTTGTTGCTGAGGGAACCGTCGGCAGCGACGTCGAAGGCGCGAATCTTGCGATGGGTGCAGACCTCGCCGCGCTCCTCCTCGCCGATGCAGTCGAGGCTGACGCGGCTGATGGCGACATAGAGCACCGACTCGTCGGGGGAGAAGGCGAGGCCGTTGGGGTAATCGCAGCCGTCGGTAGCCATGTGCACCTCGCCGTCGGGAGCGATGCGGAACACGCCAGCGGCATCGTACTCGCGCAGTTCAGGCTCAAGACGCAGCGACGGGTCGGTGAAGTAGACGCTGCCGTCGGAGCGGGTGACTACGTCGTTGGGCTTGTGCAACCGCTTGCCCTGCCAGCGTTCGGCGATGGCGGTGACGGTGCCGTCGGCGTCCATGCGGGTGATGCGGCGATGGTCTGCGCCCTCGCACATCAGCAGGCGACCCTCACGGTCGAAGGTGCAACCGTTGCCCTCGCCGGTGTTTTCGCGGACTACTGATACTCCGTTGGCCTCGTCCCAGCGGTACAAGCGGCTTTCGGTGAGGGAAACGAAGGTGAGGTAGCCGTCGGGGTGCCAGAGCGGGCCCTCGGTGTTGCCGCCCACGTCGGCGAGGTGGGTGTGCTCGGGAGATTCGAGTATGCCGGACAGATTGTCAGCCATAACACGCTCCTGATTTGGGAGTCTCAATTCCGGGGGATTATATCAACCTCGCGACGCCGATAGTGGCTATTTCCGCCTGATTGGCGGTCCAGGCACCGGCGATACTCCACAAATAGGCCGAAAGCAGAGCGCGGTTACATTGACCGACAAATCCGGCGGACTTAGAATCACGATATATTATGTTGACTCCAGCGGTATCCGCTGGGGCGCTTCCTGTTTGACACGGAGCAAATATGACACAGAACACCTCTCAAGATGACATCTACCACGAGTTGAAGCGAAGGGCCGCGTCACAGTTCGGCGAAGAAAGAGCCGCCGAACTGGAGGAGGCGCTGCAGACCACCGCGGGGCAGATAGCGGCCGTGGAACAGGCGGATACTCCGCCGGACCTGGAGCCGCTGCTGCAGGGCTGACCGTCACCGGAAATATTGAGCACCCAAAGTAATGGGCGCCGAAAATAATGCGCACCGTAAATATTAAGGCTGGAAGTGCAGCGGTTCACCGCGTTACGCTCCGCCGAACCGAGGTTGAATTATGGCCAAGCCTTACGAACTCTCGGTAACCGAAGCGGCGACCGAGATAAAAGAAGGGAAACTGTCTCCCATTGAACTGGTGGAGTCGCTGCTGGCGCGCATTGACGCTCTGAACGGCGAACTACGCGCCTGGGTGACCATCGACCGTGAAGGGCTGCTGGAAGCCGCCCGCCAACGGGAGTTCGCGGCGGACTGGGGCGGCGAGCTGGGGCCGCTGCACGGTGTGCCGGTGGGACTGAAAGACATCTTCTACACGGCCGGAATGCTGACCGCCTGCGGGTCGAAGGTGTACTCCGATTTCGTGCCGGAATACGACGCGACATCGGTCGCCAAGATTAAGGCCGCGGGCGGGATAGTGCTGGGGAAGGCGGTGACGACCGAGTTCGCGACGTCGGACCCGTCGCCGACACGCAATCCCTGGAACCTGGAGCACACGCCGGGCGGGTCGAGCAGCGGCTCGTCGGCGGCGGTGGCGGCTCGGATGGCGCCTGCTGCGCTGGGCTCGCAGACAGGCGGGTCGACGTGCCGTCCGGCGGCGTACAACGGCATCGTGGGGCTCAAACCGACGTACGGGCGCATCAGCCGTTACGGCGTCGTGCCGGTGAGCTGGTCGCTGGACCACGTGGGGATACTGACCCGGACGGTGGCCGACGCGGCGCTGATGCTGACTGTGCTCAGCGGCGGTGACGACAACGACCCGGGCAGCCTGCGAGAGCCGGTGCCGGACTTCACCGCGCAGATGAACGCGGGGGCGAGCGGAGCCGCGCCACGGATCGGACTGATACGGGAGTATTTCGAAGACTACGCCACGCACGAAATGTGGGCGCACACCGAGTCGGTGGCGCAGAAGCTGGCGGGAGCAGGGGCCGAGGTGGTGGAGCTGCCGCTGCCGGAGAGTTTCGAGCACGCCCACAGCATGCAACGCATCGTGATGAACGTTGAGTGCGCCGGGTTCCACGCCGAGAATCACCGCACGCGGGCGGCGGACTACGGGCCGCGCGTCCGGTCGGGCATCGAGATGGGACTGATCACGCCAACGGCGACGTACTTGAAGGCGCTGAAGCTGCGGCGGCAGTTCCGAGACGACATGAACGCCATGGCGGGGCAGGTGGACATCCTGATGACGCCCGCAACGCCGTCGCCTGCACCGAAGGACCTAAACACCACCGGAGACGCCGCGTTCCAGTCGCCATGGACCGCTGCCGGGTTGCCGACGGTGGTGGTGCCCACCGGGTTGAGCAGCCTCGGGATGCCGATGGCGGTGCAGTTCGCGGCGCCCATGGGCCAGGAGGGCAGGCTGCTGGGAGCGGCACTGCGTTGCGAACGGGTCGCCGGGCTGAAGTCTGCGCCGCCCAACTACCCGTAAGGCGTCGACTGCCCTTGCTACTATTGCCCACGGCAGCGGCTGAACCGTTACAGGTTCGGCGAATATGGCCGACTACGACCTGATCGTCATCGGGGCCGGATCGGCCGGGCTGGTTGCGGCGCGGTTTGCCCGGTCGCTGGGGTTGTCGGTGGCGATGATCGAGCGGGCGCGGGTGGGCGGCGACTGCACGTGGACCGGCTGCGTTCCAAGCAAGGCGCTGCTGAGGGCGGCCGGGGTCGCTCATTCGATGCGAAACGCGAGCAGGTTCGGGCTACCAGAGGTTGCGGGGGATGTGGACCTGCGGTCGGTGATGGAGCGCATACGGTCGGTCATCACCCACATTTACGACACCGAATCGCCCGAAACGCTGGCGGGAGAGGGCATTGCCGTCGTCGAGGGCAATGCCAGTTTCACCGGGCCTGACAGCGTCGCCGTGGACGGGCGGGTGCTTACGGCTCGGCGATTTCTGGTCTGCACCGGGGCCTCGCCCGCCGTTCCGCCAATCCCGGGACTCGATGGCGTCGAGTTTCACACGTACGAAACGGTGTGGGGCATGGAAGTGCTGCCGTCGTCGATGGCTGTGGTGGGGGCGGGTGCTGTCGGGTGCGAGCTGGCGCAGGCCTTCGCGCGGCTGGGTTCGCGAGTGACGCTCATCGAGGCTGCTGACCGTGTTCTGCCGTTGGAGGACCCAGAGGCATCGGCGGTCATCGCGCGGCGGTTTGCGGACGAGGGCGTCGCGGTGCTTGCCGGAGAGCGCGTTCGGGCGGTCTCGCAATCGAGCAACGGCTCAGGAGTCTGTGTAGAAACGAGCAGCGGACTGGAAGTCGAGGCTGACACGCTGCTGGTGGCGGTGGGTCGACGGGCCAACGTCGACGGGTTGGGACTGGATGCGGCTGGGGTTGCGCACGGGCCCGAGGGCATCAGGGTGGACCGACACCTGCGTACGACCGCGAGGGGCGTGTATGCGGCGGGCGACGTCACCGGGGGGCCGCAGTTCACGCACTATGCCGGGTGGCAGGGGTTCATGGCGGTGCGAAACGCGTTCCTGCCGATGAACGCAGAGGCGGTGCGGCAGAGTGTAGCGCGGGCAACGTTCACCGACCCGGAAGCGGCGCAGGCGGGGCTGACGGAGGCGGACGCGCGGGAACGGCACGGGGAAAAAGCGTTGGTGTCGCGATGGCCGCTGGGCGAGGTGGACCGGGCGCTGACCGACGGCGAGGCGGACGGTTTCGTGAAGGCGGTGCACCTTCGGAACGGAACGGTTCTTGGCGCGACCATCGTGGCGCCGCGTGCGGGGGAGATGGTCCACGAGTGGACGCTGGCCATCGAGAAGGGCATAAAGCTGGGCGACCTGGCGCGGTCGATTCACGTCTACCCGACGTACTCGATGGCGTCGCAGCAACTGGCGTTGGGCTTCCTGTCGGAGAAGCTGCAGTCGGGGCGGATGGGAGCGTTGCTGCGGCGACTGGCGCGGCGGTGAGCGTTGCCTAACTCTGTACCCACTATGGCGTTAAGTTAGCCGGGGCAGGGAAGAACGTTCGCCGTCTCGTCCGGCGGAAGAGACGAGAAACCCGCGCATCCTCGCCGATTTCAGGATGCGCGGGCTTTGGTTTACCCAGATTCCGGAGAGCGCGTGGGTTACTCGCCTAACGTGGTGGTGAGGACCCACATGGGGCGTGCGCCGACGTCGTAGGTGGCGAGGGGCGTCATCTGGCCGGTGGCGCCGTCGATGCTGTGGGAGGACAGGCGGCCGGTGGCGGAGCCTGCGCCGAAGACGAACTTTCCCTGTGGGTCGAGGCTGAAGGCGCTGGGCACCGACTCGGTTGAGGCACGCCCGGCGGCGGTTAGCGCGCCAGTGTTGGGGTCGACGGTGAAACTGGCGATGCTGTTGTGGCCCCGGTTGGGGACGAACAGCAGGCTGCCGTCGGCGGTCATCTGGATCTGCGAGCAGGTGTTGCGCTCGGTGTGGCCCTCGGGCAGCGTGGAGATGGTCTGGAAGGCAGACAGCCTGCCCTCGGAGTCGATGTTGTAGGCGGTGACGCTGCTGCCCTGCTCATCGGAGAAGTAGACCACGTCCAGCGAGGGATGGTAAGTGTAATGGCGGGGGCCGAGGAAGCCGTTCATCTCAACCACCAGCGGGTCGTTGGGGATGAGGCGTCCCGAATCGGCGTCGAAGCGGAACTGGTAGATGACGTTGGGGCCGGCAATGTTCTTCGGGGGCTCGAGCACGTTGTCCTGGACGTAGGCGATGTGCGGGACGTAGGCGAAACGGTTGGAGCGGTCGGTGAGGATGGAGTGTGCGCCCTCGACGGTGGTCACCAGCTCGGTGGCAGCGTCGCCGAGCTCGCCGTTTGCGCCGATGGGGTAGACGCCGGCGCGCGCGCCACCGTAGAAGGCCACGGTCAGGTGGCGGCCGGTGCGGTCAGTGGCGATGTAGGCCGGCCAGTCCTCAACGTCGACCGAGCCGGTCTGGGTCAGTCCGCCGGTGGACGGGTCGATGCGGTGGCTGGAGAGCCTGAGGGCCTCGCGGTGGCTCACATACAGCGTGCCCTTGTCGGGGCTGATGGCGAGCAGGGACGGGCCTCCGGGCATGGCGGCGTCGGCCTGATGGGTCAGAGCGCCGGTACCGGCGTCCATGGTGAAGATTCCAACCTTGTTGTCATCCTGGGCGGCAACGTAAACATAGTGCGGCATATTTCTGCCTCCTTTTATTGCAAGAGTCCGTTATAGCAAGAGTCCCCTCGCATTGGAGGGGACTTCGTGGTCGCTAGAATATCGCGATGGGATTGACCGGAGAACCGGTGGTGTTGTGCAACCGCAGGGGGCCGATGGATATCATGAACTCCCAGCGATTGCGCTCGCGGCAGGCCACGGCCACCTCCTCGAGGTTGGCGTTGTCGAGGATCCAGATGCCCATCGCGGTGATGCCCACCTGGTGGATGGGACTGGGAACCTTATCGTACTGGGGCGGGTTGACGTCGTTGCCGGTGTCGGTGCCGAGCATGGCGATACCGCGCTCGTAGAACAGGGGCAGGCACGAGGCCTGGCAAGCGGCGGAACCGGACTCGCGGGGCCACGGGCCCTCGACGTTGCGGCGGTGGAGCTGTCCGGTGCGGATGAGGAGCACGTCGCCTTCCTCGACCTTGAATCCGCAGCGCTCCTCGGCGGCGAGGATGTCGTCGATCATCACGCCCTCGCCACGGTCGATCCAGTCAATGCCCTTGATCATGGGCACGTCGACCAGGACAGCACGGGTGATGATGCCCTCCTTGGCCTCCTCGACGGAGCCGAAGGTTGCGCCGAGGCTGGTGGAGACGAGGTGAGCGGGCTTGCCGTTGTAGGTCTTCCCGTCCCAGAAGAAGTGGGCGAGGCTGTCTACGTGGGTCACGGTGTAGCCGTGGAAGATCATGCCGAAGTAGTCGGTGGCGGCAGGGAAGGCGCGGTTGCTGACCTTCTGGCCGCTGGCCCAACCCTCGCCGCTCTCGACCATGAAGTGGACGGGCGGCGAGGGCGCGTCCAGCGAAGGCTCGAAGCTGACGGTACGGGCCAAGGAGACGCGGACGCCTTCCTGCACGAGGCCGACGGCTCGCTTGACCTTGTCGGGCGTGATCAGGTTGGGTGCGCCGAGCTCGTCGTCGTCGCCCCAGCGGCCCCAGTTTGAGAACTTGTCGAAGTAGCTGAGTACTTCCTCTTCGGACGGGATGTTGGCTTGCGGCATGGCGTTTTCTCCTTCGAATCTATCGAATCATGAGCGCTGACGTAGTTCATCTTCGAGCTGTCGTACGCGAGCCTCGGCAGCGTCTCGCTGGGCTTCAGCAGCCATCCGCCGTTCTCTTTCGTCAGCGTGGGTGAGTATGTAGCTCTGAGATGCCGGGTCGTACCACCGAAGCTGACCATGCTCCCAGCACAGGTCGAGATTCAATACGTCGCTTCGGCCCTTGTACACTCCTTCGGCTAATTGGACGACTTCTATGGGCTGGTATGTCCCATCAACCAGCCGGTCGCCCGCGAGACCGGTCGGATAATACCGGCCTCCGGTGTTGTCGAATCGCCAGTACTCAAGCACTCCATAATCGGCATAGCCGGTCCGCTTGCGAGTGTAGTCGTTCTCGGCTGTGTTCAGGGAGGCGATTTCCAAGGCGAAGTCCGGCGGCTTTGGCTGATCATCAATGGCGAATCCCCCCCTCGCGATAGCCTCCTCACGGTCCACGTTGAAGGCGATGAAGAGGTCCGGGTAAAGCAGGCCGCGGCGCTGACGGAGATTGCGGCCTATGGGCATTTCGCTGATGACCAGGGTAGTGTCCGTAGAGCCGAAATGCTGGGCCAAAGCGGGCTGATAGCCGGGGAAATTGAGGTAAAGGGAATTCTGAGCATCACCCCTGGGAGGCCTTTCCGGGAACTGTTCCGTCGGCCCGTAGGAAGGCGGCGCGGGGCGTTTGGTGGTCATAGCGGCCTCGCAGCGATGACGTTATATGCCGTCCGATGGCACACGATCAGACCTCTACGTGGAATCAGACAGTCGATACTCCCACTATAACCCCATATCCAGGGGTATGGTATCTCGGAAATGCGACCTACACCGGCGGGGAGAGCTGGACGTCGAGGACGCGCTCGCACCAGCGGGCGGCGGCGAGCAGGCGTTCCTCGCGGAAGGGAGCGGCGATGAACTGCAGGCCCATGGGCAGGCCAGACGCGGCGAGGCCGGACGGGATGGTGATGGTGGGCAGGCCGCAGGAGGTCCACGGGCCCTGGAACTGGGTGTTGCCGGTGTTGGTCACGTCGGCCAGCGCAGGGGTGGGCGTGGTCGGCGTGAGCAGCACGTCGGCGTTTTCGGCAAGGACCTGCATATCGGTGATGAGCTGTAGCCGGCGTTCAAGGGCACCGGAGTATTCGATGGCGCTGGTCTCGAGGCCGCGACCAATCAGGCGGCGGAGGAGAGGGCGGTACTCTTCGGAGCGGGTCTCGTACATGGGGCGATGGAAGGCGGCGGCCTCGCAGCGCATGATGATGAGCTGGTCTTCGATGGCGGTGCTGAAGCTGTCGGGCAGCCGGACCTCGTCGACGGATGCCCCGGCCTCGGCCAGCCTGTTGAGCATGGCGCGGGTGTGCCGCTGGGTCTCTTCGTCGGACTCCTCCATGAAGAAGGAGGTTATCAGGCTGATGCGCGGCGGAGCGCCGTTTTCGAGACCGGAGAGGTAGTCGCCGGCGGGGAAGCGGGCGCATATCGGGTCGCTGGAGTCGGGCCCGGCGGTAATCTGCAGCATCAGGGCGGCGTCCTCGACGGAGCGGGCCATCCAGCCCATGGTATCCAGCGACCAGCTCACCGGCACCACGTTGCGGCGGCTGACGCGGCCGTAGGACGGCTTGAGGCCGACGACGCCGTTGTAGGACGCCGGACGCAGGACCGAGCCGACGGTCTGGGAGCCGAGGGCGACGGGGCACATGCCGGTGGCGACGGAGACGGCAGAACCGCTGCTGGAGCCGCCGGGGGTGTGGGCTGGGTTCCAGGGGTTCAGCGTCTGGGACGGGTCGAGACAGGCGAACTCGGTGGTGACCGTCTTGCCCATCATCACGGCGCCGGCCTGCTTCAGGCTGGTCAGCACGGCGGCGTCCTCGTCGGGCACGAAGTCGGCGTAGACGCGGGAGCAGGCCGTGGTGGGGATTCCGGCGGTGTAGAAGATGTCCTTCACGCCCACGGGGACACCGTGCAGCGGGCCCGGGTTGGGCATGGAGTCCAGCTCACGCTGGCGCTGCTCTGCGTCGGCTAGCACGGTCTCGCGGTCGATGTAGACCCAAGCCTGCAGGGATTCCAGCGAGTCAGTACGGGCCAGCAGCGCCTCGGCGACGTCAACGGCGCTTATCTCACGGGCGCGAATCTGGCGGGCCATCTGGACAGCGGTGAGTTCGTGGATATCGGGCATCGGAATTCCTCGCTATTTTCCTCTCGTTTTCGGAGACGGCGAAGTGGCGGTCGGCGGACGCTGCCTACAACGGCGGGCGGCGGGTGTGCCAGTCGGTGGACTGCTCGTAGGCGTAGGCGGCGCGGAAGAGAGTCGCCTCGTCGAAGGGGCGACCCACGAGCTGCAGGCCGACGGGCAGGCCGTCCGAGGTGAACCCGCAGTTGATGGACAGGCCCGGCACGTTGGCCAGGTTGGAGGGCGTGGTGTAGGTGCGACGTCCGCCAAGCATGGTCAGGAAGTCTTCCTTGCCGTTCTTGGCCATGCCTGCCTCGGTCGGTATGGGCGTGGCCTGGACCGAGGAAGTCGGGAGGGCCAGCACATCCACACGTTCCAGCGCCTCCAGAATCTGGTTGCGGATGATCTGTCGGAGTCGGGCAGCCTTGTGGTGAGCCTGGGCAGGTATCAGCGCTCCCATAAGCAGACGTATTCGGTTGTTGTGGTCGTACTTCTCGGGGTATTCGCGCAGGCCCCGGCCGTGGACGGCGGTGGCGTCGGTGTATATCAACGTGGTGGAGATGGCCGCGGATTGAGCGAGGAGGGGGATAGAAACGTCTTCGACAGTTGCGCCCAGCTCGCCCATGTGGGCCACGGCGCTGTTGACGGCGTCGCGAACGTCGGGCTCCACGCCGTCGGCGTTGACGCGGTCGCTGATGACGCCGATGCGCAGGCCCTGGACTCCGGCATCGAGGCCGTCGAGGTAGTCGGGCACGAGGGCGTTGCGGGTGTAGCCGTCGTTGGGGTCGTGTCCGGCGATGGCTCCCAGGGTGACGGCGCAGTCACGCACGGTGCGGGAGATTGGGCCGGCGGCGTCCATGGACCAGGTGGAAGCGAGCATGCCGTAGCGGCTTACAAGCCCCCAGGTGGGACGGATGCCGACGAGGCCGCAGAAGGCCGCGGGGCCGCGAATGGAGCCCGCAGTGTCCTCGCCGAGGGAGGTGGCGCACAGGAAAGCGGCGGTGGCCGCACCGGAGCCGCTGCTGGAGGTGCCGGGGTTGCGAGACAGGTCCCAGGGGTTTCGGGGGCGGCCGTAGGGATGATGGAAGGCGTCGCCCATGGCGAACTCGCTCATGTTGAGCTTGCCCAGCAGGACAGCGCCGGTGTCCTTCAGCTTGCGCATCACGGTGGCGTCGTAGTCGGGGACGTACTCGCGCAGGATTTCGGAGCCACCGGTGGTGAGGACGCCATCGGTGCAGAACTGGTCCTTGACCGCCACCGGGATGCCGTGGAGCGGGCCTCGATACTGCCCGGCGGCGATCTCGCTCTCGGCCTGTCGGGCCTCGGCGCGGGCCTGGTCGGCGGTTACGGTGATGTATGAGTTGAGGGCCGGGTCCACCTGCTCGATGCGTGACAGGTATGCCTCGGTCGCCTCGACCGGCGAAACGCCGCCCGACCGGTACAAATCTGCCAGTTCGGTGGCACTGAGAAAGGGTATTTCGTTGCGTTCCATTATGAAGCCTTCGATTGCGGTTACCGATAGCGGGGGTTCTCCCCGAAAGCAGCCCAATTGTGCCGTCGGCATAGGCGCGTGTCAACGCAAAACAGAGCCCCCAGACTGCGGCGGGTTATAATCGAGAGGCGGCCACCGCACTCATCAAGGCCGCGGGAGGGTACGGACATGGGCTTGGTCGGGGTTGTCATGGCGGCGGGCGAAGGCAGCAGAATGCGTTCCCGCATCCCCAAGCCTCTGCATCGGGTGTGCGGGAGGGAAATGGTGCGCTACCCGGTGGAGCTGTTGCGGGAAGCGGGCGCCGAGCGGGTTGTGGTTGTGGTCTCTCCACAGAACGAGGATGCCATCAGGTCGGTGCTGGGCAATTCGGTGGAATACGCCGTCCAGGATGTGCTAGACGGCACCGGCGGTGCCCTGGCGTGCTGTGCGCCGCTGCTGGAGGGACAGGACGACCGAGTGCTGGTCATCGGTGGGGACACGCCCTTGGTCTCCGCCCCGTCGGTATCCCGACTGCTGGAGAAGCACAGCGCCAACGAAGGCCAGATGACCCTGCTGATCGCGGCCGCCGAGGGCAAGAACGATCTGGGTCGGGTGATCGTCGAGGACGGCAGGGTAAACGCTATCGTCGAGGCCGCAGACTTCACCGGCGAAGGTAGCGGCTGCGGTGTCAACGCGGGAATCTACTGCTTCGACGGGCAGTGGCTCTGGCGGTCACTGAAGAAGGTACACCCCGGGCCGTCCGGCGAGCGGTACCTGACCGCGCTGGCCTCCATCGGCGCGAAGGACGGCGCCCGCGTCATCGCCGCCGAGGCCCTCGATCCCACGGAGGCCCTCGGCGTCAACGACCGGGTGCAGCTATCGGCGGCTGAAGCCGTGATGCAGCGGCGGATACGCGAGCGCTGGATGCTGGCAGGGGTCGCCATGACCGACCCGTCATCGGTATACATCGACGCCGACGCCGCCATCGGGATGGATACAGTCATCCTGCCCAACACGATGCTGCTGGGGCACACGACCATCGGCGAAAACTGCGAGATCGGCCCCAACTCGGTCGTACGCGACAGCACGGTGGGCAGCGAGTGCCGGGTCACGTCGTCGGCGCTGGAGGAGGCGGTGATGGAGGACCACACCGACATCGGGCCGTTCAGCCACCTGCGGCCCGGTGCGTACCTGGAGTCGGGCGTGCACATCGGCAACTACGTCGAGGTGAAGGAGAGCCGGTTCCGGGCCGGCGCGGTGATGGGACACTTCGGCTATGCGGGCGACGCCACCATCGGGGAGCGGGTCAACGTGGGCGCGGGCATGATCACCTGCAACTACGATGGAAAGGACAAGCACCGCACGGTGGTGGAGGACGACGCGTTCATCGGCTGCGACACGATGCTGGTCGCGCCGGTGACGGTGGGTGAGGGATCCATCACGGGAGCGGGCGCCGTAGTGACGAGGGACATACCCCCCGCTAGACTGGCCGTGGGTGTGCCTGCTACTATAAGACGAAACTTGGACTAGCCCGTCCTCTCCGCAGCGACGCCAATTCGATACATTCCGGCGCCGGCCGCCCTGAGCTTCGGGAGTTTAAAGGCTTGGATACAGATAGCGGTTCCCCTGATTTAGGCTCCTCAGACCATCCTCCGTTACCCTGCTGCTCGAGGGAATCTCGAGCCGACATTGAGGCGTATGCCCTCCGCATGCGTCGCACATGCCGTGTCCCTGCGCTCAGCCTCCCTCCCCGTTTTGAGTCATGCCGCTTTGAATCACTCGGTATTGGGTCACGGCTATGACCGCCCTGGGATGGCTCGACAAGGTGTTTCGGGGCAAGGGCAGGGGCGACCGCAACCGACGACTGAAGCCGGAGGGAGCCGGAAGCGCAAACGGCTCCACGGACGCCGCTGCCGGCAGGAAGGCGGGCAACGGCGACGACTCCGAAGCGGCAGGCCAGTCGGAAAGGCCGCCAATCACCGAAGAGGAACTGAGCGGCCTTGACCAGCGAGACCGGGAAATGCTCCGGTCCATCATCGAACTGGACTACACGACCGTCCGCGAGGTGATGGTGCCGCGTCTGGACATGGTGGCGGTGGAGGCGGACGAATCGCTGGAGGGTGCGGCGGCGATAATCGTCCAGCACGGGCACAGCAGGCTGCCGGTATACGTCGAGACGATGGACGAAGTATTGGGGATACTGTACGTGCGGGACCTGCTGGCGGCCATTGCCAGCCCCGAAAACGGCCACGACCTGCGCTCCCTGACCCGCCCGGCGTACGTCGTTCCGGAGACCAAGCGCGTGGACGCCCTGCTGGAAGAGTTCCGGCAGCGTCGCACCCAGATAGCCATCGTAGTCGACGAATACGGAGGCACCGAGGGGCTGGTCACGATGGAGGACGTGCTGGAGGAGATCGTCGGGGAGATCGAGGACGAGTTCTCACGGGTGCGGGAGGCGGAAATCCTGCGGCAGGAGGACGGCGCAGTCTTCGTCGACTCGGGCCTGAGCACGGAGGAAGTGGAAGACCTGTTCGGGATAAACATCGAGAGCGACGATTTCGACACCGTCGGCGGGTATGTCTATCACCAGCTCGGCCGCATACCCAACGTGGGGGACGTCGTTGAGGACGGCAACCTACGCGTGGAAGTGATGTCGGTGGCGGGGCGCCGGCTGCGTCGACTGAAAATCTCCAGCGACTCAGACGACTCAGGAGACGGATCGGGCTAGCGGGCGGCGCAGGCCAAATTGCCTGCGGTCAAGGCCCTGGCGGAAGCGTCACATCCCGAAAAAGAAAACCCGCTCGTGGACATCAACCGGACCACGAGCGGGTTTCAACTTGTTATGGGCGGGCGTCAGGTGATCACCCTTCGGGCAATCAGTTCTGCGTCGACTATCAGCCGGTGGTCATACACCAGCCGCGGCACGCACGACACCAGGTGTATCTGGGGGCCGCCCCCGCTTTCCAGGACCAGGTCGTCCTCGTGGACGATCCGCGTCCCGGTTACGCGGTACAGGAACTGTTCGTTGCCGTTGTCGGTGATGATGTCGATGTTCTGCCCCTTGCGGAGCATGTCCGGGATTTCTTGGAGGGCGAAGAACACCGAACCTTCGTCCAGCACCGGGCTCTCGGTGTGTCCGAAGTACCACCCTTCGCCATACTCTCCGGCGGCGGCGGTCTCGGGGATGTGGCCTATGGTGTTGTTGGGAGTCTCGTAGAACCGGCGGTCATCCGTTTGCAGGATCGAGAGCTCCTGGATGGTGGAGTCGATCTGGAGGGCCGATATGCTCATCTTGGTGGCCAGCGCCACGGATGCCGGCGCGGCGTCATCAGACGAATCGATAAGCTCGAATCCCTCGGGAATTATCGGCCCCAGGGTCGCCGGGTCCACTCCCGCGTCGCCGGAGTACAGGGACAACTCGGGATTGTACGCCAGGCTGAAGGGCTCCAGCACCGGGGCTGGTGCTGGCGGAACCCATGGGGGGGCGATTTCAACGGTGTTGACCTCGTATTTGGCGAGATCAGACCGGGCATCGTTGGCATAGCCGTAGTAGGCGCTGCCCACTCCAATTAGAACCCCACCGGTGACCAGGAGCCCGGCGGCAGTGATCCTGGTCTTGTTCCAGAACCCTCCCATTCTCAACCGGAGAGATAGATAGTCGTAACCCGCAATCATAACTTTTCTCCACCTGGTTCCCCGAAAAGCGCTGCGTGCGCGCTGACCTTCCGGGGAACTTAAACCTCACATCACCACCACCCTGCTATTCCCCGGAGCGTTCGGGGCTTGCGGCGGAGGCACTGGGAAACGGCCGGATTGTTTCTCTGGGTTGCTCCGAATATTTCTCAGCGAGCCCTGGGGGCGTTCATCGATCCCGGTGTTATCGGCTCGTTCAGATAAATGTCGCCATTTCTTATCTTTATGTTAAACCCGCATGGGGGATTCACACAGACCCAAGCCTTAAAGTGCACCGCGGCACCCTGCCCGCCATAGTCCGACAGAGGCACCAGATAGCCTATATCACACTTAAGGCACTTGGGCACAGTCATAGCTTCCACAAGAACCTCCTCCTCACTTACGACTGAAGCGAGTATATCCTCCGAGTGAATGATGAATCAACAAAAACAGTAATCTCTATCGGCAAATTTTACGAAATCAGATAACATAATGTCGCAATGGCCACATTATGTCTACTCAAAGGGCGACGACGAAGGGCGGGCTCGTTTTGCCCGCCCTTCTCGTTTTGCTCGCCCTTGTTGATACCGAAGCTGATGCAACTGCCTTCCTTGCGCTTCAACCGGATTTGCGGCCCACTACTCGCGGCCCACTACTCCAGGAAGTCGCGAAGCTTCCGGGAGCGGGTGGGGTGACGCAGCTTTCGTAGCGCCTTGGCCTCGATCTGCCGGATTCGCTCCCTGGTGACACCAAACTCGCGGCCGACCTCCTCCAGGGTGCGGCTGCGCCCGTCTTCCAGCCCGAAGCGAAGCTGCAGCACCCGGGCCTCGCGTTCGGTTAGGGTGTGCAGCACCTCGTCCACCTGCTCCTTGAGGAGCTGGAAGGACGCGGCGTCCGCGGGCGCGGGGGCGTTGCGGTCTTCGATGAAGTCTCCCAGGTGGGAGTCCTCTTCCTCGCCGATCGGGGTCTCGAGAGACACCGGCTCCTGGGAAATCTTGAGAATCTCCTCAACCTTCTCGGGGCCTATCTCCATGGCCAGGCCGATTTCCTCGGGGGTCGGCTCACGGCCATATTCCTGCAGCAGCCGGCGGTGCTGGCGCATCAGCTTGTTGATCGTCTCGACCATGTGCACCGGAATGCGTATGGTGCGGGCCTGGTCGGCGATTGACCTGGTGATGGCCTGCCGGATCCACCAGGTGGCGTAGGTGCTGAACTTGTAGCCCTTGCGATAGTCGAACTTCTCCACCGCGCGGATCAAGCCGATATTGCCTTCCTGGATCATGTCGAGCAGGGCCATGCCGCGCCCGATGTACTTCTTGGCCACACTGACCACGAGGCGCAGATTGGCTTCCGTCAGGTGCGACTGGGCCCTCTCGCTCTCGGCCGTAACCCGGGAGTAGTGCTGCTTCAGGAGGGGGTCCATGCGCTGCAGCCTGGCCATGTGGTCGGGGTCGCCGATGGCGCCGCTGAGCTGCGTGAGCTGGCAGTCCCTGAGGGCGTCGACGGTGTTGGGCGACATCACCCAGGAACTCAACGACAGGTCCAGCACCCTCTTGTATATGTCTTCGGACGGCTCCTCCAGCTCCTCCGACAGCCGTCCCAGCATCTCCTGGGAGACCTCGGCGTCGATGGCGCCCCGCAGCCTCGGGTTATTGATTACCTGGGACAGCGGTGGATTGACCGGCAGCAGGTTCGGGTTGTTGTCGGCCCGTTGCGCCGGGTCCTCCATCATTTCCGCCAGGCTCGGGTTGAAGGGAAGCACCGCACTCTTGATCGCCTGTTGCAGCTCCGGAGTTATGGCTTCCTTCAGGTCCGGCATTTCCAGGATCTCCGACAGGGTCGGATTGAAGGGCTCCGGTAACTCGATGACGGGGCTGTCGGCCGGGGGCCCGGCTTCCTCAGCGTCGCTCTCGAGGCCGTAAGCATCCCGAAGGTCGCTCTTCACGAATCCGGCGACCTCCTGGTTTTCCAGGATATCCGAGAGGCGCGGCTCGGCGGGAAGGACCTCTTCCTCGCCCTGCAGCAGGGCCTTGATGGCTTCCTTCGTCCGCTCGCTGACGCTGTCGTTTTCCAGGATCTCTGCCAGCTTCGGGTTGGGAACGGCGTCCCCGTCGGTCGGCTCAACATTGGAAGACCCGTCGGCGGAAGACCCGTCAGCGGTCGCGGTCGAAGGACCGGAGCCGTTGACGCTCTCACCCTTCCCGGAGCCTTCTTCGTCGGAAGGGACTTCGGCCGCGGGCGGGATTATGCCGGCGGCGGTCAGCTTCTGCTGCATTTCCGGCAGCTCCAGGAGCTGGGTCAACGCGTCGTTGTAGCGCCCGCGGAAGTCCTCCGCCATCGCGTTGATGAGCGGCTCCGCTCCGATGAGGCGTTGCACGAGGCGCGTGGTGATCTGCCACGGCTTGGGGTCTTCGCCGAGTTCCTCGGTCAGTTCCGTCTTCACGCCCTGCAGGTGCTTGCCGCCCTCCAGCTGGCGGGCCAGCTTGCGCTCGTCGGCGGAGGTGAGCAGGCGAACCCGGCCGATCTCCCGCAGGTACATCCGCACCGGATCGTCGAGCACTTCCATTGACTCGGCAGGCTCGGTATTTCGCTCCTGTTCTTCGGCCTCAGCCTCCGGGGCAGCCTCGTCGGTGGTTTCCGTCCCGTTTTCCGCTTCGGGAGTGTCCCACTGCTCCTCTTCTCCGGCGATGGCTATGGGCGCGGCCCTTGCCGCTGGGATTTCATCGCCATCGTCGGAACCGTCAGAATTGACGGCGTCCACCTTTCGGAAGATATCGATGATAGGATCGCGCTCTTCCGTTTCCTCGGCGGCCGGCTCCAAGAAATCTTCCGGATTCAGCTCCCTGGCGGCGTGTCGGTTACTAACCATGTATTCTCCTTGCCTGAATCAAGCGTCCGTGATTCGGGGGACGGTCCGCGCTAACGGACCCGTTCCCCGCTGTATATTTCTGTTTCTCTCATTTGCTGGTTGACCGCCACGATGTCCTGCAGGTCGTCCACATCGAGATCGGGCGGCGATTCGGCGAACCGAATCTGCTCTTCGCTCTTGAGGCGACGAAGGCTGCGCTTCTGCAGCCGGCCGACCACATCGGTGATCGCGCGCTGGCGTTTCAGATAGTCCATCGGCGGCATAGCCTTCTGCCTGAGGGCCTCCAGCTGTTCCTTCACACCCAGAGGGGCGTCATCCAGCGCGGCGTCTTCAGGCGCGGCGTCTTCAGGCGCAGCGTCTTCAGAGTCTTGCCTGAACTCCCGGTACTTGCCGAAAATCTCTCGGTTCTCGTGCCTCCAGAAATGGTCGGCGGTCAGGCTCTCCGCGTACTCCTCCAGGTCCGGATACCGCATCAACAGCGCCAGGCAGTACTCTTCGACCGGATCGTGTTCCAGCCTGGCGAAGGGGGAGGTGGTGGCTGTTCGCTCTGCCGGCGCCCCCTCGGCCTGCTGGCGGCCCTGCGTCGCCCGCGGACGGCGCGCAACCGTCGGCCTGCCGACGCTGGCCAGCAGTGTTTCCGTTGTCACGCCCAGCGATTCCGCCAGCTTCTGGAAGTAATAGTCCTGCTGGGGTGCGTCCTGCACCGCCGCAATGAGCGGGAATATGGCCTCGGCCACTGCCGACTTGCCCTGTGCCGCGGAGGAGTCCATGCCGGCGGTCGTTGCCGTTATCAGGAACTCCAGCAGCGGCTTTGCCTCATCGATCAGCCTGCTCCACTCCACCGGAGAGCGGTGGATCACGTCGTCAGGGTCCTGCCCGGGCGGCATGGCCGCGATGCGAATCTCCGGAATCTCCGGGCGATTCATCAGGGTGGTGCCCCGGGATTGCCCCGCGACGCGGCTCTGGTATATGCGCCACGACGACTCCAGGCTGCGCAGGGTGGCCTGTTGTCCGGCAGCGTCCTGGTCGAGGGCCATGGTGACCCGGCCCGTCAGACGGCGAATAGCATCAACCTGGGGTTCGGTCAGCGCGGTGCCCATGGAGGCCACAACGTTGCGGAACCCGGCCTGGTGGGCCGCGATGGCGTCCATATAGCCTTCGACGATGACCGCGCCGCTCTTTCGAATGTCGTCCCGCGAGCGGTCCATTGCGTAGAGAATCCGGCTCTTGTCGAACACCTCGCTCTGTGGAGAGTTAAGGTACTTGGGTTCCGAATCGTCCAGGGCGCGGCCACCGAAACCCGCTAGGCGGCCATCGGCGTCGCGGATGGGAATCATCAGGCGCCCGCGGAACAGGTCCCGCTGGCGGCCATCATCCCCTTCCCGAACTATGCCCGCCGCCGCCAGCTGGGAGGGAGAGAAACCCTCTCGGCTCAGGTGGCTGCGAAGGGCGTCTCCATCCGCAGGGGCCAGCCCAATCTGGAACGCATCGGCGGCGGCGCGGTCGACGCCGCGTTCCTCCATATACGCACGGGCCTCGGCTCCCTGGGTCGAGGCGAGCAGGCGCTGGAAGAAAGCGCGGGCGGCCTCATTTATGTCATACGCTGTGGGGTCGACGCGGGATTCCCTGCGTTCCTGCAGCTGCACCCCGGTGCGACGCGCCAGCTCGCGCAGAGCCTCGTTGAACTCCAGGTTCTCGGCCCGCATCACGAAGCCGAAGACATCGCCTCCGGTGGCGCAGGCCCCGAAGCATCGCCACGACTGTCGGTCGGGGAACACGTGGAAGGACGGCGTTCGTTCCTGGTGGAAGGGGCAGTTACCCTTGTAGCTGCGTCCCGACCGTTGCAATTGCACCCGCTGCCCGACGACCTCGAGGATGTCCAGGCGGGCCTTGATGTCGTCGACAACGGTCACTCACTACCCTCCAAAGCAGTCGAGCCATTACGCAAAGAGCGCAAATGGCCAAACTTATTATAGCAAGCTTTGCTCGTAGGAGCAAGGGTCAGCGCATCAGAACAAGGCGCTGCTGAAGGAGGGGCTCCAGGTCGTCGGTGACCGTCGCATCGAGCTTTGCATCGGCCATCCGCGACAGGTCCCGGCCGAAGTCCAGGTCCCACGCGAGCATGCGAATCCCCCGGGACCGGATGCTTCGCATCAGGCGGGGGTTGTAGCTCGTATCCGACGGGTCGTACCAGTGAGCCTTCACCAGCGGGCTGAACACGCGGGAACTGATGGGCGGCGGGTGGCGCCGCGACCAGATGTATCCGCGCATTATCCGGGGTTCGATCCGGCGCAACTCCCACAGGGATATGGGGTTGAAGCTCGCCACCAGGGTGCTGTCCCACCGGTCGTGGCGGCGCACGACATCGGCGACGAGGTGGGCGACGAACCGCATGTTGTGGATGACGGCCTTCATCTCCACGTTCACTAGGTAGTCGTGAGGGAGAAGCTCGAACACCTCGTCCAGCGTCGGGGTCTTCTCGCCACGGTACTGCCGGGCGAACCAGCCTCCAGCGTCCAGGGAACGCATCTCGTCGAGGGTCGCGTTGCTCACCAGCCCCCGTTTCCCGCCGATGCGGTCGAGGCTGCGGTCGTGAAACACCACCAGCTTCCGGTCCCGGGTGACTCGAACATCCAGCTCGACGCCGTCAGCGCCGCGCTCGTATGCGCTGCGGAATGCGGGCAGGGTGTTCTCCGGCGCAGCGGCCACGTCGCCCCGGTGGGCAATGATCAATGGAACGCTGCGGGCCCCGGTGGGGAAGTCCCATGAGGTGGGTCTTCCGACTTCGCGAAGACCTTCCAGCGGTCGGGTTGTGGTTAGGGATAATGCCAATTCGTACCATACATCGGAATGCTATGTAGGTTTAAATTATCGGCAACTTCCCTGGCTGTCAAGGCGGGGATATGCGGCCTCGCCAAGCGTCGACCGAATGAGGACCGACCGCCAACAATTGGCGAGAGAGTGCGAATTTGCGGAAAGGCGGCATCCGCGTCGCCGCCGGCGACACTTGTGGCCGGGGTTAGAATACTTGGACTCCCGTTCTCCCGGATTCCCGTTCTCCCGAATTCCCGTTCCCTAGGATTCCTGTTCCATGGATGGGTCGATGCAACTGCACACTCCGACGGATCGCTGATGAGGCCTCTTCCCGGCATACGCGGCACGGCGGCCATGCTGATGCGGGAGCGCGACTTCCGTTTCATCTGGGCCGTGGGAATACTTGCCGAGTTCGGGCGCCGGAACGAAATCCTCGTCTGGAGCCTTCTGCTCCTCCAGGTCGTCGACGCCCCCGTGTCCCACCTGATGCTGCTCTGGGTGTTCAACAACCTGCCCCGTCCCTTCGTTTCCCCCATAGCCGGATACATCGCCGACCGCTTCTCTCGCCAACGGATCATGCTGCTGGTGCAGGCGGCGAACGTGATAACTGTCGCCGGTCTGATGGCCATGATGATTTACAGCCTCGAGTCCCTGCAGTCGTGGCACGTATTCCTGGTGGCGTTCATCCAGGGGACCACCAAGGCCATCGAAGACCCGTCGCGGCGGACCGGCATATTCGATATCGTCGGACGGGACCGGATCGTAAACGCCATGTCCCTGGACGTGATCGCCCAGAACGTGGGCAAGATGATCGGCCCCGTCGTGGGCGGAATCATCATCCAGCTTTCCGGATACCAAGCGGCTTACATATTCCTGCTGTTTGTCCACATCGACAACCTGTGGCTCATATCGCGCCTGCGCATCCCCGAAACGGGCATCCGCACGGCGCTGCCGCCGATGTGGCGCGGGATGGGGAACGCCTTCAGCTTCGCCTGGAGCAACGGCGCATTGGTGGGGATGCTATCCATCACCATTGTCATGAACGCCTGGGCATTCCCGTTGCAGCAGTTCATCCCTGCCGTGGGCACCGACTTGCTTGGCGTGGGCGAGGCCCTCGTGGGCGCGCTGGTGGCCGCGGACGGCTTCGGGCACCTGGCCGGGGCGGCGCTCATGGCCTCGAGGCGCGGAGTCCGCTTCCATGGGCGGTACTTCGCCTTTGGCTCCATCATCGTGCTGCTGGCTTCGGCGGCCTACGTCTGGGCGCCCTGGTACGCCCTCGCCTTCTGCCTGCTGCTGGTCAGCGGCCTCGGGCAGGCGGGCTTCTCCACCATGCAGAGCAGCATAATGATGCTGGTGTCGCCGCCCGCCATGCGTGGTCAGATGATGGGGCTGCTCAGCTTCTGTATAGGCATCGCCAACCTGTCCGGGGCGGGAGAGCTCTACTTCGTGGTGTCGGCGCTGGCGCTGCAGCAGACTATCTCGCTGCACGCACTGGCGGCCCTTGCGCTGTTGATTCCCGCCATGGCGATCACTCCGCTGGTGCGGAGTCCACTGGCGCCGGCGGAGCCGCAAGCGGCGCAATAGCCCGCAGGTTGCCCCTCGACAGCCGAGGCGGTATATTCAGACACGCCGTCGCCCTGCCGCAGGGGCGCGGCGGAGCAATTGATGACGCAGGTAATAGACTGGCCGGGGAGAATGCAGGAATTGGCCGATTTCGTCGGCCTGGACCAGGATGGCCTGGAACTGATACAGGCCACCCGCGACGTCGTCCTCGAGCACGGCGATGATCTCACAGCCTCGGTCTACGATAACTTCCTGGAATACCCGGAAACCCGTCGCTTCTTCGCCGATGAGCACGGAGACGTCAACGAAGAACGCCTGACGCGCCGCAAGCACAGCCTGATGCGCTGGCTGCGTGGGTCCATTGACTTCCAGATTGATACGGACTACCCCATCCGCGTCTTGGCCATGGGCATAGTGCACAGCCACCCGCCGCTGCATCGCGCCCACCTGGGTTCGGTCCCCGCACGGTTCATGATCGGCACCATCTCCTACATTCAGTCGGCCGTGACCGACCTGCTTCACCGGGAGCTGGACGACCAAGACCTGGCAATCAGGGCGGCAGCGGCCTGGAGCAAGATGCTCATGCTGCAGCTCGACATCATGCTTGCCGGATACATGAGCGAGGTGCCCAACGAGCCGGTCTTGGGCGGGCCGCAGTACACCGGGCCGGGTGCGGAATAGGAAAGGAAAACGCCGGCTGTATCCCCATCGACCGGCTGTAAGCCGACGACATTACAACAGCTGTATTCAGAAATAAAAATTACGGTCAGCGCGAATTACGGTCAGATAGAACAGGAGCGTAAGAGATGAGCAAGGTACTGGTGATACAGGGCGCGGGCATGAATATGCGCGGCAAGTCGCAGGTGGAAATCTTCGGTCCGGCCACGCTGGACGAAATCGATGAGCAGATCAAGGGCTACGCCGAAGGGCTGGGCATCGACGTCGAGATGTTCCATTCCAACATCGAGGGCGAGGTGGTGAACGCGCTGTACGACGCCCACGACAGGGACTTCGACGCGGCGCTGATCAACCCGGCCGGCTACACCACCGTGGCCGGGCCTCTGCGGAGCGCCATCACGCAGGTCAAGTTCCCGGTCTACGAGGTCCACGTCTCCAACCCCACGTCCCGCGGCACCGTTTCGCAGGTGCTGCCGGTGTGCAAGGGCGCCGTCTACGGCTGCGGCGTCTACGGCTACCGCCTGGCCCTCGAGGCCGTGCAGCAGTTGGGCTGACAATCAGCCCGCGAAAAATGCCGAGTTATCGTCAGCTACAGTATCGGTGGCTTCCGTACCGATAGCGTTTCGCAGTGAGCCGCCTTCGTTTGGCGGCTCACGTCATTGTGGCGGCCATATGCCCCTTCAGGAGCTTTCTGAGGCGGCGATCGTGGGTGTCCTCGCCAGTGCAGAGTACGTGAAGGCATTGTCGCGTGGCACTACCTGTGCTGAGGGGTGGTGATGGAATGGCGATAATAGGTTTGCAAAAGCGTTTCCACCCGAGTCAAGACTGGTTTACGCTTTCCGTATATTGGGGAGGGCCCCACATCCACGCGAGATTTCCACACAGCTCGGGCTGCAAGGCCGTGGAGGCTGACTGATGACCTTGACCCGATCGGTACGTCTCAGACTGTCGATTGCAGCGTTGTCTGCGGGACTTCTGCTCCTGCTGGCCGCCTGCGGTGAAGACCCCACACCCACGGCTTCCCCGGAGCCCGAGGCCACGATCGCGACGCAACAGGAGCCCACCGCCGCGCCTGCTCCGACTC
The DNA here is from genome assembly GCA_963667415.1 of Dehalococcoidia bacterium. GTDB lineage: Bacteria > Chloroflexota > Dehalococcoidia > Lucifugimonadales > UBA3495 > VXOI01. The sequence goes on along the minus strand of OY763410.1, from coordinate 1,756,475 downwards.
AAACGGCCGCGCCGACTCCCTCACCCACGCCAGCGCCTACCGCCACGCCAACTCCTGCTCCCACTCCCACGCCATCGGCTGAAGAGGAGTTGAACGTCCTGCTTTCGAGCGTGGAGGAAAGGCTGGCTGCCATGTCGACCGCAGAGTTCGACATGACCGACGAGACGGAGTCCGGAGCGCCCTTCTTCGGTACCACATTCAAGAGCCTGTCAGGGCAGGTGAAATCTCCCGACAGCTTCTGGATGCAGGTCAAGGTTGTGGTGCCTGGCCTGGGATTCGCGGAGATCGAAATGATGGCCGTGGGTGAAGAGGCACTGATGAAGTTCTCGGAAGGGGCTCCCTGGACACCTCTGCCCCTGGAGCAGGTGCCGTTCAATTTCCGGGGACTGGGCGTTACCCTGAGCCAGTTGCTGCCGGCGATCAGCGACGTGACCCTCATCGGCCAGGAAACTGTCGGCGACACCCAGACCATCAGTTTTGAGGGTACCATCCCCTCGGAGGGAATGAACGAACTGATCACGGGCGTTGACGCGGGCCATACCGTCACGCTCACCTTCTGGGTAGACGAAGAAGAGCACAATCTGCGGCAGCTTCGCATCGGCGGCAAACTGTTCAACGACGACGGCCCTGAAACAACGCGACTCCTGGACATCAAGGGCGTCAACACACCCGTCGACATCCAGCTTCCGGACCCATCGACCAGACAGTGAACGCTGTCGCATCCCGTCTCAGGACCCTGGGTTCCTCGGAGACGGTGGTCCTGGGGATCATCTGCCTGGGGGTCTTTTCGACCGCCCTCGACCAGACCGTGGTCGTCGCCGCGCTCCCCAGCGTGATGATCGACCTGGAAATCCCGCTGACTGACTTGGACCGGGCATCATGGATCGTCACCGCCTACCTGGTCAGCTACACCGTCGCGATGCCGCTGGCCGGGCGTCTCTCCGACGTGTACGGCCGGGTCAGGATGTTCCAGGCGGCGCTGGTGCTGTTCGCGATCGGGTCGGCGCTGGTGGCGGTCGCTCCGGACTTCTCCTGGGTGGTATCGGCCAGGGTGCTGCAGGCCATAGGCGGCGGAGCGACGGTGCCAATCGGCCTGGCGATGGCGGTGGGAGTGGTCGCGCCCCACAGGAGGGGGATCGCGCTGGGCGTGGTTGCCGCATCGGCGGAGGCTGGGTCCGTGCTGGGGCCGCTGTACGGAGGGGGCATCATCGAGTGGCTCGGCTGGCGGTGGATATTCTGGCTGGACGTTCCGCAGAGCTTCATCCTGATTGCGCTATTGGCGATTCTACCGAACGTCGCCAACCGTTCGTCCAGGATGGACTACTTCGGTGCGTTGGCGCTGGGCGGAGCGCTGACCGTGCTCACCATCGGGCTGTCCCAGAGAAGCATATTCTCGATGGAGTCCTACGTTCCGTTCCTGTTGCTGGGACTCGGGGTGTTCCTGGTTGCCGTGCTGATCGTTGTGGAGAGGCGCACGGTGCAGCCGCTCATCGCTTCATTCCTGTACCAGTCCAAGGCGTTCGTGTCTTCGAACATCGCGCAGTTCCTGGTGGGAGTAGCCCTGATCATCTCGTTGGTCAGCGTGCCCCTGATGGCCAGCACAGTGATGGAGAAAGGGGCGTGGGAGAGCGCCCTTCACCTGGTGCGCCTGACGGCGGCGATACCGGTGGGTGCAGTGGTGGGCGGATACATCATGCGCTGGACGGGAGTACGGGCCGTCTGCATCACCGGTCTCGCCTTCATGGGGGCGGGACTGCTGATAATGAGCAGCTGGGGCACCGAGGTGGAGGAGTTGCGGCTGTCTGCGCCCTTGGCCGTGGCGGGCCTGGGGTTCGGGCTGGTGATTCCGCCCATCAGCGTCAGTGCGCTGAGCGCGGCCCCCAGCCACTACTGGGGCGCGGCAGCCTCGCTGGTCACCGCGTCGCGTATGGTGGGGATGGCCCTGGGGCTGGCCGCCCTGTCCGCGTGGGGGATAGAGCGGTTCTACAGCCTGACGGCACACGTGACGGTAGGGGCGACCTACCAGGAGACCGAGGCGCCCCTGATCGAGGCCGGCGTCACCGTGTTCCAGAACATGTTCACGATCGCGGGATTCCTGGCCCTGATCGCCATCGTACCCGCTCTCCTGATGAGAGTGGAAGACGCCGCTGAGGGAGAGGAGGAATTTTTCTGAAGAAGCCGCGGGTCCCGCCACGACCGTGGCAGAACCGATGGCTTCAAGCCTCTCCGAGGCCGGCGTTTACTCGCAGCGAAGGCAGCGCGGTTCGGTAAACACCGAGTCGTGCACGTTCGGGCTGGTGATGAGGTAGTCGAGGACAACCCGCATCGCCTTGTCCTCGCTGGAGAGGTTGTACTTTTCCTTGGCCTGCCGGATGAAGGCCATCTGGTCTGGGTTCAGCTCGATGGTGTACGCTTCCTTGGGACCTGCCATGATGAAGACTCCTTGCTTCCATCGGATTGGGCGGGGCACCGCCCGAGGCGTCCCCAAGCATAGAGTACCCGACGGGGCCACGCAATCTCCACGCCCCCTCCCGCGGTCATTTCGCTCCCGGAGCAGACCCTTGCTGAAACGACAGATAGTCCTGCTGGGAGCGATGGCGGTACTCGCCGTGCTACTGTCCTGCCGGGGGGAGCCCTCACCCGCACCGCTGAACACCGGGTCGCCGCCCGCCGCGCTGCCAACGCCGACGGCACTCGACCCCGCTACCGCTCCAACCGCCACCGCCGCCACCGCTCCCTCGCCGGCGACTGCCACCGCACGCCCGTCTGCGACAGCCGTACAGGTGCGGCTGTCTCCCACAGACCCGCCCTCGACGGCCACAGCCGAGCCCACGGAGGCAGTCTCCAGAGAAGAAGAGGTGGCAGAAATAGGGCGGATGGTTGAGACGTACTGGGGCGCTTTCAACGACTACGATCCGGACAGTGCGCTGTCAATGCTGGAGGAGAGCTATCGGGCCCTGGAGGATGAGCTAATCCGCAGCGACATCGGGCGGATGAAGCTGTTCCGCGTCCAGCTGGATGTCTCGGAGGAGACCCCGCCGACGCTCAACGCCGATGGCGACTACGAGACCTACCTGTCGCTCAAGACGCCCATAGACTCCCGCACGGTGCTTATGGTGTTTCGTCGCATCGACGGACAGTGGCAGATAGTGTTTTCCGACGAGCTCCCCGAGTAGGGAATCTCACTCGCAGGCGTCGACGATGGCCTGGGAAATGGCGGCGAGCCTGGGCGTGTTGGTAATCTCGGCGCGGAAGCCGTTGGTTATGTAAGCCACGGCAAGGCCGTTGTCGGGGTTGGCCCAGCCCACCGAGGTACCGGAACCGGCGTGGCCGAAGGTCCGGGGGTCGAGCTTCTCGGCGTCACCGCTGCGGGGGTCGGCCAGCGACAGCCCCATGCCTCGAATGACCCGGCGGTTCAGCGAGTGGTCGATGCCCTCCGAGTGGGGAGACGTCACCTCGGCGACGGTCTCGGGCGACATTATGGTAACTCCGTCCAGCGTGCCGCCGAGCTGCATCATCGCGAAGAACCGGGCCAGACCTCGCGCAGTGGAGATGCCGCCGCCGGCGGGCTGCACCGTGCGGTGCACCTCCGGGTGGTTGTACAGGTCGACCTGGCTGCGGCGGTCGCAGTCCTCCATCGCGTGGAGCTTGGACACGCGGGGCAACATCCACTCTGGCAGACCGATGTACAGGTCGTTGATGCCCAGCGGACGGGTGATTTCCTCGCGGACGAAGCGGTTGATTGGCCGTCCGTCGATGCGCCGCACCAGCTCGCCGATGACCCAGCCGAAGTTGCGCGGGTGGTAGGCAATGACGCGCCCCGGCGGGTAGTCCGGGCGCAGCTCCTCCATTGCCTTCACGGCGGCGTCCCAGTCGTCCCAGCGGTCCCAGGTCATGTGGCTGGGGCTGTCGGGGAAGCCGCCCCGGTGGGTCAGCACCTGGCCGATGGTGACCCCTTCCTTTCCCGACTGTGCGAACTCGGGCCAGTGGTCGGCCACCCGGTCATCCCAGCCCAGCTTGCCTCGTTCCCACAGGATGTACAGGCAGCACGCGGTGACCGGCTTGGTCGAGGAGTAGAGGACGAACATCGTTTCCTCGCCCACCAGCTTCTCGGCCTTCTCGTCCGCCAGCCCGCCGTACAGGTCAAGGACAGGGATGCCATGCCGGTAGACCGCAAGCGCCGCCCCTGGATGCTGTCCGCCTTCTATCTGCTCGAAGAACAACTGCCGGACGCGTTCAAGCCCCCTCTGGCTCATTCCTGCGTCCGATGGTGCCACTGCGCCGCAAACCGTAGCCACTGGTCGCTTCCTCACCTCGTCAAAAGGGCCGGACCCCGCGGCCCGGCGTTCACTCGCGGGCCCCGGCCTACTTTACGCTCAGCGAAGCCTCGCCCAGACCCTCGATGCCGATGGTTGCCGAATCGCCCGCCCCGAGCCACTTGGGAGAGACGATGCTGCCGGTGATGACCACCATGCCCGCCTTCAGTTCCTGCCCGTGGGCGGCGAGCGCGTTGGCCAGCCAGGCCAGCGGCTCCAGTGGATGGCCCATCACGTCCGACCCCATGCCTTCGCCCACCAGCTCGCCATTGATGGTCATGAAGCCGCGGCTCCCGGCCAGGTGGATTCCCCGCCAGTCGGTGACCGGCTCTCCCAGCACGACGCCAGCGTTCAGAATGTTGGAGGCGATGGTGGTCAGGAGTTGCGTCTGCGTGTCCTGCCCCTGGGTGCGGCGGTTGTCGATCACCTCAAAGGCGGTCATCACGGCATCCACCGCCTCCGACACCCCGTCCCGGTCGTAAGGTGCGCCCGAAGCGGGCAGGTCCCGTCCCAGCCGCACTCCGACCTCGCACTCGATGCCCGGCTGCACGAAGTTGGCCGAGTCCAGCACGGCGGGCGAGTGCCGCACGTTGTTGGACAGGATCACCCCGGCGACCGGCTCGCTGATCCCCGACGCCTGCTGGAGCGCGGCGGTGGTGTAGGCAATCTTGTAGCCGGCCACCGAGCCGAAGTCTGCGCCAAGGGCACCCTGGTAGGCCGCCTGGATTTCGTAGGCTTCGTCAACGCTCTCGGGCAAAAGGTCGCCTTCCAGCAGGTATTTTTCCTTCCCTCGGAACTGCGCCAGCAATGCGTCGGCGGACTGGGATACTCTGCTCATTTCTTCCTCTGCCGTTCTACTGTTCTCAAACGGGAATTATATCAGCTACGACAGGCGGGCCGCCCACCCTCCGGCTACTCGTAAGGGGCAAGTTGAATCTCGTGGAGGGCGGGAACGACTTCCTTGCCCAGCAGTTCCACGGAGCGCATCACGTCCTTGTGCGGGATGTTGCCGTCGCTGCCTATGAGAATCATGTAGCCGGGGTTGAGCTGCCCAATGGTATCGGACAGTCGCCTGATCACCGTGTCCGGGCTGCCGACGATGATGGCCCCGACCTCCTGCAGATCCTCGTAGCCCATGGGCGGGCCGCCTCCGCCGCCGATGCGCCGCGCCGCCAGGCGGCTGGCCGTGGGCGACTGGTAGCCGGGCGGGTCCAGGTGCTCCATGGGACCGCGCATACGGTGCTGGCCGGCCCACAGGAAGCCGCGTCCCAGCTCCTGGGCCTTCTCGTCGGTGTCGGCCACGACGGCCCGCACCTGGTAGCCAAAGTGCTCGGGACCGGGCGTGAAGCCCACCTCTTTGGCGGTGTCGATGTACACCTGCTTCAGTTCCTTGGTCAGCCCGATCAGTGCGCCCAGGTTCATGTAGGCGTACTGGTGGCTGGCCGCCCACACCACGCTCTCGGGGCTGCTGCCGCCGGGGAACCAGACGGGCGGGTGCGGCTTCTGCACCGGCAGCACCCAGGGGTTGACCACCCGGTGATGGTAGAAGCGCCCCTCGAAGCGGAAGGGGCCCGGCTCGGTCCAGCACTTGATTATCAGGTCGTGCGCTTCCTCGAAGCGGTCGCGGTTCTCGGTGGGGTCGATGCCCGCCTGCAGGGTCTCCACCGCACCGCCGCGCACGAAGCCGGAGATGAGACGGCCGTTGGAGAAACAGTCCAGCATCGCCAGCTCTTCGGCCATCCTCACCGGCTCGTTGATCGGGATGATGTTGCCCAGGATGGCAATCTTGACCCGGTGAGTGATGCGGCTGATGACCGCGGCGTCCAGGTTGGCCGAGGGCTTCATGTTCCAGTAGGACGAGTGGTGCTCGTTGGTCATTATGCCGTCGAGCCCGGCCTCATCGGCCATGGCGTACTGCTCGTGGTACTGGTTGTAGAGGTGGTGCGCCTTCTCGGGGTCGAAGTAGGTGTTGGGGAAGTCGAGCCGCCCCGACTTGAACTGCGCAATATCCTCTTCGTTGATGTGGGTGTAGGGCTGCTGGGAATGAAAAAAGACTTCCACCGTATCTTTCATGTCGGCCTCCCTGTGGGTTAATTCGGCGCGGGTGCCGGAAAGCGCTCGGGCTTCAGGAAATTTCGATGCCCACCGGGCAGTGGTCGGAGCCCATTACGTCGGGCAGGATGAATCCGTCGGTGAGGTTGGAGGCGAAGTCTTCGTCGGTGAAGAAGTAGTCGATGCGCCAACCGACGTTTCTCTCCCTCGCCCTGGTCATCGTGTCCCACCAGCTGTAGTTGCCCGGCTCTTGGTTGAACCGGCGGAATGTGTCGACGTAGCCGTGCTCGATGAAGGTGTCCATCCACGCCCGCTCTTCAGGCAGGAAGCCGGAAATCTTCTCGTTCTCCTTGGGCCGGGCGAGGTCGATTTCCTTGTGGGCGGTGTTGACGTCGCCACACACCACCACGTTGCGGCCTTCCTTCCGCAGGTTGTCCACGTATTCCAGGAAGGAGTCGTAGAACTCCATCTTGTAGCGCAGCCGGTCGTTGGAGCGTTTGCCGTTGGGAAAGTAGATGCCGAGGAACACGAAGTCGTCGAAGTCGGCGACCACGGTGCGGCCCTCGCTGTCAAACCGCTCCACGCCGAGTCCGTAGCTCACGCTGCGGGGTTCGCTCCCCTCGCGGGTATACAGGGCCACGCCGCTGTATCCCTTGCGTTCCGGCGTCGTGAACCACGAGGTATACCCCTCGACCTGCTTCAGGGCCGCCGGCAACTGCACTTCGTGGGCCTTGGTCTCCTGCAGGCACAGCACGTCGGGTTGCTCGTCCTGGAACCATTCCAGAAACCCCTTCTTGTGTGCCGCCCGAATGCCGTTCACGTTCCACGAGATGAGACGCATTGACCACCCGCCTGTGAGCCTGACTTCCGCCCGATTATAGCAAAGCCCCAGCGCGGCGGGACGCTGTATGCCCTGTGCTATCATTCCCGAAAGCAAGGACTCAACCGCAGGACAAACCGATGACCAAGACCGGACAGCAGCATCTTGACAGCCTTCGCGACGGACGGCAGGTCTTTCTCGACGGCGAACTGATTACCGACGTGGTCGACCACCCGGCCTACCGCAACGCCGTGCAGACCACGGCCGGCCTTTACGACTTCCAGGCCGCGCCCGAGAACGTGGACTGGATGACCTTCGAGTCGCCCACCAGCGGCGACCGTGTCAACCGGAGCTGGCAGCTCCCCGAGTCCTACGATGAGCTGGTAGCCCGCCGCCGCTCAATGGAGGGATGGGCGGAGTGCACCTATGGCTACCTGGGTCGCTCCCCGGACCACGTGGCGTCGTCGCTCGCGGGGATGATGATGCGCCTGGACCTGTTCGAGGCCCACGGGAAAGAACGGGCACAGGCCCTCTCCGACTACTACCGGTACGTGCGCGACAACGACATATTCGTCACTTACACAATCACCAACCCGCAGGGCTGGACCGGCGAGCACGACGAGTTCCTGGTGGCCGGCATCTACGACGAGGACTCCACCGGCATCACCATCAAGGGAACCAAGACCCTCGGCACCAGCAGCATCCTGGCCAACGAGGTGCTGATTACCACCATCCAGCCCCTGCGTCCCGGCGCTGAGAAGCACGCTTTCTCCGCCGCCGTGCCGATGAACGCGCCGGGCATCAAGATACTGTCGCGCAAGTCCTACGAAGCCTGGGCGCCCAGCGAATACGACAACCCCCTGTCCCACCGGCTGGACGAGAACGACGCCATCATCTACTTCGACGAGGTGAAGGTTCCCTGGGACCGGGTCTTCATCCACCGGGACATAGCCCTGTGCCGGGACCAGTTTCACGAGGCGCCCACGCACATCTTCCAGAACTACCAGTCCCAGGTCCGGCTTATGGTCAAGCTGAGGTTCCTCATCGGCCTGGCGAAGAAGATGGCCGACGCCAACGACCTGGCCCGCATCCCGCAGGTGGTCGAGACCCTCGGCAAGCTGGCGGCTCAAGCGGGCGTGATCGAGGGTCTCGTCCACGGCATGGAGGTGCAGGGCCGCTACGTGGGGCCCTACTACGTGCCCGACCGGCACCCGCTGTACACCGCGCAGGTAATGGCTCAGGAACTCTACCCGCAGGTGATGAACACCCTGCGCGACCTGGCCGGGGGCAGCCCGATAATGCTGCCCTCCTCCGAGAAGGACTTTGCCAACCCGGAAATCGCCGACTACATCGCCCGCAGCCAGAGCGGCGTCGGGCCGGAATCGCCGGAGCGGGTCAAGCTATTCAAGCTGGCCTGGGACGCCATCGGCTCCGAGTTTGCGTCGCGACACATACAATTCGAGCTGTTCTACGCCGGCGCAGGCTACGTGGTGCGCAACAACTCCTACCGCACCTACGACTGGGAACGCGCCACCGGCATGGTCGACGGCCTGCTCGGCAGCTACGGCCTACCGGAGTAACCGGCCCCTATTCGCCCGGGCCCTGGTCGAACTGCACGAGAATCCCGTCCGGGTCGTAGACGAAGAAGGTGCGCATCACGCCCTGATCGTTGGTGAAGTCATCCAGAGTGCCTGCCAGCTGGACTCCCTTGCCTATCAGCTCATCGGCGAAGGCACGAACGTCCTCCACCCCGAACGAAATGTGGCTGATTCCTATCTGGTCCAGCTTGATTGGCTCACCGTCGACCTGGCTGCCGGGATGCGACGTCAGCACCAGGAACGGCTCGGTCGTGTCCGGGTCATCGAACCAGACGTTCGCCACCGTCCGCGATTCGCGGGGCCGCTGGTACATCTCCGCCGACTCGGCGCCGGGCCTGCGCGCCATCTCCTGCGTGGTGTGCATCCTGACCGTCAGTCCCAGCAGGTCGCGATAGAAATACAGCGACCGCTCAAGGTCGGCCACGCAAACCGCTATGTGGGATACTCCCTTCGCTTGCATCTGGTCCCCTCCCTCGTGCTTGCTATCCCGTGATTGCTATTATGATAAGGCCACAGGTAACCGCACGAAATCCTCAACTTGCCCGGCAAACCGGAGTAGAGCCATGACCATCCCCGCACAGTTCCCCCTGAGCCTGCCGACCGGCCTTCCGCTGCCCCTCGAGGGCGTCCGCGTGCTCGACGCCACCCATATCGTCGCCGGCCCCTTCTGCTCGCTGATACTGGCCGACATGGGCGCAGAGGTCATCAAGATCGAGCGCCCCCGCACCGGCGACATCGCCCGCGGCCGCACCCCCTTCGTCACCGACGACGATGGCAACCGTATGAGCTCCCGGTTCCTGGGCATCAACCGCAACAAGAAGAGCGTCAGCATCGACCTGCGCAACCCCCGATGCAAGCAGGCATTCGAGGAGCTGGTGGCCGTTTCCGACGTGCTGGTGGACAACTGGGGTTCCGGTGCCTTTCACCGGCTGGGGCTGGGCTACGACCGCCTCAGCGAAATCAACCCCGGCCTCGTATACGCCAGCATCACCGGCTACGGCGACAGCGAGGGTCTGAAGGGGCCCTACTCCAACTGGCCAGCCAACAACATGGCGATACAGGCGATGTCCGGCTGGATGGACATGACCGGCGACCCCGACGGCGCACCGCAGGCTGTGGGCGACAACATCGGCGACTCCATCCCCGGCCTGTGGGCCGCCCTCAGCATCGTGCTGGCGCTGGAGACCCGCCGCAAGACCGGCCGCGGCCAGCACATCGACGTCGCGATGTACGAGTGCATGGTGTCCCACATAGAGAGCAACATTAACCACTACCACGCCACCGGCGAAGCGCCCGGCCGCTCCCACGACCGCATGGCCACGGCCGGCGTTACCTTCCGCGCCAAGGACGGCTACGTGGTGCTGGCCGGCGCGCGTTCGGAGGAGCGCCTTCGCTCCCTCTGGAAGACCATCGGCCGCGACGACCTGGCCGAGGACCCGCGCTTCCTCGGCGGCGAGATGGGCGGCGAATTCTTCGTCAACGAGTTCGTGCCCGCCATCGAGCAGTGGTCGGTGAACCTCACCAAGCTGGAAATCGCCGAGAAGCTGGTGTCGCTGGGCTTCTCCATGGGCATGGCCCAGACGATGGAGGAACTGGCCCACTGCCCCCACCTGGAAAGCCGCCGGATGTATGTCGACACCGGCGACACCCTCGGCGGCACCTTCCGGTCACCACGCACGCCGGTGCGCCTGACCGGCTGCATCGACTCCCCCGCCGAAACACCCCCGACTCTCGGCCAGCACAACCGCGAGATACTGTGCGACATCGGCGGAATGACGCCGGAGGAAGTGCAGGCGCTGGAGGCAGAAGGAGCCCTGTAGCTCTCGACCGCGACTGCCGGACGGTCAGTCCTCGGCCGGGCTGACCGGACTCTTTATCAGCGGCGTGAAGAGCATCACCGGTATCAGCAGGGTCAGCCCGAGCCCAGTGCTCAGGGCCACCGCAGCCTGCGCGCTGAGGTAGTCGGCCACCAACCCCACGATAACCCCGCCGACGGCCGCGACGCCGATGCACTGGCCCAGCACGCCCAGCAGCGCCCCTCGAATCTCCGCCGGCGACGACAGCATGATTATCGTGCTCTGCATCGTGCTGAATCCGGCGGCCCCCAGCCCCGAAAACAGCAGCAGCATGAACGACAGCGGGTACCACGGCGACAGCGCGAAAAATATCAGCGACACCAGCTGTATCGCCATCCCGAAGCAGAACACCCGTCCGTGGTACCGCAGGTTGGGCACCAGCCCGATTGCCAGGGCCGCTCCCAGCGTCCCGAAGGACTGCGCCGAGATGAGCACCCCCGTCAGTTCTGGCCCAACCTCCAGGTGTTCCTTCGCCACCACCGGAAACAGCGATTCTACGCTGAAGGCTAGCGCGTTGAAGATGATCGTCCCCATCAGCACTGCCCTCACCACCGGGTTGGCGAACGCATACCCGAAACCCGTCTTCGCCGTCTGCACCAGGTTGAAGCTTCCACTGCCCCGCGGCGGCAGCCTCGTCCTGATGAGCAGCACGAACAGGAATGCCAGGCTGTACAGCCCCAGCAGCCCGGCGAAGGCCACCGTGTAGCCGAGCTGCCCGACTATCACCCCAGCCGCCAACGGACCGACCAGCCTGCCTATGGTGGTGCTGATTGTCTCCAGCGACATCGCCCCCACCACCTGGTGACCACCAACCAGCTCGTAGATGAAAGACCGGCGCGAGGGAAACTCCAGCACGTACAGCCACCCCAGCAGCAGCGACCCGATGAACAGGTGCTCCGGCCGCGCCTGGTCGCTGGCGACCAGCACCAGCAGGATGGCGGTCACCGCCACCGCCACGCCTCGCGATACGATCATCACCAGCCTGCGGTTGCCCCGGTCGGCGACCATGCCCGACACCAGCGCGAACAGCAGCATCGGCGTCCAGCGGAAGGCGAACAGGAGCGCCACCTGCAGCGCGGAGCCGCCGATGTCCAGCATCAGCAGCGCCATCACCACCGCCTCCATCCAGCGCCCGGTGTTGTCTGCGCCTCCCGCCAGCCAGAGCAGACGAAAGTCGAAGCTGCCCAGTACGGCCAGGATGGAGCTGGAGCGGCCAGGCGGGCGGACGGCGGTGGTCATTTCAGAAAGGACATTCCCTGCAGCGCCCGGGGCGGCGCTGCCTTAGCGCCGTGAGGCGCAGGCTATATGATTGGCCACACTATTCTAGCCATTGGCGCAACGAACAACGGACATTCCCGGTACGAATCCTGCAGGAAAAGGCCCCGCCTGGTGCGGGGGTCGTCCAGGTCCCATGGGGATTCCGCACCCAGGCGGCTCCGGAACAGCCACAATCGCGCCGCCACAGTCAAAGGCAGGCCTCGACGGGCGAAGACAGAGCGTCGTAGGGTCATCCGCTGGTGGCCGCGCTGGATGCAGCCGTTCCCTGGCCCGTGGCGTCGGGTTCGTCCGGTGGCGCGATCGGCCGCTTCACCAGCGGAGAGAACGGTATCAACGTCACCAGCAGGAACAGACCCAACCCGGTGCTCATCCCGACGGCCAGGTTGGCGTCAATCCGCTCCGCAAGCTGGCCCACCACGAACGCGCCCAGCGCCGATACGCCGAAGCTGTGCCCAAGCACTCCCAGAGACGTGCCCCGCATGTCCGGTGTCGCCGCAATCATGATGATCGTGCTCTGCATAGTGCCGAATCCGGCGACCCCAATACCGGAGCACAGCAGCAGGATAAACGACACGGGATACCACGGGGAGAAGGCAAACAGCACCAGGCTGACCAGCTGTATAAACAGGCCGCCGCAGAATATCCGCCCGTGGTAAGTGCTGCCGCTCAGCATTCCAATCCCGATCGCCGCCACGAACGTGCCGATCGACTGCCCGGCGATCAGCAGCCCGGTCAGGCCCTCGCCGACCCCAAGGTGGTCCCTGGCAACCACCGGGAACAGCGATTCCACGCTGAACGCCAGTGAGTTCATGATCACCGTGAACCCCAGCACGGCGCGGATGATCCTGTTTTCCCAGGCGTACCGTATTCCCGAACCCGCCGTTGCTAGGAAGTTGAACGGCCCCGACGAACGCGCCGGGATCCTGGCCCTGACCAGCGCTGTGAACAACCACGCCAGCCCATAGAACATGGTCAGCAGGATGAAGGCGGTTCCGTACCCCTCGAATTCGACGATGAACCCGCCCATCAAGGGTCCCAGGAACCGGCCGATGGTGACTGTGATGGTCTCCAGCGACATCGCTCCCACAATCTGCCGTCCGCCCACCAGCTCGTAGATGAAGGAGCGTCTCGACGGAAATTCCAGCACGTACAGCCAGCCCATCAGGAGCGAGCCGACGAACAGGTGCCAAGGCTCGATCCGGCCGGAGACCACCAGCAGCGTGAGGACGCCCACGACCGCCAGCATCAACGTGCGGGCGCTGATTATGAGCAGCCAGCGGTTGGCGCGGTCGGCCAGCATCCCCGACGGCAGGGCAATCAGAAGCATCGGACTCCAGCGAAAGACGAACAGCAGCGTTACCTGGGCTGGAGAGTCGGTCAGCTCCAGGACCAGCAGCCCCATGACCACCGCTTCCATCCACCGCCCGATGTTGTCCAGCCCTCCCGCGGCCCACAGGTAACGAAAGTCCCGGTTGCGCAAAACGTCCCGGAACGCATCGGTCTTTCTCTGAACCCTATCAGCGGAGGCCATGAAGTCTCAGAGTCCAATAGCAGAAGGGGCCCTGTCAACAACAGGGCCCCTGCGTTTGCGTTGATAACCGGAGCGGACTCTACTCGCCCTTGCTGGCAATCGCCGTCACTGAACCGGCGCGATTATAACCTGAACCACTGGGTCTCCTATGTTGACCTGAGCTGTATCTGCACCCAAGGTCTCATATTGGTCTACCCATCTCGGCGGCATCAGCGCCCTAGCAAATGGACCGAGAGTTCTTGGAACTACGGCCGGATTTGCCGCGGAAATGGTGGCGACGGACAAGTGATCCTGTACCTCAATCACCCTGATCAGAAGTTTGGGAGACTCCACCGATCCCAATACCTGATTCGTATCTGGATCTCTTATCTCTTCGCCCTTTGGGTTCATAACTTTGAAAATCATATCGACGGCTACATCCCGTGATGAACCGGCGTTTAACACCACTTGCCGTGAGTCTAGGATTTGGGCCACTCTTCCCCGAATCGGCTTCATCATAACTCACTCCTGCCTCCGGTATGAATGCGAAGCCTCCTTAGCAAGTCAGTGACGTCCTTCGGCACTATATCCGCCCAATCTTCTAATGCATCGTCAGCGGTAATCAATTGGTTGCGCGCTAGTTCCTCTAGTCTAGCAAAAGCTACTCGATATTTCTCAACGGAATCCGCATCACGGCATTCATCGATTATGCGAGCGGATCTAGATAGACCTGCATACAGAGAGGCGACACGTCTGAATGCGGACCGAGCGTGAGTTCGGCTGGAGGGCAATGACCAACCGACCCAGAACGTCCCGGCAAGTCCCAACAACAGGATGAAGGCTTGAAGGAAAATACCCTCAAGTGGAGTGAGATTTCGATACGTAGTTACGTATATAAACAACCCAAACAACATTAGAGCTGCTAGCAACAGCGCCGAGGGCAAAAGATACTTCATGCACCACCGTATGGGTATGCTGTGAGAATTGTAGGCCCCGCTTAACGCGGGGCCTGTAGTGATCGCCCTTGGCTAATACTGCTCTACTCGCCCTTGCTGGCAATCGCCTCCAGCACGTCCGCGGGGGTGATGGGCAGTTTGTTGACGCGCACGCCAATGGCGTTGGAGACGGCGTTGGCAATGGCGGGCAGGGGCGGAATGAGCGGCGCTTCGCCCACGCCACGCAGGCCGAAGGGGTGCCGCGGGTTCGGCACTTCCACCATCACGGTCTCGATCATGGGCACGTCGAGGCTGGTCGGCATCCGGTAGTCGAGGAAGCTGGAGTTCTGCATCACTCCCTGGTTGTTGTATGCGTACTCCTCGTTCAGCGCCCATCCGATGCCCTGCACCGTACCACCCTGCATCTGTCCTTCGACGTAGCTGGGGTGTACCGCGGTGCCAACGTCCATGAAGGCCGTGCAGCGGACGATGTCCACCTTGCCGGTGTCCGTGTCGACCTCGACGTCGAAGAGGTTGCCCGCGATGATGGGACCGACCCCTGTCGAGACCGCGGAGACTGAGGTGGTTATGGAACCGCCGGTGCGCATCATCCTCGAGGCCAACTCCTTGAAGGTGAAGCGGTCCTCGGTGCGGGTGCAGGTGAACACGCCGTCCTGGAACAGCACGTCGTTTTCTTCCACCTCCCAGATGGCGGCAGCCCTCGCGGCCATCTGGCGCTTGACATCCTCGGCCGCCTGGATGGCCGCCAGACCGGTATCGAAGGCGGTGCGGCTCCCGCCAGTGACGGCGGTGTACCCGATGGTGTCGGTGTCGACGACGGTCGGAATCACATCCTCCGCCGCGATGCCCAGCACTTCGGCGGCCTGCATGGCCACGGCGGTGCGGGTGCCGCCGATGTCGACGGACCCGGTGACCAGGTTGATGGTGCCGTTGCTGTTTACGATTATCGTGGCAGCCGACATCTGTCCCGCCTGCCAGCGGTAGCCTACGGCGGAACCACGTCCCCTCACCGCCGACGGCGAGCTGGGCTCACCCAGCGGCTCTCTGTAGTGAGCGTGGTCCTTCATCGCCTCTTCCATCTCACGCACGCCGAAGCGCGGGTGGGCCACGCC
Organism: Dehalococcoidia bacterium; assembly: GCA_963667415.1. Taxonomy (GTDB): domain Bacteria; phylum Chloroflexota; class Dehalococcoidia; order Lucifugimonadales; family UBA3495; genus VXOI01. The sequence goes on along the minus strand of OY763410.1, from coordinate 1,740,977 downwards.
GTTGGGCATTCGGTCGCCTTCCTTCGCGACGTTCTTCAGGCGCAGCTCGATGGGGTCTATACCCAGGGCATCGGCCAGTTCGTCGATGACCGGCTCGATGGCGAAGGCGCCCTGGGGCTGGCCGGGGGCGCGGTAGGCCTGCACCTTCTGCTTGTTGACGACGACGTCGTAGCCGTCAATCAGCAGGTTCTCGATGTTATAAGGGCCGGTGGCGCAGAGGGTGCCACCGCCGACGGGAGAGCCGGGGAATGCGCCGGCCTCAAATGCCATCCAGGACTGGATCGCGGTGATCGTACCGTCGTTGGTTGCGCCTATCTTGGTGCGCAGCGTGGTGGCAGAGGTCGGGCCGGTGCCCTCGAACACGTCTCGCCGGCTCATCACCATCTTCACCGGGCGGCCCGTCTTCTTCGACAGGATCGCCGCCAGTGGCTCGAGATACGTCGTAATCTTGGCGCCGAAGCCGCCTCCGATCTCGGTGGGAATCACCCGCACCATGTCCTCGGGGACTCCGCACATGGCGGCGGTGGAGCTGCGGATGGCGAATGCGCCCTGCGTGCAGGTCCAAACGGTCAGGCGGCCGTCGCCGGTCCACGTGGCAGTGGAAGCGTGGGGCTCGATGTAGCCCTGGTGCACGGTGCCAGTGTGGAATTCCCGCTCCAGCACGACGTCGGCCTGCCGGAAGCCCTCTTCGACATCGCCCAGCTTGTGCTGGATGTGGCTGGCGATGTTGCCGCGGGCGCCGGTGTCCTCGCCCCGGGCGAAGCGTTCCTGCTTGAAGTGGGTGGACAGAGTCTCGTGGATGATGGGCGCGTCGGGGCGCATCGCGTCCTCGAGGGACAGCACCGGCTCCAGAACCTCGTAGTCAATGTCGATGAGTTCCAGGGCCTGCTCGGCGATGTGGGGACTGGTGGCGGCGACTGCTGCCACTGCATGGCCCTGGTACAGCGCCTTCTGGTTGGCCATCACGTGCTCGGCCATCAGCCGGACGTTGCCCTGCGTCTCCGCCAGGTCGATGATCTGGTCCTGGATGATGGGGAAGTCCTTGGCGGTAACCACTCCCAGCACGCCGGGCAGTGCCTCGGCTTTGCTGGTGTCGATGTTCCTGATGCGGGCATGGGCGTAGGGACTGCGCAGCACCTTGCCGTGCAGCATGTTGGCGAGCTGAATGTCGGCGCCATACTTGGCAGCGCCGGTAACCTTGTCGATACCGTCGTGGCGGACGGGCCTCGTGCCGACGACCTTGTAGTCCCTGCTTGCACGTTGCTCGGTGGTGGTCATTCGTACCTCCGGCAGATAGAGTTTTCTCCAAACGGCCGCGCCGGGCGGCCGCCACTCACTATAGCCGCCGGAAGACGATTGTCAAACCTCGCAACGCCGCGCACATAGGAAATCCCCTTCCATGATGGAAGGGGATTTCGGGACAGGCGGCGGTTGGAATCAGCCCTTCACCAACGGTGCGACTCCTCCGAATGGACGTGGTCCGGAAGGCGCAGGGAAATGCCTTCCCTGTCATAGGTTGCGGCATCCATCAGGTACCTGAAGTGATTGAACCTTGTCTTTCGAGCGGTTCCCCTGGATAAGGAACTCTTGATGTGCGTGAGCCGGGTGTGAAGCCATATCTCTTCGAGCAGCCCCCTGGTCCGGTACTGGGGGTACCTCAGACTATCGGCTAGCTCACTGCCGATCAGGGCGCGGGAAACTGAAAAGGCCAGCTTGAGTAAGTCCTCTCTTTCCTTTTCTCCCTCTATGCCAAGTACAAGGGGCACGGCCTCAATCAGTTCGTGAGCCATGATGATGGAATCGAAGCTGGGCGGAGGCTCGCAGGCGGAGCCAACCTCAAACAGTTTCAGAGCCTCTTGCTCATTGCGCCAGAGGATGGTCGGGGGGACGCCCATCAGGTGCATGGTGTAACGCCAAATTTGCATGAAGCTTTCCCGCTCAGCTCGGCGGAAGGGCACGCCCAACCTCTCCGCATGGCGCAACAGCCTCGCCGAAAATGCGGCGGAAGCGAGGCCCAAATGCGCCGCACTCAGGGGAACGCCCCAGGCTCTCGTGTCCCACTCATCGGAGAGGGTCAGCAGTCGACGGACCTGGGCGTGGACTATGCGGATACGCACCGAAAGTTTCCACCCGTCCCCGTATCTGTCCAGGCCGCCGGGCATGAAAATCTCAACCACGTGCCGGTTGTTCTGCTCCAGGCGGCGCACTCCCTGGTCCCGCAACCTCCCCGTAATGTCAAACGACCGGGCAATGTTGCTGGAAAACCCTTCGATCAGGCTGCCGCCCACCAGGCCCTGCATAATCAGGTCCGAGTTCCGGTGGAAACAGTGAATACCCGGGCCGAAGTCTTCTTGGCTGACCCAGTCGGGTGGTTCGTCCACGACCTCGAAGAATTCCTTTACCGCGTCCGGCGCTTCCCTCAGCGCCTCCGTGTCCTGCTTCACTCCGGCCTCGATGTACCGGTATGCCTGTGTCCTTGAGAGGATGGACAGCGCCTCGACCAGAGCATCGGCCGCGGGGTCCCCTATGTTCGTGTGGGCTATGTAGTTGATTGCGAGTCCCGGGTTGATTCGCCGCGCTCTCTCATAGCCCGACAGATAGTCCCCGGGTATTTTCGGGTGCACTTTTATCATGGGACAAATTCGTTTACCTGCGGCTGCCGCTGATTTCACCCTCATAAGTGCGTCCGTATAATTTAGCCTTCTGAAGTTTGTGTGCCGATGTTCCCTGATTGTATTGATCCCGGATTGCCGCCCTCAACATTGAAGAGTGGCGCTTTCGTAAGAGGATTGTGAAGATGTCGTGAATGGCTGTGCCAGGGCTGACGCTCCAAAAAAAGAAACTCCCCCGGAGAGGAGGGAGTGCCATTGCGCTGGTAGTTTAATCGACTTCTCACCACCGTTTTGATTGTTCCGAGTAAACATGGTCCGGCAACCTGTAAGAAATGGTATCGTCGTAAACGGAGACCTCGACCAGACCACTGAAGTTGTTAAAACGGTCGGCCCGGGACTTGCCCGGCACCAATCCGCGCTTGAAGCGCCCGAGTTTGGTGTTCAACCACATCTGCTTAATGATCCCCCGAGTCTTGGCTGGCGGAAATTTCAACTGATCGGCAAGTTCATCTCCAATAAACGCACGCGCCACGGTATATGCCAGCTTCCTCAATTCCGCTCCTTCGCCGTCCATCGTCAGTCCCAGGAGCAGGGGAACAGAGCTGACGAGCGCGTTCGCCATGATAACTGACTCGAAGTCCGGGTATGGCTCGCAGATACGGGCGACATCGTACAGCTTCAGGGCTTCTGCTTCGCTGCGGGGAAGGATGGTCTCAGGAATGCCCATGAGATATGCCGAATAAAGCCATATCATCATGAAGCTGTCGCTTTCTTCTTTGCTGAAGGGAACTCCGATTCTCCTCGAGTGTTTCAGCAACCTGGCGGAAAATGCGGAGGCGGCGAAAGCCAGATGCGCCGCGCTTATGGGGTCTCCCCAAGCCTCACGTTCCCAATCCGGGGCATCGCGAAGCAATCGCCTGACCTGGGCATGAACCAAGCGGATCCGGACCGACAGTTTCCAGCCGTCGCCCTGCCTTTCGAGCCCATCCGGCCAGAAGATCTCGATCACATGGCGGTTGTTGTTTTTCAATCGCCTGACGCCCTGGTCCCTTAATCTGCCGGTAATGATGAAAGACCTGGCGATATTGGTCGTGAACCCCTCCACCAGGACACCCGCGGCGAACGCCTGCAGGATCATGTCGGAGTGCCGGTGAAAGCTCTGGATTCCAGGGTCGGTGGCGGAGGGATCCCACCAGTCCGGCGGATGTGAAATCTCTTCGAAGAAATCCAGCAACGACTGCGGAGCGTCGCTGAGGCCCTTGTCGTCCTCATCCATGGCAGCCTTGATCAGGCGGTACGCTTCACTGTCACCCAGGGCAAAGAGTTCCTCGACCACTGCCTCGCATTCTGGATCACCGATCATCGTGTGGGCGCAGAAATTGGTCGCCAGTTCGCGGTCTCTCGTCGGGACTGTCTCGAATCCGGCCCTGTAGTCGGACCCCATCTGCAGCGTTTGCATTTTTGACTCCAAGTCCCGGTCGACGTCACTCACGTAGACTTTGCTGCTTCTTTCCTAGTGTGGTGTAACGGAAGTTAATAGTAAAAGTAATCGCGATGAGGTATCCTCCGGGTTAGCAGTCCAGAGGAGGATGACCATGCGATGGGACGACCGATGCGCCGCTAATCTTGGATGACGTGGAGCGTCCCTGGAACGGTGGGTTCGAAAGACCTCGCAGGCTTTGGCGCTGCGGGCCAGAATGGTTCGTGGGCTCAAGGCCGCAGCAATACCGCGGTGGGCACCGACCTGGGAGTGTCCGATGAGCGGTGGGGAAGTGGCGTTCTCGCTGTCAACGGAGGGCTGGACGGACTGTCGGACGAACCGCGCAGCGGACGGCCTCGAGCGGTTACTCGACGTGGAGCGTGTGACTGACGCTGGAGACTCGCATTCTGGATCACCGATCATCGTGTGGGCGCAGAAATTGGTCGCCAGTTCGCGGTCTCTGATTACCTGCGCCACGGCACCACGTCGCTGTTCGCCGCCTTGGACGCGAGGACGTCGCAGTGGACCGGGCCGTGGAGTCTCGAATCCGGCCCTGTAGTCGGACCCCATCTGCAGCGTTTGCATTTTTGACTCCAAGTCCCGGTCGACGTCACTCACGTAGACTTTGCTGCTTCTTTCCTAGTGTGGTGTAACGGAAGTTAATAGTAAAAGTAATCGCGATGAGGTATCCTCCGGGTTAGCAGTCCAGAGGAGGATGACCATGGCGATGGGACGACCGATGCCGCCGCTAATCTTGGATGACGTGGAGCGTGAAACCCTGGAACGGTGGGTTCGCCGTCCAAAGACCTCGCAGGCTTTGGCGCTGCGGGCCAGAATGGTTCTGGGCTGTGCCGAAGGCCGCAGCAATACCGCGGTGGGCACCGACCTGGGAGTGTCCGATGAGACGGTGGGGAAGTGGCGTTCTCGCTTCCTGGAACGGAGGCTGGACGGACTGTCGGACGAACCGCGCAGCGGACGGCCTCGAGCGGTTACCGATGACGACGTGGAGCGTGTGATTACGCTGACGCTGGAGACTGCGCCCCGGGACGCGACCCATTGGAGCACCCGGTCCATGGCCCAGCGCAGCGGGCTGAGCCACAACACGGTCAGCCGCATCTGGCGGGCCTTCGGATTGCAGCCCCACCGCACGGAGACCTTCAAGTTGTCGTCGGACCCCTTCTTCATCGAGAAGGTCAGGGACGTTGTGGGGCTGTATCTGAATCCACCGGACCGGGCGTTGGTCCTGTGCGTGGACGAGAAGTCCCAGATCCAAGCCTTGGACCGCACCCGTCCGCTGTTGCCCATGCGCCCGGGACAGGTGGAGCGGCGCACCCATGATTACCTGCGCCACGGCACCACGTCGCTGTTCGCCGCCTTGGACGCGAGGACCGGCCAGGTGATTGGCCAGTGCCACCGCCGCCACCGGGCCGTGGAGTTCCGCAAATTCCTCGATACCATCGAGGCCGAGGTGCCCGCCGACCTGGACGTCCACCTGATCGCGGACAACTACGCCACCCACAAGACGGCGCTGATCCGTAACTGGTTTGCCAAGCGGCCCCGCTTCCATATGCACTTCACACCCACCAGCGCCTCCTGGCTGAACCTGGTGGAGCGCTGGTTCGGTCTGCTCACCGAAAAGCAGTTGCGCCGTGGCGTGCATCAGAGCAGCGCCGAACTGGAGGCTGCCATCTACCGCTACCTGGACGTCACCAACGAGGACCCCAAACCGTTTGTCTGGACCAAGACTGCCGACCAAATCCTGGCCAATGTCGCCCGCTTTTGCCGACGTACTTTGGATACATCACACTAGTGTGGTGTAACGGAAGTTAATAGTAAAAGTAATCGCGATGAGGTATCCTCCGGGTTAGCAGTCCAGAGGAGGATGACCATGGCGATGGGACGACCGATGCCGCCGCTAATCTTGGATGACGTGGAGCGTGAAACCCTGGAACGGTGGGTTCGCCGTCCAAAGACCTCGCAGGCTTTGGCGCTGCGGGCCAGAATGGTTCTGGGCTGTGCCGAAGGCCGCAGCAATACCGCGGTGGGCACCGACCTGGGAGTGTCCGATGAGACGGTGGGGAAGTGGCGTTCTCGCTTCCTGGAACGGAGGCTGGACGGACTGTCGGACGAACCGCGCAGCGGACGGCCTCGAGCGGTTACCGATGACGACGTGGAGCGTGTGATTACGCTGACGCTGGAGACTGCGCCCCGGGACGCGACCCATTGGAGCACCCGGTCCATGGCCCAGCGCAGCGGGCTGAGCCACAACACGGTCAGCCGCATCTGGCGGGCCTTCGGATTGCAGCCCCACCGCACGGAGACCTTCAAGTTGTCGTCGGACCCCTTCTTCATCGAGAAGGTCAGGGACGTTGTGGGGCTGTATCTGAATCCACCGGACCGGGCGTTGGTCCTGTGCGTGGACGAGAAGTCCCAGATCCAAGCCTTGGACCGCACCCGTCCGCTGTTGCCCATGCGCCCGGGACAGGTGGAGCGGCGCACCCATGATTACCTGCGCCACGGCACCACGTCGCTGTTCGCCGCCTTGGACGCGAGGACCGGCCAGGTGATTGGCCAGTGCCACCGCCGCCACCGGGCCGTGGAGTTCCGCAAATTCCTCGATACCATCGAGGCCGAGGTGCCCGCCGACCTGGACGTCCACCTGATCGCGGACAACTACGCCACCCACAAGACGGCGCTGATCCGTAACTGGTTTGCCAAGCGGCCCCGCTTCCATATGCACTTCACACCCACCAGCGCCTCCTGGCTGAACCTGGTGGAGCGCTGGTTCGGTCTGCTCACCGAAAAGCAGTTGCGCCGTGGCGTGCATCAGAGCAGCGCCGAACTGGAGGCTGCCATCTACCGCTACCTGGACGTCACCAACGAGGACCCCAAACCGTTTGTCTGGACCAAGACTGCCGACCAAATCCTGGCCAATGTCGCCCGCTTTTGCCGACGTACTTTGGATACATCACACTAGTCACTGGCGGAAGAGTCGGCTTCCGGTTCGTCGGGCAGTTCGATCTGCAGAGCGGGAAGCCAGCGCAGGAAGGGAGGCAGATACCAGTTGCGGGAGCCCAGCAATTCCATGCTGGCCGGCACCAGCACCGACCGCACCAGCGTGGCATCCAAGAAGACGGCAACGGCAAGTCCGAACCCAACCTGCTGGTTGATGATCGTCTCCCCGGCGGCAAAGGCTCCAAATACGACCACCATTATAACAGCGGCGCCAGTGATTATCCCCGCTGTGGTGCGCAGCCCGAATTCCACGGCCTCGGCGTTGTCGCCGGTATGGTCAAACCTCTCCTTGATGCGGCTGAGCAGGAACACGTGGTAGTCCATTGACAGCCCGAAAAGAATCGAGAACAGGAATAGCGGTATCCACAGGTCGATCACGTCCGTCTGTTGGAACCCGAACAGGTTGGCGCCCCACCCATGCTGGAACACGATCACCAGCAACCCATAGGCCGCTCCCACCGAGAGCAGGTTCATTATGATGGCCTTGATCGGGATGACAATCGACCGGAACACAATCATCAGCAGAATGAAGCTGAGTCCGAGAACGAAGGCAAACACGATGGGCGTGTAAACGTTGACGATGTTTCTGAAGTCTGCAGCCGCCGCCGAGAAACCGCCGACGATAACATCCGCCGGAACGCCGCTGAAGGCCTCCGGGATGTACTGTTCCCTTATGGTGTTCACCGCCCCTATGGCCGAAGGGCTGCTCGGCTCGCCGGCTATAGCCACGGACAACACTGCGAGGTTGGCTTCGGGAATTTCCCTCAGGTCCGGCGGAAGAGGGAACCGCGGATCGGACTGTATCGCTGTCTGGAGCTTCCCGATGGCCTCCTGCACATCGGGGCTGTCGATATCCCCGTCCACCAGGACATCCGCCGGATTGACGACGCCGAAGGAAAACTCCCTCTCAAGAACGAAGAACGCGTCCCGGGTGAAAGAACCTTCCGGGAATGCGTCAACCCCATTGCTGCCTGTGTTTATCTGGAAGAAGAACACGGCGGCGGCGATCATCAGCCCGCCAACCACGAGGAGGCTGACGATCGGCACCCTGGTTACGGCCCTCGTTATGGTGTCCCAGAACCCGCCATGCCCATCCGACGATTGACCGGAAACGGCCCGGCCCACGAACGGCAGGCGCAGTGCGTTTACCTTCGTCCCCAGCAGCGCCAGGGTCGCCGGCAGCAGCGTGAACGTGGCCGCCAGCGTCACCAGCACAACGATTATGGCCCCGAGTCCCAGCGACACGAACAGGGACGACGGGATGATCAGCATTCCGCAGAGCGCGAATACCACCGTGAACCCGCTGAAAAGCACCGTTCTACCCGCCGTCGCCCCGGCGTGCGCGACCGCATCCCTGGGGTTTTGCCCTCGTCGCAATTCCTCCCTGAAGCGAGAGACGATTAAAAGCGAGTAGTCGATGCCGATGGCCAGTCCAATCATCGTAATCATCAGGGTTACGAAGAAGGATAGCTCGAAGGCCTGTCCAATCAGGGCAGTGATGCCCAGGGCAACAGCAATGGAAATGATCGCGAGACCAATGGGCAGGAGTGCGGCGACCACGGTACCGAAGATGACCAGGAGTATGATCAGCGCCACCGGTATGCCGAAGCGCTCCCCCTTTTGCAGATCGGTCTCCGACAGTTCGGCGTTCTCGTAGGATATGCTGGCTTCACCCCCCAGCAGTACCCGGAATCCTTCCTTCTGGTCTGATTCTTCGGTTATGTGAACCAGCTGTTCAACATTGTCGATGGCCTCTTTGAGTTCACCGGCCATGACCATTGGCATTATCGTTGTCGTTCGGTCGGCCGAAACCAGCGACTCGTCGCCGGTCAGATAGTAGTTCACTCCTCCGGCCACAACTTCCGGTCCTAGCCCCACGAGAGCTGCGAATATCCCCTCGGTTTTTTCCTTGAACGCCTCGTCATCCACCGTCAGCGAATCCGACTGGATTACAACGATTTCGGATATGGTCCGGCTTCCCAGCCGGTCTTCAAGAAGCCTTTTGGCCCGCTCGGATTCAACGTTGCCGGTCAGCCGTAGCTCCGTCGTGGTGGCGCTGTCCAATAGCGCTCCGGTTATAACCACAGCCAGTATTGCCAGCCCAAGCCAGAATCCCACCACCAGCCACGGCTTGGAGGCGGACATATAGGCCAAGGATTCAGGAAGCAGACGTTTCAGCAATGGAACTCCAACCTTCTAGCTGACTTTTCCTAGCCGCCTAAGGTGCGCCCCATTATATGAACACGGCGTCTCACCCCACAATGAATATGGTGGGCTCTTTCGTAAAGATACCGTGACGACTTTGTGCGTCTGAGTGTCGCCCTTGCCTCGCGACTGCCGCCCTTGCTGTAGCCCGCCAATCGATCCCGCACGCCTTGAAGTCAAGTTCACAAATGCGGCTGTGCCTCCTCTGCCAGCATTGAATCAGTGACATTTTCCGCTTGCGTCCATTTGCCACGCGTCTCTAGCATGGATGTATGGCACACACGAAACACACCGCCCTCAAATCCATCACAGCCCCATTCGTCCCCCGCCCTTCCCCCGTTTTGCGTCCAGGGAACGTGTCGATGCGAGCATGACGACCCCCATTTATCCGCCATTCGCCCCGCCGTCTCAAAGCTGACGTGAGCGGAAATGAGCGGAAATGAGCGGATTTCCGGGATTTTCGTCCCGAGTAGCATCCCCGGCGGCTCCGCTGCTGAAAATTCAAATATTGGCGAGCGCTCTTCGTTCAACCAACACAGTTGACACGATGCGGCGGTATGGATACCCTTTTTACGCGCGATTTCTGCTGAATCGCCCTATTGTTGCGCGTCAAATTTGTGCTGGTCGGATGAGGCCAGCGGGGCCTTGAAGCCCTGGAGTTTGTAGATGGCTGACATTCCTCTATTTCCAGTTACCGTGGTGGGAAGCTGGCCCCGCTCCAATGAGTTGGTTCGCGCCCTGCGCAGCAAGGAGGCCGGAGAGAGCACCTACGCGGACTTCAGCAAGATCGCTGATGGCGACGTGTTGGACTGCATTCGAGCACAGGAAGAGGCGGGAGTAGACATACTCAGCGACGGCGAACAGCGTCGCGACAACTTCTACTCATTCGCTGTCGACAAGCTGAACGGCTTGCAGCTGATGAAGGTGTCGGAGCTTCTGAACTATTCCTCCGACCGCGCCCGAATGGAAGAGGTGCTGCGCGCCTTGGACGTTCCGGCCTTCGCCATCAAGAGCCCAATAGCCATTGAGCACGTCAGCAAGCGGCAGGGCCTGGCGCTGGATGAGTTGGCTTTCGTCAAGGAACACACCGACCGGGCCGTCATGGTTCCAATTCCCGGTCCATATATGCTCACTCGCTCCGCCTGGTTCGAGGGGCTGTCGGACCGTGCCTATCCCACGCCCGACGACCTGGCCAAGGACGTGGTGGCCCTTTTGCGCGAGGAAATCATGGCCCTCCGAGACGCCGGCTGCGATTTCGTGCAGCTCGACGAGCCGACGCTGTCCCAGGTGGTGTTCGGCGAGGAGACCACCGAGACCTTCATGTGCGCCGCCCTCCCGAACCGCCGCGACCCGACCGACGAGCTGGAGATGGCCGTCCGACTGATGAACGAGACCCTCGAGGGCATCGAAGGCATCAAGACCGGCGTCCACGTCTGCCGCGGCAACTGGAGCCGGAAGGAGGAGGTGCTGCTGCAGGGCAACTACGGCCCCATGCTCCCCTACTTGGTTCAGATGAACATCGACCGTCTGGTGCTGGAGTGCGCCACTCCTCGCGCCGGCGAGATGGACGTGTTCAAGGAATACGGCAACGAAAAGGAAATCGGCCTCGGCGTCGTCAACCCCCGCACCGACGAGATCGAGCCGCCGGAACAGATTGTCGCCCGGGTGAAGGAACTGCTGCAGTACTTCGACCCCGACAAGATTTTCCTGAACCCCGATTGCGGCTTCGGCACCTTCGCGGAGCGCAACGTCAACACCCACGCAGTGGCCATCGAAAAGATGAAGACCATCACAGAGGCCGCGCATATCCTGCGGGCCGAGTACGCCTAGATACCACCATCCCCCGGTCAATAAGACAGCAATTACAGGAGTGTCCAGATGGCAACGGAACCGGAACGCGATCTCAACGGGCTTCCCCGTGAAAAGCTGGCCGAAGTGCTCGATTCCTTCCGCGACCCCGAGGTCTTTAACGCCGTGACCGGGCCTTGGAAGTCCCGCGTCGCCTGGCAGGGCGGCATGAAGGCCCGCGCCTTCATGCGCAACCACACCGTCGACATGGACGAACCCGGCGACCTCACCGCCACCGACGTCGCCGCCAGCGCCCACGAGCAGCTTCTGTCGGCCATCGGCAGCTGCATGACCGTCGGATTCGTCGTCAACGCCACCAAGCAGGGCGTCCGCATCCACGACCTGGAAGTTGCCGTCGAGGGCTACTTCGACAACATCCGCAAGTGGGCCGGCGTCGAGGACGAGGGCAACCCCGGCTACGGCAACATCTCCGCCAAGTGCTTCGTCCGCGCCGACGCCGACGAGGACACCCTGCGCGAGATCTGGCGGCTGGCCGTTGAGGGCTCGCCAGTCACCCAGTCGGTGGTCAAGCCCACTCAGGTTTCCACCGACTTCGAAGCGATCGGCTAATGGCCACCTTCGTTTCCCCAGACTGGGTTGAAGAACATATTGGCCGCCCGGGCTACCTGCTGGTCGACCCCCGGTCGGCAATGCGCTATCTCATGGGCCACCTCAGGGATGCAGTCAGCGTCCCTCTCAAGAAGCTGCAGGACGACCAGGGACGCCTCCGTCAGCCGGAGGAGCTTGCCGCCACCTTTGGCGCAGCCGGGCTGGGAGACGACGTCGTCCCCATCCTCTACGACGGCACGGATGGCCGCAACGCCGCCATGCACGCCTGGATCCTGGAATACCTGGGCCGCGACGACATCCACATCATGGACCTGCTCTACGACCGGTGGAAGGAGCAGGGTCGCGACGTGCTGTATCGCCCGGTGCCACAGAAGGCCAATTCCTTCACGCCCAAAGTCAGGGCCAAAGTCAGGGCATCGGTGGACGACGCCGCCAGCCCCGGCGGCTCCAAGCTGCTGGACACCCGCTCCCCCGAGGAATATCGCGGCGAAGTGGAAATGGACCAGCGGCCCGGCCACATCCCCGGCTCCATACACCTGGCCTGGAGCGAACTGGCCGGACAGGATGGACGGCTGCTCATCGAGCAGGACCGGCTGGAACAGGCCCTCTCGTCGGTCGGCGTGGGCCGCGACGACTCGGTCATCGCCTACTGCCGCAGCGGCCTCCGGGCAGCCCTGCCATACCTCGCGATGAAGCAGGCAGGCTACAACGTCCGCCTCTACGACGGCTCCTACGTCGAGTGGATGGTGAGCGGCAACCCCGTCGAAATCTAGCCTTCCACCGCACCCATCGCAAACAGAAACGCCGGGTCGGCTCTTAGCCTTCCCGGCGTTTCCCATCCTTCGGTAAACGTTCTACCGGTGGACGTTCTATTTGTCCGGCAGGTCCCAGCCAATCCAGTTACACAGCGCCCGGCCCATCACCTTCTCCAGATCCTCCCCGGTGAGCCAAGGCAGTTCCTCGGTGAACAGGGTGATGCACTCTCGCCACGAGCAGGACATCCGCGTTATGTCGGTGCCCCAGAAGGTGCGGTCCGGCCCGAAGGCGTCGAAGACCTGGTGCAGGTAGTCGTGGATGTTGCTGAACGGGTATGCGTGGCTGGAGTAGCTGGGCGCGCCCGACGCCTTGCAGGCCACGTTGGGATACTTCGCCAGCGCCAGAAGGTCGGGTAGGTTCGCGAAGGCCTCTTCGTCGGTGACCCGCTGGCCGCGTCCCATGTGGTCGACGATCAGCTTCAGGTTCGGATGGCGCTCCGCCACCTGTCCCACCACCGGCAGGAAGTTGGCGCAGGCCAGACCCACCGGCAGCCCAGCCTCCTCGGCCGCCGGCCACATCCAGTCGATGGTGCCGTCTGTGGGCCACGACTGCTGGTGCGGCAGCAGGAAGGTGAACCGGAGCCCCAGCATACCGGGCTGCTCCTTCCACGTCGGTATCAGGTCGCGGCTCGCCGGGTCCTCCAGAGGAAACTTGCCCAGTATCGAGAACCGGTCGGGGTACTGCCGGGCCGCATTTACCGCCATGTCGTCGGCATTGGGGTCCCAGCCCGGCGGGTGGATCACCGCAGCGTCCACCCCGGCCTCGTCCATCTCCCGCAGCACGTCCTCGGCGGTGTACGAGGTTATCTGCCGGTGCGCCGGGTTGGCGGGAAGGTTCGCTCCCCAGATATGAATCTGCGAATCAACTATCAGCATCAGTCGGCCTCCTGCGGGCGAGTGGGACGGGCTCTCATCCTGGGAGTCTCCTCCTCTTCCTCTTCCTCTTCGGCAACATCCTCAGGGATCACGGCCGGTTCGGGCGCCTGCTTCGGAGGCCGCCTGAAGCTGTTGTACAGCGCCTTGAAGTACGGCTCGGTAACTCGGAGCACAAACTCCAGCACGACGACGAATACCCAGTAGTAGAAGATGCTCTCCCACTCGATGGCCACTCGTTCCAGTAGCTCGGTCGAAGTGCTCAGGTCGAAGTAGTTAAGGTCAATCAGGAAGATGCCCAGCAGCGCGAAGGGCAGCATCTTTGCAATGTCGCGGCTCAGGTCTTCGGTGTAATACGAGGTGACCCGCACCGCCGTCAGCACCGCCATGGCGATGAGCAGCAGGTCCTCAACCTCCTTGGTCTTGGACAGGAACGCCACCATCACCACCAGCACCCCGAACCAGAAGAAAGCAAACAGCGGGAACATCAGGATGTACTTGGCTACGTAGAATATGAAGTGGAACGTCTTGCGAAGCGCCGCGTGCTTGGACTCCTCATACTTGGAAAAGTCCAGATTGAAGATGTCCCGCCTCGACATGAATCGATACAGGTTGAAGATCACCACGGCATAGATCGCAACGCCCACGGCGAAAATCGCCGCCGGCCGCAGCAGGTTAATCGCCTCGTTGAGGCTGAGCTCGCGCAGGAGTTCAACTTCAGGCGTCATATATCCTCCGATGGGAAATCAGGCCACCGAGATATCAGGAGTGGTCTGCCCAAGGGTCGTACGACCCGAAGTTCCAGAGGTGGCCTTCGGGGTCTCGTGCGGAATAAAGCCGGCCGCCGTATTCCTGGTCGGCAATCTCGTACACAATCTCGGCCCCGGCCTCCACGGCCCTCCGGTAGTGTTCGTCGATCTCTTCGATGACGATGTAGGCGGCCTGGGTCGTGCTTCCCGCAAGCCTCGGCGTGGAGACAAGGTTGTCGGATTCGCCGCCCTCGCGCACAGAGCCCAGCATAATCATGCCGTTGCCGAGTGTGAGTTGGGCGTGGGCAATGCCGCCATTTTCGTCCGGCACCACCAGGTGAGGCGAAAACCCAAAGGCGTTGCACAGCCAGTCGATGGCCGCCGGTGCGTCGTGGTAGCTCATGCCCGGGATGATGCTGCCGTTGGCCTGATTGTTCATAAATTGAACACACTCCTCCACCGCATCCACCTTACATAATCATGGCCTATATTACCAGCGGGTGCCTTCGGTTGCGATTGCTGGACGGACGAATAATCTGCTTATCCTGCCGGAGTTGGGCCAGCGCCCCCCGCCCATGCATATGCAGAGCGAAAAATTCGCTCGGAGATTGTATGAAAGATAGTATTGACAAACTACAAACAACGCCCATATTATCGCCATATTGTCGCAATGATGATGTATACACTGATTTCCGCGCTAATACCAGATATCATTCGCCTGTGCATCTACACCACTGGAAGGAGGACCCTCTCCATGATGAAGCTGCCTACTTTCCCTCTATGCTCGGCGATATTGATGGCTCTGCTGCTGGTCCTGGCGGCATGCGGCGGTCCCGCGGCGACACCGACGCCTCAGCCGACCCCAACTCCTTTCGACACCAATGAACTGCGAGCCCTGATTCAGGATGCAGTGACTCAGGCCGTGTCGGCCGACTCCGGCGAGCCGGCAGTCACGGAGGAACAGTTGCGGGCAATGGTCGAATCCGCTGTGGCAGCATCGGCATCGCCCGGGCTCACCCCGGACGATGTCGAGGCCCTCGTTCAGGCCGCTGTGGAATCGGCAATGACTCCCGGCGTAACGCAAGAGCAGGTCCAGGCAGCCATCGCCGCAGCCCTGGCAGCCGAATCAGACCGCATGCAGCAGGAAGCCGCGCAATCCGCAGAGCCCCTCGTCGTCTACTCCGGTCGCAGCGAGTCGCTGGTGGACGCGGTCATAGAGCAGTTCAGCCAGGCCAGCGGCATCGACGTCGAGGTAAAGTACGGCGGCACGGCGCAACTGGCAGCGACCCTGCTGGAAGAGGGAGACAATTCACCTGCCGACATCTTCTTCGCCCAGGACCCTGGCGGACTGGGGGCCGTGGAGGGAATGCTGAGCACTCTTCCCGACACGATCCTGGACCGAGTTCCGGATTGGGCCAGGTCCTCTGAGGGCAAGTGGGTCGGCCTCTCTGGCCGTGCCCGAACCGTGGTCTACAACCCCGAGCGAATCTCCGAGGAAGAGCTCCCGGGCGACTTGTGGGACTTCGTGAACCCGGAATGGAAGGGCCGAATCGGCTGGGCCCCGACTAACGCCTCTTTCCAGACGATGGTTACTGCTATGCGCGCATTGTGGGGAGAAGAAAAGACCGCCGAATGGTTGGAAGGTGTACAAGCTAACAGCCCCGTTATCTATCCGAAAAACACTCCCCAGGTGGCTGCCGTGGCGGCCGGAGAAATCGATGTCGGCCTGGTCAACCATTACTACCTGTTCCGGTTCCTGGCTGAGGAGGGCGAGAACTTTCCCGCCCGCAACTACCACCCTCGCGAGGGCGGCCCAGGCGCAACGATTATGGTAGCCGGTGCAGGAATCCTGGACACCACGGACAACCGCGACGCTGCGGAGAAATTCCTGGAGTTCCTCCTGTCCACCGTCGGCCAGCAATATTTCGCCGGACAGACCTTCGAGTATCCCCTCGTCGAGGGCGTTAAGCTACCTCACGTCCTCGTCCCGCTGGAAGAAATCAACCACCCGAGCATTCAGCTGAAGGACCTGTCAGATCTGGCAGGCACCCAGCGACTCCTCCGCGAGACCGGCGTGCTCCCCTAACCAGCAGGCATTGCCGACGATACCCGAATGCTCCGATACCCCTTCCGGCAGCTGACCGTCCCCGGTACCTACCGCCCTGCCGCCTTCATGGCAATGCGGTTCCGGTGGAGCGAGGGCTCAACGTAAGCGCTAGGGGACGACAGGGCGTCGTCGATGATCTCCAGAACGGCCACAATGGCGGGGTTGCCTAGCAGCGCTTCCCGCTTTTCGGGCGTGTCGGCCAGCGGTTCGTACCCTGCCGTGCCTGCGCTCTGCGTGTCCACCACCTCCGCGGCCCCGAGGATGGCCTGCTCCAGCTCCGACTGATCGATGACGCCGTGCAGCCGCCAATTGGCTAGGATGGCCCCGTCGATGCGCTCGGTGGCCCGGTCCTTCATCTCCTCGATGCCGTCGAAGTTGGGAACGCCACTGCATCCTATTCCCCGGCGCACCCACGGCTCCACGTATGCCACCATGCTGTGCGCATACCGGAGCGCGAGGTTGGCCTTGACCTCCGGGTCTGCCACCTTTTCTTCCTTGAGCACCGGGAAGGACAACAGCGATATCCGGTTTATATTGAGGGCGGGCGAGTCCAGCATCACCCGCTGCACCTCGTCCACATCGATCATGTGGTAGTGCATGGAGTGCAGGTCGCTCGGATACGGAGCAGGCACCCAGGCCGTATTTCCGCCCGTGCGCGGGTGGTCGATCTTGCGCTCCAGCATCTCGGCCATTGCCCGGTTGCGTACCTGCATCCCCTTGCCGATCTTGCCGTGACGGTTGACGCCGGCCCGCAGGCTGACGTCGACGTTGTGGCGCTCGTAGCTGATGTTGAAGGTCTCCTGTGTCAGGTCGTCGCGCAGGTCAACTGGCCCGGCGTGCATCTGCGCCCGGATCTGCGAGCCAGTGCGGTCCAGGAATCCGGTGTTAGTGAAGAAAACACGCGTGTGGGCGGCCCTCAGCGCGTCGGCAAGCTGCAGCGTCATCCCCAGCTCTTCGTTCATGATGCCGATCAGGATGCACCCGGGCGTGATGCCCAGCCGCGACTCGATGGCTTCGAACAGACGGACCTGCTCCCCCACTTCCTCCGAGGTCTGCAGCTTAGGCGTGACCTGGTACACCATGCCCCGATTGCTGTTGGGTCCACGCACCGGCATGGGGCCGGTGCCGTCGGCGCGGGCCTCGCCGGTCGATCCGTTGTCGTGGCTGGTTGCGATCAGGCTGGTCAGGAACACGCCGACTATCCTCTCCGGCACCTCCTGTCCACCCACCTTGACGATCCCGTTGTACATGTGCAGCGAGACGTTTCGCACAGACATCAGGCTCGTGGCCTTCAGCGTGCGCTGCTGGCCGTCGACTCCGGTGCAGGTGCGGTCGTCGTTGAGCGTCTTGCGGTTGCCTCGGGAACTGAAACCCACGAGGTCTCCGCGAATCAGGCCTAGGTAGTTGCGAAGAGAGGCCACCAGGTCCTCCGCGTCAACCACGGCGACGGCGTCCTCGAAGTCGACAATGTTGGTGACTGCCGACTCCACGAAGATGTCCCGGAACTGTCCGTTTCCCTCGTCTACCTTTCCCCCATCGTACAGCTGGAACTGGATACGCAGGCCATTGTCCTCAAGGTAGAAGTCCGCAAGGTCGCCGTTGTCAGCCAGATTGAACCCGAAGAACCTGGCGGGATCGCTCAGCCGTGCCTCTCCATTGGCGGTATGTCCGACCAGCTCGTACTGCCCGTTGCTGGCCTGGCTGACGGAAAAAGATGTTATGTCGCCCATCCCGCTCGCGTTTTCCCATTGGACCACGTGCTGGTCCAGGAAGGAGTTGGTCTCCTCGACAACCATGCGCAGGCGAGCCGGTCGCTGGTCCTGCCGGTCAATCTCGGAATGAACGTCGCTGAGGAAGTAGGCATCGTAGAGGCTGCCCCAGCGGGCGTTCGCCCCGCCGACCGCCATGCTGGCGTTGGAGACGGGGGTCACCAGTTCCGGGCCGTTCAGGTCCATCTCCTCGTCCAGTCTCGGCGTACTCATCTCGAAGTCGACTGCCCGGTCCGGCTGAAGGTACCCAATGCCTATCAGGAACTGCTCCAGTTCAGCGGCGTCCTGCTCCTGGGAGTCGCGCGACGGGTGCCATCCCGATTGCCGCTTGCCCCGGTAGTACTCGTCAATCTGCTGCTGAACGGCGGACCGCTTGTCCAGCAACGCTCGGTTGGGCGGCTCGAACTCCTCCACCAGTTCGCCCAGGTGGCGGAACACCTCATCCACCGTGAGGGACGTTCCGGGCGCCACCTCGTCCCTGACGAATTCGTAAAGCAGGTCTTCAACTTCTATCTGGTTGCCGGAGGGCAGTTCGAGCTGTGCCATTTCTTGCTCCGTTCTTGGGATTCGGTGGACCGAAATATCCTCGGCCGTCCCCGCATAGGAAGTTCATCGATGTATCAGGGAGCAAAGCCACCCCGCATTTGGTGGGGCATCGCCACCTCTAAGTTCATACCAGTTCGAGACGCCGGGCAAGTCGCCCATTCAAGCCATCTTAGGATTGGGCCAATTGAGTGTCAACAAAAGAGACGATGTCCCTTCAACGCACAGCAACCTCGAAGGACTGGCGCACGGGCAATGGGACCGCATTCCGGGCCGTCAGGATGCGCTGGAAGGGGAGGCGTGAACGGCATTGCCTGAACGGCATTGGAGGATCTGGTCCCAGCGGGACGCTGTACCGAATGGCTTTGAAAGTAGTATCCTCAGAAACATTGTCGCCTGTATGAAAACAAGAGTCGTCAAGAAAACGGGAACGGACCGACGCAACTCACGCTGCCTCGTCGGGCCATGTGGCAGTCAGTGGCAAACGCCCCGCCTTCGTGGAGGCGGAGGCCGTTCCTTCCATGAGATGGCAAGCCAGGGCCATCAGATGGCAAGCCCGGGTCCCGATGGGTAGCCACCGTCGAGCCGAAGAACATCAGCAGATTGCAAACAAAACCGCCGCCAGGGGACTGCCGACGGTCCACGGCTGAACATGGCGAACAGGGTGAGGGAACGGTCGCGGCCCGGCTTGGGGCAAAGCTGCCGGAACCTGCCGAGGTGCTGCCGGAACCTGCCGGGGTGCAGTGGGATGGCCCGCGAGACCTTGAAGCCTCCCGGGGGAACCAGGGGGAGGCGCGCTGCGGAACTCAACTGCTGCCGTTCCGCACCCTCGACCTCGGCATAAGCCTCGCTAAAGCCGACAGACGCAGGACAAAACCCGGCCGGCCGTGGATGAATCGCCAGAATTAGTCACAATTCCCTCACGGTTCGATTCTGAAAATGACACGCCCGTCAAGGTAAACTGTGCTCGCCCTCGTAAGAAGCGGAGGAGCCCCACCCCAATGCACTCCGACCGGTTGACGCTCCCCAGGCACCTGCTGCTGCCGGCGGCAACCTTTCTCATTGGAGCCACAATAGCCGCACTGCTGCTCCTCCCCCACCCGGTGCAGGGCCAGAACGCTCAGCCCACGATTACCGGCAGTGCTGCCGTGTCCAAACCAGAGAACACAGCTACCACGGAAACAATAGCGACCTACACGGCAATGGACGCTGATACCACGGACACCCACACATGGTCCCTGGAAGGAAGCGACGCTGGCGATTTCGATATCGGCGAGACGACCGGTTTCCTAACCTTCGCTGCGATCCCTGACTTCGAGACGCCGGCGGGTTCTCCCGACATGGGGACCGACCCGGACAACACCTATGAAATCACCGTCAAAGTGACCGACAGCGGCAGCACCCCCATGAGCAACACCCTGGCCGTGGTGGTCACCGTAACCGACGTCAACGATGCGCCCACCTTCGACGACGGGGCATCGACCACCCTGATGGTGGCGGAGAACAGTGCGGCGGGGACCAGCGTCGGGGCTCCGGTGGGTGCTTCAGATGACGACGACGACACTCTGACATACTCTCTGGCCGGTACAGACGCAGGCTCCTTCGACTTCGATACATCAACCGGTCAGATAAAGACCAAGTCCGACGTGACCTACGATTTCGAGGCCACCAAGAATTCCTACTCCGTCACTGTCAGTGTGCACGACAGCAAAGATAATGACGGCAACACTGAAATGACTCCAACTGTCGACGCCACCATCACAGTCACTATCGACCTCACCAACGTCAACGAAGCACCCACGATCACCACAACCGATACTACAAAAAGCGTCGCCGAGAACACGACGGCTGTCCTGACCTTCGCAGCGACCGACGTCGACGCATCGGATACAAAGACCTGGTCGGTGGAAAACGCCGATGACGGGTCGAAGTTCGACATAGACCAAAACAGCGGCGCCCTTTCCTTTGACCCGGCACCGGACTTCGAAATGCCCACCCAGTCGGGTAGCACGGATAACCAATACGTGGTCACGGTCAAAGTAACGGACAATGGCTCCCCTGCCATGAGCGACACACACAAGGTAACTGTCACCGTTACCGACGCAAACGACGCGCCCACCTTTGACACAACACCGGCCGATTTGAATGTTAACGAGAACACTGAAACCACCATGGTAATTGCTACCTACGATGCCTCCGACGAAGATGGAGACACCCTCACGTGGGGCCTGGACGGCGACGACGCTGGCGACTTCACCATTTCGGAGAATTCAGATGGCGACGGCGAACTCAAGTTCGCGACCAAACCGGACTTCGAATCGGCGGCCGACGACGACACTGACAACGACTACGAAGTGACAATCAAGGTCACCGACGACGGCACGGGCACTTTGAGTGCCTCGCAACCCATTACCATCACCGTCAACGACGTCAACGAGGCACCTACGATCACAACCTCCAACACCACAAAGAGCGTGGACGAAAACACCACCGCCGTACTCTCGTTCGAGGCTTCTGACGTCGACAACAACGGTGAATCGAACGACTCTGCCAACACCCTGACCTGGTCGGTGGAGACTACGGACGACGGGGGCAAATTCTCCATCAACTCGTCCGGTGCGCTGACCTTCACTAGCGCGCCGAACTTCGAATCCCCTACCGACGTTGGGGACACTGCCGGGAACAACACTTACGTTGTAACTGTGAAAGTCACGGACAACGGCATCCATGACAATCGTGGTTCCACCAATCACCTGACTGACACGCATCAAATCACCGTCACCGTCAACGACGTCAACGAAACACCCGTAATCGCCGGAGACGCCACGAAGAACTTCACCGAGATTGAATACGATGCCGACGCCACGGCCATGGAGTTGGTCATCGGCACCTACACCGCCACCGACGACGACAACACCGACAACGTCAGCACCGATCCGGATTATCAGACGATCACCTGGGGCAAGAGCGGCGCCGACGCAGCCCATTTCTCGATCGACAGCATGACCGGCGTCCTCTCCTTCACCATCGAACCGGACTTCGAGACCAAGTTGGACGCAAACACAGACAACGACTACGTGGTCGTCGTGAAGGCAGATGACGGCACTAGCGATTCCAACAGCACAGGCACATACACCGTCACAGTAACTATCACGGACGTTAACGAGCGCCCGGAGATCACTGAATTCTTAACCTCCGAGCTCGATTCTGACGGCACACACCCCCACATGGAGGTTGAGTACGACTCGACAGCAGACCCACTGCCCAGTGTCCACGATTTCGACGCCGTTGACTACGACACAGGAGATACGTTCACCTGGTCCCACAGTGGCACGGACGCAGAAGACTTTGAGCTCAATACCAATTCGGGAGTGCTGACGTTCAAGCAGCCCGCCGACAGGCCGAACACCGATGCCTGCCATGATGACTTCCAGCAGCCCGATTTCGAGATGCCCTGCGACGACGACACCAACAGCACATACGAAATCACCGTGAGAGCCACAGACGACGATTCTATGGACCCAAAATACAGTGAATACGAAGTCACCATCACCGTAACCGACGTCAACGAAAGCCCCGACATCACCGAGTTCACTCCTTCTGAACTTGATATGAACGGCTCACACCCCCACACGGAACTCGACTTCTACTTCGACCTCGCGATGAACACACCCGCCACAGTCCACACCTTCACCGCCACCGACTACGACGACATGGGCATGGACTCCTTCACCTGGTCTATTCTCGGAGCTGGCAAGCTCGAAAATAACCTCGAGGACGCTGCGTTTCTTGAAATTGATAGCTCTTCAGGTGTTCTGAAATTCAAACAAGACGAGGCTTTTGGCGCTGGTCCGTTACCGAGCTTCGAAAATCCGCGTGACGATGGTGCGGACAACACCTACAGCATCACCGTCATCGCCACCGATGACCACATGTACGCCGCCGAATACGCCGTAACCATCACCGTCATCGACGCGGAGGAAGCGGGATCCATCGCGGTAACCCACACCAACGACCCGCTTCCGCCCCGGGTGGGCGACATCATCACCTTCACCCTCTCCGACCCCGACGGGGGAATCGACACCACCCTCGGCGCAATCGACTGGACTATCGAGGCCCAGAGGGAAATGCAAGGCTGGGTGACAGTCGACGACTCAGACCGACCCTCGCTGGTCAAGACCTACACCGTCGACGAGGACGACACCGGCCAACAACTCCGGGCCACCGCCACCTACACCGACCGCTTGGGCAGCGGCAAGGAGCCGCCTGAAGCCAGGTTGCAGAACACCGCAGCCGTAACAGACGAACGCAAAGTCGCGCCGCCCCGCTTCCGTTCCGGCAACAGCCAGACCATCCCGGAAGGTCCAGCAGGCCAGCCCGCAGACCCGGAAATCACCGCCACCGATAAGAACGACGATGCGCTCATCTGGGGCATCCAGAGTGCCGATTCCAACCTGTTTGAACTCATCCCGTCAGACGGAACCACCACCCTCACCTACCAGGGCAACGACTACCCCGGATACACCGCCCAAATCCGCGCCATCGAGGCCCTCGACTACGAGGCTCTAACCCCCGACAACACCTTCGCCCTGACCATCACCCTCAGCGACGGCAAAGAATTCGATGGCACTGCAATCGTCTACGACGATATGGTGGACGTCTCCTATGACGTCACCATCACCGTAACCAACGTGGGTGAAATCACCCTCTCCCCCGGCGAGGTCCCCGAGCCCGGCGTGACCATCACGGCCACCCTCACCGACCCGGCCGCCAGCGTCAGCAACGCTTCCTGGCAGTGGCAGCGCTCCGAAGACCCAGAGGCCGACCCACCCGTCTGGACTAACATCTCCGGCGCAACCCTAGACACCTACACCCCGGACGCCACCGACGACGTCGTCTCCTCCGGCAGCAACATGGGCGACGGCTACCACCTCCGCGTTACCGTCACCTACACCGACGGCGATAACGACAGCAAGTCCGCCGAGGCCATCGCCGGACAGATGGGCACCGCCAACACACCCCCGCAGTTCCCGTCCACCGAGACCGGAATGCGCAGCATCGCCGAAAACAGCAACGCGGGCACGAACATCGGCGACCCCATTGCCGCCAATGACCCCGAGTACAACAGCCTCACCTACACTCTCACCGGCGATGACGCCGAGTCCTTCACCATCGTCTCCAGCACCGGCCAGCTGCGGGTCAAGGAACCCCTTGACTATGAGGAAAAGTCCAGTTACTCAGTAACCATCGACGTCCACGACCGCCGTGACGCCACAGGCGCATCCTCCACCTTCATCGACGACACCATAGATGTGACCGTCACCGTAACCAACGTCGATGAAGACGGCACGGTAACTCTCTCCACCCCGACCAACAGGGTGCAGACGGACGTGCCTGTAACAGCGATGCTGGATGACCCGGACGGGTCGATATCAGGCCTCACCTGGCAGTGGGCCCGCTCCCCCAATCGCTCCGACTGGACCGACTTCACCGCCGGGGACACCTACATGCCGAACGCAACGGACGACGAGGGCAACTACCTCCGCGCCACCGCCAGCTACACCGACGGCGAGGGCAGCGGCAAGGACGGCGAGGCCGAGACCGCCCGCGTCGCCGCCGCACCCCCCGCCAACACCACCCCCGTCTTCCCCGACGCCGAGGACGGGAAGCGCTCCGTTGAGGAGAATTCAGGCCCCGGCACCCTAGTCGGAGCCCCCGTGGAAGCCACCGACTTCCGTGGTGGGACCCTCACCTACTCAATGACCGGCTCAGACTCGTCCTCCTTCAGCCTGAACACCACAACCGGCCAGCTCACAGTAGCTCAAGGCGCGGACCTCAACTACGAAAGCAAGCGCACCTACAGCTTCAGCGTAAGAGTAACCGACGGCCAGGACCAGGACGGCAACCCCAACACCGCAATCGACGACACCATCACCGTCACCGTCAGCCTCACCGACGTCAACGAGGAACCAGTTGTGACCGGCACCGAAGAGAGGACATTCGCAGAAAACGGTACCGGCTCCATCGGCAGATACACCGCCACCGACCCGGAACGAGACCCCGTAACCTGGTCAGTCGAAGGAGATGATGCCTCGAGTTTCCTCATCACCGACAGGGGTTCGGTCTACTTCAAGCACCCCCCGGACTTCGAGGACCCTCAGGACGACACGGCCGACGACGCAAGCAACGCATACAGAATAGAGGCCGTCGCCACCGACGACGGCGGCCTCTCAGGCAGACAGGCCGTTATCGTTACCGTAACCGACGTGGAAGAGCCGGGCACCCTCACCATCTTCCCCACTAGGGGCTGGTTTGTAGCCGCCGTCATGGACGACCCGGAGACCACGGTCATTGAAGAGGCTCTGCCCGTCTTCCAGACCCGGTTCACAGCGTCCCTACAGGACGACGACGGCCTTACCGGCAATCCCGCCTGGCAGTGGGCCAGGTCCTCCTCCGAACAGATCACCGCAGCGACTGAGCAGAGCTACACCACAATGTTGCCCGACGTGGGCAGAACCCTCCGCGTAACGGCCACCTACCGGGACAACCGCACCCCGGAAAACGACAAGACGCTTACGAAAACCATCGATGCCCCCATCGGGGGAACCCGGCCCGAACACAACATGCCGCCCGCCTTCGTACTTCCCCAAACCGAGGAGGTGACCATTGGCCGCTTCGACACCCGCACCATAACCTCCAGCCCTACCGCCAACCGCAACATTGGCTCGCCCATCCGGGCCACCGACGCCGATAACGACAAGCTCACCTACATGCTGCGGGGCGAGGACGCAGACAAGTTCCGGATCGACCCCCGCACCGGCCAGCTCCGGACTTGGGTGGCCCTCCTCGACTACGAAGAAGAAAACACCTTCACCGTGTCGGTCTCCGTTCACGATTCCTTCGACTACAAGTACCGAGAGTCCATGTCCATCGACGACACCGTCTCCATAATCATCACCGTGCTACCTCCACCTCCTCCGATGATAAGAGATAACGAAGACGACGATGATGACGACGACATTGAGCCGACCCCGGTGCCATCCGCGACGCCCATGGCGACGCTGGCCCCGAAGCCAACGCCGGAACCCACGCCGGAGCCGGAACCCACTCTCGCGCCGACGGCCACTCCCACGCCCGAGCCAACACCCACGCCAACGCCGGTGCCAACCGCAACACCGACGCCAACGCCGTCTCCCACGCCCACGCCCGTGCCGACGGCCACGCCCACGCCGACGCCGACACCCACGCCGACGCCCACCGCAACGCCGGTCCCAACGCCGACTGCCACGCCGACACCCACGCCGACACCCACGCCCACGCCGACGGCTACTCCAACGCCCACACCAACGCCGACGCCGACACCCACACCAACGGCGACACCGACGCCAACACCGGTCCCGCCGCCGGTCGTTCTTCAACCCCCGGCCACTCCCGTAGTGGAAGACCCCGCTCTGCCGATCATCGGTGCCGCCACCGACCGCGCCAGGGAAGCACTGGGCGCGGTGGCCGGTTTGGCAAGAAACAGGACCACCCTCGTAACATTGATCGCCATCACCTCAGGACTGGTGCTCACAGTGTTCGGCTACCTGATATTCAGAAGAGCATAATCAGCGGGCACCGCACACAAAAAGCTGGCCACGCAATTCGAAGAAACTCTCCCTCTCCCCCAACGCAGTGACGCCGGCCCCTTGATTTCGTTGACTCTCCGTGATTAGAATAAATGTACCAAGTCAGGAGGTCAACCCAAAAATGTCAGTGCTCTCCACACCACCTCTGCGTACTCTGCGTTAAGACAATTCTCCGTGCCCTCTGTGGTGAAAAATGCCCCAGCCGCCATCGACGTTTAGATACGCAGCGAGCGGAAATGAGCGGAAATGAGCGGGTTTTCAAAAAACCCCATCATCCCGAAAATCCTTATTCAGACAACCCTTCCAGGAGAACGAAACCATGTACAGCTTCGCCTCCATCCCACGCCGCTTCAGGGCCCTCGAGAAGAGACTAGCCAAGGACCTCGCCATAGTCCGCCTGCGTCGCGTCGCCGAGGACTTCTGCGACGACTACGAGGATGCAGTCTCCGACGACCCTCCCGCCTCCCGTCACGAACTCGATGAGATGGTCACCGACTTCATCCCCGAAATCGCCAAGACCGGCTACCGCCTCAGCACCTTCATGTCTATGCGCAAGTACCTCGAGCGCTGCATCGCCGACCGGAAGGTCCCCGAACCCCGCGGCATAGTCGGCAACCTGCTCCCTTGGGCCGCCGAGGGCGGCTTCCTCCACGCCCACCTCTGGGCCCGCCCCGACGGCGCCTAACCCCGGGCGCAGCCCCAAACCCAAAACAAAAAACTCTGCGCCCTCTGCGTACTCGGCGGTTAAATCCGTCTCTGTGCTCTCTGTGCCCTCTGTGGTGATTAACCCCCGCTGTGGTTAAAATACCCCTGCCTACAACGCCGCCAAGGAGGCCCATCGCCATGACCAGCCGGAACGCAGCGCCAAAGGACGACCTTGCCGGCCGTTCCAACTCGGCCATCGAGTCATCGAAGCAGGCCCTGTTCGACCTCTCCAGGGCCGTGCACGCCCACCCCGAGTTGAACTACGAGGAGTTCTACTCGTCCGACGCCTTGGCCGGATTCCTCGAACAGCGCAAGCTCTCCGTCGAGCGCGGCGTCGGCGGCATCGAGACTGCCTTCCGCGCCACCATCCCCGGCGGTGGCGGCGAAGGCCCCACCATCGCAGTCCTCGCCGAGTACGACGCCCTGCCCGAGATAGGCCACGGCTGCGGCCACAACCTGATCGCCATGGCCGCCATGGGCGCCGCCCTCGGCCTCCAAGCCACCGCTCAGGACCTGCCCGGCCGCATTCAGATCATCGGCACGCCTGCGGAAGAGGGCGGCGGCGGCAAGATTCGCCTCCTCGAGGCAGGCGTCTTCAACGACGTCGACGCCACCCTGTCGTCCCATCCCTTCTCCAACCGCACCATCATCCCGGCGGCCGCACCAAGGGACGAAAGCTGGAGCCTCGCCATGGTCGGATACCGCTACATGTACCACGGCAAGGCCGCCCATGCCGCCGCCTACCCCGAGCAGGGCATTAACGCCCTCAACGCAGTCATCCACCTGTTCACCGGCATCGACGCCCTCCGCCAGCACCTTCGCGACGACGTCCGCATCCACGGCGTAATCACCGACGGCGGAACCGCCCCCAACGTCGTGCCCGAGTTCGCCGCCGCCAACTTCATGCTCCGTTCCAGGGACGGCCGCTACCTCAGCGACGAGGTGGTAGGCAAGGTGAGGGCGGTTGCCGAGGGCGCGGCCTCTATGACCGGCTCACGCCTCGAGGTCGAGGAGTTTTATCCTTTCTACGAAAACGTCCAGCCAAACGTCACCCTCGCCCAGGCCGTCGCGGCCAACGTGAAGGAACTCGGACTGAAGCTCGACGACCCGATACCCGGCCGTCCCGGCAGCGGTGCATCCACCGACTTTGGCAACGTCAGTCAGGCCATGCCGGGCTTCGAACTCCGCTACGCCGTCAGCGAGACCCCCGTACCATCCCACACCCGCCAGATGCAGGAGACCGCGGTCACCGACCTCGCCCTCTCCAACGCCCTGCTCGTCGCCAAGGCCCTGAGCCTCACCGCCAGCGACCTCCTGCGCGACCCCTCCCTAGTGGAGGCTGCGAAGTCCGAATACGCCGACCGTAAAGACTGAAGGAGACGCCCGTCAGTTCACGTGGGGCAGCACTTCCTGGGTGAACCGGGACATCTGCCCCATCTGGTCCGGCGAAGCGAACCTGACAATGAAATAGTCGGCCCCGCTCTCCTTGTACGCACGAATCGTGTCGATGCACTTCTGCACCGGCCCGAACACGCACAGCAGGTTCTTGCTGATGACCTCGTATGGGATGCTGTAGTACGACCGCATGTATTGGTCGCCCTCTGCCAGCGCCTCGTTCTCGTCGTCTTTCAAGTTCACCGACACATACAGGCACCGCCCGATGGCCGCTGGATCCTTGCCGAACTCTCCCGCGTTCTGCTCGATCCTCTCCCAGCACCGGTCGAACAGCTCCACCGACGGCACGTTGGTGATCCACGCGTCGCCGTACTCGGCCACCCTGGACAGCCCGCGCTTCACCCAGTTGCTGGAAATCCATAGCGGAATCGACGCCTGTACCGGACGCGGTTCCAGCTCAACGTCCTCCAGCGGGTAGAACTCCCCGTCGCTGCTCACCGCCTCACCCGTCCAGAGCGCCCGCATCGCGCGGATGCTCTCCTCCATCCGGTCGGCCCGCTCCCCAATCGGGACGCCGACGGCGGCATGCTCTGCGACGAACATCTGGTTGTTGCCCCGGCCAGCCCCGAGCCCCAGGATGGTCCGCCCACCTGAGATGTTGTCGATGGTCGCCGCCGCGTGCGCCAGGTGCACCGGATGCCGCAGCGCGTTCAACAGCACCGCCGTCCCGATCTTCACCCGGCTCGTGCGCGCCGCCACCGCAGCCATAGCCGTCAGCGGCTCCATCCGTGGCTTCGACGTGACGCTGTCGCCCACCCACACCGAGTCGTACCCCGCCCGCTCGGCGGTCTCGGCCATCTGCCACGTCAGCTCCACCTTCGGCCTTCCGCCTCCGGCATACACCAGCACGCCCCTCGTCGGCAGCAGCACCCCGAAGTTGTCCGCCTGCGTCATTCCTTCCACCTCTCTGTCGGTCCCGCGTCGTCGCCTTTCCCTTGCGCTCAGCCCGGCCCGCTTTGATCATCCGCCGGGAGCACCGCAAGCCACCCCGTGCCCTCGGGCCCGGTTGCTCCGGCGCTCCCGGCTGACCTCGCGGCCCTAGTCTTCGACCTCGACGATCATTTCGATCTCGATCGGCATCCCGCCGGGCAGCGTCGCCATCCCCACCGCAGACCTCGCGTGCCGGCCCCTGTCGCCGTACAGCTCGATCAGCAGGTCCGAAGCCCCGTTCGCCACCCGCGGCGTGTCCCCGAAGTCCGGCGTCGAGTTCACCATCGCCAGCAGCTTGACGATCTTGCTCACCTTGTCCAGGTCTCCGATCGCCCCCTTCAGGTTGGTCAGCAGGTTCAGCATCGTCTGCCGCGCACAGTCGTAGCCCTGGTCGACGGTCACTTCTCCACCCAGCTTGCCGACGTGCAGCAGCCCGCCTCCCGGCAGTCCCGGCCCAGTCCCCGACAGGTACACCAGGTTCCCCGTCCGCACGAAGGGGATGATGTTCCCTGCCCCCGGAGCCCTCGGCGGCGGCAGCTCGTATCCCAGTTCCTTGATCTTGTTCTCGATCTCGGGCATTATTCAACTCCTTCCAATTCCTGCAGCAGCCCGACACCGGGCAACTGCCCTGCAACGCCGCCAATTGTAACCAGCCCACACGATGCCGCAACCCCGCGCCTGTCATTCTGAAGTCCCGGCTATGTAGGAAACCGGCGGCCAGTCCGCTACCCGGTGCGATGCCGACTCCCTCACCCATTCCTCTACCGGTACCAGCCGGCGCCCCGGTGGTATCCCCGCAGGTACGCTATCTGCCCGCCGTGCGCCACGCTCTCCAGCACCAGTTGCCCCAGCGCGGTGTTCAGCGTGTGCTCCTGCCGCAGCGCCGTCGGAGGGAACACCACCCGCTTCTCCAGGTCCTCGGCCGACAGCGACGGTACATACTCCCTCGTGATGCCCTTCGCCGCCTCGAAGTACGCTATCTGCACTTCCTTCGCCGGCGGCTTCCACGTCGCCAGGTCTGCGCCTCGCCCAAGCCCCTCCGGGTTGTCCGCCAGGTTGAACTTCTCGCACCACCCGTCGGCAAACCACAGCTCCTGCTTCTCCTGCAGCCGGTGCATGATGAACATGTCCGTAACCCGGCTGATGTGCCCGAATATCCACGCAATCGAGTTGCTGTGCTCGTTCGGCTGTCGCGCCAGCGTATCGTAGTCCAGCTCCGCGATGGCCGCCTCGATCATCTCCCAGTTCCGTTCCAGCGAATACATTATCGAATCGGTGGCTGCCACTTCCTTACTCCTTGCCAGCATCGGAATCGCCCTCGGTTTGCCTCATCGCCCAGCCCATCGGGAATTCGCCCAGATACTAGCACCTCCAAGCTCAACCCGTCGCGCCACCCGTCTGCCCACACCTCCGAGCCAGCGCCCCCGGCTTCTCGCCGAGCAAGTCGCCAAATCCAGCAGATGGTGGTAACTTCCTACAGGGGCGGTGGCAGCCGATTCTTGGCCCCTCGACCCGCTGCGACAGAATCAACGACAAGGTTCTCAGGAGGAACACGGTGTACAAGATCGGAATAGACGTCGGGGGCACTTTCACCGACTTTGTCGTTGCTGCCGAAAACGGCCAGCCCCGTTTCTTCAAGACCCAATCAACGCCTGACGACCCGTCCGTCGGCGTGATGAACGGCCTGCAGGAAGCGGCAGTAGCCTACGGCCTGTCCCTCGACCAGTTCCTCGGCGATACCGACCTTGTCATTCACGGCTCCACCGTCGCGACCAACACCCTCGTCGAGCGCAAGGGCGCAACCGTCGGACTCATCACCACCGATGGCTTCCGCGACCTGCTGGAAATGCGGGAAGGACTCAAGGAAGACCGATACAACCTGCGCATGAAGATGGTCGAACCTCTGGCCGCTCGCTACCTGCGTGTCGGCGTCCCGGAACGCATCCGCGCCAGCGGCAAGGTGGAGCGCCCCCTTGACGAAGCCGCCCTCATCGAAAGCCTCGAGTACCTCGTCAGCGAAGGGGCCGAGGCCCTCGCCGTCTGCTTCCTCTTCTCTTACCTGAACCCCTCTCACGAGCGGCAGGCCGCCGAAATCATCCGTCGCCGCTTCCCCGACCTGTACGCCTCCCTGTCCCACGAGGTCATTCCGCAGATCAAGGAGTTCGACCGGCTCAGCACGACAGTCATCAACTCCTACGTCGGCCCGGTGTTCAGCCGATACCTCTCTCACCTTGCCGAACGCTTCGAAGCCTACCCCCAGCTCAGGGACGTCCTGATCATGCAGTCCAACGGCGGAGTCGCCCCGATAGCCGACTCCAGCCGCATGGCGGTACGCGCAATCCTGTCCGGCCCCGCCGGTGGCGTCAGCGCTGCCGCCTACATCGGACAGCTACTGCAGGAACCGAAGGTCATTGCCTTCGACATGGGCGGCACCAGCACCGACATCTCCCTCGTCGAGAACGGTGTCCCCCACATCGCCAACGAGAAGTTCGAGGCTGGCTGGAAGATTGCCGCCCCGATGATAGACATCCACACCCTCGGCGCGGGCGGTGGGAGCATCGCTCGCGTAGACGAGGGTGGCATCCTCCACGTTGGCCCCGACAGCGCCGGAGCTGAGCCCGGCCCGGCCTGCTACGGCCGGGGCGGCGCAAGGCCCACCGTAACCGATGCCAGTCTGGCTTTGGGCTACCTGGATCCCGCCAATTTCCTTGGGGGCAAGGCCACCCTCGATCCCGCTGCCGCCCAGCAGACGTTGACCAACGACGTGGCGGAACCACTCGGCCTGTCCTACTTCGAGTCCGCATACGGGGTGTTCAGGGTTGTCTGCACCACCATTGCCGAGGGCATCCGTCTGATGTCCGTGCAGCGGGGCGTCGACCCCCGTGATTTCATCATGATGGGATTCGGCGGCGCATCCGGTCTTCATGCTTCCGAGGTCGCCCGCCAGCTCCAGGTGTCCAAGGTCTACATCCCTGCGTCCGCGCCGGTTCTCTCCGCCTACGGCATGCTCAACACCGACATCAAGTATGACTTCTTCCGCTCCTATCCGATAAGCCTGGACCGATTGGAACTGCAAGAATTTCGCTCCATCCTTGTCGATCTGGGCTCCCAGGGACGAGATAAGCTCTCCGGCCAAGGCGTCCCGGAAGACGCCGTTGAGATTCAATACTCCGCGGATATGCGCTACCTCGACCAGATCTACGAGGTCACCGTGCCCTTGCCCGACCCAGATCTTCCTGACACGGAATTTGTCGCCCAATTGACGGCCAACTTCCACCGCCGCTACCAGGAACTCTATTCCTACAACCAGCAGGACCAGGAAGTACGTCTGGTCACTCTCCGCATCGCGGCTGTGGGCAAGCTGCCCAGGATTGCCCAGCTCGATCGTATGGGCGGTGCAGATGCGTCTGACCCCGTTGGCAGCCGCCTCGTCTATATGGGCGAGTGGTTCGATGCACCAACCTACGCCGCCGAGTCCCTTCCTTCGGGCACTGAAATTGTTGGCCCCGCCGTCCTCGAATCCGACTTCACTACCATCCTCGTTTGGCCAGGCGATCACGCCGTGGTCGACTCTATGGGTGGCATCGAGCTGCGCGTCAACCTCAAGGCGGCGCCCGACTCCGCTGAAGCCTCCGGCAGCGACCAAT
The DNA here is from genome assembly GCA_963667415.1 of Dehalococcoidia bacterium. Lineage (GTDB taxonomy): Bacteria > Chloroflexota > Dehalococcoidia > Lucifugimonadales > UBA3495 > VXOI01. Next base: position 1,708,026 of record OY763410.1, on the reverse strand, counting down.
CGGACTACGACGACCCCATCACTCTCGCGGTCGTGGAGCACCGCCTCGAGTCAATTGCCCAGGAAATGACCGAGGCAATGCTTCGCACAGCAATGTCCCAGATCCTCAACTCCAGTCGCGACTTCTCCACCGCGATTCTCGACAACGAATGCCAGCTCGTGGCCCAGGGCGAGGGCATCCCGGTACACATCAGCGCCCTCCCGGTCGCCGGCGCTGCCGTTCGGGATTACTTCGGAGACGACATCCACGACGGCGACCTGTTCATCCTGAACGATCCCTATTTTGGCGGCAGTCACCTGCCCGACATCACAATCATCCGCCCCGTCTTTCACCAGGGAAGGCTGCTGTTTTACGGCGTCAACCGCGCCCACCACAGCGACGTCGGAGGCGGCACCCACGGCGGATACAACCCCGGCGCAAACGAGATCTTCCAGGAAGGACTCCGCATACCTCCATTGCGGCTCTACGACCGGGGCGTCCCACGTAACGACCTCCTTCAGATGATGTCAGCCAACGTCCGTATGTCTGAGAACTTCCTCGGCGATCTGAACGCCCAGATAGGCTCGGTGATGCTGGCTGCCCAGCGAATCGAGTCTCTGCTGGTTGACTATGGCACCGAACGCTTGATGGCAGTCGTCGACCAAATCCTCGCTGCCACCGAGAGGCAGGTCCGGCAGTTCATCTCGAGTTGGCCCGACGGGGTCTACCACGGCGAGTCCTTCGTGGACGACGACGGCTTCGACAGCAAGCTGGTGCCCATCCGGGCGAAGGTAACCATCGACGGCGACTCCATGACCATCGACCTCAGCGACTCCAGCCCTCAGGTCGAAGGCTTCATCAACAGCGCATATGCCAACACCCGTTCCCTCGCCCACGCCGCCATAATGTACCTCGCGCCGCTGGACGTCGCCCGCAACGAGGGCTCCATGCGTCCGGTCCAGATCGTTGCCCCGCGGGGCCTCGTCGTAAACGCCAACCCTCCTGCCCCGGTTTGCATGAGCACCAACCACTGCGCCGAGGAGGTGGTGGAGGCGGTGTTCAAGGCCCTCGCTCCCGCAATTCCCAGTGCGGTGAGCGCCGGTTTCTCCCGTCGCCTGCGCTATGCCATCACCGGCTCCGACCCGAGGACCGGACGCAAGTTCATCTGGCACTTCTTCCTCGCTCGTGGCGGCGGTGGCGCATCTGAAGGCATCGACGGCTGGTCCAACGTCGGCGAAATCAACGTCGCCGGAGGAATCCGCTCACCCAGCATCGAGGTAACCGAAGAGCGCTTCCCATTTTTCATCGAACGCCACGAACTACGCCCCGATTCCGGAGGCGTCGGTGCTTGGCGCGGCGGCCTCGGCGCAGTCTGCGACCTGGTCTACGAAGGAGTGGGCCCTGCCCTGCTCAACACCGCCGGCGACGGCATCGTCGTCCCGCCCTTCGGTCTCTTCGGCGCTACCGACGGCCTGCCCCATCATTACACTATTGCTTCAAACGGTTCGGAGCGCGTGCTGGGCTCAAAGGAAGTCGGCGTCGTCGTCAATCCCGGCGACCACATCATCTGCCTCTCATCCGGCGGCGGAGGTTACGGCCAATCCGAAGACCGCGACGAAGACGCCTCAACTTGGGACCTCAAGAACGGATATGTCACCGGCTAGGAACCTGCCACCGACCGTAGCGATTCCTAACGCTCGACAAAGTGGAGGGCATGACCATGCAGTCCGCTGATCTCAACCTGTCAGCTACTGTCACTGGCCACCAGCGATTCCTTTTCTTCCGTCTGCCGGATAACGATGGGGACCAGGGTCTCGCGGAGGCTGTCGGCTACCTTGGAGCCAACATGGAAAACATGCACTTCGCGGATGGACCACCATCGCCGGAAGCCTTCCGCAAGGGGAGATTCCAGTACCTGCGTGCGGAACGGACCAAGAGCCTGGAACGAGACATTTCGCATCCGGCCGTTATGGAGGCCGGCGGATTGATTCGCTTGGAAGCCGAGTCTCTCGAACCACTCCTGGAATACGAGGCTGCTCTAGGAGCCCTGCTGGATAACGCCGGCGGCAGCCTGGAGATACTGTGCGGTGTCCAGAAACCTCGTAGCTACACCAGCCACGCCATGACCCAGTACGCCTACGCTCGCGCCCAGCAGCCAGGCCCCGGGAGCGCTCATTCCATTGGCGTGGTTACGCCGATGAACAAGAGCGGCCAATGGTGGAAAATGGACTGGATGCACCGGGAAAGCTTCTTCCTGCCTCGATACGACGACAACGAAAACATGGTGGTCAAGGGCCACGCCCTCGCTGCCGACGCAGGCATCGCTTGCATCACCCGGAGGTTGGTCCATTCTCCCGAGGGGTATGGTGCCGAAGACTGCTATGACTTCGTAGGGTACTTCGAGTTTGCTGAATCGGACGAAGCTACATTCAGTGCGGTAATGGCGGCCCTGCGAGACACCGAGCAGAACCCGGAATGGAAATACATCACCGAAGGCCCCGAGTGGTGGGGCAGAAGGGTAGGCGAACCCTCGGAACTCTTGGCACGGAATTAACCATCGCCTGAACGGGCGTGGGAAGAAACCAAGGTAAGATGGTCGAGTTAAACCCGCGATACGTCTGAGCCAGCATTATGTGCGGAGGGAAGCTATCCATGAGCTTGGAGGACATCGAACGCAGACTCAGGGCCCTGGAGGACGCGGAAGAGATCAAGCGACTCAAGGCCCGATATTGCGAATACTGCGACGACGACTACGACGCGGACAACATCGCCAACCTGTTTGTAGAAGACGCGGTCTGGGAAGGCGGCTCTTTTGGAAGGTTTGAGGGCAGGAATCAAATCCGCGAATTCTTCGTCAACGCTCCCAGCATGCTGCCATTTGCGATTCACATGGTGATGAACCCGATTATTGAGGTGAACGGGGACACTGCCACCGGCATCTGGTACCTGTTCCAGGCATGCACATTCGGAGAGGTAGATCGGGCAGTCTGGGGTTCGGCTCGATACGACGAAGAGTACATCAGGGTCGACAGCGGCTGGAAATTCAGCAACCTGAAGTTGACCTCCCACTTCTGGACACCTTTCGACGAAGGGTGGGCCAAAACGAAATTCCTGTAGGCAGGACGATTATGGGTCAGATGAACGGAATGGTCGCAATCGTTACCGGCGCCAGCCGAGGGCTGGGCCGCGCCATAGCCAGGGAGTACGCGAAGGAGGGCGCCAGCGTGGTCATCTGCGCTCGGAGCCAGTCCCCAACAGGGCTTTCCGGCACCCTGGAAGAGACCGTCGCAGATATACGGAACGTTGGCGGAGACGTCCTTGCCATCGAATGCGACGTTACCGATGAGTCCCAGGTCAATGAAATGGTCCGGCAAGCCGTGGAACACTACGGCAGGATCGACGTGCTCTTCAACAACGCCGGCGCGATGGTGCTCGGGGAGTCTATTTTGGAAATCGATGCGGACCGCTGGGATCAGGTGTTGCGCATCAACGTTAGTGGCCCCTATCACTGCAGTCGGGCCGTGCTCCCGGTGATGATGGAGCAGCGGCGCGGCAGCATCATCAACCTCGGTTCCCGCATGGCCACCGATCCGGCGCAGGGCGGTGGCGTCCTCTACAGCGCCAGTAAGGCCGCGGTCCACATGTTCAGTCTGTGTCTGGCCGACGAGGTCCGTGACTACAATATCGCCGTCAACATCCTCAGCCCCGGCCCGCTCGCCAGCGAGGGCTCGGCCGCAATCCCCTGGACGCAACGCGACTGGCACTTGAGGGTGGACCCCAGCGTTGTTGGCCCCTGTGCCGTCTACCTGGCCCAGCAGGACTCCACGACCTTCACCGGGCAACTCGCCGCTCGTTTCGACTTCGGCACGACTTGGGGCCCGGGCGTCGAACAACCCTCCGCATCACCCTGACCCACTACTGCGCTCAAGCGGCCCAGGCAGCAGCATTGCTGTCAGAAAATGTCTTTCGGCCGAGAGAGTCGATGCCCCACGCCCTACCGGGGCAGGTTCCGCTCAATCCAGCGTCGCTCTTCCTCATCGTCGTCAAAGTAAATGAAGCGATGGAAAAGCTTGGGTTGCTCTCGCACCTTTAGAAGGTCTTTGCGAAATGCCTTGGTGCCCGCACCATCGGCTTTCAGCGTTTCGGTATTTATAACGACGCCATATTCCGAACGAGCCGATTCCAGGGAGACGAAACCTCCCCTCACGTCCTTCTCCACCTGCTCAATCTCCCGCTCCAACGGATCGCCCCAGCCACCCCCACCTGCGGTGTAGATACGCACCATGTCTCCGGCCTGCCAGGGGTTGTCGTCGGAAAACGGGCGGATTTCCGTCTCATCTCTGACCCCCGGATTCAGCACCACCCGGGACGTGCCACCCGCTTTGCCTCCGGCAACGCCCCAGGCCGGAAACCGGTTGTTCTCCACCCGCAGACCGAATGTGCCCTCCGGCGCCAGCAACCGGACGTCCCTGATTATTCCGCATCCGCCTCTGTACTTGCCGGGTCCGCCCGAGTCAGGGTTGATGGCGTATCTCTCCATACGTAACGGGTATTCCATGTCCATAAACTCTGCGGGGTAGTTCTCATTATGTCGGCTGTAGACAGCGTCGATCCCGTCGGCGCCGGTCCGCGCGCCGTGTCCGACCGCAATTCCGTCGGTGCACAGCATCCACTCCCCTGATTCGGCGTCCTTCATCCGCCAGTAGGCGATCACGTAGACCGCCATGGCGGCCATGGCGTCTCCGCCGTTGGCCCTCGCCACAACCGCCCTCACCGCATTCTTCAGTTTGGTGAACGTGTGGGCGCGGCAGCCAAGCGCCGCAGGCCACTGGGGCTGCAGAATGCTGCCCGGACGCAGCCTGACATCGTCCACCGAAGCCAGGAATCCCTCGTTCATTGTCAGCGACGGGTCGTATTGGTGAAAGTGCTGGCCGAAGTACGCTGCAATCGTGCCATCGCTGGCCATGAAGTTTATGGAGCCAGGGGCCTGGTCGTCGCTCTTCGTGGCATCCAGCGTAATTTTCTCGCCCGTACTGTTCAGTTCCAGATGGAAGGAGTGCCATTCGTCCCCAACTCCATCGTTGTCCATGTAGTCGCGGGTCGTGTAGCGCCCCGGAGGTATCATTTCCAGCGTCTTCCGCCGGATGAACTCCGCCGTTTCCTTCTGGTCCTGACGGATACCTGTCAGTGTGGTCTCCTTGCCGAAACGGCGAAAGATCTCCAGCAGTCGTTCCTCGGCTCTCTGCGCCGCCGCCATGAGAGCTCGGCTATCTCCCTCCAGCAGGTCCGGGTACCGTGAGTTACGCAGGATTATCCGGTAGGCTTCATCGTTGAGCTTTCCTTGGTCGACTATCTTGATGGGAGGCACCAGCGTGCCGTCATGGAAAATTTCGGTGTTTGCCGGCCCAATGCTGCCGGGGCGGGAGCCCCCCAAGTCCCAGAAGTGTGCGAAGGAGTGGCAATAGGCCACCAGTTCTTCTTCGAAAAAGACCGGGGTAATGAACACCATGTCCGGAGTATGGCTGATGCTTCCCTTGGAAATGTAGGGGTCGTTGTACCAGTACACATCCCCAGCGCACATGGTCTCCGGTGGGTAGCATTCCCACACACAGCCCAGTATGTCACTGCCCAGGGTCTCGCCGTATATCTCCTTCCCATCCCGATCCAGAAAGCTGACCGTGTAGTCCTTCTTCTCACGGATGAATGCCGACATTGCCGTCCGCTCGATTAGCAGTTCGCACTCCAGCCGAGCTGACCGCAGGGAACCACGGATAAGTTGGAGCGTAATCGGGTCCACCAAGTCCCCGGCCATAGTGGCCTCGCCGAATGCGTGGGATGTCGCCATATCTCAGGCTCTCCTCTGCTGGACTACTTGCATTATGCAGTTGCCGTGAGTGTCAATTCGGGCCCGCCAGCCCGGGTCCACTACAACGGTGGAATCGACGTTTTCCAGGATTGCCGGTCCATCTACTGTTGTACCCGGCGCCAGCATCGCACGGTCGTATATGTCGCAGGAGACGAAGCCCATCGCGTCATCGAAGTATACCTGCCGCTGCCCCAGCAGAGTTTCCGTCGTATTTCTCATGGGCTGGGAGAGCCGGGCAGTTCCTGCCGATTCCAGCTGCCCTCGTGCGGTGACTCGAAGAGTGACAATCTCCACGGGTTGGTCCAGAGAAAACCCGAAGAGACGGTCGTGTTCCATGTGGAAAGCGTGGATTATGTCATTCATGCTGGCCGAATCCACAGCTCTGCTAGTCATTTCAACGCTGACCTCGAATCCTTGGTGGGCGTATCGGAGGTCTGCCGACCGCGTCAATGTTCGCCTGTCCTCGGGAACTGCCTCGGCGTCGAGCCACTGGTCGGCTTCGTCCTCCAGTTCCCGGTAGATACTGTCCATGGCGCTTGTGTCGTAGTTTGGCGGTTTCTGAATCGAAGTTCTGGCGTAGTCGTTCTGAAAATCTGCTACAAGCAGTCCATAGGCCGAGGCCACTCCAGGGCTTGGCGGAGCAATGACTGTCGTCATGTCCAACAGCCGAGCCACGCTGATGGCATGCATCGGCCCTGCGCCCCCAAAGGCGACCAGCGCAAAGTGCCGGGGATCGTAACCACGTTCGACGCTCACATTGCGGATGGCGCCCATCATGTTGTAATTCACAATCTGCAGAATCCCATGCGCCGCCCTGTGCAGGTCCAGCCCCAGCGGCGATGCGATTCTGTCCTGAATGGCAAACTTGGAGGCCTCCGCGTCGAGAGTCAGCGCGCCACCTGCAATGGTGTCGTCGATTCGGCCCAGCACCAGGTTTGCGTCGGTCACCGTCGGCTCGGTTCCACCGAGTCCATAGCAGACCGGGCCTGGAACAGCCCCGGCGCTGCGGGGTCCCACGTTCAGGTTCCCCGCCGCCGTGAGCCAAGCGATGCTGCCACCGCCGGCCCCTATGGTGGCGATGTCGAGCATCGGCAGCTGCACCGGCCAGGCCCCTAGTTCCCCCTTCAGGGTTATGGTCGGTGAGCGCCGGTTTATCAGGGACACGTCGGTACTGGTTCCTCCCATGTCGAAGGAAATACAGTCATCAATCCCCGTGTTCGCGGCCACGTCAACGGCGGCCATCACACCAGCAGCCGGACCGGAAAGGGCGGTGTAGACCGGCTGCCTGGCAGCGGTCTCGGTTCCAATTACGCCGCCATTGGATTTCATGATTAACAGCGGAGCTTCAATCCCGATGTCTCGCAATTCGCGGTCCAGGTTTTCGATGTAGTAGCTTACTCTTGGCATCACGTAAGCGTTGAGGACCGTTGTGATGGTTCTTTCGTATTCCCGGAACACTGGCAGAACTTCGGACGACAAAGACAGGTGTGCCTCCGGGAATTGTTCCAGGACCAGTTCTCGAACCTTTCGCTCATTCTTGGAGTTCGCGTATGAGTGGGTCAGGGACACCGCAATGGACTCGATACCCTGCACGCGGAATTGGCACGCGGCCGAGCGTACTGCGTCTTCGTCCAATGTGGTGATGATGCTTCCATCGAATCCGGTGCGTTCGGGAATCTCAAGAACGCGTTCCGGAGGCACCGGGCGCTCCGGCTTAACCCAGACGTGAGGATTGGCCAATCTGGCCATGCTGTGACGTCCGATTTCCAGGACGTATTTGAATCCCTCCGAGACAAGCACTCCCACCGTCGTGCCCTTGCCTTCCAATATCGCATTGGTGGCAATCGTGGTTCCATGAAAGATGCGGCGGACCCGCGAGCAGGACACATCGTTCTCATTCAGAATCTGCACGATTCCGGTAATGAACCCCCGCGACGGATCGTCGGGAGTGGAAGGGGTCTTTAGCAGATTGAAATTGCCGGTGTTCAGGTTGAGCAGGACAATGTCAGTGAAGGTGCCCCCCACGTCGATCGCCAGAGCATAGTCATCCATCTATTCCACCAGGATTCTGGAGTCGAATGCGCTCGCACAGTTGAACGCCGGTTGCTCACCGGCGCTACTTCGTGGGCGAACGCGTGATAGCTTTCCTTGGATTTTCTTCTCACGCAACAGGCTGATGTGTCCGGTACCAGTCCACAACCTCGGCGCCCGAGGCGGCCCAAACGCCTTGTCGTCGCATCATGTGGCCAAGAGCGCTGTCTAGGCTCCCGATGCGAAATGGCTGCCCGACGAGCCAGGGATGCAGGCTCAACACCAAGGACCGCCCGTTATTCATACCGTCGTCATACATTTCGTCGAATCCGTCACGCAACAGTGTGGCGTACCGTTCGACAGTAACTTTGCGGTGAGTCATTGCAACTACATCGTCCAGCTCCAGCATGACTGGCAGGGCGAATAGCTCCCCTGCTGATGTTTTCAGCGGATAGGGCTGCTCGTCATTGGCCCAGTCGCACACGTAGCGGACACCAGCCTCTGCAAGAAGTTGGGGAGTACGTCCCGACTCGCCGTATTCCGGCCCCATCCATCCTGCCGGTGCAGCACCCGTGGCCTGCGTAAGAGCATCCAGGGATTCCCGGATATAGTCCCGTTCCTCTTGCTCGGTCATTTTGCTGGTAATCATCCGGTTGACCGAAATACCGTGACCGATGATTTCACAACCTCGGTCCAGGCAGTGCCGCACCAGGTAAGGGTAGTTGCCGGCGGTCAGGGCATCCATGGCAATGGTCGGCCGTATGCCATGGCGCTCCAGCACATCCAGAACCCGGTATATACCCACCCGGTGACCGTACTCCCGGTGAGATATGCGGGCATAGTCAGGGAACGGGCGCGCCGCCGACCCTCCCGCGAGGTTGGTCGCCTGGAAGCTCCCTTCCGGGGGCATCCACTCCATATGCTCAAGGGTTACAACCACAGATAGCGCCAGTCGTGCCTCTTCCGGCCATCGCAGTATGCCCCGTGTGCTCAGCGGCGACCAATCATAGTGTTCGTGGTCCATTCCGAAGCGTCTTTCTGCCGGCATGGTGGCGCTCTCCTGCTGCCTGACCGAGGATGAGTGGCGACGTGCCCGTGAACGTCCGGGGCCCTTCGCCGCACAATACTTATGAGTTCAGCCTTTGGGCGTGAGCCACCGTTTCATCGTAGTAGTTGGCAATATAATACTCAGCAATCTCGTCGGCGGTTGTCTGCCAGACTCCGTCGTGGGACATGATGTAGCCGAGAATCTCGTCCAGGTATTTGATGCGGTGCGGTTGGCCCATCAGGAAGGGGTGCAAGGCGATGCACATAACCCGTCCGCTTTCTGCACCTTCTTTGTATAGCTGGTCAAACTGGGCTTTGCAGATATAGGCGAAGTAGTCCCCTTCGTAGTGGTTGTCCCGCATCAGCGATGAGTCATTCAATTCGATGGAGTAGGGCACCGAGACCAGCTTGCCGCTCTTCACCTTGATGGGGACTGGCTGATCGTCGTGCATCCAGTCCGTATGGTAGATTAGCCCAGCTTCGGCCATCAGGTCCGGAGTCCTGACGCTACCGGAGATTGCTGGCCCCAACATTCCTTTCAGTTGCTTGCCTGTGTGCCGGCGCAGGGTCTCGATGGTATCCCGGTAGAACTCTCGCTCCTGATCTTCGTCGTGGGTGTACAGGTAGCGGGTGTTGTAAATTCCGTGGCTCATGTAGTCGTAGTCCCTTTGCACCATGGCCTCCCCGATCTCGGGGAAGTGTTCCAGGACGGCCATATTCAACGAGACGCAGCACTTGATTCCGTATTTGTCCAAGGGTTCCAGCATCCGCCAGAATCCAACGCGGTTTCCGTAGTCCCGGTAAGAGTACTGCTGCACATCGGGATAGGGGGTCCGAGGCCAGGGATTGCGCACCCCTTCGTTCTCGGGAAGATATTCGTAATGCTCCACATTGGGTGAAATCCAAAGTGCAACCCGGGCGTCGTTGGGCCACTTGATGACCGGACGATCTATGATCGGCAGGTAGTCAACCCGGTTCGGCTCCAGTGGCATCTGACGGCCTCCTAGCGCAACTGATTGCTGGATTTGTGAATTGCTCCTATCAGGGTGTGCGCCTTTCGGGCGACGCAGGCTTTTGGTTTTGTTCCGATATGCGGCTTGCGCGATGCTTCGAAGCGGGCGGTTCCAAACAGGGAGCAGGGACTCAACCCCCAGCACGCATAACCCGTTCACGAGTTTCTGTACCCAGTACCGGCGCGGGCTACTGGGCTCCCCTTATTACCGGTTACTTGGCCGTGGCGCCGGTGATGAGGTCGATGGGCAACGGTGAATCTTGACCCGGGTCAGCCTTGTCAATCGCGCCCAGCACTTCGACCCGAACCGCGGATGGATCTGTTCGAATACGTTCCGCGAACTCGTGCGAAACATTGGTTTCCGGATCATGCTCCTCGGCCCAGCTGATCGCGGCCAACATCACCGGCAGCAGGTCTCTGCCCTTGTCGGTCAATTCGTACAGGACCTGACGCCCGTTGGCGGGGTCCCTCTGCCGGGTGATGATCTCCTGCGCTTCCAGCCGGCTGAGCCGGTCAGACAGGATGTTCGTCGAAATGCCTTCACCTGATCTCATGAAGTCCTGAAAGCGGCTGAAGCCTCGAAACATCATGTCGCGGACGATCAGGAGGGACCATCGGTCCCCGAATATGCCCATGACGAACCGGATTGGGCATTGCTTGGGCTCGTAAATCATGGGCGTAGCATACCAATATTGAATTTCACTTGCAAACGGCAAGTGTTCCTGTATAATGGCTTGCAATTCACAAGCGATTACTGTCCAGTGCGGCTACTTTCAAGTCCAAGGAATTCAGCGCCATGAACCGCTCTATGACACTGGCAGACTGGGGCCTGCTCCTTGGGGCATCGGTGCTGGTTGGCAGCACGTTCCTGTTCATAAACATCGCTGTCAAGGAAATCTCCCCCCTTGCCATCGCCACCCTCAGGGCGCTGATGTCGGCGCTGATTTGCTGGATTGTGATGCGGGCCTACGGCGCGCGCCTGCCACGCACCCGTCGGGGATGGACCGCGTTATTCTGGCTGGGCCTGCTGACGTGCGCGATCCCCTTTAGCACGGTCGCCTGGGGCCAGCAGCACATCGAGAGCGGCATGGGCGGCATACTGTTCGGCACCATGCCCATACTGGCCGTGGTTCTGGCGCCCCTCTTCCTGGCCGAGGAAACGTTCACCCGCCGGGCCCTGGTGGGCGGGGTGGTCGGATTCGCCGGCATCATCCTGCTGATGGGCCCATCGGTGCTGTCCAACGCGAGCGATCAGGTCCTCGGCATCGTCATCACATTTCTTGGCCCGGTGAGTCACACTCTGGGCGCGATCTACGCCCGACGTCAGTCCGAACTGAATCCGCGAGCCATGGTCACAGGCTCGATGATCTTCGGCAGCGTTGTGCTGGTGCCGCTGGCCTTTGGCGTAGAGGCTCCCCTAACGCTGGATCCCGGCATGGGAGCGATCGCCGCCATCATCGCCACCGGGGTCTTTACCGGAGCGGGTTTCTGCCTGTATTTCCTGGTGATCAGCCGCGTCGGGGCAATGCGCAGTTCGCTGGTGCCCCTGTTCTTTCCGGTGGTCGCGGTGGCGCTGGGAGCCATCGTGCTGGGCGAACGTCTGCCGCTGGAGGCCTTTATCGGCCTGGCGCTGATCCTCGCCGGCGCGCTTGCTGTCAGCGCCCGCGCGCCGGCCAAGCCGCCCGCTCCCACGGTGCCCAGCCCACAGCCCCAGGCCTAGCGCTGGCGCTGGCGGCGTACTTGCGATCAAGATTCAAGTTCGTGCAGCTATCACGCAAACGGTGGCGCCCGTGTCCAGCGAAGCCAAAAGGCGAACGATACTGCGCCATCGTCCGCGACCCACATCGCGGACCAGTGCCCGGTTGAAAGGGGAAAAATAAAATCGACACTCTAGTAGCACAGGTAAGGGCAAAAGAAATCAACAAGGTCCTGTTCCTCGCAGGCCTCTTCGTGGCCGTGTTCGGCGCCATGAATGCGACCTTGATGATCCCCGCTCTGTTGGTCGAGATATCGGATGATATGCAGATCTCGGTGGCGGTCGCCGGGCAGCTGGCTACCGCGACCTTTGCGGCCTGGGGAGTGTCGGTCTTTTCCGTCGGCCCATTGTCCGATTCCTTCGGTCGTCGCCCCATTGCCCTGGTCGGCTTGCTGGTGGTAACCGGATCCCTGATAGGCTCCGCGTTTGCTCCCAATTTCGAAACGCTGCTGGTGCTGAGAGTCTTGTTGGGTCTCGCCGGCGGAACTTTGCCTCCCACCTTCGTTGGCGCAATTTCCGATGTAATTTCCCCGGAAAAGCGGGCCCAGGCGGTCGGCGCACTGCTGGCCGTTGGAATGCTGGCATCGGTGGTCAGTGTGCCGGCTGTGGCCGTGCTGACTGACTGGAGCGGATGGCAATTCGCTTTCATCGCCTCGGGCTTGCTGAGTGCGATGGGCTTGGTTGCCAACTGGTTGTGGTTGCCAAAGAACAGAGCGGAGCGTGGTCGCGACCTCGTCATTTTCTCCCGTTATTGGTCCCTCATCCGCCTCGGTTTTTTCCAGGTGGCCTTGACGGTCAATCTCGCCCACCGGATAGTCTTCTGGGCCATCGTCAGCTTCTTCGCCGCCTATATGATCCATACCTACGACGTAAGCCTGCGGTTCGTAGCTCTGCCGCTGTCAATAATAGCAATCGGCCAAGTGGTCGGAAGTTACGCAGGCGGAGTAATTGCGGGGAGCAGGTACCGCCCTGCCCTGATAGCCGCCACCTGTGCCAGCGGGAGCGCCTGCGGATTCCTGTTCTTCGCCTTTGAGCTTCAAATCTGGGTGGCTGTGGCCCTGGCAACCTTGGGGACTGGCCTGCTGAGCGTCATCTTCCCCGCTCTGGTTGCCGCTAGCACCGAGCACTCGGGAGAATCCAAGTCCACCGGTGTGGGCATGATGGGCCTGACCAACCAGCTGGGAGGCGTATTTGGCGCAGCCATCGCCGGGGGTCTCCTCGCAACCACCGGCTACGGGGGAATAGCGTACCTGTGCCTCGGCGCAGGCATCGTCAGCGTTGTGCTGGCCGGACTCTTCGGCAGGCAGTTTCGCATGGGCGGAGGCAGCGCCTAGGCGGCTGATGCCTTGGATACCGGGCCAGCCTCCCAGGTTCCTGGAGCGTCGACCACCACGCCAGTCCAAGGCGACTCTGCTGACTCAAATGAGCTTGGGACAAAGGCCTGGCTAGTGGGCCTCTTGCAGCCAGACCGCTAGTCCAGCACCCTGACCAGCTTCTGCATCGATCGAAGCTCGCGTGGCGGGTCCATGTGCCGGCCGTAGTCCGTCCAGGCAACCTCAGCCACGTACAGGTCTCCCTTCGAGTCCACCGCAATACCGTGGGGTGAATAGAACCGCCCCGACTGGTCGCCGTAGCTTTCCCGCCCGACCCTCGCCAGCACCTTGCCCTTGGTGTTCATCACCGTAACCCTGGGCCCGAGATCGGTGCCGATGTCGTTGGTGGCAATCCCACAGAAGTACTCACCGATATAGAGCAGTTCCTCGCCCGAACGATCTCCGATGCAGATCGCTGCAGCCCGAGAGAGATTGCCCCACTGCGTCTCATATTTCCCGTCAGACCCAAATACCTGGATCCTGTGGTTTTCCCGGTCGGCGATGTATACCCACCCGTCATTGTCCACCTCTACGTTGTGGACGATGTTGAACTGGCCGTCACCCGTGCCCGATTGTCCCCATGAAAACAGGAGTCGTCCGTCGGGCGAGTATTTATGCACCCTGGCGTTGGAATACCCGTCAGCTACATAGAATTCCCCGGTGCGCCGGTCGAAGGCAACGTGCGCCGGCACGCTGAACGGTTCTCCGCTCATTTTCGGGCTTGGCTTGTGCGGCGTACCCAGCATCATCAGTAGCTTGCCGTCCGGCGTGAACTGTCGAACTGTGCTGTCTCCGTTATCCACGCAGAAGACGGTGTCGTCCGGCGCGATGGTAACGCCGTGCGGATTTGCGAACACACCTTCTCCCCAGGTCCGCAGCAGATTGCCGTCGGTGTCGAACACGATCATCGGAATCGTGCCGCGGTTGAACACGTAGACTTCGTCCTTCGAGTTCACGGCTACCGCCGTCCCCTCACGGTACACCGCACCCTCCGGAAGCTGCCCCCAGTTCTCACCCGATACCTGGTATTGGAAGCCATTCTCCCCGATCACAACCGGCCCGCCCGCGTCTCCCTCTGCCCCATGCCCTTCGGTGCGAAGACCGTACTCCCAGTCCTGTTCCTTGTCAGCCATGCCTTCGACCTCCTGGTATTCACCTCTGCTGGCGCTATGGCAAGCCCAATATATCACGCGTCCAGACCCTGCCCCGCTCGAAACGCGGATAACTCTGCCGGCCCGTCCCCTGCCGGTTCCACGTTCCAGGCCGATGGCTCTTTCCACCCGCAGACCTCTCCGCACCCCCAAACCTCAGTCAATCCGTTCCGCGATCACCTGTGCCTTCCGGAATAGCGAAGCATCTTTACTTATGTTGCCGTGCTATTCGAATGATTGAAACTACTATCGAAAGACCGGTTTACTGACATTCGGCCCTTGCCAACTCTTGGTTACGTCAACCCACGATAGACTCAGCGATGTACTCTTTCGATACGACGATGTTCGCCACCCCTGGTGGGTCCTCCGAATTGGACCGCCCCGAGCCACAAGAACCCTCACGGTGGCGGCTGTCCTGCGTCCGCCATATAATCGGCGGCAGCAATGGTCGGCTAGCCGTGTATTCCGATGCGTGGTGAACGCCCGGCCGTAGACTCCAGCGAGGCTCCCGGCATAGCAATGCAGGTAGGAGGGCAGACGAATGTCAGACCTGAAAATCGCAACCCTCTCGGGCGAATACACCGTAATCCGAGAAGCAGAGTTAAAAGACTTCAGGAACAGCCTGCATGGTGAGTCCCTCTTGCCGGGAGACGACGGCTACGACGGCGCCCGCCGGCTCTGGAATGGCATGGTCGACAAGCGCCCTGCCATGATTGCCGCTTGCAGCGGCACTGCCGACGTCATCAACTCCGTCAACTTCGCCCGTGAAAACAACCTGCTGATTTCAGTGCGCGGAGGTGGCCACAACTTCCCCGGCAACAGCGTATGCAACGACGGTCTTATGATCGATCTCTCCCGCATGACCGGTGTCCGTGTCGACCCGGCGGCCCGGACTGCTCGCGCCCAGGGCGGCACCAAGTGGGGCGCCTTCGACCACGAGACTCAAGCGTTCGGCCTCGCAGCCCCGGGAGGAACCGACGTGGACACCGGCATCGCCGGTCTCACTCTCGGCGGCGGCATCGGATGGCTGTCCGGCAGCCTCGGACTCAGCTGCGATAACTTGGTCTCCGCTGACGTTGTTACCGCCGACGGACTGTCTCTCACTGTGTGCGAGGACGAAAACCCTGACCTGCTCTGGGCCTTGCGGGGCGGCGGCGGAAACTTCGGAGTCGTCACCTCCCTGGAGTACCGGTTGAATCCCATAGGCCCCGAGGTGCTGGCTGGCTTCCTGGTCTACCCGTTCGACAAGGTCAGAGAGTTCTTCTCAGTGGTCAACGACTTCACTGATGGCATGCCCGACGAACTGAACCTCATCACTTTCCTGAATACATTGCCGGACAGTGGGACGAAGGCGTGCACCATCCTGCTCTGCTACCACGGCCCGGTGGAAGAGGGCGAGCGGGTCATACGGCCCCTTCGGAAACTGGGTCCGTCGTTGTTGGACGATGTCAGACCAATGCCCTACACCGAGGCACAGAAACTGGCAGTGGCCCCCGCGGGACGAAACAACTACCTCAAATCCCACTTCGTCAGTCAGGTTTCCGACGAAATTGTGGACATCGCCCTCGATTACTTCGACCGGATAACCTCACCCCTTTCCTCCGTCCTGTTCCAGTACCTAGGCAACGCCGCCCGGCGCGTACCCGCCAGCGATACTGCCTTCGGCCACCGAGGTGCCCTGTGCGAATGGGCCACCAACGCAGTCTTCCTTGACCGGGGAGAGTCCGAGGTTCACATCCGTTGGGCACGCGAGTTTGCCTCCGACCTGTCTCCCTTCTCCTCCGGTGCCTACATAAACCAGGTAGGCACCGAAGCTGACGAAGGTGCGGAGGAGATTCAGGCAGCCTTCGGAGATAACTTCCAGAAGCTTGCTGCCCTGAAGCAGAAGTACGATCCCGCGAACTTGTTCAGTCACAACCAGAATATCCGGCCCCGGCTCTAGCCAGGGTCATGGCGTGGCGCAGCCGTTCCGACATTGGTAGGAACCGCCGTGTCGGCCTTTGCAGGATTCGCACCTACGACGGTCTGTAGACATCATGCTGTCGGGAAAGATAGCGTTCCGATTTGGGTGGCTATTGGCCACCCATCTCTTCTTTCTCACCCGCAGGTGAATCCAAATCTCGCCTTATTCCTGACCTCGCCATCTGATCCTAAACGATGCCTTGCTGAATTCTCTCCCTTGCGTCGAGACATAGTTTGTCGTACAATTGTTCTTATGCAAGAAACCCTGAACCACCCGATTTGGCCTGTCTCAATTGAAAACCAAAATGAGCGGGTTTTGTTACACAATGTTACAAAATGTTACACCGTCACGTGAGGGCCTCCAGATGAGACAACGAGACTGGTCTCTCCCGACTGTCATCCAACCAAAGGAACGGGGTTTCGTTCCATTCCCTCTGCCCGAAGTTTGGGGCTTGGGCGCGAAAACCTCATTCAAGGGACGCCCGATCTACCGGACCACCTGATCAGGAACGCTGCCGTCGTCAAACGACGGTTTCCGCCTCTCGAGGAATGAGTTACACTTCGCACTGACTACAAGCCTACGGGAAAGGTATCGTTCTTCCAGTCATAGCGAGTCATGCGTAGGGAGGGAAACTATGGCCAGCACCCGAGCGCCCTTCCTGTCCACCAAGTACAGCGCCTACTACCATTCCCAGGTCCCAAAAGTGGACGATGAGTTGACCCGCATCGGCCCCGGCACGCCAGCGGGCGAGTATCTTCGGAGGTTCTGGCAGCCGGTCTGCTATTCCGACGAACTCGCCGACGTTCCTGTGGCCCTGAAGATTCTCGGCGAAGAGCTCGTGGCCTTCCGCGACTTCAGCGGCCGTATCGGGCTGGTTGAGGCGCACTGCCCCCACAGGGGCACCTCGCTGGAATTCGGACTCGTATCCGAAAGGGGAATCCGCTGCTGCTATCACGGTTGGCTCTTCGACGTTGATGGCACCATTCTGGAAACACCGGGAGAACCGGCCGGCAGCACATTCAAGGACCGTCTCTGCCACGGCGCATACCCGACCCATGAGTTCCAGGGCATCATCTTCGCCTACATGGGTCCGCCGGAAGACATACCTGATTTCCCCCTCTTCGACACCTACCAGCGCGAGGGATACCGGCTCATGCCCGGCAAACGCTACGACTACCCCTGCAACTGGCTTCAGATACTCGAGAACGCGATGGACCCTGTCCACGCGTCCTTCCTTCACACCATTGTCGCGGGCACTCAATTCACCGACGAGTTCGGTGTCATACCCAACCTCGACTTCATGGAAACACCCGCCGGAATGATCTCTATGGGCACGCGACGTGTCGGCGACAACGTATGGGTGCGCACGACAGAGTGCGTGCTGCCCAATGTGCAGCAGATAGCCCCCACTTGGAACGACGGCAAAGGTCCGACGGAGGGGCTCGACGGGCCCATGATGACTCGCTGGGTCGTGCCTCGCGATGACTCCAGCACCATGCTGCTGGAGTTGCGCCATATCTCCGATTCCGAGGAGCGGGAACCGGCCTGGTGGCTGGATCGAAATCAAATGCTGCCTGCCCAGCTTCCCGAGTCCGATAACCTTCGTGAACAACAGCTCCAGCCCAGCGACTACGAGGCTCAGGTTACCCAGCGCCCCATTGCCGTCCACGGACTGGAGCACCTCGGCGCAACCGACCGGGGCATTACGATGTTCCGTCGGCAGCTTCGAAGAGGCATAAGAGGCGTGCAGGCTGGCGATGGGCCCGGAACTCTCAGTGTGGACGAGAACAACCACGTCTCCACATTCTGCCTTGACACGACGGTGCCAATGCCTCCCGCGGCAACCCCCGAAGAAGACACAAAGCAACTGCGAGAGCTTGGAATACGCAAGGCGGAGGAATACATCAAAAACCCCCCGCACAAGTCTTAGTGGAACTTTCCGATCTCAGTAGGAGCGGCCCGGGCTTGTTAGCCCGGGCCGTTACTTAAGACTTTCCGTGACTTGAATCTTTCCATGGAGAGGCGCTGCTATGGCAGTTGGAGCTAACGGAATCGTACAGGAAGCCATCGACGTCGCAATCGGAGAACGCGGCGAAATCGGAATTCAGGTCGCCGCCTACCTGGACAGCGAATTGGTGATCGACCAATGGGGTGGGCTGGCCGATGAGACCACCGGCCAGGAGGTCGACGGCGACACCCTCTTCCCCGTCTTTTCCAACATTAAGGCAATGACGGCCACCGCCCTTCATATCCAGGCTGAACGAGGACTGGTGGATTACTACCAGCCGGTGGCAAGGTATTGGCCTGAATTCGGCAAGTACGGCAAGGACAAGGGCACCGTGTTCGATGCCTTGACCCACCGCATTGGCGTCCCCTTGATGCCGGTGGGGGTAACTCCAGAATTGATGTGCGACTGGGACTGGATGGTCGGGCAAATAGCAGAGATGCACCCTCTCTTCGAACCCGGTACTCGCAGCGGCTACATGGCCTACACCTTCGGCTGGGTCGTGGGTGAAGTCGTGCGCCGAACCGATCCGAAGCAGAGGCCATTCGGGCAATTCATCCAGGACGAAATCTGCCGCCCCCTCGGCATCACCGGCCTCTGGGCCGGCATCCCGCCGGAAGTGGACCCTCGCGTGGCCAGGCTCACCAATCTTCCCGAACTCCCTCCCGGCGCTCCCGGTGTGCCCCCGGACTCGCTGCGACCTCGCGCCACACCTCCTCAGGTTGCCACAACTCAAGAGGTCTTCGGACGATCAGATGTGCGCCAGGCCTGCATCCCCGGAGCTCAGGGCATCATGAACGCCCGCAGCCAGGCCCGCTTCTATGCGATGCTGGCCAATGGCGGCGAACTCGACGGCGTCCGCCTACTTTCCGAAGACAGGGTGCGAACTTTCCATGTGCCCCGCCCGCCCAGCGACTACGACATCGTAAGCGGCACTCCGCACAACGGGACCATCGCTGGCTTTCACTTCGCGGGCAGCCCAGGCATGGGCGCCATGGGCAGCGATCCCTTGGCTTTCGGGCATAACGGGGCGGGCGGCTGTCTGGGTTGGGCCGACCCTCGCCATGGGCTGGCGGTCGCCATCCACCACAACCGCATGGTCCCGCACGGACCTCTTGAAGAGAGCCCCCTGACACCCATCGGTACGGCTGTTCGCCAAGCCTTGGGTATACCCGAATAAATTGCCTGTACGATCCACCTGGTCAGCGGACGGAAACCCTGCCATTTAACGCCAGTCGTGTTGGGGCTTCCAGCCCAGCATTCGCTGTGCCTTCGCTGTGCTGATGACGCTGGTGGTGCCACCCAGGCCTTCGCGGATTTCTACACGGTCCCCGAAGTTGCTCCTGACGATGTCAATGGTAGGCTCGACAAAGCGACTGGACGGCTGGGCGATCATGAAGGCCTCGTACCCCTCTATCTCCGCGTCCAGCGCAAGCACATGGGCCTCAGCCACGTCCCTGGCGTCGGCGTAGGCCCACATCACCAGCGTCAGCGGATTCTCCGGAGTCGGCGCCGGCCAGGGAAACTCAGCCTGCACTTCGGGAAGAGCGACATTGGTGAACCTCAGGCTTACCACTGTGGAGTCCGAATTGCGGGCAATCATCCTGCCAATGTCCTCTCCAACCTGTTTCGTCAACCCGTAGGGCTCGAAGGGCATCATCGGATGTTCCTCGTCCAAGGGAAGGTACAGCGGGACGAACGCATTTCCGTCGTGAGCCCATCCCATGCCAAAGGCGCTCGACGAGAACACGATGCGCCGAAGCCCCAGTTCCGCCGCAGACATCATGACGTTGAAGTCAGCGGACACATTGTTCTCGAAAATCTCCCTTGGCTCTGCCCTCGATGGTCCTGGGATGGCGCCCATATGAATTACGGCTTCCGCGCCCGTCAGTACCTCGTGAACCGCCTTTGGTTCCCCGAGGTCGCAGCGAACGAACTTCGCCGGCAGGTCGTCGGCCGCCATTTGGTCAGTAGCCAGCACTTCCCTGCCCTGGTCCAACAGCAGTTGCACCACCCTGCGTCCCAGCCTGCCCGCCGCACCTGTTACTACTATCATCGTTGACTCCTGCTCGTAACCTCGACTATTGTTCCGGCCATTTCGCTGCCGGAAAGCCACCATACTCTCATCGCCGGTCAAGTCCGTGGATGCCCCTGTAATCTGCGGTGGATGGAGATTCCCATCCGCCCAGTAGCTCTTGACTCGGCTGATAGATCTCGACGCCCAACGGATGGCAGGTGTCGATGGGATCCCTGGCCTCTTCCCCCCATGCCTGGACCGACAAATCGCCGTGAGGACAGGTGGAAATCGCGCAAAGCAAATCGATCTCCGCGAAAAATTCGAAATAGTCCCCCTTCTTCGCCGGAGATGGCTTTACGAAGTACTTGTCGTCCTTGGTGAGCCCGGTTACTTGGAATATGTTGAGCACGTCGTGGACGTCGCTCTCGTCAAGATGGTACGGAGCGATCGCCCGCACAAGGTTGGAGTGACAGCAAAAGTCGAAGTCTTCTCCATTCAGCAATTTATGGACGTACGGATCACAACGGGTGCCCAGCAGGTCATGGCATCCCGCTCTGTCCTCGTCCAGCGGATAGTCCACCGTGTCGCCGGTGATGGTGAGCATGGGCCGAAGGTATGGGAGACACGACCACAGCCGGTCGAAAGTGCTCACATGCGCACGGTGCAGTTGCTTGGTGCGCGCCGCCCAGAACCGCTCTCGGGGATTGTTCAGGTTCCATGCGTTGAAGTCGGCAACCTGCGCTCCTTCCACCACCACGATCCGACAAATTTGGCCAGCCAGGACCGGCCAGGCCTTCCCCGAGCGAATCGGCACTTCGAATTGCCCAACCGCGCTTCGGTTTCCCGTATCCAGACCCAAGCGTCCGTAAAATTCCCTGTCAACATCTATCGGGCTGCCAGGTTTCGGCTGGTATATCACCCTCGGAGCCGTCATATCACCCTCATTAGGAACTGGACTTGATGAATCTCGCCCTCCCTGGTCCCATTCAGACTCACTTCTTATGCCTATCACAGCTACGGCTAGAAGGTTACCACGAATTGGACAAGTGCCTGGAAAATCCCGTACATGTTCCCGGCAAGAGCCGACGCGCATCGGGGGCGATACCAACGGGCAATAGGAGCGTCGTAGAGGCATTACAATAGGCGAGACCCCGCACGGCGCCGCAATGCCAATCCCTGCGGAGACGAGGGCGTCCTGCGGCTGTGCACATATGGCACTGAAATCCTTCACTAGGAGGTCTCTAGATGCCCGTTAAAGGGACTACTCTGACTAGCTACCGCCCGTTAATGCAGGGCGTAAACGGAATGGTCGCAGCCAGCCATCCCAGCGCCGCCATGGCCGGTTTGGAAGTGTTGAAAAATGGAGGCAACGCCATCGACGCCGGTGTGGCCGTGGGCCTAGCACTGAACGTCGTCCACGTCGATGACTGCAGTTTCCTCGGCGTGGCCCCTACCGTAATTTATCTAGCAGACCGTAAGGAAGTCGTTACCGTCGACGGGCTTGGGGTCTGGCCCAAGGCGGCCTCTGTCGAATACTTTCGCAAGAACCACAAAGGAGCAATTCCGCCCGGAGTTCTCTCTTCCCTGACTCCAGCCGCCGCCGATTCTTGGTTGACGTCCCTGTCGAGGTTCGGCACCATGACCTTCGGCCAGGTCGCATCGACCGCCATTGACCTCGCTGGGAAAGGCTTCCCGATGTACCGCTACCTTGCCGGCCGGTTCAAGACCGCCTTCAACCAGTACAACGCCCATCCGTCGACTGCAGAGATATACCTGCCCGGCGGCCGTGCCCCGGAACAGGGCGAGATGTTCTACCAAAAAGACCTCGCAGCCACCCTGTCCACAATTGCAGACATCGAGTCTTATAATGCAGGCAACGGCCGCGAGGCCGCACTGAAAGCCGCCAGAGACTACATCTACACCGGCGACCTGGGTCGCAGGATTGTCGCATTCAATCGCGAGATGGGCGGTCTGTTGACCCAGGAAGACCTGGCCGGCTATCACGTGCAGTGTGCTCCTCCCGTCACGGTGAATTACAAGGGCTATGACGTCTACAGCACCGGACCCTGGGGGCAGGGGCCGACCTTCCCGCAAGCCCTCAAAATACTGGAGGGCTTCGATCTGGCGTCCATGGGGCACAATTCCGTCGAGTACATCCACACCGTGAATCAAGCCCTTAACCTGGCCTTCGCCGACCGCGAGCACTACGTGGGAGACCCTGACTTCGTGGACGTGCCCATCGACGCAATGCTGTCAGAGAAATACCTAGCGGGACGTCGCACTCTCATCGACCCTGACATGGCTTGGCCGGGCACACCCCCACCTGGAGACCCGCGAAACCTGAGCGCGACCTTCGTAGGAGCGCCCCAGTCCCCCAGGGATGCGGCGAACCCGGTTGCCACAGCAGGAGTCAGCGGGGGCGGGACCTCATACTTCGCTGTCATCGACAGCCATGGCAACATCTTCTCCTCCACTCCAAGTGAAGGAACAAAGAACGGCGGCCCCATAATCCCCGGCACTGGTCTGGCCTTCTCCCTTCGCGGCACCCAGTCCAAGCTGGATGATAATCACCCTGCATCCGTCGTCGGAGGCAAGCGGCCCAGGCTCACTCCCGCGCCTTCCCTGGTGCTTCGCGAGGGCGAGCCCGTTATGGCCCTCGGGGCCCGCGGAGGCGACCACATCCCACAGGGCACTCTGCAGTTGCTTTTGAATGTCCTGGAGTTCGGTCGCGACCCACAGGAAGCAGTGGAGGAACCTCGCTTCTACAGCTATAACTTCCCAAGTTCCAACTGGACATCTAGGTACGAGCCGGGGATGCTGCGCCTTGAAGGGCGAATTCCCGGGGAGGTGGCCGAGGGACTGCGACAAAAGGGCCACACTATTGAAAATTATCCCGATTGGTGGGAAGGTTCGGCATTATACTGCGTAATCACCCGAAACCCTGAGACTGGTGTACTGCAGGGCGGTGCGGACCCACGCTGCGAGGCCTACGCCATCGGCTTCTAATCCCGTTTCAATCATTGACAATTTTCGGAGGACAACTGATGCCTGATCTGAACCACCTGCTGGACCAGGTTGACGAGATGCGCGACGAAATTGTGGCGCTGGAACAAGCAATGGTCCGCATCCCCACGGTCAACACCGGCTTCATGCCTACCGGCAACGAGACCGAACTGTGTCGGTTTATCGAGAATTGGCTCGCTGAAGACGGCATGGACTGCGAGATTGTCGAGTCCGCGCCTGGCCGCGGCAACGTCATAGCCCGACTGGAAGGCAGCTCGGGAAACGCCGGCTTGATGTTCATGTCCCATCTAGACGTCGTCCCAGTGGAGGAAGAGGAAAAGTGGCGCTTCCCACCATTCAGCGCCACCGTGGCTGACGGCCGCGTCTTCGGCCGCGGGGCAACCGACTGCAAGGCACTGCTCACCTGCCAGCTAATCGCAATGCGCATACTCAAGCGCAACGGTATTCAGCTCAGGGACAGCCTTATTCTGGCCTCTTGCGCCGACGAGGAGCACGGCGGCCGCTACGGGTTCGGCTGGATGGCCGACAACCACCCCGAAAAGTTGGCGGCCCCCCTGGCTGTGAACGAAGGCGGCGGATACCCCATCGAAGCGGCCGGCAACCTCACATACCTGCTGGGCGTGGGAGAGAAGGGCCGTCTGCAACTCGAGATCGAAGTCCGTGGCTCCAGCGCCCACGCTTCAACCCCGTGGCAGGGCGCAAACGCCCTATACGGCCTCTCGGAAGTTGTGAAGCGGATTGAAGCATACGAGCCTGAACGAGACACTTCCACCAGCCTTTTCCAGCACCTTTCCGTGTTCGCCATCGAGGACCGCCCGGGACCCGCCAACATAGACCAAATCATCGCAGACGCAGAAAACTCCAACCCCCGCTTCGCCTCCATAATGCGCGCCCTCTCCCGAATGACCATCACCCCCACAATGATCCAGGGCGGCATCAAGTCAAACAGCGTCCCCGAGTCGGTCCGCCTGACCTGCGACGTCCGCACTCTTCCCCATCAGGACGAGGCCTACGTCCGCCAAGAGCTTGAGAAAATACTTGATGGAATCTCGGGAGTGGAGATTGACATCGATTATATGTCGATCCCCAATGCCTCTCCCTTCGAAACCGAGTTCGCCGAACGCATACGGCTCAGCACCGCCCACGCTTTTGGAAGAGATGACATCCAGTGGGTGCCCTCGCTGAGCACCGGATTTACCGACTCCCGTTTCACCCGCAACCTTGGCACCACAACCTACGGCATGGTCGGATCTCATCCGGATGACGACCCAATGCTCGCCAACATCCACGGCACCGACGAATCGGTGGGCATTCAGAGCTTGGTCAGCGGTTCGCGGATCATGCTGGCCCTGGCATACGACATACTGGCCGACAAATAATCGCTGCCTCGCTCCCGCGGAAACACTATTGGGGCTGCTGCTTGAGTATGTCGGCCCCATAAATGTCAAGCCAAGGCGGCGTGAACCGACCAACTGCGTTTTAGTCCCCAGGCCAGTTCGAAGGAGGTCCTGATCCATCATGAAATTTGCTCTGTTTCTCCTGGGTTCCTGGACGGAGCCAGAAACCAACGCCCAGAGCCGGATCTACGGTGAAATGGTCGAACAGGCCCAATACGCCGAGGAATTGGGCTTCGACTCGGTCTGGGTAGCGGAGCACCATTCCAGCCGCTACGGCATCTGCCCTTCTCTGATGCCGTTGCTCAGCCACATCTCCGCACGCACCAGCAAGATCCGGATTGGGGCGGGCGTCAGCGTACTCCCCTTCCACAATCCGATTTTCCTTGCCGAAGAAAGCGCCATGCTGGACGTACTGAGCAATGGCCGGTTGGACTTCGGGGTTGGCCGAGGCTCCGCAGACTATGAATACGGAAACTTTAACATCGACTTTGACACTCGGGATGCCAGGACTCGAGAGGCTCTGGACGTAATCCTGGGGCTCTGGACGCAGTCTGATTTCAGCTTTCAGGGCGAGTACTACCAGATTAACGACCTGACAATAGCACCCTGGCCAGTGCAGCAGCCCCATCCCCCCGTGTACCTCGCAGTATCCCGCACTCCGGCCAGCGTGGACGTGGCCGTATCGAGGGACCTGCCCATCCTTACCAGCTTCTCTACCCCGGAAGCCGACAATCTGGGCCTCTTTTCCCTCTATGAGGAACGCTGCATCGCCGCCGGCAAGGGCCTGCCGGTGAATGAGATGCCCTATTTCCGGTTCGTCCACCTGGAAGAGGACGAAAAATCGGCCCGAGAATACCCTCGTCAGTCGCTCACTTGGGCCCGGGACTTGGGCGGCTACCGGCGTACACTGACTCGCGGCGACGAAATTAACGTCGACCTCGACCAATGGCGCCGCACTCGTACGGTAGAACCCGCAAGTTATGAGTCAGAGCTGGAGACCACCGCCTACTTCGGCACTCCCGACCAATGCGTCAAGCGTATAACGAAGCTGCGGGACGAGCATGGCATCGGGTACTTTGGCGCCAGCATGTCCTTTGGCAGCATGGAGCACTCCAGGGTATTGCCCTCGATGGAACTCTTCGCCAAGGAAGTCATGCCCAAGTTCCGCTGATGACGCTTCACAATCAATCTGGGCCGCCGCGCTACACACTCTCTCTACCCATG
The DNA here is from genome assembly GCA_963667415.1 of Dehalococcoidia bacterium. GTDB lineage: Bacteria > Chloroflexota > Dehalococcoidia > Lucifugimonadales > UBA3495 > VXOI01. The sequence continues at coordinate 1,682,181 of OY763410.1, read as the reverse complement.
AGTGGAACCAACAAGTGTCTTGGCCTGCCACTCGCTCATGCTCGAACGCGCCTTTGTCCCTGAGTTCCTCCGCCTCCCGCCGGGCTTCTTGACCACCTGCTCTTGCAGGGCTAGAGTCCGGCAGAGAGAGGAAATAGGATAATCCCTCCACACGACATGCCAACCCGGAAGGTAGCGTGGCGTCTCCAAGCCCTTGAATTACAGCTCCTCATTTAAACCTTCGAATACGCCAACGGAGGAAAATCATATGCCGTTTTACGAACGAGGCCCCACCCGGATTTACTTCGAAGAGGTCGGTTCGGGATTCCCACTGATGATTATTCCAGGCGGAGGCCTCAATTCCAGCATTGCATCACTGACGACATCCGTGCCCTTCAATCCCCTGGAAACCTACAAGGACGACTTCCGCGTTATCGCAGCCGACCTGCGCAATGCCAACGGCGGCCAGTCCACCGGCCCTCTGGAGATTGACCGCCCCTGGGATGCCTACTCCGAGGACCAGCTTGGGTTGATGGACCATCTCGGCATTGAGGAGTTCCTGGTCATGGGTTTCTGCATCGGCGGTCCGATGATTCACAACCTCCTCCGGCTCGCCCCTGAACGTATCGTTGCGGCCGCGTTGATGCAGCCCAGCGGGTTCAGGCCCGATATGCCCGACATCTTCTACCAGAACAACATCACCGGATGGGGCCCGCCCCTATGCGAGAGGCGACCTGAAGTAACCATGGATACGGTCCACGACTTCCTGACGAGTGTGTACACCAACCGGGCCGACTTCGTTTTCACTGTATCGCGGGATTTCGTGCGCAACCTGCAGACACCTATCCTAACGGCCCCCGATGACGTGCCAGCACACCCTTATGAAGTCGCAATGGAGGTGGCAAATCTCGCGCCCAACTCCGAGGTGACCATCTTTCCATGGAAGGATACCCAGGACCATATCAACGAGGTCGTCGCTCACGCCCGCCGTTTCCTGAAAACCAACGAACCCGCCATCGCTTCAGCCTGACAGCCACTTACCGTGAATCTGTAGTGGCCCTGCCGACTTCACTCCATCGGGATAAAATCGAAGAAGCTGGGCCAGTGCATCCCTGTTTTCTCACGCCACCGTCAACTCCAGGCCTTCGTCCGACGCCTCTTTCAGCCTGTCGACGAAACGGTGCAAGTCAACCGCCGTATCGAACGTCGGCGCACGATTCTTACCGGTCCGGACCGCCTCGGCAAAAAGGGTGTACATCTGCCCTATGTTGAAGGGATCTCCCTGGGGAAAGTCCGACGGCACATAGACGAAACGGTCCGGAATGTCGAGGTCCTGCAGCTCATGACCCTCGTGTGCACCCTGCACTCGCAGCATTTCTCCCCTTTGAGAAGATACGCTTCCCGTAATGACCAAGGTGCCTTCCCGGCCGTAAAGCTCCATCCGGAATCCGCCGCCGGCCCAGGGTACGGCACCCACGTGGACTGACGCTGCCGCACCGCACTTCAGTTGTCCGCTGACTCGCACGTTGTCAGGTGCAGTTACTTCCACAGATCGCTGCGTATCGGTCTCGTACCATTGCTTCGCTTGCGTACTCACCATGCACGCCACGCGCGCGAAGTCGCCCGCGACGAATCGAAGGGCATCAATAACGTGTCCGTTGGCTATAGTCAGCGTATGCGCACCCAACTCCGCATCGCGCTGCCACGTTCGGGAAGAAGGCCGTTCGAGCGCGCCATCCCGCATGGTGGTTACCGAACAAGATAACAATTCGCCGACGTATCCCGTTTCGACCAGATCCTTGACGTACAGCAGCGCAGGACTGACTCGGGACTGCAGCCCCACAACAGTTTGCACACCCTTGTCCCTCGCCAAGTCTGCCAGCTCTTCTGCTTCGGTGGTGTTCCGTCCCAGCGGCCACTCGGTGAACACGTGCTTGCCCGCCGCGATTGCTGCCTTGGTCGGCTCATAGTGCAGGGGAACCCGCACTACCACCGCGATTGCGTCTAACTCCGGCGACACCACCATTTCCCGGAAATCATGAAAGGCCAGTTTCGCCCCGAAGGATCTGCGGGCTTCCTCCGCGCTCTCAACCCTCGTGGTGCAGACCGCCGTCATCTCGATGTCAGGGCTGGCCAGAAGCGCGGGAAAGTGCGATTGCGATGCCCAGGTGGAATTGACGTTCGCCCCTACGAACCCCAGCCGAATCTTGGTTGCCATTGCCCTGCTCCTTAGATTATTGATTTCCATTATTCGTCGGGTGTCGCTCCATACGGCGCGACCGACATATGCGCGAACGCGGAACTGCCTTTTCAGTCCTCACCGTGCTTGCCAATTGTAAGGACGCAAGGGCGAATTGACCAACCACCCTCGGCTCTCACACGATGCCAGCCTGCAGGTGCTAAAATCCACCCGCAGCCAGTCAATACTGAAATTGACATCGGTCACCGGCTATAAACATAGGTTGAGCGGAGGCATCGTGGCACTTACCGATTTGGATATCACCAATCGCACCAGTTTCGTGTCCGGCGAGAGCTTTGGCGACGTGGGCCCGTATGAGCTTCTGGAGGGCACGGCTTACTACGCTGTGGACCCATCGCACGCCCGAAACCAGGGGATTACAGATTTGGACATGGCTCCGCGCAACTCCACAGGCAGGGTGGAGTTCTCCTCCGACTTCGCCATGCTGCAGCCGGTCAATGCCGACCGCGGCAATCGTCGCATCCTGTTCGACGTCGTCAACCGCGGCCGAAAGACTGCCCTGACCCTGAACAGCGTCCCCATGGCCACGGACCACACCGCCCCACTGCAAGCGGGGAACGGCTACCTGATGCGCCGCGGCTATACCGTCGTCTGGGGCGGTTGGCAGGCCGACGTGCCGCCCACTCCAGGACTCGTGGGCCTTCAGGCCCCGGAGGCCGTCGGCCCCCAAGGGGCCCTCAGTGGCAAAACAATGTGCCAGTTCCAGTGCAACGAACCGACCCAAGTATTCCTGCTGGCCGACCGGGACCACCTGCCCAATCCCGCTGCCGACCCAGAGGAAACTGACGCTATTCTCACAGTGCGCGACCTGCCGAACAATCCCGCCACACCCATTGACCGAAGTCAATGGTCCTTCGTTCGTGTGGAGGACGAGGATGTTGAGCCGCAGCACAGCCATGTCTACATGCCATCCGGGTTCGAACCCGGCAGGATTTACCAGCTCATCTACACGACCAACGTCAGCCGCATCGTTGGGCTTGGCTTCGTCGCCATGCGGGACGCCGTATCCTTCCTGAAACACGCTCCAACCGCTTCGGGCAATCCGCTGGCCGGCGCCATCGATTATGCGTACGCAATAGGGCGTTCCCAGAGTGGACGCTTTCTGCGCCAGTACATTCACACCGGCATCAACGACGATGAACAGGACCGCCCGGCCCTCGATGGAATCATTCCCCACGTGGCCGGCGGAATGCGTGGCGAGTTCAACTTGCGCTTTGGACAGCCATCCAAGGACGTCTGCTACACCATCCCGGAAATGTTCCCCTTCACCGACACCCCACAGACCGATCCGGTAACCGGCGCACAGGGTTCTCTCCTGGACGCCCTCGAAGGGCGAGGCAACGTACCCAAGATCATGTTCACCAACACCTCCGCCGAATACTGGCGCGGGGATGCCGCTCTGATACACACCGACCTAGAGAGCCTGACCGACGCGCCGGAGTCGGCCCACGTGCGGCGCTATCACTTCGCCGGATGCCAGCACGGCTCCGGAGACTTCCCTCCGGTGGAAGTCCGCACCGCTGACGGCATCCGCGGACAGCTGCCCTTCAACAGCGTGGACTACGCGCCGCTGCTGCGGGCGGCCCTCGACAACCTGGACCGCTGGGTAACCACCGGAGAGGAGCCGCCTGCCAGCCGCCATCCCAGCCTGAACGACGGCACTGCCGTGGAGTCTCACACGCTGCTGGAGCGATTCGCCGGTCTGCCGGGCGTGCGAGTGCCAGAGGAGACCACCAGGGCGATAAGGCTGGACTACGGGCCGGAGACTCACCTCGGTCGCGCCACCAAGCTGCCAGCCGACGAAGGCGAGGAGTTCCCGGCGCTTGTGGCCGACCTCGACGAGTCCTTCAACGAACTCGGGGGCATCAGACTGCCTGACCTGTCGGTTCCGGTCGCGACCTACACCGGTTGGAACCTGCGGGACGAAAGCATCGGCAACCCGGGTCTCTTCATCGGCATCACGGGCGGCCTTGCCGGCTGGACGCTTCCGCTCCCGACAACCCGCGCCGAGCGGGAGTCAACAGGCGACCCGCGGGGGTCCATAGAAGAACGCTACGCCGGCCGGGACGACTACCTGGAGCAGGTAGCCCGCGCCGCCATGGACCTAGTTGCCGAAGGCTACCTGCTGGAAGAGGACGTACCCGAGGTCGTGGACCTGGCGGGCAGAAAGTACGACCACTTCGCCGGAAACGGTGAAGAGTAGGATTTGTCCTCTACAGCATGAAGGGGCAGGGTTCATGCAGTGGCCCTGCCCCGGCTGGCCGAAGCCGTCAGGTTAAATCTTCCAGCCCCGGTATGATTGTTTCTCCGAAGGCTTCCACCTCTGCCCTAGGCATGTCGTACCCGCCATCCTGGGTGTGGGTCGGGAAGATGAAAACGTGATCGACTCCGGACTCGTCGCGGGCTCTCTTCAGACGGGCCAGGCACTCCTCCGCCGTCCCGAACAGGCCGAAGGCGTCGCAGATTTCCGCCGCTTGAGCATCGCTGATGTCTTCAGGCACAAAATCGTCGGCCAGCCCTATGCCTGCTTCACGCAGCCAAACGAGGTTTGAATCGCTGGGGTACTTGAGGTAAGGCTGGTCCGGACGGAACCACTGCTGCGGAAAACGCCGCGCTGCCGGGCCGTCGTCCGATACCGTCGTCGGGGTGATGTAAATGGTTTGGAAGTCGTCCAGGCTGCGTCCGGCCCGGGCCGCCCCGACCTCCAGGCGGCGCCGCGCCGCCTCGACCGCCCGGGGATGCAGACCGACCAGCAGCATCGCGCCGTCGGCCACCTCCCCGGCCAACTCGACCATCCGCGGGCCCGCGGCGGTCATGAACACCGGCGTCGGCCGCTCGCTCACGTTGCGCAGGCGAGTTTCGACCCCGTTGAACTGCTCCCTCTCGCCGCGCAGCAGTCTGCGTATGGTCAGCATGGCCCGGCGCATGGCTTCCACCGTGGCCCTCGGCCGCCCGATGTTCCCGACGGCCAAATAGCCGGGGCCCACCGTCAGACGTATCCGCTCAGGCGCGATCTCTTCCAGTGAGTGAGCCAGCGAGGCCAGCACCATGGGGTGCCGAGTTACCGGATTGGTCGTCGCGGGGTACAGGGTCAGCCGGGAAGTACGCTCTGCCGCCAGCGCCAGCGTGATGTAAACGTCCCGCCCGCTGTGCTGGTGGTCGTGCATTCCAACCCCTGAGAAGCCCGCTCGCTCGCATCCGGCGATGAAGTCGGCGGTATCTTGCACCCGCAGCCCGACCGGCACCCTGATGTCCACCTTCATCGCGCTCATCTACTACTCCGACCAGAGATGGGTAAACCGGCTCGCGACCACCTGCTCGTACGCGACGTCCCCGGTCAGGGTGCCCAGACTCCTGCAGAAATCGTTGAGGCCATTGACTGCCTCGGGGGAAATCTCTGCATCGTAGTATGGGGCGTCCCTCCGAACCAGATCGGCGATCAGAACCGCCTCATCGGGCGGGAACAGCCGGCGTCCGACCTCCTCGGCCCGCGACGGGTCTGCCCGCAGCGTTTGCTGCGCCTCAACGATGGCTCGCACCGCGCCTTCCGCCGTGTCGGGCGAATCTTCGATCAGCCGCTCCGTGGTCGCCAGCGCAGCAAAGGTGAGGTTCCGGGCGGCCGGCGGACCCAGCCCCTGTCGTGGGTCGAGCACCACTTCGCCTATCCCACTGCGAACGGCCACCTCGGCGCCCATCGCGTTGGCCCAAAACCCGTCGATCACCCCCTCTTCCAGCGCCTGCGCCGCATGAACGCCGAAGGACACGCCCGGCTCTCCACTGCCCGGAACAGGAGCCAATGCAACGTCGTCCCGCTCCGGGTCGATGTCAGCTTCCGCCAACAGCCGCCGAAAGGCCGCATCGGGTCCGGGCGCAGCGCCGATTCTCAGTCCCTTGACCGCCGCCGCGTCGCCCGGGCGGGCGCCGAGGTCCGAGCGAAGCACCAGCACCCAGAAGGTATGCTGGGCCAGTGCCGCCAGCAGGCTGGCGCCGTGCCAGCCGGGAAAGGCCGACAGAGCGGCGTGGGCGGGCCCAGCGACGAAATCGATGCGGCCGTCCCGCATGGCCTGCATGGCCCGGCCGATGGGGAAGACCATCTCCAGTTCGGCGTCAATGCCTTGCTTTTTGAACAGGCCCAGCTCCACGGCGGCCACCGCCGGAAAGTAGGAGTTTGAAACGAGGTCGGGTAACGCGATGCGCATGTGCGTCTTCTCTCCGCCCCGTACGGAATCTAACGCGGGGCCGCGGCAAGTTTACCACCGCTCCCGCATCCGGTATCCTCTTCGGGAATCCCACCGGAACGAACCAGGAGCGTGAGACCATGCCTGACACGCCACTACATTACCAGACCATCGCCGAGGTCGGCGCCCGCCTCCGGTCCCGCGAGCTATCGCCCGTGGAGCTGACCACCGCGATCCTCGAGCGCATCGAATCGCTGGATGGCGAACTCAAGAGCTACGCCACCGTTATGGCCGACTCGGCCCTTGCGTCGGCCCGGGTCGCCGAGAGTGAGATTGCCGCCGGCAACTACCGAGGTGGCCTTCACGGTGTGCCCATTGCGGTCAAAGACCTGTGCTTCACCACCGGGGTCCCCACGATGGGCGGGGCGCAGGTACTCCGGGACTTCGTTCCCGACTTCGACGGTACGGTTGTGCGCAAGCTCAACGCCGCCGGTGCGGTTATCCTCGGCAAGCTGAACCTCACCGAGGGCGCCATGGCCGGTTACAACCCGAAGTTCGACATCCCCGTGAATCCCTGGGGCGCGGACCGCTGGTCGGGGGCATCATCGAGCGGGTCGGGGGTGGCGACGGCGGCCGGCCTGTGCTACGGGTCGCTGGGTAGCGACACCGGGGGGTCCATCAGGTTCCCCGCCGCCGCGTGCGGCACCGTTGGCATCAAGCCGACGTGGGGGCGCGTCAGCCGCTATGGCGTTCTGGCGCTGGCCGAGTCGCTGGACCACATCGGCCCCATGACCCGCAGCGCTTCCGACGCCGGGGGGATGCTGCAGGCCTTAGCTGGCCACGACCCCAGCGACCCCACCTCGCTGACCGCGCCGGTGCCCAACATGCTGGCGGGCCTGAATCGCGGCGTCAGCGGCGTTCGAATCGGCGTCGACGAGCGGTACATCTCCGACGACGTGGACTCCGAACTGGCTGCGGCGGTGCTCGAAGGGGCACGCCTGCTTGAAGGCCTCGGGGCGCGGCTGATGCCGGTGCGAATGCCCGACACGGTGCCCATGTCCCGCGCCTGGGGCGTTCTGTGCTCGGCTGAGGCGGCCGCCGCCCACCGGGACACCTTCCCGTCGCGCGCCGATGAATACGGCCCCTGGTTCCGCGGATGGCTGGAAAAGGGATTGAGGTACAGCGCCACCGACTATTCCGTCGCCAGTTACACCAGGTTGGCCTGCAATGGGGCGCTGGCGGAGATATTCGATGGCGTCGACGTGCTTGTCTGCCCCTCCATGAGCACGCCCCCGGAGCGAGTCACGCCCGGGGCCCTGTACGGTCCCATGGAAGAAGAGGAATGGACGTGGGGCCGCTTCACCATCCCCGCCGACTTCAGCGGGGCGCCCACCATTTCCCTGCCCAGCGGGCTGAACAGCGAAGGCCTGCCCCTCAGCATCCAATTCGTGGGGCGGCACCTGACCGAGCCGATTCTCGTCCAAATCGGCCATGCCTACGAGCAGGCGACGCAGCACCGCCTGCAGCCTGACGTGTAGGCTGACGGCCGTTTGGCCATGGGGATACTTTCACCACAGAGGGCACAGAGACGGGATTTAACCGCCGAGTACGCAGAGGGCGCCGAGATTTTTGTTTCGGGTTCTGGGGGGTACGCCCCTTGAGTTAGGCGCGGTCGGGGCGGGCCCAGAGGTGGGCGTGGAGGAAGCCGCCCTCGGCTGCCCAGGGGAGCAGGTTGCCGACTATGCCGCGGGGCTCTGGGGTCTTCTTGTCTGCGATGCAGCGCTCGAGGTACTTGCGCAGGGACATGAAGGTGCTGAGGCGGTAGCCGGTCTTGGCGATTTCGGGGATGAAGTCCGTTACCATCTCATCCAGCTCGTGGCTGGAGGCGGGAGGGTCGTCGGAGACGGCGTCTTCGTAGTCGTCGCAGAAGTCCTCGGCGACTCGGCGCAGGCGGACTATGGCGAGGTCCTTGGCGAGTCTCTTCTCGAGGGCCCTGAGGCGGCGGGGAATGGAGGCGAAGCTGTACATGGTTTCGTTCTCCTGTATGGGGTTGTCTGAATCAGGATTTTCGGGATTGGTTGATGGGGATTTTTGAAAACCCGCTCATTTCCGCTCATTTCCGCTCGTTTTGTATCTAAACGTCGATGGCGGCTGGGGAATTTTTCACCACAGAGGGCACAGAGAGCACGGAGATTTTTGGGTTGAACTCCCTGGGGCGATGGTACGTGAATTTAGTTAGCAACCGTCCTGCTTTCATGAGTTGGTACATATATTCTGATCATGGATGCGCAAGGAAATCAAGAGGCAAGCGTCACTGCGTTGGGGGCGAGGGTGAGATTCTTCGTCGCGCTCAGAATGGCAGCGGGGGCGGAGTAGCCAAGGAGAAAGCGCGGGTAGGGAGGGCCAAATGCATCGCTGTTGCGAGTTGACCGACCTGCCGGAGGCTCCTAAGATTGCTTGCAGTCTTCCATTGAGATTCGCGAGCCGGTAATAGCAGGAGGCATGTATGCCCCGCACCGAACTTCCGCTCCACTCTGTGTCGGCACTGGCCAGGCTCATCGAAACCAAGGAGGCGTCCCCGGTTGAGGTGGTCGAAGCCTATCTGCAGCGCATCGACGATCTCGACTTCAAGTTCAACTCCTTCATCACCGTGCTTCATCAGCAGGCACTGGAAGCGGCGAAGGAGGCCGAGCAGGAAATACTATCGGGCAACTACCGGGGTCCGATGCACGGGATTCCTGTAGGGGTCAAAGACCAGATATGGACGAAGGGGATTCGCACGACCGGGGGCGCGCGCATCACGGCCGAGTTTGTCCCCGATGACGACGCGACGGTGGTGGCCAGGCTGAAGGAGGCAGGGGCAATCCTGCTGGGCAAGACCAACCTCAGCGAGTTCGCCGTCACAGGCTTCACCCACCGGTTCAGCACGCCCCGCAACCCCTGGGACCTGAACATCTCGGCCGGGGGCTCAAGCGGGGGGTCGGGAGCGGCCACGGCGGCATTCCTGTGCGCAACATCACTGGGAGAAGACACGGGTGGCTCGATTCGGCGTCCGGCGGCCTGGTGCGGCATAGTAGGGCTGCGGCCCGGTTGGGGGCGCGTCAGCCGCTACGGTCTGATGCGTGGCGTGTGGTCGATGGACACCATAGGTCCGATCTCTCGCAGCGTTGAGGATGCGGCCATCACCCTGTCGGCGATCGCGGGACACGACCCGAAGGACCCGACCACGTGGGACACGCCGGTGCCCGACTACCGGCAGGCCCTGGACGGAGACGTCAGGGGAAAGCGGGTGGGCATCGTAAGGGAACTGCTGCATGCCGATGTGGTGGAGCCGGACGTTGCCAATGCCGTAGCCACGGCTGCAGGCACACTGGCCGAACTGGGGGCAGAGGTTGAGGAGGTCTCGATTCCGCTGGCGGCCCACGCCAACACCATCGCCGGCACGCTGCTGGCGGTTGAGCCTGCCCTCAACATGCGGGAGTGGGTACGGGAACGGCTCCACGACTTTGGCCACGACAACCGCGTCGGGCTGCTAACGGGCAGCCTGGTGCCGGCGCAGGCGTACTACAAGGCACAGAAACTGAGGGCGATGCTGCGGGAGGACGTTATGCGAGCCTTCCGCAACTACGATGCACTGGTGATGCCAACGTCGGGCAGGCAGGCGGTGCCGCTCACCGAGGACCCGCCGGTGACCAGCAAGGAAGGCTCCTCGCGGCTACCATTCATGCGCACAAACACCTTCAACCTAGCAAGCGCGCCGGCCATATCGGTGCCCTGCGGCTTTGGAGGAAGAGGACTGCCGGTGGGGCTGCAGATCGCGGGGCCTCCCGGTGGCGAGGAGATGGTGTTCAGGATGGCCCACGCCTACGAGCAGAGCACACCGTGGCACACCATGAGGCCGCCGTCGGCTGACATTTAATCGCGGAGGATGACGCTATGTGGAACAAGCCAATGATCAGCCTGGAGCAGGCACAGAACGCAATAGCGGCGATGATCGCCGATTACAATCGGGACGCGAATCGCCGCAAGGTCGATATGGCGGTGGTGGACGACGCGGGGAACCTGCTGGCGTATGCCCGAATGGACGGATGCCTCAGGCCCACGTTTGCCATACGCAAGGCTTACACCTCGGCAGTGCGGGGAATGGATACCGCCGCTTTCGCCGAGCAGCTAAGCAGCACTGGCCGGTCGCTGGAGTCGTTCGGCGATGCCCAGCTGATAGCACTACCGGGCGGCGTCACCGTCTTGCACGAAGGGGCTGTCGTCGGGGCGATCGGAGTCGGCGGCCTGCCCAGCGGGCTCGATGACGAAGCCATCGCCCGGGCGGGAGTTGCGGCGCTGGGCATCTAGCGTCTACGAGCGGTCCGTCCCGGGACCGATGGCTAAGGCCACTGGCTGCCGATGGCCTCGACGTAGAGGGAATAGACCGACTGGCTGCTGGTCATGAACAGGCGGTTCTTCTTGGCTCCCCCGAAGCAGAGGTTGGAGCAGGGTTCGGGTAGGACGATACGCCCGATGAGTTCGGAGCCCGGTGTGAAGCAATAGACGCCGTCCGTTCCCTTGCCGGCCCAGGCCCGGCTGGACCAGAGGTTGCCGTCGGTGTCGGTGCGGATGCCATCGGCGAACCCGGGGGACATGTCGGCGAAGACGTCGCCACCTCGCAGCTTGCGGCCGTCCACCACCTCGAAGACGCGGACGTGTCCCCGGGCGTTGGGGTCGTGGGAGATGCCGCTGTCGGCGATGTACAGCAGGGACTCGTCGGGTGAGAAGCACAGGCCGTTGGGCTTGAGCAGGTCGTCGGCCACCACCGTGGCATCGCCGGTTGCGGGATCGACGCGGTAGACGCGGGGCGGGAGTTCCGCGTCGGCTTTCTCGCCCTCGTAGTTCATCAGGATGCCGTAGCCGGGGTCGGTGAACCATACGGAACCGTCGGAGTGGACAACCACATCGTTGGGTGCGTTGAGGTGTTTGCCGTCGAAGCTGTCCATCAGCACGGTGATGGTGCCATCGTGCTCGGTGCGAGTGACGCGGCGGGCCAGGTGCTCGCAGGTGACGAGGCGGCCCCGCCGGTCGCGGGTGTTGCCGTTGCTGTTGTTGGAGGGCTGGCGAAAGAGAGTGACCTCGCCGGTTATCTCGCAGTAGCGCAGCATCCGGTTGTTGGGGATGTCGCTGAAGACGAGGGACCTGGAATCGCCGAACCAGACGGGGCCTTCGGCCCAGCGGGCACCGGTATACAGGCGTTCGACGGCGGCGTTGCCGAGGTAGTAGGCGCGGAATCGCGGGTCGAGGACCTCCACGGAAGGGTCCGGGTAGTGCACGTTGCCATCTTCCCAACGGCGGGCCAGTTCAGTGGTCCAGCTAAAATTGCCGACCATTACGCTTTTCCTCAGTTCGTTGCGACTATTGCAGGTGGGGGAGCAGTTCCTCGGAGATGAGCTGCAGGTACTCCAGCCTGGCGGGGAACTCTGCGGGCAGATTCAGGCTGGCTAGGCCGATGTAGTCCAAGCCCTCTTCTTCGCGGCAACGGTTGATTAACTCGGCGCAGTCCTGCGGGCTGCCAGCCACCGCCCAGTCGGCAAGCTCGCGGGGGCCGCCGAGGCCGAAGTCGACCGTGGTGCTTTCCTGCATATTGAAGGAGCTGTACATACCGGCTTTCTTGGCGGCCATCTCACGGGCCTGGATGAAGGCAGTCTCTCGGTCGCTGGCTATGGCGATGGAGCGATGGGCGCCGATTCGGCCGGCGGGGTCCTTGCCGAGTTCGTCGAGGGCTTCCTTGTACTGGCGGGTGAGCAGGCTGACGTCGCTCCAGGCAGGCTGCGGCCCAAGGATGACGCGGTCGGCGAGAGCAGCGGCACGCCGGACGGCACCGCGACTCTGGGCAGCAAACCAGATGGGAGGGTGAGGCTTTTGCACCGGGGTGAGGCCCAGCTTGGCGTTGTGAACCTGCCAGTGCTTCCCTTCGTGATTGACCTCCTCGCCGCTCCACAGCAGCTTCATGAGCTCGATGGACTCTTCGAAGCGACTCACCCGGTCTCTCCGGTTGGTGCCGAAGGCGGAGAGCTCCGCAACCCGGTAGCCGATGCCCACCCCAAGGATGAAGCGGCCGTTGCTGATGTGGTCGAGGGTCACCGACTGCTCGGCGATGTCGACGGGATTGTGGTACGGGAGCAGCATGACGCCGGTCAGGAGCCGCAGGCCCTCGGCCTCGGGAGCGAGGCGGGCCAGCGTCTGCATGGGCTGCATCCAGACGGTGGGATGGGAAATGTAGTGCTGGGGCGCGTAGATGACGGAGAAGCCGAGGGACTTGGCGCGGCGACACACCTCGGCGGCCTCTTCCACCTGCTCGTACATGGGCCGGTTGGGGTCTTCCAGGTAATCGCGGATGTACAGTCCTACTTCCATGGGCCATCACCTAATTTTCTAATAGTGTGCCGGGAGCGCCAGGGCTGTGTCCGCCGGTGGGGGAGGGTGCGGTTCCCGTTGGAGGGACTCCCTCGCCGGGTTGTGCGTTGCCCGCCATTATAGTGCGCCGGAGAGGTGTCCACCTTCCTTGCGGTACCTGCCTTCGGGATTGGTGGGGGCGGGCCATCGTTGGACAACGAGCCTCACAGGCCACGCCGGACTACGTGGGTATGGATGCGGCGGTTGCGTTGCGGTCGAGGGGGAGGGCGGCCGGTTTCCGGGCCATGAGGAAGAGCACGCCGCTCATCATTCCCAAGCCTCCGATGATCAGGAAAGCCACGGTATAGCTGCCGGTGGAGTCGAACATGAAGGCAGCGAAGAGCGGGGCGGCCAGCATGAAAGCGTACATTGGGGCGCTGGAGAGGCCGGTTATGGTGGCGAAGGCGTTGGTGCCGAAGTATTCGCCGCGGATGGCGGTGGTCAGAGGGTTGCGACCGCCGAAGCCGGCACCGAAGAGGACAGCGAAAAGCATGGCCGTGGGGAAGCTGTTGATGAGCACCGCCATGAGGAAGCCGCCGGCCTGGATGAAGCCGAAGATGGCGATGGCGATGTTGATGGGAATCCTGTCGCCGACGTATCCGCCGATTAACTGGAAGACGGCGGCGACGCCCAGGGACACCGCAAACACCAACGACGCCGATTCGAGGGACTGGCCCCTGTCGAACAGCATGGGGACGAGGTGGACGGTCAAGGTGGCGTAGAGGATGGTGGAAAAGGCGTGGCCGAAGGTTATGAACCAGAAGGCGCGGGTCCGCAGTGCCTGGCGGGCGGTGAACTGGACCTGGTTGCGCGTGGAGGACCGCGCACCCCGGCCGGTGGTCTCGTGGGAGGAGATGTCCGGCGGGTCTCCGTCGGGGAGCGCGCCGTAGTTTTCCGGACGCTCCCGAATGAGCAGGGACATGGGCAAGGCGAGGCACAGGAATACGACGCCAATCCACTGGGCGGTCACGCTCCAGCCGTGATTGCCGGGGGTTACAGCCCAGGCCAGGATGGGCAAGAGCAACAGTCCGCCCAAGGGAGAACCCTCGGCTGCGATGGCCATGGCGATCCCGCGCTTTCGGGCGAACCAGCGGTTGACCACGGCCATGTAGGGCAGCCAGGTTCCGGCGGCGGTACCCAGCATGATCAGTCCGTAGGAGAGGTAGAAGATGAAAATGTTCTCGGTGCGGCTGAATAGCAGGAACCCCAGGCCCGTTATGACCAGGCCGATGAAGACCATCCGGCGTGGGCCGAGTTTATCGATCATGTAGCCCATCAACGGGCCGATGATGCTGCCTTCGAGCTGGGCCATGGAAAAGGCACCGGTGAGCTGGGCGCGGCTCCATCCGAAATGCTGTTCCAGGGCCGTGACCCACACGCCGACGCTACTCCATACAGGGCCGCTGGAGAGGCCGTTGACGAAGAGGGCCTGGCCGACTATCGCCCACCCGTAAAACATCTTCGTCAGCCTTCAGCGAGTCTTGGCACAGAGGGCGTGGATGAGTGCAAGAAACCAGAGTCCTGAATCAACGAGGCAGCGGCAGTCAAAACAGTGGCACCAATACTCCAAGAATCCAATTCAGCTCGCGGGGCGAAACCCGGACGTCCGACGGGCTACAGGCAAACAAACGGGGGGAGTCAGCGGGACTTCGCTCATAAGACGACGGCCACGTCGCAACCAACCCATTCGCCAGCATCCGGCAGGTCGCCAGCATCCGGCAGGTCGCGGCAAAGGCGAAGAAGCTGAGGGAATGAGAGGAGGCCAGCATACCAGATTCGAAGGGAGCGCAGGAGTCCTGATCAGGCCCGTGCCGGATCAACGGAGCCTGCCGGACCGTGTGGCGTAGAGGGAGGCTTTTCGGCGCGGAGGGGGATTGGGGCGCGATTGTCCGTATTGCGGTGGGCAACCGCTGCCGGAGCGGGGAGCCTGTTGCCATGGGTGGGAGCCGGACAGGAACGTCCGGGGCAGGGGCGCAAGTTCCGGTGCGGGAGAGGTGGGTCAGAGGACTCCGTTTTGCTGAGCAGCCTTGAGTTCCTCTATGGAGCGTTCCACATCTTCAGCTTCCATGGACAGGCGTTCCCATTCTTCCCACAGGTTGTGCTCCTCCGCCTTGAGGGCCTGATAGCGTTCTCCTGAAGCCTCCATCTGGGCACGGTCGGCAAAAAGACCGGGGTCGGCGAACATGGTCTCCAGCTCAGAGGTTACGGACTCGCTTTCGGAGATGGCGGCGGCGATCTCTTCTATCCTGTCAGTAAGCTTTCGGGCGCGCCTGCCAAGGGCACGTTGCTCCTCCTGCTCGGCGGTGAGAACCCGTTGGGGACGACGGCCGCGCCTCGGCCTGACCGGGGCTTCGGGGTCGACGCCGTTGGCGCTGGCAGCGGGGTGGGTCTCGGACTCCTGCTGTTTCCAGAACAGGTAGCCGTCGTAGTCGCCGGAATAGACCCTGTGTCTTCCCGCGTCGATCTCGATGATCTTGTTGGCCACCTGCCTGATGAGGGTACGGTCGTGGGTGACCATGCAGATGGTGCCCTGATAATCGCCCAGGGCGTCGGCGAGGATTTCGCGTGAGGCGATGTCGAGGTGATTGGTGGGTTCATCCATAAGCAGCAGGTTGCTGGGCTGGAGGAGGAGCTTGGCCAGAGCAACACGCGCCTTCTCACCGCCTGACAGGACGGAAATACGCTTGAGGATGTCGTCGCCGGAGAACAGGAAGCCGCCGAGGGTGGTGCGGAGGTTTTGCTCGGACTCGCCGGGGGCAATCTCGCGCAGTTCCTCGAGGGGGTTGTTGCGGGCATCCAGCAGGTCGAGCACGTGCTGGGCGTAGTAGGCGGGGAGCACGTTGTATCCGAGCCTGCGATGGCCACCGTCGATGGAAAGCACGCCAGCGAGAATCTTGAGCAAGGTTGATTTCCCGGCGCCGTTGGGACCGACGAGGGCGACGCGGTCGCCCCGTTCGATTGCGAGGTCGAGTCCGCTGTAAACGACGTTGTCGCCGTACGACTTCGAGACACCGGCCAGGGTCAGCACGTCGAGTCCGCTGCGCGGCGGCTCGGGGAAGGAAAAGCGTACTCGCCTTGTGGCGCGGGGCAGCTCGATGATGTCGATCTTCTCGAGCTGCTTGATGCGGCTCTGAACCTGGGTTGCCTTGGTGGCCTTGTAGCGGAAGCGCTCGATGAACTTCATCTGCCGCTGAATCTCACGCTCCTGCCGAGCGGCGGCGGCCTGCCTCACCTCCAGAGCGCGTTCGCGAGCGACCAGGTAGTCGTCGTAGTTGCCCCGATGATGCACGACCTCGCCGGGCTCGATGGCCAGGACGCGGTTGGCGACGTGGTTCAGGAACGCGCGGTCGTGGGAGGTGACCACCACGCCACCGGGGAAGGAGGCGAGGTATTTTTCGAACCAGAGGTTGGCTTCGAGGTCAAGGTGATTGGTGGGCTCGTCAAGCAGGAGAAGGTCTGGCTTTCGGAACAGCAGCCGGGCCAGTTCGGCCCGCATTATCCAGCCGCCACTGAACTCGTTCATGCCGCGTGAGAAATCGGTGTCCTTGAAACCCAAGCCCGACAGGATGGCCTTGGCCTCGTGGTCGCGGTCCTCACCGCCAGCGGCTTCCAGGTCCTGGTCCAGGCGGGAGAGCAGGTCGGTCAGTTCCGCCTGCTGGGAGGGATCGGTCGAGGATGAGAGGTCTTCCCTGGCAGCGGCAATGCGGTCGGCGAGATTTATCACCTCACGATTCGCGCTAAGGACCTCCTGAAGCAAGGTCTGGCCGGTGAATACACCGGGTTCCTGCCTGAGATAGCCGACGGTCGCGTTGCGCTGCCGGGACAGCGAGCCGGTGTCGGGCAGGGTTTCTCCGGCGAGGATGTCGAGCAGAGTGGTCTTGCCGGAGCCGTTGGCGCCGATGAGGGCGATACGGTCTCCGGACAACATGGAGAGCGCCAAGCCGCCGAACAGGGTGCGTTCGGAGTAGGCCTTGCTGATGTCGGAAACGAAGAGCATAGGCATACGACGGGGCCAGCGATGGAATCGCCGGGGCCCGTCAATTCATCCACCTCGGGCATAGGTTCGGTCACCAACAGATTAACGCAAATAACGCTTTACGTCACATCCTGAAGGCGGAAATCCACCGTAAAACCGGGAGATCAATTGAAACCGGGAGATCAATTTCGCTCAGGGCGGGTCGGGGCCGGGTTTTGTCCGTCGGTTTCGGTGTCGGGCTCGTCCGAACCGGGTTCGCCGGTGTCAGATCGGTCTGGTTCCGAGGCATCCAGTTCGGAGTCATCGACAGGGTCTCTTGGCGGAGTGGTAACAATCGGGGTCAGCCGGGGAATCGACCGACGGCGCTGCACGAGCCCGACGCCGAGAACGCCACCGCCCACCACGATAGCCAAGGCTCCGGCCGCGAAGACGAAGAATAGCCACATGGGTATTGGCGATTCATCGTCTTCCTCAGGTTCGGGGGTTGCCGTTTGCGGCGGTCCAACGGTGGGTTGGGCCGCGGGTATAGCCGTCGGCTCCGGAGTTGACGTGGGCGCAGGCGTCGACGTCGCAGCGGGCACGGGTGTGGCAGTCGGCGCTGCGGTGGCCGTCGGCTGTGGAGTGGCAGTCGCGGTTGGGTCAGGAACTGGAGTGAGGGTAGGCTCCGGTGTCGGCGTGGCCGTCGGTTCCGGTGTGGGTGCGGGCGTTGGGGACGGAGTCGGGGTCGGCTCCGGCGTCGGCGTGGCCGTGGCGGTTGGCGTGGGAGTGGGAGTCAAGGCAGGAGTCGGGGTTGGCTCGAGGGTGGGCATTGGTGGCGGCGCGCCGACGTTCAGGCTGCCGCTCCCGCCTATGGCCTCCTCATTCCCGAAGGAGTCCAGGAAAATGCCGGAAAATTCGTGCTGCCCCACTGCGTCGGAAACCGCAACCGTATAGGTGAATAGCTCCTCATCCAGCAGCGTGAACCTGATGGTGCTGCCGTCAGACCGAACGGCGGCGTCGGAGAGGCTCGCGCTCACAAAGCGGAATCCTTCCGGAATGGTTTCCACAACCTGTGCGAAAGGGCCGTAGTCACTCACCGCGATGGTTACCGTGACTTCTCCGGAAGGAGCCGTCCATTCCGAGGAGAAAAAACGCACGGCACTGTGGCCGGAAGCTGCCAGGCCGCCAATGAGCAGCGGGCTCAAGGCCAAAAGGCCAAGCACGATTAGCGTCATTGCCGTGAGGGTGAGCTTGGTCAAGGCCGATTACCCCGTCCCGCCCACGATCTGCGTCGCGGAGGTCTGGGACTCGAAGTAAAGCGCGATCACTTCCAATGCTTCCTCGCGGGTGAGGTCGCCGCTACGGAAATCAGCCAAGGCCGCGAGTGCCTCGTCTCGGGATATGAGGCCGTCCTCGTCGGCGTCGTACTTCGCGGCGAGATCCGACATGGACTCGCTGGTCACTGTGATGGCGACGGTGATCGTGTCGTCTATGTCGGCGAGGTTGCCACCGCCGGCGTTCTTGCCGTCGGTAACCGAGACCGTGACCGAGTAGCTGGACTTGGTTTCGGCGTCCAACTCCGCCTTGGTCTTGAGCTGGCCGGTGGCGGCATCGATGTCGAAGGACGCGGCGTCGGTGCCACCGAGGGTGTAGGTGAGCTTGTCGCCGTCGGGGTCGCTGGCTGACACGGGCCGCCCTATGGCCGTGCCGGACTCGGTGCCCTGGACCACGGAGCGGTTGGTCGTCTCGCCGTCGGCAAACTCGGGCGGCCGGTTGGGCGGGGTATCGTCGGTCGTGGGCCTGCGGATGCGGCGCGGCGGCGGGGGCGGAGGCAGCACGGTAATGACGATGGAGATGGTGTCGTCGATCGAGGTCGAGGGCTGGTAGAAGACGTCTAAGCCGTCGTGGACGGACACGGACAGGGTGTAGGTGTCCTGTTCGAGGTGGTCGAGGGCGGCCTTCGTGCGAATCTGGCCGGATGCGGGGTCGAAGTCGAATTTGTCGGCGTCCCTGCCCCGCAACATATAGGTGAGGACATCGCCGTCGGCATCGGTGGCGCGCACGGGGGAGCCGATGCTGCGGCCGGCGACTGGGCCGGAGGTGACGGTGCGGGTGTCGAAGTGGGCATCCGGCAGCTCTTCGGCGGTGGGCACGGTGAACGCGGGCTGTGCGTTCCTCCCCGGGCTGGTGGTGCGGATGGACGACCTGAGGGTGGCGGTCGCGGTCTCGGGCACCGGGTTGCCCTGGCTGTCCGAGTCGTCAAAGGAGTCGTCGTAGGTAGCGGTCACGCGCAGGGTCCGGTTGACGTCGTCCTCGGTTGCCGTGTAGCCGTCCTCGTCTGCATCGGTGATTTCCTCGCTGGAGGAGCGGGACCACTGCCAGGCAATGTCTGGCATATCCGTTGGGTCATCGTCAATATCGTCGCCATCTTCCAGAGTGGCGGTGAACCGGGTCCGGAGGGCGGGCAATGCTTCGTCGATGTCCGTGGTGTCCGGGTCGTCCTCAACGGCGTCGGCAAACCAGCCCTTGGTGGGTTGCAGGGTGACCTCGCCCCGCTCTTCCACGTCGGTTACGGTGACGGTTACGTTGAGCGAGGCGAACAGCGGGGTAGGCTCGTCATCGTCGGTGGCGGTTACGGTTACCATGTACGTGTCGCCGTCCTCGAAGCTGGGGGGCTGGTAGAAGTAGAGCTGTCCGCGGTCGGTGATGACGAAGTTGGGGCTGTCTTGGCCGCTCGGCAACCAGGTGATGGTGTCGCCCTCCGGGTCGCGGGCGGAGTAGGTGGCCACGGCGGACGTACTGTTCTCTCGGAACTCGGGGTCGGCATTGCCGGTGATGACGGGCGGCTCGTTGACGTCGATGAGGTTGACGGTGACGGTGATGGTGTCGTCGATCCTGTCGTCAGGCTCGTCGTTGTCGTTGGCGCCGTCGGAGACCCGGACGGTGAAGCGGTAGGTGGACTTGCGCTCGAAGTCGAGAGATTCGTCCGGCTCCAACTGGAGGCTCAGCTGGCCGTTCGCTCCGATGGTAAAGAAGTCGGAATCGGAACCGGCCAGGGAGTAGGTCAGGGTGTCGTCGTTGAGGTCGGTGGCCTGGATGGGGCCTTCCACCGCGGCGCCGGTCACGGCGTCCTCACGCAGCTGGCGCTGGCCGTTTTCTGAGTCGGGGAACACGGGGGCGGCGTTGGTGGGTGGCGGCGCGGCGACGCGGGCGGTCACGAGCTCGGCGGTCTTGCCGGAGCCTTGGCCGTCGGTGTAGGTGGCGGTGGCGCGAAGGTAGTTGCCCTGGTCCTCATCATCCGAGTCGGTATCGTCGGTGGCTGAGGGGGTGTAGGTTGCGCCGGTGGCGATGTTTGCCCAGTCGGAGCGGTTGGAGGAGCGGGCCCACTGCCAGGTGATTCCGCTGAGGTTGCCGTCGGGGTCGCTGAGCTCGGTGAGGATCCCGACGGTGGCCTGGATGCTGTTGGTTACGGTGGTCAGTTCTACCGATCCTTCCTCATCGACGTTTTCGACGTCGACTATCACGAGTTGGGTGTCGTCGATGTAGGTGGAGGATGCGCCCGCAGCGTCACGGCGGTCGTGAACGTCGACGTAGAAGTTGAACTGGGTCTGTCCGCTCTCGAAGTCGATGGGCTCTTTCGTGCGGAGCTGGCCGGTGCTGGAGACGATGGTGAAAAATTCCGAGTCGTTGCTGCTTTCAGAAATGTCTCTCAACGCGTAGGTGAGGCTGTTGTTTTCGAGGTCTACGGCGGATATGGGGTCGCCGATGTTGGTGCCGGCGCGGGTGTTTTCGGCGATGGAGCGCTGGCCGTTTTCGGTGGACGGGAACTGGGGGCGGGTGTTGGCGGTGCCGACCTGGCCGGCTATGGCCTCGGCGGACTTGTCGATGCCCTCGCCGTCGGTGTAGCTGACCGTGGCGCGCAGGTAGTAGCCCTTGCCGTCGTTTGCGCCGCCGGAGACGACGTCGGCGGTCGCGGACGGGGTGTAGGTGGCGGACGTTGCGCCGGAGATGTCGGTCCAGCCGGGTGGGTCGGCCTCGGGGTCTTCGGACCGCTGCCACTGCCAGGACCGGCCGCTGACGCTGCCGTCGGGGTCGGTGTGGGTGGCCGTGATTTGGACGCCGGGCTCGGGGACCTCGTCTGGGGAGAAGGTAATTTCACCGGGTTCGTCGACGTCGGTTACGGTGATGGTTACGGGGTAGTCGTCGGTATCAGTGCCTTTACCGTCGCTGAGGGTGAGGGTCAGGCAGAGGGACTTGCTCGGGCAGACAGGATCGTCGGACGCTACTGTCTCGTAGTCCAGGGCCTCGATGGCCCGGAGCCGAGCGGTGTAGCCGGGGTATTCAATGTCGCTGTATGTAAAGGTGGTCGGTTCATCGGACGGGAGGATTTCAAACAGGTCGGAATCCTTCACATCCAGGATGCCCCAGATGAGTACATCGCCGTCGCGGTCGGTGGCGGTGATGTACTCCAAGGTCTTCATGGCATCGTCGGTGAGCGAACTCTCTGCCTCGGTGTCCCGGCCTGGCGGGCCCTCCGGGATGGTCTGGGTGGCACCGGAGCGGAACCTGGGCGGCGCAAGCTCGCGCTCGTCTTTCGTGGCGTCGGTGTCGTCGCTTGCCGCTTCCTTGCCCGAGCCACGGCGGTCGGTGTATGAGACGGTGGCGCGAATCTCCTTGCCGGTGTCGTCCTCGTCGACGGTGTATTCCTTAGTGAGCGAGGTCACGTCCTGGCCGGTGAGGGCCACCCAGTCGTCATCAGTTTCCCCGGGGTTGCGGCGCTCGATGGCCCAGTCGATGGCATCGTCGGTGAGGGGAGTGGGTATGGTGTCCGGGTCGGACAGAGTGAATTCCAATATGTCGTCCACCTGAAGTTTAGTCAGGTCGTTTATTTCCTGGACACCCCTCGTGTGGGCGACAGCGATGGTTCCGGCTTCCTCAAGGTCCACGATTGTGATGGTTACGGCGACATCTGCGCTGCGACGAGTCGAACCGCTCATAGTGTCGGTGGCGACCACATTGAAGGAAAGGGGGTGCCTCCCGTCTGTTTCGCTGAGGTCCGCCAGGGTCTCATAGTCGGGCACTGCTTTGATGGTTACGACACCGGTTGAATCGATTTCGAATTTGTCGTCATCAGTGCCGGTCAGAGTCCAGGTGACCCCGCCCTCCTCATCGCGAGCGTCATAGTCGGCAAGCTGCAACATTGGCTGTTCGTCGTTCTCGTCCCAGTCGTCGGCCGTCACGGGCGTTCCTGTGAACTCCGGCTGCTCGTTGACGTCGGTGACGGTTACGACCACGTCCAGCGTTGCGTCCATCCAAGTGGTCATGGTGCGGTCGGTGGGGATGCCGTTGTCGGTGACCTTGACGGTGATGGAGTAGTCGTTGCTGGTGTCGCTGTCGACAGGAATTTCGTAGTTCGGCGGGTCGATCGGAGGTCCCTTGAACGAGAGCGCACCGGTGGCTGAGTCGATGTCGAAGTCGTCAGCGTCGTCGCCCTCCACCGACCAGGTCAGCGTGTTGCCCATCTGGGTGTCCGGGTCGGTGGCCGTGTAGGTGACCACGCTCAGGTCAGGAGAGGTGTCGTCGTATTCGATCTCCATTTTGGATGGGGCGGTGTGAGTTGTCTGGGTAGTCGTAATCGTGGGCACCTCGTTGACGTTGGTGACTGTTACGGTGAGGGTTTCCGAGGCGCTCAGTTGATCACTGGCAGCACGATTATCATGGATGCCGTTGTCCGTGACCGTCACCGTTACAACGTAAGTGTTGTTCATGGCGGTGTTGCCAACGTCGGTGGGGTTTTCGAAGTCGGGAGCGTCGCTGAACGTCAACACCCCGGACGAGGTTATGGAGAACTTGCTCTCATCGGCACCGCCGTCCAGCGACCAGGTCAGGGTGTTGGCAGAGTCGTTCATTTCACCGTTGTTGTCGACGTCAGAAGCCGCCAACGAGAGTACGTCGGTGGTGTTTTCGGACACATCAGGGGGAGTGTCGGTGGTTGTGATCGTAGGAACCTCGTTGATGTCGTTGACGGTTACGGTCACTTCAATGGAATCGTCAACTGCGTTGGCTGCGTTTCCGCTGTCGGCAATGCCATCTTTGACTTCAACTACTATTTCATAAATGTTGTCATCGGCACCCTCCATCATGGGGTCCGCTATGTCGTCGGGGTTCTCGTAGTCGGGGGTTATGAGGTCTTTGAAGGACAGTTTGCCCATGCTGTCGATGTCGAAGCTGTCCTTGTCAGTGCCGCTGAGGGTCCAGGTGAGTGAGGCCCCGGCGTCCGGGTCGCTGGCAACGTAGGTGTGGACCAGACGATCCGCAGCGGTGAGCGTCGAGGAGTCTACGTCGAAGGCGATCTCGGCAAACGAACGGGCCTTGTCAGCCGCCGTGTCGGTCGTGATATCCGGCGGTTCGTTGACGTTGGTCAGGTTGATGGTGACTGTGATCTCGTCGTCGACGTCAGTGCTGTTTCCGCCTGCAGCGTCCTTGCCGTCATGCACAGTAACCGTCACGGTGTAGGTATTCTTGCTGGCTTCGAAGTCGTAGGTGACTCCGGTCTTGGTCTGTATCTGACCGGAGGTTGAAACGATAGTAAAGGACGAGTGGTCGCCAGTGTTTTTCAGGGCGTAGGTCAGGGTGTCGGCAGGGCTGGTATCTGTATCAGTAGCCGCTATGGGGGATCCAACGTTGGTCCCAGCGGAACTATTCTCCGGGACGTTGCGGGTGGTCGAGGTGCCGTCGTCGAACGATGGCTCGGTGTTGCTGGCGGCGATGGCACTGCTGGTTACGGCCTCGGCAGTCTTGTCCACTGTAGTGCTTTCAGGGTCCTTGTAGGTGGCCTTGGCCTTCAGAAACATGCCAACGTCTCCGGCCACGGACGTATATTCTTCGTCAGTGGCTCCGGATATGTCGGTGAAGGTGCCATCCGATGTGGTACTGCTCGACCACTGCCAGGACAGGCTGCCGGAGGTAATGGTCCCGTCTGGATCGGTGACCGCCGCCGTCAACTCCACTCCGCCTTCTAGCGTGCCGGTGATCGTTACCGTGCCGGCCTCGTCGACGTTGGTTACGTTGATGGTGATGTCAATGGTGTCGTCGTCCATAGTCTCAGAGGAGTTATCCCGCACGCCGATGGTCACGCTGTAACTGGACTTCGTTTCGAAGTCCAGGGTGGTATTTGTCGACAACTGGGCGGTAGAAGAGATGCTGAAGGAAGACGCGTCGGTTCCGCTCAAGTGATAGGTCAGATCGTCGCCGGTGTCAGCGTCAGTTGCAGTGTATGGGCTGCCGATATCGGTTCCCGATGCCGTGTTTTCTGGCACACTGATCGTGGTCGTGTGGCCGGTGCCGAATGTGGGATCGGCGGCAAAAACACGGGCCGGCAGAAGGAGGAGGAGCGTGGCCAGCACGGCCAGGGCGGCGATGCTGATGAGGAGGCGGGAAATGCGAACGGGGGGCGACGGTCTCTTGCGTAGCTGAAGGAGCCCTGATGTCACTATTGCGGGCATAATGCTGCGCTGGCTGCGGAGGGGCACATTGGGGGTTCGCAAACTGGCCTACCGGCACAGGGTTGAAGGAAGGTACTGTCGCTCGATGTTCCAGTCTGTCTTGGCGGCATTCCGCAACGAAGACGAGAACGTGCAAGTGGAAAAGTTCTATCCATAATTTTAGCGATTATGTAGACTCATTACTGTACATGCTCCAAAACGGACATTTCCGTAGCTGTCTTGTACATCATTTTCGGTCTGCAGTGCCAGATGTGCACATTCTGTGAAGTTATTTTGTCCGCGACAGTCGACTGCAGAGTGGAGGTCTAGCCGAGAAACACCTCACGCACACACCTGATCCTCCAGCGGGCTCGGCGCTTCCTGTCGACGTCGGTGGGCTCCACTTCCAGGTGGCGTTTCTGTTATGCCTCACGACTGTGGTCCGTTGTTCCTGCCGAAACGGCTCTCCCGACTGCCGGACTAGCGGACGTCGCACTGGTACTGTATTCACAATCCCTTAATATTTGCGCTGTATTCTTTGCGAGACGTGAACAAGAAAGCGACTGTGAATTATTGTGTCGACCAGGCGACAATACGGAAGATAGGCCATGAACGAACCTGACATAGACGCGATACTGCGAGGGGGGAGTTCGCGCAAGCGCTGGGTGATACTCTCAGCGGTCGCCGTGGTGGTGGTCATCGCTGCGGTGGCGGCTTTCCTGCTGACCCGTTCCGACGAAGCAGACATAGTAGCCGTGCCGGAGGAAGCCGAGGCCGTGATGGGGCAGCTGAGCACGCAGGTGGAGCTATCCGGCTCCGCGCTGGCGGAACGGAGCGCCACCCTCAGCTTCGAAGCGACGGGAGTGGTAGCCTCGATTGCCGTGGCCAAGGGCAACGAGGTGGAGACCGGCGATGTGCTGGGCACGCTGGATGACGCCGAAGGGCAGAGGCAGGTGGAGACGGCAGAGGTGCAGCTACGGCTGGCACAACTGCGGCTGGACAGCCTGCTGGCAGACCCGGATGCGTCTGCGGTAGCTTCCGCTGAGCAGGCCATCGCTTCGGCGAAGTCGCAGGTCATAGCCGCGGAGCAGGAGCTGGCGCTCTTGTCGGAGCCGGCCAGCGCGGCAGACCTGGCCAGCGCAGAACAGGCCGTGGCGACCGCCCTGGGACAGCTTTCGAGCGCGGAGCAGGACCTTGCCCTCCTGTCGGAGCCGCCGAGCGCGGCAGAGGTGGCCAGCGCCGAAGAGGCTGTGGCGGCTGCGCTCGGCCAGCTTTCGACCGCGCAGGAGGAACTGGCCGGGCTTGCGGAGCCGCCCGGCACGGCGGACCTTGCCAGCGCGGAGCAGGCAGTGGCCAATGCCCTCTCGCTGCTGCTCAACGAGGAGGAAGCCCTGGCCGGCCTGATGGATGGGCCGAGCGAAGCCGAAGTCGCCGGGATGCGTTCAGCGGTGACGCAAGCGCAGGTTCACCTGGCGGAGACCACCACCATTGCGGAGGAACTGCTTGAGGCGCTCACGGAGTCCTACGATGCCTTCTGCGACCGCTACTCCGGACTCAGCGCCAGCGATGAGGTCATCAGGGATGTCTGCCGGGAAGAACTGCCGCTGTCGGAAGGACTGATTACGGCCCTGAGGGACTCGTTCGAAGACCGCTCCAGCACCTACGAGACCTTCGGCACGTCGCTGATAGACGCAAGCGTCGCGTTCGTGGCTGCCGACGCCGACATGGAATCGGCGGAGTCGGGACTGGCCACGGCGGAAGAGAGCCTGTCCGACCTGCTCCAGTCGTTCGCGGAGGACGTCGTATACCAGGTTGAGCAGTCGGTGGAGGCGGCAAGAGCCAGCCACGCGGCAGCGGTGGCCAGGCTGGCGGACCTGCGGGAAGTCGCCAGCGCCGAGGACGTGTTCCAGGGGCAGCAGGCAGTCGAGGCGGCCAGGGCCAGCCACGCGGCGGCGGTGGCCAGGCTGGAAGACCTCGGAGCGGAGCCGGGAGAAGAGGACCTATACCAAGCGGAGCAGGCCCTGGAGGCAGCGAAGGCGAATCATGAGGCAGCGGTCGCCAGGCTTGAGGACCTTCGCGCGGCCGCCGATGATGCGGACTTCGAGCAGGCGCGCACCAGCCTCGAGGGCGCTCAGGCAAGCCTGGCCGGCGCGGAGGCGCAGTACGAAGAACTGGTGGCCGGGGCCACGGAGAACGCCATCGAACAGCAGCGGCAGGACGTGCGACTGGCGGAACTGGCACTGGAGGAAGCACGAGACGCCTTGACCGGTCTATCAGTTTTCGCTCCATTCGACGGCGTCGTCGAAGCCATAGACCTGCAACCGGGAGACCGTGCCAGTGCCGGGCAGGCGGCCTTTACCCTGAACACATCCAACCGGATGTTGATATCGCTGACTGTGACCGAAGAGGAGCTGCTGGAGCTCGAAGCAGGTCAGACAGGCGTCGCATCCTTTGATGCAATCGACGGTATCGAGTACCCGGTGCGAGTCGAATCGGTGGGGCGAGTACCCAACTCGGAGCAGGGCGTCGTGACATACGAGGTGGAGGCCCGAATCCTGACCGGGGCGGCCCTGGCTCAGGCGGCGGGCCAAGCACCTGCAGGCAGCTTGAGGCCCGGAGCCGGAGGGTTCGCGGGAGGGCCTGGAGGCGGAGCAGCAGGCGGCGCGCTTGCCGGATTCGAGCTGCCGGAGGGCGTTACAATCCAGCAGGTGCGGCAAGCCATAGTCAGCGGCGAGCCGCTCCCGGAGGGCGTGGAATTGCCCGAAGAGGCCCAGCAGCTACTGCAGTCCTTCCGCGACAGGGCTGGCGGTGGCGCGGCGACGGGTGGTCAGGGAGGCAACGCCGCAGAAGCGGGCACTCCAGCGCGACGTCCATTGCCCGCCCCGGGAATGAGCGCCAGCGTCACCATCCTGACGGAGATACGCGAGGAGGCAGTGCTGGTGCCGCTATCCGCGGTGCGACAGCTGGATGGCGACTGGTTCGTCAGTGTTCCGTCGGCAGTCGTGGGTGAGGGAGAGCCAGGGCACGAGCGAGTGTTCGTCGAGGTTGGAGAATCGGATGGGACTAGTGTCGAAATCCGGAGCGGAGTCGACGCGGGCGCTATCGTGCTGATTGGTGCTGACAGCGCAGGCATTGCCTTCACCGCAACACAGCGGCAACCTTCGGCGCTGCCGGGGTTTGGCGGCTTCGGACGACCGCCGGGCGGAGGTGGCCGGTGATTCACCTTCACAACGTCTCAAGAACGTACCATATCGGCGGGAATGAAGTGCGCGCCCTCGCCGGCGTGGACCTGGAAGTGGACAAGGGCGAGTTTGTCGCGGTAATGGGGCAATCGGGTTCCGGAAAGACCACGATGATGAACGTCATCGGACTATTGGACCGGCCCAGCGAAGGCCAGTACATCTTTGCCGACCACGACGTTTCCCAGCTTTCGGAGAAATCCCGGGCCAAACTGAGGGGAAGCGCCTTCGGATTCGTATTCCAGTCCTACAACCTGCTGCCACGGCTCACGGCGCTGGAGCAGGTCGAGGTGCCGCTCATCTACCAGGGGATACGCAACAGGCGAAGGCGAGCGGCCGAGGCACTGTCGCGTGTTGGGCTGCTGGACCGCATCAGGCACCAGCCGACGGAGCTTTCGGGCGGGGAGCAACAGAGGGTGACGATTGCGCGGTCGCTGGTGTCCAACCCGCTGGTCCTGGTTGCGGACGAACCCACCGGGGCCCTGGACTCGGTCACCGGACACGAACTGATGGTTTTGCTCAAGGAACTGGTGGAGCAGGAAGGGCTGACGATCGTTCTGGTCACGCACGAGCAGGAGGTGGCCGGGTACGCGGACAGGATCATCCGAATGCGGGACGGTCGAATCATCGAGGACAGCGGATCGCGCCGTGTCTCGCGTGAACCCGGGCGTTCGGCGTGGAGCGCACCTGAAGGTAGTGCGCGTTGAGCCTGCTGGACACAGTCAATATCGCACTGCGGGCGATCTTTGCGAACAGGCTGCGCAGCGCGCTGACATCGCTGGGCCTGATCATCGGCGTCAGTTCCGTCATAGTGCTGATCGCGATAGGCCAAGGCACACAGAAAGGCGTAACCGACCGGATACAAGGGTTGGGAACGGACCTGATTTTCATTGAGTCCAGCGCGGCCGCCACCACTTCCCAGGGCGGCGGGTTCGCCGGTCTTGCCTCCTCCACCCTCGTTGACGGGGACGCGACGGCAATAGCCGCCAACGGCATCCAGGGTGTGACATCGGCTGCCGCGCGCGTGGCCATCGACGCCCAGGCCATTGCAGGATCGAACAACGTTGGCGCGGAAATCATCGGCACCTCCAGTGGATATGCCGAGGTGCGGGACCTTGCGCTTCGCTCAGGGTCATTCATCACTCCGGCGCACGATGACGAGCGGTCCCTGGTTGCGGTGCTGGGAGCGCGGGTCGCGGACACCCTGTACCCGGGATTCGACCCAGTGGGACAGGAGGTCAGGCTGTCCTTCGCGGGAGGCAGGATTACGCTGGCCTTCGTGGTGACGGGAGTACTCGAAGAGCTGGGAGGGGCCAGCGAAGCCAACGACCAGGTTTTCGTACCCCTCAGCGCGTCGGCGAGCCGTCTACGTTTCCTGTACACGCCGAGCGGCGACCTGCGCGTCACACAGATCGACGTCCAGCAGGAAAGGGGCGCTGACAGCGAACGAGTGAAGGAAGATCTCACCGAGCTTCTTCTCTTCCTTCACGAGACAACGGAGCCTGACTTCGTAATCCAGAGTCAGGATGATCTCATCAGCGCCGCCACCGAGGTAAGCAACACGCTATCGATCCTTCTGGGGAGCATCGCCGGGATTTCCTTGGTTGTGGGTGGGATCGGAGTTATGAACATCATGCTGGTGTCGGTAACGGAAAGGACCCGGGAGATAGGCATCCGAAGAGCGGTGGGCGCGACGACGCGGGATATAGTCATGCAGTTCGTGACCGAGTCCCTGATGCTCAGCATTTTCGGCGGCATAGTGGGAATCGCCATTGGCGTAGGGGCTGCGATTGCGGTCAACGGGCGGGAACTGGGAGGCCAGGAAATGGTAACGCTGATACAGCCATGGAGCATAGCCGCCGCCTTCTTCGTGGCAGCCGGAGTCGGCCTGGCCAGCGGGAGTTACCCCGCATACCGGGCCACCGTCATTGATCCGGTGGTCGCCCTGCGCAATGAGTGACGCGGGCTTTCTGACCTCGCATCTCCCAACGGGCCGCCCGTCGGCTATCGGGTGGCGAGAGGGGGATGTGAGCTGAAAGGCGGGAATGTAGCATCGGATGAGTGAGCGAAGGAAGAGGTGAGACTCCGCCTCTTCGACGACTGCCGGGAGATTGCCAAGAAGTTGGATACCCCGGACTTCGAGGTCAGGCGGGCCGCCATTGCTATCTTGGGAGTTAAGGTGCAGACGACCCGCGATGATATGTCACTAACGATGGTGGTGAACCCGAAAGTAGCCGAGGTACCTACCACTGCACAAACATTGGCATGTTCGTCAAATTGGCGTTACACAGTGGTGCTCAAGCCTAGGCCGGGAGAGTGGCCTCCTCAAGGAAAGCGGCCCCGCCCACCGAAGGAACGATCTCTCTAGCGCTCCGCCGTTTGGAAAATCATTTTACCATCGAGTGTTTTTATTTGCCTTGGACTAATAGTGCGAAATCTTTGCAATGATGGGTGGCAATCACCACGTTGGTTTCGTACCAAAGGGGCGTCCCTTGTGGACGCCCCTACGGGACATTCTCCGGCAGGTATGGGCAACCCTTGTGGTTGCCCTCGTTGCCCATCATTTCAAAGGGGTTGGTCTACTAGATATGGCCCTGCAAGTCATGGTACAGAGACCGCCAATCCTCTTTGTTCTTGCGACCTCTGCGTTTTCCGCTGCGGTATGCGAGGATGGTTCGGTCAACTTGTAGAAGGATAAGGGTTTGTTGGTAAGTCAGGCCGAGTTCCTGGGCTACATCGCTGAGTTCCGTCGGTATTTCGATCGTTTTGGGTTCTTCAGTCTCTGCGCTAGAGCCGCCACGCAATAGATACTCTACTGAGGCATGTAACGCATCAGCGACCTGCAATCGGCGATTGCCGCTGATGCCTGAGCGATCCCGTTCCACTTCCCACAGGAAATTCTTAGACACTCCGGCCTGTTGAGCTAGACGTTCCAAGCTCAGACCTTGCTGTGTCCGAACATGATTGATCCGCTGTCCCACCGTTTCCGGCTGCTGGGATATGATGATCTCCTTGCATGCCAGAGCATATCGAAAAACCGAATCAATATTTTCATTTCGGTATATTCGTTACGCGATTCCGGCCCCATTCCATGTCCGGGGAACGTTTTGACGCAACCCAGCCGCTTTGCATGGCTTTTCACCAACCCTACACCCGCGAAGTGTGGGGTTGGGCTTCCCCGAGCGCCGAGCCAAATCAGACCAACAGTGCTAAGGTGCCTGAGTTCGGTTGCGGCACTAGATACTGATCAATCGGGGGAACTCCGCGCAGTCTGTGGGGCAGCTGCGTTAGTATGCAGTGTTGCTCGCTGGCTACCGTTTGACGGGGATTGGTCTCAGCAAATGTAGACGGCCCCGCAAAAGGCGGTTCGGACGGCTTAGGCGGTGGGCGACGCCGGATGCCTTGGTTGGTGCGTTGGTCGTCAGACCTTTCGGGTCAGTGCAATGGCGGCGATCGCGGCGCGCTCGTCTGACGGCAGTTTGAGAAACGCGGCAATGGCGATTTCGGCTCGTTGGAGCCAAACGCGTGCGGCCATGTGATCAAATGTGTGTCTGGGGTTGTAGTCAGCGTTGATGCGCGCGTCGCCAAGGTTAGCGAGTTGGGAGGCGAAAGAGCGAGCGGGTTCAGGAAGAATCGGTCTGGAGGCCACAAGGCGGTTGCGGACCTCTTGGTGGCTGGGCATCCGGTAGATCTGGGTCCAGGCTTCGGCCTTCAAGTCGGTATCACGCAGGGGAATTATGCTGGAAGCGTTGCTCTCCATGAGGGCGTGAAAAGCGGCGTAGTATGCCGTGCTGACGGCTCGGTGGGCGGTTGCTCGGGTTGGTCGGGGGTGGGCAGCAGTGGGTTCCAGTGATTCCAGCGCGGCGTACAGGAGATCCCGCCAGTTTAGTGGTTCCAGAGGTGGTGAGGATGGTTGCTGTGATGCGGCGCCTGTCAAGATTCGGCCTGGTTCATGTCGCTGTAGCTGATGGCGGGAGGACGTGAGAATCCGCGTTCGACAAAGCGATCGTGCATCTCGTCATCGAATCTCACCAGTACGTGCGGGTCGATGTCGGGGTGGCCGGGTCTCAGGTAGACGGTGATATGTACCAAGTCTTCGTCATCGTGGTGAAACGTGCCGGCGACAATGCGCTGAATTTTGAAGAGCGGTCCCAGGTATCTTGGGAGTTCTGTTGATATGAGATCCTTCGCGTGGTCGAGGTTGAGGGCCCTGGCGGTCATGGTCACTTCTCCTTGGGTAACCGTTAAGTCAAAGACTAATGGAATCGGCTTGAACGGGTCAAACTGTTATCGAACAGCGAAACTTGTTTGCGATCCGGCGGGCGGTGTGAGCGTCAGCCAAGACAATGCTTTCAGTGTTGGTCTCGCACATCTGTGAACAGCCACTTGACAACGCGTTTTGGCAAAGAGCGGTGTTGGTGTATACGGGCTAACGCCACTGCAGGGCTCCAAAGATTCCGCCACGAAAACTGAGCGGGGCTCTGTCATGATCTGAAAAGCGGCCGGCTCAGTTGGGGATTGGCACTGCGGACTATCACACAGTTAGTACCGCGGCTGATGACTCCTTTTTACATCGAGTGTAAACCTGCAAGACCAGAATACAGGTGAACCAATGCCAATACTCATGTACAGGGCGGCCAATGTTGTCTCGGCCAGTCAACTCCTGGTGCGGGAAATCCTTGTCTTAGAACGTGAGCCTACCTAAGGCCCAGACCTCCTCCCGTCCGCGCTGTTCCGCTTCGACGTGGATCATCCCTGAGCCTATAGGTCCTCCGGAAGAGGTTTGCCAGATGTCAAGTTCCTCTTCGCCTGCCACGAACGGGCCCCAATCATCGGCAAACGCTTGAGGAACCAGACTGCCCTCGGGGACTCGTATGTTGCGATGAAAACGAACTCCGGACTCCGCAGCCGCGGGACTCAATGTCGCAGATTGGACCCTCATTTTGGCCTCTGGCGGGTCGGCCGGGATCAATTGTAACTGAGGGTTGTTGGTTCTTCGGTCTTCGCCGGCTGTCAGGCTGTTGGCGCAACGCAGGAACCACACAGACCCTGAGTCGTGGCTCAAGCAGGCGCGTAGCGTTGCCTCGTGGCTGGCGCCCGGGGCGAATCTCTCGCGGATTCGCTCAACCGCGCCAAACGTCAAGAGTCCGTCAGGAGCAGTCTCCTCCCGGAAAATGGGGACGAAAATGTCCGGGAAGAATACGAGGGCGGCAGCTACCCGATCGACAAGAACCTCTTCCGGCTCCGGGCGGTCGATAGCGGTCCGCCGGAAAGCGAAAGTGAGTTGAGGGCCTTCCAGCAGCCGGTGCACGAGCTCGTGCCACTTGCTAAAGTACCTGCGGAACTCGTGCCATCCCTCGCAGTTGATAACAGCCAGGTACATCGGCTCCCACCGTTTGCGAGTGACCCGCAATACGGTAGCCCCGTCGGTGTCGTCTCCGAACTCGGCTCGCAGGGCCGCGAAAATCGGCCGTTCTACCGGGTCCATGCGTTGCATCAACGAGATCATCCCGTCATGGCCATGGCACTCCTCTTGGGGCCGCGGCGCAGTTTCCTGTTCGTGTATTGTAAACCAGCTGTATCGGTTCGGAATTTTGGTGAAAGGAGAGACTAGAAATGCAGCTTTCGGAGCAGGACCTGGACTGCAAGTATTGGGCAGTGGACTATCAGAAATGGCACGCGAGTGGTTCGGTACAGGAGTCAGACGACAAGGAAGTCAAAGGGAAGCTAATGTCTGGAGATGGTCAACTGGAGTACAGTGCTGCCGCTGAGCTGTGGATGCGGACACGTTGCGATGAACTAGAAGGGTTGCGTTTTGACTTTCATCCGCACCTGCAGGGCAAAACTCCTGATTTCGTGTTTTGGGATAAATACGGGGGCCGTGTGGTCGCCGACGTGGCTGTGCTCCATAACGGGCCAATGTGGGGTGTGGAGGCGGAGCAGCAAGAGTTTCAGGAAATGAGACGAAGGATCCACGGGGTTGAGACGAAGCATTTTTGCATCAGGGTGCTTTCGATGGAAGGAAACAGGTCCGTAAAAGGCCCTGGTGGAGGATCCGTTGCGGTTCGTAGGGTCGTGCACGAGGTGCGCGAGAGATTCAAAGAACTCGAGCGAAGGTATGGAGAAGACCCGAGTTGGCTGGGTTGGGAACCGCAGTGGTTGGAAGGAATTCGGAGCGCAACGCGCCGGATCTCTTTTCCGGAACTTAACATCGACTTGACGCTGCAAGTAGCGTTTTACTTGAAAGAAGATGAGACCGAGGAGTTTCGGAGGTTCAGAGGATTGGAAGATACCGGGAAGATAGGCGTGGGCTCGGGATTCACCGATGAGCCCTGGCAGAGGCTTGAGGATGTGGTTCGTGGGAAAAGTTCCTACTTAAGCGGATTGACGGGTCCGGAAAGTGGGCTTGAGGAACTCCCGTACATGGTGATCGTATTCGATCCGGATTCGACGGTTGAGCCGATGGATGTGGAAAAGGCGCTTCATGGGTCTTCGACGGAATATGACCTGGGATCGGGTGCCTTGAATGATGACTTGCGTCAGTGGGCTCGACGGAGCAGTAGAGGGCTGGTGGTGTCTTATGGGGAAGGCGTTTTTGCCGATAGACGTAAGAGGTTGCTGGGTGTATTTAAATGTACCGGCGATTTCAGGATCACTGGGGCCTGCAAGCCGTCTATGTGGGTAAACCCTTACGCCAATTACTTCAGCGTTCCTCCGCCGCTATTTCGGTTAAAGACGTACTCGTTGAATCGTCAGCTTGAGTGTACTCCTTCTGGATAGATGGCAGGGTTATAGACCGGTGTTGCCGCGGGTGTTCGGGCAGATGGGAGAGGAGAAAATGGAGGTGAGGCTGGGCGTCGAGGGGCGGCTTTCCGCTAGCCGGTGAACTCAGGGTTGGGGTTTGGGCCAGGGCCGGGGCCAGGGCCCAGGAGGGTTGAATGTCGGGAAGGTGGCCGGGGCTAAGAGCCCGTGGGCCACCAGTTGTGCGATGGCCGCTTTCGTCACTTCGTGACTGCAGCAGCAGATGCCGGTCCAGCGGGTTACAATGAGTCTGCCCTGGGAAAGTCCTCCGCGTGGGCCGTCTATCAGGAGGTCGAGGATTCTGTGTTGGCGGTGGTCAACGGGGATGGCTGTCAAGAGCGACGGGAAGTTGGGCCAGGCCAAACGCTAGGAAGAAATCCGCGATGAATCCGTTCCCGTCACTTGCCATCACGAGGTCCCAGAGCTCGTCGGCGGTTTTGGCCCTTTGATTATCAGAATCAGAGGAATCGTGAGCCGAGCTGCCCCTCAGCTTGGCAATTCTTCTCAGCTTTATGTTGAGTTTGACCACCGCGTCCACATCGGCATTGGGGAAAGCATGTGGAAGGGACGAGCACAGTTTGGCGTTGCTGCCCTGCTCGGTGGTCGTCCGAAGAATTCCGGCCCACGCAGAAAGTTGAATTCTGTTCCAATCCCCCAGGGCGTAGGACCGGCGGGAATTCCGTTGTACTGTGCCGAACAACAGCAATTCATTTGTTTGGGCATGCTCCAGAAGCCTAGGTTCGAAAATGTGATGAAATAGGGATTCCACTGATTTGGATAAGCAGATAATACAGTCGTCCCATTCTCCTGCGAATTTATGCCGTAGCGCACTGACGAGGTGCTCAACGGTCTGGAGTGGCAACATTTTCAAAAGGGTGGGCACACGCTCTTTCAACAGGTCGTACCAGAATGGATTATTGGGCATCACACGGTTTTTCACATCTTCAACGAGGCTTTCCGTGTTTCGCTCTATATGCAGTACACGCACGGCCGTGCTGGACGAAATGGTCTTGAGATCCGCCACGGAATCCTTGATGTCTTCCAAGGATACTGACGTTACGCCGACGTTGCCGGAATGAGCGTCGGCGAACCCCACGCGCATTGCCCAGTAGAGGTCGCTCTGGGGACTCAGGTGCGGCGGTTGAGTGGAATTCCAGGGTCTGATTCCTTGCAGGCCAAATCCGGCTGCAGCTTGTCGGCCATACTCGACGTCAGAGGAGTTGTAGAATTTCAGGGCTCGTTGCCGGTACTGGTCCCATGATGGTGGAGTGGTTTCAAAGAGGACTCCGGCGACATGCCAGCAATTGCCCCACTCTCCAGCCTCGATCTCGTCAAGCAGCGAGGTCCTCAGGGATGGCCTTGCGGCCACCAACCGTCCCAGGGCGTTACCGTAGTACCAGGCCCAGAACTGGCGAGTCGTCGTAGGGCATTCTCCAACATGGTCTCGTTCCTGCCCATCAGCATCGCCAGCCCTGTCGAGCCATTCGTAGATCGTATCGAGGCAGCGCTCGACCTCGGACACACCGCCGGACTCCGTGAGTTGGTCCATCCAGCCGTTAAGCCTCCGAAGCGCAACGTCGGCAGGGTGCATCCCCCATCCGAAATAAGTAAATGAAACGGGCGTAGACCTAAGCGCGTCTTCGACCCTGCCGACCTTCTCATACAGTGCCGGCAACCTGTCCATCTCCCTTTCAAGGGAAAATCCGTGTCCTTCTCCGGGATGGAAGTACCGGACTCGAGTGTCGAAAATGGAATCGACCTCTTCGAGCAGTTCAATGGCCCGATGAGGGTCATTCCTTCTCACCAGAACAGCCAATGCGGCACGGCTGTAGTAGTAGGTTGCCTCCTTGGGGGTGATCTGATGGTGGATGGGGTACCTTTCCTGGAGGTGTGCCTGGGGGTCAGGGCGGTCCCGCTGGGTGTACAAAGTCAGGTAGCGCAGGTTATCGACGGCATCAGACTCGAAGCTGGTGGAGATTTCCTGACCGAGCCAGCGGCTATATTCCGAGTCAAGGTTGTTGGAATGGGCGATGTGGAGTAACGCGGCCCTTACCAGGGGCCAGTCGTCTGTGGAGGGATCAGCCATTTCCGCCAAGACATTTCTATAGTCGCCGAGGTAAGCAGCGCGTGCCTCTTCGATGCCAACCCAAGTCAGCATCATTGATACATTTTCCTTGTGGTGGTTGAATACCCGCTGCTTAATTTCCTGCTCGCCCACCTGCTGCTCTTCCTGCAACTGTCCCCTCACATGTGCTCAATGCCACAATCGTTATTTCGTCCACGCGCGGTCCACCGGTCCGACAGTTCCAGCGGCATGTATCTGTTAGACCTGTTCTTGGAAGGGTCCCCGGTCCGGATACACTCAGCCGGATTCCTTCCGTGCCTGCTCCCTTGCCCACCCTCATTTCGGCATTCTATTGCGTGCTGCGCCGGAGAAAACGCCCGCCTGCCAGGATGCCGGTGGGCTGACCATCTTCGACCAACACACGCCCGTTGACGATTACCGTCTCGGGCACGCCCTTCACCTTCATGCCCTCGTAGAGGTTGTAGTCGACGTTCATGTGATGTGTCTGGGCGCTGATCACCGTCTCGGCATCGGGGTCGAACACCACTATGTCCGCATCGCTGCCCACGGCGATGGTGCCCTTGCGAGGGAACAGGCCGAAGAGTCTGGCCGGATTCGTCGAGAACAGCTCAACCATTCGGTTCAGGTCCATGAGCCCGGAAGCGACACCGTGGGTGTAGAGCAGGCTCAGGCGGTTCTCGATTCCAGGCCCGCCGTTTGGAATCTTGGAAAAGTCGTTGAGTCCCAGGGTCTTTTGATCGCCGAACCGGAAGGCGCAGTGGTCTGTGGACACCACCTGCAGGTCGTTGCGTCGCAACCCCTTCCAGAGTTCCTCCTGATGCCCCTTGTCCCGCAACGGCGGGGTGAGCACATACTTGGCCCCCTCGAAACCCTCCTGGTCGTACATGCTGTCGTCCAGGGTGAGGTAGTGGGGGCAGGTCTCGGCATAGACGTAGTTCTGCCGGGAGCGGGCAGCCTGCACCTGCTCAAGTGCTTCGGTGCAACTCAGGTGCACAAAGTAGACCGGAGCACCGGCGATCTCTGCCATGCGTATCGCCCGGTGGGTGGCCTCCGCCTCGGTCACCGGCGGGCGGGTGCTGGCGTGGAACCTGGGGGCCGTATGCCCCTGGGCCAGGGCCTGCTGCACCAGTACGTCAATCATGTGCCCGTGTTCCGCATGCAGGCATATGAGCGCCCCGTTGTCCGCCGCCCGGACCATGGCCTTGAAGATGGTGTCGTCGTCCACCATCACCGCGCCGCGGTAGGCCATGAACATCTTGAAGCTGGTGACGCCCTGCCTGACCATCTCGTCCATCTCCGACAGGCGGTGGTCGGGCAGGTCCTGGACGATCATGTGGAAGCCATAGTCGATGGCGGCCTGGCCCTCGGCTTTCTGATGCCAGATTTCCAGTGCCTCTGTCAAAGCCTGGCCGCGCTGTTGCACTACAAAATCCACAATGCTGGTGGTGCCGCCCACTGCCGCGGCGATGGTGCCGGTGCTGAAGTCGTCGGAAGAGACGGTGCCGCCAAAGGGAAAGTCCAGATGCGTATGGGGATCAATGCCTCCGGGAATGACGTATTTGCCGGTGGCGTCGATTGTCTTCTCGGCATCGGCCGTCAGGTCAATCCCGATCGTGCGTATTTTCCCGTCGTCCACCAGGATATCGGCCACGTAGTTGTCCACCGCGGTGAAGATGTGGCCGTTCTTGATCAGCACGCTCATGCCGTCCTCCTCGGGGGTGACTGGGGAACACTGATTTTAGTCATTCGGAAACCCAATAGCGAGACTGCATTGGATCATCTTGGATCGTTCGGCAGTCGGGTGCTTCCAAAACAAGGCAGCACGTTCGTCGCTGGACCGGCCTGACCTGCCTGCGGCTTCCAGCTGGGGAGGGGATGCCATAAAAAGTCTGCCAGGTGGCTGAGAACGAGGCGCTCATTTACCCCATTATTCGCCTGAAAAACGCCAGCACGTTGGCTCCCGTGATCTTCTGCACGTCCTCGTCGGAGTAGCCGCGGGCAATGAGTCCTCGGACGATGTTCTTGCCGTCGGCCGGAGACTCCAGGCCGTTCAGGTATGGCGCCGGCGCGGGGCCCGTGCGGCCCAGCATCACTCGGCTTATCTCGACCATGTCTCCGATGCTGGAGTCGGTCCCGATGGCCACGTGGTCCACGCCCACCAGCTTCACCATGTAGTCATAGTGGTCCAGCACACACTCGATGCTCTGCTCCGGGTCGTTGCTGAGCCGGTTGGGCACGGCGGTGATGCCGATGACGCCGCCCTTTCTAGCGCAGGCCAGGAGTTCCTCGTCCTTGCGCAGCCGGCGAGACTGCAGGCTGTCGCTGGCCAGTGTGTAGGAGCCGTCGTGACTGAAGGTCACCGGCGACTCGGACGCCTCGATGGCGTCCATGGCGGTGCGGAACGACGCGTGGGAAACG
Organism: Dehalococcoidia bacterium; assembly: GCA_963667415.1. Taxonomy (GTDB): domain Bacteria; phylum Chloroflexota; class Dehalococcoidia; order Lucifugimonadales; family UBA3495; genus VXOI01. The sequence continues at coordinate 1,643,340 of OY763410.1, read as the reverse complement.
TCCACGACCATCCCCAGCTCGTTCATGCGCCGAACGACCTCCACGCCGAACTCGCTGAGACCGCCGTCATTGCGCTCGAAGATGCCGTCGCCGATGTAGGCCTTGCGGCTGTAGGTCAGGCCCGCCAGCCGGATTCCGGAGTTGTAGAGCACGTCCACCCGGTTCAGCTCGTTGCCGATGGCCAGGTGTTCCACCGTGGGCAGGAAACCCACCTTGCCCTGCCGCTTTGCCGCCTCTATCCCGGCGGCGCTGCCCACCTGCACGACGTCTTCATGCCGCGAGATGTCCGAAACCATCATGCTGATCTCGTCCAGCAGGTCGGAGAAGCGAATGAAGGACATCTCGTTGGTGTTCAGCATCCCGCGAAAGACGTTGGCAGTCCCCACGGCAGTGAAACCGCCCTCGCGGACTGCGTCATATCCCCAGACGTAGTCGTCGCTGCGCAGGTAGTCCCAGTACTGGGTGAAGTCCTCGGGCATGACCATGGGGTGCTGGTGGAGGTCGATCATGACCGACTCTTCCATCAGCCGCTGGAACCTGGTTTCCTGCCGCGCGTCCAGCGGCATGGTCATGGATGGAACGCGCCCCACCTGGCTGACAAGGCTGAATCGTCCGGGCGTCATGGCTCACCCTCCTTTTCGCGTTTCGGATCGGATTGCCTTCCTACCCGTCGAGCGCTCCCTCCAGGTATGAGCGAAAGGCGTCGGGGTCGTTGATCAGGGCCTGCAACTCCATGGACGGCAGCCGGTGCGGATCGGTGTGTTCGGTGATGTACCTGGTGCTGTTGGGCGGGCCTCCGTCGGCCTCGTCGGGCTCCGACGACCCGGCGAGCTCGGCATAGCGTATGGGCTTGCCGTCGGCCTCGTATTCCGACCCCACGACCCACAGCCGACCGAACCGGTACCGCTTCCTGACTTCGGTCTCGGCGGTGCCGCTCCAGCTGGTGCCGGTGAAGGCGAAGTCCTGCGGGACGAAGCCCATGTTCTCCTCGATCACGCGGTTGCACCGGTCCAATTCCTCCCGTATGACCTCGCCGTCCGTGTCCTCGGCGGCCAGGTTTGAGAGGTTAGGATGGCTGACTGTGTGGGCACCGATGTGCCAGCCAAGTTCCCTGAGCTCCCGTATCTCTGACCATGGCATATGTTCCGGCACCTGGGCCAGCGCCAGCGGGCGGGGATATTCCGGGTCATAGGGCGAAGTGTAGATGAACAGGTTGCCCTTGTATCCGTACCTCTCGAGAGTCTGGAACACCTCGCGGCGCATAGACACCACAGGGTGGTCAAAGTCGATCATGATCGGCCGTTCCGGCAGTGAGCCCGTTCCGTCGCGCCAAGCCGCCAGCTGGTCGTAGTTGATCGACTGGAACCCCATCTCCGCCGCGATGCCCATGAGTGTGTCGAACCGTTCCTCCGTCAGGGGATGTCGAAGGGCACCGGCTGCCGCGGGCCGGATTCCGTGGCACATGGTAATGGGGATTCTCATAGCGTCCTCCACAATTTCACCGGGTCTACAGGTACCGCACCCGGACGGGATGGGTGCCCACTCAGGCAGGCAGGAGTTCGTCCACAAAGTGTCTTATCAAAGTTGCATATAGCCGTCCGTTCCTCGGTGCCTCCAGCCCGATCAGCTTTGTTACCGGGGATCATTCAGCGATCACTAGCCGGTAGCCAAGGTCGAGTTCCGTCAGTTCTCTCAGGTATCCGAAACGGGCGTTTCACTCCCCTGATGCCAGGTCTTGACGCAACCTTTGGGCGCAACCTTCTGCCACCTCGGGCGGCAGCTGGGCCAAGCTGGAAATTCCCGCGCGCACTGACGGGTCCAGGTACTGCTCGGGCCTGCACCAATATGCTCCGGCAAATCCATCAATGCAATCCGCCGGCACCGGGACTGGTAGTACGGTCCGGATGTCCAGGTACAGACGCAGGTCTTCGATGTTCCGCGCCCTTTTCTCCGAGGGAAGCGAAAGGCATTCCGGAAAGTACTCGACCAGCCAGAATTGCCAGGAAACCCACGGTTCGAAGATCAAGATTACCTGGCGCCTCGCCACCCGGCGCAGTTCTGAAAGCCCAGCCGCCAAGTTCCCCCAGTGATGGAGGGTGAGAATGGCCAGAGCCGCATCAAACGTGTGATTACCGAAGGGCAAAGCCTCAGCCACTGCGCGAACCGCAGGCGCGGCCCCGGGTTTTCTTTGGGCGATCATGGCGGGCGACGGTTCGACCGCGATTACCTGACGGTCATCTGGTTCGTAGTTGCCGGTGCCAGCTCCAACGTTTACGACGCTCCCGGCATCACCCAGGGCGGCAAGGACCAGCCGTTGAATCCGGGGGTCCGGCCGGCGGAGCCCCGAATATCTGGTGCCGATGCTCTGGTATAGATGATGCCCGTCGGTCGACGCCAAGGGAGTGCTTCCTGCCCAATCGCGAATAGTGCTCCCCGATGGTCGCGGGGGCTGAATGACCGTAGGCAGCCTCGAGGGCTACACTCATTGCTGGTTGATTCTTATAGTAACCGACTCTCTGCCGGGCTCCATATGGCCTTTTCGTCGCTGACCTAGCCAAGCGAAACCCCTCCAGACGCCATTGTGTTCATGGCAAGTTGTCCATTTCTGGGAAAGAGGAGAACAGCTGAAGCCCCAATGGCGTCGAGTCCGCGGACCTGCCGGTAGATCTTCTGGCGTGATGCGGGACGAATTCTCTGGCTCGTAGGGCAGGCACCTGCGGCTGCCTCCGGTCCTCTGGACGGCCGAGAGAGACCCACTGTCGAAGTCCGGCAAGGTGGAACTCTTGTCGTCGTGGCCCCACCCGTGTCGGCCGGCATTCCTCCCATTTGCTGAAGAACGAGAGCATTGGTGTAAGAAATGCGCCGACCCGGTATCAGGACGGAAGAGGACCATGTCAGTGAGCGCCCGGAAAAGATACGGGAGAAAGCTAACAAGCCTCGTGAGAGGAAGCGATCCAAGGCCGGGTGAGGAGAGGGAATCCAGCGACAGTAGGCCCGGCCTACGTCGGTCCTACATCCGACTTGGACTGCGTACGGTCGAGTTACGAGATCACATCGCCTGCTGAAACTCAAGGCTGGCCATTTCACGACAGAATCTCCTAGAACAATCGCCACAATCTGTCATAGGATGGATACAGGCAAAGGCATATTCTCGGAAAACAAGAAAAGGACCAAGAGGAATAACGCTATGGCCCTGCTCCCGCCAGAATTCCTGAGGTGCGTCGTTGGCACACAGGCAAGGGTACCCGGAACCATCGACGTGGAACAATTGGGGACCGGGTTGATATTTCTACAGGACAATGTGCAATCCGAAGAGCAGGCCCGCCGCTTCCTCATTACCAACCGGCACCTCGTGGACGGGTATGACTCGGTAACACTTGTGATGGACGGGGATGACGAGTTCTCGGCACCCACACTCCGCATCGACTTGACCGACGGTTCGCGCAAGCTCATTCGCAACCCCGGCGGGTTGGACCTGGTGGCGATTCCCCTGGATGAAGGTGCCCTGAATAGAGAAATGAGGGGCGTTCGTCCCATCCGGGAGACGGAATGCCTAACTGCTGAAATGGCACAGGATATCGGCGTTGCAGAGGGCGACGGGATATTCATAGTGACATTGCCCGCGGGGCTTGAAGGGTTGGAGGACCAAGTCGGCCCTGTGGTCAAGCAGGGATGCATCGCCCGCATTGGGCAATATATCTCTGGGAAGGCCAACTATATCCTGATAGACGCGAACATCACTCACGGCAACAGCGGTAGCCCGGTCTTCCTCAAACCCACCGAGTTTGCTGTCCCTGGGACGAAGAGTAATACTTTCCCCTACCTGCTCGGGCTCATTGAAGGCGCGTTTACGTACGAAGAACCGGCAACCAGCGTGATCACAGGACGAACCAGAGTGGTGTTTGAAGAGCAATCCGGAATCGTCAGGGTCGTCTCCAGCGACGACATTCTGGATACCGTGGAGCTAGCCAGACAAACACTATAGGGCGGGCAAGCACAATATGGGGCCCGTCTTCACCCACAGGTGAGTAGCCTTTGGGTCGTACTTCGCCAGCTCCCAGAGATGGGCTTCGAACGCCCTCCTCACCTCCGACCCGCGGGCCCTGATCCTTGGTTTCTAAACGGACAAGTCATACCCTGCAGGGTCCACCGCCTGCCCCAAATCCGGCAGGAACTCTGATTCCGCAGGCATAACCCTAGAAAACCGGCCCAGCCACTCGGGCAATCCTTTGCCCAACGTCTCCGCCTCCACGGCATGAGAGACCTGTAAACGGCGGAGGCAAATTGTCCCGCGCGGGTGGGTAGTCTCTGACAAGCGGCTGTCGAAATCCAGCGATAATGTCCGGTTAATCGTTCAGCAGAAATGCCCAATGCCTACTCTCGCACGGTATCAGATGCCTCGAAACCGGTGGTTTCTCCGATTGTCACGCCGATCGGCACGCAAACGTCATCGCAGGACGTGATTCAAGGCCCTCGTTATTTCTCGGCAGGGGGCTTTGCAAAATGAATCTCTTTTAATTCGGATTCATCGTGGCAAGTTGCACATGTTCTTTGTTGTGATCTCCGTCGGTATGCCGGGTTTTTTCTCGTTAGTGCGTTTCCGCTGGTCTCAGGGAGTACCCTGCTTCAGGGAGATGGCTGGAATCGGCGAGGGGTTCGGACTGCAGTAATAGTTCCAGAGGCTGGTCGATGGTGCCTTTGGCCACTGCGATGTACCATTTTCCACTTGGGGATTCCAGGAGTAGCGTCCGGAGGTCGACTTGGCCGGTCCGGAAATCATTTAAGCGCTTGGGACAGACGGCCACCACTGCGTAAGGGTCGAAGTCTCCTGCAGTTTCGATCATGGCGCAGACGTAGTGCACGCCGGTGGTGTCGCGGGCCGCGAACGTCTGTATCCCGTCGTAGTATTCCAGAACCTCTGTGAGTGTGATGGTGTTCATAGCTTCACCATTGTGCAGGCTGCCATGATGTCGTAGGTGGCGTAGGACCACCTGTGTGGTGGGGTTTTCGTCCGGTTTTCATGATGTGGCCTGCGCCTTGTGTCAGGGTGAGTTGGCAGATCGCCATATCTCTCAGGTTGCGCCGCGCTGTTAGTGATTGAGCATCGGGTTGTTCAGTGAACACCGACAGTCCTCGTGCTTGGCACTCGGATACGTTGAACTGGGTGGCGGGTCTCAGGTCTTTTTGTGACCTGAAGTCGTCGTCGGTGGGCGGGTCGTTTCGTACCAAGCGGTATACGGTGAGAGGAACGGAGATTTCCTCCGCCTCGCCGGATGGTCAGTCCTCTGGCAGGGGTTCGCGGTGGTTCATGGCGATGGAATGCCGATGCCGTCAGGCTTATTTGGGTCTGGGGCAGGTGTCAAAATGAGAGGGCTGGGCACGATGAATTTATTGTAACTCCGATTCGTTGTACAAAGCCTCGGCCGGGTTCCGTATACCTGTAGCGAAGGCCTGCAATAGTCCGCGCCTTTGAGTACAGTACAAGCCAACGAAAGCAGCGACACCTTTGCCGCCATTCCCGTGCAAGGCTAAGCTGTCTGTATTGCCGCCAGTGGCAGTAAAGCGGTGTTTCCTGCCAGCAATAGTTGTGGACATTCGGACAATTAACGCCGCCCTATGGATAACGTCCACTCGTCGAAGGGTTGGTGGCCACCATGGATGGAACTCTGCTCGTAGCGTTGTCTGAAGACCTCAGAGAGGAGTTTCACACCGGTGGGGGGACAGTAGGACAAAGCCCAGTTCGTCGATGATCAGCAGGCCGAGGCGGGAAAGCTGCCGCTGGTGGTCGAGAAGCCGTTTCTCGTCCCTAGTACCGAATCAAACTAAAGCCAAGGCGGGATGTGCGTTTGGGCAGGGGCGCATTTCGAATTTGCGGACTGGCGTCGGTCTATCAGCCTTTGATTGCAGGACGCTCCGGCAGCGCCTCTTCACCCCGCTTGGGGCAAGAGGGCACTGGGAGAAGAGACATGACCTTCTTTTTCACCTTGGCCTTGTTCCCCAGGTACAGATTTCCTGTTGCTTTCTCTCTGGCCCATCCCCAGATGTCCTCATCGGCCTTTGACGGGTACTTCGGGGGTTGTCCCGTCGTCATCCCGATTCCCCGAACCTATTAGGCTCCTTCGTCCCCGGCCATAGGCCCTCCACGACGAACGTGAAGGCAACGAAATAGGACGTATAGTTGAACCAAGCCCACCAGAACGTGGCAGCGCCGACGAAAGCAGCAAAGAGAAGGCCAACAATTGGCAGAAAGTTGAGGCAGGCCCAGTAGCCAGGCTTGCCGATGTCGTGCAGCCGCTTGGCGGAGATGGCAACTGATGACCAGATAACAAGCACGATCAGTGCGTATCTCGACCGGTCGGGCGCAATGTGCTCCAGCAGGGCCCACACCGCTGGAACTAAGATAAGGTAGACCAGCCAAGCCAGCCAGAACCGGCGGCGGTTGATCCGCCCCTTTAAACCGAACAACAGGTAAGGTAGCTGGCGCAAGTAGTCGACTAGCACACCTCGTCCTCGTGAGTGCCAGCAAAGCCCGACTGCGAAAGGCGGTATATCCTAACGGTAGGCCCGTATCGGACGGGCTGGACTAGCTTCGGAGTCATGGAACATTCTCACGACTTCCTTGAGAGGTTTCTCTGCCGTTGTTTCCTTAGGTGCCGACTGGGCGGAGTCTGCGAGTCTCGGCCTATTCGTTTGTAACGTCGTGCAGGATTTCAGGTCCAAGTACGATGATGGGTCGCCCATTCCGCAGGGAGACTTGCCCGCGGACTAAGACATGCTGACCGAGGCGAACATTAGTTAACTGCTCCAGTTCTTCCTTTGTAGAAAAGATGCAATCGACTCTGCTGAAATATGTGTCGTCATCCAGAATTAGACGGACCGCCCGCTGGCCGGGCACGAATTCGCATCCTTCAAGATTATAAACACTCCCACTCACGATCCCCTGCTCTTGGGCGTAGGATGGTTTGGCTGTGGTGTCCTCACTCCTGTAAAGCAAACGAGCATATTCGATGACTGACGGCTCGTCCTCACGGACGTACGCCTCAAAGGCGATGCGGGCTCCCTCAATGCCGTGGTACCGCTCCACCTCCATTTTTCTGAATAGGTTGACGGTGATCTCTTTTCCATCATCTGTGTCTATAACGGCATCGACTGGACTATGTGGATCGAAGCCATCTGGTATTGAAAAACTTCTTACCACGCCCTCAATGAATAGCTCGCGCGTCTTCGCCCTGTCAGGATCGATGACCTGTTGAATCGTCGTATTAAACTTTATTGGCAGGCGGTCACGAAACACCTGATTTGCAACGCTTAGGGCCACGCCGGAGGCGCTCAAGAGACCGGCGATTTCGACCCGCGGATTAACTCCCTTCAGGTCTCGTTGCAGGTATCTCAGTCCCAAGTAGAGGTCGTCGACTGACTCTAGGAAGTTGATGTAGCTTCCGTCGAAGTGTCGTTCCTCTCTTGATTGCTGGGCCCAGAAAAGTTCCAGTTTCTGCTGTTCTTGTTCCTCAAGAAGCTCGAACAACTTGACCGGCCTGTGGGTCTTCCAGTCCTCACTTTCATCGTCTAATAGTTCGGCCAAACGGCCTGAGGATTCTAGGACTGCCTTGAGACAGAGTTCCAGTGTGAACGCAGCCTGCAGGATGTAGGCCAAAGATTGGCCTCTGCCCGCGTCCGTGGCCCAAAAATGGCGGTTTCTGTCTTCGTACTCGAACAGGAGGTCGAGGTTAACCTCAAGCATGGGTATAGAGCCCAGAGCATTGAAGTATAAATTGGCTAGGTTGTTGATATTGGTGACGGCTGGTTTGTGAGTCAATAGGGACTTAGGTTCCAATCCGAGCTCCATCGCAGCCTGGAGTTCGCCCATTTGGAAAGATATCTGGTTCCCGTGCCTGTCCACCTTGGCGATGGCGTGGATGTATCTTCCCGTGACGGGATGCTCCGGCAAAGGGCTATCTCGCTGTTCCGTTATTTCTGAAAGGCACGAAGCGGCCTCCCGAAGGCTTCGGTGGGAACCGTGGATTTCTGAGCACCTTGTGAAAAAGGGGATAAAGCTGAAAATTTCGAATGGCAAATCGGTTTCCTTTGGGTTATTTCCATGTCTGGTTATTTGGTCCGTCGGCCACCGACAGCTCTCTGGCAAACTCCCGGCGAACCCTTCTAGGAATCCTCTGAACAAGGCCGTTGTGGCTTGAGTTTTGCTTGATGGAGCGGCAAAGGGGGATGAGAGTTGCGGCCCGGGGATTGCCAGACAGTTATCGGCTCCTCCGATTTCGTCCCCGGCTGGGCTGTTGGAGGCTTGATGGGGCCTCGAGACCGGCGTTGTCCCGCAGCAATTGCGCACTACGCCGCCAGTTGACCCTCGGCCGTCAGCAGATTACCCAGCCAGAACAGCAGCGCCACCCGCTCCAGGTTCTTCGCCAGTCCCCGGTAGCGTACCTTGCCGTAACCGAACAACCGCTTCAGTTTCAGGAATGGATGCTCCATCTTGGCTCGCACCGTAGCCTTCGCCTTCTCCTCCAGCGCCTCTTTGCTCCCAGGCTCCAGCCTCCGGGGACTCCCCGGGCGCATCGTCACCCGCCATTCAACCTCCAGCCCCAGGTTCTCCTCCCGCTTGTCGAGCCCCTGATATCCAGCGTCGCCACACACCACCCTCTCGCCCCCGTGCAGCAGTTTGTGGGTCTCGGTGATGTCGTGGGCGTTGGCCGCCGTGGCCGTCATGCTGTGCACTACGCCCGTATGGGAGTCCACCCCGATAAGCGCCTTCATCCCGAAGTACCACTGATTCCCCTTCTTGGTCTGATGCATCTCCGGGTCCTGCTCCCCGGTACGGTTCTTGGTGGAGGGCGGCGCCTCTATGATGGTTGCGTCCACGATAGTTCGCTCCCTGAGCCTCAGCCCCTGCGACTCCAGGTGGGCGTTGATCTCCGCCAAGAGACCCTGCCCCAGTTGGTGTTTCTCCAGGAGATGACGGAAATTCAGGATGGTGGTCTCGTCGGGCAGGGGACCTGAGGGTTTCAGCCATGTGAACCGCCGCACCGGGTCGGACTCATAGAGCAGGTCCTCCATGCCTGGGTCGCTCAGATTGTGGAAGAGTTGGAGGCAGTGGACTCTCAGCATTACCAGCAGCGGGTAAGGATGTCTTCCCCTTCCGGCCTTGGGGTAGCAGGGGCGGATGCGGTCCTCCAGCAACTGCCAGGGGATCAGAGCATCCATCCGTTCCAGGAACAGCTCCCGGCGGGTCTTGCGCTTCTTGCCTTGGTATTACAGGTCGGCAAAGGTCGGCTGGTCCCTCTGCGTTCACTCCCTCAACAGGCATCGGCTGGTTCAGCCTAACTATGCCACATCCCACCCGACTTGTTCAGACGATTCCTAGCACTCAGTCATGTTTGGAATCAAAAGGTTCAGCGTCCCCTGCAATGCCGATTGGGCAACCAGTGCGATGTCGTAACGTTCCTATGGATACTTCGATTTCGCGGTTGACTCACTACTAGCGGGTCCTCGCTGGGGGTCTCCGCGCGACGCGGTCCAGGTTGTCCGATGGTCGCCAGGCGACTGAGCTGATCATCACTGGAAGAAGGTCCGTCCTTGGCGATGCCGCCGGCCTTCGGCGCGCTCGGGTACTTGCGGAACAGGCCAGTGCGCGATGCAATCCAGCGGTACCCCTTAGTTGAATAACAGGGTGAATCCGCTCCCAAATATTGTCTGGAATTTCCCGGATAGCCGACAAAGGCTCGCTCTTTGCCATCATCATCCACCACCACCACCCGGTTTTAGCCTATCCTAGTCGAATCTAACTTGCGCCCTCCCATTCAACCCTCTCCGTTTTGAGATAGTTCCTTAGCGTGGGTACAGTTGGTTGAAACCAGCCCTCTCCACGCCAATGTTGTCCATGCCATCCATTTTTCTCATCCGGTGATCGCGAAAAGGCGGTGGTAAAATCCCCAAGTATCCGAAAGAGAAGCACGTCGGGAGGTGAGCAATGCCCGTGATGAGCGGAGCACAGGCGCTGGTGCGTTCATTGGCCAGGCACGGCGTCGAGGTAGTGTTCGGGCTTCCCGGCGTACAGATTATGGACGCATTCGATGCCCTCTACGACGAGCCCGGCATCCGCATGGTTTTGACCCGGCACGAGCAGGCGACCACCTACATGGCGGATGGCTACGCCCGGACCACCGGCAAGCCCGGTGTTGCGCTGGTGGTGCCTGGCCCTGGGGCCCTCAACGCAACGGCGGGACTCGGCACCGCCTATGCCACATCATCCCCGGTTCTGCTGGTGTCGGGGCAGATAGAGAGCTATAACCTCGGCCAGAACCGGGGCGCGCTCCACGAGATCGGCGAGCAGTTGGACGTCTTTAAACACCTGACCAAGTGGTGTGGGCGGTCAGACAAGGTTAGTGAAATCCCGGGAATGGTCCGGAACGCTTTCCGCGAGATGTCCTCCGGCCGGCCCAGGCCGGTGGAGATAGAGATCCCCTGGGACGTTCTCCCAATGACTGATGAAACCGAACTCCCGGAACCCGAAGGTCCGGGCAAGCAGCAGCCCGAGCCCGCGCTGATCCGAGAGGCAGCCCAGATCCTTGCAGGGGCCAGCCGCCCCCTGATCTGGGCAGGCGGCGGCACAAGGGACGCTGCCGTCTCCTCCGAGATTATGGAGCTAGCCGAGGCCCTGAACGCCCCGGTTATAACCACGCCAGAGGGTAAGGGCGCAATCCCTGAAAACAGTCCGCTGTCCTTGGGCAGTTTCTACTACGCCCACGGGCCCGGACATATCGCCCTCCCACAGGCCGACGTCATCCTGGCCGTCGGCAGTAGGATGCTGTTCACGCCCAACGTGCCCTGGGGAATCCAGTCCCACCAGAGGGTTGTTCAGATCGACGCCGACCCCGAGGAACTTGGCCGCAATATCCCAGCCACAGTGGGAATCGCCGCCGATGCGGGCCTGGGGGTACAGGCGTTGCTGGCGGAATTGGGCGGCAGGACACGGGCCAGCCAGTGGACCGAGACGGAGACCATGGCCATTCGCCAACAGGCCGATCGGGAAATCCGGGAGATGGCTCCTCTCCAGGTGGAGATCATCGAGACGATCCGCCACGAACTGGACGACGACGCAATCATGGTCGCCGGGACCACCGACATCGGTTACTGGAGTCATCTGGCCTACCCGGTGCTGGCCCCTCGTTCCTACCTCACCTCCTCATACTTCGCCACCCTGGGGTATGCCTTCCCCACGGCCCTGGGCGCCAAAGTCGGCAACCCCGGCAGGCAGGTCGTTGCCACAACGGGGGACGGCGGGTTCGGGTACGCCTCCAGTGAACTGGCCACCGCTGTCCAGGAAGGGATAAACGTGGTGACTCTGGTGTTCAACAACGAGATGCTGGGGGCGTCGCATAACGACCAGCAACAACGTTTCGGCGGCAGGGTCATCGGCACCCGGCTCCACAACCCTGACTTCGCCCAACTGGCCGAGGTATACGGTGCCGTGGGCGTTAGGTTGGACAGCCACGAGGGCCTGGGGGACGCTCTCCGTGATGCCCTGAGAGCCAATCGCCCGGTTGTCATTGAGGTCCCCATTCCAAACCTCGCGCCACCGTTCCAGATAGCGCCCCGCGGATAGGAGAATATCGGGAGTTAGAACCCAGCACGGACTACTTGGTACTGCAGTCGCCTCCGGACAATGTCGAGGACAGGTGGCCCACATCGGTCACAAAACCTGTCGAATGCTTCGATAAAACATGCCGGTGGGGTGTCGACGTCCAGCAAAAAGGTCCTCGCTAGTGTGGTGTAACGGAAGTTAATAGTAAAAGTAATCGCGATGAGGTATCCTCCGGGTTAGCAGTCCAGAGGAGGATGACCATGGCGATGGGACGACCGATGCCGCCGCTAATCTTGGATGACGTGGAGCGTGAAACCCTGGAACGGTGGGTTCGCCGTCCAAAGACCTCGCAGGCTTTGGCGCTGCGGGCCAGAATGGTTCTGGGCTGTGCCGAAGGCCGCAGCAATACCGCGGTGGGCACCGACCTGGGAGTGTCCGATGAGACGGTGGGGAAGTGGCGTTCTCGCTTCCTGGAACGGAGGCTGGACGGACTGTCGGACGAACCGCGCAGCGGACGGCCTCGAGCGGTTACCGATGACGACGTGGAGCGTGTGATTACGCTGACGCTGGAGACTGCGCCCCGGGACGCGACCCATTGGAGCACCCGGTCCATGGCCCAGCGCAGCGGGCTGAGCCACAACACGGTCAGCCGCATCTGGCGGGCCTTCGGATTGCAGCCCCACCGCACGGAGACCTTCAAGTTGTCGTCGGACCCCTTCTTCATCGAGAAGGTCAGGGACGTTGTGGGGCTGTATCTGAATCCACCGGACCGGGCGTTGGTCCTGTGCGTGGACGAGAAGTCCCAGATCCAAGCCTTGGACCGCACCCGTCCGCTGTTGCCCATGCGCCCGGGACAGGTGGAGCGGCGCACCCATGATTACCTGCGCCACGGCACCACGTCGCTGTTCGCCGCCTTGGACGCGAGGACCGGCCAGGTGATTGGCCAGTGCCACCGCCGCCACCGGGCCGTGGAGTTCCGCAAATTCCTCGATACCATCGAGGCCGAGGTGCCCGCCGACCTGGACGTCCACCTGATCGCGGACAACTACGCCACCCACAAGACGGCGCTGATCCGTAACTGGTTTGCCAAGCGGCCCCGCTTCCATATGCACTTCACACCCACCAGCGCCTCCTGGCTGAACCTGGTGGAGCGCTGGTTCGGTCTGCTCACCGAAAAGCAGTTGCGCCGTGGCGTGCATCAGAGCAGCGCCGAACTGGAGGCTGCCATCTACCGCTACCTGGACGTCACCAACGAGGACCCCAAACCGTTTGTCTGGACCAAGACTGCCGACCAAATCCTGGCCAATGTCGCCCGCTTTTGCCGACGTACTTTGGATACATCACACTAGCTGGCCAGCAGAAATGTCAACGACTACCCGCCCGCACGGAACAATTTACCTCCGCCGTTTACACACCGCTGAGGGTGGGCAGTTCCGCCTTCCCCCAACTGTCTCGCACACCTCCTGTAGCGGCAGTGGACGGTCCGACGTCGCCATACTGCGGTAGGACCTCAGCCTGGTCTCCATCCCGTGGAGCAACGCTGAGGTCCAACGTAATGAAAATAGGGCTTGCACCCGTAGATACCTCGCTTACCTGCACCAGCAGGTCGGAGCACACGTGGGTCAGACCGCCTGCTCGCCACTCCTCACAGCCCAGCCAGCTGGATTCGCACTGCAGGTAATCGCGACCCTTTTCGCACACGTCCCAAACTTTCCGGCCGCCACCCAGAGGTCGATGGCGAAGTCTTCAGTCTATCCGCTATTCCTTCGCGGAAATGACCTCGGGATTTGGGCGGGCGGGCGGACGCAGTGCAGGATCACATACTGTGGAGAGACTCGCGCCTCTTGAATACCTCCAGAGTCGTTTTCCGGGATGGAGTCCGCTAGCTACAAAGCGTCTGACGCAACAGGTAGGTGTTGTGTTTTCGTTCGATGCGGAATTGGAGGTGCGAATTGGCGATTGGCCGTCTACGCCTACGGCTGGGAGTTGTGTTTCCAACTGCGTATCGCAGGCGACCAACCATCTATTCTCCCCCACAGGTCGCTTCATCGAAAGCTCTACCTCGGACCCGCCTTCGCCAGTAATCGGCAATGCGGGGACGGGACCAGTAGCACTCAACGGACGCGGCGGTAATCAATACTCTGGCGCCCCTGAGAAATGAGGACTGACGTGGTCAGCCCGCTGCGGTAAACCAGACGGGAATTTCCGATGTGTCAGTCAGGTTTAGCCCGCTGCCCTCGATACGAAGCACCGCCGCAGCGCTCCCTCGGATGATATACGCTTTCCATTCCTCATAGTCCTCCATGACGGGCATCAAACATACCACCCACCAGTAGTCGTCAACCAGGTACTCGATCAGGACGCTAACGCCCCATCCTGAAGAGGCGAGCAGGCCCAATTGCACGGAACCCAGAGGTGTTCCGGAATTCAGCTCATCCCTTATCCTCTTGGTCAGGATATCCTCGACCAGAGTCCAGTTGACCCACTCCTTATTCGATAGCACCTGCAGGTCGTTAACATCTGCTGGTTCTTGCAGATATGGGGCACCAAGGAGCTGGATTCTTGTCCTGATGAGCTCCCTGAGCACCGGGGCTCGCACCTCGATGGCGGGTCCTTCCGGGAACGTGGAGCTGAACTGGGATCCTTGCAGGTTATCGCTCATTTTTGCTCTCCTGAGATTCGGCATCGCCTTGGATAGTGGTTTTTGGTTGTTGGTGCAGGCCAAGACGGGCCAGCACTGGAACGGGTCGTGAGGGGGAAAGCTCTCGCGGATTGGGAACCCGAGAGGCGAGTTCTCCCACCGACGTCAGGCCAGCGTCGTCTGTCGTTCGGTAAGGGATGCTGGCGCAACCAGTAATTTCTCGACAGTACAGGCGTAGAGCGGCCTGAGCTGTGGGATGGTTGGCGCATTTCGGCTGCCCAGCACAAGAATTCCGGGGTGGCCCGGGGAGCAGGCCAAGGTTTGGGTGGGCAGTGCCGGATGGGAAGTTAGCGGCTCGCTTGGGACCACTGAGAACATTCCGTGTCGGAGTGGTTCTTCGAGAACGGGTCAGGAGTCGAAGTTCCTGCACCGGGTCCGTGCGTGATCGAAGTCTGACGCGCCCGTCGGCGAACGTAGGCCGAAGAGGTGACGGGAAAGAGTCTGTGCGATGCCGTAATTGCTCGAGCCACGGAGGGAGCTACCGTCAGCACCTGGTCCCCGGCATTTGGGAAGGCAGTCGGGGACTCTTTGGGAGGATGGTGAGCTTGTTTCGTTACCGCGAATGCGCCAACCGCAGAACGGGCCGAGGGGGTGGGGCTTGGATTTCTTCAGGGAGGTTGGAAAAGCATCAGTCGGGGCGATCAGCATAGCATCGGCGGCACCCGCTTGCTGTTTGTGGTCGGCGATTGCTGAGCCCGCCTCGAAACGTGCACGGGCGACAAGGGGGATGGAAATACCCAATCCTTACACAGCTCATTCCGGGGAGGCGGAGGGCGCCAAGGTTCACGATAAAGGGACGTCATCTGCAATTTGACAATTGCCCGCGTGCAAGGAGGCGCAAAGGGTCTGAATTCCCGTCATAGGGGTATATTGGGATTAGTCTTTGAGTTTGCGTTGTCTCACTCGAAAAGGCTCGGAGGGAATCCCACTCCGACTACGCACGGCGGCCTACACAGCCCGTTCTTTCGGCTCTTCCGCCTGGCCAACCTTGCCGGAAAGGGACGAATTTGAGCATAGCCACAATATCGTCTGCGGTAGCATCACGCCCCTATATCAGAATCGATGTCACCGGGGGCCAGCGAAAGATGAACGGAAGAGTCCTCGCGTGTACCCAATGTAGGTCCCGTAGGTGTAGTCGATAGACTTGAGAAGGGATTGATCAGCCCGGCGATCGTTCTGTCCCAGTCGGGGAAGAGTGAGGCGACCTTGGATTTCTGGCGGTCTGTGATGAGTAATGTCCGCCGGTCTGCCGTACTCGGGTGCATCTCGGTTACACCTTCTTCACGAGGCCCGGCCTCCTCGCCATGGTCATCCGCGTCGAAGTCTCCCTTCTCCGAATAAAGGGCATGCCGCTACTCGGTCTGGAAAAGAGTCTCAGGACTTGCCTTGCAGCCACGGCTTCCCCGTGTTCCGTTTGTTGCGCACTGGATTGTCGTCCACCTTCGGGGTTGCGACTGTCGCAGTTTGGACAACTCATAAGCAGACTTGCGGAGAACTGGGGTTGAGCTTTCGATCGGGTGGTATCTGGAATTAGGCGGTGCAGTTCAGACCTGCGTGACCTTCGGACCGAAGCGAGGGAACATCAAGGAAGCGAATTCAGACGCGTACGCCTGGCCTCGCATGCTGTCGCACGTCATGGACAGTACCAGCCAGAAAAGCCGCTTACGTAACCCCCCGAAAGGGGTCCCGTTGCGCTGACCGTCACAGCCTTTTTCAGGTTCATCAGAATACTCTGACACAATAGGCGCAGTACCTGATATAATAGCTGACATTGTCAGTACAACTCAGTGCGCTCGAGGAGGTCGCGTCTGCGTGGTTGAGCGAGACCGTTTCGATAAGCAGTTCGGGGCAGGGTGGCGGACTGCATACCGGTATGCCTGGGAAGGCGACGTTCCGGTGGAGGCCGTCTGCGACAAACTTGTCTCCTCTCTTACCAAGGCACTCAGGGAGAACGGTGGCATTCCAGACCTGTCCGAGATGTCGCGCATCGTGAACCGCGCCGGGGAGCTTGGTCTGATCTCGGCGTTCGGTGCCCTTGACGATATCGTGGAGCAGGCGGGTGGACACCGCCACACCGCTATTGCAGCCGAGGTGGCCAAGTCCCTGATCGTTCAGAGGACAGACACCTCGGATGTATCTGGCCCATTTACTGAGGCAGCGTGCGCAGCGCTGGTCGAGCATTACTTCTTCGCAAGGGCGCGCCAACCTCTCCTCGATGGCCGGAAATTTGCCAGCCACGAAGCGGTCGGGGGCTGGCAGAGCAGGGTGGAAGAGGTGCTACATCCCCAGATAACCAAAGTCGCTGCTGCTCTGCGGAAGCACCCGGACGGAGGGAAAATCAAGGCTCCTCCCCGTCTGGCCAAGAAGGAAAGCACTCGAGATCTGCTCGAGGAAAATATCCTCGGACCGCAGCCGTCGGATCGCGCGATGGCCGGCAGGTCCCGATGAGTGCCGTAACCTTCGGTTACGACTTCACGGACAGAAGGGACGAAGCTTCAGGGGGCTGTTCTTTTTGGGCGCGCCAGGATGGGCTGGTGCGGGCATTCTCGCGAGCTCTTCCAGGCCGTGCCGCCGACCTGCTGGACGTGATGGGGGCTGTTTATACTGCGGACCGCAGGTCGAAGCGCTGCTTCAACGGGGCCGCTACCGGGCAGCGCCGGATTAGCATTCGCATGCCGGTGAGAGAGCCTGAGCTTTGGTCCTCTCCGGAGTCGGAGGTTCGCCTCAGAGAGTTGCTTTCGTGGGTCAGCGGAGATGTCTGGGCCTTTGAATTCACGCGCCAGCATTCCGTTCGGAGCAAGGAAGATAGGCAGGGGTTTCTCTTTGAGATCCCGCTTGATGCGCCGGTAACGGTTTCGCTGTTCAGTGGAGGTCTGGACTCCCTGGCCGGTTTGGCATATCACTCTCTGCGTTCTCCAGGGGGATCCCGTATCTTGGTGTCAGGCTGCACCCACAACCGTCTGGCCACCCAACAGGTGGCCCAGGTTAAGGGGATCAGATCTGCGTGGGCCTGGGGATCGCCGGTAGCCAGCGAAGGTGTGAGGCATGTGGCGGTTCCCTTTGGTGTCGATGCCGAGGGGCCCAGTCAGGAAGAGAAGGGTCAGCGGACCCGGGCCCTCCTTTTTCTGGCCCTGGGTGTAACCACGGCGCTGCAGGCCCAGACCGACACCCTCTACGTTTTTGAGAATGGCATTGGGGCGTTGAACCTTCCCCTGAACAGGTCGCAGCTGGGCATCGACAACTACCGCGGCGTCCATCCCCGGACACTGGGCATGGCTGAGAGTCTCTTTGGGTCCATATTGGGTGAGCGGGTCTCTATCGAGAATCCATTCACGTTCACTACGAAGGCGGAGATGTGCCGTGCCTTGGCTGCAGCCGGCCTCGGCGGCGTGGTCCGAGAGACCGTTTCCTGCGATGGATACCCCCAACGTGTGCGTGGTCGGTCCCAGTGTGGCTGCTGCACGTCCTGTGTCCTCAGGCGGCAGGCCCTGCGCTGCAGCGGGTTGGCCGATAACGACCCCAGCTGCGCGTATAGGTACGACATCTTCGGTGGCCTTGCCAACCTGGGCCCTGATGAGGTTCACGGTTTTACGGTGATGAGCGAACAGGTCAGCCGTATTAACGGATGCCTGGCGTCGGATCAGCCATGGCAGAAACTCGCGGTCGCCTACCCGGAGATGGCCAGGACCGTGGCCGAACTCGCTGCTCGCCCGGATGCAGCAGCCAAGGAGGACCTCGAGGCCAGCTTCGTTGAACTTTTCCGCAACCATGTCCGGGAGTGGAACGAGTTCGCCTCGGAAGTCGCAGTGGCAGGGTAGGAGATCCCATGAAGGAGAATGTTGTTGACACCGTCGACCCTAGGGTTCTGGGACAACGTCTCCAGGAAGCCAGGAGGGCGCGAGGGCTGACCCAGCAAGAGGTCGCGGAGTCTCTGGAATTGGCGCGCACCACGGTGACGGCCCTGGAGAAAGGGGAGCGCCGGATCCGCCCGGATGAGTTGATCAGCCTCGCGGGGCTGTACGGACGGACGGTCAACAGTTTCGTCGGAGGCAGGGCGCCCTCGGCAGAGTTCGCAGTGCAGTTTCGCACCTCAGTCAACAGAGCAAGCTCCCCCGAAGCCCAGCAGGAGCTGAGGCTTGGGGTCCAGGAGTTCCAGGACCTGTGCGAAGACTACCGGCGGCTGGAGGGGATGACAGGTGCGCGCCCCCGGCAGTCCTACCCTCCCCAGTACGAGACGTCCGGGATTCCACCGGAGGATGCGGCAGAAGATGTGGCCGCCTCGGAGCGGAACCGCCTAGGCCTGGGGGACGGGCCGGTCCTGAACCTACGGGAGGTGCTGGAGAATGATGTGGGGCTCCGGATCTTCTACACCGTGCTCCCGTCCAGCCTCGCGGGCATCTTCGCCTACACGGAGGACCTCGGCGGCTGCATCGCAGTCAACTCTCTTCATCCCGAGGAGAGGAGGCGGTGGTCGATGGCCCACGAGTACGGCCACTTTCTTACCAGCCGGTTTCGGCCTGAGCTGACCGGCTTGGGGCGAACCGGCCGCAGCTCTGCTTCGGAGAGATTCGCCGACGCCTTCGCTGCGGCGCTGCTCATGCCGTCCTCGGGACTCAGACGGAGGTTCTACCAGATTTCCCGTGCCGGAGACGGTGCGGTGACCGCCGCCGAGATCTGCAGGCTCGCCCACTACTATTTCGTCTCCGTTGAGGCGATGATGCTGCGCCTGGAGGAGTTGAGGCTTATCCCCGGGGGGGCTTGGGAGCGGCTCCGCGACCGGGGGTTCAGGGTGCGGGAGGCCCAGGAACAATTGGGGCTGGCTCCTCACCCGCACGACGATGCGCGCCTGCCGTTGCGCTACCAGTTCCTTGCAGTGCAAGCCCACGTGGAGGGGGAGCTCACCGAAGGTGAATTGTGCCGGGTCCTCCGCCGGGACCGTCTCTCGGCAAGGGAGACCGTGCAGAACCTGACCCACTCTTTTCATCTTCTGCACGAAGGAGACCTGTTGTCCATTCCCATCGATCCGAGCAGCCGGGTGACGGGTACTTGACGCCAGAGGCACCTGCTACCGAGTGGCCGGACGACCGCGTCCTGCTCCTGGACGCAAGTTGCCTGCTCAACCTGTATGCCACCGGTCGTATGATCGAGATCGTTGCGGCCCTCCCCTGGCAGTTGGCCGTCGTGGACTACGTGCTGGAGCACGAGGCGCTGTATGTCCGGGCCATCGGAGCAAACGACGAGCAGGATGAAACGGTCCCAGTGGACTTTTCCTCTCTCATCGATGATGGACTGTTGCTGGTCGTGCGGTTGGAAAACCCCGAGGAAGAGGCATCCTTCGTGGGTTTGGCAGCAGTCATAGACGATGGCGAGGCGATGACGGGGGCCATAGCGCTCAACCGGGGATACTCAGTTGCCATCGACGACCGCAAGGCGAGACGGGTCCTGGGTGAGAGGGCACCCGGGATGAGGTTGGTATCCACCCTGGAGCTTGTGCAACATTGGGCTACGGTAGTTACGAGGCAGGAGGTGATCCTGGTGCTGCGGGCCATGCAGAACGGTGCTCGTTACGTCCCAGGGCAGCGGGATCCCCTGTACGATTGGTGGCGAGCCATGACGGTGAGGCCAAACGCCGAGGAATCTTAACTTGGTTGGGATAGATTCTGATAACCTGCCTTGCAGATAGTGTGTGAAGCACGCCGCAGTCAGGACAAAGAACCGCTTTCATTAAAGATACATATGTCCGAGGAACTGACCGGGCCAGGTCGCTTCTGCTTGGCACGCAACTTTACTGCAGAATGGTAGGTAGTAGCTCACAATCGAATTCATTTCCGTTCCCAAGGGCCTCCGGTGAGACGGCGGTATGTGACGATTGCCTGCTGCACGGTCAGTCAGGCATTCATGTCTGCCAGGAGCCTGGGTACCTCCTCTTCTTCAACTGCCTTGTCACCTGGTCTGATCCTCTGCAGACGCTCTTGGTATCCTATAGGGAATACCCGCAAGGAGTCCTACCTCAATTCTCCAGGGAAGATATTGAGGAGTTCAGAAATTATCTGGCGTTGGCCGAACTGTTGTGATGCCAGGGCTGCGCCATTGATGATGTAGCACCTGACCAACTGTTTGTGGTCACCAGAAACGTCCGGCACACTTCGAGCCCACCGGCGTCGACGTGCTAAACCCCTTCATCAGCGATGAGACGGCACCGGAGTAAACGCCGCGAACTGAAGTCTGATTCTGGTCGGTGAAAGAGATATGCCCAATAGCAACAGCAAACTGGCCGCAGCCGTAGAGGAATACCTCGACGACCTCCGCAAGATCAAGGCGTCGGGCGCCGGTACTGCCGAGACGTCCTACTACCCGCCGCTGAGCAACTTGCTGAACGCTGTGGGCGGATCGCTGAAACCGAAGGTGTCCTGCATCAGCCAACTAGCGCAACAGGGCGCGGACCACCCTGACTTCGGTCTGTTCGCCGCCAACCAGGTGTCCAAGGGCCAACCCAAGCAGGGTCAGCTCCCCGAGGGCGGGGTGGTTGAGGTAAAGCCTACCACAGACGATGCATGGCTCACCGGCGACAGCGCGCAGGTCAGCAAGTACTGGGAGCTGTACCGACTGGTGCTGGTGACCAACACCCGCGACTTCGTGCTACTGGGCGAGGACGCCAACGGCAATCCTGCCAAGCTGGAATCATTCCGGCTGGCCGTGTCCGCCGCCGACTTCGACAAGAAACTGCAAACTCCAAAGGCTTTTGCCAACGCGGTCGGGCCTGCGCTGGCCGAGTACCTGGGCCGCGCCCTGTCGCATCGGGCCGCACTGGCCGAGCCACGCGACCTTGCCCGCCTCCTGGCCTCCTACGCCCGCGACGGCCTCGCCCGCGTGGAGGCCCACGGCAACGCACCATCCCTGAACGCCGTGCGCTCGGCGCTGGAGGAGGCCTTGGGTGTGAAGTTCGAGGGTGAGAAGGGCGCGGCTTTCTTCCGCTCTACCCTGGTGCAGACCCTCTTCTACGGCATCTTCTCGGCATGGGTGCTGTGGGCCCGGCAGACTCCCGCGACAAAAGGGCCGTTCAACTGGCACGAATCAGCCCAGCTTCTGCGTGTGCCCGTCATAAGGGAGCTGTTCTGGCAGCTCTCCAACCCCGGACAGCTCCAGCCGTTGGGACTGAACGAGGTGCTGGACTGGACGGCGGCGGCCCTGGACCGCGTGGACCGCGAGGTCTTCTTTGCAAAGTTCAATGAGGGCGAGGCTGTCCCTTACTTCTACGAGCCGTTCCTCGAGGAATTCGACCCGGCTCTGCGCAAGCAGCTTGGCGTCTGGTACACCCCCGCCGAGGTGGTCCGCTACATGGTGGCCCGAGTCGACCGAGCCCTGAAGGACGACCTCGGCATCGAGGATGGTCTGGCCGCTGAAAACGTTTACGTCCTCGATCCCTGCTGCGGCACCGGCGCCTACCTGGCAGAGACACTCAAGTGCATCGCCGCCAACCTGCAGGGTAAGGGCCTGGGCGCCCTCGCCGGAGCGCAGGTGAAGAAGGCGGCCACCGAAAGGGTGTTCGGTTTCGAGATCATGCCCGCCCCCTTCGTGGTGGCCCACCTGCAGGTCGGCCTGACCATGCAAGCCCTGGATGCGGCCTTTACGGAGGACGGTGATGAGCGGGCTGGGGTATTCCTGACCAACGCCCTGACCGGCTGGGATAAGGACACGGGGAAAGAACCCAAGCAGTTCCAGCTGTTCATGCCCGAGCTACAGGAGGAACGTGACCGCGCCGAGGGCGTGAAGCACCACGAGAAAGTACTGGTCGTCATCGGCAACCCGCCCTACAACGGCTTCGCCGGGATGGCGGTGGGCGAGGAGGCGAATCTGAAAGATGATTATAAAAAGACGAAGCTGAATGGAGTAAAGAAACCCGAAGGACAGGGGCTTAATGACCTGTACGTGCGCTTCTTCCGGATGGCAGAGCGGCGCATAGCTGAGATGACCGGACACGGCATAGTCTGCTTTATCTCAAACTACTCCTGGCTGGATGGGCTATCCTTCACCGTCATGAGGGAGCATCTGCTTGAGTCATTCGACGTCATCCGCATCGATAACCTCAACGGAGACAAGTACAAGACCGGAAAGACCACTCCCGAAGGCAAGCCCGACCCGAGCATCTTCTCCACGCTGGGCGACCCGGTGGGCATCCAGGTGGGCACTGCCATCGCCACGCTGGTCAGAAAAGCCGACCATGCCCCCGCCGAGGCCGTGGGCCTCCGCCATCTGTGGGGCCAAGAAAAGTTGAAGCAACTTACGGAGACTGCGAATGCAGAACCTATGGCCCTCTATGAGTCCGTGGAACCCCTGATGCCGTTTGGCCTACCTTTCGAGGAGTTGGCAGTAAGCCAATATTGGGGTGAGTGGCCCACCATACCTGACTTGTTTCCAGCTTATTTTCCCGGCGTTGTCACCAACAGGGACTCTTTTCTAGTGGGCATTGATCTAGCTCGCCTTGAGAAAAGGATCGAGGATTACTTCGACTCGGAGTTCAGTCACGATGAGATAGCCCAACGTTATCCTGTCGCGATGAAGAATACGTCGTCGATTCAACTTAATGCCCAACAGGTCCGAGATATTCGTCTGGCCAGTGGACCTAACAAAGAGGGTCTTATCACATATTCATTCAGACCGTTCGACACACGCTGGCTATATTGGGAAGAAGAGTCGGGATTATTGGCCCGGCCTAGTCCTGATTACCGCCCCCACGTATTCAACGGCAATTTCGCGTTGATATCTCAACAAAAGCCACGAAGGGAATGGTCTCCTCCTCAAGTAGTCTCGGCAATGGGATGCTATGACCTTATGGATCGCAACGTATCTTGTTTCCCTGCCTGGCTCCGTAACGAACAGGTTGATGGCCAGCAATCGATGCTGGGTGGTGAAGGGGAGCAACAGCGGCCCAACCTGTCCGCCGGGGCGCAGGTGTATCTCGACCGGCTGGGACTGGGGGTGGAAGACCTCTTCCACCACGCGTTGGCTGTGCTGCATGACCCGGCCTACCGGGAGGCCAACTCTGGCGCGCTGCGCATGGAGTGGCCGCGCATCCCGCTGCCCGGCTGGTCCAACGGCGGTTCTGATGCGGACGTGGGTGATGCCGCCGCCGAGTTGACCGCGTCCGCCGCCCGGGGCCGCGAGCTGGCTGCCCTGCTGGACCCGGAGACTCCGGTGCCGGGGGTGACCACTGGAACCCTGCGGCCGGAGTTGGCGGCCATCGCCGTTCCGTCGACCGACGACGCCCACAACATGACCGGCGACGACTTCGCGCTTACTGCCGGCTGGGGCCATTTCGGCACCGGAGACGCCGTGATGCCCGGCACCGGCCGTGCCGATGAGCGGGACTACACTGCACCTGAGCAGGAGGCGATGGCCGATGCCGCCGATGTACTCGGCGACAGCACCCTCGACATCTACCTGAACGGCAGCGCCCGCTGGAGCAACGTACCCGCTGCCGTCTGGAACTACAAGCTGGGTGGCTATCAGGTCCTCAAGAAGTGGCTCTCCTATCGCGAGCAGAAGGTCATCGGCCGCAATATGCTCCCCGAGGAAGTGCGGCACTTTACCGACACCGCCCGGCGCATAGCCGCGATCTTGATGCTCACGGGGCCGTAATGAATCGGGGAATGACACCTAATCGGCGAAGTAAGGGCCCCAAGGGAGAGGCCGACAGAAGATTTCGCACTATTGCCGAGGAGGCTAAACTCTACAGGGGTCGCTGTCTCTTTCCAGTAGATGGAAACGTAGGACTCTGCCTGGAACCTCCAAACAGGCGCCATGTGATCCCACGGTCGTCCGTGCTGAACGCCCTGAAGGACAGCAAGTCCGGGGAAATCATTGACTTTGACTGGGGTGTCGACCAATGGTCCAGTCTCTTGCTCAAGAGTGACGAGCAACACCCCGTGGATCTGGAAGAGCCGGCGATTTTCGACCCTCGTCTTTTGGGCACACATGAGGCCTGCACTGGCCTCTATGCCTGCCAAACCCATGATGCTGTGTTCAACCCCATTGACACTGCAACCCCTAACTTCGGAGATTCTCGTATCCGGTGGCTGACGATGGGACGTATAGCACTATATGCGGCCGACTTGTGCAGCCGGCGAAAATTCCTGGTAGACGCATGGAAGGGGAAGACAATGAGGGGTGGCAATAAGGGACTCCGAGCCAGTTGGATACGAGAGTCTCAATTTGCCTACACCGCCTACGAAAAGGCCCATTCCTGTGCGAAGTGGTGGGGTGAGAGCTGGAAGTCCCTAGACAACCCGGGCGACTTGCCCGACAGCCTCGTGGGCTGGTCGCTTCTAACATTCCAGTCACGGTTAAGAATGGCTGCCTGTATCTACTACGGGCAAGCCACAGTGGTGGTGGTTCTTCCCGGGGACGGTGAGTGCCACACGATGGCACTGCTGCACTGGAGTGAGGAGAAGAGCAAAGTAATAGTTGATGAAGAGCGGCTAGGAAGGAAGGCTAGGGAAACCGAGACGGGCGACGAATACGGAGTTGATATTTTAAGCGAGTGATGTCCAGGGGTTCAGGAGCGGTGGCAGCATCCCCTGCGTCCTACAGAGAGCTAGCAAAAAATCAGAGGAAGGAGGTGCAGAAAATCGTCATGCGAGGTCTCGAGGCCACGGGAATAGCCCAGGCACTGAGAGATGATCCTCCGGGCCATAGGGCTGTCGGCATTAGACGGTACCGAGGCCGGGCGGAATGACACGACCAGCAGGTCCACTGCGCTTATACCGTGCAAATGATAGTCCGGTCGGTTAGAGGCCTGGAAGATTCCGACGTCGTAGCAGCCTCAGCTGTTGAACTGAGTCTCGATTTAACGAGTCAGATTTCCAATGAGTGCTGAGTTGGCAGTACGGTTCATCGCCAAATGGATATTCATTGAGCCAAGCCAAACAGTTCTTCGAGCGCCCGCCAACTTAACGATTGTCAGGAGGGGAAGCAATAAATGCAGCTAAAAAACCAGACGAGGAAGTTTAGCAAAGTTCGCATCGGTCCGGCTGGAATCCACATTTTCGACCGGAGTACCGGGCTGAACATTCTTGTTGATGAAGTCAAAGCTAACAAATCGGCATGGTCTCTTGCCCCGAGGCATATATCCATCGCCTTGACCAACGCCTGCGAACTCTCCTGCACATATTGCTACGCACCCAAGAGGCCTGCCTCCCTGGATTACCGCCTATTGACGACTTGGCTTGAGGAGTTGGACGAAAACGGCTGCTTGGGGGTTGGCTTCGGCGGCGGTGAGCCCACTTTGTATCGTCAGTTCTCGGAGGTCTGCAAATTCGCGGCCAAAAGCACCAATTTAGCAGTGACGTTTACGACTCACGGACACAACCTGGACGAGAGGCTAGTGGCTAGGCTGTTTGGTAACGTCCATTTCTTGAGGATTAGCATGGACGGCGTAGGTTCCACTTACGAAGCGTTGAGGGGTCGGCCGTTCTCATCTCTCCTTTACCGCATCAGAGTTGCCAGGTCTCTGGCACCAGTCGGAGTAAATTACGTGGTAAACAAGCGGACCGTTGCGGATTTGGATCAGGCAATATCCATCGCTTCAGACTTGGGAGTGACTGAGTTCCTGCTTCTTCCCGAGGAGCCGGTGCGTGGTACAGGAGGGATTGATGATGAGACACTGGAAAAACTTCTGCGATGGGTAGAGGACTATGCCGGAACCATACCGCTCACGATTAGTGAGGGCCAAGCTATCGGGGTAAGTGTAGCCGACCCATTCTCAGTTGAACCTGGGCTAAGAGGGTTTGCCCACATCGACGCCAAAGGCGTATTGAAGCGGACCTCGTATGATGAGGAAGGGCAGCCTGTCGGAACCTCCGGTGTCATTGACGCATTGAGACTGCTGAGCGAAGAAAGGGGTGATGATCGAAAATGAAATTGTGGTTGGGGTATGGAACCGAACACTCCATGAACTTGGTCATGATAGGTCAGTTCCACGACACTAGGGAAGCGTCGCGAGCTCTAGCTGCGCTTCAGCAGATTATGGATCAGGTCAACCAAGACCAAGAGGCAGGACTTCTTGAGGTAGGCAATCCTCCCGACCGATACACGGAAGGGATGATGAAACTGCTGGAGGTGCTGGGGACTTATAGTCTTCATCCGGGTGAATTTGAGCAGTTCGCGTACGAAGTAGGCATGGACCTGAGTGGGGACAAGGTCGTGATCACAACGGATGAGGCGGACGTCTCCGCGTTCCTGAAGGTACTTGTCAGTAGAGGAGCGCGCGTGGAGGTTTATTCTGCCCACGATCACGTCAACACAGGTTACGGTCGTGGCTAACAGCGTTAGCGCAGGGACTAGTCATGTCTGAACTCAACTGGGACTCGTTTCTCAGGCTCTCCGGAGGCCGGCAAAGAAATTTTGAGCAGCTGTGTCGGATCCTCGTTCGTCGTTCGTATGGAAAGTTCGGCAGCTTCCGGGCTCGTGCCCAGCAACCAGGAGTCGAGTTTCACTTGCGATTGAGCGCTCCCTGTACGCTGGGCAGTCCTGAACGATGGTACGGTTGGCAATGCCGATGGTATGACTTGCCCCGCGGCCGGTCTCTAGGCGCAAACCGAAAAAAGAAGATCCTGGAGGCCATCTCAAAGACTGAAGAGGTTCTGCCTGGGGTGACCGATTGGGTACTTTGGACGAAATACCCATTAACCAAAGGCGACCAGGAATGGTTCTACAGTCTGCCAACGCAGATGAATCTAATACTGTGGGCCGAAGATGAGGTAGAAGAACACCTCGAGGGTGAGGCCGAGATCTATAGGCGCACGTTTTTTGGAGACTTGATCCTAACTGACGAAGAGCTTTCCTTTTTGCATTCCCAATCCACTGCTCGGGTAAAGGAGCGCTGGAATCCTGAACTCCACCAAGTGGTTGATGCCGAAAGAACTGTTCTGAAAAAACTAGGGCGCTCTGCCGCTTGGACAGAACTTGAGGAAGTCGCGGATCGGCTCGCGGAAGGTTGCTCCGCACTTGATTCTTTAGCCGGCAAATTGCCTCAAAAACTGGAAACGGACATTGAACAGCTCGCTGGGTCAGCACGGTCATTTATCTCGTCGCTTTTAAGCGCCCTTTCCAGTGTAGAGTCAGGCGACTTCGAAATGTTGTCAGATGTCCTGGCTGAACTTCCGCCTACTCCCAAAGGTGAATTGGCGGTGATTCCCAGGAAACTCCGCTCGAGACAGCACCATGCAGGTCTTACTGTTACGAATCTCTTATCAGACATCAGGACTGGTGCCAAGCTTTTGGAGCGGCTCGGTAGCGATTTGAATGAACGTCAAGTCGGAATAATCGCAGACTTCGGTTGTGGCAAGACTTTTCTGGCCGCTCAAATCACCGGTCGCCAAGGCAATACTCCTGAGGGGATTCTTCTACATGGTGGGGAACTGGGTGGTAATCACAGCCTTGACGACTTGGCAGGCCAGGTGGTCATCCAAGGCCATCGAACATCCACTATGGAATCCTTGTTGGCGGCGGTGGATGCCGCAGGGAAGAGGGCTGGCAAAAGACTGCCCATCGTGATAGATGGTCTAAATGAGGCTGAAGATCCTAGAAAATGGAAGGCATTATTGGCCTCCGTGATCGAGACACTGCGTAAGTATCCCCACGTTTTGCTGGTCACCACGGTCCGCCCGGAGTTTATTGAGGAAGTCTTGCCTCTTGAACTTCACTGCCGGGTAGAAATCCCCGGCTTCCGCGATGACCTTCATGGTGCGCTAGACAAATACTTCGAGTACTACCTGATTGACTCCAGTGATGCCGAATTGCCGAGGAGGTTGTTGGACCACCCTTTGACTCTTAAGTTGTTCTGTCAGGTTGCGAACCCTTCTCGAGAAAGGGTGGTCGGCGTGGAGGCGCTGCCTGGATCCCTGACCGGCCTTTTCGACAGTTTCTTGAAACAATCCCGAGACAGGATAATTGAATTGGCTCCGCGTACCCATATGTACGGTTCAGAGGACGTGCGTTGGGCGTTGCACCAAGTGGGGTTGGACCTATGGGATGGAAGATCAAGAAATGTCCCACTTTTCGCACTGCGCCACAAACTTGGCGACGCAGGTCGCCCGTGGGCCGCAAGTATTGTGCATGCGTTAGAGCAAGAAGGGATACTGACTCGGGGTGGAGATGGTTTGGACCAGGTGTCGGCAGCTTATGACGCTCTGGCAGGCCATTTAATTGCTGACGCACTCTTGTCTTCGAAGAACCGTGGTGAACTCGAAAGTTGGTTGGCAGACTCTACTACCAAAACGGCCTTGTTTGGCGATCCCTCGGAACGGCACCCACTTGCCAGTGATGTAATTAGGTCATTGGTTGGTCTCTTTCCCCGCAGACACTACGGAATGCACTTGTGGAGTCATCTCGACGAGCCTGAACGGACCACTGCTCTGGTCGCAACGTCTGAATTGGAAGGCCAATACTTGGACCAAGAAACAGTTGATTGTTTGGAGGCGCTTATATCCCAGGTTCCAGAAACCAGCCCTTATATTTTCGCGAGAATATGGCAAACACGTGGTTCGGTGGGCCACCCATTGAATTCAGATTTCCTCGAACGGGTGGTGGGACCAATGCCAGTGTCCGCACGGGATTTGCGCTGGACCGAGTGGGTGCGGAGAAATTCTCAGGACATCCTGGTCGACCTGCGACAACTAGCAGACCATTGGCGCTCTGATTGGCAACGCGGCGAGAGGGATCTACTGCTCGTGGGCTGGGTCAAATGGCTTATGACAAGCACTGTTTTGGAACTGCGAGACTTGGCAACTATGGCGGTGTACTGGTTTGGGAGAGGGGATCCTAAGGCGCTGTTCGACATTACCCTTGAATCACTATCATTGAATGACAAATATATTACCGAAAGAATGCTGGCAGCTAGCTACGGCGTGGCGATGGCATACTGGGCCGACCCCAGTGGCGCAAACGTCCGCCGAGCAATACCCCAGTTAGCTCACGGTCTATACGAGGGAATGTTCGCTCCTGATGCCAAGTACTCCACCGCTCATGCTCTGATGCAAGATTACGCCCTCTGCATAATTGAACTGGCGCTCCGAGTGGACCCGCTAACCTTAAACGGAGAGCAGCTCGCTCGTACAAGGAGGCCGCTGAAACAGGTGGAGTCGCCCTTTGCCGCGGCCAATGCTGTTACCGATCTTGAGGTTGAAGATGTCGACAGAGCGTTTCACATGGACTTTGAGAACTATACGCTAGTGTGGTGTAACGGAAGTTAATAGTAAAAGTAATCGCGATGAGGTATCCTCCGGGTTAGCAGTCCAGAGGAGGATGACCATGGCGATGGGACGACCGATGCCGCCGCTAATCTTGGATGACGTGGAGCGTGAAACCCTGGAACGGTGGGTTCGCCGTCCAAAGACCTCGCAGGCTTTGGCGCTGCGGGCCAGAATGGTTCTGGGCTGTGCCGAAGGCCGCAGCAATACCGCGGTGGGCACCGACCTGGGAGTGTCCGATGAGACGGTGGGGAAGTGGCGTTCTCGCTTCCTGGAACGGAGGCTGGACGGACTGTCGGACGAACCGCGCAGCGGACGGCCTCGAGCGGTTACCGATGACGACGTGGAGCGTGTGATTACGCTGACGCTGGAGACTGCGCCCCGGGACGCGACCCATTGGAGCACCCGGTCCATGGCCCAGCGCAGCGGGCTGAGCCACAACACGGTCAGCCGCATCTGGCGGGCCTTCGGATTGCAGCCCCACCGCACGGAGACCTTCAAGTTGTCGTCGGACCCCTTCTTCATCGAGAAGGTCAGGGACGTTGTGGGGCTGTATCTGAATCCACCGGACCGGGCGTTGGTCCTGTGCGTGGACGAGAAGTCCCAGATCCAAGCCTTGGACCGCACCCGTCCGCTGTTGCCCATGCGCCCGGGACAGGTGGAGCGGCGCACCCATGATTACCTGCGCCACGGCACCACGTCGCTGTTCGCCGCCTTGGACGCGAGGACCGGCCAGGTGATTGGCCAGTGCCACCGCCGCCACCGGGCCGTGGAGTTCCGCAAATTCCTCGATACCATCGAGGCCGAGGTGCCCGCCGACCTGGACGTCCACCTGATCGCGGACAACTACGCCACCCACAAGACGGCGCTGATCCGTAACTGGTTTGCCAAGCGGCCCCGCTTCCATATGCACTTCACACCCACCAGCGCCTCCTGGCTGAACCTGGTGGAGCGCTGGTTCGGTCTGCTCACCGAAAAGCAGTTGCGCCGTGGCGTGCATCAGAGCAGCGCCGAACTGGAGGCTGCCATCTACCGCTACCTGGACGTCACCAACGAGGACCCCAAACCGTTTGTCTGGACCAAGACTGCCGACCAAATCCTGGCCAATGTCGCCCGCTTTTGCCGACGTACTTTGGATACATCACACTAGGGAGTCTGGTGGCAGGCAGGGCAAACTACGATTCCAGCCATAAGGAATACAGTGACATCCGGCGGCAAGTCCGGTGGCGGGTAGGCAATCTCGGGTTCTCAAACGAGAAATTCGCCGAAGTCGACAGATTCATTGATAACGCATCTTGGCATTCACGGGGATCCAGGGCAAAAGTCGAACGCTATGGGAAAAAGTACTCCTGGATTGCTTTCTTTGAGATGTACGGAGTACGACTAAGCCAAGGTCTTCTCCGGGATTGGGGCGAACATGATCGTCCATCGGATTCAGACATTGATCCAAGCTTCCCGACGCCACCACGCGATTGGGTTCCGGAATTGGATAACCCCCTTAACAGGGGCCCGGAGGACGTCGTTGATTGGGTTTCAACCGGCCCGACGCCGGATTACGAGAGTATCTTGAAACTGGAAGAAATCGACGGGGAGCAGGGGCCGTGGCTGCTGCTTGACGGCTTTATCGAACAAGGGCAGGAGGGCGATGACCGGTTGATCTTTACGGTTTTGCGATGTCTTCTAGCAGGCTCATCGGAACTGCAGCAGATTTTTGCCGAATACGATCGGCGACCTTACCCGGGCAACAGAGCGATACCTGATCCCATGACCGACACCAACACATTTGCTGGTGAGATTCCATGGTCAACCCGGTTTGCGTACCTGCTTCGAGACGAGACTGGGGTAGCAGAACGTCAAGTTGTCAGGGCCTTCAAAACGTATGGACGGGACCCGAAGGAAGGTGTGCCGGTTGAATTACCTGTAGTCAACTTTGTTTGGGAAGGGGCGCTCGACAGCTCAGTAAACCAAGCGGGGAGTGCGATGGTGCCCAGTCCAGCGTTGTGCGAACGACTGGGGCTCATAAATCACGCCCAACAGTTCGACTTGTATGATTCTGAAGGGGCAATCGCAAGCATTTGCCTCATCCGTAAACAAGACAAGATTTCCTCTCAGCTTCTCTACATGCGCGAGGACTTATTTAATCGTTACGCAGTTGAGACTGGTCAGGCAATTGGTTGGCTAGTCTGGGGCGAGCGGACACCAAGTTATGCTGCATGGGAGAGAATTGAAGGAAAAATCCCCCAAAATGTATACTCGGAGCATGCCCATATCCACAAACGGTCCTACGTCTGGAATGGACAAGTGCCTGAATATCGCGATTAGCTCCCCCAAAGACCCGTCATGACCCAGGGAGGAACGGAACAAAGTGAAGCTGAGTATAGACGGGACAGGTGCTAGGCATTTGGTGAGGTTGCCCCGGAAGGTAGGATAGGTAGCTCAGTGAGCATATTGCTCCTAAACTGTGGGCAGCAGTTGCTGTCGGAAAGGAGCAGGAACTGTCGAAAGGACGTATGAAGCACAGCACAGCTTTCAAGGCCAAGGCGGTCCTGGAAGTGGGGAGGGCCAGTGTCAAAGGCGATGGAATGTTGGGCCACTGGGGCGGAATAATATTGACCGCCTGTGTTACCCATGGGATTCGAGTGGAAGCTGCAATTCCCGTCCAATCCCTACCCGCCCACCTGTTGGATGGTCCAGCGACTGACCTCCAGGAGCTTGGCCAGTTCCCGTTGACTCGCTCCTCTCGACCGCTCCACCCGGATGTACTCCCGTTGCTGCTCGCTCAGGCTGGGCCGTCGGCCGGGAAACGGCCCTCGGCCCGCGTCTTCGCCTGAGCCGCGACCGAACGCTCCCTGATTGAGTTCCGCCACCACTCGCTGGAGGCGAGCACCATCGAGAGCTAGAGCTTGCCGATTGACAATTGCAAATCACCTCGTTCCTGATATAAGGGTGTTCGCAGGCACCTGTTCGCCCGCTGTTGAGAGTAATCCAATGCTGGCGGGTTCGCCGTGTATCAGGCATGCCCCATCCGATTAAGAGATGAAAGTAAGTTAGGGTGGAGTGAGCGTTCGTGGCGACCGGGGTGAAGGCGGCGAGATGAGGATACTATGGACGACTATAACGGCAAGAACCGGACGGTGACATTCGCACTGCTGGACTGACACCTGAAGGCACGCCGAATTAAACTCACTGGGACGTCCCAGTGTCATTAGGCCGATGAGGAGTGTCCATGAGCCTTGAGCGTGCTGCAGGTTGTCTTGCTCGTGCAAGAAGACAGCTGCCGAAGGTTCAGAGTGCAGCGGAGCTGTCTGAACCGGAGGACGCCGTTACGTGGGCCTTCTACGCGTATGAGAATTGCGTGGTTGCCCTTGCGGAGATGTACAACCTGATCTGGGAGACTAATCATCACAACAAGGCTCGGCTCGCGCGGCGACTTCATGCCGATGGGCAGATTTCGCGGGACGTTGGAGATGAACTAGAAGATCTTAATCGTCTGAGGAAGGACGTCGCCTACGATGACCCGGGCCCCGAGTTGGAAGACAAGGACCTAGAGAAGCTCGCCCTCGAGCTCGAGGATTTTATAGAAGAGATTCAATCACGCTTGGATGAGTTGACATGAGCGAGGAAGCGAAACGGATAGCCGCTCCAGTGCTGGATGCCCTAGCGTCGTCGGGGATGTTGAACTCGGCAACGGTCGTACTCGTGGGATCCAGTGCCCGCCGGAGTATGCATGAACGCAGCGATATCGATGTCCTGGTCGTCCATGATGATGACCGACGGATTAGCCTCGACCGACCTGGCGAGATTCACCTGCAGCAGGACAGCCGTTCGAGGTTCATCAAAAGGCTGGAGGACGGTGATGACTATCCGGGATGGGCCCTACGTTATGGGATACCGGTCCGCGACCCCGCTGGTTGGTGGTCCAGACAGGTGGCCGCAGAACTGGATAATCCCCATTGGCCTGACTGGCGGCCCAAAGCGGATTACGCCAAGAAGCGAATCAACATCGCCGGACAGTTGCTGGACACCGGGGATGTGGACGCGGCATCAGAGGAGATGATGTTCGCCGCAAGTCACGTTGCCCGAGCGGTTCTCCTCCAACGGGGACAGTTTCCGCTGTCTAGGATGGAACTCGCCTCGCAGTTGGGGGACAAGGCCCCGGAGTTGGCTGCCTTACTGGACCGGCTGATCTCTGGCGATATGAATTCGGATGGATTGCGGTCTGGCGAGAAACTCTTAAACCATCATATTTCTCAACTTCAGGGACCCTCACCTACAGTCAGCCTGTGAAATATTAAGGGTAAGGCAGTGAGGCTTGTTCAGCATCCTAATGCGGTTCTCCAGGGTTGTTCTGTTCATCGTTTCTCTCATGTTTTTAGTTGTTACAACCGGGGCATGTCGGAATACTCCCGTTCCTCCCTCAATGTCCACCTTGGAACCGACGGCAACGCTCATACCTACGCCGTCGCAAATGCCTCCGGCTCCAGCAACGCCGGTTTTGACGCCGGCGCCGACCCCGACGAAGGCACCTAGGGCAACACCGATACTCAGGCCAACCTCCACTAAGTTTCCCATGGCGACGGTGACAGCGACGCCGGCTCCCACACCCACCCCGGATATCCCGCTGGAACTGATCATGCTGGAGATGATCAACGCAGCTAGGCTCGACGCCGACGTGCCTCCTGTGGCACTCGGCACCAATCGAGCTGCGCAGATACATGCTGATGCAATGTTTGAACACTGCTTCTCAGGACACTGGGGGTTGGATGGAACGTCTTCCGAAATGCGTTACACATTAGCGGGTGGGCAACAGGTAAACTCCGAAAACGTGGCGGCATACAGCTCCTGTCGAGGTACACCTCCACCAACAGCCAGGATCGCTTTGGAAAAGGCGATGAAAGGGTTTATGTCCAGCCCGGGCCACCGGAAAACTCTCCTAGACCCCAAATACCGTTTTGTGAACATCGGGCTCGGCTGGGAGCCAGGAAGGTTCTTGCAGTTGGTGCAGCAGTTTGAGGGAGACTACGTGCGCTACACGGAAACCCCCGACATCGAAGACGGCGTCTTCAGGGCAGCGGGCAAGACGGTAAACGGAGCTGTCCTTGATAGGACCGAGGACCTGCAAATTCAATTGTTTTATTCACGTCGACCGCAACCGTTGAGCAATAGCCAATTGGCAGGAAGTCCTTGCCAAGATCCAGGACTGATGGTGGGTGCAATCCTAAAAAATCCACCGCCAAACTGGGTATATGTTGCGAATGGATTTTTTAATCTGTATGAGCGCTGTCCCACCCCATATGGTGTCCCAGAGGATGCCGTACCACCCGAGTTTTCTGAAGAGGATGTATTGAAGCTGAAGGAGGCCCATGAAGGAGACCCAAGCCCTGGGGCGGTTTGGTCTCTGGCGCATGTGCATTGGGTGTCTCCTTCGCGGTGGGACGTTCGCAAACAGCAATTTGCCGTTAAAGGGGACGTCGGGAAGCTGCTTGAGGATCACGGACCTGGCGTCTACAACGTGTGGTTGAAGGCGAAGCTGAACGGAAAGGTAGAAATTATTTCGAAGTACTCCATCTTTCACGAGGTGGATCCGCCTACCGGTTACGGCGACCAATGAACCTAGACTTAACCCCGAATCCGCCGACGGGAG
Source organism: Dehalococcoidia bacterium (assembly GCA_963667415.1). GTDB lineage: Bacteria > Chloroflexota > Dehalococcoidia > Lucifugimonadales > UBA3495 > VXOI01. The sequence continues at coordinate 1,608,151 of OY763410.1, read as the reverse complement.
GCGTGAAGGCTGGGCAAATTGGGATGAGGGAGCGTACAAGGGTGTCAATGGCGCGGGCCAACACTGGCCTGAACAAGGGCGATGCTCACCAGGCGCTCTGGATCGGGCGCCAGAGCGAAATCCGCGACCGCTCGAGCGAGGGCCAGTACTACCGCTTGGCCGGGCTCAACCTGCTCGCCGCCATCGTCATTTACTGGAATAACGCCCATCTCGGCGAAGCGGTCAGACAGCTGAAACACCCCGGGCTGATCATCGAGCCCGAGCTCCTCGCCCACATCTCACCTCTTGGGTGGGCCCACATCCTGCTCACCGGCGAATACCGATGGCCAAAGCGCCGGTAGCGACCTTAGCGTACGATTCTGCCCCCTTGTATCTTGACTTTGGCGACAGAGCCGAGCGCGGCAGACCGGTACCCCCTGGGTCACGACAGACCGTCCGGTAGCGAGGGTCGCCGCGCTCCCTACAAGCAGAGCCCGAACAGTTGCCTGGGCCAATCGAGCCCGTATCGTGCAAGGATGGGCCAGCGCTGACGCAGGAGGTAAATATGGAAGAAAACCCGAGATACATAGGCATTGATGTCTCGAAGGCGCAGGCGGATGTTGCCGTCCGGCCTACGGGACAGAGATGGGCCGCGTCTTACAACGAGACCGGCGTCGAGGAACTGGTTTCCCAGATCGTGGATATAGGTCCAGTCATGGTGTTGCTGGAGGCAACGGGCGGTCTGGAAGTGCCGTTGGTGGCGGCTCTCGCTGCTGCTGCGCTGCCGGTGGTGGTGGTCAACCCGCGCCAGGTTCGCGACTTCGCCAGGGCCACCGGTACGCTGGCCAAGACCGACTCTCTCGATGCGACAGTGCTGGCCCACTTCGCCGACGCTGTTCGTCCCTCCGTGCGTCCTCTCAGAGACGCCGAGGCGCAGGTACTCAACTCGCTGGCGGCACGCAGGCATCAGGTGCTGACCATGCTGGTCTCGGAGAAGAACCGGCTGGGGACCGCTATCAGCGCCGTTTACCCCCGCATCGAGGCCCACATCGCCTGGTTGGAACAGGAGCTGAACGACTTGGACGAGGGGCTGAGGCAGACTCTCCGCCGGAGCCCCGTGTGGCGAGAGAAGGATGACCTGCTGCGCACCGTTCCCGGCGTGGGAGAACAGGTTTCCCTCACTCTGCTGGCCTACCTGCCGGAGCTGGGAACGCTGGATCGCCGGCAGATTGCTGCCCTGGTGGGAGTGGCCCCTTTCAACCGGGACAGCGGCACCCTGCGGGGCAAGCGGGCCGTCTGGGGCGGGCGCGCCCGAGTACGAGCCATCTTGTATATGGGAGCGATGGTAGCCAGCCGCCACAACCCGGTCATCCGAGACTTCTACCAGAAGCTGCTGGCAGCCGGTAAGCCGAAGAAGGTGGCGCTCGTCGCGTGCATGCGCAAACTGCTGGTCATACTCAACTCCATGCTCAAACACGGCTCCCCGTGGTGCGATATGACACAGCCAGAAGTCGCTCATTCCTATTGACATTAAAGACAGTTGCTACCGGAATCGACCCGATGACGTCAGGTTCCTGATTCAGCCTGGCTACGAGGATTATGGAAGGCGTATCTATGATGAGGCCGTCCGCAAGGCTGCAACAGTGGTTTGGGAAGCATTCAAGGCTCCGATGCCCGGCTTCGTACTTGCCGAGGAGCGTGCAAGGACTTATCGGTTGACCGCCCTTCCGCAGGCGCTGCTCAGTACGAGGAGCGCAAATAACAAGGCGATTGGCGGAAAGGCTTGATATGGACCGCAGTCACGACACGGCCATCCTCTCTATGGGTTCAGAACCTTTCTCGTACCTCTCGTAACGCCTTACCACTGCGGTCTTCCTCGTTACCGGGCCGAATGCTGCCTCAATCTGCGCCAAAGCGCATTCTGAGACGAGTACCAACCACCCTTCTCCAACTTCGTCCTCCGGTAAGCCATCGCCCACGAGCATCGGACGTCCATCCATCCACCATATACTCTCTGCCATAACATGGTCTTGGTCATTTACCCATCGGAACATACCGCCATCTGAGATTGACCAGCCCAACCGAAAAGCCACGGCAGGGTTCAACGCAAGCCAGTCGCACCCTGGAGAATCCACCCAACGGGCGTCATGGCTTAGCACCAATGCCGAGATTGCGGATTCACCATGTAGCGAGGGGTATTCAGAGGCGAGCTTTCTTACGACCCCGATGAACATGGCCTCAGGATTCTCCGCAAGTTGTCCCCGTGTCAGGTTCCACGGATCCAACGCACTGTAGCGAGTTTCGGTTATTGAACCCCTATCTCTATTAATCGTGAGGCGCGTTCTTTCAGCGAGCACTATTCTCTGGTAATCAGCTATCCAATCCGTTGATGACAACGCGCCATCAACATTCTGAACCCATTCGTCTACATCGCGACTACATGGAATTCCTGTCGTTCTAAGGATCTGCGCTGGCCTTCGAGTTGGTTGTTCCAACACCATCCTGGGATCATAAGTTCTCAATATCTGTTGGAGGAGGTCATTTCCTTGTGGTGATATCTGTCCGCCATCAACCAGTTCAGCGACAGCACGGAACATTGCCGAGCGAACTATGTTGGCCCGAGGTCTGGCGTAGGGTAGCCGTATTCCCAATGACCTCAAGTGAGAGCTCATTCTTCGCTCCGCTTCCTCTGACCATGCTGACCCCTGGGGAGCGGTTTGATGCATGATGGCCACGACTCGCCGGTACAGCTTTTGGACCGGGACATCTGCAATTTTCGAGATCGATAATAACTCTTGCTTGTAAGGCGCCACTGTGCTGAGCAATTCCTGTGCGTTAAAGGGTGTTCCGCCAAAAGAGCTCGAAGAGCCAGTTTGGGGCGATGCTGGGTGAGGCGCGAGGATAGGTGAGCTGTAAACAGCCGGAAGCGGACGCAATATCAAACTCGAGGCAGGCTGTGGCCAACCACAGGTTCCTATTATCCTTCGGCTCATCATTCTGGTTAGCCAACTGCTCGAGGCGGTGAGCTCACGCACCTTGTCACCTAACTGAGCCACCGCGTCTGGGTCGATGGAACTGACCGAATCAATGAGTATGAGGATGCGTTCGCGCTGCTCATCTGATTGTTGGAGCCCTTTCGCCAGCGCCTCTGAGACGTCGTCTGCACGGTCCAAAAGCAATTGACCCAGGCATCGCTGTGCGGCTTGTGCGATCTCAACACAGGAATGTCCCAACTGCGCTGAGATGAACTCAACGATTGCCTTGTGCGGTGTATCTCCAGACATATCTCCACTGAACACGTCTGCGGGGGGATCAGACGAAGAGAACCTGAGCAGGCTGCTCGTGTGGTGTTCTATTTCAGTCCAGGTGTCACACACCGTCGCAGTAGGCTCAAGCAAGTCCAGAATATCTTCAAGGACTTCTAGGATTGCCGTTACTGTACTTTCCGTGCTTTCCAAGTCCTCGACCAGCGTTTCGTAAAGCATGGTAACGGCTCGCTCTTGGCCCAACCGGCTCAGTGTCCTGAAAACATCGATCTTGATATTGCCCCCGACCTCAGGATGCCAGTCGTATGTATCCGACAGCTGCAAGGCCTCCGTTGCCATTTCCCAAGCGGCTCGTTCCTCCCTGAGTTCGGCCAAGCGCTTGCCGATTTCGGCCAAGACCCGCTTGGCCGATCGCCTATTTCTGAATAGTTCAGCCAACTCGACCAACGCGTCTTTGTCGGTTTCGGAACGAATCACTGTGGTCGCCAAAGGGATCCAGTTGAAGAAGGATCTTTCGGCCTCCTGCTCCAGCAACTGGGAGAAGTCGGCCACAGACTTGACCCTTTCCTCCACCTCTCGGTATTCCAGTAGCCCTGAATCGTCCCTCAACGGTAACTGGTCTGTCCTGCGATGCCCTTCTCTTTCGTCCTCCACCTCCAGGTCATGGGCATCCAAAGTGAAAATATCGTCGGGAAGCCCAGTTCTCTCGAGGCCTGCCATCAAAGCCGTCAACCACTCTGCTCTCATCGAGGGTCGTGCGTCCAGCTGGATCTTCGAAATGAGCGCATTTATTTCAGTAGTTGCCTGATCCTCTTGCTGTACATTGCTGAGCCGTTCCACCAGGTCGGTCATCAGGCCGGCGTTGCCAATGGTATCGAAAGGCAACAAAAATTCACGAGTGGCCAACAGCACAGCTCGCATTGGGGGATTTGTCTCTTTCAAAGCCTCCGTTAACAACACACTCATACCCTTCCAATAGTTGCCTACCCATTGATCAGCAAACCAGAGAAACAGTTGAGTTGCCCTCGTAGGACTCCAGTGAAAAGTTGTTGCAATCAGACGCTTTGCGGCAGATACCATTGCTTCGCTTTCGGCACTGTCGTCGAGGTCCCTGACCGCGTGCGCAAAGTGCGATATGCGCCCGGCCGCCTTGTCCGGTTCTATTTCGTTGACTTTGTCCAGCCAGTCAATCCACCGGTCCATTTGGTAGTCTTTTCGATACCCGACCCCAAATCCTACTTCCAATGCAAGGTTTAGGAAATGCTGCGCCCGTTCGTGATTTCCTGCTTCCACCCATGCCTCCGCGTGGTTCATGCAATCTTCCACGCGGCTGTTGACATCGCCGTGGTCTGGTACTGAGCCATCCAGTTCTCGAAGTGCCGCTGCTGCCCTTTGTTTTGAACATCCCTTGCTTATGAAACTCCGGATCACCGACCTCCGAACAGAGACCGGCCAATATTGCTGCAGGTCAGGTTCGTTCCATTCCAATTCGAACAGTTCATGCAGCCCTGCAAGGGCTTGTTGTCCATGCTCTGAAACCGCATCTATCAGTAGGTCGTGCAAGGGAGTTCTGAGCACTCGAAATGTATGGCCGGCACGCCAAGAGAACGTCTCTTTTTCGGGTCTGCAGTACAGCCGAAGAATCTGTTGGGCGACAAGTTTGACGTTCGAATCATCATATTTTTGCCCGATCCATGCCTTAGCCCAAATCTGCCCTACCGTGCAGATGGCTCTCTGCAACAGGATTTCGCCTTGGTCCTTGGGGTCACAGGATTCAGGGATAATATCCATAGGTGAGCGTCGATCGCCCAGCAGGTAGTCGAACCGGCTCTTATATAGCAGCGGCTCGAGAGAGCGGAGAGTTTCCTCCGGGAAAAACAGGCTCATCTGCACCTCAGGTTCAGGCAGGCCATCCAGCAACCGTTTGGCTTGCTGGTTATCTCCCATTAAGAGAAATATTCCTTCTGCCAAGGCCACGAGATCCCTTGGACGCAGATAATCGCGGTTGATCTCCAGCATTGCGTCGAGATGTTCCCGAGCTCTGGCAATGTCCCTATCTCTGTATCGGTCACGAAAGACATGAGCATGGAGCCGGAATTTGGCCAAAGCGCCTTCCCCGTCAGTTACATCGAAAGCAGCCAACAGACGCGCCAGATCGGGCCAACGTCCGTGGCGCAAAAACTCCAGACCGGCATCGGAAAGCAGAACGATTTTCAGTGAGCCATGCGACCCTCTTGTCGCTGCTGGGTTCACCTTGTCGTCGTCGTCTTCATATTGCATGTAGTTGATGCTATCGATGATTTCATCCGAATCGTAGAACCATACGGTCGCCTGAATCCAACTACGAAGGTGAGCGCGGGAAACATTTGTCTCTGGTAGTCCTGTTGCTGTTGAGTCGATCAGCGGCACAATTGGCTCACATATGCTGAGCAGGTGACGCGCTTCGGTAGTCAGGCCCTGCTCCATCAGTAACTTGATCGTTCCAAGGGAGACGCTTTCAACTCCTCGTACCTGAACGCCGGACCGTATGCACTCCAATGCCACATCTTGCTGACCTAGCCCTAGCAACAGAGGAGCCAGGATCCCTTGGTCGAGATATTCACCGCGTTGGCTCATTTCAGAACCGATCAGGCAAAGGCGGACTAGGGCCACCGGGTCTTGCCGGGCGACAACCGAACGGAGGGACGCTTTGATGTCTGAGCGTATGGCTTCCAACGGACGAAAGGCCATGAACTGGCTGCGGAAGTATCCCTGCGTAGCCAGTTCCAGAACCATACCGTGCTGGTCGGCGGCAACCCTGTGGTGCAATTCCTCCCAGGTCCATACTTGATGATCGGGTGTAGAGGCGGCGCATCGGTCCGCCAGTTCGGCGTGGAGAGCGCGGTCCTTGTTCTGGTCGAAGTTTCCTGGCGGGAACTCTGCAGTCTTTTCGATAAGGAACAGACGAAAGCTGTTGTGGAAGAAATACCACCGAGTATTGCGCTCGATACGAAAGTAGTGGGCGAATCGTTGGGCTAGCCGGGAGACAACACGAGCGTCAGCCCAGGTTTCTACCCACGAAAGGTCGATACATCCGCGGATTCTAGCCAAAAGCCCGAGGAGGTTCTGCAGGTCCACGTCATCTTGGAACTGTTCCCAATAGCTGTGGTAGGTGCCTTCGATATCTCCTTCGTACGGAGTTCCTGCCTGGAGCTCACTTTCAAGTTGTGTCTCGCCCTCGCACAACCTCATTTTGTTGATTAAATAATTCAGGTACAGTGGATGGCCATTGGAGAGGTCGTAAGCGAGGTCAATTTGTTGAGGCGTAACCATGATCGGTGTATCAGCGGCCGAGATTATCTCATGCACTTGCTGCCGACTAAGCGGCAGCATCTCTATCTTGCGGTCCTGACGCCTCACTTCTGCTTTGATCCGCCCTGATAGCGGGGCATCGGTCTGACTTCCAAGGACGAAGTAGATTCCATCCGGAATTTGGTCGGGGTCCGGTAGATCGGATAGCAGCGATCGGCTGGGATGTTGTTCCCGTTCGATATGATCCAAACCATCAACCAAAATGATGGTCTTGCAGTCGGTTTCTAGCCAGTCCCGGTGCAGGAGTCGGAGTTGTTCATGAAATCGTTCCAGCAGTTGGTCGCGATCGAACCTACTCGGACTCTCGCCGAGGGAAAAACCGGCGTTTTCCAGTTGGAGAACGACGTCATGGAGAAAATTGGTGGATTCCCCTCTGGTCGCCCGTGGCCCAGTTGGACCAGGAACATATGCGTAGTACTTGATTAACCGCGCGCCCACTTTCCTGAGATGCTGGGTCAAAAGGGTTGACTTACCGGAACCTGGAGCACCCAGTACGGCGATATAGCCCCCAGGCAACTCACATATCGCCTCAGTCAAGGCTTTAGCTGTATCCTGTATCTCTCGATATGTCTTTTCTATGACGGGGAACCGGTGAGGGTTTCTGTACTCGAACCTATCCGTCCAATTTAGCCGTTGCAGGAGTTGAGCGTGGGAAAGCTCAGTGATGTGCTTAGGGTCAGCGATCGTCGCAAATATCACATTGGTGATTTGGTCGATGTCATCGTCAATGAATTGCTGGTCCAAGGGTGAACTGCTTTGGAACAACGATCCGGATTCAAAGCCAAACTCTAAGGAGCAATCCCTTACGAAGGCCTCGAAATCTTCTTCAGATAGACCACTGGCTAGACGCACTGCGTGCCAGGTTGCTTGCCACGTCGCAGGAACATTCAGAGCAGCATCCGGCGACGTCCCATGGGCGGGATCCCAAGCCTGCTCTACGAAAGCCGCAAAATGCCTGGGAGTGGGAGCAGGCTCGCCTGTTGGGAGCGTCGCGTTACTCGCACTAGACGCTATCTGATTTGTTACCAAGTGGACGACGACGCGAGACTGCGGGTGTGTTTGTCTGCGGGTCAACCACCCCTGCGCCAATTGTCTAATTAGAGCGGGAACACCAGTCTGTTGAGCCGCCAAGTCTCGGAAAGTAAATGGCCGACCATATTGGGACGACTTAACCTGGTAAGCATCAACCCGTCCGGAGCTCCCTATCTGAAGGTCGTCCACTCGCCCAGCGCCCGGGTCTGCAACCCGGACCCATTCCAAACGGTTATGACGTAGACTTCGCAGAATCAGCGAGGCAGATGCCCGGTACTGGGCGTGGTAACCTCCAATTGCGCGTCGTTCACCTTCTCCTGGTGCTACAGTTGGCAAAGCAATTCCCCCGCGTTCTTTCCATACCGTGTCCGTTCGTACCCTCATTCATAATCAAAGGATAATCTTGAGGGATACCAGCGGCAAGCATCGCATGATGGTCAGCATCAATTGCCCATGGAGCACCGCTAGCCACTCCCAAGCGCAGTGCCGACCCATACTCTCCGTCATCTTTGATAATGGATTTAGTAAATGCATGTAAGCCGCGGCGACGAAATGGACCGTGCGGACGGATCGATTGCTGACGTTGGGAGTTGGATTCCATCCAACCCTGGCCCGGCGGAGACACCCGAGGAGGGGCGGCCCGTTTGGGCGACTCGCCTTTGTTGGGTGGTGTCACAAACGCGCGTTTGTGACACTGGGTCACAATCCCTTCCTCCAGCTTGTCCAGGCATGGGTCACAAAGGTATAGTGCAATAACTACCAGTTGGAAGGAACGCGATGCCCGACACCTACGGCTATGTCCGTACCAGCCGCCCCGGAGTCTCCGAGCTGTCGGGCAGCGACCCGGAAACCCAACGCCAGCAGTTGCTGGCCGCCGGTGTGGTCCTTTCTCACGTCTATCAGGATGTCGGCGTACTCCGGTACCAACAGCCGACGGGGCTGGCACTCGCTGGACTCTTGGTTGGCCCCGGGCGACACCTTGGTTGTGGTGTCCATCGACCGCATCGGGCGGCGCTGGCTGGACACCATGGGCAACACCCACGGTCTGTAACGGCGCGGGGTGAGGATTCCCAGCCTGGTCGACAATGAATAGTCCTGGGCCCAGTACCAGGATGCCGACCACGACTCGCCTGAGTCGTTCTTGGGCTACACCGTGGCCGGCTTCGCCGCCTGGGTGCCCGACCAGAAACTGGTGTCCATCCGACGCCGTACCAAGGCGGGTTTGGAGAAGGCGAAGGCGGACGGCAAGACTAATTGTCGTTGATCAGCGCTCGTTGCCGGTTGTCAGAGGAGCAGGAGGCCGCGGCCATCGAGATGGTGGCCAGTGGCGTCAGCCAGAGGCGCGTCGCCAGGCCATTCGGCGTATCGCCTGCGACGGTCAGGCGCGCCGTAAAGCGTGAGTAGCGCCTGCTGCTCAGCGTCAACTGCTTTTGCCGGCCTGTCGAATGAAGTGCGAATTGGCTCCCTTTTATGTTAGGGCATTCGGGGGTCAGGTCAGTGTCGAAGATGGCCTCAAGGCCAGCGCCCCCTGCCAGATCATTGTTGGGCCAACGTCCGCAAGGAAACGAAACCTAAAGTCTTGGTGACGTTTCGTCCTCGTCCTCGTCTTCTTCGTCGGTGTCGGCGGAGAAAATGCCGAGTCGTACTAACTCGCTATAGTCGCCGGTCTGACCGAAGATACGGCAGGCGTTGTGGATGTCCACCGAGCGCTGCTGCGCCTCAGTGAGTTGGCCAGGACGACCCTCCGTCCCATCGGGGAACACCAGGGTCCCGTCGGTCCGCTCGATTATGGGTGCCAGAGGTTCGCCGTGGGCGCTTCGGGTTCTGGGTTCATCCTCGTTTCTGATTCCCATGTCAGGAGCCGAAGCTGGGGAGCATGCTTCTTGTATAACGTCGGCAATGTGCCTCAGGCTGTCGACCACGCCGTCAAGCACTGCCGGGTACTCCACGTCTCTTTTCAGTTCCACCGGGACCCAATAGTCGGTAGGCATTCCCAATTCGGTACGCAGGTCCCCGAGTTTGTCCTGCAATTTGGGAAGAGAGCTGCAACCAACCCACAAGGGAGTGCCCCGGGTTATTTCGAACTGGTTGCGGTTGATGCCGAACCACACAACAGTGCGGTGGAGCCTTATATACCTTCCGTAACCGTATGATCGAGGAGTCGCCCGCAAGCCCTTCCGGCTCACCCATCCTTGCTGAACCCCTCTTTCAGTGGCAGCATCGATGAGTCGCCTGTATAGACGGAGCTGGGCCTCTGAATCCGCACCGAATTCCTCTCCATGGCCGATGGGCTTGAACGCTCCCACGTCGGCATACTTGGCAAGGCTCCGCAGTTGCCGAATTTCAGTCTCGATGCCGTGGTTCCCGTCGTCACTGCTCCTGGCGGCCATGCTATCGAGAAGGCCTCCCCAACTCACTACCATCAGGTGCCATTGCCCATCTCCCATCCGCACACACCTGCGCTCCGAGTCGGTCTCGGTCAAAGCGCCGAACTCCCCATAAAGGCGCTCCTTCAGCTGGGGCCACAACGACTGAATTCGATCCTCCGGAGCCAGGAACACCACGACGGCGGGCCCATCACTGGGTAGCCGTTTGAGGTACGCATTGGGCTGGTTGGGAGTGAGCCCAGCCCAGAACTTCACTTCGACGAGTACCCGTTCCTTGCCGTTCTCGTCGAAACCAACCAAGTCAGGAATTGTTCCATCCGCCTGAATCACCTGGGATTTCACGATGGTAACCGGGGCCACGCCCCTGGCGCCGGATTGAACTACGTCATTCAAAGCCTCCACGCAGGCGTCCGAGTGATCGAAAATGTGACGGAGAGCTTCCGTGGCGATGTTCTCAGTATTGCCGGGGAAGCTGGAAACCAGGTAGGCCAGCAAAGTGTCGTTGTCGGGCATGGAGAACCTCCCTCAACCCTGATTGGCCGGGTTCACCGGGTAGTCCTCCGGCTTGCCCGAATCACCAGGCTGGATAACGAAGTCACGGCGGTCTCGATAGAGGCGAGCACGGTTCAACACATAGTCGCCCTCGTCGTTGTGGGGGTCGATCTCGTGGTAATCGGTCATGAGCCAGTACTTGTGGTCGCCGATGAACAGGTAGGTGTTGTGCATGCTGAAGAAGCGGGAGACCACGCCCTCCCCAGCCAGAAACCTCTCGCAGACAGCTGCCAGAAGATCCTTCTGTTCGTCCCTCTCGGTGAGGACGTATTCGTGGGGCCAGGTCTCGCGGTAGGTCACTGCTTCCCGCCGTGGCGCCCGGGATATCAACTCTGATATGCCGGAACTCTGCTCGCCCATTTCCAAACCCCTGCGGAAGGATTTACCTTCTCCAGCCTATCACGCCGGTGGCGCGGCACACCTGGTGCTGTCGGCGGTCCCCACGAGCCGAGGATATCCGGCGGCCCCGCATTGTCGCCGGTCTCCGGGGCCCGAAATGTTACAATCCTGAACATGACCGGGTTCGCACAACACTGGTGGAGGTATCTCTTGACGACACGGCCAACTCTGCTGGCCCATCTGGCCTCCAAGCTCAGTCATCAGCCGGAAACAGTTGCCACCGAGGCGCTGGGCCATATCCTGCACGGCTCCGAAGCTGCCAGGAATGCGCTGCAGGAATTCTTGGAATCCGCCGGGGTGGATGTCGGCCGGATCAACACTGCCTGGACCGAGGTCACCGGAGAGGGCCGTGAGCGACCGGACCTCTCCTGCATGGACGGGAACGGCAGGGAAAGGGTTCTGCTCGAGGTGAAGTTCTGGGCAGGGCTCACCGACAACCAACCCGCTACCTATCTCGATCGCCTGCCTGATGACCGGCCGTCAGCCCTGCTCGTTGTCGCTCCTTCAATCAGGTTGGAAACGCTCTGGCCGGAGTTGAAGGCTCGCGCCGGTGAGTTCCCGATGGGCAACGAGGGCTCCGCCACCGAGGTGCGATGGGTTTCCGCAGGGGAAAACCGGCACCTCATACTGACCTCGTGGACCAGCCTGCTGCGCCGCTTGGAGGGGGCGGCAGATGACGAGCAGGCCCGGAGCGACATCCGGCAGCTGCAGGGGCTCGCCGACCAGCAGGACTCGGAGGAATTTCTGCCTCTGCGCGCCGAGCAGCTTTCCCCCGAAATCCCACGCCTGATTCTGAACCTGAGCCGTCTGGTTGACGAGGTATCCAGCAGGATCTTCGCAACGGACTGGGCCGACCGAGCCCGGATGCAAAAGAGGTGGGACGAAGGACCATACCAGTACATGATGGTGGCAGGTCTCTCCACTTGGTTCGGCGTCAACTACGGTCATTGGAAAAATTACGAAACCACGCCTTTATGGTTCGGTTTCAACAGCTCGGCCTGGGAACACGAGGAACAGATACTGCTGAGCCTTGAACCCATCCGGCATAAGACTCCGCCCCAATACCTTGAGGACGAGGGAATCATTCCCATCCACCTTCCGACCGCGACCGAATACGAAAATGTCGTGGACGACGTGGTGGGTCAACTGGCATATGTTGCCGAGTTGCTCAAGTCCACTGGGTAGGAGCCTGAAATGGGGCTTGCTGAACCTGAATTGCCACCATAGTGCGGTCCTTTTCGAGAGTCAGCAGGAAACCTGTCAAGGGCGCCGATATGCAACGCCGGGCCAAATCGGTCTGAACAAGGGCGAGGCTCATGACGCGCTCCGGATCGGACGCCAGGGCGAAATCCGCGACCGTTCGCGCGAGGGCCAGCACTACCGCATGCCCGGGCTCAACCTGCTCGCCGCCATCGTCATTTACTGGAATACCGCCCATCTCGGCGAAGCGGTCAGACAGCGGAAACACGCCGGGCTGGCGGTCGAGCCCGAGCTCCTGGTCCATATCTCACCCCTTGGGTGGGCCCACATCCTGCTCACCGGCGAATACCGGTGGCCAAAGCGCCGATAGCGGCCTTAGCGTATGATTCTGCCACCTACCGGAGTCGACCCCATTGCTGGGAGCGGTTTAGCTACATATTTCCGGAAACGCAAAAAGTCGCTGGTCCGGTGTGGTTGGCCCGTTACCTGTGGTCCTTCAGCAGAATGCTCCGATGCGGTCTCGGACCTTGGCCTATCTTTGAGAAGAAATCGCTTAGTGTTTTGCCGGCTATGATTGCAAATGCCCCTGCAACCACCGTCGTCTTCTATGGATCCTCACCGTATATGGCGGCATAGCCTCCGACGATGGGCGTCGCAACGAGGCAGCCGTTGAATAGGAGCCAAAACGCTCGTCGTATCTTGCTCTTGGGAACCCTTACCTGCAACAGAGATACGTCGTGCTCGAGCAAGCTGATCCTGTATTCCCAGTTTGCTGTCAGGCTCCCTTGGTCAGGGATTTCATCTACCAGAATGTCATCCTTGCTCATCCGCTCGCTGTTCCTCTCTGCTACCACATGCCCTCAGTTCGGGACCTTCTGATGGGGTACCGGGTTCGCCTTCTCCTGCCCCTGTAGGCCGGTTTTCTACCGTTCGTCTGTCCTGCTCAACGTCGCCCGCTATCTCTGGGTACACGAGGTACCAACTGGCCAGCATGGCCTTGAGGGACCAAGCCATCTTATCTCCCCTTCATTGAACGGGCCTGTATTGAACGGGTCTGTTGTGTGTTCAGGTCCATCCATCGGTGTGCGGTCATGGCTCAACCTGGTCGTAGACGCAGACCAGACTCTTCCCAGCGAGGGTGAGTATGTCGGCACGAAGAACGTCGCCGCCCTTGGTTAGCGGCTTCCCCTTGGCGGCTTCGATGAACCTCTCATAGTCCTGCTGGTTCGCCAGAGGCCTTCGTTCCTCGTATGCCGAAGTCCTGAAGACCAGGATGTAGAATACGGCGAGCTCAGCCGTCGTGGCGACAGTGCCGGCCGTACCGGTTAGCAGCTGGTAGCGAATACCGGCGAACCGGGAGGAGTCCGGTTGGTTCTCGCAGGAGAAGTACTTTGAGAGCAGGTCTTTCACCCGTTCCGGGGCGTTGGTGTTGGTACCAGACCCTCGTTTCTTCATTGCCGACAGATATGTGCTGCTCACCGTTTTTCCGAAGTTTTCGTTTACTTTCGCTTCTACCCCTACAAACAGGCTCGCGGAGGGGGAATCCGGCGGACCGGCTAGACCGGTAATTCCGAGGTCTAGGTTACTTGAATTGCCGGGATATGAGTCGAACCTTGCCAGGTACTCAGGCTTGGCCTCTTCCAGTTTCACCGGCCGAGAAAGTGCAGAAGATATGCGTTCTTCCAGGTACGTGGATCCGTTCCGAGTATTGATGATGAACTCGGCAAGGGAATGTGCGCTCCACCCCTTCTTCCAATGTCGGGCCTTCGATGTCCCGTCGAAGAACCTGCTTCGCCACTGGTCAAGGGTTGTTATTCTCTCGCCCTGAGTATCGATGACTCTCATATCTCACGTTGCGCCCTATGCCAGTTTCCGCCTAGAAGTCCTCTGTGGTCCCTGTATCCTCCATGTCGCCCTCAATTCTAGCAGGGCAGTCCGGGGCGGTGATGTCGCACCACCGGCACTCGGAGGTGCTGGACTCCCTCCGTCCGGACGTTGGTCCGTCAGCATTCTGATGACGGTGCTGGTAGTCCCGTCGGCAGGCTACTTGATGCGCCTGCAAGTTTTCTCAAAAGCTCTCGTTCTGTTCCCGTCAATTCCTTGCTCGGTATGCCGCCAGTCTTTCCGGTCAAACCCAGCCGCCGCATAATTTGTGTCATGGCGTTGAAAGAGGGTGAGTCGTTGCCTGCCTGCCCTTACGTGATCCTCCCCTTTGATGCAATGCTGTTCCCTGGGCATTACCATATCCTCACCCTGATATATGGTGGACTTGCAGTGTCGACGCTTTCTGGATTGCTTTCCAAGGCACTTTCTCACTCGGTCTTCCGGACTCCTGAAGGGTTCAGCTATGACTCCAGGACATTGCTTGCGGCACTGAACTTTGACTTTGGGGATTCACCTGTCCACCGCGATGCCCGTTCGGCTGTGCCTGTGGTTTCGGACGGTTGGGACGGTGCCGCGACTGATTGCCTCCGTGTTCTTCTCGCCGAATATATCGACGTATCCTCTGACCGGATAGGCCACTCATTTGAGGTCTTGATGCACGTTGACGGAGTGAACATCGGTAATGGTGATCACATGTGGTATCAGGGCGTCTCCTCCGTCCATGATTTCGCCTTGGGCCTCATTCGGGCCGCAGCTGTTCTGGGGCCCGTCCGTGCAGCTGGTCTGGTGGAAGGGTGGGCGCAGGGTGAGCCGCTGGTCTACAAGACTTTAGCTCTTCTCGGCGGAGAGGTGCTTCCTTCCGAACCGCTGAGCCTGGACGCTGGCATATTGATCTATTCTCTTCCTTTCGATTCGGATGAACTTCCCGCTCGTGTTCTTGAATCCTCATGCTCGCCGGTACATAGTCTGTTGAGCCAATCCCTTTTGGAACTTGAGACACGGACCTGTCCGGCTCTTTTCCTTCCCGCCGGAGATCGGGCTTCGGATGCTGAAGTCGAAACCAGAACCGCGCTGGGGGAGATACCTATCGAAACTTTCTGTCTTGCACTTTCTCTTGTCTGCAACCGACGAATCGGCGTCGACCGGTATTGGCCTGAATACGGAGAGATATTGGCTTTCAAAGCAGGACTGCCTTCCCTGATGGTGCTCTCCGGTCCCGTGTCGGTTACAACATCTTTTGGGGACATCAGCCAAGCTTCTGACACAGGCATCACCACTCTGAGAGTCTTCGAGAATACGCAGCCAAACCTCAGTCCGGACTCCCTCAGGAGGGCTTGGTATCTTCTACCCGGGCTCCACGACCGGGTCAGTTCGGAATCGAGATTTCGGGTGGCCGTGAACCGGTGGGCAAGGTCCGTAATAGTGGATGCCGACGCTGTTGACCGCGCCATAGATCTCAGGATAGCCCTAGAGGCCCTGTACTTGGACTCAGAAGCGGGTGAGTTGAGTTTTCGGCTGGCCACCACCTGTGCTAAACACTTGGGTGAAACCTTGGAGGAACGAACGGAAATCTGGACGGCCATTCGCGACTTTTATGGCCAGGCTTCTCGGGTTGTCCATGGAACTGGGGAGTTGGAGTCGTTGGGAGAGGGGGTTCGGCGGCTCGAGAGGCCGAGCGAACTGTGTCGTAAAGGCATATTGAAGGTTCTGGAGAGCGGTGAGCGTCCTGTTTGGAGGGACTTGCTCTTGGCTTGACCGGGTGAAAGTGCCGGGGGTGCATGTTTCTAGCTGACCTTGCCATTGCACCCCCCTGCCTCGCATCCAACCGACGTTGCCATTCCCTTTGATGCTGTCTCCACCCTGTCTGTTCCTGTTGCCTGATGCGTTCGAACCGCACCTTGTAGTCGAACAGCAGTTTGACCTCCGTTGCAGTCGGCGTGACTTCCAGGGCCTCGTGTCTCGCGTCGCAGGAGTGGTAGGGCCTGTGGGTCCAACTGGGTATGGCGCCCAGCTTCTCCTGGAACCTCTCGGACTCCGCCCCCCTGCCGGATATCTCCTGCCCCCGGTGTCCCGCGGCCTGTCCGGAGTAGTGGGGAATCGTGCCGACGTGTCCGTACAGTCCCCTGTTGGAGAGGAAGCTGTCCATCCTGCTGCCAACGGAAATGATCTTCGCAACAGGTTTGGCGACGAGGCCCAGTTCCTTTTCCAGTAGGGGATACCAGGCATCGTACTTTTCCTCGTTTCCCGCCCCGGGAGAACCGGTAGCCATGGCACCTTTTCCAGGTCTGTGAGGAAGGAAGTTTCTTCGCCGCTGCACAGGTACTTGCCGACCGGAAAGTGGGGTTGCCACACTCCGCAGAAATTCCTGAATCCGAGGTGTATCCTTTCCTTGGCGTCTAGGAATGTCCTTCGCCCAGCCTTTAAGGGACGGCTCCATCGCGACCAGGATCTAGTCGACGGGGCCATTGGGAGCAGTGTTTGGCGGGTGGACGATCTCGAATTTCCACTGTTGGTGGTCAGCGTCGACCCGAGCTCGGAATTCCTCCTCTAGTTCGCTGTACACTTCCTGAAAGTTCACTGCCCTCCTCCTACTCCCTGTGGGGATCGACACCCCGTCCCTCTGATGTAGTTCACCGAGAGCGGGCCAGCCTGTTCCACACCCGGGCTGCCACTTTGTCCATCAGTTCGTCTGACCAAAATATCCATCCATTGAACGCGGGCGGGGAAAGGCTCGGAATTGGGATGACCAGGTGCCGACAAGTCTCGATGTCGCACACCTCGCCGGCGGAACATGGGACTTGCAGCCGACCCGTGCCGAGGACTCTGGAGAGTTCCTTCCCCGCGCCTGCACCGTGGACGATGTGGACCGGCGGGCGGATCTCATCCAGGAGGTAACGGAAGATTTTCCTCCCTCTTCTTACGCCGGCGGCGTGTTCCTCGTTCCTCAGGTCGCTGCTCATACGGTTGGAATAGCAGATTACGTCCGTTTCTAAGACGTTTTCAACGCCCTGACGGTTCAGTTGGACCGTGAGTCGGTCGATTGTCAATGGCGCCGAGGACCGCTTCGGACGGGGTATGCGGCCGGAACATTTCGCCGCCGTCCACCTCTGATGCGGCCGCGGCGCTTCCGCTGGCAGAGTTTGCCCCAAACTCTGCCAATGTTGAGCCGTCGGGAAGGGCGGTCGTTGATCCGCGCTTCTGTCAACATGGAGGGTTAGGGATGAGTGGTTAGATTAATCTTGCTACGTTAAGGTGCTGGCGAGGGTTCCGAGTGAGGGTGTGCGTGCCTTGGCTGTCGCCTAAGAGCTTTTGATAATGTCGTACAGCAATTCTCTTTTGAAAGAGGGTGAACGAACGTTTTGTCCGTCTTCCCATGGAGGACCGAACCCGATCACCATCTGGTCCGCAGGCCCAATTCTGCTTACGGCGAAAAAGAGTCTGTCGAGCGCGTGGTCTGGCACTTGGTAAACTTGGAAGATTTCTGACAATATCCGACGCTTCAACGCGGGTTGGTTTTGGACGAAATGCCACAGGATCCAGCCGAAATTTTTAGATGAGAAGATGGTGATTTCGTAGCCGTAGTCTCCCGATAACAACTTCTGCGTGGCCTTCTCCGTTAATTGACAGATAGCAATCGCCACGCTCTTGAAGGTAGGACTAAAGATCTGAGGGCCTGTATGAAATCCGAGAAGTAAACGAGGGTTCGGTCGTGCCGGTCGCTCATGACGTCTAGGCAGGGGTTGCCGTCGGCGTATATGGAGAATGAAAAATATCTGATGTGGATGATGTAGCCGGGTATTTGAATCAACGGAAGTGTTTTGTTGGCGTCGTAGATCGCTTTCGCGCTTCCAGGGTGGTCCGGATCGTCAAAATTGTGAACGGTGCGGATTTGGTTCTTCACCGGGTGTCCTAGCTGGCTGAGGTCGGTGTCATCAATGATTTCCAGAATAGACCGAGCCCAGAAAGACGCTTCTATGATTTGGGTTGGAGAGGGTCGGTTCAATGCCCCCCAGTCTGGCCTGTCGATGAGGTTGAGTTTGCTCTGGAGAGCGGTGATCTCATCAATAAAGGGCATGGACATATCGGCTCCTTCCTGCTGCCGTTTTTAGTCGGTGACCTGTGCATTGTGGCAGAGGCTGGCAAGGAGGTGCTACGGCCGGTTGTCAGTAAATGTGCGGGTGGTGATTGGTCTGTATAGCAGGGAGGGGTCGTGGGGCCGTTCATAACTCTCTTTACGCGGGCGACAATGTCCACAATGCCGTAGAGTGGTGCTTCCCTGTACTTGGGGGTCGGTGGCGGGCCCTCGGACCATGTTTGTGTGCGGGAGAGAGGCGGAAAGCTGCGGTTTTACCGGTGGCAGAGTTTGGCTCATATTCTGCCAACTCTGCTGCTCGAGGGCATGGCCCACGAGGGGCGAAATTGATGACAGCAGCTGCTTTTGGCAGATTTGATCTTAATATATTCTGCCAGTATGAATGTTCCTCACTACTGGACGGCCGAACAAGTCAAGCGGCTCCTGGACGCGCTGGCGTCCCACAACCGGCATCAGGCTCGCACCACGGCGCTCATCATGTGGCGATCGGGGTTGGGTGTCGGCGGGACCGTGGCTCTGGAATGGCGGGACATAGACGTCATGGCCGGCTCCCTGCTGGTCTACCGCAGCAAGGGCGCAGAGCCCGGACCGTGCCGCTGCACCCGGACCGGACCAGCCAGTTCGCCAATTGGGCCAAGTCCTAAGGTCCGTGGAACTTGGTTGTCTGATTGACCTTGTTCAGCGTCAACTACCTCTGCGGGTTTACGCAGATTATTTTTGCGCCGGCGCATTACCTCAGCCAAATTGTTATCCGAGCATGGTGAGCTGCCCGCTCAGGGTCTTCTGGGACACGGCATCTCTTAACGTTTTCCCAAGCTTGTTCTTGCTGCCAAAAATGAGGTGGTAGAGGGGCGTGTTGTTTGAGTTCGTAACGGGTCTGTCATCGGCGGTATGCTCATAGCCGATCTTTCGCAATTCGTGCTCATAGTGGTCCAGTAGGGTGCGGGTATCCGGAATTCCCTGCGCCTTCGTTTTGAAGAACTCCCGGTGACCCACAGGCAGGTTCAGAAACGAGTCCAGTTCCGGAGACTCATACCGCCAATTTCTCTTCGTGTACCCGATATTGAAATTTATCAGTATGTCCAGCCGGCGGCCCTGGGTCAGTATCTTGAGGCCCTCAAACGAAAAGTTCCAGGCCCATGGGTCAAGGAAAGCAAGCCCAAGCGACCGGTTTGGGTGTGGGAGATTCTGCAAGACCTTATCTACGGTTTCTTCTGCTCTACCAACATAGTAATGAAGTTGTTTCCCCGAACCATTGACTTCGGTTACGCTCTCTCTCAAGACTTCGATGTATGGCTCATCTGCGTCCGCGAAGTAATAGTGGGTGAAGGGCGCTTCCACGGCGATCAGCGAGGACCCCTCTGTTTCGGCATCCGAGTCCCTGACGACGCACCTGCCGGGCCCACAGAACAGGTCCACGTAGTAGAGCCTTCCAGGCCACTTGTTCTTCATCGCATGAGTAAAGATGCCTGTTATGTTCCTGAGGACGAATTCCTTTTCTTTGGCGTGCCCGGCAACACTCAAGGCGGGCAACCCGTCTGAGGCTTTCGTTAGTTCCTGTCCCCGGTTCCTGGCAGTCACTGGGAATTACGCTCCTTCCGTTACCTGGGTTCAGGCAATCGACCCGGGATGGGCATTTCTCGCCAAAGCCGGCTCTTCCCACCGTCGTCGATGAGCGCGTCTGCTCCGCCGCGTTTGTTCCTGACGCCTCCCAGCTGTTTCAGGAAGAAAGCAACACCGGAGTCGACGGATTGGTCGCGCAGGTCCCGCACCCAGTCAGGGTCCATTGGGCGGGCACCCGGCCCGCTCTCGCCACCGGCGATGACCCAGTTCAGCGCACCCCTTTCAAACCACGGCCGGAGATCAATGCGTTCGAGCAGCGGCTCTGCAGATACGAAACGGACAGACGCCGGAAGGCGCTCCAGCACCGTGAGACGCGGAGCGTATTTTTGGCTCTCCACCGATGTGCCAATCCACACCATCGGTGGCCATCCCTCTGGAAAGCGTTGTTGATTCTGCTCCCACCATGCGACCGCTCTTCCGGGCCGCTTGGTCAGGACCTGAAACACATGCCCACGCTGCGCTGCGGCCTCTGCCATTATTGAGAACATTTGAAGTATGTAGTCGAAGGGCACCCTGGGATGGAACACGTCGGACATGCTGTTCACGAATACCAGACGGGGCTTTTTCCATGACAGTGGAATCTGCAGCCGTTCTGAGAGCAGACGAACATCATCCGGGCTGGTATCGTACCCTGGGACGCCCATCCCTCTCAGTCGTGGGTAAAGGGCGAACATATAGCAGTGGTCGCAGCCCGGCGATACGCGAGTACAGCCGGTAACCGGATTTCAGCTTTCGTCGGTCCATTCAATTGAGGAAGGCATGCGTCAACCTTAAAGGGATCGATAGCATCTCCGTATCACCTGCTCAGGACACGAGGGCCAGGGATTCGGCGATCAAACGAGGCTAGAATATCTCATGCAGTAGATTCGGCGCATTTTTCGTGCGGCCTGCCTTACGGCCATGCCGTCCTCGGGGTTCGTACGAACTTTGACCAACACCGGGGCGCTCTCCCCGCTGGAACTCTTGGGGCAGACCTCCACTTCGTAACTCGGTGTCAAGGCAGTAGGCCGTTCACCAAAGGGGCGTTTCAAATCGCCAGCGCCAGCTGCGGGCCGCGGGCCCTTTCCCGCCTGCCCTGGGCGCGGTCCTTGGCGTCGTGGCGAAGGTGACACCGTTGGCAGAGCGCCGCCAGGTTGAGCAGGCCGCAGGCC
Source organism: Dehalococcoidia bacterium (assembly GCA_963667415.1). GTDB lineage: Bacteria > Chloroflexota > Dehalococcoidia > Lucifugimonadales > UBA3495 > VXOI01. The sequence goes on along the minus strand of OY763410.1, from coordinate 1,587,234 downwards.
TCCGGCCGCTTGTCGTACACGTGGGCGGCGGTCAGAACCACGACCGCCCTGGTGTCCTCGCGCAAGGTGTGGTTGTGAACCCCGCAACACTCGCAACGGTTCCCAGCCCGGTGGAACCGCACGAACATCGAGCGCAGCGCCCAGTCCTTCGGGTATCGCTGCCGCATCTCTTTGCGTATTGGCATCCGTTCCTCCTGCCCATCAAACGGGCGTTTTGAGACATTATGCCGATATAGGGCCGCCCGCCAGGTCGGCGCAAGACGCCGGCTCCGTTCAAAATCGCCCGCTGCACTTGACTGGTTTGGGATCGCGATGACTCCGGAGCCGTATCCGGCACTGTCGTGGGAGCGTAATTGGGGTTGGCTGCCAATTGGCCATGCCCCGTGCTGAGGCTGCAATCTCTATTCAAGCCCTATTCGTCCACCTGCTGGATGGTCCAGCGGCTGACCTCCATGCGCTTGGCCAGCTCCCGCTGGCTCACTCCCTGGGAACGCTCCGCCCGGATGTACTCCCCCTGCTGTTCGGTGAGGCTCGGCCGTCGGCCAGGGTAACGCCCCTCGGTCCGCGCCTTCGCCTGCCTGGCGACCGAGCGGTCCGTGATCGAGTTCCGCCACCACTCGCTGAAGGAGAGCACCATCGGGAGCTGGAGCTTGCCGTTGGCCGTGGCAGTGCCGAAGTCCTCCGCCAGGGACCGGAACTCCACGCCGGCATAGTGCAGGCCCTCGATCACCTGCAGCCCGTAGGGAAGCCCCCTGGAGAGCCGGTCGATGTGGGTGACCACCAAGGTGTCCTCCTCGATCAGCAGGTCCAGCAGTTCCAGGGGGCCGCCGCGGTCGTCCTTGGCCCCGCTGGCTTCCTCGGCCCGGATGTTGCCCATGGCGCAGCCGGCGCGGACCAGCCGCTCCACCTGCAGGTCCAGATTCCTCCCGCTCTCTCACCGAGACGCTGGCATAACCGTACAGCGTCATCGCTTCACACGCCTGGCTGGAATGCCTGATGTATAGATGTTGTTGTTCTACGATTCGGTCACCTGCTAACTGATCAGCGAATATGTCATCCCTATGAGGGATGTAACGTTGAACCAGCAGGAACAGGCAAGGATTCAGGTGCTCAACAGCATTCTGGAATACCAGCTTCCCATCGCCCAGGCAGCCGAGATCATGGGGGTGAGCGAGCGTCACACCAAGCGCCTCCTCGCTGCCTACCGCAAGCACGGTGCCGCCGCACTGGCCCACGGGAACCGGGGCCGCCGTCCCCACAACGCCGTCCCCACAACGCCGTCCCCGAGACAGCTGCTGCCGTCGTGGTGAAGCTGGCCAACAACGGCTACGCCGGAGCAAACCACAGCCACTTCACCGAGCTGCTGCGGGAACGGGAGGGCATCGACCTGAGCCGCCCCACGGTGCGCCGCATCCTGGTCAAGGCCGGCATCGGCAGTCCTCGCAGCCGCCGTTCCCAGCAACACCGGTTTCGGCGCCGTCGTATGCCCCAGGAAGGCATGCTGGTACAGATCGATGGCAGTCATCATCCCTGGCTGGAGGACCGGGGACCCAAGCTGACGCTGCTCATAGCCGTGGACGATGCCACCGGCACCGTGGCCCAAGCCGTCTTCCGCACCACCGAGGACACCCGCGGCTACTTGGTGCTCTTGGAGGGCATGATCCGTCAGTGGGGAATACCCTTGGCCCTATACAGCGACCGCCACGCGGCCTTCAAGTACAACGCCCGTCAGAGGCCGGTGCCTGTTGAAACCACCCACCACTTCGCCCGGGTGATGCGGGAACTGGGCATCCAGCGGATATTCGCTCTCTCTCCACAGGCCAAGGGGCGCGTAGAGCGGATGCTGGAGACCTTCCAGGACCGTCTGGTAACCGAACTGCGCCTGGTCGGCGCCAGCACTATTGACCAGGCCAAGGAGGTCCTCCAAGATTTTCTGCCCAAGTTGAACGCCCGCTTCGCGGTCGCGGCCGACCAGCCGGAGACTGCCTACCGACCGGTGCCGTCCGAGCTGTCTCTGACCGAGACCATCTGCATCAAGGACACCCGCAAGGTGGCCCGGGACAACACGGTCAAGTACCACTGGCGGGTGATGCAGCTGCTGCCAGGGGCGGAACGGCCCAGCTACGCCGGACTCAGGGTGGACGTCCTGGAACGGGCTGACGGGGATCTGATGATCCGGTACCAGGGAGAGGCCATCGATTATCAGGAGGGACCGCCGCCCTCCTCAGCGGTGTGGGGCGTAGCCAGCGCCTGCTCCCCCGGCCCGGAACATCAGGAGGGCGCCGATGGGGTGGCAGGCAGCCGTCTGGATACGCCTCAACAGGAGCGCCTGGCCGCCCTTGAATCGTCAGAATCGTCCGACGACAACGAGGCCAACGACGAAGATGTAGCCACCAGGGGCAGAGGCAAGAAGACAAAGCCGGGTCGCCACCAGTTGCTCCGGACGCCCACGGAGACCCAGCAGGCTCGCTGGGAGGCAGTCCAACAGGTCAAGGAGCAGGGGCTTTCCCTCAGAGCCATCGCCCGGAAGCTGGGCATGGACCGAAACACTGCCGGAAAGTACGCCTCGGCGGAGTCTCCGCCAACAAAGAGACTCAGTGCCAAGGAGCGTGCCGAAGCAGAGGCCCTGGCCGGATCACCAACCTCCGCCGACTAAACCGGATGACATATTCGCTTTTCATTAAAGGGGACACAATCGCTGGACAACAACATATAGAATTCTCCCAAGAGTTCTGCAACCGGGTTTTCCAGCCACCCTGTCAGCTATGGGAGTTAGGGATTTCCAGCCATGGCTGTAAACAGGGCTGTTTCCAGCCACCTCGACCGCGTGTTGCTGGTCCGGCCTGGCGTCCCTGGCACGACGACTTTGCCTCTGGGCCGTATGACCTCGCGGGCAGAAGTGGATGAGGCTGAACATCATGCGGGTATGCCCGACCCCCTGCTTGCTCGGTCGTTGTAACATTGGGGAAATGGCCAGAAAAGTGTCGGTCAAATGCGCCATCGCAGGCTGCCACTACCAGCGGAAGATGACCCTCGCTGAACGCGAGGAACTGAGGCGAGTGGGGCGGGAGAACAACGCCACGGCGGGCCTCGTCTGCCCGGCCCATGTGAAAGCTGCCTTCAACTTCGAGTTTGACGATATCGACATCGATGTTCCTCTGGAGGAACTCCTGGTCGAAGCGTCCAAGGAAACTCCCCGCTGGCGCGTGATGCTGACCCCGCTGCCGGGGGCGGCGGGTGAGCCGGACAGCCAATCAGCGCCAGGGTCGGGAGACAAGGTAATCTAGTCCATCCACGCCGACGGGCAACTCCCAGCTTGGATGAGTATATGGAAACGGTTACTGGTCTGATCACCGGGGGAGTGCGAAAGGGCTGGAGGCTTGCCTCCAGCAGAGAATACAACAGTTAACTGGCTCGGCACTCGGGTAATTGTCCCTCAGTGGCAGTGTTGTGGTGTTACGCAGGGCGGCTGCCTTACCATGTGACTAATCGCCCATCCACTGGCCGTTCTTGGCGAGCAGCTCGCGTAGCCCCGTGGCTATATCCAGTGGTAGTTCCTTCGCCAGTAGCCTGTCGAACGCGTCTTTTGTTCCATACCATAACCATGGCTGAGTATCGTGCTGTCCCAATTGGATCAAGAATTTGGCGAGGTCGTTAGGGTACTCATCTATCAGATCGCTCTCACCGATGCGGAATAGTATCATGGACTTTTCTAGTGGTACCTTACGCATTCGTACTGCCAGGCTGACAGCCTCGGGGAACACGCCCGGCAATTGCACCACCCATTCCAGCATCTGAGCGATTTCCTCGTCATCCAATGGACAGGGTACGCCCTGTAGCCGGTTGTCCCAGTAACCCTTGAGCCAGGTGTTCCACCATTCCTTTTGTTGATCTTCGCTCAGAGAACGTAAAATGAAGCCGATTCTCTCTGCGAATAGACGTCTGACTTCGTTGGTGCTGTCGCTAAGAAGCGTGGTGATCCATTCGTCAATGGGGCCGCTTACTGACCAGACAAGCATTTCTGTGTAAAATGCCAGAAAGCGGTGCTGCATCCTCCACGCCGGTTCGCGCTTGGCACGCTGCACGCCTTTCAGGAATGCCTCACGCATACTGTCCTCTACTTGGGGCGTAATTCGCCCCCAAGTCAAGAAACCGTCCCAAGCAGGCCGAAAGTCCTCGTGTTCAGGGTCAAAAAGCGGCACTAGGTTGTCCACTGTCCAACCCTCATCTATATGCAGCATAAAATGAAGGCGGCTGGTGAGTATTGCCTGGCCGAGTTTGCCCGTGTCGCTACAGTCCTCAATGATCCCGTTCAGTACGGTCAGATATTCGCTGCTAAGCGATTGAGGCGGCGTTTCTTGGCTGTTGTGCCATAGCTCTATGCTCCGCAGCCAAAACTGGGCCAGCTTGCCCGATGGGTGATTTATCGCCGTGGTCAGCCAATCCACTTCTTGCAGAACATTGTCGACGTAGCTGGTCATGGTCGGAAGTTCGGTTCTGGCAGCGGGTAATTGCAGGGCAACGGCAATTGCATTGGCTTTCTCCAGGAAGTTGTCGTCCTCCGCACTACTGGTCTTTTGTGATAATTCCCAAAGCGCGGTAGCAATGTCGTCAGCGTGCTGTTCGTGCAGCTCGTCAGCCGACAGATGCGAAAGCACTTGGCGGAGGCGGTCCCCGGTTGGTTCCGTTTCGGCCCAAGCGAGAAATATGCTGGACCATAGGTCTGTGCTCCATTCCGCTGAAGCAGCCAGGCTGTCTGCCAATTCGAGGCCCCAATCCGGTTTCTGTTTGGCTGCTTCTCTAACAGTATTCAGCATTGCCGAGCGGTCGTAGCCTTCGAATGTCTCCCTGTCTGTTGGCTGATATTCCAGCAACGAGGGCACCATTTCGTCTACCGGACTCGCCAGGAGCGCTTCCGCTGTCCAGGGGCTTCTGGTGCCCGCCCATGTGTTTGACCACATCAATAGGTCAGGATGTTCTGACGGCAGAAATTCAGGGTATCGCGCCAGAATACCGTCCAGCGCTTCCTTGGTTAGTTCGCAATCTGACGCCGATTCGTGAAGCCAATGCAGCCACTCGAAGTGATGGCCCGAAGATACACGCGCGGAGTCATAATCCTCACTTTCCGGCAAGCGGAAATCCAGCACATGCTGGATAAAGGACTCGCGCAGTTTCTGGCTTGCATGAGGGAAGACGCTTCTGGCTGCCCTGAATATCTCATGCTTGGCGGCTTGCTCATTCACGTCGCAATGTTCCAGAAGCCAGCCGATTTTTTCGTCTGCCGACAACCCGGTCAGTTCCGTCAGGGTATGAATTGCCAACCGACGCAATAGTGGCGCTTGGGAATTCGCGTGGCGTTCGGACCACAGCCGGGCGTACTCCGCCCGGTTAGCGGCCAGCCACTCCAGGCACTCCCGCGCCACGTCTATCAGCGCGTCTATGTTGTTATGAAGCTCGTCTTGGGAATGGGGTTCGATTGCTGACCGAAAGATGCTGTCTGAATCCCGAGTCGACTCCGATTGTCTCCAAGCTGTGAGTACTGAGTGCCTTTCGCTCAGTCGTCTCGCTGTGATTTCCAGCAGCCATTCGGCTATCTGAGATAGGTACGGTTTGAGATGTTCGGTCAGCATTGTTTCCAGTTGGTAGTGGTACCTGTCCGAACTGATTATACCTACACGGCTCGGTTCCCGATTGATAAGGCCGGTCATTTCCTCGTAGGTTCGCAGCAGGGCGTCCGTTGCTCCGACGCTGGCGGCGGCTTCTGCTATCCACGACAAAGCGATGTCGTCACCGTTACTCGGAGCGACGCTCGCCAAGAAGAGGACCCAGCGGGTCATAACCGTGTCGTCTGACGATTCTGGGATGCTGTTCTGCATCTGCCAACTGAGTAGCTTCCAGAATTCCGGGTTCAGCCGAAATCTGTGGCTTTCTATCGCCCGAAACAGGGCGTCGTCGTGAGCCAAGGCGAAGCATCTGGACATCCAGTTTGCCACCATCCTTTCCCAATCGCTGAGTTCGCGGTCGGCGAAGAGGGCGTCCAGATGGTGGCGGCGGTCGAGCCACTCAATCCAGTCTGGGGACTCGGCTGCTGCAGTGAAAAACTGTGCCAGTTCCGGGGTGTTGAGGGCGTGATCAATGACTCCGGCGGATTCCTCGTCAAAGGGCGGCGGCGCACTGGCGGTGTTCGTGATTTCCCGTTGCCAGTCCAATATGCCGCGGCGTGTATGGTTGGCCAATCCGGATACTGCTTTGTCCAGCCCACTGTAATCGCTTTCCGACTCTTGCGGAAATGCGATGGGCTGGATACCCATTGAGCGCCAGCGGGCCGGAGTATCGCTCCGGTCTCCGATGAGTGCGTAGCGCATATCGTTGCTATCACCTAGCAGCGATGGCGTCAGGTAGGTCATTATGGTGTCATTGTGGCTGTAGCCGACGAACAGCACAGTGTGGTTGGCGAAAAGGTCTACCAGGAAGCGGCGCGCCCAGCCGTCGGCTTCGGTCAGGTAGGCGTGCCCGAAGTCCTTGCTGGTCAGCACCGCTTCTTTCGGTTCGTTTACCGACCCGTGGATATGGACGAGGCCTTGAAAGCGTTCGCCCAAGGGCAACACAGGAGCATGAAATATCTTTGGCCCCGGATTGAACAGGTTGTTAGCGGCTTCCTCGAAGAGCAGGTCAAAGTTGGTTGTGACTATGCGGATGTCCTCAGTTCTGCGATACAGGCGGAGTAGGCTCCGGTGCAATTCCGTCGGCTGCGGTTCGTTCTGCTGTAGCAGTTGGGCCGCGATTTGATGGACTTCTGTACCGTCCTCCTCAAGCCGTCCCAAGAACCGGTCTTCCTGCTCGAGCTCACTAATGGATAGACCTGTGCCTTCGGCTACCTGGCGCGCCAGCTCGCGGAATCCGGGCAGCCTGGCGGGCGGCCCCATGGAGACGCCCGCGCCGGCGAATACCACCAACCGCCTTTCTTGCAGGGCGTTCAGCAGTGGCTCTGGGAAATCCACGCCGCCAATTCTCATTGGATTTCCTCCACCACTGCAATCACCGCTTTGCCGCCGCGCTGTACCGTTGTCCTGATGCATAGCGGCATTGACATCCCCGGCGTGCTCCTTGATTGGCAACGTGCGGCACGCGGCCTCATATCGGCAGCACTCGAACCCGGCTTCGTCTCTCGTCAACCACTACCAGGGCACCAGTGGACAAGTCGGCTTCGTGCTGATTGAGAGCGTCTATGACCGGCTGTTGCAGATAGTCCGGTAGAGTGTCTTCCGCGCGAACCTGTAGCACACTCGGCCCCGCTTCGTGCGAAAGCGCCAGCATGGTGCCGAAGTCCAGATCGTGGGTGAACACGACGTGTTGTTGGTCCCTCGCCCAATCCATGATGTCTTTGTCGCTGGCTCCAGGGTCTCCAATGGTGGACCAATGCACTGCTTGCCACCCGTACCTCCGCAGGACGGGCACCCATTGGGGTGACAGGTTCATGTCAACGAGGAGGTTCGGCCTCATGACGTGTGGAGAGGAACCTCGCGTTCCTCCAACCTCCAGGCCGCGTAGGCCAGGCACTGGTCGATGTCTTCCACTTCTAGATATGGGTATGCTTGGAGTATCTCCGCGCGGGAACGGCCGGCCGCCAACAGCCCCACCACCGTCCCCGCCGTTACGCGCATGCCGCGGACGCACGCCTTGCCCCCCATCACTGCGGGATCGAAGGTAATCCTGTCCAGTGACTTCATGCCCTATCTCCTCCGGTGTTAATCTCCTCCAAGTCTATATTCCACCCCCATGCCGTACTTCATCAATTAGCCAGTAGAACCCGTATTTCCGTCCACCGCCTGCCCTGCCTCCAGCTCCGGGCTGTCAGTCTCAACACTATAGCTGACTTGTTCTGGTGATTCCTAGTACTACAGTTGCAGCTGTGATAGGTGCGTTTTGTAGGGGCATTGCTTGGCATTGGCTTGGTGGCGGCGTCTCGACCACGACCAGTTCAAGATGAAATACGGCGGTTGGTTATCACTCCATACCAAGCGTGTCAGCAGCCGTTGCACCTCCGGCGAAGTCATGGGAATCAGTTCTTCATCGGGGCCGTAGCGGACCCTCTTTCTCTCTGTTTCGCCGCCTGATTTCTGATCACCGTCAGGAAGGCGTGGGGCAGCATCGCCAGCGTGATGTGCCGGTACCGGCCATTCCGCCGCCGCACCTCGTACTGGTCCAAGCCGACCTGACCCTTGGCTTCCTCAAACATTCCTCTATGGTCCAGCGCCTCCCGGCGACTCTGACCAGTTCCTCCAAGGCCGTTCCCGACGGGCCATAACAGACGTAGTAGGCCAGTTCCTCCGTTGGCCACACTACGGCGTGCCGACAGCCAGTGGCCCTTGCCGGGTTGTCTCAGGGGCTGTATTTCCGCGGCGGCCCAGTGGTAGACCCGCGGGCCCTTGGCAGCATCGCCGGCGCTGCACCCGACCCAGTTGGCGTCGTCAACCTGCGCCGCCTGCCGGTCTGCCCTCACCTGTAATAGTTCCCTCTCCGTCAAAGCCCACAGCTTTTCGCTGCGCTTGATGGCCATCACGTGGGGAATCTCCTGCCGATCCAGCCACAGCCGCAACTTGCGGTCGCTGCCGTAAACCGCGTCCCCAGTAAACCGGCACTTCTGACCCAACCGCCCGCTGCAGCATCTGCCGGGCCAGTTTTCCCTTAGTCCAAAAACCGACACTATCAGGCACCCCGGCTTCGCGTCGGCGTTTCCGGTCGTCAGTCCACGCCTGGGGCAGGTACAACTCCCGGTCCAGCAGCGTCCTGCCCTTTGACGAGGCATAGGACAGGAACACGCCAACTGGAGAGTTCTCGACACGCCGCGTCGTGCGGCTGTGCTGGCGCTGCACCCCGACCGATTTCTCCCCTTTCTTTACGAATCCGGTCTCGTCCATCACCAAAACCTCATCGCCGTCTCTCAGATGGTCGGCCACATATTGCCTCAAATCATTCCGGACCAGGTCCGCGTCCCAGATGCAACCAGACAGCAGGCACTGCACCCCGTAGGGAGTGGCGTCGCCTCCCGAGTCGTGCCGAAGGGCTGCTCCGTCAGTTGCCATCCGTCCTTGCGTTCCACCGGGCTGAGCAACCCTCAAGCGCCCGCCGGCGCGGCTCTGGCCGCTGGAACCTGCCAGCGAAGCACTCGTGTACCCGTTCAATTCCCTCGGCCCGCCGGGCGACCTCCACAACCTCATCTCTCCCAACATCCACGACGACAACTCAACATAGAACAACTGCCCGCATTCAACCTTTTCCCAATCTGCGACTGTAGTACTAAGATGTGGGATGATGAAGGGGAGCAGGGGAAGGGAAAACCTGAAGGCCTAGAGGGGCGGAGGTGCTCAGCGCCTGCCAGCGGCAGTTGTCCTTGGTAAACCTCAACGCCGCCGGCATCGACGTGGGTGCCTCCAGCCATTTCGCGGCGGTGTCCGCCGACTGTAACGAGCTGCCGGTGCGAGAGTTTGAGGCCCTCAATTTTTCATATGCGATAGCCATGTGCTGGTTCAGGCATTTTGTTGATCGAGGCGTTCTTCCAGTTCGCGGACACGGGCCTCGGCAGCCAGGCGCAGGGAGCGCTCGCAGTACAGGTCCGCGAGTTCCGCGGTCATTGTCGAGAGACGCCGGTCCAGCCGGGCGTCGTAGAAGTCCAGCATTCCTTTCCGGTATGGGTGCGGATTAACCTTGTGCCATTGTAAATGCACGTCCAGAACATGGCTGTAACCCTGCCGGAGTTCCGCTCCCAGCTGCTCGATGGCGATGGGCTGATAGTGGCCATCCACCAACCTGTCTCCGGCCAGATACTCTCCGTTGTATTCTCCCGTGGGATCGAATCGCCAGTATTCGAGTATGCCCAGGGCGGCGTAGGCTTCGCGCTTCACCGTGGCGTCCAGGTTCCCACTGGCGTAGGAAGCGATTTCCAGCACGAAGTCCGGCGGCTTGCCCTGTTCGGAGATGACGTAGCCGTTGCGTTTATAGTTACTCTCCCGACTGGCATTGAAGGACACGAACAGGTCGGGAGCAAACAGTCCGGTGGCGTCGCCGGTAACGACTGGACTGACGAAGCACGAGCCGGAAATGACCGTGGTATCCAGACGGCCCAAGTAGAGACTCAGGAAATAAGTGTTGCCGTCTCCCGCCAGGTGGTCGGCGGCCACGCTGTCCCGGATCTCATAAGGCCGATCAGGAAGGAAGAGATCCGGTTGGGGATCCAGATATGTGGCGCGGGGAACGCTCATGGACCACCTCTTTGACCACTGTCTGCCAGGTTAGGGATATGGCGGTTTTCCAGCTGTCGGCATTTTGGCCGGAGCAGCGGCTGGCCGCATGGCCAGAGGCGCACATGGCGTCTTTCATTGGCCGCTGGCTGTCCTTGGTCGGCCATCCTGCCTGGAAAACCTCTTTGAGTGCGTCGTAGGCGAGAGGAGGGTCCGACGCGGTGCTGGCGGACCGCAGGGCGGCCAGCGCCACGTCCTTGGCGACCTTATTCGGCTGTGCATATGTGCGCTCTCACCGTTCAGCGTTCTTGGATGTTATGACCGTCTGCGTGCTTGGTCAACGGTGGAGCTTTTGTGGTTGTTCTCTCTCGGATGGTTCGGGACGAGTTGCCTTTATCCGCGGAGAGACACTTTTGCCGGAGAATAGCATTGCCGGTTCCGTTTGCTTGTAGCGTATATCCTCCGGAAATACATTCGCCCTCCTCAACCATACGCTACAAGCAAAAGGAACCACCGGCCGGTCTGGCCGATTCTGTAACCACATCCGGCGCGAGGGTCTGTTTTGGCTATAATCCTGGCAGCCTTCCGAACAGGAGCCTTCGATTATGGCCACACCCCCTGAATCCGTTGAAATCTACTGTTTGAAGTGCCGGGCCAAGACCGGCTCACGGGATGTTGAACAGGTGACCATGAAGAACGGACGTCCCGCCCTTCGCGCAGTCTGCACCGTGTGCGGCACGGGCAAGTACCGCATCGGCTCCGCCGGATGAAGCTGGGTTGTCTGGCGGGCCTCCGGCTGCACCCGTCTCGTGTGGCGCGCCAGGGAGTGCAACTTCCGCTCCGGTAAATGTCCAGGGCAGCATCGCCGGCCCTGGGCTTTCGGCGGCCTACAGGAGGCTGGGGCGTTCGAGGCCGCTCGCAGGAAACGCCGCCCCAGCTTCCTGTCCTCGTCCCCGAAAGCCTTTTCCCCAGCAGCGAGTTTCGCTCCCCGGGACGGTCGTTTCGGACGGCCATGGCCAACGCCCGCCGGCTCCCGACAACCACGACCAACCTCCTCCCCCTGGTGATCGCGGTGTACAGCAGGTTGCGCTGCAACATCGGGTAGTGTTGCGTCAGAAGCGGAACCACCACCGCGGGAAACTCGCTTCCCTGGGCCCGGTGTACGGTCATTGCGAAGGAGGGCTGCAGCTCGTCCAGTTCCGAGAAATCGTAGTCCACGCCGGTTTCCTCGAAGTTCACTGCGACCCGTCTGGCGTCGTGGTCCACCCCGGTCACCCAACCCAGGTCGCCATTGAAGATATCCTTGTCGTAGTTGTTGACCGTCTGGAGCACACGGTCGCCCACCCGGAAGGTCCGTCCGAAGCGTGTCACCTCGGTCCCCGCAGGGTTGAGTGCCTCCCGGAGCCGGTCGTTGAGCTGATGGACGCCGACGGCACCCCGGTTCATGGGACACAGCACCTGAACGTCCCTCATGGGACGCAGTCCGAACCGCGCCGGGATCCGCTCCGCACAGATGCGGACGACGGCATGGGCCGCGACCTCGGGGTCATCGGCTTCCACGAAATAGAAGTCCCCATGGGAGCCGCTGGAGCCGAGAGAGGGCAGTCGGCCCCGGTTGACCCGGTGGGCCGCTTCGACGATGCCGCTGCGGTCCCCTTGGCGGAAGATCCGCTCAAGACGATGGAAGGGCACGACTCCGGACTCGAGGATGTCTCCAAGGAACTTGCCGGGCCCGACGGAGGGCAGTTGGTCCGCATCTCCGACGAACAGCACCGAGGCGTGGCGGGGCACCGCCTGCAGCAGGTGGTGGCACAGCACGATGTCCAGCATCGAGGTCTCGTCGATCACCACGACATCGGCTTCCAGGGGACGTTCGGCGTCCCGTCCGTAGCGGCCCTCCCCGGGCTTGAACTCCAGCAGACGGTGCAGTGTCTGTGCCTCCCGGCCGGTAGCCTCGCCGAGACGCTTGGCCGCCCTCCCGGTGGGGGCCGCCAATGCCACCCGTTGGCCAAGAGCCTCCAGGATCGACATCACGGCACGCAGTATGGTTGTCTTGCCGGTTCCAGGCCCGGCAGTCAGGACGAAGACCTTCTGCGAGACGGCCTCTTGGACCGCCTGTCTTTGTTCCCCGGTCAGCTCCGCTCCCATCCGGCGGCTGGCCCATTCCACGGAGGACGGAGCGTCGAACTCCCGCCTCTGCCCGGGGCTGGCCATCAGATTCCTGATGGAATCGGCCACGGCCCGCTCGGCAAGGTAGAGGCCCCGGAGGAAGACAGCCTCTCCGTCCAGCACGACCCGTCCCGCCTCCCACAGACTTCCCACCGCCAGCCTCAACAGTTCCTCGGGGATGTCATAGCGGCTTTGACACAGGTCGACCAGCTCGGCATTGGGAACGAAGACGTGGCCCTCACCGGCCCGCTCCAGCAGCAGGTGCTCCAGGGCGGCCTGGGCCCGGTGGGGCGAATGCTCGTCTATCCCCATCTGCCGGGCAATCTTGTCGGCGGTGATGAAACCGATCCCCCGCACGTCCTGAGCCAGCCGATAGGGGTTCTCCTGGACGACCTTCACCGCGTCCTGGCCGTAGGTCTTGTAAATGCGGGTGGAATAGGCGGCACTGACCCCGTGGCCCTGCAGGAACAGCATCACGCCCCGTATCACCTGCTGCTCCAACCAGGCCCGCTTGATGCTCTCCACCCGGCGGGGTCCGACACCCGGGGCCTCGGTGAGACGCTCCGGCTGCTCGTCGATCACTCGAAGGGTGTCGTCGCCGAAGCAGTCCACCAGCCTTCCGGCAAGCACTGGACCGATGCCCTTCACCAGGCTTGATGCCAGGTAGCGGCGCACGGCATTGGCGCTGGCGGGCAGCTGGGAGGTGTAGCTGTCAGCCCGGAACTGGTAGCCGTGGACGGGATGGTTTATCCACCTGCCCTGCAGGTGCAGCCGCTCCCCCGGCTGAATTCCCGGCATGGTCCCGGCGACGGTAACCAGGTCACTTTTGCCCGGAACCACCAGGCGGCAGATGGTGAACCCGGACTCCTCCGCGCTGTAGACCAGCCTTTCGACCTCGCCTCGGAGCTGTTCCAGGTCGTTCGTCATGGGGTTCATCATACACACGCTTTAGGCCACCGGCGATGACGCTCACGGGGACACCACCACCGGGGCCAGCGGTTGCGCCAAGAGAGTAGACAGGGATAGAGGCGACGGAGCCTGCGTCTCGCGTCTTGGGCAGTGAGACGCCAGTTAATCGTAGCTCCTATCGCGTTCTGCTCTGACACGCCGGCGCCGACGGCTTTTCTCAGGTTGTACTCATCTATGTTACGTCCATGCAGGTAGGACTTGGCCAGCACGCTGAACTCTATCTCCGCCATCCCTTCGACAAACTCAAGACAGGATTTCGCTAACTTCCGTGCTTGGGAACGTGGTGTAGCTCCTGCCTTTTGGCAATGCGCCGAGCCTCGACTGCTGGGAAAATCTCGCGAGTTGTTGCCGGTGGGGTGACAGGGCACCGAATGAAATGGGCCATGGGCTCCCACCCCACCATTAGCTCCGCGTGGGAAGCCAGACGCATAACCCGTGACTGGCGCCCGCCCTGGCCGCGCCTGATGGCTCCTCGCGCCTTTCCTGAAAAGCCCTGGCCTTGAATGCCGGGTGCGTCTGTCCTACGATTGATGATGTGCTGCTTACCATCTCCACCACGTATCAACCGGCCACCGACCTTGGGTTCCTGCTACATAAGAACCCGGGCCGGCTGCAGTCGTTCACGCTGCCATTCGGACGGGCTGATGTCTTCTACCCCGAGTCGGAGCGCGACCGATGCACCGTAGCGCTGCTCCTGGACATCGATCCGGTGGGCTTGGTACGCCCGAAGCCCGGCGCGTCCAATTCCGGAGGATGGCTGGAGCAATACGTGAATGACCGCCCGTACGTGGCATCATCCCACCTGAGCGTGGCGATTGCCTCAGTATTCGGCAGCGCCCTCGCCGGCACAAGCAAGGAGCGCCCGGACCTGGCGGAGTCGGCCATTCCGCTGGAGGCCCGGATCGCAGCGGTACCGTCCGGAGAGGGAGCGGACCTCATCCGCAGCCTGTTTGAACCGCTGGGCTACTGCGTCGAGATCCAGGGACACCCGCTGGATGAACGCTTCCCCGAGTGGGGGGCCAGCCCGTACTTCAGTGTGATCCTGACGTCGGAATCCCGGCTCCGGGACCTGCTGGCCCACCTGTACGTGCTGCTGCCGGTGCTGGACGACGACAAGCATTACTGGGTCGGCGACGCTGAGGTGGAGAAGCTGCTGCGCTTTGGCCAGGGGTGGTTGGACAGCCATCCGCAGCGCGACCTCATCTCGCGCCGCTACCTGAAGCACCAGCGCGGGCTGGTGCGCCAGGCGCTGGCCCAACTGCTGGATGCAGGACAGGGCGACCCGGATATCACCGAGGCGCGGCAGGAACAGGAGGAGGAGCTGCTTGAAGCCCCGCTGCGACTGGGAGAGCAGCGCATACAGGCAGTGCTGGCCACGCTCCACACGCTCGGCGCAACCAAGGTGCTGGACCTCGGCTGTGGCGAAGGAAGACTGATTGGCGAGCTGCTCGGAGAGCCTGCAATTCGTTCGGTAACCGGCCTGGACGTCTCCCACCGGGCGTTGGAGGCGGCGCGGCTGCGCCTGCGTCTCGATTCCCTGCCCACGCGGCAGCGGGAGCGCATCACCCTACTGCATGGCTCTCTAACCTACCGGGACAAGCGGCTGAGCGGCTATGACGCCGCCGTGGCCATGGAGGTGATTGAGCATATGGACGCCCCGCGTCTTGACGCCTTCGAGGAGGTCGTATTCGGGGCTGCCAAGCCCGGCGCGGTGCTGATCACAACTCCCAATGCAGAGTACAACACCCTCTTCGGCGGACTGCCCGCCGGAGCGCTCCGGCACCGGGACCACCGGTTCGAGTGGACGCGGGGGCAATTCCAGGACTGGGCGAGGCAGGCGGCGGCCCGCCGTAAATACGACGTGCGTTTTCAGGACATCGGCCCCGAGCATCCCGCATACGGCGCGCCGACCCAGATGGGGGTCTTTACCCGATGAAGATCGCCATTCCCGAATTGTGCCTGGTGGCGCTCATCGGACCCTCGGGTTCAGGGAAGTCCTCTTTTGCCGCCAGCCACTTCAAGCCCACGGAGGTAGTTTCTTCGGACTATTGCCGGGCGATGGTGGCGGATGACGCCACCGACCAGGCCGCGACTCCCGACGCCTTTGCCCTGCTCAATTTCATTGCGGCGACGCGGCTCCGGGCGGGACGCCTCACCGTCATTGACGCGACCAGCGTACAGCCGCAGGCTCGCAAGTCCCTGGTGGCACTCGCCAGGGAACATGACTGCCTGCCCGTAGCCATCGTGCTGAATATGCCGGAGGCCCTGTGCCTAGCCCGCAACCGGGAACGGCCCGACCGGAACTTTGGTCCGCAGGTGGTACGCCGGCAGGCGGAACAACTCCGGAGGTCGCTGCGCGGGCTGAAGCGCGAGGGATTCCGGCATGTGTTCGTGCTCAACTCTCCCGAGGAAGTGGAATCAGCCACCGTGGAGCGGGTGCCCCTGTGGGTCAACCTGCAGCATGAACACGGACCGTTTGACATCATCGGCGACGTGCATGGGTGCTATGACGAGCTGGCCGTCCTCCTCGAACGCCTCGGCTACAGATTGGAGTCCCGCGCCGGCGATGACGGGGAGACCGTGCTTTCAGCAACCCATCCGGAGGGCCGGAAAGCTGTATTCGTAGGCGACCTCGTGGACCGCGGCCCGGGCGTCGTCAAGGTACTGAAGCTGGTGATGGGCATGGTGTCCGAGGGCACGGCGCTGTGCGTCGCGGGCAACCACGAGTCCAAGCTGCTCCGCAAGCTGCGTGGCCGGAATGTGCAGGTGTCGCACGGACTGGCGGAATCGCTGGCGCAACTGGAACTGGAGTCCCCTGCGTTCCGGCAGCGGGTTGCCGAGTTCCTCGATGGGTTGATCAGCCACTATGTGCTCGATGATGGCGGGCTGGTGGTGGCCCACGCGGGAATGAAGCCGGAATATCAGGGCCGGGCGTCCGCGCGGGTTCGGGATTTCTGCCTCTATGGCGAGACCACCGGAGAGACCGACGAGTTCGGGCTCCCGGTGCGCGCCGACTGGGCCGCCGGCTACCGTGGCCGGGCGACGGTAGTTTACGGTCATACCCCGGTGCCAGAACCCGCCTGGCTAAACAATACCATCAACATAGATACGGGCTGTGTCTTTGGGGGCAGGCTGACGGCGCTCCGCTACCCGGAAAAGGAGCTGGTCTCGGTTCCGGCGGCGAGGGTCCACTATGAGCCGGTGAGACCTCTGGCCGATCCCGCCCGTCCGGAAGAACCCTCTGCACCGGCCGGGACTCGTGCGGCGAACCTCCTTGATATTGACGATGTGCTGGGGAAACGCATCGTGGGGACACGGCTGCGGGGCAATATCACAGTCCGGGAGGAGAACGCGGCGGCGGCGCTTGAGGTGATGAGCCGTTTTGCCCTGGATCCCCGCTGGCTGGTGTACCTTCCGCCCACCATTTCCCCCTGCGACAGCTCCAAACTGCCCGGCATGCTGGAACACCCAGACATGCTGGAACACCCAGAGGAGGTGTTCACCTACTTCCGCAACAACGGCGTGTCCAGGGTGATCTGCGAAGAAAAACACATGGGTTCGAGGGCCATCGTCGTGGTGGGCAGGGACGCTGCAGCGATCGAGCGCCAATTCGGCATCGCCGGCGAGGGTATCGGGGCCTGCTATACGCGGACAGGAAGAAGGTTCTTTGAAGACCGCGCCCTTGAGGCGCAGTTCCTGGAGCGTGTCGGATCGGTCATTGCCAACGCGGGTCTCTGGTCGGAACTGGGGACCGACTGGGCGGTCCTGGACAGTGAACTCATGCCGTGGTCCGTAAAGGCGCAGGAGCTGCTCCGTGAACAGTATGCGGCGGTGGGTGCAGCGGCGCGGATCAGCCTCACGGCCGCGGCGGCGCTCCTCCGGCAGACGGGGGCACGTGGTATCGACGCCAGCGAGAGCCTGCCCGGAGTTGAAGAGCGGCTGCGCCTTGCCCAACTCTACAGCGACTCCTACGCCCGGTACTGCTGGCCGGTGACGTCGCTGGCCGACATTCGGCTGGCGCCGTTCCATCTGCTGGCCAGCGAGGGTCAAGTGCATACGGACAAGGCCCATCTGTGGCACATGGACGTGGCCGAACGGTTGTCTCAGGCCGACCCCGGGCTGTTCCAGGCCACCAGGCATCGGGTGGTGGAAATGAACTCCCCGGACGAACTTGAGGCCATACGCTGGTGGGAGGAACTGACCGGCGAGGGCGGGGAGGGTATGGTGGTGAAGCCCATGGACTTCATCGCCAGAGGAAGGCGGGGCTTGGTGCAGCCTGCCATGAAATGCCGGGGCGCGGAATACCTGCGCATCATCTACGGGCCCGAGTACACCCTGCCGGAGAACATGGAACGGCTGCGGAATCGTGGCCTCTCCGCCAAGCGGTCGCTGGCGCTTCGGGAGTTCGCACTGGGCTTGGAAGGTCTCAGTCGTTTTGTAGCCGGAGAGCCACTCTACCGGGTGCATGAGTGCGCCTTCGCTGTGCTTGCCCTGGAAAGCGAGCCGGTTGACCCCAGGTTGTGAGAGGAAACACGGGAGTGGGTTACCAGGACGCCCTCTGGGCAGCTGCCGGGAAAGCGCAACAACTCAGACGGAACGTCACCAATTGGAATTCTGGCTGGTTGGACCAAGAATCACATCCTGAAGATCGCAGTGGCTGCGCTGCGGTGAGCTCGAATTCCGCACTCTGCACCAAGCTGGACAAGATCAAGAACCTTAGTGTTGAGGTTCCCTCTGGCTCCGTAGTCATTATTAAGGCGTGCACGGACCTGCTACTAAGAAACTATCTCAAAAGTCCCTTCCACCTTGGCGGGGGAAGGTTAGGATGGGGGTGAAATGCCACCGTATCATACAGATGTAACGCACACCCTATGTTCCCTAATAGTTTTGAGATAGTTTCTTAGACCGCACGGGCGAGGGCGTTTGGGCCTCCCTGTGGTTGTAACTGGTGAGATCAAGTTCGGCGTGCCCAGTCGGTCGTGTTCTGGCCTGATAGACTGGGCTGGAAGTGTTCGAACTGGCTCGACGGTGGTTCAACTTGCGTTCGGGAGCACAAGCGATGCCGAGTTCCCCGGAACATCCCCTCATAGCCGAAGTCTACAACGCGATTCCGAGCCATCAGGATCGGCCTGACGTTGCATTCTACAGCCGGCTCGCCGCGGAATCTGACGGTCCGGTATTGGAACTCGCCAGTGGAACGGGCCGGATCCTCATACCCATAGCGAGGTCTGGAAAGCCGGTTTCTGGCCTCGAGGCGTCGGAGCATATGCTTGCCCGCTGCCGCCAAGCACTGGAGAGAGAGCCTCGGGAGGTGCGGGATGAGGTCGAGTTGATCCGAGGCCGGATGCAGTCCTTTCAACTGGAGGACCGGTTCGGACTGGTCATCTGCCCCTTCAACTCCTTCTTGCACCTGCTGTCGGTGGAGGAGCAGTTGTCGTGTCTGGACTGCGTTCATGAACACCTGGAGCCGGGCGGCAGGTTTGCCTTCGACGTATTCGAACCGGACATCCCTCGACTGGCCAGTCCTCGATTCACCGAGGAGGGACAACCCCAGCGGTTCCGGCTTTCTACAGGTGGCACTATCGAGCTAAGACATAGAAACAAGTCGGTTGATTTCCGGAGCCAAATGATCGAAAGCGAGTTGATTCTGGACGTTACCCACCCCAATGGATGTAACGAGCAGGTGCTCCATACCTTCCATCAGCGATACCTGTTCCGCTGCGAGGCCGAGCATCTTCTTGATCGTTGCGGCTTCGGGGTCGAGGCCCTGTACGGGGATTTCGGCCAGAACCCATATGGGACAGCCGGGCCCGGGCAATTGGTGTTCGTGGCCAGGATAAGGTAGGTCCTCCGGGCTCCAGACCATCGCCATCCGCCCCTCTCCCGGCCCTTCGGTGTTCCAAACAAACCGGCTGGGGGTATTCCCTGCTCTGCCCCCGCCCGTTTGGCCCCTATCAGCCCGGCTGCGGCGATTCTGACGCAATTTCGCCGCCCGGTCATCATGGCCCATAGCCACTGTGCCCCGGCCAGTGACGAGAGGGGACTCCAACGGACGCCTGGTGGCCTGAGGACAGATTGGAGTTTCATCACCCAGGACGCCCGCATCAAGCTCAAGTCCCTGTACCCTTCATCTCAGAGTTGGCAGGCCACTTTTTTGAGATAGTTAGTAAGGAACTATCTCAAAAGTCCCTTCCCCCTTGATGGGGGAAGGTTAGGATGGGGGTGACAGCCCAGCGCAGTGTCGCCTCTGCAGGCAACCGCGAAATTCAAAGCTGGTTTTGAGATAGTTACTAATACTACAGTCGCAGTTAGTCTCCGGAGGCATGGGACAGCCTTGAATACTGCAGCGTGTAAACGGCGGAGGTAAAGTGAGCCGTGCGAGCGGAGGATTACCGAGAAACGGCGGCTGAATACTGTACCGCTCGCCGTCATTCAGCTGTCTTCGGCCCCCAGGCTGTGCTGTACAACGGCCACGGACACGCTGATAAAGTCGAGCATGTCTGCCCTCGTCGCGCGAGTGACGCCATTCTCCGCGGCGCGCTGGAGGGCGCCCAGCACGGTTACTGAGTTTGCGCCGCCCGTCTGGGCGGTAACGCTGATCTGGCGCGTTTCGTGGTCGAAGGAACTGGCGGCGTCCAGGACGCCAGCCGACTCGAACACGGCGTAGTGCGCTCCGGCAATGGCGTTTCCAATCTCTTGCTCGGTGAAGCCCAGGTCCGTGCGAAGCTCCACGGACACGCCGGGGAAATTGGTGCTGAATGTGTCGACTATCCCCTGCGCCGCGCTCGGCGTCTGGCCTGCAAAGGCCACCCATGCCTCGGTGTCTCCTGCGATTGCCGCCCCGGCGAAGTCCTGTGGGGATGCGTCGCGGATGTCAGAAACGATCCTTGAGAAATCGTCGTTCCAGCTGTAACGGGCTATAGTTTCTTGGAGGGTAATGCCCATTTCTGTGGCAACGAATTGCAGGTCGTCCAACTCGGCATCGCTGTGGGAGTTGTTTTCTGGTCCAGTTGTGCCCTGTGAAGGGTCCAGTGCACTGATCGCAAGTGCAATCCCTGAGAACACCAGCGCGGTTATGACCGCGACTGCTAGGAAGTGGAGGGGGTTGGTCTTCATTGTGTCAGATTTTCTCTTTTGGCACGTCCACCGGGTTTGCTGATGATATTCCCTCTGTGATAGTTGTGGTCAATAACGTGAAGACATTCACGCCACCTGCCCCCCAGTTACGTCCGTCGGTCAGAAAACCGGTTGTGCGAATCAGTCAGGCGGGCCTATCTCCGCGTGTGCGGGGCGGGCGATTCCGGTTTGGTACTCAGCGGTGCGGAGCCGGTGCCTTTCCCTGGTGTTGAGGGGGTTGTTGGATTTCCGGGCGGCATCGGGGGGGGGGGGCAGATTGGTATTGGGGTCCTGTGGGGAGCCGCGGGGTCACCCCGGGGTGTGTAGCTAGGAGAGGGGATAGATGGTTACTGGGCCGCCTTCGAGGACATCCAGGGTGACTCGGTTGCCGAGTAGGAGTTCCATGCCCAGAAGAGGCTCGCTGTCGGCCTCGACCACCTCGATGATTCTGGGCTCGCCATGCCACATCATTGTGCTATAATAGGTTGTCAATCTGACCCTGTCTCCGGTGGCTGTGATGGCAAGCCTGCTGCTTTCTTCGGATAGCTCTAATCTCTGAATGGTGATGGCGGGTAGTGCGATTTGTCCGTTGAATCCAGTGTCCAGTGCGACTTCTATGGGACGTGGCTGGCCGCCAGGGGTCACAATTTCAACAGTAAGCCAAGCCTGCAAGTCCCCGTTGACCCTGCCGGTCAACAATCTTCCTCCGGCAGCCTGTGCCCACCGAAGCTGATGGATGCTTTGTAGCCAATCTTAATGGTAAAGAAGAGGACTTCAGGGTGCCGTTGTCGCAGTCTTTGTGAAGCGACGATAGCTTGGTCTGCGATCTCATAGTCGCCGCTTTCCGGCTCGAGGACCAGCTGGCGTCCCTTGTGCTCCGGGTACACCAGGGGGCGGATCTTGTTGCGGTATATGGCCATGCTGTTCTCGGCATGTCGGTCGAGGTCGGCGTTGGCAGATTTGGCGTTGGTCATTTCAGGGTCCTTCACTTTGGGTGAGCAGATTATACCCTTTTGACACTTCTGTTGAGGCGGCGCAGCCCGGCCTTTGTTTGACTGTCCATCCTGCTGTGGAGGTCAGATCCGCCCTGCTGCATTTGGGCCGGATTCATGGCTGGGCTGCTGGCGAACCGGTTGCACTCCCGCCCTTTCGGCGGGGGCACATGAAGTGGGGCATGGCACTGATGGGTCCGTTCATCGATGTACCGCTCAAGGAATTCCTGGTCGAGGCGTCCAAGGATACTCCCCGTTGGCGTGTGATGCTGACCCCGCTGCCGGGAACGGCGGATGAGCCGGAAAGCCACTCCATACCAAAGAAGGGAGACAAGGGCATTTAGTACAACAGGCGCAGAATTGAGACGAGTAGAATTGCAGTGGTTAACAGGCGACGAGTTGAGCCGACGACGAGAGCAGATGATGGAAGCATGAGACTATCGCAGTTCGCCGGTGCCGTACGGAGGTTGCGTGGGTGTATTACCACAGGCTTCAGAAGTTGAAAGCCGCTCTGGCGATTATTTGACTATCCGCAGGGATCTCTCAGTCGCTTGGCTCGCAAGAAGGGCCAAAGAGCCAAGGGTGGCCGTGAAATCGGCCGGTAAGCTGAGGAGGACTGCTTACAACGAGCCTGCCAGGAATTTCAGGATTCCTGTCTTGATGTTGCTATGCTTCGC
The DNA here is from genome assembly GCA_963667415.1 of Dehalococcoidia bacterium. Taxonomy (GTDB): domain Bacteria; phylum Chloroflexota; class Dehalococcoidia; order Lucifugimonadales; family UBA3495; genus VXOI01. The sequence continues at coordinate 1,565,070 of OY763410.1, read as the reverse complement.
AATCCTGTGGTTCCTGGTCTCCTGTGGTGGAGAGCAGCCCGCGACCCCGGATGATACGCCGATTCCGGAGGTACCCACGGAAACCCCTTCCCCGACGACAACGGAGCCATTGAATCCCTCACCCACCCCCATGCCGACGCCAACTATGGGACCTCCACCCGCTGCCCAGGCATCTAATTCCGAGAGGGACAGCGATGACGGAACCAACATGTCGGTCCAGCAACTCTTCGACACTTGGAACCAAGCGCTGAGGGAGGATGACGCCGCGCTTTTCCATTCGTTGTTGACGGAGGAACTGGCCGGAAGCTGCGGGTTGGACGAGTTGCAGTCGTGGCTCGACCAGGACGGAGAGTTCTTCGCAGAAACCAAGGTGACCGCGGTGTTTCTGGACGTGGCCGACCCCAGCCGGGCCTTTGCTGAAATCGCCGCCAGGCAAAACGCCGGGCGGCCACTGGATGCCATTTCCTTTCCGTGGCCTGTGGCGTTGGAAGACGGGGAATGGAAGGCAGGATTTCCCGTGGGCCTCACCGCGAATAGATGCCCGTACGTCGCATCGAGTCCACCCTCGGGTCCGGAAGGCCGGGAGCGGGAATACCCGCAGATTCCCGGCATGGACCTGGAACGGCGCGAGAGCGTTCTTGACGCGGTTCCGGGAACCAGGGTGATACGCGGTAATATCAGAACCGGCAATTCCGGCTCCGGGTTCAGTTCCGGCGGCTCCTTGTCGCCCTACGACAATCAGGTCAACATTTACGGCGAAGTGGAGACGGAGGTGGCGGCAGCCGAACTGGTGCGCATTTACCGCGACGGCCTGAGTCATTCAAGCTGGGAAATTATCGATGAAGGTTCCTCGGGCGATTTTGGCTGGTTCTCGTGGACCGTCCCTGACGGCGATGGACGGCTGTGGCAAGGAAGTTTGGTAGTAGCGCCGTTGCACCAGGGTTGGAAGCAGGTGTGGTTATCTCTATATTCCGATGATGCAGACGACAGCCAGTGAAGGGTGTTACCGTCTCTCTTGGAAACAGGGTCAGCCCGGTCGTGCTGAACAGCGTGGCTTGAGTCGGGGAGAATTTAGTTCGAGCTCGGGCGCAGAGGCGGTGGGGTTGATCACCGCCTTTCCTAGCGTCGTCCAAACCGCCTTCTGTATTCCTCACTGAGTTCCTCTTGTTCCTCCTGCAGAACCTCGGCCAGATAAGCGAGGGCACCATCAATCGAAACGGTCGAGGGAGCGGCGCGCGTTAGTTCGACGTTCACTCCTTCGAACACTCTCTCCTGGTACGCCAGCCACGCCAGGCGGGGCACATCTGCATAGGGACCGTCAGGACCGTCGGCCCTGGCCTCCAGTATCGCCTCCTTCAGGTTGAGTATGGCCATTTCGCGGCGCAGCTTCGCTGGGAGTATTTCCTGCCAGTAGCGTTGGAGGCCAAGGGATTCGAGGCGAGCCTCTCCTTCTTTCAGTGCCTGCTTCAATTGGCGCCAGTCGTTCCCTTTCATGGCCTCCATGAGTTCGGATGGAGTGAGGTCCTCGAGGGACCTAACGATGTCGGGGTTCCTGGTCTCTTCGGCCAGTTTTATGAACCCGGCAAGGTCCTGATTCTGCGCCAATTTCGCCAACTGAACGACATCGTAGAAACTCTCCCACCGGAGCCGGTCCAGGTCGGTGCGTGCTGAGACCTCCTCCGACGAAGGGACCTGCCCGTCGGCAACAGCACCATGATACAGGGCGGAGTCCCTGATGGCAGCGGCCAGCGCGAGGGTTTCGGGGCCGTAGAAGTTCACGCGGTCGTTCCACCGCCGCTGGAAATCATTGGAGGCGAGCTCGTCAATTAGCAACCCAAATTCCGCGTTTTCGATGTTTGCTTCTATGATGTGGGGCGAGTCAGCATAATGGGACAGGAGAATGCACTGGCTGTCGACTCGGGCTATGGCCGGGTCGTCACCCCACACTAGGGAGTCGCAGTCGGGACGGTGGGGCAGCACCCAAACCGCAGCAATCAAGGCGACCAGGCAGATGGACGGAAGCCAGCGGCGGATGAAAGAGGGAATCATGAGCACTCCGGTCCAGCCATGGTGCAACAGAATTGGACGCTGTCGAGGTATCAGTCCCAGAGAGCTGGATTGATAAGCAATATCCGCTCACTGCGCTGGGGTTATACGTCAAGGACTTGCGCAGAGGCCTCTTTGAAGTCATGCCCAATCCACGCATCACGGAACGATTCCAACGCAAATGGCGTATATGCTAATGAAGGGTGAGCTTCGCACGAAATCGGGACTTACGGATAACTTCTCTTTTTCTTTACTAAGCATGCCTGATGCAGCATCCCCGCAAGAGCAGGTCCATGGCCCCTCAATGGCTAGTTCAACAACAATGTTCGACGCCGAACCCGGTGAAGTGGTCTGCCACAGACTCGCCAAAGCCGACAGAAGCGCTGGCACGGCTGGCTGCTGACACATAGTCGTCCTGCCCACAGGAGGGAGCATGGCACGAAGACTTGTTGACTCAGCCCGGTCCAGATACCTACGCTGGACCTGGCCCTTGGCCATCGCTCTCCTCCTGCTGGCGGGTTCTTCCGGTTGCGGAGGAGAATCCCAACAGGCTCTCCCGCCAGCGACGCAGACTCCGTCTCCGGCATCCTCGCCGGTCCCGACCCTCCCGGTACAGACCGCAGGCAGGGAGGTTCGTTCGGACAGAGAACGAAACGAGTCGCCCCGGGCTTCCGCCCGCGACCAGAAGGCACTGGCGCAGGGAAACAACACCTTCGCTCTCAACCTGTACGGCGCTCTGAGCAACGGTAAGGGCAACCTCTTCTTTTCCCCATTCAGCATTTCCCAGGCTCTTGCCATGACCCTCGCCGGAGCCAGAGGCGAGACGGAACGTCAGATGACCAACACCCTTCACTACGAGCTCCCACAAAGTGCGCTCCATCCCTCGTTCAACGCCCTGGACCGGGAACTGGCGTCCAGAGGCCAGGGCCTTCAAGTCGAAGAGAACCAGTTCTTCGAACTGAACATCGCAAACGCCATCTGGGGTCAGCAGGGTTATGAATTCCTGCCGGATTTCCTGGACGTGCTGGCCGAAAACTACGGAGCAGGTCTCCGACCCGTGGACTTCATGGGTGCCACGGAGGAGTCCAGGGTTAAAATAAACGACTGGGTAACCGAGGAGACCGAAGAGAAGATCAGGGACCTTCTGCCGTCCGGGGCGGTCGACAGCAACACCCGCCTGGTCCTCACCAACGCCATTTACTTCAATGCCTCATGGCAATGGCCCTTCGACAAGCGGCTCACGCGGGAACTCCCTTTCCATCTGGCAGGAGGCAGCATGGTGGAGGTACCGATGATGACCGAGACTTCCAGGGACTTCTACGGCTACGTCGAGGGCGAGGGCTATCAGGCGGTCGATGTTCCCTATTCCTCGGGCGAGATGTCCATGACGATCCTGCTGCCCGACGAGGGCACGTTCGGAGAATTCGAAGACTCGCTGAGCGCACAGGCCCTGGAGCGAATTTTCGAGGACCTCGAAATTGGGGACATCTCTCTCACCATGCCGCTGTTCGAGTTGGAGTCGGAATTCAGTCTGGACAAAACCCTGGCTGAAATGGGAATGCCGGACGCATTCGGCGCCGGAGCCGATTTCTCCGGCATGACCGGAACCAGGGGGCTCTGGATCTCCGAAGTCGTCCACAAGGCGTTCGTGTCTGTGGATGAAGAGGGCACGGAGGCAGCGGCGGCCACGGCGGTGGTGGTCGAGGAATCAGGGCCGACGCTGGTTACGGTCGACCGGCCCTTCATATTCCTCATCCGGGACAGGGCCACGGGCGCGGTCCTGTTCCTGGGCCGGGTGATGAATCCGAAACCGTGAGCAGCAGCGAGGAACCGTGCGCTGCGAAAGGCGCAGCATGTGGAGGTATTTGAACACCCGACAAGGGCGGATTCTCGTTGCCGTGATCACCTTGGCAGGCCTCCTGTTACTGACGGCCTGCTCCACGCCGGCCAGAATGGAGACTGAGACAAGGCCGCCGCAGGTTGCGGCCCCTGGCGGAGTCACGGTTACCCCATTGCCCATGCAAACGGAATCGTCCGCCGAAGACGCCACCTCGCGCCCAAGCACCCGCCGGAGAATCCAAACGACGCCGGTGTCATCCATGGCAGGAATACCGGCGACAGTGGTGGACCTCGGAACCGAAGATGCTGGTCCGTCTTCCAGCCAAGCGTCCGAGCTTCTCAACGGCGCCACGTGGGTGCTTGCGTCTCTGGACGGCCGTTCCGTCATCGACGACACATACTTGTTTCTCAGAGTGGACGGGAATGATATTGAGGGTTTCGACGGCTGCAACTCCCTCTGGGGCAGACACGAGGACGGAACACCGATTGCCAAAGCGGACGGGACCTTCTCAGGCCGACAGTTTGGAGGGACGGACATGGGATGTCGGGACCCCATTCTATTGCAGGCCGAGAGATTTCAGAACGCCCTGGTGGATGGAGTGAGATTTCGCGCCACCCGAGACCGGCTGGAAATCCTCGACCGGGCCGGGGACGTCCTCTTGTTGTTCACCAGGCAGGAAGACCTCCCCGGCCATGCCGCGGACCTTCCGGGCACCCAGTGGCGGCTCCTCCACGACGGCAATGAGACGTTCGTCGGCAGCGAGTTCATCCTTGCCTTCCTTGAGGACGGCTTGGCCGCAGGAACCACACCCTGCCGGGATTTCTTCACCGCCTACAGGACCGAGAAGGAGAGGATCAACTTCCACACGACTGGCATGATCGGGTCCACAGACGGGTGCCCCACAGGTTCCGGCAATCCTGAGGGCCGGTTGACCACCGACCTGTCGCACGCTGATGAATACTCCGTGGAGGAGGGACACGGTCAGAGTTTGCTGCATTTGCGTACCAGCCGGGGCAGAGCCCTGACCCTCGAGCAGTTGCCCCAGGCCATTGACGGTATTCAGGGCGTGGAATGGCGGCTTACTGCATTTGTGGAGTCTCCCGGAGAGGGACCGGAGTTGCTGCCTGCGAGAAAGCGGGATGCCATACCAGGGGTGGATGTGACGCTTCAGTACGACGAGACCGGACTCTTTGGGTCCACCGGATGCAATTCCTACGTGTCCAATACCCGAAAGGAAACTTACGGAAAGCGTGAGCCCGCCGTCCGCGAGGACGGCTCCGTGACCCAGGACCGGGAGACGACGGCGACGGAGAAGGGCTGTCCGGAGACGCCGCAGGTCATGGAGCAGGAAAAGCGCTTCGTGGAGCTTTTATCCCTCATCCAGAAGGTCCAGGTATTCGGCGACCACCTGGCCATCCACACGGAACCCGGCGTGTTCCTCCTGTTCCAGGCCAGATACCAACACGGGTCGGAAGACACGGAGTGAGGTGCAGAGGAGTCACTTTGCACCTGCCTATACCTGCGCCCATCACTCTCGTCGACCGGTGTCCGGCACGGCTTTCGTGAAGACAGGTACGAGATCATGTAATCTGGAAGCCGGGAATTGAGTAGCGGAATGTTCCCGCAGACAACATTTTGGCGGTCGGGGTCGCGGCGGCATGCATGGCGAAGATACACTCTCCCTGAACCCAACACGTACTCAGGCAACAGGAGAATCCATGGATGTCTGACAGCCGTGGAAACCCGCCGCCAACCACCTGGACGAAGGACAACCATCTTTCATGTTGTTTTACCCAGCCGCCCTCCACGGCCTCTCCGGGTAGCGGCGTAGGGTGCTGCAGAAAGGCTTTTCCCTGTTGCTGGTCGCGTCCGCGCACCTGTTCGTGGCGCTCTCTGTATTGGTGCCAGTGGCCCTCGTCGCTCTAACCATATACCTGGTGCTGAAAATTTTCGTCATAGGCACGGGCTGAGGGGACATGAGGAAGACCCGCGAGAACCAGCAGGAAATACGGGAAATCCCGCCGCCGCCTCGACCCGGGGCTGACAGGCTCCGCTCCGACTTGGTTGGACACGCTCACGGCCCCGCCACAGGGCCGGTTGGGTTTCCGGGGCACGGCCACGGGACTTGGCAGGCGCTCGGTTGAGGAAGCGGGTGCTGTTGGCGCTTACCGCGGCGGCGGCGCTCGCAGCCTTGGTGGTCGCAGTCGGTGTCTTCTGGTTCGGCTGGTACGAGACCCGGCAGAACCGGGAGCTGTTGGACTCCCTGCCCGTCTTCCCCGGAGCGGAGGCGGTTCAGGACTTCCCCCATGCCTACGAGAGCGATGAGAACCCCGTCTCGCCCCCGGACAAGTGGGTCATCCGGCGCACCTATCGAGTCCCGGATGGCACCACCAAGAAAGATGTGGCCGCGTTCTACATGGAGCGGATGCCGCCGGAATGGGAGCGGTGTCTCCGCCACGTTTCGACCTATGAGCCGGCGACCGGCAGGAAGGGCGTGCTGTTCACGGGCGCGGCTTTCTACTTTGAGCGGGCCTATGTCAGGGTCGCTGTTCTGAATCACGGCGGATTGCAGAGCTACGACGTGTTCCTCGACCGGCACCGGAACATGGGCCGCGATCCCTGCAAACCCCAGCCGTTCATCACTGACCCGGCCTGCTACGACCTTGATCCTCCGGCCCACACCGGCAGGCTCATCAGCAGGGACGAGGCGGAGGGGAGCAAGGGATGGCTCATGGGCGGACCACCCCCGGGAAGGGCCTCGGGGGTAGAGATCGAGGGTGTAACCGCCAGCTGCCTGACGACGTACAGGGCGTATACGGAGCGGTTCTACCAGCCAGGCCAGTATATCGACACCCCACCGGACACCCCGGTCTGGGTCGTGGAGATCAAGGCGGTCTCGCGGAGTCTGCAAGGCGGCCAGCCGTGGCGGTACGTGATGCACGTCCTGCACGCGGAGTCGGGCTCCTCCATGGAGGGAGCACTCTATCACGAGCCGCGCTTGGCCGCCGCCGTGAAGGACGGGTATTGAGGCCCGGCTCGGAATGTAACAGGCGGAGTTGATGTCGGAGAAGTGGGAGCAGATGCTGAGCACGAAGACCATCCCGTTCGAGCTTCCGGTGTCTGGGGTTAAGATAGCGGTGAAGGTCATAGATCAGACTGGGATGGAGCACATGACAGTGATTGACGACCCTAGGAAAGAAGCATGCTAAACAGATCCGGCGGAAGGAACCATCCCGACACATTCATCTGCCATGCCAGTGAAGATAAGGACTTCATGGCTCGCCCACTTCACCAAGCACTTGCAGAAGTGGGCGTTTACGCATGGCTCGATGAATCCGAAATCCGGCTCGGACAGAGTATCCGGCAGAAGATAGACGAGGGACTCACAAACTGCAGGTCGGCCACGGTCATCCTGTCTAGGCCCTTCTTCTCGAAAAATTGGACCCAATACGAAATGGACGGGATAGTAGGGAGGCAGATGCAAGGAGAGATACTGCTCTTCCCCATTCAGCATGGCATTGCTATTGAGGAAATCAGCAACTACAGCCCGTCCCTAGGAGGACTCAGCCTATGGAGCTCGTCCGACTACTCGGTTGAAAAGATTGCTGCCGAGATAGCAGGGCAACTGATCCCAGATATGGGACGCAGCAATCCCCCACACCTTGTTGAGTGGTCGATTGACCGTCTCCGCAATAAGGCAAGAAACACAATTGTGAATACTGCGGAGCAATGGCAATGGCATCCGCGCCGCAAAGGTGAGTATGGACCACATCCAAAGAATCTCAAATATGACGAAGCCCGTGATTGGGTGCTTCGGATGGTAAGGGAAAGATACGTTGTTCTAGATGGGTATCCGGACGGGATGGATTCTTATGGGTCGCTCCACTGGATATTCAAGGATTTCGAGGAATTGGCTACCTACTGCACTCAGACGATCCGAACCATCGGCTCCGCCCTAATCGAATCTGGCGCGTTGCTTCGAGCAATCACCGAGATAGAAGAGTGCATCAATTGTGAGAAGGGCGTGTGGGATGAGTTTCGAATTAGGACGGGCGATCCGAGAACACCATTGCCTGGAGAGGCGCATTACAACCTACTTTCCGTAGCCGCCCGCACAGTACGTTTCATTGAAGTGTTGGACGATAAAGAGCATTATTGGGACCCCGACCATGCCGCACTGAGCCCGTATAACCGGCCTCTCTTCCAGCGCTCCGAAAAATGGGGGGATTGGCGGTAAGATAAGTGAACAGGCTGGAGACCATCCGGGCGGCCTTTGTAGTCGGCCGGTTCGACTTCACGGAACACGCCGTAGAGAGGGCAGTGGAGAGGAACATTAGCGAGCAGGAAATACAGGAAGCAGGGTCGAGGGCTGTCACGATTGAGGAGTATCCTGATGACAAGTACGGCCCGACCCGGATGTTGCTGGGGTTCACCGGAGTTGGGAGACCGTTGCATATACAGGTCGCAGACTCCTCGTCATCCCTGGTCAGGATAATCACGTTGTACGAACCGGACCCCGCGGAGTGGGAAGGCTACGAAAAGCGGAGATAGACATGGCCGAGTGTATGGTGTGCCACGGCAAGAGTCTGCGAGAGGAACAGGTGGACAAGGTTTTCAACCTCGGCGGTCGTTACGTGCTGGTGGCCGGGATGCCGGCAACAGTCTGCCAGGGCTGTGGAGAGCGATCTTTCAGCCGTGAGGCGACAGAGAGGGCCCGTATGCTGATCCACGAACCGCCGGCGGACGCCCCCGCCAAGTCGATTCCGATGCAAGTCTACGATTTCGCTTGACTTGTACCGGACGAATTTCCCGAAAACTCGCAGAATGAGTTTATCAGGAAGCCCAACTCATGCCCCTCTCCAACCGCCTGAAATCCGCCGCCGGCACTGCCACCGGAAGGTCGGGGTCATCGCCCGCGCCCACCGGGACTGCCAAGCGACCTTCGATGCTGGCTGGACCCAGATGGTCGCCATCGCCGCCGAAGCCGCAGGGACCCACGTCTTCGATGAGAAGACCCTTCGGCTCACCCTCGCGGAGATCGCCGACCGCTCCTACGGGGGCGGCGCCACCGTCAACTAAGCCCTCGAGGAGGGCTGGAAGCAGGGCGTAGCCCACGCCATGGCCGACAGCATCATCTCCCAGCTGGAGGAAACCCGGGCCCGGGAGTTCCGGGATCGGTTGGGGCTGAACTCCAACGCTGTAGACTCCATGCAACTCACTCGTACCCGTAGCGACGACAGTGCCAACGGAAGGAGCGGACATGCCCACCTTGAGGGAACTTATAGAACTCACCCCTTGGCGGGAAGCAGTTACCTACCGCGAGACCTGGCCCCATGAATACGTCCTCACGGAAAAGGACAACCAGAGAGGGTTGCTAGCGGCCGTCTGCGACCGGTTTCGAGCGGGGGAGGGAGTGCCGTGCCGGTTCTTCACCATGGAAAACACCTACCTCTTCGTGGGCGATCACAAGTACTGGTTGATGACCGACTACAACGACATCGACCCATTCAACGACGAGGGAGACAACGTGCTGAACCGCGCCCCTCTCTACCGCGACCGCAGGGACTTTGTGATCCAGCCCGGAGACTCCGGCAAGCCCGAGGACTACCCGTCATCACCTGCTCGACCTCGGTGATGAGCCCAGCCCGTTTTCAGCGTCGCTGCCAAGCTCCCAATCCGACTCCGTTTCGACCAGGCACTCTGAAATCTACGGGGGAATTGCGAAGTGAGAGTACTAATGACCGACGATGACTCTGCACAAGTTCGGAGGTAGTTCCTGATGACAACCCCCAAGTTGGTAAGCCGCTCAGAGGAAATCGTCACCCACACCCTGGGACACATCCTCAGCAATTCCGAAGCCTCCAGGCAGGCCCTGCGTGATTTCCTGCTGACCCGTGAAGTCGACATTGGAGAGATCAAGAGAGTTGAGACACAGAACCTGGGCAGGCGGGGCGGTGGAACCCCTGACCTAGCGACTTATGATGAAACAGAGCAGGAACGGCTGCTGCTGGAGGCCAAGTTCTGGGCCGGCTTAACCAGCAACCAGCCTGTAACCTACCTGCGCCGGCTGCCGAAGGACAAACAGTCGGCACTTCTCTTCGTTGCCCCGCCAGTCAGACTGAAGGAGCTTTGGCAGGAACTGAAGGACCGGGTGTCAGTGGAGGCTTGCTTTGACCTGAGTAACGAAAATGTGGAGCAGGAAATACGCTGGTGCGATGTTGACGAGCATCGCAAACTGATCCTTACCAGTTGGCGTTTCCTTTTGGACAGCATAACGGCCCAAGCCAGCAGGGCAGTCGCCCAGACGGTGAACGACATACACCAACTTCAGGACATGGCTGAACTGAGGGGTTTCGATTCTACACAGCGCGGTCCACTGACTCCTGAATTCCCAAGGTCGCTGCCGCTCCTGTACGGGCTGATTGACGATACGGTCGAACGTCTGATCGAGAACTCGCGGGCGGCGATTCCAGGAGGTGCCTACCGCCCGGCGGTGCATCGTGTCTACAGCGTCCGATACATGACATTCTGCGGAGTGGAAAGCTCCTCATTCGGCATTTATTTTCGGGACTGGAGCACCTACCATCACAACCCTCTCTGGTTTACTCTGCACGACTACGGCTTGACCCAGGAAGTCGTCGATGCACTGTTCAAGGAACCATTCCACGCACACCCAAACGGTACCCACATTTATATTCCGGTCCATCTGCATGGCAACAAATACGAGGCTGTTCTCAACTCGATAGTCGAGCAAATAGAACGGATTGCAACGCTAATTGAATCCGGCCGAACCTGACACCACTCCCGGCCATTCCTGTCTTTGAAGACCAGGGACGGATGGTTTGCCTACACCCCGGTGGCGAACCTAGCCCAGATCTCGAGATGGGATGAGAATCACAAGGGAATCAGAGTTTGTGATGCGAGATGCACTCAAGGCCCCTCCCCGTACTCCTCGGGTTCACGACCAAGCAGATCTACTTCACCGGAGACAGGAAGAAGTTCCGGGTCCGGTGCGACAAGGTGGTGGACTTTGAGCCGTTCAGCGACGGGTTCGGCATCATGCGGGACGCCCAGACCGCGAAGCCGCAGAGCTTCCGCACCAGGGACGGCTGGTTCGCCTACAACCTGGCCGTGAACCTGGTACAGATGTCGCGGAGCCGGCCTCAGGGAGACCAAAAACCGTTCTTGACTCGGCTGGACGAGTCTCCAAATTCACCTCAAGTGTAGAACCTGTCAACCTCACTGACAGGCGTCTGGCACGGCTCTCGGAAAGACAGAGACGAAACCAAGTCACCTAGAAGTCGGGAAACAAGCGGCGGAATTTCCTCGAATAACACACCGCCGATAGACCGTTGCCTATCGGCGGTGCCTGCTTGCGGCGGCGGTTGCCCTGACCGGAGACGTGTTCAAAACTCCGAAGTCCGGTGAACGAAAGGAAACTCGGAGCTGGGGGGAGGGGTTGCCGTGGGGGCAACCCCGCATCAAAGCGGCTATAATGCCGCTCAATTAGCCAAGTAGAGGGCCGGTGAGCAGAGCCAAGTGGGTAGTGGCCGTCCTCGCCATCGTGGTTGCCGTCCTAGCAGTGGCCGGGGCGGCCTACCTCCTCTCCGGTGATCTGCAGAGGCCCAATGCGGATGGGCCGTTCAGAATCGACGCCGCACACTGTAACGACGGCGCTCCCTATATGCTCCTGTGGAACCGGGCGAACTCGGAACTCGGAAACCCGCCAGACTTCATGGTCGAGAGCGTGCGCATGGAGTTCAAGGTGGGAGCGCCGGGCTGGTCTGCCCTCAGGGTACTGTCCCTAGAGATGGTTCTGTTAGCTGAAGGCAAGGCTTACCTGGCCAGCGGCCACGTTGGGATACACGACTGCGAACTGGAAGACTTCAAAATTGAGTAGGTCATCAGGAAGGTGGAGAAACCCCAACCGTTCACCATTGACCTGGCCTGCTACGGCCTTGAGCCTCCGGCCCATAGCGGCAGGCTCATCAGCCGGAACGAGGCGGAGGAGAGCATGGCGTGGCTCGCCAGTGGGCCTGCGCCGGGAGGAGCCTCGGCAGTCGAGATCGAGGGCGTAACCGCCAGTTGCCTGACGACATTCGGGGCATAGCACAACGGTTCCAACAGCCGGGCTACTGGTCCAACACCCCGCCGGACACCCCGGTCTGGGTCGTGGAGATCAAAGGGGTCTCGCGGAGCCTGCGCGGCGGCGGCGGCGAGCCGTGGCAGTACGTGATGAACGTCCTGCACGCGGAGTCGAGCTCCTCCATGGTGGGGGCACGCTATCACGAGTCGCGCTTGGCACCCACCGTGAGGGACGGGTCCTGAGACCCGGCTCGGGATATGACTCTACGCCGTCACCGTGCTGGCCGCGCAGGGGCTCTCGATAGTGTTGGCGTCATCCTGATGAGGAAGCTCGGCGGAGATGAGCCGGGCCCCGTAGCGGCCAAGGTCGTCTATGCTTGGAGCATGCTCTGCCTGCTAGCCGCCGCCGCGACCTTCGTCGAAGTCTGGTTGCCCGTATGCCGCTGGGATTTGCGCTCTGGAAGGAGGGTGATGAGACCCAGGTGATTGACGGCGGCGGAGCGCTGGTGGCGCGGGCCGGAGACATAGTGGAACTCGGCGGACGGGGCTACTGGCCCGACGGGACTGGACAGGAGGAAAAGGAGTCTCCGAAAGCTGGTTGGCATCGCTTCCAGGTGCGCAAATGCTGCTACTTCCGAGGGGCCGGCGCATACGACTCGGCAAACAAACTCGACACCGCTGCGACCAACATCGCCAGAGCTGCCGACAGAAAGAAGATTCCCGTTGAAAGGCTGGCCAAGGCGCTGAACCCCAACAGCAGAGCCATCGTAATCCACAGCAACAGAGACCGGCCACCCCGACCGGCGACCAGCGTCAGGACAAGCGGGTAGGAACCGACAATCAGTCCGATGGTCAGTTTGACCGACACCGGCAGATGAATCAGGACGATGGAGAGAATTGCCAGACCACAAAACAGGGTGAGCAAGACCGCATATATGATCCTCACCGGCTTGCTGTCGGCCAGCCGGCCCTGGTCCAGTACAGTCAACAAACCCAAGCCAGTGAGAGCCACCGGCGCGAATACCGTTGCGAGCACTCTCAAGTCCTCGCCATCACCGTCCTGCCAAGCGGGCCAGAGCACCAGACCAAAGGTCACGACAAGATACACTATCCATGCCAAAGCATGAGAGACGGCGCCGGATATGAGCATAACTTGATTGGCCATCCCAACGTTACTCATCATTCTGGCCGATTTGCCGTGCCCGTCCCCTTCGGTATGCCATTACAAGTGTTGCCGGGGAATCCAGGGTCTTCAGCGGTAGCCCTCTTCATCCCTGGGCATTTCTCTACTGCAAGAGCTTAGACCCTTCGACCCATACCGAACCACCCTGTCGGAAGTCTCCGGACGAAGAACTGGGAAACCGGCACAGGGCGAATCAATATTGGTTCCCCCGTCCGTAACCTCGGTAGGACGCCAGAGTGGAAGGTGCCAAACCCATACCAATGTCAGCGCCGACGAAGCTCTGATCTGGAGTCGCCGGTGTTGACAACGAACCAGGGAACGAATCGGTCGAATGGCACATATGTATCTACGCGGTACTCTCCTGGATGAACAAGGTAAGTATGACGGACCATTGCGCGGCCCCAACGAACTCTGTTCTCGACATGTAGAGGCCCAAGCGGATGAAAGATATTGCCCTGCTGAAAGTAGCTGCGATTCTGTTGTTCCTGATGGGGATTTCGGCAGCGGGATGCAGCCAGGCCGAGCTCACTGAACCGGGTGATTCCCCGGTGCCCACGATGACACCCTCGGCAACCGCCCAGCCCAGTGTGGCTATTTCTATCTCGGAACCCACCCCCGCACCATCCGAAACAGCCCAGCCCGTGGCGCCGCCGACCCTGTGGAGGATAGCGGATCCAGAAAACTTGGTGGTCGCCACTCCGTCTGCGAATCTGCACATTCACGACGTTGTACTTTCCCCAAAGCACATCACAGTTGTGTACTCAATCGACCTGCAAAACGACGACTCAGATGGGTCTGAAGCTTCTCTCAGCCCCGGCTCAACTCTGGTTGGACCGGACGGAGGGGTCCATGAGGCCACCACCGCACAAAGACTGGCGACCTACGGCTCGACTACGCTGGCGTCGATAACGTTTGAGCCGTACAACGGCGGTAGCGGGGAAATGTATCTCCACAGTCCGGCACTGGTCATCAGCGACCCTGATTCATCGAGAGCCTCCCAAATCACTGGTCCAATTCAACTGCAGATACTGACCAGAGTGGACCCCGATGATTCTTCAAGGTCCATTACTAGGTTATCCGGCTTGAGGCACTCCACCAGTGGAGTCATCGAGGCGGGCATTCCAAGTTCGTTCGTCGGCAGTTCCCCACGAGGCCAGCTGACCACCGTCGGCTACCAAGTCCACGGTCTCGAGAAATGGTACCTGGTAGGACAGGATGGTCAGGTTGAAGACCTCTCGACGGCAGACAGCGTTGACATACTGGGATTTCTGGGCATAACGGCCCCCACGCCGGCAGGCGGCCGCCCCGACGGAGCGGAGCAGACAGGCGACGGCCGGGTCGTTCCAGTGGTCTTCCCCCGGCACAACGCGCCCTTGGGAACTGACAGAGGGGAGCAGTACACCGCAGGGAAACTGGTCCTGGAAGAGGGCTGTCTGCGCGTTGAAGTCCAGGCCAGGGGCTCCAGCCCCCGGATGTCCCGGCTGGTCATATGGCCCAGTTCCTTCACCTTCGAAGAGGAATCAGGAAGTATCCGGATTATTGATGGGCTGGGCCGAACCGCCGCACGGGTGGGAGACCACATCCGGCTCAGCGGGGCAGCGGTCACATATCAGCAGGCCAGGGACCAGGAATTTTCGGCGGAGGGAGCCGGGCACTGTGCACAGCCGTCTACCTGGGTGGGGGACGAGGTCACCGCGTTCGACCCAGAGAACGAGGCTACGGAACTGCGGCTGTCGGACCCCGATATCCTGTTTCTCAGGCAAAAGACCGTGATGGTGGCTGAACGGTCGTTTATGACTGCGGCAGGCTTTGGAGAGCTGGTGCTGGACGGCCCGTGCCTGCGGCTGAAAGGTGAATACAACATCAGCACCATTATCTGGCCTGCCGGGTTCACGCCCCATGTCCAGGACGGGGTGGTGCAGGTCCGCAACGGAGCCGGTCGAGTCATTGCCCAGGTAGGGGACGAGATAGCGGGCGGTGGGGGGTACTACGAGGGCGGGCACGGGGAGTGTCCGGGTGAGGTGTTCAGGGTCTACGGGATCAAGGTCCAGCCGGATGTGGACGTCTACTTCCCCAGGCAGGACGAGTTCCTCGACGCTCGCCCGAAGCCCGTACGCTTCACCGGAGAGCTGGTCATGAACGGGAAATGCCTGAAGGTCGAAAACGCTGTTCGCGTTGGAACCGGCTCCCACTCCCCGGGGGCTATGCTACCCATCTGGCCAGGCGATTTCGAGTTGAGGATCGAGGATGGGGCCGCCGCGATAGTCGATTCCGCGGGGCGGGCCGTCGCACGAGTGGGCGACAGGGTGCAATTCAGCGCCTTTGGCGTCCCCTATGACTGGGCACTTAAACATGGCGGAGTGGATGAAATAACGCCTTTCTGTGAGGGGTCCTACTGGGCGGTGGGCGAGGATCTCACCCTTGCCGCCTCCCGCTGAAGGGGTTCAACGCCGCCTAGACTAAAGTGGCAAATCTCCCACGATGCATTCTTCCGCCGGAAATGCTGAGAACACTGACGAACCATGACCGGCACCCCGTTTCCAGGCGGTGGGTGCGGAACCCGCCCGTGAATCGCCAGGGTGGCCCTGTAACAGGCGGACCGGGGCACACGGACACGTGCCGCCTCGGCCGCGGAGCAGATCAGCCGCCGTACCTGACAGTCCGAAAACCCGGCCCACGGGATGAGGGAGAGACCGGATGAGATGCGCCCTCACGCCAGGACTGCTGGTCATCATGCTACTCCTGCTGGCCGCCTGTGGTGGGACGCAATCGACGGCTGCTCCCACATCAACACCAAGTCCAATGCTACCCGGCTCTGCCACGCCGGAGCCGGCCTCCGAAACATACAGGCTGGACCTGGGCCCCGACATGGTGGTCTCCTTCGTGGAGGGATTGACGCCTGAGATGCCGGAAAAGGTCGCCTACGTCACTCATGTCCCATCCGGCACCCAGGCCATCCTGAACCGGGAAGGGCAGGTCATACAACGGCATGACGGGCGGACAGACGGCCCAAGCCGCCTGAATTCACTCCTCGCGGACAGCACAGCGGTGGACCGCATCTTGGAGGGTCTCACCAATGGTGAGGACGCCCGGCCCCGGGAGCATACTATCTCCTGGATTCCCATGATGCAGTTCGCCGGGATACATTTCCTGAGACTTGGATGGAACGTGGCCGGACAGGGAACTCGGGGTGGCGCACGCCACCCCGGAATGGAAGACCTGGGCCCGGAACTCCACCGGGTCGCCTTCAGGGGAGACGGGTATGTGGGCGCCTTCTACCGCTACCAGGACGGCGACGCCACCTATCTCAATCCGGGCACACCCGTATTTGCAGTCAAGGGTTACTCACCGAAGTTCCGGTTGGCAACGCTGGAGGAAGGCAGGGTATTCCTGTACGAAGCGGACACCAATCCGTCCGCCAAGACCGGGAAGGACTTGCTGGACATACGAGGCAAGATTGCGGCCATCGACATACTCGGAGACGATGATACGCTGACGGTTTTGGGCACGATAGAAGAAGAGCGGACAACCCAGCGATTCGTAGAAATGGTCCTCGATTCGCCGGTGGATCAAGGGAGCCGGGACCATGACGGGCCACGCCACTTCCTGGCTATCCGGCTCGTTGACGGAACGTCGACAGTGCGGGCCTCCTGGCTGGAGACAGGAGAACTCTTCCGGGGCATCAGGACTGACCCGGTGGTGACGCTGTCCGTGTGGCAGGCGCTGCCGGACGAGCGACGGCCGGAGGCGACGGCCGGCGGGCCCAGAATCTCGGAACGATTGGCTGCCCGCCTGGGACTGGCATACCTGAGCTTCAACGCCCCCGAACTGGAAGTGACCGGCAAACCCCACTCCCCGACTGTCCGGTTGATGCGTAGACACGAGTTCATGGCGATGCGAGGGGGAACCGCGGGGGCGACGGTCCCGGACCCGCTGGTCTGGGTGGTCCAGGCACGGGGTTCGTGGCGCAGCGCTGGCATCGTACCAGAGGAAGCCCGGCGCGACTTTTCAGTGGGTTTGGTAGCGTTCGACGCCGATACGGGGGCGACTTACGGCCGAAGCCACCAGAACGAGTCGCTGCTTGAAGGCGGCGTCACCCCGTCGTGGTCATGCTCACTCTCACACTGCTGTTCACCTTGGCCGTGCTGGTGGTGAACGCGGTCAATAGCACCGTCTATTACAACAACAACGAGACCATGCCGGGCGCCGTGGGCGGGACGATTATCGCCCTGTACCTGGGAGGCACCTTCGTCATAGGACTGGTCACTCCCATGGGGGTGGGAGCGATAGGCCCGGTATTGGCCTATCCCGCCGCGACATTCCTATGGCCCCTCACGCTGGGGAGCGGCTACGACCGCCTCACCTACGATTCCGGGTGGGCTGGGGCAGTGCTGTATACGCTGGTGCCGACCGCCTTCATCTGGATGCCGTCTATGTCGGCCGGTTACTGGGCGGGCCACTGGAAGAGAGATGACAGGGCAATGAACAATCCAACGGAGTTGAAAAGGCCGGCATGCAAGCGATGGGCCTTGCCGTGATGCTGAGAGGTTCCACAGCGCCACCATGAACGTGGCCGCAGTACGACGACCCAGAAGGACTATGTGCGAGGGGCCGCGGCAGACACTGGAGGGGCTGGCGGAGATGACCCCGGAGGACCATGCTCTTCATTGCTGCGGGGATTCTGGCAATTTGAACTCGTAGTTACTTTCTTCTTCCTGGCAGAGGTGGAGCTTTGGCAGTGGGGTTCATAGTGCTGGCCCTGTTTGCCGGGGTGTCATTGGTGACGGGTGGCCCAGCGTTGTTCGCGGGCCTGGCGCTGGCGCTGGGCAAGGACAGGTCGGGCACGATGCGGGCAGTGGGTTTAACGCTGGCGCTGCTGAGCACCGCTCCAATGGCGTTTACGCTTCTACTGGTGTATGGGCTGCTGTTCCATTCGGATGGATGCGTGAGAGTGATGAGGGCCCAAGTTGCGATGATGGGCCCTACAACGGAATCAAGAGGGCTGAGATGAGAGCGATGAGGCTTGCCGTGACACTGGGGATTATCGGCCTCCTGGCAGCGGGCATTGCCTGCGGCGGTGACTCTTCCCTGTCGCTAACCGAGAATGCGAGTCCCGAAGGTGTTACTTGGGTGCTTCATACGCTGTACGGGGAGCCAGTGATTGACGGGACGTTCGTGTGGCTGCGGCTGGACGGGGACGAATACGAAGGCCTGGACGGGTGCAACAGGTTCGGAGGCAGGCACGAGGACGGGAAGCAAGTAGCCAGCGCCAACGGCGAGTTCGATGCTCCACCCACTGCTATTACACTGATCGGCTGTGAAATCCCCGTAGGCATCCTGGAACAGGCCGACAGGTACATTGAGCTATTGGAGCAAGGAGAGAGCTTCCGTGTTGAAGGAGACCGCCTGGAGATTCTGGACTGGGCAGGTGAAGTGGGGTTGGTTTTTGTCCGGCAGGTTCCTCTCGCCGGGCGGCCTGTTGAGCTAATGGGCACCGCATGGAAGTTGGTGCTTGATGACAGCGTGGGTGAGGACGTGAAGGCGGCCACGCTGGTGTTCTTGGACGAGCGCCATGCCGTGGGCATCACTGCTTGTCGAGGCTACGTGGCCTCTTACAGGGTTTCAGACGGACGATTGCGCTTTCCATCAATGTCGATGACGGAGTACGGATGGGCAGAATCATGCGCCAAAGTCGCACGAATGCAAGAGGGACAATTCGGCAACGACCTGTCTCGGGCAATAGAGTATTCCGTCATCGAGGAGAATGGGACAAGGCGCCTCAGGATTCGAACGAGCCGAGACAGGACTGCGGTGTTCGAGTCAATGGAGACCAGTGCTCAGGGAGTGTTTGACTTCGAGTGGCGCCTGGCAGCCATCGTTGACGCCGGACAAATGGATCCGGACAGGAGCCTGGCGCAACGCACCGACAGGCTGATTCCGGGAACGGAAGTGACACTAGGGTTCGGCGAGAGAGGGTTGGGTGGCTCGGCAGGGTGCAATCGCTACGCTTCCCAGTCGGAGCCGGGCGGGTTTCTGGTGAAAGAAGACGGCTCCATACACTTGGACGATGGGATTGGCCATTTTTTGGCGCTATGCCCTCGCCCCAATGGGATCATGGAGCAGGAGCAACGCTATATGGAACTAGTTCCCAAGTTCGAGCGTTACCGCATATACGGGGAGCTACTCGTCGTCCATACGAGGGACGGTGTTGTGCTGCTGTTCCATGCGGGGTAGAGGTTGGGAACAGAGTGGCGCCTTTTAATCAGCCAGCGAGGTTACGTTGTGAAGCGTTGGATTGTCATGGGCGGGCTTGCCGCCGTCCTGCTGACCACGTTCGCGTTCACCGGCTCGGAGCCGGTCAGCACCGAGGACATCGACGCCATCTACGACCACTACAACCAGAGGCTGGACGCGGCCTCCTTCGTCCCCGGCGTCTCGAGGGAGGAGGTCGTCCAGATGGCACTCGCGTATGTGGGCTACATACTGGAGGACAGGGACACGTCGAGCCTGGAGACCAGGGCCTCGGTGGGCCTGTACACAGTACCGGACAATGCGGGGAACCAAGTGGAGAGGCGGAGGGTGTGGCGGGTTGTCGTGGACGACCTGCCGATGACGTTCCCCTCCGGCCCGGCCGGGGGCGCTGTTGACCGCGGTGGCCAGAGGCAGCAGAACCAGCTGGCCGCGTTCTACGACGCGGACACCAGCGAGGAAGTCGAGGGCTCCATTTCGGGACGCTGGGTTGATAAAGAGAACCCGTAGTTCCGCTATTGGCAATCCCTTTACGTCCAAGTCCTGGGAGCACCGAGAATGAGGCAGATACTGTTTCTTTTCCTGATCGTGGCGGCCCTCGCAGGATGCACCGCCGAAACTGCGCAGTCCACCGCCAGACTGGGCAAGCTCGAAATCAATCCTTCCATCGATAGCATCTTCACCAACAAGTCGGTCGAGTTCGAGCTGGTGGACGCTACAACGGGCGAATCGGTCGAACGACCCGGCTGGAGCATCGTCAGCCCCCACAACGTGCCCGGCGACCGGGGTGCCATTCGTTCCGACGGCCGTTACACCGCTCCGCGCCTGGCTCCCGATCCGCCCACAGTCCGGATAGAGGCCAGAACACAGGCCCGCCGGACCCAAGCGGAGTTCGTGGTGGTGAACCCCGACTGGCCGCCGGAAGGGACGCCAAGGCCAGGAGACAGCCACATGCACCCAGTATATGGTGCGCCCCCGAAAGTCAGGACTTCCAAGCCCATTGACGCTGGTCTGCGTGTGGAAGAGTCGGTCCGCATCACGGCGTTCGACATGACCGGCCGCCCCCTTCTTGTAAGCCACTACGAAATCAGGCAGAACAACCGGGTCGTTGACTACGCCGGCACCATCACCAATGACGGCGTCTATACCGCGCCATCAGATGTCCCTGATCCGCCTCGTGTCCAAGTCCATATCCTGTACTTCCGCGAAGGGGGAAAGCCGGGCCACCTTGCCCTGGTCGGATACGGTATCAAGATACTGCCCTAGCTTGTATTCTTGGGGGAGCGGATTCAACCGCATGGGACCTGGCCGTAAAGTCCAAGAGGTAGTCTGGATATGAGGATTCTTGCCGTGACATCACTGTTGCTGCTTGGAACCGCGCTCGTGTCCTTAGCTTGTACATCTACCCCGACCAAGGAGGCACCTGAACCCGCAAAGGCCATCGTCCGGAACGATGGAGATGAACCTACCCTCGGCCCTGACGGTCCCCGGCCGACCCCGATCAACACGCCCACACCGGAGGAAATGCCCGAAGAAATTTCCCCGGCCCTGGTGCGAGATGCCCAAATGTATGCCGCACAGCACGATGTCGAGTTGCCGGAGGCGATCACGCGACTGCTGCTGCAGGACTCAGTCGGAGAGTTGGACGCAGACCTGCTGTCCAACGAGTCCGGCACCTTCGGAGGAATCTGGATTCAGAATGAACCGGAATACCGCGTCGTGGTGGCGTTCACCAAGGACGGGGAAGAAACAGTCGCCAAGTACGTCAAGGACGAGGCGTTGATGAGTCTTATCGAGGTCAGGACCGTAGAGGCGACCTATCAGGATTTGATGCAATCTCTACGGGAAGCCAGCTGGATGGTGGCGGGACTGGGGTTTCGGTCGGTGTCCGACATCAACCTGTTCGAAAACCGTGTCGAGGTCTACACCCCGGACCGTTCTCGGCTCGGAGAGGCCCTGCGAAAGAATGGGAAGACGCTTCCAGCGCACGTCCACATTGTCGAGCGGAAATTTCCGGTGCGTCCTGAAGGCGGTTGACCCTGGGAGGAAAGGACAGGGGTCAGGCGTATAATCGTAGCGCCCGGTACCCTGAACCGCAGGTCCAAAGTGCCGAAACTGCTGGCGGCCTCGTTCCTAGTCATCCTGGCAGCCCTGTTTGGCTGTTCAGGGGCGACGCCTGTCCCAGGAGCGACGCACCCGGCACCTGCGGAGACCCCGACGGTGAAACCCACCGCCGCAAAGGTGGTTGCGCCGGGTACCCCGCAGCAACTGACGACAATTTCTCCCACACCCGCTTCCAGACGGACGCCGGCGACCCCCACACCCAGCCAGAAACCGTCGCCCGCCAAGGCAGGACCCTCCTCGCCCACTCCCTCCTCGACGGGATCACCAAGCGCCGCCCCCAAGGGTACCGGTTCCGCCGCGGGGACTCCGCCGCTGCAAGGCCTGAGCGAGTTGCTGAGCATGGTGCCGCCGGAATTTGCCGACGATACCTTGGTGTTCTCATTCAACGACCCAAAATTCCAAGGCGGCCACGGGCAGCTTCCCGAGGGAAGAGCCATGCACCCGGAAATCGCCGCCAACATCGTCAAGCTGAAGGAGCTGTTGGGCCTGGACTTCAGGAACTACGAGCGGGGCATCTGGTCATGGAAACCAGGTAACAGGTCAAGCACGTTCATGGCATTCCAGGGTCCAATAGGAGGCCAGCCGGTCACGGACAAACTTGAAGACCTGGGCTTCAGGGAAACAAGCCACATGGACACGGCGTACTTCGAACTGGACGAGGACTTCAGTGTCGACATCAGACACCAACTGCGCAGAACCGGGCTGCTCTTCAACCGGTTGGCGCTTACGGGAGATTCGGTCCTGGCAGCGCCCGCCACGGAAATCATCAGGAGCATGATTGCGGCCCGGCAAACGGGTTCCCAAACGTTGTCAACCTCGTCTCCTCACTCGGCCTTGGCGGACGCCGCCGGCGACAGGCTGGTGAGCGGCGCCTTCTTCAGGCCGGGATGGATAGCGGAAACTTGGAACACGGTCAATCCCGGACCGGCAGACCGGCTGGAGCGCTACCGGACAGGACCGGAGGCCTGGGGGACCATGTCCGAGTACAGCCTGGCCTTGCTGGGCTACCGTGCTGGGGAAAACGCGGACGAAATGATCATCGCCCTGTACTACTCTCAGGCCACTCATGGCGAGGACGACTCGAGGGAACTGGCGGCCCGCTGGGATAGTTACCTCTACGACCCGTCCGGGCCGCCGGGAGAGGATGACGAGATTCCTCTGAACCAAGCCTGCTCCCCCCTCTCGGTGCATACAATCCGGGGTGCAGAGCATTCGACAGTTGTCGGAAGTTGCCCGATCAACAAGAATGCGGGGACGGACTCAGGAATCGGCGGCTCTTCCCTGTGGCTCTGGCTATTCGGTACCAGGCAACTGGAGTTCCTGGCCCCGGACACAAAGGACCTTGATCAAGACACAGTGGGTCAGCAACGAATGAGCACGGACGAAGCTACAATTCTGCGAGGGCAAATGGAGGAACAGGCGAGCTGGGGTTTCGTCAGCCGGTATGGTCGCACCGGTAGAATCCAGGTAGTTGGGACCGAAGACAAAATGCTACGGATCGATACGCCGACCGGTCAACTGAATGTGATGGTGGTAGAGGACACCACCATTCACAGGACCACGGTGGAAGAATCCAGAACCCTCACCTTCGAGGATCTCGCCCCAGGGATGCTGGTCACGGTGGACGGCTCGACCGGCACCGCTGAAAACGCCGAGGCCGGCGAGATCCAGGTGATCCCAGAGGGAGAAGGGGGATTCAACATCCGTCCAGCCACCGGCTCCGGCCCCAGTGCGGTGTCCGTGTTCCCGTAGGCGCAGGACCACGCAGAGCTCTGGGGGGTTCAAACAACGCACCCCGAAACCATACCGTAGCGCACCGCAATTCAGCCAGGCGTTGAGAGCAGCCTGTCACAGCTCAAAATCGGCGATCTCAGGAGTGCGATCAAATCTAGGCGAGTTTTCTTCCTACGCCAATTGAGGCTGAAAATGGCCTGCCGTCTACTGTCCTCCGCCATCCTGGGAATACTGACCCTTACCTTGGCTGCAGCCGCCTGCGGGGATGGCCCCGGCGGGGCCAACCATTCCTCTTCCTGCACGATGAACCCGACGGTGTCGAACACGGACAACAGTACTGGGTAGGCCTGCTGACCCTGAGCGAGTCGCGAGAATGCCTGCAGCTGCGCGACATCAACTTGGACGGCCAAGTACAGACCGTGCCCACGACAAGAGGCGGGCTGTTTCTGCCGGTCTGGCCAAGAGGGCACAGGTCGGAGTCCAACGGCAATGGTGTCAGCATCCAAGACTCCGAGGGCAGGGTCACGGCCAGCACCGGAGACATCATCAGGGTGGGCGGGTACATCAGGGTGGAGAAACCCGTGGTGCCGAGGGAGGGGATACCTGCCAACTGCCGTCTTCTTGCCCAGAAGCTGGTTGGTCATGACGTGACCGTTATCACGGACTCCGAAGCCAGCACCTTGGGGTTGCCCGGCCGCAGCTTGCACTTCCCCCGGGAGCTAACCCTCCCGGGCACCAAGGTTTTCAGACTGCTTGGACTTGATGGTCGGCTGGAACTCCACGGCAACTGTCTCAGGATCGGGGGAGAACGAGGGCCGGTCCCGATCTGGCCTCCGGGGTTCGAGCGCCATGTGGGCGAGGAGGGGGTAATCGAGGTAAGGAGTTCCGGGGGTGCGACCATCACCCGTGTCGGGGACTGGCTGGAGATAATGGGGAGAGGCAAGGACGTGGATACCGGTCCCTGCGCCGGACTCCACTGGGTTGAATTCCTCATCAGAAAAGTTACGCGAAATGGTGTGGTGCTGTGGGAAAGATGATCACGGGCCACTCGGTTATTCAACCTGTGAGCTGCCCGTCCAATTCCCTGAGATCCTCTGAAACGACGGACGGCCTCAAGAACGCTACAACGCCCAGACCAGGTAGCCGGGGTTTGCCCGTTTGCCAGAACTGGATCTAATCCCTGAAATAGCAAGGGTGCCAAGCGCCGCCCTCGGATTTTTGGTGTCGGGGCCCAATAGCCTCATAGTACCGGGTGTTGTCGCTGTGAGACAATTGCAAAAGTCCGGATGTCAAACGAAAAACCCAGTGCCTACGGCATCAAGTTCTCTCCTGCGGAAGGGTGGGACATCGACAGCGGCAACGTTTCACGCGGCTTTAAACGCAGGACCAGCAGCGTTGCCCCAACGGTCAAGCCTGCCAGATAGAGGGGCGAGAATACTATCATTGGCCGGATTGAGATCATGAAATGGTCGAAGCTGCTCTTTTCGCTCGGAAAATCCCGGAGGTTGTCATTCCAATAGCTATAGGACAGGACAATAGCCGTGGTGGTGATGACCCCAACTAGTCCGATCCCCAGACCCCGCAGGAGAGACCGGCGAGCCGATATCCGGGACGAGAACGCACCAAAGCCCAGCCCAGCCACTGCCCCGAAGAACAAGGGTGAACCGAAATACGCAAGGGTAGCTATCAATTCTAGGAAATCAACCGTCATATGGTGCGGTAGCAACGCAAGGCCGGTGCATCAACACCTACCTTCCAAAACTCCATGCCTCTGCCCAAGCATGGTGTGCTCGTCTTTAGGGTTTAGCAGCGTTCTACTGATACAACGAGGTCGCAATAAGAGACAACTCCGAAGGGGACGGAGGCGGGCCTCCTTTTGAGGGCCTTATGCAAAAATGAAGGGTTGGTTCTTCGATAGTGCCGCTATCTTGCTGGCGGTGCGTGAATCAACCTACCGCGACTTTTGCAATCGTCTCTCACTGTACCGGGTGTTGTCGCTGAGTCAAGGGTGAGTCAAAATCGCTGACTTGGTATTGAGCCACATCAATGGCGTAAACATCATCCGTGAAGACTTCGTGCAGGCGCCGTCAGCAGTGCTGTGTCAAGCGCTCCAAGGGCCGGAGCCTTCAAGATCAGGGGATTGCCGAGGATCACGCTTCACGCCTTCCTGCCACTGCTGACCTATCAGGCCACGGCACTGGCCACGGTCTCGACCGGGGACGGCACCAACCTGCGGAAGATGCGGGTGTAGGCCTGCCCGTGCGTGTCGTCGAAACCAATGACAGTTCTCCATAGTATGTATGTGTTGCTACTATTGCGTAGGTGCTGGGCATTATGCCGAGGCTTGAGGCTCTGGTAACGTATCGAGACCCACCGGGGCTTGCTGAGTCTCGGGAGAGAAGGGCGGTATGGGAAAGCCTGAAAGAAAGAAACCAAATTCGATCGCTGATGGATTCATCAAACTCGCCCTTGCAGCGACAGTGTTCGGCGTATCTTATGTGCTGTTCTTTACCTTCTGCGCCATGGGAAATTGACGGGTGGCTATCAAAGGTTGTCCTTTCCTCCCATGCGCCCAATGGCATCCGAGCCGTACAGCCAAGCGTTTATACGTCCCTTTGGCGAGTAATGCTGACCCCACTGCCGGGGCCTCGGGTGAACCGGACAGCCAGTCAACGCCAGGGTGGGGAGACAGGGTTATTTGGTCCATCCACGCCGGACCGTGCCTCCCGGGAGAATTCAGGAAAGTTCAGAGAAGCTCGAGGGATGGCCAGCTTGTTTCTCCCTTTGCCGGGGTCGTGTTCGTGCTGCTCAGCTCAAGGATAGACGCCCCCAGAGTGCACGCCATAAACGTGTACGTATCCTCGGCCAGAGCCTCGCTGGTAAGCCTCTTGGCCGGTTTCGATTTCTTGTGCAGGTTGGGGGCTAATGTCGTCTGCGTGGGTTACGGCTTGGCCGCTCCCTTGCTCTAAGAACGGGTGCCATTGGGCAGAAGGCTGATAATTTTCCAGTCAGGAGTGGAGATCGAAATGGGTTGGCGGGACTCAGGCGGCAACGCGATTGTAAAAATCGTTGGTTTCGCTTGCTTCGCTCTCGCGATCGTTGCCGTCTTTGGATGCACTTCGCCGGCCCCACCGGCGCAGACACCTGGCGGATTGCAAACTTCCCCCAGAGCAACCGCGACTCCCCCCGCTACACTGCCGTCCGCTGCTCCGGCATCCCGGTTGGTGGGGTTGCTGGAGAAAATGCCCCTTTCTCTCAAGGAAAGCGGTATTTGGTTTGGTGACACCGAGCGAGCGCTGGATTTGGCTGATGCTCCGCAGCCCCGGTCTTTGGAGGAAATCCGGGCCTTGGATGAACAGGAAGTGGAAGCCTATCTGACTGCGTTGCGCGACGTGGTTCAAGTTTCCGCTTTCGGTACTCTCCGAGAGCATCCACAAGAATGGATTGATACCTTTGGCCTTGACTACTTCGGCATCGGGCGGGGGATTAGGACCGGCGGCGAGAGCCGATTCCCCCATGCGCTGGTCTACTTTGAAGGCGATATTGACTCCGTTACCGTGCGGGATAAGCTGCTGGCTCTTGGGTACGAGAGCCAGGAGGCCGCCGGGCTTGCGTACTATGCCGCCCCGCAGGGATTCCATAGCCTCAGCAATCCGGCAGCCCGCTTGGCAATGGGCAGCATGGACCGCGTATTTGTTAGCGAAGGAGTCCTGGTGGAGGAGTCGTCGGCAATCGATATGCTGGTTGACGTATTGAGAGTTCGGGCAGATACATCTCCTTCTCTGGCCGACGACCCGTCTGTCCTGAGTATCGCGCAGTCATTGGGAAAGCCGGTCTCCGCCGCCATCCTTACCCGCCAGACTGTTCTGGAGCCGGGGTTCCTCCCGCCGTTGTTCTATGACAAACCAGCGGACTGGGGAACTCTCAACGAATGGGACCTATTCGCCGCCGGCTACGGGATTGTCGAAGGACGCCGGTGGCTAACCATCTCCCTGTATTACCAGGATTCGACCCACGCGGACGCGAATGCCGGAGAGTTTGTCCGAAGAATAATCAGTTACGAGACCGTAGTCCCACTACTACCCGGCGCGTCGCCACAACTGGCGGCAGGGTGGCCGGAAAAGCCGTATGCCGAAATGTGCGGTCCGCTTTCATCGTCAAGCAGCAAAGCCGAGGTCGGCTCAGTCTTGACCGTCCGTTGTCCGATAAAGAACGGCATTAGCTGGCGGGAGCTGGTTGGCTTGCGGGACCTCGGATTCCTGTTGCCCTAAGAGTAAGGATTAGCTTGCTTGTCGGGGCCACAGCCCCTTGCTGTAATTCTCCTCGCGCCCTCAAACCCCAATGTCAAACGAAGCCTCTTGGCCTGCTTCCTGGGTTTCCCGTATTCGCTGGCCAGCCGTTTCATGGTGGCCTTCACCAGCGACCGCGTGGTCGAGTCCTCGTTTCCGCCCAGGCGGTGGGCCGCGGCGATCGCCGCTAGGCGCATGCGCGCGGTGGTCATCGTCTAGCCCTCCATCTCCATCAGGTGCTCCAGGTAACGGCCGCTGTCGGCCGCGGTCGACAGCGGCGGGCGCACCGGCATTCGGGATACCAGCTGCGGGCCTCCGCCCTGGCGTCGGCCAAGGCGTTGACGCCGGCCAGTGAGGTGGGGCTCCCTCTGGAGGCGTCGGAAGGAGCGTCGGCGATTCACGGGGAACGGTCTCCGTTTCAGCTCCGGTTGTCATGGTCCTCCCAATAGTGGGGGTCATGGGTTCAACCTCGCATAAGGCCCGTTCCGTCGGCCGGACGTAATCGAGGCACAAAAGAACATTAGGAGAAACGACCTTGACGACACCACACACGACACCAGAGCAGGACAGGAATATTCTGATTGAGCAGCTGGCCCAAATAACAGACAACCCCGACAACAACGTCGACAGTGAGAGCTGGGTCTTGACCGGCAACACCTCTCCCAGGGTTATAAGAACCTAAGTCGAGCAACTGAAAGAGCGCAACCCCAGAGGGGGTACTTCACTTAATTCTTGAGGATCGAGTAATGAGGCTTGATGAACCTATAGAAAAGTCAGGGTTCTTTTGGTTTCCGGAAGACCCTGACGTGCGGGTACCAGGAGATCTCCACATATCAGAATCAGGTGAGGTCAGCCTCAAAGTTCATATCCAAGATATGTCTCCCAGTTGGAACCGTGTTTTAAACGAACACATGTCAGGAGAAGGCAGTGCGCTAGATCGCATCCTTGGGACAGCTGCGGGGCAAGGCCTGATAACCTTGGACGATTGTCTCGTGACTAATTTTTCGTCCTCTGGGTTTTATCACTACGAATTCACCATGCTTCCTCAACTGACACTTATCGGGTGTCACTATGAAGCCGGAGAGGAAGTTACATTCACCGAGTTCAACTTCTCCGTAGAAGGCATCGACGAATGGTTGGCCGTTTCCGGAATAACTGTGCGGCACGAATTTGAGGACTTGCGGACTTCGGTCGAGATTCGCGCGCTGGAAGAAATCCATGTGGGGCTCCCCGACGGCATGGGTCTGAAGTTTAAATTCAGAGTGACTTTCCCGTCTCCCACTATGCGCATCACAGAAGCCCAAGTGACTCAGAAAGCTTTCGTATCCCTAGTTTCCAGCGAACCCAGGCCGCTCGAATATTTCGCTTCCATGGCGAAGAAGTTACGCAATTTCCTGCGCTTGGCGATTGGTCAGCCCATTTCCATGGACTCGGTCACCGGATATTCTCCTGAGTTGGTAAGGACAGATGGGAATGGTGGGGAATACAAGGTGCCTATACAGCTGCACTACAGAGAAAATGGCAGTTCTGAGAAGAAACAAGAAACATCAGGTCTGCGCATGCCGTTCCTCTATACGGATATAGAGAGTCAGATTGAGGAGATTCTGGCAAATTGGCTTCATAGCTACAAGGTCTTCGGGCCAGCGTTAGACGGGTATTTCACTGCCATGGCCAACACCTCTCAGTATCTTGAGGATGAGTTCCTTCAACTGGCTAGGGGCATCGAAACCCTACACAGGAGGAGTTCTACGGATACTGTGATGCCGAAGGAAGAGTTCGAAGAGCTCGTGGCTCATCTTGTGGCATCTTCCCCAAACGACAGCGGGAGGTGGTTGAAAACTCGGCTCAGATACGCAAACGAATTGTCTCTGAGACGACGGCTCAGACTCATGATCGAACCCTATGAGCGATTCTTCGGAGACCGCAAGCAACAAAA
This sequence comes from Dehalococcoidia bacterium, assembly GCA_963667415.1. Classification (GTDB taxonomy): domain Bacteria; phylum Chloroflexota; class Dehalococcoidia; order Lucifugimonadales; family UBA3495; genus VXOI01. The sequence goes on along the minus strand of OY763410.1, from coordinate 1,535,584 downwards.
GGCCTTCGTAGACAAGGTCGTGATCACACGGAACTATTTGACCCACTACGACACCAGTCTCGAAAACCAAGCTGCTGCAGGGGGAGAACTGTGGCAACTAACTAGAAAACTTGAAGTGCTGTTACAGCTGCATATGTTGCAGTCCATCGGGTTTGATGCATGGCAGGTTGACCGATCTCTTCACACACACAGTAACCTACGCAGGTTGCTGAGAGCCGCAGACCTCGTAGTCCCTTAAGCTAATGGGTAGAGTCGGGGGACGTGACCATTGTCGACGAGATTTGAGGTGCCCCTGACTGCCTATGCCGGACTTGCGCTTATGTGCGATATAGGAAACCTCGGGCCCGCGGCCAGCCTTGCCTAACGCTATCAACTTCGCGGGGTGAGAAGATCTCGGACATTCCCGTCCGAAGACCCTCTGGTGTTACTTTTTATGGCACGCGGCAATTACAACATCGTGCATGGCAAGACACCCGCAGGGACCCTAGGGCCACTGAGAAACAGTCCTTGACGTGGATGGATAACCAGAGCGACTTCGACACACTGAGGGCGTATAACCATCGAGAAGGAATAAACACATGACGATCTCACGCCCAGGGCTATCGCATTTGGAATGAGGAGGTGGGGACTTGTTGGGGTAGTTGATAATGCTGGTGCAGGGATGGGGATGGATGTGAGGTGTGGAGGATGTGGTGATGGGGATGCTGTTGGAGGATTTGGAGCCCTTGGAGGATCCGAGGCACGGTAACGCGGAGCGGCACTCCCTGCATGACATTCTGGTCATTGCTCTTTGCACCATACTCTGCGGTGGGGAGACCTGCACTGACATGGCCCTCTTCGGTCATTCAAAGAGGGAGTTTCTGGAATCGTTCCTGCCGCTCAGGAATGGAATCCCCAGCCACGACACCTTCTCCAGGGTGTTCCGCCTCTTGGATCCGGAGTCGTTCCGGAGGTGGTTCCTGGGTTTCATGGGGCAGTTTGCCCAAGGCTGCGAAGGAGTGCTGGCCATTGACGGCAAGACACTGCGCCGTTCCTATGACCGGGCGGAGGGCCAGTCGCCCCTGCACTTGGTAAGCGCCTGGGCCGCAGTGCAAAGGCTGGTGCTGGGCCAGTTGGCCGTGGACGGCAAGTCCAACGAGATAACCGCGGTCCCCAAACTCCTGGAGCTGCTGGCCCTGCCGGGCATGGTGGTGACCGCCGATGCCATGCACTGCCAGAGGCAACTGTCACAGCAGGTGCTGGACCAGGGGGCGGACTATGTGCTGGCCCTGAAGGGGAATCAGGAGTCCCTGAACGAGGATGTGCGCCTGTTTCTCGACGACCCGGCCACGCGCGTGGCCCAGGCCACCCAGACCAACAAGGGGCACGGGCGCATCGAGATCAGGACGGCCAGCGTAAGCAGCGACGTGGCCTGGTTGCAGGAGAGGCACCAGTGGCCGGGTCTGGCGGCGGTAGGTAAGATCACCGCCAGCCGTCGACTCGGGGACCGCACCAGCGTGGAGAGCCGGTACTACCTGCTGAGTCAGGCCTGCTCGCCGGAACGGTTCAACGCCATTGCACGGGAACACTGGGGCATTGAAAACCGGCTGCACTGGATGCTGGACGTGGTATTCAACGAGGACCAGTCCAGAAACCGGAAGGACCACTGTCCGGAAAACCTGGCGCTGATGCGGAAACTGGCGCTGAATCTGGCTCGGCTGGAACCATCAAAGGGATCCATGAGAGGCAAACTAAAACGTGCCGGATGGGACAATGACTACCTCATCATTATCCTGTCCCAGTTCACCAAAATCCAAATGCGATAGCCCTGATCTCACGCCCCTCTAGGGTGGTATTATTGGTATGCATTGGCATAATACTTGTCTCACTATTCGCATGTGAGAGCGCAACCGACGTAGCAAATAACCCACGGCCTACTCCTCCGCCCACACACACTCCCCACGCAACCTATACGCCTGTTCCGATTCCACTCACCAGCACTCCATATCCGACATACACTCCCGAGCCAACCTACACGCCTGTCCCGGTTCCACTTACCAGCACTCCGTATCCGACATACACTCCCGAGCCAACCTACACGCCTGTCCCGGTTCCACTTACCAGCACTCCGTATCCGACATACACTCCCGAGCCAACCTACACGCCTGTCCCAGTTCCACCCACCAGCACTCCATATCCGACATACACTCCCGAGCCAACCTACACGCCTGTCCCAGTTCCACCCACCACCACTCCATATCCGACACTGGTTCCGACTCCAACAGCGACGCTAGTACCCACTCCGACACTGGCTCCACCCGCTGTAGTGGACCAAACATACATCACCACTGACGGAGTAAAAATTACTGTGTCTTCGCTTACGGTAAGCAAGACAGGCAATGTCACGATCGTTAGGGTTCTTTCTACTGTTAGGAACACTACGCCAGACCTCCGAAGCGGGACTTACTGGAGGCTTCATTACCGCGAAGGTGGATCGGACACTGCAGGCACCATCAACACCCCAAGGCTGGTACCATGCGAGCAGTACAGAGTTGGGTGGACCTTCTACGTCGAATCGCCTGATGTGGCCTCGTATCTTACTTTAGTCAGGTGGCCAGAGAGGACTCAGGCCACTGATTCCACCGGAGTATTGAACTGGGACGTCAGCGGATTGATTAGCGATAACGAATGACTCCCAAAGTAGCCATAACGGACTGCGATCTCCGCCGGCGACTCCCCCCGAAGCCCTGCGGTTGCTACGCAGAAGGCTGCTCCCAGAGCAGGGAGGAAGCCTACAACCAGGTGTTGAGCGGCGTACAGGTTCCCGCCCGTGCAGGTAGCTTCCCTTATGTACCCTGCCAGTTGAGGGGGCCTGCCTGCACAGGTTAGTGACCCGTAAGGCAAGCAATTCGCCGGAACTATTCGAGTAGGTGGAGACCTGGACCTAGGACTACCAGCGGAGCTAGAGACGGCGCGCAACAACCGCCCGGTTGTTGCGCTTATCCGCGATTTTGGAAAGTCTGGCTTGGCAACCCCGATGCTGCCGTGACAAAATGTTGCTGTAGTTACGGCCTGTGGACATTTGGGGTATTCTCCCTGTCGTCGTGCATCGCAGTTTGCTCCTCCGCAGATTCGCAGGGCAGGTCCATAGCCTTGTTGGCCCACTCCTGCCTGGACAAGTTCACGCTCAACCTTTGAAAAGACCCAATGCCCATGGTCCTGGTATATGGGCATGAAGAACAGAGATGACTGCACATCGGTGTCTCAAAGGAGAGGCAGATTGAATGAGCGCACATTGGCACTGGTAGCGGCAGTGATGCTGGGCATCATCGCCTGTGCACAGCCACAGCCAGCCGCACCGCTTCCCACGGATAGTACAGTTGCCCCTAGATTCACTGTGTCGCCTCCGCCAACGCCGGTGCCTACATGGACACCAGTGCCGACATGGACGCCGGTACCGACATGGACGCCGACGCCGAACCCGACGTTCACGCCGTTACCCACCGTCGTCCCGACAGCCACCGTAGCCTTGCGACCGACAGCCACCCCCGCACCGACAGTTACCGTAGGCTCGCGACCGACAGCTGCCCCCGCACCGATAGCCACCATTGTACCTACCCCCATCCGGGCGCCGGGGGCTACGGCAACGCCACCCGATGTGGAGCGGCCGCACGTCGGAGACGAGGGACTCGAACTCGACCAATACGCCGAATTGCTGGCGGGAGGACCGGGAGCGATCTACCTGGGAGATCTGACGCAACTGGCAGGGCCGACCACCATGGGAGGACTGGGCGACGACTACAAGGAGGTATCTTCCGCAGTGGTGCAAAGGAATAGCCACCTGTTTCACACGGACCATTACCGAGACCTCTTGCTGAAAGCCAACGTAAGTCGGCCCACACCACTCACTACTCAGGGTGCGGGGTTTGTGCTCGAATACACCTGCGTGAACACCACCGTGCCCGCGTGTCATCTCGCCCACCAGTATTTCGCGCACAACGTGCGCCGCCGTACGAAGGGACAGGTGGATTTCCGCGTCGAGTCATTCTGGACACGGGACCTCCGTGCCAGCGATAGCCTCGATCTCCTGCGACGGGAGAAGGTACAGTTAGCGGAGATTCTGCCTGCATATGTCGGAGGAACCTGGCCTCTACTGGACATCATCAACGTGTACGGCCTCTGGAGGGAGCGGGGCCCGGAACACGAGGCGAACACTAGGCTGCTGGAAACTTTCGACCAAGGAATCGAGGAAAGGACGAGAGGGAAGGTCATCTTCCACACCTGGTACGGCGGTGCCGACCTCTACATCTACTCAAACAGGAAGATAGGTCCGGAAACCATAAAAAGCATAAGGATCCGCACCAGCGGCACTAACATGTCCTACACCATGGAAGGAATGCGCGCAGACCCGACATTCGTTAGCTTTGCCGAGGTCTACTCTCAACTTCAACAGGGCAGGCTGGATGCCGCCATAACCGGCGCAAAGGCGGGGCACACCCAAAGGTGGTACGCGGTAAGCCAGCACCTCACCGGGCCGATTATATACATGCCAATGGGATTCGCCACAATGAGCCGGGAGACATGGGAGAGCCTGCCGTCGGACCTCCAAGCTATCATCACCGAAGAGGGAGCCAAGATGGAACTGGAGAACCTCCGTCTCGCTGCTCAATGGAACGAGCAAGGGGTAGCAGCCAACGTGGAGGTGGGGATGGAATACATACCTTGGTCCGAGGAAATGAAGGAGTTTGCCTTCGTGGAGGGAGCCTTGGGCAGGGCTCTGCCCGCTTGGGTTAAAAGGGTTGGTCCGAAGGAGATAGAAGTCTGGAACCAAATAGTGGCACCCCTGGCCGGAGTCAGGATAGAGCAGGACGAGACGCTGACCCGAATCGGAAACTGAGGGGCTAGTTAGGGGCTAACCGCCCTGATTGCGCTTATGCGCGATTTTGGAAAGCATCCCCGGGAATTCCCAACCCACCCAGCTTTGCGCACTCCCCTCTCGTGGGCTACATTTGAGGCATCGCTTTCCAAAATGTAACTATACGGCGGTAGGATGGCGCGCAGGCTCCGGCAGATACCCGACTACTTCACTGAAGAGGAAGCCGACGACCTGGTCGAAGCTGCGCCCAGCTACCCCACGCGTATGGCCTTCCGGATCATGCTCAGGACCGGCCTGAGGGTGTCCGAGGCCCTGGCGTTGCGGCAAGTGGACCTGCGCCTGGACCAGGGTCCGCCGATCATCGTGGTGCGGGCCGACTCGCCGGGCAACAAGGCAAGGAAAGGCCGGGAGGTGCCGGTGCCCGCGGACCTAGTGGAGAGTCTCCGAGATCTGGCGTCATTTGATTCCAAGGACCATTACCGGCCGATGATGGACGTTTCGCGACAGCGGATCGGCTAAGTAATGAAGGAGGAGGCCGCCCGGGCAGGGATTGACCCAGCCAGAGCCCACCCCCACGCCTTCCGGCACACTTACGGTCGGAACTGCGTCCTCCGAGGCGTTTCAATCCCAGTGCTGCAGAAATGGCTGGGGCACGCCTCGATGGTCGACACGCAGCGCTACGTGGAGCTGGCCGGGGCGCACCATGAATGGGTTAGTCGATTGTGAGCGTAGATTAGGGTATTTGTTGAGCGTCGGGACAAAGCTGAAAGCTGGCCATTTACGGCCCTCTCAAAAGCGGCCATTTGTTGACTATGGTAAGGAGCGGTCTAAGAATATGAGCGAACAGGAATCCTCGGAACCCCAGCGAATTGAGCTGACCGCGAGTGCTACTTTCGGAGCATTTACGTCTCAGGCTGGCTTGAGAGTGAGGTTGGTTGACAACATCGAGATAGAGGACACTTCGACTCTCAAGCTCCTGAGACTCAGGAATGGAGATTTCGAACTGTATAAGCAGGTGTTCCTCCTGATTGATGGCGAAAGGCACGAGATCACGATGAACATGGAAGACGTGACGACAGACGAATGAGGCCACCCAGAAAGGGACAGCGATGCGCGGTTGCCGCTGGCCGATCGAAGCGGCCAGGACAAGAGGGTCTTCCGATTGGTGGGGAAACGCTCGATTTTTATGCACTGTGAGGAGAGCGACAATGGCAGACGGGGTAGAACGCAGACGAATGGACCCAGCCTAAACTTGGTGTGCTAGACAGGACTCCTAGCACCGATAGATCGGTTCGCACAACGGCCGAGACCGTCGGAGGGTCCAATAGAGGCAAAACCTCGTATGACAAAGCCCTTTAACGAACACGCTTGCCTAAGGGATTGCCTTATTCGCTGGCACTACGGGAAGATTGCTACGGCTTGGCCTGTACCCCCTGGGGGAACTCGCTTCGAAGACATGCACTTGCTGGCCGTGCCGCCGCCTGTAAACAACCACCTTCCCGCGGCCGGAGACTGCCTCTTGTGGCGAGGATCGCTAACCGGCGGGGGGTATGCTCAGGGACAGCGTCATCGGCAAGCCTATTTGGAAGCGAACCGGCTTGGGGATACTCCACACAACATCAACCATCTCTGCCATCGCCCCTTTTGCGTTCAGCCAGGTCACCTCTACGAAGGCGACGCCCAAGATAATGCAGACGACAGACGGGTCAAGGAAGGAAAAGGGTTAACCTTTGATATGTTGGGGGGCAAGCGACTGGCCGAGGTCGCCTGGAGGCCGACAGACTGGTGGACACACTGGTACCACCCTGGCCATCCAATCAGGCTACCCTTGGCAGTTGATTGCCACCACCATGCTGCTCCCAAAACATTCGCCGATGCTGATGGGGCGTTTTGCCAAGTGTGCTCGAATCCAGTTCGCGACGATCGCACAACGTACGGTGTACCTTCCATTTGGTGGGAACGGGGTGAAAGCCACCCTGAAACACCGCGCACACGCACCTATGCCGTGAGGCTTGCGAGGGCCCGAATCGCACTTGAGTATGCGGTTATGGCTCGTCAGGACGCCGGCGAAGGTCCTCCATGGGTAATTGCAGAGGACTTCCTGAGCGACTTGAAGCACAGAGATGACCAAGATGCGGTATCGCGACTATGGGTATTCCTGGGTGGGCCGGAGGGCCAAATAACCGACCCAACGTAGTCATATGATAGGCCTTGCTGAATACACAACGCCCGTTTTCGGGCCACAAGGAATAGGTAGCTATGCCTAACCTTTGTCTATTCGCTGACACGAACCTGTTTCTCCACTACAAAACCCTTGACCAGATCGACTGGTCCAAAGTGGGAGACTTCGACGCTATAGAAATTGTCGTCTGCCCGCCGGTCCAGCGAGAGATCGACGACCTCAAGGATGGTCGCCAAGGGCGTCGTTCTGAAAGGGCACGAAAGACCGCGAGCATGCTTATGAAGATTGCCGAACATGGCCCTCAGCAACAGCGAGCAGCTTCCCCGCGTGTCATGCTCGATCTGGATGTAACGTCGCTGCCCAAGCAAGGCTTAGCTGACTGGCTGGACTACAGTCAGAATGACGATCGCATCATCGGCCATTTGGCTCAGTTCATAGAGGACAACCATTCGGCCGACGCACACCTGTTGGCGCGTGATTCCGGACCAATTTTAAAAGCCAGGACTCTGGGTATCCCCTACATAAGGATTCCCGACGACTGGCTCTTGCCACCGGAACCAGATGACCGGGACCGTGAGATACGGCAACTCAAGCGGCAACTGCAGGAGTTTCAGGCACAGGAACCTGAGTTCAACTTCTCTTGCGACCAAATGTCCGCCGATCAGTCTGGCAAGGTTGAAATTGCTTACAGAGCTTTTCAGCCTCTAACGTCGAGAGAGCGGGACCAATTGTTGGGGAGCCTACGAAATCGATATCCGCCGACCGTGCTTAATCCAGACCGGGTCAAGGCCAAGGCCATTTCTAATTACATGGAACGCGACTATCCTGCATGGATTTCTGAGTGCCAGGAGTGGATGGACGTCGTCCATAGCGTCGTCCAACTGGAGCACTGCCCAGAACTGACGGTGAGCATCCAAAACATAGGGTCAAGACCGGCCAGGAATACACGCATTGAGATACGGGCTTCCAAAAACATTGGGCTCACGGCCCCTATGAAAGAACTGAGAGAGTGCGGATTGACCCTCGTCATGGAACGCCCCAAACCGCCACTGTCACCCGGAACTCCATGGAAGAGTCGGTCATTCCTGTTAAACAATCTGGCTGGCCTCAATAGCATGGCGCCACCCGCTTTCGATATCGCACGGCATCTTCAGGACCAAGAGGACTTCGAATATGCGTCAGATGTAAAACTAAAGATTGAGCCGTCGGTTGTTCTTACATGCGGCCTTTGGCGTCATTCGCTGGAACCCCAGGAATTTACGGTCCGATTAGTTCCTGAAAAATTTGATAGCCCGACCCAGGGTGAGATCACTTGCACTGTCCATGCAGCCAATTTGGCAAAACCTGCGACATTCAAGCTCGTTGTCACACTGTCCCCTGACTACTGTTCGGCCTTGGAGCCGGCACTCGAGCGGTTTACCACCCCGCATCCGCACGAATAAGACAGACAAGGGCAGATATGTCGAAAATGCCGCCTGTAACATAAGGGATCTTGTGCGAATCGCCATGTACGGTCTAGGCCGAGGCAGCATCGCTGCGGTGGGCTGGCCGCAACGGTCGGATCTCCTCTTGGACAAGGACAGTGTCCTCCCGTGGCGGTGGCCACAGGCAACTCGAGGAGCATGAATACGGCCCCTGCACTGGGAGGCGGAAGATGGACATCCTTCGGACCTCTCCGGAACACGCCAGAATCTCCCCGGGAGCTACAAGCCGGCGCGGGTGAACTAAATGACCCTGTCTCCGCACCCTGAGGTGGACTGGCTGTCCGTTCCACTCTCCGCCTCGGGCAGCGGGGTCAACATCACGCGCCATCGGGGAGTGTCCTTGGACGCCTCGACCAGGAGTTCACCCAGCGGGACATCGATGTCGATATCGTCGAATTCGAAGCTGAAGGCGGCCCGAACATCGGCGGGGCAGACGAGGCCCGCCGTGGCGTTGTGCTCAGGCCCCACCCGCCTCAGCTCCTCGCGTTCACCGAGAGTCATCTTCAGCCGGCGGTGGCAGCCGGCAATGGCGCATTTGACTGACACTTTTCTGGCCATTTCCCCAATATTACAACATGGGATGTACATTTCGGGTATGCTTGGAATCGGGCCGAGGGTCTCCCGAGAGTGCCTTGGCTCTTGATTGCAGGATGGTCAGGTGGGCCTGAACAGACGACGGGTCTTCGTTCAAAGACCGGTTCCCTGTCATAGTGGTGTCTTCCCTCGTTACTTACGGTGTATCAGGGTGTGTCTCCTGCATTGGCTGGAAGCAAGATTCTCACGTCCGCAGCAGACTGAGCGGAGTGGGGCATCTACCCGTGCGCCGTTGAGCTCGACTGCCAAGGGCCGCCGGCAGGCCAATGCCCTGCGAAAGGCTCGTCGGACAGGATAGCGTTGCGAACCGGGCCAATGAAGGACCGCATTCTATCGCCAATGTCTTCAAACGCGATCGGTGGAGGCTTCAATAGTCCGCCCTGGCGTCCATAGTCTGTCCAACGGGACCGCAGGTTGATATCCGAATAGAACTCTGACGTAAGAGCATCGGGAGTCTCGGCGGTCCAAGAAGTGCCCCGTCGCTCAAAACAGCGCTCAACCGCGTGCTGTAACTCGAAACCGTCGAAGGCAAAGGTCTCGGACAGGGCCCAAATATCGTAGAAGTCCTTCATCCTGCTGTTTCGAATCTCCAACTGAACCATGGATTCAAACTTTTCGGCGATAGCCGAAACCTTCGGATACGTGCGCAGAAAAGGCTCTGGGAGGCCGGCAATGAGTGTGGGCAGCCGCGCGTCCTCGGGCCCCGGGGTGACTGCGTCGCCAAATCCGAAGTCCACTTGGACGGTGATGCGAGCTGTGCCCAGGAGGGCGCGTATCCTCGCTCGACGACCTCCGTACCTCTGATCATCTCGAATCGCCGACACATCCAGGGTCTTGATGTCGAATATCAACCCGTCCTCAGGACACGGCACGTTGCAGATAGTGGACATCATGGCCCTGATGGCCTCCTCGTCGTTCGCTCCGAAGGCCAGGATGTCAATGTCCCGCGTGGCCCTGTATGGCTCCTCCATCCATGTGGCCAAGAGGCCCGCACCCTTCAGGATGCAATGGCCACGCGCCTCGGATGCTCCCAGCCGGTATAGAAACCGCTCGCAGGCGTAGCGGACAAGGTACAGTTGGAACTCCGTTCCCTCGCTCCTCGCCAGGTTGAGCAGTCGTGCCCTGATAGAGTCCTCAGTGTTGGTGCTCATAGCACCCCTGAGTCCAGGATGGCCTTGAGGCGGCGAGAGGGCAGAACTTCAAGCATGCGCATCAGGGCGGAAGCGGTTACCTTTCTGTCCCGGAGAGCCTCCTGCAGCGCCTCCAGCGCGGCTTCCCGCCCAATTAGGCGCTGGAACCGGAAGCAATCAACTATGGTGCGCACCGGTGAGGTAATGCGGGCAGGCACCTCCTCAAATTTCGTTTCCTGTAGTCCGCAGTTCAAGGCCGCGCCGCTGAACCGGACCAGGCGAATTCCAATATTTCCGCTGGAAGGGGGTCTCGCCTTGTGCGGAATGGCAATCCAGACCTGTCGAGGGAGTTGGGTGCCGATCTCGTACACTTGGAGAGCCGAGAGGAGACAGACTACTGCGTTGGGCACCCGGGCGCAGACGGAGGCTATCGAGTAACGCTCAGTGGGCTCGACGTCGGCAAGGCGGTAGAGACCCCAGCCGACACGCTCGACTGCCTCTTCAGCCTCAAGCTGCCGAAGCCTGTGGTAGGTGATGCCCAGCGGCTCAAGCTGGCTTGGACGAAAGAAATTGCCGATGCCAGCTTTGTGAAGGGTCTCCTGATTGAGATCGGTCATCTTTCTTAGTAAATTATGTCGGCAATTAAGTTAGTAGTGCCTACATTTTACAATAAGGCATGACATATATGTTATGACATGAACTAGCGCCCAGGATCTCGGTCATTTCCTGGCTGACGGCCCGGCGGCTACAGGCACGACACTGACCGCTACTCCGTGTGGATGGACGTAGACTCCGGTTGCCTCTCACACCGACGCCCCCGCTTGGTGGAAAAGGCTGCCCTGCAAGACCTCCCAGTTCACCCCGATTAATCCGGAGCGCAGCTTTGCCCGACGAGACACCTCACTGGCAACGAGCAGAGTGATACCGCCCCGCCAGCAGCACTTACCGTCATGAGAGAGGCCTGACCTCTCGGCCGTAACGGCCCCAGGAGCGAAGCAGGAACAAGAGGATAATGGCGCTGGCGACACCTGCGTCCTTCCGCACCAGACGGGCAGTCCCGCGCCGAAACCGGTCTGAACTCAATCAGACAGAGCGAGCAATCGCGGGGCTTGGAATTGCGCGCAATACGAGTAATGCCAGCCATGACATCAGCTGCCAATCTGTGCAAAATTACCCGCTGAACCCACCGGATCTTCCCAATCTTCGATACTTGGCCAAATCTGTGATGCTTTTCTCTTTGGATCGAGGGATTCAAAAGCTAGTCGAAGGCCGAAGAGGAAAGGCAGGCGCTACCGTGCAAGCACGCCAACATCCGCGTACCCCACCAGGATGCCAATGGCAACGGAGTAGAGCCTGATATGTCGCATCCTAACAACTCCAGTCCACCGTGGCGAAGAATCCTGCTGACAGCCGCCATACTGGCAACCATGGTCATCGCCGTTGGAGCAGCAACCGCACTCCTGATTCAGAACGAGGCTAACCGGGCATCCCTCGCCAAGCTGGACCAAAAGCTGGACGCGCTGACCCAGAAAACCGACCTGTTACAGCAGGATGTGAACAGCCTGGCCACCGGCACGCCAGAACCGACACCGAGCGAGACCGTGTCCCAAGCAATGAGACAACCGGTGGCGACACCCACCAGGACCAGACAGTTTCCGACCAGAAGACCCACGGGGACGCCAAGACCAATGGCCACGGCAGTCACCACGCCGGTGCCTCCGCCGACGGCAGCAGGACCCGGCATCTGCGGCCGGAGCCCGACGATACAGAACAAGCTGCTGGACGTGCTCAAAATACCCTCCTGCCAAGTGATAACCGAGCCGGAACTCTTTCGCATTGCGGAGAGAATGACGATCAGGTTCGAGACCCCGCCGCAACCAGGGGACTTCGCCGGGCTGGTTAACCTGTAGGAACTAGGCATTGAGGTGATGGAGGGAGCAGCCCTTCCAGCCGGCGTGTTCCATGGCTTGGACAACCTGAAGACCCTGACCGTCTCAATGCAGGGCAACGAGGACAGCCACTCAACCATAGAGACCGGCGCATTCGCCGGCATGTCCAGACTCGAAACCCTCGAGATAAGCTGGCCAATCAACAGTTCGAACCAGCAACGACGGCCAACATTCCCGCCACTGGACAACATCCCCACCCTGGAACTACTGACGATCACTACCAGGGGTTGGATATTCACTCCGCAGGCCAGTCATCTGCGAGACCTGCCCAACCTGCAAACGCTGGTAATTCGAGGCGACGACTACTCCGAGACCGCTCCCAGGCGGTTCCGGCTCAATGCCAACCTTTTCGAGAGCAACCCAGCGCTGGAAGTCGTGGAAATTCGCCTCGAGACCAACAACATCCAGATCGCCATGGCCAGGGACACCCTTAGCCTGTTGCACGGTCTAAAGGAATTTTCCCTGAGCCCGTACAGCGACTCAGAAATATCTCTCTCGCCGAACTCACCCCTGATGAAAGACATACTGAATGGCAGGCAGTCCCCCAACGGCTACACCCTGATTCCGCCCGGAGCGACCTCGCCGTGACCGTTGCAGGCCGTCAACGACGCTCTGGCAAGCAGCGCTAATCACGGAGCTGCTGCATCGTCCCAATGCCTCACGGTCACCAAGTCCGGGACGTTGCTCTGGAGTAGACCCAGGCGGTCGAGTTGGCTGTAAATTCATCCCTCCCGTAGCTGACGGGCGGCTGGAAACTCTGGCTGCAGAACCTCTTGCAGAGAACCCGTCTCCAAATGTTCCAGCCGCCAGGGCGTTAAACAAACGGGCGGGAGATAATACCTGATTGTCGGTACGGGGTTCCCCGTGAAACGCTGGAGTTGCGCGTATCCGCGATTTTGGGAAGTTAACGCTTCAAGCTTCAAAAGGAGATCTCCTCAGCCTTGGGCAAGCAAGTCCGAAACAGATAGAGCATGCCCGACGGTTTCCAAATCCCTTCGACTAAGTAACCGGAGCGGCACGCATACCAGGGTAAGGCCTAGGGTGTTGCCTTACCGCACGGCGATCCTGAGCCACTCAAAAAACCCCTGATGGCATTTTTGAGTGTTGATTATTATTGAGGGGATTTGTTGAGAGGCGCGGCAAAGCTGACGGACGGGGTCCGCAGCGGCCCTCTCAAAAACGGCCGTTTGTTGAGTGGAGATTAACGCCATGCACATCCACCTGGCAGCCGCCTGCCCCCAGTGCCGCAGCACGACGATGGTGGTCACCAACCAGGACGACGCTTGGGGAAGGGATCACGCCATCAACGGGGGTATCTGTGGCCGCCGGGTGATCGCGGCAGGACTCACCGGGAAGGGACTGCAGTGGCACGGCTCGATAGACCCGGAGGTGTGGGGCAACAGGCTGTGGGACTTCGCTTCGGAAGGGGTCGATTCCTTCACCATGGCAGAGTGTGACCGCAGACGCGGGGACAGCAAAGTCGTCGTCGCCGCCCCTGTGGTCCACAACGCCCCGGGAGACTCCCCGCTGTGTGGCCTCGAGGAGAGTCCCGATCCGATGGCCCCCGACCCGGAGCTGGTGCGGGGGTGCGGAGACTGTCTTGAGTTGGTGGCAGCGGACCTGTCCGACCGGAACAGATACATGGGCCGCGCCAAGGGCGGAGTCGCCTAGCGTCGGGCGGTCCGGAACCCCTGTCCGCACTGCGGCAAACCGGAATGGTGAAGCGATGATGATCCCAGTTACATATGGCTACGCGCGGGTCAGCAAGAGCGACCGGGACGACCGGAACCTCGAGACCCAGCTCCGCGAGCTGCGCAACCACGGCGTCCGCGGGGAGCTCATCTTTTCCGACGTGGTGACCGGCCGTTTGATGTCGCGGCCCGGATGGGACGGGCTCATGGCCCGGGTCCAGCCGAACGACACCATCGTGGTGGTATGGCTGGACCGCTTCAGCCGCAACTTCGACGAGGGTGTGAGGATCCAGGCGGACCTCACCAACCGGAACATCGGCATAGTGGCCATCAAGGAAGGGATCGACACCACGGACAACGGTGCCGCGGCCAAGTACTTCCGCCGGATGATGCTGACCAACGGTGCCTACCAGGCTGATTCCACCAGCGAGCGCATAAAGGTCGGCCAAGAGCGTGCCAAGGCCGAAGGGAGGCCGCCTGGGCGACCGCCTGCGCTTTCACCCGACCTGGTGAACGAGTGCAAGCGAATGTTCGCAGAGAACCCGTCGGTGAGCCGTGTGGCCAGGATCATGAAGGTCTCGTGGAGCACGGCCAACAAGGCAATCTTTGATGAAAGCTCAGCACAAGTAGGAATGCAGTGACCGACACCGGCCGTTCCATCCGCAACTGTCCGGAGCCCAGCGGCTGCTACGCCGAAGGTTACACCGCCGGCTCGGGGACGGAGACAGGAAGCGGGACGGCGTTTCCTGCAGGTGGCATCGAGCGACTCGGCCTCCTGTAGGCCGCTGAAAGCCCTGGGCCGGCGATTCCACACTCGACATTTGCTGGAGCGGAAGTTGCGCTCCCTGGCGCGCCACACGAGACGAGTAGCCGGAGGCCCGCCAGGCGGCCTGGGTTCAGCCAGCGGAGCCGATGCGGTATTTGCCCGTGCCGCACACGATGCAGACAGCACGAAGGGCGGGGCGTCCGTTCTTCATGGTTACCTGTTCAACATCCCGTGAGTCGGTCTTGGCGCGGCACTTCAAGCAGTAGATTTCAACGGATTCGGGGGGGTTGGCCACAATCGAAGGCTCCTGTTCCGGAAGTTGCCAGGATTATAGCCAAAAGAAACCCTCCGCCGGATGCGGCTACAAAATCGACCGAATGGCCGGTCATTGCACTCTGAAATTGCCCGCATTTTCTCGGGAGCTACCGGCTGCCGTGGATCGACTATATAACCCTGTCTCCTGACCCTGGCGTGGACTGTCTGTCCGGCTCACCCGACGCCCCGGGCAGCGGCGTCAGCATCACGCGCCAACGGGGAGTTTCCTTGGACGCCTCGACCAGGAGTTCCTCGAGCGGGACATCAATGTCGATATCGTCGAATTCGAAGTTGAAGGCGGCCTTCACGTGGGCCGGGCAGACGAGGCCCGCCGTGGCGTGGTTCTCCCGTCCCACCCGCCTCAGTTCCTCGCGTTCGACGAGGGTCATCTTCCGCTGGTAGTGGCAGCCTGCGATGGCGCATTTGACCGACACTTTTCTGGCCATTTCCCCAATATTACAACGACTGCTAAAGGAGCGGGCGTGCATGCGCGCAGGGTGTTCAGCGTCAACTTTTATCCTAGTGACGGCGTGGGAACAATCCCTGCACCCAGATAGTCCTGGGAATAGACTCGCACACCGGAAAGGGCCGTTGAACCCTGAAAATGCGATTTGCACAACCGGTCTTCTGACCGCTGTACGTAACCCGGAGGACTGAACGGGCCATTCTGCCAAACGTTGACGACCGCCGGCGAGGACGTTGCTATCGAAGGATGATTACCCCCGGTCCACTGGACTTTGTCTTAGAGGGTGTGTGCCAATGGACTAAACCTGCATCAAGACAGCTTGGCTCTATGACGGGGTTGTGGATACTGTTGTGGCATGAGGCGAAGAACATATCCCACTGATTTGATTGATGCCCAGTGGAACCTTCTGGAGCCTTTGTTACCTCCGGATTCGCAGAAAGGCCACCCGCGCACCTCTGACCTGCGGGAGATAGTGAACGGCATTCTCTACGTCTTGAGAGGCGGCATTCCCTGGCGAATGATGCCCCATGACCTGCCTCCTTGGGGCACGGTCTGGTGGTACTTCCGGAAATGGCGCAAGGATGGCACTTGGGAGCGGGTTGAGGAGGCACTGCGTCCCATGGTCCGGGAGAGCGAGGGACGGGATGCCACCCTCAGCGGGGCAATCATCGACAGCCAATCGGTGAAGACCACAGAAAAAGGGGGCCTCGTGGCTATGACGCCGGCAAAAAGGTTCCCGGACGCAAGCGCCACATCGTAGTGGACACCATTGGGCTGCTCTTGGCGGTAGTCATTCATGCCGCCAACATCCAAGACCGGGACGGGGCCAGACTGGTGCTGGCCAAACTGCTGGAACGGTTCCCCCGGCTCCAGATCATCTGGGCCGATGCGGCCTATGCTGGCCGGTTGGTGGCGTGGACGTGGGCCACTGGTGGATGGTTGCTGAGCGTGGTGCGCCGGAACCCGGACAGCCATCAATTCGAGGTGCTGCCCCGCAGGTGGGTGGTGGAGCGCACACTGGCCTGGCTGAGCCGGTGCCGACGGCTCAGCCAAGACTACGAGGAACTCCCGGAAACCGGCGAGGCCTGGGTTCATATAGCGATGGTCCACCTGATGCTCAAAAGGCTGAAACCTACCTGATTACGATTTGTCACACACCCTCTTAAGCCCTTTCCCCCGGGCGGGTGTCTTTTGCCATTGGCGCTCCCATGTGTCAAGGGTGTTGATGGCCAGCGAGAAGGTTCTCGCTAACTGGCCAGCAGAAATGTCCCATCCACTCCATGGAGAATGTGACGTTGAATCCCAAGGAACAGGCGAGGCTACGGGTTCTCAACAGCCTGCTGGCAGAGCACATGACGCTGGACCAAGCCGCCGCTCTGATGGGAGTGAGCCCGCGCCACACCCGGCGCATACTGGCAGATTAACGGGGAAACGGCGCCGCTTCCCTTGCCCATGGCCACCGGGGCCGCAGGCCGGCCAACGCTATTCCCGAGGCGATCAGGAACTAGTACTGAGTCAAAGCCGCATTGTCACGTATTACATAATCTGAGCGTGGCTGCTATCTTTTGGATTGTAGTTGTGTTGTGGGAGGGGCATCCATGGTGCAAGAGGTTTTCGCAGTCCACCTGACTGTGCAGGAGAAGGGACGGCTCAAGAAGATGATCCGGGCCGGCAGGAACTCGACCCAGGCCATCACTCGGGCCCGCATTCTGCTCAAGACCGACGATGGTTGGACTGCCCCTCAGGTAGCCACGGCCTTTGACGTATCGGAGCGCACCGTGCACCGCGTCAAACGGCGCTACGTGGAGGATGGACTGGAGGAAGTGCTGCGGCACCACAACTCGCCCAACCCGTACCGGAAGGTGGACGAAAAGGTGGAAGCCTACCTGATAGCCCTGGCCTGCAGTCCGGCACCCGAGGGACATGATCACTGGACGCTGCGCGCGTTGGCAGGCAAGGTTGTGGAGTTGGGTGTGGTGGAGTCCTTGTCCCACGAAACGGTGCGGTTGCACCTGAAAAAAACACACTCAAGCCGTGGCGAAAGCAGCAGTGGTGCATCCCCAAGGTAGGTGGAGAGTTCGTGGCAGCCATGGAGGACGTGCTGGACCTCTATGCCGAACCCTATGACCCGCACAGGCCGGTGGTCTGCTTCGACGAGACCTCCACCCAATTGCTGGCCGAGACCAGGGCTCCCCTGCTGGCCGGACCCGGACATCCCAGGCGTGAGGACTACGAATACGTGCGGGCCGGCACCCGCAATCTGTTCCTGACCTGCGAGCCCAAGACTGGCTGGCGCCACGTGGCGATAACCCAGCGGCGGACCATGCAGGACTTCGCCCATCAAATGCGCTGGCTGGTGGATGAGGCCTATCCGGATGTCCCGGTGATCCGCTTGGTTTTGGACAACCTGAACACCCATCGGGTGGCGTCGCTGTACGAGACCTTTCCGGCCCCGGAAGCGCGGCGCATCACCAAGCGACTGGAGTTCCACCACACACCCAAGCATGGGAGTTGGCTGAATATGGCGGAGATCGAATTCAGCGTCCTGGCCCGGGCCTGCCTGCGGGGGCGCAACGGCGACGAGGACAGCCTGGAAAGGGCCATCAACGCCTGCGTATCAGAACGCAACACTGTGGGAGCCGCCATCGACTGGCGATTCACCGCCAAGGATGCCCGACGCAAACTCCACCGCCTCTACCCGTGTCATTCTTGATTTGACCCAGTACTAGGAATGTGTCATGCAGCACTCCCTGTCGGATATCTTCAGGCTCTGAGAACCGGTACCCGTTCTTTGGAGTAGATCTGAATTCGGTGCCTCGTAGACTCCAAGACTGCTATTCTGAATTGGTCATCAACTTTCACGTCGCAGGGGTTCCAGAATACCCGTTCTGGAGTCAGGTTGTGGACCATTTGACGTTGCCGCACCATATCCGGGTTGGATTCCAGCTTTTCTCTACCCCACTTTGATAACCCTGCTTCGCCGGTAAGAGCCGAGACAAATTTCCCGTCAGGAGCAAGCACCTGCACCCTGTGGTTGTTCCAATCAGCCACGTAAATATCGCCGTCTTCGTCCACACAGACCGCGGTGGGACGATTGAATTCGCCCACTTCACGACCGGATCGACCGAAGGCAGCCAGGAACTTCATGTCCGGTCCGAACTGCACTACCCGATCGTTTTTCCAGTCTGCAACGTAAATTTGGCCCTGCTTATCCACTCCAATGCCCCATGGAAGGTTTAACTCCCCTTCCTTGTGGCCAAAGGTCCCAAGCTTGCCGAGGTATTGACCGTCTTTCGTAAACTTCTGCACCCTGTGGTTTCGACTGTCGGACACGTACAGGCAGTCTTCAGAATCAAATGCTAAGCCCGATGGCCTAGCCAGTTGGCCATGCCCGGAACCGGGAACCCCCCACTTCTTTATGAATTCTCCCTCCTTGGTAAAGACCGATATACGATCCAGCCATTCATCGGAAATGTAGAGATTCTCTTGCGAATCGATGACTATGGCCGCAGGCCAGATGAACTTGCCGTCACCTTCTCCATATGACCCGAATTCCGTTACGTATTCCTCGTCAAGAGTACAGATGGTGACGCGGACGCCCTCAGGCCGGGCGGTTGAAGGACGGTTGATTACGTAGATTAGGCCCTCGGAGCCCAAGGCAAGCGATACTGGAAAACGGAACCCGGTACCTGCCAACTCTGACCTGCCTATGTCATAGGAATGGACGAAGAAGCGATCGCTTACTCCAAAGAAGTTAGTACTCATGGGCGCTCACCGAAGTCCTTGCTCTCTTCGTTAAAGGTTACGGTTAGAGGTTACGCGCTCAATAGGCGGACGATGATAGGGATCGGTGCCAGAAGTCAGCACATCTGAAATTCGGCCGTGGCGCCAATCATCTGGAGGATTTTGGCCACGCGGTTGGCGAAGCGGACGTCTTCCGGCTCTGGACCAGATTCCACTGCGGCATCCTCTTCCGCCAACTCCAAGAGTTGGGCCCTGGTGTCGCCGAAGACCTCGATGGGTCCTAAGAGATCCAGACACCCATCAACCAACTCCTCAGGGGGCAACTTAGCCGGACGCTCGTTCAAACGGCGAATAATGTCCTTTACACCGGGCAATTCCGGATTGCCCAGAAGCCCCGCAACAAAATTGATCCGCTCCATCAGGCTCCCGCTGTCAATCCATTCCCGTCCGGTGTGCCATCCTTCCACCGACGGCGGGTTCATCAGTTCCATTCCCATGTACTTGCATTCGAAACCAAGTTCGATCTGTCCAGGTCTATAATCGCGGTGTTCCCCAACCACGCGAATTATGCCGGCCACGAGCTCGGCAGGACTCTTCACTTTGGCGAACCGAACTTTTTGGGCCTTGAAGAAGCCGGAGTTGAAAAGGGCCCTAAGCATTGATTTTATTTCGTACCCGGAATCGAAGTATGCCTCTTCCAAGATCGCTATCGCTGCCGGGTCCCTGGGGGGAGTGCCTTGCCAGAAAGGCACCGGCGGCTCGTCGGCCACAAAAAAGTCATACAACTTCCGCGACAGAAATCTGGCGGTGGCCTGTTGTTTACAGATGATGTCGACAATGTCGTCGCCATTCCAGTTCGCGGTCTCGCCGAGAAAAGTCTTTTCTGAATCGTCGTGGTCTACCGGGTTATATCGGAACTCCCACCGGCTCCTGCCGTAAGGGAACACGGGCAGGGTGGGTGCAATACTCCACCCTGTAAACGCCCGGGCGCAGGCCTTCACGTCATCTTCCGAGTAGTTCGGAGTCCCGTCCATGCCCACGCCCATGGAGAACAACTCCAAGAGCTCTCGGCCGTAGTTTTCGTTGATGGCCGTCTTCTTGTTCTCACAATTGTCCAGGTAGTAAATCATGGTAGGGTCGCGGGACAAGAGCAAAAGTAAGTCCCGAAAATTATCCATGCCGTACTCTCGAAACATGTCGATATGAAGAGCCATCTGGCGGGGCGCTTCGACCTTGCTGTACCCCGCGCAAAACATCGTGTGCCAAAAGAGGGCCATCTTTTCCCGAAGCTGGCGGGGCTCGTTGATCATGCGAAAGATCCACTCGCCCTCGTTGTCTTCTATCGTCTCTCGATTTAGGTAAGATGGGTAGTAACGACACATCTCGTCGAGGTCCACACCCCTTTGCCCCTCCGAGTTAAGCAATTCCTCCAGCGCTTTCTCGTAGCCGATGGCGACGTAGGCCTCGATAGTTCTTCGGTCAGCTCCGAAACCCGCTCTTCGCAGTAGATGGGCCATAAGAGCTATGTCAGATTTCACCGATGCTCCTCCAGAGTGCTGTCCGCACAAGAGCGTTGTTGGACCTGGGGTCAACGGGTCTCACCGGAGTAGGGAGCGTCTACAGGATCTCCAAAGGCTCGAAGTTGCCGCCGAGGATGGGGATCGGGTCCAAGCCCAGCCAGCGTTCGATGACCGTAGAGTAGACACTGCGAAAGTCAACGTTATGCAGCAGGTCCCCACCGTCTTCCAATTCGTTATCATCAAGTGAGGGGTATTCGCCATAAATTCCCCCCGTGACGTTGGCGCCTATGACGAAGGCCACGCCGCCAGTCCCGTGGTCAGTGCCGGAACCATTGTCGTGTGCCCTTCTCCCGAATTCACTGAACATCAGGAGTACGACTTCGTCGGCCGCCTCATGTTCCTTCAGATCGTCCAGGAAGGTCTCCACGTTCCTGGAGATGTCCTGCCAGAGCGCGCTATGGATTCCCGGTTGGTTGGCGTGGGTGTCGAAGGAATTGTAGGGAGCGCCCGTATAAAGGACGCGAGAACCGAAACCGGCCAAATATACCTGCGCGAAATTTCGCAAATATTGGCCTACCACGGAATCGGAATACTCTGCGCTAGAACTGTATAGTGCCGGCGCTGTCCCAAGCACATCAGCCCCTTTCATAGCGTCATACCCGGTCCTTCGTATGTAGCTCACAACGGCCGAAGTGCCAATAGCCTTGGAATACATCCGGTCGAATACTTCCAGGGCCCTGTCCCGTTGCCTTTCGCCCTCGATACCATTGAGAAGGCCGTAGGTCTCCAGACTGCCGACCGAGGCTACGGGGACGCCGTCCTTGATCAGAGCCCGGGGCAGACCCCGTCCGAAATTGACACCGGTCAATACATTTTCCGTGTTCGGGTCCAGCGCCTGTATTGTCCGCCCCAACCACCCCTCTGTCCCAATCTTATCCGGCTCGCAGGTATGCCAGATATCCATGGACCGAAAATGGGAGCGGTTGGGGTTGGGATATCCGACTCCAAGGACAATAGCCATTTTGCCTTGGTCCCAAATCCTCTTCATCGGCGCCATAGCGGGATGGAACCCAAGGCAATCGTTGATAGGAAGGACATCTTCCTCGGAAATACCTACGTTGGGGCGGTTGTCCCGGTAAAGCGGGTTGGTGAAAGGGACGACCGTGTTCAGGAAGTCATTCCCGCCCGTTAACGAAAGAACAGCCAGTATATTCCGGTCAGCCCCTGACACCATCCTAACCTCCGTATAATTCGCTTACTCCAGCTGCCGGCACCAAAATTTCCAACCAGGAAATAGAATGCCGCAAAGTAATCATAGTTCATCCTTAATTCATAGTTGAATTGGTTCTTATAGTTCGATTGATAGTAGTAACTCGGGAGATAATTCAATTTATGCGTCGAATCCGTAAGCTATCAGAACTGCTGCTTTGGTGTCAATACTAAAGGTGTCAAGCAACTGATGCTCCTATAGATGTCAAGGTGCGCTTCTGGGTATTCCGTAGGAGTGCCGCAAGGCCGAGAAGACCTCCCGAGCGACATATCGTTTGAGACAACGAATGACCTTGGTCTTACTCATCCCCTCCCCGGTGCGGCGATGCATGTATTCCCTTGTTCGGAGGTCATGGCTAAGCCTGACCAGAACGACTCGATAGAGAGCTGCATTGGCCTGCCGGTCGCCACCTCGGTTCAGCCGGTGCCGGTTGGTCTTTCCAGAGGAGGCAGGTATTGGATTCACTCCGCACAGCGCGGCGAAGGCGGCCTCGGAGTGGATGCGTTGAGGGTTACTGCCGGCAGAAATCAGCAGAGCGGCCGCAGTGTCGGGTCCTACTCCGAAGATGTCGACCAAGCCTGGGGCTGCCATCTGAGTGAGTCGTTCCAACTCGGCCTGCAAATTGCGAATCTCTCTATCGAGCTGAAGATAACGGCAGGCAAGGGATCGGAGGGTGTACTTGGCCGCTGCCGCGGGATCTCCAAGATGACCTGGACGGAAGCTCTTGCACCTCGTCGCCATTGCAGTGGCCGTCAGACCGTCGAGTCTTTCTCGAAGTCCGCACGGGGCCGTAACGACCAAGGCCTTCATCTGGTTGACGGCCTGGGTGCGTGCCTTGACAGCCGAGTCCTTGGGGGATTTCAGCATGCGGATCATCTCGATCTCGCCCTCGCCTGACTTGGGAGTGGCGTTGGCCACCCCGGCCAGCAGCGCACGCGCTGCCATCTCCGCATCGGTGGGGTCGCTCTTACCCTTCCGGTATCGAGTTGACCGGTCAGGCCGGTTAACCTCGACGACAGTGAAGCCGCGACTGCTAAGGAATCGGGCAAGTCCGGCGCCGTAGGAATCAGTCCCCTCGACCCCGAAAGCGCGTACCTCACCCAAGGTACGGGACCACCGTTCGAGTTCCCTACACCCGTAACTGCTGGCTGGGGCCTGGCGCTGGGCGAGACGCACACCCTGCTGGTCGATGGCAACGGCCACGTGCTCGTCTTGGTGAGTATCAACTCCGACGACCACCTGGACAGCGCAGATAGCTTCGAGACCGACGACTGCTGTCATTTTCGCCTCTGTAAGCCCGAATCCACCGATGGGAGGCGTGAAGGCTGAGCAAATTGGGATGGGGGAGCATACAGCGGAGAAAGCCTGGCTCCATTGGGACCAATGTGACAGGGCAGGGGTTTTCAGTAGCCTCACCGGGCCTGGAGAGCGGTCTATGGAGCCTGGGAATCGCGTGATATGTCAATGACATCAATGATGTCGTTGTCCAGCGATTTGGTCAGGTTAAATGGAAAGGGAATCTGTCAGGCCTACCGTTTGGCGTTCAATCGGGGAACCAATCTGGCGCTACGGTTTTGGGGTCGGTTGGTGGGTTGAGTGAGGGCACGGGCGTACTTCCGTACCGTGTTGCGAGAAATGCCCAGTTGTCGAGCGATCTCGCGTAGCGAGAAGCCTTGGACTTTGGCCTCTTGCACCGCTTTCCACAGCGCCAGTTGTCGAGGAGACAGCGGCCGTTCCTCCGGAGCTTGGGTTTCGCTTTCAGCATTGTCGATGTGGCCGTCATCTTCGGCGACAGGATCAGGTTCGAGGTTAGCCAAGTTTCGCAACTGAGGTTGGCTGAGGCGGTGGTTGCCGAGGCGGTTCACAATGCGTCCGATCTCCGGAGTGGGAGCCAGAGCGCCATGGGAAGCGCGCAGTGCGCCAGCCTTGGGAGGCGCTGGACGACTGGGGATGATCTGACCCTCGTGGCGCACCTGGAGCCGGCCGTCGGTGTGTTCAAGGACTTCCACCTGGACACCGGCGTAGCTGGGACGTTCCCTGCCGGGCAGCAGTTGCAGGGTGTGCCACTGGTACTTCACCGTGTTGTCCCGGGCCACCTTTCGGGTGTGCTTGAAGCAGAGGATTTCCTCCAAGGGTCGCTGCGAGCACCACGGACGGTAGGCCGGCTCGGCCAGTTCGGGCGGGACGGCAAACTGGGTGTTGTAGCGGGGCAAGAAGTCCCGCAGCACGGCGTTGGCCTGGTCGATGGTTCTGGCGTCAGCGAGTCGGATTTCGGTCACCAGACGGTCCTGGAAGGTTCCTGCGGCCCGTTCCACGCGTCCCTTGGCCTGCGGCGAGCGAGCAAAGATCTGCTGGATGACCAGCTCCTCCATGGCCCGGCTGAAGTAAGTGGCCTCCACCGGCGGCTGGATGTGCCTGGGCTTGCCTGAAAACTTGAACACACCGTGCCGCTCGCCGTTAAGGGCGATGGGCCGACCCCAAGGTTAGATCAGTCCCTGCATCAGGGTGAAGTAGCTGCGGGTGTCCTCCTCGGGACTAAACACCGCGTTG
This sequence comes from Dehalococcoidia bacterium, assembly GCA_963667415.1. Taxonomy (GTDB): domain Bacteria; phylum Chloroflexota; class Dehalococcoidia; order Lucifugimonadales; family UBA3495; genus VXOI01. The sequence continues at coordinate 1,511,068 of OY763410.1, read as the reverse complement.
GCCATGGCGCTGGTGGCGTCGTCCACCGCCAGGAGCAGGGTGAATTGGGGACCGACGTCTCCCAGCCACCGGTGGAAACTGCCGTCGATCTGCACCAGCATCCCAGCCTGGGCCATCCGCTGCCATCGCACCCGGTGCTTGGGCGGACGCCGGTGGCGCGGGCTCGAGATGCCTGCCCGGGTCAGGATGCGGCGTACGGTGGGGCGGCTCAGGTCGATACCCTCCCGGTCTCTGAGCAACTCGGTCAGGTGCGTGTGGTTGGCGCCGGCGTAGGTGCTGCTGGCCAGTTGCACCACCGCGTTAGCTGCGTCGTCAGATACGGCATTGCGTGGTTTACGGCCGCGGTTCCCGTGGGCCAGTGCGGCGGCGCCCTCCCTCCGATAGGCCGCCAGAAGTCGCCAGGCATGGCGTTCACTCACCCCCAGAATCTCGGCGGCCTGGGCTGCCGGTAGCTGGTGTTCCAATACTGAGTTGAGCACGTGGAGTCTCGTCTGTTCTAGCTGGTTCAATATCACATCCTTCATCGGAGTGACATTCTCGCTGACCAGTTAGCTGCTGACTGAATCGTAGACCATCAACATCAATGACGGGTTAGAAATGAGCCATTTGTAATGTCGTTGTCCAGCAGAAATGTCAGTGCTAATTGTCCAGCGATCCTGTCGGTCGGCGTGGTTGACGCCGGCCCCTACCGGCGAAGCAGCCAGATGTTGCTGCGACGGGAACAGCCCCGCCTGGCGTTTCTCCCTGAGCCGGTTGCTCTCCCCACGGATGTTCAGCACATGGCTGTGGTGCAGCAGCCGGTCCAGGACCGCCGAGGCAATGACGGTGTCCCCCAGGAGCTCGCCCCACTCGCCGAAGCCTTTGTTGGACGTCAGGATAATACTGCCCCGCTCATACTTGGCCGACACCAGGGTGAAGAAGGCGGTGGCCGATTCCCGGTCGTAGGGCCAGATGCCGAACTCGTCCACGACAAGGACCTTGGGAGCGAGGTACACCTTCATGCGCTGGTCGGGGTTGTGCTAGTTTCGTGCCTTCCTGAGATCTTCCATCAGGTCGTGGGCGCGGACGAAGTAGGCCCCCTGGCCGTTCTCGATGGCTCTGAGGGCCAAGGCTATGGCTAGGTGGGTCTTGCCCACGCCGGGCGGGCCCAGGACAGGATGTTGCTGGCCTCGGGGACCAAGGTTAGGTTGGCCAGTTCCCTGACCAGGCGCTCGTCGATGGAGGGCTGGAAGGCGAAGTCGAATTGCTCCAGGGTGCGCTGGAAGGGCAGGTGGGCCAGGCGGGTTCGCGTGGTCAGATACCGTTCCCGGCAGGCGGACACCTCGGCTCCCAGCAGTTCGGCCAGCATGTCGGGATAGGGCAATTGCTTGCTGGTGGCTGAGTCCAGGGTGTTGTCCAAAATCTCGACTGCCTGCTAGCAGTCTGTCCGAGAAATAATGTTCTAAACGAAAAGCGTCTTCACCAAAGCCAACTATTCCGATTACGGTTTCATTGAAGCCTATTATTTCCCAATGAGATTAGACAGTGGCGCTTTTCGTCTCCAAAATCTAATCCTCGGACAGGCTGCTAGCAATTCACAGTGCCGGAGTGTACGGGCACGATAGTGCGGAGTTAACATTGCCAAGGTCACTTGAGCATATTGCTAATATATTTAAGTGGAGAGAATATTATTGCTCTTAAATAAAGCCGTGTTATAATCTTTAAATACACAATTATGCAGTTATTTATACGATATTCGTTGAAATAAAGAATGGCAAGCTCGTTCGATCCCTTTGCCCTGCAAGCGATCATCCTGCACAGCACCTGAGGTTCTAGCAGCAGTTTTGACCACTCTAGCTGACGTCACGCTAGGCCATGCCGTGGGGAGTGCGGACGGAGACGAACGGTTCGAGTACGCCTTTCACCGGAAATACTCCAGTCCTTCGCACACCAACCGTCCCAGGAGGCGAAGAAATGGCTTATCAGCGTTTGTTAAATCTCAGAATAATCATGACGTTCGTGCTGGCTGCGCTTCTCGCGGTGGCGGTTTCCTGCGGCGGTGCCGCCGAACCCACGTCGGAGCCCGCAGCTCCGGCCCCAACGGTCGCGGCCCCCACGCAGGCCCCTGCGGCTCAAGCGTCGCCGCAACCGGCCACCCATGCCCCCACCACAGCGACCAGGGCCGCCCCCACGGGAGCGACTCCCGTGCCGCAGGCCCAAGCCACGGCGCCACCCACCTCTATGGCCACTGCGATGGCCAAGCCCGAAGGCACCCTCAATATCGCCTACAAGGACCTATATAACTTCGGTACCCACCCTAGGGTGACGCCTGCCACTGTAGGGTTACTTGTCGGTACTTCCGTTGGCGAATCGCTGTTTGGCCGGGACGCGATGGGGAACGCTTTGCCGAGGCTGGTCAAAGAGTGGAGCCTGTCCCCTGACAAACTGGTCTGGACCTTCAAACTCCAAGAGGGGGTGCAGTTCCACAAAGGCTACGGAGAGATGACCTCCGAGGACGTCCTCTGGAGCATGGAGCAGCTTACCGCCGAGGACGCCGTGAACAGCGTCGCGTCCCGTCTGAGAAGGCTCTGGGCGAATCCAGAGGGCTCGGCGAGGGCTATAGACGACTACACCATTGAGGTGGACACTGCCGTACTACAGTATGACATGTTGAGCTGGACCAGTATCCCTTATGCCGGGTGGATTGCAAGTAAGCAGCAGGCGGATGAGCTGGGGGAAGAGGCAGCCAGCCGCGACGGGGCTGGCACCGGGCCCTTTGAAATCGTTGAGCATCAGGCTGGGCGATCCTGGACAATGAAGGCTGTCGAAGAACACTGGCGTAAGACTCCCAACTTCGCTGAGCTCGTTTACCACGAGATACCAGAAGAGTCTACCCGGGTGGCCAACTTCCTGACGGGGAATGTAGACACCTTCACTATGGAGCTCGACTCCTTGCCCGCTGTCCAGAAAATGGAGGGTGTCAAGTTCATGCGGGTGGAGGGCGGTGGCACGATACACGTCGGCTGGTACGGCAACTTCTACATACCCGAAAAGGAGCGTCCTGCCTACAACCCTGACCTGCCGTGGGTATCCGCTAGCGGGGACGTGAACTCAGAGGAATGGGAGAGGGCGGCCAAGGTCCGGCGAGCCATGTCTATTGCCATAGACCGACAGCTCATAGTGGACACGATCTTGTCAGGCGAGGGAAAGCCCCTGGTGTTGTGGGGGTGGGAGGCCCAGGTACACCGGCTTCCGCCCGACATTCAGGCAGGATGGGAGTTTGACCCGGAGAAAGCCAAGCGGCTCTTGGCCGAGGCAGGCTATCCTGATGGCTTTGAGGTGACCCTGATCCCAGACATTCGTAACGTACCCGGTGAGGTAGAGGCCACCGAGGCCATAGGAACGATGTGGGAGGATATCGGCATTCGCACCAGCCTCAAGAAGGTGCCCTTCGCCACCATCTTCACGGAAATCAAAGCCCGTACCTATGATCAGACAAACACCCACGGCACGGGCGGGCGAACCGACCCCCTCAGCTTGATGATCCCAATGTTCGACAGCACCAGCGGCTTTAATGTCGGTATGGAGCACCCTTGGCTAGATGAGATGCTGAGCAAGGCAGTCATGACATTGGACGAGGATGAGCGTTACGAAATCTTGGTGGAGATGGCCCGTTGGGTCTTCGATCACGTAGCGTCGGCTGGGCTGTACGAGGTCAACATTGTATGGCCCTTGAGCCCAAAGATAGACCCTTGGAAAGAACATCTGGATCATGGAGACCGCAGAATCCTGAACGCCTTGGAGTACGTGCCTCACCGAAAGTAAAGGCATGCGGACTCCGACCCGTTTACGGAGTGTCGTGAAAATGGCAACATGACGGTAGGTTACTGGGGAGCGTGCAAGAGTGTGAGATGGGGGTGTGACAGCAGCGCATCAACGCCACGATATTTCGGAGCAGGTTTGGGAACGGTTGCGACCCTTTTTGCCTCGGGCCGGAGGCAAAAGGGGTCGGCCGGCTCGGGATAGCCGGTTGTTTCTGAACGCGGTGTTTTGGATTCTGCGTACTTGGGGGCTCCGTGGCGAGACCTGCCGCCGGATTGTCAATGGCACCGAGATATCGGTCCACTGGGGTGGCGAGACCGTGTACCACTGTCGTGATGACTGACGGCAGTAAATGAGGCAGAGCGGCGGCGTTACAAGAACAGGAGGAGACAGCGTTGGCGGTGCGGCTATTCTTCGTCGGGTTCTTCTGAAGCCTGCGAGGAAGCGTTCTCCCGACTGCGCTTGAGCCGGTAGCTCTCGGAAAATTAGACCACTCCAACATAACGGGCCTTGCTCGAACCACTAAACCGTCCGGTTGTCTCGGTCACCGCGACAAACGCGAGCGCCGGGTAGGCGTTGGCGTTCCCTAGGAAACTTGGATGCGCGCTCAGAAAAGAGGGTGCTGTTTAGGGGCCGGGCGTTCATTCTCGCATGTCCGGTTAGTGCAATTATTCCGGCATAATTAGAACAATGCGGCAGGGCTGTTTTCGGTCTTCTTCGTGGCCCCAAGCCTTTTTAGTTGTCCTGTGTTTGCTCGCTATGCGTTCACTGAGAAGTCAGCAGAACAGATGAAACTCGTCCGCCCTGATTCTGGCGTCCATGGGCATCCAGTTCGTCCCGCAGCTCCATGCCCCCGGCTCGCTTGCCTACAGGCCGGATTGATTTCTGCCTGATCCTAGCACCGCTCGATGACCACATACTTTGCGCCGAACGGCGTGCCCGCGATTGACCATCTCCTCATGGTCGAAGCAAGGGAACTGCGTATGTTCTATGTTGGGACGTCGGGATATCGGCCAATCTCCCGGACAAGGTCCAAATTCACTCATGCACAATCAGGTTTTCCCGACTGAACACCCAGTTGAAGGGAGACAGGGAGATGCGGCCCCTGAGCTTGGCCAAAAGCAGACGTCCTTCAGACCAAATCTCCGTTCCCTCAATGTCAATGGTCTCCGACCAAGGCGTCTGGTGAAAGGAGCCGATACCCTCTCCCATCCGGCCCCACAGCAGTCCCACGTTTTCCTCTGCTGAGACATCGTCGGAGTGCACCAGGGTGAGGGCCATATAAGGGCCGTCATCGTCCCTGGCTGCGCCGGTTGCGAAGGCCTGAAACGGACGCAGAGGTTCTGCACCTCCTGCCAACTGTCTCTTGGCCTCATCTTTTTTCGCGGGGTCTTCTTCACCCTGGGTGAAACCCTCGGCCATTTCGTTCAGCCCGTATTCAACATCGCTCAGCATCGCTCGGTAGACTTCGAGCCGGGACATGCCAACTCCGAGGAGCCTGAATTCCTCGGCATCAGCGATGGCGGGGGTTTCCCCCGCCAGGGCGTCAATCATAGATGCCATGCGTTCGGTGGTAAGGGCACGCAGTACGTAAGAGTCCAGGACCGCAAGCCGTCCTCCTCGGCCGAGACGATCGAAGGCCGGCGGAGCAAGGCTCAATCCAGGGCCAACTTCCAGGTCTTCGCCCCAGCTGTAATACGAGACCTGGCCATGTTGGACCAGAGCGTGTGCTGGACACTCCGTGCAGGCCCCCAGCGCGTCCTCTGTAGCTTGGGGGTCGAAGCGCCCGGAAATCACTCCGACGCCCTCGGCCGAATTTCCGGCGAATACGCTATGGTCCATGTCCCTGATATCAAAGGCGAGGTGTTCCAGATTACCGGCGATGCCGTACTGGATGACCTGGTAAGGACCCAGAAAGGGCGTGCCCCCCATTGAGGACACCGGAAATTCATCTCCCACGGACTCCGGGTCCAATGACTCATGCCAGAGCCCGGAGTAAAATTCCTGTACCGACGCGTCGCTATCGCCCGGGCCGGGAAGTGCCCGATCAAACGTGCGCCGGACCATGGTGAAGTCCTCAATGAACACTCCTCCGCGGTTCTCCGGAGTGTCAGGGATGGCCCTGAGCAGTTTCTCGTAGACGACGGACAGCTCAGAGGTTCCCTGACCTGCGGTGGTTGTGGATGACACGCTGCCAAAGCTCCCTGAAGTTGGAGAGGCAACAGGGCTTGAAGGCGGCTCTGCAGTCGCGGTTTCGGCGGCGGCGAAGGCGGTCCCTTGGGGGGCGGGCTCGGGGGTCGCAGTGGGGGGCGGTCCTGTGTCCGGAGTGGGAGTGAAGGCCGGTTCCGAGACTCTCGTGGGCGGCAAGCCGGTTGCCTGAGCGGGCGCAGTGGTTGACTCTGAACCACAGGCCGACAGCGAAAGGGAGAGCAGCACGAGGAGACAGCAGAATGTAACGGTCGCCTTCATGAATGCACGAACCTCAATGCGAAAAGTGCCAAAGTGGCCACAATCATGAATTCTACGGGCAAGTAGAACGGGATGGAATCGCCCAGGGTTCTCCTGACCCCAATTGAACATGGCCCAAGCAAAGATAGCCTATTTCCGCGCCGAGCGGCGCGGAAGGGTCTTTGTTTGACGTCAACTAATTTTGCCGGTTCCGTCGATTATTCTTGCCGGTCCAACTCCTGCTCCTGACCCCTGTGTTGAGCCACTCCTGTTCGGTAGCTGAGGACGTCGAATTCCAGGATGACCGAGTGATGGACGACACGGTCGATGGCCGGAGCCGTGGCAACAGGTTGGCTAAGATGTGCTCCCACTGGGAGAAGACCAGGTTCGAGGTTATCCCCAGCGACCGGCGTTCGTAGCGTTCCGCGATGAGGGTGAAGAGCACTTCCTACTCCTCGGCACCCTGGGCCTTACCCGGGTATACCTGTCGCTCTGATTACCCGGTCGAAGGGAGTTGAAAACGGTCGGGCCTGCTCTACTTGTTTCGGACTGGGTCGCACAAGGCTGGGGTTCGACCCTCCGGGGCGGTCCGCTTTCCAAAATCGCCGATACGCGCAAGTGATGGGCGGGTGGCCGCGAATGGAAAATCCCCTTCGTTGAGCCCGGGTCTTCGTCCCATGAATCTCGACCAGGCCGTTGGAGCCACTCCGCCCTAAACCCTAACGAATGCTGTAGGTGATTTGCAGCCCGACAATCACCTCGACCTCCGGCTCGGCATCAAAAGGAACGAGATTGGGATAGGGAGACGATTCCTGAGCGCCGCACCCATAAGGGCTCACGCCGGCCAGCCCGTATACTGAAGTGGTCAGCGGGTACTCCAAGGCGCCTATGACCGTTCCTCGGCTCACCCCCAAGGCTTGAGCCAAATCATCGGCAGCCCTTTCCGCCCTTGGAATTGCCTCGCGGCGGGCCAGGGATAGAGCGCCTTCACAATTTTCCTCAGACAGACTGTAAATGACTCCGTGAGATTCGTAGCGCCTGATCACCTGCTCCACGGCGTCAAGTATTGGCTCCCTCTTTTCGACCAGTTCGTCAAGTTCGACTTCTACGGAGATGCTTGAGGGACCGTATATTGCGAGGTTCTCGAATTCAACGGCCTCCTCCGGGACGCCGATTTCGGCTAGATTCTCACTGATCTGTTGGCGGTCCTCATCTGTCATTTGCTCGATTCCGGAGGAGCTGAAGCGCTGCTCAGGCATCACAACCACGTAGGCTTCATCAGCTGCCACGGTAACTGAGCCGATGGCCGAAACCGTCAGTCCGCCTTCGGCGGGCACGGTTTGAGGCAGGGACGAACGGTGGGAACCGCCGGAAAGCCCTATTAGAACACTGGACGGCGCAGTGGAGGACCTGGAGCTTATCAATCTCAGGGAAGCGCCCTCAGATTCCAGCGTTGCCGGAGGGACCGTTGGGGACGCAGCGGCTGTTGCGGTGGGGGTAGAGAGATCAGTCAAGGGTGTGTCGGTCGGATTTTCGGTACGAGCAACAGGGTTGACAGGCGATGGAGCCGTCGCAGCTACGGTTTCAGTGGACGCGGCAACCGTTGGCGCCGAGGTTATGGGCGGCGCAGGGGTCTCCTGACCGCAGGCTACCGACACGGTAACTGCCATGGTCGCAGCAAGAACTGCCAGCATCACCCGGGGTAGGCCATTCATCGCTCTCTCCTAATCTAGGAAGTCTTTGCGCATCTTGAGATTCCTACTGGTATTCAGGCGCTATTGTAGTCTTGGTATACGGGCTTCAGCTTAATTCAGGCGTCCTGGGTGGCGATGTTGCATTTAGCGGGGCGGGTGGCGAAACAGTGCGATGTTGTATGGTCGCCCCTCGGCTTGACGCCGTGATTGTGCAGTAGCATCACGACGTCACATATACCCCGCATAATGCAACGGAACCCCCTCAAGAATGGTTGAAACGCAAAAGTGCGTCAAGGGTTTGTTAGGCAGAGCTACGAGGCCTCTGGCTCGCGTCGTGCCATGCGCGGTAAGACAATTATCGTGCAAGGTAAGGGCAATGCCAGAGGGGGTGCTTTCGGGCAGTTTTCTTGGAAGGTCTTGCAACGGAATCAGGGACTGAGTCGTTCGCTTCCGCAGGACAATTGGCCGGGCGGGGCTAGAAGAGGCGGGCCTGTCTTGAAGAACTGGTGGACATCGACGGCGGCTGCGGGGTTCCTGCTTTCCGAAATCGCGGATAAGCGCAAGCAGAGGGCTAGGGCAAGGATTCTAGGGTGTGTGGACATTTACAGTAAGCAGACCTAGGCTGGATAGGTACATAATTGCCTGCGGAATTGGGTATCCTCAAGGAGGAAATACTTGGACTACTTAAAGAAGCCTATCGGACAACTGGCGGCAGGCTGGCAAAAACTGACAACGGTAGCTGAGTCCGACAGCATGGTCGAAGTAGCTACACGCATGGAAAACAGCGTAACCAATCTATATTTCTCCCAGATTCCATTGGAGGACAGCACCGGTGACATTCGGCATATCGTCACCGGAAACGGACTGGCGCGATGGGTCAAGAGTGGATGCCCAAATGCTACAGCGTACGACTACAGCGAACCGGCTCGCCGGTTTCCAAAAGACACTCCTCTGGGAGAAATTATGAATGTGGTGGAAGATTTCGGATACGTCCTGGTAACAGATGAACAAGGCTGTGTAAGTAGCATAGTGACTTACAGTGACGTCATAGCAGAGCTTAAGAACGCGCTCCAAGCAAATGCTGGTACAAGGCCAGACGACGGAACGCTTTTGTCAGAATAATCAGCACTCTGGAAGCTAAATGTCCACACTCCCTAAGCTGGCCAGCTTACTAAGGAGCACTGCCTCGAAGGCAGCTCGCGAAATGGTATCCGCAGCTAGCAGTTTCTCTATGGAGGCCTCCAATCGGAGTAGGTTACGAGATGGAGGCAGTCCCGGGGGTGTCGGTAGGTCCGGCGGTCGCATCCTGGGCAGCGGACGGCGAGGCCGCCGGGGTTCCCGGTGGCGGCCCAGGGGTGGTGTTATCGGCCCCGCAGGCAAGGGTGAATATGATGGTCAGAACGACGACCAGCAGGGAGGTCAGTCGCATAGGTCCCTCCCGGGGTCGTTCCGAATTTAGTCATCGGGAAATGAGCTGCCAATTTGACCGTATATCACCTCACTGCCGACCCCTACTCCTCTGCAATGATGACAGCTGTGATTTTTCAATAGCGGGCATAAGTGCAGAACATGGTGCCTGCGTCTCCCAAGGAGCAGACTCCATTCAGGTCCGCTCTTGGCACTGCTGGCAGTCAGGGTGAATCCCGTAAACGTCTCCGCCGTCGAACCAAGGCTCTATCCCGCCGTAGGCTGCCTGCTGGATTGCCCAAAAGCATTCTTGGCAAAGATACACCCATCGGCAATCTCGTTCGCCGAATGGCTTGTGGGCCCATGTCCGGCTTGTCCTAAAGCCAATGGACCCGCCGCCAGACGAGAAAATTTCGACCGGCTTGCTGTTCCCGCTCGAATTGCATTGCTCGCAAATTGGCAGGGCGCCTTCCTCGGTAAGATGGCGGGAGATACCCCGTCGGGTCTCAAAGGGATCCTGTTCACTCATCTGAGGGAGGCCTCCAAAACGGGCTTTTACGGCTGCTGGGGAATCCCCTGCCATGTCTGATAAGTACAATTATCGGTCATGCCAAGAATGACTCCGGAGGGGTGTTGTCTGGTTGCTCTCGACGCCAAAGCGGGCAGTAAAACCAAGGCCCCGGGGCTGTCCGAGTACGATGCGAATCATTCGTACAGGTTCATGATGAAAATGGCGTCGAACAGGTTCGAACTGAAATCCCTCCGGCGGTAGTTCACCTGCGGAATCAGGGCATTGGCCGACAGCCGCTTCGACTCCAGGGCGGTGCTCATGAACTCGTAGTCGAATTTCAGCCATTCCTCAAGGACATCGAAGTAGGCCCTCGCCGCCTCATGCAGGTCGGCGACAAACGGCGTCGGTTGCAGGGCGCCGATTTGGCTGTCCAGGGCCGCAGCCCGCCGGTGCACTGCTGAAGTGTTCTCCTCTCCGGTTACCCGGTTGAAACTGCGGCCCCACTCCCTGATGGCCTCGGCACGGAAAGCGCGGAGGTCTTGCTGCTCGGCGTCCATTTCCTCCAGGGCCTGCAGGTATGGCCGGGCCGCAGCCCTGGCGGGGTCGTCCCATGACTGGAGCCATTGGATGAACTCCGATTCGAAATCGGAGTAGGAGGACCCGGCGACCGAGGCCACGGCGTCGCCCACAGAGTTGCCGGAGGCGATGAGCCGGGCGATCCGCAGGGGAGCGGCGTCGCCGTAGCGCTCGGTCAAGTAGCGCACCACCATGTGGCTCTGGGCGTACTGCAGGGATACCACGTTCCGGGGGCGGCGGTTCCACTCCCGCTGGCTCTCCAGTTCCGGCAGGCGAAACAGCCTGCCCTCGTCGGCGGCCTCACGGGCCCGGTCGGCAGAGCGCAGCATCCGTGTGTAGGAGGCGTCGGGCAGGTCGCCCTTCATTCCGACCTCGAACTCGTAATAGCCCGCCAGGCCCTCGTTGAGCCAAGCGGGCAGCTCCGCTCCCTGCAGCACCTCGTCCATGAGGAAATGGACGTATTCGTGGGTCAGGGTGTGGTAGAGGTTGGTCCGTTGTCTGTCGCTCTGCATGAATATTCCACGCAACTCGCCGTGGGAACGGAAGAAGCCGGCCTCCCATCCCGGTTCCTTACCAGAGGCCCTGGCCGCGCTGTCAAAATCCGCCCGGCTGCCCAGCATGTATATGACGGGCAGCGCTTCGGTCCGGACACCGAGCCTTTTCTCCAGGAGGTCCGCCGCGAACCGGAGTCGCTCGTGCATGCCGACGGTTACGGAGAAATTGACCGAGTCCGAGAAGAAGATGACGGCTTCGTCGCTGCGGCAACCGAACAGAGGCACGCCGAGCTGTACATGCACCAGCCTCGGCAATTGGAACCTGGCATACGAGTAGTTGATGATCCGCAGGGAGTCGTCGATGCGAATCCGCACCGACCAGTCCCCGACCTGGTCCTGGGCCCCGTACCTGGTCCACGTCGTCCCGCCGCGCTTGTCGGACAGGAAGTAGTTGGTGCTCCAAGAACGGGAATACTGGTCGTCTCCAATCCAGCCCGCCTCCTGTCCCGATGGCTCGATGAAGGTAACCTCAACGACGTCCCAGGAGTCCAGACCCGTGACCACGAAATCCACGTTGCTTCCGGCGAAGGGAGTACCGGGAGACATGGTCATCGAGGCCCCATCTCCCATGCCGGTGATCGACTTGGAGAGCTCGGGTATCGCCTCCGGGCAGGGAATGGTCACCTGCGGCTGGGGCGGCTCAGGAGTGGCTGTCGGGGCCGGCGTCAGGCTTGGGGTGGCCGTCGGAGCCGGGGCTGGCGTCGGGCGTGGTGTAGCCGTGGGGATTGGTGTGGCCGTCGGCACGGGCGTGGGACTCAGCGTCGGGACAGGGGTGGCCGTCGGTTGCGGGGTCGAAGTCGGCGTTGGGCTCGGAGCCGCCGTCGGTGCAGGCGTAGCAGTCGGCCGCGGAGTGGCCGTCGGCGTTGGGCGTGGTGTAGCCGTTGGCACAAGCGTGCCGGTGGGAACGGGAGACGAAGGTGAGGCGGGAGTAGGAACTGACGCGGTCCTTGCCTCGGTGGTTTGGAGGATCCCGGCGGCCATGGTCGCCTCGATGTTGGCGGTTGGCGCGGGAGTCAGGGCCTGGGTTGGGGACAGTGTCGCAGGTGGCTCGGTGGCCTCTGGCGCACACGCCAGGACAGCAAACAGAAAGGCGACGCCCGCAAGGATGGTGAGGAGCCTGTTCAGCATTGGCGGTATGGTAGCACGCAACACCCGAGAGGAATATTCCAAAATTCTGGAACGCCTTGAGGGGTTGAACGGGGTCTTCGACCGGAACTACCCGGTGCTATCATGTTGGGCATCCGGTTATAGGGGAGCAGCGTCACCGTGCCTCTGCTGAACTACACGACCAAGATCCCGGCCGAGCAGACCGCCGCCCGGGTAGCCGCCGCTCTGGACGTCTCGGAGCGCACAGTGTTGCGAGCCAAGCGGCGGTACGCCGAGGAGGGATTGGACGAGATGCTGCGGCGCCGCAACCAGGTCAACCGTTACCGGAAGCTGGATGACCGGGCCGAGGTGCACCTGATAGCCTTGGCCTGCACCCCGGCTCCCGAGGGCCACGACCACTGGACTTTGCGCGCCCCGGCGGGCAAGACGGTTGAACTGGGTCTGGTGGAGTCGTTGTCCCACGAGACAGTGAGGCTGCGGCTGAAAAAAAGTCTCTCAAGCCGTGGCGCAAGAAGCAGTGGTGCATCCCAAAGGTGAGCTGCGAGGGTCTTGTGGAAGGATCCGCTGCGCTGAGCCCTAATTTTGAGTTCCACTGCGAAGCCCGTCGGCAGGTAGGCGCTGCTGATAGCGCAGTTGCGGAAAACACCCGCGCTTCTACCGAGCAGAGCTACCTCGTTCAATGCAATCTGGAGAACGGCCAATACATTGTGGAACTGGTCTCCGGAGGCATGGCGCGATGCGAGCAGATGGCGGCTCAATTACGACTGGAAACTTCGAAGACCACTGTTCTATGCCAGGAAGAGGTTCCAGGAAGAGGTTCAGCCCAATGACTACGACCGCCATGGGGTCGTTCTGATCAGAGTCGAGGAACGGTATTCTGTTGGTGGAGTGCAGAAAAACAAGACGCGAGGCGGTTGATAACTGGGGATGATATCGACACGGTTATCGAGCACGACAAGAGCATGTGAGAGACACCGGAACTGATTTCCCAGCTCTATTGGACGGACGACCGGAACGAGGTTGACACGGTCCGGAGGCACCTGAACCGTGTGCCATTCGAAGACAACCTGGTCCGGAACATGCGGCTCACGATCAAGCAGTTCTGCTGAGCCTCACACCTCAAACTACCGGGGGATGCCACAGGAGGCAATGGAGCATTGTATGAAACTACCTTGGAAGAAGAAAAAGCAGGTGCCCGAGCCTGCAGAGGAAACAACGACTCCAACCTCGTCTTCACCTGTGCCTTTTGGCGGCGACCTGGAGGATTTCACCAACCTCAGGCAACACGCTGTCCGCGCCCTCTGCGGTATGTTGATGGACCGGCATACTGCCTGCCAGTCTCCCCATCCGTTCTGCAATCCTGGCCACTGGCAGGACGGAGATACGCCGCAAATGATCGTCGCAGAGGTTATTCCGCAAGGAACTAAGTCCACAGGCTACGCCGACCTGATCGGCATCTATCTCTGCCCGGCTGTGGTTCCCCATGGAAGCGAAAACGGAGAAGACATCATGCAGTTCATCGCCGCCATGACTCCCTCGGAGGCCGCGCCGACTCGCAAATTGGTTGTGTACTCCCCTGAAGACGGCATTTATCCCGCTGTATACGGACCAATCATCAACCCCGTTGCGGGCGACTATTCCACCGGCAGTATCGACTCCGATAACAGCAGGCCGGTCAACAACTGTAACCCCGAACCCCGTCACTGTCGCTGGCAGTACTGGGAGAGTGTCCTAAATGAAGGAGACTGGCAGGTGCCCAGGTACCACTGTCTGCAGGTGTTTGGTCAGTGGTGGCTTGTTGAGATGGACAGGGCTCGAGGAAGACTCCAGCAGGTGGCCGGGCTGCAGTTGGCTGATAGCCCTGAACACAACTTTGGGATACATAGCGGTAAATTTAAGGAGGGAGACGTAATCGCGCACAGGAGCGAAGGTGAACTGGCGACGATTTTGCGAGAGAACTGGGGGTGAGGCCGCCGAGGACAAGTTCGCCTTGTATGCGGACGTCAGCGACGTCCTCGAGAGGCACGGCCCGGGCGTCTACATGGTGCAGGTCTGGGTGCCCGTCAAAGAAGAGCCAGCAGGGGTATCCGTCTATTCGGTCTTCTATGAAATCGACTCTCTGGAGGAATACGACTGACCGCACGGTGTTGTTAGCGCGGCGAGTAGACATCCGTGGGCACCACCTCGTGGAAGATGGAATATTCCGAAGCCAGGATTCGTTCATCGCCAGCACCGGCAGCCCAGATTAGAACCGTATAGACTCCGCCTCCGTGCTCGCTCAGTACTTCTGACACATCAACAGATACGTCAAAGCTGTTGTTACCAACTTGCCATCTATCCGCCGTTATCCACGGCACTGTCCTTTCAACGCCTCCTATCTTTTCATACCGAATCCGGCGACACGCTTCTCTGGCCTCGCCGTACAATTCCTTAGCCTCCTGCTTTGACTGGACAGAGGGCGCATCCTGAAGGTCTATCTCGTAAGGAGAGCGGCAATTGTAATAGGTCTTTGTGGATGAGTCGCTCGTCCAGTGATATCCCTCACCTGCCGGTTCCCGCAGATTGGCAGCCCTAGTCCCCGATGTGCCCGCAAACGTTCGTGCCAGTTGTCCTTGGGTCAGGGGCCCCGGCGGCGGGTGATACTCCAACGAGGCTCCCAATGCGTCTTCGTCGGCGAGGACGGCACCGTTCTTGACACCACCGGAGAAGGTTAAGATACCGCCTTTAATAGAGGGCAATTTCTCGTACTCTATGAACTCAGCCTCCAACAGGAACACCGCGGTGGTGAAGTGAGAATCTCTCGTCAGACCCACGTTTATCACCCGGTACTCATCGTTCGACAGGGATTCTAGGATGCTGTAGTCGAACTCATCCCAGTCAGCTTCTGGCTTCAGCATTCCGTCGATTATCCGTTTTATGTCGGCATTTGTTATGTATTCCTTTTCGTCCCTGTCTCCGCAATAGTCGGTGCCGCTCACAACCATACTTGTGGCTTGGTATCCGCCAGATAACGTATATCTCGCGGTGGGGTTCAGCCCGTCGCTGCTCCATAGAGACGAATGACAGTCAAAAAGAGAGATTTCGGCGTGCACCTGCGCAGAGATGTTGTCTCCCATTGCCAACAAAGGAATCCTCTTCTGTGTTCTGTATTCGTTCAACAATTCCAGAACATACTGCTTTTCCTCGTCGTATCTGAGGTTTGGGTTGGGATGCGGCGTCGGGGTAGGTTCTGGCGTCGGTGTTGGCGTAGGTGTTGGCGTAGCTGTCGGAGTAGGACTCGGCATTGATGCCAAAGTTGCTGGGGATATCGGAACCCGAGTTGGATCTAGGGTCGGAGTAGGGATCGTTGGCTGTTCAGTGGCTCTGGCAGTGCAAGCCACCATGATAAGCAAGACGGCGGCTATTGATACGAAACGCGCTAACTGCATCCTGGAGATCCTCCAGTCTCGATGTCCTTAGCTTGCATGCCTGCCCGCAAGCATATAAGCCATGTCGGTGATGATACCGCAGGTCGCCAAGCCGAAGCAGCAGTCCCGGCCGCTAGGAACCCGAAATTGGCACCACGAGCGATGTGGGAAACCAGAAAGGGCAGGTTTGTCATGCTGGAATTCTTGAACGTCACAGCCCGGGCGTCTGCAGCGTGCAGGTGTGGGCGACCTCTGACCGAGAACCGGCGGTCATCTCTGCGGTCTCGGTCTTCCACGAGGTGGAGGCCTTGGAGAGATACGGGGCATGTTAGGCGACGCAGTCCGTCTGCTACGATGTCGGGACTTAAGCCGCTACGCTGCGAGAGATTTAGCGACCAGAAAGCGTTTGGGGTGGGTACCGTATTCAAAAGCGCAGAAGGGTCTCAAGATCCATGTGCGCAGAAACGGAAGCTTCCGCGTCGACGCCAAGGAGTTCTTCCAGAGCGAACAGGGAAGGTAGTCTTTCAATCGATTGGGTAGGGTAGGCCGATCGGCCACAAGGCGGTCCGCCATCAGGCGCCAGGCGAGGCGCGCCTACTGATGTGACAACTGTAGTCCTTCTGCTCCTCCCGGCCGTCGGCGGGTATTGGTTCTTAACCCACTTCGACTACACCCGGTTTCAGTCGGTCCGGGATTCCGGTTATCACGTCCTCTTCAGGTCCTCCGTTGTCGGCATCGTTCTTTACTGCATTGCAACAGGCATTGCCGTCGCTTGGCGCAAGGAGTGGCCGGTAGCCGGCATCCAATATCTGGACGAGTCCTCTCCAACAGGGCGTCGAGTGCAACCTGTTCGCGGGTCTCCATGCTACACCTGCCCTTCTGAATTTCTGGAAGGCAGGGAAAGTCACTGTGGGAATGCTGCTCGATGACGCCTTGCGGTGGTCCATGACATTGGACTGCAGCTTGCGGCCGCACCACAGGCAGTGCACTGGGTAGCGTCGGGAGAAGTCAGGGGCAGGGTTCCCGGGCCGGAGGCGGGCATCTCGGAATACTCCACCTTTCAGCGGCCGTTCTCCCAGGCATCAGTGGCTATCGACTTGCTCATCCGCTAACGCGTATGGCGTCTGCCTTAAGAAGCGCCACAGCTCCTTTTCGGCCGCTTCGGTCGCCTCGTCGAAATCGCCGTCATTCTGATAGACGTCGACGCTAAAGTCGTCTTCGAAGTTGAACGAGACCACGGCTTATTCGCAGCCGTACTTGGCTAGTACCGCCTAGATTACCTGAGAGAGCGTCATCTGCCCGGTACGATCAGCGTGGGCTTTACGACCCGGAGGTCCTCAAACTTCTCCAGTAACGCATTTATCACCCTGGCATGCCGGCCCAGCATGTTCAGCAGCAGCTCCAGGGCCTGCTCTCCGCCCTCCTGCTCAATGACGCTGGCGTGATAGCTTATGCTCATGAGGAAGCTGGCGTCGCCCTGACAAACCTCATTCCACCCGGCCCAGGGTGCTACGGAGCGTGGACCTGGGCACTCCATACTTCCGGGCCACCGCGGCCACCGGCATTCCCTCCGCCACGTCCTGCCTGATGGCGATGAGCTGCTCGTTGGTGAACCGCCGGGGCCGGCCCAGTTCCACACCCTTCGCCCTGGCGGCGTCCAGTCCTGCCCTGGTCCGCCGGCTGATGTTCTGCCGCTCCTGGCTGGCCACGTAGGCCGCCATGCTGGCCAGGACGTTGCCCATGAACGCCTCGGGCGAGTCGGGATCGGCGTCCAGATACTTCGTCCACTGCACCTCGCTGTCGGCCAGGGACCGCAGCCGGATGCCGCGGCGCTGCAGGTCGTAGATCGCCCACATCGTCTCGAGGTAGCGCCGTCCCAGGCGGTCGATGGCGGCAACCACCAGCACGTCGCCCTGAGCGAGCTGCTGGTCCAGGACGTGCCACTGGTCGCGGCTGTTGTAGTCCTTGGCCCCTGACGTAGCGACGTCGGCGTAGATCATCGCGTGGTCCACGCCGGCCTCGACGAGCTGGCGGCGCTGGACGTGGGGGTCGCTGCCAAGATGGCCAAGCTCCTGGGTCCCGGCTGGTGCGGATGTAGCCGTAGGTGGGCATATCCCCATCCTACCCTTTTTCGCCAGGGTGTCACAACAGGGAACTGTCAGCATTTTCGCCAGTGGCGAAAACCGGGCGTTTTCCGCCATGTGCTGGCAGGCGGCAAGTGCCGCCACAGGGAAGGTAAGTTGGCCGGATCAGGACCTGAACCTAGTCTGGGAACCGCGAAAGGCGGGTTTTAGCTACGAAATAGCTCGTTCGCGAACTTAGTTACCACATTGGTTACTACTTTGGTTTCCGTCTGGGTCCAGTGAAGGCTGGGTTTTCGGGGTTCTTGAGGAGCGTCTCAGTCACCGCTTCGAAGTCCCTTAGCATCATATAGCCTGGGTATCGGTTGCTGTTTCAGCCTCCTGTTGTGGAGATAGGGCGCAGGATATTTTGGGGTTTTGGGTGCGGGATTGCGGCTTTTGGCGATGGGCTTTTGATGTGAGCAGGTCGTCCTGGGTGCTCGGATTCTGTAGAGACATGAGAATGTTGGGTCCTATTTTCGCGGCGTGAGCTGGCTGAACTTGAGGTCCTGGTTGGACGTGATGTTGCGGACGATGATGATTACCAGGGTCAGGGATATGAAAGATGGGACCTCTCCGGCCGAGGACAGGAACAGGATGTTTGCTAACTGGAGGTCACTCAGGGGCGTGTCGTTGCCGAAAAACGTGGGGCCGGAGATGAAAGAGGCGACCCAGCTGAGAATAAAGGAGAAGGGGAGGAGGTGCAGGATTCGGTGGGCGGCGGCCGTAATGGTCATGACAGGGAGTTCCTGTGGCAAGGTGGTAGGTCCTGTCGATGGTTGTACAAGGTGAGGGGGCTGGGTTTGCGGGTTTTGGTCCGGGGGGATGTTAGGAGACGGGCTAGTCGTCGATTCCTCTTTCGGTGGCAGAAACGAGTTTGGTTCCGACTTGTCTGAGTCTGTCCCGGAGGTCGATGGTCTCCTCGAGGGATATGGAGAACAGGAGGAGTTTCCAGACGACTATAAAGTCAATGGGGCTGCCGTCCAGGGTGGCTTGGGAGATCATTCTGGTGAACTCGTCCCGGTTACCGGATGTGTCCCTGAACGAAGCTGATACGGTGAGGCCTCTTGCTTGGCAGTAGTTGCGGCAGGCGGTCTCTTGGGCCTCGGGGGAGATGATTGGGCTGTTTGGTGCCAGGGGGGCCCGGACGTAGATCGCGGCTTTTGGCATGGGGTGGGTGTCCTGGAGAGGGAGGAGGGTGAGCTGCCAGGGCCGGCGTCGTCGCCGTTTACTGTGTGTCAGACGCTGTCGGCTCTTGTATATCTTCGGGGATCCGGGGGCTGGGGCGCAATGGGCTGTTTGTCATCAAAACGGCGGAGCTGGGCCGCGTTGAGCGTTGGTGGGCCGACGCCGAGTGATGGAGAAACTGAGGGTGGGGCCGGCAGTCATTGGCCGAAGTGTTTAACGTCAACTACTTTTGCCGGTTGGCGTCGATTATTCTTGCCGGTTCACCTCCTTATCCTGCCCCCGCTGCTGGGCCACTCCGGTCCGGTAGCTTGGGACGTCGAATTCCAAGATCACCGAGTGGTGCACGACGCGGTCGATGGCCGCCGCCGTGGCCATGGGGTTGGCGAAGATGTGCTCCCACTGGGAGAAGACCAAGTTCGAGGTGATGCCCAGCGACCGGCGCTCGTAGCGTTCGGCGATGAGGGTGAAAAGCACCTCCGACTCCTCGGCACCCTGGGGCAGATAGCCCAGGTCGTCCAGCAGCAGGAAGTCGTAGCTGTCCAGCTTGCGCAGTTGTCGCGGCAGGGCCAGGTCCCGCTTGGCTGCCAGCAGATCCTGCACCAGCCGGTAGGCCGGGGCGAAGAGCACCGACCTCCCTGACTCCACCAGCCGGTGGCCCACGGCGCACAGGGCGTGGGTCTTGCCGGTGCCGGGCAGCCCGAAGGCCAGGACGTTGACGCCGCGGTCGACGAAGCCGCCGTCGGCCAGTTCCCCCAGTTGCTGTCTGAGAGACAGAGGCACCCGGTCGTGCTCGAAGGTTTCCCATGTCTTGCCTGACGGCAGCCTGGAGGCGGTGCGCAGCCTGCTGATGCGCCGCTGCCTGCGGTCCTCGGCCTCCTGCTCCAGTACTTCCAGGAGAGTTTCCAGGGCGTCGCCGTGGCCGGCTGCAGTGAAGCGGGACACCGACTGAGCCCCCATGGTGGGCAGCCGGAACTGGTGGCACAGCTCCCCGATCCGCTCCTGTATGGCCACTGTGTCCGTCATCAGGGTGTCATTAGTCAGGGTGTCCAGCATCAGGCCACCTCCGCCAGCAGGGAGTCGTAGACCCTCAGGTCCGGCGTCCCGGACAGGCTGAGTGCTGGCGCCTGCAGCGGCGCGGGACTGGCCAGCTCCCTGACCGCGGCGTAGTCGAAGGGTCCGCCGGCCTCCAAGAGCAGGGCCAGGGCGCTGTCCACCGTGGTCTCCATGGTCGTCGCCGCCAGGTGCAGGATGCGCACGTACTCCACGTCGGCCCGCTCCCCACGCCATTCCCGGAGCGCATCGTAGGCCAGGCGGAAGGTCATGGTGGGAAACATCTGCTCCCGGAACCGGTAGCGGGCGAAGGCCCCGGGCTTGCGCACCAGGGAGCCGATGACGTGGCGGTAGTCGACCCGGGCCTCCCGCTCGCCCCGCACCCGCTCCATCCGATCCACGAAAGTGTCCTTGTAGTACACTTCCAGGTGCTCGGCGTACAGCCGGATCTGCACCTCCTTACCGATGAGCCGGGAGGGCACGGTGTAGGTCCGTCCGGCTGCCTGGATGGTGCTCCACTTGCGCACCCGGGCCCGGTGGTTGACGTACTCCGGCACCGGGGCTGGGGGCAGGGGACGCAGATGTGGGCGCTCTTCCTCCAGCTTCCCCATCACCAGCCGGTTGCGCCGATCCACCACCTTGCAGACGAAGCCGGCGTACTCCTCAAGGGAGATGAAATCGCGGCTGCCCCGCAGCATCAGGGCCTGGTCGATGGCGTCCTTGAGCCGGTAGTGGGCCTGCTCGGCAACGCCGTTCTCATGGGACTCCCCTGCGTTTATCAGGGTGGACTCGAGCCCGTAGTGGTCCAGAAGCTCGGCGTAGCTGTCGTTCAGAGCCCGGCCGCGGCTGCGCCTCATCTCGTGGGTGGCGGCCGAGGTGTTGTCCGAGCGGATCACCCGGGGCGCACCACCCAACTCCCACAGGGCGTTCTGTAGCCCCTGCTTCAGGGCCAGGAAGGTCTCCCCGGCGGCCACCTCAGCGTAGCGCCACCCTGAATGGCTCAGCACCAACTGGAACAGCCGGTGGCGATAGGCCAGACCGCCGACGGTCACTCCCAGGGAGTTGCAGTGGGTGAAGTCGATCTGGGCCTCGCGGCCCGGAGGGTGCTCTTGGGGGAAGTAGACCTCTTGGTCCGGGCCGTTGAGCGCTCGCCAGTCCTGTAATCGTCGTTGCAGGGTGCGCAGCTGCGAGGCGCTGAAGCGGCCAGGATGCTGGTCCTCCAGCCACTCGATAATTGTCGTTGCCCTGAGCCTACCGGCGGCCTCGCCCCGGAGCAGTGGCAGGATCTCCATCTCCCAGACTCCGTCGAAGGGATCAGGACGGGTGCGCCACCGGCGCTCAGTCTTGGTCTCCGACGGCAACGGGCCGCACTGCCACTTGCGGGCCGAGCGCTCGCTCATCCCCGCCATTGCCGCCGCCGTCTGTTGTGTCTTTCCTTCCATTCGTCTCTGCCTCAGTATTGCGACTTGCTGATCCGTAACCAATCCGGCACCTCCTGTACCGGATGATTACCACATGGGACCGGCAAAAATAGTCGTCGCCAACCGGCAAGACTAATTGTCGTTGATCACGAAGCGTTGCGAGAGCGTTGAATGGCTATGTGAGCGTGTCCGTGTGGGTGTCGTCCAGCTCGTCCTCTGGCCAACCGTGGAGCTTGGCCAGGAAGAGCCAGAGGCGGCGGGTACTGTCCCGTTGCTGGATGACTTGTTCCAAGAGATTCGCGATGGTGTCCTGAATGGCCAGGGCGCGGTCCTGGAGTTGGTCCGTGCTCTCGGTGGTGTTGACTACGCTGGGGAGGGGTGGGTCGTGCCGCTGGGCGGGGGTTTCCTGGCTGGCCAGGATGCGGTTCTCGAGACGGTCCATTCTCTGGTTT
This sequence comes from Dehalococcoidia bacterium, assembly GCA_963667415.1. Taxonomy (GTDB): domain Bacteria; phylum Chloroflexota; class Dehalococcoidia; order Lucifugimonadales; family UBA3495; genus VXOI01. The sequence continues at coordinate 1,489,332 of OY763410.1, read as the reverse complement.
ATGAGTGGTATGCGGGGGAGGATCTGTTCCAGCCGTTGGTCGGCGGCTGCGAGGGAGGCTGCCCTATCGTCCGGTAGCTGTTGCATGGGCTGGAATCAACCTCCTGCCTGTAGCCGGGATACGGCGGTTTCTGCGGCTGTCCCTTCGTCGGAGGCGCTCAGCCACTTTCTAAGCTGGCGGCTGGCGATGGCCGACGTGAGACGGTCGCCCCTGGCCTTCAGCAGCGCTGCCAGGTGGGCAGCGGTTCCGGTCGCCGCTGGTACTCCGGCATGGGCTATCTCGACGTGGAGATGGTCCCGCGGATCGTATTCCGGGTTGGGCGGTATAGCAAGAATGTGGGGTTGGGAGATTGTGGATGCCGACTGGTACAAGAATCAGGTAGGAGCTTTTGAGGCATCAGCCTGGGCTGAAAGACTACCCGTTGTTGGGGTCTTCGAGCTGTTGTCTGAGGCGCCGGTTCTCGTCTTCAAGCTCCCGGAGTCTGGTGTCGGCGTCGTCCCAGCTGGGGATGGGTGCCTCTGTGGCCGGGTCAGCCACTCCAGTTGGCCGTGGTCCCATCTTATCAGCAGGTTCAAGGCCGGGCTGTATCCTTGGAGAATATCCGGAGCTATCACGGTGATCTCGAGCGAACGGTATGAGTCCTGCTCCAGGGTGTCGCCGGCAAGCTTCTGGCCGTAGTCGGTGCCGGTACTGTCGAAGCGCTAGTACTCCTGTATGCCTAGGGTTGCGTACTCGTCGCGCTTGGTGCCGGTGTCGTTGTCGGCAGTGCTGGGCGAGGTCACTTCCATGACGAAGTCGGGGGGCTTTCCCTGATCCGAGATGATGTAGCCGTTGTGCTCGTGGTACATGTGCGGGCCGACGTCGAAGGCCACCTGGAGGTCGGGCCTTCTGGCCCGCGAACGGTTCTCTTTGGGCGAGGCCACGATCCAGAGGTCGTACTCGACGAGTGTGGTTTCGGGGTTGCCGAAGTGTCTGGCGAGTCACTGGTGGCCACCAGGCTGATAGATGTATCGGAACGCGGTCACTTCGTCCGGCTCTCTCCGGGGCGGGTCCGGCAGGCGGTAGCCTGCCTGCACCGGCCGGATCGGGTTTTTCGTAGTCATGCCGCGCCTCTTGTGGTCGCTGTGGCTGGTCTTGCGTCTCACGCGGGGGTTGTGAGCAGGTTATGGCATGGGGCTGGTGATGTCCATATCCCTGTTGGCGACTGTGTGCATCTCGGACTGCACTTGCCTGCGAGTCTCAGTCCTGCATCTGCTGTTGGTGGGGCGCAGAGTCAGGGGGTGGTGGGCCGTGATGGCTGTATGGCCATGTAGCTGTGTAGTCAGGGATCCGGGATGCTAAGGCGATTTCGCTACTCGACGGGTCGGAGTGGCCGAGGCTGCGGCTGGTTCAGCAATGGTAGGAGCTTGTCCATCAGTGCCGCTACGTCGTCGAGTCTTTCATCCACCTCGTCAGTTGGCATGTCGTTCTCGTAGAAGTTTTCGTGTAGGGCGCTGGCAGAATCGAAAAGCCGGCGTATCTCGCCGTCGCCGGTTTCGGCACGGATCCGGCTGGCTGCTCGGTGGAAGTGTCGGTGACGGTGGTGGTCCCATCCGCGTTGTTCCGCGATGGCCCTGAGGATTTGCGCGGTAGCTCCCCAGCCTTTTTCGGATGCTTGCGCCAGATCTCCGTTAGAGAATTCCTGTTTGGCCTGCGCGAGGAAATGCTCGCTGGCCTGTTGATACCGGTGTGTAGCCACTCGGCGATTCTCCTGTTGCTGTGTTTGTAGGTTAGCAACTGTGACCTGCACAGGCAATACTGTGGATGTGGAGCCTCATCATGGTGCGGTTGCGAGTAGCGAAATCGCCTGGGGATGCTGGCTGTCAGGCGCTGTCCTCGCTCCCTTCTTCGTCGGGCTCGTCGTCCCAGCAGTTGGCGAGGCCGAGCGTGCAGTGGCAGCATTCTTCGTCCGGACCGTCGTAACAGACGCAGTGTGGGCCTGGCTTCATGACCTCGCATACTCCGGGCATGGATCGCTCCTTGCAGGCTTATCTGGTGGGTTTCTCCTTGCGTCCGGGTCCGTGCGTTCCGGGCGGCTGGCGGCCTTAGCGCTTCTCTGGATGGCTCTGTCTTGAGCGGCGGCCATCTGGCAAGGCTGGCAGGGGAGGCGAGCGATGTCGCTCATGCCGATGGTGTACTTGACGCTGTGACCGCAGCTGTGGGTGACCAGTGGGTAACCGCCAACGGGCCAGCTCCCGCGGGCCAAGGCACGGCGGATGTTGTGGACGGTGCGTTGGGGAAAGGGCAACATTGTCGGAGCATTTAGTCGTCTCCGCGCGGGTGCCGGGGGTCAGCTCCTGCATATAGAGCAGGGGGCGGTCATCGTCTTGTCCATCGGACGGGATTCAGGCCCGCTGGCCCGGTTCGGTGGGCGAGAAGTCGGCGGAGTCGGCCCAGTTGAGCGCGGTTGCCGCCAGTTCTCGGTGTTTGTGCCGCTCCTGCTGGCAAAGGCTGCCAAGTGGTGGTTGGGCTCCCGCCGCGCCACGGCCATGCGGGGCGTAAGGTTCGGTACTCCCGCCACCTCGCCGTGGCCCATGGACCCGGAAACGTCAATGCCCAGGTAGAGGCGGCTGCCGGTCTGCGGGGCCTGGGCGAAGGACCGCTCGAAGGCGGCGTCCAATGCGTCCACCACCTGACTCACCGGCTCCCAGCTGTGCTGTCCCCGAACGCCCCTGCCGCTCCGGTAGGTCAGCAGGGCCGACAGCACGCCGATGGGGTGGACCCGGCTCCGCTCGGTGCCGATGCGCCCCAGCACCCCGCAGGCCCGGGCCGTGTCCATGGGGCTGATAACGCCCAGCCGGGTCATGGTGGCCAGGTTGCGGACGTAGGCGGTTACCGGCATATGCTCGGAGAGGGCCTGCCACACCTCCCTACGGTCCATCATCTCCGCAGGCACCATCTCCCAGGACATCCGGTGCTCCCGGATGAGACCGGCCAGGGTGTCGGCGTCGGCGGTCTTCGCCCGTTCGAAGGCGTGTACCAGCCGCAGGTCCGGCTCGTCCGATGGCAGTGTCCCCTGGGTGACCCAGGCGAAGAGCTCGTTCAGCGGGCCCTCGGCCGTGGCGTGTACCTTGCGCAGCAGGTCGCGGTGCGTCCAGCCGTAGCGGTTGCGGTACTTGACCGCCTGGTAGACGGCGTCGGCCACGGGCCGGGCGGCATACCAGCCGGCGATGGCCCGGCGCAGGCCGCGGCCCCAGCCTCGCATGGAGTCGGCGTACCCCGCGAACTCGTGCAGGTGGCTGCCGGTGCGGGCCACCCGGGGCAGTGCCTCGAAGGCCAGCGCCCTGGTCTCAACGTCGCCGTGGGACGCGGCCAGGGCTAGGGCGAACAGGGCCGGGCCCACCCTGGGCGCACGGCGCTCCTCGCTGACGGCGACAATCTCCCGCACGGCGGCCGGGCCGTCGGAGTCGATGCAGCGGCGCACGGCCTGGGCGTTCTCCAGGGTCAGCTTCCTTTCGGATGCGTAGTAGCTACCGCCCTCGGAGCCCAGGACCAGGAACCGGCGCAGCCGGGTGAGATCGTCCACCGGGTAGGCGTGGCCTCCGGCGCTGTTGGCTACCATGCAGTCCCCTAGGGACGGCGCGAACCTCTGTGATCCTGAAGGATCGTTGGATTCCGTTTCAGAAGTCTGGCCAACTCGGCGTTCACCTCTGCTTGGCGCTCGTCGAGTTCCGCTTTCACCGCCTTGAGGCTCTTGATGCGGCCGGCCGCATCGAGCTCGTCCCGCATTTTCATGGCCTTGGCGTGCTTTGCCGCTGGGCGGATGGATTCCGCCTCATCCTCGAGCTGCTCGATGGCCTCGTACTTTCCACCGAAGAGCATGCCCTTGCCACGGTCAACCACCTCCCCAGGCAGCGCAGGGCCTTTTAATTGTAGCCAATCCGTTGGCCCCGAGTTCGTAGAAGGGCCGTCCGTTCGTGGTTCGACAAGCTCACCATGAACGGACTTGACAGCTCGACTGCGAAAACTAAAAGACCCTGCCAGGCAGCGGCTGGCAGAAGGCCCCGTCCACACACTGCAGAACCTGACCGGCCCTCCAGTATTGGCGGCCGTCCGTTAGAGCGTAGTTGGCTTGACGCCGTTTGGAATAGACCCGATCGTCGCGCTCCATGGAGCGGATGGTGCCGCCCTTGTCTCGAATGTAGTGCCAGATATGAAAGTGGATGTCCATGCGGACAATTGCACTCAGACACCCTTGGAAATCAAGCGATCCTTGCTGGAGACAGGATTTTCGAAGGTGTGGACCTTGTCGCAGGGTTAAGGGTTACTGCGGCGCTTGCGCCCGCTCCAAACTGCTGGGCTTTCTTTACGTCGAGCGGTGAGGTAGCACGCGGCACCTGCCGGGGCAGAAGTTCCGCTAGCTGAGCCCCCACGCCCGGATAGTGCGGACGCAGGTCTGGCAGGTGGCAATCCTGGTCATTATCGTTACACATGGAACACTAGGGCGTGTTTGCAAACCCCAACGTACCTTGATTCGACCTTGTCAAGCGAGGCCGATGCGTCTCCGGCGAGCACAAATCCGCGGCTAATGGTGGAGCATATCGTATGAGGTTAGACTGGGGGCCAGTATTGCTGCAGACCATAATTTGTCAACACGCCCTAGTGTGGTGTAACGGAAGTTAATAGTAAAAGTAATCGCGATGAGGTATCCTCCGGGTTAGCAGTCCAGAGGAGGATGACCATGGCGATGGGACGACCGATGCCGCCGCTAATCTTGGATGACGTGGAGCGTGAAACCCTGGAACGGTGGGTTCGCCGTCCAAAGACCTCGCAGGCTTTGGCGCTGCGGGCCAGAATGGTTCTGGGCTGTGCCGAAGGCCGCAGCAATACCGCGGTGGGCACCGACCTGGGAGTGTCCGATGAGACGGTGGGGAAGTGGCGTTCTCGCTTCCTGGAACGGAGGCTGGACGGACTGTCGGACGAACCGCGCAGCGGACGGCCTCGAGCGGTTACCGATGACGACGTGGAGCGTGTGATTACGCTGACGCTGGAGACTGCGCCCCGGGACGCGACCCATTGGAGCACCCGGTCCATGGCCCAGCGCAGCGGGCTGAGCCACAACACGGTCAGCCGCATCTGGCGGGCCTTCGGATTGCAGCCCCACCGCACGGAGACCTTCAAGTTGTCGTCGGACCCCTTCTTCATCGAGAAGGTCAGGGACGTTGTGGGGCTGTATCTGAATCCACCGGACCGGGCGTTGGTCCTGTGCGTGGACGAGAAGTCCCAGATCCAAGCCTTGGACCGCACCCGTCCGCTGTTGCCCATGCGCCCGGGACAGGTGGAGCGGCGCACCCATGATTACCTGCGCCACGGCACCACGTCGCTGTTCGCCGCCTTGGACGCGAGGACCGGCCAGGTGATTGGCCAGTGCCACCGCCGCCACCGGGCCGTGGAGTTCCGCAAATTCCTCGATACCATCGAGGCCGAGGTGCCCGCCGACCTGGACGTCCACCTGATCGCGGACAACTACGCCACCCACAAGACGGCGCTGATCCGTAACTGGTTTGCCAAGCGGCCCCGCTTCCATATGCACTTCACACCCACCAGCGCCTCCTGGCTGAACCTGGTGGAGCGCTGGTTCGGTCTGCTCACCGAAAAGCAGTTGCGCCGTGGCGTGCATCAGAGCAGCGCCGAACTGGAGGCTGCCATCTACCGCTACCTGGACGTCACCAACGAGGACCCCAAACCGTTTGTCTGGACCAAGACTGCCGACCAAATCCTGGCCAATGTCGCCCGCTTTTGCCGACGTACTTTGGATACATCACACTAGAAATCTGGCCGGAAACCCCGATTCTCTCCAAGCCAGCGTTTTCGTGACGTCGATAATCGCTGCAATAGTGAGTGTTGCAACGCATTACACGAACTACTATGCCATATAAGACTTGAATACGTCTGATTCACGCGGCGCAAAACTCGCCCAATGGCTTTCCGGCCAGACTTCTAGTACTGGGTCAAATCAAGAATGACACGGGTAGAGGCGGTGGAGTTTGCGTCGGGCATCCTTGGCGGTGAATCGCCAGTCGATGGCGGCTCCCACAGTGTTGCGTTCTGATACGCAGGCGTTGATGGCCCTTTCCAGGCTGTCCTCGTCGCCGTTGCGCCCCCGCAGGCAGGCCCGGGCCAGGACGCTGAATTCGATCTCCGCCATATTCAGCCAACTCCCATGCTTGGGTGTGTGGTGGAACTCCAGTCGCTTGGTGATGCGCCGCGCTTCCGGGGCCGGAAAGGTCTCGTACAGCGACGCCACCCGATGGGTGTTCAGGTTGTCCAAAACCAAGCGGATCACCGGGACATCCGGATAGGCCTCATCCACCAGCCAGCGCATTTGATGGGCGAAGTCCTGCATGGTCCGCCGCTGGGTTATCGCCACGTGGCGCCAGCCAGTCTTGGGCTCGCAGGTCAGGAACAGATTGCGGGTGCCGGCCCGCACGTATTCGTAGTCCTCACGCCTGGGATGTCCGGGTCCGGCCAGCAGGGGAGCCCTGGTCTCGGCCAGCAATTGGGTGGAGGTCTCGTCGAAGCAGACCACCGGCCTGTGCGGGTCATAGGGTTCGGCATAGAGGTCCAGCACGTCCTCCATGGCTGCCACGAACTCTCCACCTACCTTGGGGATGCACCACTGCTGCTTTCGCCACGGCTTGAGTGTGTTTTTTTCAGGTGCAACCGCACCGTTTCGTGGGACAAGGACTCCACCACACCCAACTCCACAACCTTGCCTGCCAACGCGCGCAGCGTCCAGTGATCATGTCCCTCGGGTGCCGGACTGCAGGCCAGGGCTATCAGGTAGGCTTCCACCTTTTCGTCCACCTTCCGGTACGGGTTGGGCGAGTTGTGGTGCCGCAGCACTTCCTCCAGTCCATCCTCCACGTAGCGCCGTTTGACGCGGTGCACGGTGCGCTCCGATACGTCAAAGGCCGTGGCTACCTGAGGGGCAGTCCAACCATCGTCGGTCTTGAGCAGAATGCGGGCCCGAGTGATGGCCTGGGTCGAGTTCCTGCCGGCCCGGATCATCTTCTTGAGCCGTCCCTTCTCCTGCACAGTCAGGTGGACTGCGAAAACCTCTTGCACCATGGATGCCCCTCCCACAACACAACTACAATCCAAAAGATAGCAGCCACGCTCAGATTATGTAATACGTGACAATGCGGCTTTGACTCAGTACTAGTCGGCCAGGACACCGTGCTGGACTACGAGTCGGACACCACCAGCTACACCGTGGAGGTGGTGGCCGATCCCAGCTCCGGCTCCAACGTCAGGGCCACGGTCACCATCACCGTTACCGACGTGCCCGAGACCGCCACGGTCACCATCACCCCCGCCGGGCAGCCGCAGGTGGACGTGGAGCTCACCGCCGCGCTGACCCACGGCGGAGGCACACCGGCTGATCCCGTCTGGCAGTGGCAGCGCTCGGCCACCGGGGGGACCTGGGTCAACATCGCCGGAGCGACGGCCGCGACCTACACGCCCACGGCTCAGGACGCCGGCAAGCGGCTGCGGGTGATCGTGTTCTACGGGGAACCCGGCGGCGGGCACGGCGTTGCCGGGGCGGCGACCGAGGCGCTGCCCGACGACGGCGAGGAGAAGGCGCCCCTGTCCGACATGGTGGCGGGCTACGACGCCGACGGCGACGACAGCATCGACCTGACCGAGACGCTGGCCGCCATCGCCGCCTACTTCGCGGAGTAGAGCGCCATGTCCTTGATTGTGAGAAACGCCATTGGCCATTGGGCCACAGTAGTCTCGATCGCGGCCCTGTTCCTGGCAGCGGCCGCCCTGACGCTAAGCGGCACGGCGGAGGCCCAGAGCCACACCGCCATCCGCAGCTTCTCCGCAGCCTCGGTGGAGCCGGGGGGACTGCTGGAGGTGTCGGTGTCCGCCGAGGGATACGGGGCCATCGGCCAGGTGGTGGAGACCCTGCCCGAGGGCTTCGTCTACCGGGGCTCGGACCAGCCCGAGGGGACGGTGTCCGTGCAGGGGCAGACGGTGGCCTTCACGCTGTTCCAGTCCAGCAGCTTCACCTACGTCGTGTCCGCCCCGGCGCAGGAGGGCGTCTACGCCTTCTCGGGGACCGTCAAGGACCAGTTGCGGCGGGAGCAGCCGGTGACGGGCGCCGGCAGCGTGCGGGTCAGGCATGCGCCTACCCCAGAGCCGACGGCGACGCCCGCTCCAACGGCTACGCCCACGCCCACGCCCACAAGGACGCCTGCGCCCGATGCGACACCGGCGCCGACCCCAACTCCGACGTCGACACCGGCGCCAACAGCAGCTCCCACTGCTGCAGCAACCGCCGCGCGCACTCCGACAGCAACGCCCACGCAGCGGCCGACGGACACACCCGCGCCGACTGCTGCGCCCACATCGCCGCCAGCCACTGCTCGCACGGCAGCAACGACGCCCGAGGCCACGGGTACGGCCAGGCCAGCGCAAACGGCGAGGCCGACGCCGACGCCCACGCGCAGGCCCACTGCCACGATGATGCCGACGGCAACACCGACGCAGGAACCCACGCCGCCGGCTGGCCTCGGAGCCGGCCCCTCCGAGAGCGGCCGCTCAGTGCCGCCGCCACCGGCGCCGTCCGACTCGATGGACGACCTGCCAACCTAGGCGATCGCGGCCATCGTGGGCGGAGTGGCGGCGCTGTTCGTAGGTGGTCTTCGTCCTGGCCCGCCGCCGCCGCGAAGACCGCTGGCGCTATAGCCGGTGGTAGGGGGACCTGGGGTACTCCACCTGAACACCCCATGCCACCGGACCGCCGATAGGGAAAGCCACGCCGACCGCCCTGACTACCGTACCTTTACTACTGGAACCGCGCAACGCCCGCCCTTCCCGTAGATACAGGTCGTGATCCCGGAACCTGGGCGGTGAGCCTAGCCCGGGTGGAACAGAAGACCAGAGCCCAGCCAGCCTTAGTACTACAGTCGCACATAAGCTGCCTCGACATTTTTGACCTTGGTTATCGCGCAAATTCGCTATGGTGAGAGACGTTGCCTGCAGCTGGACTCTGCAGTACTCAAGGTTGTCCCATGCCTCCGGAGACCAACTGCGACTGTAGTACTAATGCTTCCTCAATAGGACCCGACTCCCAATCGCTACGAATAGTGATCAGCCTGCGATCTCTACTAAAATACCAACTTCCTTCGCCGGCGTTGATATTGACGTACCAGATGCCGGGCGTCAGGACCGCCGGCATCTGTCCCAGGGCATGGGCGAACGTCTCGACTTCCACCTGTGCGGCCTCCCTGCTGCCGAATTCGGGATTGGCACGAAATTTCACCGCCTGTCCCTCGTACCTAGCATCGAACAGGTAAGCATTCATCGTAATTCACGTTTCGGTCCGGTCATCCCAGGCACTGCGCTCGCCGCGGCCCGCGTACGTGATGTTCCCGAGCCTCGTGGGATCGGAAGGCTCTATGATTTCCGGTGATATAGAATCTGAACTCCGGAACGGTGGCGTGCCCGTGTGTTCGAGATCGAAGTCCAGCGTGCGGTCGTTCTCTACTGCAATCTCGACGGTCCCGGTTTCGTGAGTGGGCCAGGCGATGACCCTAACCGTGACCGTCCCCCAGACGTTGGGGAAGCGGTAGCTCCCGTCGGGGCCGATGACCACGGATTCCCGCTTGCCGTTTTCGAGCCGAACGACGCCGCCCGCGAGCGCTGGCCCGTTTTCCCGGCTGTCGCGTACCGTCCCGGATAGAGTGAACGTGGGTGGAACCGTTATTGCTGGGGACCCGGACGCAGCGCCCGCGCTGGCTGTGACCGTCGCCTTACCTCCCCCAATCCCAGACACCAGACCAAGCGCGTCCACGTCCGCCACCAGGGCGCGGGAAGACTCCCACGAAAATGCAGTCCCCACAACGGGATGCCCGTTGGCGTCGAACGCCTCCGCCGTCAGCTGAACGAGCTCGCCCCACGCGGCCAGCTCGGCCATGGACGGCGACACCTCCACTGAGTCCACCTCCAGGGTCACCGTCACCACCGCCGACCCTGATGCGGACCCGACCGACGCGGTGACCGTTGCCGTACCGTTGCCCGTGGCCGTCAGGACACCGTCCGCATCCACCTCTGCCACGGAACCGACGCTGGTTGTCCAGGTCACGGTCACGCCAGTCATCATGTTGGAGTCCTGTTCATGCACCTCCGCCCTCAGTTGTACTGTTGCGCCAAGTGCAGTCAGCTCCACCGTAGAGGGGCTGACCGTGACCGCCGTGGGTCGGGCGGGCTCTGGAGTCGCAGTAGCAGTAGGCTCCGGGCTTGGCGCGACGGTGGGAGTTGGCGACGCGGGCGGTGTCGCCGGACTCTCTGTCGCGGGCGTCTCTTCCTCTTCTGCCGTTCCTGTGGGCTCAGGTTCTCGCGGGGCAGTGACTGCCGGAAAGGTGGTAGCCGGTGGCGCGGATGGTGTCGTCGTCTCCGGCGCGGGCGTCCCTTCCTCCTCTGTCGTGCCGGTGCACTCGGGCTCCTGTGGGGCAGTCGCTGCAGGAGACCCCGTGGCCGTGGCCGCCGGGTCCGGTGCCGAAGTCCCGCCGTTGCTACAGGCGCTCAGGGCCAGGACGACGACCAGCGTCGCCAGAATTGCGAGCCAGCGGGTTGGAAGCCGGTGAGTCTCTATTCGCATGATGTCCTTTAGCCCTGGAATCGACAGCTTGCTGGAGTCATTCCCGCAGCTGGTTTTCCGAAATCCCGGGTATGCACAAGTGCTGGGCGGGTATAAAGAGTGACCGTATCCGGGGGCCTCCGCCGCCGATGTTCCCCGGGAAACGGGAACGCCGTCGCTGGCGGGTTTCCCGTGTTCGGAAGCGGCTACAAGTCGCAAGTCCTCGCCACATCAGGTTGTTGGACGACTTTGTCCAAAGGAACGTCTTACGGCACGCACAGTGCAAGGACGACCGCGATCTTCCATAACATACGCCGCCGGACCGGTCTGTTGAGCGCCAAGTAGTTTTCGCCCTGTCGCATGGTCATTTCACCTTGTTATGAAGGCGGTATATTAGGCGAAAGTAACAACAATAGCGGTAGATTGCCATAACTTTGCTATGAGATATGCCCTACGGTGGTATTATTCACCCGAATAGCGCTGGGCCTCGTTGCATCCAGCCGGCGGCGCTCCCATGGGAGGTCAGCCTGTCCCGCAACCCCACATTGAGGCTTTGCAATGAACCGGGATGATGAGCGAGACCTGGTGATACAGGCCCTTAGAGGCCGGCTGTCCAGGATGAGTGAGGCCAGCCTGCGCATCAATGAGAGCCTGGACTTAGACACGGTGCTTCAGGGGGTCCTGGACTCCGCCCGCTCCCTGACCGGGGCCCGCTACAGGGCGATGACGCTCCTCGACGATGCGGCCGAGCTTCCACCCGATTGGGGCCCCGGGGCCGATGCATCAGGCAGCAACTTGCCACTGGTCGCCTACTTCACCTCGGGGCTGACTGAGGAGCAGGCTCGCCGGTTGCGGGACATGCCGGAGCGAATACTTCTCTTCGACCATCTGCGCCGCATTCCGGAGACGCTGCGGATTCCCGACCTTGCCAGCCACACCATGTCCCTAGACATGGCCGATTGGTCGGGTGCTGGGTATCCAATGAGGATGAGAAAGGCAATGCAATCGGCCCCGCCTTTCCGCCATCTGGGGGGTTGTATCTGTCAGTGCCGGGCCTTGGCACACATGTGGTGTGATGTCCGAGGGGTCAGTCAAAGGTTGGGACACCAATCTAGGGCCCTTAGAGGGCGGCATCTCGTTAGAGAGACCACGCCACCGGATGGAGTGTCGCCTCCGTAAGCGCCGGGAACCACCACACGTGCGGAGAGACTGCGAACGCTACTGCAGACAGTAGAGGGAAGATGAATAGTACCGACACGGATGTCCGACTACCTTCATCGTCCACGGATACTGTCCGGGTGCTTCTGGACGAGTATCAGCAGGCAGCTGACACCTTGGAGAGAGTTGCGGTTGAGCTCAAGACTTCGGAAGCACGCCTGCGGACCCTGTTATCAGAATCTGTACTAACGCCCCTTGACACCGATTCAAGTCTAGACGATTCCAAACCAAAGCTACCGGCAGGCTCGGTCCTTGAATTCTACTGTTTAGGGAAGTTTCACATCGAGGTCGCCGGAAGATCGCTCAGCATTCGCGTCCCTTCTAAATCCCTGAAGGTTCTGAAGTTCCTTCTTATGCGGCGGCACCGGCCTGCTACCCGGGACCTGCTAGTAGAAGCATTGTGGCCCGATATAGAGACCGACGCCTCTCTCAACCGGCTACGCGTCGCCGTTCATGCCCTGCGGCTATCGCTCAGGCCTGCAACCGCCGGCGGGGATCTCATCGTGTTCCGGAATGGGTCCTACGAACTGGACCCGGATTTCCAAATATGGGTCGACGCCGACGAATTCGAGTCCCTGTGGCAACGCGGTGTGAACTCCGAATCCACAGGGGACCTTGAGAAGGCGACTCACTGCTACGAGAGTGCAAGACTCCTGTATAGGGGCGAGTACCTAGAGGAGGAACTCTACGACGACTGGGCACTTCTTCGCCGGGAAAGCCTCCGCGACGCTTACCTGCATCTGCTGGGCAGGTTGGCCGACTGGGCTTTCGAGACCCGCTCCTACAGCAGATGTGTATCCTACTGCCATAAGATCCTGGATGAAGACCCATACCGCGAAGATACCTACCGCCTGCTCATGAACTGCTATGCCGCAACGGGACAAAAGTCGACGGCCGAACATTGGTACCGTGTATGCCGCACCATGCTGCGCAAGGGGCTGGATGGCGTCCCATCGGGGCGGACCGTCAGTCTCTACCAGCGGATAATGTCCGACCCCTCCTGACCACCCGCCCTTTCAGGCCTTCCTCCCTCACGAAACTCTAATTCATGTCTAATCCCCGGCTAACCGTCTGCTAATTCCCAGCCCTTACCATCTGCTCTCTAAGTCAATGCTGCCGGTTCTTTCAGAGACTTGGCAGCCAAGAGACAGTGCGGTTCTCGGAGCCCCATGTCCCGCTACAACACCTTCATCATGAGAATCTGGTCCGGCGAAGACCTGGAGTTCCACGGTCGCATCATTCATGTCCAAACCCGGGAAGAGTATGACTTCAGGACTTTGGAAAGGGCGCTGGAGTTCATCTCAAAGCATGTCCAGGCCCTGTCCGGGGATGAAGGGACTGCGGCAAGGGCGACTCAGCCTCATCTCCATCGATGCCGCGATGAACCAGGCGGCAGTGAGCAGAATGGCTGAAACATCCGGAGCAATATGGCGTTTCCGCAGATTTACGGCTGAGCGGTTCCCTCCTGCCCAGTTTCTTCTGTTGGCGGCGGTAGTTGCGCTTCCTGCCGCATTCGCCACGCAGGTCTATGTTCACTCGCAGCCATCCAACTTTTCCGCAATCCTCCTGACCATGTTCGCGGTGCTTCTGCTGTTCCTGCGTCTGCGACTGGTCGACGAACTCAAGGACCTTGAGCACGACCGCGCCTTCCATCCTGACCGGCCCTTGCCGAGAGGACTCGTGGAGCCTTGGCATATTGGCACGGCTGCGGCGGGAGTCTTTCTTTTAGAGGTGCTCGTGGCGGCCTCGGCCGGGGTCCACTCGCTGGGGTTTTTCACAGTGGTCAGCCTTTATTCCGTTTTCACATTCCGAGAGTTTTTCTGCCGCAACTGGTTGAGAAGGCACTTCGCCTTCTATGCAGTCTCTCACGAATTGCTTGTAATCCCGGTTTGCTTCTACCTGTACAGCCTCAGCGGCCTGTCGGTGGGTGGTGTGTCGACCCCGTTCTTCTGGGGAGTGACCGCGTACATCGGGTGCCTTCTCTTCCTGCTTGAAGTGGCCCGAAAACTCAGCCCGAGCAGGGCTGAATCTGGATCCAACGACACCTACACATCACAGTACGGCCCGGGTGTGAGCGCCCTCGTCGTCTGCTTCCTTGCGGCTGGAACGGTGGCCGCCGGAATCATCACCGCTGCCATGCTGCGAAACAGCTTTCCCACTTTTCAGCTCTCGGGAATCGTATTCCTGGTCCCCGTCGGCATGTCGCTCCGGGTGTTCATCAAACAGGCCGACGACCGCACTGCAAGAGTGGTTCTGAACAGCTGCGCGGCACTGGCCGTGGTCTCCTCTTCCCTACTCGTGCTGACGGCTTGGTCCATCTGATGAAGTACGTACTCGACAACTCCAACCTAGCAGAAAGCTACTCGGGAGTAACGACGCCCCTGACCCACTCGTTCGTGAGCCGCGTCTACCGGGACGTCTACAAGACCTTTTGCACAAACATGGGTGTCAGCGACCGGACTATCCGGTCCCATGAGGAGGAATTTTCCGGCCTCCTCGCCTTCGTCGGCTACAGGATGTATTACAACCTGAGGAACTGGTACACCCTTATTTCCTTTCTGCCGGCGTACAGGACAAACAGGCGGTTTTTCGACCGGATGATAGGCCTGGAGGCCAACGGAGACGCCGAAACGGCCTCCACCAGCCTCATGCAGAGGTACGGCGTCGACCTGCCTCGCGTGGTGCTTCAGGTTCTGAGGATAGGAGCGTCATTCCTCTTCATGGGGTTCTTGGTTAGAAGGTTCAACCGGGAATTCGACGCAGTTTTCGAGAGACTCGAGTCCATTGATCTGGAACAACTGGACCTGGAGGAGCTGGCAGACCTGTATCGGAAGGTCTCAGGAATGCTGCTGGCCAGGTGGTGGGTCCCGATCGCCAACGATTTTGCGGTGATGGTCAGCACCGGACTGGCCGCGAAGGCTCTGGAAGGCTGGTCGGCCCAAAAGAATGAGAATAGCGCGCAGCTCGATCTGAGAACCGGCGCAAGCCTCGCATCCCTCGACCCCGGGCGTCGTCTTGTCCAGATAGTGCAGGCCATTGGAGAAGACGAGGCGGTCCACGATCTTTTTCGCCAACAGATGCATCCTGCGGACCTTCTTGAAATTCTGTCCAGCCGACACGGGCAAAGCAAACCGTACCGGCTGATCCAGGAGTACATGAGGAAATACGGGTCCCGGGTGCCCAACGAGCTGAAGCTCGAATCGGAAACCTTGAAAGAGCGCCCGGAATTCCTTTCAGGACTCCTCATGTCTCTCGTGCGGGACGGGCCAAGTACCAGCTCTGCCACGGGGACCCATCGTCCACCGCGCGCGGACCTCCACGGCCTGAATCTCCCAAAGCGCGCCGTGCTGAACCGGCTTCTATCCTGGGCGGGGGTCTCCCTTGGCCGGAGGGAAGAGACCCGGTTGAGGAGGGCCTTGATCTTCGGTTATGCGAGGAAGCTGTTCTTGACCGTCGGGCAAAGGCTTCAGGCGTTGGGCATTCTCGACGACCCTCGGGACATTTTCTTCCTGACCGAAGAAGAGGTGCTCTCCCTCCTGGATACTCTCCCACAATCTGGAGATCTCCGTCCGATTGTGGCCGGCCGAAAAGCTGAGATGGACCGGTGGAGCCGCCTTGACCTGCCCCGGCGCATCGAGACCGACGGACCACTTGACGAGCTACCGGAGGAATTGAGCACCGTTTCGCCGGGCAGTAGGAAGCGCTGCCCGAGCGGTACGCTGCAGGGCAAGGGAGCCTCGTACGGCGCACAGGATATGGTTTCTGGCACGGCCCTGGTTCTTCCGGAGTTCCGTCCCGACGCGGTGTTCAAGGACAAGATCCTCGTGACCAGACAGACCGACCCGGGATGGACCATCGTCTTCCCCTTCGTCAAGGCCCTTGTCGTCGAACGGGGCGGCATCCTGTCCCACGCCGCCATCGTGGCCCGGGAACTGGGGATTCCCTGCATCGTGGGCGTCGAGAACGCCACAGGTCTCATAGCCGATGGCGCGACGGTGGAGGTCCTGCCCAGGCTGGGGGAGGTCCGATTCAACTCCAATGTCCCGTCGGCCTGAGGCAGCAACCATGCGCATTGTGAGTGACCGGAACGGCGCTGAATACCTAAGCGGCTTTGAGACGTTGACCGCGGAGGTCTACAGCTCCCACCCGGAATACGCTGCAGGCCGCGCGGCCTCGATGGCCCGGGCAGTGGACCGGCGAAACCCGTTTTTCCGCCACGGGGACTATTGGGGGTTTCTGGCCTACGTGGATGGCAGGCCGGTGGCACATGCAGCCGCAGTCCTGGACAGACGATTGGAATCGTCCACCGGTTTGCTGGGCTTCTTCGAGTCGTTGCCCGACAGCGCGTACGCCAAAGGGGTGGTCCATGAAGTAGTGGCGGCCCTGAGGGAACGTGGAGTCCACGACGTGCGGGGTCCTGTTGACCTCACCACCTGGAACGGATTTCGCGTGTCCTACCCTGATGACGCCCCGCCCTTTCTGCTGGAGCCATTTACCAGGGGCTACTACGGGTCAATGTTCAAGGAACTGGGTTTCGCCATCGCTCACCGCAGCATAACAACCCTCTACTCGCCTGATGACGTGGGTTTCGACCGGTTCAAGGGTAATTTTGAGACCCTCCGCGCTGAGGGGTTCACCTTCACCTCGGCAGACCGGGATAACCTGCCGTCTCTTCTGAGAGACGTTCACAGCATGGCCGTCGAGTGCTTCAGCAACACCTGGTCCTTTGTACCAATCAGCTTCCCGGAGTTCGAATACGGTACTGGAACCATGAGCCAGTGCACGAAGCTACTCCTGCTCTTGGTCGCCCACTCCCCATCGGGAGGGCCTGTTGGCTTCTGCCTCGGGGCACTGGACGCCGTCGCCGGCCACCAGCGGGCGGTTGTCAAGACAGTGGCGGCTGCGCCGGTGCGGCAGCGGTTGAAAATCGCCCGAGCGCTCCTCTTTCAATTCTTCGAAGCCGCAATGGAACGCGGAGCCACTGAATTCATCCTGTCGACGATGCGGGACGACAACATGCAGGTCAGAGCCCTTACTGCGGGACGCGGGACCGTATACCGGCGCTACGAGGCATACGAGTTGAACGTCGGGGAGGGAAATCCATGACTCACCTTGTCACCGGAGCTACCGGGTTTGTCGGCCGTGTCCTGGTAAGGAATCTCCTGGAACGCGGTGAGCCGGTCTGCGCCCTCATCAGGGAAGGAGAGGAGTCTGCTCAACGAAGGGCCGCCGAATTGTTCCCGGACTGCCGGTTGAAGTACGGGGACCGGTTTAACGCACTCCCTGTTGATATGACTCTGCCAGGGCTTGGCATCGATCCTCAGTCACTCCCGGGGCTGAGCGACGGAAATCTCTACGTCTGGCACGTGGCAGCGAACCTGTCGTTCAAGGAAGGCGACAAGGGCCTGATCATGCAGACAAACGTGGAGGGCACGCGCAACGTCGTGCACTTCGCAAATCAGCATGCGTCCAGGTTGTACCACGTCAGCACAGCGTTCGTCCGTGGGGATGCGAGGACAGCCTTTGTAGAAGAGGACCTGGACCTCGGGCAGGGTTTCCATAACTGGTACGAGTTTTCCAAGTTCTTGGCCGAAAAGGTCGTGCGGGAGGAATGCAACGTCCGGACGGTCATTTTCCGTCCCTCGATAATCATCGGCGAAGCGTCAGAACGCAAGGCGAGCGTATGCACCTTCGGTTATTACCGCTTTGCTTTTATGTTCTATTACCTGAAGCGTCTCATCGTGAAGCTGCTGCTCTCCGGCCCGGCCCCGGTCAGGTACCTGCTGCGCGCAATGAGGACCCGCTACGACAGCGAATCCGACATTCTCACGGCGCCCTGGCTGGTGCTGCCGTACCCGAGGGACGGATTGGTGGACCTGGTACACGTCAACGACGTTGTGGATGCAATGATCGGGTGCCACCGGAAGGAAGTCCCGGCCGGTTCAACGCTGCATCTCACTCAGCCTGAACCTCCCACTTTCCGGTACCTTCTCGAAACATTTCTGGCAGACGCCGGAATCGCCGGAGTAAGGCTCGCCGGCGTTCCGGCTCCAGCGTTCCGGCTCCTTTTCAGTACGCTCCACCGGTTGTTGGTCCCTTACCGCCAGTATCTGGCATCGATCCTGAAGTACCTGCCCTACATCAGCCAAGCCCGAAATTCTTCCATTGCAAACTCCACCGCCTACCCAGAGTTGAGGCCGGGCCCGTTGACGAGGCGCAGGCTCGAGGAGATCAACCGTCATGCGGTGGACGTTGTCTTTCCCCGGATCGATTGGGAACTGTACGCCAGCCGCGACAACGGCGGAGATCCCTCCAACAGAAGGACGATACGGTCGCCCGGCCTGCCTCGACTGAGGCAGCAGAGGCGCAGGACTTAGCCTCAATATCCGGATTGCTTCGGAGAAGGTGGCCGGAGGTAAAGATGATCAAGAACAGGCTGGCACGATGGCACTGGAAATGGGTTCTCGCACGAAAGGGATTGGGTTTTCAGGACGAGTATCTCGAGCGTGTCTACAAGATTTTCTTGGGACATGACAAGGTCATCCACTATCGTGACGGCCTCCCCGTTCGGTCTGTGACCTCCCCCGCCGTCTTCAGCAAGCCGATGGCCAACCTGTCGGCGCGCACGTTCATCGGAAACATTCAGAACCGCACCCTGCCCAACATGCTGACCTTCGCCGTGAACGATGTGTGCAATGCCTCGTGTGAGCATTGCAGCTTCTTCGATGGGGTCGAAGAGAAAGGACGTCCCGTCCTGACCACGGATCAGGCGCAACGCGTAATACGGGAGGCCCAGGAACTGGGGGTTTCCGTCATCACGTTCGTGGGAGGCGAGCCCCTGTTGAGGAAGGACCTCCCCGAAATCATAGGCTCAGTGGACAAGGAATTGTCAACGACCCTTCTGGTCACAAACGGATCGTCCCTTTCCGATATGGCGCCGAAGCTCAAGAAATCGGGCTTGGACAGTGTAGGCGTCAGCATCGATTCCGCCGACCCCGTGAAGCACGATCTGTTCCGGGGAACAAAGGGGCTTTTCCGGAAGGCCATTGCCGGCGCGGAAAGAGCGAAAGACGCAGGCCTCACCGTTGCGATGGTCGTTACTCTGACTCCCGAAAGCTTCAAGGCCGGCGAACTAGACGGAATTGTCGAACTCGCGCGGGAGACAGGCGTTCACGAAGTGATGATTTTCGACGCGATGCCGTCGGGGCGCTACCAACTGAGAGCAGACCTGGTCGACAACTGGGATTGGGTGAGGGAGTTGATCCAGGCAGCCATGGAATACAACGCTGACCCGAGATACCCAGCAATTCTTGCGGTCCCTTACCTGGCCAGCCATCGAAGCGCCGGCTGCGGCTGCGGCACCAGCTACTTCTATGTATCGCCCTACGGCGACGTGATGTCCTGTGACTTCAACCACGCGAAGTTCGGCAACGTGCTGGATGCGCCGCTATACGAGATATGGGATTACCTCTCCTCCCAGGAAGGGTTCGGCAGCTCGAAATGGGGAGGGTGCAAAGTTAAGGATTCCTCGTATCTGGCAAGGGATTCTGTTGTGACCGGGACAAAGACAGGGCCCTTCGATGCCGCCCGGAGGTAAGCAATGACAGACTGGAGAGAGCTGATTGACCACGCCCTCGGTGGATTCGACAGTACGCCGACGGCCGGGATCATCGGGTTCGAGATATTCGTGATCCTGGCAACGGTGGTGGCGTTGACGGTCCTTGCCAGGTACAAGGACGGGATCCTGCGACGCTACCTGATCATGGCCGTGGGAGTCCTGATCTTCGAGGTGTTCACGGCGCCAATGTGGAACAACTACAAGATGGGTTTCTGGGCCTACATTTACCGGGACGTCTCCTGGATACTCACCCTCGGCTGGTCGACCATGATCCTAAGCACCATAGTAGTGGTCGACTTTGTCATTCCCCGCGTCAAGGAGTGGCAGCGATTCATCGCCTATCTGGCGGCGCTGACGGTCCTTGTGGTCGTCTTCGAACGGATTGTGGTGGGGCTTGGAATTCGGTCGTACTCACCGGAGGTGATGGCCGTGATCGAAGGCTCCTACATCCCGTTCCTGGGTGTGCCCTACCATCTCTTCTACTACGTGCCGATATTCCTGTCCCTCGTGATCGGCTTCTACAAGTACTGGAACATCGTGATGGACCAGGTGATGCCCACACCTGTGCCGAGGCCGTGGTTGTGGGCGCTGGCCGCAACCGTTGTGGGGGTGTTCTTCTTCGAGGTCATGATCGAGCCGATGGTCGTCAACTCCAGGCTGCCGTCGTGGTCTTACGTCTATCGTGACATCAGCTTCGTGATGACGGTGGGCTGGGTGCTGATGATCTGGCTGGCCCTGTTACTGGTCGACGGTCTACTGTCCACTCTGGGTCCCCGCAGACGGTTCGTAGGTTATCTCGTTGTGCTCGCCATCATTGCACTGCCGGTTGAGGCCTGGCTCATCAACTCCGATGTCAGGGCATACGGTCCCAGCGCAAACGAGAACTTCTCTGGTTTCCACGTGCCGCTGCTGCACGTGGCGGCCGAGGTGGCATTTGCAATCCCCCTATACATGGCCCTGATCATCGGCTTCGTTCGGTATTGGGAGAGGGTAGCCCAGGAAGCAGTCCTCATGAGGAGAGGAAGATGAATGTTGGAGACCGCTCTCGGATGGACTGGGACACCAATCGACGAGGCTCCCAAACAAATGGCTGGATTACTGTTAAGAACGCACTTGAGGTGGTGTTCAAGGTGCTCGCAGGCATGGCTATCGCGATCGCGGCTCTACAGGTGTTGGGAGGTGGCCTTGTCCTCCTACTCTGCTTCTTGGAGGGTGTGTGACATATCGCAAATTTCTTGTTCAGACTGCATGGCGCCTTTGTCCAGCATTTCTTGGCAGAACGAGGGGACGCCCTAACCCAAACCCTCTCCCCGAGGGAGAGGGGATTTGTCACACACTCTCTTAGAGGCGAAATACGGCAGGTGCCTAGCAACAGACTGCGCCGATGTGCTGGGTCGGTGTATGCGTGAGGGCGGGAAGGTCAGTTGATGGAAAGAATGGAGCATGTAGGGGTACCCCTATGGTCCAAGCAATATACCGGAATGCAGTGAAAGTTCTGGAAGATTCACAGACTTGGGAGGTAAAGGCCTTGCGAGACAAAGACATCGCCCCAATGGACTGGGACACAGACCGCCGAGCCAACCTTCCGGCGGGGACAAGGCGATTCGTACGAGAATGGGTCATAGGGCGGCCTCCTGCCGAACGGATGAGACCCGTTCAGGAATCAGCCCGACGTCCGCCAGGCAACAACTCTGCAAGGAATACCATCATTTTGATCGGGTTTACCTTCCTGGCATTTCTGGGCTCCTGCGCCTGCACAATTGCTATGTGTGGCAATGCCTGTTGAAGCAACCCGTCGGCCCTGGAGCGTCACCGTTGGGCATCATTTCATTCCCTTTGACTGTCAGGGGCACGGACGAAGGCAGGCCCGATATCAAGGACCGGGGCTGCCCGTCCGGAAAAGCGAATAGAGCATTTGGTCATCCCGGTTTGGCGAAAGCCTCCCCGCACAAAGTCAGTAAGGAGGCAAGAAGGGATAGCATGCGTTCTCCAGGAGCGTCCAATCGGATTTCATACAGCCAATGCTGGGAGGACCCGGATACGATCCTCTCCGCACTCCGGGTGACGCCCAGCGATGACGTTCTCATCGTGACATCCGGTGGCTGCAATGCCCTTGCCGTGGCGGCGGACTGTCCGCGAAGTGTCACGGCACTCGACGTCAATCCGGCTCAGAACCACCTCCTAGAGCTAAAGAAGGCTGCGGTCCTCGCCCTCCCACATGACGATCTGCTCGGGTTCCTTGGAGTCAGGAAAGTGCAGGACCGCCGGGCGTGGTACGCGGCGATACGAGACGGACTTCCTGGTCACAGTCGCGCCTACTGGGACTCGCGCCCCAAGGAAATCGGGGAAGGGGTCATACATGTGGGACGCTTCGAGCGATACCTTTCCATCTTCAGAAGATTCGTTCTTCCTGCGATCCATTCTAGGAAGAAACTGGCGGAGGCTCTCAGGGCCAAAACGCCGGAGGAACAGAGGGAGTTCTATCACCGGGCATGGAATACGCTCCCATGGCGAGCACTTTTCCGGGTGGCCTTCAGCCGGCAACTGCTCTCACGTTTCGGCCGCTACCCGGGTGCCTTCCGCCATGTGGGGGCGCAGGATGTTGCGTCCCATTACATGGGAAGGGTCATGCATGCACTCACGGAGATACCGGTGGCGAACAACTATTTCCTGGACTACATGGCCACGGGCAGCTACAAAAACACGCTTCCCTCTTATCTCACCGCCGATGCTGCAGAGTCCATCAGGAACTGCTCCTGCCCTATTCGGACGGTAACTGCAAATCTGCTCGGATTCCTGAGAGCGGTCCCTGCAGGGACCTTTTCCAAGTTCCACCTGTCCGACGTGTTTGAGTATTTCAATGAAAGGGAATACACGGATGCTCTACGGCAGATCGTGAGGACCAGCAGGCCCGGTGCGCGGATTTGCTTCTACAACAACCTGATTGAGCGTCCAGTACCGGTTTCTGTCCAATGCAACCTACAGAGGGAAGAACAACTGGCCCGGAGCCTGCATCGCCAAGACAGGTCCTTCCTGTACAGGTCGTTGGTGGTAGCACAGGTCAACCCATGAACGGTCCGCAGAGAACTAACTTACTGGAAGGAGACGGCGAACCACGAGCCTCTTCCTCCTCATTCGGTTTAGCCGACACCCTCTCGCAGCTCGTCGTCTATTCCCTGGCTGGCTACGCGCTGATTCGCGGGGCTACGGCCCTCACGACCCGGCTCGGCAACCCCTTCCGGGAGACCTGGGACGCGATGCCCCAGGTCCTGGTGGCCATTGGGGCAGGGCTTTTCCTGCTAGTCGCCATCCACGTCGTTGAACACCACTCACGGCTGCCCACCGAGTACGTTCGGAAGTTGGCGCACATGGGTGCGGGGGCGATTGCGTTATCTACTCCGCTTCTGTTCGATACGCATCACCCGGCTTTGTTGGTGACCGGGATCTTCACGGTTGCCCTTGTTATCGCCCGGAGGCGAGGATGGCTTGCTTCATTACACGGGCAGACTGCGAGAGGAGCCGGTGACATCCTGTTTCTTTGGGCTGCCTACCTTGCTTTTCTTCTCTCCGAAGGCAGTATGGTCCTGTTCCTTACCCCGGTCCTGGTGCTGACATTGGCGGATTCGACCGCTGCATTGGTGGGTGGACGCATTGGGCGGACCCAATGGCCCCGACCCTTCTCGGGTCGCACGGTCGAAGGGTCTGTCGCCTTTTGTATCGTCGCGTTGGCCTGTGTGATGCTGATGGTAACCGTCTATACCGAAATGTCCCTGGCCCAGGGGGTGGCTTTTTCTGTCCTACTGGGAATTACCGCCGGAGCGGCCGAAGTGGTGGCGAAACGGGGCTGGGATAATCTTACGGTTCCCGTTTCTGCGCTGGTGTTGCTTGAACTCCTCTTAAGGTGAAGAAAGTATGAACCTGAAGACTCTGCGAACTCGTCCTGGCCGAGCGACGGGGAAGTCTCCCTGCTTCGAGGACCTGGTTGCCAAACTCGGGAACGTATCTTTGGCCGATAGAGATCGTGTCGGAACAAAATCCGCCGTCCTGGGAGAACTGACGCGGGCCGGATTTGACGTTCCCGCAGGTTTCATTTTGACGACCGAGGCGTTCCGCATATTCATGCAAGGAATGGGAAAGGACTACGAGGGGCCGCAAGCTGGGTTGGAGCAACTAGCAATTCCCGAGAAAGTTGCCGCCGCCTTGGCGTCAGCCCTAGCGGAACTTGGCGATGGTCCGGTTGCGGTGCGTTCGTCAGCTGTTGGCGAAGACCTCGACAACGCGTCCTTCGCCGGTATCTACGTCACTGTCCTTGGCATCCGTGGCCTGGAGACTGTGGCCCAAGCCGTTCAGCGATGCTGGGCTTCGGCGTTTGGCGAACGTGCAACCGTTTACAGGGCTATGAAAGGGCTTGACAGCGATCCCCGGATGGCAGTGCTGGTGCAGAGGCTTATAGCCGCTGAGGCGAGCGGCGTCGCCTTCACGGCCGATCCTCTTACCGGTGATACATCTGTAACCCTGGTCAGCGCGGTCCCCGGCTTAGGCGAGGCAATGGTTTCTGGATGGGAAACACCGGAGGAGTGGCGAGTCGCAGGAAATCAAGTGATGTGTGAGGCGTCATACGAGGCTGTGCTGGATGCCGACCGGGCCCTGGGTGTTGCAGAGGTCGCCAAGCGGATCGAAGAGCGCCTCGGTGGGCCACAGGACATCGAGTGGGCAATTTCTGAAGGCCGCCTCTACGTTTTGCAGGCGCGGCCCATCACGGCACTGTGAACTGACGACCGTCGGCCCCATTCGTAAAACCAATAGGCTTCACGGTGCCACAGCTGGGCGTTGAACGTTCTGAAAAGGTTTCTGTTTGCGTTCGGTGCAAGCGGCGGCGCTAAAGTATGCCGGGTAGGCGGTTTGACCGACTGACATTTGGCCGTCGACGTTCAGGGGGAATGTCCTCTTGGGTTGGTGCCAGCGTCTTAAGTGCTAGGGCGTGTTTGCAAACCCAATGGTGGGGCCTAAACTGGATGAGACAGGTTGAGATGAGGAGTGTGGTGTGTGGGACGAGGGGATTTGACGGATGATCAATGGCGACGACTGAGGCCGCTATTTCCGGCCCAGAAGCCGAGGACTGGACGACCTGGGAAGGACCATCGCACGGTCATCAACGGGATCTTGTGGATTTTGCGTACCGGGTCCCCTTGGAGGGATCTGCCCGAGCGCTTTGGCCCCTGGGCCACCGTGGCCAGCCGTTTCTACCGGTGGCGAAAGCAAGCATTGTGGGACCGGCTTCCGGCTGAGGTGCAGCGGGAAGCTGATGCCATCGGTCAGGTTGATTGGGAAGTCCATTACGTGGACGGCACCAATGTGCGGACGCATCAGCACGCTGCCGGGGCAAAAAGGGGGAGGGCGATCAGGCGCTGGGCCGTTCCCGGGGAGGGTTCAGCACCAAAGTCCATCTGAGAGTCGAGGGGCAGGGCAAGCCGGTAGCATTCGTGCTGACCCCGGGTCAGCGGCACGAGGCCAGCGTGTTTGAGGAGTTGATGACTCAAGGGGAGGTGAGACGCTCCGGGCGTGGCCGTCCCCGCATCAAACCCCAGCGGGTCTGCTGCGACAAAGGGTACAGCAGTCGCAGGATTCGGGCCTATCTCAGGCGACGGGGAATTCGCTACACCATCCCCCGGAAAACCAACGAACGGCGCACTGGTTCTTTCAACCGGGCCCTGTACCGGCAACGCAATCTGGTGGAGCGGACAATCAACCGGCTCAAGCAATTCCGCCGAATCGCCACCCGGTATGAGAAGAGGGCCGAGAACTACCGGGCTATGCTGCAAATCGGGTCGTTGCTGCTCTGGTTATAGTTTGCAAACACGCCCTAGTCGTCTGAATGTGTCTCCGGTTCGATATAGGTTTCCATATGGTGCACCACGAATGCCTTCGCCGGCTCAGTCTCCCGAGTCATCAGGGTTTCTTGGCAAACCTGGCAGGTCATTACAATCATCGCAGTTCTCCTGACCTACAAACGGGTGTTTTGGGCCACCCCATGGACGGCGGATTCTCCAGCTTCGGTGAAGCGGCCAACAAATATGGTTCACAACCTGGCCACCCATTCGTGATGTGCACCGGCCAGCTCTATGTAGCGCTGCGTGTCCTTGAGGGACTGGTGCCCCAGCCACTTCTGCAGCACGGGGAGCGGCACGCCCCTGAGCACGCAGTTACGGCCGTAGGTGTGCCGGAAGGCGTGGGGGTGGGCCCTGGTCGGCTCGATGCCCACCTGGGCGGCCGTTTCTTTCATAACCTGGCTCAGGCGCCACCTGGAAATGTCCAGCATGGCCCGTTGCTGGCCCTTGTTGTGGAATGACGCCAGGTCGTGCAGGCTCTCGACCAGGTCGGCCGGCACGGGGACCTCGCGGCCCTTGCGCACCTTGTTGCCCGGGGAGTCGGCTCGCACCACTATGATCGGCGGCTCCTGGTCCAGGCGCAGGTCCACACGCCGGAGCGCCAGGGCCTCGGACACCCTGGGGCCGGTCTTCAGCATGAGCCGGAAGGCCATGCGCGTCGGGTAGCTGGGCGCGCCCTCCACCAGGGCGGCCGCCTCTTCCGGCGTGAAATAGTCGGGGATCTGCTGGACCTTTCTTGGCACCCAATCGCCTCTCGGGGGATTTTCGCAACCCGCGGGCCGAGTATGCCAACGGCTGGCGCCGTTCCGCAAGGCTGAGGTGGGTCAGTTCCGGGGGGAGGAGTTGCGTTAATCGCACATAAGCGCAAATGGGGATTGTGTGAAAATATTGAGACAATCCCCACAAACCTCCCGGTTGTGCTCTCCGCTCATCAATGCGGGGAGTGCCGGTCGACTGGTTTCAGGGCCGGGAGCGTCGATCTTGAAATCCCCGGCTATCTCCTTTGGGCGGCCGGCAGGGGGAGTATGGTGCCCACGGGCGCCAGGTAGAGCACTCTGTCCCATACGAGGTAGGTGTCTACTAGGTAGTGGACTTTGCTGTGCCATCTGTTGACGGCGTCTATGGTCCAGATGGTTTCTCCGGTCCGGGCATCCAGGGTGTACAGCCATCCGTCTTCCGTGTGTGAGTAGAGGACGCCGTCCTCCACGGTGACCTCCTGCATCTCCAAGGCACTGTCGAGGCTCCAGAGCTCTTTTCCGGTAGCGGCATCCAGCGCGTGGAAACCATAAACGCCTACGACGAATACGGTGCCGTTGGAGACTCCGGCCACAAAGAGGGCGAATCCGGCAGAGTGGGACCAGAGGGGCTGGCCGGTGGATGCGTCCAGGCCGTGCAAGGCCCCGTCCCCGAGGACCACCGGCCACACGCCGTCCGCCAGATATGCAGGGTGTTCCGCCCAGTCTCCGTAGGGCCCCTCGAACTTCCAGATCTCTTCGCCGGTGGTCTCATCCAGGGCGTGGGCTGCCGACGCCGAGCGGATGTACGCCACTCCGTCTGATGCGGCGGGGTCGCCCTGAAACATGACGTCTGTATCGAAGCTCCACAGAATGTTGCCCGACGGTGAATCGAAGGCGTGGGTCATGGGCCCGTCTCTTATGTAGGTGACGTTGCCCAGGACCGTTACCCTGAACCCGAGGTAGTCTATTTCCGGGATCTGCGGCCGGCTCTCCCGGAGGAGCCGCCCGGTCTGCGGGTCATAGCTGCGGACTATTATTCCGCCGTCGGGAAAGACGGCGGTCACGTGGACGGCGCCGTCGCGCAACTCCACGCCTCGTATCCGGCCGGTGCCCTCGCTGTCGAAGGGGAGATGCTCTCCGGTGGCCGCGTCTAGGGAGTAGTAGTCTCCTCTCTCGTGCTCGATGTATACCGTTGACCCTGCGGCCACTGGCGGAAGCTGTAGCTCGGTGTCCAAGTCAATGCTCCACAGGAGCTTTCCTGTCTGCACGTTCAGGGCGTAGACCTCTCCCATCGGGGAGGCGGCGAAGAGTCTTTTTTGGACTATGGTGGGGGAGAAGGCCAGGGTGTAGTTCTGACCGGTGTCGAATTGCAAGCTGAGGTCGTCGTACTGCAAGTCGCAAGGATTCCCAATGCAACGCAAGGCGTCCAGCTGGTCCGGAAGCCGGATGACGATGTTTGAGACACTCTGGCCGTCCACCACGATGCGGGTTGCGTCATTTCGTCTGGTGGTGAACCCCCCCGGGCCGTACCAGCCCACTAAACTGTAGGATTCTCCGTCGGGGTTCATGGGGAGTACCTGCAAAAGGAAGGAGCCGCTAGGCAATTCCATCACAAAAGAACCGTCCTCCTCGACCGCGGACAATTTGATGTGATCCACACTTCTGTCCCAGGCAATCAGGAGTATCTCTTCCAACGCCAGGTCGTCCGGCCCGATGACCTGGCCCTGAATGGTGTGGATTTCCGGCTCCTCTGGGGGCGGATCCTGGGGAGCGGGTTCCGGTGTTGGCGTTGGAGTGGGGGCTGGGGTGCGTGTTGGCGTCGGGGCCAGAGTTGGCGCCGGAGTTGGGGGCACCGTGGGCACCGGAGTTGGCGCCGGAGTTGGGAGCAACGTGGGCGCCGGCTTGCGTGCTTGCGCCGGCGGAGAGGTGTCGGTGATTACGGGCGCCATGTAGACGCGGATGCTGCCTTGGTCTGACAGGTAGAGTGCTCCGTCGTGCAGTACGTAGCTGCCGCCCCGCGGTCCGCCGCAGCAGCTGTTTGTGGTCCAGATTGGTTCTCCGGTGTAGGCGTTCAGGGCGTGCAGATAGCTGCTTCCCGAGTTGGCGTAGAGGACGCCGTCCGCCACGGTCACTTCCCCTCGGAGTTCCCAGGACCTGCTGATGCTCCAAATCTCGTCTCCGGTGGGCGCATCCAGGGCGTGAAAAGCTTCTCTGCCACTGATGAACAGAGTGCCGTCCGCGGCGCCAACCACCCAGTCGGCGTATCCATGCCCCCCGGTAGGGGAATAGCCGGGGTACGACCATCGGACCTGCCCGGTGGCCGTGTCCAGGCCGTGCAGGGCGCCTCGGACTTCTGGCACTGCCAGCACTCCGTTATCGACAAGGAACGGATTATCAATTCCCGGGGTCAAGTCGCCGGTAAATAAGTGGGTACCTTCGAAGCTCCATATCTGGTCGCCGGTGGCCTCATCCAGGCCGTAGATTTTCGAGTAGGTCCTGAGGACCACTCTTCCGTCCCATGCCGCTGGCGCATCGTGTAAGGTCCCCGCTGCCCTGAAACTCCAGCGCAGGGTTCCCGCTGTGCCGTCGAAGGCGTGGATCATGGCCCCGTCTCTTATGTAGATGATGTTGCCCAGGACCGTCACCTCGAATTGGCGATCGTTTATTCGCGGTGTCTCCAGTCGGTTCTCGCGGTGGAGTTGTCCGGTCTGTGGGTCATAGCTGCGGATTACAATTCCGCCATCGGGAAGGACTGCGGTTACGTGGACGGTGCCGCCACCAAACTCGACGCTCCGTATCCGGCCGTTTACCTCGCTGTCGAGGGGTAGATGCTCTCCGGTGGCCGCGTCCAGGGAGTAGTAGTCGCCTTCCTCGTTCTCGATGTATACCGTTGACCCCGCGGCCACCGGCGGCACCGACACTCTGGTGTCCAAGGTGATGATCCACAGGAATTCTCGTGTCTGCGTGTTCACGGCGTAGACCTGTCCGTCGTAGGAGGCTCCATAGAGTCTCCCTTGGACTATGGTGGGGGAGAGGGCCAGGGCGCTGGTCTGACCGGTGTCGAGGTGCCAGAGCGCGTCGCTTCGCCGGAGCGGGGGGCCCTTGTCGTCCGGCGGGTCGAGCTCGTAGAGACAGGCCGCCATTCTGTCTGTAAACTCGTCGCCCATCGCCTTCGTCTCCGCAGTTGCGCCGGGGAGGCCTGTCGCAATTACCTTGGCGATGTCGACATCGGAGATTATGCGCTCCAGGCATGAGATGGCGGCTTGGTCGCCACCTGGAACCGCCAGGGTGAGGGACATGAAAAGTTCGTCGGCAACCTCGGGTTCCAGGCAACCGAAGACGGATACGTGCCGGGGTGTCACCGCGTACCAAATCTCGTACGCCCGGCCGTCGAGGAATTCTTGCAGCTCGTCCGCTCCAAGCTCGGTGCGAATGCATTCCTGTTCGGCTTTGCTGAATGTGTCGTACGCCTCCTGCCACCGCGAGTTGTCATCCAGCTGAAATCGCCCGGGGTCCCGGGGGGTGGGTTCAGGCGTTGGCGTCGGGATGGGTGTTTCCCCCGGGGGACGAGTGTCTGAGGTTGCAGGCGCCCTGTAGGCGCGGACGCCCTCCCTGTGAGCTATGTAAACCACTCCGTCGGCCACGTGGTAGCGGCCGTCAGGACTGAGGAAGCCAATTCTCTGGGTCCGGAGAGGTTCTCCGGTCTGGAGGTCCAGAGCGTGCAGGTCGCTTCTCGATGTGTGGGAGTATATGACGCCATCGGCCACCGTCACACGGACCACTCCCCAGTCTTTGTTCAGGCTCCATTTTTTTTGCCCGGTCGCGGCCTCGATGGCGTAGAAACCAAGGTTGCCTGCGGCAAGAACCATTCCGTCCGCGGCGCCGGCTACCATACTGATGTGGTCCTCTTCAAAGGACCAGAGGCGCTGTCCTGTTCTGGCGTCCAGGCCAGTCACGTTGCCGTCGCCCGCCACCGGCCATATTCCGTCAACGACCTGCGGCGGGAAGTCTCCGACGTATTCCCACTCGGTCTCCCACAGGAGTTTCCCCGTTGATTCATCCAGGGCGTGGACTCCCTCGTACGACCGGACCAAGACGGTTCCGCCGAAGTGTGTCGGGGCCGGGATGACGATGGAGCCGGTGTCGTAGGTCCAGGCCACGGTTCCGGTCGCCGCGTCAACGGCGTGCACCCAGCCTCCGGGGGGAATGCCTCCTCCGGTCCGGTAGACGCGTCCCGTGTCGGGGTCCGGCCAGAGCGCGCGTTGGGGTCCTTTCCCTTCATTCGTTTCCAGCAGCTCTCCGGTGTTCACATCGAGGGCGTAGTATTCCCTTATGCCGTCCACGAATACCTTTGAGGCCGTGACGACGGGCGGCGGGTAGAGTTGCCGGTTGTCCAGTTCGGTCTGCCACCGGAGCTCTCCGGTCTTCGCATCCAGGGCATAGACCTGCCCCAGCGGCGAGACGAGGAAGAGCGTTCCACCCCTTGTGGTTGGGGCTATCCCAGGAAAGCTGTTCGCCTCCGTCTGGGGTATCTTGAACTCCCACAGCAGGGCATCCTCCGGCGGTGGCGGTCCCGGAGGCTCCGGCGAGTCTGCCGCCGGCCCGTGATCCTCAGCGCAGTCTATCAGTCCTATCGCCAGCCTAGATGCCCAGAATTTTTGTTCATCGGTGGCACTTTCGTTTAAGCCCGATGCAGCTTTTGCGATGTCTATCTCTTCTAGGAAATTTCTCACGCATGCCAGGGCTGCTTCCGAGTCCTGCGAGTTTGCTTCGTAGAGGGCCATGAAGAGGTCGTTGGCAGTCTGCCGGTTCAGACAATCGAATATTGTCGCTGGCTGCCAGTGTTCCGGATGGTCAAATAGCCCGCCCACCGGGGTACGCACGAATATCTCCAGGTTTTCCTCCCCGAGCTGGCCACGCAGGCACTCCTGTTCAGGGCCGCTGAGGAGGTTGTACGTTTCCTGTAGCAGCGGAGCCGTGTTCGGCTCTGATGGCCCTGGGTCCGGCGTACCCGGTCCATCCGGGGTTGGCGTGGGTGTAACTGCCCCCTTTGGCGCCGGCGTCGTTGCGGAAGACATTGTGCCGGTGGGGTCAGGCTCGTGCGGGGCAGTGGCTGGTGGAGACTCTGTGGGCGCGGCGGCCGGGTCCGGTGCCGCGGTCTCGCCGTTGCTGCAGGACAGTATTGTGGCCATCAAAACGATCAAGAGGTAGACAGGGGCATAATAGGGGGCCTTTCCGGACATTAGCTACCTCATAATCGATATATCTATAGTGGTTAAGGCACATATTTTATATTATTAATGAATGTCTATTATGTGCATATAACACGCATTCCCACTCCAGGTGCAGGTTTGCGGTTCACACGCCTCCTTCAGCTGGCCGTCTGCCTGCGATCCATGCTTTCCAATGCAAAGGCCCCGTCCTTTCGCTTGGTTCACTGGGGACGAGGTCTACGGGAGCGACCGGAGGTTGCGGTTGTGGCTGGATGGGCGGGAGATTCCCCACGTGATGGCCATCAAGCGCAGAGAAAAGCTGTGGGCTCGGACGGAGATAGGACCGCTGCAGGTGAGGGCGGACCGGCTGGCGGCGCAGGTTGACGATGCCGACTGAGTCAGGTGCAGCGCCGGTGATGGAGCCAAGGGCCCCCGGGTTTACGACTGGGTCGCCGTGAAAATACGGCCCCTGAGGGAGCCGGGCAAGGGCCACAGGCTGCTGGTTCGCCGTAGCGTGGCCAAACCGGCGGAACTGGCCTATTACGTCTGTTATGGTCCGTCGGGAACGGCCTTGGAGGAACTGGTCAGAGTCGCCGGGAGGCGCTGGACCATAGAGGAGTGTTTTGAGGAGGCCAAGGGTCAGGTGGGCTTGGACCAGTACGAGGTGCGGCGATGGGATGGCTGGTACCGGCACATCACTCTGGCCATACTGGCCCACGCCTACCTGAAGGTGATCAGGAATCAGGCGGCGGGACAGGGAGAAAAGGGGGCCACTACGGCCCCGATGGGGAGCTGATTCCCATAACTGTGCCGGAGGTGCGACGGCTGCTGACACGCCTGGCATGGACGCAGAGCCAATCGCCCGATTTCATCCTGTACTGGTCGTGGTGGAGACGCCGCCACCAAGCTCAAGCCAAGCAATGCCACTACAAAAAGCGCCCATCAAATCTGCAACTGTAGTACTAGGGTGTCGATTGAGCGGCGCCGGTAGCCGGTGCCAGTCCACTCGTGGTTTAATCGGCCCAAGTGGCTTGGTCAGGCCAAAAGGAATACAGGTCCGGAGGTAAATCATGCCCGAAAATCCGTTGCCGACAGGGTCATTCACCTCCCCACAGGTGAAACAGGTCCACTACGGTGAAGGCTGTCTGTCCGGTCTGCCGGCGGCGGTGGATGAGCTGGGCGGCACCCGGGCGTTCATCATCACCGGAAACTCCCTCATGCAGCAGGGAACTATCCTGGGTCAAATTCAGGAGTTGCTTGGCGACCGCTGCGCTGGAGTTTTTGCCGACACCCGCCAGCACGTCCCCAGGGACACGGTGTTGGCGGCTACCCGAGCGGCCCAGAGCGCCGATGCGGACCTCCTGATCAGCTTTGGCGGCGGCACTCCCAACGACACCGCCAAGCTGGTGGCGCTGTGCTTGGCCGAAAACGTCACCGACGAGAACCAACTCGACCGCTACCGTGTCCGGTTCCAGTATCCGGATAAACTGGAAATACCGGCGGTAAACAACCCGTGCCTGCCCCACATCTCGATCTCCACAACCCTGTCCGCCGGCGAGTTCACCAACTTTGCCGGAGCCACCGACGAGGAACGCAAGGTAAAGGACCTGTATACCGGCGAGGGACTCTGGGTGTCGACGGCGTTTCTGGACCCCGCGGTCACCACCGCGACGCCGGGATGGCTCTGGGCCTCGACCGGTATTCGGTCGGTGGACCACGCCATCGAAACCGTCTGCTCCAAAATCAGCTTCCCCTTTTCCGACGGACTGGCCCTGGAGTCCCTGCGGCTCTTGCACCAGAACCTGCCCCGGTCCACCAGCGACCGCGAGGACCTGGTGTCGGCCGGTTACTGCCAGGTAGCCGCTTGGATGTCCATCTATGCCTTGACCAACGTCCAGATGGGGCTGAGCCACGGCTTGGGCCATCAGCTCGGCGCCAGGAACGATGTCCCCCACGGGGTGACTTCCTGCATCATCCTGCCCCGGGTGATGGAATTCAACCGCCCGGTGACTGCTCCGCAACAACGGCGGATTGCTGAGGCCATGGGCGTCGACACCCGCAACGCCAACGACGATGAGGCCGCCGCCGCCGCGGTCTCCGCCCTTGAAAACCTGATCGACACTCTGGGCATTCCCCGTCGGCTGAGCGATTGGGGCGTTTCGGAGGCAGACTTGGCCCTAATTGCCCAGGACGCCATGGAGGACTTGGTGGTCGCAACCAATCCTCGCCCCATAGCCAGTCAAGAAGAGGTCGTGGAGCTACTGCACCGGGCGCTTTAAGCGTTTCCATGGGCCCGATGGACTACAACACTTGTGCAAAGTCCGTAAAACGAAACTCCGTCTTTCCAATGGAGACCGGAATTCAAGATCTCTTACTGAAGAATGGTGCAGTTCCCTTAACATTCCTGAGTCCCAGCTCTCGCTTGGAGGACGGTAGGGTCTACCGACACCGGCCCTGGCAGACCATCTTGATCCGACCTAGGACTTTGCACATGCCCTACGGCGGGCTGCTAGGACGAATTCACAGTCAGAGTGATTCTCCAGACAAGCGGGCCATAGTCTGTTCCGGGCGGAAGGCGCAAGTCTTAGCTCGCAGTGGAATGGACATGGCGGCAGGGAACCGCTTTTCAAAGCGCAGGGCATTCAGGCCGGCGTTCACCAAAGTTGCGAAGAATTCACCTAGGCCAGGACGGCGCAGCGTGTGCCGGTATTCGTCCCAACTCCGGTCTTTCACATGGTGGAAGCTATCCTCAATACCCTAGGGACTGCTCCCGGTCGGAGCAGCTCAACAGGGCGGCACCGACCGGGAGCAGACTAGTCAGTGGATGACAGCCCTCTTTGTATCCTGCACCAGTGGCTAGTTCCAAGCTCACTCTTGCCACCATGGCGGTCTGCTGCTCCTCGGGGAGTCCCGGTTCTTTCCCGATATAGCCGCCTACCTCTGCACTGGCCCAAAGCCTCCGGGTTTCGATTTTGCCCTTTTTTGTCTACGGTCTCCGCTTACGGGTTCTCCCGCAATGCTCTGAGTCGTCGTACCGGCCTCTGGGCTCTGATTTGTCCCTATGCAGGTCCTGTGCTTCAAGCACGGCAGGAAGGTAGTCATGGACATACGGTGAAATTCCCGCTGCGTGCCCTGCAGTTTCTGACAGAGTCGGAACGACCCAGCTAAGCCGGCGCGGTTACGGAAGTCCTGGAATGACTGGACGGCCAGCTCAGGGTGCGCCATGAGGGACTCACCATCTATGCCCGGGAGGTCCCCCCTGCCCAGCATTCCTCCGCGACGGCCACGGAGGTTCCGCCACTCCTCATTCCTCGTCCCCGAGGCCAACCACTCGGACCAGCGCTGGGCAACGACGCTAGAGGCACCGAACTCAAGGACGGCGGATGAGAGTGTTCAAGCGGGC
Organism: Dehalococcoidia bacterium; assembly: GCA_963667415.1. Lineage (GTDB taxonomy): Bacteria > Chloroflexota > Dehalococcoidia > Lucifugimonadales > UBA3495 > VXOI01. Next base: position 1,454,625 of record OY763410.1, on the reverse strand, counting down.
ATGACCGGGGGTGCGTCCGCTGCCTTGACGCCTTCAACTGCCCCTGCGGAAACCAACGTTCCTGCAAAAGGAGAGTGGAGGGCGATTCAGGAAGCCATGCGCAAGGGGATGTCTCTGCGGTCGATCGAGAGAGTAGTGAATCCACAAAGCCACCATCAAGAAATACATGGATGCTGACAGTCCTCCAGGGCGGAGGTCCCGGCCTGCGCTCGCTGGTCAACATCAAATACAGTGGCGCCATAACAAAGTTACATTTATGCCGGCCTTCGATACCCCAGTGGCCCATTATCTCGGGCTTGTTGAAGAAGTGGGGTTTGCCGGAGGGACAGGGTGCCACAACAGGCCCGCGACGCTCATCATCAGGAACCCAGTAGACCTGGAGCGTGTAAGCCCTCCAAAGGGGTGGTCGGTTCCTCGCAGGCGGTTGGGGTTGCCGGGTCTCCGTGAGTCGCTGCCTTGGGGTTTCAATGGGGCCGTAGGTCCGGTGCCTTGGCGCAACCTTCGCACGGCCTTGAGCGCGTTGTGGGCCAGAGCGGCCATATATCCCTCACCGTCGACTCGCCACAATCCTCGCAGCCGGGACCTGTCCCAGCCCGGTCTGTCCAGAGATGGAAGGGTGCCCTCTGAGACGATACTGTGGCCCTTCTGCGCCCGGCGATACGCGACGGTCTGGTTCCGTTCCCTGGCTCTCAGGTGCAGCGGCTGATACATGGTCAGGCCGATGTGCCGGCGTTTCTGTCCAGGGGGAGGCAATCCACCATGACCGGGCCTACTTGGCGGGCAGCGTATTGATAAACGCTGTCCCGGTTGTGAAACCTGCTCTGGTTCAGGATATTGCCCTGCGTACACACCAGATGATGACCCCGGTAGTCAAAGCCCCCAGTGAAAACCAGGTTGGATTCCTGTAAGGGATGGACGGGAATGCAAGCCGTTATATTCCGGTGCTCGGGGAGTTGCCGCAACTGACCCACGTTGTAGTCGGTGTCTCCCGTCAGCGACACGGGTTGGAGCGGCAGCCTTCCCTTGGCGTCCTGGAAAGTACCGTACCTCCTCATGCCCGACCCCCCTCATCGTCGACCGTTGAGAGAGCCATCGAAAACAGCCCGTTTGTCTCGATGGCCTGCTCCTTGAAATCCTCCACGGTCATGCCGTGGCGGCAGTGGCCGTAGCTGTTGACGTTGGACTTGACCGTGCTGGAATCAGCATACAGCTCCGCGGACAGCAGCCCCATCCGAATCAACTCTTGATTGAGGCCTTCAAAGCCTTCCCGTCCGATGCGGTTGATGAAATGGGTGATGGTGGAATGGTCGAACACCGGGGCGTATATGGTGAGGAAGCAAACCCGCGACATGCAATATTCCCGGAGAGGGCAGAACACAATCTGCGGAAGGAGGTGATGTTGTAAATCGGGCAGATGAGGAGCGCCCGCACCATCGTCTCGGGATGAATGGCGGGCCGGCCGAGATCAGGGCAGTACCAGTGTACCAAGGGAGCCACAAACTTGGCGAGGTCCAGTTGCTCATCAATCTGAAACAGAAGATTGTTGGGATCAATGGAGTCCCGCAACCGCTTGCTGGTGAACTGGAGGAGGGTGGAGTCCCTGCGGGAGCGGTCCAGTGGCTGGAGCATCTCCATTCATCGCAAATGATGGATGTTCCCCCCTCTTAGCCCGAGAGCCGTCTGGCCCTGCTCTTATGCCGACTTTTTCAGTAAGCACATCTCGGCGCCGCTGACACTCCGACTACCCTGTTCGGAACCGACTGCCCGGCCGATATGGAAAATGCCGGTTTATAATTGGAGAAATCCCGGAGCGTCCTATCCTCAACGGAATCAGCTACAACTGGGAAATCCTATGTTAGAGGACGAAGCATTTAAGGAGGGCTCATGAAATATGACGTTATTATCGTCGGTGGGGGAGCGGCTGGATCGGTGTTGGCCAGCAGATTGGCTGAAAACGTGAATACCTCCGTTCTGTTGCTGGAAGCCGGGCCAGATTACCCTGATCCAGCCTATCTTCCGGACGAGATAAAGTTCGGCCACACAAGTTTTGCAGAATCCCCAGACTCGGAACATAACTGGGCCCTGCGTGGAACGATCACCGAGGAGCAAGGGGAGATCCACGTAGCGCAGGGCAAGGTGATCGGAGGAGGGTCGTCCATCAACGGTCAGGCAATGCAAAGGGGGTTGCCTGAGGATTTCGACTCCTGGTCTGGTATGGGCAACGATGAGTGGTCTTATGACAAGGTACTGCCTTACTTCAGAAAATCTGAGCATGATCTCGACATTCGGGATGATTTTCATGGAACCGACGGACCGATGCCAGTAAGGCGTCGTCAATCCGGGTCCCTGCCAGACATCCAAAAGGCCTTCCACGAAGCCTGTCTGGAGGCGGGTTATGGGGCAGTCGAGGATACCAATGGCCCGAACCCCTCGGGCGTTGGCGTGTGGCCCTCGAATAACCTGGACGGCTGGAGGATGAGCGCTGCCATCACTCACCTGAATCCCATGCGCCACCGTCTCAACCTTACGGTGAGGGGAGGGGTTTTCGTAAGGAGGGTATTGATCAAGGATCTGAAGGCCGTCGGTGTGGAAGTAGAAAGCGGAGGCGAGATTTTCAACGTTGAAGCAGACCGGGTTGTGTTGAGCGCTGGGGCCATCAAGTCGCCCCACCTGCTCATGCTGTCGGGAATCGGCCCCAGTGACCAACTTCAGCAATTTGGGATACCTCTCGTTCATGAGCTTCCCGGCGTGGGACAGAACCTGTTTAACCACCTGAGCGCCCAGATAACCTTTAAAGTCAAAGACGGAATGACCCTGGCTGCTGATGCCGATGCGGCGCGCTTTTGTTTACACTACACCTCCCACGGGTCCAGCGAAGCCCATGATATGTTGCTGAGGACCACCCCAATGGTTGACGAACGGCCGGAGCGCGTCCCCGGTCTCCGGACCAAGTTCCTGAACGATGAAGTTCCCCCGGACCGGGTGGCGCGAATCTCGTGCACGCTCGGGCTACCCGACGGCTCGGGATACGTCAGGCTTGCGTCCGCCGATCCCTCAGTGCAGCCGACCTTTAACTACCGCTATCTTCAGCATCCAAACGACATTCGCCGGGTGCGGGAAGGCGTGCGAATGGCGATTGGATTCCTTGAATCCGATGCGTATAAAGACGTGTCCGATTACCGGCTGCACCCAACGGATGACATTCTGGCCGACGACGACGCTTTGGACCTCTATATACGCCAAACCGTTGGAACAGCCAGGCATGTGTCCGGCACATGCAAGATGGGTCCGGATTCAGACCCAATGGCGGTTGTTGATCAATACTGCAGCGTCAAGGGATTACAGGGGTTGTCGGTGGTCGATGCGTCGGTGATGCCGCGGGTTACGAGGTCAGGTGGTAGCCATGCAACGGTTGTCATGATAGGGGAACGTGCCGCCGACTTGATTGCGCCGGCTTAACCCCGCCTTAGGTGTTGTTTCCGAATAGTTGTGTCCAGCAAAGAGGCTGACGGATGTGGAGCTTGTTCATACTGCCCCGACGGTAGATGCGCACCAGCCGGTTTCAACCTGCTGCCCGCAGGGCAAAGGGCGCGGTCAAGGAGTATTGACTATGTAGGTGCTTGGCTCTGCGGGACAGGGTAGTGGATCAGCTACGGAATCCTCTGACTCTGGTGGCTGCCGTGCTGAGGGTGCCCATTAGCCCGGTGTAGGCGGTGAACGGGGCTAACCTGAACTCGTCCAGCTCCAGGTCCACGCTGATGGCGGCTGGGTTGGCAGCGACGGCGATGGTGCCGGCAGAGGCGCTGGTGGTGTAGAGCGGTCTCATGGTCTACCTTCTTCAGGGGGGCCATGCGTCTGCGATTTTAGCGGCGATGTTCAGGAGGTCATCAGCGTCGCGCCGACGACTCCTCGTCAGGACCGCGTCGTATCAGCGGTCGGGTGCCAGGGAGACGCTCACGCCGGCGGCGTCCGCATCCCGGAGGACGGGCTCGGGCGCGCTGTCGGCTGAGACCGCGGGGTGACCGGTACGTCCATGGTCTGGGCCAGCGTGCGGGCTCTGTGGGCTGCACTCTGGACGTCGTCCCCGTGGGCAGTGATGGAGGCCTCGAAGACGGCGTAGGCCACGGGCGGGCTCCGGCGTTCCCTGGGGTTGGGGTCCCCCATGTCGGCGATGATGATGTCCGCGTTCAGGAAGTTGTTTTGCTCGGTGAGCTCGGGCAGCGGGCGCTGTTCCCGGCCTGCGTCGGCGCGGGCCCTGGCCAGGGCGGGGGAGAATACCGGCTGCAGGCGGTATCTGGGGCCCATGACGGTCCTTGGCTGGAGGAAACCCATCTGGGTCTGGGTCCGGTGGACGGCCCGGTTCTCGGCGCGGCGTTCGTACTCTGCTCCCCGGAGGTGGTTCATGTGTCCCGTGAGGGTGTCCGCCTTCGTGCTCAGCGCGTTGACCTGGGTTTGAAGAATGTCGACCTTGGTCTCGACGGCCTGTGTCTTCTCCGGGAGTGCCTCGGCTAGGGACTCCACGGTGGCAAGGCGCTGGCCGGTGTGTTCGGCGGAGTCGCGGACTGCTTGGGCCAAGTCGCGGACTGCTTGGGCCAAGTCCCTGACGGCTGCGGGCAGATCCCTGAGCTCGTCGGAGAGGAGGATGCCCCGCAGCTCGTCGGCCCAGTGGGGCTGGTCCCGGAGCAGATGGATCAGGTCTTGGATGTTGTTGATGGTGGTCATGGGCGGCTGCAGCCTCCTTGCGTGATTGTAGTGCCGGCGGGGCCGCTTGGCGAGAGGTGGCTCACAGGCCCGGTGATGAATAACACAATGAGCGCAATCACCGTGACCCGGGCGATTCCGGGGCGGGTGCGCCCGGCGGCGGGTGTTTCTTCGGTGAGGGCACGAATGGGGGTGTGGGAGATCGGTTTTACAACCTCGGTGCGGCGGGGCCGGGTGGTGGGCTATCCAACAACTTGGCTACATAGCTATCTGGCTGCATGAATTGACGTCACCCCGTGGTGACAGCCCTTGGAGGAGTCGGCTATCGAACTATTCAGTTACCCAGCTACCCAGCTACATGGAGTGGCATCACCGTGTGCAGTCTGCGCCTGGTGGGGTCGGCGACGTGGCTGGTCGATTGGCGCTGTGCGGCGGCGGGAATGGGTTCGAGGGCCGAGTGTCAGGATATGGCGTCAGGGTGCTGGCTGCTGGTCCCGGAGCCGCTGGTCGTCCTCCTGGAGCTGCCACTCCTCCTACTGGGCTTCTTTCATCTGGGCCAGGTGGAGGTCGGCCAGTGGTCCTGTTCCAGGAACTCGGCCAGCCGGCGGCGGCGCTCCTCGACCAGGGGCCAGTGCTTACGTCGCAGTTCCAGAGCGTGGTTGGTGCGAATTCCCCGGGCGTAGCGGGCGGGTCGCCAGCGCTGCCGCAGATGTCGCCCTCGGGGCAGATGCAGCGGCCTCGGCTGTGGGCGGCGGCCTCGGGATCGCCCAGTCATACCTCGCAAATGAGCCGGATACCCTTCCAGAGATGTTGTTCCCGGGTAGGTTCGTCCAGCAAAGAGGCTGACGGATGTGGAGCTTGTTTAAGCCGCCCTGACTGTAGATGCGCACCAGCCGGTTTCAACCTGCTGCCCACAGGGCAAGGGGCGCGGACATGCAGTATTGACAATGGAGGCTCCTGGCTCTGCGGGACAGGGCAATGGAGCGACTACGGAATCCTCTGCCTCTCGTGGCTGCCATGCTGGAGAATACCAGATCCTACATCACGGCCCGCACCGGCTTTCCCGTAGCGCACTGGCAGACGTTGCGGTGGATCAACCCTCCGGACCGGCTGGGAAAGTGAATCGGCCGAAGACCGTCGTTATCTGGCCCTCGTCCATGACGCCACCGATGCGCATCCCTTATTGTCGTTAATCAACGTGCTTACCTATGGCCCTTATGTGGATGCCGAAGTCCAAGAAATCGGCGGGGAACCCTTCGGGGAAAACATGTCCCGCCTATCCGCCCAATGGAGAGAACAACAGGCTGAGACGGCCAGATAGGACGCCGCCATTGAAGAGAACCTGTCAAGACTGGGGTTCTCTCCTATTCAATAGCCCACCGGCTCAACCCTCGCCAGATTCCCAGCCTAGGATTAATTCCACAAGGCTTCTTGTAGCACTTGCAACAATTAAGGGAACATTGTAATATATGCAGTGATGGGAGGAAGGGAGTTATTCAGCATTGCGGATCATTTCCAGAAAGACATTACGTGAGTACTGGGAGCGCCACCCGGAATCGGAACAGTCACTGTTGGCTTGGTACCAGGAGGTACGGCAAGCGGACTGGTCTACCCCGGCAAGCGTAATGGAACGATTCCCCAATGCCAGCATTTTAGGCCACGACAGGGTCGTATTCAGAATTCGAGGCGGCAACTACAGGATCGTGGTGAGAATATTTTACCCGGCGAGGTACGTTTATATACGATTTGTCGGGACTCATCGCGAATACGACAGAATTAATGCAGAGGAGGTGTAACGATGGTACAAGTCCGGGCAATACGCTCTGAAGAAGACTATGAAAACGCGCTGGCCCGGATCTCTGAGTTAATGGATGCACTAGCGGGGTCTGAAGGTCTGGCAGAGGACTTGGAAGCGCCCAGCCGCATTGAGCTGGACGTGCTGGTGGACCTGGTAGAACTCTACGAGGAACGCCACCATGCCATGGCATTGCCGGACCCCATTTCTGCCATCAAGTTCCGGATGGACCAAGCCAACCTCACCGCCAGAGACCTGATGCCCTTTATCGGCAGCCGGGCCAAGGTCTCGGAGGTCCTGTCGGGAAAACGGGCCATCACAATGTCAATGGCCCGGGCACTGCATCAACACCTGGGGATTTCAGCCGAGGTCCTGTTGCAGGAACCGGGGGCTACCCTTTCGGATACTGCGCCGGGCTTGGAGTACGCCAGGTTCCCACTCACCGCCATGGCAAGGCTCGGCTGGATCACCCAAGCCAGGAATATGAAGGACCAGGCTGAAGAATTAATCACAGACCTCATTAACCGGGCTGGCGTTGGTGCTTTGGCACCGGCTCCGCTGTATCGCAAAAATGATAGCCGGAGAGTCAACGCCAAGACTGATGACTATGCCCTACGCGCCTGGTGCTGGCAGGTATTGGCCCAGTCAAGGGATAGGCAGCCAGGAGTTGAATACCAGCCAGAAGTATTCACCAGCGACTCACTGCGGGAAGTCGCTGAGATGAGTGTGCTGGAAAACGGACCGCTGCAGGCCAGGGACTTTCTGTTCCAGCGCGGGATCGGCTTGGAGTTTGTCAAGCATTTGCCGAGGACCCACCTGGACGGCGCCGCATTGCGACTACCCGACAGCAATCCGGTAATTGGCCTAACCCTGCGCTACGACCGGATAGACAACTTCTGGTACACCTTGCTGCACGAGCTGGCACATGTGGGCCTTCATCTTAATGAATGTAGCGATGAGAGGGGCTTTGTGGATGACCATAGCCTGCGAAGCGTGGAGTCAGGCGGCAGTGACACCACCGAACAAGAGGCTGACGATATGGCGCAGGATGCTCTGATACCTCCAGAAATCTGGGGCGAAGGCGTAATCACGGCAGATCCCAATCCCATGGCAGTGCTGAGAATGGCATGGGAAGCGAGGGTGCATCCGGCCATCGTGGCTGGACGAGTGAGGTTTGAGAAGGGCGAATACCGGCTTCTGTCCCAATTCGTGGGGACGGGCGAGGTGCGCCGCCAGTTTGAGAGGGACGCAGGCTAATTGCATGGAGGACAAAATGGCAGATGACTCCATAAAGTGCACCAGTTGCAACGTCGGAGCGCACGTGATTCTCGAAGGGGATATACCCCAGAAGGTGGTCTGTCCCAGGTGTGGGACAGCTGAGGACTACACGCGGGTCAAGCAGTCAATTGGCCACCAAGCGGCAGCATATGCAGCGGAAGAAATAGGCAAAGCCCTTAAAGGAATAGCCCGAGGAAACAAGGGAGTCAGTTACAAACCGGGGAGAATTAGAAGTCAGCGTTCCAAATTTCGAGTGGACTTTCTACGTTAAATCCCAGGAGAATCGGGGGTAATCATGCCAGGAAGTGGAGTTACCAGATCGTCAGAAGGAAAACGCGGCGGATCCCGGGGATACGCTCCCTGGCAGGGGAAATGCGCTCAGTACGTTACCAAAGGCGGGCAACGTGTGCCTTGCGACCGTCCTTGCAAGGGCTATTACTGCGAAAAACATGGGGGGAGGCCGGAGCGCCCTCAGATCTACGAATTAGGAAAAGAAGTGTGGCCAGAGAATGGAGCGAAACTGTTTGGAGGGAACTCGCGGACCTGGAGTATGGTAAGACTCTCCATTGATACCGAACACTTATGGGCCCGTACAGGGCGTACTGGACCAATCTCCCAGAAATAGTATCGGACACCGAAGTAGCAATTCCCACCGACGAACTCAGCGTGCTGCACTGGTTCTATAAGACAATTGGCTAAGTCCTCGACAAGATTGAGTCAGCCAAAGCAGAATCCCGCTCCCAGGCTGCCCTGGGGGATGTGCTGCTGCCGAATCTGGTCTTGGGGAAGTTGAGACAGGAGGGTAGCTGAGAAGGTGGCTGAACACATCCTATATTTGTTTCCAGACACCAATGTTTTCATCCAATGCAGGCCGCTTGACCAACTCGACTGGAGTGAGTGGAAGGAATTTCCCGAGGTCCATCTGTTGGTATCTCGGCCTGTTCAAAGGGAAATAGACAATCAGAAGAATCGTGGCAACGACAGAGTGGCTAACAAAGCTCGATCAACGTACACGATCTTTCGGAAAATCATAGATAGCGAGCAAGGCTATGAATTGGTGAGCGGTTCAAGCCCCGAAGTGAAATTATTCCTTCAAGCCCCAAGCCTGCCCAGTCCAGAACTTCAGGACACACTTGACTACAACAATCCAGATGATGAGATAGTTGGCTGCTTGCACAGGTTTCGGCAAGAAAATCAGGGTGCTGATGCAAGGCTACTTACCCATGACGGTGGGCCTATGATGACGGCAGGAGCCTTGGGCCTTCCGTATGTTGCCGTGAAGGAAGACTGGCTCTTGCCTCCTGAGAACAACAACACGGAGAGAGAGAATGCCCGATTGAGGGAGCGCATTACCCAATTGGAGAAGGCGGAACCTCAATTCAAGATTGAACTCGCTGACGATGACGGCAAGACAGTTGAACAACTGAATGTTGAGCATCTCATTTATGAACCGTTGTCTGAGAGTGACATCGAAACTTTCATGGATTCCTTGACTAACCGCTTTCCAATGAGAGCAAACTTCAGCCCAGGCGTTCCCACCGAGGACGAGAAAGGGATCACGGCTCGCGAATGGATGGACAAAAAGTTCGCATCCGCCCCCCATAGGACGAGGATATTACCAAATACAGAGACCAAGACTATCCGAGATGGGTCAGAGAATGTCGGCAAATACTCTCTGGCGTACACTCGGAGTTTCAATGCGATACAGGGCAGCCAACATTTGAGATAATCGTTACTAACGAGGGCACCCGGCCGGGTAACGACGCACTGGTCGTAATTGAAGCCACCGGGAATTTCAAGATTTGCCCTCCACCGTACAAAGGAGACCTTGAAGAGGATCCCAAAGGGGAACTTGCGCTCCCTAGTCCGCCTCGACCTCCAAGAGGTCCACAGATTCCCAACGCTCTCAACGCGTTTTCTGGGGTTTGTTTTGACTATAATCGCGACAGCCTCCAGAACAGGAGCGTTCGATTATGGCAACGCCCTCCGAACCCGTTGAAATCTACTGCTTGAAGTGCCGGATCAAGACCCGCTCGCGGGATGTTGAACAGGTAACAATGAAGAACGGCCGCGCCCTGCGTGGGGCACGGGCAAATATCGCTGTCAAAGGTTTTGATAAGTGATATAGCAGTCAGTGCTGCCCTTGGCTTGGGCCAAAAGTGAACCTTCTCCAGGGCTCGTGTGGTCCGTATTGGGAAGCCTGAATCCTCTCCCTGCCCAGCGGGGACGGCATGTTCGCGGCCCTTTCGCTTTGATTTAGCGGTTGCTGATAGACGACAATTAATCCTGCCGGCCTGTTGCCTCACCGAAGAATGTTACCGAAACTTTAGCACTTGGGATCTGCCCCAACCAGCGCCACTTCCGGCAGTCCGTTCGGTTCCGTGAAGGGCTCATCAGTCCCTGCGTAAACCAGTTCTTTGGCCATGATGCCGCGCCACTCTTTCACCCGGCGCTGCATGGTTCGCAGTTGCGCCTCGCTGAAACGGTCCGGATGCTCCGCCTGCAACCTGGCCATCATCGCCTTGCTGGTAGCATCCGGTTCGGTTTGCAACCAGACCAGCACGTTACCCCAAACGCCCTCGAAGGGATCCTTGCGAGTCCGCCAGTGCCGGGGACCTCGGACACGGACTGCGTGGGTAGGCCGGACCTCACCCTGTCGCCATAACCTGGGCAGCTTGGCGAGGAATTTGCTCAGGCTTTCGCCGGACGGGGTTTCCCTCACTTCCGGAGCAGTCGCGGCCACCAGGGCTTCCCGGATGGTATGCAGCAACAGCACCGGATCCAGCCTGGCTCGGTACTGTATGAGCGCGGCCCTCATTTCATTGCTGGTGGCATCATGCTGGATCAGCCGGTCACAGGGCGTGGTCGGTGGACTGTACCGTTTGACGGTGGTGCTTCCATCCCGGGTCTTGTCGATCAGCTTGAATGAGGGCTGGAAGAAGTTCACGTAAAGGCGCAACGCCCCGTAGAGTTGCGCCATGGTCTGACCGGCCACCTGACCCGAGTAGCGGTCATGGCCGACGAAGCGGCGCACCACATTGCCGTTCTTCTGCTCAATCCATGCCTGATCGTTACTGCGGTAAGCTCGAGAACGCGTGAATTCGATGTCGTGGTCAGCGCAGTACCGGATCAGCGTCTCGTTGATGAACGCACTGTCGTTGTCGGAGTCGATGCCGCGGATGGGGAAAGGCAGCCGCTGCCCGATGGCTTCCAGTCCTTCCACGATCAGGGACTGCTCCTTGGCCAGCAGGGGAACGGCTTCGGTCCAGCCGGTGCAAACGTCAGTGGCGACCAGGCTGTGGATGAATGATCCGGACAGCGGCCCACCGCTGTGAACCACCAAGTCTATCTCCAGAAAACCCGGCGGAGGTCCGTTCCAGTCGTTGTAGGTACGCACCGGAACGCGCTTTCCCATCAACCGTTTACGCCGGCGTCTGCGCCGGCTGCCCGCCGTGGGACGGATCGGTTTCAGGAGGCGATCAAGCGTGGCTGCGCTGGCGGCCAGGAGCCGGTCCCTCACCTCCGGGTCCAACGCCCGATGGCCGTGTCGCTCCATGGACTCCACCAGGTGGGGCATCGCCGCCTTCAGACGTTTCCCGCAGATGCGGTCGGCGGCTTCCCAGATCATGATCACCACCTCTCTGACTGCCTCATCGTAGATGCGCGGGCCATGTGCCTGACGCGGAACACCGTCGTCCTCGTCAAGCTGGCCGAGCAACCTGATGCCGTGTTTGCGATGGTGTCCGGTGATCGCAATGAACTCGTCAAGGATACGGCTCTTGTCCTTCTTGGAGGAGCTCCGGTAGCGCTCTCTCAGCGTGACCAACAATTCTTGCTTTGCCATCCTGCTTATGCCTCCACCCACGTGGCTGCCTCCGCATTTTCGGTAACATTTTATTTGAGGCAAGCATTTTCGTTGGGTAACGTTTTGGGTGAGGCAATGCGAACCGGCAATAATGGTTGACGCGGGACAGTTGCGCAGTTCTTCTTCGGTTAGGGTCGTTCTCCGGGTGATGCTTGGCAAGGCATTGCTGTGTGTCTAGTCGTAGCTCTCCCCGCGGGGGCAAGTGCCTGGGAGGAACGCCGCGAGTAGCATCGGTCCGGTATAGACGGACCGACCGGTCTCTTCGTTGTAGATCTCGTACCTGCCTAGGAAGTTTCCTTCGCCAACCTTGGGTTGGTCATCGGGGCGTTGCTCTATGTTCTGTGGGGGAGGGAAAGGCCATAGCCTGACGATCTCCGAGGTTTCGGTTGAAAACGTGAGGCGCAGGAAACGTATGTTGCTTATGGTTACATGGAACTTTGATCGGACATTTCTGCAGTTCCGGCCGAGCCATTTGGGAGCTCCGCTCGTTAGCCACGGTCCACTGCTTTCAACCGGATTGTCCCACTCAACATATACGTTGACCCGCTGATTACCGCGATATCCTGACACCTCCGCCACCTCCCAGGCCTGGCCACCGCTGATCCGGTCCACGATTCCCGATGCTTGCACCAGGTCCACGGCAGATTGCTCCTGCGCCGGCGTGAGGGATGGTGCTGAGCGGTCGGGGTGGCTCGGTTGGACAGGATAGAACTCGTCCCACAGGCGCACGGCGACGAGCTCCGTGGCTAGGAGGAGCAGGCATGCGAATATGAGCAACCGCCATTTCCTGCGGAGGAAATTCCTTAGTACTACAGTCGCACATGAGCTACAGTCGCACATGAGCTACCTCAGAAATTTTGAACTTAGGTTTCGTACGGGGAGAAAGATTACCCGTAGCTGGACGCTGCGGTATTCAAGGCTGTCCCATGCCTCAGGAGACTAACTGCGACTGTAGTACTAGGGTGTGGGTGACGATTTCCTCTGAGCGGTTTACCAACTTGGGGGTTGTCATCAGGAACTACCGCCGAATTTGTGCAGAGTCATCGTCGGTCATCAATATTCTCACTTCGCATTTCCCCGTAGATTTCAGAGTGCCTGTTCGAAACGGAGTCGGATTAGGAGCCTGGCATCGACGCTGAAAACGGGCTGGGCTCATCACAGAGGTCGAGCAGGTGATGACGGGTAGTCCCCGGGCTTGCCGGAGTCTCCGGACTGGATCACAAAATCCCTGCGGTCGCGGTAGAGAGGGGCGCGGTTCAGCACGTAGTCTCCCTCGTCGTTGAATGGGTCGATGTTGTTGTAGTCGGTCATCAACCAGTACTTGTGATCGCCCACGAAGAGGTAGGTGTTTTCCATGGTGAAGAACCGGCACAGCACTCCCTCTCCCGCTCGAAACCGGTCGCAGACGGCCGCCAGCAAAACTCTCTGGTTGTCCTTTTCCGTGAGGACGTATTCATGGGGCCAGGTCTCGCGGTAGGTAACTGCTTCCCGCCACGGCGCTGCGGCAATCAATTCGGTCAGCGTCATTCGGTGTACTCCACGTCCTCGTCCGGCGGTGAGCCACCTGCGTCGGCCATCACCTGGTCAAGGTACGGCTGCACTACCGTACGTAGCCTCAGCAGATTATCGGCAATCCATTCTCCTACGGCTTCAAGGTTCAGCATGGGGTCGCTGGTCACTGCCTCGGTTTGCAGCCCCACCCAGGACTGGTTCTCCCCTTGTTCCCACTCGACGCCGCTGCCAAGTTCGGCATCTATTTCGGCGCGGTGTTGGATCAGCGCGCAATAGATATGCTGGTTGTCGGCCCCGTAAAAGTCTAGGAAAGCCCACGCCTTTCCTCCACTCAACATTGCGGCGTAAATCACATTTGAGTACCCAGTTTGGAATGACCGCCACCGGCCTCTCCATCCGCCACGGCTTACAGGAAGCAATCCTGAACGGCGCAGCCGTGCTACGACAGGGCGGTAGAAGTTGGCGTAGTATGTGTTCGCCGTCGTTCCGCTCGAAGCGGAGGTTGTCCCAGGTTGCGATTGCGCCGGTTCGACAACCAGCCGGAAGTCTGCGGATATGGCGTGTCCCACTAGGTAGGCTCCAACTGCCACGGCATAGACCGCAATGTTGTCGCTTTCGTTCAACCACCTAAGGATGCTACGGTGATAGTCGGAGAAGTCCCGGGCCACCCAAACCAGGATGTTGGCGTCCGCGTTGGCCGCGTATCCCAACAGGCGCAGGCAATGGGAGTCATCGGAATCCCCCAACTGGTTTTCAATCACCACTTTGGCCATGGTACCAACCTGTCGGGCAATGATGTCCGCCCGCCCAGCTTCGGCCAAATTGGCCTCGACATCAACTAGTTCCAAATCCATGTTTAGCCTGGACCCCAACAGATGCAGATGGCTTGCTAGCCATGGTGTGAAGTCCCGGGCTTCGTTGGGCCACACCTTTCGCAAGCCGATGGGTTCCAGTGAATGTATTTCTGGCATCTAGCCCCCCTATAAAGTTGCTAATCGCTTAGCCTGTCCCTCGTCAAATTTCAGTCATCTCAACCTATTAAGTCCACGCGACCCAAGTCCCCAGCACCCAACGAATCCATACTAAATTACAGACCGAAATTCCCGGATCGATGGAAGTGCGGCTGTAGTATTAGGGAGGTGGCTGCTTGGTCTTGTCCCTCCGGAATTGTCATTGCTTAAGGAATGGGCTTGGTGGCTTCGATGTCTTTGATCGCTGGGTCAGCATGCAGTGCCTGGTCTGGAGAGAATCAGGGCGTGGAACCCAAAGGACCCGGTTCCTAGTCGGCCGGGCCCTGTCGTCCTTGATTTCGTTCAGTTGCTGTTTCAACGCGTCTTGGCGGCTCCCTCTTTTATTCTTCCGTGCCGGCCCTATCTCCAGGGCGTCGACCGATATCAGCCTCCTCGAGTGTGGGTCCACTGCCAGCATGGCGTCCTCGAGGGCCAGGGCGCCCAGCAGGCTCTGTTCCCCTTCCTCTCCGAAGGTCACCGGTGTGGGGAACTGCTTCCTCTCCAGCCAGATCACGGTCCTGCCCCGGGTGCGCTCCACGAGACGATTGCGAAGTCAAAAATCCGGCATGCGGCGTCTCTGGCCTCTTAACTTTCAGGCTCCGTCTCCAGGTGGCCTTGGTCCGAGAGCAGTGCGGTCAAATCTCTTGATTTTGAGCCACCGGATCGCCTCGAATTTATCGAACACTTGGTGGCATCCGGCTGCATTTGGCATAGGCGGATTGAACGTGTCACTCCCCGGGAGGATCAGGGTGAATGCCCCGAATGCATGTCGAACCTCCTTCCTTTCGTCAAAGGTCAGCGTGTCTGCTCTGCCCTCCAGCGTCTCCATGAGCTGCCGATGCAAACCAGCGAAATACGCTCCGCGCACGCTGTCGAGTGAGAATCCCTCGGGGAGGCCATTGCTCACGGCATCAATGCCAAGGTCTGGTAAAGCTTGCGCAGACAGTATCAATTCTAGGTGCTCTTCTACTATTTGCCTGATAAATTTGATCTGCTTGCGCCGCTTCATCCTGAAGTCGAAACTCCTCTTGGCCTCGACGAGGATGGCAACAATTACACCGGCGGAAACACCAGCAATGATGCCTGTAATCACGTTATCGGTTATAGTGGACTCGTTCATCCTTAACCCTAACGCTTCGTTGTGAGCCATTGAAGCTCGGTTGGGCTATACCTGAGGTTTGGTTTATATTTAAGGGGAACCGCCCTCTGGGGTGGTCGTGGGTAACTTAGTTGCGACCTTGAGTATTTCCTGCCGGTGATCATGAGGATTTCGGCTAGGGCCTATTACATCAAATCGAGTCCGGAACCAGGAAACGGGATTGCTGGACGTCGGTGGAAGACTGCTGTTGATTGTATTGAGGCCGTTCCCGTTTCTATGTCATAGCTCTGTCTGCCTGCCATTCATTGCGGAACATGGGTGGGTCCCAGGGCACTGACGGCCTCTCAGGGATGTGGGAGGGGGCAGCCCGCTGTTTTGGGGCCGGATTCTTGATTTCGCAATCGTCTCACTCCAGCTGTCCTCGCTCCTAGCAGACGCAGAGGCCCAGGATCTTGCTGTGCCCCTGCAGGACGCCGTCCTCCGGCTCCAGGGCGGTAACCGGTTCGTATGACCTGCGCCTACCGCCAGGAGCAGTAGTTGGGCAGGTGGTCCGGGAGGTGCGCTCCGCCTGCCCGTAGATCAACTCTAGCACCCACATCATTTTGCGCGGGTGGCAGGCAGGTTACACGTTCTCGACGTGATGCAGGTAAAGGGTCTGCTTGTCCCGCGAGAGGGAGTCAAGCTTGGTGACTGGGGCGCACTTGAAGCGGTAGCGTTTGCCGACCTGTAAACCATCTAGGCCGGGGCCGCCGGGGTAGGTTCTGCCGGATTGGATGCCTTCCTCGGTGAGCAGTGCCCATTCGCCAGCGCCGCAGTTGGCTTGCTCGACTAGGCCAGTGAGGGTGACCACCTTCCCGCGCTCCAGGGCGCGGCGGATGGTCCCCCCATCGGGCGTTTCTTCCGGGCTCAGGAAGTAGTCATCACCGCCGGGCAGGTATTCAGTCTCCGTCAGAGGCTTGTGCTGCGGCTCCAGCACCAGCGGGTCGTCGATTGCGCCGTCGGCTGCGGTTATGTACCATTCTCCGCCGGGGGATTCCAGCATCAGGGTGCGCAGGTCAACCTGTCCGGCCCGGAAATCCGCCATGCGCTCGGGACGGACGCCTACTACTGCGTAGCGGTCGTAGTCGCCCACCGCGTCAATCGCTTCACAAAGGTAATTGCCGCCGATGGGGTCGCAGGCCGCGAAGAGCAGTATCCCATCGTAGTATTCCAGCACCTCGTTAAGTTTGACGATCTTCATAAATTCACCATTTGGCAAATTCGCCAAGATGTCGTAGTCGGCATAAGGCCACCAGGTGTGGTGAGAAGTCCCGCCGGTTTTCCTGATACGCCCCGCTCTCGTAGTAAGGTCGAGCTTGCAAACCGCCAGCCCTTTCAGTTTGGGGCGCCTGGTCTGCCTTTCTGCATCGTGGAAGTTGACATACACTGACACACCCCGCGCCTGGCATTCGGATACGTTAAATCGCGCGGTCGGCCTCTCGGCCCGCTGAGACCGGAAGTCGTTGTCAGTGGGCGGGTTGCTCCGCACTAGGCGGTACAAGATGCGCGGCGTGGTGATTTCCTCGGCATCGTCCGGGGAACAGCATTCCGGTAGAGGTTCGCGGTAAGTCATGGCAGCGGGGATTCCGGTACATTTGAATGTATTTCAGTGTATTCGGCTAGGCGGCGGGCGTCAAAGCGTGAGAATCCCGCTACCCGGTTCCGGCCCTCAACCCAGCCAGAATCCGGCGCAGGGTTCAAGCTATGCTTTCAGGGAGATGTGCCCGGAGGGTCCCTTGGCCTGCCCTCGCCGCCCCTACATACGCTGGCACCAGCCGGAGTTCGTCCCGAGTATCGCTCAGGAGGATTCGGACTATGGCCGTAGTGCGTTCTGGGTCTACGTTTTGGACACCAGTTGGGGTCATTCCATCGGTCATACTCACGACGTCGGGTCGCGTTTCCGCGCACACCATGAGGACAGCATCATCTCTACTGCTGGGACGCGGCCGTTCGTGCTTCGGCACTAAACCAAAGCGAAGGTGGGATGTGCATTTGCCGGTAGTTGTGAATCAGGCTGGAGGTCTGACAGGATTGCCTCGGCCTTTGACTGGAGGATCGGCCGGCAGCGCCGTCTCACCTCCTCTTTCCGGTGGGTCAATCCTGTCAAGAACCGGCCCATCCTCTCCTGCATTGCTCCCCTACTCCCCAGGCACAGATTGCCTGTGGCCTCCTCTCTGGCCCACCCCCAGATGGCTTCATCAGCGTTGAAGTTCGGGCCGTACCCCGGCAGATTCACCAGTTGCAGTTTCAGGTCCGGTGTCCGCAGGTATTCACGCATCACCTCCCCACGATGGGCTGGCGCATTGTCCCAAATCACCTTCAAGGGCCCAGGATGCCTTTCTTTCAGTGGCTTCAGGAAGGCAACCGAGGTGCCCGAGTTGCTGTTGCCATCCAGTTCAATCCGTTCCACCTCCCCTGTCTCCAAGCATACCGCTGAGTAGTAGCTGGCCTTCTCCCTGTAGCTGGGACCGGTGGACTCCACCAGGGCAGGTTCTCTCCGCTGTACCCACTTCCCCCGCAACTCCGCCTCCGCCCGGGGGTGGTCCTCGTCAGCGAAGAATATCCGGGTCCCTGTCCCCTGGGTCTCCTCCCGCATAAAGGTGGCTTCGGTAAAGGAGCAACAGAAGCTGCGGTTGGACAGCTTGAGGCGACGGACCAACGCTGCAGAGCGGGAGATTGCTAAACTTGCCGGGCGGGGCCGCTGGGACAGAGTTCACCAGAAGCGACGCAGATTGGTCAACCTGGGAAATCGGTTGGTGAAGCTGGAGGCTGATATCGCCGCCGGTAGAACGCGCCTGTGCTTCGGGTCCAAGAGGCTCTGGCGGAAGCAGCATCAACTGACGGATAACGGCTACTCCCACCACGATGAATGGCTGCGGGACTGGCGTGAGGCACGAAGCGACGAGTTCTTCGTGCTGGGCAGCCGGGATGAGACGGCGGGTTGCCAGCTCTGCGTGGCTGCCGTCGCTGATGATGGAACGCTCACCCTGCGGTTGCGAATGCCGGACTGCCTGGCGGGGCAACACGGCAAGTACCTCAGCATCGAAGGCGTGCGGTTCTCCTACGGGCAGGAGCAGGTGCTGGCGGCGTTACAGAGCAACGCTGATTACGCGGGCCACCGGCGTGAGCATGGGGAGAAAGCTGCCAGGGCCACCAGTCTGGGGCAGGCCATAAGCTACCGGTTCAAGCGGGACGAGAAAGGCTGGCGAGTGTTCGCCACCATCGACACGACGTATGTGCCGGTGGTTACGGACCAGCGTCTTGGCGCCATCGGCGTGGACCTCAATGCCGACCACTTGGCGGTGGCCGGGACCGACGCCAGTGGGAACTGCGTGAACGCCTGGCGGGTTCCGCTGGTCACCTATGGCAAGAACACTCATCAGGCCGAGGCTGTCATCGGCGATGCGGTTGCCAGCGTGGTGTCTTACGCCAAATAGGCAGGCAAGCCCGTCGTCATCGAGAGGCCGGACTTCCGGCAGAAGAGGGCGGTCCTGGAGGGAGAGTCCCGCAGGTACAGCCGTATGCTGTCATCTTTCAGCTACGGCAAGATCAAGGCGTACTTCCTGTCCCGCGGCTACCGGGAGGGCGTGGAGGTGCATCAGGTCAACCCGGCCTACAGTTCGGTGATCGGCCGGGTGAAGCTCATGGAGCGTTATGGGCTCAGCGTGCACCAGGCTGCGGCCTTGGTGCTGGCCCGTCGTTTGCTCGGCTGCTCCGAGCGCATCCCGCGCCGGCGGGTGTGTCCCGTCGGCAACGGCGTCCAGGTCGCCTTCGCCGTACCTGCAAGGAAGCGAGTGAAGCACGTGTGGATTTACTGGGGTGCGATCTTGGGACAGCTGAGACCGGCGCTTGCAGCGCAACACCGGCTGGGAAAGCGGGGACGCATACCCAATCCGGTTCAGGCTGCCGCACGTGGTGAACCACGCGGGGTGGCTTGAGCGGGGACCACTTCGGTGTTCCCGGGTGCGATTCCCGGGCGGAGCCGTCTTGCACTGTTGGGGCGGCGGCGCGGCTCAGGCCGTGTCTTCAGAGAAGGCTGACGGCAGTCATGCGACTAAAGCAACCATTTTTACAACGGCAGAAGGACGGAAGAGGTATCGTCTAGTCCACACACCTCCCGCCGAAGTCCCGGTCATACCCAACGCTGTTCCGGTCTCCCGATCATTGGGATTCAGGGCTGGGGCGCATTTCCTAAGGCGAGAAAGTCGAACAACTCGGCGCTCCATGACCTGAATTCATCTATGAGGCGGGACCACCCCTCCGGCGGGTCGGACCGCAGGTCGGGCAGCATTCCGTCGACGGTCAAGAGGTCGTGCAGGCCGTAGCGTTCTCGAACGGCGTCTGCGCCCTGTGCGGTGGCGGCGCCCCAGACCAGGACCGTCCCGGCAGCCTCAACCTGTCTGCCTCTTACGGAGACCTGCAATTCCCCGGGATTCCGGGAGAGGCCCATGAATTTTTTGAAAGCGGCGCCCTGCTCGTGATGTTTCACCTGCTCGGGATCCGTGAGCAGGAGATACCTGTAGCCCTCAAACTCCAGCTCGCATTTCATCTCGGCGACGTACAGCTCGCCGGTGGCGCGGTCGCGTAGGGTGAAATCCAGGGTGTGGCCCCTGCTCTCGTGCGCGTATTTCAGGTAGGGACGGCCGATATCCTCGTATGGGCTGCTTGGAAGAGTGCACCAGGCGCGCACGACCTCCTCGCTGAATATGCCAAACAGGCGAGAGAGGAATTTGTCCCTGCCCGGCCGGCTAGGTTGCCGGAAGAATTCAGGGAACGGGCCTTCTTCACGTTCAGACATCATCTGGCTCCTGTGTCCCGGAGTAGGGTGGTCGCCCAGCCCCGCCAAATTGCCCCCTAAGAGGAGGGGACGGGGACTAATACGCCGATTGTCTCATGAGGGAGCTCGTCATCCGTTCTCCCGCCCTACTTGGAGAGAACCGTCGGCGTTGATGGCCTGTCCCCCTGTGCATTTCCTGGAGGAGTCACGGCTCCGTGAATGACAAGCCCACCCAACAAACGATGGAGTTCATGCTGCTCTTGGCCGCCGCAGGCCTTTATGCCGTGATGTCGGTGGTTGTGTGAGTGGTTGTCTCCACAGTGGCGAGGGTGTGGCCCCTGCCAATCCGCGCAGAATCCCTCGAGCCATTCCCACTCCGTGCGCGGTCGACCAGAAGTGGGAGACTCCCTCAGGCCTCACTAGCGAAATACCGGGCCCCGAGGTAATCCAGGTAGTCGGCACTGGCCTGCCCGGATTCCTGGAGCATGGAAAAGACCTGCTGGTAAGAAATCGCCCTGAAACGTATCTCGCCACCCACCAGTTCATTGAATCGTCCGATTTCCCTGCGGTGCGCCTCGCGCTGCTCGCCGGGCCAGTCGTAGTACAGGTAACACAGGCTGAACTCCCTGCCCAGCTGCGCAGCCAGTCCGAGGGCGTGCTTGAGCAACTGCCGCGCGTCCAAGTACTCAAACCGCTGCCTGCGACCGCGGAGTTCCTCGGTCCGGAGTGATTCGGCGAGGGCTTGGCAGGCGGGCAGACCGTTCCAGGCCCAGAGACCCCCGGACTCGGGAAAATAGGACGCCGTGAATTTGGACTTGCCCCTTGCGGAGCGTTTCAAATGCTCGGTGAACTTGCTCTCGACCGCAACTACGAAGCTGTTGCCGGAGGTTATGGCCACGTCGAGGTGGGGCTGAACCCCTCTCAGCCCCGTGGGGAACTGGGCCTCGAAGTCGATTGCCGTTCGTCCGGCGGGTTCGATGTCCAAGGCAGCGAGGATGGGGGTGCTGTCCCGGTCAGTCCAGTGCTCGAACAAGTTAACAACCAGCGCCGATGACGAGTGGAGCGCCCTCATGTGCCCGCTCAGTTCAGCGCCGGCTCCTCTCTCAAAGGCCGACCGCGAGCGGCTGGATAGAGGCTGCCAGAGGTTGTCCTCCAGCTGTGTCACGTAGCCGTTGGGGTCGTAGGCAATCCCCCTAGAATTCGCCCAGTCCTGCTGGGCCCTTTTTACTTCTTGATCGGGATCCATTCGGCTATCAATCATCCTTGTGAAATTAAGGTCGGCTTCTCCCCACCCGAAGGCCAATTGAGGATCTCGCGTTCACCACGCCCCGCCCGGGTCAAACCGGGCGGAGCCGGGCCGGGGCGCCCACCAGGCATCGGCATTCCGTAGCGGTCCTCGTGCCCGGGCCAAAGGTCGCCTATGGATGACCTCATGAGCTTGGAGCGCCTTTGGGGCAAACCGCTCCAGGTTTCACCGCCCACTATAGTAACCTCGGAATCGTGGGAAGGCACTGGAGATTTCATCAGCCTCCTTCCGCGGTGATGAGCTGCACACCGGCGGCTTGGCGGCGTCCACCGGTGGCGGGTCTGCCCTGATTCCTTTGCGCCGGCTTTGCCCGCAGGCCTCCGGGCCGCACCTGGGAACGGTAAGGCCACGGCCCTCGGGCCTTGAACTTACGCCCGGCGTGGCCCCTCAGTGTAAACTGGGATCATAGGCTATGGGCAACCCGGAATTGGAAAGTGGCAGTTAATGGAAATCATCGATGACGGCCTGGTGTACTCGGCAACCGACCTGGTGGGGTTCCTGGAATGCGGCCATCTGACAAGCCTGGAAAGGGCCGCCCTCTCGGGGCACCTGAGGAGGCCGGAGCGCGCCGACCCGGTTCTTGACCGCATAGCGCAGCGCGGCCGGGACCACGAACAGCGCTTTCTGGGGTCGCTGCTCTCGGAGGGATTGGACACAGTGGAGTTGGGACCCCACCAGGACCTGCCCCGTGGGCAGCGCCTCTCCAGGGGGCGGAGCGAGACCCTGGAGGCGATGCAGGCGGGGGCGGAGGTCATCTACCAGGCAGTGCTGTTCGACGGCCGGCGACTGGGCTACGCCGACTTCCTGCGGCGCGTTGAACGGGCCAGTGATTTCGGCCCATGGAGCTACGAGGTCTGGGATACCAAGCTTGCCCGCCACGCCAGGGCCTCGGCGGTCCTCCAGCTCTGCATGTATTCCGACCTGCTGGGTGGGTACCAGGGGTTGGAGCCAGGGGAGATGCACCTGGCCCTGGGGGGAGTGATGGGCGAGACTGTCTCTTTCCGGGTGGCCGACTACGCCGCGTACTACCGGCTGGTGGCCCGCGAATTCGAGGCCGTCTTGAGTGGGGCGCCCGTGTATCCGCTGGCCACCGCGCCCGAACCGGTGGAGCACTGCGACGTGTGTCGCTGGGGCGAAAGGTGCCGCTCCCAGTGGCGCAGGGAAGACGACCTTTCCCTGGTCGCCGGGCTGACCTCCCGGCAGCGAAACGCCCTGCGAGGCATCGGCGTAAGCACCCGTTCTACTCTGGCCAAGCCCTCCGGGGCATTGCCGGAGCGTATGGAGGGGATAGGACGAGACGCTCTGCATAAAATCCATGCCCAGGCCAGCATCCAGGTGAGGGGCGACGAGGCGGGAGAGGTCATCTCGGAGCGAGTGGCTCCCCCTCGCGACCGCGAGGGGGAACTCGTTCCCAACCATGGTCTGCTGATGCTTCCGGAACCGTCCCCGGGCGACCTGTTCTTCGACATGGAGGGAGACCCGTTCTTCAGCTCTGACGAGGTGGATGGGATAGAGTATCTGTTCGGCGTCATAGAACCCGGCCTTGAGTCCGGTTCCGGAGGTCCCGCGTTCCACAGCTACTGGTCCATCGAGGAGGGCACCGTCACAACCGCGGCGGAGCGGCGGGCCTTCGAAGGGTTTATCGACCTGGCCATGGACCGGCTTTCGGCCGATCCCGGCCTGCACATCTACCACTATGCCCCGTACGAGCCCACCGCGGTCAAGCGGCTGGCCGGCCGGTACGGCACTCGCGAGGAGGAGGTGGACCGCCTCCTCAGGGGAGAGGTCTTCGTGGACCTGCACCGGGCCGTGCGCCAGGGTGTACGGGCCTCCGTGGAGAGCTACTCCATCAAGCGGTTGGAACCGCTCTATGATTTCGGCAGGGAGGTGGACCTGCGGGACGCGGGTGCCAGCATTGTCGAGTTCGAAACCTGGCTGGAGCTGGGCCAGGGCGAGGAACGGGAGGAGTTGCTGAACCGGATTGAGGAATACAACCGCGACGACTGCCTTTCGACCCTGCGCCTCAGGGACTGGCTTGAGGGACAGAGGGCGGAGCTGGAAAACGAGCTTGGCGGGGACCTCCCTCGTCCCGTGGTGCGTGCTCCGGAGGAGACGGAGGACAGCGAGGCGCAGAGGGCGGTGAACCGGCTGGTGGACGCCCTGACGTCGGGGCTGCCGGAGAGCATGGAGCAGATGGAGTTGTGCCAGCGGGGACAGTGGCTGCTGGCACAGCTCCTCAACTGGCACCGGCGGGAGGCCAAGTCGTTTTGGTGGCGCTACTTCCACCTGGTCAACGAACTCACGGACGAGGAGAGGTTTGAGGAGCCGGACTCACTGGCCATGCTGACATTCGATTCCTCCTGGCCGGACCCGGCGCCCCGCGCCCGTTCGAACATCCACCGGTTCCGGTTTCCGTCCCAGGAGCACGCCATCAAGCCGGACAGCGGTCCCCACGACCCGGAAACCGGGAGGCCGGTGGGGACAGTCGTCCTCCTGGATGATGAAAGGGGCCTGATCGACATCAGGTGCGGCAACACCCGTCCGGCTCCTGCGGCCAAGTCCCTGGTCCCCTTTGACCTCGTGCGGCCCAGCCCCAAGCCGGAGAGCCTGCAGTACCTTGCCCAACGGGTGCTGGAGAACGGCATCGACGGCCCGGGGGAATTCCGGGCGGTACGCGACCTGCTGACCAGGAGCCATCCAAGATTCGGAGGGACGCCGGGAGGGCCGCTCCTGCTGGAGGGGGAGGAGGCTGATCAGGCGGCACGCCGGCTCGTCTCGTCGATCGACGAGAGCTATCTCGCGATCCAGGGACCGCCGGGCTCGGGGAAGAGTACGGTCGGCGCAGCGATGATCGTCGACCTGGTGGAGGAGGGAAGAAAAATCGGCGTTACGGCCAACAGCCACAAGGTGATCGGGGAGCTGCTGGCCAAGGTAGCGCAGGCGGCTGAGGACCGGGGCGTCGGGGTGAGGATAGGCCAGCGTTCAAATGATGAGCCAACCTTCACCGGTGCGGCGCACCTGAAGGACAACGACGTCGCCCGGGACTCACTGGCGGAGGGCGCGGTCGACGTTGTCGGAGGGACGACATGGCTCTGGTCCCGGGAGGACATGGCCGGGAGCGTCGACGTGCTGTTTGTCGACGAGGCCGGCCAGATGTCCCTGGCTGACGGGGCCGCCGCGTCGCTCTGCGCCAGGAGCCTGGTGCTGCTGGGCGATCCGCAGCAACTGGACCAGCCGCTTCAGGGCACGCATCCCCCGGGCGCCGAGCGCTCGATGCTGGCGCACGTCCTGAACGGCGAGCGGGTCATGCCTGACCGGTACGGCCTCTTTCTGGACGGCAGCTGGAGGCTTCACCCGGGCATCGGCTCATACACCTCGGAGGTCTTCTACGAGGGACGCCTGCATTCACACCCCGGGAGGGAGTCGCTCGGCCTCTCCGGGGTGCCCCCGCTGTCCGGAACGGGCATCAGGTTTCTTGCTGTTCCCCACGACGGGCAGACGAACGAATCACCCGAGGAGGCCAGTGAGGTGGCGCAGCTGGTCCGGGACCTGCTGGCTTCGGGTCCCTCCTTTACGGACGCGGAGGGAAGAGACCATTCGCTGGTGGAGAGCGACGTCCTGATCATCACGCCATACAACGCCCAGGTGAGGGCCCTCGGCGAGGCGCTCCCGGGATTTCGCATCGGCACCGTCGACAAGTTCCAGGGGCAGGAGGCCCCGATATCCATCTACTCAATGGCCACCAGTTCCTCCGATGAGGCGCCTCACGGGATGGAGTTCCTGTACAGCCTGAACCGCCTGAATGTCGCCACCAGCCGGGCCCGGTGCCTGGCCCTGGTGGTGGCCAGCCCGGGGTTGCTGAAGGTGCGGTGCCGCACACCCCGCCAGATGCGGCTCGCCAACGCCGTGGCGCGGCTGGTGGAGATGGCAGGCGAGCCGGAATGACGAGCGGCCGACCGCGCCATGCACCCGAAAGCCCGGGGCCTGCAGGTATCCGTGCACCGGCAGACCGTCGTCAGGTGAGTCGGCAGCAAACAGAACGGTTGACCACCAGGAAATGACAGGCGTGCCGCCCTCCGGTGGCTGCCGGAGTTCGCCGGGGCCGCAGGGAGGTTGCATGGGTGTATTTCGACATGTTTCAAAAGCTGGCAGCCGTGCGAACGATTATTTGACTTTCCTGAGAGATTTATCAACTCCGTGGCGCGCAGTCGGGGCCGAAAATCCGGATGTGGCCGTGAAATCGACCCGCAGGTCAAAATGGACGAGCTGCAACAACCCGTCCGAAAAATCCAGGCTCCCTGCCCTGACAATGCTGTGCTTTACGGTCCTATGGCTCCTGGTCTCCTGTGGCGGGGAGCAACCCGCGCCGCCGGTGGATACGCCGATTCCGGAGGTGCCCACGGAAACTCCGTCCCCGACGTCAACGACACCAGCGAACTCCTCACCCACCGTCGCGGCGACGCCGACCAAGGCGCCCGAGCCTGCGGCGACGGAGATTGTCACGCATGCCGCTAGCGAGACATCCAATGGCGAGAGGGGCAGCGATGAGCGGGTCAAAGTCGCGGTCCAGCAGCTTTTCGATACCTGGACCCGGGCGCTGAGGGAGGATGACGCTGCGCTCTTCCATTCGGTCTTGACGCGGGAGATGGCAGGAAGCTGCGGGTTGGACGAGTTGCAGTCGTGGCTGGACAGGGACGAGGGGTTCCTCGCGGAGGCTGTGGTGGCCACGGTGTTTACGGACGTCAACGACCCATCCC
This sequence comes from Dehalococcoidia bacterium, assembly GCA_963667415.1. Lineage (GTDB taxonomy): Bacteria > Chloroflexota > Dehalococcoidia > Lucifugimonadales > UBA3495 > VXOI01. Next base: position 1,428,486 of record OY763410.1, on the reverse strand, counting down.
GGGCACTTGCTGAACTCGTCGTCGGGCGACCCGAAGAGTCCATACTCTTTCCCTGGCCCGTGGCCCGGGAGGACGGAGAATGGCGGGCGGGATTCCCTGTCGCCTTGACCGTGAGAGAATGCCCGTACGCGGAATCAGGGGCACCCCCGGGGCCAGAGGGCGGCCAGCCCGAATACCCGCAGATCCCAGGCCTGGATCTGGAACGGCGCGAGGGCATTCTTGACGCGGTTCCTGGTACCAGGGTGATACGCGGTAATATCAGAACCGGCAATTCTGGCTCCGGGTTCAGTTCCGGCGGCTCCATGTCGCCCTACGACAATCAGGTCAATATTCACGCGGAAGTGGAGACGGAGTACGTGGCCGCCGAACTGGTGCGCCTCTACCGCGACGGCCTGAATCATCCAAGTTGGAATATTTTAGATGAGGGATCCTCGAGCGAGTTTGGCTGGTTCTCCTGGAGCGTCCCGGACACCGAGGGACGGCTTTGGCACGGGAGGCTGGTGGTGGCTCCGTTGCACGAGGGCTGGAAGCAGGTGTGGCTATCCCTATATTCCGATGATCCGGACGGCGGTCGGTGAAAGGTGTTCCGGGCCCCATTGCGAACAGCGTCGAGCCGGTCGTGCTGAACGGCGTGCCCTGGGCCGGGAGGAATTCAGTTCGGGTTCGGGCGCAGAGGCGGCCGCATTGATCACTGTCTTTTCTAGCGCCGTCCAAACCGCCCTCTGTATTCCTCGCTGAGTTCCTCTTGTTCCTCCCGCAGAACCTCGGCCAGATAAGCCAGGGCACCATCAACTGAAACGGTCGAGGGAGCGGCGCGCGTCAGTTCGATGTTCAGTCCTTCCAACATCGTCTCCTGGTACGCCAGCCACGCCAGGCGGGGCACATCTGCATGAGGACCGTCAGGACCGTTGGCGCTGGCCTTCAACACCGCCTCCTCCAGCTTGAGTGTTGCCATTTCGCGGCGCAGTTTCGCCGGGAGTATTTCCTGCCAGTAGCGCTGGTGACCAAGGGATTCGATGTAAGCCTCACCTTCCCTCAGAGTTTGCTCCAGTTGGCGCCAGTCGTTCCCCTTCATCGCCTGCATGAACTCTGACGGAGTCAGGTCTTCCAGAGTCCTTACGATGTCGGGGTACCTTGTCTCCAGCGCCAGTTTTGTGAATCCGGTAAGGTCCTGATTCTGTGCCAACCTCGCCAACTGAACGACGTCGTGGAAACTCTCCCACCGGAGCCGGTCCTGGTCGAGGCGGGACGCGACCTCTTCCTGGGAGGGAGCATGTCCGTCGGCAACCGCACCCTGATAGAGGGCAGAGTCCCTGATGGCACCTGCAAGCGCGAGGGTTTCGGGGCCGTAGAAGTTGAGACGGTCGTTCCACCGCCGCTGGTAATCATTGGAAGCGTGCTCATCAATGAGCAACCCAAATTCCGCGTTTTCGATGGTTGTTTCTACGATGTGGAGCGAGTTGGCATAATGGGATAGGAGGATACACTGGCTGTCGATGCGGGCTATGGCCGGGTCGTCACCCCACGCTAGGGAGTCGCAGTCGGGACGGTAGGGCAACGCCCAAACGGCAGCTATCAGGGCCGCCAGGCAGATGGGCGGAAGCCAGCGGCGAATGACAGAGGTAATCATGGGCGCTCCGCTCCTGCTCTACAGCCTCAAAGTATCAATCTGCGTTTGTAGTGGCATTTTGGGGCTCAGGCTTGGTGGCACCGTCTCCACCACGACCAGGAAAGAATGAAATCAGGCGGTTGGCTTTCCGTCCATACCAGGCGGGTGAACAACCGCCGCACCCCGGGAACGATTATGGGAATCGGTTCTTCACTGAGGCCGTGGCAGCTGCTCTTTCCCGGTGTGTGAACGCCTGATGCATCACCACGAAACATTATGCCTTCGCCAGCATCGCCAGCGTGATGTGTCGGTACCAACCGTCCCATCGCCGCACCTTGTAATGGTCCGGACCCACCTGCCCGTCGGCCTCTTAGAAGCAGTCCTCCATGATCCACCGGAGCCGGCGGCCCTCGCCGGTTGCTCCCGTCCTGTTCCCGCTGGACCGAGGCATACTTGGCGGAGCAATTCCTCGGGCTTGGCGATACTGCGCCGCGTCGGTAGCCCGCGGCCCTCGCCCGGCTCCTCAGGGGGCGTATGTCCACGGCGGTTTAATCATAAGCCCTGGGACCTTCGGACCCGTCGCCCGCGCTCAAGCGGCCCCATCCCGACTCACCGGCTCTGACGCCAGCCGTCCCGCCCTAACTAGAGGGGAGCCCTCGTCAGTCAGAGCCGACGGATTTTTGTTGGTCTTGACCTCCAGAACGTGGGGAATCTCCTCCTGCTCCGGCCTCAGCCTCAGGTTGCGGCCGCTGACGCAGGTCCCTCTCCCTGTAACCCAGGCAAAGGAGACCTCTGATTCCAACGCCCGCTCCAGCGTAACCTGCGCCATTTGCGGCTTGGTCTGAAAGTCAGCATATTGAGGCATCCCCGGCGCCGCTGCCGGTCTTGGGTCAATACTTGCAGCAGGTACAACTCCCGGTAGTGCGGCGTCCCGCCCCTGGCGTTGGCGTAAGCTGGTAATATGCCGGTCTGGCAGTCACCGATCCGCCCCGCCGTGCCACTAAACTGACGCTGAACTCCGTCCGGAATGGCGGAGCCGGCCTATCTCGCCAGTCGACAGCCGTTCTTGCGTCCTACGGGGGTGGGCAGTCTCTTCAGATACGCAAGGGCCCGTGGGCGTACGGCTCCGGCCTCCGGGCACCGTCCCGAGATGCGCCGGTCAACTCCCGAGTCCCATCGGGCAACCGGGTCACCTCCCGCCACCTCGTCAGGCGCGGGTCGGCCAGATGGCCGCCGGGTTGGCAGCGGCATCCTTAGACCCGCCGTGCATGGACGCCTGGGCTCTAGCCAGTTTTCAGCGACCCTCTCCCGGGCGGCGGACCTACTGGCCCAGCCCGGATACGGTGATGTTCAGCGAGTTGGACAATTTTCTTCCGTCGCCGGTGCAGATGGCCCCGTTAGCTCCGCAGTTGGTAGTTGCCGGGAGTTCTATGGTCACGTCTCCGGCACCCTGCGGCTTTACTGTGATGCGCCAAGGAATGTTGCTGGGCTTGTCCGTTCTCTGCGCCCTCTCCACGGACCCACCCGTTACATTGAAGGCGTGGAACTTCAGGGTCCTGTAGCTCAGGCCGAACTCCTCGCTGAACTCGATCTCGAAGGTGAACTCGGACGAGCCGTCGTGGGAGGCCGGGGCAGACACCGTCACGCTGACGGTGAGCGGCACCGGTGCCGCCAACACTGCGGCAGTGGCGATGCTGGTCAGGGTCTCATCGTTGTTCCGGTCGTCGGTGAAGGTCACCCGCACCTGGATGGTCTGTCCCAGCTCACTGGCGTTCAGGGTGTAGGCGGCGCCGGTAGCTCCCGCGATGTCCGACCCTTCGGCGATCCACTGGTAGCTGTAGGAAACGCTGGTCAGCCCGTCCTCGTCGCCTATGGGCGAGGTGTCCGCCGTCAGCGTCTGGCCCACCTGGGGGGTACCGCCAATGGCGGGCTTGCCGGTGGCCTCGCGGTTGGGCGCCGCCGCAACGGCGACGGTAGCAATGCTGGTCAGGGTCTCGGCGTTGTTCCGGTCGTCGGTGAAGGCCACCTTTACCTGGATGGTCTGGCCTTGGTCACTGCTGGTGAGGGTGTAGGTCGAGCCGGTGGCCCCGTCGATGTCCGACCCTCCGGCGATCCACTGGTACTCGTATGAAACGTTGGTCAGCCCGTCCTCGTCGTCGATGGGTGACGTGTCCGCCGTCAACGCCTGGTCCACCTGGGGAGTTCCGCTGATGGTGGGCAGGCCGGTGGGCGCGGAGTTCTCCGGCTCAACGGCCTGCTCCGAGACGCCTCCCGTGGGAGTGCCCTTCGCCTCGGTGGAAGCCGGGCCGTCGCCTGCACTATTGGTGGCTATCACCCGAACGGCGTACTCCACGCCGCCCGTGAGGCTCGTGATGGTGTGGGTGGTCCCGGTTTCCGAGGCCTCGGAGACGTCGGCCGCGGTGTCCCAGCTGTCCGCCGCCTCCTTCCACTGCACCCTGTAGCCAGTGACGTCGGAGCCGCCGTTGGATGATGGGGCCTGCCAGGACACGTCAAGCTGCTGGTCCTGGCTCCCCTGGGTTACGGTCAAGCTCTGAGGAGCCGTGGGCACCGTGGCGGCGACGGCCACCGTGGCTTCGCTGGTCAACGTCTCTTCGTTGTCCGCATCATCGGTGAATGAGACCTTCACCTTGATGGTCTTGCCCACGTCGCTGGGCGACGGTGTGTAGGTCGAGCCCGTGCCCTCCTCGATGTCGGCATCGCTGTTCCCGTCATTGACAATCCACTGGTATTGCCAGGAAACGTCGTCCAGCCCGTCAGCGTCATCAATCGCCGAGGTGTCCGCCGTCAGCGGCACGCCGACCTGTGGCGTACCTGTGACGGTCGGCAGGCCCGTGGGCGCCGAGTTCGTCTCGGTGTTTCGAATCGTGCCCGTGGCCTCCGCGTCGGCGATTTCCGCTCCCGAGGCGTTGCTGAGCACTAGCTTGAAGGTCTCACCGTCGTCTTCGGCGGTATCGTCGGTGATCGGTACTGACACCGTCTTGGTGGTGTCGCCCGCCGCAAAGGTCAGGGTGCCGCTGGTGCTGGTGTAGTCCGAGCCCGCGGTCGCCGTGCCGTCTTGGGTGGCGTAGTCCACCGTCACCTCGGCGGCTGCGGCCGGGTGGAGGGCTACCGTGAAGTCCAGCGTGGCGCCCTCCGCCTCGACGGTTTCGGCGTCGGCCACGCTCAGCGCCGGGTCGGCCTCGACCTCGAAAATGGGCGAGAGCGCATAGAATAGGAACGTGTACGTGATCCGTCCGGTCGAGATGTCCTTCAGCGTGACGGTCGCGTTAGTGGGGCCCGAGGTGCTGGTTACCAGGTAGTCCGGTTGCGTCGAGCGTGGCCGGAAATTGAGGGTCGGGTTGATGTCGACCAGGGGACGGGCGTCTCCCTCCTCCTCGGGCAGCACCCGGGTGGGCCTGCCGATGGCTACCTCGTAGCAGAGTCCTCCAAGGGAGTTGTGGAAGCCGCAGCGGTCGAGGTATTCGCTGTGGTGGACCCGGCCGTTGTTGTTGCTGCCGGTGGCGATGCAAGGCAGCAGGTCTATCTGGTTGTCGTCAAAATCTCCTATGGAGTAGTCCCAGGTCTGCCAGGAGTAGCCGTGGCAGTGTTTCCCGTACATCGACTCGCCGTGTTCGCTGGTGTAGATGTACTCGCCCCGGTCGGCGTCGAAGCTCCAGAAGGCCATCGGTTCGAGGACCGTTACCAGGCCCTTCTGGTCGTCAAAGTAGGTGTGGCTGACTGTTCTGACTTCGGCGCTGAACCGGGGGTCGTCCCATTCCCCGTCGTAGAGGTCGGCGTAGTTGTCCGCGACCCTGGTACCCTCCAGCCAGTAGACGGGCAGTCCGGGGTCCTCCTTGGTCCGGTGGGTGCCGGTGTTGTCCACCGCGTCGACCGCGGCGGTGCTGGCCAGCACCCGGAATCCGGCGCTGTATTTCTGCACTGCGTCGTGGCCGTTGGCGGCCGCGTCCTGAACGAACTCGTTGTAGTCGCCGATGTTCGGGGAGTGGACGTCCCGGGAGTCCGATGTGATGAACATCAGCCTGAACCGGTCCCCGTGCTGCCAATCGACGCCGTCGGGCAGGAGTTCCCAGTCGTCTTTGACCTTGTGGACCTCGGGTTGCCAGCGCCCCTGTTGGGGGTCGTAGAAGCTGGCTCCCCTGGACCTGGTGGAGTTGCGGCCACGGCCGTGGTCGTTGAAGGCGGAGACCCGGTAGTAGAATTTGCGCCCGGGGCTCAGCCCCGTGTGGGTCCAGGCGGTATCCGGGGTTGTGCCCAGGTAGTTCCACATCTTGCTGCCGCGGATCTGGTACTCGATCCGGTAGCCGGTCACGTCGCTGTCCCCCTGCTCCTCAGGCTCCGTCCAGGACAGATGTATCTTCAGGTGCTGCGAGAGCGTGGCGCTCAGGTCCCGGGGTTCGGAGGGTGAGCCGGGAATTCTGGGCCTGGGGTCCGTGGTTACCCCGTACGTCTCGAATCCCGAGAATCCGTTGGAGAACTGTTCCGACCAGTCCGACGGGCCGAAGGCGTTCAGAGACCTGACCCGGAAGGAGTAGTTCGACCGGTCGACCAGGCCGTCCACCAGCGCCTTTGAGCCGTTGAAATGCGCGTCGTAGTTGAACTCGGCATTGGGCAGGGTGATCCAGGTGATGTGATGGTGCAGGTAGCTGATCTCGTAGCCGGTTGCCCCGTGGACGTCGTCCCAGTCCACCCGCAGCATGCCTATGTGCTCGCGTATCACGCTGGAGATGGTTGGCACGGGCGGCGGGCCTTCCGCCACCGTGAGCGTCGCCGCGCTGGTCAGCTCCTCCGTGTTCCCGGCGTCGTCGGTGAAGGTCACCCGCACCTGGACGGTGTGTCCCACCTCGCTGGCGGTGGGGGTGAACGTGGAGCCGGTGGCGCCCTCTATGTCGGCTGGGCCGTTCCCGTCGTCGCTGGCCCACTGGTAGCTGAACGACACGTTCGTGATCCCGTCCTGGTCGTCGATGGTAGAGATGTCTGCGCTCAGGGCCCTCCAGACCTGCGGTGTGCCGCTGATGGTGGGCATTCCCGTTGCCTTCGAGTTCGCTGCCAGCACCGGGGCCGTGGGCCTGCTGGTTATGCTCTCGGCGGTGCCGCCGTCGTCTTCAAAGGAAACCTTTACGGTGATGACCTTCCCTTGGTCGGGCGCAGTGGGCGTGTATTCGGAGTTCGTGGCGAGGGCCACGTCGGTCCCGCCCGATTGCCACTGGTAGGCGAAGGTCGCCGAGTCTAGGCCGTCGGCGTCCACGATCCCGGAGGCGTCGGCCGTCAGGACCTCGGTCACCTGGGGCCGGCCGGTTATCTGCGGCAGTCCCGTGGGCGGCGTGTTGCCGTCCGTTGTCTCCACGATGCGGGCGGCCAGGGCGTCGCCCTGTTCCCAGTCCACCTCCACGTTCTGCCAGGTGAACGAGTTGTTGCCGGAGGTGTTGTCGGGAAATGCGAGGGTGAGGTGCCCCACCTGCAGCACGTGGCCCTCGACGTCGGCGCCCTCGGTGAACGAGAGCCTGAGCTTCCCGTCGTGCTCGTAGTGGTAGAGCCACTTGGCCGTGAGGCCGGCGCTCCCGCCTTGGTTCGAGAAGTCCGTGCCCTGCACGGCGCCCACGGCTCCGTTTTCGAGGTCCGTCACGCTGATCTGGGCCGACCAGAGCGGGGCCTGGTCCTGCCCTTCCACGACCTTGGGCAGTCCGGCTGCCATCCAGCCGGCTGCCGCGAGGCAGAGGGCCAGCAGGACGAACGGGGTCCACCAGCCGAGGGCGCCCGCCCCGGGAGCGCCGCTGAGCGTGCCGAACACTTGGTTGGCCTTGGACATGTTTGAACTCCTGATGTTCTGTATACTTTGCTGGAATGGGAACATTCAATCGGTCAACCGCCCTGGAGACCGCCTCGGCGGTGGGTCCCCTAGCGGATCCCGAGACGGATCCAGCCCGCCCCTCAGTCCGCGCTGTCGATCCGGATCCACTGGTAGGAGTAAGTGAACTCGATCTGTCACCTACTCAACCGTCAGAGGTTGCCAACCATTGCCAGTTTTCAGCGACCCTCTCCCCGGCGGCGGACCTACTGGCCCAGCCCGGATACGGTGATGTTCAGCGAGTTGGACAATTCTCTTCCGTCGCCGGTGCAGATGGCCCCGTTAGCTCCGCAGTCCGTGGTTGCCGGGAGTTCTATGGTCACGTCCCCGGCACCCTGCGGCTTTACTGTGATGCGCCAGGGAATGTTGCTGGGCTTGTCCGTTCTCTGCGCCCTCTCCACGGACCCTCCCGTCACATTGAAGGTATGGTTCTTCAGGGTCACGTAGCTCAGCTTGACCTCCTCGCTGAACTCGATCTCGAAGGTGAACTCGGACGAGCCGTCGTGGGTCGCCGGGGCGGCGACCTTCAGTAGGACGGTGAGCGTCGCCGGTGCCGCCGCCACTGCGGCAGTGGCGATGCTGGTCAGGGTCTCGGCGTTGTTCCGGTCATCGGAGAAGGTCACCCGCACCTGTATCGTTTTCCCCTGCTCACTGGCGGTCAGGGTGTGACTGGCTCCGGTGGCTCCGTCGATGTCCGACCCTCCCGCGATCCACTGGTAGCTGTAGGAAACCCGGGTCAGGCCATCCTCGTCGACAACGTTGGCCGTATCCGCCGTCAGCGTCTGGTCCACCTGGGGCGTCCCGCCGATGGCGGGTTTGCCGGTGGCCTCGTGGTTGGGCGCAGCCGCAACGGCAACGGTGGCCACGCTGCTCAGGGTCTCCTCGTTGCCTTCGTCGTCGGTGAAGGTCACCCGGACCTGGACGGTCTGTCCCTGCTCGCCGTAGGTGAGGGTGTAGGTGGAGCCGGTGGCTCCGTCGATGTCCATTCCGCCGGCAATCCACTGGTACTCGTATGAAACGTCGGTCAGCCCGTCGGCGTCATCGATGGGCGAGGTGTCCGCCGTCAGCGTCTGGTCCACTTGGGGAGTTCCGCTGACGGTGGGCAGGCCGGTGGGCGCGGAGTTCTCAGGCTCAACAACCTGCTCCGAGACGCCTCCCGCGGGAGTACCCTTCGCCTCGGTGGACGCCGGACCGTCACCCGCAACGTTGTTGGCGATGACCCTTACGGCGTATTCCACCCCGCCTGTGAGGCTGGTGATGGTGTGGGTGGTCCCGGTTTCCGCGGCCTCGGAGACGTCGGCCTCGGTGTCCCAGCTGTCCGCCGCCTCCTTCCACTGCACCCTGTAGCCGGTGACGGCGGAACCGCCGTTGGACGTTGGGGCCTGCCAGGACGCCTCAAGCTCCTGGTCCTGGTCTCCTGTTGCCACGTTCAGGCTCAAAGGCGCCGTGGGCACCGTGGCGGCCACCACCTCGGTCTGGGCACTCGTCAGCGTCTCGGCGTTTCCGCCGTCGTCGTTGAAGGAGACCCGGACCGATATCCGCTTGCCGACGTCCCCTGTGGCCACCGTGTAGGTCGAGCCGGTGGCCGAGTTGATGTCGGCGCCGTCCGCAAGCCACTGGTATTGCCAGGACACGTTGGTGAGCCCATTGGCGTCGGTTATTCCCGAGGTGCCGGCGGTGAGTGTTTCCCTCGCCCGCGGGGTTCCGGTGATCGTGGGCGCGCCTCCGGCGGCGGTGTTGTCCTCCGTGTTCCTGATGGTTCCCGTGGCCTCGGCGTCCCTGATCTTGGCCCCGCTGACGTTGCTCAGCAGCAGCTTGAAGGTCTCGCCGTCGTCCTCGGCGGTGTCGTCGGTGATGGGGACGGAGACCGTCTTCGCGCTTTCGCCTGCCGCGAAGGTCAGGGTGCCCGACGTGGAGGTGTAGTCCGAGCCCGCGGTGGCCGTGCCGTCCTGGGTGGCGTAGTCCACCGTCACCTCCGCCTCGGCTGCCGGATGCAGTGTTACGGTGAAGTCCAGGGTGGCGTCGTCTCCCTCGGTGGCCTCCGCGTCGGCGACGCTCAGCGCGGGCGTTACCTCGATCTCGAAGATGGGCGATATGGCGTAGAAGAGGGAGGTAGTAGCGATGACTCCCTCGGACATGGGGATCAGCCAGACTGACCATTCCGGCCCTGCCTCTCTTTCCTTGGTGGAGAAGGCTGGCTTGGATTCCCGGTATCCAAAGTCCAGAGTGGGGTCAATTTCCCGCACTGGCCGCAACTCACCGCCTTCTTCTGGCAGAATCCGCGTCGGCCTTCCAAAGGTCACTGTTCTACAGGGGTTTCCCAGGGTGGTGTAGGAGCCGCAGTTTTGAAGGGACTCATCGCGTTGCGCTGTGCCGTCGTTGTTGGTTCCCGTGGAAATGCACGGGTTCAGGTCGTACTGGTATTCGTTGTTTGTGGCTGGCCCGTAAACGTTCCAGTAGTAACCGTGGCAATGGCGGTTGTACATGGACACACCGTGTTCATCGGTGTAGATGTATTCTCCCCGGTTCGCGTCGAAGTGGTAGTAGGTCCTTATTTCCTCTCTTGTTACCCAACCGTGCGGGGCTTCGAAGTAGGTTGACCGTGTTCGTCTTGTTTGTTCGGCGAATCTAGGGTCGTCCCACTCGCCGTCGTACAGGTCCTTGTAGTCGTCGGCCACCCTGGTGCCCTTCAGCCAGTACACCGGCAGTCCGGGATGGCTCTGCGTCCAGTTGGTGCCCGTATTGTCCACGGCGTCCACGGCCACCGTGCTGGCCAGGACCCGGAAGTCCGCGCTGTACTCCTGGATACCGAGGTGGCCCGCCGCCGCTGCGTCCTGGACGAACTTGTTGTAGTCCTCAATACTGTCCGAGTTGGCATCCCGGGATTCCGCCGTGATGAACATCAGCCGGAACCGGTCTCCGCCCTCCAGGCCGGCTCCTTCGGGGATCAGCTCCCAGTCGTCCGCAACCCTGTGTATTCTGGGTTGCCATTTGCCTTCGCCCGCCTTGACTGTGCTGATGCCGCGGACCCTTTCCGTGTTCTGCCCCCGCGCGTCACTGTTGAAGGCCGAGACCCGGTAATAGAAATTCCGGTCGGGGCTGAGTCCCGTGTGGCGGTATGAGGTCTCCTCCGTTGCTGCCAGGAAACTCCATATCTTGGTGCCTACGGGCTTGTATTCGACCCGGTATCCGGCGACGTCGCTGTCGCCGGACTCTTCCGGCGCTGACCAGGACAGTTCCACTTCCAGGTGGCCGGCGCCGGAGGCCGAGAGTTCCTGTGGTTTCGAGGGGGAGCCGGCCAACCTGGGGCGCGCACTGGTATCCGGGCCGTACAACTCCCTGGGATGGTGGCCGTTGGTGTAGGTTCCCGACCATTCGGAGGCTCCGGCATCATTCAGCGCCCTCACGCGGAAACTGTACCCGGTTTCATATCCCAGGCCGTCCACCAGGGCGTACGACCCGTTGTAGTGGGCTTGGTAGTTCAGCTTTTCGTGGGGCAGCGTCAGCCAGTTCATATCGTACTGGTGGTACTGGAGCTCGTAGGAGGTGACGTCGTCCACATCGTTCCAGTCCACCTGAAGCATGCCCACGTGGGCCCGCCTGGCGCTGTTTATTTCCGGTGTGTCCGGCGGCCCGTTCTCCACCGCGACCGTAGCGGCGCTGCTCAGCGACTCTCTGTTGCCCGCGTCGTCCAGGAACGTCACCGTCACCTTTACCGCCTTTCCCAGCTCTGCTGACGTCAGCTTGTATTCGGAAGCAGTGGCGTCCTCGATGTCGGCGCCCCCTGCGGTCCACTGGTAGGTGTAGGAGACTGACGCCAGCCCGTCGGCGTCGGTTATGCCGGAGACGTCGGCGCTCAGGGTCTGCCGCACCTTGGGGTCTCCGCTGATGGTGGGTGTTCCCCCAGCGGCGGTGTTGGCCGCGATCACGGCCGCGCTGGGCTTGCTGGTCAGGCTCTCGTCGTTGCTCTGGTCGTCGGTGAAGGTCACCTTGACGGTGATGGTCCTCCCCAGTTCCGTGGCTTCCGGTGTGTAGCTGGAGCCCGTGGGCAGGGTGATGTCGGCCCCGTCCGCCTGCCACTGGTACGTCCACGAGACGCTGTCCAGACCGTCCTGATCGGCGATGTCAGAGATGTCCGCCGTCAGCGTCTCGTCGACCTGGGGCCTTCCCGTCACCTTGGGCAGGCCGGTGGGCGGGATGTTCCCGTCCGTCTTGGTCACGATCCGCGCGGCCAGGGTCTGTCCTGCCTCCCAGTCCACGTCCACATCGTCCCAGGTGAAGGAGCTGTTGCCGGAGGTGTTCCCGGCGAAAGAGAGGGTCAGGTGTCCCACCTGGAGCAGGTATCCCTCGACTTCCGCTCCCTCCGTGAACGATAGCCTCAGCTTGCCGTCGTACTCGTAGTGGTAGAGCCACTTGGCGGTGACCCCGGCGCTTCCTGCCTGGTTGGAGAAATCCGAGGCCCGGACGGCTCCGATGGCGCCGTTTTCCAGGTCCACCACCGAAATGTCCGCCGACCACAGCGGCGTTCCGTCCTCTGGGTCCCCGGCCTGCACCAGGGGCGGGAAGCCCAGCGTGATCCACCAGGCTGCTGCCAGGATCAGCGTCAGCAGGACGAGCGAGGTCCCCTTCAGGAGGGCGCCCGCCTCGGGAGTTCCAGTGAGTGTGCCGGAAACCGGGTTGGCCTTGGACATGTTCGAGCTCCTTGTCCTCTTGAAAATTAGCCGGAAAGGGCTATTTCACTTGGTCAACAGCCCCTGAGACCGCCTCGTCGTCGGGTCTCCCGGAGAATCCCGGGACCGGTCCGGAGCGCGCCGCTCGGCTGGCGTTCGATACCCGGGTTCAACTGGCCGACGGGAGCCTCCGCCGAGCCTTGGCCCAGGGGCCGGCGGGGAGCTGCCGCAAACGCAGCGCTTTCCTCCGCTCATCAGTGTTTGGGTGCCTGGGTGCCTTGCTGTTTCTTGGAAAGCTCCCTCCTGCAGCGCTCCTAGCCCCCCGGCCCCGACACGGTGATGCTCAGCGAGTTGGACAGCATCCTGCCGTCGCCGGTGCAGATGGCCCCGTCGGCGTTGCAGTCCGTGGTTGCCGGGAGTTCGATGGTCACGTCCCCGTCGCCCTGCGGCTTGACCGTGATGCGCCAGGGAATGTTGCTGGGCTGGTCCGTTCTCTGCGCCCTCTCCACGGAACCGCCCGTCACATTGAAGGCGTGGTCCCGCAGAGTCTTGTAGCTCAGGCCGAACTCCTCGCTGAACTCGATCTCGAAGGTGAACTCGGACGAGCCGTCGTGGGAGGCCGGGGCCGCAACCTTCAGCAGGACGGTGAGCGGCACCGGTGCCGCCGCCACTTCGGCAGTGGTAATGCTGGTCAGGGTCTCGGCGTTGTTCCGGTCGTCGGTGAAGGTCACCCGCACCTGGATGGTCTGTCCCTGTTCACTGGCGTTCAGGGTGTAGGCGGCGCCGGTAGCTCCCGCGATGTCCGACCCTTCGGCGATCCACTGGTAGCTGTAGGAAACGCTGGTCAGCCCGTCCGCGTCGTCTATGGGCGAAGCGTCCGCCGTCAGCGTCTGGTCCACCTGGGGCGTTCCTCTGATGGTGGGCGCTCCAGTGGCCCCGCGGTTGGGCGCCGCCGCAACGGCAACGGTGGCCAGGCTGGTCAGGGTCTCCTCGTTGCCCTCGTCGTCGGTGAAGGTCACCCGGACCTGGATGGTCTGTCCCTGCGCGCTGTAGGTGAGGGTGTAGCTGGAGCCGGTGGCCCCGCCGATGTCCGATCCTCCAGCGATCCACTGGTACTGCCAGGAGACGTTGGTCAGCCCGTCGGCGTCGTCTATGGGCGAGGTGTCTGCCGTCAACGTCTGGTCCACCCGGGGCGTCCCGCCGATGGTGGGCAGCCCGGTGGATGCGGTGTTCTCAGGCTCAACGACCTGCTCCGAGACGCCTCCTGCGGGAGTACTCTTAACCTCGGTGGACGCCGGACCGTCGCCCGCTATGTTGCTGGCAATGACCCGCACGCCGTACTCCACCCCGCCGGTCAGCCCGGTGATGGTGTGAGTGGTCCCGGCCACCGTGGTCTCGGATACATCAGCGTCTGTGTCCCAGCTTTCCGCAGACTCCTTCCACTGCACCCTGTAGCTCGTTACGGCGGAACCCCCGTTGGATGAGGGGGCCTGCCAGGACGCCTCAAGCTCCGAGTCCTGGTCTCCTGTTGCTACGCTCAGGGTCAGAGGGGCCGTGGGCACTGTGGCGGCGACCGCAACAGTCTGGGCGCTCGTCAGCGTCTCGGCGTTTCCGCCGTCGTCGTTGAAGGAGACGCTGACTTTGATGGTCTTGCCGGCGTCGCCGTTGGCCAGGACGTAGCTGGAGCGGGTCGCGCCGACTATGTTCACTTCGTCGGCCAACCACTGGTAGCTGTAGGAAGCGTTTTCCAGCCCGTCCTCGTCGTTGATGGCAGAGGTGCTGCCCGTCAGGGTTTCTCCCACCTGGGGCGTCCCACTGATGGTGGGCAGGCCCGTGGCCTCGCGGTTGGACGCGGCAGCTACTGCCTTCGTCGCCACGCTCGTCAGGGTCTCGGCGTTGCCGTCATCATCGGTGAAGGTCACCCTCACCTGGATGGTCTGCCCCTTCTGGCTGGCTGTTAAGGTGTAGCTGGAACCGGTGGCACCGTCGATATCCGACCCTCCGGCCAACCACTGGTAGCTGTAGGTGACGCCTTCCAGCCCGTCCCCGTCGGAAATGGCAGACGTGTCCGCCGTCAGCGCCACGCCAACTTGGGGCGTCCCGCTGATGGTCGGCAGGCCGGTGGCCCCACTGTTGGCCTTGGCGGCCACGGCCACCGTGGCCTCGCTGGTCAACGTCTCATCGTTGTCGGCATCGTCGGTGAACGAGACCTTCACCTTGATGGTCTTGCCCACGTCGCTGACGGAAGGAGCGTAGGTCGAGTCCGTGGCCTCCCCGATGTCGGCGTCCCCCGTTCCGTCATTGACAATCCACTGGTAGCTGTAGGAGACGTCGTCCAGACCGTCCTCGTCGGTGATCGCCGAGGTATCCACCGTCAGCGTCATTCCCACCTGGGGCGTGCCCGAGATGGTGGGCAGGCCCGTGGCCGGGGTGTTGGCCTTGGCTGCCGTGACAGCGTCTCCCTTCACCCGAATCTTGAAGCTGGCCGTCTCAGCGTAGGCGGTCCAGGTCCGGGCGCCGGAGCTGACGGTGAGGTAGTGGGATTGGTCGGCTATCGACCAGCCCTCCGCGCCGCCCGGATCCTCTTCAGTGGCGGCCACCTCCTCGGTGGGGTAGGTCTGCGGAATGAGTGCAAACGAGCCGGCTCCGCTGGGATTGAGCCACTCGATGACGACGAAGTAGGTCGTCTCCGCCGCCAGTTGCTGACAGGAGCCCTCGCCCGCCGGCGCCACGAAGGCGATCACGCCCGGCGCCGGTAAGCTCGACGGGTTGGTCAGGGTGCAGTGCGCGGAGCCCGGCTCGCCCTCGCTCCCGGCGCCGTTGATGGTCACCCGGAGGTGGTCCCCCGCAGTGGACTCATCGGACAATTGCGAAACATGGATGCCGACGGAAGCCAGTGCGTAGCCGCCGGTCCTCGCGCCCGTCGTGAATGCCTGGGCAAACCCTGGGCGAGCCGCACTCAGCGGGCGCATAATCCCAGCAGTGACATTGACGCCCAGGTTGCTGACCAGGAACTGCGTCTTCGGTTCGATCTCGCCCACGTCCTCCGCTGCGACCACGGTCAGGGTCTCGCTGTTGCCCTCGTCGTCATTGAAGGTCACCCTGAGCTTGATGGTCTTCCCCTGGTCGTCGCCGGTGAGCGTGTAGGTGGAGTCCGTGGCACCCGCGATGTCGGCGTCGGCGCCTCCGTCGGCACGTATCCACTGGTAGGCGTATGAGGCGTTGGTCAGCCCATCGGCGTCCGCGATGCCCGAGGTGTCCGCCGTCAGCGTCTCCCCCACCTGCGCCGCCCCGCTGACGGTGGGGACTCCTGTGGCCGGAGTGTTGGCTGGTGGTGTGTTGCTTTCGGACGTGAGAACAATGCTTGCATGAATTACCTGACCGTCGGCCCAATCGACGTCCACGTCGTTCCACTTGAAGCTGCTGTAGCCGGAGCTGTCCGCAGGAAACTCCAGGGAGAGGGCGCCGACCTGCAGGGTGTAGTCCGAAGCGTTGGGAACGTCCTGTTGGAATGCCAAGCGCAGATCGCGGCCGGGTATGTGGGACCAGAGCGACTTGATCTGCAGGTTGCCGCTTCCGCCCACGTTGGAGAAAAGGTCGGAGCTGGCTGCGCCCTTGGAGACGCTGCTGTACTCCACCACCGTCATGTCGGCCGACCAGACCGGCTCTGCAGGCTCCTGACCGTGGGCCGGCGGCGACCAGAGGGCCATGGCCACCAGCACCATGGCCGCCAGCAGGGCCACCCGGATGCCGCGTGGGCTCAGGGACCGGGTCGATGGGCCGAGGCGAGCTGCAACCCTGAAGGCGGAGCAGGTCGAATTGATCTGTCTTGTTGATTTCATCTCTAATCATCCTCTGGTCAAGGGTTGTCCAAGGACCCCGCCGGGCCGGACGCCCGGTGAGGGCGTCCGTCGGCAGGGTGTTCCGGCAGGTGCATCTATCGCACCTGGAAGATGTAGGAGAGCCCGTAGAGGCGGTTGAGGCTCGCCTTGCTTTTCCCACCGGTCTGCAAGGGGCCGTCAGCCACAACATTGTTGAGTCGTCCGTGTCCCGGATTCGTTGTGCCCAATGCTCCCGAAACAGAACCAATGAATAGTTCCGCTCCGTTGTCGTTGCACCCGGTCCAGGGGTCATAGTCCTGGGTGTTATCCGGAACGGTGATGGCCGTGCCCGACTCGTCCCTCACGTTGACCGACTCGTCCCAGGAGCCGTCGTAGAAGTCCTTGTAGTTGTCGGCCGCCTTGTCGCCCCCGAGCCAGTAGATTCGGATGCCGGTACCAGTCGTCCTGGTGTTGTCCTGTGCGTCCACGTCCCCGGTGCAGGCCACCGCCCGGAACCCGGAGTTGTGGGCCTGGATGTCCGCGTGTCCCGCCGCCGCCAGGTCCTGCACGAACTCGTTGTAGTCCGCGATATCAGTGGACTGGGCGTTGCGCTTGGTGCTGGAGACGAACATCAGCCGGAACTGGTCGGCGATACCCAGGCCCGCGGGAACCAGCGGCGAGTCGAGGCTGATCATCACGACCTCGGCACGCGGCTGACGGATCTGGCCACTCTCCTTGATGGTGCGCTCAGGGGGGGCGTCGATGACTGTGAAGATCGGCGAGATCGCATAGAGCGGCAGCAGCCGTTTTTGCCGCTGTCCATCGATGGTGACGTAGTACCTGTGGTACGCGTACCCGCTATCGACATCGACCGCGCCGAGCGGACCGAAATTGGGATCGACGCTCTCTTCTCTCGTTTTCAGCGAGCGACCGTTCGGTGTCCCCACCGCAACCATGTTCATGGCTGAGGTGTTGCCCATGTGGAATTCCGGATGTGCGTCTCCGGAGGCGTCGCACCCGGTCAAGACCATGGCGTGGTCTTCGAAATGGGCGGAGTTCCCGGTGACGTAGGCGCCGTACTCGGTGTTGGCCCACTCACCGTCGTAGAAGTCAGAGTCCGAATTGGCGACCAGCGTGGGGCGATCCTCCCAGCCTCCGTCCAGCCAGTGGACCGGCACGCCGCCGAAAACGCCCGCTATCTGGGTATTCGCCCGCGCATTCACCGAAGCGGTGCAGGCCACCGCCTTGAACCGCGAGGCCGCCCTCCGAATAATCGGATGGTTGTACTCCCTGCCCGCTTCCTCCTGGACCCAGGCGTTGTAGTCCGAAATCTCCCCGGACGTGGGCAGCCTGCCGCGACTCGTGAGGAAGAGCGCCCGGAACTGGTCCCCCACCTCGGCGCCGTCCGGGATGTGCAGCCAGCTCAGCGGCACATAGACTGGGACGACCTCGGTGTACACCGCGATCTGCAGCGCATGGGAAGTTTGACTCCCCAGGTTGGTCAGGCTGGAACCGCCTCGGCGGCCGTCCGCGATGCTGGCGCCCACGGCCGCACCCGAGTCCTCGCTGCTGCTGGCGGTCAGATTCAACTCATGAATGCTGCCGCCGATATGCTCCCAGACCAGCACGTAGGACGTGCTCGGTTGGAGGTATGTGCCCGGCGGAGCCTCGAAGAAGCTGTGGCCCGCCTCGAATTCGGTCGGACTGACCAGATCGAACAGCTTCGTGCCCGGCTTGCCGTTTGAATCGGTGTACACGGACACCAACACCGAGGCCGAATCGTCGGGTATCTGGGCGACATTGGTAACCGTGTCCACAGAGCCTTCGATATTGACGCCGACGCCCTGCAGCCGGTGGCGGACCGCGCCGGAACCGGTCGTGAAGCCCTGCGATATCACCTTGGTCACTGGGATGCCGACGTTCAGGGTCAGGGGGTTGTCGTCGGTCTGGCCCAGGTTCTGCACCATCGCGACCAGCGCCTCGCCGTGCACGGCCATCAGCGGTGTCGGGCCGGCAGCATCATTGTTGGTAACACTTTGGCCGGTGCCGAGGGACACGCCCGGCGCCGTCGGCGCGTCCGCCTTGCCATCGGCAGCATCTGCGACCTGGTGGAAGCGGCTTAAGACGGCTCCGATTCTGTCAACACCGTTTTGTTTCGTTACGTTGAAATCACCCCAATCCAGGACGTATCGGGTGCAGGTCACGTCCATGGTCATTGAATCCGTGGTGCAGCCTCCTTCGACGGTGGCGCCCTGCGGAGCCGTCCATACCCCTTGGCCGGCGACGTCACGTGTATTGGCCAGGTCGAAATGCCTGTCGCCCGACAGGGAATCCGAGCGCAGCCAGAACGGGTTGATAAAGCCCGCTCCGCGAGGTGTGCTGTCGTCCGCAACGAACGTCACACCACGGATGTGGTAGCGGTCCGCTGCTCCGACAACGATGCTGAAACCGATTTTGTCGCCAACCGAAATGATTTCTTGGTCACCCTCAAAGGATTGCGCGTAGTTTGAAGCCAGGATGCCGCCGGTCCGCTTCGAGCCTTTGATCACCAGGCGCAGCACACCGGTGTCTCCGGGGTTGTCGTTGCACGAGACGCGCATCTCGTCGTCCTGGTCCTCGTTGACCACGTACTCATTGCCACTGAAGTTGCAGATCACGGCGCCCGGCTCGCCGCCCGCGTCCTCAGCGTCCGACGCCGTCTCCTTGATCGACAGCGAGTCGCCGAACCCCGACAGCACGATGAAGTAGTGGAGGTTCTGGTACAGGAACGCTCCTGTCGGGGCCGTGAACTCGTTCAGGCCGACCCGGAATGATGACGGATTCTCAAAGTCGAACAGCTTCGCAATAAGCGACCCCGCGTAGGG
This sequence comes from Dehalococcoidia bacterium, assembly GCA_963667415.1. GTDB lineage: Bacteria > Chloroflexota > Dehalococcoidia > Lucifugimonadales > UBA3495 > VXOI01. The sequence goes on along the minus strand of OY763410.1, from coordinate 1,409,656 downwards.
GCTCCCCTGAGCGCCCGCGGTCCACAACGAGACACTCAGGCTTGGCGGAACCGCGGCCAGGTCGATTTCGACGCTCGAGATGTCGTAGCCCTGGCCGTGAGCCCCCAGCTTGAAGCCCATGGCGTACCGGCTGGTGGTGATGTTCGCCGTGGCCGACTGCGTCCGGCCCGTGTTGCCGACCAGGGTCTTCGTCGGACGCGACGGAGCACGCGGGGAGACCGGGCCGAAGGGCAGGCTGGTCAGCGTCTCGTGGAAGCCTCCCAGGTCCACGAACGTGACTCGCACCTTGATCAGCTTGCCGATGTCGTCGTCGACGAGCTGGTACCGCTGCGAGTCGGTACCCACCACGGTCTCGGTCTCGCCGTCGACCCGGAACCAGCGGTAGGAGAAGGAGTAGCCTTCAATGCCGGATGTCGGTTCTCCGATGTGGGGCAGCCCGTCCTCGTCGGCGATGCGCGAAGTGTCGGCTGCCAGGATGGCGCCGCCGCCCTCCGCAGAAACCAGGACCACCGGCAAGCCGGTGGCGTTCCCGGGCAGGTCGGGCACGGTGTCCGTGTACACCACGACCCCGGGCGCGGCGTCCGTGTACACCGCAATCTCCAACGAGTTGCCGCCCGAGTCCACAGTCAAGTTGGCAGCGTCGGCGCCCAGCCAGAACGCGACCCCAATCTCAAAGCCGGTAAACCTGCTCGAATCCTCACTGTCGCTCGTGGTCTGCTGCAGTCTGTGCCGGGTGCCCCCGTTGTATGTCCAGACCAGCGTGTAGGAGGTGCTCGCATCCAGCCTCGTGCCGGCCGGCGCCTCGAAGAAGCTATGGCCTGGCGCGAAGTCGGCCGGACTCGTAAGGTCGAACAGCTTCGTGTCCGGACTGCCATTCGTCTTTGCGGTGTACACCGCCGCCGACACCGACTGCTCGTTATCAGGCACCTGGGCGACGCTGTTCGCGTCGTCGGAGCCTTCGATATTGACGCCGATGCCCCGCAGCAGATAGCCGTCCGTGTTGGAACCGGTCTCGAAGCGCTGCGACAATACCTGCTTGTTGGTATCGCCAACCTCGACGTAACCGTTGTCGGTCTGGCCCAGGTTCTGCACCATCGCGTACAGTGGCTCGCCGAGCACGGTCGCGATCGGTTGGTTGACGTCAACTTCCCCATGCCGCGAGAGGCTCACGCCCGCCGCCCTTGGCGTGTCGAGGGCCGTGTTCCCGGGTGGGGTGCTCCATGTGCGGGTTAAGACGGCGCTTATTCTCGTGCCGTCACTCAGGTGATACGGGAAATCCCAATCGGTCCCGAGGGTGTAGGTCTGGCCGCTTCCTCCTGCCACGGTGGCGCCCTGCGGCGCCGTCCATTCGGTGATGCCTGCCGCGTTACGGGTATTGATCAGCCTGACCTGCTTGGTGCCAGTTGCACTCGTGCCTTCGCGCAGGTCCCACGGGTTGGCAATGCCGCCGTTTGTATCTGTGTTGTCCGAGTTCCAGGAAAAACCGTGGATCAGGTAGCGATCCGCTGCACCGACATTCATTCTGAAACAGCAGTTGTCGCCAAGCGAGATGATTTCCTGGTCGCCCTCAAAGGGTTGGGCGTAGGACGACACCAGGATGCCGCTGGCCCGCCTCGCGCCCTCAATGGCCAGGCGCAGCACCGGGGTCTCCTTGTTTGGGTCGACGCCGGTTTCGCGATCGCTGGCACTTCCCCAGCGTCCGGTCTCGGTCAACGCTCTTTCCCGCGCCGTGTCCGCGAGCTCGGCTCCGGTCTCGCCGCCCTCGTCCTCGTCGTCCGACGTCGTCTCCTTGATCGACAGCGAGGCGCCGAAGTTCGTCAGCACGATGTAGTAACGGACCCCGTGGTACGCAAGCACGCCCGGCGGCGCCGTGAACTTGTTCGTCCCGACGGTGAGCGTGGCCGGATTCTCAAAGTCGAACAGCTTGGTGGTCGCGACCGAGCTACGCTTGGAGAAATTGCCGATCCACAGAGAGACCGTCAGATCGGTCGGGACCGCCGCCAGTTCGATCGAGACGCTGGAGATCTCGTAGCCCTGGCCGTGATCGCCCAACATGAACTCCTGGGCGTACTGCTTCTGGATCACTCCCGTGGCGGAATGAGACTGACCGGTGTTGCTGACCAGCGTCGCTGGCGACGCCAATGCGGCCGGTCTTACGACCGGGCCGAAGGGCAGGCTGGTCAGAGACTCCAAGTAGCTGTCCAGGTCCGTGAATGAGACTGCCACCTTGATCAGGTGGCCGATATCGGCGTCGACAAGCCTGTACCTGGCCGAGCCGTCGCCGATATTGGTCTGGGTCGAGTCCCCGCTGTCGACCCGGATCCACTGGTAGGAGTAAGTGAACTCGATGGCCCCTCCCTCGCCAGTTGTAGGGGTGAAGGGGATGCCGTTTCCGTCGGCGATGCGTGATGTGTCGGCAAACAGGTAGGGAGCGCCTTCCGCCGAAGCAAGGACTCGCGGCTGGCCGGTGGCGGACTCGTTCGGCGGCGTCTGGGCGTGGGCGACCCAGGGAATGCCCAGGGTCAGGACCAGGAGGGCCACCGCCAAGGCCAATAGCCTCAGGGGCGCATGTCGTAGTGGGAGGGACATGACTCCGGGACGTTTGTTCCCGGTTAATCGTGTCATCGGCTGGATTGACTCCGTGACCCAACCGGCAACGTGCAATCCGATTGGCTTGATGCTTTCCAAGTGCATACAGTTCTCTCTCTTCAGCCGGTTCACGGCTGTTGCTTGCTGGTAGCTGCCCCTCTTGCGTGTCATGGGCAGCAGAGGCGGGTGCCTCATATTCGTGAGCCGCTCGGTCAGATCCCGCGGGACCGCCCAAGTAGCCCTTGCGAGGGTTCACCGGTGGGAGGAGTTGTACCGGTCGTTGTTGTTGCCATATGGGAGCCCGTTCGGGTCGCCAATGCACGAAAGTTTGGCCAGCAGGATGCCGCCGCCTTCCGCGGGCGGGTGGATGACCGGCCAGCCAGTTGCGTCCTGGTTGGGCGGAGTCTGGCAGTGGACGATCCCGGGGATGAGCGCCGCGAAGGCGAGGGCCGCCAGTGGCCGGGGCCTCGGGGTGGGTGTCCCCTGCCGGAGGGTTGGGCTGTGGGTTCGGTGTGTCTCGTCATTTCACCTCTGACCTCGAGAACCGGAATTCCATCCGGCGGTCACTCCTTTGTCGGATTGGGTTCGACCCGACGCGGTCGAGGGGAGCTCCGTGGGGCGTCCCGTTTGCCAGGACCTCCCGGGCCCGGGTTCCCCCGGGGTGCGGCCCGCATCCCGGGGGCGTTTCCACGGGCTGCTAGCCCGCGGCACGGGTGACCGTCACCCGGTAGGTCCGGGTCGTCTCCCCGTCGGCCGCGGTTACCTTCACGGCAATGGTGTTGGGTCCCGTCGACAGGTCCACCTCGTGTCTGCCGGGCGAGATCGATACGTTCGCCTGCGTGTTGGTCGCCGTGGCCTTGACCGTGGTGGACGACACACCGCTGTCGACCTGGACCGCGTAGTTCAGCGTCTCCGGGTCGAAGCTGAACTCGATCCCGCTGAGTTCGAGCTCCAGCAGCCCGGCGTTGTCCTTCCAGGGCGAGTCGAAGGCCGGCGTCCAGACCTCCTCGCCGGTGCCCTTCCAGCAGGTGATCGAGCGGTCGGTCCGGAGGGCGCAGACGTTCATGTACCAGTCGATCGAGACGTCGCTGAAGACGCCCGCCGGCGCCACCCGGGGCACGTTCCTCACCAGCGAGGTCGCGGGACCGTCATCCCGCATCCAGCACTTGATGTCTCCGCCGGTGGTCACGCCGCAGGTCTGCGCATAGTGCAGGTCGACGTGGCGGAACTTGCCCTCGGGCGCCGTGGTCTCCAGGTAGTAGGAGTTGGAATACCAACCGCTCTGATTCTGGTGCGGCTCGCCGACCCCCCAGCAGAGGAGGTCGCCGTCGGCGTCCACACCGTCATCCGGATCGTCGTCCTGCCTGATCCCGCAGACCCGGCTGCCGCCGGCCTGGATGAAGCTGAAGCTGCCCGGTGGGGGATCGAGCCGGCGGTTGCCGTTCCAGCAGACCACATCTCCGCCCACGGTCAGGGCGCAGGCGAAGTCATAGCCGGTCGTGACCAGCGTGTAGTTAGACTCGTTCGGTTCCTGATGATGGTCTCCGGCGCATCCCACCGTGCCGTCCTGGTTCACCCAGCAGACACCGGTCTGGGTGTAGGTGTGAATCTGCCGCTTGGGCTGGTCGTTGGCGATCGGGCCCAGCCTCTGGCCGTCATCCCAGCACAGCGCGGAAGCGTCGGTCCGGATGCCGCAGGACGAATCGTTGCCGGCCACGATCTGTGTGAACGTGCCCTCGGGGCTGCTGGGCTGCTCCCGGTCGCGGCGCACGAACTCGCCCCAGCAGTGCACGGTGCCGTCCATCCGCAGGGCGCAGATATGGCCCCAGCCGGCATCGACCTGGCGGAATCCGCCGACCGCCTCCGGGGCGTCCGGCGTGAGCACCCTCAGGTCGGCCGAGGGATCGCCCACGCCGGCCGGGTTGTACGCCATTACCTGGTAGACGTAGCCCGTAGATGGACTGACGCCGATATCGGTGTAGCTCGTTGATGCGCTGCCGGAGAGGGTGGCGATCAGGGTGAAGCTACCCTCGGGGTGCGGCCTCCGCCTGATCTGGTAGCCCGTTGCCTCCGCGCCCTCCGGCGCCGTCCAGCCCAGCTCGACCGCCGCGTGCGTCACTGAGATCGCCCGCAACTTCCGTGGCTGCCCCGGTGGGGTGGTCGCAGCGACCACCTGCTCGGCCGCCACGGGTTCCCCGGACTCCTCGGGTTCCGGCGGCACCGGCGGCGGGATCGTGATCGAGGCCGTGTCCGAGCCCTGGCTGGCCGCCTCGCCCCTCAGCGCGGAGACCTGGTAGACGTAGGTGGTCCCGGCCTCCGCCGTCGCGTCGCTGTGGGCGGTCGCCGTCGACTCTGTGTCGGAGACCAGGGCGGACATCTCGCCCTCGCCCTCCCCGCGCAGGATCCGGTAGCCGTCCACCGAGGCCGCGTCGGCACCTGGCGCGGTCCAGCCCAGCGCAACGCCGCCGCCATCGGCAAGGGACGCGCTGAGGCCCGAGGGGGCCAGCCGGCTCAGGTCCGCCACGTGCTCCCCGGCCGTCACCGTCAGCGACAGTTCGTAGGTGCCCGTCCAACCGCTCTCCGCCGACGCCGAGACGAAATAGACCCCGTCCGACTGGGGCGTGAATGATTCGATCCGGCTGTCCTTGCCCGTGCCCGGCACCTCGGAGTCGGTGCCCGGGACCAGGACGCCGCTGGCGTCGTAGATTCCCAGCAGCTTGGGGTCCTCCAGGGTGCCCACGGAAACGAAGGCCGGCTCGCCGTCGACCAGTTGCCACCCGCCGGTGGACCTGCCGCGCATGTCGAACTGGTAGGTCGCGCGGGCCTGCAGACCCACCCGGAACCAGTCGACGTCGTCCGCCGTGCCGCGCTCGCCGAGCACGGAGCCGCCAACCGCAAGCGCGCAGCCCGTGCTGGTGTCCGCCGGCAGGTCGCCGGCCCCCGGATCAAGCTCGCAGGCCGGGACCGGGGTTTCCGGAAGTCCCACCGACACCCGGTTTGAGCTCTGGCTGTGCTCATCGCCCCGGACGGCCCTCACCTCGTAGGCGTAGGTCTCCCCCGTCCCGGTGGCCGTGGCGTCTGTGTGGGCAGTGTCCGTGCCCGCGGTGTTGGCAACCAGCGTGGCCATCTCCCCTTCGCCCACGGCGCGCAGGACCTCGTAGCCGGTGACGCTGCCTGTGTTCTCCGCCGGAGCGGTCCAGCTCAGGTCGACACCGCCGTCAACCGCCTCGGCGGTGAGGCTCGACGGGGCCAGGTCGACGGGGTCATGGGGGACCTGGACCTGGGCCTGGCCGGACGCCTCGCTCCGGTCCTCGCCCCGGATGGCCTTGACCTGGTAGGCGTAGGTCTCCCCCGTCTCGGTGGCCGTGGCGTCGGTGTGGGCGGTCGCCGTGCTTGCGGTGTCGGCAACCAGCGTGGCCATCTCCCCTTCGGCCACGGCGCGCAGGACCTCGTAGCCGGTGACGCTGCCTGTGTCCTCCGCCGGGGCGGTCCAGCTCAGGCCGACACCGCCGTCAACCGCCTCGGCGGTGAGGTTTGACGGGGCCAGGTCAACGGGGTCGTGGGGGAGCCGGACCTGGGCTTGGCCGGACGCCTGGCTCCGGTCATCGCCCCGGATGGCCTTGACCTGGTATGCGTAGGTCTCGCCCGCATCGGTGGCCGTGGCGTCGGTGTAGGCGGTGGTCGTGGACGCGGTGTCGTCCTTCAGGGTGGTGAACTCTCCCTGGCCCACGGCCCGCAGGATCTCGTAGCCGGTAATGGTGTCGGCCTCCCCCGCCGGGGTGGTCCAGCCCAGACGAATGTCGGTGGTGGAGCCCTCCTCCCCCACCGCCGGCACGATCAAGAACAGCGCGGTCAGGCCGGTGGGGGCCAGGTCGGCTGCGTCATGGGGGACCTGGACCTGGGCCTGATACGACGCCCGGCTCCGGTCCTCTCCCCGGATGGCCTTGACCTGGTAGGCGTAGGTCTCGCCCGCATCGGTGGCCGTGGCGTCGGTGTAGGCGGTGGTCGTGGACACGGTGTCGTCCGCCAGGGTGGCCATCTCCCCTTCGCCAACGGCCCGCAGGATCTCGTACCCGGTGACGCTGTCGGCGTCCTCTTCAGGGGCGTCCCAGCTCAGGGCCACTCCGCCGCCCTGGGCCAGCGCGGCGCTCAGGCCGGTGGGGGCCAGGTCGGCCGGGTCCGTCTGGGGCTCCGGCGCCGGTTCGGGCGTCGGCGTGGCCGTGGCCGTCGGCGCGGCGGTGGGTGTCGGCTCCGGCGCCGCCGGGGTGTCGGCCCTGACGTAGCCCGACCACTGGCTGACGCCGGTGGGGCTGACCGCCTTCACCCGGTACACGTAGCTGCCCTCCGCCGATACCGACCCGTCGGTGTAGCCGGTACCGGAACCGGCATTGTTTTCGATGACGTGGAAGACTCCCAACGCGTCCGTGCCCCGATCGCGCCGCAGGACGGCGTAGTGGGTGACCGTCTGGTCCGTCGAGACCGTCCAGGTCAGAGAAACCTCGTCGTGCTCCGCCGAGGCCTGGAGGCCGTTGGCCTTCGCCGGCGGGCTCTCCCCGGTTGCGGCCGCGGTGGCGGTCACCTCCTGGCTCTGGGCCCGGGCCGCCCAGGGAATGACCAGCAGGGCGGCTAGGACCGCCAGTCCGGTCAGCAGAACAAGCGGCGGCATGAACCGCCGCGAGCGGGTCAGAGCGCACCTGCCGGGCTGCCGGTCACGACGGCCGGCGAAGGTGGGCATCCCCGCGTGGTACCGGTGAACGCCGCGTCCCCCGCGAGAGTCATGGCGGCCCCGTCACCGGGGCCGGCCAGCTCCACACGGCCCGGCCGGGCCACGAGGGCGTATGCGAGTAGAGTTTCCGCAAGAGCAAATACCTTATGTCGTCCTGAAATCAATCCGGTGCCTCCGTTCAGGTCTATGAGGGATACGCCAACGACTGTTCAAACTCCCGTGTCACCCGGTGGCGCGGCCACGCCGGCGGTGCCGGCGCGGCCGCGTCCCGGGTGGTCAGGCCCGTTCAGGAGCCGGACGCGCGGCGAATTTTCACCGCCACCTGTTGACCGTTGGTCCAGGCCAGGGATGCGGCGGACCAGGTCCTCGGATTCGTCTCTCCGGCGGCGAGAGTCCCGTCGGCGGAGTTGAATGTCACGTCGTCCACCTGCAGGACGTAGTCCTCGTCCGGAAGCTGGCTCAATGCCAGGGACAGTTGTCCGAACCGCAGCATCAGGGTTTGCAGCTGGGTGGTCACCCCGTCGAGCTCGAAGGAGTCCCCCGTGAGTGTTCCGAGGGTTCCGAACAGAGAGGTGTAGCCGGCGAGCAGGTTGCCATTGCTGGTGGTGGTGCCCACGGTCATGGTGGCCGAGTGCAGTACCTTCCCCGCCGGGGTGAGGAACCGGTTCTCGGGGTAGAGCCTGACCGTGCTCATCTCGCGTCCCCGCTCCGGCCGGGTCGCGGAGAAGTGCGGGTTGAACGTGGCCTGGACGTAGTACGTCCGCATCTGCCCGCCCGTGATCTCCCAGACGTACAGGGTTGGGTTGGGGCTCGGCTCGATCCGCACCTTCCGCTGCCACCAGCCGTGCTTCTCAACCCAGGGCGAACCGAGGTTGATGCTGCTCCGGTCCTCGATGCGCAGGTGGAGCGTCCCACCCAGGGGCGCATCCATGGTCACGGACACGGTGGCCTCCCCGGGGTACTCCGTCTCGCCGGTTACGCCGTTTCGGGTCTGCTTCATGACCGAACTGACCCCGGTCACCTCGTTGGTCGGCAGCTTCACCAGCTTCAGGTTCACCACGTCCCCGTGCTCCCAGACCATCCCGCTCGCGTCCCAGGAGTGGAAGTTGTAGTCGGGGTGGATCGGACTGCAGGGTTGCTGGACCGGGGTACCGGAGGTGTAGTGGTCTGCGCACCACAGGGTTTCCCTCGCATGGCCCGCGGCCGAGTCGGCCCGGTCGAGGGTGAGGGTCTCCGTCTCCCCGTCCTTCTGCACCACCAACGCCCAGTTGAACGGGACGTCGCAGCCCCCTGACTTGCCCAGGCAGGCACGCTGTTCCTGGGAGTCCCACCCGATGTTGATCCCGAAGCGGAGGCTGTTGTCGTGGACCAGCACGTGGCGGACGTTGTAGGTCATGCCGTCGTGCGTGAACATCTCCACGTGCCTCGCGGCGTCGTTGGGATCGGTGAGCGACCCCCGCTTGGCCGTCTGGTAGTGGTCATCGGGGATGTATCCGTCGTGCGATCCAGACAAGTCGAGCACCACCATTCTGTGGTCGCGCCACTGCTCCGGGTCTCTGGTCTGCCAGTTGACGTGGTCGAATCCCGCGCCCGGGCCGCCCCACAGATGGTTCTCCCTCCGGGCGTCCTCGTACTCGTCGCCGAATTTCCCGGTCGTGTCCACGGCCAGGTTCGCCTGCCACACGACCGGGTTGCCGTTCACGTTGCCCAGGTTCTGGTTGGATTCCAGGAAGATGTAGCGCCGCGGAGTGGTGAACCTGCCCGTGGACCAGGTGTGAGCTGCGGGGAAATCCGCCTCCGGCGAGACCTGCACCTCGTAGGTGGTGCCGTGAGCGAGCCCGCCCAGCGGGACCGTCACCCCGGTGGCGCCCCCGGGCACCTGGGCGGAGCTGACCCGCCACACCCCGTCTGCGCCGGTGTCCCGGCGGCGCAGGTGCAGGGTGTGGGCCCCGACCCCGCGCTCGAACTCGACGTCGACCGTCGCCTGGTTGGAGGCGACCTGCGACACCGCGACGCTCTCCAGCGGGTAGCGCTTGGTCAGCGAGAGGGCCACCACGTCGCCCATCTCCCAGCTGAGCTTCCTGTCGCTCCACGTGAATATCGCCCGTCCCCTGTAGGGACTGGTGTCCCGGGCCAGGTGGCTTGCGCTGGCGTCGTCGAAGTCGAACTGCTCCTCCCCGACGTGCAGCAGGTAGTCGAAGGTGGGTTTCTGGCTCACGGCGGCCACCGCCGCGGCGTCGGTGGCGTCGTCCCCGGCGCTCATCTTGAGCGTCAGGAGGGACGGACGGCCCGTGAGCGGCCAGAGGGTGAACTGGGAGATGGTGAAGTCACCGTCGTCCCTGGTCATCACCGTGGACGACAGAGTTCCCCCCTGGTCCAGGGTCGGAATGTAACCCCGATGGCCGCTCTGGCCACCGGATGGTCTTCCGACGGTGAGCTCCGCAGACCAGAGGAGCTCGCCGGTATCCCCCAACGGCTGCGCGGTGGCCGGCTCGGACCAGTCGCTCTGCGCCCCCTCGCTCAGCGTCCGCACCCGGTAGGTGACGGTTCCGGAAGCCTTCACCGCCTCGGCGTCGGTGTCCGTGTACGACGTCTGGCTAGCCGCCACGGAGAGCAGGTCCAATATCGTGAGCACCAGTGCCGAGTCCTCCTGGTCCGGTGTGATGGAGCGCTGGATCTGGTAGCCGGTGACCACGATCGACCCGGTCTCCGGCGGGTCCCAGTTCACCGCTATGGCGTTCCTGTTCGCCTCTGCCTTCAGGTTCTGGGGGATGGGCGGTGTGGTGTCCTCAACGTCGTCTATGATGACCAGCGTCGTTGTGACGTCTTGAACGCCGTCGGTGCCGGCTGGCTCTCCTTCACCGGCATCATCCGGGGATGTGTCCACGGTCACCACGGTGGCCGTGTTCGAGCCCTGGCTCCGGGCCTCACCGCGGATGGCCTTGACCTGATAAGCGTAGGTCTCGCCCGCGCCGGTCGCGGTGGCGTCGGCGTGGCTGGTGGCGGTGGACCCGGTATCGTCCACGAGGGTGGTCAGTCCTCCCTCGCCCACTGCGCGCAGGATCTCGTAGCCCGTGACGCTGCCGGCGCCCTCCGTTGGGGCGCTCCAACTCAGGTTCACGCCGCCGCCGTCCGCGGTGGTCGCGGTGAGGTCGCCTGGCGCGAGCAGGGCCGGGTCGCTTACCTGTTCCCGGGCCGTGACCGTGACCGAGAGTTCGTAGGTCCCCGTCCAGCCACTCTCGGCCGAGGCGGAGATGTAGTAGACGCCGTCGGCGTCGGGTTTGAACGAAGCGATCCGGCTGTCCTTGCCGGTGCCCGCCACCTCCGAGCCGGTGCCCGGGACCAGCGTGCCGCTGGCGTCGTAGATGCCCAGCAGTTTCGGGTCCTCCAGTGTGCCGACGGAAACGAAGGCCGGCGCGCCGTCGACCAGCTTCCATTCCCCGGTCGACTTGCCGCGCATGTCGAACTGGTAGGTGGCGGCAGCCTCCAGTCCGGCCTGGTACCAGTCGATGTCGCCGGCCGTGCCCCGCTCGCCACGCACGGACCCGTCGGCTACAAGCGCGCAGGTCGTGCTGGTGTCCGCTGGCAGGTCGCTGCCCTCGGCATCGAACTCGCAGACCGATACGAGGGTCTCCGGCAGCGCGAATGAGGCGTCGGCCGAGGTCTCGCTGAGGACGCCGCCCCGAATCGCCCTGACCTGGTAGGCATAGGTCTCGCCTGCGGTGGTGGCGCCGCTGTCGGTGTGGGTCGTGCCGGTCGACCCGGTGTCGGCCACCAGCGTGGACGGCTCTCCGTCGCCCACGCCGCGCTCGATGTTGTAGCCCGCTACCGAATCTGCGTCGGCCGCAGGAGCGCTCCACGAGAGTGTCAGGCCGCCGTCCCCGGACACCGATACCCTCAAAGTGGAGGGAGCCAGATCAACCGGGTCGTGGGGCCGTTGTACATCGGCCCGATCGGACGCCTGGCTGCGGTCCGCGCCGCGAATCGCCCTGACCTGGTAGGTGTAGGTCTCTCCCGATTCCGTGGCGGTGGCGTCGGTATATCTGGTGCTGGTCGACCCGGTGTCGTCTGCCAGGGTGGTCGCGTTCCCCTCGCCCACGGCGCGGAGAATCTGGTACCCGGTGACGGTGCCGGCGTCCTCCGCCGGGGCAGTCCAACTCAAGGCCACGCCGCCGTCGGCCAACGCGGCCGTCAGGCCGGCCGGGGCCAGGTCAGCCGGTTCATGGGGGATTTGGATATTGGTTTGGCTGGAAGCCTGGCTCCGGTCCTCCCCCCGGAGGGCCTTGACCCGGTAGGCGTAGGTCTCTCCTGTATCGGTGGCGCTGGCGTCGGTATAACTGGTGGCGGTCGAACCGGTGTCGTCCACTAGAGTGGCGAGCCCTCCCTCGCCAACGGCGCGCAGGATCCCGTACCCCGTGACACTGTCGGCGTCCTCCGCCGGGGCAGTCCAGCTCAAGGCCACGCCGCCGCCACCGGCGAGAGCGACGGTCAGGTTGGTGGGGCCCAGGTCCTCAGGGGTTGGCGTGGATTCCGGCACCAGCGTCGGCGTGGCCGTCGGCGCGGCGGTGGGCGTCGGCTCCGGCGCCGCCGGGGTGTCGGCCCTGGCGTAGCCCGACCACTGGCTGACGCCGGTCGGGCTGACCGCCTTCACCCGGTACACGTAGCTGCCCTCCGCCGATACCGACCCGTCGGTGTAGCCGGTGCCGGAACCGGCATTGTTTTCGATGACGTGGAAGACTCCCAACGCGTCCGTGCCCCGGTCGCGCCGCAGGACGGCGTAGTGGGTCACCGTCTGGTCCGTCGAGGCCGTCCAGGTCAGGGTCACCTCGTCGTGCTCCGCCGATGCCTGGAGGCCGGTGGCCTTCGCCGGCGGGCTCTCCCCGGTGGCGGCCGCGGTGGCGGTCACCTCCTGGCTCTGGGCCCGGGCCGCCCAGGGAATGACCAGCAGGGCGGCAAGGACCGCCAGTCCGGTCAGCAGAACAAGCGGCGCCAGCCGCCGGAGGCTCGGGCGCCCCCTGGGAGGCCCTTCATCTCCGGAGATGTAGGTTGTGGGTGCACTGTTTCTCATGGTATTGATGCTCTCTTGGGTGGCTGGCAATCGGACCAGCGTTATCCCAGCCTCTTAAAATTTTCGATTGCAGTGTTGAAATTGCCGCACGTGCGGCAGGCGGCCGCTCACGCAATGCGGATGCGGAGAATTTGATTGCTTCGGGACCTGCCTCCCCATTGGCGGGCGGCGAACGACCACGTCGCCGGCCATGTCTGACGACGGGTTCCCGGGCGCTGTGTACTCCCCCTGGAATCGGGCGGGGAGGGCCGGGCGGACGCGAGCGCCGGTCAGCCCTGGAGTCCCTGGCCTCTGGAAATGGAATCAGGGGGGAGTAAACGCGGGGGGGGGGGGGGGGGGGGGGGGGTGAGGATGGGCCAAGCCCGGCACGGTGCACGCGGCGGTCCTGGCCGGAGGCGACAACGGCCGCACGTCGGGAGCGCTCCCTGGGCAACGCGCACTGTTGGACAGATGGACTGTGGGTGGGGTGTTCTTCATCTTGGTTGGGTTCTCACAGAGGGCCGGACACTGGGCCGGCGGCCTCTTTGTTGAATTGAGACTTGCGTGGTTGCCGGAGCCGGGTTGGCCCAGCCAACGGCAATGGGAGACCCGGAAGGCGGGCATTTCGACGGGCGGTTCCGCATGGCGCCCGGTCTCCCGATAGACGGGCCCGCTCCGGGCACGGCTGGCACCGTAGAGCTCCCTGGCACGTGGCGGTTCATCGGGACTGCCTCGCCGCCGCTTCCAGGTGGCCCACGTGGTGGTTCTCCGCGCACGCTCCCGCAGTGCGGCAGAGCTGGAGGGTCACGTGCTGAATGCCGTACTTCCCGGAGGCGATGCGCCGCATGCTCTCGAGCATCTCGTCCTCATATCCCCTGTAGGAGGGGTCGATGAGGATATGGGCGGCCATGAACTCGAAATTGGACGTGATGGTGAACACGTGGACGTCGTGAATCAGGGTCACGCCCGGGACGCCCTCGATGTCGGCGCAGGGGGCGTACAGGTCGATGTGGTCCGGCACCCCGCCCAGCAGCACGTTCAGCGACCGGAGCACCAGGCGCCAGGAGCTGACGACGATCAGCACGGCGATGCCCACGGAGAGGATGGGGTCGATCAGCACCCAGCCCGTGAGGAGCACGATGACTCCCGAGACGATGACCCCGACGGATCCCACCAGGTCCGCCAGCACGTGCCTGAAGGCGCCGTCCACGTTCGGGCTGTGCTTTGAACCCGCGTGCAGCACCAGGGCTGCCGCCACGTTGACGGCCAGGCACATGCCGCCGACGATGAGCATCAGCCCGCCCTCGATGTCGATGTCCTGGTGGCTGCGCAGCCTTTCCACTGCCTCCCAGACAATCCACCCGGCGATGGCCCAGAGAGTCAGGGCGTTGAATGCGGCGGCGAGCACCTCCGTCCCCTGATATCCGAAGGTGCGCTCGATGGATTCGGGGCGGCCCGCAATCCACAGGGCGATGGACGCCGCGTCGGTGAGCATGTGCCCGGCGTCGGCCAGCAGGGCCAGGCTGCCGGAGAGAATCCCGCCGACGACCTCGGCGACCATGAAGCCGCCGATCAGCACCAGGGCTATGATCAGGCTGCGGCCGCTGGCCTCCCGGAGCTCGGCGGCGTGGTCGTGGCCATGACCGTGTCCATGGGGATCGTCGCCTCCGCGATCGTGGCCCAGGTGCGACTCATGGCCTCCGCGATCATGGCCCCGGTGCGAGTCAAGACCGTGGCCTCCGTGAGGCTCCTCCCCGCTATCTGAGTGGGAATGGGGCAGGCCTTTGGCTGAAACATCTTCGTGGGGATACGGCACGGTGATGATTTCCACACCGGCCTCCTCCAGCCTTTTGCTCCATTGCTGCGCCACCTGTCGAAACCATTGGGACTGGCTGTGGCTGGTGGCCAGGATCAGACGGAACGGAGGACACTCTGCGGTGGCCTCCGCCATCATCTCCTCGAAGGCGCCGCGGCCATTCCGCACCCGGAAGAAGACCCTTTCGACGTACAGGCCACGGCGGCTGGCGAACTGATTAAGCACTTCCAGCTGGGTCTCCATGGAATTTTCAGGGTCGTCTGAATGCGTCGCGATGTAGAAAGCGACGTTCCTGATTTCCCTGCGTTCATCTGCTTTAAATATGGAAGCCTCCCGTGTACTGCGGCCGGTTCACCGTCGTTATGTGGAGAGACGGCGATTCTCCGGACACCGTTTTGCTGCCTTGGCTCAGGTACCGTGAGATGCGATTCCGGGCGGCCCTCCCAGCGGCGCTTGACTGGCCGTGAGGGTCAACCCCAACCCGTAACAGGTGGGTCAAGGCTGACCCGTAGTTGACACACGCATGTCCTCCGCAAGGACGACATTCGCGGGTGGCGGCCTTCCCGGAGACCGGATCACCGTTCAGGCCTGTAGAGAGAGTCGGTCCGTTCATGAACCGGAGATGTGGCATCAGGTTGTCTCCTCCTGCATCGGGGGTGCGGTTGGCGCCGTCATTCCAGCCGTATGAGATGCCAGCCGTCACCCAGGTCTTCCCCCTGGAAGTGGTGGTCTCTGCTGAGGTGGACCCAGAGGATGTCTCCGGTCCCGACCTCGTTCAGGTTGTTGAACCCGGCGAACATTGGGTCCGGGTCGAAGAAGGACCATGTCTGGGTGCTGCTCTCGAAGTGCCAGACGCGTTCCAGGGATCCGGCCCTGATCAGATCCTTGAACACCAGGGCGGGAGGGCCCGTAAGCGGGGTGTCGACGATTTCGACGACGTCGACGAGGACCGTATTCAAGACCCGGGCACTCACGCTCTGGTTGCCCGGCTCCAGGTGGGGTACCGTGACCTCCGCCCAGAAGGAGCCGTCCTCGTCGGTGGCCGGGTTGGGAGAGGGAGTTACGTCAACGCCGCCGACCCGCACCGACCGGACCATGGCGAAGGGGGGCAGGTTTTCGCCCAGGATGGTGAGGGTATCGCCGGGGCAGGCGGTATCCTGGACCGCCGACAGCGTTCCGGGGGGGACCGAGTGGGATGCCCCGGCCCGCACGGGCGCGCCGTCCCTCCCTCCGGTCCTGGCCAGGGCGGTGACCGTGTGCCGGGTTCCCAGCCGAGCGTCCACGGGCACGGTGATGGAAGCGGTGAAGCTGCCCTTACGGTCGGCCAGGACCGCGTCCACGTGCTCATCGCCGCTGGAGAGGTCCTCCCCGTCGCCGTAGAACAGACTGACCAGCCCGCTAGCCACAAACCCGGACCCCTTGACCGACACGGTGGAGCCCCGCCGCCCCTCCTCGGGCATAACGGTGAGTGCCGGTTCGGGCACCGTGACCGTTCCGTAGATCAGGGTCCCGTCCTCGCCCTCCACCCTGACCTCGTTGGCCCCGTCCGCAGCGTCCACGGGGACGGTGACGGTGAGGGCGAACTGCCCGTCGTGGGGCACCTCGAAGCGGGAGGGGTCCTCCGCAACCACCCAACCGCCGATGGCGACCTCCAGGATGTCCCGGCCGCCGCCGGAGACCCGTCGGATGCCGGAGCCGATGATGGTGATTCTCGCGCCCCGGGCCGCCGATTCGGGGAACACGTCAAGGGTCCGCCCCTCCACCGTGATGGTGCTGCTGGCGATGGGGTTGTGGGTGTCGCTGATCTCCACCCTGCGGTCGCCGTCCCGGACCCGGGAACCCTTGTACATGTCGCCCAGGCCGGCGCAGTGCCGCTTCGGGACCGGTTTGCCGTCAACGCCGGTCAGCCGCACATCCTCCGGTACGAAGACCGACACGGTCTGCAGCCCCGGCGGGACCCCCGGCGGGACCGCTACCTCGAGGGAGACGGCTCCGTCGGGGCCCGGCCCGGGCAACTGTCCGGCATCGAACTCGAAACACTCCCCGTACTCCGTCGGCTCGGCCGCGAAGGCGGTCTTTCCGCCGACGCTGACCGCCGCGACGCCCCGGTGGCTGTCGTTCCAATCGCTGACCGTGATTTTCAGCCCTGCCCCCGCCCTCACCGGGTCCGGGTCGAAGGACAGGGAGCTCTCGATCTGGAAAACGACGTCATGGAGGGTCCCGTTGCTGTCCAGGGTCCGGACCCGGTACCCGGACTCGCCCGGGCTGCCCCTGGCGGTCAGGTCCAGCTCGAAGGCCCCCCTGCTGGTGTTGACGGAACCGAGCAGCTCCCCGGCGTCGATGGAATCGTCCTCCCCGTCGAAGACGGTAACGGTGCCGTCCGCGTAGCCCTTTCCCTCCAGGGTGAATTTGCTGCCGCGGCCGCCCTCCGCCGGGTTGACGGTGGTGGTCCTCCTGATGACGGCGGTGATCTCGTCCTCGTCCTCCACGTGAGCGTAGGAGGACACGACGATGATCCTCTCCCCCGCGGCGAAGGGGTTCTCTATTCCGGCCGACTGGCTGAAGATGATGCTGAAGTTGCCCTTGATCGTAACCAGGTCGTCTTCCTCGGTCGGCACGGTCAAGACCACTCTTCGGCCCCGCACCAGGACGCTGGAGGGGGTGTGCCTACTGCTCCCGTGCACGATCGCCGCATCTTTCTCGTCGATCGTCTCCGGGACAGTGAAGCTGTCATCGTCGGAGAGCCCGGAGAAGTCCACGACTATCTCCTCGTGGCTGTGAATCTCGCCCTCCGAGAAGGTGTGGAGCTCCACCCGCACCTCGGCCCCCGGCACGGTGGAGCTGACCGGGTTCCTGACGACTATCAGGTTTTCGTCGTCTGCCGGATGCGGGGGACCCAGGGGCTCAGGGGGCTCTGCGTAATCCCTCTTATCCAAGAAGGTTATTTGCACCCGGTAGGGGTCCCCCTCTTCATCGAATCCACTGGGAATCCTGGGAGCAAGAATGCCCGTACCCTTTCCGATGGTGATGACCAGGTGCTCGTGCGGATCACGGGCGAGTCTTACGGCGTTCGCTCCCAGGGTCAGGATCAATTTCTGTGTGGCAGAGTTGACCTCAACAGAGGGAAGCCCCTCCGGGGAACTCCCCACGACCTGCGCGTCCCCGCTGTCGCTGATTGAGAGGAGCTTAGAGTTATTCTCCAGCCGGGAAGCCACTACCCCGGACAGGTCAAACCACGGGAGCGTGATCTCGATCTGATCCCCAGCCTCGAAGTACTGGTTTATCGCTTCCCCCTCGATTTTCTCCGGTGGCGGAGGGAATACTTCCAGCACGATAATGTTGTCGTCGCGCCCGCCGTTGACCGGAATCAACTTGCTGAGCTCCGGCTCGTCTGCGTGGTGCTCAGAGGACTGGCAGGGCACGTTAGCGGAGTCCATGTGCGTCTCTCCCTCCTCGCAGGGATGGGCCGCCGCGCTCCCCTGCGACAGCATCCCTGCCGCCAGGGCGAGAGCCAGCGCGCAGCCCAGGACCACAACCGACCCGGAGCACCGGCGGGCTACCCAACGGAATCTCTCCTCTACCAGGCATGCCAAGATGATCGCCCCGCACGATTCGGAATTCCCGGCCCCGGGGAAACCGGGGGTTCGTCGGCCCGCTGCAACCGGTTCGGGTCCCCCTCGGGTACGGCCCGTCCCGGGCCTGACGCGGCGGTGCGGCCCCGTTCGGTTCCGTGGGATGGGACTACCTGCGCCGTCGCTCCCAGGTCCAGGTCGCGCCGATTACCAGCGCGGTTGCTGCCAGGGTGAATGGCAGGGTCATCATCAGGGTGAGCATCAAGCCCTCCGGCCGGATGCCGGCCACCGGCAGGTTGGCGGCACGCAGGGTGAATACCAGGGCCAGCAGGCATCCCCAGAAGATTGCGGCGTACTTCGATACCCGTTTCGTCAAGGTCATGCCCCCACTCGATTCCTTTGCCTACGGTGGTGATACCCCACAGGCGGAGGGGACCGCCGGTGCGGCCGTTGCGAGGTGTGATCGAGCCCCACGGCCCATGGGCCACCGCGTTGACCGTCACGGCCACCGGTGCCGCCGCCGGTGCTCCGCACCGCCCGCCCTCCCGGGACGGCCCGAACCCGGGTGTCCCCCGCACCCCGGTCACCATCTCTGGGACCTCTCCGCATTCACGTGGTCCGGCATGGCGTAGGAGATGCCCTCCTCGTCGTAGGCGGCGGCCTCGATGATCTGCGCGAAGTTGTTCAGGTGGTACGAGCGGGAGAGCCTCGGGAAGACCCGGCGCATCGCCCGGTTCCAACGGGCCTGCAGTCTCAGGATCCGGAGCACGCCCCGGTTCCCGTGCCTGGGAAAATGCAGCTGGTCCGCCATGTCGTCCCCGATCAGGGCCCGGGAGATGCCGTACACCTGCCTGACGATCGTCTGCTGCTCCTTCCGGCCGGTGATGCCCGCCACCAGCGGGACGGCGTTTACCAGCGAGTTCGCGGTGATGATCGACTCGAAATCAGGGGGAGGCTCGCAGAGCATTCCGATGTCGTAGAGCCTGAGGGCCTCCTCCTCGGTGCGGGGCAGGATGGACTCCGGGGTCCCCATGAGGTGGGCCGAGTAGCGCCAGACGAGCATGAACGACTCCCTCTCCTCATCGGTGAAGGAGGCGCCCAGGGTCTCGGAATGCTTGAGCAGGCGGGCCGAAAAGGAGGCCGCCGCCAGTCCCATGTGGGCGGCGCTTATGGGGGTGCCCTGCGCATCGCTGTCCCAGGAGGGGTCCATGCTCAGGAGTTTCCTGACCTGGGCATGGACCAGCCTGATGCGGACGGAGAGCTTCCAGCCGTCGGCATATCTCTCCAGCCCACTGGGCAGGAAGATGTCCAGGACGTGCCGGTTGTTCTGCTTGAGGCGTCTGACCCCCTGCTCCCGCAGCCTGCCGGTGATCACGAAGGACTTGCTGATGTTGGTGGAGAAACCCTCGACCAGCACACCCGTCACGAAGGCCTGCAGTACGAGGTCGGCATTGGCGTGGAAGCCGCGGATGCCGGGAACCGTGGCGGCACCCTGGAACCAGTCTGGCGTCGTGGAGACCCCCTCGAAGAACTCGCGCACCGCCTGCGGCGCCTCACGGATGACCCCGGGGTCGTCGTCCATGCACCCTCGGAGGATCCTGCGCCGGTCCACGGGAACCATGGAGGAGAGCACATCCGCGACCTCGTCGCCCTCTGGGTCCCCGATCATCGTGTGAGCGATGTAGTTGGCGGCGGTCTCTGGATCGACCGCCTGGGCCCTCTCGTACCCCTGTCTGTAGTCGGCCGGAATTGTGGCTATCTCCATCGGGGTCTCACGAGTGAGGGCTGCCGGTGACGGCACGAGCCGTGCGGAATGCCGATTCTTCCGGACCGGAGGCGGTGATTCCCCATACCCTCCAGTTCGCTCTCAGGCGCCGGGGATGACACCCGCTGGCGGCCCGTGGCGGCCGGTGCGGTGCCGCGCCGGGTTCTCCGGTCGCGGCATGGCCCAGACCCCGGCCATGCGGGACAGGGCAGGATCGAAATGTTCGATATCATCTGTGAGTCCCCGGTTTTCGCTGGAAATTTTTGGACAAAGTTCTCCTGCACGGGCTGCGCCATTCAAAAATGCGCCCCGATTAGTCAGGGATTCTTGTTACGGCAGGTGGTTGGCCGGGGGCCTACCCGCCGTGGTTTCGGGCCGGTTCGGGAACTAGTCCCCGAACCGCCCGGACCGGATGGTCATGCCGTGGTGTGGCCCCACCCGCACACTCAGGGGCCCTGGGCGGTCGGTTGGCCGAAGAGGGCGTCCGGCACGACCGGTGCCAGACCCGTCCCGGTGATGAATCTCATTGGTCCTCCTTCGTCTGGCCATCGCGGCCGGTGGGGGCCGGTGCCTTGGCCCCCGCGTCAGGCCGGCGCATGTGTTCGGCGTCGCTCCGGTTCTGGCGGCGTCCGCGCCCGCGTGCGCGTCCTCCGCTGTTTCCTTGGGCCCTGCCGACATCAGCCGGCAGGGCCGCACAAATGACGTACAGCGTTTCGGGTCATCCATTTCTGTACGGTTGTGTCGTGGGTCCTCCGTGGCCCGGCGGAGCCCGGGCGCGCCGGCTGCGGCAGTGCCTCATGCATCGCTGTCTCCCGTTCCGCCTGCGGGAAATACCCGCGGCACAGACGCCGGGTATGGCCCCTCCGGGGGACCGGCGGCCGTGAGTTGTCGTGTCCGCTCCGGTCGCGACCCGTGGCTTCCTCACGGCGCAGACGGTCAGGAGCCGGGCGACAGCCGGAGGCAGTCAATGGGCGCAGGCCGGGACGCAGGTACTGCGTGATTCGTGGCCGTTGTCCCGGTGGGGGCCGGTCCAGTCGCCAGGACCCCAGTGCGTACCCGAAGCGTCCATCTTGTTGATGTGCCTGCGCCATTGGCGTTCGCCCGGGGCGACGGCCCCGGCCCCATTGCTGTGCTCTTGATCTGCAATACCGCCGCTCCGGCTGTTCGGCACAGGAGATCCTCCGAAAGCCCGCGGCAGAGCCTCCTCCGGGTGGGAGGTGCTCCCGAGACTCACGCAGACGGTTGGGCCTGTCCGGGACACGCCGCTCTGCCGTCGGCTGGCCAGCGTGCGCGGCGTGGCGGGGGCCCGCCTCCGCGGCGCGGCGTTCCCCACCGTGCACCCGGCAGTTCCCGGCCCCGTGTACGGGTCAGTGTTGACCGTCATGGTCGTCACGGTGTTCTCCCATGTGTTCGCGGCGGTGGTCCTCGTCGTGAGCCTGCATGTTTTGCCTCCTCATTTGAATGCTGCTGGTCCCGATGCCGGACGGTTATTCATCCCCTCGTCCGAGTTGGACAAGGAGGGAGCCGGCGCTTTCCGACGGGATCGGTGTTTCGCTGCCGTTTGGGCCATAGCCCCAGCGGTCCACCCGATCTCTTTGACACTCGATGGATACCGTTTCAGATTGGCTCCCTCCCCGTTGCTGTTTGCGAGCAACTTGTTATGTCCTGCGTCCATTCACCCACTGGGGCCGCCCGTTCCTGCGGTCCGGCCAGGATGGGTCCGAGAGTCCAATCGGTCCCATCTGCCACCCGGCCCCACCCTGGCTTCTCGACGCATCGTATTCCGCTGGCCGGAAGTGCTTGTCCCTCACTTCCTCCACCGGGCTCACGTCCTCGTGAGTCATCCATATTTCCACCTCGATGGTGGTGATCGTTCCCTTCTCGAGCGTCTCCTCCGGGTGCCCGCTCAGGTCAGTTGGGACCGCTGACGGCGACCGTGAGCGAGTTGGAGAGCTTTCTCCCGTCCTCGGTGCAGATGGCTCCGTCGGCGTCGCAGTCCCCGGTCACCGGCAGCACAATCGTCACATCCCCGCTGCCGCTCGGTTCCGCCGTGATCCGCCAGCGGATGTTGCTGGGTTTGTCCACTCGCTGTGCCCTCAGCACTTCACCTCCCGACACAGTGAGAGCAACGTCCCTGAGGGTCCTGTAGCTCAACGGGACCTCCTCGCTGAACTGGATCTCGAATGTGAAGGCAGCCTGGCCGTTGTGGCTTGCCGGAGCGGCGACCGTCAGGCTCACGGTGAGGGGCGGCGGCACTGGCTCCGTCTCCGCGCTGGTCAGTGACTCCCGGCTATCGGCGTCGTCCGTGAAGCTCACCCTGACCCTGAGGGTCTTGCCAACGTCGTCGCCGGACAGCAGGTAGGTCGAGCCGGTGGCCCCCTCAATGTCCGTCCCTCCGGCCGTCCACTGGTAGCGGTACGAAACGTTCTCCAACCCGTCGGCGTCGTCGATGCCCGATGTGTCCGCCGTAAGCGTCTCGTCCACATGCGCCGTACCGCTGATGGTGGGCAGGCCCGTCGCCGGACTGTTCGGCCTGGCAGCCACCTCCGCCGTCGCTGCGCTGGTGAGGGCCTCGTCGTTGTCCCGGTCGTCTGCGAAGGTCACCCGCACCCTGATGGTCTGCCCCTGCTCGCTGGAGGTGAGCTCGTAACTGGAGCCGGTGGCCCCGTCGATGTCCGTGCCGCTGGCGATCCACTGGTATCTGTAGGAGACGCCCGTTAGCCCGTCCTGGTCGGCGATGTTTGCCGTTTCCGCCGTTAGGGTCTCTCCCACCTGGGGTGTACCGCTGATGGTGGGCTGTCCCGTGGCCTCACGGTTGGGCGCTGCAACAACGGCCACCGTCGCCGCGCTGGTAAGGGTCTCGGAGTTGTCGCGGTCGTCGATAAAAGTCACCCGGACCTGGATGGTCTGTCCCTGCTCGCTGGACGTGAGTTCGTAGCTCGATCCGGTGGCTCCGGCGATGTCCGAACCTCCGGCGATCCACTGGTAGCTGTAGGAAACGTTGGTGAGCCCGTCCTGGTCGGCAATGGCCGATGTTGATGCGGTGAGGGTCTCCTCCACCTGCGGCGTGCCGCTGATGGCTGGCAGGCCGGTGGCCGCAGTGTTCGGCTTGGCCACAACGGCCACAGTCGCCGCGCTGGTAAGGGTCTCGGCGTTGTCCCGGTCGTCGGTGAAGGTCACCCGCACCCTGATGGTCTGCCCCTGCTCGCTGGACGTGAGCTCGTGGCTGAATCCGGTGGCCCCGTTGATGTCAGTACCGCCGGCAATCCACTGGAATCTGTAGAGGACGTTGGTCAGCCCGTCCTGGTCGGCGACGTTTGCCGTATCCGCCGTCAGGGTCTCTCCTACCTGGGGGGTCCCGCCGATGGTGGGCTGGCCCGTGGCCATGCGGTTGGGCGCTGCAATAACGGCCACCGTCGCCGCGCTGGTAAGGGTCTCGGCGTTGTCCCGGTCGTCGGTGAAGGTCACCTGGACCTTGACGGTCTGCCCCTGCTCGCCTGACGTGAGCTCGTGGCTGGAGCCGGTGGCCCCATCGATGTCCGAACCTCCGGCGATCCACTGGTAGCTGTAGGAGGCGCTGGTCAGCCCGTCTTGGTCGGCTATGGCCGAGGTGTCCACCGTCAGCGTCTGGTCCACCTGTGGCGTCCCGCCGATGGCGGGCTTGCCCGTGGCAGGGCGGTTGGGCGCCGCTGTCGCCGGCCCGGTCGGATTGCTGATCAGCGTCTCCTCGTTGTCCCGGTCGTCGGTGAAGGTCACCCGCACCCTGATGGTCTTGCCGACATCATCGCCGGTGAGCTTGTAGGCCGCGTCCGTCGCGTCCTCTATGTCCGTGTCGGATACCCCGTCGTTGCGGACCCACTGGTAGCCGTACGACACGCTGTCCAGCCCATCCGCGTCCTCAATTACAGAGGTGTCCGCAGTCAGCGTCTCGTCCTCCTGCGCAGTACCGATGATGGTGGGCTGACCCAGGGCCGGGGTGTTCTGGTCGGACTGCACGAGGCCCACCGACACCTCCTCCCCGTCCGACCAGCCCAACCCCGGGTCAGCCCACCGGAACCTGTACGACGCACCGCCCCTGTCCACCATGGCGTCCGCCGAGCCGAAGTCCTCGTCCCTCACAGAGAGCACGAAGCCGGTGGAGAGCATCTCCTCGTTCAGGCCGAGCCGGAGCTCGCCGTCCTTGAGAAAGAGGAACCTGACGTAGTGGGTCTTACCGTCCCACTCGACCTCGGTCGCCGAGAGGGACCCCATGTGGGGATTGCCCCAGTACGAATACCCGGTGAACCCATCCCTTGTCCCCACGGTCATCGTGGCGGACCAGGCGCTGCCAGCCTGCTGCACCACCTCCGTTGCCGCGCTGGTAAGCGTCTCCTCGTTGTCGGCGTCGTCGGTGAAACTCACCCGGACCTGGATGGTCTGCCCCTGCTCGCTGGACGTGAGCTCGTGGCTGGAGCCGGTGGCCCCGACTATGTCCGAACCTCCGGCCATCCACTGGTAGCGGTAGGACACGTTGTTCAGCCCGTCCTGGTCGGCGATGTTTGCCGTATCAACCGTTAGTGTCTCTCCCACCTGGGGCGTCCCGTCGATGGTGGGCTGGCCCGTGGCCTCGCGGTTGGGCGCTGCAACAACGGCCACAGTCCCCTCGCTGGTCAGGGTCTCGGCGTTGTCGCGGTCGTCGATAAAAGTCACCCGGACCTGGATGGTCTGTCCCTGCTCGCTGGCAGTTAGGGTGTAGGTGGAGCCGGTGGCCCCGCCGATGTCCGAACCTCCGGCCATCCATTGGTAGCTGTAAGAGACGTTGGTCAGCCCGTCCTGGTCGGCGATGTTGGACGTGTCCGCCGTCAGCGTCAGGTCCACCTGTGGCGTCCCGTCGATGGTGGGCCGACCCGTAGCCGGACTGTTGGGCTGGGTCTCCACGGCCGCAGAGGCCCGGACGATGCGCACCGGAATGACCTGGCCGTCCTCCCAATCGACGTCGACGTCATTCCAGGTGAAGGCGGAATCTCCTGCCTGGAGGGTCAGGGCGAAATCGCCGATCTCCAGAGTCAGTTCCTCCCCGCCGGGTACAACATCCGTAAAGGCCAGGCGGATATAACGCCCGGGGGTGTAGTGCCACAGCCACTTTGCCTGAAGGCCCGCGCTACCCCCTTCGTTTGAAAAGAGGTCGGAGCTGACGGCGCCGATGGAGCCGTTACCGAGGTCCAACACGGACATGTCCGCCGACCACATTAGGGGCGATGGCGCCACCGCATCTGTCGCCGCACTGGTCAACGTCTCCTCGTTATCGGCGTCGTCCGTGAAGCTCACCCTGACCCTGACGGTCTTGCCCTCGTCTTCGACCCCCAGTGTGTAGGTCGAACCCGTGGCGTCCCGTATGTCCGTATCCGTGGGGCCGTCGCTGCGGATCCACCGGTAGCTGAAGGCGACATTGGCCAACCCGTCCGCGTCGGCGATGTCCGATGTCTCCGCCGTCAGCGTCTTGTCCACCTGGGCCTTCCCGCTGATGGCGGGCAGCCCGGTGGCCGGACTGTTCGGATTGGGCACAACAGTTTCCGTGGCCTCGCTGGTCAGCGTCTCCTCGTTATCGGCGTCGTCCGTGAAGCTCACCCTGACCTTGACGGTCTTGCCCTCGTCGTCGTCCGACAGGACGTAGGTCGAGCCGGTCTCCCCTTCTATGTCCGTGTCCGTGCCGCTCTCGCTGCGGATCCACTGGTAGCCAAAGACTACGCTGGTCAACCCGTCGGCGTCGGCGACGTCCGAGGTCTCCGCCGTCAGCGTCTCGTCCACCTGGGCAGTGCCGCTGATGGTGGGCAGGCCCGTCGCCCGGCTGTTGAACCCCAACCCCGCGTGGCTGAAGACCCAGGGCCGGGCCTGCTTGATCGAGAGAACATCGTCGCTGGTGATCTTGAACTCGATCTCCATGGCGAACTTCTCACCGGCTTCGACGCTGTACAGCTCCGCGAAATCGTCGTGGATGACCTCGAGGTGAAGGCGCAGCTGAGCCATCTGGACGCCGCTCATCAGGAGTTTCCCCGGTTCGACCCGGTTGGAGGTCGCGACGACCTCGTAGTCCCGGGGGTACTTCCCGGGCTCGTGCAGCAGGACCTCCTCGGGCACCGAGAGCGCCTCCGGATTGGTGACCAGGTCCTCCCCGAGCTGCGTGTTCACGTAGTACCCCTCGACGCCCCCCACGATGGGGTTGAAGGTGACGGCGACTCCGTTGGCCAGCTCGTCGGAGAAGTTGGGATGGACCAGCACTCCCATCGCTGCCGCCAGGTGGTCGATCCGGTGGAACTCGCGCTCGGTGAAGGCGCGGAAGTTCCACATGCTGGCGAAGACCTGCTTGAGCGACTTGTCGATCCCGTCCGCCTCCGTCTCGTCCGGCTTCTGAGTCTTGGAGTCGTAGAGCCCCGCGCCGCTGAATCCGGGCAGGTCCTCGTTGTTGGTGCTGGACCGGTACCGCAGGGGTTGCCCCTCGGGGAACGTGGCGTGCATCGCTTCGAGCGCGTCGATCATCCACTGGGGGCTCTCGCCTTTCTTGATCTTCTTGCGCAGCTTTTTGAGCTCGGACTCCTGGGTGTCGAAGTCCGACTGGAAGTCCGGGTCGGCGAGCAATTCCTCGATGTCTTCGTAGAACTCGTTGTGTTTCATGAACTCGTCGTAGAAATAGAAGGGCACCGCGAACCCGTCGGGCACCGTTCCCTCAGGGAAACCAAGCGTGCGAAGCACGGCCAGGTTGGCCGCCTTCACCCCGAACACGTCCCAGTCGTCGAACCCGATGTCGTCCAGGCCGGTGATCTGTGTGATCGTCAGGTCCCGTTCCGGCGTCTGGGTCCGGGCGGGGCGGGAGTCGGAGTAGTGCGCATCGACCTCGGCGCGGGTGGCCGCGCTGATGGTGTACCCGTCCCCGGTCACCTTGTAGTGGACGAAACTGCCGACCAGGCCGGCGATGTCGCCGTCGTCGTCGAGGGCGTCGCGGATGAAGGCGTTGGGGACGCCGTCCTGCACGGCGCGCAGGTTTACGTGCGCCAGCGGAGTCTGGGCCACGGTGGTGATGATGCCGCCTACCCGTGGGAGCTCGTTGGGCAGCGCCTCATAGATCACGATGTCCCGTGGGTTGGGGCGTTCTTCCAGCGACATGACCCTCAGGAAACCGTATCCCTCCTCCCGGTTGAAGGGAAGGAAATCGACATCGCCCAGGATGTCCTCCTCCAACAGCACATCGACCCTGGAGTTGTCATAGTCGGTACGTTCCCGGTCATAGTTCTCTCGCTGCCTTGGCGAGATCGGCCGGTACGCAAGATCGTTGTCCAGCAGAGGCATGCTGGCTGCGAGCACCTCATGGGCAAGGGCCACAGTGGCAAAGTCGGGAGCATGACTTGATCCGAAGGAGTAGACATAGACGCCCAGTTCTCCGTTGGGAGCGAGCACATCGGGGTGGTAGACGATATCGCCGAACAGCCTCCCTTCCCAGTACCGCCAGTTGGCAATGAGCTGGTTCCTGTAGATGAAGCCGTAGTGTGTCTCGGTGTTGCTGAAATAGACGGCCGGCCGGTCGGTCTTATGGCCGAAGATCAGGAAGGGGAGGTCCTGCAGGTCCGGGTCGTTCACCCGCGTGCCGGCGATAATCGTCTCGAATGTCCCGCGGTCGGGAACGGCCACCACGCCATCGTCGAAGGGGACGGCAGGTGCGGGGTTCACCGGGTTCATCCCCACCGGGTCCCCGAGTTCGGTGATGTCGTCGGTGCAATCGCCGTCGACGTCGGCCGGGTCGGCTACGAGATACTTCTCCACCCGGTAGTGCTCCCTGGGGAGGGGCGAGAGCGGCTCGGTCAGCACCGTGGTGCCCTCCCGGCCCAGTGTCACCGAGGCCACGACCTCGCGGTCACTGTCCAGGTCGGGTCGCACGTAGAGCACGAGGTAGTCGCCGGTCGTGGAATCGACCACGATGGCCGTGGAGTCGGCCAGGACGGAGGCTGCCCCCACGGCCACATCCACCGGCGTCGGGTCATAGCCGCCACCCGGACAATCCCCCGGTGGCGCGGGCAACAGCGTCCCAAAGGGCGCGCTGGTCAGCGACTCGTCATTGCCCGCGTCGTCGGTGAAGCTCACCCGGACCATCAGATAGGGCCGTGAGAGCCTGCCCAGGTCGTATCCGGTCGGCGTGTACGTGGAGCCGGTGGCGTCCGCGATGTCGACGATCAGGGCGTCTTCGTTCCGTATCCACTGGTATTCGAAGGTGGCGGTGTCCAGCCCGTCGGCGTCGGCGATGGCCGATGTGTCCGCCGTCAGAATCTCGCCCACCTGGGCGGGTCCGGTGATGGCAGGCCGGCCCGTCGCCGGGCTGTTGGGTGTGGACGCAACCGCGTCGGCCCCGGCGCTGATGCTCTCTATCTTCACCGTGATCGAGTTCCACAGCTCCCAGCCGAGAGCGGCGTCGGTGACGCCGGACCAGGCCAGACGGGTAAAGGCACCGAGTCTCCAGTGTTCGACCGAGGTCGTGGTGGCGTCGGCCAGATCGTAGGTATGCTCGGCAGCCCCCTCGATCAGGCGGAGCCGCAGCAGGTCCCGGTCCTCCTTCTCGCCATCCTTGGCCGCTTCGAAGACCAGGGACAATGTGGAGGTGTCCCTGTCCACCAGGAGCTGGACGACCTCGTAATCGTTGTCTTCAAAAGTGAACGTCCTCGAGGAGACCCTCCCCAACCAATCTCGCCCGGCAAAATTGGAAGACCACCCAACCACCCGCGGCCACGTATTCGCTGGCGGATACGGGGCCCATACCGTCAGGTTCGTCTCCCAGACGACTTCGGTTTCCTCCTGGGCGCTGGCCGTCGGGGCGTGAAAGACGGACGGAAGCGCGGTCAGGACGACGGCGGCGATCAGGAGCACCAGCACCGACGAGCGCGCGATCCTTTTACCGGCATTGCCGGCGGCGTGGGCGGTCATGGCGTCCGGTCCCTTTCAGAGAACGAGAGGGCCGCCCGCTCGCGGCCACGATGGAAAGGCGAGGGGCGCACCGATGGCGCCCGCACCGGGTGCGCGGGCAGGGGAGCCAGCGCACCGGTTGCCGTTGCCCCAACCCGCTCGTGAAGCCAATCGCCGACCTCGGATTCCCGCGAAGCAGGGAGGAATGGCCCCGCAGACGCCGCATCGCGATACCCGAGCGGAGTCGGGGAATACAGGGGCCGCCGTATGCCGGACCGGGCCGTCTCAGGACCCCGTCCGCCCATCCTCTTCCCGGACTCCCGCAGAAGGCCCGGCTTTCCGGTCATCGGTCTCTCCCTCGCTAGTTCCTTGTGTTCACATGTCACGTGGATCACCTGTTCGTTCGTGGCCCGGGATGCCTGTCCCTCAGGCCGGACTTCCGGTGGTACGGTCCACTCTTCGTTTCCGCCGTGCTCGATGGTTCCCTGGGCCATTGGTGATTCAGCTCCCCGGCGCGTCGTGGCGCCAGCCGGAGCCGAAGACCATCCCGCCCTGAGTGACCAGCCAGACGCGCACGTCCTCCGTGGTCACCCAGTTGCCTTCAGCGGTGGCCTCGAACATATCCGTGCCGAGCAGGTCCTTGAGGTCCGTTCCAACCAGCGTCTTGTCGTAGTGGTCTATGACCACGCCGTTCTCGTCGGCTATGAACGCGAACCACTCTCCCTCAATGTTGTCGGCGCTGTTGTAGTACTCAATGGTCGCCGCCAGTCCCGCAAAATCGCTCCCGGGGCTGGCGAAGTAGGCGATGGTCCCCGCCAGTCCCCCCTCACGGAACACGCGAGCGGCTCTGGCGACCATGGCCTTGGTGAAGTCGTCGGCATTGACATACCAGCCCGAGGCGAACAGCAGCTCGTCGTGCCTCACCACCCAGGCGTTCTTCAGTTCGAGCTCGCCGGTGTAGCCGGGCCCGATGTCCCCCCTCTCCGGGTTCCGGTAGACGTAGGACACCCACTTGCCGTCCCCGGTGGCCGACAGCATCTCCGCGCCATAGTTGTAGCCGTTGTCGTCGGTGCCCACCCAGCCCTTCAGGTCCAACCCCAGGCGGTAGGGGTTGGGGTGCGCGATCAGATGGTCCTCCTCGTCGATGATGAAGACGTACCACTGGCCGTCGATGCTCTCCTCCCGGCTGTAGTGGGCGATGGCGGCGTCCCGGCCCTGGGTCTCGTAGCGGGCGATGGCTGCATCTACGAAATACTTGGTGTACTCGGCGGGGTCGGACCTGGATGGGATGGAGGCCACTACGCCGCGGGCTATCAGCTCGACCTCGGCGGGGGTGAGGGCGGGTCCCGGTTGTGACGGGGAAGCGTCGGCGAGCTCGGCGCGCACAATCTCCTCCACCTCGGACCGGGTGAGGCCCGGCTCGGAGCCGGAGTTCCCACAGGCCGCCAGGAGGAGCAGCGCCAGGAGGGCCAGCCCCGCCAAGGCGAGAGCCCTCAGCTTCCCGTATTCCATGTGGCCTCCGCTTTCATCGGTATTGCCGCCCGCCGTCGCATGGGGCTGTCAATCAATCCTTCGGGCTCTACGAGCCGCTCTGGCAGTTGTCCCCCGTGACGTTGCCGTTCAGGTCGTGGAGTACGATGCAGATCGAGTGGTTCGTGCCCACCGTGTACGGCTGCCCGTCCTTCTCGACCAGCTCGATGGTCAGCGGGCCCGTGGTCTTCGCATAGGTGGGAGGACCTGCATTCGCCCTATCGATGACTGTCGAAAGGTTCCAGGGCGGGCCGAATCTCCCAATGAGACCCCGTTCACCACTCGAGGGGGACCCGAAGCCGTTGGCATAGCTGTATTCGAAGCCCGCCACGACCCCATCGCTATTCCTGCCGAAAAGGCTTCCTCCGCCGGAAGCCGTGACGCGGAAATACGCATTGGAGTCATCGTGCGCTATAGGGATTCCGTTGAGTGTGGCGGTGGGGTGGAGCTTGCCCGGGACGGCGATGGTGTCGCCGTTGGTGTGGTATGCCAATTGCAGCGTGGTCGTCGTCTGTGCCTGCGCGGAGCCTGCGACCACGGCGACGACGGCCACCGCGACCGCCATGACCACGACGGCCACCGCCAGACGCGGCAGCCGGAACAGCCGGTGCCACATGCCTCCTCCTCCGGGTGATGTGCTGATGCCTTCCTGTCTCATCTTTGCCTCCTTATTTGGAACCTCTTTGTTTTTGTTCGCCCCGCCTCACTCGTGTGTCCATTCATGTTTGCTTTTCCCGATGCCCCTACCGGCGGCATTCACCGCCCGCACCCGCAGGTCATAGTCCACCGGGCGCGGCCAGCGGCGTGCCGGTGGCCGCCGGGGACCATGGCCCGTCACCCACAGCGTTCACCGCCCGCACCTGCACCTCGTACCCGACACCGTTGGTCAGGCCGTCCAGTGAGTACTGCAGAACGCCGGAGCTCCAGATGCTGTCCTCCTCCGTCCAGTTCGCGTCGGCCTTGTCCGACGCGTCGGAGCGGATGTAGCGCAGGTCGTACGCGGTGATGTCTTTGCCGCCGTCCTCAGCCGGCGCCGTCCAGGCCACCGCGAGCGTCACGTCGCCGGGAGTCACCGAGCCGACGGCCGGCGCGCCGGGGGTGGTTGCCGGCGTGCCGGGGACCGCGTTGGACCAGATGCTGAAGTCGCTCGACAGTTCGCCGTACTTGTTTTTCCCACGGACCTGGACCTGATACCAGCGCCCGTTGACCAGGCCGGCAATGGTGTGCTCCAGGGGGCTGGTCCCCGTTATGCCCTGGATGTACTGCCAATCGGCGCTGTCCGGCAGCACCAGGTCTGCGAGGCGGCGATGAGAGTAGCGCACCTCATAGCCGGTGATTTCGTCATCGCCGCCGTCAGTCCAGGCAACCGTGAGAACGCCATCGCCAGGAGTAACCGAGTCAAGCGTGAGCTCGACGGGCTTCTTCCGGGGGATCAGGGTCAGGCTGGACCACGGGCCAGCGCCAAACTGGCTGCGCGCGCGCACCTGTATCTTGTACTCGACGTGGGCGGTCAGGTTCCCGACCCACCCGTTGTTTCCCGCCGACGGCCCAACGGCGATGTCCCGAGCGGTCTGCGAACGCTCGACAACGTTAGTGGGATCGCTCGTGGGATGGTGGTGTATGTCGTATGAGGTGACGGTGTGGCCGCCGTTTTCCGAGGGGCCTGTCCACGAGATGAATATGCTGCTCTCGTGGGTCGAGATTCGCTTCAGACTTCCCAGAGCGGCCGGGGCCCTGCCGGGTGAATTTGTCAGCGGTGTGGCTGGCGGCGGGCTCGTTTCGCCTGCGGAGCTGACCGAATAGGCGTCTATCGCGTACCAGACCCCGTTTACCAGTCCGGTGATGGCGTATTGCAGGGTGTCGGACAGGATGAGTCCGCTGGTTGTCCAGTTGTTGAAGTCGTTGGCCCCGGGGTGGTCCGACCGTATGTAGCTCACCTTGTAGCCGGCCACGGTGACCCCCGCTCTGGCCGGGGCGGCGGACCACTTGACCGTCAGCGTGCCGTCGCCCGGGGTCACCGTGATGTTGCCGGGCGGGTTGGGCCTCGCCATCTTGGGTGATAGGTTCAGGGTGTTGGACCAGGAGCCGTCTCCGGCGCGGTTGGCCGCACGCACCTGCACGTCGTAGCGGACGCCGCTCGTCAGGCCGACGATCGTGTAGGCGTAGTTCAAGTCGCCGGTCAGGTCATCCACCTGGGTCCAGTTGTCGTCCGCCATGTCCGCCGCGTCGCTGCGGATATGGCGCAGGTCGTAGTGGGTGACGGGCGCCCCGCCATCGTCATCGGAGGGGTCCCAGGAAACATAGAGTTCGCCGGGTGTTCCCTCCGAAAAATACCCAAAGACGGGAGCGCCCGGGGGGGACGGGTCCTCATTGTTGACCGTTGCGGACCAGGACCCCGCGCCGGCGGAGTTGACCGCCCTCAGCTGGAAGTCGTACCCGACGTTGGCGGTCAGTCCTCCGACCGCGTACTTCAGTTCGCCGGAGGTCCAGACGCTGTCCAGAACGGTCCAGTTGTCGTCGGCCTTGTCCGCCGCGTCGCTGCGGATGTGGCGCAAATCGTAGCCGGTGATGTCGGCGCCACCGTCGTCTGCCGGGGCGGACCACCGGGTGTCCACTGCCGTTCCGTTCGAGTACGCCTTGATACTCGTTGGCGCGCCGGGCGCCTCCGGAGGATCTCCGGCAATGCCGGTGCGCAGGTCGTCGAAGTTGGACCAATTGCTGGAGCCCTGGGAGTTGACCGCCTGCAGGCTCAACCTGTACCGGACCCCGTTTTCCAGCCCGCTGAGGGTGTACTCCAGATCGCCGGAGGTCCAGATGCCGTTCGTGAAATTCCAACTGGAGTAGCCAAAGCTCTCCGAATTGTTGGGTATGTACCGGAGGTTGTAGCCGGTTATTGCGGCGCCCCCGTCACTGGCGGGGGCCGACCACTTGATGGTGAGCGACGAGTCGCCCGGAGTCACCGATTCGATGTCGGGCAGGCCGGGCGATCCCTTGGGCGTCCTGGTGACGCGTTCCGACCAGGCTCCGTCACCCGCGGCGTTTACCGCCCGCACCTGCACGTGATACGCGACGCCGTTGGTCAGGCCCCGGATCCTGTAGGCGCTGGCCGACTGACTGAAGTCTTCCTTAATGGTCCAGTTGGCATCAACCGAATCGTCCGCGTCGCTCCTGATGTGGCGCAGGTCGTAAGAGGTGATGCCGGACCCGCCGTCGCTGTCCGGGCTCGACCATATGATGTAGATCTGAGCGCTGCTGGCCACCGCCGACCACAAATAGGAAGCCGACGGGACCGTGGCGGCCTTGCCCGAAACGGTGGCCGACCAGGAGCCGTCTCCGTTGGCGTTGACCGCCCGTACCTGCACGTCGTAACCGGTGCCGTTCGTCAATCCGGTGATGGTGGCCTGAAGGGCGCCGGAGCTCCAGACGTCGTCCTCGACGGTCCAGTTGTCATCGGCCTTGTCCGCCGCATCGCTGCCGATGTGGCGCAGGTCGTAAGAGGTGATGTCGGAGCCGCCGTTGTTCGCCGGAGCGGTCCAGACAACGGTGATCGCCTGATCAGCGGGGGTCAGCGACTCTATGGCCGGAGCCGCGGGCGTCGTCGCGGTCTGCGCCCACACGCTCCCTCCAACCAGCAGGGTGCATAGGAGGACACCAACCGCCGCCGCAATCAGCCATTTGTGCGCCAGTAGCGTCTTGTTCATGTCGTTCCTCCTCTGGCGGATTCACCACGCCCGCCGCATACCCACCTCGCGCTCAGGCGAGACATGGACGCGTAGGGACTCGAGTTGGCCGGTGGCTGCGTTCGCTTCTTCCGTGCCTCATCAAATCCACCATTCCTGGAACCTCCCAGTGTTATTGGGAGCCTCTTGCTCTCGCCTGTCCCACCTCGGCGGCCTGGCCCTGCGGAGAGGTATGCGGGCCGCGGCACACCTGCCGGAGCGGTTTGCCTGTATTGGGATTTGGCCCTGGCCATGGTTTCAATCTCCGTGCGTGAATGGGCGCCGGCGGCAACACTCAACCCCCCCGGCTCGTCGTGGCCGCCGTGCCGGCCCGAGCCGAAGGTCATCCCGTCCTGGCCGAACACCCAGACGAGCACGTCCTCCGTGGTCACCCAGTTGCCCTCCGAAGTGACCTCGAAGCTGCCCGTGCCGAGCAGGTCGCTGAGGTTCATTCCCATTTCGTCCACGATCTCCATCCGGAGTGTTTCGGGCCGGCAACCGCCGGCGGGGTTCCGCCAACGGCTGCCAGGTATCCCCGTATATCGTTTCCGTCGCCGTGTTCCGGCAGCATTCACCGCTCGCAGTCGCACGTCATAGTCCACCGGGCGGGGCCAGCGGCGTGCCCGTGCCCGCCGGGGACCACGGCCCGTCACCCGCAGCATTCACCGCCCGCACCTGCAGGTCGTACTGCACACCGTCGGTCAGGCCGTCGATCTCGTCCCGGAGAACACCGGAAGTGCCGACGCTCAGGTCCGAGGTCCAGCTTCCAGCGGATTTGTCCGTTGCATCGCTGCGAATGTGGCGAATCTTGTAGTGGGTGATATGGGCGCCGCCGTCCTCGGCCGGCGCAGACCAGGCCACCGTGAGCTTTCGAACACCGGAAGTCACCGAGCCGATGGCCGGCGCGTCAGGCGTCGTCCGGGGTGTGCCGTTCTTGGCTCCCGTCCCAGGCTCGAACGAAGGACGCCAGCGTCCCCAGTCGCTCGACAGCTCACCGTACCTGTTTCTTCCCCTGACCTGGATGGCGTACCGGACACCGTTGTCCAGTCCACCTATGGTGTAGTCCAGGGGACTGGTCCCCGTGATGTTCCGGATGTACCCAAATTCGGAGCTGTCCGGAGCATCGCTGGACGGGTGGAGGTTCGCGGTGTAGCGCAACTCGTAGGCGGTGATTTCGTCGTCGCCGCCGTCGGTCCAGGACACCGTGAGGGAGCCGTCCCCCGGAACCACCGAGCCGATAGTGAGATCGACTGGCCTCTTCCGTGGGATCACAATCAGGCTGGACCAGGGACCCCCGCCTGCAGCGTTGCGCGCCCGCACCTTTATCTTGTACTCGATGTGGGGCGTCAGACCCCCGACCCACGTCGAGTGGTCGGCGGGCAGTCCCACGATGTTGTCATCGGCGATGATTCCGGTTTCGGTTTCATCGGACGGATCACCGGTGGGAGAATGATGTATGTCGTAGTGAGAAATGCCTATTTCGCCGTCGTCAGTGGGGCCGGTCCATGAGATCAATATGTCCCGTTCTTGGGTCAATGACCGCGTGAGATCGGTGATCCCGCCCGGCGGTTTTCCCGGGATGTACCAGGCAGTGATCCGGCCGTTCGTGCTCTCGTCACCCTGCTCATTGACCGCCCTCACCCACACCCAGTACCTTTCGCCGTTTTCCAGGCCGGTGATGACGTGCTGGCGGGACTCGCTCGAGATCAGACCACTGCTCGTCCAGTTGTCGACGAGCCCGGAGCCCGGCGCATCTCTTACTATGTGCCTCACCCTGTAGCTACCGATGGTGGCTCCGGTCACGGCCGCCGGGGGTAACCAGTTCGCGGTGAGCTGACCGTCGCCGGTATGCACCCAGACGCTGGTGGGAGTGCCTGGCCTCGCCCTCGGCGTTTGCGTCGAAGTGGCGGACCAGGAACCGTCTCCGGCACGGTTGACGGCACGGACCTGGATGTCATATGCAACGCCATCGGTCAGTCCCGTGATGGTGTCCGACGTCCCTGTCAGGTCATCCTTGCTGTTCCAGTTGGCGTCGGACTTGTCCACGGCGTCGCTGCGGATATGGCGCAGGTCGTAGTGTGTGACGGGCGCTCCGCCGTCGTCATCCGGCGCACTCCAGGAAACCCGAATCTGACCCACTGACCATTCACTCAGCTCTATGGCCGGAGCGCCGGGAGGGGTGGAAGGCGCGTTGTTGACGGTGGGAGACCAGGGTCCCGCGCCAGCGGAATTGACCGCCCTCAGCTGGAAGTCGTACTGGACGTCGGCGGTCAGGCCTCCTACCGCGTACGTCAGTTCGCCGGAGGTCCAGGCGCTGACCTGTACGGTCCAGTTGGCGTCGGCCTTGTCCGCCGCGTCACTGAGGATGTAGCGCAGATCATGGCTGGTGATGTCGGCGCCACCGTCCTCTGCCGGGGCGGACCAGCTGATGTCCACCGTCGTTCCGTTCGAATACGCCTTGATACTCGTCGGCGCGCCCGGCGCCTCCGGGGGGTCTCCCGGAATGCCCGTGCGTGGATCGTTCGCGTCGGACCATCCGCCGGAGCCCTCTGAATTGACCGCCTGCAGACCCAGCCTGTACCGGACGCCGTTGATCAGCCCGCTGAGGGTGTGCTCCAGGTCGCCGGAGGTCCAGATGTCGTTTACGTAGGTCCACCGGGAGGCGGAGAAGTCGCTCGAATCGCTCCTGATATACCTCAGCTTGTAGCCGGTTACGGCAGCACCGCCGTCGTCTCCGGGGGCCGACCACGTGATGGCGAGCGCCCCATCGCTCCCGGTTACGGTCCCCAAGGCGGGCGGGTCCGGCGGCCCCAACGGGGTCCGGGTCTTGCGCTCCGACCAGGCTCCGTTGCCCACGACATTTACCGCCCGAACCTGAACATGGTGGGCAACGCCGTTGGTCAGGCCCTCTATCAAGAAGGAACTGCCACGCGTGCTTATGCCCAGCAGCACAGTCCACTTGTCGTCGGACAGGTCTGGAGCATCAGCCCGAATATATCTCGCGTCGTACGAGGTAAACGGAGACCCACCGTCGTCACGAGCGGTGTAAATGAGGATTATTCCCCCATCCCGGCGGCCGGCAATCAGGCTCGCCTGGGAGGGCACAGTCGCCGCCCTTCCGGAGACAGTGGCGGACCAGGAGCCGTCTCCGTTGGCGTTGACCGCCCGCGCCTGCACGTCGTAACCGGTGCCGTTCGTCAGTCCGGTGATGGCGGCCTGAAGGGCGCCGGAGCTCCAGACGTCATCCTCGACCGTCCAGTTGTCGTCGGCCTTGTCCGCCGCATCGCTGCCGATGTAGCGCAGGTCGTAAGAGGTGATGTCGGACCCGCCGTTGCTCGCCGGAGCGGTCCAGACAACGGTTATCGCCCGATCACCGGGGGTCAGCGAGGCTATGGCCGGGGCCGCGGGCGTGGTCGCGGTCTGCGCCCACACGCTCCCCCCAACCAGCAGGGTGCATAGGAGGACACCAACCGCTGCCGCGATCAACCATCTGGGTGCCAGGAGCGTCTTGTTCATGTCGTTCCTTTGGCGGACTCGCCTCGCCCGCCGCGTCCCCACCTCTTGCTCAGGCGAGACATGGACGCGTAGGGACTCGAGTTGGCCGGTGGATGCGTTCGCTTCTTCCGTACCTCATCGATGTTTCCGGGTTCGGAACTTCCTGTTCCTGCCAGCCCGACCTCGCAGACCTGGCCCCGTTGAAAGGTATGGTGCCGCAGGACGGCGACTGGAGCGGGTTGCCTGAATTGGGTTTTGGCCCTGGTCATGGGTTCAATCTCCGTGCATGAAATGGGCGCCGGCGCCACCACTCAGCCTCCCTGCTCGTCATGGCCGCTGTGCCAGCCCGAGCCGAAGGTCATACCGTCCTGGCCGAGCACCCAGACGCGCAGGGACTCCGTGGTGATCCAGTTGCCCTCCGCTGTGACCTCGAAGCTGTCCGTGCCCAGCACATCTGCAAGGCTCTTCCCCACCATCTCCTTGTGGAAGTGGTCGATGATCGTGCCGCTCTCGTCGGCTACGAACGCAAACCACTCTCCCGCCACGTCTTCGGCGGTGTTGTAGTAGGCGATGGCCGCGTGCAGCCCCGCAAAATCGGTCTCGGGGCTGGCGAAGTACGCAATGGTCCCCTCCAGCCCCACCTGGCGGAACACGGTGGCGGCCGTGGCCACCATGGCCTGGGTGAAGGCGTCGGCGTTGACGTACCAGCCCGAGCCGAACAGCAGGCCGTCGTGCCGCACCACCCAGGCGTTCTTCAGTTCGAACTCGCCGGTGTAGCCGGGCCCGAAGTCCCCGTGCTCGGGGTTGGCGGACACGTAGGTCACCCACTTGCCCTCGTCCGTCGCCGAGAGCATCTCCGGGGCGTAGTGGTAGCCGTTGATGTCGGTGCCCACCCAGCCGTTCACGTCCAGCCCGACGCGTTCGGGGTCGGGATGGGCGACGACGCGGGCGTCCTCGCCGATGATGAAGACGTACCACTGGCCGTCGATGCTCTCCTTCCGGCTGTAGTGGGCGAGGGTGTCCTCCCGGCCCCGGGTCTCGTAGCGGGCGATGGCCGCGTCCACGACGAAGGCGGTGTAGTCGGCGGGGGCCGACCTGGAGGGGATGGAGGCCACCACGCCGCGGGCGATCCGCTCCGCCTCGGCGGCGGTTACGCCCCCTCCGGGCTGTGACGGGGTAGGGGCGGCGGCGGCGAGCTCGGCGCGGACGATCTCCCTGACCTCGTCGGCGGTGATGCCCGGCTCGGCGTCCCCGTCCCCGCAGGCCGCCAGCAGGAGCAGCACCGCGACGACCGCCAGGGCCGCCCAGAATGTCTTGCGGTTGATCATTTCATCCTTCCCATGAAATCGGTGTTTTTTGCTTTGGGCCCCGGCTGGAGGGGGCGGTCCCGCCGGGGGATTTCGGGACGCCGGAGCTACATGGTTCCCGTGCAGGTCGTGCCGGGTCCCTCAATGTCCACCTCGGCTACCGGGTCCCGGCCAAGGACATACCCCTCCCCGGCCAGCACCTCCCACGTGAGGGTGCAGACAGGGTTGTCGTCGTCGTCCACCTCGGAGACCCAGTGGAAGTTCGAGAAGAATTCCTTCCCGGCCGGGAACGTGCGCGTCACTGTTTCTCCGCCTTGCACATAGCTGAGGGTGAAGCTCAGCGACTCGTCCGCATTCCCGATGCGGCTGAACTCGAACTCCACGGTGTCCTTGTACTCGACCTGGGTGTCGTTCGCGTAGACGTTGACCATTGGCAGGGCGGTGATCTTCACGTCAACCTCGTCGTTGTCCGCCCACCCGAACGACGGAAAGAGAAACCATGAGTAGGTGTGGCCATAGGTGGGATCATTCGCATAGGTGGCATCCTCGAAGCTGAACGTCTGCCCGCCGATGTGAAGGGTCATGGCCCTCACCTCGCCGTCATTGGCCTGCCTGTTACCAAATCCCACATAGAGGTAACTGCTAATAATCCGGTCATAGATCAGGGATACCTCGAAAGTGTGTCTCCCCAGAATGAAGGTATCGTCCGAGAGGGACCCGATGCCCACTCCCTCAGACGTGTACCCCTTGCTGATGATGAAACTCCCCACCGTCATGGTCGAGGACCAGATCTCCTCTCCGTCATCCGAGCTCTGCGCCGAGGCGGGCGA
This sequence comes from Dehalococcoidia bacterium, assembly GCA_963667415.1. Lineage (GTDB taxonomy): Bacteria > Chloroflexota > Dehalococcoidia > Lucifugimonadales > UBA3495 > VXOI01. Next base: position 1,370,335 of record OY763410.1, on the reverse strand, counting down.
GCCCACGGCCAGCAGGGCCGCGACGACCGCCAGCGCCGCGAGGGCCAGGGCCGCCGCGGCGCGGATGCCGAACTCCGGTATGAGGTTTTGCATTGTCATTGCGGTTGGATTCGTTCTCCTCCCAAGAGCCTGAGCGGCGCCGGGGCTACATGGTTCCCTGGCAGGTCGTGCCGGGGCCTTCGACGAGCGCGAAAGCCGGGTTGAAGTAAACGATGTACCCGGGGACGGGTTCGACTATCGTCCACGTGATTAGGCAGACCGGGTTGTTGCTCTCGTCCACGTCAATGGCCCAGTGGGCATTGAAGAATTCCGATTGCCCTGCTTTGAACGTTCGCGTCGCCGTCTCTCCGCTCTGGGCATGCGTGAAGGAGAAGGTCAGCGCCTCGTCGATGTTCCCGGTGCGGGTGAACCAGAATATCGCCGTCGACTCGGCGGCATTGTTATTTCCGCCGTATTCCACGTCTTGACCGCTAGCGGTCAAACCCCCCTCGACGCTGATGGACTTCCGCTCGGTGATCTTTACGGCAACGGTGTCGTTTTCCGCCCAGCCGAAGCGGTCGTTTGCGATAGACCACTGGTAGGCGTATAGGGTGCCGTCTTGAACAATGCTGGCATCTTCGAAATCGAACGTCCTCCCGCCGATGTGGAGCCTGAAGACCGCCTCTGCGAGGGAATCAAGCTGCTCTGGACCGAGTGCAAAGCTCAATAGGCCTTGAGAAAAAGGGCTATCAACGATGATTGCTATGTTGTAGTTGGTCCCGTCGTAGGTGAACGACTTATCGTCGAGCGACCCATAGTCAGTAGTGGGGGAGCCGCGTTCGTAGTAACCCCTGAAGCCGCCATTGGCCCCCACCGTTATCGTCCCGGACCAGACCTCCGGGTCATCCGAGCTCTGCGCCGAGGCCGGGGAGCCCACGGCCAGCAGGGCCGCGATCACCACCGCGGCCACCGCCGCCAGCACGACCGCCCAGCGGATTCCGAACCTTGGGACTGCATTTCTGACTGTCATTGGGATTTGCTCCTTTGCTTATCGGGGTGGGAGACAGGAAGCGGCGCCGGGGCTACATGGTTGCCATGCAGGTCGTGCCCGGGCCTTCGATGGTCACAAACGCCGTATCCGGGGTGGCCACGACGTAACCGTCCCCACTTAGAACTGTCCAAAAAAACGAACAGACCGGATTGCCGTTGTTGTCCACTTCAACGGCCCAGTGAAAGTTGCTGAAACTCGATTGCCCTGCTTCGAAATTCCTCGTAGCGGACTCTCCGCTGAATATGCCGTTGTAATTCAGCTTGAAGCTCAGCGCGTTTGCGGTGCCACCGGTGCGGGTGAACCTGAACTCGGCGGTCGACTCGGCGGCATTGTTGTTTCCGCCGTATTCCACCGTGGACGTGACCGCCTCGATGGTGATGATCGGCAGGGCGGTGATCTTTACGGCAACCTCGTCGTTGTCCGACCAGCTGGTGCGCCCAATATTCCTGAATTGGTAGCCGCGTAGGGCGCCATCGTCGACTATGACTCCATCGTCTAAAACGAACTTCTCTCCGCCGACGTGGAACGTCCAAGACCTCGCTTCGGAGTCACTAGGATGTGGGAAGACTGCAAGGACCCGCTGGCCGCCATTAAAGGGGGAATCATTGATGATTGATACGGTGTAGTCGGTCCCATCAAATGTGAACGTGTTATCGTCGAGCGACCCATAGTCGGTGTTGACGTCGCCGCGGTCGTGGAAACCTAGGCCGGCGGCGCCAGTGATGGACCCCACCGTCATCGTCGCGGACCAGATCTCCTCTCCATCAGATGAGCTCTGCGCCGAGGCCGGCGAGCCCACGGCCAGCAGGGCCGCGACGACCACCGCGGCCGCCACCGCCAGCGCGACCACAGTTCTCATCCCGAATCCCGGTAGGAAGTTTCGTATTGTCATTGCGAGCACCTCATTCTCTTTCGCTGGTTGGGGCCGGCTGGAGACGCTGGAGTGGCCCGATGCGTCCCGCCGGGGGACGCGGTCCGGTGTGGGAGGCGGCCGCTTGAAGGGCCTAGGCTTACAGATAGGCCCGGGAGCGGGCCGTCCGGGCGGGCTCTTGCGCGGGACTCCGTACCCTCGTTCCCGCCGGATGGGGTAACGTCGCCCCGGTGAGCACGCCACAGGGAGTGACGGGCCGTCGGCGTAAACTGGCCGCCGGGCCGTCCGGCGCGACGGGCAGGCGCAGGCGGCGACCCGCAGGGGCAAATAAAGTCACAGGGTGTATAGCTGTAGTTATATGAGGTATAGCCGGCGGGACATCGAAACGGCGGAGGCGGATGCGGCACAGGGGACTCTGAGAGCGACAAAAGAGACCAGTGGCAGACTGCGGATACACGAACTCCTGTCGGTACCGGGACCCTCGGGAGCCCTAGAACAGCCTCACCCCCTACCGACCAGGGCTGAGGTCAAGTTCCACTCGTTCTGGCAGTTCATTGACCTGAACCCGGACCCACAGGATGAGGACCCCGGGGACACTACAAGCGGGCTCTCCTACGGCAGACCAGGAATGATCGACCATCTCAGCATCAGCAGACACATAGCCGCCCCTCCGGATGAGGGCTCCCTCTCGGACTCCGGACTGGGCGGCGAGAACGCGGAACGCGACCTTGAGCTGGCCCGGAACACGGTGACCAACTACCGGGTCCAGTGGAGGAACTTCACTGCCTGGGCCGGCGAAAAAGGGATCACCACACTCCCGGCCGACCCGGCGCAGGTCGCCTCATACCTTGCCGACCGGATCGAGGGGCAGGGCCACAGGCCGGCGACGCTCAGGGTCGCCGTCTCCGCAATTGCCTACGCCCACCGGGCTGCCGGACTGGACGATCCCTGCTCCAGCCACCAGGTGAAGCGGATGCTGAAATGCGCGACCCGCAAGGCTGGCAGGCATCAGAAACAGGCGGAGGGACTCACGGCCGAGGCACTGTCAGCCATCGAGTCAACCGCCCGCCTGCCCCGGATCGGAAGGGGTGGCAGGTACGAGAGTCAGGAAACCGCCAACCACCGGGGTAGCCTCGACATCGCCCTTATCAGCCTCATGCGGGACGCTATGCTGCGGGTTTCCGAGGCTTCCGCGCTGACCTGGAGGGACCTGGGGACGGAGGCGGACGGCACCGGGCGCCTCCTCATCCGGTGCTCCAAGACCGACAGCGAGGGACAGGGCGCGATCGCATTCGTCTCCGGCCGGTCAATGTCGGCGCTGCAGGCAATCCGTGAGGGCGGCGCGAACTCGGAAAGCATCTTCGGCCTGCGCCCCAACCAGATATCGGAGCGCATAAAGCAGGCCGCCAGGGCGGCAGGTCTGGGAGAGGGATACAGCGGGCACTCGCCCCGGGTGGGCATGGCCCAGGACCTGGCCAGAGCGGGGACTGGGCTGCCCAGCCTGATGAATGCCGGGCGGTGGCGCAACGTCGCGATGCCGGCACACTACATCCGGAACGAGACCGCAGGCCGGGGGGCCGTAGCCCAGTTTCATGGGTATTGCGGGCAGGCCGTCAGGTAGGGAGGCAGTTTCGTCGCTACCACCACGGTCTGATAACATTGACTCTTGCTGTCGTTGAGTGGTACCTTTTCTTCGCTGGAAACCGCATTTAGATTCGGCTCGAATGCAAAAGGAAACCTATACCGTGTATACCTACAGCTATACACGGTATAACTTTGATCTTTTTGGGCTTGGGCCGGTGGTGCTGCTGAAGCCTTGCTTTCCTACACTTCGGTGTTTATTGAAGTCCCCCTCATGTAATCCCCTCTTTGAATAACAGCCCTTTTATATCACGCATTGCCATATACAGTATTACGCAGATTGCATCGACGTGGATGCACTGGGCATGGGCACAGAGGGGTTTTGCGGCTATGGGCAGGTCCTGAGTGTCTTCGCTCCGATCCGTGGGTTCGGCCTCGTGCTGGCGCCACGAGGACTTACGACGGTACGTTCCGGAAGTGGAATGTCTATCGGACCAAACCGAAACCCGTGAATATGCCGCTCACGGCTTGCTCCCAGGGATCTGGGCGCCGAGCAGCAACACTCCCAGGGTTTCCAGGTCGCGGAGCATGCCCAGCCTGGGGCTGTCGCCGGAGTAGCCGTTGCCCAGACCGGCCTGCCTTGCCGCTGCGCCTATGCGTGAGGCAATCTGGTTTGGCCTGAGGCCCAGCACCGGCTCTCCGTTGCCCGCGTCCTGCCGGATGGTCAGCAGCAGCTTCATGGTGTCGGGGCTGAGCAAACGGTGACCGGTGTCCCCGACCCCCGCCCATCCTGTGCCGTCTCCGTACTGCTCCACGTCTCCCCAGGTCAGGTCGGCGGCCTCGCCCGCACGCAACCTGGCATCCCGCATCAGGCCGATCATGGCGATGTCCAGCGCGCCTCGCCTGTGTGCGGTGTCCACTCGTTCCATCCGGCCTCCCCTGCCGTGGCGCGGCTCGTAGGCGGTCTTGCGTATGGCGATATAGCAGTCCAGGTCCAGGGCCATCGCTCGGATGGGGCTGGGTGGTTCGTTGTGCTTCAGCTCGTCCAGGACGGTTCTCACGACGTCGTGCCGGAGAGGTTCGTCTAGGCCGGAGTCCCTGTGGTTGTAGGTTATGGCGGCGGCGGAGACCCTGATGGTCGAGGCCCTGGCACCCGCCTTCGCTCTGTCCTCCAGGTAGGCCGCCGCGTCCTCAGGGGATGCGGGCAGAGACGTTCGCCCGGTGGCGTTAGACCAAGCGACGAACCGGTTCCACTCGTGAGAGTAGCTTTCACCTTTCCGCCTTCTGTCTGATGACATTGGCCTGTCTCCAGCCATAGGTAAATGCCCCATCGGCCACCGTGAGATGGAGTGGCCGCAACACATTTTCATAGTAGCATTCCCGCCAACTGGCGGGTTGCAACCGTCGGGGCTGTAGAGTAGCGGGCAAAGCAAGGGCCGGTGTTATCCTGAAAATACGGCGGATGACTCCCGCGCATCCTCGATGAAACAGTTTGTATTGTTCCACCCCGACACGGCGATAGTCACCGGCACATTCAGCTACAGCGGCAGGTACGTCGCAAGGCGTCTACAGAGCAAGGGCGCCACCGTAAAGACACTCACCAACCGCCCGGACTTGGACGATTTCTTTGGCGGCCGGGTGCCCGCAGCTCCCCTGGACTTTTCCGACCCTGACGGTTTGTGCCTCTCGATGGAGGGGGCCGCCGTCCTTTGCAACACCTACTGGGTGCGGTTCGGAACAGGTCGGATCACCATCGATCAGGCAGTGGGAAACTCAAAGGTGCTGTTTGGCGCGGCTGCGAAAGCTGGGGTCGGCAGAATCGTCCACTTCTCCGTCGTCAACGCCTTTAAAGAGGCGCGGCTGCCCTACTTCCGGGGCAAGGGGCAGGTGGAGGAGATTCTCAGGGATACAGGAATACCCTTTGCCATCATCAGGCCGACATTGGTTTTCGGCGTTGGCGACCTGCTGCTGAACAACATGACCTGGGCGCTGCGCCGGTTTCCGGTGTTCCCCGTATTCGGCAGTGGGGGCTACTCGTTCAACCGGTCTACGTGGGTGACGCGGCGGTACAGGCAGTTGAAGCCGGCTCACGGGATGACAGCTTCGTCGTCGACGCGGCCGGGCCGGATACGTTCACTTTCGACGAACTGCTGCACGTGCTGGCAGAGGCGGTGGGTGCCCGTGTCCGGCTGGTGCATACGCCGCCCTCTGTGGGGTTCGGGTTGACCCGGCTGGTCGGCGTGCTGCTGCGGAACGTCGTGCTCACCAAGGACGAGGTGGACGGGCTGATGGCCGGGTTGCTGACCTCCAGCGGTAATCCGACGGGCACGACCGGCCTCAGAACCTGACTGGCAGGAAACGCAGACGGAGTGGGTCATCGCTACGTGTCCGAGCGGCAGCGAAATTGCGGGCGGTAGATGCCATCGTGCCGAGAAACGATGGAGGGATGCCTTCCCGGTGGGTCCCGTGGAACATTGCTAGATTGGTATCGTTTGCTCGAGGGGCCACATCCCTTTCCTGTGAGTCTGATAGCTGTCTCATACCCATACGGAAACGACACAAGGCTATCCCTTTAGCAGTTATCCCGCTCCTGCTCCAAGTCACTCCTCATTCCCCGTGATACTGGTACTCGAAACTCTGCGTCCTGTCTTCCTCGGGAACCGGTCCCTTCGACCAGCATTCCCTGCACAGCGTCGCCAAACTATCTGACTCAACTATGTGAAAGTGGACCTCTTCCGGAGGCATCTCGCGCTGGCATTGGAAGCACCCGGGCGTTGTGCCGGTACTGCCGTCCTCCGGGCGGTATGAACAGTTCTCTACCTCGGCCAGGCATTTCAGCCACGGGACCCCCAGGCCCTGCCACCGGTTGCCATCGAACTCTCCCCTGAACACGTTGGGGTCGGAGTCCAGGAAGCCGATCAGCTCCTGCCCTGTCTTCCACCTGGGGTTGGAAACTGTTGGCTGATTGGTGGACTTCAGTTGTTTACAGTTGTCTGCGTCAATTTCCCTGTTCCCTAGGATCTCATCTTCTGTTGTATCTACCTGAACTTCCGTTCTGATATTATGTGTTCATGTCGTCATCTCGAAAGCAGAAGCGCCAGTCGGGCTCGACCCAGGTCGGGGAGTGGAGATTCACCTATGAGGACCGGATTCACTCCTTTGAGGAGCTTGGGTCTGGGCAGGGCATTTCCGCGCTATCGGCCTATGCCGAACTCTACGGACACCTTGAGCGTAAGCTTTTCGGCCGTTACTGCGCTGGCGTTTCTCTCCCTTCCCTGAAGACTGAGTATCTTCTGGCCCACCGCATACCTGCCCGTATGTTCAACGGCCTCAGGGTATCGGGAGAGGGCAAGATATCTGCGGTTCGCGAGAGTCAATCCCGTCAGATTGAGAGCCTGGGGCGGCGGATATCTCGTGCTGAGAAGCAGATTGCGGGTGCCCTGGAGCGCGGCGAACTGGCTGCTGTCCATCACAAGAGGCGGCGTCTTGAGGATCTCCGCCACCGTGTTGCTGCTCTTCGGGCTGACGTCGCCGCAGGCCGGGTGAGGATCTGCTTCGGGTCCCGGCGTCTCTGGCACAGGCAACATGCGCTTGAGGCCAACGGTTACTCATCCCATGAGGAGTGGAGGCGGGACTGGCGTGAGGCCCGGTCGGACGAATTCTTCGTCTTGGGGAGCAAGGATGAGACCTCCGGCTGCCAGCTGTGCGTGGCCACCGTGCAGGATGATGACAAGCTCACCCTGAGGTTGCGTCTCCCTGACGCTCTGGCAGAGCGGCATGGCAACTACTTGGTGATGAAAGGCATCCACTTCAATCACGGTCATGCCCAGGTGCTGGCTGCGTTGCAGAGTGATGAGGGGCAGGCGATTTCGTACCGGTTCAAGCGGGACCGGAGGGGCTGGCGGGTCTTTGCCTCGGTGAAGCACCAGCCCGTGGAGGTGGTCACCGACCGCCGCTTGGGCGCCATCGGGGTGGACGTCAACGTGGATCACCTGGCGGTGAGCGAGGTGGATTATTCAGGTAACTGGCTGAGGTCGTGGACGGTGCCGCTGGTGACCTACGGGAAGTCCCGTCGCCAAGCTGAGGCGTTGGTAGGCGACGCTGTGGCGGGCATCGTGGCCGTTGCCCGTGATGTGGGCAAGCCGTTGGTGATTGAGAATCTGGACTTTTCCAAGAAGAGGGATCTTCTTGAGGGGGAATCTCCTGGGCGTAGCCGGATGCTGTCTTCCTTCGCTTACGGCAGTATAAAGACGCACTTTCTCTCCCGTGGGTACCGGGAGGGGGTTGCGGTGTCTGAAGTCAATCCGGCCTTCAGCTCGGTCATGGGCCGGGTTTTGTTCATGGAGCGTTACGGGCTCAGCGTGGATCAGGCCGCGGCCTTGGTGCTGGCCCGTCGTTCACTCGGCTGTTCCGAGGGCATTCCTGACCGGCGGGTATGTCCCGACGGTCTCGGCGGGCATGTTGCCTTCCGCGTACCTGCAAGGAAACGTGTGAAGCACATATGGACGTTGTGGGGTGCCGTATCGGGTCAGTTGAAACGCGCTCTTGCAGAGCTGCACCGGCGAGGTGACCGGAATAGCGAGCCTCCTCCGGTCCGGGCTGGTCCTCAGTTTGAGAGTGGTCTTGGCTGTGAGCCGGTCGGTGCACCCGGGTGGGATTCCCGGGGCGAGTCGTCGCCTTGTGCTGTTGGGGCGGCGCCAACACAGCTTCGGCTGTGTTGGTAGGGATGGCTGACTGAGGTCATTGCGACTAAAGGCAACCATTTTCACAACGGTGTCCGTCGATGGCCGAGAGGGGGTCAATCGTGATGGTTGCAACCATCGGCCCGGAGATGTCGCTGCACGACATTTCCCCGCCCAGGTCAATCTCCCTGAGCCCGAAGTTGTCGTGGTGAGCCTCGGTCATCTCGAAGACCACCGATCTCCCGTTGATGGCGTCTATCTGCTCCATCTCGGACAGCCCAGGGTCGTCGGGTGGATTTATCACCCCGTACTGGGGGTTTCCTGCTGTGCTGATTTCCATCGGCCGTAACTCCGGGTTCGCGCCCGGCGGCGACGGCGGGGGCGGGTAGTCGAATGGGTCGGGGACTCCGCCCCAACCCAGGCTGCTCTCCGCCCTCGCCCTGTTTACCTTCCGGCGCTGCGCCCTCTTGCTCTTTCTCCTGTTCTTGCTGACCGGCATTGGCCTCCTCTTCACACTCCCTGATGTTTGGAATGTTCAAGATGATTTGCCCTGATTTTACTCCGTGTCGGGAAGGTCGGTCTGCATGGAATCGCCAATGGAGGCTGCCCTCCGGGCGTCCGTGCTTCCGGAGGGCCAGGACACGGAACCCCGGGAAGGGACGGCAGGGTGTCCGGCAGTGCCGTGGTCCTGATTGGTTGCCGGGTGCCATTTACCCGGACCGCAATGTGATACACTGCCGCGCCAGTGTGTGATATTCACGGATAAATCACCAGATGGAGTTGTTATGACCGTACCAAGGAAGGTTTTCTGGCTTCCCGCGATGGCGATTTTGAGCGTCGTCCTGGCCCTCGCGGCCTGTGGCTCGGATGAGCCGGAGCTTCCCGACACCACCGCCGGGTCTGTGCTGGCATACCTGGATGAGGCGGATTACCGGAACAGCGATGACTGGAAGCTGTGGCCTGGGACCACCGAGAAATATCAGGGCGATGACCCTCACGGAGCCCAGCTGACCACGCGCCTCAACCCGATGGCCTTCGGTGCCATTGGAGGCACCATGCCCAGCGGGGCCATCATCGTCAAGGAGAACTACACCCCCGCCGGCGAACTTGCCGCCACCACGGTGATGTACAAGAGGTCGGGCTATAACCCCGACCACAACGACTGGTTCTGGATCAAGGAACTGGCCGATGGCACCGTGGAAAAGGAGGGCAAGGTCATGGGTTGCCAGGACTGCCACGTCGACGGCAAGGACTACGTCTGGGGGCCGCAACAGTAGCCTCCGGCCTCTGCGGACGGCCGGTGATTGATAGCGGGCTTGCACGCAGTCCCGGATTCGATATTACTCGTTGCTTTCTTTGTGCAAGGACAAAGGCAATCCCTGTACGATGAAATTCTGTCAAGGATTGCGGGTAAGGAAACAGGGCCGTTTAATTGTTCCAGATTCCGTTGGCCCAGAGCTTGTTGAAGGGCCGCCCGTTCGTGGTTTGACAAGCTCACCATGAACGGACTGGTCTGGGAATATCGACAATTAAAAGGCCCTGGGTAAGGAAAGAAGACTGCACATGTCAAAAGTGTTCTACTTCATAGCACTGGTTGCACTGGTAGCGTTGCTGGCGTGCGGGGACGACGACGCAACCGAGGAGCCGGCCGCCGACGCGGGGCCTGGGCCAAGGGCAACACCGGCGGCGATGGTCGTGTCAACACCTGAGCCGGCACCGACCGACACGTCAGTGCCGGAGCCGACTAACACGCCAGAGGTGACGCCGGCACCGGAACGGACTGCCACTGCCGTTCCAGTACCGGACCCGACGCCCACGGAGGCCGCGCCCGTTGCGACGGAGCCGCCGGCCGCTGTCGCACCCGGCCAAATCTGGCCGCTGCACTTGGACGACCCCCTGAACGTCGCTGGCGAACTGTCCGAGGCCGAGCTGGCCTGCGCGTCCGGAGTGGCGGATCCCGGCAGGCTGCTGCAGATATTCTCAGCTCCCGAACAGGCGGACACCGACGAGCTTTCCCAGCTGATCAACTGCATGGAGGACGAGACCGTACTACGGCTGTTCACTACGGACCTGGCCGGGTTGGAGGAGCCGCTCAGCGAGGAGGCATCCGCCTGCGTACGCTCTGGAATGGAGGGGGTTGACGCAAGGTCCGTGATTCTGTCAGGCATGGCGGGGGATGCAGCAGCGGCAATGACGGGGTCAATGACCTCATTCCTGCTGGTCCTCACCTGCCTGGACGACGATGAATTTGCAGCGGCCGCACCGGCCCTGGGCGTCCCGGTGGACGAGCGGGAGGGGATGCTGTGCCTGCTCGGAGAGATCGGAGGCCCCGAGAAGTTAGCAGCAGCCTTTTCGGGGCAGGATGGGGAGGCAATGCTGGCGCTGCTGGGAGCGGCAATCACCTGCGGCGTGGAGATGGAGGGTGCCCCCGGAATGACTGACGGCAGCACTGGCCAGATCCCGCCTCCGCCAGGTCCTGGGGAGGGGACCGGGGATCCCGGCATGATGGAGGACAATCTCTCGCACATATTCTCACAGTTGTCGGCTGAGGAGCTGTCGTGCCTGGCCGGGTGGGGCATCACCCCCGAAATGATGCAGGACCCCTCGGCGCTGGAATCGGCGTCGCCGGAACAGCAGGCACAGGTCCTGGGCTGTTTTGAGGACCGGACGGTGCTGAGCCTTTTCCTGAGCGGACTGGTAGGAGACCTCAGCCAGCTCAGCCAGGAGACTTCCGCCTGTATGCAGACGGGGACAGAGGGGATTGACCTGCGGGGAGTGATGCTGTCCGGCGGTGCGGGGGACGATGAAGCGGCCATGGTTGGCGCAATGTCTGCGATGTTCCTGACGATATCCTGCCTGAGCGACGAGGAGCTGGTCGCAGCCGGGTCGGCTCTTGGGATGACCCCGGAGGACCGGGATGGGATGCAGTGCGTGATGCAAGAACTGGGCGGCCCCCAGGGGTTGGCCTCAGTGCTCAGCGCCGAGGACGAGAGTGGAATCATGACGTTCTTTGGGGCGGCGTTCGCATGCGGACTGAACCTGGAGGCCCTTTGGGCAGGCGGATAGGGGTTTCGCCGATTCCACTGAATGGTCCGGACAGAGGTCTGGCCATCAACACATTGGGCGGTTGCAAAATGGACCTCCCGCCGCCATCCATAGGGGCAGTAGCCGACCCTACTGATTAACGACAACAAGGAATGCCTCTGACGTCGACTATTCTTGCCGGTTGGGATGGTGTAAATCGTCCGGCACGGAGGTGCCGGATCTTGATCAAGGACCGACAAGTCAGACTACTGAGGCAGAGACTTATGGAAGGAAAAATCCAGGAGAAGGCGGCCGTGATGGCCGGGATGTGCGTGCGGTCAGCGCGCAAGTGGCGGGACGGCCCGTTGCCGTCGGAGACGGGGGAGGAGCGCTGGTGGCGGACCCGGCCCGATCCCTTCGACGGTGTGTGGGAGGAGGAGATCGAGCCCCTGCTGCGGGACGATCCCAAGGGCAAGCTGAAGGCCACGACAATTATCGAATGCCCTTCGGCAAGCTCAGGAGGAGCAGCAGCATCCCGGCCGGTTCAGCGCCTCCCAGCTCCGGACGCTGCAACGACGATTACAGGCCCTTCGACAGGCTCGGGAGGCGGGCGCTGAATGGTCCGGACCGGGGGGTGTACTTCCCCCAGGAGGATCCGCCGGGTCGGGAGGCCCAGTTCGACTTCACCCACGGCAGCGCCTTGGGGGTGACCGTCGCCGGACAGACTACCGCCGGTGGTGGTAATAACACGAGATACGCACACCATTGGTATTGCATTATGCGCAACTTTTAGTGGTAAAGTGTCATCCGTAATTGGGTGTTATGGAGTTTTCACCTGGACAGTTCCCGATGTGATCTCAACATGAAGAACGTGCTTAATGAAACGGTGGGATGTGGTCGCCCTACAAGATGCGGCCCCCTGCAGGGCGTTCAGGACCTGGTAACTGACACTGAACCCGCTCACCTTCTCCCTGTTGCCGGCGCCACCGGCCTGAAAACGGAACCGGTGGCAGGGCAGCGATATTCCCCGGCGCACCATCCGGAAGTGCTGGGAGGGAGTGGTTAACGTGGAACGGAGTAGGCCAGTCCAAGCACCTGGGACAGTGGTGGATGGAGGGACAGCTAGGGCCGTCTTTCTACAAGTTCCGCCGGGGTCCGCCGCTGTTGGAGCGGTTCAAGGAGGAGCCCAGTGTGTCGTGGGCAGAGATTCCCCGCCGTCTGTGGATGTACCCCTACACCGCAAGGAGGGGGTGGATGAAAAAGGTGCCTCCTACACGAGGCACATAGTGGCCCTTTTGGAACAGTCCTCCTACCATAGACGCTTGCGAAATTCAGCCGACCGTGGTCGGCTGGCCCGCGTTCCCGCGTACAGCGCTGTCCCCTGCGGACCGGGAGCCTTCGCGCTTGCTGACCCGGTACTGCAGTGTCGTCTGTTGCATCACTGCTCCATTGTGACTGTATCGGGTTTGTGTTCAAGTTTCCTTCATATTTCCGTGATACCTTTCGGTTGGATTCGGACGAAGTCCCTTCTTGATTCACCGGCATTGCTGCCGTTGCCAATGCTCTGGCGACGACCAGTCCGGCAACAGGAAATTATCTGAAAGAGGTTGTGGAATGGCTGGTCCAGGGAAAGTAGACCGCCCGGTGTTCGGGACCGTGTGCAGGAAAATCGCCAGTTCACCCTACTTTTTCTGGGCTCTGCTGGCCCTTCCTTCCATACAGCTGCTACTGACGCTGGAAGAAGGCCGAGGACAGCAGGGAGCCTCGGCAGTTCACGAGGTAGTGGGAATCTCCGGGGTGCTGGCGACAGTCCTGATGCTTATCGCGTTATCCCTGTCGCCCTTGCGGTCGATGTTCCCCAATGCCAGGGGCGTCGGCTCGCTGCTGCGGAGGCGACGGTATATTGGTGTAGCGGCCTTCTGCTACTCGGTTGTCCACCTCGTGTTTTATTTGTTGGACGTGGGGACCGCAGGGGAGGTTTTCGCAGAGTTCGCGGCTCCCGGCATCCTCACCGGGTGGGTCGCGCTGTTCATTTTCGTTCCCTTGACGCTGACGTCCAACGCCGTGATGACTCGGGCCTTGGGTTGGCGGCACTGGAAGATGCTACAGCGCGGCATCTACGCCGCTGCGGTTCTGGTCATGGCCCACTGGATCGTTGTGGAAGGGGAGCCAGAGCCCCTGATCTTCTTCGCTGTGGTGGCGTTGCTGGAGTGTTACCGCCTGTGGCGCAAGCTCGCTGAACGGGATTCCCGAGAGGCTTTCGCAGACCCTGGCAGTGCCTAGAGGGGCTTGTGTCCAAATTTGGACACCGGCTCACTGTATCTAGGAGCTTGACCCGGGCTGCCTCCTGTGTCAGTTCAATTTCGCAATCCTCTCTACCCAGACCCTGGCCACCTGCTCACAGAATGATGACGCATATGCCTGGAGTGAGAGTGAGATGAAAACTTGGGAGAGACCCGGCGGTGCTGGACTGGTGATCATCGTTGGGCTGGTACTGGCCCTAGCAGCGGCATTGGCCTCAGACTCCGCCATACAGGCCTCCGGCAACGGAATCTGCGACCGCACCCAGCAGGTACAGGATGCCATTCTGGCTAAGCTGGCCGACGTCAGCGACTGCGCTGACGTGACCGATACTGACCTGGACGGCATTTCCGGCGAAATCATCATTCTGGACCAGGAGTCGCTCACGCTCCAGAACGGGGATTTCAGGGGGCTCACTGGTCTGGAAACCCTCTACATTCACCACAACGGCCTGAACTCACTGCCCGAGGATGTATTCGATGGACTTGCGAGCCTGAAGACGCTGTACCTCTACAACAACAAACTTACCACTCTGCCGGGCGATGTTTTCAACGGTCTGACAGACCTGGAATTCCTGTCGCTGAGCTACAACAGCATAAGCACGTTGCCGGGCGACGTATTCGAAAGGCTTGTCGAATCTTGAGACCCTGGAGCTGGACAACAACAAGATCGACGAACTCCCCGGCGGACTATTCGAAGACCTTTCGGACCTCGAGAAACTCAACCTCACCTCCAATTCACTGGAGGAGGTGCCTGAGACGGCATTAGAGGACCTGGTCAACCTGAAGGATCTGCGATTGGCGGCCAATGATCTGGGAGAGGTGGCCCCCGACCTGCTCGACGGACTGTCCAACCTGCAAACCCTGCACCTGTACAGCGCCGGGTTGAACGGGTTGCCCCGCGGCCTGTTCGACGGCCTGACCAACCTGAAGAGTGTGATCCTGCACAGCAATCCCGGGGCTCCCTTCACTCTGACAGCGGCGCTTGAGGACCACGAGGGCGGCCAGGTGTCGGTAAAGGTGCGTGAGGGAACCCCCTTGGACATGGAGGTCACCCTGTCCGCCGAGGGCGGCACGCTCTCTGCCAACGCGGTATCGATAGCCGGCGGCGCTTATGAGAGCGAACATATTTCCTTCACCCCGGCGACGGCAGGCGGGGACGTTACGGTCACCGTGAAGTCGGCTGCGTTTCAGGACGGCGTCTACCAGGGAATCCAGGCTGGGGCGGGTGACCCGATTGCCGTGTCCCTCTCCGGCATCTGCGACCGGACCCAGGAAGTGCGGGACGCGATTCTGGACAAGCTATCCGATGTAAGCAACTGTGGCGACGTGACGGACTCGCACCTGGCAGGCATAACCACTAAGTAACTATCTCAAATTGGCGAGGCTCCATTGACGGCGGTACCAGATAAGGGCACACGCCAGTTGGAGCAGGCCAAGGTAATTGGATGCCTTCTTGTCATAGCGCACCAGTATCGCCCGGCACTTGGACAGCCAGCCCAGGGCGCGTTCCACCACCCACCGCCGGGCCGGGTGGGTCTTTTCGCCCGCTTGGTCCAATTTCTCTTCGCCGATACGCCGGATACGCGGCTGGTATCCGGAGTCGGCGACAGTTCGGTGGCCTGTGGGGTTGTCATACCCCTTGTCCAAGCACAGGTTCTGGACGCCTTCCGTCCGGTCCACCACTATGCTCTCCAGAGTCGGCCTGAGGAGTTTCGTGTCGTGGACATTAGCTCCGGCCACCACCACGCTCAGTGGCCCGCCGTCCCCGTCTACCAGGATGCTTTTCTTGCTTCCTGCCTTCCCACGGTCTGTGGGATTGCGTCCGATAGCGCCCCCCCAAAACGCGCCTTCCCCATGGAGCAATCGGCGGACTGCCATTCCCAATCTACGCCGTCCAACTCCCGGCATTCCTCGATCAGGGCGGCCCAGATAGCCTCAATCACCCCACGCTCGACCCATCGCTGGAAGGTCCGGTGGATGGTGCTGTCATCCCCCAACTCCTTGGGCAAATGGTTCCATTGGCAGGAACTACGCATGCGGAATATGACGCCTTCCAGCATCTTCCGCTGGTCCACTCGTTTGCGCCCCTTCCCCTTGGGTGGGTCCAACTCCAAAATCACCGGCTCAATTCGCTGCCACAGATCATCCGGTATTTCCCAGATCGTGGGCAGGAACTCGCTCTTTCCCATCATCCACCACCACACAGGTTTCCCACAGCTTAACCGAACCGCTTTGGATTCTCCTTCTCTGACCAATACCTTTTTGAGATAGTTACTAAATTAACCGTCGGCTTTACCAGCTCGCGGGCCATTCAGTCCGTCGACTTCGCCGGGTTGAGCGCCCTGAGGCGCCTCCAATTGAACAGCGACCATATTTCGGCGCTGCCGGAGGACGTATTCGGGAGACTTGACAGCCTGGAGGACTTGGTGATTTCCATCAGCCAACTCCAGGAATTGCCCGAGGATTTGTTCGACGGACTCGGGAGGCTCAAAGAGCTGACCGTGGCCGAATGGGATGAGGATGGGCCAGGCCACCAGTTGAGCACGTTGCCTGAGGATGTGTTCGACGGACTCACCAGTCTGCAATACCTTGACCTCGCCGGTAACAGCATTGAAACGTTCGACCCGGACATCTTCGACGGCCTCACCAGTCTGGAATCGCTTTACCTCGAAGACAACGCCATCGAAACACTCGACCCGGACACCTTCGACGGCCTCACCAGCCTGGAGGTGCTTGACCTCGCCGACAACAGCATCGAAACGCTCGACCCGGACATCTTCGATGGCCTCACCAGCCTGGAATGGCTTTACCTCGAATACAACGCCATCAAAACCCTCGGCGCGGACACCTTCGACGGCCTCACCAGTCTGGAATGGCTTTACCTCGAATACAACGCCATCAAAACGCTTGACGCAAACACCTTCGACGACCTCGCTGGTCTGGAGGTGCTCGACCTCGCCGCCAACGGCATCGAAACCCTCGACGCGGACACTTTCGACGGCCTCACCGCCCTCGAAGAGCTGGACCTCGGCGACAACGCTATCAAAACGCTCGACGAGAATATCCTCGACGGCCTCGCTAGTCTGGAGGTCCTTGACCTCGCCGTTAACGGCATCGAAACCCTCGACAGGGACCTCTTGGACGGCCTCACCGCCCTGGAAGAGCTTTACCTCTCCAGTAACGCCATCGACACGCTCGACGCGGATATCTTCGACGGCCTCACCGCCCTGGAAGAGCTTTACCTATCTCATAACCAGATGACCTCGCTGCCAGAGGATGTCTTCGAGGACCTCAGCAACCTACAGATACTGTCAATGGGGAACAACCAGTTGCCTGAGCTACCCGATGGGTTATTTGACGGGGTGGGTGCCCTGACCCAGTTGTTCCTGGGTCCCAATCCGGGCGCTCCGTTCACCTTCACGGCAGAACTGGAACAGGAGGGAGCTGACGCCGTGGTGGTCAGGGTGGCCAAGGGAGCTCCCTCCATCATGTCGGTAAGCCTGTCTGCTGAGGGAGGCCTCCTTTCCGCCGAAACCGTCGCCGTGGCCGCCGGGAGCACGAAAAGCGACCCGATTACCGTCACTCCCAACGGTGATGGTGGGGTTACTGTAACTGTTGATTCAGCCCAGTTTGTGGGCCAGCTTTATGGCCTACGCTATGCTCAGACCGGCCTTGGCGACAGTCTGACGATGGTGGAAAACTCGCCTGCAACGGGGCCCCCACCATTGGCGGCACCCCGCAGGTGGGCCAGACCCTGACGGCAGACACGTCAGGAATCTCCGACGACGACGGATTGGACAACGTGGCCTACGGCTACCAGTGGCTGGCCGACGACACCGTGATCAACGATGCGACGAATTCCATCTACACGGTTCAGACGTCAGACAAGGGCAAGGTCTTCAAGGTGCGGGTGACTTTCACTGACGATCTTGGGAATTCGGAGTCGCTGACCAGCGCGGGAACGGAGGCGGTGGCAATGGGCGGGCTGTAAGGAACTGCCACTTGCATCCAGATGAACATCAGGAGAGTGGAGGAATAAAGTGAAGGCATTGCCGAACTGGTTCAACGTCACTTTAGCAGCTCTCCTGCTGACAACCCTGGGCGTCGCCATCGTGCTGGCAGCAGGGCATGCCACCCCCAGAAGCCCGGGCCCGGCCCGGGCCCAGGGCGTCACCCCCACACCGACTCCCACACCCAAGCCGGGCATCTGCGGCCGGACGCAGAAAGTCCAGGAGGCCATCCTGGCCAAGCTCTCAGAGGTTTCTGCGTGCGGAAACGTCACCGACGCACACCTGGCGGGCATAACGGGCACCCTCGACCTCGCCGACATGGGCGTAACTACGCTCAAAGTCGGCGACTTTTCCGGCCTCAGCAACCTGAGAGTCCTGAAGCTCAATGACAACCAAATAAGCTCCCTGCCCGAAGAGGTCTTCGCCGGTCTCACGGAACTGAAGAAACTGAACCTGACTTTCACGGAGGTGACGACCCTCCCGGAGAACCTGTTCGACGGCCTGACCAATCTGACAGACCTGCAGCTCTACCAGAACAGCCTCCAAGCGCTGCCGGAGGAAATATTCGACGGTCTGACCAGCCTGAGGAACCTGACCCTGACTGCCAACGATCTGACGGCCCTCCCGGAGGACGTCTTCGACGGCCTGACCAGCCTGCTAACACTGGACATGCCCAGAAACTCGCTAGCGACGCTGGAGGAGAACGTCTTCGACGGCCTGGACATGCTGATACTGCTCAACCTGCACCAGAACAAGATCACTGCCCTGCCGGAGGGCGTATTCGATGACCTGGACAACCTGAGCCACCTGTACCTGAGCAAGAACGAACTGGCCACGGTTCCCGCGGGAGTGTTCGACGAGGTGGACAACCTGGAGCAGCTGACGCTGTTCAGCAACAAGATCACAGAGCTGCCCGCGGGGGCCTTCGAGGGCCTGGACGGCCTCCAGTCGCTGATCCTCTCCAGCAACCAGCTCTCAACACTGCCTGACGGCATTTTCAAGGATCTGAGCGCGCTCAACAGCGTGGAGTTCGATAACAACACGGGCTCGCCCTTCACACTTACGGCGGAACTGATGGCCAAGGGTACCGGAGTTGCCGTCAGCATTGATGAAGGAGCCCCGGCCGCGGTATCGGTGACCCTCTCGGCCGCAGGCGGGACACTCTCAACACAGACGGTCACCATCCCCGCAGGAGCACTGGAGAGCGAGGCAGCAACCGTGACGTCCTCGGGTAACGTCACAACAAGCATCAGCTCGGTCAGAACGAGCGGCACGCGACTCATAGGCCTGAACGTGGTCGCCGGCAGTGACCTGACGCTCATAGGCGGGATGTAGAGGACCCGAATCTGGAGCACGGGTCAGATGGGTATTGCAAACCGACCGGGACTCCTCCGGGTGGTGATAGCACTTGGGATAGTGCTCGCACTGGCAGCGGTGGTGGCCACCTCGAATACGCCCGCCCAGTAATACAACGACGCGTTGTCCGGTAGGATGGGTGGACAGATGATGATGGGCGGTTTGGGTAATGGATGCGGAGAGCTTCGAGCGGGTTTACGACAACTTTCAGGACTTTCACGCCGTCTTCGCGGCCTCCTTTGGCCGCAAGCAGTGGCGAGAGCACAGCCGGAACTATCTTCAAGCCCTGCTGGTGCAGGCTGGGGAACGGCGCAACGCCGAGAACCTGTCGGAATCGGTGGGCATCTCGGCCCGGTCCATGCAGCGCTGCCACACCGAGGCCCGGTGGTCCGATGACGCAGTCATAGGACGCCTGCAGGAGTATCTGGGTCCTCGGCTGGGTCATCCGGAGGCGGTGTGGGTGTTGGACGGCAGCGGCTTTCCCAGGCAGGGCAGGAAATCGGCGGGAGTGTCCCGGCAGTACTGCGGCAGGCTGGGCAAGGTGGCCAACTGCCCGGCGGGGATGTTCTTGGCCTACGTCAGCCCGCTGGGCCGGGCATTGGTGGACAAAGGGCTGTATCTGCCCCAGGTCTGGGCTTTGGACCCATGCCGCTGTGCGGCGGCGGGGGTGCCGGAACAGCGACAGGGCTACCAGAGGTGAGCCTGCCGAACCACGGAACTGGCGTTGGAGATGCTGGAGCGAGCCTTGGGGTTGGGCCACCTCAGGGCCGGGTGGGTGGCCGGGGGCGACGCGTATGGGATGTCGCCGTCCTTCCGGGAGGCCTTGGCGGCCCTGGGGCTACGCTACGTGCTGGACGTTCCGGGAGGCACTCCGGTCTGGCCCTTGGAGCCGGCCTGGACCAGTCCGGAATATCCGGGGTCCGGGCGTCCCCGCAAACCCAGGCTCAGGGACCGGCAGCGCCGCGCCATGGAGCAGCGCCGTGGTGATCAGCTGCGGAACCGAGGTCATCGCTACACACCCCAGATCATTTGAGCGACACGACTCCGTCTATGACCCCATCCACCACCTGCCGCTGTTGCAGCGTAAGCCGGGTGCCCTGGATCAGGCCGCGCCGCTGCAGGGCTGGGAACTCCCCGATGAGTTCGGGACGCTGCGGCGTCTGCCGGAGTCCCGCGTGGGACGGCGGGGCAAGCGGGAGTACATGCAGGTGATCCGGCTGCTGGAGACCTTCTCGCAGGAGGAGGTGCATGCAGCGATCAGGGACGCCATCAGGCTGGGAGCCGTCAGCCTCGACGCCGTCAAGCACCTGGTATTGTGCCGGCCGGAGGGACGCCGCCGCCCAGGCTGGACCTGGAGCTCTATCCCTATCTGCTCCGGGTCGGGGTCAGCACCACCTCCACACAAGACCACGTGACTCTCCTCACAGGGAGGAGGGCGGCATGAGCGACCGGTCGAAGCTGCTATTGGAACACCATCTCAAAGAACTGAAGCTGCCCAGCTTCCTGAGAAAGTACGGGAAGATGGCCGCCCAGTGCGCCGCAGGGGGTGTGGACCATCCCCGGTACCTGTTGCGCCTCGCCGGACCGGAGCTCATCGACCGCCACCAGCGCATGGTGGAGCAGCGGATCCGCGCCGCCCGATTCCCCGCGGTGAAGAGTCTGGACACCTTCGACTTCCCGTCGCTTAACAAGGTGCTGGTGATGGAAATGGCCCGCTGTGCATACATCCAGCGCCGCGAGAACGTCATCGCCGTCGGCAACAGCGGCACCGGCAAGACCCAAGTGGCCCTTGGCCCTTCGGCAAGCTCGGGAGGGACTGGCCGCCTGCCGGCGGGGCATGTCCGTGGGTTTCACCACCACAGCAGCACTGGTCCACGAGATGATGGAGGCCAGGGACGAAAGGCGCCTGCTGAACTTCCAGCGGCAACTGGCCCGGCTGAACCTGCTGATCATCGGCGAGCCGGGCTTCGTCCCCCTTTCCAGAACCGGCGCGGAACTGCTCTTCGAGTTGTTCAGCCAGCACTACGAGCGGGGCTCCGTCATGGTGACCACCAACCTCCCCTTCGATGAGTGGACCGAGGTCTACGGCTCGGAACGCCTCACCGGAGCGCTGCTGGACCGCCTCACCCACCACGTCCACATCCCGGATATGAACGGTGAGAGCTACCGGCTAAAGCACAGCCGGGAACCCGCCGCCTCGCAGGCTTCAGAAGAACCCGACGAAGAATAGCTCACCCTGGCGCTGTCTCCTCTCGCGCCCAGAACAGTGGCTACTCCCCTTGCCCACGGCCCCCGGTCATCAGGCACGTGGTACGCGATTCCGGCGCCCCAGTGGCCCAATCTCTCGGCGCCATTGACTCATCACCTACCGGGCCTGATTCGCCGCAGAAGAGTGCGGACAGAATTTCAACCCACTCGTTGGGTGGAAAGTTATCACCGATACGAGGTGGCCCATCCAGCAGGGGGATTTGCACATAGACTTAATGTATAAACAAACTAATTAAATATGGTTTTCGCATATATATTCTGTGGTATACAATCGCGTAGCGGGAACATAAGAACCGGATAGGAACCGCCGCATTCCAAGGAAACCACGAGGGAGCACACAGGAGACCGGCCCCCAGCACCAAGGCGAGCGGCCATAGAAGGCCACCGGCGCCGTCAACCCTGAGGAAACTCGCCCCCGGGACGCGCAGGGGAGGAGACCCATTTCATAGGAGAATCCGATGACAGTAAGGACAATCACGAGGCCCGGGCCAGCGTGGCTAGCGGCCGCAGCACTGGCAGCGGCCTTGCTAGCACTGTTCATGCTCACCGCAGGGCAGACCCAAGCCGACAGCCACATCTCGACCGACTCCACCCGGCTCTGGGGCAACCCCCAGAACGAGCAGTTCTTCAGCCCCGGGGAAACCATCCGGGTCCGCTTCCAGTTGAGCGACCCGGCCCACGTTCCCGAGGGAGTGGGCATATCGCTCGAGTTCACCGACGGGGACGGCACCGTCCACCAGCGTTTCGCGGCCCATAACCGGGACGACTCCACCGACGAGAGACCGGTCTTCGAGTACGACGTCGCGAACGGCGACCCCAAGGCAGCAAAGATCGCGATCACCAACGGGTTCCGGAACGGCTCCGTCGTCGGACGCAACTCCGACAACACGCCCAACGAGGACGTGATCGTCCACTTCTACGGAGACAGCAACCTCCAGACCTGGGAGCAGGAGAACGGAGAGATGACCGACCCCGCCTCCTACGGCGTCGACGGGCGTCCGAAGGTCCAGGGGCTGGCAATCACCAGCCGCCCGTCGGTATCCCAGGTTGTCAAGAGCCACAACTATTCCTGGACCTTAGACGACTCCTACCGGATGGGCGAGAAGGTCTACATGGTCATGACCTTCGACCAGCCGGTGGACGTTGAGGGCAGCGTCTGTATCTCCATGCGCATCGGTGAAAGCGACACTTGGCGGGGGGCGTGGTACGAGTCCGGAACCGGCACCTCCGCGCTGGTGTTCACCTACACCGTCCAGACCGGGGACTACGACGACAACGGCATCGGCCTGGACTCCGGCGGCGGCTCCGACCGTGACTCCCGGTACGGCTTCTGCGGCGGCGGCAAGATAGTCTCCACAGGCACCGACACCGAGACCAGCTACTCCTACAACGGCTTCCGCAACAAGGAAGGCCAGAACGTGGACGGCAGGCCCTACATAACGTCCAGCAAGATCACCTCCAGCCCGGTCTCCGGTGAGACCTACTGGACCGGAGAGAAGGTGCTGTTCACGCTCGGCTACACCGCACCGGTTGACGTGTCGGGCGAGCCAACCATCGACGCCTACCTGGACTACGACGCCCGGCCCCTGGGCGTACAGCCCAACCGCAAGGCCACCTACGAGTCGGGTTCGGGGACCGACCAGCTGGTCTTCGCCTACCGAGTCCAGGAGGACGACAAGGACCTGGACGGCGTCGCGCTGAACGTGGGCCTGGGTGAAGACGCCGACTTCGGCCTGAAGGGCGGCCAGGTCTACGCGGCCGGGACCACGACCGAAGCCAACAACCTATTCAGCCACATAGCCGACGACGGGGACCACAAGATAGACGGCTCCCTAGGGGACCGCACTCCCCCGGAGCTCACCGGCCTGACCATCACCTCGGACCCTGGCTCCGACCGGACCTACAAGGCCGGGGACACGATCATGGCAACGGCGCAGTTCAGCGAGGACGTCACGGTCGAGCCCGATGAGGGGGCCAAGATCGAAAACTCGGACGAAGATGGCGTCCACCTGACCGTCGGTATCGGCGACACGCCCGTGGTCTTCGACGCCCGCAGCGATCTGGGCGGCAACGACCAGATAGTGTTCGAGTACAACGTCCGGGAGGGCGAGTCCGACGAGGACGGCATATCCTTCAAGATGAACCCCCTGACTGCCCTGGGCTTCACCATCAGGGATGAGGACGGCAACGACGCCGTGCTCACCTACGGGGCAGTCTCCGGCAACTCCCAGCACAAGGTCGACGCTGTCGCGCCCACCTTCGGCAGCCTTAGGATCACCTCACGGCCCGACGGCGGCGGGGACACCTACGAGAACGGCGACACCATCCGCATCGGCGGGTCCTTCGACGAGGACATCACCGTGACCGGCAGCCCCCAGCTGACCATAAACGTCGGCGGATCCGATCGCACGGCGGAGTACCAGACCAGTGAGGGGAACCTCATCCTGTTCCGGTACACCGTCCAAGAGGAAGACTCCGACACCGACGGGGTCTCCGTGGACGCGGGCACCATCAACCTGAACGGCGGCTCCATCACCGACGCCGCCGGCAACCCGGCCAGCCTGGTTTACGCATCCGTGGACGACCAGTCCGGCCACAAGGTGGAAGGAACGCCCACGGGCGGCCTCTAGGAACACCGCCCCAGGGCCGCCAAGAGAGCTGTGCCCAGGTTTGACCACAACATGAGTCATCCCCGGGTTTGGTAAAGAGGGAAAAAGCCTGATCAACGACGATCAGTCTTGCCGGTTGGCGACGACTATTTTTGCCGGTCCCAAAGGGTAATCAATCCGGCACCTCCTGTACCGGATTGATTACGGATCAGCAAGTCGAATTGCTGAGGCAAAGACGAATGGAAGAAAAGACGCAACAGACGGCTTCGGCCGTGGTGGGGATGAGCGAGCGGTCAACCCTCAGGTGGCAGTGTGGCCCCTTGCCGTCGGAGACCAAGAGTGAGCGCCGGTGGCGCACCCGCCCTGACCCCTCCGACGGAGTCTGGGAGCAGGAGATCCTGCCCCTGCTCCTGGGCGAAGCCACCGGCAGGCCCAGGGCAACGACAATTATCGAGTGGTTGGAGGAGAAGTATCCCGGCCGGTTCAGCGCCTCGCAGCTGCGCACCCTGCAACGACGATTACAGGCCCTTCCACAGGCTCAGGAGGCGTGCGTTCAACGATCCGGACCAAGAGGTCTACTTCCCCGAGGAGCATCCGCCGGGGCGCGAGGCCCCGATCGACTTCACCCACTGCAACTTCCTGGGAATCTCCATCGGCGGTCGGCCCTGCCGCCACTGGCAGTTCCAGTTGGTGCTGAGCCATTCAGGGTGGCGCTACGCCGAGGTGGCCACTGGGGAGACCTTCTTGGCCCTGAAGCAGGGGGTTCAGAACGCCCTGTGGGAACTGCGCGGCGTGCCCCAGGTGATCCGCTCCGACAACACCTCGGCCCTTACTCACGAAATGAAGCGCAGCCGAGGTCGAGCCCCGAACGACGCCTACGCCGAGCTTCTGGACCACTACGGACTCAGGTTGACTCGGATCAATTCAGGAGAGCCCCACGAAAACGGCGTGGCCGAGCAGGCCCACTACCGGCTCAAGGCCGCCTCGACCAAGCCCTGATGCTGCGGGGCAGCCGTGATTTCAACTCGGTCGACGAGTACACCGCCTTCGTCCGCAAGGTGGTGGACCGGCGCAATCGACTGGTGATGGGTGGGCTGGAGGAAGAGCGCCCACATCTGCGTCCTCTACTCCCAGCCCCGGTGCCGGAGTACGTCAACTACCGGGCCCGGGTGCGCAAGTGGAGCACCATCCAGCCCTTCGACAAGCTCAGGAGCTGGACGGACCTGCACCATTCCTTCCCGTCTCATCGGGAAGGAAGCGCAGATCCGGCTGTACGCCGAACACCAGCAAGTGCACTACAAGGGTGCCTTCGTGGAACGAATGGAAAGGGTGCGGTGCGAGAAAGAGGCGCGCGTCGACTACCGCCATGTCATAGGCTCATTGGTGCGCAGGCCCGGGGCCTTTGCCCCCGCTACCGATTCCGGGAGCAGATGTTTCCCACCCTGACCTTTCGCCTGGCATACGGTGCGCTCCGGGAATGGTGTCGGGAGTGGGCCGACGGGGAGTACGTGCGGATCCTGCACCTGACGGCGACCACCATGGAGTCCACGGTGGACAGCGCGCTGCCCCTGATCTTGGAAGCCGGCGGTCCTTTCGAATACGGCGCGGTCAAGGAGCTGGCCAGTCCCGCGCCGCCACGGGCGCCGGCGCTCAGCCTGCCTGGAATGCCGGACTTGAGGGTCTACGACACTCTGCTGGCAGAGGTGGCCTGATGACGGACACAGTGGCCACACAGGACAGGACCGGGGAACCGTGCCACCAATTCCGGCTGCCCACCCTGGGGGCGCAGCCGGTGCACCGCTTCACTGCCGCCGGGCATGGCGATGCTCTCTCCGCCTTCCTGGAGGTGCTGGAGCAGGAGGCCGAGGACCGGAGCCAGCGGCGCATCGGCCTCCTGCGCACTTCATCCAGGCTGCCGGCAGGAAAGACCTGGGAGGCCTTCGAGCATGACCGGGCGCCGCTATCCCTGCAACAGAAACTGGGGGAACTGGCCGAAGGCGGCTTCGTGGACCGAGGCGTCAACGTGCTGGCTTTCGGGCTGCCCGGCACCGGCAAGACTCACGCCCTCTGCGCCGTGGGCCACCGGCCGGAGGAGTCGGGCAGGCCGGTACTCCTCGCCCCGGCCTACCGGCTGGTGCAGGACCTGGTGGCAGCCAAGCGGGGTCTGGCCCTGCCGCGACAACTCGCGACAACTACGGAAGCCGGACAACTACGATTTCCTGCTCCTGGACGACCCGGGCTACCTGCCCCAGGGCGCCGAGGAGTCGAAGGTGCTTTTCACCCTCATCGCGGAACGCTACGAATGGCGTTCCCTGGGCATCACATCCAACTTGGTCCTCTCCCAGCGGGAACACATCTTCGCCAACCCCATGGCCACCGCGGCGGCCATCGACCGGGTGGTGCACCACTCTGTCATTCTGGAATTCGACGTCCCCAGCTACCGAACCGGGGTTGCACAGCAGCGTGGTCAAAATGAGGAGGTGAACCGGCAAAAATAGTTGACGTCAAACAGTCCCCCCGCAGCCTCAGGAGTTGGCTGTGGGCTTGCCCGCGCAGGGACCCTCCCTCGGGGGGGCAAGGGCTTCCGGTATGTGCAGGGCCCTAGGCGCGGGAGCGCCGCCGGGAAATACCAGTTTTCACACCAAGGAGGACCGATGAGGCCCATCACCATCAGGGGTGCCGCCACAGGAGTGCTGGCCATATTGCTGATTGCCGCACTTGCCGCCTGCGGCGGGGAAGACGAGGCCCTCACCCAGGCCGACATCGAGGAGATAGTCAGACACGAGCTGGCCGCCCAAGAAACGCCGGCCCAGGGACCCACCGAGGCCGAGGTCATTGCGATGATCAAGACCGCAGTGCCCAAGGAAGACGGGGACGGCAGCAATATGACCTCCGCCCAG
Organism: Dehalococcoidia bacterium; assembly: GCA_963667415.1. Classification (GTDB taxonomy): domain Bacteria; phylum Chloroflexota; class Dehalococcoidia; order Lucifugimonadales; family UBA3495; genus VXOI01. The sequence continues at coordinate 1,343,701 of OY763410.1, read as the reverse complement.
ATCCAGGCCGCAGTCAGGGGCGAGTTGGACAAGGCCCCACAGGCTGCGGTCAGCAAGGCGGACGTTGACCAGATGATCCAAGACAGCAAGGCGGACGTCGACCAGATGATCCAAGACAGCAAGGCGGACGTCGACCAGATGATCGAAGACAGCATGTCAGCCATGAGCAAGGACATGGACGCCGTGACCATGGAGGAGGCCAAGGCCATCGCACAGGACGTGATTGCGTCGGTACCCCCCAGGACCGACCCCGAGGCCTACACCAGATACGTGGTCGACAACGCCATAAGGCGTTACGCGACCAGTGGCTTGGAGGCCACGGTAGAGCATTACAACCAGGCCAGCAGCGTCGACGGCCAGTGGTACGTCTTCATAATCGACGAGAACGACACTGTCATCAGCCACCACGACTCAGGACGCCTCGGCCTGGACCTGAACGGATGGGTCGGCACCGACACCAACGGCTACAACTTCGGGCCGGAGATGCTCTCGGCCACTGGGGATGGCAAGTGGGTGTCCTACGTCTACCGGAACCCGGAGAGCGGCGGACTCGGTTCCGACACCACCGGGTCCATGCAGCTCAAGAACGCCTGGGTGGTGAAGCACGACGGGATGCTGTTCGCCTCGGGCTGGTACATCGACGCCGACGAGTTCACCAAGTTCCTGGTGGCCACAGCCGCCCGAGTGTTCCGCGAAGTAGGGCTGGAGGGGACCATCGCCTACTTCGCCAGCCCCGAGATCGTTTTTGGGGGACTGGCTGCGGTCATCGGCTACTACAACAGCGCCGAAAACGTCGAAGGGGAGTGGTTCGCGTTCATAGCCGACAGCAGCGGCACCATCGTAGACCACTACCGCAAGGACATGGTGGGAAAGAGCCTTGAGGACGTGCTCGGCACGGATGAGTTCGAGGCCACCGCAGAGGGCAACTGGGTGACCACGGAGGACGTGCGCGTCTGGGTGCTCGGCCAGGACGGGATGACGTTCGGTTCGGGCTGGCACAGCGGCCACGATGAATCCGACTGAACGCGGCGCTGGCCCCGGCCCGCCCGGACGGGGGCTCTCCCTACACGGGAGCGGCTGAGGCGGCGGCTATCTAGCGCCTCCCGCCATGGTGCTGCGCCCATCGCCGCACGTACCGGACGATCCCGTAGGTGAGGGTCCGAGAGTCCTGCGGAAGGACCGGCTTGATGCCGAGACGGGGTATGGACCAACCACGAGGACGTGAACCCGGTCGTAGGCGAGGTCGAGGACAAGCACTTCTGGCTGGTGGAGCACGACGGGTTGGTGTTCGGATCCGGTTGGCACCACAAAGAGCCAGGGGGCTAGGCCGATGCACCCCGTAACCGGTGCCACGGGCGCCGCCGTCAGATGCGACCCCGCTGCCGGAAAGGCGGGCGTGGCCTGCCGGTTCCGGGCGGCGGCGGTGAACGCCGCCCGCGAAGCCAAGAAGTCCACCAGGCTGGACATAGCGGCGGGAGATTCTCGGTTGACGGCCAGCTTCCAGAGCGTGCCGTCGCCTCACGAGGGTCAGACGGCGTTCACCTTCGAGCTGCGCTACAGCGGGGAGCTCAAGCTGAGTTGCGTGACTCTGGAGGGCGATGTCTTCAGTATCGCGGAGGGCGAGGTGACCGGCGCCAACCGCCTGGACAAGCCCAGCAACATGCGTTGGCGGATCGTCGTCAAACCAGACTTCGGCACCAACGTGACCATCGTCCTGCCGGTCACCACGGACTGCAACGCCGACGGCGCGGTCTGCGCCGCGGATGGCAGGATGCTGTCCAACCGGGTTAAGTTCACCGCATCAGGGCCGGGGGAATAGGCCCAGCGCAACGGAAGGGACGTTCATGGAAGTGCCTGAAATGCCGCTGGAAGAGGCCCAGGATGCCGAGCCGGTGCCCTCTACATCCGGACGCTGGAAGGAGACCTACGGATTCACCGATGGCCGGGAGTTCCGCATCCGGGCGTTGAACGCCGCCGGCAGCAGCGGTTGGTCCAACGTGGTGAGGCCCTTCCAACAGGAGAGGCGCGCGCCGGGGCCGCGGGCCGTCAGCCCCGGCGCGCAGGCGGGGAACAACACCATCGATAAGCGGGAGTCCGTTCATGTCGAACCCAAAACATGGCGTCGCCGGTGGGTCGGAAGGAGGCATCCACTTAGCGCTCGACAGACCGGCCCATGGACCTGAAACGGCGAACGGAACGACGGCAGGGGCCGTCGCTCCACACGTCGCGCCGGGGTCCGCCGTCCGCGGCGGCCTCGCACCGCGTTGGCGCGCCGTGCGGCTCCGCATGTGTCCGCTGCTGGAAGGGGCCAACAGCAGTTTCGAGCTTCGCCTGGGAAGCTACTGGCTGACCTCAGGTGGCGACAACTACAGCACGAAGAACTTCGGGCGCACCAAGGACGGAAACCGCCGGCAGTGCCGGGAGTATGGCTGGGAACAGGCGACCCTGGGCGCGGAACTTGTCCCCTGCCACCCCGGTCACGATCGCAGGAGCGGAGTTGCCACCCGGCCCCCTGGAAGCTTCGCCTCCGGTTGGAGCGGGAAACAAGAGGGGGGTGGCGACAACTTGATAGCCTCGGGCTGCCCGGATACGAACCGCAAGAGGGAGCATGCTGTACCTGCAGATACATCAAGGGGACCTGACCCATCCCGTCGGGGTGTTGGAGGAATACCTCCTGAAGGCAGGGACCTCCGTCATAGGCGCAGCCTTTGCCCATTCCTACTTCATCCATCCCGACGAGGTGAGGAAAAAGACGCCGTACTTTACCGGACGGGCAGGGTTGAGCGGCACTCACTACCCCGGTGTGGCCGAGGGTCAGAGGGCAATTTGGCAGGGGGATGGGCGTGAGGTGATCGTGGACGACACCCAGCACGCCCAGCTGGCGTGGGAGAGATACACCGGCCGCGGGTTGTTGAGGGGCACCGGCTATTCCATACGGCACATCTGGGGCCGGCCCTGGGACCCGGACTACTTCACCGCCGGTTGGAACCTTTGCTACATGCCCTTCTGGGCCGGCATGCTCACCGGGGGAGAGCACCCTCACGAGGGGTTGGAACTGGCCCTCCGCCAGGTTTCCTGGGACCTGTATTTCAGAACCGGTCCGGTTTGCCCGCCACCCCTGGGGGTGGATGACCAGGGGGTCGACCTCGGTTCCCTCCTTGCGGGCCAACCCATTCTGATTCTGGGCAGGGAGGGTCTTCCGCAAACCCAGGGGTCTCCTGACGACGGCTCCGCAACAGGCCTGTCAGTCCCGGCGAGAACCAACCGGACAGGAGAAGGGAGTTCGGGACAATTGGCTTCGAGCGGCGACATACCAAGCCCCATCAAAGCAATAAAGAAATCAAGATCACCAGAGTTGGAGCAACGTCTGGAGGGCAGTACGGGAGCTCCAGGGGCTGGACCACCAGCCCTTCGTCGCTGCCAACGTGGAGGACAGTTCCAAGGCCTGTGTCCGGAGGATTCAGCAGGAAACAGGTCTGACTCTCCCCCAGCTGAAGGCGCATCTGCGCCAACTGGTTGAATAGAATCCTGCCGGAGGGCCGCAACCTGAACATGCGAGCCAGCACCGGTACCCGTCGGCGCCAGGACTCCGCCGGAGCCCCACAATGATTGCTCTTCCCGCTCCATCCGCAGAGATTGTCCTTTCCATGCAGGACGGAGCGCCGGTCAGCCTCCGCCGCTACGGCAATCCGGGCGGTCCACGCGTCCTCTTCACCCACGGCAATGGACTCGCTTGTGATCTCTATTTTCCGCTGTGGTCCCGGCTCACCGAGCAATTCGACCTCTTCCTGTATGACTTGCGAAATCACGGCCGGAACCCCGTTGGCCATCTTGGCCGGCATGACGTGCCCCACTTCTTGCGAGATATGGGAGAAGTCGCTGACACAATCGCCACCCGCTATGGGCCAAAGCCTCTCATCGGCATGTTCCATTCCCTCTCGGCGGTGATTGCCCTGCTCAGCCAGCAGCAGTCCTCCAGATTCGCCGGCCTGGTGCTCTTCGATCCTCCCGTATGCCACCTGGGTCAGGGCGACGGCTACCTGTCCCGGGTGAGCCGGGAGCTTTCCGTTAGGGCCGGGCAGCGGCAGTCGCGGTTTTCCGGCCTGGACGAATTTGCTGAGAGCATAAGGCGCGCAGGGGTCTTCCGGCACTTGCAACATGCGGGCTCTGCGACCCCGGCAACTATTCGGGCTCTGTGGGGGAAAGCGGGACGAACAAGCTTTGCAACGGCCTGCCAGGACCCAGTCGGTACCGGTCTGCCGCGCTCGCAATCACTGCCAAATGGCTATCCTCCGTCCCAGTGCCAAGATACAAGTCGGTTTGCTCTTGATTTTGCCTGGATCAGGATTCACCCGATCCAGGACGCGCAGTACCGGGGTCTCATCGGCGGTGACAAAATCAGACGAATCCCAGTTCAGACAACGACTTTTCCATCGTCCTGGCCTGATGCGGGAGGGTTTTGTGGACGCACCTGAGCAGCCCACCCCGCAACAACGGACACCCGTCAGAGCGAGATTCAACATACTTGCCCGGCGGATGATGATCGTGGCATTGTTGATGTACCTGTGCCTAGTTCTACTTCACAGCATAAGAGGGATTCCCCTCCTGTTCGCCCTACTTGCACCACTAGTTGACTTCGATCTATTGAGCTATTGCTGGCGCGAACCGGCGTCGTGGATTCAATTGCTCCTCCGCGAGCCGACAGAGGAGGGGTGGGACTGGGCAATATGGGTGTTGCTCTTTTCCGATGCCTGTAGTTGAAGTGGCAGATCTCCGTAAAACAGAGCGCATTGCCAAAACAAGAGAATTGCTCTCCAAAAGTCGTATGCCTCACCTAAATCGTTATTCTACGAAAGTGGTTGCCTCAACTGAAATGTTACCGAAAACTCGGTAGGCAGCCACATGGGCGGACGTATCTACAAGATGGCGAAGCGGGAATTCGCGACTGAGATCAGGGACCGATACCCAAGGTCCGGGCGATGGCCCGGAGGGACAGGCCCTGCTCCCTGGCGTACTGCACTGCCTCCCATCGGTCCTGCTGGGTCGCCGTGGACATTCGATGCAACCGGTGGCCAAGCGGTTTCTCATTCCCGCCTCTGCGTCTGGTGACTACACCGTCGGCGTTGGCGGAGTCTTCATCGGCCGACCTGCCCGGAGGCTAACCCACGTAACAACAGAGAGCAGCTTTCCGGTACGGTATGTAATCAGTATGCCCCTGCCGTATCAACAGGGGCATTACATTTGTGGAAGTCCGCGACTCACCTGGACTGAGTAGCGGCAAGCCGTGGCAGCGACAATACGCCGGACGCCCGCCGGCTTCTTGGACTTCGCCGCTTTGCCCAGTTCCGGATACTTCCTGATGGAAGAGGCTATTCCGAGCCGCCGTCCACAAGGCCGGCCCGCACCGCCCAGATCACCATCTGCTGCCGAGTCTTGAACCCCAGCTTCCTCTGAACGCCCGACACGGCGTTGCGCACCGTGAGTGCGCTGTTGCTCCGTATCTCGCCGATCTCCTGGTAGGACAGGCCCCCGGCGAACAGCTTCAGTATCTCCTTCTCGCGGTTGGTGAGAGCCGCCAAGCGTTCGGCGGCATCGCCGGCCGAGGGGCTTCGCACCGCCCGGGCCAGCCGCCGGGCCGCGTCTCCCGGGATGCGGAACTCGCCCAGGGCCACCTCCCGCAACGTCGTGAGCAGCTGCTCCTTGCCGGAGTACTTCTGCAAGTAGCCGGTGGCCCCGGCGGCGATGGACCTGACGATGGCGTCCTTCTCATTGGAGGCGGTCAGCATCAGCACCCTGGTTTCGGGCAGCAGTTCCGTGATCTCCCGGCAGGCCTCGATGCCGTCCATCACCGGCATGATCACGTCCATGACGATGACGTCGGGGGTGATTTCCTGCACCAGTCGCACCGCTTCCTCGCCGTCCGCCGCCTGTGCCACCACCTGGAACTCCCCTGTGTTCTCCAGGGCGTCCCGAAGCAGGTCCCGCATGACCTGGTGGTCGTCCACCAGCATTACGCTGGTCTTTGTCTCGGTAGTCATCTACTCGCCCCCTTTGAGATTGCGGCAGGGCACGACGCAGTCCACGGTGGTCCCGCCGCCGTCCCGGTCGGATTCCACCTCAAGTCGTCCGCTCAGTCGCTGGGCATCGGCCCGCATGTTCCTGAACCCGTGGCCCCTGGCCTCATAGTCCTCGGGCAGCCCCCCGCCGTCGTCGGACACCGACAGCCGCAGTTCCTCGCCGTCGCAGTCGAGACCGATGACGACCTCGCTGGCCCCGGCGTGCCGGATCACGTTGGTCAGGGCGTTGTGGGCAATTGAAAACAGCAGGCTCCTTTCAATGATGGACAGCGGCGGTTCCCGGCCATGCTGCACCAGTTTCGCAGGAACCGAGGTGATGACGGTGAATGTCGAGGCGTGGGCCTCCAGCACCTCGCCCAACTCCTCCCCCCGGAATATCTGCCCCCCGTCGATGGGGTGCCTCAGCTCCCACATGGCCGACCGGGACAGTTCCGACACCAGCCTCAGCTTGGCCCTCAGTTCCTCCTGCTTTTCGTCCGCCAGCTCCATCGCTCCCTCAACGCCCAGGCCGATCATGTAGGCCCACTGGGCGGTGGTGTCGTGGATGCTCTGGGAAAGCTCGATGCGCTGGCGCTGTAGTTCCGCCTCCCGCCGCTGTAGCTCCCGCTCACGCTGCAGCCCCTTTCGCCTGCTCTCCCGCTCCAAGCCGGAGATGATGCTGACCACCGCCGCCACGGCATACAGTACCAATACCCGGTAGAACAGGTGCTGCTCCTCTTTGGCGGCCAGGTCCAGCGTCGGTTCCACCGTAAAGCTCAGCACCGAGTAGATGGCTGCCACCAGGGTCGTCCAGGTCAGGACCAGCCGGGGAGCGGTGAACACATAGGCGAACACCGCCACCGCGAAGTAGTACACCACGAAGTAGGGACTGTTGAAACCGCCGGAAATGGAGGTGCTGAAGGAGATCACCGCCAGGTCCAGGGCGCTCAGTCCCAGCAGCCAGGACGGCTTGACCGCCCCCTTGCGGCGTATGAGCCACTGAACATACCCGTTGGCCGCCAGGAACCCCAGGCAGTAGAAGGTGTTGAGTATGTGGCTCAAGGATCCATGGTCGACGCGGTAGTGAATTTCTATAAGAGCGGCGATGAGCCCAAGCCACCGGACCCACAATAGCACCCTGGCAGCATGCAGAAGCTCCTCCGGGCTGTTGCGCTCAGCCCTTCGGAGGAACTGCAAAAACCTTCTCACAGATATGAGAATCACACTTGACACCACACTCCCCTGGGTATGCTCCGCGGCCGGATTGCCGTAGTTGACCATCCACAATCCCCGCGTGTTTACACGATCCTGCCGCACGTTTCCAACCAATGTCCTGCTGGTTCGTACGCCGAACCCGGAACGGAGCCTGGGGAATCACAACCAATCTACCGCCGGAATGCGGTGATAACAAGATGACCTTAGAACCTGCATAATCGTGATAAACACACAACGGCACAACTCGCGGCGACGGCACAGGGCCAACCGGGCTGTCCAGTCAGGGAACACCCACCGATCCAACGGAGGGACGGCTCGAAGGCATCAACACGGCCGTTGTGTCTCGCTCTTGACAGAACTCTGAGCGGGCCTTGAGCCACTCACAAGAGATTCAGCCCGAGGTCAAACATCCCCTTACGGTGTGAAATATACGCAATACGCACATATTATGCGCCACAGAAGATGGCATATAGTATGTTAAAGTATCGTATCACTCCAGATAGGGCGGGGCTTATAGCCAAGTACATCCTGTGTTTAGAACGCAAATAATATGCTGAATGAGATGAAGGAATGTGGCGGCCCCTTAGATGCGGCCCGGCGCGGCGGAAGGAGACAGCGACATCCTCCGGGGAATCAGTCAGAAGTTACTGAGGGGAGTAGTTCACTTGGTAAGGAATAGTCCGGTCAATGCACCTGGGACGGCAGACGGAACGACGCCCCCTGTCATCATTGCGCCTGGGGAGCAGGGTAGGGCGGCCCGGCACAAACGACTTTTGGCCCTGGCGGGTCGGGGGTGAGTCACGATCGTCACCCGGCGTCCTGCGCCGCTTCCGCTGCTCATCGGGCTGACGGTCCGGTACCTGAGCGTTGCCTTGACGGTTCAGTCCCAGAGCCAGGAGGTGACCCCAACGGCGGGCGCCACCGGCACTAACCCGCCGGCCAAACCCACAAACCTCCAGGCCCCGGCGGTGCACGATTCGGTCACCCTCACCTGGAAGGACTCAACGTACCAGACGGTCACCCACTACGCCATCCTCCGCCGCAACCGGGACACCGACGCAACGAGCGTCTTCCACGTCATGGAGAGCAACGGCGGTCCCGGGACCAGCTACACCGACACCTCGGTAGCGGCGTCGAGCAAGTACAACTACCGGGTGAAGTCGGTCAGCCCCACCGGTATCAGCCAGTGGTCCGGATACGTCAAAGCCGATACTCCGGCCGCGCCGGACCCGACGCCCACACCTACGCTTACTCCAACCCCGGAATCGGAGCCTGAGCCTCAGACGAATCCCGTCGACCTGGCCCCCAGCGGCCTTACCGCCGCGCTTGCCGAAGGCGGCGGGGTGGCCCTGAGCTGGACCGCCCCGGCGGAGGACGCCGACAGCGTCACCAGCTACGAAATTCTGCGCGCCGTGGGCGAAGGGGACATGGCCACCCTCGTGGCCGACACTGCAAGCACGGCCACCTCCTACACCGACGCCACCGCCACCGGGGCGGGCGAGACCTACGCCTACCAGGTGAAGGCGATCCGGGGCGATGACCGGAGCCAGGCCTAAACAGAAGAGGCGATGATGCGCAAGCTCAAAGAATTCGGCGCTCCCCTAATTCTCGGAGGATTGACACTGATCATAATGGTGGCCGCAGCGATAGCCACGTATCGGGTCGGCAAAGATGCCCTGGGGCTTCCATTGGCCATTTTGTTCCCAATTGGTTACGCCGCTGCGCTTGCCGGAGCATTTGCGCTGATCAGAAAGAGATTTGGCAGAGTTGAAGGGAGCCGTTCTGGCCAAAGAGTGCGGGGTGCCTCGATGGGAAAACCGCTCTCAAGCCGGCAGGCTAATAGCCGGAAACGGGAGGTTGAGTAATTGCCGTTATTGGCATCGGCTCATCAATTCTCCTACCGTAGCTGTCCTTGGTGTGGGGAGACCCAGCTAGCGAAAAAAGGGGGTGCAAACATTCCCAGACTTGGTCCGAAATATCTCCGCGCGGATGTACCTGTATCACATCTACATCTCGCACATTCACACTCCACGGGTTTTTACCACCAAATTGCCATTTTGAGGGCACCCCCTCGCTTTAAGCGAGAACCTTCCGCTCAGCTACATAACCCTGCGCGACCCCGCGTGCACGGACGACGACGGCGACGTCACCAGAGCGCAGCGGAATAGGCACGGAAACAACCCAGGCCTGGTCCATCACGGTCTAGCCCGACGGCAACGGCGCCGTCAGCGTCACCCTGCCTCCAATCACCTAGGGCGGCGCCACCGGCCCCATCCGCGGCAGCGACGGGCGGAAATCGTCCCCCGCCACGTCGGCCAAGGTGGCAGGCGCGGAGTGGCCACCCGGCCCCCCTGGAAGCTTCGCCTACGGTTGGAGCGGGAAACAAGATGGGGGGGTGGCAACAACTTGACAGCCTCGGGGTGATAGCCTCGGGCTGCCTGGATACGAACCGCAAGAGGGAGCATGCTGTACCTGCAGATACATCAAGGGGACCTGTCCCATTCAGTCGGGGTGTTGGAGGAATACTTCCTGAAGGCAGGGACCTCCATCATAGGCGCAGCCCTCGCCCATTCCTACTTCATCCATCCCGACGAGGTGAGGAAAAGGACGCCGTATTTTACCGAGCGGGCAAGAGTGAGCGGCACTCACTACCCCGGCGTTGCCATGGGTGAGAGGGCGATTTGGCAGGGGGATGGGCGTGAGGTGATCGTGGACGACGGCCAGCAGGCCCAGCGGGCGTGGGAGAGGTACACCGGCCACGGATTGTTGGGGGGCACCGGCTATTCCATACGGCACATCTGGGGCCGGCCCTGGGACCCGGACTACTTCACCGCCGGTTGGAACCTTTGCTACATGCCCTTCTGGGCCGGCATGCTCACCGGGGGAGAGCACCCTCACGAGGGGTTGGAACTGGCCCTCCGCCAGGTTTCCTGGGACCTGTATTTCAGAACCGGTCCGGTTTGCCCGCCACCCCTGGGGGTGGATGACCAGGGAGTCGACCTCGGTTCCCTCCTTGCGGGCCAACCCATTCTGATTCTGGGCAGGGAGGGTCTTCCGCAAACCCAGGGGTCTCCTGACGACGGCTCCGCAACAGGCCTGTCAGTCCCGGCGAGAACCAACCGGACAGGAGAAGGGAGTTCGGGACAATTGGCTTCGAGCGGCGACATACCAAGCCCCATCAAAGCAATAAAGAATCAAGATCACCAGAGTTGGAGCAACGTCTGGAGGGCAGTACGTGAGCTCCAGGGGCTGGACCACCAGCCCTTCGTCGCTGCCAACGTGGAGAACAGTTCCAAGGCCTGTGTCCGGAGGATTCAACAGGAAACCGGACTGGCTCTCCCCCAGCTGGAAGCGCATCTGCGCCAACTGGTTGAATAGAATCCTGCCGGAGGACCGCAATGATTGCTATTCCCGCACCAGCCGCTGAGATTGTCCTTTCCATGCAGGACGGAGCACCGGTCAGCCTGCGCCGCCATGGCAATCCCAGCGGTCCGCGCATGCTCTTGAATCATGGGAACGGGCTCGCCTCGGATCTCTATTTTCCCCTGTGGTCCCGGCTTATCGAGCAATTCGACCTCTTCCTGTACGACCTGCGCAACCATGGCCGCAATCCCGTCGGTTACCTTGGCGGGCACGATGTCCCACACTTCGTCAGCGACCTCGGAAACGTCGTTTCGGCCATCGGCGCCCGCTACGGACGAAAGCCCCTCATCGGCCTGTTTCACTCCTTGTCGGCGGCGGTGGCCCTGCTCTGCCAGCAGCGGGCCTCCTTATTCGCCGCCCTGGTCCTGTTCGACCCCCCCCATATGCCACCTGGGGCAGGGCGACGGCTACCTGTCCAGAGTCAGTAGAGAGCTCTCCGAGAGAGCGAGGCAACGGCAGTCTCGATTTTCCGACCGGGCTGAATTCGCCGAAAGCATAAGGCGTTCGAGGGCTTTCCAACTGGTCCAACCCGAGGTCCCCGACCTGTTTGCCCAGACGACCCTCCGGCCGTCCGCAGGCGGTTTCGAGCTCTGCTGTCCCCCGGACTACGAGGCCAGGGTCTATGAGTACTTCTTCCAATGGACCTTCGAGACCTACCACGGTTTGAACTGCCCGGTGCAGGTCATCGGCAGCGATCCCACCATACCCTACTCCTTCATGCCGGCCATGGACCTGAGCTCGCTGGTCCAGGTGAATTACGACTACATACCCGATTCTACCCATTTTCTGCCGGTGGAGTACCCGTCCGACTGCGTCGGCCGCATGCTTCCCTTCCTGGAACGAAACGGGCTCCTGGACAGGCCGGCGCACTTCCCGGATTTTGGGCAGGGCGGCCCCGGCCACTGACCTCAGTTGGGGACACTGAACTGACCCCCGGGTAGGGGTCCAGGACCTGAGCGGGGTTCTGGCCGGTGCGCCTGTGTTGATGTCCAGCGAATGGCTTATGCCGAACACCGGGTAAGGGGGAGTACGTTCAGGTGCTCAGGCTGCTGGGGACCCTCTCCCAGCAGGAAGTACACGCAGTGGTAAGAGATGCCATCCACCTGGGATGCCGAACTTCATCGCCGTGAAGCACCCGGTGCTGTTTCGGCTGGAGTGTTGGCCGCCCAGGCTGGATCTGGAACTGTATCCCCGCCTATCCGGGGTTTCTTCCGGTCCGTGAAATAATCCCCGCCGAAACCCGGTGGGGATTTTGGTTATTGATGGGTTCACTCGGCCCGGTGGTGTCCCTACTCTGCCTCCGGGGTCCGGTCCTCCAACGGATGCCAGTGGAGTGTCCCCGATTCCACCAGTTCTCGGACCTCCCGGGTGTTCCTGACGCTGGCCACCACCGGCGTTGCGGTTCTCCCCGTAATCTCGTTCAGGATTGATGCGTTCCTTATGGCTCTGTCCGAGTCCCTCCGGTCTGCGGTGTAGGAGACTTCCACGGCGATGAACCGCGTCTCTCCGACGGGCGTGGCGGCCTCCATCACTAGGTCGGCGTTCCGGAAGCTGCGCCTGGTCTGGATCTCCATTGGATGGCCCTGAATCATCTCCCTGAGGTTGTCGGTGCTCAGGGTCCTGACGAGGGTCATGCCCATATCGTCGGCCATGCCGGCCGCGTCGTTTGCCGCGATGTTCCTGGCGTAGTAGCCCTTGGTGGTGCCGAAGTCTCCCTCGATCCTGGTCAGCCTGGTCTCCACGTTGGTCATGCGGTACGTCATGTCCTCGTTGAACTTTCTCTGTTCTTGGTTGAACTTTCTCTGTTCTTCCATGAACGCCAGGAGGGCTGCGGGTACGTGCAGCAGTTCGTCGGTGAGGACGTGGCGGCGCAGTTCCTTTGCAAGCGCGGGGTTGCGCTCCATGGCGTCGAGGATGTCTTGAAAATCGTTGATGGGAGTGCTCATGTCCTTTCCTCTGAGGGTAATTCTACACCGGGCCCTTCCTTCTGTCAGTTAGAGTTGGACCGCCGCTCTCGCGGGGGCGAAGTGTGATTGCGCGCAACCTTGCCTGGAAGCGATGGGTGGACCTCCGCGAGTGCGGGGTTGGCAACTGTTCACAATCAAGTAGGGTTTGGTGTGTGTTAGTTGGGAATGGTCACACCCGCTGAAGTCGTCCTGTTAGCCCGAATGCCCCCGTCTGCTGGGTGCACTACGAACCGGCGTTCTGGTATCATGTATCTTTGGCACACTGGCAGGGAGACAACCGGTCGCTTGCTGTGAGGGGCGTTCCAGGCAAGCCACCGGTCGCCAGCTATCAGACGCGTATCCGCGCCTACTCAGAAGTCGGCAGGGCCGTCGGAGACGCGGCCCTGTCGGCCTGCGCCGAGCTGTACGGCCAAGTGCTGCGCAAGCTTTTCGCAGAGGTTGCGGCGGGACGGTCAGCGGCGTCGCTCAAGAATGAATACTTGGGGCGTTACGGCATGCCGGCGCGGATGTTCAACTCCGTCAGGGTGTCTCCGGAAGGCAAGGTGGCTTCGGTAAAGGAGCAACAGAAGCTGCGGTCGGACAGCTTGAGGCGACGGACCGCCGCTGCAGAGCGGGAGATTGCTAAACTTGCCGGGCGGGGCCGCTGGGACAGAGTTCACCAGAAGCGACGCAGATTGGTCAACCTGGGAAATCGGTTGGCGAAGCTGGAGGCTGATATCGCCGCCGGTCGAACGCGCCTGTGCTTCGGTTCCAAGAGGCTCTGGCGGAAGCAGCATCAACTGACGGATAACGGCTACTACCACCACGATGAATGACTGCGGGACTGGCGTGAGGCACGAGGCGACGAGTTCTTCGTGCTGGGCAGCCGGGATGAGACGGCGGGTTGCCAGCTCTGCGTGGCCACCGTGGCCGATGACGGCACACTGACCCTGCGGCTGCGAATGCCGGACTGCCTGGCGGGGCAACACGGCAAGTACCTGGTCATGCGAGGCGTGCGGTTTGCCTACGGGCACGAGCAGGTGCTGGCGGCACTCCAAAGCAACGCTGATTACGTCGCGTGCCGGCACGAGCACGGTGAAAAGGGGGCACGGGCAACTGAACTGGGTCAAGCCATCAGCTACCGGTTCAAACGGGACGAGAAAGGCTGGCGGGTGTTCGCCACCATCGACACGATGTATGTGCCGGTGGTTACGGACCAGCGTCTTGGCGCCATCGGCGTGGACCTCAATGCCGACCACTTGGCGGTGACCGAGACCGACGCCAGTGGGAACTGCGTGAACGCCTGGCCGGTTCCGCTGGTCACCTATGGCAAGAACACTCGTCAGGCCGAGGCTGTCATTGGCGATGCGGTTGCCAGCGTGGTGTCTTACGCCAAGGAGGCAGGCAAGCCCGTCGTCATCGAGAGGCCGGACTTCCGGCAGAAGAGGGCGGTCCTGGAGGGAGAGTCCCGCAGGTACAGCTGTATGCTGTCATCTTTCAGCTACGGCAAGATAAAGGCGTACTTCCTGTCCCGCGGCTACCGGGAGGGCGTGGAGGTGCATCAGGTCAACTCGGCCTACAGTTCGGTGATCGGCCGGGTGAAGTTCATGGAGCGTTATGGGCTCAGCGTGCACCAGGCTGCGGCCTTGGTGCTGGCCCGTCGTTTGCTCGGCTGTTCCGAGCGCATCCCGCGCCGGCGGGTATGTCCTGACGGTCTCGGCGGGCATGTTGCCTTCCGCGTACCTGCAAGGAAACGTGTGAAGCACCTATGGACGTTGTGGGGCGCTATATCGGGTCAGTTGAAAGGCGCTCTTGCAGAGCTGCACCGGCGAGGTGAGCGAAGGTGCGCGCCTCCTCCAGTCCGGGCTGGTCCTCAGTTTGAGAGTGGTCTTGGTTGTGAGCCGGTCGGTGCACTCGGGTGGGATTCCCGGGGCGAGTCGTCGCCTTGTGCTGTTGGGGCGGCGCCAACACAGCTTCGGCTGTGTTGGTAGGGATGGCTGACTGAGGTCATTGCGACTAAAGGCAACCATTTTCAAAACGGTCTCTGGAACACGGGTATCTCGTAGCGGACTACCTTTATGAACATTTCCTGGGGAATCATGATGCTGGTCTGCATGAATGCCACCCGCCAACTGGAATGGGCGAGATTATAACTTCTCCTCGGTCCGGTGGACCATGGCGGCCGAATGTTCCGGAACCGGTACAGAGGCACCATTTCCGCGAAGCATCTCTTCAATCACACCAGGGTGTCTCCTTCGGCGTCGCCTTTTGCTCATGGCGAGGTGCCTGCGGTGGAACGGCTCAATACCGTAGGCACCTGCCCCGTCGCACGTGGCCCGGCCAATTCCGCTGTCTGGCCACAATGCCAAAGCGTACACGTCGGTGCCGCGTGCGTGCGTTGCTCCGGCAGTTGTAGCCGAGTCTCCCGGAGCCAGCACGACCATGTCGCTTGAGCGGTACCCTGCCCGGGAACCTGTCCGCGTGTCGGCGTAGGACCAGTCGATGATGAGGTCCTGTTTCCGGCGCAACTCCAGCGCGCGGTCTGCGAACCAGCACCGGTTCCGGTCCGTGAGGAACTGGGCAGCGGCCTTGTCCGATTTGCGGTGGCGGTTGACCCCCGGGAGATACCAGCGTCAACTTCGGAAGGACGGTGGCGAACTCCACCCGTATTGGTAAGCTGGGGCAGGAGGCCGTCGGCATCGGCGTGGACGACGAAACGCTCAATGGCCGTCTCCCTAATGTCCTCGAACCAGGTTCCCGTGTGTGGGTTGTAGATCCCGCCCTGGGCCTCCTCGTGAACCTTTAATGCATATAGGCCAATGAGGCGGGAGGGCATTACGGGTTGGGGCGGGCTCTCCGGGGGGCGAATCCCGCCTCGAGTGGGGTTGTGAGCGGTACAAACCATGAAAATTTTCGTTGCCCTTGGGCAGCCCGCCGGGCCTCACGGCGCAACTGGCCGAAGGATGAGAAAGGGCTTGAAAGCGTCCTTGCATCGGAAGGCCGGCGTCTGGCACCGGTGGTTTGTCGCCGTTGCGCCATCCTCCCGAACCGGCACCAAGCGGTCTGGAAGGCGATCCTATAATGTTGGTGCACTGAGGGTCGAGACTGTGATCGACCAGATTTCCGTCTGCCAAAGAGAAATATAGGAGACCCAAGTCTGTTACGAAGGAGATGGAGTTATGCAACAGCACGTCTTTCCCTCAGACCACGAATCCGCTGATGTGCTCTCGGAAGCTGACCGGTCTGGGTATTGGAGCTGCCTGAGGGGTCCGGTCTGGCCGGTTGAGAGAGAAGGCCGGACCGTTTTGTGAGCGCGGCCCTCGGGGTCCGGTGTGGGTCTGGGTCTTATATTGCGTGTCTCTGGCGAGGTGGGCCTTCTGTCCTCTGATGTCCGGTGCTCTCTTCCAGAAATGACGTGTTCCCTGGCTGCTCGCCGCCCACATGACACCGGATTGTTGTGGGTCTGAGATGAGGCTACGGCTGGTCTCCCTGCGGGAGGTGCCATATTGGTTTTCTACCTCGGAGGAATGCTTCGGAGGAATGCCTAGTCCCTCTATGACCTGGCCACGAGGCGGGTGGAGGCTCCTTGTGAGGACGGTGCTTCGGAAGTTATCGATCTCGGACTGGGACATGCCGCTGGCTCTGGCCGAGGCCCTGTGAACTGCTGAATAAGGGGCTTCCCGTTCTGTCAGGATTCGATGGAATCCTGCGGGTGGGGTTTGTCTCGGAGGTTTTGAAACCGCTGGCCTGTACCTCCGTTCCGGATGAGTGGGCGTCGTCGTCGCCCGGCCCGTGTCCATTCATCAGGGCGATGATGAGTTGGCAGATGACATTGAGAAGGGCTGTTATTCTCTTGCTGTTGGGTTGCGGTTATTCTCGCAAACGGAATTTGGGCGTTTTTCTATCGACAGCGATTTTCTATTGACATGGAGATGGTGGGATATTACCATCTCCTTTGATAGGATAGGGAAAGGCGCCTGGCAAGCTTTGCAGGGCCGCACCAGACGCCTTAATACATCTCAAAACCCAGGCCCAGCTAGGCCCTATAGCCGAATTGGTTCGGCGGGTTCTTTGATGTCCCAATCCTATCACCGGGCGCATTGGTCGTCAAACTGAATTTTGCAGGTGATGTCATGGAAGGAGAAATCGACGGGCTCGCCATGATTCGATGGCTTGATGATGAGGCGCGCCGGAGGATCTCCGAATGCCAGTCCGAAATCCGGGCCCTGTCGGATTTTCGGGAACGGGTCGGACCACTCCTGGATAGTCCGGATTCGCTTTTCATATCGAAACTCCAGATCCCGGCCGGCTCCGTTACGGAGATGACGCCGGTCTCTCCATCGGCCACAACTCGGGACGGGTACTTCGGGGAGATGTGTCGGCTTCTCCCGGCGTTGAGAGCGGCAAAGGGCCATCTGCCGCGGCTTCACCTCCTGGCCGTCGCCGGTGGCGGCAAGCTGAATCTGGACGAGGTAGCGGATTTCATGCTCGGCGAACGCATTTCCGAGGCGAAAGATTCTGAAACTCTCGTCAAAAATCTCGGAACCTCGATCAACAAAGACCCGGCGTTTGCTCCTGACCCGGACGAAAAGAGGACCTATTACCTGAGGTCGATGCGGCAGCCGCCGGCCCCACGGGAGGAATGCGCGCCCACGGAAGCACTGGAACCCCAGGCCGGGTGCGCATCCCTGGTCCAGATACCCGAATGCTTGACTCCCACCTTGGTCGATGGTGTCGAGTCCTCCCGGGATGGGGACTTCTGATTTATCCGACTGGTGTCTCTCTAGCCTGTTTGTGTCGGTCTCCCGATGAACAGGAAGAGTCGCTGCAGCCGAAGAGGACTCCCGGAACGCCTGTGCCGTTCAGGGAGGACGGGACCAATATCCTCCCCTTGGCGTCCGGGGATTGAGGTTGCACCCGGAGGGTACGGAATTGAGGGCCTCGTCCGGTGTGGTCAGGGTGAGCCGGCAGGTTCAGCCGGACCCGCAGCCTCTGGTCAATGGAAAAGGAATTGGACGCAGGAGGTTACTGTCATGGTTAACGTCAAGGGCCGGGACGGCCCGGCCATAAGAAAAGGGGGACGAGGGCGGATTGGAGCCCAGACCTCGACCCCCATCGACCACCTCCCCCGCGAAAGGGACTTGGCCTTTTCTGATGATAGCGGATCATCGGCTTGCCAGCAAACAGGGGAGGACCCGGTGGGTTCCCCTCTCACGCAGGACGGCCGTAAAACGGAGCCGGGTTCCGCAGACGTCCCTGAGGGTTACGGTGCCTCGTCGCCCGGAGCCTGGAAGGAGGAAACGACTGCGAGCCCATCGTTTGAGTCCCCGGCTGACTGTGCTCGCGTGGTGTGGGAAAGCGACTGGGAACAGGACGGTCGCTTCAGGGTCAAGGTGAGAGTGTTGGGCCAGCCCGGTGGCGATAAGAGGACCAAATGTGTGGAGTGGCTGGCTTTCGGTGGATTGCCGCCATCCCTTGAAGTTGGCGAGGAGCCTGGTGATTGACCATTTGAGGGGTGTGGGCCGGGGCGTCGGCCAAGGAGGCTGTTCGCCGGGCTCGATGTTACTTGTGCAGCTTGTTCGTCTCGCTGTTTCGCCTCGCCCTCACCTTTGGCTTCCGCAAGGTTACCCGGAAACGCTGTGTCCGGAGGCGTAGCTTCCTCACAATTTTGTTAGCGCCGGGGTGAGCATCCCCGGCAGGGGGATCCATGCCATTTGCAGCAATATACGCCCGGACGAGTGCCACGGGTCCTGATGACGGCATTTCGCTGGTTGTCCAGATTGCCGAATCCATTGGCTTCGCAGAGGAGGCCGGATATACCGTTCTTCCTGAACATGTGGTGGCCGAGCGGTTCACGGGGTCCGTACTGAATCGTCCGGGACTTGACCGTATACGGGGTCTGGCTGCAACGGGAGAAGTTCAGGCGGTGTTCGGCAGGAGTCTGGACCGCTTTACTCGCGACCCATATCACGCCCTTGCCCTCATGCACGAACTTGACGCGTTGGGGGTGCGTTGGTATTTGCCCAAGGCCTGTCTGAGACCACTTCTATGGATCGGCTGATCACCAGTTTGGAAGGGTACGTCGGCAGGAAAGAACGGGAATATATGGTCCGCCGGTCCATAATTGGGAATGTGGGGGTGGCCAAATCCGCGCGTCTCCCTTGCGGGGAGTCTCTGTTCGGGGACGACCGCGATCCTGTCCTCAAGAAAAGGACGATCAAAGAGGCCGAAGCCGCCGTGGTAAGGGACTCATACCACTGGATACCGGGAGGAGTGGCCCCTCCTCCGATCGGGCCTCGGCTTAAGGAAAATGGGATCAGGGGCCGCAGGAGTGGGGTGCTATAGGCCCCTGGCGTAAAGCGAATGTTGCAGAACCGGTCCGAAACCGGAGTTGACCTTTGCGCTAGAAACCGGGCTGTCGGGACTGCAGACCGGAAAAGGGAAAATCTTCTCAAGATAAGGTGCAGGTCATAGAAATCAGGAGATTCACCCCTGCCAACATTTCGACAAAACTGTTCGAAGCAGTGCAGGGGAGGCTGTAGACCCGTCGGGCCTAGAGTTGTTACTTGGGGACGTTTCGCCCCTCTGTGGAGCGTCTCCTAGACTTTGAACGTGCCGGAATGTGGATCTCCGGCAGAGGAGGGCTCATGAATCGGACTGGAATATATAGCAGAGTAAGTACCCGAGGTCAGATTGAAGGCGGCTCGTTGGAAGTTCATGAAATGGAGTCAGTTGGGGCCGAGGAAAGCGATGGCTGCCCAGTTCTTCCGGAGGAGGTAGTGGCTGAACAGTTCATCGGACCCGTTTTGGAAAATGAGTGCTCAGCGGCGTTCGAAGTTCGGCTGCTGGAGGAGAAGCCCAGGCTGTGTACGGAGTGAGCCTGGATCGCTTCACCTCCTATTCCGTCTACGCTCTTTTCCTCTGCCAGCAGTCTTAGGAGTTGGGGTTCCCGTGGTATTCGTTGGGTTCGCGAGAAAACACAGCCGTAAAGGTAGGAGGTTATACACGTTGAAGGTTTCCTCAGCGGAGCAGCAGAAATCTGTTACTCCGCTGACGATTGGATGGAAGGAGGAATTATGAAACTCGCCTTGGTATACGCCAGGGTCAGTTCCCCTGGTCAAGAGGAAGGCACCTCACTGGAAGATCAGATTTCGGAGAGCACTAGCGCTGCTGAAGCAGACGGATACAGCGTCCTCTCCCAACATGTGGTGGCAGAGCAGTTCACCGGGTCCGTGCTGGATCGTCCGGGGCTCAACCGTGTACGGGACCTAGCTGCAAGAGGAGAGGTCCAGGCGGTGTACGGCAGGAGCCTGGACAGGTTCACCCGCGACCCGTTTCACGCCCTGGCCTTGGTGCACGAGTTCGAGGAGTTGGGCATTCCCTTGGTTTTTGTCCAAGGCCTGTCTGACACCAGTCCTGAGGGCAAGCTGATCATCTATGTGGAAGGATACGTTGGAAAAAAGGAGAGGGAATACATCGCCCGCAGAACGATGCAAGGGAAGGTCGCTGTAGCCAAATCCGGGCGGCTGCCATGCGGGGGACCTCTGTTCGGGTACGACTACGACCCTGTCCTTAAGAAAAGGACAATCAACGAGGCAGAAGCCGCAGTGGTCAGGCAAATGTACCAGAGGGCGTTCGAAGGGGTGAGCCCGTATCAGATCGGGCTTCACCTTGAGGAAATGGGGATCAGGGGACAGAGAGGTGGCGTGCTGGAAGCGCGCACGGTGGAGCGGATGTTGCGGAACCGGTCCTATACCGGAGTTAACCTTTATGGTGAGTACCGGGCTGTCGGATCTAAGGGTCAGAAAAGGACAATCACTCCTCGCGACAAAGCGCAGGTTATCGAAATCGTTGGGTTCACCCCTCCTATCATCTCGACGAAACTGTTCGAAGCGGTGCAGGAGAGGCTGTCGATCCGCCAGGCCAAAGACGGCGGGAAGGGGCGGCGCTATGAACTCACAGGATACGGTCGCTGCATCAAGTGTGATAGTCCGGTCGTCGGAGCCTGTTTGGTCAGGAAGTATCGCAAGTATCGCTGCCGGGGTACTGCGCGCACGGTGCGCCGTCCCGCGATATGCAATGCCCGGTACATTGATGGCAACGACTATGAGACAGTGGTGTGGCGACTGGTTTGCGAGGCCATCAAAGATCCCGGCATCCTGGTGGCGGAACTCCAAGAACATTTCGAGACAGGAGGTGGCGGTCTCGGGGAACAGATAAAAGCCTTGCAGCGGGACATTCAGCAGTTGAGAGGGCGAGAAGCAAGACTGATTGGACTGTATGGGGACGAGAAACTAGATCGGGAAGCATTGGATAGCCAAGTCGCTCCCATCAGGGCCCTATCTGAGGAGAAGAGAAAAGAACTAAATATCCTGGTGGAACAGCAGAGACTGCGAGACGAGTCGAGTGAATTGGACCGTCGGGTGAGAGAGGTCTGCCAGCGGGTTTCGGACCGGTTGGACAACTTGGATTTGGAAGGCAGGCGGGCCGTATATTCCGCCTTCGGTGTCTCCGTCAAGGCCAGCCGTGACGACCTGCTGATCACCCTCGTGATTTCCAACAAGTGTACTACCATTGGACAAACATCGGCATGACCACGTGGACGTAGTCGTCGTTGTCGGTGGGCTTGAACACGCCGGGGCTGGATGACGTCGTGGTCTCGATGGCCACCTGCCCTCGGTCCATCACCGTAAGCACCTCGAGCAGGTACCGGCTGTTGAAGGCGATCTTGCCCTCTTCACCCTCGATTTCGGCCACGTCCACCTCATCCTGGTCGTCTCCGATTTCCTCCGAGCGGGCCGAAATGAGCAGCCTGCCGCCCGTCGCGTCGTCTTCCTGGTTGGGCATGACATGCATACGAATGATGTTTGAGCCGTCGCGAGCGAAGATGGCGGCGGTGCGCGTCGCACGAAGCGTGGCCTGCAGGTCGAGGATCGCCCTGGTGGTGTAGCCCTGTGGTATGAGCTGGTCGTAGTTGGGGAAGGTGCCCTGCAGCAACTGCGAGACCAACTCCACCGTGTCACCACCTTGCAAGCGGAACATCACCTGCCCCTTCTGGGGGGTGAGCATAATTTCCACCGGTTCGCTGTGATCGCCGAGAAGGCGGTTCAACTCGTTCATCGTGCGCGCCGGTACGATGACGCTCATCTCCTCCGGCGTCGACTGGGTCAGGTCGCCGTGATGCACCGCCAAACGGAACCCGTCGGCGGCGGCCATGGTGAACCTGCCCTCGCTCAGCTTCATTTCCACGCCGGTCAGCACCGGGCGCGACTCCTCGGTCGCAGCGGCGAAGGCAACCCTTCCGATCGCTCCCCGCAGTGTGGAGGGGTCCACCTGGGCAACCACGGCATCTTCCACGGTGGGAATGGGCGGAAATTCGGAAGCGTCTGTGCCGTTGATACTCGCCTGCGAGCGGCCCGACTTGATCTGCAGGACCCTGGAGCCCTGTTCGATTTCGATGTCTATCCGGTCGTTGCCCAACGAGTTTACGAAGTCGGCCAACAGGCGAGCAGGGACAGTGACTGACCCTTCCTCCTCCACCATCGCGCCGATCCAGGTGGTCATGGCAATTTCCAGATTGGTCGCCGAAAGACGCAACATGCCCTGATCGGCTGCCAGCAGCACATTCTGTGTAACGGGCAGCGTGGCCCGGCTGGCAACCGCCCGTCCCACCACGCCAAGGCCTCTGCTTAGGTTTTCCTGCAAACAAGAAATCTTCATCGTCCGTCCCTGATTCCTGGCCTCCCGAGCCTCCCCGGATTTCAATTGCTGGCGGCCCGGCAACGAGCAATTGGCTAGTCATTATAGGCCAATTGTCCCCTCTGTGGCACATCCGAGCCCATCAGACTGACAAACGAGGGTTCCGAAGGGTGCCGCTCGGTTGTCTGATATAATGCGCCTGCTTTCGGAGCGAATGATATGACCGAACTGCTGTTCCACCAGCATAGCTATCTGAAAGAATTTGAGGGCACCGTTACCGACGTGCTTGAATCCGGAGTCGCCCTCGACCGGACCGCCTTCTATATCGGCGGTGGCGGGCAGCCGAGCGACACCGGGGCGCTGTCGGCGGACGGGCACGTATACCCCGTCAGCGGCGTCAAGCGGGACGGCGGCCTGCTGGTTCACCTGATTGAGGGCGAACGGCCCGGGCAGGGTAGCCGCGTCGCCGGGCAGATCGACTGGGAACGACGTTACCAGCTCATGCGGACACATACGGCGCTGCATATCCTCTGCGGAGTCGTGTGGCGCGATTACGGAGCACTGGTGACCGGCGGCAATATGCAGCCCGGCGAGGCCCGCATGGACTTCGAGTTGGAGCGCATGACCGCAGATTTCGCCGAAGAGGTGGAGGCCAGGATCAACGCGGAGGTTTCCGCAGCCCGAAACGTGCTGGTAGCCAACCTGGCACGTGAAGAGGCGGAACAGATTCCGGACCTCATTCGCACCAAGATCAACCTGCTGCCCACCAACATCAGCGAGGTGCGCACTATCGATATCGAGGGGCTGGACGTTCAGGCCGACGGCGGCACCCACGTAAACAACACCACCGAAGTGGGACGCATCCGCGTGGTGGGCCACGAGAGCAAGGGCCGCATCAACAAGCGCCTCCGCATCGCTCTGGACGACTGAAGAGGCCGCATCCGTATGCCCCGAACCGTGGTTGGAATCGACGTAGGCGGCACTTTCACCGATATTGCCGTTTTGCAGGACGGCCGCCTCTCCGTTCACAAACTCCCGTCAACTCCCCAGAATCCCTCGCTGGGCATCATCCAGGGCGTGGATGAGGTAGGCGTCGACAGGAACAGCACCGATTTCGTTCATGGTTCCACGGTGGCCACCAACGCGCTGCTGGAGGGCAAGGGTTCCCGCACGGCGCTGGTCACGACCATGGGATTCGAGGACGTGCTGGAAATCGGGCGTCAGAGCCGCGCCGAGCTGTACAACCTGGAGCAGGACCGCGCTCCAGCACTGGCCCCGTGGGAGCTGCGCTTCGGCCTGACGGAACGCGTCGACTTCTCCGGCGCAATCCTGGAGGACCTGCATCCCGACGCCGTGGAAGCCCTGATTGAGCTCGTCAAGCAGTCACAAGCCGATGCTGTGGCCGTCTCTTTCCTGTTTTCGTTCCTCAACCCGGTTCACGAGGAAATGGTGTACGAGGCGCTGCGAAAGATGGAACCGGCACCCTTCATTTCCCTGTCATCCCGCGTTCTGCCGGAGTTCCGCGAGTACGAGCGCACCAGCACGGTGGTGGTCAACGCATACGTCGGCCAGGTGATGAGCCGCTACCTCGGCGAACTGGAACAGTCCCTCGGCGAGGGGCTGCGCATCATGCAGTCCTCCGGTGGGAGCATCACGGCCCGCCTCGCAGCCGAGCAGCCGGTGCGCACCATCCTGAGCGGCCCGGCGGGCGGCGTTGTCGGTGCATTCCACGTGTCAGAACAGGCTGGCTACCCCGACATCATCACGCTGGACATGGGAGGCACCTCCACCGACGTTTCCCTTTGCCCCGGCCGCATCAAGGAGACCGGAAGCTCGAACGTGGGCGGACACCCCATCAGCGTCCCGATGATCGAGATCCACACCGTGGGCGCCGGCGGCGGGTCCATAGCCCGCGTCGACACCGGAGGCGCGCTTACCGTCGGACCGCAGTCGGCGGGCGCCGACCCCGGACCTGCCTGTTACGGCCGTGGCGACCAATTGACGGTGTCCGACGCCAACCTCCTGCTGGGGCGGCTCCGCCCCGACCACTTCCTAGGCGGACGCCTGACCCTCGACCTGCCGCGGGCTCAGGGACTGATGTCAGACCTGGCCGGGCGACTGACCCTCAGCGAACAGCAGGCGGCACTGGGGATTCTCCGCGTGGTGAACGCCAACATGGAGCGGGCCATCCGGGCGATTTCGCTGGAGCGCGGCTACGACCCCCGAAGCTTTACTTTGGTTCCCTTCGGCGGAGCGGGGCCGGTGCACGGCTGCGATCTTGCACAGGAGTTGGGCATTCCACGTGTGCTGATTCCGGCGCGGCCCGGGATTCTGTCCGCCCTGGGCGTCGCCATCGCCGACATTGTAAAAGACTACTCGCGCACCGTGATGCTGCGAGGCAACGATCTGGACCGGGAGCGTCTTGAGGAGGAGTTCCACGGGATGGAGGGCTTGGCCCGCACCGAACTGGAACAGGAGGGACTGCCTAGCGACAGGATGTCAGCCCGCCGGTTCCTGGACGTACGTTATGTCGGCCAGTCCTTCGAGTTGACTGTTGACTATCCATCCTCTCGGGCGTCCCGCACCACCCAGGGGTTCGCGCGCACCATATCCGACAGCTTCTACCGGGCACACCTGCAGCGCTTCGGATATGCCGACCGTGCCGAGCCCGTCGAGATCGTCAACCTGCGACTGAAGCTGGACCTGCCCGTGGACAAGCCCGATCTGCAGCTCGAAACGACGCAGGGACCCGACGCTTCCGCCGCGCAGATCTCCACCGTAGGCGTGGTCTTCCGTGATGGCGAGCTCGAGACGCCGCTGTACGACCGCGACCTGCTCGCCGCAGGCAACCGCATCGTGGGGCCCGCCCTGGTGGTGCAGCTGGACACGACCACCGTCGTTCCGCCCGGCTGGCAGGGCGAGGTAGACGCCTACGGCAACCTGCTGCTGACCATGGGATAAAGGCAACTTGGATGCCCCGCTAAAGACCACACCCCATTTCGAACAACGAATGCTGACGAGGCAAGAAATTCGCAGAGAGTGGTGTGCACAGGCGCTGGAAGAGCCCCTGCGTATTGAAGTGCAGCCAGATGGTAACGTCCGCCTCTGGGTCTATATAATAGAGCTTGACAAATACTTGAGGGTTGTTACGTTGCCTGACGGCGAAACACTTCTAACCGCCTTCCTGGACCATCACTTCAGAGGGTAGTCCATGCGGATAAAATATTATCCCGACACTGATTCGTTGTATGTCTATCTTGTCGACTGCATCAGTTCAGAAACCCACGTGATATCGGACGGGATTCAGGCGGATTTTGACCTGAAGGGCTCCCTGATAGGAGTCGAAATTGAACATGTCGACTTCTACGCCAATTCTTCTGCGTTTAGTGAGGCCCTGTCTAACTTGTCAGAAAATGTGACCATAGAGGAGAAGAGCCAAATCAGCCAGGCTTTCGAACATATATTGGCTGGTGTCCACAAGCAGTCGGACCTGATCGCGTAGTCGGTGTCTTTATGCCACTAACCGTCCTCGCCGCATTTGCCCATCCCGACGACGAGGGGTTCGGCTGCGGTGGAACGCTGGCGGCCCTTGTCGCCGGAGGCCACCGGGTGACGCTCATTTGCGCCACCAACGGCGACGTGGGCGAGATCAGCGACCCTGCTCTCGCCACTCCGGAAACGCTGCCCTCGGTGCGGCAGGGCGAGCTCCGGGCGGCAATGGACCTGACCGGCATTCAGGACGTCCGGTTCTTCAACTACCGCGACTCGGGCATGCCGGGATGGGCTGACAACGATCACCCCCGCAGCCTGTTCCAGGCACCGGAGGAAACCGTCGTCGGGCAGGTCGAATCGGTCATTCGTGAAGTGCAACCCGACATCGTAATCACCCACGATCCGACGGGCGGCTACGGCCATCCCGACCACGTGACCATCTGCAAACGCACCGAAACTGCCGTTGAGCGCTGCCGCGACGAGAACGGACCGCTGCTCTACTACGTCTGCTTCCCCCGCAGCTTCTTCCAGAGCATGTGGAACAAGATGATGGAGCTGGGGTTGCGTCCGCCGTTCTCCGCCGACGACACCGAGGCGCTCGGCACCCCGGACGACGAGGTCACCACGACCCTCGACGTAGGCCGCTACGTGCCCATCAAGAAGGAGTCGCTGGAACGCCACCGCACTCAGATCGAGAGAGACGGTCCTTTTACACAGCTGCCGGAAGACTATATGAATGAGATTATGTCCGTCGAATTTTTCCAGATGGCCCAAACAGGTGATGCGGCGCCCCGCGATATCCTGGCAGAACTGTCCGGCAAGTAGCCCGTAACAGAAGAGGTGCCCGATGCCCGTTGACGCCGTCAGCCTGGAAGTCTTCAAAAACATGTTCGAGTCGGTGGCCGAGGAGATGGGCGTTGCCCTCCAACGCACCGCGTACTCGCCGAACATCAAGGAACGTCGCGACTTCTCCTGCGCCGTTTTCGACCCCGAGGGCAACATGGTGGCGCAGGCGGCCCACGTGCCCGTTCAC
This sequence comes from Dehalococcoidia bacterium, assembly GCA_963667415.1. Classification (GTDB taxonomy): domain Bacteria; phylum Chloroflexota; class Dehalococcoidia; order Lucifugimonadales; family UBA3495; genus VXOI01. The sequence continues at coordinate 1,316,837 of OY763410.1, read as the reverse complement.
CTCGGCGCGATGCCAGCGTCAGTGCGTGCCGCGCTGGAGGTATACCCCAACGCACTGCGCCCCGGCGACATCGTCATCCTCAATGACCCATACCTCGGCGGCACTCACCTGCCCGACATCACCATGGTCGCCCCGGTCTACGCCGGCGAGAAGGGCCAGGAAAAACTCGCGGCATTCGTTTCCGCCCGCGGACACCACGCCGACGTGGGCGGCATGACCCCCGGGTCGCTGCCGCTGTCCACCGAACTGTACCAGGAAGGGACCATCATCCCGCCCATCAAGCTGGCACGTGGCGGGCGCCTGAACCACGACGTTATCCAGCTCATCTGCCGCAACTCACGCACCCCCGACGAGCGCAAGGGCGACCTGGCCGCGCAGACGGCGTCCATCCGCGTCGGTGAGCAGCGGATGCGGGAACTGTTCGAACGATACGGAGTCGGCGAAACTGCCGAGCACATGGCAGCCCTGCTCGACTACTCAGAGCGTGTCACCCGCCGCACCATCCAGGATATTCCCGACGGTGTGTACAGCATCCTGGACTACATGGACGACGACGGCCTGACCCAAGAGCCGGTGCCCATCGCCGTCACCATCACAGTTTCCGGCGACGAGATGGACATCGACTTCACCGGCACGTCTCCGCAGCGGCCCGGCTGCATCAACGCGCCGGAGGCCGTTACCGTCTCGGCCTGCCTTTACGTGGTGCGCTGTCTGCTGCAGGAGCAGGCCCCGGCCAACCAGGGCTGCCTGCGCCCCCTGCACATCAACGCGCCCGACGGCAGTCTCGTCAACCCGCGACCGCAGCGCGGCGTGGCGGGCGGCAACGTCGAAACTTCCCAGCGAATCACCGACGTCCTGTTCGGCGCACTGGCACAGGCCCTGCCGCAGGTCATCCCGGCAGCCAGCCAGGGCACCATGAACAACATGATCATCGGCGGCCACGATCCTGTCCGGGAAAAGCCTTATGTCTACTACGAGACCATCGCCGGGGGTATGGGCGCCCGCCCCGACAAGGACGGCATTTCCGGCATCCAGACCCACATGACCAATACCATGAACACCCCCATCGAAGCGATGGAGTTCGCCTTCCCGCTGCGCCTCCGCCGGTACGCCCTCCGTCGCGGCTCCGGTGGCGACGGGATGTACCGCGGCGGCGACGGCGTGATCCGCGAGGTGGAGTTCCTGGCCCCGGCCCGGGTCACCCTGATGTCGGAGCGGCGACGGCGTCCGCCGCCCGGTTATCACGGCGGTCACCATGGCGAGCCGGGGGAGAACGTGTTGTTCCGCGGCGGCGTGGAAGAGGTGCAGCTTGCCGGCAAGGAAATCATCGACGTGGAAGAGGGCGACGTCATAAGCGTCCGCACTCCTGGCGCAGGCGGTTGGGGTGCGCCGACAAACGGCCACGACCACCAGCATTGAACCTCTCCAGGACAAGCGCAGCCCGCATTTGGGCACCCTCTCTTCTGGCGCTCGCCGTGCTCTTCGGGCTGTTGGGGTCAGCCTGCAGTTCGGAGATAACGGCTGACCCGCGAACTCTCCTGCTGTCCCCAGATGACTTCGAGAACAGCGCAGTGAGCGTTGCGTCGTCCTCCGAGCAGGAATCGCTGGACGGCCCGTCAGCCCTCGTGGAACTGGCAGGACCGGACTTCCGGGTGTTGCAGAGCCTGGTGTTGTTCGAAGACCGGGAGCAGTCGCTTTCGGCCCTCGACGCGATCCGTGCCGACCTAGTGAGCCGTGGCGAGACAGGGCCCGGCGAGCGGGAGGCCAGCGGCGTCTTCAAAGACCGCATAGGTAACGAAGATGCCGCCGGCCTTTTCTTCATAGAGCGTAATGGCCTGGTTCGCCTTGCGGTCTCCGGGCCGGACCGGGAGCGCCGCTTGTCGGAGATCGCGGATCTTGCCCGGTCCAAGCTTTCGGACGGCTAGCCGGTCCTGGCATTCGGCAATCTCGAGCTTGGCCTTGGGCCTTTAGCCATCGGCCGGATTTGTTTCTTCCGGTCCAGGCTCCCGGTACCATGCCTCCGCCAGCGTCGCATATATTACGTCTCCCTCCCCCCAGCCCAGGCCGTTGTCGAGCGGCCACGTGTAAGTGTTTTCGTCTTGGCCAGTGACCACTAGGGCGGCGAAAACGAAGACCCGTTCATTACCGACTGAAAGGAGCAAGTGATTGGGCAGTGGCCTGTCCGTCCTGAGCACCAACTGCGGATCGCCTACGGTCATGTCCTGCTGAAACAGGGCCTTCACCACGTATTCCTCGCCCCGATAATCGAACGTGGCGGGGGCTAGATCTCCGGCCTCCGGCAGGGCATCGGGAATGTACCCCGTGTTAGTTGTTGTCGATTCGGATTCCACGCCAACGATCATCTTCGCTGACCAAACCAAGAGCCAGCATTCATCATCGGGTGGATAGGTCCATTCCGTTCCGAGCCATTCTTCTGAATTTGACCCGGCAGCCACAGGACTGCCGGATGCTATCGGGACCAGATCAGCACGGTCCGCTCCCGTGAGGTTCCCTCCCCCGCGGTCGGCATACGTTGACGACAGTTCCTCCAGGGGAGCAACTGGCTGCGCCGCGTTGACAGAAGGGCCTTGGGTGGTCGCGAGCAAGACAAGCGCTATCGCGAAAACGACCGGTGTTAAGATTGCCCAACGCAACTTGCTACCTTCGCTTTCCGCACCGGCCTTGAATGCGCCGGGCAATTTCGTCAGAGCTGACATTGCTAACCTCAGAGATTCTAGTTTGTCCTTCCGAGGGACTGCTATTTCCGGAATCTCCCGGGCCGGTATGCTTCCGATTTCCAGGGATGCGTACAAATCCTGCCGATGCCCGGGCTTCTGCTCCGGGTGTACGCCTGCCCGCACTGGGGCAAACGCGCCCTTGGGACTCCAGCGATGGATACGCGCAATTGGCAGGACTTTGCGACCTGGGAAAACTACATCGGCATGTACAGCAAGCCGTTGGAGAACACTTCCAGCAGGGCTTGGTCAAGACCCCGCACGGCAAACGACACCGCCACCGCTACCGCCATAGACACCGGGACCATCACCATCACGCCGATGGCAACCCTGTCCTTCAGCGTCTCAACTCCCGAGGATTCTTCCGCATTTCTCTGCTTTGCCATCGCCTTACCTCCTTCCCTGCATTTGTCTGCTCGTGCTGAATTGGGGAGTTGCGGCCTTTCATCTCAATCCAGCGATCGGCTACGGGTTCGACGACCACCTAATAGGTTCTGAGATTCATCGGAAAAGCGCTCTCCCCAGATTCCCCTTCGCCGCCCGCCAGGTCAGCGTCGCTACTCTCGTTGGAGGAAATGTCCTCCGAGCCAGGACCAGGCGCAGGAACCGGCTCCCGCGGTCCCAGTTCTCCGTCCCACAATTGGGACGCGGGTATGAATCGTTCTCCGGCCCACTCAAACTCGGATCCCTGCTTCCAGGAGTGGGTAACGGCCAGCTCAACTCCCTCGATCCACACAGACTCGGAATCAACAGATCTAGCGGACGCTGCGGCAGCAGTGCCTTCTTGCCAGGATGCGAATACAATCGACGCGAGTATCAGCACGACGGCGAAGAGCACGGCTGCCCTGAGGTTTCCGCCGGGCCTTGGGGGAGAAATGTTTGCTCGGTCGACATCATTTTCGAAAGCGACCATCGCCTCATCTCTAAAGGATATATTTATCATCTACATATACGATAACAAGTAAATGTAGCAATAGCATATATCCGTTGTGAGGATAGTATGAAAATCGCTCCACCCCCGGCTGCTCAGTGGTCGAGGGCGATGTATAGAGACAAAAAAAGACCCGGGCGTTTTGCCCGGGTCATTGGGGGCACAGAGATGCCGTTACAGCAGTTAGCTGCCGTCGTCGAAGCTAACAATGACAACCGCGTTGGCAATTACCAGCGCATCGTCGCCCCTCTCATTGGGGACTTCCAGTCCGCCGGCCACCGCCTCGCAGTGTCCCGTGCCGTGGGGCAGCACCGACAGCACCGCATCCTTGTCCACGGCGCCGGGATTCGGCACACCAATGGTCACGTCGACCCGCATATCATCCGCAGTCTTACCCAGCATCCTCTGAAAGCCGAGACTGCTGTGGTGGATGGCATCAAAGACGGCCCTCTGGGCGGCTGTGGTGTAATCCCGCCCGTGAACATCTACTCCCATTCCCATTTCCGTAACGCAGCGCACTAGCGCCATATCAAACCTCCATTTCCAAGGGACTCCAGCAATTACAACCCAGCCACACTTGCGCGTCAAGGCGAATGGCTGCTTTCAGAACGAACGGCTTTACAAACTGCCTCTTGCTCAGATAGATTTCACCCCGGTACCGTCGGACTATTCCCTCGGTTGGCGCCGCAACTCTCGGCTCGCCATCTCATGTCGAAGCACCTAGAATTCCATTTCAACCTACGCTCACTGGCGTTTCTCGCTGTGTGTATTCTGTGGATGGCCGCCGGGTGCGGCGGAGGCAATGCAAAGGTCTCAATCACCGTATTCGCTGCCGCCTCCCTGACCGATGCTTTTACAGACATTGCAGCGGAATTCGAGAGAGAATACCCGGAAATCGAAGTCAAGCTGAACTTCGCGGGCAGCCAGCGACTGCGGTCCCAGATGGAGCTTGGAGCAAGAGCAGACATATTCGCCTCTGCGGACGAAGCGCAAATGTCCCTGGCCGAAGAAGCAGGCCTGCTATCCGGCAGAAGACAGACTTTCGCCTTAGCTGGCATGGCGGTAATCGCTAATTCGGAATCAGACATTCAGCAGGTGGAAGACCTGGCAACCGAGGGAGTTAAGCTGGTCCTCGCCCATGAAAACGTCCCGTCGGGACACTACGCGAGGCTGTTGCTGGAACGGCTGTCAGCCTCGGACTCCGGCTTCGGTCCCGAATTTGGGGCCCAGGTCCTGGACAACGTGGTCTCAGAGGAGACCAGTGTGAAGTTCGTGGAGCAGAAGGTTGTCCTTGGGCAGGCGGACGCGGGCATAGTCTATCGTCCGGGGGCGCTTACCGCCGTCGCCACGGGAATGGTCAGGGAACTGATCATCCCGGACGAGGGCAGTAAAGTCCGGGCCGTGTACCCCATTGCCGTGGCGAAGGAGGCGGACCAACCTGAACTGGCCGCAACCTTCGTGAAATTCGTGCTTTCTTCAACCGCCCAGGACATCCTGGCCGGCTACGGTTTCGATGCTCCCTAGACCATCCGGGACAAGCTCTGTAGACGGTTCAGGCGACTTGGCGCGCCGCTGGATTGGCAGCCCGGGAGTCGCGCTGGGAGGGGCGGCAGGAGCCCTCTACGTCCTCTTCATCGGCCTCCCAATCCTGGCCCTGCTGGTGAAGGCGCTCAACAGGAAGACCTGTGGGGAGCCGTAACCGGCGATCTCGCCCTGAACGCGCTGCGGCTTTCCATTGTGACCAGTGCAATCGCCCTCGCCGTGGTCATTGCTGCTGGAACTCCCGTTGCCTACGCCCTGGCTCGCAGCGAAAGCCGCGTGGCCCGGGTGGTCGACGGCATGGTCGAGCTGCCCATCGTGCTGCCGCCGGTGGTTGCAGGCGTGGCGATGCTGATGGCCTTCGGGCGCGGCGGCCTGATAGGCGGATGGCTGGACAGCGCTGGAATCGACATTTCCTTCACTACCACCGCCGTGGTTTTCGCCCAGATTTTCGTCGCCGCTCCCTTCTACATCAGGTCCGCCAAGCTGGGTTTCCAGTCGGTTGCCCGCGATTACGAAGAAGTGTCGCAGACGTTGGGCATGACTCCCCTTCAGACCTTCAGGCAGATAACCCTGCCCCTGGCAGGCCCCGCAATGGTGACCGGCCTCGGCCTGTCATGGGCAAGGGCATTGTCCGAATTCGGCGCGACCATGATGTTTGCCGGCAACCTTCTGGGCGAAACCCAGACCATGCCCCTCGCAATAATGACGGCCATGGAGACCAATCTCGACAGCGCCCTGGCGCTTTCGGCGCTGCTGCTGGCCGTCTCCATCCTGGCGCTGGCTGCCCTGACGCTGGCGTCGCGACGCCGATGGAGCGGCCGACTGTGACCCAGTCGTTCAACCCGCCCGCTTGCCAGGGCTGGCTCCACTGCAGAGTCGGCGACTTCGAGTTGCGGCTGCAGTGGGACGTGGCGCCCGGAAAGGTCCTGGTGCTGTTCGGGCCCTCCGGCGCAGGCAAGACCTCTGCACTTCGCGCCATGGCGGGCCTGCTTCGTCCCGTTGCTGGAAGGGTCGAGATCGACGGCCTGCCGGTGTACGACAGCGAGGCTGGCATTTGGCTGCCTCCCCACCGGCGCCGCATCGGATACCTGACGCAACAGTACCACCTGTTCCCCCACCTCAATGTTCTCCGCAACGTGACCTACGGCCTACAGAAGCAACAAAACGAGAGTAGCGGCAGTCTGATATCCGGCCTCCTGGAAAACTTCGAGCTGCTGGGACTGGAAGAGCGTTACCCGTGGGAACTGTCGGGAGGGCAGCAGCAGCGTGTGGCACTGGCGCGGGCCCTGGCAACCCAACCGAGGCTCCTCCTCCTTGACGAACCCTTCGCAGCCCTCGACGCAGGTCTGCGCCGCACCGTCAGGCAGGAGCTGCGTTCGATTCCCGCCCACAGCGCGTCGCCGGTGGTGCTGGTGACCCACGACCGCGAGGAAGCCCTGGCCTTGGGCGACGAAGTGCAGGTCATTGACGGCGGCAACGCCATCTCGCGGGGCGCCCCCGTCGACGTCCTGGGCCAGCCCGGACAGGCCACTGTGGCTCGCCTGGTGGGAGTGGAAAACCTGTTGCGCATGAGAGTCGCTTCACGACACCCCCGCGACGGCACCATGCGTCTGTCGGTCCTCGGTCGTGGCCGGACCATCTTCCTGGAGACGCCCTTGGACAGCGGCCCGGCTGGGTCGCATGGCGACGAATGGGTGACCGTGGCTATACGGGCCTCTGACATCATTCTCTCTTCGCGAGAGCCCGTAGGGACTTCGGCGCGCAACCGCTTACCGGGAACGGTGACCGGCATCGAAGCCCGGCCTCCCGGCTACACGGTCGAGCTGGATTGCGGAATCCCGCTACAGTGCCACGTAACCGGAGCATCCCTTGAAGAGATGTCAATCAGGGAAGGAAACAGGCTTTGGGCCGTCTTCAAGGCATCGTCCTGCTTCCTCGTTCGAGACGATGCCGGTGGCGACTCTGCCTGAACACAGCCGACTTTAAGGACTGATATACCGTTTGCCCCATTCAGTCGGAGTATTGGCTTAATCGTTACGAATTCGTGCATAATTGCCAGAATATCCCGATTTTGCTTGCATATCTTGCGCCAGTAGTTATAATGTGCCTTCAAGCACATAAAAATAGTCAGATGCAGGGAATCCAGCGTTAACCAGTCATGGTTGGTCCATGCCTTCGTTGGCTGGCCTCCCGGTCGGGCCGCAAGCTTAGGCCCTTGTGCTTGGATGCTAAGGAGGTCACCAGTGGCACTGTCGGACAAGACCCTGATTTGCGTGGAATGCGGCGCGGAGTTCATTTTCACCGCCGGGGAACAGGAATTCTTCCAGGCACGCGGGTTCGGAAATGAGCCCAAGCGGTGCCGAAGTTGTCGGGCCGTTCGCCGCAGCGAGCAGCGCGGTGGTGGCGGTGGCGGCGGCGGCGGTATGTACCAGGACGGACCAAGGGAAATGTACCCCATCGTATGCGCCGAATGCGGCAATGACGCCATGGTGCCTTTCCGTCCGCGCGGTGACCGTCCGGTCTACTGCAGCGACTGTTTCAGCAGGATGCGCGCTGAGTCTTCCTCCGGCTTCTGATACAGCGAACTCGCCCAGTCAGGGGCGCGAATCGCGCCCCGGCTGTCTTCCCCTCCTACAGGCCTCTTTGCAGCCACCCGCAAGCAGGGGCAATTGTTTCCTGCGCCTCGACTGCCCATAGCAGGCTCGATTGAACCCCCCTCCTTTTCAGGCTAGAATTGTCTGACTCTTCTCCTCGGAATTATCCATGAGAAACTGCACTATCCCCCTGCGGCCTCGATTATGAACTTTCAAAACCTGCGAGACTTTATAACTTTCCTTGAAGAGAAGGGCGAACTGTGCCGCATCACCTCGCCTGTAGACCCTCGCCTGGAAATCACCGAGGTCGCCGACCGCGTCATAAAATCTGGTGGCCCGGCCTTGCTGTTCGAAAACCCGCAGGGATATGACACGCCGGTGCTGATAAACATGTTCGGCTCTGACAGGCGCATGGCATGGGCACTGGGCGTCGACCGGCTGGACGAGGTGGCCGAACGCGTCCAGGGAATCCTGAACATGGTCCAGGGCCCTCCGGAAGGACTGGCCAACAAGCTCCGCACCCTGGGGCAACTGGTCAGCTTGGCGTCTTTCCGGCCCCGCACGGTCTCCAACCCTCCGTGCCAGGACGTGGTGATACAGGGCGAGGACGTCGACCTGTACAAGTTCCCCATCCTGCAATGCTGGCCCATGGACGGCGGCCAGTACATAACGCTGCCGCTGGTCATCACGCGCGACCCCGAAACCGGAGTCCAGAACTACGGCACCTACCGCATGCAGGTCTACGACCGCTGCACCACCGGCATGCACTGGCAGACCCACAAGGTGGGAGCGCACCACGAACGCATCGGGCGCCAACTCGGCCTCGACCGGCTTGATGTTGCCGTCGCCCTCGGCGGCGACCCCGCCACAATCTGGACAGGCTCGGCCCCTCTCCCGCCGGACATGGACGAGATGGTGGTGGCAGGCTTCCTCCGCGAAGAAGGGGTGTCACTGGCCAAAGCACGCACCAGCGACCTGATGGTGCCCGCCGAAGCCGAAATCGTGCTCGAAGGCTATGTTCTGCTGAACGAGCAGCGCAGCGAGGGCCCCTTCGGAGACCACACCGGCTACTATTCCATGCCCGACGAGTACCCAGTGTTTCACGTGACCTGCATCACCCACCGCAACCGGCCCATCTATCCCGCCACAATCGTGGGCCGTCCGCCAATGGAAGATTACTGGATGGGAAAGGTCACTGAGCGGATGTTCATGCCCATGATCCGGACTATCCTACCGGAAGTGGTGGATATGAACATGCCCGCCGAGGGCGTGTTCCACAACCTGGTAATCGTGTCGGTGAAGAAGGAGTACCCCGGCCAGGCCCGCAAGGTGATGCACGGCCTCTGGGGCATGGGACTGATGAGTCTCGTCAAGGGAATCATAGTCGTCGACCACTTTGTCGACGTGCAGAACATTTCTGAGGTCGCATGGCGGGTAACCAACAACATGGACCCGATCAACGACTTCGTCTTCACCACGGGGCCCATCGACGACCTGGACCACGCCTCTCTGACACCCAAATTTGGAAGCAAGGTCGGTATCGACGCCACCATCAAGTTGCCCGAAGAGGGAGGGCGAACCAGGGAGTGGCCGCCGGACGTGGTGATGAGCCCAGAGGTCAAGGAGCTGGTCGACCGCAAGTGGTCCAGCTACGGCATACCCTGAAGACGGTGTAGCGAAAATGCAGGCCGCTGAAGCCATCCGCTCTCCGTTCGTCCGTATACCCCGGTACCTTGGGGTTGTCCGCATCTGGGAATCGCTGTACGCCCTTCCCTTCTGCTACATCGGGATGATGCTGGCGTCGGTCGACTCCGGCGGCAGCGGCTGGCCTGGATGGAGCGTATTCATCTGGATAACCGTGGCGCTCACCGGGGTGCGAACCCTCGGGATGTCGGCCAATCGCATCATCCACCGCAGGGAAGATGCTGCGAACCCGCGAACCCGCAGCCGCCACCTGCCCCAGGGCCTTGTCCGACCGGCCGAAATCGCAGCCCTCGCCATCGTGGGAACCGGCGTCTTCTTCTTCGCCGCGTCCCAGCTCAACACCCTCACCCTGATACTGGCGCCCGTCGCCGCCCTGTACGTGGTCTTCTATTCGTTCACCAAGTACATCACGTGGGCTTGCCATTTCTTTCTCGGCTGGGCCCTCGCTATTTCTCCATCAGCAGCATGGATTGCAGTCACCGGACGCCTCGACCCCGAACCAATGCTCCTGTCCTTCGCGGTGGCCATGTGGGCCGGCGGCTTCGACGTCATCTACGGTTGCGCCGATTACGATTTCGACCGTGAATACGGCACCAACTCGCTCGCCAAGCGCTTCGGCATCGGCTCTGCCCTCTGGACCGCTCGCACCATGCACCTGCTTGCGGCCTCGGCTCTCCTCGCCGTCGGCCTGTGGATGGACCTCGGCGTGTTCTACCTAATCGGCTGGGCAATCGCGACGACCCTGCTGGCCTTGGAGAACAGCTTGGTCAAAGCCGATGACCTTTCGAAGATGCGCTCTCCCATGTTCCAGTACAACAGCCTCATCTCGGTCACTCTGTTCGTGTTCACGATACTGGCGGTTGTGCTGTGATGCCCGGACCCGTGATCGTCGGTATCTCCGGCGCCAGCGGCTCAGTCATGGCCCGCGCCATGGTTGACGAGCTGCTGCGACGCGACCTGCCCACCGCCGTCGTGTGCTCCAACGCGGCCCGCATGGTCTGGCAGGAGGAGCTGGGATGCCCCTTCAACGAGACGCTGGTCGAATGGCAGGAACACCCCGCCTTCGTTCACTACGCCATCAACGACCTGCGCGCTCCCATCGCCAGCGGAAGCTACCCGGCAGCGGGAATGGCCATCGTTCCAGCCAGCATGAACAGCATCGCATCGCTGGCCAACGGCATCTCGAACAACCTGCTGCTGCGCGCCGCCGACGTCTGCCTGAAGGAGCGCCGCCCGCTGACACTGGTGCCGCGCGAGACGCCGCTGCACAGCATCCATCTCGACAACATGCTCACCCTCAGCCGCATGGGGGCGGTGATAATGCCACCCGACCCGGCCTTCTACCTCAAGCCCCAGGGCCTCGACGACGTTGTACGATACGTGGTGGGAAAGGTCCTGGTGTCACTGGGCATCGACCGCGAATTGCCTAAGGACATGCAATACGGAGAGGAGACGGCCTGATGGGCGTAACATTCGTTGATGGAAGGGTAATGGGACCCGACGGTCGCGAGGCTACCGTAAATTTCCTGGTAGACAGTGGGGCCGGTTACACCCTTTTGCCCCTCGACACATGGCAGTCGCTGGGCTTGGAGCCTACACGCGAAGAAATGTTCAGACTTGCCGACGGAACGACCATCACCCGCAATTTATCAAGGTGCTACATAATCCTTCCCCAAGGCGAAGAATACACGCCAGTTGTCTTGGGAGAAGAAACTGACGACCAGGCGTTGCTGGGTGCCGTTACCTTGGAAAATCTGGGGCTCGTCCTCAATCCCTTCAGTCGCACCCTTCACCCGATGCGTCTCCTATGGCGGAGCTGACCGGCCCAGCCCGGCAACGCTACGTTGCCGACCTCTTCGCCCGCATCTCCGGCTACTACGACCTGATGAACGACGTTATGACCCTGGGCATGCACCGGGGTTGGAAGCGTCGCACCGCAAGACTGGCAACCGATGCCCTGCCCGGCCCTGCGCTGGACGTCTCCACCGGCACCGGCGACCTTGCCTTTCAGCTATCCCGCCGCCCGGCCGCCGATGGTGTCGTTGGTCTCGACCTGTTGCCAGAGATGATCGCCCTGGCGAAAAAGAGGTCCGCCGGCCGAGCATCCGGAGACGTCAGCTTCATCGTGGGTGACGCCCTCTCGCTGCCCTTCCCATCGAATGCCTTCGCCTGCGCCACGGCCGGTTTCAGCCTGCGCAACATGCCGGATGCGCCCCAGGCAATCGCCGAAATGGCGAGAGTGGTCCGGCCTGGCGGAAGAGTGGCACTGCTGGAGCTCTCCCCCATGGAGACAGGGCTGAAGGCCGCCTTATTCCGGCAGTATTTCCATCGCCTCGTGCCGCTTGTGGCCACCATCATTGTACGCGACCGCGCCGCCTACACCTACCTGCCCCAGTCCGTGGACCGTTTCTACGGCGCGCATGAGCTTGCCTCGATAATGCGGGAATCCGGTCTGGAAGACGTGCAATTCCATCGCATGGGCTTCGGCACCGTTTGCCTTCACTGGGGCGACAAACCGCTCGCGGACGGAAATCCAAACCCCCATATCCTCAGTTGATTTGACCAAGTGGTTCGGGACCCCGCCTGCCCAAATCTCTCCCTTGCCACGAGAGGCAAATACGCGTACAATTGTTCTTGTGAAGAAAATCCCGCGCTGCCCAATTGTGTCTGTTGCCGCTGCCGATTGAGTCTGTTGCCAATGAAGGCCCAATTGATACTAAGGTTACAGCATGTTACGAAAAGTTACGAAATGTTACACTTCCATGAGAGGCCAGAAAAGACACTCCGAAAATGAGACTGGAGTCCCGACTGCCATCCCCTCAAAGGCATCGGATTTCTTCACATTCCGTCTGCCCGGACGATGGGCAACCAGCAGGTGTGGCAGTCCCATTCCATGGACGGCTGCGGTCCCATTCCATGGACGGCTGATTGACCAATCCACCTGATTTGGAACCCTGCCACATCGCTGTTGGTACTGTATATTCAGGCTCATTTGAGATAAAATTCGATTGTACAGGTACGTTTTATATTTGTCTTAAATCGGTCTGAAATATTCAGGTTGATATGCAAGGGCAGGCCATGACCTCAATGATGGAAAAGCTGGACCCGATAGTCCGGCGCTTTGAAGAAATCGAGTCTTCCATGGCTGACCCTGATGTGGTGGTCGACTACGAGAAGATCCAGACCCTGGCGAAGGAACGGGCGTCTCTCGAAGACCTGGTTACAATCGCCCGCCAGTACCGGCAACTGTTGGAGGAAATCGCCGACCTTGAGGCGTTGATCCAGGAAGGCACGGAACCGGAACTGACTCAGATGGCGAGAGAGGAACTGGAGGAGAACCGCCACCATCTGGAGGACCTGACCCTTTCCCTGCGCACGGCCCTACTTCCCAAGGACCCCAACGACAGCCGGGATGTCATCATCGAAATTCGCGCGGGAACCGGCGGCGACGAGGCCGGCCTGTTCGCCCGCGACCTGTACCGAGCATACAGCCGGTACGCCCAGATCCGTGGCTGGGAAGTCGACGTCATGGACGCCAATCCCAGCGAGGTGGGCGGATTCAACAAGATAGTTCTTGAGGTCCAGGGAAAGGGGGCTTTCAGTCGCTTCAAGTACGAAAGTGGCGTGCACCGTGTCCAGCGTGTGCCCGAGACCGAAGCCCAGGGCCGCATTCACACCTCCACCGCCACGGTCGCAGTGCTGCCGGAGGCCGACGAGGTGGATGTCAAGGTCAACGAAGGCGACCTGCGGATCGACATCTTCCACGCCGGCGGTCACGGCGGACAGAACGTCAACAAGGTCGCCACTGCCGTCCGCATCGTGCATGAACCCAGCGGCCTGACCGTCGTCTGCCAGGACGAACGCTCGCAGCACAAGAACAAGCAGCGCGCCATGGCAATGCTCCGCGCCAGGCTGTTCGAGGCCGAGCAGGAGCGCCACGACGCGGAGATAAGCCAGGCTCGCCGTTCCCAGGTTGGCGGCGCGGAGCGCGCCGAAAAAATCCGCACCTATAACTACCCCCAGGATCGCGTCACCGACCACCGCAGCAACAACACCTTCCACGGTATCCCGCGCCTGATGGACGGCTATTGGGATGACATCATCGACCGCATGGTGTCATGGGAAGAAGAACGCCTCTTGGCCAAAGCCGGCGTTTAATCTTCAACGAAGCAGCTCCAGGCTGCAGCAAGACTCAGGCCCCGTTCCACGGACCTAGACCGATTCCGCCACTGCTCGGCAGGATTCGTTATCCCAGACATGCTTTTCTGCCAGGCCTGCGGTTTCGGAAACCACGACCAGTCGGTCTTCTGCGGTGGCTGTGGACAGTTGCTCGCCGGTGTCCGGTGCCCCTCCTGCCACTCCATTAATCCTGGAGTCAACCGCTTCTGCAACCGGTGCGGCTCCCGACTTCCCGCTGACCCGCCTTCCCCGTCCGTAGCAGACCCCGAATCCGATTATCCCCAGGCACCCCGGAGACCAGCGCATGCCCTTCCAACTGTCAGAGCACCTGCTATCCCTTCCCTCAGCCCTCTCATCGTCCCCGCGAATTCCGGTCTCAAATCGGCCACTTCAGCGACTTCAACCTTCCTGTCGAAATGGTCGACACACCTTCTCGCAGCTGGCGCTGTGGCCGTCGTCCTTGCTCAGTTGGGCCTCTACTTCTCCGTCGAACTGAACGAAAAAGCCCCCGTCGGGTTCTTGCTGCTGTTGGCCCTCGGCGTGGCACTGTTCGCCCTCGGCTCCGCCGGCCTGTGGGTGAAACGGAACGGGACCAGGGATGGGTCCGGCGTGACTCCCGCCCGCGCCGTTTCTACCCCAAATCCATTGGCATCCTTCGCCGCCACCATTGGCGTTTTGACCGGTGCGCTGGCAATGGGCGTACTGCTGGCGATGCTCGTGGCCGGCTCCACCTGGGGCTGGACGCTGTTGCCCTGGCTTTTGGCTCTGGTCGCATTCGGCGTTCCCTTCGCACCCAGAGTGCGGATTGAGGAAATCCCTTTCCTCAATTGGATTCGAGACCGTGGACCAGACGTAGTCGCCGTCCTCCTGCTCACGGGCTTGTTCCTCGGCCTGAACCTCCACGACCTGCAGGACTGGTACTACTCCGCCATCGGCGACGAGTTTCTCTTCTTCGAACACGCCAGGCATCTCGTGGATTCCGGGGTATCGCGGCCCTTCAGCCAGGAGGGCGTCTACAACAAGCACCCTGTGATGAATTCCGCGTTCCAGGCCGCCGTTATGTGGTTGTTCGGCGCAGATTACTTCGGCTGGACATTCAGCGAGCTACTGAACGCAGCCATCACCATACCCGGCATATACGTCCTGGGACACGCGCTCGGAGGACGCAAGGCGGCGATTGTGTCTGCGGCCCTGTTCTCCTTCAGCCACTTCGTGTTTGCCTTTTCTCACGTCGGCTACAACAACCTTTCCGCCCTTCCGGTGGCGGTGTGGTCGTTGGCGCTGTTCCTGCTGGGCTGGCGTAAAGGCAATCCGTTGATGCTCTACGCCGCTGGAGTGATAGCAGGGGTGGGCTTCTACACCCACTATTCGGGCCGGGCTGTTCTGCCGGTGATACTCCTTTTCGCGCTGACTGCCGGCGGGCCACGACGGCTGTTGGACCTATGGCCGCTGACCCTCGGATTCGCGCTCACGGTTGCGCCGACCTTCGCCGTCGAGCGGGAACAGGTAATCACCCGAATGTTCAGCCAGGTCATCGGTGGGTATTCCGATGTGGTCACCGGCCCGGCGGGACAGCGCCTGCTGCAGAATATCGAAATCAACCTGCCGGCGTTCAACTACAACTCCACGGTGCACACCTATGTTTACGGCCCCCTGCTCGACCCGGTCAGCGCCGTGCTGGCGGCGCTTGGAATTGCATTCGCCGTGGGCTACATTCGTCGAACCGCTGTGCGTTTGCTACTCATATGGTTCGGCGTCGCAATAATAATGACCGGAGTGATGTCCCCCTATCCTCACGTAGCCATCACAAGGCTGGTCTTCGCGCTGCCTCCCTTGGTGCTGCTGGCCGGGGTGTTTGTGTCGAATGGCTGGCAAGAGGTAGCCGACAGATTGCCTGAAATTCCGCAGGCGACGGGTAGAACCATTGCCTCGGCCTCGCTGGTAACGCTGCTTTCTTCGGTTCTGGTCCTCAACCTGTGGCAGTTCTGGCATGAAACCCCGAAGTACTTCCCACATAGACCAGAAGCGGTGGCCCTTGGCGCATTCCGCTCCGAATACTGCGGAAGTGACATCTCAGGGACTGTGTTCGTCGGCCAGGATGTTGGCGATGGGAGCCTGCTGACCCAGGTACTGACTGCTTCCATCCCGGCAGCCTGCTACCCCATCGTTTACACCACGACGATGCCACCGCGACTTCAGAGATATTGGACTCCCCGCC
Organism: Dehalococcoidia bacterium; assembly: GCA_963667415.1. Classification (GTDB taxonomy): domain Bacteria; phylum Chloroflexota; class Dehalococcoidia; order Lucifugimonadales; family UBA3495; genus VXOI01. Next base: position 1,300,934 of record OY763410.1, on the reverse strand, counting down.
GCGGTGTGTGATATTCGTCAACCCCGACGCTCGCGAGGCGGTGGCATTGCAGGATGGCCTTGCCCGCCGCTATCCTGAGGGCCGCGCGTTGAACTTTACCAACCCGTCCGGCACAACTTCTGTACGGATTTTTGCGCGACCGTAGTCCCTACCGCTCACTCTCCGAGGGCTTGTATAACGATGACAGTAATCCGCGAGACCATACGCGAGACCCACCAAACGCTTGAAGCCGCCGCCATCCCCGACGCCCGCCTCGAGGCCGAGGTCATGGTGATGACGGTGATGCGCATGACCCGCCAGAACATCTTTGCGGAGCAGGAGACCGAGGTCCCTGCCAGCGAAGCCCAGCAACTCGAGGGAATCGTGGCGCAGCGGCTGGAACGTACCCCGCTGGCCTACATCATCGGGTACCGTGAGTTCTACGGCATCAACGTGGTGGTCACGCCCAACGTCCTGATACCTCGGCCCGAGACCGAGGGCATCGTGGAACACACGCTGTTCATGGCACTCATGGGCATGGAAACACGCGAACTGACCATCGCCGACGTCGGCACCGGCAGCGGCGCAATCGCTGTGAATCTGGCCATCCACCTGCCCGCCGCCCGCATCTATGCCGTGGACATATCAGAACCTGCCCTGGACGTGGCCGCCTACAACATCCGCGCCCACGCAGTCCAAGACCGTGTGCGGCTGGGACACGGAGACCTGCTGGACCCGCTGCCCGAGCCGGTCGACCTCATCGTGGCCAACCTGCCCTACATTCCTTCGGACCGTGTCTCGACGCTGCAACCCGAGGTGCAGCAGGAACCCAACGTCGCCCTCGACGGCGGCACGGATGGCCTCGACCTCGTTCGACGCCTTCTGTCCCAAGCCCCCGCCAAGCTGAACAGTCCCGGCATCATCCTGCTGGAGCTCGACCCGGAGCAGTTCCCCGCGGTAGAAGCTTTGGCCCTCCAGCAGTTCCCCGACGCCGAGGTCACCGCCGAGCAGGACCTCTCCCGGCAGGACCGAATCATGGCGATCAACCGGCCCTGATCCGCGGTAATGGTCGGCATTCAACTATAGGAAGGTAAAATTCACCCGAGATGATGCGCTGCTAAAATTCCCTCATCAGCCCACTCCTTGTCGGGATAACCGCAGTCATCGTGGCCCTGCTCCTGATTGGTTGTACGCAGTCGGAGCCCACGGTCCCAGCTACAATGCTGCCCACCACGGAACCAACAGCAACAGTGCCAGTGGCCACCGAACCACCCGCCCCAACCGTTCAGAACATCCAAGTTGAACCTACCTTACCCGTCACCTATGTACCTAACGCCACGCTAACTCAGATTCCGACTCCCACTCTTCCTCCAACTGCGCGGCCCGCATTTGAGGAAGACAGCTTTTGCTACCGCACAAATTCGGTTCAACGCGCGATACTGCGAGACCTGCACTCCTCCCGTTGCATTGGCATTACTGCCGCCGAACTATTTCGACTTGAGAACATTGGTCTAATTGAGTCAGTTCAGTTCCAGGAAGGGGATTTCGACTAGCTTGTAAATCTGCGCGATCTCTTGATTACCGGAGGGCACAAGGACGCGCCTCTACCACCAGGTCTCTTCCAAGAACTTCAAAGCGTAGTCAATGCGACTTTGGCAACTGCAGGTGTAGCTCAATCCGGCTTGCTCTCTGGTCTGCAAAACGCCCAGCGCCTTGAATTGACTCTGGGGAACAATGTCAACAGTTCAAACACCATTCTTGACGAGGATGAAATCGATACCCAGAGAGAATTGCCGGTTGACCTTCTCTGTGATATGCCTAAGCTGGAGGAATTGCATCTAAGGTATGCTGGAATTATCCCCGACGGATTCTTCGACTGTGTTCCCGAATTGCGAATTCTGGGGATAGAAAACTACGACAAAGACTCGGGCACTTACAATGCCGCCAACTACAGACTCAATCTATCTCGCCTGCATAAACTCGAGGAACTCACAGTCCCCGAAACTCCGCACAGGAACGACGGGCGGAGGAGGGTAATCCTTTCAGACAAATCGCCGGTCCTGGTACAAGCTTCGAGATACATCAGGAGCGATGGACCGACTACATGTCCGAATTACATTTCGGACGGCTCTTGGATAATGTGCGTTTCCGTTACGGCCAGACAGTAGCGACCGTTCGCTAAACATTGGTTCCCGGCGTTACAGCCCGGTCAGTGCAAGGGTTGCGACTTCGCTGGTCTCCATGTTTGCGACACGGATGGCGTGGTTGTTGGTGTCGGCAATGTACATCATTCCATTGGCGATGCTCAGGCCGCTTGGTTCCGAGAAGCGCGCCTGCGTGAAAGGGCCGTCAACGTGACCCGGCGACCCAGTTCCTGCCACAGTAAATGCCGACCGTGTCTTGGGCAGTACCTGCTTGATCTTGTGGTTGTATGTGTCCGCCACGTAGAGCACGCCATCGTGGTGAGTGATTCCTATGGGATGCTGCATCCGCACCCTGAAATCGTCGCCGTCCACGTCCCCGAACTCGAACAGACCCAGCCCTATGAGCGTCCGTACCGAGCCGTTGGGATCGAGATCGCAGTTGCGAATCGCGCTCGTCTCGCTGTCGGCAAAGAACAGGCGCTCACCGCCCGATCCGTCATCGCCTATGGTGATTCCGCTTGGCTGTGCCAGGGCCGACGTCGCCAGAGGGCCGTCGGTGATGGCCTCGCGTCCACTCCCGGCATAGGGACCGACGATGCCCGTCCTGAGATCCAGCGACCAGAGCTGGTGGATACCAGCCATTGCGATGTACGCCACGCCGCCGTGCAGCACAATGTCCCACGGCGAACTCAGGCTAGTGAAGTGACCGGGCTGTCCGCCGGTTCTGTCATAGCCCTGCTCGCCCGTGCCAGCTATCGTCCCTACACGGCCGGCCTGCAGATCGACGCGCCGTATGGCGTGGTTCTCAGTGTCGGCCACGTAAAGGATGCCCCCCTCGAGGGCCATTCCCTGCGGATGGTTAAAGGCCGAATGAGCAAAGGTGCCGTCAGCCAGTGATTCCTCTCCGGTGCCAATCACTTTCTTCACATCCCCGTCGAACGACGAGACTATGATGCGATTGTGGTTAGTGTCCGCAATGAACAGTCTCTCACCCGGCAAGTCCGCCAAAACCTTCCCTGGGAAGCTGAGGTCGCTCTGTGTACCAGCCGGAGGCTTAGTGGGTAACGGCGATCGCTGAATGACACCCAGCTCGTCGAACTCCGCCACCATTCCCGACATCAGCGTGTCAAACTGCCCAAAGGTCAACTCACCCTCATGCTTGCCGATGACGTTGCCCAATGGGTCGATGAACATCAGTGTCGGCCAGGCGCGGCAGCCGTATTGTTGCCACACATGGAATTCCGCGTCGTTGATGACGGGGTGTTCCAACTCACAGCGTCGCACTGCGGCGGTCAGGCTGTCCGTCTCTTTCTCGGTAGGGAACTTGGCCGAGTGAACCCCAATCACCACCAGTTCGCTGGCAAACTTGCGCTCCAGTTTCCGCAACTGCGGAAAAATGTGCATGCAGTTCACTCAACAGTAGGTCCAGAAGTCGAGGATGACAATCTTGCCCTTCAACTCCTCCATGGTCAGCGCCCGGTCTGTGTTGACCCACTCCAGGCCGTCAGGAAACTCAGGCGCGGCCGTCGTCCCGGCGTATGAGCGGCTCGTTGTCATCTGTACCTCCGGCCTGTGCGATTGCGGCCCATGCTTCCAAGTCAGGCCGACAGCGGGAATTGTGTGCGCTAGCTAACCGTCGCGGCCTGCAACTGCTCCGCCAGGAACTCGCGAGTGCGGGCCCAGGCCATCTCCGCCGACGTGCGATGGTAGCGCTGCGGCATATAGCGGTTCATGAATGCGTGGTCGGCGCCGGGATAGGAGTAGAACCGGTGCTCCTTCCCAAGGCGCGTCAACTCATTGTCCAGCTTTCTCATGTCGTCCTGCGACGGGTTTGCATCAACTTCTCCGAAATGGAACAGCATCGGGCAGTTGATGCCGTCGGCCACCTCGAAGGGTGCAACATCGGTCGCGCCCCAGGGCACCATGATATTGCCGCCGTAGAAGGGGACTGCCGCCTTGAAGTGAGGGTTGGCGCAAGCCGCCAGCCAGACCACCCGTCCCCCCATGCAGAAGCCGGTGATGCCGAGACGCTCCCGGTCCACCGATCTGTGGGAGCGCAGCATCTCCACCGCAGCGTTGACGTCGGCGATAATGTCCGGGTCGCTCAGCTGGTCGCGCTTGCTTAGGCCAGTCTGCTCCACCATATCGTTGGTGATTCGATGAAACAGGTTCGGCGCCGCGGCAACATAGCCCTCCCGCATCAGCTGGTCGGCGAATCCGCGGGTGAACATGTCCACGCCGGGTGCGTGGTGAATCACGACCACAGCCGGGAATGGACCGTCTCCCTCGGGGACGCTCAAGTAGGTCGACATCTCGCTGTCGCCGACGGTCAACATCTGCACTGACTGGGGCATGTTCCTCTCCTGCGAATACCTTTGATGTGTTCCAGCGCATGGGCCGGTGTGCCCGTGGGCGGGTATGGTTACTCGAATGCCAATACTGCATACCGTACGAATATGGTGCCCACCGGTTCGGCCAGCGGCGCGTTGCCCACCAGCACGGCAATGACATGTTCCGTGCCCGGAACGGCGTTCTCCTCGACGAGGATGCGCTTGGGAGTGTTGTTGCCCGTGATGACCCACAGGTTCCGGTCAATGTGCCCGTCTATGTAGACCTCGCCATAGTTGTCCACATTGGTCTCGAACCAGACCCGGCGTCCGGCCACATCTTCGCCCTTGACGGTCGATGGTACGGTTACCCTGAGGCGGTACCACGCGAAGGTGAAGCCCACCGAGCGGCGTTCCTGTATGTCTGCATTCTGCTCCCACCAGGAATCATCGTAGTCGGGCAACCGAGCCGGGCTCTCCCGCATCTCGGCCACCAGTCCCTGGTTGGGTTCCCCAGGAACCACGCCCATGGCTACCCGCCACCCGTCTGAGTTCAGCAACTCCCGGTCAGCGGCATTTTCCAGGTCCAGCGACACGCGAGGCATCAGCTTCTCCTTCGCCGAATAATCGTGTGGTAAGAGGGAGGGTTTCCCCTCCCCTCGTCTTTAGCCAATTGAACTACGCCTCAACAGCGGCAGCCTTCAGGTGTTTGTCGAAAAATTCTATGGTGCGCGGCCAGGCGGCTGCGGCAGCTTCCGGATGGTGCCGGTCTGGATTGTTAAAGTCCATGAAGGCGTGATTGGCGCCCTCGTAAGTATGGAACTCAAACGTCTTGGCAAGACGCGTCAACTCCGCTTCCAGCTTGTCCCTGTCCTCCAGCGACGGATTCACGTCTATAGAACCGAAGTGGAACAGCATTGGGCAGTTGATGTTGGAGGTCATGTCAAAGGGCGTCTGTGCGCCATTGCCCCAGATGCCCATTATGTTGCCGCCATAGAATGGCGCGGTGGCCTTGAAGATGGGATTGGACGCCGCCATCAACCACGCGACGCGTCCGCCCATGCAGAACCCCGTCACTCCTATCCGGTCACTGTCGACGTGGGGGTTGCCGACCAGAAAGTCCACCGCCGCGTTCATATCGGCGACAATGTCCGGATCGTTCAGGTAGTTCAAGCGCTCCAGTCTCGGGCCGTTCAGCTGTTCATCCGTATAGCGGTGGAACAGGTCCGGCACCACGGCCACGTAGCCGGCCTCCGCCAGCCGGTCGGCCATCACCTTGTCGAACTCGTCCAGCCCACCCACGTGGAAGGCGATTACCACCGCGGGGTAGGGCGCCGTGCCGCCGCTTGGTACCGCCGCGTACATATCCATCTCGGAACCGTTGACCGTCAGCTTGTCCGTAAACGAAGGCATCTCACTCACTCCTGCCGTTTGTTCGTTGACTAAATTCCTTGTTAACCGGACCCCGTTTCGCGCAGGCCGCTAGATCAGCCCCTCGGCGCGAACCGCGGCCATCGTGTCCGAGAACGCCTCGATTGTCTGGTCGATATCCGCCTCGTTGTGAACACCGGAAACCAGGATCGTTTCCCGGCCCATAATGTCCACGCCTCGGTTCTGGAGGCCCCGTTTCATCGCCGTCGTCGCCGGAGATGCCGCGGCCGCTGAGATTTCACGGTGCGTCATCGCGCAAATCTCCCGATCGCAATCGCAATCCGCCAGCACCACGTGGAGCATCGAGGCAATGCCGTGGACGTGGCCTGGGATCTCCAACCGGCCCAGCACCTCGTTGAATCCGGCCTTCAGTCGCGCTGCCATGGCGTCTGCCCGCTCGTTGATCGGCTGACTGGCCAGCATTTCCAGCGCCACCGCTCCCGCGGCAGCAGACAGGGGATTGGCGTTGAAGGTTCCGGGATGGTAGACCCGGTGGGTGTTGTCCCACTCCGGGTCGCCCCGGTGGGCAATCATGTCAATAATATCGGCCTTGCCCCCTACCGCCCCTCCGGGAAGTCCGCCGGCCACGATTTTGGCCATGGTGGTAAGGTCCGGAGAAATCCCGTAGCGGACCTGCACTCCTCCCGGGGAGGCACGGAAGCCAGTTACCACCTCATCGAAGATCAGAACGACGTCGTGCTTCGCGGTGAGCTCTCGGACGCCTTTCAGATAGACAGGGGTGTTGAATGTCATCTGACCCATGTGTGCGCCCGTCGGCTCCAGGATCAGGGCGGCAATGTCGTCATCGCGGTTGAGGGCATCCTCCACCGCTCCAAGGTCGCCCGGCGGAACAATGATCATCGTCCCCATGCTGGCGTCCGGAATACCCGGCGCAGAACGGTCGGAACCCGCCATGGCATAGTCGTGCCAGCCGTGGAAGTGGTCCTGCAGCTTCATCACCTTGTTTTTGCCGGTATAGGCACGGGCCAACCGCATGGCCATCAGCGTCGCCTCGGTTCCCGAGCTGTTGAAGCGCACCTTTTCGACGGCCGGCATCAGAGCCTTGATGGCCTTCGCCCAGCGCAGTTCCTCATCGGTGGATGCGCCCAGATGTGTTCCGCGCTGTATCTGGTGCGAGACGGCCTCGGCGATTGCGGGATGCGAGTGTCCAAGCAACAGCGCCCCGTGACCTGAAACGTAGTCCACGTATTCGTTGCCATCCACGTCCCACTTGCGCGGACCTTCGCCGTGGGTCATGAAGAGGGGGAAGGGCGTCGCGTAACGCGAATCGTGTGTGACGCCGCCGGGGAAGATGGTAACGCTCTCTTCGTAACGTCGGGCCGAGCCCTGGTGCTTGGCAATGTAATCCTCGAGAATCGTCGGCATACTGCCTCCTGCGGTATCGCCGCCGCCGCGACGAATGTTGCCGCCATTGTATCGCGGCACGCCGTTGCACGCTACGGCGTGCCGCCCCGTCCACTCGCTCGAAGCTCGTCCCTGATGCCCTCTGGGACAGTCAGACATCGGTGTAAAATAGCAGGTAAAACGTGACTCGCCTTAGAGGCGGTTAGTCTGGGCTTCCTGCCCGCTACCGTGGACGCTGTATGCGGCACATCATCCACGCCGACCTCGATGCCTTCTACGCCACCGTGGAGCAGCTCGACAACCCCGAGCTGCTGGGGAAGCCGGTGCTCGTCGGCGGACGCCCCGAAAACCGCGGAGTGGTGGCCACTGCGTCCTACGAGGCACGCCCATTCGGCGTTCATTCCGCCATGCCCATGCGCACCGCCGTGCGCCTCTGCCCCGAGGGAATCATCGTCCGCCCGAGGTTCAACCGCTATCGCGAAAAGTCCCAACAGGTGATGGCCGTCTTCCGCAAGTTCACCGATCTAATTCAGCCGCTGTCTCTGGACGAGGCCTACCTCGACATCAGCGAGGCCGTGGACGAATCGGAGGGGCGGTGGCCGCTGGGTGTGGCGCTTGACCTGAAACGCCGCGTGAAAGAGGAAACAGGGCTGACCGTTTCCGTAGGTGTCAGCGTCAGCAAGTCGGTCTCCAAGATCGCCTCTGACCTCGACAAGCCGGACGGGCTGGTAGTAGTGCCTCCAGGCGATCAGGCCGGGTTTCTGGCCCCCCTGCCTGTCGGCAAGCTGTGGGGAATAGGGCCCAAAACTGCCGAACGCCTGCAGGCCGAGGGCGTTGATACCATCGGGATGCTGGCTGAGCAGTCTCCCGACTGGTTTCAGCGGGTGTTTGGTCAACGGGCCGAGGCGGTGCGCCTGCGGGCCATCGGCCTGGACGACGAGCCGGTGGACACCGAACGCATTACCAAGTCCGTCTCGTCCGAGACGACCTTCCCGGACGACATAGGCGACCCAGCAGAACTTCGTCGCGTCTTGGACGAATTGGCGGAAGGCGTAGCCAACAGCCTGGAGCGTAAGGAATTGCAGGGAAAAACCGTTACGGTGAAGATGCGTCTGGCCGACTTCACAACCTTCACCCGTCAGACCACTCTGCCGACTCCATCCAACGAGACCGACCCCATCCGCGACACGGCCTGGCGTCTCCTTTCTGCCGAGCTGACACCCGGGCGGACCTTTCGTCTTTTGGGAGTGGGAGTCAGCAACTTCGCCGAGGCCGAGTTGGAATGGCAGCTTCCTTTACCTCTCCAACTTGAATAGTCCCCTCGCCAGCAATCTGCCCCAAAGCACGGACTGCGCGTTAATCTCCGCGCGCTCCCAGCCTATTATGCATCCCCGGACTCAAAGCCTCGGTGCCTATCGGAAAAGGTCACGTTCTCCAGTCCGAAGCAGCCGCTGTATGCTTGCGTCCTCCATAGTATCGAAGGGGTATCCCCGGATGATCGTAACCGGAATCCCCAGCGACTTCCCCGTTACCAGTTCGGCTGTGGCCGCCAGCTCGTCTGCGACGGCAATCTGCGTGGTGTGCAGCACGTTGCCGTGGGCGTCCAGTGCCCCCACGTAGTCCAGCAACGGGTCCATTCCCGCCACTCCGATGGCCACATTGGCCGCTCCGTTGCGCCACGGCCGGCCGAAAGTGTCCGAAACCACCACCGCCACATTCAGTCCCAGCCGATCCTGCACGGCGGCCCGGATACCCTGCGCCGAGGCGTCGGAATCGTCGGGCAGCAGGGCGATGGTGTTGTTACCGGGGATATTCGATGCGTCGATTCCCGCGTTGGCGCAGTAGAAACCGTGTTTTGTTTCCGCAATGATCACGCCCCGGTCCATACGCACAATGCGCACCGCCTCCCGCAGTATCGCCTCGGTGTGCCGGGGGTCGCGGCGGTGGCCTTCCGTGATGGTGATGGCCAGATGCGACGGTTCGATATCCTCGAAGCTGACCACCTTGCCTTCCACCTTCGAGATAACCTTCTGGGTGACCACCAGGATGTCGCCCTCTTCGATGGGCGTACCTTGAGCGGCCGCCGCGTCCATCATCAGACTGGCAAGGTCGTCCCCTGGGCCCATCTCGGGCATACCCTCGACGCCGATAACGCGAACTTCAGGCGGCATAGCGATTCACCTCGGTGTTGATGGAGCCGGATAGGGCTCAATCCGGCGGGCTGGACTCTTCGGCCAGCAAGTTTAGCGCCAATTCCACCATACCACCATACCCGCCATTTGATAACCGTTCCCTGGGGCGAACACTTGACGCCACTGCCTCATCCCCCAGCCGCATCCCTTAGCGCCCGGTGCACCCGCACCATCGCCTCGGTGTCTCGCTTGCAGTATTCGAGCAGGGCCCGGCGTATCGCCGAGCGCCCGGAATCCGGCGTGTCTGAATCAATCATTCGCGCGTACGAAATGGAGGCCGACATTCCTTCTGGTATTTCAAGGTCGGCATACCCGAGGTCCGGCGCCAGCGCCGGCAGCACCGACTTCAGGGAGTAGCTGCCGTGAAACCCGGGATGATAGTAGTTAGCCTTGATCAGCTTCAGCAGGTCCACCGTCCGGTCGCAAAGCGCAAGTAGACCTTCCCTGTACTTCGGGTAAACCCCGGAAAGTTCTCGCATCCTGGCCGCCTCGAAGCTGGAATAGGCGACAACGGAGCCCTCGGTTGGAACAGCCTCAAGCAAACTCGCACAGAATCTCCCCCTGGGATCGTGGGCGTCCTCGTTCAGGAACGCTTCGTGCCTGATTTCTCCTGACGCCTCCAGAATGTGAATCGACCACTGGAAGGGAATCGCCTGATATGGTCTCGTCCCAGCATAAAGTGGTATGGCTGGATTCACCGTCTCAAAGTCCAGGAAGGCGGCCGGAAATTTGACCTCCCCCAGAGCCGACCTAAGCTCCGGCCCGACAAACAACGGCTTCTCGACCTCCACCTCGTCCTGGTGGCAATATCCGTAGAAGGAACAACGGTACGGGCTGGTGCAATGTTGTCCCGTTTCGATTTCAGGCGCATCCGGCAGGCCGAGAACCGTACACATCCTGGCAAGGTCGCCGCCCACGTTGTCCTCCACAAACGCTCTGGCAGCGTCCGTAACGTCCACCAGCGTGAAGAGTTGCGAGAGGTCGTGGTCGCCACCCGAATACACATATTCTCTGTTGAGATGCATCAGGTACGCCTTCCTGATAGAAACGCCTGCCCCCTCCACTGCGTACACCTGGATGGCAACATCCGAGATGTGCTCCTGCTTGAGTCTGGTTGTGGACTTCACTTCAATGAGGTCGAACTCTTCCTCTCCGCTCCGCTTGAGAATGTCGACTCTGGTCCTGATGCCCTCGAATGTGAAGGCGGCCTCGTACAGGGAAGGTACGCTCGCTTCCTCCAGATGCGTTCGTGTCGTCTCAACGGCCCGGTCGTGCTCCAGGCAAGTCTCTTCGACCAGCAGGCCATTCGGGAAACGTTCCCGTGCCACCTCTCCAACGACGGTACCAACATCGAAGATGGCCTGCTGTCCCGGGCCCACCGGGTCGGCGAGTTCGTGGTGGTAGCACTCAAGGTAGAGGCGTTTCAGGCACTGGAGGCCGTACTGGAATCTCGTCTTGGAGAGCTGTGGCGTCATTGAACCTGCTCCGTTCCCTTGAACATGACTCAGACTGCGGACTCCCATGCCAACCTACCACAACAAGCTTCACTCCGTAACAACCCTCCGCTTCCAAATGCGGGCCCCAGCCAAATCGTAGACCACCGTATGCTAAAATCGTCGGGTGGCCCTCGCGCCACTCAGCCAGCAATGAGAAAGGTGACGCCAGTGGCCTCTTCCACTTCCGGAGACTACCGAAAACGGGTCTACACCAAGTTTGGCGACAAAGGCGAGACCAGCCTGCTCTACGGGGGCCGGATTTCCAAGAACAACCCTCACACCGAGGCCTACGGCATCACCGACGAGGCCGTTTCCGCCATGGGCTTGGCTCGCGCCATGTCCAGCGACGATCGCGTGAAGGAGCTCCTGCGTCGCCTGCAGAGCGAACTGTTCACAGTGGCCGCCGAGCTAGCCACCGACCCCGACAAGTACGACCTCTTCCAGCAACATTTCTCGCCCGTTACTGAGGAGATGGTGGAGAGTCTCGAGGAGGCCATCGACAGCCTCGAGCAGGACATGACGATGCCCACGGTGTTCATCCTCCCCGGCGGCTCACCTGCTTCCGCGGCGATGGACCTGGCGCGATGCGTCATCCGCACCGCCGAGCGCCGCGTGGTGGCGATGGGAGAGGCCGGTCTGCTCACCAACGAGCTGCTGGTGTCCTACCTGAACCGCCTCGGCGACCTGCTGTTTGTCGTGGCCCGCTACGAAGACCGAGAGCTACCCATCGAGCGCGCCACCGGGCAACGGGCGTAGAGCACGTGCCATGAAACTGGTTGTCGTCGATTACGACTCCGGAAACCTTCGCAGTGTCTCCCGCGCCCTGGAATTATGGGGCGTTTCGCCGAAAGTATCTGGCGCCCCCGAGGACATAGCTGTTGCCGACGCGGTCGTTCTGCCCGGCGTGGGTTCTGGCCCCGCGGCAATGACGGCCCTGAAGCAGCGCGGCCTCGTGGAACCGCTAAGGGAATTCTCCGCCAGCGGCCGCCCCTTCCTTGGCATCTGCCTGGGTCTGCAACTGCTCCTCGACTGGACCGACGAAGAAGGCGGCGCTCCGTGCCTCGGCATAGTTCCCGGAAGCGTGAAACGATTGCCAGAACCAACCGACGGAGCACAGGCCCTGAAAATACCCCACATGGGCTGGAACAGCGTGGCCCTCAACGCCGACCATCCGGCCCTGTGCGGCATCGACTCGGGCAGCTACTTCTACTTCGTGCACAGCTTCTACGCCGCGCCGTCCCACTCGGTCGGCATCATCGGCACCACCGAGTACGGCCTGCCCTTCTGCAGCCTGTACGCCAGGGACAATGTGGTCGCCACCCAGTTCCACCCGGAAAAGAGCGGACCAGTGGGCCTGCTCATCTACCGCAACTTCGTCGATATGGCGAAGGCTGCTTGATATTTCCCTTGCGCTCCTGCTCTGATGAATCCGCTTGTATCCTCCTATATGGGGAAGACGTTCGTCCGAGAACTCAGGGAGCAGCTGGTGATTCCGAATGGAAGTGATACCGGCCATTGACCTGCGGGGTGGGCGCTGCGTTAGGCTGCACCAGGGCGACTTCGACCGCGAGACTGTCTTCTCCGACGACCCTGTGTCCATGGCTCTACAGTGGCAGGAGCAGGGAGGCCGGCGACTCCACGTCGTCGACCTGGACGGGGCAGCGACCGGTGAGCCCGCCCATCTAGAAGCCATCAGCTCCATCGTTGCCGCCCTCGACATCCCCGTACAGGTGGGCGGTGGCATCCGCAGCTCCGCCACCGCTCGGGCGTGGCTGGACGCAGGTGTGGCGCGGGTGGTCATCGGCACCGCAGCCGTTCGAGACCCTGACATGGTCCGCGAGGTCTGCCGTGTTCACGGCGGCGAGCGCGTCGTGGTTTCAATCGACGCCCGCGGCGGCATGGTGGCGCTGCAGGGATGGACCGAGGCCAGCGAGGTCAGCGTGCTGGACCTGGCGCAGCGAATGTCCGCGCTGGGAGTTGTCCGCCTGCTCTACACCGATATCGACCGCGACGGCATGCTCACCGGGCCTGACGTGGAGACCAATGCTAAGCTGGTGCGGGACACGGGCATGGCGGTGCTGGCATCGGGTGGCGTGGCGTCGGTGAAGGACGTGCGGCGACTTGTGCCGACGGGCGCAGAGGGAGTGATAGTCGGCCGGGCACTCTACACCGGCGCCGTCAACCTACCAGAGGCAGTGTCAGCGGCCGAGGCTGCCTGACGATCAGTCTGGCCCAGACTGAGGAAAAACGGAACGGCGTCGGGGAGTTGGTTCCTCTGCGGCGGGTTCCTGCGATGCCTCGGAAGCCGCAGCAGCATCGTGAGCGGCAGTGCCGCCGTTCGTAGCGGCAGCGTCCATCCCGTTGAACCGCGCGGCAAGGCGTCCCTCCCCGGTTTCCAGCCAATCCTCGCGCAGCACTTCCATCAATATGAAGTCCTGCGACATCCGGCGGACGGTGCGCACCGGCTTGAACCCTGACTTGGAGAAGCTGCGTTGGGCTCGTTCGTTCCAGTCCAGGGTGTGGAGATACACGCGGTTCAGATTGATTTCGGTGAACATGTAGTTCAGGAGGGTTGTGACTGCGTCGTAGCCGTATGAGTTGCCCCAGTAATCGCGGTCGCCGATCACGATGCCCAGTTCCGCTTCCTGCCTGACCCGGTCGAGGTCGTAATACATGCAGTTGCCGATGTAGGTGCCGTCGATCGCGTCCGTGCCGAAGTGATGGGAGCCGGGGGTCGGGTAGCGAAGCTGGTCTTCGAACAGCTTCAGATACCGCTCGTACGACATGCTCAAGGGGTAGGCCGCGTCCAGGCGGGCGATTTCCGGATCGCTGCGCCAGCGATAGTCCTTCTCGGCGTCCTCCAGCTTCTTCTCGCGGAGTATCACCTTCGCGCCTTGGAGCTCAACCATTTCAGCCCTGGCCCTGTCGTGTCTTGATTACGCCCACCGCCTTTCTCAGGACACCAGCTTCGTTGCCATACGCCATCGAGTCAAGGGCTTCGTCCACATCGAACCACTGCACCACATCGAATTCCGGGTCGTGCTGGTCGATGTGGCCACCAACCGGCGACATCAAATAGAAGTGGACCGTCTTGTGATAGCGGACGTCGTGGTCCCGATCAGCGAACCAGTACTCGATGCTGCCGAGGGATTCTTCGAGCGCAACCTCCAGACCCGTTTCTTCCCGCACCTCACGAAGGGCGGTCTCCTCGAGCGTCTCGCCTGGATCGGGCGTACCCTTCGCCAAGCTCCACCTCACCGGCTCAGAGCGCCCGCACAAAACCGTCTCAAGCCGCCCCTCGTTGTGCCGGAAAACAACGCCACCTGAAGAAACCAGGCTTTCTACTTTGGAAGCCGCTTTACCAGTCATCTCCGCCCGTTAGTTGCACTGTAATCTATTGCGTCCCCCCTTTGGCGCAGGAATTGTGCTCATCCCAGGGGAAGATCACAAGTATTGTAAGCGTCGCCGTTCGGGCCAGTCAATTGAACTCGACCAGAGCTAGCCTCCGGCAATGGCCGGCACAAAATGTATCTCGCTGGCCTCGCTTACCCGTTCCAGCATGCCCATTCGCGCCACATCGCCGTCGATGGCGACGGCAAGGTTGGAGCGGATTTCTCCGTCCTCCAGCAGCCTGTCCTTGATGCCCGGGTACTGGGCCTCCAGTCCGTCGATTATCTGTCGGACGTTGCGGCCTTCGCATTCGGTCTGCTTGACTCCGTCCGTGAGCGGTTGAAGCATCGTTGGTATGAACACAATCGCCACGTCCACCCTCCTTGTACACGCATTGTCTGAGACTAGACACGGTCTTTCAGGCAGCCTATGCGGCAGGAAAGACCAATATCCATGGCTTCAATTTACAGTTGAGTCGACGGCGATTCAAGCCCATCCGCCGTCCGGCAGGCGGGGCTACCCCAAAGATCTTGGGATTTGACGGGAAAACTCGCTCCCTCCATAGTGCAGTGGCTTGCAAAGGCCGAACGCCACCGGTCAGGGTTGCGAATCAGGAGGCCTGGTCGATCATGGATTACGGGCTTGAAAGATTCACGCCCACCCATACCTGTCCTTCGGGCGTACGGAATGGGACAAAATACCTTGCCCTTGAGGGGATGCAAGTCGGGCTACAGTCTCATTGTCCGAAGTGCCCTCACGTAGGGGTGTCCAATTGTGTAAAGTTGTGTAAAGAAACCGATCATTTTTGCCCTTAATTGAGACACATCGAAGGGTTGATTCAGGGAGTTCATCGCAAGAACAATTGTACTATCACCGGTGAGGCAAGGCAAGGGAGAGATTTCAGCAGGCCAGGTTCCGAATAAGGCGTTTACCAGGCCGGCGACGGGGGATTGAATTTACACTTCCAGCGGAATTCCGGACCGTGAATTGGCATTCGAATTGAATTCGACCGGCATCTTGTCAATGTCGGGGTATCCAAAATGTTGGGGCGGGCACTAAACCCGCCCCTGAGCCGTTCCGTACCTGAGTCAGATAGGTAGACCTATCCGCCGTTCTGTTCCCACTCGGCTTCCAGAATTCTGCCGGGGCTCATCGGCAGGCTGCGGAGACGCAGACCGGTGGCCTCGTGGATGCCGTTGGAAATGGCGGCCATGGGAGGCACGATGGGTACTTCGCCGACGCCTCGCACTCCATAGGGGTGCCCGGAGTTCGCCACCTCGACGATGACGGTGTCTATCATCGGCAGGTCGAGCGAGGTCGGCATCCGGTAGTCCAGGAACGTCGGGTTCATCATCCGGCCATTGTCGTCGAAGTAGTACTCCTCGTTCAACGCCCAGCCGATGCCCTGCACGACGCCACCCTGCATCTGCCCTTCGACATAGCTGGGATGGACGGCCTTGCCCACGTCCTGGATCGCGGTGTAGCGGGTAACCAGTGTCTTGCCGGTGTCCGGGTCGACCTCCACGTCGGCCAGGTGTACCGCGTAGGAGTTGCCCTCGCCCGCTGGGTCAACGTTAGACTGCCCGGCGACGGTGCCGCCGGTGGTGGCCAGCTGGCGGGCCAGGTCCTTGAAGCCCAGTCGCAGCTCCGGGTCCGATTTGTGCCGCACCACGCCGTCAACGTATTCGACGTCTTCTTCGGCCGTGTCCCAGATCTTGGCCGCGCGCGTCACCAACTGCGCCTTGATCGACTCCGCAGCCTCAAAGGCCGCGATGCCGGTGGCGAAGGAGGTGCGGCTGCCGCCGGTAACCATGGTGTAGCCAATGGAGTCCGTATCCACCACCGTCGGCTTGACGTCCTCGTAAGCGATGCCCAGCGTCTCGGCGGCCTGTTGTGCGATCGAAGCCCGCGTGCCTCCGATGTCGACGGATCCCATGATCAGGCTGACAGTGCCGTCGAAGTTCACGGTGATGACACAGCTCGACTGGAACCCGCGATTCATCCAGTATCCCGCGGCCACACCCCGACCAACGTTCTCGCCCTCCACCGGCGACTTGTAGTGGTCATGGTCCCGGGCCGCTTCCAGGCACTCCACGAGGCCGACTCGGCGAGCCACCGGGCCCTCGATACGGCGGGTGCCCTCCTTGGCGGCATTGAGCAGGCGGAACTCGATGGGGTCGATGCCTAGCTGCTGGCACAGCTCATCCATCGCCGTTTCCACGCCGAAGGCCGCCTGCGGCGAACCGGGAGCGCGGTAGGCGGCGGTCTTTGGCTTGTTAACCACCACGTCGAAGCCATCGACCTTCCCGTTTTCCACGTCATAGCAGGCGAAAGCGCAGGTCATGGCCTGCATCACCGGCGATCCGGGATAAGCTCCGGCGTCCATCGCCACAGCGAGCTGCACCGCGGTCAGATGGCCATCGTTCTTGGCCCCCACCTTGACCTTCATCCACGAACCCGGCGCTGGGCCTGAGGACTCGAACACCTCGGCGCGGGTCATGTATTGCTTCACCGGAGCGCCAGCCTTCCTCGACAGCACGGCGGTGATTGCGTCCAGGTAGGCAGTGATCTTGCCGCCGAATCCACCGCCGATCTCCATCGGCGTCACCCTGACCCTCGACACCGGCAGTCGCAGGACGTCGGCGACCGCGGCACGGACGGCGAATGCGCCCTGCGTGCTGGTCCAGACGCTCACCTGCCCGTCGATGTTCCACATCGCGGTGGAGTTGTGGGGCTCGATGTAGCCCTGGTGCACCGACGCCGTGGTGTATTCCCGTTCGACAATCACGTCGGCTTCGGCGAAGCCCTGCTCGACGTCCCCCTTTTCGTAGCTGAGATGCGATGCGACGTTGCTGGGATTGTCTGCGATTTCGCCCATTGACGAAGTCCGCAGCTCCTCATGCAGCAGGGGCGCGTCGTCCTTCATCGCCTCTTGCACGTCCACCACAGCGGGCAGCGGCTCGTAGTCGACTGCGATCAGCGCTATGGCCGACTCGGCCACGTGGGCGTTGACCGCTGCCACCGCCGCGACGGGATGTCCTTTGAACAGCGCCTTGTCGCTGGCCAGCATGTGGTCGGAGGCGAACTTCAGGCGGCCGTAGTCTCCGCCCAGTTCCTCACGGCTCAGCGAAGCGAAGGGCAGGTCCTTGGCCGTCACCACTGCCCTGACGCCCGGCAGTGCCTCGGCCTTGCTGGTGTCAATCGAGCGAATGCGCGCGTGCGGGTGCGGGCTGCGCAGCACCTTGCCGTGGAGCAGGCCGTTGAGCTGCACATCTGCGCCGTACTGTGCGCGGCCCGTTACCTTGTCCACACCATCCGGGCGCACCGGACGCTTGCCTACAATGTTGTATTCAACTTCAGACAGCACCTGATTCGAAGAAGTCACTTCTCATCCACCTCTGTTTTTGATATTGGGAAAGGCGGCTCCGGTTGGGGCCGCCTTTCTGTTTGCAGGACCTTGTGTGTGCCCGTCTACTTGTTGGACGTGGTGCTCACCTGCAACACTGCTCGGACGATCTTGTCGTAGCCCGTGCAGCGGCAGAGGTTGCCAGCCAGCCAGTGCCGGATCCGTCCCTCGTCTGCATCCGGCTCGGCCTCCAGCAGAGAGCGCGAGGCCATCAGGAAGCCGGGGGTGCAGATGCCGCACTGCAGCGCGGCGTTTTCCAGGAACGACTGCTGCAGAGGGTGCAGCCCACCGGGCGAGGCCATGCCTTCGATGGTCTGTACGTCTCGGCCCGCGACCTCAACCCCGAGAACGAGGCAGGAGTCCACGATGCGGCCGTCCAGCATTACCGTGCAGGCGCCGCAGTTGCCGTCGTTGCATCCTTCCTTGGTTCCGGTCATGCCGAGGACGTCCCGCAGCACTTCCAGCAGGCTCTGGCGGGGCTCACACAGGAAGTTGCTGTCCTCGCCGTTTATCTTTGCTTGTACGTGTACAACTCCGGGCATCCTTTAGCCTCCCCTGGCCCGCTCTACGGCGACATTGAGAGTGCGGCGCGTCAGCACGCCGATGAGGTGAATGCGCTGGCGAATAGTGCCACGCATGTCCGTAATTGGCCTTGCGTCGGCCATCGCCAGTTCGGAAGCCTCGCGTATGGCTTCGTCCGACACCGGCTTGCCGGCTAGGCTATCGCCCGCGGCCTGCGAGAACACCGGGGTAGGCGCCACGGAAGCCAGCGAAACGCGGCCCGACACGAAGTTCTGGCCCGAGGCGTCCAGCACCACGGAACTGCCCACGCCCGCGACCGCGATGTCCATTTCATTGCGGGGGATGAAGCGCTGGTAGGTCGCGCCCGAGTTGGCCGGGGCCGCCGGGAACTCTACGGCCACCAGCATTTCGCCCTGCTGCAGGGCATTCTGTCCCGGGGCCGTGCAGAACTCCTCCGCCGGCAGCTCCCGCGTGCCGTTGGGACCCGCGATGTGGCAGACGCCGCCAAGCGCGATGACCACCGGAATCGAGTCGCCACTCGGGGCCGCGTTGCACAAATTGCCGCCTATGCTGGCCCGGCCCTGGATCTGGATGCCGCCGATGAGCGACGCCGAATCCACCAGCCCGGGATAGGCCGAAGCGACGGCCTCGTTCTGGTAAATCTGGTAGCAGGGAACAGCGGCCCCGAGAGTAAGGCCACCATCGCCGCTAAGGCTCATTTGGTTCAGTTCGGGGATGTTCTTGACGTCGACCACGACGTCAGCCAAGCGCCGTCCGGCACGCATCATAACAAGTATATCGGTCCCGCCAGCGATCATCCTGGCCCTGTCACCATGCTCATTGAGTATCGAAACGGCTTCGTCGATACTCTTCGGAGATACAAAATCAAATGCTTCCAATTGCCCACCTCCTGCGGCGTGAATTATAGCATCCCTCGACATAGGGTCAAGCTGTAAGTTACAGTCTGAGGCAATCTGGGAAACGGCCTGAAAGGGAGGGTCGTCAGCCTTGGCCAGCCAGCCTCAGACAGCAGCCGCAAACACCTCGTCGGCACTGGAGCAAGTGCTCCGGCGGGACCGCGTCGTGGTCATCGCCGCCATCGTCATAATCGCCGCCATTGCCTGGACCTACACCGTATACATTTCAGAGACCGGCATGGGCATGGGCGACATGGACGGCGGCATGGGAATGGGCATGGCGATGGCCGATATGCGCTCCTGGAGCGGCGCCGACTTCGGTTTGATGTTCCTCATGTGGGCCGTGATGATGGTTGCGATGATGGCCCCGTCGGCGGCGCCCATGCTGCTGATGTTCGCTGCCGTGAACCGCAAGCGCCGCGAACGGGAGGCGCCATACGTTCCCACCGGCATCTTCCTCGCCGGGTACGTTATCGTCTGGACCGCCTTCTCCGTGGCGGCCACCGGGGGCAACTGGGGGCTGCACCAGGCATCGCTGCTGTCATCGATGATGGGCGCGTCCACAAGCGGCTACCTCGGCGGCGCGCTGCTGCTGGCCGCCGGGGCCTTCCAGTGGAGCCCACTCAAGTACGCCTGCCTGAAGCAATGCCGCACGCCGATGGGCTTCATGATGACCTCGTGGCGGGACGGGCCCGTCGGCGCACTGCGGATGGGGCTGGAGCACGGCGCCTACTGCCTGGGATGCTGCTGGGCGCTGATGCTGCTGCTGTTCGTGCTGGGCATCATGAACCTGGTCTGGATCGCCGCTCTCGCTGCCTTCGTGCTGGCCGAGAAGGTTGCCCCCAAGGCCGAGTGGGCCAGCCGCGCGACGGGCGTGCTGCTAATCGGCTGGGGCATCTGGGCCATCGTTACGGCCGCAATGTAGTTAGAGTACGAATCCAGGGCGACGTAGCTGGAGCAGGAAAACCGCGCATCATCCTGCTATGCGCCCAGTTCCGCCAGCACACCGTCCACCGCCGCCGACAGGCCGCCGTGCCGCAGCGCACAGGCACCCACCCCGGGCAGACCCTCCAGAGACAGATCGGCCTTCCCTGTCGCCGCGGGCCTTACCGCCTCTAGCGCGGCGGCCCATGCCTGCGACTCGTCCAGCTCGCCGTCCCGCTCTCCCTTCGGCAGCCAGACGCACCAGGCTTCCTGTGCCCCGTCAGCCATCGGCGCGATGACCAGCGCCGGCACGCTCTCCTTTCCAAGCTCGACCTCGGATAGGAACGCCACCTGCGTGGTCGACACGCCGTGCTGCCCGAATATGACGAGGTGGTGGAAGCCGCCGCCCAGTTCCTCGAACGCCGAGCGGTAGCGGCGGAAGACGTCGTGGGCTTCCCTGTCCTCCGGCCCCACCAGAAAGATGGCGCAGGCGGGGAAGTCAGCCGCACTGCCATCCGGCGCACCGTCAAGCCCCGACTTCCACCGTGCCAGCTTGTCGAGGTCGTGGCGGTCGGCGTGGCTGAGTTCCTGCTCACTTGCGGTGGACATTGGCGGTCTCCCTCGTGAGTCGAATGAGGATCAGGCGAAGCCCCACCTCGCTAGCCGTGGTCGTCGAACTGCACCAGGATGCCATCCGGGTCGTAGACGAAGATACTGCTCACCCGCCCGTCCGGCGCGGTGAACCCTTCCAGCGGTGCGGCCAGCTCGACGCCCTTGCTGACCAGCTCGTCGGCCAGAGCCTTCACATCAGGCACGGTGAAGGAGATGTGGCTGATGCCCACCTGGTCCAGCTTGATGGCCTCGCCGTCCGAGTCCTCGCCTGGGTGGCAGGTCAGCACCAGCGACGGCGCGGTCTTGCCCGGGCCGTATCGCACGTGGGTGGTGCGCCGCGTCTTGCGGGAGTGCGCGTAGATGCTGGGCAGCCCGCCCGTGGTGGTGTCCTGCACCTGGTCGAAGTCGACCGTCATGCCGAGAATGTCGCGGTAGAAACCCAGCGACCGGTCCACGTCGCGCACGCAGATGGCGATGTGCGAAACCATGCTCGCTTCCATATCCCGAACCTCCGCGCCGGTACACTTCCGGCGGCAATTTGCCGCCTATGCTAAGTGCGCCGTGAATCAGTGTCAAAGAAAAGCGCTTCCTGATACTGCCCAGAGCCCTGTCATCCCCTGACCCGCTATCCGGCACCCGCAGCCAGCGGCTTCAGCATCGCGTAGATAACGTCGTTTATCGGAGTCGGCACACCCCCGGCCCGGCCGGCCCGCACCACCGCTCCGGTGAACGTCTCCAGCTCCAGCGGACGCCCTGCCATCACGTCCGTGTGCATCGAAGCCTGCAGGTCGGCCAGGTTGCTATCGATGTATGCCAGCGTCGTCTCGTGCACGTCGGGCGGAAAGTTGACTCCGTTGGCCCGGCCCGCTGCCTCTATCTCCCGCAGGCACCCAACCACGACGTCCCGCCACTCAGGTTGCGGCATCAGCTCTGCCAGCGTCGATCGCGCCATTGAGGTCACCCCGGCCATTGTGGAGATGAACAGGAACTTGCTCCACAGGCCGGTGCGCAGGTCATCGGTAAACTCAGCCGGTATGCCGCTGCCGTTCAACGCCTCGGCGATGACCCGCCCTCGCTCCGAAAGAGAGCCGTCCGTCTCGCCGAACACCACCCGCACCACGTCGCCTGCCTGTCGCGCCACGCCGGGGCCGTCCCGTCCAGCTTCTATGTAAACCGCCCCGGCCATCACACGGTCGGCACCGAAGGCCTCCGCCGGGGCAAGGTAGCTGTCGATGCCGTTCTGCAAGCAGAGCACCGTGGTCTCCGGCCCGACCATGGGCGTCATAGCCGGTACGGAGACCGCGTTCTGGTAGGTCTTCGTGGTCAACAGCGCGACCTCCACCGGCCCAACATCGGCGGGATCATCCGTGGCAGTGCAGGCGACGGTGAATTCCTCGTGATCCCTCACCACCCGGAGACCGCGCTCCCGTATCGCCTCAAGGTGCGCCCCCCGCGCAATCAGCGAAACATCGTGGCCTCCTCGCGCCAGCATTCCGCCCAGGTACCCGCCGACGCTGCCCGCTCCCATGACTCCGATGCGCATTGCTCTCTGCCTCCAGACGGAAGGTTGCCGCTGCGAACATACCGGAACCGCCGCCCTCCGGCAAGGGAACTGTTGCAACGCCTGTTACAGTGTTGGGCGGCAACGGCCCCTGCAACCTCGCCGGGCCCTAGCCGGTATGCTTGGAGAAGACGATGACTAGAGTCCTAGGGGTCCTGGTCCTCCTGGCGCTGTTGGGCGTATCGGCCTGCGGCGACGGCAGGATGAGCGTGGAGGAATACGCAATTGCCTGCGGAGAGTTGGGGCAATCGCTGGACAGCGGGCTTGGCGTTGGGGTTGTCGAAAACTTCTCAGGCGCTGTCGCCTTCCTGGAAGACACCCTCGACGGCCTGGAAGAACTGGAACCGCCCGAGGAGTTGGAACGACTTCACCAGTTGAAGGTTGCTGGGTCCGAACTGGCCCTGGGGGTACTCAGGGAAGTGGGAATCGCTGACCTCGAAGCGACCGAACAGGAGCTGGCCGGTATGTCTCTGGAGGAACGATCGGAACGTTCCGAAGAAATGATGCAGGACTTGATGGACCGACTCTCCAGAATGGAGGAGGCGCTTCTGAGACTGGAGACAGAGTTGACCGACTTGCAGGGGCAGATCGCGGAGGAACAGAACCGCCTCTCCCCCGAGGACTATGGCTATTTGGCCAGAGAAGGGTGCATCTCGACCTTTTAGGATTCCCCAGTGCTACAGATCTTCGGGCACTCCTCTTCTGTCACTCCCGACCGCCTGTCGGGGTTCCGCCTCAGGCTGCCGCCGATGCAGGGGCGCACATCCATGGGTCCTCTCTCTTACCTGAGCGGGGTTCTCAATCTCTCAGAATAGATTTGAAGGGGTGTCCTGCTGCAATCCCCCATTGCCCTGAGGCGCATTGTATCGTACAATTGTTCTTATGCAGTGCTCCCTAAACCAGCGGGTTGGCCCGTCTCAGCAAATGACCAACATGATACGTATTGTTACTAAATGTTACAGAATGTTACACCCCCATCGCGTGCGCGCGCGTGAGGGCTTCAGCTCATCTCGCCATCACGGTTCCCGGACGTTTACAATCGAAACTGA
The DNA here is from genome assembly GCA_963667415.1 of Dehalococcoidia bacterium. Classification (GTDB taxonomy): domain Bacteria; phylum Chloroflexota; class Dehalococcoidia; order Lucifugimonadales; family UBA3495; genus VXOI01. The sequence continues at coordinate 1,277,619 of OY763410.1, read as the reverse complement.
GGCGTATTGCCCGCGTCCTATTGTGGATGAGGCACTCTCCAATCCTCTTCCATTGAAGTAGCAGCCTCTGAAGTAGCAGCCTCGAGTGGAGGTGTAATCTCAATCGGCAACTGTTTCAGGTCTGCCTGACCTCGCGGCTGGGAACGATGCCCGACGGTCTGGATTCCTTGACGCCTCCGGCCCTTCTGCGTATTCTTGGGGCGTCTGAACAAGGGGCCTCCACGGCCTGATTTCCCTGCCCTGATATCCTGATTTCCCTGCCCTGATATTATGGAGAAGCGTCTATGAGCCAGCAGCAGTCCACCCCGCCGATTCCGGCCCCCACTCCGCAGCCGGAGTCTGACTTTTACTTCGAGAAGTGCCGCGAGGGCGAACTCTGGCTACGGCACTGCAACGCCTGTAACACCGCATACTTCTACCCTCGCGACATCTGCCCCGGTTGCTTCTCCCGGGACACCGACTGGATACAGAGCAGCGGCCGCGGCACTATATACACATTCGCAATCGTGCATCGGGGTCCCACGCCGCCCTTCCGCGACCGGTCCCCGTACGTGCCGGTCATCGTGGAATTGGAAGAGGGCCCGCGAATGCCGTCCAACCTCGTCGAGTGCGAGCCCGACCCGGAGAACATCAAGGTCGGCATGGCTGTACAGGTGGTCTTCGAGGCCCTGAACGACGATATCACCATCCCCTACTTCCGACCGGCCGCCTAGCAGACTCCTCCCGGCAGGCGAAGGTGAGAGCGTACTAATGAGTCTTAATGGCAAGGTCGCCATCGTGACCGGCGGCAGCCGCGGCATTGGACGCCAGATATGCCTGGCCTACGCCGAGGCTGGCGCTCAGGTTGTCGTGGCTTCCCGCACCACCTCGGACGTATCCTCCCAGTCCGAGTGGCCCAGGTACGCCGCCGGCGACATCAACGACACCGCCCGGTCAATAGCCGTCGCGGGGGGCGAGTCATTTCCTGTGCAGTGCGACGTCACGGTAGCCGAGGACCTGCAGCGCCTGGTCGCCGAGACTCTGCAGCACTTCGGGCGCATCGACGTGGTCGTTTCCAACGCGGGCATCGACTGCGAATCACCGGTCACCGAGCTGGACGTCGACCTGCTCGACCGGGCCATTGCCACCAACATCCGTGGCCCCATCCTGCTCTGCAAGTACGTTCTGCCCGCCATGATTGCGCAGAAGAGTGGCGGCTCCATCTACTGCATCACCTCCGGCGCATCAACCGGCTACCGCCCCGGCCGAGTCGGCTACTCCATGACCAAGGCCGCCCTTGACCGCGCCTACACCAGCCTCGCGGAAGAAGTCCGTGAGCACGACATCGCCGTAAACGTCCTGAGTCCCGGCAAAGTCGACACCTGGATGAACCGGCGCGGCCACTGGCCCGGCACCGAGGGAATCCCCATGGACCCTCCGGAGACCATCCGCGAATCCGCCCTCTGGCTGGCTGAAGTCAAGGCGACGGACTTTACCGGGCACCGTGTCGAGCGGGCCGAGTTCGGCCGCACCTGGGGACCGGGCATCCCGGTTTAACCAGACCCTGAAGTGAGCTCGGGGCGCACGGTTGTGCGCCCTTTTGCAAGTGAATCAAATCAAACAAATCGTAGGAGCAGAATTATGACCACCGCACGTACCGTCACTGCAGAGATTTCCCCCAAGCTCGGCGAACTCAGCACCGATGTCCTGTTCGGCGATGTCTGGGAACGCCCTGAACTGTCCAAGCGCGACCGCAGCATGATTACCGTGGCCAGCCTCATCGTCCTCTACCGCACCGACCAACTCCGTGGCCACCTGGGCCGCGCCCTCGACAACGGCGTCACGAAGGAAGAGATCTCCGAGATCATATGCCACATGGCCTTCTACGGTGGCTGGCCTACCGCGGCCAACGCCGCCCGCGTCGCCAAGGAAGTATTCGAAGAGCGCGGCATCTAGTGTGGTGTAACGGAAGTTAATAGTAAAAGTAATCGCGATGAGGTATCCTCCGGGTTAGCAGTCCAGAGGAGGATGACCATGGCGATGGGACGACCGATGCCGCCGCTAATCTTGGATGACGTGGAGCGTGAAACCCTGGAACGGTGGGTTCGCCGTCCAAAGACCTCGCAGGCTTTGGCGCTGCGGGCCAGAATGGTTCTGGGCTGTGCCGAAGGCCGCAGCAATACCGCGGTGGGCACCGACCTGGGAGTGTCCGATGAGACGGTGGGGAAGTGGCGTTCTCGCTTCCTGGAACGGAGGCTGGACGGACTGTCGGACGAACCGCGCAGCGGACGGCCTCGAGCGGTTACCGATGACGACGTGGAGCGTGTGATTACGCTGACGCTGGAGACTGCGCCCCGGGACGCGACCCATTGGAGCACCCGGTCCATGGCCCAGCGCAGCGGGCTGAGCCACAACACGGTCAGCCGCATCTGGCGGGCCTTCGGATTGCAGCCCCACCGCACGGAGACCTTCAAGTTGTCGTCGGACCCCTTCTTCATCGAGAAGGTCAGGGACGTTGTGGGGCTGTATCTGAATCCACCGGACCGGGCGTTGGTCCTGTGCGTGGACGAGAAGTCCCAGATCCAAGCCTTGGACCGCACCCGTCCGCTGTTGCCCATGCGCCCGGGACAGGTGGAGCGGCGCACCCATGATTACCTGCGCCACGGCACCACGTCGCTGTTCGCCGCCTTGGACGCGAGGACCGGCCAGGTGATTGGCCAGTGCCACCGCCGCCACCGGGCCGTGGAGTTCCGCAAATTCCTCGATACCATCGAGGCCGAGGTGCCCGCCGACCTGGACGTCCACCTGATCGCGGACAACTACGCCACCCACAAGACGGCGCTGATCCGTAACTGGTTTGCCAAGCGGCCCCGCTTCCATATGCACTTCACACCCACCAGCGCCTCCTGGCTGAACCTGGTGGAGCGCTGGTTCGGTCTGCTCACCGAAAAGCAGTTGCGCCGTGGCGTGCATCAGAGCAGCGCCGAACTGGAGGCTGCCATCTACCGCTACCTGGACGTCACCAACGAGGACCCCAAACCGTTTGTCTGGACCAAGACTGCCGACCAAATCCTGGCCAATGTCGCCCGCTTTTGCCGACGTACTTTGGATACATCACACTAGTCACCCGGGTGGTAAACTGGGAATCGATCGGTGGGGCGAAACCATCCTGCCGTACCAAGAGACCATTTATATTTCAGGATTCATTATGGGAGCGGTTTATATAGACATAGGGGTGGGGCACCCATCCGGCGGAGACCTTACTCCCCTACAAAATGTACTGGTCGACACCGGGGCGGCCAACACGATGCTGCCCGAATCTCTTCTCGACAGGCTTCACATTGAACCGCTCGAATTTGACCAGTGGGAATTCGCTGACGGAAGCATCCATGAATTGGGATTCGCCATGGCCAGAATTTCCATAGATGACCGAACGTTTCATTGCCCTGTAATTTTTGGGCCCGAAGACCAACATCTGGTAGGGGCCACAACTTTGGAGACTTTCAGGCTGATGGTAGACCCTGTTGGTCAAGCATTGGTGCCGCGAACATTTCGGTCGCGGGCAATCTAAAGTACTTTGTCCCTGTAATGGGGAGTAGGATGAGGAAAGACCTATGGCGCGTATGACTGGCGCGAAATTCATGGCCGACACCTTCAAGGCCTATGGAGTTACCCACGTCTTCCTGGTGCCCGCGATCCTGCGGCGGGCCCTGGCCGAGATGGACCTGATCGGCATCAAGCGGGTCATCACCCACGGCGAAAAGGCCGCCGCCTACATGGCCGACGGCTATGCCCGCGCCTCCGGCAAGCCCGGCATCTGCATGGCGCAGTCGGTGGGCGCAGCCAACCTCGCCGCCGGCCTTCAGGATGCCTACCTCGGCCTGTCTCCGGTCATCGCCCTCACCGGCCACAAGCGCAGCGACGAGCAGTACAGGAACGCTTACCAGGAAATTGAACACTCCAAGCCCTTCGCCTCCGTCACCAAGTTCAGCGCGGTGGTCGACAACGCCGAGCAGCTGCCCCACCTGCTGCGTCAGGCCTTCCGTGAGGCAACCACCGGTGCTCCCGCCCCGGTTCACCTGGATGTCCAGGGAATGTCCGGCGACTTCGCCACCGAGGCCGAGGCCGACCTTGAGGTGATGTTCGAGTCCACCTTCGCCCAGAGGCCGGCCTTCAGACCCGAGGCAGACCTCGAGAGTGTTCGGGCGGCCGCGCGCGCCCTGACATCCGCCCAGCGGCCAGTAATCGTGGCAGGAGGCGGCGTAACGGCTTCCGGCGCACAGCAGGAGGTGGTGGAGCTGGCCGAGATGCTCCAGATTCCTGTGGCCACTTCCCTGAATGCAAAGGGCACCATAACCGACAACCACCCGCTGGCCGTCGGCGTCGTTGGCTCCTACTCTCGCTGGTGCGCCAACCGAGTGGTCAATGAGGCCGACCTAGTCTTCTACATTGGCAGCCACACCGGCAGCCAGGTCACCAACGAGTGGCGCGTCCCCTCACCGGGTACTCCGGTAGTCCAGCTTGACATTGACCCTGCTGAACTGGGTCGCACCTATCCGGCTCAGGTCGCAATGCATGGCGACGCCAAGGCCACACTGCGGCGCATGATCGAGGCCCTCGAGCCCATCGGCGGGCGCGCCGACTGGACCGACCGCGCCCAGCAGCTCGTGCGGGAATGGCGCGAAGACGTCGCCCCGCGCGCCAATTCCGAGGCCGTGCCAATCATCCCCGAGCGGCTCTGCAACGAGATAACCCAGTTCCTGCCGTCGGATGCGATGCTCGTGGCAGACACGGGTCACGCCGGCATCTGGACCGGCAGCATGATTGACTTCAATCACCCGACCCAGGAATTCATACGCTGCGCCGGTTCGCTGGGTTGGGGCCTCTCGGCGGCCATGGGAGCCAAGTGCGCGCTGCCCGATCGCCCGGTGCTGTGCTTCAGCGGCGACGGCGGCTTCTGGTACCACATCGCCGAGCTGGAAACAGCCGTTCGCAACAACATCAACGTGGTCACCGTGATCAACAACAACAGCGCCCTCAGCCAGGACCAGCGCGGCGACGAGCGGGCCTACGCCGGCATGGAAGGCGGCCACCCCGAAGAGCTGTGGAGCTTCACCGACACCAACTTCGCCCGCTTGGCCGAGTCCATCGGTTGCTTCGGCATCCGGGTGGAACGCCCCGGCGACATTCAGAGCGCCCTCGAGCAGGCCTTCGCCTCCGGCCGTCCTGCCGTCGTCGACGTGGTCACCGACCCGCTGGACAGCCTCGCCCCGGTGCCGTGGAGCCCGTAGTCGTCCAACCCTCATGAAAGTTGGCGGGGCTCCCGCGGTGAGAGCCCCGTTCCTACCGCCGTCCCACCCTGCCCAAGAACTCCCGGGCAGCGTCATAGTCGCGGGCCCCGCCCCGGCGAATGGGCGGCATCAGGTAGATGTTGCGTAGCCCGGCGTCCTGGAACTGCCCGTACTGTTCCACGGCGATATCAACACCGGGACGTCCCCTTTCCAGTTCCCCTCGCACACTTTCGGGTACCGAGCTGAACAGCACGCCGCCCGGCTCCAGTATCTGCAGGCCGTGAAACACCGGCACCGCCAGAGTCTCACCGCCCTCCCGCTCGTAGCTGTCGCGGAAGCGGTGGGCGTCGTCAGGGTCGAAGATGGGCTGCGACATCAGGAAATCGGCTCCTGCTGCCACCTTGCGCACCGCCAGCGCCGCCTCCGGTTCGATGCCCCGACCCAGGTCGATGGTGGCTCCCACGCAGAGGTCGGTGGGTTCCCGAAGGGTGCTGCCCCTGAAGTCCACGCCCGCGTTCATAGCTTGAATCGCAGCAATCAGCTCCGTCGGCCGGTAATCGTCGACCGGCTTCGTCAGAGAGAAGTCCCGTTCGCTGAATGGGTCGCCCTGAACCACCACAACGTTTTCCAGCCCCAGCATCTGCGCGCCCAGCAGCAGCGACTGGATGGCAAGCCGGTTCATATCACGGGTGGCGATGGTGAAGACGGTCTCTTTAGCCGTTTCGCGTTGGATGGCAGAGGCCAGCATCGCAGAGTTGGTGCGCACCGCTCGGCCGGGATTGTAGGCGACCGAGATAAAGTCGGCGGGGATGTCGGCCCGGCGTGCTTCGGCGAGGCTGCCGGAGCGAGGTGGCGAGAAGTCGCAGATGAAACCGGAGCGGCCCGTGGACTCGTAACAGCAGTCAACTACCTTGACCACACTCTGACCTCCGGCCGGAGCCTGTTGGTCGTGTCGAGCTAGGAGGAGACCAACTGGTCGCGGTAGCTGCGGAAGAGGTCAATTGATTTCTGTTCGGAAAGTCCCACGAAATAGCGGTAACCGATGATGTATTCCATCACATCGCGAGCCAGCATCAAGAGGTTTTCCCGCGGCTCGGACAAGTGGAACAGGCTGTCCACACCCTCTTCGAGGCCAACGTACAGCGTGTCCTCCAACACCATGGAGTCCCGGTGCTCCATATCGCTCCGCCGCATCCATCGGGCGAATACGAAAGGCAATTCCGTGAAGCTGTGCCACTCGACTCCGAGGTCATAGCGATGGCCGTAACCGCGCATTCCCCGGCGCCGCCGAAGCGCAGCGTCCCCGGAAATCACCAATCCTTCGTGTTCTTCCGACGTCTCGACAAGTTCGGACACGCCGACCTGGTATTTCTTGGCCAGCAACACCTGGAGCAGTTGCACAGTGGTCGGATCGACGTCCGAAAGGGCGACGCGACTGCCATTCAGTTCCTCGATGGGTATTCTGGAGTAGAACAGATTGCTTCCGGAGCGGGATGCAGAAGACAAACAGAATCCCGCCACTGGGCTGGCGAATTCTTCCATTTCGAAACTGTGGGTCAGCGGGACCGGGCCGCCGTCAATCTCCCCTTCCCGGACGGCTTCGGCAACCTGATTCAGGCCGATGTCCACCAGTTCCACGCCACGCCGCTCCATATCTATGTAAAAGGGCTCGAAACTGAGTTGACTGACCCGGCCGACTCTAATCGCCATCTGTATTGCACCACTCGCCAGAGCTTTGTGTTGAAGGAGAATCCGCTGCTAGAACCTTGACCTTCGACAGCCTGTCTCACGTCAAATTCCGACTTTCGATTGTAGGCACCAGCGATTTGGCAGTCAAGTTGATCGACTGCTGCGCATTCGGCGCTGTTGCGGGTCTTTGCTTGTGTAAACCTGCAGCTGCGGGAGGCCCCCGGTCTCCCGGCGACCCCTCGAAATTTTGTAGTAAACTCTTCACAGTATGAGGACTCGAACAATGAGCAAGAGTTTCCGTTTATTAGCGGCTATGCTGGTGCTGGGCGTCGTGACCCTGGCCGCGCCATTACTGGTCTCCGCTGATGGAGGAGACGTCAAGGTGCTGGAGGCGACTGCGGAGAGTCAGTTCCCAGATGGCATCCTCTTTCATGTTTCAGCGGAGAGCGCCGGGATAATCGATGATGTGCGTGTCTTCTTCAAGAAGGCCGACCAGAGCGGACGCAGCGCATACCGCAGCATCGACGTGGAACCCGGACAGAGCGTTTCGGGTGAAACTCTGCTTCCTGCATCCGGTGGAGGGGACTATTTCCCCCCAGGCACCAAGATCACCTACCATTTCGAAGTATGGGATAAAGACGGTGGCGTTGCTCGCACCGATGAGACGGAATTCGTATATATCGACAATCGCTTCCACTGGCTCACCGTTTCCGATGACCTTATCACGGTCTACTATTACAGCGAATACGTGGAAGAACGGGCACGAAAGATACTTGAAGCGGCTCGTGTAACAATGGACGACATGGTTGAGGTGCTGGGCATTGCCCCCACCGAACCGCTACGTATTGTCACCTACAATAACTATCGCCACATGTCCTCCGCCCTTCCATTCCGCTCCCAGGCAGTGAATGAGGAACTGCAGGCCCAGGGCATGGCTTTCACTGACGAGCGGGTTCTGCTTATCCACGGCTTTGACGCCACGGTTACGGGCACTGTTTCCCACGAATTTATCCACCTGCTGGTTGCCGAAGCGGCCGGCGGGACTTCCGCCGCCGTTCCGTCGTGGCTCAACGAGGGCCTGGCTGAGTACGGCAATATAGACAAAACCGACGACTACGATGCCGCGCTGCGTTACGGCATCTACACCCGCCGCATTCGTCCGCTGTGGTATCTGCGCTCCTTCACCGGCGAACCGGAAGATATCCTTATTGCATACGGCCAGGGCAAGTCAGTGGTCAGCTTTATGATCGACCGGTGGGGCGAGCACAGCATCCCGCGCCTCTTCGAAGTCCTCCGTCAGACCAACGACATCGACGCCGCGCTGCTGACCGTCTATGGGATTGATCAATACGGGATAGATACGGCATGGAGACTTTCCATCGGCCTCGAGCCCTTGCCGTCTCCGGAAGAACTGGCGAGCCGCCAGGAAGAATCCGGCGGGTCCCAGGAAACGGAGGGGGCGTCGCCTTCCTCCACAGGGGAAACGTCCGATTCTTCCTCAAGCTCAAGCGGCCAACAGGAGGCCACAAAAGAAGCGGAACCTCCTGTGGCAGCGGAAAGCGATGAAGCAACCGAAGAGCCCGAATCGGGACAGACTGGCGAAGCAGAAGATGGAGCTGCCTCGTCCGGATGCTCGGCACCACCCGCTGGAGCGGGATCCATCGGGCTCGGCATGCTGGGACTTATGGCTGGCCCGCTTGGTCTCGGCGTGCTGCCCTTCCTGCGACGGAATCGCTCCTCGAAGGGTTGAGCGCGAGGACGCCGGTCTCGCAGAATTCCCCTATGGTTGAAGCTCCGTGCTACCTGGCCCTGGGATTGAACGCGTCGTTGACGGCATCTCCCAACAGGCTGAAGGTGAACAGGAGTATCGCCAGCGTGCCCACCGGGAAGAGAAGCAGATGAGGCGTCGTACGCAGGACCGAGAGGCTGCCGTTCTCGAATATCATCAGTCCCAAGCTGGGCGTCGGTGGCTGGATGCCTATCCCCAGAAAGCTCAAGAGCACTTCTGAACCTGCCACTGCTCCCAGACCGGCCGATACCGTGACTATTACCGGTCCCATCACGTTCGGCAGCAGATGGCGCAACAACAGTCGCTTGGTGGAGCTCCCGACAGCGCGGGCTGCCTCGATGTATTGCTCTTCCCTGGCCTGTAAGACCTGACCCCTGACCAAGCGGGCCATTCCGAACCACGAGAAAATCGCCAACGCCAGGGACAGCACCAGGTAATCTGCAATACCCAGCCGGACCATTGTCGCCCCGAATGAACCCAAGCCTTCCCGTAACCAGTCCACCATGGGTTGCCGAAGGGTGGACATTATTATCAGGACCAGGAACAGCTCAGGGAAAGCGGAACTGACCTCCCCTGCTCTCATTATCAAAGTATCAATCCAGCGTCCAAAGTAACCCGACACCAACCCGAGGGTGACTCCGAGAGCGAGGGCGCCAGTGGAAACCGTCACTATTGTGATGATGACGGTGGTGCGAAGACCGTAAATCACGCGCGTAAGCTGGTCCCGGCCCAGCCGGTCTGTGCCGAATGGATGGGCCAGACTCGGGTCCTGCTTGGCGACGTCGAGGTTCTGGTCGTTGTACCCGTACGGGGTAACCAAAGGGGCCAGGATGCCCCCTCCATACAGAAGCAGGATGACGGTGAGGCAGGCTACACCCACCCGGTTGGCCAGCAGTCGGCGAATGGAGATCGCAAAGTAGTTTCGTCCCCGGGGGCTTGAGGCCAGCTTCACCGCCTGGGATTCGCTACGCAGCATGCCCACCACCCAGTCTTATCCGTGGGTCCAGCAGCGGATATACCAGGTCCACCACCAGGTTGGCCATGATGAACATTGTGGTTCCGATCAGCAGCACACCGTCGATGATGGGATAGTCCCTTGCGAAGATCGCCTCGATCAGCAGATTGCCCACTCCGGGAATCCCGAAGAACCGCTCCACCACAAATGACGTGAAGGCAATTCCTGCCAGCGAGAATCCCAGCGTCGTTACAATCGGAATCATGGCATTGCGCAGGATGTGTCGGCGGCGCACCACCATTTCCGACAGACCCTTTGCCCTCGCGGTGCGTATGTAGTCCCGCCCAAGAACCTCCAGCGTACTGGCCCGAGTGAGTCGGGTGATGATTGCCACGCCAGGAACGCCCATGGCAATGGCAGGCAGGATTATGCTGGTGTGAAACAGTCCTTCCCACCCGTGGGTGGGCAGAATGTCCAGCTTCCAGGCGAAAACCCACAGTAAGCCCGGTGCGGTGAGGAATACCGGTACGGACTGCCAGAAGAGGGTCATCGAAACCGCCGCGGTATCCCACAGAGTCCCCTGGCGCAGAGCGGCATAGACACCAATCGGTACACCCAGGCCCACAGACAAAACCAGGGCGGCGACGTTGAGCTGGGCTGACACCCACATCTTCGCCTTCAGCAGCTCGGCTACGGTGCGGCCGCGGTACTTGAAACTCTCACCGAAGTCGCCGCGCGTTACGTTTCGGAGGTAACGCCCGTACTGCACCATAATGGGATCGTTCAGCCCGCGCTGTTCTCGAATACGCTCCACCACGGCAGGATTGGAGTGCTGCCCCATGAGCACCTGTACCGGATCGCCCGGCCCGTACCTTCCCAGCACGAAAGTCACGAAGGAGACGACCAGCAGGATAACCGGCAGCCACAGCAATCGCCGCAGGACATAAGCGGCCATGAGTCGCTAGGGACTCCTTCCCTTCACCGGACTCTCCTCACTGCAGTCAAAATCCAGTTGTTACTCCTCGGTCAGGTAAACGTAGCGTAAACGCGGAATGATGAGCGGCGGCAGCAGATAGTCATGGACGTTGGGCTTGACCAGCAGCTTGCTTTCGCCATCGAACCATAACGGCACCCACGGAGCGTCGTCCAGTATCTTCTGTTCGGCCTGGTTGTAAAGCTCGTATCGGGCCGTCGTGTCAGTCTCAACCCGCGCCCGCATCAGCAAATCGTCGACGTCCGGATTGCTGTAGTGAGTGTGGTTATTCGAGCTTTCGCTGTGGAACAGGATGTCCAGGAAGTTTTCCGGGTCGGGATAGTCGGCTATCCAGCCAATATCGAACATCTGGAACCGGCCCTTGTGCAAGTCCTTGAGGAACGTGGCATATTCGGTCTGCTGGAACTCTGCCGTGATGCCCAGGTTCCGCTGCCACATCTGCAGCACGACTTCCATGTCGAGACTGACGTTGGCTCCAAAACTGCCCGGGGTGGTGATGGTGATGGGCGGTATATTCTCGAGGTCGTCCCCGTACTTCGATTCTTCCAGGAGCTGCATGGCAAGGAGTGGGTCGAATTCATAGCCGCTGACGCCCTCGTCATATCCAGGGAAATTCGGCGGGAGGATTCCGTCAGCGGGCTTCACCAAGTCTCCGAGCACTATGGTGGCTATTTCACCCTTGTCTATAGCGTAATTTAGGGCTTGCCGGACCTTTACGTCATCCAGCGGAGGCTCATTGACGTTCAGACCTATGTAATTGACGCTGAAACTGGGGGGAGCCGTCTTCAACTCCGGGTAAAGCTCATTGTTGGGGTCGCTGAAACGGTCCAGGTCTGCCAGGCTCACCCCAGCAATATGGATCTCGTTGTTCTCATACATCAGGAGCTGAGTACCACCGCTGAGGATGAACTCCACTTCTTCCAGGTTGGCCGGACCCAGGTGGAAATTCTCGTTGCGGCTAAGGCGCAGTGTCTCGCCCACCTTGTACTCCGCGAGGCGGAACGGGCCGGTGCCGTTGGGATCTCGGAACCAGTTCCTCGGATTGGCCTCAATGTTTTCTTTGTCGAGGACAAATCCGGTGGGATAGGTCATCTTCGCTAGGAAGTACGACTTAGCCTCATCTATGGTGATCTCAATCGTGTGTTCATCGACAAAACGCACGCCCGATATCGTGGCGGCATCCCCGGCCAGCTTCTCCTTCACGCCCACAATATCGCCCAGGTACTGGTCGACGACCGGAGATTCTGTGAGTGGATTGGTAACCCTTTCAAGGGACCACTGCACATCATGGGCAGTTACCGGTTTGCCGTCGTGGAACACAGCGTCCGGCCTCAGATGAAAGGTATATGCCCTCCCGTCTTCGCTTACGTCCCAACTCTCCGCCAAGTCTGGGACTATATTCAAGTCCCGGTCGATGGTCACCAGACCGCCGAATACCTCGACGATAATTCTTGCCGATGTGGCGTCGGTGGTCAGATGGGGGTCCAGGGTCGGCGGATCGACGAAGAGCTGCACGAACCTGGTCGTGCTAATGGACCCTGAGCGGTCTTCCGTGGTCGTTTCCTGTTCACCCGACTCCGCCGCAAGGGCGGCCGTTGGAGCCGCCGTGGGTTCCGGAGTAGCCGTAGGAGCGGCTGACTCTCCGCCACACGCCACCGTGGCAATTAACAGGGCGAGGGTAAGCAAGACGCCCGTCAGAATTCTTGTGAAACTGCCATTCATTTCCATGTTCCTGCATTTACATTGGGTGAAAAAAGGTGAAGACCCTCACCGCTAATTGGACTATTGTAGGCTGGCGACTCAACAGGTTTCAATTCGACGGCATCCGCGCCCGGCTTATGCGCTTGTATCGGAGTCCGGCATTTGTTAGCATATTTCCACGTGGCGAGCGTAGCCGAGTGGTCAAGGCGCCTGTCTGTGGCACAGGAGATCACGGGTTCGAACCCCGTCGCTCGCCCCAAGAGCCAATTGGAAACCGCAAGTGCGCCTGTAGCTCAATGGATAGAGCACTGGGCTTCGGACCCAGGGGTTGCGGGTTCGAGTCCTGCCGGGCGCGCCACTTCTCACCACTGAATCCACCGGAACTCCTGCGAGACCTGAAGGCACGTCCATAAGGGTCCTTGGAACCTCTTGCCTTCCCCCCCTTTTACGGTGCTTCGTCATTCGCGGATTCCTCACGCATCCTACGCATTTTGGTAATGATAAAATAACGCCCTGGAAGGCTGGCGCACATGTCCCTTCGGGAATCCGTGGGAAGCAGGAGGATACCATGGCTGTTCGTTCCAATGTCGACCCGTCAGCGCGAGACTACGTTCTGCAGACTGCCGAGGATGCTGACGTCAAGTTTGTTCGCCTCTGGTTTCCCGACATCCTCGGAAACCTGAAGGGGTTCGCTATCAACGCCGCAGAACTGCGCGATGCCATCGAGGAAGGCGTTGGCTTCGACGGCTCGGCCATCGAGAGCTACGCCCGCTCGGACGAAAGCGATATGCGCGCCTTCCCCGACCCGAACACCTTCTCCCTGCTTCCGTGGCGCCCCCAGCAGAACGCGGTGGCCCGCATGTTTTGCGACATCCAGCGACCGGGCGGCGAATCGTTCGACGGCGATTCGAGGGCTGTGCTCAAGCGCAACCTGCAACGCCTCGCCAGGATGGGGTACACCTACTATGTGGGCACCGAACTGGAATACTTCTACCTCAAGAGCCCGGACGAACCCGAGCCCGTTGACCACGGCGGTTACTTCGATCAAATATCCACCCAGCCTTCCAGCGACCTGCGGCGCGACACAGTCCTGAATCTTGCGGACATGGATGTTCCGGTCAAGTACTCGCACCACGAAGCCGCTCCCAGCCAGCATGAGATTGACCTGCAGTACACCGATGCACTGGCCATGGCCGACAGCGTGATGACGGCTCGACTCGTCGTGAAGGAATTGGCGCAAATTCGCGGCGTATACGCAACCTTCATGCCAAAGCCAATGCCTGGGGTAAACGGCTCCGGCATGCACATCCATCAGTCGCTGTTTCGCGGGGAAGACAATGCCTTCTTCGACGAAGACGACGAAAGCTACCTCTCCGATGTGGGGCGCAAGTTCATAGCTGGGCTACTGCGCCATGCCCCGGAGATCACGCTGGTCACCAACCAGTGGGTGAACTCCTACAAGAGGCTGGTTCCGGGTTATGAAGCGCCCGTGTATGTTTCGTGGTCCCACGTCAACCGGGCAGACCTTGTTCGCGTGCCCGCCTACAAGCCCGGGTATGAAAGCTCCATGCGAATTGAATACAGGGCCCCCGATCCGGCCTGCAACCCATACCTGGCATTCAGCGTAATGCTGGCCGCCGGCATGAAGGGCATAGAGGAGGACTACCCTGCCCCTCCGCCAATGTCGGCCAACGCCGCGGAGATGAGCGAGGAACAGCGCCAGGCCCTGGGAGTTCGCTCCCTCCCCAGCAGCCTTGGACACGCCATCTCTCTCGCCGAGGACAGCGAGTTGCTGCACGATGCTCTGGGACCCCACATCTTCCAGAGCTTCATTCAGAACAAGCGAAAGGAATGGGCTGAATACTGCTCACAAGTGACAAATTACGAAATAGACCACTACCTGCGCCGTCTATGATCACAAGAGGACAACGGAAAGCAAAACAACAGCCCCCGGGACTCGGGGGCTGTTGTTTTATGCGAAAACGGTGCTGAGTTCTAGAGAGAAGACGAGTAGTCACATCCTCCGGGGTGGCTTCCGCCGCCATCCGCCGCTACCGGGATGACTGCGGCCATGGTCAGCAGGATTACGAACGCCAGCGGGATCAAGAATCTGCGCATATACCCGCCTCCTGTGATCCTATTGGTAGATTGAGCCTATGAAACAACAAAGTCGGGTGAAAATCAACCCCCAATGCTGGCTGCCATTGCAGGGACCCAAGACTGAATTGCTATCGTTGTATAATCCGTCCAAATTCGCCCAACGGGCAATCAAGTTCGCATCCGCCATACAGGAGACGCAACATGGCCGACAAGATCCGCCTCGGCATCATCGGCGCAAGCCCCACGGTAGGTTGGGCTCATCGCTCCCACCTGCCGGCGATAGCCGCCAGCCCCGAATACGAACTGACCGGTGTCTGCACCACTCGCATGGAGACAGCTGAGGAATCGAAGCGGCAATATGGCGCCAGGCTGGCCTTCGACAACTACCACGACATGCTGGCCCATCCGGAAATCGATGCGGTGGCCGTGGTGCTGCGGGTGCCCGCTCACTTCGAGATAACCAGGGACGCCCTCAACGCCGGCAAGCACGTCTTCACCGAGTGGCCCCTGGGCCGCACCACCGGCGAGGCCGAAGAACTGGCTGACCTTGCCCGCTCGAAGGACGTGAAAGCCGTCGTTGGACTGCAGGCCCGCGCCGCCCCGGCCGTGCTGCAGATGAAGCAACTCGTGGAGCAGGGCTATGTGGGCGAGATTATGTCTTGCGCGATGACCCTGATCCGCGGGGGAGTGCTCGCCCGGCCATCCGGTCGCACCTGGCAGCGGGATGTCGAACTCGGGGCCCACACCCTGACCATAGCCACTGGACACTCTGTCGACGCCATGCGGTTCGTCGCAGGGGACTTTGCGGAGGTTTCGGCGGTCGTTTCAACGCAGTGCGACCAGTGGTACGAGACCGACACCGACCAATACCTGGATGTGACCTCTCCCGACAACATCCTGATCAACGGTCGCCTGACCAACGGCGCGGTGGTCTCGGCCCACGTTAGCAGCATTCCATGGGCCGGTAGCGGCTACCGGCTGGAAATCTACGGCCGAGAGGGCACACTGATAGCCGATTCAGAAGATTCCCCCCAGCTAGGTCCAGTGCGACTGCAGGGAGCCCAGGGCAGCGACGAACTGGAAGAGCTATCGGTATCGGGACAGCACCACTTCGTGCTGGAAGGCATGCCGCAGGGCGCTGCCTATAATGTGGGCCAGCTCTACTACCTGTTCGGCGAAGCCATCCGGAGCCAGGGTAGCAGGCAGCCCGATTTCGACACAGCAGTTGACCTTCATCGGCTTGTCGACGCCATTCGCCAGTCGTCCGAGCAGAAGCAGACGGTGGCCGTAGGCGGCTAGGCCGCTCGATACTCAGGGTGCGGTGGCTATCAGGAGCACCTGCACCCTAACCTCGTCGGCCAGATAGACCACGGAGCGGGCGGTAGGCTTTGTCAGTCCAATCTGTTCCCAGGTGAAGGTGGTGAGTCCAAGGATGTTGATGGTGTCCCCATCCTTGCGGGCCTCTACGTCGAACACCAGCGGCGTTACCGTCTCCCCTATCTGCAGGGAACCGATCAATTGGCCGGTAGTCTCCTCCCCGTCGAAGAAGCCTTGGGGCAGGTCCGGCAGCTCATCAACAGTGAACACGGCTTCCGGCGTGTCCGGGAACAGACGATTCCGGATGTACTGGTCTCTGAAATTCTGATCGCTCTCCAGGGAGTGCAAATCCAGAGTGATCACCGACGGATTCCCATTTAAGTTCGCCGTGCCGGTCAAACCTGTACTGGAAATCACAGCGTCGAAGCGGACCGGGGCGCGGCCCAGTTCTTCTTCCACCGTAAAGGTGGCTTTGGAGCCTTCTCCGATTGTGAAAACAAGGCCCGACGCTTCAGGCTCATCAGTCGGAGATTCTGTCGCCTGAGCCAAAACTTCCGTTGGCGGCACGGTGGGAGCTTCGGTACTTTCGGCGACTGCGGTCGGAACGGCCGTGGGCGCCGATGGCGTGGCGGTTGCCGATGGCGGCGGGGGCAAGGCCAGCTCTCCGCTCTCCGCGTCGCCCTGCGTAACCAGCGCAAAGCCCACCACAAGCGCAGCGACCACCGCCACCGTAGCGGGGCCCCAGGACTTCCAGCCAATGCCGGGTCGGTTGAAGTAGGAGGTCAAGAACGGCGTCAGCATGGCGCAAATGACGAACGCAATTGCGGCCAGGGGCAGAAGGAACGACAGGAATCGCTCAAGAAGGCTGTTTCCCACAAAGGCCACGATCAACACAACAACGAACATTGCAGCCAGCACGCCGTTGATCACCAGCGGCTTTTCTCCAAGCCTCTGGTAAAGCAGACCGGAAATCAGGCCGAGCACGAGGGACGCCACGGCGACCGTCGCGCTGTTGAATACACTGTCCACGGGTGAATGCAGCGGCAGCGAAACCAGTGCGGCTACGATGGCGGCAATGGCCCCGGCCGTCAGACCTGCAAGCATAGCTAGGTGCCTCCTACCCGGTTACCGATCCCCTGCTGTTGTGGCAACCCTTCTATTGGCCACTAATGTTCGCAAACAATTATAGTCTGAAAGTCGCAGAGACTAAGGAGCTCACCGTGCGCAATTTTCGACTATACGAAACAAGAAAGGAGGAGGATCCGAGATCCTCCTCCGCCCGGCCAACATCGGTTAATTGCGACTTAAAGTCGTTTCAGCCCAACCCAGTGCGGAAAGCCCCAGGTTAGCTAGAGCGCGAGTGCGTAGCAGGCGCGACGCGGGTCAGCTCCGGTGCTGAGGTAGCCGGTCTCCGGGTCGCGTACCGACACGGTGGCTCCCATTCCGCAGTCCACGGCCCTCGAAATCCCGTGACCCATTGCCCGGAGAACTTCAGCCGTGGTTTCGGGAATGTCCTGCTCGAGATCCAGACGGCCGGGGTGGTACACGTGAGGGTAGAACGAATTGACATTGCTCTGCGTCGAGAAGCGTGGCGATTCAACGGCCTGCTGCGGGTCCATACCGAACAGGATTACGTTCAGCATCAACTGGAGGTTGGCCTGTGCCTGATTGTCGCCACCGGGGCAGCCGACGGTCATTACCGGCTGGCCGTCCTTGCTGATGATGTAGTTCACCAGCGTCGTTCGCGGCCTCTTCCCGGGTTCGACAACGTTGGGATGCCCCTCCTCGCAATTAAACATTTCGATGCGGGTGCTCAGGGCGCAACCCAACTCGGGGAAGAACACCGACTTGGCGAAAGCGCCTCCACTGATCGTTCCGCAAACCATGTTGCCCTGCTTGTCCATAGCCGACACATGGGTGGTGCCATCCCGAGCCGAAGCGTCCGCTGTCGAGGGATCGGACGGCGCCGGGAGTCCATTGCCTCCGTGAGCGCCGTTGCTGCCCCGTGTCTTGCCTGAGTAGCGCCAAGGGTCTCCGGGCTCCGGCTGCGCTGGGTAAGCGGTCTCCAGGTCGATTTGACGGGCCCGCTCTGCGGCGTATTCCTTGGACAGAAGCCCGTCGATGGGGATGGTAGAGAAGTCCGGGTCGCCGTAATGCGCCTCCCTGTCGCCGAATGCCAGCTTGATTGCTTCGGCCACGGTGTGAATGTAGGCCGGGCTGTTGTGGCCCATGGCCCGCAGGTCGAAGTTTTCCAGCATATTCAAGGTCTGCATCAGAACAGGGCCCTGAGTCCACGAGTCCTGCCCGTAAATCTCGTAGCCGTGGAAGGTGGTCTTGACGGGCGTCTCGTACTGTGACCTGTAGGCCGCCAGGTCTTCCGTGGACATTATTCCGCCTACCCGGGACACGGAATCCGCAATCTGCTGGGCCACAGGGCCCTCATAGAATGCCTCTCGCGCCTTCTGCAAGCCCTCTTCCCGTGAGACGGTGTGTCCATTACCCGATCCGGGCAGCATGGCCTTCAACGTATTGGCAAGTCCCGGCTGCACCAGCAGCGTCCCCGCGGCGGGAACCTGCCTGTCTTCGTAGAACACGTCCCAACCGCCGGGGCCGTAGAGGTCGAACTGCTGAGCGGTGGCTTGGGAATCCAGCCGGTCCAGCATGTACTCGTAGTTGGGTATGCCGTCGGTAGCATAGCTGATTGCCGGAGCCAGCAATTCGTCTATGGACTTGGTGCCATACCGCTCCGCCAAGGAGAGGAAAGCGTGCACCACTCCCGGCAGCGTGAACGACAGGTGCGACTGCGGATGTCCCGGCCCGGTAGCAATACGCTCCAGTCCCTGCGAGTTATAGAAGTCGGCGGTGGCCTTGCCGGGGGCCGTTCCCTGCCCGCTCAGGGACAGCAACTCGCCACTACGCCCATCGTAGAGCATGAACACGCCCTCGGCGGCCAGCGAATACGACGCGATGGGCTCCACAACGGCAGCCGCGAAGCCGGCGGCCACCAGAGCATCGAAAGCGTTGCCGCCGCTCATCAGCATCTTCATGCCCGCCATGGATGTCAGGTAGTGTCCACTGGATATGACGCCCTCGGTAGAGCGAATAACCGGGCGACCCGTCTTCTGATGGGTGACGTTGCCCTGTTCCGTGTTGACTGCAGATTGCTGGCTGACCATATCGGCTCCTGCATTATTGGACTGTGTGATGCTGACGTTGCAATCGAAGTTTCGCGAGTGGCGATATTATACGTCCACCACGGCGTCCTTGCCGGGGAAGGCCATCACTCCATCGCCGTCTACCAGGTGTCCTGGCATGAAATATTCCCTCGTGTCGGGGCCACCGAAGCCTGGAATGAACGACTGCACCACTCCGGGAGATTCCAGGGCAGCTCGAACGATTTGCTTGTTGAAGTTGCTAATGTCTTCGCGGGAGAGGAACTCGTCAACCGGGAGCCACAGGCACTCCTGGATTTCGTCGGCCTGCAGGGTGATTTCCCGGCTCAGCGGGCGAAGTCTGCCGACGAAGTAGATGTCCGACTTTCCATAGCGGTACCCGTGCCAGTGCCGGAAGCAGGCGATGGACTGGAACTCGGCTTGCACTCCCGTCTCTTCCAGAACCTCACGCTCAACAGCCTCGCCAAGGTGTTCGCCGGGATGCAACGCGCCTCCCGGTAGTTTCAGTGTGGGCGGCCGTCCTGCGACTCCGTATATCTCCCGCACCACCAATAGTTCGCGCTCGTCGGTCAGCACCACGCCGCCGATACCGATGTAGTGGGTGGCGAAGTTGGGCAGCCAAGCGCCCTCCTGGAGAATGGTGGTCAGCATCAGGTAGTCTTCGCTGCTGTGATGGAAGATGAAACCCTGGCTCACCGCCTCGGGAATCAGGGCGGATTTGCCGATGGGCACCTCGAGCCACGCTGCCTTGATGCCGTCCTTGGTCCATTGCTTCAGGGACACCTCAAGCCGCTGGGCGAACTCGGCCGCATCGGTGGGCAATTCTCCCGGGGCAATCACCATGCCTCCGAACGGATTGGCCCTCGCTTCCAATAACTGCTTGCTGGACAACTGCGTCATTGGCGCCCTCACTCGTTTGCAGAATCGGCTTCCGCGAACTACGCGGTACCGCCGGGCCAATGCTACGGCGCACCCGCGCTTGGCGTCAAATCCAGTGACATGGCAACACTCCCAACCTACTGGTGAGGTCTATCGGCCGTCCTCGGGTGGAGACCTTCACCTCACTCGCAACCCAGTGCTTAGGGCGGAATGGACGGGGGAGAAACCCATGCCATTGCGGGGGCGCGAGTCGGGGCTTCGGTCCCATTATTCGAGGAGCCTCGCGTGACGGTGTAACATTCTGTAACATTTCGTAACAATCTGTATCATGTTGGTCATTTGTTTGGACAGGCCAACCCGCTGGTCCAGGGCGCCAGTCAGGCGGTTCGAGACATTTTGGCATAGAACAATTGTACGACACACGGTTTCCCGAAACAAGGGGCATTTCAGCCGGGTGGGGCGATTGCGAAATCGCCGTACTCCATCCACCCAAATGGAACGCCATCCAGTGACATTTTCGCCTTGCGCACACAGGCGTCAAACGGGACAATAGTTATATCGCCCAGAGAGACGACGGCAGGTACGCATTGTCCACCACTCACTTCCACCCCATCATCCGCGAATGGTTTGACAGCAGATTCCACCAGCCCACCGAGGCGCAGGGCCAGGGCTGGGCGGCTGTTGCCGGGGGCCGGCACACACTAATCGCAGCGCCGACGGGCTCCGGCAAGACCCTAGCCGCCTTCCTCACCTGCATCGACCGGCTGGTGCGGCAGGGTCTCGAGGGTGACCTGCCCGAGACGACGCAAGTGGTGTACGTTTCGCCCCTGAAGGCGCTGTCCAACGACATCCAAAAGAACCTGGCCGCGCCGCTGGAAGAGATAGCAGCGCTCGCCGCCGAGAAAGCTGCTCCCCTTCCGGAGATACGAGTTGGCGTTCGGACCGGGGACACCCCGCAGTCCGAGCGCCAGAAGATGGCGAAGCGGCCTCCGCACATCCTCATCACAACACCCGAATCCCTCTACATACTCCTGACATCAGGCAGCGGGCGCCGCGGCCTGAAGGGAGTCAACACCCTGATCCTGGACGAAATCCACGCAGTTGCGGACGACAAGCGCGGCTCGCACTTGTCACTGTCGGTGGAGCGCCTGTGCGCCCTCTCCGAGCAGCCCGTCGTCCGAATTGGCCTGTCGGCCACCCAGCGGCCCATCGAGGAGATAGCCCGCCTGCTGGTCGGCGCCAACAGCATCGCACCCGACGGAACCCCCGCATGCACCATCGTCGACACCGGGCACGCCCGCGAGATTGACCTTGCCCTGCAACTCCCGGAGCAGGAACTCGGCCCCATCGCCTCCCACGAACTCTGGGGCGAAACGCTGGACTCCATCGCCAAGCTGGTCGAAGCACACGACACGACGCTGGTGTTCGTCAACACCAGGCGGCTAGTGGAGCGAGTGTCGCACCAGCTCAGCATGCGTCTCGGCGAGGAGGCGGTCGTCGCCCACCACGGCAGCCTATCCCGCGCCACCCGACTGGACGCCGAACAGAAGCTCAAGGCCGGGCAGGTGAAGGTATGCGTGGCCACTGCTTCCCTGGAACTGGGCATCGACATCGGAGATGTAGACCTCGCCTGCCAGATTGGCTCGCCCCGCTCCATCGGCGTCTTGCTGCAGCGAGTGGGGCGCTCCGGCCACTCCGTCGGCGGGAAGCCCAAGGGCCGACTGTTCCCGCTGACCCGCGACGAACTCGCGGAGTGCATCGCGCTGGCCCGGGCCGTTCGCCGCCGCAACCTGGATGCCTTGTCCATCCCTCCCTGGCCGGTGGACGTGCTGGCGCAGCAGGTAGTGGCTGCCTGTGCCCAGGAGGAATGGGCCGAAGACGACCTTTTCGCCCTGGCTCGCCGGGCCTATCCGTATCGCGATCTGCCCCGCGAGAAGTTTGACCAGACCATTGAATCGCTGTCCGAGGGCTACGCCCCTCGCCTCGGTCGCGGCGGCGCCTATCTGCACCGCGACGGCGTCAACGGCGTGGTGAAGGGACGTCGCGGGGCACCCCTCGCCGCCATGACGAGCGGAGGAGCCATCCCAGAGAACGCAGACTACGATGTAATCGCCGAGCCCGAAGACACCTTCGTCGGCACGGTGAACGAGGACTTCGCCATCGAGAGCCTCAAGGGCGACGTGTTCCTGTTGGGCAACAACGCCTGGAAAATCCGACGGGTCGAAAGCGGGCGAGTGCGTGTGGAAGACGCCCACGGGCAGCCGCCCACCATCCCCTTCTGGTTGGGCGAGGCCCCCGGTCGCACCACCGAGCTTTCGGACGAGGTAACGGAGTTGCGGGAGGGAATTGATCGCCTCTTGCCGGACAGCGGAGCTGCCCAGGAGTGGGTGGTTTCCGAGTCGGGAATTCACCCGGAAGCGGGCAGGCAGTTGGTCTCCTACATCGAGGAGGGCAAACGAGTCCTGGGCGTGACACCCTCCAAGAACCGCGTCGTCGCCGAGCGCTTCTTCGACGAGAGCGGCGGGATGCAACTCGTCATCCACGCGCCCTTCGGGGCCCGCATCAACCGCGCCTGGGGAATGGCGCTGCGCAAGAAAATTTGCCGCAACTTCGATTTCGAGCTCCAGGCCGTGGCCACCGACGACGGGCTCAATTTCGCCCTCGGTCCCGGCCTGTCGATGCCTGTCGGCGACATATTCAGCTACCTGAAGTCCGGCACCATCGAGGAGGTGCTCACCCAGGCGGTGCTGCAGGCGCCGATATTTGGCACTCGCTGGCGGTGGAACGCCACCCGGGCACTCGCCATTCTGCGGCACAACAGCGGCAAGAAGGTGCCGCCGCCCCTGCAGCGAATGCGCTCCGATGACCTGCTGGCCGCCGTTTTCCCAGCCCAGGTGGCTTGCCAGGATAACGCGCCGGTCGGCGACATCGAAGTACCCGACCACCCGCTGGTATTCGAGACCATGCGCGACTGTCTTTCCGAGGCCTCGGACCTGGACGGCTGCCGCGAGGTGCTTGCGGGCATTGAGACTGGGGAGATAGAAATCTTCGGTCGCGACACTGTCCAGCCGTCGGTTTTCTCGCACCAGATACTGAATGCCATGCCCTACGCCTTCCTTGACGATGCCCCACTGGAGGAGCGCCGTGCGCGGGCGGTTCCCCTGCGACGCGCCCTGCCCGAGGACTCCCGAGACCTCACTCGGCTGGACCCCGAAGCCATTCGCGAAGAATCCGCAAACGCGTGGCCACGGATTCGCGACGTCGACGAACTTCACGACGCGCTACTCACCCTGGGCGTCCTGCCGGACGGCTCTTCTGACCGGATTTGGTCGGAAATGTTCGGGTTTTCGAATTTTTCCTGGCTGCAGCAGCTTGCAGACGCAGGCAGGGCGTACCGTGTTATCACGGGAACAGGACTCGCCGCCTGGGTAGCTGCCGAGCGACTGGACCTGGTACGCCGTGCCTATGAAGGCGTCACTGCCAACGCAGAACCGAAACCAACTCTACCGAAATTTGAGGGCAGCCGAGAAGACGCCATCCTGGCTCTGCTCCGCGGGTGGGTGGACTCCATAGGGCCCTTCACAACGGAGGAACTGGCTTCCACGCTATGCCTCGATGAGGGCGATGTTCTTTACGCCATAGGTCAGCTGGAAATGGAAGGCGTGGTGCTACGGGGCAGCTACCGGACTGGGATTGAAGGCGAGGAGTTCTGCAACCGCCGTATCCTGGCCCGTATTCACCGCTCCACCATTGAGTCCCTTCGCAGCCAGGTGGAACCCACCTCACCGGCCGCCTACATTCGTTTCTTGATGGAGTGGCAGCACGTTGCGCCGGAAGCACGGCTGCACGGAGAAGGAGGCCTCTTCTCCGTTATAGAGAAACTCCAGGGCTACGAGGTTGCCGCCGGGGTCCTTGAAGAGGAAGTCCTGGGGGCCCGCGTGGTCGAATACAGCGGCATGATGCTCGATCACCTCTGCCTGAGTGGCGAAGTTGTATGGGGCCGGTTCTCTGCCAGGCACTCTAGCGGTCCCACCGCCCCGTCTTCCAGCGGGCGAGCGGCATTCTCTCGCTTCACTCCTGTCACTTTGGCACTGAGAGAGTCGCTGGACTGGCTTCTGCCGGAAGAAGAAGCGGACTTCGCCGAGCTTACCGGCGCAGCCCGGGAAGCAGCCGAGTTCCTTCAGAGTCGCGGGGCATCATTCCTGTCGGACATATCAGCTGCCACCAAACGCCTTCCCAGCGACGTCGAAGAAGCACTGTGGACCCTTGCTTCGTCCGGTCTCGTAACCGCCGACGGACTCGAAGCCGTGCGACAGCGGCTCCGTGGCACCAAGCGCCCTCGCCGGTCCCCGGCGGGCAGTCGCGGCCGGGGAAGCCAGCACCGGCGCACCGGAGTCAGCCGGTGGTGGCTCCTCGGAGCAATCGACCCAGTGGAGGACCGTACCGAGGCCGTTGCCCGCCAGCTACTCCTGCGCTACGGAATCCTGTTTCCCGAACTCTTGGCCCGCGACTCTCTATCTATCGGCTGGAGGCACCTGGCCCGCGTCCTGCGGCGGCTCGAGGCCCGGGGAGAGATTCGCGGCGGCCGCTTCGTCTCCGGGTTCATCGGCGAGCAGTTTGCCCTACCGGAAGCTGCAGACGCGATGCGCCGATTCAGGGATCGGGAGCCGGACGACCGCATTGTCATCGTATCGGCATCAGATCCCCTGAATCTCGCAGGTATCCTGACGCCCGGGCCTCGCGTGCCGTCCGTGCCGGGAAACCGGCTGGCCTACCGAAACGGCGTACCCCTGGCGGCGATGGACGGCGGCCAGTTCGAAACTCTGGTATTGTCGCCAAGGGACAGGTCAACGGACAACGCGCTGGAAAAGGCGAAGGTGCTGCTGTCGGTCCCAGTGTCCCACGCCAACTTCCGCCTGGAGCAGGAATCGCTGGCCACTGCCTAGAGTTGG
Organism: Dehalococcoidia bacterium; assembly: GCA_963667415.1. Lineage (GTDB taxonomy): Bacteria > Chloroflexota > Dehalococcoidia > Lucifugimonadales > UBA3495 > VXOI01. Next base: position 1,252,800 of record OY763410.1, on the reverse strand, counting down.
GCCGAGAGGCAATCAGTAAGCGACAACCCGCTGTGGAGCCGGGCGTATCACGGGAAAGCCTGGCGTATATTTGTAAATCGAATGTCGCTGTGCTAACTTGGATTGCTGTCTCCCAATCGTCGGCCGCAAGGCTCCGCGGCGACAGCCTCAGGCTCAGGACAGGCGGCGTGACCAGCATTCGCTTCTCTCCCAACTCCCACCAGGCGCACTGCATCGAATGGTTGCCGTGGACTGGTCCCACCTTTGAACGAGCACAGTCCGAAGACAAACCTGTCTTGCTTTCCATTTCCGCTCCGTGGTGCCATTGGTGCCACGTCATGGACGAAACCACCTACTCCGACCCCGACGTGCAATCGGTCATCGCGAGGGGCTTCATCGCCGTCCGGGTGGACAATGATCACCGGCCCGACATAAACGCGCGATACAACGTCGGCGGCTGGCCAACCACGGCCTTTCTGACGCCTCACGGCGGGCTGATAGGGGGAGCGACCTATCTCCCTCCCGACCAGTTCCTGGCAATGCTTTTGGAGCTGGAAGGCGCCTACCGGGCGGACAAGCCACAGCTCTACGAGCAGTCCCGAGACCTGCTGCAGCAGCGCCGCATCCATGCGCGGAGAGCCGCAGCCGGCCCAGAGGTCGAAAGCTCGCTCACCGGCCGCGTCGCCCGCATCGTCGCAGGCTCTTACGACGCAATCAACGGAGGGTTCGGAAGCGAGCCGAAGTTCACCAACCCCTCCATTCTGCGCTTCGTCCTTCACTTGGCCCGCACGACTCGCGAGGACTTCTATTTCGCCATGCTTCGCAAGACCCTGGATGCCATGGCCAAGTCCCAGATGTTCGACGAAATCGACGGAGGGTTCTTCCGGTACAGCTCCGCCACTGACTGGACTGCTCCGCAACGCGAGAAGATGCTGGAAGACAACGTGCAACTTGCCAGTATCTACCTTGACGCCGCCATTGTTCTCGCGGACAACAGCTACCGAGAGATCTCTGAGCGAACCTTCGGTTACGTTGTTGACCACCTTCATAAAGCCGGCCGCAGCGGATTCCACGGCAGCCAGGGGGCACATTCTGACTACTTCGCCCTGGATTCCGACCGGCGGGCATTGTCCACGCCGCCGCCCCTCGACCCATCCTGCTACACAGGGTCCGGGGCCGTCGCGGCGGCAGCCCTGCTGGACGCATCCTGGAAGCTCGGGAAGCCTGAACTAGGCATGATTGCCCTAGACGTGCTGCACCACATAGACGAAATGGCAACATCAGGCCGGTTCGGGCACGTGTACGCCGATGAGAATGCCGGCACACCCGCGCTGTTGGGTGACTGGGCAGGTCTCCTGACCGGGTTGGTGCAGGCCCACGCGTCCACAGCTGAACCTCGCTTCCTGGACAGGGCCGTGGCGGCAGCCGCAGCAATGGTCGACCGCCACTTTGACGAAAGCAGCGGCGGGTTCTTCGACATCGAAGCAGACGAGAACGCCATCGGCCACCTGCAGGTGCGGGAGAAACCGATGCCGGAGAACATGGCGGCGGTACGTGCCTTGTTGCGGCTCTACCAGACGACCCGCAACGACGACTACCGGCAGCTTTGCGAGGCCACCCTGAGCGCCTTTACCGGAGTGTTCCGGGAACAGGGAGAGTTCGCCGCAGAATTCGGGCTGGCCGTGGACATCTTCAGTAACCCGATGGTGGAGATCACCGTCGAGGGGAACTCACATACTTCGGATTGCAGGGCCCTGGTGGACGCGGCAACCCGCTTGAACAACCCAAACCTTGAGATAAAGACGGTGCAAGCCGATGGCCCGGCTCTTGCTCACGTGTGCCTCGACACGCTGTGTCTACCGCCGGTAAGCACGGCGGCGGCACTGGAAGAGTCGGCGACCGGCATTGACACCCAGCCAGCCAGCCCGTTTCGCGATGTCTTTCAGATCTTTCCCGGCAACTAAACCACGCGTTCCTGACAAATAGAAAAGTCCTTGGAGGCCACGCTTGCTTCGAAGCGCCAACTGCGGCGATCTGCGCCTCGGCGATGCCGATTCAGAGGTTACATTGGCTGGATGGGTCGGCCGTCGCCGCGACCACGGCGGAATCATCTTCCTAGACCTTCGCGACAGATCGGGCGTGGTGCAGGTTGTTTTCAATCCCGAACTCTCTCCGGAATCCGCCCACATTGCCGAGGAATTGCGCCAGGAGTGGGTGGTGCAAGTGAAGGGGCAAGTCCTCCGTCGACCGGCAGGCAGCGAAAACTCTGTCATGGAAACCGGCGACATCGAGGTAATGGCCTCCGAAGTAACGGTGCTGAACCGGTCCCTAACGCCTCCGTTCTACATAGATGACGATGCGGGTGCCGATGAAAGCCTTCGTCTGCGCTACCGCTACCTGGACCTGCGTCGACCGAACATGCAGCGAAACCTCATCCTTAGGCACAAGGTCGTCAAGTACATAAGGGACTTCCTTGACGCACAGGGCTTCCTGGAAATTGAGACCCCCATACTCATCAAGAGCACACCGGAGGGCGCCAGGGATTTCCTGGTCCCCAGTCGCCTGCAACCCGGGAGCTTCTACGCTCTGCCCCAATCGCCGCAGCAGTTGAAACAGCTGCTGATGGTGTCCGGCGTCGAACGTTACTTCCAGATCGCCCGCTGTTTCCGGGATGAGGACATGCGCGCTGACCGCCAGCCTGAGTTTACTCAGCTCGACCTAGAAATGAGCTTCGTCGACCAGGAAGATGTCCTTTCTCTCACAGAAGAGCTGTACACCGGAATGATTGAATCCGTTGCTCCCGACAAGAAGCTTCGAAAACCCTTCCCCCGGATGACGCACGCTGAAGCCATGGCCCACTACGCCTCAGACAAGCCCGACCTCCGCTTCGGCCTTGAAATGGCCGACGTCAGTGATCTCGCATCCGAGACGGAATTTCGGGTCTTTTTGTCCACGGTGGAATCGGGTGGATGCGTCAAGGGGTTTGTGGCACCGGGACTTGCCGGCTACACCACTTCGCAGGTTCGAGAACTGGACGCCTTTGCAAAAGAGTCGGGAGCAGGTGGACTGGCGCACATACGGTACAGGGGCACCGGTCAAATACCCGAGCAGAGCAACGAAGAGATTCTGCAGTCTTCGGGGCTTCGCATGCCAGCCGAGTGGCATGGCCGACTGGCCGCAAAGATGGGCGCGGGACCCGGGGACATGGTGCTGCTAATGGCCGGGCCGACTACCCGCGTCAACGTCTGGCTCAACGCCATGCGCAACCATATAGCTACCCTTCTGGACCTCGCCGACCCGAACGAATTGGCCTTCGCCTTCGTCACCGACTTCCCGCTGTTTGAGTGGAACGAAGACGCCAATCGCTGGGACTCGTCCCATCATCCCTTCACATCTCCCGCCGATGGGGAGGAGAAGTTACTTGACGGCAACGATCTGGGGGCCATCCGTTCCAAGGCGTATGACCTCGTCTGCAACGGGTCAGAGCTTGCGAGTGGCAGCATTCGCATACACCATCGCGAGCTTCAGGAGAAGATTTTCTCGATCCTCGGCTACAGCCGGGAGGATGTCGGAGAGCGATTTCGGCAGATTCTGGAAGCCTTTGAATACGGCGCTCCGCCCCATGGCGGGATAGCCCCCGGGATTGACCGCCTGGTTGCGATCCTGGCCGGGACCAACTCGATACGCGACGTTATCGCCTTTCCCAAGACGCAGAGCGGTGGCGACCTGCTATTCAATTCCCCGGCGCCAGTCGCTCCATCCCAGCTAAGGGAACTGTCGCTGAGGATTGCAGAATAGGCGTCGGCCAAACCTCGCAATGAAAAGAACGCCGGGGCTTTAGAAGCCCCGGCGTTCTTTTCTCTACCGATGTACCTGTTGTCTAGTCGTCGTCTGCGGCGCCAGCCTTTTCCGGGATGGCGCTCGACTCCTTGCCGTTGCGATAGGCAAAGCGATCCACGAGGTTGCCGATGCTGGTGCGGAAGCCGGAGTACTCCAACTCTCCGTATGGAAGCATGGCAGCGCCCGACCAGCCCTGGGCACGCATGGCGATGCCTTTCTCCTGAGCCAAGTTGCGGACGTAATCCCAAGCAGGGTTGTCGAAGAAATCGGCAAAGGAGTCGGAGAATTTGCCGTCTCCGTTCAACGAGAAGCCGATGCAGGACACCAGGGGCAGGCAGTACATGCCGGTTACGGCAGTGTTGATGGGAACCGGCATCAGCGGCATCACGTGGGAGCCACGGGCATCCCCGCCAATGTAGTGAGCCTTGGCGTAGGGGGAAATCAGCTCTTCCGGGGCCGGAAACACTCCCTGATTGCGAACGAGGGCCACTGGGTCGTCCTTACCGGTGTAGTTACCTGCGATGTTGTGCATCCGGGTGGCCGAGATAGCGGCGGCGGTCTGGCCGGTATGGCGGGATACGATGCTGTCGATTCCAAAACGTTCGTTGTCTCGCAACAGCACCGTGATCTTGTAATAGTCTTCCGGAGCGTTCAGCGAAATCAGGCTGTCTCCGTCGGTGTTGTCCATGTCAATGATGTTGAAGGTAAAGCCTTCGTTCAGGCGGGGCAGCATCAACCCACCACAGTACATGGGGTCAGCGAAGCCCAGGAACATGGGCAGGTTGTAGGCGCCGGGGCCGCACTTGTCTGCGGCCAGCACCATGAAGGACTCTGCCGGGCGTACGGGGTTGGTCTTCACCGGGTCGTGGTCGAACTCGATTTCGGCGACTGCAGGTCCCGCGCCGCGTATGTTACCGGACGGGGCATCCACCAACAGGTCCTGCCCCGCGCCATACAGCCCGTATTGGCTGGCGATGGCGGTGGCGTTGAGGAAGGCGCTCCAGGCAAATTGGTGCACCTCGGTATCATTTTCTCCGCGCGTGTGGGACGCCACGATACAGATGTCATCTCCGGTATGTCCCACGAAGGCGTCAATGAGCAGTCCCCGCTGAATGGCGGCGTCGGCGTCGGCCCGCACTGAGTCCATCATGTGCTGGGAAGGCTTGGTGTGGCCTCCAATGGAACCCACATCGGCCTTGAGAATGGATAGAGTAGTTTTCATAGTCCTCCTCAACGGCAGAACTGACATCCATTCAAGCTCCGCCGGTCAAACGGATTTGTCTGGCAACATTATATCGAAACTACCCTGCTCCGTCATTCCCGCATAGCTGGGCAGACCCCTTATGCCTTGCCCCTGTCCATCGCCCAAATGCCCAGGGGATTATTGCGCCCGACAGTAGCCTGCGGACCACTCAATGATATGCAAGGAATACGGTTTCACATCGTCCTGAACAAGTTGCGTCGGAAAATTGAAAAGCCAGTCATTTCCAATCATTTCCGATCAAATGAGGTGAATTGCGCAGTCCCTGTGGGGGATTGGCGCGGGGATAGCTGGCAATCCTGCCTTCGCATCGGCCTACTGCGTTCATTCAGCAGGGCTAACTTGCTGCTCCAAGCGCAGGAGCAGGCTCGTGAAGTGAAAGTCATAATACCCATGCTAGGCAACCGTCACCTCCGAAAGCAAGGGGGAAAAGTCACCAAATGAAGAGCCCCACTCCAAGGGCGACGGTGAATCGAGGCGAGCGATAAGCAGACCTTCGAATGTGCAAGGCAATAATCGGCGTTGCCTTGAGTGGAGAATTTTAGTATATTCAAATGAGCAATAAGGGTAGACTGTGAATTCTCTTCTCCACTAACCAGCTCCGCGGAGGCCCGCAATTTTCGGATTGGAAACAAGGGACTTCTTCCTTCTGGCTTTGACCATATTCGTTGCCTTCTGGACGGCACGAGCAGCGTTGGCGCGAGGAAAGAATCCGTGGCTATGGGGGATCGCTGCGCTGGTATTGGGGCTATTGCCGTTCGATCAGCTCCGTTTGCTGTCTCTCGCTCCCGTACTGTACCTGATGGTCTTTGTCAGACCAATGGAACAACGGACAAGGCAGACGCAGCGAAACGCATGCTCCAAGTGCGCCAGTCCTCACTCGCAGGGTCAGAATTTTTGCACGAAATGCGGTTGGGACCTTTCCCGGGAGTACACTCCAGAAGGCGGCGACACGGTACTGGCCTCAGAGATGCATCAACCGCAGGCCGCCCCCACGGCGACAATGGAACGTCCGACTGAGCCGCCACAGGAGTCGCCTTCTCAGCCAGCTGCCGCCAGGCCGCAAGAAGATGTTGCGCCAGTTGACGACGCTTCAGCGGCTGCTCCTTCTCACGAGCATGGTTCCGTAGAAGGAACGTCTGCGGCAACAGAAGCAGTTGCCGACCATGAACCCGACCTTACGGAGTCCGAACCCGAGCCTGAAGCGCCACCACGCCCCTGGGGGCTTCCGCAGCCCAGTGCGGCGCCCACGGCCGAGGTTATGACCGCCCGCGGCGCCACCCTGCTGGTCGAAGGAAAACTGCAGGAAGCAATCGACCAGTTCACGAAGGCCATCGCCTTAGACCCAAGGCACAGAGAGGCCTTTGAACGACGGGCTGAGGCTTATACCAAGCAGGGTCGAGGAGAACGCGCGGAAGAAGACTATCGCCACATCCAGGCACTCATTGCCGGTTCGTAATCAGGCCCGGCCGGACTTGGCTTCGGAAAAGAATCAGGGGCAGGAAAATTCCTGCCCCTGATTTTATTCTCAGATTCCCCTGCTTTTCATACTGCCATTATGTGATAGCCGGCATCCACCGGAATTACGGTTCCCGTGATGCCGCTGGACAGGCCGCTGCACAGGAAGAGGGCTGTCGATGCCACTTCCTCCGACGTTATGTTGCGCTTCAACGGGGCTCGCTCGGCGTGCGCGTGGCGCATGTCTCGAAAGCCACTTATCCCGCGGGCAGCGAGGGTCTCCAGCGGCCCGGCGGATATGGCGTTGATCCTTATGTTTGCCGGGCCCATTTCCGCTGCCAGTTGCCGCACAGAGTGCTCAAGGGCCGCCTTAGCCGACCCCATCACGTTATAGCCCGGATAAACGCGCTGGGATGCGTCAAAGGTCATGGCGACAACGCTGCCGCCATCCGTCATCAGCGGCGCCGCATGGCGGACCAAGGGCAACAGCGAGTAGGCGCTGATTTCCATCGCCAGGCGGAATCCGTCGCGGCCCGTGTCCACGAACCGTCCGTTCAGGTCCTCACGATTGGCGAAAGCGATGCTGTGAATGAGGAAGGACAGTTCGCCGAATTCGTTACCTATTGTCTCGAAGACCTGTTCAATCTGTTCGTCGTCGGTGGCGTCGCAAGGCAACAGCAACGGCGCTTCCAAGGAGTCAGCCAACCGTTCCACCCGCTCTTTCAGCCTGTCTCCCTGGTAGGTCAAGGCCAGCCTAGCCCCGGCTGCAGAAAGGGCCTGCGCTATGCCCCAGGCAATGCTGCGTTCGTTGGCGACACCCAATACCAGGCCATATTTGCCAGCTAAGTCAACGGGAACCAATGCTTCTTCCTCTTGGAGATTCCTGCCCGTGAATTTCCAATGGCCTCGCGTTGGGGAGGCCAGTGCTAGACAAATTGAGGCGCGATGCGCTCCAAAAACACGTCGAGTTGGCGCTCAGGGTCGAAGGTGGCGAAGCGGACTACCAAGGTGTCTGCACCAGCGCCAGCATACTCTGCCATACGGTCGGCCACCTGCTGCACGCCGCCAAAGGGACCCCACCGAGTTCCCCAGATGTTTGCTCCGTAGTAGCGCATCAGCCAATCTTCAGAATCGGCCTTAGCGACCGCCTCATCCTCTTCCAAGTTCACCGTGAGGTAAAAGACATTCTCGCGATTTGTGGTATTGCGACCATACTCTTCGGCCTTTGCATCCACCTGGGCGATGACCTCGGCGAATTCCTCAGGGGTGTCGGAGATGGCGATAACCCCGTCGCCGAGCCTAGCAGCGCGGTCGACCTGAGCCGGCTTGCCTGCGCGGTAGTGAGTCGCCAAGAGCCAAGGGACGCCCTCAGACTGGGTGGCCGCTGGAAGCATTCTGACCGAGTCCAGGGAGAAATGCCTGCCTTCATGGCTGTGGGGCTGGCCTTCGCCGAGGCCCTTGGCAATTTCCACAATCTCTTCAAAGCGACCAGCGCGCCTCTTGGGGTCAACTCCGGCGGCGGCCCACTCGCCCCTCTGTTCATCATTAAAGGCTCCCCCGACACCCGCACCAATGACCAGACGACCGCCGGAAATAAGGTCCACGGTAGCCATGGTCTGGGCCATCAGGACCGGATGGCGCAGGGCTGGCAGCAACACCGCAGTACCGAGGCGAACGCGGCTAGTGCGACTGGCGAGAGCTCCCAAGGTTGCCAGGGGCTCCAGCCGTGGCTTTGCGATGAGGCTGTCTCCCACCCACACGGAGTCCAGCCCTGCTTCTTCCGCTCGCTCTGCCATACGGAAGACGCGATCGGCGTTGTCGGGCTGGTCGCCTCGCAAAAGGATCCCTCTCGTGGGAAGCAGTACGCCGATTTTTGGCTTGTTCTCGCTCATATTTGCACCAAACAAAGTTACGGCCACTGATCAATCTATCGATCAGTGGAGAATATTATCCCCGAGGATTGCCGTCGGCCCGAGAGGCGGGCACACTGCCGGACGCTCGCATCAATCTGTCAAGAAGTCCCGGCTCCATATGCTGATAGGATTCCAGGTCGTCGACCACGTCCATATCGAGGCCGAGGCCGGGGCTGTAGGCGATGGCGACCGACGTTTCCAGCTTGGCGGCCTGGCTGAGATGCTTGCTGAAGCTACGCCTGCCCAACTCAGGCTTGAAAAAGGTGCCAAAGGGAACGAGGATGGCGTTTGTACCGCCGTCGCGTCGCGCGGGAGCCAAGGTCACGTTTCCGGCGCCGCGAGACGCCTGGACGAAGGAATGTATGTCGGAGGGCTTGACGAAAGGGAGGTCTCCAGCGATGTAGAGGGCTGATTTCTCTCGTTCGAAGGCCTGCTGGATGGCCTTTCCGAGGGTATCGTTCAAGTTTCGCCCCAGTTCCTCGAGCCACAGGCCGCCGTTGTTTCTAGCCATATTCCTGACGCGTTCGTCGCCGCCCACTACCCAGATGGGGTCGATGGAAGCACCCCTTAATGCCACCAGCACGCGGCGAAGCATGCCAGCGCTAATGTTGGCCCGCTCCTCAGGCGTAAGGCTGCGAGCGAGCCGACTCTTGCCCTCGGACAGGGGCTTCATCGGAATGATTGCGACGATGTTGTATTCTTCGTTGGACATCAGTGAAACCACTTCAGTTTTCGCCTGAGTCGAGCGCAAGCACGGCCTGCGCGAGGTCAATTCTATCCTGAAGGGTTTCCATGATGGTGTTTGTGACCACCGGCCTTATACCGATGTCCTGCACGGCCGACGCCAGCGATTCGTCCTGGTGGTCGATCACAAGCACGTCGCAGAACTCTCGATAGGCCCTGGCAACTCCCACTACAGAAACTTCCTGACCAAGGCCGGCCATGATGCGGCCAGCAGGACCGCGGACGGCGTCATTGCCCACAATGGGGCTGACAGCGACTCGCAGCCCCGGAAAGGATGCCATTCTTTCCTTCATGCCTGTCACGGCAACTATGGGCTCAACGCTGAGGGCTGGGTTGGAGGGACATATCACCAGTATACGCGCGTGGGCCAAGGCTGCGTCCACACCGGGGGAAGGGCAGGCATCTTTCGAACCCTCGTACTCAACAGTGGTCACTTCCGGCTGGGCGCGTTGTCGGACGAAATATTCCTGCATCGAGAGGCGGCCTTCACTGGTCTGCAGCATCGTGCGGACTGGGTAGTCGGTCATCGGCACCAGAGCCTGGCGTACTCCCAGGGAGGAACTCAATCGCGTGGTCGCTTCGGAAAGCGTCAATCCATCGCGAAGCAGTTGCGTGCGGCGGATGTGCGTGGCGAGGTCGCGGTCCCCCAGATTGAACCAGGTATCGGCGCCATATTCACGCAGCATGGCAAGAGCGGCAAAGGTGTCGCCCTTCAATCCCCAGCCAGTTTCCGGGTTGGAGAGTCCTGCCAGTGTGTACATCATGGTGTCGAGGTCAGGCGACACGTGCAGGCCGTAAAATTCTTCGTCATCGCCGGTGTTAACGGCAACAACCAACTCTTCGGGCCGCAGGCAATGGGACAGGCCGAGAACCAGCTTCGCCCCTCCGACGCCACCCGCCAGAGCCAAGACCCGAATGGAATTTCCTGCACTGCTCATCAGTGCCCGGCAACGGTGGGCCCGAGTATTGTCGAAGCGGAGAGGGTCTTCAATGGACGCAAACTGCTATCGTGCCGGATGCGGGACCAAGACTATACACCCGCCCGCTCGGCTGCGTGGCGAGGATGTTCGAAGCGATAAGTTTCCAGCTTGACCAGCCTGTCGTAGGAGCCGAATATCTCTTCCACGTTTTCGCCCACGAGGTCCAGCGGGTCGTGCTCTTCATCAGCGTCACTGAAAACGCGGCGCAATCCGTAGGTGGTGGAACGTTCGGCTGGAATGCGACCGGCTGCGCGAATCATGCCCCTGAACTCAGCAGGACGCATCAACTGCCCGTGCTGGGCACCGGCTGCCGTCGATATGCTCTCGTTGATAAGGGTGCCACCCAGATCATTCACGCCTGCGGTGAGCAGGAGTTGCGACATCCGGGAGCCTTCCTTCACCCAGGATGCCTGGATGTTGGGAATCCAGTTGTTGAGCATGATGCGGGCGATGGCGTGCATCTTAACCACATCCATCCCGGTAGGGCCCGGACGTACGTCCGGAAGCAGTCCCTTGAGGAACATCGGAGCCTCGGTATGGACGAAGCTCAGTGGTACGAACTCCGTAATGCCGCCCGTGTCCTGCTGGATTCCTCTCAGCAGAGCCATGTGGTTGCAGAGCTGCTCCGGCGTCTCGCGGTGTCCGAACATCACGGTGGAGGTGGTTGGAATGCCAATCTCGTGCGCCGTGGTGATCACTTCAGTCCACTGGTCCACGGTGATTCGACCGGGGGATATGTGGTCACGCAACTCTTGGTCAAGCACCTCGGCAGACGTTCCCGGAAGGCTTCCCACACCGGCTTCCTTCAAACCTTCCAGGTACTCGCGAATGCTGCATCGCGAGCGAACTGAGCCGTACAGCACTTCCTCTGGGGAAAATCCATGAATGTGAATGTCCGGAAGTGCCTCTTTGATGGCAGCGCAGAGGCGGATGTAAAGGTCGCCTTCCATCTGGGGAGGGAGACCGGCCTGAATGCAGACCTCTGTGGCGCCGAAATCCCACGCCTCCCTAGCCCGGCGAACGATCTCCTCCACGGGCAGGTAGTACCCTTCTTCCTCACGGAAATCACGGCTGAAAGCGCAGAAGCCACATCGCTTAATGCAGACGTTGGTGAAGTTGATATTGCGGTTTACTACGTAGGTGGCAATATCGCCCACAGTGCGCCGGCGCAACTCATCCGCAACAAGCACCGTTGCGTTGTATTCGGGCCCGGTCGTGCCAAATAGGAGCGTGGCTTCTTCGGCGGAAACGTCTTCTCCCGCCAAGGCCCGGTCCAGTACCGCCGCCACGTGCGGGTTCAGCGCCCCGGCCAGTTCTCCAAGGTTCGAGGCTAAAGGCTGCTCAGTTTTTCCCGACATATCGCTGGATTCCCCCTCTTACGTATCCTTCATCGTCGGCAAGAGCGAGGACCCTGGCACGCAACTCTTCCGACTGGTAATCGCCGGTGGCCAAGAAATATTCGGGATAAACCGGCAGCCTGGGTTTAAGCAGGAAGCCCGCCAACTCGGTCTGCTCCCTGAGTTGAGTCAGGGCAGGCCATGGGGCTTCGGGATTAACGAAATCGATGGTAAGTGGCGAAACCCCACCCCAATCATTGATTCCAGCATCCAGATAGATCTGGTAGGTATCCGCGCTGAGGTTCGGAGGCACCTGCACGTTAGCGTCGGGACCCAGAATCAGCCGCGCGGCAGCCACCGACCACAGCAGCTCCACGGTATCGGCGTCCAACTGGTCTTGCATCGCGGTATTGGGCTTTGCCCGAAAATTCTGAACTATTACTTCCTGAATGTGGCCAAATCGTAGGTGGAGGTCCCGAATAGCAAGAAGAGACTCGATTCTGTCCTCTCGAGACTCTCCTATGCCAATGAGGATACCAGTCGTAAAGGGCAGTCGCAACTCACCCGCGAGCTCCATGGTGCGGAGCCTGACCCTCGGGCGCTTGCTGGGCGCGAACTCGTGAGGGCCGCCCGGTCCGTGCAACGAGGGAGAGGTGCTTTCCAGCATCAGTCCCACTGAGGGGTTGTATGGCTGCAGGGCTTCTATCTCGCGTCTGCTCATCGTACCCGGATTGGCGTGAGGAAGCACAGAAGTCTCTTCCAGAACCAACCGGTTAACGTATGCGAGGTATTCCAGCGTGGTGCGGAAACCGCGGTCTGCCAGCCATTTCCTGGCTTCAGGGTATCGTTGTTCCGGACGTTCTCCCAAGGTGAACAGCGCTTCGGTGCAGCCAAGGCGCTCACCGGCCCGGGCGACATCCAGCACCTGCTCGGGGGTCATAAACAAAGTGTCGCCGGCCTGCTCCGGGGTTTTGCGAAAAATGCAGTATCCGCAGAAGTCTCGGCACATGTGAGTCAGGGGAATGAAGACCTTGGGCGAAAAAGACACCGTCTTGCCTTTTCCAGCATCGCGCATTTGAGCCGCAGCCTCGCACATGACGGCCAACATGTGGTCTTCAGCGTCGAGCAGTGCCCATGCTTCGTCATCGCTCAGGGCATGCCCCGATACGGCTTCGTCAAGCACAGTGGCAACGGCGGGGCGCGTGGTAGGGACGGTCAAATCAACCCCAAATATCAGCCTTTGTTTCCAGCGGGTGAACAGCCATTGTAGACGCTGGCCAAAGGGCAATCAACAGACCTGCCTTTCCGGCAGGCATGTTGAGGCAAACAGCAGCTAAAACCCTTCCAGTTTGGCTTGGTCCACAAGAGTTCCAGACAGGTACGGGCGGCCGAGGTGCTCGTGGGCCAGCCTCGTGGCCACTCTGCCCCGAGGAGTACGGCCCAGAAACCCCAACTGCAGCAGATAGGGTTCCCAGACATCCATCACAGTATCTGAATCCTCGTTCAGAGAAGCTGCCAGCGTATCCAAACCCACAGGACCACCATCGAACTTGTCAATGATTGCGGCCAACAAGCGGTGATCGGACTGATCGAGGCCCAACGGATCCACATTCAACTGTTCCAGAGCATTGCGGGCCACGGGACCGGTTATCCGATTGTCAGCCCTAACAAGAGCATAGTCGCGGGTGCGTTTCAGCAACCGGTTGGCCACCCGGGGAGTGCCCCGGGAGCGGCGAGCGATTTCGGTTACGCCCTCCACCTCGTAATCGGCGTTCAGAATGCGCGCCGAACGCTCGACTATCAGGTTCATGTCTTCAACGTCGTAGTATTCCAGGCGCCAGACCGAGCCGAACCTGTCCCGGAGTGGAGCGCTGACCATGGAAAAACGGGTAGTGGCTCCAACCAAGGTGAAAGGGTTGATGCGAAGGTTGACGCTGCGAGCGGCCAAGCCCTTACCCACCATCCAAGAAAGGAAGAAATCCTCCATGGCCGAGTAGAGCACTTCTTCCACCACGCGGTTCAGGCGGTGCACCTCGTCTACGAAGAGCACCTCGTTGGGCTGGAGGCTGGTCAGGATGGCAGCCATGTCTCCGGCGCGTTCCACGGCCGGACCCGATGTAACGCGAATAGGGACATCCATTTCGGCGGCGATGATGTGAGCGAGGGTGGTTTTCCCCAATCCCGGAGGGCCGTAGATGATGGCGTGGTCCAAGGGTTCTTGCCTGATCCTGGCCGCGTCAATGGCAATCTGCAGCGTCTGCTTCGTGTGAGACTGCCCCACAAACTCGTCAATACGCCTGGGGCGCAAAGACAGGTCGGCGTCTTCCTGCATCTCTGTACCGGCAACCAGCCGTTCGGTCATTCTTTCCTCAAGGGTCTCTTGTTTACGAGCGTTCGCCTATTCTTCGTACTTTCGGAAAACGAGGCATGCATTCTGTCCGCCGAAGCCGAAGGCGTTGGACAGAACGACATTCACGTCGACCTGTCTCGATTTGTTGGGTACGTAGTCCAAATCACAGGTTGGATCAGGCGTTGACAGATTGATCGTGGGATGCACTGTATTTTCCGTAATGGTCTGGATACAGGCCGCTGCTTCAAGGGCCCCTGCAGCTCCCAATGAGTGACCGATCATGGACTTGGTAGAACTGACCGGTATCTTATAGGCGCGATCCCCGAACAATCGCTTGATTGCGACCGTCTCGAGGGCATCGTTCAGCGGCGTGGAGGTTCCGTGGGCGTTTATGTAATCCACATCGTCTACCGTGAGTCGTGCGTCGGAAATGGCCATGCTCATGGCACGGGCGGCACTGGCTCCCGACTCTTCAGGCTGCACGGGGTGTCCAGCGTCGCTGGTGCACCCAAATCCGACAACCTCGGCAAGTATGTCGGCTCCCCTGTTCAGGGCATGCTCCAACCTCTCCATAGTGAGCACCACTGCGCCCTCCGATGGAACAAAACCATCCCGGTCAGCGTCAAAGGGGCGACTGGCCAGCTCCGGCTCCTCATTTCGCGTTGTCAATGCGCGCATCACTGCGAACCCCGACAGTCCCAGGAGGCTGATGCCCGCCTCAGCGCCGCCAGCGAATACAACGTCGGCAGTTCCTCGTCGGATAACGTCGAGCGCCTCTCCGATCGCCTGGTTGGAGGCGGCGCAGGCGGTGGTGGCGGTCGAATTGTAACCCTGCGCGCCGAGGTATCGGCTGACAGCGGCAGCAGCCATGTTTGGAAGGACCATGGGGAAGAAGAAGGGGGACATTCGCATCCCACCACGATCGGCCAGAATGCGGCAGTTCTCTTCCAAGGTGGGGAAGCCGCCGTTGCCATTGCCGAGAATCACTCCAACGCGGTATGAGTCCTCACGGCTCACGTCAATGCCGGAGTGTTCAGATGCCTGCAGTCCCGCGGCCACGGCCAACTGGGAGAAGCGGGCCATCCGGCGAGCTTCGCGTCCAGGGATGTATTGCTCGGGATCAAAACCGGTAACTTCGCCGGAAATGCGGCATGGGTAGCCGGTTGGGTCGCACAGGGTCATCGGGCCGACGCCGGACTTGCCTGCGACAAGATTCCGCCAGAACTCGTCCGGAGATTCGCCCAGCGGGGTCATAGCACCCATACCGGTCACCACAACCCTTATTCTTTCGTCGTTCACTTCATCCACCGCCGGGGCAGGTTACCGGGCGAAGTTAATGAATTTCATTCCGGCGCAATTCCGGGTAAATCTCAGGTTCGATTCCCAAGGCAGCTTCCCGCACCTCAGCCGCCAGAAACAACGATCCGGTGGCCAGCACCAATCCGCCCGGGCCGACTTCCTCGCGGGCCAACTCCAGCGCCTCACGGGGTGTGGAGGCTCTTGCGGTTGTGGCTCCCCGCTCACGCAGCATACCGGCGAGTTCTTCCGAGTCGAGGGCCCGGGGATGCCGAGCCTGGGTCGCGATAGCAAGATCAGCCGCAGGGGCAAGGGAACTGGCCATTGCGTCAATGTTCTTGTCCCTGGAAAAGCCTGCTATGACCACCAAGCGATCATAATCGAAATAGCGGGGAAGAGACTCCAGCAGGCGGTCCACGGAATAGTCGTTGTGGGCGCCATCCGAGACCACTATGGGGTCTCTCGATAGCAGCTCCATTCTGCAAGGCCAGGACACGTGCCGGAAGCCCCTGGCAAGCGCTTCGGGCGAAATGTCCAAGCCCTGAGCCATGCTCAGGGATTCAACAGCGGCCACGGCGGCGGCCGCGTTTTCCATCTGGTATTCGCCAACCAGCGGGATATCGAGGTCGTAGGAGGTCAGCAACCCGTGAACCTTCAGGTGCTGGCCTCCCATGTAGGAGCCAATGGATTCCCAAGTAACGTCGCGTCCGACCAGGGCAGGCTCCACATCCTGGCGGTCGCAAGCTTCGAGAATCGCTTGCAAGGCCTCAGGTCGCTGAGGCGCAATCACCGGAATTGAGCCCGGCTTTATGATGCCTGCCTTTTCGGAAGCGATCTCACCTATGGTGTCTCCCAGGATGCTAGCATGGTCCATGCTCACTGACGTAATGACGCATACGTCCGCATCGACCACATTGGTGGCGTCAAGGCGGCCCCCCAGCCCGACCTCTATGGTCTGGACGTCGGCGCCGGCCTGATCGAAACGGTAGAAAGCCATACCTGTGAGGAATTCGAACAACGTCACCGCGGCGCCATCGCTATGCATTCGCATGGGCCACAGGTCTTCGACGACCCCGGCAAACTCTTCCTCCGACACCGGCTGGCAGTTTCTGCGCAGCCTTTCGCGGAAGGTGTGCAGATGCGGGGAGGAGTAGAATCCGGTGCTCATGCCAGCCGCGTTGAACGCCGCGTCGCACATTGCCGCGGTACTGCCCTTGCCTTTAGTTCCGGCTACGTGAACTGTCGGCACCCTGCGGTGAGGACTGCCCAAGCGATCCAGGAAGGACTCCATTCTCGCCAAGTTGTAAATTGCCTTCTGCCGCGGACCTTCAGCCCGACTCCTCTCCGCGTCGAAAAGGGACAGCACCTTCTGAATGGCTTCCCTGTATTGCATCACTACCCTAGCCCGGGGAGTCTCCACAGTTCAACCGCCAAGTTCAACTCTTTCGGCGGGACATTGGCAATCCAGTCAACATTCGTACGGCGTCGCCGAATGTAACTGATTTCACGTAGTCAATGTTACCCCGCAGCGGCTTGGGGGTAAACCCGAATGCCTGCTCCAATTCGGGGCCTTCTGCTACGTTTCGTATCCCCAGCATCCGGAGCTGGTCGGTAGTTACTGGCGGACTAGGCAAGATGCGTTCCATGATGGCAACTGCCGGCCAAGCCAGAACCTTCGGTATGTGAACACGACGGCATCGTTTGTCCATGGCCAGCGCAACCTCGTCCATCAGGTCATCGTAGCTCAAGCGATGAGGTCCGCCCAAATTGATGGTCTTTCCCTTCAACGTGGAGTCGCCCACAGCATGGGCAGCGCACCTGGCGACGTCGTCTGCCGCCACCGGCTGCATGCGATTTTTGCCAGCGCCGATGACGGGGGTCAAGGGACCCAGACGAATCAGCGCGGCAAGGGATGTCAGGAATTCGTCGCCTTTTCCGAAAAGCACGGACGGACGCAGAATGGTGAAGGGGAGCCCAGAATTCTTGACCTCCAGCTCAGCCTGATGCTTGGAGTTGAAATAAGGGTAGGAAGGATCGGCCATAGCTCCCATGGCGCTAACAAATACGCATTCCCGGACACCTGCCTCCACGGCCGCGGAAACTACATTGGCCGTACCCTCTCGATGGATCCTGTCAAACGAGGCCCCACGCGTGGGCCGAATTATCCCGACGAGATGCACAACCGCCTGTACTCCATGAAAGGCCTGTTCCAACGAGTCAGGGCTTAAAATATTACCGTAGTGAACCTCAACGGAGCTATGGTCAAAGACCCTCTCCTTGCCGGGCGAGTGGACCAGGCAGCGAACCTCATGTCGTCGCGCAGCCAGTTCGCGAACCACGCGCTGACCCAAGAAGCCAGTTGCCCCTGTTACCAGTACCAGCAATGGAGCGGCCCCCCGAAAGCAGGATCATCAAATCTGAACAGGTTTGCGTTCCTTCGCAGGAACTTCCCTTAACTCAAGGTTCGGATATGAGGTTCGGCTTGTCAAGGAACACTCGTCTGCAAGGGTGCCAATCACAAGAGCACCCATCATTGGAAGATGGGAATATGTGGGTTAAAATTACGCGGCGCAATTCCGGTCTACGGAGCATGCCGTACGATGACAGCAAACGGCCTTCATTTTGGAGCCAACCTGACCCTAGATGTGGGGGAAACGGCGAAGCAGGCGCGTAGAATGGAGGAACTCGGGTACGAATATTTTTCAGCCGGGGAGCATTTCATGCGAGGCGACCCGCCCGGGGAATCCCACGCAACGCTTCCGGTGCTGGCGGTAGCAGCCGGCGCAACGGAGTCGATTCGCATCCTCTCTTCCATCGTGCTGGCGCCGTTCTACCACCCGCTGATGCTGGCCAGAATGACGGCCACCCTGGACGCTGCCTCCAATGGGAGGCTGACGCTTGGCATCGGAATTGGCGGGGAATATCCGGCGGAGTTCGACAACTCCGGACTGCGCGTGAACCAGCGCGGAAGGCGCACGGATGAGTGTTTGGAAGTGATGCGGGGACTATGGCGGGGCGAGCGTGTGCATTTCTCGGGGCGGCACTTTCAGATGGACGGGGCAATGATAAACCCGTTACCGGTCCAGCAACCTCACCCTCCGGTATGGGTGTCCGGGCGCCGAGACGCAGCCATGCGACGTGCGGCTCGATTCGGGGAAGGATGGGTGCCTTACTTTTACGACCCTCCAAGGTACCGGGACAGCGTCGAAAAGGTAAAAGAGTTCGCCGATGAGGAAAATCGAACCCTGTCCGACTTCCAATGGGGGTTCTTCCCGTACATCACGATCTATCCCTCCGAGGAGGAAGCTGCCGAAGTGGCGGCTCAACAGCTCGGAGGCCAGTACCTGTACGGCGGAGAATTCATCAATATCGTGCGCCGCTATTGCCTATTGGGTACTCCCGAGCAGTGCGCTGACCGTCTGCAGCAATACATAGATGCCGGAGCCAGGCACATAGTGTTCAGCATTACCTCTCGTCCTGAAGACAGGGAAAGGCACTTGGAAGAGATCGCTGAGAAGCTGATTCCATTATTCAGGTGAAATTTCCCTACTTCCAGTTATGACATCCTGTATAATGTAATTGGTAAATTTGTCTGTATGGCCGCCTCGCAGAATTGAAGCGGCGAGTTAAACTTGAAAGAAACGGCGTTCTACCTATAACTTAAATGCAGGGCCTTCTCCCCACAAACGGGTACATACTGAAGGTTGCGCGGAGGCAAAGATGTCTCGAATCAAGCGGGTAATGTTGCTGCAGCCGGCTTCAGCAGGCGGCAACTTCGAATACGTGGCGATTCCACGACAGGGGATGCTCTACCTGTCTGCGGCCCTTGAACAATGGGAAGGGCCATTTGTCTATGACCGGGAAATATGGTTCGAAGACCGGTCTGGCCTGATGGATCCCGAAAAGGATCTGGAAGGCGTGGACATACTGATGCTCACCGCGCTGATAAACGAGGCTCCCCGGGCTTACCAAGTAGCGCGAAGAGCCAAGGAATTCCATCCCGACATCATCACGATCGGTGGCGGACCGCAGATGGGCCCACTGCCTGAAGAAGCCTTCGACTATGGTCATTTTGACGTGATCGTTCAGCGAGAAGGCGAGGACATTATTGGTCAGCTGTGCGACGTGCTGATGGAGCGAAAAGGTTCAGACCGCAACCAGTACCTCGCAAATGTTCCAGGCATCAGCTACCAGGAGGACGGACAGGTAGTCCAGACCAGACGCGGGGGGCTTGTTCGCCCTGACTTTGTGGAGTTGCCGGACTTTCGCTCCATACGGGACCTCACGCCCGAGAACCCCATGGCGGGAGCCGTGGTTGAGACCATCCGCGGGTGCACGGAAAAGTGCACCTACTGTCAAGTCATCCAACAGTTCCTCGGATATCGGCTGGTATCCAAGGAAACCGAGTTCAAGCGGCTAGCACAGCTCCAGGAACTGGCCGCCGACGGGTTGATCCATACGTCTCGCAACGGATCCTTCCAGGTATTCGTCTCCGACGACCTTCACACTCCGCCACTGAGGGCAGTGAAGTTCCGCAACGAGCGGCTGGAGCGGCTCAAGGGGTGGAAGGGACATACGGAAAACATGAACCTGATTATCCAGGCTCGTGCGGAAATAGGCCAGGATCCGGAACTTGCCCAGGCTCTGCAGGAAGCAAACGTCAAGATGCTATACCTCGGAGTCGAGTCGGACAACGCCGAGAACCTAAAGGCAGTCAACAAGCGGCAGGATCCAGGTCAGATGCATCGGGACCTGGCCTACATCAACGAGCTCGGCTTCACCGTGGTGGCGATGACAATTATCGGGCTACCCTATGACACCGAAGACAGCATCATGGCGCTGGCGGACTGGGTAACTACGGTGAGTCGATACCAGACGGCCAACTTCCTCACGCCATTGCCCGCGACATCCAACTGGACCGACCTGAAGCCTCTGAATGAGCATGGCGAACTGTTGCAGGAAGGCGAAATGCGGCCCTACCAGCTCTACACCGGGCGACAGTTCGTTCACTACGACGAACGCTGGTCCATGCAGGAGAGCAGGGAGATCTACGACAAGTACACTTCCAAATTACAGGAAGTGGACGATGTTTATCGTCGCGTGTTCCGAATCCTTCGGACATACAAGTTGAGGCTGGCTGCCACCAGCAAAGAAGTGAGCGATACGGTCGCCGCCCGGTTGGGTGAAGCAACCGAACACCTGAAAGAGTTGGCAAATTCAGACTCACTAGCCGGGCACGAGTTCGGTGAGAACATTTCCGGCAAGGTGGGCGAGCTTGTGGAGACACTTCGGTCGGTTTCACAGCCGCTGGCCAATGTGCGGCGGGAAGCAGCCGACGGAATAGGGACAAAGATCAACGAGCTCTCGGAATCGCTGAAGACACTGGGAGACCCCAGCGTAAACAGCGGTAAGGAGTTGGCGTCCAGCATTTCCCGCCGGATAGCCGACCTGACCGACAGTATTGATGCTGCGCTCTCAGACCCGAGGGACGGACGTAAGAGGGCTACAGGGCAGAGTTAGCGCCTAGAGATCAGTATAGGCAGGCGTTTTTGGAAGGGATTTAAGGGTTTTGGATGGGATTGCGAAAAGCCGTCGTGTCTACATTACGGGGATAGGCGTTATAAGCCCGCTCGGATTAGACTTGGCTTCAACCTGGGAAGGAATTACCTCGGGGCGGTCAGGTGTCGACTTTCTTACCTCCTTCGACACTGAAGGGTTTGACACGCGGTTCGGAGCCGAGGTCAAGGGTTTCGACCCCGAAGACTACCTCGACCGTAAAGACGCCCGCCGGATGGACCGGTTTGCCCAGTTTGCGGCCGTAGCAGCGCAACAGGCTTGCCAACAGGCAGGGCTCGAGCCGAGAAAGGACGACCCCTACCGCGTTGGAGTGATAATCGGAAGCGGTATCGGTGGCCTGTCTACACTTTCCCAGCAGTTCACAGTGCTGAGCGAACGCGGCCCCAAACGGGTCAGCCCCTTCCTGATTCCGATGATGCTTGGTGACATGGCTTCTGCCCAAGTTTCCATGGTCACCGGCGCCATGGGGGCGAACTATTGCTTGGTGTCGTCTTGCTCCAGCGGAGCCGACGCGATGGGGCAGGCATGGGAGATGGTGCGGGCGGGACGTGAGGACATTATGCTCGCGGGAGGAAGCGAAGCTCCCCTAGTGCCCGTTGCGGTTGCCGGATTCAACGCACTGAGGGCTCTGTCCAGGTTGAATGATAACCCTTCCCTCGCCAGCCGCCCGTTTGACATTAGCCGAGATGGCTTCGTGATGGGCGAAGGGGCCGCAGTTTTCGTGCTTGAGAGCGAGGAGAGCGCAACAAGGCGCGACGTGGAACCGCTGGCGGAAGTGGTGGGCTATGCGGCGACGTCCGACGCTCATCATCTTACCGAACCTTCCATAACCGGCGAGAGCGCAGCACGCGCGATGCAAATGGCCTTGAAAGAGGGGCAGCTGGGTCCGAGCGAAGTAGACTACATCAATGCCCACGGCACTTCCACTCCGCTGAACGACAAGCACGAGACCAAGGCGATCAAGGTGGCACTGGGTGAGAACGCCTACAAAGTACCCATAAGTTCCAGCAAGTCCATGACGGGGCATCTGCTGGGTTCGGGTGGCTCCCTGGAGGCGGCGATCTGCGTTATGGCGATGCGGGATGGCCTTGTCCCTCCAACGATTAACCTCCACCAACCTGACCCGGAATGCGACCTGGACTACACGCCCAACGAAGCCCGCAGCAGGGAAATCAACGTTGCCATGAGCAACTCGTTCGGTTTCGGCGGCCACAACTCGGTGCTGGTCTTCGCCAAGCCAGGCGAATCCGGCTAAGAGTGTCATCAGCAAACACCGAATCCATCCGGTGGGAATTACCTCCCGTACTGGACACTTCCGGTCTGCGGTCCGCACAAGTTCCGCCTGTTATTGCCCGACTCCTGGCGCAGCGGGGCATTGATACAGCGCAGAAACTCCAAACCTTTCTGCAACCCCCACACCGCCTGCCCTATGACCCCCAACGGCTTTTGGGGATGGAAACCGCAGTGCGAAGGCTCTACGTCGCCGTACAAGACGGGGAGACTACGGCGGTCTTTGGCGACTTCGATGTCGACGGAATCACAGGCACCGCCATAATCATGGAAGGTCTAACCGCACTGGGAGTATCGGTGATTCCGTATCTGCCCACCCGCGCTGAAGAAGGGCACGGCCTCTCCATCGGAGCAGTTGACTCGCTCATAGATGCGGGCGCATCCCTAATCATCACTGTGGACACGGGCATCACCGACTCCGCACCAGTGGAGCACGCAAACAGTCGCGGAGCCGAAGTCATAATCACTGACCACCACGTTCCATCAGACGGCCTCCCTCCGGCGGTGGCGTGCGTAAATCCGCACCTGTCCGACGTGGAATTGCCGCTCTTCGCGTATCCTTTTCCCGACCTTTGCGGAGCGGGAATAGCATTCAAGCTGATGCAGGGCCTATACGAATACCAGGGTTTGCGTTGGAGTCCGGCATTGCTGGAGCTCGCCGCCCTCGGTACTGTGGCGGACCTGGTCCCGCTGTTTGACGAAAATCGCTACATTGTCGCGGAAGGAATTCGTCAGATGGCCGAAACCCAGCGGCCCGGACTTCTGGCTCTTTGCCAAGCTGCACGCGTATCCCCGAACGCGCTGGACACGGAGGCGATTTCTTACCAGATCGTACCCCGATTGAACTCAGCGGGTCGGTTGGGCGACCCGATGGACAGCCTGCGACTGCTAACCACAAATTCACAAGAACAGGCCGAAAACCTAGCATTCAAGCTTGACGCACTCAACCGGGAGAGGCGCGAAGCCACCACCGACGCGATGCAGTTGGCCTACGCGCAGGTGGATAAGCAGGAACCCATGCCCGAATTGCTAGTTGTGGCGGACGAAGGCATTCTACCCGGTGTGGCCGGCCTGGTGGCAGGGAGGCTTGCTGAGCGCTTCCACCGTCCGGCTGTTGCACTCTCGCTTGGAACAGAGTATGCAACTGCTTCGGCCCGCAGCATTGCTTCCTTCAGTATCATTGATGCCGTAAAGTCCATCGAGGATTTGCTGGAACGTTACGGCGGCCATTCTCAGGCCGCCGGCTTCACGTTGAGGCGGGACCGTCTGGACGAAGCTGTCCGTCGGCTAACCGCATTTGCCTCAGACCGCCTGAGTACGACGGACCTGCGACCGGCAGTGAACATAGATGTCGAAGTCGACCTTGATGAATTAACCAGAGACGTTGAAGACTGGCTCAGAAACCTGGAGCCCTTCGGAAAGGGCAATTCACGACCTGTCTTCGCATCTCTGGGCGTCAGGGTGTCGGATGTTCAATTCATGGGGATTTCACAGCAACACATACGGCTGCGCGTTGAACAAAACGGCACAGAAATGACCGCCCTAGCTTTCGGACTAGGCTACGCCTGGGGACAGGGTATGGACAAGGTCGACCTTGTCTATAACCTAATGGAAGATACCAGGGTGCAGGGCTCTCCACTGGCCCTTAGAGTCTCTCACTTCCGGGCAGCGCAATAGGCTAAAGTCACCCGCTCCGCCAGTAGGCCGTTTTAAGAGCGCCCTACGTCCTGCTCCGCGCCGCTCGCGGTCTGTCGGGGGTATCCGCACGAACTATCTGGGCCTTCCATACCAGTAGCGGCACGGTAATGATGATCACTATAAGCGCGACTATTTGCGCCTCGTTCAATCCACCGAAGTAGGTGTTGAACTCCTCCCTGAGAAAGCTGATGAAGAAGCGACCGATAGAATACGTAGCCGCATATAAGGCAAAGAACATGCCCCGAGGTCGCAGCCTGTGCCGCAGCGGCCAGAGAACCGCAAGCAGTATCACGTCGAATATCAGCTCATAGGCCACCGCCGGATGAGTCGCCGGGCGGCCCACTCCCGGGCTTTCGGGATGAGTGTATATGAAGCCCCAAGGCAGGTCGGTCACCTTGGCAAAGTGTTCACCATTGATGATGTCGCCGATGCGACCGATCGCCATGGCTACCAGCAATGCCGGCGCAGTGACGTCCGCCAGGTGTGCGATCCGAGGTAAGTCCGCCTTGTTGGGCTCTCCAAACAAGAATGAGAAGGGGCGCCAAAGGGCGAGAAACCAGTCGGAGTTTCGAATCAGGAGGTAAAGAGAACCACCAACGAACCCCCCGGAGATGGCCCCAAATATCGCGATTCCTCCCTCCCATACGCGAAATATCCGGATGAAATCGTACTGGTACACCTCGTCCCAAAAGTCTATGACGTGCAAAATCCTGGCGCCGATGACTCCGCCGATGATTGCCCACATCGAAGCCGAGTACAGAACATCGGCCACCATTCCTTCTCGCGTACCCCATCGCACAACGAGGAACACAGCCACGGCAACGGCGATAAAGGTAAACACCCCGTGCCACGACAGAATGAACCCGCCTGCGTTAATCAGGTTAGGGTTCATGCCGATTCCGATGCTAGCCAGGCTGTCTATGCCCATTAATTTGCCCTCGGTTGGTTTTCTTTAAAGAGACTGGGGCACTGGCCCAGCGGTCGTAACAAGGTATACTCCGGCGCTCATTGACTGCAAGGCCTCTGCTACCAACCTGTGCTGCGTTTCACTGGAGGGAACGGCGAACATGGCGGGTCCCGCTCCGCACATATACAGCTCCGGTCCTCCCCGCTCGGCTACCTCTCTCCGCATTTGCCCAAGCTGAGGAAATTCCCACTCAACGATGTCCTGAAATACGTTGTAGATGTAACTGCGGATTGACTCGGTAACGAACTGTCCTGCCATTAGCATCTGGACCAACTGCCTTGTTGTTCCTCCATCGCTGTAGTTGGCAGGTGTCAAGCGCGAATACATGAGCCGGGTCTTGTCCTTGACTTCGATGTCCGGAAATACCAAGGTCAAATTGAAGGGAGAAATCGGAGGCATGGGATGAATCAACTCGCCCCGTCCCTCAGCCAGGGCGGTACCACCCCTCAGAAAGAACGGAACGTCTGAGCCGAGACCCGCTGCGATCTCTTCGAGCTCATCGACTGGCACAGCGAGTTGCCAAAGTTCGTTGAGTGCACGGAGGGCGCTTGCAGCATCACTGCTGCCACCACCAAGGCCCATTGCAATGGGGATTCGCTTTCGCAACCGGATACTTGCCTTAGGTTGGATGTTACGAGCTTCAGCCAACGCGACCGCTGCCTGCCAGACGAGGTTGGACTGACCGGAGAGTTCGGGGCTATCGCATACCACTTGGAGCGTGGGCCAATGTTCGATTTCCAGTTGGTCTGCAAGGTGTATGGTCTGCATGACCGTCTTTATTTCGTGGTATCCGTCGTCGCGTTTGCCCAACACCTCCAGAGAAAGATTGATCTTGGCGTAGGCATTAACCTGCACAGCCAACCACCTCCGACGGCTGCATCTGATCCCATGAGGCGTTCACTGAAGCCCATTCCTCGATGCTAAGAGTTGCGGGGCGTCTGCGGCCATCTATTCCGGCCATCTCCAACACCATCGATCCGACTGCCGCATCTATCTGCAATCCATGGCTCAATGAGTTGTGGAGCTGTTTTCTTGGCGCGGAAAAACCTGCGCGAACAACATCGAAAAAGGTCTGTCTGTCTCGCACTTGCACCGCCGGGCTCTGCCTCAACTCGAGGCTGATCACTGCAGATCGCACCTTGGGGGGCGGGCGAAATGCCGACGGAGGAACGGAGCACACAATTCTTGCCGCTGCATATAACTGGGTAGCGACAGAAAGCATGGTCATCCGTCCGGGGACGGCAGTCATGCCTTCGGCCACTTCCCTTTGCACCATGAACAGGGCAAGAGAAGGCGGTGGTTGAGACTCCAGTGTGAGGCGAATTATGGGATTGGCTGCATAGTAAGGAAGGTTCCCTATCACCTTGTATCCCGATGTCGACCCAGCGGAACAGCCGACGGCCAAGGCGGGCAGGTCTATTCCGCGAGCATCCGCAAGGACACAACGCAGGTTCTCGGGGTTGTCGACTCGAGACGGCAGTTCTTTGTAAAGCCGCTCATCCAGCTCCACCGCCACCACTCGACCCGACTGACGCACCAAGCGCCGGGTGAGTACGCCACGGCCGGGGCCGATTTCCACGACCGTGTCGTCTGCAGTCAGTTGCGCCGCTTCGATTATTCGCGCGGCAATCCGGGAATCGACAAGAAAGTGCTGCCCCAGAGACTTACGCGCTCTGCCGTGCCGAAAGGGGCTGGTCATTCAACCAGCGCCATGCAGGGGGCTACGAAAAAAGAAGGCATGAAAAGAGACCGCGCACCTCCGGTCGACTCTGACAAATGAGCATGTCGGGTCGGATGACTCAGGCTAGGCACTCCCACGGCGCCCGCAGTTTCATGCTTACCGTTGCTTCCTTCCGGACCTGGCGGGGTTCACAAGTCTGCGTCGCGTGGGACCCGGCCCTCAACGACCTCCGACCGCGATATAGGCCCACCGGGCAGGCCTCTGGGAGGGATTCGATCCCGCTGTAGCGGATTGCGGGTGCAGGGCACCGCTAGCTCCCCATCTAGTGCGGCCTCAGTTCCATAGTAGGTTTAAGCCGCCCCAAGTGTCAATCAAAACTCTGCTGCCTACGGCCAATGGTCTGATGCCTACGGCCGAGTGCTGCCAATGTAAGTCGTCTGCCAGGTAGTAAGGAGAGCTGTGGCCCAGGGAATGTCCACAGTCTCGTTGTTGACCGACTCGCGCAATGCTAGACTGAAGCGGTCGAATCTGTTGGTGGTTGATTATGCCCGTCAGGAAAGCAGTGATACCCGCAGCCGGCCTTGGAACCCGCTTTCTTCCCGTCACCAAGTCGGTCCCGAAGGAACTCCTGCCCATCCTGGACCGCCCGATGCTGCAATACGTGGTAGAAGAGGCGGCCGAAGGTGGTGTGGAAGAAGTTATAATCGTAACCGCCCCGGGCAAGGAGAGCATCGCCTCCTACTTTCAGTCCTCCGCAACACTGGAGCGGCGATTATCGGATAGTGGCGAACAGGCCCTGCTGAACAAGGTATTGCAAGCCTCGAACATTGCCAGGGTGTCGTTCGTCATTCAGGAAGAAGCACTGGGACTTGGGCACGCCGTGCTAACAGCCAGGGAGGCTGTTGGGGACGAACCGTTTGTGGTCATATTGCCCGATGATATTGTGGACCACACTCCGGGCGTGGTGGCACAAATGGCAGCTGTCTTTGACCAAAAGCAGGCGGGAGTGGTCGCCGTAGAACCCATGCCATGGGAGACCGTTCAGAACTACGGAGTGGTGGACGCGGAACCAGCGGGCGACGGGTTGCACCATATTCGGGGGCTGGTGGAAAAGCCGCCTCGAGACCAGGCCCCATCCAACCTCTCCATAGTCGGCCGGTACATCCTGCCTCCCGACATATTCGAGTGCCTGGAGCGCACCACCCCCGGCGCGAAGGGGGAGATACAGCTGACGGACGGGATGCTGTTGCTGTTGGAAAGCGCTGAATTATATGCCTACGAATTCGAAGGCACTCGCTACGACGGCGGTCAGCCCATGGGGCTGCTTCGCGCCTCGTTGGAGTTTGCCCTGAGGCGCGACGATACCCGAGAGGCCACCAAGGAATTGCTTCGCGGTATCAGTCTGGACGATTAAACTGCGGGAAGGACTGCCTTGACCAACATCCAAGCCCAGCGCGATAACCTGGACTCACTCCGTTCTGCTCTCCTTGAACTCCTGGAGGGCATGAACTACTGCCTCGACTGGAAACCGGACGACGACGTCTGGTCTGCCAGGGAAATCGTATACCATCTGCTGGACACCCCTCCCGGCGGAACGCCATTGGTGGTGCAGGGCATTGTTTTGGGTGAGATCGGCGAGTATGAGATCTGGTCGGACCGCACCAATGTGACGGAGGTGCGGGCCACGCTGGAAATGGAAGATCTCGAGCAGGATATCACCAGCTTCTTTACGGCATTCGGGGAAGCGCTGGGGCCCGCCGTCGACGCAGACCTGGAAGGCAAGCGGGTAATGATGCACCAGAGAACCCGTGGGGAAGAGGTAGAAAGGTCACTTGAAGCGGTTCTTGCCGGGTTTGACAGGCACTGGCGCGGTCATCTGGGACAGCTTGCGGAACTGCGGGAGGCGCTGGGTTTTTAACCTTGAGGGAGCGGGCGGGTTGTTTCGCAGTACTCCGAAGACACTCCGGCACGGTTTAGGGTACGTTCAGCCTTCCCCGCCGACCTCCAGCAACGTGAGGAATGCCTCCTGAGGGATCTCCACCTGACCCACCATCTTGAGGCGCTTCTTCCCTTCCTTCTGTCGTTCGAGCAGCTTTCGTTTGCGGGTAATGTCGCCACCGTAGCACTTCGCCAGGACGTCCTTCCGCATCGCTCGCACAGTCTCCCGGGCAATGATCCTGCTGCCGATGGCGGCCTGAATCGGCACCTCGAACAACTGTCGAGGGATGGTCGTTCGCAGCTTCTCCACAACCCGCCGTCCTTGGTTTACGGCTTGATCGCGGTGCAGGATCATGGACAGCGCTTCCACGGCCAGATGGTTGACCAGCACATCCACCTTCACCAGCGGGGCCTTGCTATAGCCGATGAAAGTGTAGTCCAGCGATGCATAGCCCTGGGTGCGGGACTTGAGCTGGTTATAAAAGTCGGCCAGCATCTCCACCAGCGGCATGGTGTATTCCATCATGACGCGGGCTCTGTCCTCCGAGGCGACGCCCTCGCTCTGGATGTACTCCATGCGCTTGAACTCGGAGCGACGAGAGTGCATCAGCTCCATCAGGGTACCAACATGCCGGCTGGGAGCAACGATGGTTAGATCCAGCATCGGCTCCTCGATATCGGTGTACTCGTTGGGAGAAGGCAGCTTTGCCGGGCTGTCAATCTTTATGACCTCGCCGCTATTCAGAGTCACCTGGTAGGCCACGCTCGGCGCGGTGACGATGAGGTCCAGGTCATATTCCCGTTCAAGTCTTTCCTGCACGATTTCCAGATGCATCAAACCGAGGAAGCCGCAGCGGAATCCAAACCCCAGCGCAGCGCTGTTCTCTGGTTCGATAGTGAGCGAGGCGTCGTTCAACTGCAGTTTATTCAGAGCTGCGCGCAGGTTGCCGTACTGTTCGCCGTCGGATGGGTACAGCCCTGCGAAGACCATCGACTTAAGCGGCACGTATCCAGGGAGCGGTTCATCCGCAGGTGCCCGGTCAATGGTGAGCGTGTCGCCGACGGTGCATTCCCGCACGTCTTTGAAACCGGTGGCAACATACCCCACCTGCCCTGTCTCCAGACGGTCAGTGGGTGTTGGAGCGGGTGAGAATACGCCGACCTCAACGATTTCGGCAGTCCGCTCCGAGGACATCACGCGAATGCGGTCAAGGCGCGAAATTCCGCCGTCTTCCACTCGTATGTGAGCTATGATGCCTTTGTACTGGTTGTAGACGGAGTCAAAGACGAGAGCGCGAGTCGGGTTCTGTGGCTTGCCGCCGGGCGGAGGGATCCGGTCTACCACAGCGTCTAGAATGGCCGCCGCGCCGGTGCCTTCCTTGGCAGAAACGAATAGCACCTCATCGCGCCGGAAGCCAAAGACCTGCTCGATTTCGCCGGCAACGCGCTCAGGCTCCGACTGTGGCAGATCGACCTTGTTCAATATGGGAATCAGGTCAAGGTCGTATTCCATGGCCAGCAGGGTGTTTGCTATCGTCTGGGCTTCGATGCCCTGGCTGGCGTCCACTACCAAGAGCGCCCCTTCGCATGCGGCCAGAGCGCGTGACACTTCGTAGCTGAAATCAACGTGCCCAGGAGTGTCAATCAGATTCAGCTGGTAGTTCTCACCATCAGGGGTCTGGTGATACATAGTCACCGCTTTGCCTTTAATGGTGATCCCTCGTTCCCTTTCCAGATCCATCTGGTCCAGAAACTGTGCTTTCATCTCCTGAGGGCGGACAGTGCCGGTGATTTCCAGAAAGCGGTCAGCCAGCGTGGACTTGCCGTGGTCGATGTGGGCGATGATGCAGAAATTTCTGATTCGTGATGGATCCATACGCACCAATGTTAACACGCCCTCAATAGAATATGGAATGCGGAAACACCAATATGGCGGATCGTTAGTCTGCTCCTCAACAGGTTCAGAGAGGACTGGCAATCGTCTTGCAAATCCTTCACTGGATTAGTCCTTGAAATTCATACCTGTTACTCGTATTGCGCGGCATTTGCCTCTCAAAAGGGCAAATTGCGGCCAGCTTCCCCAAGTCGCCTGCGACGCTCCTTGGCGTCAGGCATGGCCTTCAAGACGACTTCCCAAAAGTCAGGGGAATGGTTCATCACTTCCAGATGGGCCAGTTCGTGAACTGCAACGGAGTCGATGAGATCCCGGTCAACCATCGCCAGCCGCCAACTGAAGCGAAGGGTTCCATCGGCGCTGCAACTACCCCATCGAGTTTTTTGCTCACGTATCAACACTCGCGGCAGTGCGGTGCGCCCCATGACAGGCAACCAGCGGGACACGCTCTCGGCCAGGAGTTCAGCGGCCTGCGCACGATACCAGGTCATCAGTGCAGTCCGTACAGCCTCCCTACCGTCTTCTTCAGTAAGGCCAAAGGGCAACGTTACCGCAAGAGTGCTACCAGCGAGAGTTGCCGAGGCCCTTCGAACCCCCGATTCCTCAATGGCCAGAACAATTGTCCTCCCAAGGTAAGGGAGCGATTCTCCAGAAGCGAACCGGAGAGGGACGACCTCATCTACCGGTGCTTCCAGCTTCTGCATGATCCAGGCACTCCGATGCTCAAGAATTGCCTGGATTTCAACGCTGGGCGTTCTCAAAGGAGCTGAGACTTCGACCGCACCATGGGAGACACTGATTTGCACCGTCTTCTTGCGGCGTTTGCTTCGCTTGAGTGTGTATTCAATCACACAGCCGTCTGCTGTCTGTAACTGGAAGACCCTGCTCATTCAATGACCGGCTGAATCGGCATTATGTATAGGCGTGTTATGTAGCAGTATAGCCTGCGTTCAGTCTGTTGGAACGGGTTCGCCGCCGCAATAGACATTGGAATCGTCGGGTTCCCAATCAGGTGATGAATCGGAACTCCCGCTGCTTTCACTTCTGTTATGGTTTCATCACCGGCATAGCTCATTGTAAATACGTCCAGATTGGTTCCTTGATTCCGATGAAACGCGAAGAATTCACCCACGGGGTCCCAGCTTGGTTGGGCGTGGGGCAGCACTGTAGTGGAAGCAATTTGCGGTTCCGTGCCGTCGGAGTACATGACGTATATGGCCTGATCTCCAGCGCGGTCTGAAGTGAAGACAATGTATTCGTCACCGTATACGTCGGCGGCCCAGTCGGGAGACCGGTCATTGTGCCCGCTCGAGTCGTCTGCCGTGCTGTCCGTGAGGTTCGAGGAATTCGAGCCATCGGCGTCTGCCACATAGATGTCCCAATCGCCGTCGCTATTACTGGCGTAGACCAATTTCGTTCCGTCAGGAGACCACGCCGGGTCTCCGTCTTCTGATGTATTGCTTGTTATTTGCTCAACTCTCTTGTCAGACACAGTAATCACGTAGATCTCCGCATCTTCGTCGCTATCGCGATAGGAAACGAAAGCTACCTTGCTTCCATCGGGCGAAATGGCAGGTGATTCATCGTCTGCTGCGTTGCTCGTGAGCCTGGAAACACCCCATGGGTCCAGCGTCAGCAGATAGATGTCGTATCCGCCATCCGAATTGCGGTTTGAGCTGAAAGCCAGCTTTCCACCGGCAGCCCAGGCAGGGCTTTTGTCTTCAGACGAGTTGTTTGTGAGGTTGACCTGGTCGGTGCCGTCGCATCCCATCACGTATATCTCGAAATTCCCATCCCTGTTGGATTGGAAAGCAATTCTGCCTCCAGCGGGATGTTCAGGCAACGTAACTGGCATCAGACCGGGAGTTGGCGTAGGGGTGGCAGTCGATGTAGGGGTTGCCGTAGGCGTGGGCGTATCGGTCGGCGTAGGCGTGGGCGTGTCTGTGGAAGTCGGCGTCGCCGTGTTAGTCGGGGTTGGCGTCGGGGTGGGCGTGTCCGTAGGAGTGGGTGTCGGCGTATCGGTCGGCGTAGGCGTCGGCGTGTCCGTAGGAGTGGGTGTGGGTGTGTCCGTCGGGGTTGGCGTCGGCGTCGGCGTGCTTGTTATCGTTGGCGTTGCAGTGGCCGTGTTGGTAGGCGTGGAAGTAGGCGTCCGGGTAGCGGTAGAAGTGGGCGTGCTCGTTACGGTTGGAGTTACAGTGGCCGTCGGTGTTGGAGTAGGTGTAGCCGTTGGGGTCGGAGTGGCGGTCGCAGTCGGTGTTGGAGTAGGTGTGGCCGAAGCCGTTGGGGTCGGAGTGGCGGTCGCGGTTGGTGTAGGCGTGGCAGTTGGAGTGGGTGAAGGGGTCGGAGTGGGAGTTGGCTCTGGCTTCGGAACCACAATGGGATCAGGCGTGGGTACGGGCACGGGAGTTACTGTGGGGTTCCCACAGGTGCCGGCGTGCTGGACTGGTTCCCAGTCGGGAAAGGAATCTTTGGTAGCTTCCGGTCCGCTTATGGACCTTTGATGGTCTCCGAACGGGTCCGGTGCAATGAACAGTTCCACTCTTTCCTTGTTGCGGTCGGAGTTGCGGTGGGTATGGAAGACGAATTCCTCTCCCGATGGGCCCCAGCTCGCAGAGGCGTCAGTATCTTCATGATTCGTTGCCCTCGCTATATTACCTCCGTCTGCATCGATAGAGTGTATTTCCCAGTCCCCAAAGCGGTCCGAAGAATAAGTGATTCGCCATTTACCTTCAAAGGCTACCATGTCTGGCCATCGTTCATTGATTCCGTCCTCGTCATCCCTCCCGACATCAGTGATGCTGAGCAATCCTTCGCCGACCACGTCCTTCAGGTAGATGTCGAAGTTTCCATCCCGGTTACTGGAGAACAAGAGATTGCCGCCAGTAGACCATGAGGGGTCAAGGTCCTCGGAGGGATCATTGCTCACATTGCTCGGGTCCCCGCCGGTGATTTCGAGGACGTAGACTTCTGAGTTCCCCTCCCTGTCAGAAACGAAGGCCACTTTATCCCCCAGAATCGACAGAGCAGGAGAGTGATCATTGGCCTCACTTTCAGTGAGCCTCGTAACCTCCTTAGTTTCCATGTTCAGCAAGTAGATGTCGTAACTGTCTTCGCTACCTGGAGGCGAGTCCCTGTTTGAGGCGAAGGCCACGAGCCCATTGCCGCTCCACGATGGATGCAGGTCTTCAGCCTCGTCGTTCGACAAGTTAACGGGATTCGAACCGTCGCATCCCACCATATAGATTTCGCCGTTGCCGTCCCGCTGTGTCTGAAAGGCAATTCTTCCGCCCACGGGATAGACCGGGACCGGCACAGGAGTTGGCTCCGGCTGAGGCGCAGGCTGCAATTCCCTTGTTGGAGCAGGAATGGGCGTAGCCGTCGGGGCCGGAGTAGGTGTCAGAGTGGGCAATGCTTGAGAAGTGGGCGTTGGCGACGGTGTCGGAGTCGCTGTGGGGGCCGGCGGTGTCCTGGTCGGCGTGGGTGTAGGGGTGGCAGTGGGTTCCCTAGTGGGCGTGGATGTTGCAGTTGGGCGTGGCACAAGGGAGATGTAAACAGTGACAAACCGGTGCGCATTCATGACAAGGCGGACGATTCCTTCCTGAACGTCATCGGCGCCGGTTACCTGAATCTCTGATTCCTCGTAGCTCGTCTGAATTTCAAAGTTGACTTGCTTGCCTGAGGAATACCTGCCATCCGCGTCTGGCAGATCCCTTATTTCAAGGATCCCCAATGGAACGTAAAACACGGAATCGTCGGGCAGGACCTGACGACCATTGATGAACAAAGCATAGCGAGGTACGGAGGTTGGAGTAATTGTTGGCGTGGGGGTAGGTGTTCCGGTTGGAACGGGCGTGGGAGTCGGAGTAGGGACAAGCGAAGGCAAGAGTCTGTTCGCTGGAGTTGGCGCGGGGCCTGCTAGAGCCTGTTCGGCTTCGACTGATGAAGCGGGCCGAACGACTGTTGGCGATGGTCCGGCAGTAGACTGTTCGTCTTCACTGGTTGAAGGCTTAATAGTTGGTCTTTCTGCTCCCGCCCCTTCCGCCGTCCCATTTTCGACTATCGAGAAAGGCACGGCCGTGGATGCCTCCTGGCTTTCCGAAACTTCATTCTCCACGGGCCGGGTTTCAGTAACCACAAAGGTACCCAGGTGGGAGGAGTTGGCATGAACCCGAATCCAGGGGAAATCGATTACCGAATCCATATCCTGCCAGACATCGCCCGATTCATCGAGGCGGAGAACCACGAGCCCATCCGGGACATCGTCCAAGTCCGTAAACAGGCCATCCAGGCTGATCGAGATGGTCAATTCATCATCGCCTAACGGTATTTCAAGAAATTCATCGGCATGCACATAGGAAAGTAGTAATGTTCGGAAGGGGTCAGCGTGTTCTGGAGGCAATTGAACAATGGTGGGAGCGGACACTTCCCGAATCTCAATCCGTGATCCAAATGCAGCAATGTTCTGAGACAACCTCACAGTCACTGAGCCATCTTCATTCTGCATTTGAAGCAAGGATGAAGCCTCACTCGACAATGGAGATACGACTATCTCGGACGGGCTCTCCAAGGTCGGGAGCTCGTGAGGCGTGGGCGGAGCAGACCTGCAGGCGACCATGACGAGGAACAACGGCGCAAGGACTGCCAAGAGTGCCATCGCGAGAAATGAGGGCGCTGAAGGCCGACGAGTAAACTTGAACTTCTGGGTTTTGGGAGACACTCAATGGTCCGAAGCCACAGGGGCGCCTTCTGATTCCAGACGCGGGCGTTCCAAGTGGGATTACACGATTCCGGATTGGCCCTGACAGCTGACCTGCAGAGCGAATGGTCGAGCCGATGGATGGTTGCCCTTCGGCATTTTCCGGGAGCCTCGTGAAATTTAAGCCGGTGTTCCCCGAATTGCTGTTCATTCGTCCTTTTGCACAGAGGCCGATTAGTCCGTTCAGAAAGCCTTCGATTGTGCAGCCGACACTCCCGACCCATGGAGGACAAGCGAACACGATCTATCTGACATGAACGGACCGTTCATGATCCCTTCTCCTCTGTACACAGTGATCATCAACCCCCGGGGCCTAAAATGAGCATCTGAAGTCCAGCCCGTTAGGTTTCGAGGGCTGCGTCCCTCAGTTGGCCTGTACGGCATTTGGTATACTTGGCGCAACTGCACGGAACGGGGGGAACAGCCATGGCAACGGAGAGGCAAGTCAACAGGATCACGATGCGGCAGATCAGCGGGTCGGCAAGGTCAAAGAAAGTGCGGATCGACCTGGGCGAGGAGTCGCAGTTCACGGACCTTCCCAAGCTGGTGAAGGTCGGGACTGCCAACTACTTCCTGGTGAAGGGGAGCGAGGGCTACCGGATGCTCTCTACCCTGTGCCCGCACCAAGGCGGCGAAGTGGAGGACGTGGGCGAGGATGTGTTCGTATGCGACACGCACGGCTATGAGTACGAGAAGGGTGATGGTCGCTGCCTCAACAATCCCGAACTGCGCATGAAGGTATTCCTGGTAACGCAGCAGGAAGGGCGGCTGGTGGCGCTGGTGCCCGACGAGTAGTCCGTGGAGGAGACCTGGTACTACAATCAAGTAGCAAGGTTCAAACACCCGGAAGTCAGAGATGAATGGATAGACCGTATTCTTGCGAGGCCTGACCATTCGCAAACCCGATTTGTAAATGGTGAGAATCGGCGGCTCCTGTACGGGTTCATCGATGAATAGACCGGTGGGTGCTGTTGGTACTGACCGAGGATGGCAGGCTGCTGAATCGGCACATAGACAGGGGCGCCATGAGAAGGTGGGGAAGACCATGCAGGAACACCTAATTCAATCAACCAAGTTAAAGGTGTTTTACGACCCTGAAACCGACACTCTTTCGCTGTGGAACGGGATTCCGGCCTGCGAAGCCAGCGAAGTGGGAGAAGGTCTGACAGCGGACTACGGCGCGGACGGAGAAGTGGTGGGAATCACACTGGATGGTGCCGCCAAGTTGCTTGCGCCACATATCTGGGATAGAGCGACTGCAAAGGGGAATTAGTGCGAAGGGGCGGCCGGTGGCCGCCCCTTTTGCGTTTGGCGGGTCCGGGGGGTTCGCTAGCCGACCTGGTCGTAGCTGCGGAGGAGCTTGCCGGGGAGGGCGCCGGTACACTCGTTTTCCTGGAAGGTCAAAGCGCCGTTGACCAGGATGTAGCGCATACCGGTGGGCTTCTGGATCAGGCGGCGCTCACCGCCAGGGAAGTCGGTGGCGAACTGGGGCTTGTCGAACTCGAAGCCGATCTCGTCAAGGTTGTAGACCATGATGTCGGCGAAGTCGCCCACGCGCAGGGTGCCGCGGTTCTTCATGTCGGAGAACCAGGCGGGGAGGGCGCTCATCTTGTAGTGTGCCTGCTCGAGGGACATCAACTGCCGGTCGCGGATCCAGTGGCCGAGGAAGTAGACCGGCCAGACGCTGTTGACCAGGAAGCGGGTGTGTGCGCCGCCGTCGGACACGGAGATGTGCACGTAGGGGTTCTTCAGCCTTTCGGCAGTGACGTCATCGCCCCGGTTGTTGGAGGGATGGGCGAATTCGGTCTCGAGGTCTTCGTCGAGTGCGATGTCGATGAAGGCATCCAGGGGTTCCTTGCCCTCGGCCTCGGCGATGTCGGCGATGCTCAGGCCCTCGTACTTCAGGTTGCGCTCGTGAGCAACCTCGACGACCTGCAGCCGGGTCCAGTCGGTGCGGGGATGGGGACGGTCGATGACGTCCTGTTTCATGCCTATGCGGACGCCGTCCTCGGAGAGCTTGGCGATGCGCTCCTCCTTGGTGCCGACGAGGGGCTGCACCCAGTGGGGCATGTAGTCGAAGAGGTTGTACTCTGAGAGCTTGAACTCGGAGATGGTGGGGACGGGGCCGAGCTGCGCCAGCACCGGCAGTCCTTCGGCCTGCACCTGGTCCAGCCAGTTGTAGCCCTCGTCGTCGCCGAGAACCACGTGGAGGGGGCGGCCGCTCATGCGGACCATTTCGGCGAGCATGTCCCGCTGCCCGGCGCGGTCGTCGGAGATGCCGATGGTCCAGCCGAGATGCCCGACGCCGAACTGTGACAGGACCTGGGACAGGGCCAGGAACTCCTCGCGGGAGGCGACGTGGCTGGGGAGCCAGCTGCCGTCCTCGGGGCGATCCTCGAGGTTCTTGTCGGCGGAGATACCGAACGCTCCGGCCTTCATGGAGTCGTAGAGAATCTGCTTCATCTGGTTGAGCTCAGCCTCGGTTACGGAGGTGCGCTCGCGGGCCGGAATCATGCCCAAGACGTAGCCGCGCAGGGGAGAGAAGGGGACGAGACAGCCGACGTTGACGCCCAAGCCCTGCTTGTCGAGGCTGTCCATGTATTCGGGGAATGTCTCCCAGTCCCAGCGCATGCCCTGACGCATGGACTCCAAGGGGATGGCCTCGATGCGGTTCATCATCCGCATGTTGAGGTCGCGGTCCTCGGGGTGAGTCGGTGCGAAGCCGAAGCCGCACTGGCCGACGGTGAGCGAGGTAACTCCGAACCAACCGGAGAGCGTGGCATAGGGGTCCCAGTTGAGCTGGGCGTCGTAGTGGGTGTGCAGGTCGACGGCGCCGGGGGCCACGATGCAGCCGCTGGCGTCTAGCTCCTTTGCTCCGCCGCTGTTGATGCGGCCGCTGATCATTGCCACCCTGCCATCCTTGATGCCAACGTCAGCGCGGATGCGAGGGATGCCTGTGCCGTCAATTACGGTGCCGCCACGGATCACGAGATCGAACTCTGGCATACCAATACCTCCATGCCGGGAACAAAGCGTCCCGACTTCCACCGGGTCTGGTTGAGCGCAGTTTAGACATCGTAAAGGGGCGAGTCAAACGGCTGTGACAGCGTCACCGTGGAAATGTGACGAAAACCGTCTACTTGGAGGGCCTATTGGTCAGGTTTAACGCAGAGGGGACGGGTTCACCACAGAGGGCACAGAGGGCACGGAGATGGGATTTAACCGCCGTCGGGGCGGGCCCAGAGGTGGGCGTGCAGGAAGCCGCCCTCGGCGGCCCAGGGGAGCAGGTTGCCGACTATGCCGCGGGGTTCGGGGACCTTCTTGTCGGTGATGCAGCGTTCCAGGTACTTGCGCAGGGACATGAAGGTGTAGAGGTGGTAGCCGGCCTTGGCGATTTCGGGGATGAAGTCGGTGACCATCTCGTCGAGTTCCTGAGGGGAGGCGGGCGGGTCGTCGGAGACGGCGTCCTCGTAGTCGTCGCAGAAGTCTTCGGCGACGCGGCGCAGGCGGACTATGGCGAGGTCCTTGGCGAGCCTCTTCTCGAGGGCCCTGATGCGTCTCGGGATGGAGGCGAAGCTGTACATGGTGTCGTTCTCCTCGATGGTGTTGTCTGAATCAGGATTTTCGGGATCGGTTGGTGGGGTTTTTTGAAAACCCGCTCATTTCCGCTCATTTCCGCTCGTTTTGTATTTGAACATCGATGGCGGCGAGGGCACTTTTCACCACAGAGGACACAGAGAGCACGGAGATTTTTGGGATGGACTTCTCTGCTATAGTACATTTATTCTAACCACAGGTGTTCGAGAAAAGCAAGGGGTGGGCGTCACTGTTTGAGGGCGGGGGTGCGTGGTTTGCAAACGGAAGGCCCCGCCGGATTCGGCGGGGCCGTGGGGTTGCGGGGTAATGCCGGGGCGGGCTAGCCGACCTGGTCGTAGCTGCGGAGGAGGGTGCCGGGCAGAGCGCCGGTGCACTCGTTCTCCTGGAAGGTCACGGAGCCGTTGACCAGGATGTAGCGGATGCCGGTTGGCATCTGGACCAGCCGCTTCTCGCCGCCGGGGAAGTCTGTGGCGAACTGGGGCTTGTCGTAGAGCAGGCCCAACTCGTCCATGTTGTAGATCATGATGTCGGCGAAGTCGCCCACGCGCAGGGTGCCGCGGTTCTTCATATCGGAGAACCACGCGGGCAGGGCGCTCATCTTCTGATGGGCCTGCTCGAGGCTCATCAAATTTTCCTCGCGGATCCAGTGGCCGAGGAAGTATACGGGCCAGATGCTGTTGACGAGGAAGCGGGTGTGGGCGCCGCCATCGGAGACTGAGATGTGGGAGTACTCGCTGGAAATGACCTTGCCCATTTCATCGAGGGCGGTTGCGCCAGCGGGATGGGCGAATTCGGTCTCCAGGTCCTCGTCGAGGGCCAGGTCAAGGAAGACGTCGAGGCCGTCCTTGCCCTCGGCCTCGGCGATGTCGGCGATGCTGAGACCCTCGTATTTCAGGTTGCGCTCGTGGGCCACCTCAACCACCTGCACCTGCTTCCAGTCGGTGCGGGGGTGCGGTCGCTCAACGACGTCGCGCTGCATGCCGATGCGGACGCCGTCCTCGGACAGCTTGGCGACGCGTTCTTCCTTCGTACCGACGAGGGGCTGCACCCAGTTGGGCATGTAGTCGAAGAGGTTGTACTCGGAGAGCTTAAACTCGGAGACCAAGGGCACGGCCAGCTCCTGGGAGACGATGGGCAGTCCCTCGGAGCGCATGTCCTCCAGCCAGGTGTAGCTTTCGGGGTCGTTGCCAAGGGCCACGTGCAGCGGGCGGCCGCTCATGCGGACCATCTCGGCCAGCATGTCGCGCTGTCCGGCCTGGTCGTCGGAGATGCCGATGGTCCAGCCGAGATGCCCGACGCCGAACTGGGAGAGGACCTGCGACAGGGCCAGGAACTCCTCGCGGGAGGCGACATGGCTGGGCAGCCAGCTGCCGTCCTCGGGGCGGTCCTCCAGGTTCTTGTCGGCGGAGAGGCCGAAAGCGCCGGCGGCCATTGCGTCGTGCAGGATCTGCTTCATCTGGTTGAGCTCGGCCTCGGTGACGGAGGTGCGCTCACGGGCGGGGATCATGCCGAGGACGTAACCGCGCAGGGGGGAGAAGGGGACGAGGCAGCCGACGTTGACGCCGAGACCCTGCCGGTCGAGGCTGTCCATGTATTGCGGGAAAGTCTCCCAGTCCCAGCGCATGCCTTGACGCATGGATTCCAGGGGGATGGCCTCGATGCGGTTCATCATGCGCATGTTCAATTCGCGGTCCTCGGGACGGGTCGGTGCGAAGCCGAAGCCGCACTGGCCGACGGTGAGGGAGGTGACGCCGAACTGGCCCGAGAGGGAAGCATAGGGGTCCCAGTTGAGCTGGGCGTCGTAGTGAGTGTGCAGGTCCACAGCGCCGGGGGCCACGATGCAGCCGCTGGCGTCGAGTTCCTTTGCGCCGCCGGCGGCGATGCGTCCGCTGACCATCGCGACACGTCCGTCCTTGATGGCGAGGTCGCCCCGGAAGCGGGGAATGCCAGTACCGTCGACGATAGTGCCGCCGCGGATTACCACGTCAAACTCGGGCATATCTTCTCCTTCTGAATCGAACAAATTAGTTCGGATTTTTGCTTGCTGGGAATGAGGGGAGTTTAGACCCGAGGGGATAGGGTGTCAAACTTCGGCGTAGTGTTGCCAGAGTGATACGATATTCGTAACGTATGCTTCGGGGCGCGCCTGTCGCAAGGGCAGGGAAAGCGAAAGGCCCCGCCATTGCTGGCGGGGCCCGGGTTGCCGGAGGGAGCGGTGGTGGTTAGCCGACCTGGTCGTAGCTGCGGAGGAGCGTGCCGGGCAGTGCGCCGGTGCACTCGTTCTCCTGGAAGGTGACAGTGCCGTTGACCAGGATGTAGCTGATGCCGGTGGGCATCTGGACCAGGCGCTTTTCGCCGCCGGGGAAGTCGGTGGCGAACTGGGGCTTGTCGTAGAGCAGGCCCAGCTCGTCCATGTTGTAGACCATGACGTCGGCGAAGTCGCCAATCCGAAGGGTGCCGCGGTTCTTCATATCGGAGAACCACGCGGGCAGGGCGCTCATCTTCTGGTGGGCCTGCTCGAGGGACATGAGGTTCTTCTCGCGTATCCAGTGCCCGAGGAAGTAGACGGGCCAGATGCTGTTGACGAGGAAGCGGGTGTGCGCGCCGCCGTCTGAGACGGAGATGTGGGAGAAGGGGCTGGAGATGTACTCGTGGTCGTTGTCGCCACGGCCGCCGGCCGGGTGGGCGAATTCGGTCTCCAGGTCCTCGTCCAGCGCGATGTCGAGGAAGGCATCCAGGGGATGCTTGCCCTCGGCCTCGGCGATGTCGGCGATGCTGAGGCCCTCGTACTTCAGGTTGCGCTCGTGGGCGACCTCGACGACCTGCACCTGCTTCCAGTCGGTGCGGGGATGCGGGCGCTCGAGGACATCCTGCTTCATGCCGACACGGACGCCGTCTTCGGACAGCTTGGCGACACGCTCGTCCCTGGTACCGACCAGAGGCTGCACCCAGTGGGGCATATAGTCGAAGAGGTTGTACTCGGAGAGCTTGAACTCGGAGATGACCGGGACGGCGGTCTCCTGGGCGATGACGGGCAGGCCCTCTTCGCGGACTTCCTTGAGCCACTGGTACCCTTCCTCGTCGCCGAGAATGACGTGGAGGGGACGTCCGCTCATGCGGACCATCTCGGCCAGCATGTCGCGCTGGGCTGCGCGGTCGTCGGAGATGCCGATGGTCCAGCCGATGTGGCCTACGCCGAACTGGGAGAGCACCTGTGACAGGGCCAGGAACTCCTCGCGGGAGGCGACATGGCTGGGCAGCCAACTGCCGTCCTCAGGGCGGTCTTCCAGGTTCTTGTCAGCGGAGATTCCAAACGCTCCGGCCTTCATGGAGTCGTAGAGGATCTGCTTCATCTGGTTGAGCTCGGCCTCGGTGACCGAGGTGCGCTCACGGGCAGGCAGCATTCCGAGGACGTAGCCGCGCAGGGGGGAGAAGGGGACGAGGCAGCCCACGTTGACGCCGAGGCCCTGCTTGTCGAGGCTGTCCATATATTCGGGGAATGTCTCCCAGTCCCAGCGCATGCCCTGGCGCATGGATTCAAGGGGGATGGCCTCGATGCGGTTCATCATGCGCATGTTGAGGTCGCGGTCCTCGGGGCGGGTCGGCGCGAAGCCGAAGCCGCACTGGCCGACGGTGAGAGAGGTGACGCCGAACTGGCCCGAGAGGGAGGCGTAGGGGTCCCAGTTGAGCTGGGCGTCGTAGTGGGTGTGCAGGTCGACAGCGCCGGGGGCCACGATGCAGCCGCTGGCGTCGAGTTCCTTGGCGCCGCCGCCGCTGATGCGACCGCTGATCATGGCGACGCGGCCGTCCTTGATGGCGAGGTCGGCGCGGATACGGGGGATGCCGGTGCCGTCAATGACGGTGCCGCCGCGGATTACGAGATCGTATTCTGGCATGCCTGAACCTCCAGTCTCTTTCGCATTAAGGACCAATTGCTGAGGCGAAGTTTACCACGTGAGACGGAGGTATCGCAGCGACCTACGCATTTCGTCGCGTTACGGCGGTTGAGTGTGGCAATGCTATATCGAAGGGCGGCCACGACGTGGGGCGTGCAGTTCCTCGAGGGCCGCGCCGATGCGGAGGATTGTTGCTTCCTCGAAGTGGCGGCCGACGATCTGCACGCCGATGGGCAGGCCGTCGTCGCTTGCGCCGAAGGGAACGGAGAGGGCGGGCGAGCCGGTGAGGTCGAAGGGGACGGTGCAGGTGAGGGCGTGTCGCGCCGGGGCGGTCTCGGTATCGCCGGAAGAGCGGGCGACCTCGTGGCGGCGGGTGTCGTGGGGGTGCGCGACGACGGGGCCGGTGGGAAGGAGCAGGACGTCGTAGTCGCGGAACAGGGCGATGGCGGCGGCGCGGAGGCGTTCGACCTGCTCCATGGCCTCGAGGTATTCGTCGTAGGTGGGACCGGGGATGTTGA
This sequence comes from Dehalococcoidia bacterium, assembly GCA_963667415.1. Lineage (GTDB taxonomy): Bacteria > Chloroflexota > Dehalococcoidia > Lucifugimonadales > UBA3495 > VXOI01. Next base: position 1,209,830 of record OY763410.1, on the reverse strand, counting down.
GGCGGCGCTGCATCGAGAGGGCGAGCATATCCTGTCGGCCCTCGATGATGGGGTCGAGGTAGACGTTGCCCTCGGCAGCGAAGATGCGGGCCGAAATCTGCTGGCCGGGCCAGCTCTGCCAGCCCTCGAGGCCGACGGGCTCAACGGTGCAGCCGAGCTCGCCGAGGGCGGCGGCAGCGGAGGCGACGGTGTCCTGCACCTGCCGCTCGACGGGGGCGAAGGGGCCCTCGGGGCACCAAGCGACGCGGAGGCCGGAGGGCGACGGGAGGGCGGCGACGTCGGGCACCGGCACGGGGAGGGCGTAGTGGTCGACGCCGTCGGGACCGGCCATGAGGCTGAGGGCGAGGGCGGCGTCGCCGACGCTGCGGACGATGGGGCCGACGTGCATGAAGCGCAGGAGGGTGTCGGGCCAGTGGCCGGTGAGGGGGATGCGTCCGTGGGTGGCCTTGAGGCCGACGATGCCGCAGTAGTTGGCGGGTTCGCGGATGGAGCCGCCGACGTCGCTGCCGATGCCGAGGGGGGACATGCCGGAGGCGACGGCCGCAGCCTCTCCGCCGCTGGAGCCGCCGGGGGTGCGGCCGATCATCCAGGGGTTTTCGGTGCGGCCGTAGACGAGGTTGTCGGTCTCCCACCAGAGGGCAAACTCGGGCATGTTGGACTTGGCGATGAAGATGCCGCCGGCTTCCTTGAGGCGGGTGACGACGGTGGCGTCGGCGTCAGGGACGTGGTTTTCGAAGAGCCGCGAGCCGCGGGTGGTGACTACGCCGGCGGTGTCGACGCAGTCCTTGACGGTGAAGGGGACGCCGTGGAGCGGGCCCCATAGCTCGCCACGCATGGCGGCGGCCTCGGCCTGGCGGGCGCGCTCCATCACGCCTTCGGGGAAGGCGATGAGGGCGTTCAGCTTCGGGTTGACGGATTCGATGCGGTCGAGATGGGCCTGCGCCACCTCAACGGGGGACAGGGAGCGGTCGCGGATGCGTGCGGCGAGGGTGGCGGCGTCGGCGTAGAAGATGTCTTCGCTCATGGTGGGGCTCCAAAAAATGAGGGTTTTTGAATCATCAGTAGTATTCAACGCTGGGGGCGCAGAGGGATCGCCGAGCGCACGGAGGTTTAAATGTGCTCTGCATCCTCCGAGTTCTCAGTATCAACTTTCAGCGCACTCCACGCGGTATGTCAGTGGATGGCGGCGGCGGGGGCGGCGGCGCGTTCGTTGATGAGCTTGCCCTCGTGGAAGCGGGAGAGGGCGAAGGGCTTGATTATGTCGGGGGTCCGGCCGGTGGCGATGAGGCTGGCGATGTTCTTGCCAGCGGCGGGGGCGGCCTTGAAGCCCCAGCTTCCCCAGCCACAGGACAGGACGAATCCGTCGAGACCGTCGACGGGGCCCATGATGGGGGCGTAGTCGGGGGTCATGTCGCAGAGGCCGGCCCACTGTCGCAGCACCTTGACGTTGGACAGGCAGGGGAACATCTCGAGGGTGTGGCCTGCAAGCTGCTCCATGGGCAGCAACGCAGACTTCATGCTGTAGGACGGATAAGGGTCGACCCCGCCGCCGATTACCACCTCGCCGCGGTCGGTCTGGTAGACGTAGGCGTGGAGGTTTGCAGACGAAATTGTCTTGTCTAGGAAGGGCTTGAGGGGCTCGGTGACCATCGCCTGCAACGGGTGGGTGGTGATGGGCAGGGACACACCGGCGAGTCGTGCGACGTCGCTGCTCCATCCGGCGGTGGCGCTGAGCACCACCTCTGCGCCGACGAAGCCTCGGCTGGTCTCGACGCCGGTGACGCGGCCGTTGGCGCTGTCGATGCCGGTGACCTCGGTGAACGGGTGGAGTTCGGCACCGCCCCGGTCGGCAGCACGACCGAAGCCCCAGACAACGGCGTCGTGGCGGATGACACCGCAGGGAGGGTGGTAGAGCGCGCCGATGATGGGGTAGGGGAGGCCCTCGCGCAGGCTCATAGAGGGGACGAGGCGCTTGATTTCGGCGGGCCCGACCATGCGGCTGTCGACGCCGAGGATGCGGTTGAACTCGGTGCGCATGCGGAGGGCGTAGAGGGCGGCGTCGGTGTGGCCGAGGTCGAGGCGGCCCATCTGGTTGAAGAGCAGGTTGAAGTTGAGGTCTTTGGCAAGGTTTTCGTACAACTTGACGCTCTGGTCGAAGAAGGGGATGCCCTCGACGGTGAGGTAGTTGGAGCGGATGATGGCGGTGGTGCGGGCGCTGGCGCCGCCACCGAGGTAGCCCTTGTCGAGGATGGCGATGTCCCTGACGCCGAGCTTGGTCAGGTAGTAGGCGGTGGAGAGGCCGTGGACGCCGCCGCCGATGATGACCACGCGGTAGTGGTCCTTGAGGGGGGGCGCTTGCCACATTCGGTTTTTCTTGAAAAGCTGGAACACATCAATCTCCCGAATTGATTAACCGCCGAGTACGCAGAGAGCGCCGAGATTTTTCAGAATTTATTCACGACCTGATGCAAGCCGTGCTTTAGGATGCTGACATTGAAATTCATCAGGAGTCCGACTCTTAGGTCGGTCAATTTTAGATTGGTCATCAGTTGTGCCCTATGGATGGGGGCAATGGAATCGACTGCTTTCAATTCCACGACTACTTTGTTCTCCACTAACAGGTCAATGCGAAATCCGGCGTCGACTTCCACGGATTTGTATGTAAGGGGAACCGCCTTCTCGCGTTCCACAAATAGCCCTCTTTCGGACAACTCAAATGCCAAAAAAGACTCATTTGCTGTTTCCAACAAGCCGGGTCCCAAAGCACGGTGTACTTCTATTGCAGCGCCGATAACCGCATTGGATATGGAATCTAATTCTTGCTGTTCGGTTACGGGGTTTGCCACCTTATTCACAAATATAGCTCCGCGTTTAACCCGTGTCTCTCAAAGCGAGGAGGGGTTGGGTGCCGACGGGGCCGCCTTGGAGGTCGCGGGCGGTGTCGGTGAGGGCTTCCCAGAGGTATTCGCCGTATTCGCGGGTGGCGTAGAGTTGGTACATGGCGATGCCGTTGACGTCGCGGCGGAGGAGGAGGGCCTGGACGTCGGCGAAGCGGGACTGGACGCAGGTGAGGTCGGGGAGGCCGCGGTCGGAGGTGTCGATTTCGGTGATGCGGCTGAACAGGTCGTGGGAGGCCGGGCCGACGATGGCGACTCCGCAGAACCCGGATGTCACGTCTACGGCGTGGGCGCAAGCAATGGCGGATGGCGTCGCCGCGGATGGCGGCGCGGCGTCCGCCGTGGAACCCTCGGCGTCGCCATCGGCGGGAGCAATACCAGGGGACGCAAGACCGGCGGGAGCAGCGCGCATGGCCTCTATCGCGGCCGGGGCCACGCCGGCGGGGGTCAGCAGGAGGAACTCGTCGGGAGCGAGGCGGACGGACAGGAGCCGGCCGCCGCGTTCGAGGGGGGACTCGGCGTCGACGACGGTGTTGATTAGCTGATCCGTCGCGGAAGGGACCAGAGCCCCGAGAGCACGAAACGCATCGTCGCCCACCACCCTGACTTTGCCGATGGGGCTGACGTCGGAGACTCCGACCGTATCGCGGAGCCAGGCGGATTCCTGCGAGGCGTCGCCGTAATGTGCGGGGAGTTGCCAGCCGTCAGCGTCGGCCATGACGGCGCCTATGGCAAGCTGTGAGTGGTACATCGCGGTGCGTCTTTCGGGCGTTACGGTCGACATTGCTCAGCTCCGCAGCCGGTGGCCTTCGGGGTCGTGGACGGGGCGGTGCGTCTTTCGGGCGTTACGGTCGACATTGCTCAGCTCCGCAGCCGGTGGCCTTCGGGGTCGTAGACGGGCTCCAGGGTAACGGTGGCAGGGACGCGGCGCCCGCCGACGGTGACTTCGATGGTTGCGCCTTCCTCGGCAAGGTCTGGGGGGACGTAGGCAAGTCCGAAGCCCGTACCCAACGTCGGACTGAGGCGGGCGCTAGTGACGCGACCGACGGGCTTGCCGCCGCTGACCACGGGAGTGCCGTCCTCGGGCGCTGCCGGGCCGGGCATTACGAAGCCGACGAGCCGCTGCTGCAGACCGCGTTCGGCGGCGACGGCGAGACCGCCTCGGCCGATGAAGTCGGGCTTGTCGAGGCGGACGGCCCAGTCGGAGCCGACGTCCATGGGGGTGGAAATGGCGTCGGTGTCCTGGCCTACGATGACGTGTCCCTTCTCAAGGCGGAGGATGCGCTGGGCCTCGAGGCCAAAGGGGGAGATGCCGAACTCGCGGCCGGCTTCCATGACGGCATTCCACATATACTCGCCGTACTCGGAGGGGAAGTGCAGCTCCCAGCCGGCCTCGCCGACGAAGCCGATGCGCAGAAGCAGGCAGGGAACGCCGGCCACATCGCCTCGGGCGGAGCGCATGTAGCGGAAGGCGCCGGGGGAGAGGCCGATGTCGGTGAGCTTTGCGAGGGTCTCGCGGGCCCTCGGGCCGGCCACGTTGACGGCCCCGTAGGCGGCGGTGACGTTGACGACGTGGGCGCAGTTGGCTGCACCGGCGTTCCACCAGTTGAACCACTCCTCGATGACGTCTGCGTTGCCGGAGGTGGTGGTGACGAAGTAGCGGTCCTCGGCGAGGCGGGCGACGGTGCCGTCGTCGAGGATGACGCCGTTGTCGGAGGTCATCAGGCCGTAGCGGATGCGGCCCACGGGCAGGTCGGAGAAGCGGTGGGTGTAGAGGCGGTCCAGCAGCGTTCCGGCATCGGGGCCGAGGACCTCGAGCTTGCCGAGAGTGCCGACGTCGATTATGCCCACGCGCTCGCGGACGGCGGCGCATTCGTCGGCGGGGGAGCCGTAGTTGTGGGGCCGCCACCAAGGGCCGGACTCGACCATGGTCGCGCCGAGGTCGCGGTGGATGCGGTCCATGGGGGAGCGCTTCATGGGCATGCGCTCGCGGCCGGCGAGAAGAGAGAGGGTGACCGGCTGATAGGGCGGGCGGAAGGTTGTGTGGGAATCGGCTGTGGCGGGCTGGTGCGGCCCGGCGTGGGCGGCGCAGATGCCGGCGAGGGCGCGGCCGCACATCTTGCCCTGGCAGGGGCCCATGGTGACGGTGGTGTAGCGCTTCAGCGTCTGGACGTCGGCAAAGCCTTCGTCGATGGCCTGCTCGATGTCGTGGGCGGAGACGTCCTCGCAGAAGCAGACGTAGGTGCGGGCGTTCTTGCCGGGAAGGACATCCGGTAGGGAAGCCGGTTGCAATCCTGCGCCATCCGTACCGTTGGGGGAGCCGGTTGCGGGGTCGGCGGCGTGTTGGCCTGCTTCTCTACCCTGCCGAAGGATTTCATCGAGGTCGCGGGCGCCGGTGGCTTCGCCGGCGAGGGCGACGCCGGGTTGGGACGCACCCATCTGGTGCAGGAGAGCGTCGGCGGGCTGGAAGCGGCCGGACATACAGACAAGGTCGCAAGCTATGCGGTTGGTACGGGAACCTGCGGCGTCGACGGGTGCGACGTGAACGGCCCTGACGCGGCCGCGGCCGGTGGCCTTGACCACGCGGTGGCCGGTGAGGACGGTGACGCCGCGGGCGCGGACCTCGTCGGCAGCATCGCCGGTGGCTGCGCCGGAGGAGTCGACGACGGCGGAGACACGGACCCCGGCGTCGATGAGCTGCAGGGCGGCATCGTAGCCCTCGGGGGTTTCGGTGGCGACCACTGCCTCGCGGCCGGGGCGGACGCCGTACAGGGCGACGAGGCGTTGGGCGGCGGAGGCGAGCATGATGCCGGGGAGGTCGTTGTTTTCAAACAGCAGCGGGGATTCCTGCGCTCCGGTGGCGAGGACGACGTGCTTCGCCCGCAATCGGACGAGGCCTTCGGCGGTCTGGATAGCCAGCAGGTTGTCCTGGTACAGGCCGAAGACGGTGGCGTTGCTGAGGGTGTGGATTTCGGGAGTCGCGGAGACCCGGGCGGCGAGGTCGGCAGCGCTGGCGTCGGGCTGACAGGAGTAGCGAAGGTGGCCACCGGGGGAGGGCTGGTCGTCTATCAGGGTGACGCTGACGCCGGACTCTGCGGCGGCGAGGGCAGCGGCCATGCCGGCGGGGCCGCCACCGACGACGGCGACGTCGGCGTGGAGGTTGCGGCTGCTATATTCGGTGTCGTGGGCGGCGTTGATGTCGATGCTGCCCAGGCCTCCCACTCGGCGGATGAAGCGACGCCCGAGGAGCCACAGGGCCTTGGGTCGGTGCAGGGCCTTGTAGTAGAAGCCGACGGGCATGAGCCAGTGGAGCTTGTCGAGGACAGAGAGCAGGTCGAATCCGAGGGAGGGCCAGGCGTTCTGGCTGCGGACCTGCAGGCCGGGCTCGACGGCGCGGGTGCAGGCACGGACGTTGGGCTCGTCGCCAACGGTGACGAGGCAGTTGGGGCAGTTGCCGGCGCAGCAGAGCAGGCCGCGGGGGCGGTGGTACTTGAAGCTGCGGCTGAAGACGCGCGCGCCGTCGGCGTAGAGGGCGGAGGCCACGGTGTCGCCCTGGAGGGCACGGACGCGGCGTCCGTTGTAGACGAACTCGACCGGTGCGGAGCGGTCGATGGCTTCGCCCGGTCGTGGTTCGAGACGTGGGTCAGTGCTGTCGGGCATTGGTCCGGCTCCTGGACAGGCTCAGGGGAGGGCTAGGGCTGAGACGCGGGGGGCTGCTGGCCGGGCCAGAAGGTGGATTGCACGGTGTTGCTGGTGGTGTCGCGGAGGGCGTAGAACCAGCGGCGGCAGCCATAGCGATGGTTCCACCATTCCTGCTGGACACCGGCGGCGTTGGGCCGGAAGTAGAAGTAGCTGCTCCAGTCGCGTTCGGGCGCGCCGGGAGCAGGGCGCGAGACGACCTCGCCGCCGAAGCGGAACTCGTTGACGCCGCGCTCCCCGCAGTTGGGGCAGTTCATGAGGAAGGACATACCGTCGCCACTCGAGTCCTTAGAAGTCTAAATGTTGGCAAACCACTCTTCGTCCACGCCGACTACCTCGATTTGCTTTAGGGTAACACTGACTCCAAGTTCAAGGTCCTTCAGTTTCTCCACCAAAAGGTCACCATTGATTAGATCAATGGGTGGCGCTTCATCTCGAGTAGCTTCCTTCTGCGCCTCTTGAGAGAAACCTCCGGTGGTAATGATCAGACCTCGGTCGGCCCGGCCTGTCATAGCACCCCGAAAATCCCGAATCTGAGATGGCGTAACGGTGCTGTTCCCAGAATATCTCTTGCATTGAAATAAGACTGGAAAGCCAATCAGATCTGCAAACCTGATAATTCCGCGACCATCGATTCCCCCATCACCCGAACGACCAGTCACTTCAACGTCGATAAATCCTGATTCTCTAAGAAGCCTTTGGCAGAGTCTTTCAAAGCCGGATGGATCCATGTTCCTAATGACGTGAAGTAAAATTCGTCGCCAGTCATCATTGCCCTCTAGACCAATGTAGGGATCAATATCGACATCTTCATTGTTGTCAGGTACTTCAGAATCGTCTCTCCCGATCTGAACATAGCTGTCTCTAACAAATTTCAAGACTTCGTTTGGGTCCACAGACTCCACCGCAGAGCCTTTCTCGGTTAGAGCCCACACAGCTCTACTTGAGTTGATCACCATTCCGTATCCCTTGAGATAAGTGCGTGCCCACGCAAGCCTATATTCCATCTCAGTTTGCGGGCCATCGCCATGGAGCTGTTGGATGACCGTGTCAGGATACTGTCCATGCTGAATTACGGTCTTGGCGATCTCTTGGATAGAGCCACTGCCTCCCAGAGCGCGAAGGGCGTCTAGAGTGGGATTAAAGAGTTGATAATGTGTCGGAACGTCCATCATTGGCACCTAGGCGGCAGACTGCTTTAGACTTCCGGCTTGCTAGAACAAGGTGAGGTAGCGGTCGATTTCCCAGGGGGTTACCTGGCGGTGGTATTCGCGCCACTCGGCTTCCTTCTGCTCTACGAACTCGTCGTAGATGACGCCGAGGGAGTCGCGGACCACGGAGTCGGCCTTGAGTTCCTCCAGGGACTCGGCGAGGGACTGGGGAAGCATCCGGACGCCGCGGCGGCGGATTTCCTCGAGGCCGAGGTCGTAGAGGTTGCCGAGGTGGGGTTCGCCGGGGTCGAGCTGGCGCCGGATACCGTCGAGGCCGGCGGACAGGTATGCGCCGAAGGCCAGGTAGGGGTTGCAGGCGGAGGACATGGTGCGGTCCTCGAGGTGGCCGGGGCCGGCGGTGCGTATCATCTGGGTGCGGTTGTTGTCGCCGTAGGACACGAAGGCGGGGGTCCACAGGAACCCGGAGCTGGAACCCATCAGCGCGGGGCCGACCTGCAGCCGCTTGTAGCAGTTGACGGTGGGCGACATGACGCTGCATAGGGCCGGGGCGTGGTCGAAGACGCCTCCGATGAAGTGGTAGGCCATCTGCGACAGGCCGAGGCCGCGACGGTCGTCCTCGTCGAGGAACAGGTTCTCGCCGGTCTCGGAGTCGGCGATGTGGTAGTGGATGTGGCCGCCGCTGCCGGTGCGGTCGGTGAAGGGCTTGGCCATGTGGGTGGCGATTGCGCCGTGCCTCTGGGCGTACTGGCTGGTCATCATCTTGAAGAAGGTGTAGCGGTCGGCGGTGGTCAGGGCGTCGGAGTAGTGGAAGTTGATTTCGTACTGCCCGTTGGCGTCCTCGTGGTCGGACTGGTAGGCGTCCCAGCCGATGCGGCGCATGGCGTCCATCATGTCGCGAAGGTAGCCCATGACGTTGGCGATGCCCTTGAAGTCGTAGCAGGGCTTCCGCAGGCTGTCGATGTTCCTGGGGTCGTAGACCTTTATGGAGCCGTCGTCGTTCCTCTCGACGAGGAAGTGCTCGGGCTCAATGCCGACGTTGAAGACGTAGCCCTCGGCGCGGGCGTTGTTCAGCACCGACTTGAAGTGCTGGCGCGGGCAGTAGGGATGGGGCTCGCCGTCGACGAACAGGTCGCTGGCGAATCGGGCCAGACCCTCGTCCCACGGGACACAGGTGTATGAGTCGAGGTCGATGCGGGCCAGCATATCGTGGGAGTGGGGGCCCTGACCCATGCCGGGCAAGGCTGCGCCGGCGAATCCGGCTCCCTCGTCAAGGACGTCGTCGAAGTGCTCCACCGGCACCATCTTGACCTTGGGTGAGCCGTTGAGGTCGACGAACTGGGCCAGCAGAAACCGGACGCCGTCGTCTTTCATCCGCTGGACGATTTCCTGCCTGTCGGTCATGCCGCCGCTCCTTGTTTGATGGGTGGGCTAGGCTGGTCGTAGTTCGTAGAGGCGTGTGGCGAAGTCTTCAATGGTATCCCGCATGGCGAGGATGTCGCGCCAGTGCTGGGGTATGCCGGTTGCGCCGTAGAAGGCCCCGGCAATCTGGCCGTAGACCGCGCCGGTGGTGTCGGCGTCGTCGCCGAGGTTCACGGCGAGGCAAGCACCGTCGGCAAAGTTATCACTGTTGTGGAAGGCCCACAATGCCGCTTCAAGGGAATCGACGACGTAGCCGGTGCCCCGGATTGCGGGAGGCTGTTTGGTCTTGAAGCTGCCTGACGCAATCGCCGCAATCTTTTCTGGCAGGCCGTTGATTTCGGGGGGTGCAAGGACTGCTTCCTTCGATGCGCCTTTGAGGGCGCGAACGATGATTGCCGACATATAACGGCAGGCGGCGACGGGTTCGGCGGCGGCGTGGGTGGTGGCCGAGCTCTGGCCGGCATAGTCTGTAGCGTCGTCGATGTCGTTGGCGTAGAACATGGGCACCGGGGCAAGGCGCATTATCGAGCCGTTGGCGGCGGTGTTGGGCGAGGTCAGCCCGGACGGCTTGCCGGTGCGTTCGAATGCGGCGAGAGCTGAGCGGGTGGTGTTTCCGATGTCGAAGCAGTGCCCGGTGCAGCTCAGGTGGCCCTCGCGCCACCAGCGGACGTAGCGTTGCAACTGGTCGACGGGGTCGAAGCCACGGCACTCGACGAGGCTCTCGGCGAGGCAGAGGGCGAGGGAGGTGTCGTCGGTCCACTGACCTGGGTTCATGCCGAAGGGCCCGCCGCCCACGATGTCCTGCATCGGCTGGAAGCTGCCGGGGCTCTTGAACTCCACGGTGGTTCCGAGGGCGTCGCCGGCGGCGAGGCCCAACAACGCACCATGGTAGCGGTCAAGCTCGGCGTTCATGAGTGACCAACCGTCCGGCTACCAGCCGAAGACCTTGTTGGTGCCGACCAGGGGCACGCGGGCCATGGCCGACGCCTCCATGGTCAGGGCGGCCAGGTCTTCCGGCTCCAGGCTGTGGACGTCGCCCTTACCGAGGGAACGGGTGAGCAGGGTCATCTCCATGGTCATGGAGTTGATGAAGTTGGCGACGCGCTCGGCTCCCTCGTCGGGGTCTAGGCGCTGCATCAGCACCGGGTCCTGGGTGGCGATGCCGACGGGGCATTTGCCGGTGTGGCAGAAGCGGCAGAATCCGGCGGGGACGCCGACCTCTTCCTCGAAGTTGCTCTCGGGGATTTCCCGGTTGCAGTTCAGGGCGATGAGCGCGCCGATGCCGATGGCCACGGCGTCGGCACCGAGGGCGAGGGCCTTGGCGGCGTCGGCACCGCCGCGGATGCCGCCGGAGGCGATGAGGCTGACCTTGCCGTAGAGGCCAAGCTCCCGCAGGGCCTCGCGCGCCATGACGATGGCGGGCACGGTGGGGATGCCGCTGTGCTCCAGCAGCACCTCGGCGGACGCGCCGGTGCCGGCCATCATGCTGTCGATAACGATGGCGTCGGCCCCGGCCTTGGCGGCCAGCTTGACGTCGTCGTCGACGCGGCAGGCACCGAGCTTGACGTGGACGGGGACGCTCCAGTCGGTGGCCTCGCGGAGCTGCTCAATCTTGACGGCCAGGTCGTCGGGGCCGAGCCAGTCGGGGTGGCGCGCCGGACTGCGCTGGTCGATGCCCAGGGGCAGGTCGCGCATCTCGGCTACGTCGTCCTGCACCTTGACGCCCATGAGCATGCCGCCGGTGCCGGGCTTGGCGCCCTGGCCCACCACAATCTCGATGGCCTGGGCCCCGGCAAGATGGTGAGGGTTGAAGCCGTAGCGGCTGGGAAGCACCTGGTAGATGAGCTTGTCGGCCACGGCACGTTCGCCGGGCAGCATCCCGCCGTCGCCGGTGCTGCTGGCGGAGCCGACCATGGCGGCGGCCTTGCCGAGCGCGACCTTGGCGTTGGCGGAGAGCGCGCCGTAACTCATGCCGCTGATGTAGACGGGCGTTTCGAGGATGAGCGGGTTTTCGGCGAAGCGGGCGCCGATGACCGTGCGTGTCTCGCAGCGTTCCTTGTAGCCCTCCAGCGGGAAGCGGGTGAGGCCGGTGGAGAGGAAGGTCAGGTCATCGAAATGGGTGACCTTCTGGAAGGACGAGAAGCCACGGATGCGGTAGCGGCCGAGTTCGGCCTTGGCATGGATATCGTCCATGACCCAGGGGGGCCAGATCTGGCTGCTGTTCATCACCATGGGCGTTGCGTCTCCGGGAGAAGTTGCGGGGATTATATCCTCAAATTGAGGAACTGGCGAAAAGTATCCCACGGTTTTCACAAGTTACGATCGAGCCGAAACTGCTCATGTTAGAGGGTAGCAGGCAGAAGGTGCGATTCCTGTCTCTGGACAAGGCTCACGATATCCTGCAAGACTTGAGCCGGAACGCTATTGCATGGAAGACTGGACAGGAAGGCCACCCAAGCTGAACGAGATGAGAATGATGGAGCCAACACTTACCGAACGAATCGAACGCGCGCCATGGCGGGAAGCCGTGACCTATCGGGACACATGGCCCCACGAGTACGTTCTCACTTGCAAGGACGACTGCGCCGACCTGCTGGCCATGATCGTGGAGCGCTGGAAGGCGGGTGAAGGTGTGCCTGCACGCTTCTTCCGGATGGAGAACACCTATCTATTCTTCGGAGAGCACAAATACTGGATCATGACGCCCTTTGAGGAGTTCGACGTTGAAGAAGCCCGCTCGGAGGACTATGTTCTGAACCGCGCGCCTCTATATCGGGACCGACGGGACTTCGTCATCCAACCCGGCGACACGGGCAGGCCGGAGGACTATCCCACGGAGCCGGCGCGGGAGTGGTAGGGGAGCCTGCGAAGTAGACGCAGATTTACTTTTCGGCGCAAGAGCAATAGCGGGCAGCTACTAGGGAGGGAAACCATGACTGAAGGGGATAGCTTGCTGGCCCATCTTTTGCCAAGGTACACCAACAGAATAGAGGACGCCGCAACAGATGCGCTTGTGTATATTCTCAATAAATCAGAATGTGCCCGGGCGGCCCTTAACGTATTAGTTGCAAAGACCACAGGTGCCTCTGTCGAACATTGCATCAGCTTTGCTACCCAGGTGGTCGTTTCCGATGACAGGGCGCGCCCCGATTTCGTCGGGTATGACGGAAACGGCGAGAAGCGCGTGATTGGCGAATCCAAGTTCTGGGCAGATCTTGGAGATGGTCAAGCAAGAGCCTACTTAGAACAGTTGCCGTCCTCCGGGCCTGCAGTGTTGCTGTTCGTGGTTCCAGACACAAGAATTGACAGCTTGTGGACCGACGTTAATCGAGATGTTGGCCGAAAGCCAAAACCCAGCGACAGAGTTAATGAGGGCCGGAGACGCATAGGCTTAATATCCAGTAGTAGGCGGCGCCGGATGATTATGGTCGGTTGGGTTGACCTATTGGCAAACCTAAGTCAAGTCACGACCGACGACCCCCATATCACCTCAGACATCAATCAGTTGCAAGGCCTCATACGGCAACAGGAGGGTAGAGTGACATTCGTTCCGCTGAAAATGGAAGACCTAAGCCCAGAATTTCCTCGCCGCATGCGTGGCTTGGTCGACCTTGTCTATGAGGCGATTAGTCGCGGGCAAAATGCAGGATGGCTAACAGTAAACCGGGGTGGAACTCCTTGGACATACGGATACGGGCGCTATTTCAACATTCCCGGTTTGGAGGACAGTTTATGGTTTGGTCTTGACTATACTTGGGAACAATCACTTCTCGTGCTCTATGACCAAAACAGTGGGGAATTTACTCCCATTCATTTGCTAACCGACACTGACAGAGAAATTGTACTGAACAACGTGGTATCTCAACTCAAAGACATTTGCGACGTACTCAAGCCGCCGGCAGGTACACGCAGGCACCGGGCCGCCAAGGCCTAACCGGAAAGCACTGAGGCTGGTTTTCTACAGGGCGGACTTTTCGAGGCGTTCCAGCGAGTCGTAGTTGTAGAAGCGCTTGGCCGACACGACCTTGGTGAAGGTGCGCTGTCCGGTGATGCCCTGGGCCTCGAGGACGGTCAGGATATCGATGAGCTCGTCCTCGCTTATTTCCTCGGTGGTGGCGTCCGAGCCGAGGGAGGCGATCTCGCCGGCGACGTATATCGCGCCCTCGTACATCGAGTCGCCGACGGCCTCTCCGGCGTCGCCGCAGATGATTATGCGGCCCTTCTGCATCATGAAGCCCGTGAGGAACCCGGCGTTGCCACCAACGACCATGGTGCCGCCCTTCATGGAGATGCCGGCGCGGGCGCCGACGTCGCCGTGTACTACCAGTTCGCCGCCGCGCATGGTGGAGCCGGCGGAGGCACCGGCGTCTTTCGTGACGGTGATCCTGCCGCTCATCAGGTTGTCGCCAACGGCCCAGCCGGCGTTGCCTTCGATGACGATTTCCGGGCCGTCGAGGAGGCTGGCGGCGTAGTAGCCGACGCTGCCCTCGAAGCGGATGGTGCAGTCCTCGAAAACGCCGACCGCGAGATTGTGGCGGGCGTTGGGGTTGAGGACGGTAATCTCGGCGCCGGGCGAGGCCAACTGCTTGAGGCGGGTGTTCAGCGACCTGGTGTCGAGGTCGGCGGCGTCTATAGTAGCCAGGTCATAACCTCGCTTTTCTGCGGCTCGGCGCGGTCGATTTCCTGGTCGAAAACGCCGCGCAGAGCGATTTCCTCGGAGGCAATGGCGATCACGTCGTCGGTTTCCATGGTGACGAGGGGCTTGGCAGACCACTGGTCCTTGGCGTACCCGAGCCCGTCGCGGGTGGCAACCAGGTAGGTGAAGGTGCCGTCGAGGTCTCCCAGCGATGCGCGGAGGGCGTCGTCCAGACCTTCGCCGCGAGCCAGTTTGTCGGCCAGGTAGACGGCGATGAGCTCGGAATCGTTGCCCGTCTGGAAGTGGTGGCCCTGGTCCTCATACATACGGCGCAGCTTGTGGTAGTTGGTGAGCTGGCCGTTGTGCACCACGGAGACGTCGGGGAATGGGTAGGCCCAGAAGGGATGGGCGTGATTTACGTCAACCCTGCTCTCGGTGGCCATGCGCACGTGGCCGATGCCGTGGGTGCCGCGGATGGCTCCGATGTCGTGGCGGTCGTCCATGGCGGCGGGAGTGCCGACATCCTTGATGACCTCGGAGGTGTGGCCAAGGCTGTGCAGGGCGACGCCGGGGGTGTCAATCAGGGCGGCGGCCAAGTCGGAGGGTTCCCCTTCGTAGTTCACGGCGAGGCGGAGGAACTGCCCGGTGTGCCTGCTGGAGCAGACGACGCCGCCCTCGCGCCGCACGGTGTCCTCGGCGCGGGTGAGCACGTCCGAGGCCTCGCGGGGGCTGTCGGTCCAGATGCGGACGATGAAGTCGCCCTCGGGCTGCTCGCCGACGATGGTGACGCCGCTGGAGTCGCGTCCGCGATGGGTGAGGGGTTCCAGCATGCGAATGAGCTGGTCGCCGATTGCGGGGAGGGTGCCACCAGCCGTGGAATGCTTGTGAAGGATGCCGCTAACGCCGCACATTATGGGCAAAATCCTGCGCGCCTGAATAGTCGGCAGTGTAGCCAAGCGCGGCGGATTGCGTCAAGGGCAGGTGCTGGACGGCGCAGGGAGCCGGGGCTAGCGCTGGCGGTCGCAGACGTATTCGGCGAGGGCGTCGAGGGAATGGCGGGCTTCGCCGGGAGGCAGGGACATGAGTTCCGAGCGGGCATGGTCGCAGTATCCGCGGATGACGTCGTGGCAGTCCTGCATGATGCTGGAGTTGTTGATCACGTCTAGCACGCGCTCCATCTTCGCAGGATTGTCCTTGTCCTGGAAGAAGGCGGCGACGGGGTTTTCGTCGGGGTAGCGCTCCATGA
The DNA here is from genome assembly GCA_963667415.1 of Dehalococcoidia bacterium. Taxonomy (GTDB): domain Bacteria; phylum Chloroflexota; class Dehalococcoidia; order Lucifugimonadales; family UBA3495; genus VXOI01. The sequence continues at coordinate 1,194,761 of OY763410.1, read as the reverse complement.
GCAGGATGGTGGGAAGGGTGAGCACGCCGTTGAGCAGGTCGGAGCCCACGGGCTTGCCCATGCTGGACTCGTCGCCCTGGAAGTCGAGCAGGTCGTCGCCAACCTGGAAGGCCATGCCGATGTTGTAGGCGTAGCGGCGCATGGCCTGCACCTCGTCCTCGGGCGCACCGGCCAGGACGGCCCCGGACTCGCCGGCGGTGCAGAACAACGATGCGGTCTTGCGGTAGATGCGGTCGTTGTAGAGCTCGCGGGCCTGGTTGGCGTCGTATGCGCCGAAGTATTCGATGAGCTCGCCGCTGGCCAGCTCCATGATTGTCTCGGAGAAGCGGCGCATGATGCGCAGGCTCTCGGTGTCGCAGACGAAGGTGGCGGAGGTGGCGAACACGTAGTCGCCGAAGAGCACCGAGACGTGGTGCCCCCAGACGTTGCTCACCGTCGCGCGGCCGCGGCGGGTGGATGAGTCGTCGACGGTGTCGTCGTGGATGAGGGTGGCGAGATGGAGCAGTTCGACAGCGCTGGCCATCAGCACCAGCTTGTCCGGGTCGTGGGGGTAGGAATGGGAAGCCAACAGCGTCACGGCCGGGCGGATGCGCTTGCCGCCGGTCTCGGCCACGTAGTCGAGCAGGGGGCGCAGGTCCTCGGTGGCTGAGCTGGCCTGGCTGGCAAGGCCCTTCAGCTTGGCGTCGACCTGTTCGAGTCCCGCCTGAACCGGGGCGTAGATGGCCGCGGTCCGTTCGTCGAGTCCGTAGAGCATCGGAGTCCCGTCAGCCGCTGCTGATGCCGAGACGGGCGACTTCCTGGTCCACCACTTCCGGTTCCAGCTTGGTATACAGGGGAGCGGGCTGGCGCAGCTCGCGGCCACCGGCCACGGAGCCCACGGCGGCGTCGAAGTCCCAGCCGCAGTCTTCCACTCGGCCGTCCTGCCCGAGGAACTCATGCAGGCGCTGGGAACTGAAGGGCATGAACGGGTGGAGCAGCGTCTTCAGGCAGCTGATGACAGCGATGGTCACAAACAGGGAGGTTCCAGCAGCCTCGCGGTCTTCGCGGATGGCCCTCCAGGGAGCCTTGGCGTCGAGGTAGCGGTTGGCCTCCTGCGCAAGGCCGAAAATACGGTTGATGGCGGCCTTGAAGCGACAGGCGTCGAGGCTTGCGCCGACTTCGTCCATGGCGGCGCGGGCCGACTCGAGGATGGCCTTGTCGGACTCGTCGAGGGCGCCCGGGGTGGGTACCTTACCGTCGAAGTTGCGGTAGGCGAAGGTCAGCACACGGTTGACCAGGTTGCCGTAGGTGGCGACCAACTCCTCGTTGTTGCGGCGGACGAACTCGCCCCAGGAGAAGTCGGAGTCGGCCGATTCGGGCATGTTCACCGACAGCAGGTACCGCAACGGGTCGGGGTCGTAGCGCTCGAGGTAGTCGGGCACCCAGACGGCCCAGTTCTGGCTGGTGGAGAACTTCTGGTTCTCGAGGCTCAGGAACTCGTTGGCCGGCACGTCGTAGGGCAGGTTCAGGTCGTTGCCGTAGCCCATGAGCATGGCGGGCCAGATGATGCTGTGGAAGGGAATGTTGTCCTTGCCGATGAAGTAGTAAGAGCGGCTGTCCGGGTCCTTCCAGAAGTCCTGCCAACTGTCGGGTTCGCCGTGAATCCTGGCCCACTCGACGGCGGCGGACAGGTATCCGATGACTGCCTCGAACCACACGTAAATCTTCTTGTCTTCGTAGCCTTCCAGCGGAATGGAAACGCCCCAGTCGAGGTCGCGGGAGATGGCGCGGTCGTGGAGCCCGTCCTCGAGGAAGCGGCGGGTGAAGTTGAGCACGTTGGCGCGCCAGTGGGTCTGCTTTGAAACCCACTCCAGCAGCGGCTCCTGGAAGGCCGAGAGCCTGAGGAAGAAGTGCTCGGACTCGCGGAATTCGGGGGTGTCGCCGCTGAGGGCGCAGCGCGGCTCCACCAGGTCGCGAGGGTCGAGGGTGCGGCCGCAGGCGTCGCACTGGTCGCCGCGGGCACGGGTGTTGGCGCAGTGGGGGCAGACGCCCTCGACGTAACGGTCGGGCAGAAAGCGGGTGCACTGAGCGCAGTAGGCCAGCAGCGTGGTGTCGGTGTAGATGTAGCCCTTTTCGAGCAGGGTGTTGAATATGTCGTGGGTGACCTGGGCGTGATTCTCGGTATGGGTGTGGGTGAAGAGGTCAAAGCTGATGCCCAGCTTCTCCCACGATTCCAGGAACAGCGCGTGATAACGGTCGACGACCTCGGCGGATGTGATGCCCTCCTGGTCGGCGCGGATGGTTATGGGAGTGCCGTGGGTGTCGCTGCCGGACACCATCAGCACGCTGCTGCCCTTCAAACGGTGGTAGCGGGCGAAGATGTCGGCGGACAGGTAGCAGCCGGCAACGTGTCCCAGGTGCAACGGACCGTTGGCGTAGGGCCATGCTACGGCGACGAGAATGCGCTCAGTCACGGGGCATATCCAATTCGCCCAAAGGCGCAGAAGATGTGAAACCGCCAAATACGTGGCTATCCGGGAACAGCATTTTAGCATAGGCGGGTGTCATAATATACGCGGAAGGCAGGCCAATCCGCGATTTTATGCGAGTGCGCGAGGCGGACAAGGGGCCGACGATATTCTCGTCAAGGGAGGTCCGATGGAAGCAATAAAGAAGCTGCTGGGGATGTACCTTATCGGGGTTGCCACGGTGGTGGCCGTGTGGTTCATCATCAACTCGTTCTTCGTGGATTCGTTCGAAGTCACCAATGTCTGGTTCGTCCTGGACATCCTGATGGTGGTCGGTGTGGCCGTGGCCCTGGTGTTCAACTACGACCGCAAACGGCAGGAAGCGGTGGGGCGCGCGCACGGGGACCCGGCGACCCGCAGGCATCTCGAGGTAAACGTGGCGTTCTACCTCACGGCGGGCATAGCGATACTGTTGCTGCACAGCTGGTTCTCGCTGCTGGCCCTTGGCAACGACAGCCTCGACGGAAACCACCAGGCGTGGGTCATCTGGGCCTTCGTGGACACGCTGCTGCCCCTGACCCTCGGCGTCACCGGCTGCGCGATGCTGAAGGAGTCTTCGGGTTAGGGAAACCCGCACATCGAGGAGGCGACCCGTTCGCGGAAATTGCCGGGTAATCCGTTGACACCGGTTATGGGCGGTGCTAGTATTGCTATCCGGAATCCGCGATGAGCGGGAGTATTAGCGGTACCCTGCGACAGAGAGCCGGCGGTTGGTGCGAGCCGGTGGCAGAAGAGCCGTGAACTCGCCCGGGAGCGGCCCGCCTGATGGCCCCGAGTCTGTCGGGGAAGCAGGGCGAGGCGGGTGACACCGTTATACAGTCCTCAGAGAGTCTCGATCCAAACGGCCTCGGAAGCACAAACCTCGTTGGCCGTTTTTGTCGGGAAAGAAGGGTGGTACCGCGGGTCCACACCCGTCCCTTCAGGCAGGGATGGGTGTTTTTTTATGCCCTCCGCACAACGAGACTTTCCCAATCCAACGCGAGAATTTCGCACCCAACGACGGTGACTGCCAGTTCGGTGGCAGGCAGGATGTATGAAACTTAGCGGCGCCGAAATAGTCTGTGAAAGCCTTCTGAAAGAAGGGGTGGATATCGTCTTCGGGCTCCCCGGGGGCGCGGTGCTGCCGCTGTACGGAGCGATGGCCAAGTACCCTGCCCTCCGGCACGTCCTGGTTCGCCACGAGCAGGCTGCCTCCATGGCCGCCGACGGGTACGCCCGCGCCACCGGACGGGTCGGCGTGTGCTCGGCGACCAGCGGGCCCGGCGCCACCAACCTGGTGACCGGCATCGCCACCGCGCAGATGGACTCTGTGCCGATGGTGGCCATCACCGGACAGGTGCCCCGGGGCGCCATCGGCAGGGACGCCTTCCAGGAAACGGACGTTACCGGTATCACGCTGCCCATCACCAAGCACAACTTCCTGGTGATGGAAGTGGAAGACGTCGCCCCTGCCATCAAAGAGGCATTTCACATCGCTCGCACAGGCCGTCCCGGCCCGGTGCTGGTGGACATCCCCAAGGACGTGCTCCAGGACCTTCGCACTGAGTTCATCTGGCCCGACCAGCCCAACCTTCCGGGATACCATCCGCCGGGCGAGGCCTCGATGAACCAGGTGGCGCAGGCCGCGGCTCTGATCAACTCCGCCGAGCGACCGGTGATAATGGCCGGACACGGGGTCCTCATATCCCAGGCCTACAACGAGCTGATCGAGCTGGCCGAGAAGGCGCAGATACCGGTCATCACCACGCTTCTGGGCATCAGTTCCATACCCACGGAGCACATGCTGAACATGGGTATGCCGGGCATGCACGGCATGGCCTACAACAACCTGGCCATCGACCAGTCCGACCTGCTCATCGGGCTCGGCATGCGCTTCGACGACCGGGTCACCGGGCGGCTGCGGGACTTCGCGCCCAATGCCAAGGTGGTGCACATCGACGTCGACGCCTCGGAGCTGGACAAGAACGTGAAGGCCACGGTGCCGGTGGTGGGCGACCTGAAGAAGGTGCTCAACCAGCTTATTCCCATGGTCCAGCCCAACGTGCACATCGACTGGTTCCAGCGCCTGGACCAGCTGAAGGCCGAGCACCCCTCGCTGCACATACGCGAGTCGGAGGAACTGCTGCCGCAGTACGTGCTGAACCGGCTGTCGGAAGTGGCCGGCGGCAACTGCATCGTGGTGACCGGCGTGGGCCAGCACCAGATGTGGGCGGCGCAGCACTGCAAGTTCAAGGAGCCGAACACGCTCATCACCTCGGGCGGCCTGGGTTCCATGGGGTACGAGGTCCCGGCGGCACTGGGGGCCCAGATGGGACGCCCCGACATGACCGTCTGGTCGGTGGCCGGCGACGGCGGCTTCCAAATGACCATGCCCGACCTGGCAACCATCGTCGAGAACAAAGTGAACACCAAGTTCGCCATCCTCAACAACCAGAGCCTGGGGATGGTCAAGCAGATGCAGGACGTGTTCTACGAGCGGGAATACTACGCGGTCGAATACTCCGGCAACCCCGACTTCGTGAAGCTGGCCGCGGCCTACGGCATCGACGGGATGCGGGTTACGCGCAAGGAAGAAGTCGACGACGCCGTTCGCCACGCCATGGAGGTGAACGGGCCGGTAATCATCGACTTCGTGGTGAAGGAAGACGAGCAGGTGTACCCGTGGATCCCCGCTGGGGAATCTGTCCACGAGATGATCGAAGTCCAGCCTTCCCAGGGAGGGCCATACTAGCATGGTGCAGTCGGCCCAACAGGACCAGCACACCATCATCGCCCTCGTGGAAGACAAGCCGGGGGTGTTGACCCGCATCGCCAGCATGTTCCGGCGGCGCGGCTTCAACATCGCCAGCCTGGCAGTGGGACGCAGCGAGAAGGCTGGCCTCTCACGAATGACATTCGTGGTCAACGGCGATCTGACCACGGTGCAACAGGTGACCCGTCAGCTTGACAAGCTGATTGACGTCATAGAGGTCTCATATATCTCGACGCACCAGGTGGTCGCCCGGGAGCTGGCGCTCCTGAAGGTGACGACGTCGCCCGCCACGCGCGGTGAGATCATGCAGTTCGCCGAGCTGTTCAGCGCGAACATCGTCGACGTTAGCTCCACCTCCATCGTTATCGAGATCACCGGCGGCGAGCAGAAGGTGGACGCACTGGAAGACCTGTTGCGTCCCTTCGGCATCACCGAGATGGTGCGCACGGGCCTCGTCGCCATGGTGCGCGGACAGGACAGCGGCATGGGGGCCGAGAACCTGGGAGTGCCCATCAGCGGCAACGGAACCATCCGGATGGACAGCGGAATATAGACCGGAACACCCCGCGTTTCCCCAACATCCGGAGTATGGCCGAAGCCGGTACCGTACCTGGAGCGAAGGGAAATGAGCGGAAACGAGCGGAAAACTGAATTTAATGTAAGGACGGATAGCGCAACGATGGTAAACGTCTACTACGACCAGGACGCCGACCTGGGCACCCTCGCCGACAAGACTATCGGCATCATCGGCTACGGCAGCCAGGGCCACGCCCACGCCCTGAACCTGAAAGACAACGGGCAGAACGTGGTTGTGGGCCTGTACCCCGGTAGCTCGTCCATCGCCGTGGCGGAGGCCGCAGGACTGCGGGTCGCCGAGGTGCCCGAGGTGGCCAAGGAAGCCGACGTGATAATGATGGTCATTCCCGACCACGTCCAGGGCCGCATCTACCGGGAGCAGATCGAGCCCAACCTGAAGCCGGGCAGCGCCTTCATGGTCGCCCACGGCTTCAGCATCCACTACAGTGAAATCGTGCTTCCGGACAACATGGACGTGATGATGGTCGCGCCCAAAGCCCCGGGACACCGGATGCGCGAATTGTTCGTCGAGGGCGTGGGCGTGCCCAGCCTTCTGGCTGTCCACCAGGACGCCACCGGCAACGCACGTCAGATCGGCCTGGCATACGCCAAGGGCATCGGCTGCACCGGTGCCGGCGTGCTGGAGACCACCATCAAGGACGAGACCGAGAGCGACCTGTTCGGCGAGCAGAGCATCCTCTGCGGCGGAGTGACCGCGTTGGTTAACGCTGCCTTCGAAACGCTGGTCGAGGCAGGGTACCCGCAGGAGATCGCCTACTTCGAGTGCCTGCACGAGCTCAAGATGATCGTTGACCTGATGTACCAGGGCGGCCACAACTACATGCACTTCTCGGTGAGCGACACCGCCGAGTACGGCTCGCTGAGCCGCCGCGACCGCATTATCGACGAACACGTCCGCGAGAACATGCGCGCAGTGCTCAAGGAGATCCAGGACGGCACCTTCGCCCGCGAGTGGATCGCCGAGAACGACGAGGGCCGCCCGCGGTTCGTGCCCATGCGCGACGCGGCGCAGAACGCACCCATCGAAGGCATCGGCAAGCAGCTCCGCGCCATGATGCCGTGGATGGACCCGAAGTAAAACTGCCAAATCCCCTCTCCGGGAAGGAGAGGGTCAGGGTGAGGGAAAATTTATGCAGCAGGAGACGTTGAGTGTAGTTCACCGTCGCACGCTGGTCCTGGCCGGGCTGGGTGTGGTGGACTACGTGACCCTGCGAAGCCTTTCTGATAGCCGCAGTTAGCGGCGCCGGCGACCCCAAACAATACATTCAGAAAGGAATTTGAGGTAAAGGAAGAGATGGCTAACGACAAAGTACTTCTCCTGGACACCACCCTCCGCGACGGCGAGCAGTCCGCCGGCATCGGCATGACCGGCGCCGAGAAGATGGAGATCGCCCGCCAACTGCAGCGGATGAACGTGGACATCATCGAGGCGGGGTTCGCCGCCAGTTCCCCCGGCGACTTCGAGGCGGTGTCGGCCATCGCCAGGGAGGTCAAGGGCCCGATCATCGCCTCGCTGGCCCGCGCCCATCCCAACGACGTCGACCAGGCCTGGCGGGCGGTCGAGCACTCGGAGCGGCCCCGCATCCACGTGTTCCTCTCGTCCTCGGAGATCCACCAGATGCACCAGCTCCGTAAGAACCGGGAAGAGGTCATGGAAATGGCCGTCACCATGGTGGAGCGGGCCAAGGGCTACTGCCCCGACGTAGAGTTCTCCCCCATGGACGCCACTCGCACCAACCCGGAGTACCTGTACCAGATGCTGTCCGAGGTCATCCGGGCCGGCGCAACGACCATCAACATCGCCGACACCGTCGGGTACGCTATCCCGTCCGCCAACGGCTTCGCGCAGTTGCTTGAGGACATCAAGAAAAACGTCCCTGGCATTGAGAACGTGACCCTCAGCGTCCACTGCCACAACGACCTGGGCCTGGCCGTGGCCAACAGCCTGACCGCCATCGAGACCGGGGCGCGGCAGGTCGAGGGCTGCATCAACGGTATCGGCGAACGGGCAGGCAACGCCTCGCTGGAAGAGATCATCATGGCCCTTGACACCCGCAAGGACCACTTCGGGGTGGACATCGGCATCGACACCACGCAGATCTATCCGTCCAGCCGCATGGTGAGCCGCATCTCCGGCATGGCGGTGCAGGCCAACAAGGCGGTGGTGGGCGAGAACGCCTTCCGCCATGCCTCGGGCATCCACCAGGACGGCGTGCTGAAGGACCGCTCCACCTACGAGGTGATGCAGCCGGAGCGCGTTGGCGTGCCGGGCAACAGCCTGGTGCTGGGGAAGCTCAGCGGCCGAGCCGGACTGCAGGCCCGCCTGGAAGCGCTGGGCTACAGCCTGTCTCGAGACGAAGTGTCAAAGGTGTTCGAGTCCTTCAAGGTCCTGGCCGATCGCAAGCGGGAGGTCACCGACCGCGACCTGGAAGTCCTGATGGATGAGGAATCGCGGGAAGCCAGCGAGCCGATCAGCTACACGCTGGACCAAGTGCAGTTCAGCGGCGGCGACCACGGCATCGCCACCGCCACCGTGCGCCTGATCGACCCGGAGGGCATCCCGACGACCGATGCCGCCACGGGCAACGGTCCGGTCAACGCCATCTGCAACGCCGTCGACCGGGCCATCGGCGTGGTGAACAAGCTGGTGGACTTCAACGTGCAGGCGGCCACCGAGGGCCGCGACTCGCTGGGCACGGTCACCATCCGAATCGAAAAGGACGGCAAGACTTACACCGGGCGCGGCGCCGACACCGACATCGTGGTGGCCAGCGCCAAGGCGTACCTCAGCGCGGTCAACCGGCAGCTCGCATCCGACGAGTCCGCCAACGTCCCTGCCCTGGGCTCAACGCCGGACTAACCCAGGAACTCAGACGCAACGGACCCATACAGGGGCGCACGATTGTGCGCCCCGTTTCATTCCGGATCGGTCGTGGTACTCTAAATCCCAGGGACAGTTTACTCGGTTGCCGGAGCAAGTGACGCAAATGACGCTGGACCAAAAGGCGGCCAAGGCGATTGCCGATAAAGGCCAAAAAATATTCGACGAATCAATAAAGCCAACGATTGACCTGGAGGAGGAAAGAGGAAAATTCGTCGTGATTGACGTGGAAACGGGCGACTACGAGGTAGATAAGCGCGGTTTGGAAGCATCAAGGAGATTGCGTCGGCGTAATCCGGGAGCAGTAACCTATCGCGTCAGGATCGGGTTTACAGCAGCCCTCCGCATGGGTGGAAGAAGTCTGGAATCTGGGAAATGATTGCAGGTAGAGTCAACTGGCGCCAGGAAGCAATCATCGTCGTTGAGGTTCAAGATTTGCATGGCAATCTTCATCCCTTTCCATGTGTATTGGACACAGGATACGACGGTGATATGGCTCTAGCATCAAGCGCAATCGAACAATTGGAACTGGTCCCTTCGGACGAACTCTTCGTAATCCTCGGCAATGGCGACCATGTGCTTATGCAGGTTTACGATGCTATAGCCTCGTGGCATGAACAGTTGATTGCCGTGGACGTGCTTCAGACTGATCACGAATCGGTCATTGGCATGTCCCTCCTTCAAAACAGCACGCTAACCATCCAGGCCTGGGACGGCGGGGACGTTCTGATCGAAGAGCAGGCGTAGGAAACGCCAACTCTCTCGGCTGCTTACAACAGGCCCATCTGGAAGCCGTGGGCGCTGGGGGTCTTGCCGTCGAGGTGGACGGCCGGGTAGCCTCTGGCGCGGAGGCCAGCGGCGAGGTCAGGGAAGCCGTAGACGGTGTAGACTCGTTTCGGCTTGACCGTTTCAACGTACGCGAGCAGGTCGTTGTAGTCGGCGTGGTCGCTGAAGGGCAGGCTGGAATCGGCAGGCCTGCGCCAGTGGTGGCGGCTGTTGGACGCGGCCCATCCTGTCAGCTCCATCGTTCGCTGGTACCGGTACCCGCCAAGGACTCGGGCTGACCGGCCGGGCGGGAAGAGCGCGACCGTGCCGTCAGGCCAGTGCCCGTCGAAGGCCGACACCTGTCCCGGAAAGTGGACGCCACCCTCGCGGTAGGCCTCCACCGCTTGGTATATCCCTTCCTCAGCGACAACCTCGAACCCCTCGGACAGCATGTGGTGGAGCAGTTCCTGCGCCTTGCCCAACCGCCAGCCCAGCACGACGGGGCGTTCGCCTCGCTTCAGCCAAGTCCGGAGCATGCGAGTGGCGGTGGCCAGGGTCTGTTCCTGCGACGGGAATACGTAGTCGGGGCGGCCGTAGGTGGACTCGATTACAAGGGTGTCGCACTCAACAGGCTGGGCTGGCTCGTTGGTGGGACTGGAGCGGGTCTTGATGTCGCCGGTGTACAGCAACCGCTCGCCGGTGTCCTTCGACACGACCAGCGCCTGGGCCGAGCCGAGGCAGTGTCCCGCCGGGTACAGGGTGATGGCATGGGTCGACGCATCGAGCGTCTCGCCGTAGGGCAGCACGATGGGGTCAGCCTTCTTCAGGTAGTCCTGAAGCAGTAGAAGGGTGTTTGGGGTTACCACCGGCCTGCGGTGTCGCCCGGTGTGGTCGGAGTGGGCGTGGGAGATAACGCTGGACTCCCGCTTGCGACGGGAATCCATCCACAGGTCCAGTTCAGGCAGGTACACGCCGCCGTCAAACACCACTTCCATCCCGCACCCTCAGCAGTCGCCGCCAATCGCTCTCAGAATTGCCACGCAGGGGAGTATAACATCGCGCCTCCGGGCACAATTTGTATGACCGCAGTGGTTGGATGTGGGGTATAATCGGTGCGGCGGCATTTCGGAATTTCGCCGCCGTAATCCGAAGGAGTGAGGTTATGCCTGCAGAAGTTGGCGACGTAGCCCCAGAGTTCAAGCTACCCTCTCCAGAGCATGGAGAAATAACCCTCAGCCAGTATCGCGGTGAGAAGACCGTCGTCCTTTCGTTCCACGTCTTCGATTTCACCTCTGGTTGAACCAGTCAGGCCACCCTCTTCCGGCAGGCACACGGCCGGTTCGAGGAGAACAATGCCCAGGTTCTGGGCATCAGTTGCGATACAGTACATTCCCACAAGGCGTGGAGCACCGCCATGGGCGGTCTGCCGTACCCGGAGCTCTCCGACTTCCACCCCAAGGGCCAGACGACCCAGGCCTACGACCTGTGGAATGCGGAAAGAGGCGCGGGTAACCGAGCCATCATCATCGTGGACAAGGACGGAGTCATCCGGTACCGTGAGACCTACGTGCCGGGGCAATTGCCCGACCCCAACGACATCATCGGCGAGGTCGCCAAGCTGAACGGCTAGCGACTGTAGGACGGACGACTCGGCAAACAGAACGGACGCCACATTCAGTGGCGTCCGTTCTGTTTCAGGCGTCGCTGCGAATGCAGTGGTCAGATGGTCAGGCGGCAGATACGTCCTGGACGATGTAGGTGATAGTGCCCTTGGGTGTCGGGACGGCGACTTCCTCTCCGATGCCCTGGTCAAGCAGAGCCTGCCCGACGGGCGACTGGATGGATATTCGACGGGAAGAAACATCGGCCTCACGGGCATCGACCAGGGTGTACTCCATCACGTCGCCGGTATCCTTGTTCTTGACCTTCATCCTGGCGCCGACGGTGGAACGAGTCAGTGTCCCGGTTCCGCCTTCCTTCAGTATCTGGGCGCTGGAGATACTGAGTTCCAATTCCCTGATCTGGGTCTCGATTCTCCCCTGCCTGTCCTTGGCGGCGTCGAGTGGGGCGTTCTCCCGGAAGTCCTTGTCTGCCATGGCCCGCCTGATTTCCTCGGTTACCGAGACTCGTTCGGACTTCAGGTCGTCCACCTGTTGCACCAACCGATCGTAACCGTCCTGGGAGAGGTAGGTCTTGCCTTCTTCCGCGGCGTTCGCCGCGCGCGATGTGGTGCGGCTGGCGCCGGCCGCCTTGCTGCGGGGTGGGCGAAGGTGGGTGGCGAGACGAATGGAGATCCAGCCCTGGTCCCTCCAGTAGTCCACAAAAGCCTTGATGGGTTGCAGCCGCTGCTGGGCAGAATCTGCGCCACCCTGTCCTACCTCGCGGGCGTATTGCTCCATATCGTGGGGGGTGAACCTGCTGACCTGACGGTCTCCACTCCAACGGACGAATTTACGCAGTTCCTGGTATCCATCCTTGGTGGTCTTCTTTGCCTTCTTCTGAGATTCAAACTGGACGAGGGCTTCCGAGACCTTGGGAACGATTATCGGAGTGGTGTCATCTGCCACAGGTATACCTCCGGCTGGTAAGCGTTAAGAAACGTCTGGGCTAGTTGCAGCCTTCCATGATCTTTGGATTCAGACCGGGGAAGCTGGCCAGATGGGCCCGGCGTTCCTCTTTCAACCGGCTGGCATACTCATCGATCTGCTCTGGGGTGTAGAAGTTGTTGAGATCGTATTTGCCGATGTCGAACCCTTCCGCGGCAACGGGCACTTCGGTGCCGAAAAGAGGTTCTTCGCCCCATTCGAGGCTGTTACGCAGGATACCCCGAATAATCGCAGACATTTCCGGAATGGGGACACGCGACACTGGCTGCTTCACACTGGCACGGCCCGACTCATCGCGTTCAAGGATCTCTCCGACGCCGCCGGTGTTAAGCAGATAGCACTGGACCTTGTCCTCGTTGTTCTTGACGAAGTCATAGAACCAGTTGCCTTCGTGAGCCTCGGAACCGATGAGGAACGGATTAGTGCCGACAACGCGCACCGATTCACCGGCGCGCCGCGGGTCCCCCGCGGAGGTCTCCACGCTCTCGCCCAGCATGAACGCGGCTGCGGCCTGCTCGGGGTTGAGCCGGGAGACCAGGGGCAGCACGGTCATCCGACGGGTGATGAAGGCAATGACCATTCCGTCGAGCTGGTCCAGGGAGGGAAGATTGATATCGCTGCCTACGTAGTCGCCGAAGCTGGTACGGGGAATGACGGCGCGGCCATTGCCGCCCAACGACAGGTCGGCATAGTCGATCTCACCGTCGTGGGTGAGCATCACGTTCTCGAAGAGGGCCTCGGGAGAGCGCAGGGCGTTGTAGATGAGCTCCTGTGTCTCGGCGTTCATTCCCTCAGTCTTGAGGTAGAATCCCCGTTCAGTACCGAGAGCGCGGCCGTCCCCGCTGAGGTTTACGATGTCATCCTGTAGGATGTCCATCACCTCGCCGGTGCCCTCCATGCCGTGCGCGTGGCAGGCGTGGGTGGTCTTGCCGGTGCCGGAAAGGCCGAAGAAGAGCATACCGTAGCGCTTGGAGTCGCCATCGGGCTGATGCGCGGTAACTATCTTGGAGCCGGCATGTAGGCTGAGCATCCCCTCTTCCTTGGCATCCCACATCGCCATGCGGAGGAAGCCCATCTTCACTTCGCCAACGTAGTCGATGCCGAGGATTACAGTGAGATTCTCTTCGGGAAATACCAGGACCTGACGGTCGTCTTCAGGCCATTCCGGGATGCATATTTCGTAGAGGTCGGGGCCAGGGGAGGAGGGGTCGTAGTCGCGGAGGGTGTGGCTCCAGAGGCAGGCCTGTCGGACATTGTCTGATCGTTGGACTGAGAGGAAGAGATTGCACTTGGGGTTGAATTCCGAGTTGTCTCCGATGGTCCGCTGAACCCTGATTAGCGGCGTCCGGAGGAGATATTTGCGTACCTCCTCCAGCGTCTTGTCCTTATTGGTCTTTATACGTTCCTGGGTGGGATTGAATTTCTTGGTCGCCACCCGGTCGCTGCCGAAAACTACGGCGACACCGGCGCTCCGGTTGCGAATATTGGAGTAGAAGCTGCGCCCGCCTGTGGAGGTGGTCCGACCGTGCTTGAAGGCCTCCTCGTCCAGTTCGTCCCGGCTGACGGTACGTACGTTGCCCTGTTCGGGGAGGCTCTTAACAAAATCCAGGAAACTCTCTGCCATAGGTTCCTCGCTGTTCTCTTCTGGCAGGCCGTGGGTCTCATTCCGCGCCAGAGAGCGGCACTGAAATCGGGCCCCAAGACCTCGACTGATTTCCAACTTTTGCGCTTCGTGAAAAGCGCCAAATCATCGTATCAGTTTCGGTTATGAATGGCAATTTGAGGCGAGAGCGACACTGATATCCATTGTCGATCCCAGCCGTGCATTGCGGCGAAATCCGAATTTGGAACGTCCAATTCGAGGTGTATACTTGGCGCGAAATGCAGCCTGGATGAAGGCTCAGATTCCACCTCTGGAGGAACGGTCATGAAAGCAATGCAAATCAACGACTTCGGCGGCCCGGAAGCGATGAAGTACCAGGACGTTGCCGACCCAACGCCGGGCGAAGGCGAAGCTGTGGTTCGTATTCAGGCGGCGGGCGTCAACTACACCGACGTGTACAGCCGGGCCGGCATCAACCCGGGACCGCCGCTGCCGCGGACCATCGGCGTCGAAGGCTCCGGAGTGGTTGCCGCGGTCGGCAGCGGCGTTTCCGAGGTTTCGGTGGGCGACGATGTGGTCTACTGCAGCGTGAACGGCTCCTACGCCGAGCAGGCCCTCGTTCCCGCCTGGCGTCTCATCAAGCGTCCGGCGGGGCTCGACGCCAAGGCCGGAGCAGCGGCCATGCTGCAGGGAATGACGGCCCACTACCTGTGCCACGCCACCTACCCGGTGCAGGCGGGCGACCGGGTCATTGTTCACGCCGGGGCTGGCGGCATGGGACTCATTCTCACCCAGATGATCAAGAAGCTTGGCGGCTATGTCTTCACCACCGTGTCCACCGAGGAAAAGGCGGAGATGTCGCGGGAGGCCGGCGCAGACCACGCCATCAACTACACCAAGGAGGACTTTGCCGAGGTGGTCAAGGATGCCACGGGCGGCGAGGGTGTTCGGGTGGTGTACGACGGCGTTGGGAAGACCACTTTCGACCAGAGCGTCTCCTGCCTTGGTCGCCGGGGTGTGATGGCCCTCTACGGTGCGGCCAGCGGCAATCCCGATCCGGTTGACCCGCGCAAGTTCGCTGCCGGTTCCCTGTATCTCACCCGTCCCGGCCTCGGCGACTACACCGTTGATCGCGCCGAGTTGGAGCAGCGTGCCGGCGATGTGCTGGGCTGGGTCGCCGACGGCAGCCTCAAGCTGCACATCGGGCACGAACTGCCGCTGTCGGATGCGCCGGAAGCGCATCGCCTGCTGGAGAGCCGGGCGACCACTGGCAAGCTGCTGCTGATCCCGTAGCAACAGACCGAGGAAAATTTGGACGAACCGGATTGCGGCGCTGCATCAGCTTCTGAGCAGCGCCGCTCCGCTTTCCAGGGCATCGCGCCATTCGCTCCCGCCGAGAAAATCGTGCAGGGAAACGGGTTCGGACGGCGCTTCGAGGCCGGATTGGATGTCAAGCTGCCAGACGTCGTCGTCGATCCACCGGCCCTGCTTGAAGCCGATATTTTCCAGAACCCCGGTGCGACGGAAACCCATCGACCGGTGCAGGGCCACACTGGCCGGGTTCGGGAGGGCGATGACCGCCACGGCAGTCCGGTATCCCTGGCCGGCGAGGCATTGCAGCAGGGCGGTGTACAGGGCGCGTCCCACTCCGCTCCGGTGGTGGGAAGGATACACGTAAACGGTCAGTTCGGCCGACCAGCGGTAGCCGGCCCGCGTCCTGAACGGTGTGGCATAGGCATAGCCAGCGACGGCCCCACCCGTCTCGCAGACCAGCCACGGCAGCCTTTCCAGCACAGAGCGAATGCGTCCGCGAAACTCCTCGATGGTCGGCGGCTGCTCCTCGAAAGAGATGACCGTATCCTGCACGACCGGCGCGTAGATTTCCAGCATCTGTTCGGCATCGTCCTCGCTTGCAAGCCTGATCCTTGCGTCCATCGGTGGTGTTTCCCTCAATATCGGGCTACTGGATCGCCACTTTCTACCATCATATATCAGCCATACCGCTCGGCCGTTGGCCTCCATCGATTGGGGAATGGTGGGCCCGGGGCGAAATAATCCCTCGGATTCTTGCTATAATCTCCGGTAGCAATGCGGCGCAGAGGAGGCCAACGTGGCAGAAGCAATAGTAAGCAGAGACGAAGTGCTGGACGCCCTACGGACAGTTTATGACCCGGAAATTCCGGTGAACGTGGTTGACCTGGGCTTGATCTACGACGTGCAGGTCAAGGAGTCTGACGTCTACGTGCAGATGACGCTGACCTTCCCCGGCTGCGGAATGGGTCCATACATCGGCCAGCAGGCCGAGTGGGCCATCCAGGAGCTGGACGGCGTCGACGAAGTGGAGATCGAGCTTGTCTTCGACCCGCCCTGGTCGCCCGACCTGATCAGCGAAGAGGCCCGCAACCAGCTGGGCATCTGACCCCCCGCAGTTGCCATCAACCAGCGCGGCGAGAGAACATATGACCACTCCCCAGCAGAACGCACAGAACGCACGCCTGGAGCAGATCAAGCGCAGCTGGCAACAGAAGCGCCAGATCGGCGACCGGTTGGGCAAGATCAAGACCAAGATCGGCGTCTACAGCGGCAAGGGCGGCGTCGGGAAGACCACCGTGGCCGTAAACCTGGCAGTTACCCTGGCCCAGGAAGGCGCTCGTGTAGGCATTCTCGACGTTGACATCGACTGCCCGAACGTCACCAACGTCCTGGCGGCCACCGCGAAGCCCGATTACGTGGAAGGCGAGATCATTCCCGCCGAGCAGTGGGGCGTCAAGGTCGTGTCCATGGCCTTCTTCCAGGAGAACGAGGAAGAAGCAATCATCTGGCGCGGCCCGATGATCCACAACGCCATCAACCAGTTCCTGCAGAACACCGAGTGGGACGAACTGGATTACCTCGTGGTGGACCTGCCGCCTGGTACGTCGGACTCGCCGCTCACGGTGATGCAGACCCTGCCGATGGACGGATTCGTGGTGGTGAGCACCCCTCAGGCTCTCGCCCTCCTGGACGCCAAGCGCTGCATAAATATGATCCGCAAGCTGAACCTCAATGTCGTGGGAGTGGTGGAAAACTACACCGGCGACATCTTTGGTCAAGGCGGAGGCAAGGACCTGGCGGCGGAAGTCGATGCGCCGTACCTTGGCAACATGGAACTGCGTTCTTCCTACCGCAACAGCAAGATGCCCACGGTGCTGGCCGACGAGGAAGTGCGCGAGGAGTACTCGGAAATCGCCGCGGCCCTGCGCTCCAGCCTGCGGGAGTTTGGGAGGGACGCCGCATAGCCGGCACTTTCAGGAAAGGAAATGAAAAGGGCGGGGAAAACACCCGCCCTTTTCATTTGCGCTTCTTGACCCGCGCCGCGACGCTGGAAACTAACGGCGCCCCTCAGTCGTCGCTGGCAACGTAGGCCTCGTGGGGTTCCGGTTCCGTGTTCCTTCGCCTCATAGTGCGGAGCGGCGGCCGCTCCCCGGCAGTGATGCTCATCAGCAGCTCCACCTCGCGGGTCATCGCCTCCTGCGAGTATTCGCTGGCCTCGCCCATGCGACGGAACTTGGTGTATCGCCGCTTCATCAGCTTGCCCTGGGACATCTTGCTGAGCTTGGTCAGCTCGCGCATGATGCCGCGCTGCAGGCACAGGGCAGCGGCCCTGGGGTCGAGGTGGGTGCCGCCCTCGGGCTCCGGGATGACCTCATCCGCGATGCCGAGGTCCACGCAGTCGTAGGCCGTGAGCATGAAAGCGTCGGCAGCTTCACGGTCCAGCACAGGCTCGTGGAAGGTGCCCGCGAGGTTGTGGTTCATTGATATGGGGGAGTACACCGCGTACTGCTGCATCAGTATGCGGTCGGCTAGACCCAGGGCCAATGCCCCTTCGCTGCCTCCCTCTCCAATGACCACGGACACTATCGGCGTGGGTACGTCCAGCATCGCAGACAGCGTGGTCGCTATTGCGTTGCCGATTCCCTGTTCCTCCGCCTCCAGTCCCGGGTCCGCACCCTGGGTGTCGACGAGGGTAATCAGCGGCAGCCGGAACCGCGAAGCCAGCGATATGACCCGCTGGGCCTTCCGCAGCCCGTCGGGAAGGACGTGGTATCGTTCACCTTCCATCAACTGGCGCCTCTGCTGACCGACGACCGCCACAGGTTGCCCGGCTAGGTAGCCGAGACCGGCAACCACGGAACGGTCGTCGCTGTTCAGCCTGTCGCCCCGCAGCTCGATGAACGGGTCGAGCATCTGCCGGAAGTAGGTCGCTGCGGCAGGGCGTTCCGAGTGGCGAACGGCGGCGAGGGCCGCCCACGGCTCCACCTGGAAGCACTGCGGCTCGGTGGATTTCATCAGCTCCGCATGTTGCGCTTTTTCCTGTTTTGTCTTGTCCTTCCTGTCGCCTCGCAGGATTTGTAACAGGGTGGACAGCCGTCCCCTGAGGGCTTCACGGTCGACCACATTGTCCAGCAGGCCGTGGCCGACGTGGGCCTCCGCCGTGTGGGCGTCCAACGGGAGCGGGATGTCCGAGGTTTCGCGCAACGTCTTCAGGGGAGACAGGCCAATCAGTGACTTCGGCTCTGCCAGGATCACGTCGGCTAGGTTCGCGAAACTGGCGTAGGCCTGGCCGGTCGATGGATTGGCGAGGACAACGATGAACGGAGCGCCCTCGTCGCGCAGCCTGTTGGCGGCGGTTACCGTCTTGGCCATCTGCATCAGCGACAGCACGCCTTCCTGCACCCGCACTCCGCCCCCGGAGACGACGGCGACGGCCGAAATGCCGCTCTTGGCGGCGGCTTCCAGGGCAGTGGCCACCTTCTCGCCCACAACACTGCCCATGGTCCCGCCCATAAAGGAGAAATCCAGGACAATCAGCATTACATCGGTGTCGTCTATCTTGCAGCGTCCCGTAACCGCCGCTTCCGTGAGGCCCGTGCGGTTCTGGTCCTGCGCCAGCAGCTGCCCATAGCGGCCACGATGGGCGAAGGACAGGGGCGAGACGGAACTCAGGTACTTGTGGGATTCCTTGAAGGTGCCTTTATCGGCAAGCAGTTCGATGCGTTCCCGCGCCGTGATGGTGTAGTGGAAGCGACAGAAGGGGCAGACGCGAGAGGTGAGGTAGGACTGGGAATCGCGAATCGGCTCGTCGCAGTACAGGCAGCGGTTGTGGACGGCTGTAAGGCGTGTGCTTTCCTCGCCGCCGGCGCGTCCGAAGAGATGCACAAGGAAATTGGCCAGATTCCGCAAATCCCCTCCTGCGGAATTCGAGGTCAATGCCGTCCAGTAGCGGGCTCAGTCCGTAAATCTCAGTCTTTCAATATCTCATGATACAGGGCTTCAGTCCCGATTGTAATACTCCACGGCGGTTTCATTTCTCCATTCCGGGGCCTGCGCGATTGCGTTTGCCGGGGGCTTGGCCTACACTCGCGCCATCCCCATGAAGACGGATGGCGGAAAACCATACGACAAGGAGGCGCGCATGAGTGTTTCCGACGAAACATTGCAGGCAATCATCCGTGATTACAACGGATTTGAGCTGTCTGCGGAAGAACTGGAACTGGTGAAACCGGAGGTCGAGTATTACCTGCAGCAGCTGGCGATACTGGACGACCTTGACCTTTCCGACACGATGTCAGGCCGGCTGCTGAAAATGGCCGCCAGCGACGAAACCGAAGCCCGGGAGCAAGGAGGTTAGCGACATGGCCGACAAAGGACTGCTGTCATCTACCATTTCAGAGCTGGCGCCCAGAATTCGCGCCGGGGAAGTATCTCCGGTGGAGCTGACACAGGCGGCTCTGGACCGTGCCCGGGAGTTGCAGCCAACGCTCAACACCTTCATCACGCTGCTGGCCGACCAGGCCATGGCCCAGGCGCGGGACGAAGAGGCCGCCATCGCGCGCGGCGAGTATAAGGGACCGTTGCAGGGCATCCCCATCGGCATCAAGGACAACCTGGCGACGGCAGGCATCCGCACGACCCTGGGCACGAAGGTGCTGTCGGACAACGTGCCGGAGGAGGACTGCGAGGCGGTTCGCCGCTGCCGGGAAGCGGGCGCGGTGATTCTGGGCAAGGAAAACCTGGAGGAGTTCGCCGCGGGCGCAACGTCCAACAACCCGCACTTCGGTCCGGTCCGCAACCCCTGGGGCACCGAGCACGTCCCCGGCGGGTCAAGCGGAGGCGGCGGGGCCAACGTTGCATCCGAAGTGACCTTCGCTTCGCTGGGCACCGACCTGGGCGGGTCGGTGCGGCTGCCCGGCGCCTTCTGCGGCGTCGTGGGCCTGAAGCAGACCTTCGGGCGCGTGAGCCAGAGGGGACTGCTGGTAACCAGCTTCAACGGCGACCACATCGGCCCGATGACCCGCTCGGTGGCCGACAGCGCCATAATGCTGCAGGCCATGGCCGGACACGACCCGCTGGACCCCAGCACCGTACCCGTGCCGGTGCCCGACTACTCCGCCACCATCGGCCGGGGCGTGCAGGGACTGCGCCTGGGAGTGCCTTCCAACTACTACTTCGAAGAACTGGAATCCGACGTTGAGAAAGCAGTGCGCGGCGCAATCGCCGCCCTGGAGGAGCTGGGAGCGGTGACCGTGCCCGTGGAGCTGCCGATGATGAAATACATCGGCGCGGTCAGAATGGCGGCCATGTCGGACTCCATCGTTACCCACGAGCCCTATTTGCGTGCTAAACGCGAAGACTATGGCCCCGACACGCTGTACCGCACGCTAGGCGGCCAGTTCGTGCTCGGACACCACTACTCGAAGGCGATGAAGGCGCAGCGGCTGATCCAGGAGGAGTACGCCCGGGTGCTGCAGGGCGTTGACCTGCTGGTAATGCCCACCACGCCGCTGGTCGCGCCGCGCATAGACGCCGCGTACGTGGAGCACTGCGGCGAGACGCACCGGGTACGGGGACCGGGCTCGGGGCTGGTATCCCGGAACACCAGCCCGTTCAACGCCACGGGACACCCGGCCATCACCCTTCCTTGCGGTCTCAACCGGAATGGCCTGCCCATCGGGTTCCAGATGGTGGCCTCCGGATTCCGGGAAGACCTGCTGTTCCAGGCGGCAGCAGCCTACGAGTCGGTCTCGCCGTCTCAAGGCCGCCGGCCACCAGTGCTGGAAGGTTAGCCATGACTGCGGAACCCGGCAATCTACGCCCCGCAGCGTGTTAAAATTCGGGCGGCATGTACATACAAGTCTCAGGCTAAACTCAGGACAAATAATTCAGGAGAATCGCAATGCCTGCAAGCTGGGTTGACATCAACGTTAGTGATGGCACCACCATGGAAGGATACCTGACGCAACCCGACGGCGACGGCAGCCATCCGGCCGTCATAGTCATCCAGGAAATCTGGGGCGTAAACTCGCACATCCAGTCGGTAGCAGACCGGCTGCCGGAGGCCGGCTACGTGGGGCTTGCCCCCGCCATGTTCCATCGGCAGGGACGGATGGTCACCGGCCTGCATACGGAATTTCCCCTGGCCATAGAGCGCATGCAGCAGTGCAACGACGCTGGCATCGTGGCCGACGTCAACGCCGCGGTCAGTTACCTGAAGAGCCAGTCCTCTGTCAACGGCAAGATTGGCATCGTGGGATTCTGCTTCGGCGGACGCGTCGCCTACCTGGGGGCCTGCACCAACTCCGACCTGGGCGCCTCGGTGGTGTTCTACGGTGGCAACATCGGCGTCGCGCTGGGCGACGGCCAGACGCCGCTGGAACAGACCGGCAATATCAATTGCCCGGTCCTTGGCCTGTTCGGCGAGGAAGACGCAAACCCGACCCCTGACTTCGTCAACGAAATTGACGCCGAGATGACTCGGCTGGGGAAGGCCCACGAGTTCCACCAGTACGCCGACGCGGGCCACGGCTTCCACTGCGACGGCCGTCCCGCGGGCTACCGCCCTGAATCCGCCGCCGACGCCTGGGGCAAGGCAATGGCCTGGTTCGACGCCAACCTGAAGTAACCGGGTCTCACCTCGAGGTGAAATAGACAACAGAGGGGCAGGATTCAGTCCTGCCCCTCTTTGCGTGCGCCAAACCGCTTGGGGCGCGTCTACATCACGGAGCGAACGACTCCTCCGTCGATGAGGATGGTAGTGCCGGTTACGTAGGTGTTCTTGTCGGAGCAGAGGTAGGCCACGAAGTCGCCCAGCTCCTCGGGCCGCCCGAAACGCCCCACCGGGATGCGGGAAGCTCCGGCATCCAGCACCGTCTCCAGGTCCTGGCCCGTTTCCTGCGAGCGCGTCTCGAAGATGTGCTGCATTCGCTCGGTCATCAGGAAGCCCGGCGCGACGTTGTTCACCAGCACGTTATCCCGTCCGACCTCGTCGGCCAGGCTCTTGGCGTAGGCCACGGCGCCCATTCGGGTCACACCCGAGGTCACGAGGTTGTCGATGGGTTGGTACACGGTCGAAGCGAGGATGTTGACCACGCGGCCCCACTTCTGCTGCCTCATGTGCGGCGTGGCCTCGCGGCCCATGCGAATGAAGAACGACAGTGCCATGTCGATAGACCGGCTCCATGTCTCCTCGTCGGTATCCGTCGCCCTGCCTGAAGGTGGGCCTCCAGAGTTGGCCACGACGATGTCCAGCCGCCCGTAGTGGTCGACGGTGGCCTGTATGAGGTGCTGGATGTCTTCGAGCCGCGACAGGTCGGCCGGCACCGCCAGGACATCGACGCCTGCGGAGGCACGAATCTCGGAGGCCGAGGCCTCCAGTTCCTCGGCGTTACGGCTGCAGATAGTCAGGTTAGCCCCCTCGGCGGCCAGCGAATCGGCACAGGCGCGCCCCAGGCCCTTGCTTCCCCCGCCGATGACAGCCACTCTGCCGGTCAATCCCAGGTCCATAGCGCGCCTCCTCATGACCCCGTCGAATGACGAGTTTGGGCTATGCTACCAACGCCGAACCACACTGGCAACTGCCATCTCTTTGCGGGCGAAAAGGTGAAACGGTCGGAGATACTTTGGTAACGACAATTATCTCTGTCGCCTAGAAGGTTCTTGCCCGAACTCGTTCCCTAATTGTATCTCTCACGCGCAGAACGGCGATCTGAGCGTTTTCGATGTCTGATGCAATAGTTCGAATAGACTCGAGATCAGTTTCGCCGATAGCACTGTCCATGGAACTCAATTTATCGTTTTCCAAGTTCTCCAGGAGTGAGATGACTTCCCTCAAGGGAACTCCAAGTGAAGACTCCCCGGAGATGTCATAATCATTGAAGAGTGTCCCAATCGCCTCCCTCTTTTCGGCCGAGAGAGATCTCAGTTCGCCCAGCTCTCTTCGAACCTCCGAAACTTCAAGCAGCGTCATCGCAGGCTGAATCTTCGCAGCTGTTCTGACGACCTTATCGAGAAATTCTTCGATCGCCACCGACTCCAGTCGACCGCTCAATTGTTCAATTAGAGGTTTTACCACTTCTGATGGTAAGCCATCTTCTCGCTGTATTCTAAATAGCCTGTCGTGGTCAATTTGGCCAATTACCTGAACGCTAATGAATCCGAGGCTATTCTCAGGAAAACGTACCTGTTCTTCCCTGCTCTCCCCGGGGCCAATGCCTCCGAAGTTGATTTCTCGTGTTCCACTGTTACCGCTGTGGATGCGCAACTCTACCTCTCTGAAGCAAATGTCCGGCTGTCCTTCCCTTGAGGGGGCTGTATTAGTTACTCTCATAAGGACGAGAGCGTATTTTCTCCCGCGTCGATCTACCTCATCAGGTTCTTGCGGCAACACAGAAGACTCAAATGACAAGTACGATCTGACCTCACGCCAGAATCCAGAGAGATGAGACCTAACTTCGACGATATCGTCCTCTAGGTCTTGAGATAGCTCTTCAAGATCATTCATCTCTTCTTCCAAAACACCCTCTTGTAGCTCAAGACTCTCTCCAAACATCTGGTGAATCTCAAGTCCTTCCCTTCGGCGCAATGAAACCAGGATTTCTCGCATAGCTTGAACTGATTGCATTATTTCCGATATTTTCCACTTGCCGTCGAGTACATGAGCCCATTCGTTTCGCCTTACGGAAAGGTGGCTAAACAACTTCAGTGTGCGGTCAATATTGCTGAACGCATTAGCGAAGGCAGCGGCGTGGTTTTTTTGTACAATGCGAGCGAAGTGAGAGGTATCCAAGAGCTCCTTTAGATCTTCGGGAAATCCCTTCTGTAATTCGCGTTCAAGGTTCTCACGCTGATTCTCTCCTAGCGAAGGCAATACGCCGCGATCCCACCACTCTGCCCCATAGGCTTCTTGCAGCCCTTCGGCAATGGCAATCCTCATACCCTTGATATAAATTCGGTGCACCCTACCAAAGATCTCGTAGGCGTCCTCTTCCATCATGTACCTCGAACTAATTTATGGGCCCGCTGCAGTAAACTCAACACGAACCGCAGCCTCCCCGTCCGGCGCTGCCGCCCGGTGCGCGACGCGGTGCCCCACCACCCACGCAATGCCGTGCTCGCACACGAGCAGGGGAACGCTGTCGCGCTGCTCGCGTGGCACCTTGCCGTCGATGAAGAAGTCTTGCAGCTTCTTGGTGCCGGACATGCCCTGGGGCTGAAAACGGTCGCCCGGTCTCCGCGTCCGCACCATAACGGCATCCCCTAGCGCCACCCGGTCAAGGAATGCGGTGAACGCGTCACTGTCCGGCTCAATCGTACGTTCAGGACTCCCTGCCGGTAGCAACTCCAGGGTTACCGTCCAGCCTCCAACGC
Organism: Dehalococcoidia bacterium; assembly: GCA_963667415.1. Classification (GTDB taxonomy): domain Bacteria; phylum Chloroflexota; class Dehalococcoidia; order Lucifugimonadales; family UBA3495; genus VXOI01. The sequence goes on along the minus strand of OY763410.1, from coordinate 1,170,364 downwards.
GAGCGTGAACCGGTACATTGACGTCCGTTGGCAGCGGAAGGGAATGCTCGCCTTCGAGCGCGGGGCCGACCATTGCCTTCGCACCGCGACTCACGCGCAGCACACCGTCCCGAAGGTCCGCCCAAACTCCGCGCGGCAGGTCCAGCGACCGTGCACCGCGACCGCCATGCAGCAGGCCAATCATGGCCTCGAGGTGACCTTCGCTCAAGGTCCGTGAATCGCCCGCCACCGTGGCGTACGCACGGCGAAGAGCCTGGCGTTGCAGCGCCGGATGCAGGGCCGCAAGCCCACCGGCAACCAGCTTGACCGACCCATCGTCCTCATCGGCCAGTCCACTCCAGCGACTGGCAAGCTCACTCTCGATGTAGTCCACCTGCTCTGCGGCAGCCCGGGAAAGGCGGGAGATGGCGTCGCGCACGCGCGGGTTGTAGTCTCGGGACAGGCGGGGCAGCAGGTCGAGCCGCACCCGGTTGCGGGTGAAACGCCACATATAGTTGCCGGAATCTTGCCGGTACGTTTGTCCAACCGCCCGGCAGTAATCGGCCGTGTCGTCCTTGCCAACGCCCAGCATCGGTCGGAACAGCGCCGGGCCCGGCCGCGGCTTTGGCCAGGGCCAGTCGGCAAGCTCCGACATGCCACGCAGGCCGTGCAGCCCGGTTCCGCGCATCAGGTGAAGCAATACCGTTTCGGCCTGGTCGTCGGCTGTGTGCCCTAGCGCGATGGCATCCGCTCCGGCCATGCTGGCCACCGACGAGAGAAACGTGTAGCGCATTTCGCGAGCGGCCTGCTCGAAGGACGAAACGCCCCTTTCACGCTGGTAGGCGATGGGATCCTGCTTGTCGATGCTGCAGGGCAGACCCAGGCCATCGGCCAGGACCTGCACGAAGGCGGCGTCGTGGTCGGCCTCCGCGCCGCGGAAGTCGTGGTTCAGGTGAGCCACGTGCAGGGAGAGAGAGAATTCGGTACAGAGACGGTGCAAACATCGCAGCAACGCGGTGGAATCGGGGCCGCCGGAACAGGCGACGATAAGGCAGGCGCCGTCTGCAAACCCCACGCGCCGAAGGGCTCCGGCTACCTGTCGCTCCAGGGTCGGCAGGGTGGTCATGTCAACGCGGCTACCTGTTTTCGGGAGACAGGTGGCTGTTGCAGTTGTAGGTTACGAGACGCCGCACGCCACTATCGCTCTCGAAGGTGCACAGTGCGCCCAGGCCCAGCGACATCCGGTGAAAGTTGTACAAAGGAATGTCCAGGATGGCGCAGATAATGGTCCGGATGGTGAAGTTGTGGCAAACCACAACGACGCCGGAATCATCCGCATGGTGTCGCTCAATGTCCTGGATGACCTGCCACGCCCGCTCCTGCAGCTGTGACAGCGATTCGCCGTTTGGCATCTGGACATCGGCCGGGTTCTTGCGCCAGGATGCGTACAGCTCCGGCCATCCCTCCCGCATCTCGGCCCCGGTGACGCCCTCCAGGTCGCCCAGGCTCAACTCGCGCAGGCCAGGCTGTGTGACTATCGGAGTCCCCGTTACCTTGCGGATTTCCTCGGCCACCTGCACCGTACGGGTCAGGGAGCTCGAGTAAAGCGCATCGTGTTCCCAGCCCAACGCCGCGCGTGCCGAATCCTTGGCCTGAGCCAGCCCCCTGTCGTTGAGCGAAACATCGGTCAACCCCTGGAACTTCCCCAGCTTGTTCCATTCGGTCTCGCCGTGGCGGAGCAGGTAGAACTTCACCGCCGGTCCTCGGCCGCCACGCCAGCCGGCGCCCGCAACAACTCGACTTCGTCGATGCGCACGCCGTCCATGGCCTTCACGGTTATGCTGAGATCACGGTACTCGACGGTGTCTCCGGTCTCCGGAATTCGGTCGAGTTGCGCGAGAATGAATCCGGCCAGTGTCTGATAGTCGCCCTCCGGTATTTCCAGGTCCAGCTCGTCGTTGATCTCCGAGATGCTGACCGCGGCGTCTACGAGGTAGCTGTCTTCGCCCAGGTGGGTCACGGTCTCCTCTGGCTCCGGTCCCTCATCACCCACCTGCCCTACGATCACCTCCAGCATTTGCTTGGTGGTGGCCAGCCCGGCGATGCCGCCGAACTCGTCGAAGGTCAGCGCCACGGTGTGCCGGGCCTGGCGCATTTCAGCAAAGGTGCTGCTGGCGCTCTTGGTCTCGGGGACGATATATGCTTCGCGAAGGAGCATTGTCACGTCGTCTTCCGGCTTGAGATCGCCGGTGCTCAGCCTTGAAAGCACGTCCTTGATCGACAGGATTCCGATCACGTTTTCCTTGCTACCTTCAAAAACTGGAAAGCGAGTGTGGCTTGACTGCTCGTAGACCCCAAGAAACTCATCGAGCGTTGCCCCTCTTTCGAGCCAGACGATCTCCGTCCGTGGCGTTGCCACCTCGCGCATCTGACGATCGCCGAACCGGAACACGTTTTCCAGCAAATCGGCCTCGTCGGCCTCTACGGTACCCGTCTGGGCCCCGGCAGCGATGAGGGTGCGTATTTCCTCGTCGCTCACCATCTGCATCGTGTTGCCTGAAATTCCCAGGGCGCGGCTTGAAACGGTGGTGAATCCCTGCACTACCGTCACCACCGGGGCCAGCAGCAACCCGACCAGTCGCAGTGGCCTCGAGGCAAAGAATGCGACTCCTTCCGACCGGTGCCAGGCAATGGTCTTGGGCAGAGTCTCGCAGAAGAGGAGGAGAATTAGCGTGATTGCGATCGTGGAAACCAGCGCCGAAACGAAGGGATTTCCGATAAGTTCGACCACGAGAATGGTGGCGAGGGCGGCGGCGGCCGTGTTGACGAGGTTGTTGCTGAGGAGCACCGTGGCGAGGAATCGTTCGGGGTGCTGGATGAGCCGGGAAACTCTGCCTGCCCCCGGCCGGCGCGTCTGCACAAGGTGCATCAGGCGGGCCTTCGGCAGGGCGATGAACGCCGTTTCAGAGGCCGAGAAGAAGGCTGAAAGTATCAGGAATATGCCAAGTAAGCCCCATCTCCATGAGTCTCCGGCGTCCATGTTGTTGTGCTACCTCCAATGGCGCGTTCACGGGTTTTCCCCCGCAGATTGAAAGCGGGTGGCGGATTCGCATAATAGCATCGGCTCCCAAACAGTGTAAAGTTGAGCATGCGCCGTTGAAACTGCCGCCGGGCCGGTGATATGTTTGTTGGCGGCTTCGAGATTTACCCTTTCTACAGGCGGATTGACGCATGGCACTGACGATCCTGGGCATCGAAACTTCATGCGACGAAACGGCGGCCGGAGTCGTGGAAGATGGGCGGATCCTGCGATCCAACATCATCTCGTCACAGGCCGAACTGCACTCCCGTTACGGTGGCGTCGTGCCGGAAGTCGCCTCGCGACAGCACGTCCGCGATCTGACCCCGGTGCTGGAGCAGGCCGTGGAGTCATGCGGCGTCGGGCTCGAGGACATAGACGTCGTGGCTGTGACCTACGGCCCGGGCCTTGCGGGTTCCCTGATCACCGGACTCAACGCCGCAAAGGGCCTGGCCTACGCCCTGGGCAAGCCCCTGCTCGGCGTTAACCACCTTGAGGCCCACATTTATGCATCCTGGCTTACCCAGGCCAACCCGTCAGAGGACCCCGGATTTCCGCTGGCCTGCCTTGTCGCTTCCGGCGGGCACACCGATTTGCTGCTGATGGAGGGCCATGGCGACTACAGGCTGATCGGAAGAACCCGCGACGACGCCGCCGGAGAGGCCTTCGACAAGGCGGCTCGCATCCTCGGGCTCGGCTTCCCGGGCGGGCCCGAGATACAGCGGGTCTCCGGTGGCTCCACGGGCGAGTACACCCTGCCCCGCGCCTGGATGCGCGACACCCACGACTTCAGCTTCAGCGGACTGAAGACCGCCCTGCTGCACCAGGCGCAGGACCGGGGCGTGTACCTGGCTGACGCCGATGAGGCCCCCCAGGACGTGGAAACTCAGACGGTCATCCGCGAACTGGCCGCCGCCTTCCAGGAGTCGGTGGTCGACGTCATATCGGCCAAGCTGGTGGACATGGCGGGAAAGTACCGGGTTAAGGGGCTGGTGCTGGGCGGCGGCGTCATCGCCAACGCTCGCCTGCGAGAGGAAATCCTGAAGCGGTCTCCGCTGCCGGTAATCGTCCCGCCGCCGATTCTCTGCACAGACAACGGTGCGATGGTGGCTGCCTGTGCCTATTACCAGTACCAGCGGGGCGAGCAGTGGCCGATGGAGCTCGACGTAAATCCTGGGTTGCCGCTGGGCTAGAACCCGGCATTGCCAGCGCAAGGCGGGTCGTGCTCCCCTACGCTGCTCTCCTCGCCTCGTCTGATGCCGAACGCACCTGGTCCACGAAGTCGTAGATTTGCTGGATGTCCAGCGCGCTCCGGAAGGGGAACGCCAACTCCACACCCGACCCCCGGAAGATCACGGCTCCGGCGGGACGAGTGAAGTAGTTCTGCAGCAGTACCAGCAGTCCGGCCAGTATGATGATCAGCGCAATCAGCGGCGCGACGTCAATGTTGATCAACGGCACGTTGGGGCCGCTGATCTGTCCGGCCAGCCAGTAGGCCACCACCACGTAGAGAAACGCCCCGCTGACCATCATCAGGAAGCCCTGCAGCACCGCTCCCCAATTTCGTTGACCGGTGCGCACCGAATACTGGCTGATGTCCTCTGCCGCCGCGACGTGGGTATCGCGAAACCCCTCGACTCCCCTGAATGCAATCAGCCGGCGATTGGTCAGGATCAGCGCCGGCCCGGAACGTGGCATGGTGTCTGTGATGCCTTCGTCCGTGAGCAGAATGCTGGCGATTTCCTCGCCGGCAATCATGGGCAGGCCCCGCAGCCGCAGGGTTTCCTGCAATGGCTCGGTTGCCTCTTCCGTTCCGGAATCGCTGGAATCCAGGGCGTCATCACGAAGTGGCCAGATTCCGGTTTCGAACTCCCTGGGAGCTGTCCGCCCTGATTCGAGGTAGTCCTGAAACCTCGTGGCGGGCGTCTCCACCGCCAAGACTCTGTGTTCCTGCTCAAGCAGAAATTCGGACGGGACCGAGGCCGGCGGAGGAGTCACCGAGGATGATTCTTCTACAGGAACGGGAGGATTCTGGACTTCCAGGAATTCTGAAGGCGCCGATGCTGGCGGAGGCGTGGGTGTCGCCTGTTTCTGCCCGTTGATGCGGGCCGCCGCGCCGGTGGCGGCAGGCTCCCGGAATTCCCCTTCCGGCTCTATGTCAGGCGAAGTAGTGCCCGTGTCGGTAGCGTCGCTCATATCACACGTGGATTGCCCAATTCGTCCTAAATACTAGCATACGTCCATACGTCAAAAGCGCCGCTGGTCGATTTAACGCGAACCACACGTTCCCATGCGCGAGAAATGCCATCCTTTCAGTCTGTCCGCTTCCACTCCCGTCCAAAATTAGTCCTTATGGCGCTTCATCGAATTGCGCTGTTGACACCCTGTCGACGCTGTGCTAATTTGCTACGGAAAGGCTGTGATGGAGACGAGTAGGTCAGGGATTCGGGCATAGCGAGCCTGGTACGGTGGAAGCAGGCGCATCGAGTCTGACTGAAAATCCCTCCGGAGCCGCCGGCTGAAAGCTTCAGGAAGCGAGTAGGTCAGGACGGGGGTCGTCGCCCGTTAGCAACGACGGGGCATGATAGTGCCCTGCAAGAGAGGCTCCGATTCCGTCGGAGCAAATAGGGTGGTACCGCGGGAATATTCAAGTCCCGTCCCTATGCTGGGGCGGGCCTTTTTTATTGCCGAAAGGCGGCTCTCCTCGCACCCTCCTCTGGCAGGGAAGGTCCCAAGAACGGAGGCGCTGCTTTGGAAGAAAAGAAAATGAAAGGCGCGGAAGTAATCTGCGAAAGCCTGATCCGCGAAGGTGTGGAAGTCCTGTTCGGACACCCCGGCGGGGCCATCCTCCCCTTCTACGATGCCCTCTGGTCATACCCGCAGCTCCGGCACATCCTGGTGCGCCACGAACAGTCCGCTGCCCACGCCGCCGACGCCTATTCCCGCGTCAGCGGCAAGGTCGGTGTCTGCGTCGCCACCTCCGGCCCCGGAGCCACCAACCTGGTCACAGGCATCATGGGAGCCAAGGCCGACTCCGTGCCGCTGATCGCCATCACCGGTCAGGTGGCGCGCACCGCCCTAGGCTCCGAGGCGTTCCAGGAATGCGACATCTGCTCCATCACCTACACCTGCACCAAGAAAAGCTTCATGGTGATGTCCGCCGAAGACCTGGCCCCCACAATCCGCGAGGCCTTCGCCATCGCCCAGGAAGGGCGGCCTGGACCGGTGCTGATCGACATCCCCCGCGACGTGCAGCTCGAACTGACCGACGCGATCTTCCCTGACTTCGCTCCTCCCCAGGCGCCGGAGGTGTGCGAGGAGACCCTCGGCAACCTACAGGATGCAGCCCGCCTGATCAACGAGGCCGAGCGGCCGCTGATCATCACCGGCCACGGCGTGCTGGCTTCCGGCGCAACGGCACAGCTGCAGGAACTGGCGGAGACCACCGGCATCCCCGTCATCACCACGCTGTTGGGCCTCAGCAGCTTCCCCAGCGGGCATCCCCTGAACCTCGGAATGCTGGGAATGCACGGGATGTACTGGGCCAACATCGCGGTTGACGAAGCCGACCTGATAGTTGGCGTCGGAATGCGGTTCGATGACCGGGTAACCGGGCGAGCCTCCACTTTCGCTCCCCACGCTCGCATCATCCACGTGGACATCGAGCCGACCCAGATCGGCCGCAACGTCCCGGTCGAAGTGCCGCTGACCGGTGATGCAAAGGCCGTCCTGCAGGCTCTGACTCCGCTGGTCTCCTACACGCCTCGCTCCGAGTGGATGGAACACATCAACCAGGTTCGCCGCGACCACCCTTCACTGGCTATCCCGGCGTCCGACAGCCTGCAGACGCAGCACGTCATGGCAGGGCTGAACGATGTGCTGCAGGAAGACCCCGGCGCCATGGTGGTGACCGGCGTCGGGCAGCACCAGATGTGGGCCGCCCAGTTCCTTTCCTTCAACAAAGCCAACACCTTTGTCTCGTCCGGTGGCCAGGGCGCTATGGGGTTCGAGGTCCCCGCGGCCTTGGGAATGCAGGCGGCCAGGCCCGACGCCACCGTGTGGAGCATCGCGGGCGACGGCGGGTTCCAGATGACGCTGCAGGAACTCGTGACTGCAGCCGAGGAAAAGCTGCCAGTGAAGTACGCCCTTATCAACAACGGCCACCTGGGCATGGTCCGCCAGTGGCAGGAAATGTATTTCGACAATCACCTGAAGGCGGTCCCCGTGCCAGGACCCGACTACATCAAGCTGGCCGAGGCCTACGGCGTGGGCGCAGTCCGCGTATCGGAGCAGGAGGAAGTCCTCCCCGCCCTGCGACAGGCCAAGGCCCACGACGGCCCGTTCCTCATCGAATTCGTGGTTGACCAGCAGGCCAATGTTTACCCGATGGTGCCGCCCGGCGGCTCTCTGGCCGACACCCTGGAAGACCCTGCCACCGTTGGCGGCTAGCCCAAACACGCTTTCTGCGTTCAAAGCTTTCGGAGACAGAGATGGACAAGGTATCGATTCAGGAAGCGTCCCGACGACTCAACGTATCCCAGCGGGACATCCGGGAATACATACGAAACGGTCGGTTGAAGGCGGAGCGAGACCCGGAGTCATCCTCTGGACGCTGGCTGGTGGAAATGCCCGAGGAGGGCTGGGAGGACGACTTCAAGTCGACCCTCAACAACATGGCCTCGAACCAGACGCCGTGGTGGTGGGCCTTCAGGTGGAAGACCGGCAAAGTGCACTACCTGTTGCAGGTGGGCATCGAGGAAATCATGCCCGACTTCCTCTGCGGGCTGCGCGGCGAGAACCTCTACCCTGCAGACGGGCACGCCCCCGAACAACGCTGCGCCAACTGCCTGCAGCAGGCCGTGGCACAGAACCTGCCTCTCTGGGACGATTAGACCGCCGCGGCCCAGGATGGTCGGCAGGCGCTCAAGAAGAAAGGGGCCACCTGCCCGGTAGCCCCTGTGATTTCCCCGGCATTGAGTCCGACAGGCTGACTATCCCCCGCCACCCCCGACGTTGACGCCGGGCTCGGTCATGCCCTCGGGTTTCAGCAGGGTGTCCAGTTCCTCGTCGGTCAGCTCGGTCTTCTGCTTCGCCATCTCGCGTATGGTCGCCCCGGTCGCGGCAGCTTCCTTGGCGATGGCCGCAGCGGCATCGTAGCCTATGGCGGGCGCAAGTGCCGTCCCCAGCATCAGGCCCTTCTCGACCATATCCGGCCCCACGGTGGTGGCCTCGATGCCCTCGACGCACTGGTCGGCAAAGTTGTTGGCAGAAGCCGCCAGCAGGGAGATGGACTCAAGGACGTTGTGGGCCGCCACGGGCATCATGGTGTTCAGCTCAAAGTAACCGCCCTGTCCGGCTAGCGTTACGGCGGCGTCGTTGCCTACCACCTGGGCCACCACCTGCACCACCGACTCGGCGATTACGGGGTTTATCTTCCCCGGCATTATCGAGCTGCCGGGCTGCACCTCTGGCAGCATGATCTCGCCCAGCCCGGCACGGGGACCCGAGGCGATGAAGCGGATGTCGTTGGCTATCTTGTGCAGGCTGATGGCCACGGTCTTCAGTTCGCCGCTGGCCTCTACCAGTGCGTCCAGCGACGACTGCGCCTGGAAATGGTTGCCCGTCTCGCGAATCTCGACGCCCGCTGCTTCAGACACAAAGGCGCAGGTGCGGGAGGAGAACTCGGGGTGGGTGTTGACCCCGGTGCCGACGGCTGTGCCGCCCAGGGCCACTTCGGCCAGCGCCTCCTGCGTCCGCCGCATCCGCTGGATGCTGTAGCGGGCCTGCCCGGCGTAACCCAGGAACTCCTGTCCCAGCCGCACCGGGGTGGCGTCCTGCAGGTGGGTACGGCCGGTCTTGATGATGGGCCAGAACTCCTCGGACTTCTTTTCCAGTTCCGTCGCCAGGTTTTCCAGCCCCGGAATCAGGTCTTCCTTGATTGCCAGCAGGGCTGCCAGGTGGATGGAGGTGGGTATGACGTCGTTGGACGACTGCCCCATGTTCACGTGGTCGTTGGGGTGTACCAAGCGGGACCCGAGGTCGCCTCCAAGGAGCTGGCTGGCGCGGTTGGCTATGACCTCGTTGGCGTTGGTGTTGGTGGATGTACCGGAGCCCGTCTGGAAGATGTCCAGCACGAAGTGGCTGTCTAGCTGCCCGTCTATAACTTCCTGCGCTGCAGCGACTATGGCGTTTCCGATGCGCTCGTCCAACTGGCCCAGGGCCATGTTGCTGCGGGCCGCCGACTGCTTGATCAGGCCGAGGGCGCGGATGAAGGTCCTCGGGAAACGCAGTCCGCTGATGGGGAAGTTCAGGACGGCGCGCATCGTCGATGCGCCGTAAAGAGCATCGGCGGGCACTTGCATTTCGCCCATGGAGTCGCGCTCTATTCTCACGTTAGGACTGGCAGTCATATCGGAGCTATCCTCCAGGCTGAGTTTGGCGCATAGCATACCACGAAGGCACGTGGTACGAGCCGGGCATCCGTGGGCCGGAGCGCCACCGGCCTAGTGAGTGTGCTCACCCAACTGATGCTGCCCTTTCGCCTGGCTGAAGACAGAATAGCGTTCCAATCCGGGTGGGTCTTCGCCACCTGACTTTTCACTCCCGCTCCAACGTGAATCCAAATCCCGCCTCATTCCAGGCCTCGCTATCTGACCCGAAACGATGCTCTGCTGAATTCTCCCTCTTGCCTCGAGGCATAGTTTGACGTACAATTGTTCTGATGAAAGAAGCCCTGAACCACCCGATTTGGCCTGTCTCAATTGAAAACCAAAACGAGCGGGTTTTGTTACACAATGTTACAAAATGTTACACCGTCACGCGAGAGCCTCCAGATGAGACAATGAGACTGGTCTTTCCCGACTGTCATCCAACCAAAGGAACGGGGTTTCGTTCCAATCCAACTGCCCAAAGATTGGAGCTCGGGGCGAAAGCCTCAATCCAGGGTCGCCTGATCTACCGGACCACCTGATGCGCAACGCTGCCCGATGACATTTGCATCTTGCCGGCAATGGCGGCGTGTAGTATATTTGTGCTAATACAAACGCCAGAATGTGAATTCCATCGCCTGACGACACACACACGGTACTTGCCCAAAATTTTCGGCCAACTTTACAAAAATTGACAGAACTTTACACTCCTACGCGAGAGCGCCCGGCATGGGACATCAAATTGCCGCCTTGCTTAACCTCCGGGCCAAGGGATTTTGACTATTCCTTATCCCTGAGAGGGGAAGTTGGAGGGGAGGCGAAAATCCGAATGCCGAGATAGCCTGATTGGCCATCCCACTGGATCGAAACCCTGCCACAGAATACGATTCCCGTTAAAGCGACGGCTGAAATCGTGCTACAATAATGCATATTTCCTGCGCTTTGGAGTTGCAGATTTGTCTGCCGAGGTCCGCGTCCGATACGCCCCGAGCCCCACGGGGCAGCCCCACATCGGCAACATTCGCACAGCACTCTTCAACTGGCTTTTCGCCCGCCACCACGGTGGGAAGTTCATCGTCCGCATCGAGGACACCGACCAGAACCGCCTCGTCGAAGGCGCAGTCGAGGCCATCCTCGACGGCCTGCGTTGGCTGAGCATCGACTGGGACGAGGGCCCGGAAGTTGACGGCCCTCACGCTCCCTACGAACAGTCCAATCGGCTGGAAATCTACCAGCGTCTGACAGAACAACTCCTGGACCAGGGCAACGCCTACTACTGCTACTGCAGCCGCGAGGAACTGGAGAAGCTCCGGCGCGCCAACCGCGACTCGGGCGAAGGCAACGGCTGCAACTGTCTGCTCCGGGGCAGGGACGGCGCGGTTGCCGGGATGCCGGTCGGTGATGACGACCGCGTAGTGCGCTTCGCCATGCCCAGAACGGGCGTCACGCAGGTCCACGACCTGATCCGCGGCGATGTCGAATGGCGCAACGAGCTCCAGGAAGACTTCGTAATCCTGAAGTCAGACGGGTTCCCCACTTACCACTTGGCAGTAGTCGCCGACGACCACCTTATGGAAATCAGCCACGTGATGCGCGCTGAGGAGTGGCTGCCCAGCACGCCCCGGCACCTGCAGCTATTCAAGGCCTTCGGATTCCAGCCGCCCGAGTTCGCCCACCTGCCCATGATCACCGGGACGGACCGCGCCAAGCTGTCCAAGCGCCACGGCGCAACGGCCATCGGCGAATACGAAGAGCAGGGTTACCTCCCCGAAGCTTTGCTCAACTTCATGGTGTTGCTGGGCTGGTCTCTGGATGGAAGCACCGAGGTGGTCTCCCTCCAGCAGATAATAGACAACTTCACTCTCGACCGGATTACCAAGTCGGCCGCCATCTTCGACCAGGACAAGCTGATGTGGATGAACGGCATCTATATCCGCGACCTGCCCGCCGACGACCTCGCCGCGCGAATGGCAAAGTACATTCCCCACCCGCTGGACGCCGGTGAGCAGGACTATCTTTGCAACATCGCGCCCCTGGTGCAGGAACGACTGAAGCGACTGGACGAGTCCGACGACATTACGTCCCCCTTCTTCGGTGAGCTGGCATCCGACTACGACCCGGATACCCTGGTGCAGAAGGGTATGGACGCCGAGGGAACCGCAGTGGCGTTGCAAGCTGCGTTGCGGGACCTGGAGAGCGACACGTCCGACGACGACTTCGGCCACGAGAGGCTGGAAGCGCTGCTGGGAGAGACCGGTCAGCGACTGGAGCTATCTCGACGGCAGTTCTTCGGCCTGCTGCGCACCGCCGCCAGCGGCCGGTCCGTTTCGCCTCCGCTGTTCGAGACCATGGAAGTCATGGGCCGCGAGCGGGTTATGGCCCGTATCGGCGAGGCGATAATCAAGCTGCAGGGAAAGTTGAAGTCAGGGCATCCAAAGTTCAATAACCCTGAATTTACAGTCAATAACACTCCATCGGACGACTGAGAATGACTCAAACGGCAGACATCGAGGCCACCTCCGGCTCTGACTTCATCCGAACCATTGTCGCCGAAGACAACCGCACCGGGAAATTTGGCGGCAAGGTAATCACCCGCTTTCCTCCCGAGCCCAACGGATACCTGCACATCGGCCACGCCAAGTCGGCCTGCCTGAACTTCGGCCTGGCCGCCGAAAACGGCGGCCATTGCAATATGCGCTTCGACGACACCAACCCCACTCGAGAAGAGGTTGAGTACGTCAACTCCATCCTGAACGATGTGCGCTGGCTGGGCTGGGACTGGGGCGACAACCTGTTCTACGCCTCGGACTATTTCGATGAACTTTACGAGATGGCCGTAGACCTCATCCGTAAGGGAAGAGCGTACGTCGACGACTTGACCTTCGACGAGATCCGGGACTACCGCGGAACCCTGACGGAGCCGGGTAGGGAGAGCCCTTACCGAGAGCGGCCAGTGGGGGAGAACCTGGACCTGTTCCAGCGGATGCGAGACGGCGAGTTCGACGAGGGGAGCCGCGTGCTGCGGGCGAAGATCGACATGGCCTCGCCGAACCTGAACCTGCGAGACCCGGTGCTGTACCGCATCCTGAAGTCGTCCCATCACCGCACCGGCGACAAGTGGGTCATATACCCAATGTACGACTTCGCTCACGGTCAGTCGGACTCCATCGAGGGGGTCACCCATTCCATCTGCACCCTGGAATTCGAGGGACACCGAGCGCTGTACGACTGGTGCCTGGACGAGCTGGATATCTACCACCCGCAGCAGATCGAGTTTGCCCGCCTGAACCTGACCTACACCGTGCTGAGCAAGCGAAGGCTGATTCAACTGGTCGAAGGCAGCTACGTCAACGGTTGGGACGACCCACGGATGCCCACGCTGTCGGGTCTGCGGCGGCGAGGATACACGCCCGAAGCCATCCGCGACTTTTGCGAACGCATCGGCGTCGCCAAGCGAGACACGTGGACCGACATCGCGCTGCTGGAAAACTGCATACGCGAGGACCTGAATCGCAGCGCGCCAAGGGTGATGGCTGTCCTGGACCCGGTAAAGCTGGTTATAGAGAACTATCCGGAGGGTCAGGTCGAGTACATAGAGTCGGAGAACAACCCTGAGGACTCCAGCGCCGGACGCCGGGCGTTGCCATTCTCGCGCACGGTCTACATCGAGCGTGACGACTTCATGGAAGACCCGCCACGCGGGTTCCACCGCCTGTCACCGGGACGCGAGGTGCGCCTGAAAGACGCGTATTACGTCACCTGCACCGACGTGGTCAAGGATGAAGCTACGGGCGAGATTACGGAGATCCGCTGCACCTACGATCCGGAGACCCGTGGCGGCACCTCCGCCGACGGAAGGCGAGTGCGCGGCACGTCGCATTGGGTGTCGGTGGAGCATTGCGTGGACGCTGAGGTGCGCATCTACGACCACCTGTTCCTGAAGGAAGATCCCAGTGACCTGGCCGAGGGCGGGGACTTCACCGATAACCTAAACCCGGACTCGCTGCAAACCATCACGGCTAAGGTCGAGCCGTCGCTGATGCAAGCTCAGCCGGGCGACCGCTACCAATTCTTGCGCCAGGGCTACTTCTGCGTTGACCTCGATTCGGCGCCCGAATCGCCGGTGTTCAACCGCACCGTGGCCCTCCGCAACTCCTGGGCACGTCGGCGGGGCTAGACCTGCCACCTTCGCGAAAGTTCAGGGCGGGTCTGGTCGGACCCGCCCCTTACACTTGATGCCACGAAAGGGAATCTGCTGCCTAATCACCGGCGGCGGCACCCGCCACTGGCGCAGTCTGGTAGCGCACCGAGTATTTCCTTTCGTCAATCAAAAAGGCGGCCAAGGCAGCAGGGAACAGCAGAGCCCCTGCGATGGCGAAGGGCAAGAAATAGGAACCAGTTGCATCAAATAATATTCCGGCCAAGAGAATGCTGACAAATGATCCCACCTGGTGGCACATGAGTGATATGCCCGAAATTGTAGCCAATGTCCGCAAGCCGTAGACATCGGCAGTCAATGCGGTGGTAACCGGCACACTGGCGATCCAGGATAAGCCGGCCAGCGTCGCGAACACCCAGAGGCTGGCCAGACCCGGAGAGCTGATTATTGGCAGGGCGATGCCGCGTTCCGTTGCCAGCAACCCACCCAGCAGCACCACGTAGGCCAAACCCCGAAGTAGGTAAACACCAGCCAGCACGTTCTTGCGTCCGAAGCGATCGGCCAGCCAGCTTCCGCCGATGCCGCCCACCACGCTCAGCCCCATCATGAAGCCAAAGATCACGCCAGCCAAAGTGGGGGAGACTGCAATTTGCTCTTCCGCATAGGGAACAAAGTGAATGGCTATTGCGCCTACGGAAACGCCGCAAATGGTAAAAGAAGCCGACAGGTTCCATATCGGTGGAGAGCGAAATGACTGCCACCATTGGTCGACCTCCAACAATCCACGTTTCTGCGCAGGCACAGAATCTTCCGTGGGCGGTTCCGGGTCGCCGTCAGGCTGCAATCCCATCTGAACCGGACTGTTACGCAAGAAAAAGATGCCGAGGGGTAGCGCCAGCGCGGTAATAATCACCCCCAGGGCAATCCAGGAAACCCTCCAGTTGAACAATTCCACCAAATAGGCGCTGAAGGGAATAAGCGTAAGCCCGCCCAGAGCGCCACCGACCACCATCAGTCCCAGGACCGTCGTGCGCCGCCGCAGAAACCAGCGGGCCAATAGCGGGCCCAGGGTGCCCTCCGAAGTACCGCTCATGGCGATGGACAGAACGAAGCTGAAGAGGAACACCAAGAACAAGTAATGGAAAGTCAGGCTCAACCCCGCGGTACCCAATCCCACTATCAGGAGGCTGATGAGAATCACCTTGCGGGAATCGAACTTGTCGAACAGGTGTCCCATCAAGGGTTGGGTCAAGCCGTTGACCAAAACGCCAATGCCCGCCGCCACCGAAATGGTCGTACGGCTCCAGGCGAAGTCTTCACTCATTGGAATCACGAAGACCCCGAAGGAACTGCGTGCCCCGAGAGTTACTGCGGCGATGAACATGGCAGTGGCTGTTACGTACCAACCGTAGTAAAGACCACTACTGGGGAATCGAATCTCGTTCTGCCCAGGTTCCTGCATCTGACCTGGCCTCAAGAAGTCGAGTTGAGGCCGAGCCAATTCCAAGCTTCCTGATGGCCTCGCATCCTATGAACAGGCCTGCACCAGCGGAACTCTACTCTGCCTGGTGAATGCTGGACTTCAACCCCGCCGCATTTTCGTCCGACGCCCAGGCAGAGTTGAAACTTCTAATCACCGGCGGCGGCACCCGCCACTGGCGCAGTCTGGTAGCGCACCGAGTATTTCTTCTCGTTGATGGTGTAGGCCGCAATGGCGGCAGGAACCAGGAACCCCGCGGCTATGGAAAAGGGCAGCAGGTAGGACCCGGTCAAGTCATACAGTATTCCGCCCAGAATGATGCTGAAGAAGGCGCCAATCTGGTGGCAAAGGAACGATATGCCGGCAATGGTGGCCAGTGCCCGCAGGCCGTATACGTCGGCCGTCAGCGAAGTGGTGATGGGCACACTGGCGATCCAGGAGAAGCCGGCCAGGACAGCGAAGACCCACAGACTTGGAAGGGCAGGGGAACCAACGATGGGCAGGGAAATGCCTTGTTGCGTGGCAACCAGTCCTCCTATCAATACCAGATAGGCGACACATCTCACGGAGTAGACCGTGCCCAGCACATTCTTGCGACCAAACCGGTCGGCCAGCCATCCGCCTCCAATTGCACCTATCACGTTCAGGCCTGTCAATACGCCGAAAATCAGTCCCGCCATGGTGGGAGAGACGCCCAGTTCTTCGTCGGCATAAGGCACAAAGTGCACGGACAGGAGGCCTACAGTAATCCCGCACACTGTATATGCGATCGAGAGGTTCCAGATTGGTGGAGTGCGGAAAGAGTGGTACCACTGGTCGACCTCAAACAGACCTCGTCGACGCTCCGGCGCATTCGCGGCCGCTTCGGCCGTCGGCTCGGGCTCTCCATCGGGCTGAAGACCCATCTGCGCGGGATTGTTGCGCAGGAATATGAATCCCAAGGGAAGGGCCAAGCAGGTGATTATGGCTCCCAGGGCAATCCAAGAGGCCTGCCAATTGATCAGTTCAACCATATAGGCACTGAAGGGAATCAGTATCAGACCGCCAATGGATGAACCGGAGGCCACCAACCCCAGCACAAAGGTTCGTCGCTTCACGAACCACCGGGCCAATAGCGGCATCAAGGTGCCGATGGATGCCCCGCTCATGGCGGAGGATAGGACGAAGCTAAACAGAAATATCAGGAAATAAAGAGCTGCGGCCTCACCGAACACACCGGTCAGGCTGAGCCCGGCGGTGGCAAAGCCGGCCACCAACAGGCTGATGAGTATGACCCTGCGGGAATTGAACCTGTCAAATATGTGGCCCAACATGGGCTGCGTGATCCCGTTAACTAGCCAGCCCGTGCCTGCTGCTACGGAAATTGCAGTGCGGCTCCACCCGAATTCGTCGCTCATCGGCACAACGAAGACACCAAAGCCGTTGCGGGCGCCCGTGGTAACAGCAGCGATGAACATTGCGGTGGCTACGACAAACCAGCCGTAGTACAACCCCATTTGCCGCGCCGAGACTTGCGGGCCAGGTCCGGGTTGCGCCATTCCCTGATTATCCTGTGCCATTCTTACTCCGCGTGGCTGCCCCAGCGGTAGACTTGAATGCGGTGGCGACAGCTATCGACTACAAGCACGTTGCCCTTGCCGTCGAGCTTGACCGCTGTCGGTCCCCAGAACAGTTTTTCGACGTTGGCCGACTCTTCGCGGTCAGCTGTGGTCCCGAAGCCGCCCTGCGTTTCAAGGACCGGAGAAAGGTCCGATTCCATCCTGAGGCTTCCTTCTTCGGGGTTGGCGAGGAAATATTCGTTCGCCCAGGATGGCGTTTGCGAATCTCCCCTCAGGGTTGTTAGCAGTTCGCCTTCGGACGAAAGCACCCGGACACGTTCATTGCCCCAGTCAGCCACGTAAATATTCCCGTGCCCTCCCACTGCCACACCAGCGGGGCGGTTGATGCGCTCATCATCGGGAACTTGAGCTTCGGAGCCGGGAAATTGGGTGACAAATTTCCAGTCGGAAGAGAACTTTTGAATACGGTCATTCCCCCAGTCTGATACGTAAATGAAACCCTTACGGTCCAACGCGATGCCCCAGGGCGAATTGTACTGGCCAACTCCCTGGCCTGATTCACCCCAAGCCTCCAGAAATCCGCCATCGGTGGTGAACTTCTGTATACGGTGGTTGCCGCTGTCAGCGATCAGCAAGTGGTCGTTCTGGTCCACCGCAATTGCGGAGGGCATGCTCAACTGGCTTGGCGCCGATCCTTCCTCACCCCAATGGCCCAACACCTCGCCGGTAGTGGAAAAGACTGTGATGCGGTTCAGGGCCTCGTCGGCCACGTAGAGGCGGTCCTGGCTGTCGAAGGCAAGTGCGCTGGGCCACCAGAACTCGCCGACGTCGGTGCCACCGGTGCCGAACTCGCCCAGAAATTCTTCATCGACAGTGCACATGGACACGCGTTTGTACGGGAGCCGAATGGGCAGTTCAGGCCCAGCACGGTTCAGCACGTACATGACGCCCTGAGAGTCAAGCGCCACGTCCACCGGATTCTGGAACCCGCGTCCCTGATTGGACAGTGAACCAACGGTGTGGCTGTAGCGGAGGTTAGCTGTTGTGGTCATTTCAGGGAATCGGCCTCACTGCCTCGTAATGCGTTCCGACACACGGTCCCGCTACGCCATCTGGTATTCACGTGTGGATGCTATGAGCTGCAGCAGATCGGCAACACACTGGTCGGCGCAATCGTCATCAAACTGCGATCGGAAATCTATGTCACCATGGGATGCGGCGAAGGTTGTCAATTCCAGCCGAGTCGCGTCCGATACTTCCAGCGCACCGCACAAAGCAAGACAGGAATCTACAAGCTCTTCCGGACCGTAAACTTCATTGTCGTCACGCAGTCGGCGAATGATGCTTTTCACGCCCGGCTGCGAAGGGTCCCCCAGTAGCAGGGCGGCCGAGTTTACCCGCTCCATCAGAGTGCCCGTATCTACCCACTCAGTCCCGGTGTGCCATCCTTCCACAGTGGGCGGATTGAGGATCTCCTGGCCCATGAAGTTAGCGTCGAGCGCCAGGTTCACGATGTTCCAGCGAGGCGCGCCAAAGGCCCCGGCCAAGCGGGCTACCCCGGCCACAATCTCGGCAGGACTCTTGACCTTCGTATGCCGGGCTGCTTCAGATCGGAAGGAGTCGGACATAAAGATGGTCCTAAGAGCCGATCGGACGTCTCCCCCAGTCCGGCGCAGGTCTTCTGCGATAATCTGGGTGGCGGCCTCGTTCGGGTGATCGGAGGCGAAGAATGCATAGAGCTTACCTGCCAGAAACCAGCTGCTGGCGGGATGGCCGCAGATGATGTCAAGAACATCTTCGCCATTGAAGCGACCGGTTTGATTCAGGAATGTCTTCTCCGAGTCGTCGTGGTCTTCATGCCTGTACACAAACTGCCAGTCAAGACGGCCGTGGGGCCAGATGGAATCCCGGGAGGCTCGGACGCTCATGTAGTCCTGATTGGCGATCGTCCAGCCGGTGAAGGCGCGAGCAGCGGCTTTCACATCTGCCTCGGTGTAGGTGCCTATGCCCATGGAGAAAAGCTCAAGGAGCTCCCTGCCATAGTTTTCGTTGGGGGCATCCTTGTGGTTGTCCTTGTTATCCAGCCAAAAAATCATTGCCGGATCGCGGGATAGTTCAGACAGCAAATTGCGGAAAGTGCCCAGCCCGTGGCGACGGAAGGTGTTGGTTTGGTTAACCACGGCCTTGGCGTGATTGAGCTTGCCGTATGCGGTTGCGAACAGGCCGTGCCAAAATAGAGCGATTTTCTCTTCCAGAGGCCGGGGAGAATTGATCATCCGGTAAAGCCAGTAAGACTGGGCGCTCTCAATAAGCATCACGCTGTTCTGATCGACATGATACCTTCGGAACAGTCCATCATCCCATTCGGGAGCGTCTTCGGGATGCAGCAGGCGCTCGACGGTGGCCTCATACCCCTGCACCAGGCTCTCTTCCAGTTCGCCGAAGGTCGCTCCGAATCCCGCCCGTCGCAACAGGTGGGCCATTTGTAACAGCTCTTCGCCTTTAATGTCATTGGACAGACCGGTAGTTTGTGTCATGACGAGTTCCTGATAGAGCAGTATTACTGTTGTTATTCGGAGATACGTGGTCGCATGTTGCCGGTAAGTATAGCACCGAAGCCTACTGCATGGGCCCGCAACCCTTGCCGATGCGATCCGACTGTCGGTTTGACAAATTTTTTATACATAATTTATATTATTCTCATAATTCAGCTTGACAATATCTGGCTCAGACTTTTAACTGCTATACATATTCTAAAGAGTTCTAGAGAGCGCCGGCAACGACAGAATTGATCCATTATCACAGGGCTCTTCCAAAGGCCGGCCAAGCTCGAGAAATCTGATGGAAGGAGGTTTAGACGAGAAGAAATAATACCCGGGAGTACCCGACGCCCAGGTTGTTGCTGCAATGAATCGCGAAACCAGCGGCTGCTGCCCATTTTTCTCCTGCACTATTCGTTCTTTATCCAGCACCCGCGATCCGTTCGCAGATCTCTATCTTCAACCTTCAAGGGGATTGCAGCAAGATTCTGGCAATCCAAACAACAAGGGTAATGGGTGGATGATGATTTCAACAAGCTTAAAAATTATCAGCGATGGAGTAATGAAGGTTGACGGTGGGTCCATGTTTGGGCCTGTACCCAAAGAAACTTGGGAGAACAGCGTCTCAACGGACCGCAAGAACCGGATGACCTTAGGGCTCAATTGCCTTTTGCTGCAGACCGGAGGAATGAACGTCCTCATAGATACTGGAATCGGTTCCAAGGACATGGTGGACATCGACCGGGAAAAACTGGGGCTGGTTCCCAGCAGGCTGCTTCGGGGATTGAAGTCGGTTGGCCTCACCCCCAAGGACATCAACGCGGTAATCCTGACTCACTTGCATTTCGACCACTCCGGCGGCTGCACCCGCCTGGACCGGGCTGGCAACATCGTGCCCACGTTCACCAAGGCCCGGTACTACGTGCAGCAAAGATGCTGGAAGGAGGCCTGCCATCCAAACGAGCGGGCCAACCACTCCCACCGCTCGGACAACTTCCTCCCCATCGACGAACGGGGGCAACTGGAGCTTCTGGACGGAGATAAGGAGATTCTGCCGGGGCTGAACGTCGTGGTTACCGACGGTCACGCATCGGGGCACCAGATGGTGATGTTCAATCACGGCGGCGAGCGGGTGGTTTACCTGGGCGACATAGTGCCCACACCACATCATCTCAATCTGGTGGCCATATCGGCCTTCGACAATTCGCCGGAGGTTACCCTCGAGCAGAAAAAGGAACTGTTGTTTCGGGCTGAGAAAGAGGGTTGGCTATTGGTATTCTCCCACGGACACGACGTTCGAGCCGGATACCTGGAGCGTCGCGGCGGTATGGGATTCCTTCGTCCTGTTGAACTCTAGCACGGCGCGAGCACCCGCCACGTATACGGCGGAAAACGCGACAAGGTAGCCGCCCCTCCAGGAATGGATGGGGCGGCTGACTCTTTATCTACAATCTCGCAAATTGTTTCCCGGCTTACTTCCACACGCCAGAGGGCGGCGCGACTGCGCTACAGCACCACCTCGGCCACCATCCAGTCGCCATCAAGCGCGTCCAGGCGAACCCTGGTTATCTGGTTAGAGAGCGATTCGTCGGTGGCTGTCCTGACCCTCAGGTAGTTGTCCGTAAGGCCCGTCCACGTAGCTGGGTTGACCGAGGCTCTTTCCCATAGTACCCATCGGACGCCCCCCAGCTGGCTGTGCCTGAAATTGCTTTGGGTCGTGGCCGACAACGCCAGCATATCTGCCATCCGGGCCCTCTTTTCCTCCTTGGGGACATGATCTCCCAAGTAGACGGCGGACGTACCGGGCCTGGCCGAATACGGAAAAGCGTGGATGTCGGAGAAGCTCATGGATTCCGCAAAGGCTAGGCTGGCGGCAAAGCGCTGCTCCGTTTCACCCGGGAATCCGACGATTATGTCCGTCGTCACTCCGGCATCGGGAAACAGGCGGCGCACATCTTCCACAGCGGCGGCGAACTGCTCGGTATCGTAGCGGCGGCGCATCGCCCTAAGTGTCGCATCGCAGCCGCTCTGCAGCGGGATGTGGAAGTGAGGCATCAGCCGCGGATTACGCCACAGGTCGAGGAGCGGACGAGAAATCTCGTGGGCCTGCAGCGACGAGACCCGCACCCGATCTACCGTGGTCTCGGCCAATACGCGCTCCAGTAGCGTCAAGAGACTCAATCCGCCGAGGTCGAAACCGTAAGTGCCCAATTGCGTGCCTGTAAGCGCCACTTCCCGTACGCCTTCCTTGGCATGTCGATTGATCTCACTGACGATATCCTGTGGCGGTATGCTGCGTTCTCGCCCGCGCACCTTGGGCACTATGCAATAGGAGCAAACCTGGTCGCAACCTTCCTGGATTTTTACCATGGCGCGGGTGCGCCCTGTGGCGTTCAGCAAGCTGCCCGGTAGGGTCGATGGCGGCCGGGCGTCAGAGTCCAGAGACCTCTGCACCGATTCCAACAGAGACTGCTTGCCGGTGTTGCCGATGACCAGAGAGACCTCAGACATGCTTCCCAATTCGGCGGGAGCCCGCTGTGCATAGCACCCAGTCGCGACCACGACCGCATCCGGGTTGCGACGGCGGGCACCGCGAAGAAACTGGCGCGCCTTGGAGTCGGCAGTGGCGGTAACGGTGCAAGTATTCAGCAAAACCACGTCGGCCGGAGCGGAAGGGGCCACCACTTGATAGCCGGCCTCGCTGAACTTCCGGGCCAACTCCTGGCTGTCGGCCTGGTTCAGCTTGCAACCGTGGGTGTGAATGGCAACCGTACGCCGAGGTGGTGGGGCTGCTGGCTGGGTCAGCGGTGAAGTCCTTGTATGACTTTTACTGGTCATCGTAGTCCGGGACCTCCTCTTCGAGGGGCAGCAGATCCCACATGCGCTCTATAGCCGCAGTAACGTCTTCAAGGACCGCAATCAGGTGCTGGGCACCGGACCGCGACTCCCTCACCCTGTCGGCTGCATCGGCGAACGAGCTGAGCCTGACGAACGCGTCCCGGATCCTGCGGTCGTTGTGCTCCTGCCCCAAGCCCCGGGCGTACTCTTCCACCGCCTGACGGTTCTCGACCTCCTCGCCGCGGCTGAGAGCCACACCCCGAACGGCGAGCGTCACGCTACCCCACAAAAGTTCCTCGCAGCGGAGCCAGCGGGCCTGTCGGGCTTCGTTCATGGCGTCACGAAGCAGCCGGACGCTCTGGCCGTGGTAACGCTCCAGTCGGGCGGACTGTTGTGGCGACAATTGTTGCATGCGTCTCACTGTATCCATTCTAGCTGTTTGGTTATAGCTGCAACAGTCCGAATGGGGAGGAAAGAAAGCGGCCCGACTTGCGCCGGGCCGCCTGCAGTTGTAGAGGTATCTACAGTGACTTGCCTAGGGATTACTCTTCAGGCCAACCTTCGGGTTCTTCACCAGAGGAGAGAGCGGCCTTGATGCCCTCAGCAGCTTCGTCAGTTACCCAGCCACCCCAAAGGTCTTCGTTCTCGCTCAGCCACCAGAGAGCGGTGGAAGCGGTGTCAGCGTCAGGGTTGGCGTCCTGCCACTGAACCACGGACTTGTAGATGCTGATATTGAAGTCCCAATTGCGCAGCATATCGATAACGTCCGGAGCGTTGGCAGGCAGGTCGGGATTGACTGCGATCAGGATAGTCGCATCCTCATAGGCGCAGGCCTTGGTGGTGAACCAGCACTCGTCGGTGTAGGCCGGCTCCTCTAATCTGACCAAGTCCAGTTTGAGAGCCGGGTCGTTGGTCCCCCACTGATATCCCAGCCACGGTTCTTCCTTCTCATACGCGCCATAAACATCGGCGTTCAAAGCAGAGCCGTCGCCGGGGTTGACGATCTCAACGTGGTCATCAAGACCGTAGGCCGTGATCTGAGCAGCGTTGACGAGCTCACAGGCCCAGCCGATAACGCAGGAAACCAAGCGGGCCTTGTCGCCGGTCTCGGCGGTCTTGAACAGGTCCTTGAACTTCTGGTCCTTCAGGTCTTCGACGCTGTCCAAGTCAGGATACTGTTCCTGCAGGTAAGCCGGAATCACGAAAGCGGACTGCCAGTCTGATCCAAGACTCTTGCCCACAGAAAGCACAGCACCCTCTTCACGGGCCTTGTTCCACGCCTCGTCCTGGTTCGGCAGCCAGATTTCCATGGTCACGTTGGTGTCGCCGTTCTTCAGACCTTCGAAGAGGGGCAGCGTGGCACCGAACTTGACGTCGGTCGGATATCCGTAACCGAACTCCACGATGAACTGGGCGATACGATTCTGGAGCAGAGCGCTGGCCCAGTTAAGGTCGCCGAAGATGATGGTCTCTTTCGGGCCTGCCTCGGCCTCGACTTCAACTTCAACAATCTTGGTTACTTCGACTTCCTCGGTTACTACAACTTCTTCCGTTACAACCTTGGTAACTTCGACTTCGACTTCAACCTCTTTCTCGACAACCTGGGTTACCTCGACCTGTTTCTCAACCTCGACGACTCTGGTAACCTCAACCGTCTCAGTCGAACCGCAGGCAACCGCAGCAATCATGGCCATGATGGCCAGGAACATCGCCAAAGAGATGTATCTCCTCCGTGTTAGCAAGACAATATCCTCCTATCTCGAACGGATGTGAAATCAGGATGATTCCAAATCTCAGGGAAGCAATTTCAAAAGACTTGCTCTCCTGACAAGCCTTGAACTTATACCAGCCACAACGTGCTCTGTCAATCCAACCGACGCGTCACGCAGGGTTTCAAGTCAGGTGGTCCGGTAAATCAGGCGTCCCTAGATTGAGGGTTTCACCCCCCGAAGCCCGACCTTCGGGCAGACGGAATGGAAAGATACACCGTTCCTTTGGTTGGATGACAGTCGAGAGAAACCGGTCTCATTGTCTCATCCGGAGGCCCTCACGTGACGGTGTAACATTTAGTAACATTTTGTAACGTTTTGTACAAAACCCGCTCATTTTGGGGCCTTAATTGAGACAGGGTAATCGGGCTGTTCAGGGATTCTTTCATAAGAACAATTGTACGGCATGCGATGGCTGGAGGCAAGGGGCGAATTCAGCAAGGTATCGTTTCCAGCCAGACAATGAGGTCAGGAGTCATACGGGATTTGGAATCCCGCGGGCGGGAAGGAAGAGTTGGGTCGCGAAAAACCATCTTTGTTGGAACGCTGTCCGCGTCACCCCTGTCATAAAGGCCCAAAGCCGCGTGATTGTTGCACCTCAAGGATCGGACAAGCCCGGCCTTTGCTAATGGCCACCGGCTATTGACTCCTGCCTGCTCTTGGCGGCGGCCTGGGTTATCCGGTCGATGACGATGGCAAGGAACACGATGGACACGCCGGCAATGGCTCCGTTGCCTGGTTCGTTCCTTTGCAGTGCCCGCAGCACGTTGTCGCCGAGACCGCCGGCCGCAACCATGCTGGCAATGGTGACCATGGCCAGTGCCATCATGGTTGTCTGGTTAACACCAGCCATGATCGTCGGCAGCGCCATGGGCACCTGGACCTTGGCCAGTAGCTGGACGGGGGAGGCACCGAAGGAGCGGGCCGCTTCTACTGTCTCAGGGGACACCTGCCGGATGCCGAGATTGGTCAGCCTGATCACAGGGGGAACGGCATAGATGATGGTTGCAAAGATGCCGGCCGGCTTGCCCAGCCCGAAGAAAAGGATGCCCGGAATCAGGTAGACGAAGCTGGGCATTGTCTGCATGCCATCCAGTATCGGGCGCATTATGTTGTCGGCGAGCTGATTTCTGGCACCAAGCACCCCCAGCGGAAACCCCACGCCCACGGAAACGGCCACTGCCACCATCATCAAGGCGATGGTGTCGATGGTGTTTTCCCAGAGGCCCATGAAGCCGATGAAAAGCAGCACCAGCGGAGTGAAAATCAAAAGGGGCAGACGTCCGACAGCGTATGACACACCCGCCAAAGCCACTACGATAACCGGCCATGGCAGCCATTTCAGGGCCTTCTCAATGTTGATCAGGGCGTGAGTAACGGCGACGCTCAGGCCATCGAAGAGCCAGCTTCCCTCGCGGGTAATCCAGCGCACGGCGTCATCAATGGCGGAGCCGGAAACGTCGCGGATGCTCCTCTCGAGAGTAATACTGCCACCACCGGAAGTTGCAACTTCAGAGGAGGAGACGGTAGTGGGAAACTCCATGCCGGATCCCCAGATTGCGAGGCACACTATGAGCAGGAGGACAAGGACTCCTGCCCCAATCAGGCGGAGATAGAATGGGCGAAGAGTGTTTACGACTGACTTCTCTGCCAGGGAGGCAGATTCCTCCCGGCCATCCCAGCCCCGTGTTTCAGCACTGTCACCAGTAATATCAGCCACGATTGCCTCCGATGGGCCAGAAAGTCGCGAGAGCGACGCATGGAATGCCGCCGTCGCTTGCTGAAATCCGCTCCGCGGAGAGAACGGTCTCCCGTTTTCCGGTCGGCTGTGGACTACCTATCGGCGTCAGCCTCGGCGGCAAGAGCCGCATTGGCGACGGCGTTGGCCTCGTAGTCAGCGTCGGCAGTCGAGGTCTCGGCCAATGCTTCCGCGAGGGCGCTACGGTGTATTTCGCCAACCAGCTTGTTATCGGCATCGGTTACCGGAATCGGGTAGTCGCTGACCATGGCCATGGGAATGAGCACGTCCAAGGTCGTTTCTGGGCTGACGGTCTCATACTGCTGGTTGACGTAGCCCAGCCCCAGGTCCAGACGGTTAACGCCGGCCCTGAGCGCATCATTAGCCCTGGCGATGGTCAGGATGCCTATGTAGTGCTGGCGGCGGTCCACTATCCAGGCAGCATCGCCGTCGCTCTCGCCGATGGTGTGCAGGGCCGCCCTCGGGCCCTGGTGGCCCAGAACCGTAGCCTTGGGCGGGACCATCACCCGGCTGGCAGTGAGCACACCCTCCAGCCGAACGTCCTGTGTGAAGTCGCCGACGTATTCCGCTTCCGGGCGAAGGACTATGTCTTCGGGCGAGCCGATCTGGACCACTCGGCCATCCTGCATGATGGCGATCCGACTGCCGAGCTTCAGGGCCTCGTTCAGGTCGTGGGTGATGAAAACAATAGTCTTCTGCAGCTCGTCCTGCAGCCGCAGCAGCTCGTCCTGCATCTGCCGTCTGATGAGGGGGTCAAGACCGCTGAACGGCTCGTCCATCAACATTATGTCGGTGTCCACCACGAGGGCACGGGCCAACCCCACCCGCTGCTGCATTCCACCCGAGAGCTGCCTTGGATACGCTTCCTCCCATCCCTCCAGGCCGACCATGTTGAGAATTTCGCGGGCCCTGGCGTTTCTCTCCAGTTCCGAAACGCCTTGCACTTCCAGTCCCCAAGACGCGTTTTCCAGCACGTTTCGGTGGGGCATCAGGCCGTAGTGCTGGAAGACCATGGCAATCTTGTCGCGGCGGAACTCCATCAGTTCCCGGTCGGTCATCGCGGTGACGTCCTCACCTTCGATGACGATAGAACCTGCCGACGGCTCTATCAACCTTATCAGGCAACGCACCATGGTTGACTTGCCGCTTCCGGAAAGGCCCATGATGACGAAAGTCTCGCCCTTGTGGACTTCGAAGGAAACGTCGTGAAGGCCGACCACGACGCCAAGTTCCGATTGGAGCTCCGACTTGCTCTTTCCGGAATTCTCGGGAGCCAGCGCTCTGTCCGGATTCCTACCGAAAACCTTCCAGATAGACTCAACCCTGATGATAGGGTCTGTTGCTCCACTGACAGCGTCATCCGGTTGCGACAAGCCTTCAATTTCAGCGCCGGTTCCCTCGATGGTCGAAGCCATTGTTGCCTTCCTTTCAGGTCAAGCAATGTCTAGGTTCAGCCGTGTCACGTAGCCGAAATGTCCGGTCGCGAGCATACCCGTCCGGTTGCAATACGGTAGGGAAGGAATACCCGTTTGTCAACAAATGCCGTAGCCAATGAGTCCTCGCGTAGCCACTAATGAGCAATGAAGCAAGTTATGTCACCAGAATTCACAACAAACACCTTTCATTAAGGCCGAAAATGAAAATATGATGCAGAATTCGTAACTGTCGGTTGATTCTACATTTATAATTGCGCCTGATTGCCACTGAAGCAAGCGGTGGCTTGTTTACTCAAATTCGATGAGGGAGGTTCCTGGTAATGAAATACGACTACATTGTGGTTGGCGGCGGGTCGGCCG
Organism: Dehalococcoidia bacterium; assembly: GCA_963667415.1. Lineage (GTDB taxonomy): Bacteria > Chloroflexota > Dehalococcoidia > Lucifugimonadales > UBA3495 > VXOI01. Next base: position 1,142,978 of record OY763410.1, on the reverse strand, counting down.
GTTGCGTGGTGGCCACCCGTCTTTCGGAGGACCCAGACAAGTCGGTTTTGCTGTTGGAAGCCGGGCCAGACTATCCGGAGTTCGAGAATCTGCCGGACGATCTGAAGCGGGGCTACAACGTGTGGCGTTCGGCTTATGGTCCGCACAGCTGGGACCTGCGCGGCATCGCCAACGACACGCAGACCGAGCCGATGATAATTCCCCGAGGCAAGGCCACGGGCGGATCGAGTGCGATCAATGGGCAGGTGATATTCCGCGGTGTGCCGGAGGACTACGACAACTGGGCCTCGTGGGGGAACGACGAGTGGGGCTTCACCAGTTGCCTGCCCTACTTCCGCAAGATGGAAAACGACTGGGACCACCCCGGCGACGACTTCCACGGAAATGAAGGGCCGCTGCCGATTCGGCGGTTCAAGAAGGAGGAGTGGATACCCGTCTCCACCGCATTTTACGATGCCTGCGTGGGAGTGGGATTCCCGGAGGACCACGACCAGAACTCGCCCGACTCCAACGGCATCGGAGTACGGCCGCTGAACAACATCGACGGGGTGCGGATGAGCACTTCGCTGACGTACCTGTCGCAGGGGCGGCACCGCCTCAATCTCACCGTCCGGGGCGACGTCACTGTCCACCGGGTGCTGTTTGACGGCAAGAAGGCAGTGGGAGTGCAGGCCGAGAGCGGCGGTGAGGTGTTCACCGTCGAGGGCGACCAGATAGTCCTGAGCGGCGGCACCATCGGGTCGTGCCAGGCACTGCTGCTTTCGGGCGTGGGTCCGAAGGACGAGTTGGCGGCTCTGGGCATCGAGTCGGTACACGACCTGCCGGGCGTGGGCAAGAACTTCTGCGACCATCCGGCGGCATACATGGTGTTCCGAGGCTACGGGGATCCTGCCGATGTGGAGACGCCGACGATCCAGGTGGGGCTGAGGTTCAGCACGCCGGGGTCGCCGACTCGGGCCGACTTCCAGATCACGCCGACGCTGATGACCAGCGAACACCGCCCGGCCAGCGTCGAGTATGAGGGCGACGAGTTCCACTGGGGCCTCAGCGTGGGACTGCAGAACGCCACCTCTGCCGGGGAGGTCACGCTGACCACAGCCGACCCTCATGTGCAGCCGAGGCTGGACTACCAGCTATTCTCTGCAGCGTACGACCGGGAGCGGATGCGGGAAGCGCTTCGCACCGCAATTCGCATCGCGGAGCACCCGACGATGGCTTCGCACATCGCCGAAATATTGAACCCCACGCCCGCAGATCTGGAGTCGGACGAGGCGCTGGACAACTGGATGCTTCGCAACGCCTACACCCAGCACCACATTGCCGGCACATGCAAGATGGGCCCGGCCACCGACCCCATGGCGGTGGTGGACCAGTATTGCAGGGTTCATGGGCTCGATGGCCTGCGGGTCATAGACGCGTCGGTGATGCCGGACGTGATTCGCGCCAACACCAACGGCACCACCATCATGATCGCTGAGAAGGTGTCGGACTGGATCAAGGAAGGCAAGTAGACCGGGTCGCACCTTCGGGAGCAAACCCAAAGTGGCTTCTATTACCGAGGACGGGCAACGCGCCCGTCCTCTTTTCTTTGCTGAAGTAAAGGGCCACCCTCAGATATTGCCGGTGCAGGCGGATTCGAGGGCGGTGACGAGGTCATCGGGCAGAGGAGAGCTGAATTCCAAAGCCTCTCCAGTGGCCGGGTGTGCGAAGGCCAGGCTGTGGGCGTGGAGGAAGTGGCGAGGCAACTGGGCGCTGCGCTTGCCGTAGACCGCATCGCCAAGCAGAGGATGGCCGAGCCAGGCGAGGTGGACGCGGGCCTGGTGGGTGCGCCCCGTGTGGAGTTGCAACTCCAGCAGGCTGTAGAGCCCGGCACGTTCCAGAAGACGGTAGCCGGTACGGCTCTCTCGGCCCTCGGGGGTGACGGCCATGCGGGTACGGCGGCGAGGGTCGCGGCCGATGGGAACGTCAATGACGCCGGAGTCGGGAGATGGGACGCCCTCGACCAGCGCCAGGTAGCCCTTGCGGACGGCGCGGTCTTTTATCTGACGGGACAGGTCGTGGTGGGCTGCCTCGTTCTTGGCCGCGATCATCAGGCCGGAGGTGTCCTTGTCGAGGCGGTGTACGATGCCGGGGCGAATCTCGCCACCGATGCCCTGGATGTCGGGACAGAGGGCGAGCAGGCCGTTAACCAGGGTTCGGTCGGGGTGTCCTGGGCCGGGGTGCGCGGGCAGGCCTGCCGGTTTGTCTATCACGACCAAGTCGGCGTCCTGGTAGACGACGGTCAGAGGGATGTCCTGCGGGACGGCGACGGAGGGACGGGGCGGCGGAACCGAGACCAGCACCCGGTCGCCGGGCCGGACACGGTGGGCTGGCTTCACCGCAGTGCCGTTGACCACGACTCGGCCTTCGGCGATAAGCTGGCGCAGGCGGCTGCGGGTGAGACCCAAGTCGAGGCCGGCCAGGTAGTAGTCCAGGCGGGCCTCGCCGGATTCAACGAAAATGTCGTGCTCTGTTGCGGTCATGCCGGGGAGCTATCCGGGCGTCCTTCCTCTTCAGGCGGACCGGGGCGGACGAGCTTTTCTTCGTCGGATACGGGCGGGTCAGCGGGAACCGAGTGAGAGCCAGTGGCCCCATCGCAAGGAACGTGAGCCGCGAAATGGGTGGGGCCGGCATCTTCCTGACTTGGCGGAGTTTCTGTGACGGGATGGTGAATCACCGGTGCTATGTGCAGCCGCCGCTCGCGTACACCGCAGGAGGAGCATCGCCAGCTTTCATCTCCATTGAATGCGGAAGGCAGAGCGCGCATCTGCCCGTCGCAAATCGGGCAGAAATCGTAAGCCTCCTGGTCCGAAGGGTCGGAGCCATGTTTTCGCTCAGACATTAAGAAGAGCCAGGCGAGCACAACGAGTCCGGTCACGATACAGGCGTCGGCCACGTTGAAGACTGGCCAGACGCTGACGTCGATCCAGTCGGTTACGTGTCCGAGGCGAACGCGGTCGATGAGGTTGCCGAAGGCTCCTCCCAGTTGCAGGCCGAGACTGAGACGCAGCAACCCGGTTGGGAAGCGCTGGCTGCGGTAGATGAGCATGAGCACTGCCACGCCGAGGAAGGACACCAAGATGAATGCCGGATTGTGTCCCTGGAAGAGGCCGAAAATGCTGCCGGTGTTGAAGGTGTGGGTTATTCGAAAGAAGCCCTCGATGGGCCAGGAGTGGTACAGAGGGAGAAATTCTCTGACCAGGTACTTGGAGAACTGGTCGAGGAAGAAGACAAGGACGGCCAACTGGATGAGCAGGTAGTCGCGATAGATTGGCTGCCGTGGAGGCGGCTCACCGATTCGGCTGGAATCCTGGGGGCCTTCCGAGCCGGTATCAGACAAGACTTCGCTGACAGGAAATGTGGCCGCGTGGGCAGGCGATCCCTTGCTGTGGGGGTTGCTGAGGCGCATCAAGCCGAAAGAGAGCGAGACGGATCAGGCACTACTTCAACTGCTCGATGAAGAAGCGGGCGACTTCCGGCACGAGCCTGCCTTCGTGGCCGTACCAGAAGTGGTCGACGCCTTCGAAGATGTGGCTTTCAGGCTCACGCTCGAAGGTCTTGAGTTCGTCCGTCAACTGCTCCTGATCGACGATGCGGTCACGGTCGCCCGCAACAATGATCGCGGGTAGCTTTCGCGTCTTGAGGGGCGTGTCGGTGACGTAGCGCTGCGCGGGGGAAACGAGGGCGAAGGCGTCGGCTTCCCGATAGAGGGTCTCGTGGCGAAGGATGACGCCCGAGCCGAATGAGTAGCCAACGAGGCCGGTCTTCCCTCGGGTGTCGGGCCAAGCCTTGATGAGGTCGAGAGCGCCCAGCACCTCTTCGTACTCGGTCTCGCCCTGTCCGTGTTCGCCTTCACTATCTCCCACGCCACGGAAGTTGAACCGGAGAGTGACAAAGCCTTCCTCGGCCAGTCCCAGGGCAAGCGCCATTACAACGTTGTTGTGCATCGAGCCGCCGTGCAGCGGGTGGGGGTGGCATATCACGACGCCGGGCCACGGGCCGCCGGTGGCATCGGGCTGTGCAACAACGCCCTCGAAGGATAGTCCGGCTGTCTGAAACGAAACGGCGCTCTGTCGCAAGACGGTCACTCCCGGTGCGGGTCTGGAGTACAAGAATCATCTTAGGCGGGCCAATAGTGTTTGGCAAGGAGGCCAGCAGTAGTTGCGGGACGACCGTATTTAAACCGAATGTGAATCCGGGGTTGCTAACCGACACCCGTCGAAGCGGTTCAGATCCACCGAGGTATTTTGCGGGAATCGCAGAGGTGCACTCCCGGCAGATCAGGGAACCTGGGACTCCGGTATGAGGATTACCCGGACGTCTCCCCTCCGAATTCCGGGCTGCTCCCTAGCTCCGATGGCGAAGGGAGTGACTCCTTGTGTGGTGGCCTTGGCGAGGAGTCCAGCCCGTTCCACCGCGCGGTCGATGTCATCCTGCTGGACGGTGAGGGAAACCTCGGCAAGGAGGTAGTCAGTGGGACCGTCTGCGATGAGGACCAGGTCTGCCTTGTCCAGGTCATCTGTCTCGCGAGAGTCGATAAGACCCTGCGCTTCAGCTTCGTCCAGAAGCCTTGTGAGGGGGGCCTTGTTGCGCTGGCAGGAGAACACGGACGCGGTTATGCCCAGGCTCCGGCGAAGGAATCTGTGGGCATAGGTGGCGACGTGAGACTCGTAGTCAGCGCCAAGCAGCCTACTGACGTTTCCGCCCATTTTGCTGAGTTCACCGCCCATTCTGTTGACGTCTTCCCTAAGAACACTAACGTCCGCAGTAAGAACACTAACATCCACAGTCAGCCTGGCCTGCCCCTCTTTAAGTTCTGCGACGTCCTCCTTCAGGACAGCAACGTCTTCCTTCAGGACCTTGACATCCTCTTTGAGCGTCTTGACGTCTGCTTCGACTCTCTCCAGCCGCACGGGAACTTGGAGTAGTTCTTCAGTCAGGATATGTCGGCGCAGGGTGTCCCTGAGCGCGGGGTCGCGCTCCATCGCGTCTAGGATGTCCTGGAAGTTGTTGATCGGGGTGGTCATCAGTGCTCTCTATGTCCTATTTTACATCCTTTTCTCGTAGGTGTCCCGGATGACTCCAGCTTTCGCTTCCTGCCCAAATTCAACAGGAAATTCCATTTCCCTGTCATTTGGGGCCAAATCCGGCCACGAATGAGAAATCCGCCGGGACCGTGCTGGGTCTCTGACTCAGCAGCCATTTTTTGCGAGCGAAAGGACCGCCCCAAAATGCCCGAAATCCCCATATCCACAGTAGCCGCGCATCACGGCTGTTGGCAAGGGACAAATGTCAGTGACTCGCTGCTCTCCCTTGGTCGCAACGTCGGCTCCTATTGGCGATGACTTGAGGCGCCGGACAAGCGGCCGGTCTGGGGAAGAATTTTCCCCAATTGTGGGCAATACTGCTAGAATGGGCGAAATTTGGTCATCGAATTTACGAGTAGCAAGTAGAGGGCCGCATGACAGCGATTGACCTGCGCAGCGACACAGTCACCAAGCCGACCGACGAGATGAGGCGGGCCATGGCAGCCGCAGAAGTGGGAGACGACGTCTTTGGGGAAGACCCGTCGATCAACGAACTGCAGGAACGGTCCGCCGCCCTGCTAGGCAAGGAAGCGGGGCTGCTGACCTCCAGCGGCACGATGAGCAACCTCATCGCGACGTTGGCGTGGAGTGACAAGGGCGACGAAATAATCATGGGCGACCAGGCCCACATGTTCTGGAACGAGAGCGCGGGTCAGGCGGCACTGGGCGGGGTGCAGACACGGCTGGTGCCCAACGACGCGCAGGGGCGAATCAACCCCGCCGATGTCGCCGGGGCGATCCGGCCAACAGGCAACCCACACTTTCCTCGCACCAGCATGGTGTGCCTGGAGAACACCCACAACCGCTGCAGCGGACAGGTGCTGACGCCCGAGGACACAAAGGCGGTCTGCGACGTGGCCCATGAGGCTGGGGTGCCGGTGCACCTCGACGGAGCGCGCATCTTCAACGCCGCGGTGGCGCTGGAAGTGCCTGCCGTGGAACTGACCCGCGACGTGGACGACCTGAGCTTCTGCCTGTCGAAGTCGCTGAGCTGCCCGGTGGGTTCGGTGCTGGTCGGGTCGCAGGACTTCATTGGCCGGGCCAAGCGGTGGCGCAAGATGCTGGGCGGCGGAATGCGGCAAGCGGGTGTGCTGGCAGCGGCGGGTCTGGTCGCGCTGGACACAATGGTCGACCGGCTGGCGGAGGACCACCAGCACGCACGGCGGCTGGCGCAGGGGCTAGCGAACATCGACGGCCTCAGTGTCGACCCCGAAAGCATCCAGTCGAACATCGTGTACTTCGAGGTGGACGAAGACCTAGGGACATCGACCGACCTAATCGCCGCGCTGAAGAACCACGGCGTGCTGGTATCGTATCCCGGGAAGCAGTCCATCCGGATGGTGACGCACCGGCATATCACTCCCGATGACATTGAGGAAGCGCTGCTGCGGACCTCGGCCGCAGTGCGGGAACTGCGGGCGACTGCATAGGAGGCAAGGGCGATGGCGGACATTGATCTGGACAGGGACCACACCGCGCTGCTGATCGCCGATTTCTACGAGGCGATGATGACGACCATTCCTCACGCCGTCGATCGCGGCGTGGTGGAGAAGACTGCGGCCCTGCAACGCGCGGCGCGGGAAGCGGGTGTGATGGTGTGTTACTGCGCGACAGTGTTCCGTCCCGGCTACCCAGAGATCGGGGCCCGAAACAAGACGTTCGGGCAGCGGAAGGCGTCGGGGCAGCCTGCGGTGTTCGACCCGATGGCGGTGATCCACCCTGCCGTCGCACCCGTGGAGGGTGAGGTGGTGGTGGGCAAGCACCGGGTCAACGCACTGTACGGGACTGGCCTGGACGTTGCCTTGCGGGCCAACGACATACACGACCTGATCATACTGGGATATGCACCAGTGGGGTGGTGCTGTCGACGGTACGGTACGCGTCGGACCTGGACTACAACCTGTACGTGGTGGAGGACTGCTGCTCGGACTCGGACGTCGAGGTGCACGAGTTCCTGACGGGGCGGATCTTTCCGCGGCAGGCCGAGGTGGTACAGTCGGCGGACGTCATCGCAGCGCTGGCTGGCTGATGGCGGGCGAGAGCGGGCCGCGCAGCAGGTGGCGCATTCGCACGCGGCACATCGCGTATGCGGCGCTGGCCATAGCCATCGGGCACGTCATCTACGCCATCCTGCGGGACCACGTGTTCCACGCGTCGCCGATTCTGCAGTAACGGGCATCCTGCAGTGACACGCTGAAGGCGCAGCGCAACAGGGAAGGAATGGACTTACCGGCGCACAGTTTCCTGGAGGAGCGCGGAATACCGCACCGTCGGCTGGAGTTTCCGCCGACGACGGAGAAGGGCGCGGCCAACGTGGCCCAGGCGCTGGGGTTCTCGGAGGCCCAGGCTGTCAAGACGCTGATCTTCGAGACGGCGGCGGGCGAGAGGGCGCTGGTGATGCTGGGCGGCGACAAGAACGCCATCTCGGGTCGGCTGAAGCGGGCATTGGGTTCGCGGAACATCAAGCTGGCGGTGCCCGAGACGGTGAAGACGGTGACGGGGTATGAGATCGGGTCCATACCGCCGTTTCACTGGCAGCCTGAGGGGTTCCGGTCGATCATCGACGCGTGCCTGATGGACGAGGCGGAGCTGGGCGTGGGCGCCGGAGTGTGGGGGCAGGAGATCATGATTGCGCCGGGGGATTTGGTGGCGGCCTGCGGCGGAGAGGTGTTTGATTTGAGCGGGAGTGCGGAGCAGGGTTAGCGACTACTGAACCAGTATCGCTCACTTCGACCCATCCGACTCCTTTTTTTCGTTTCCCCACCATTTTTGCAGGCGCTCGGCTATTTCCTTTTCGGCGCCTTCGGTGCCGGGGTGGTAGTAGCGGCGGCCCTGGAGCTGGGGCGGCAGGTATTCCTGGGCTTCGAAGTGTCCCTCGTAGTCGTGGGAATACTTGTAGTCCTTGCCGTAGTCCATCTGGTGCATCAGGCCGGTGACGGCGTTGCGAAGGTGCAGCGGGACGGGGTCGTTGGCGAGTCGGCGGACGTCGGCCATGGCCTCGTTGAGGGCGGCGTAGGCGGTGTTGCTCTTGGGCGCGGTGGCGAGGTAGACCGTGGCCTCGGCGAGGGGGATGCGGCCCTCGGGCATGCCGATGAAGTGGACGGCCTGCTGGGCCGCGACCGCCACGGTCAGCGCCTGGGGGTCGGCGAGGCCTATATCCTCGGAGGCGAGGATGACAAGGCGGCGGGCGATGAACAGGGGGTCTTCGCCGGACTCAATCATGCGGGCCAGCCAGTAGAGGGCACCGTCGGGGGATGAGCCGCGCACGGACTTGATGAAGGCAGAGATAGTGTCGTAGTGGCTGTCGCCGGCCTTGTCGTACATGGGCGAGCGGCGTTGCAGGGCGTCGGCGATGGTGTCGAGGTCGATGAATCGTGCTCCGTCGGCGTCGGGGGCGGTGGCGTAGGCGGCGGTCTCGAGGGCGTTGAGGGCGACGCGGGCATCGCCGTTAGCGATGTTGACGAGGTGGGCCATGGCGTCGGTGCTCACGGTGACGTTCATGCCGCCGACGCCGCGTTCCGGGTCCGCCGCTGCACGGGCGACGATGGCCTCGACTTCCTCGGGGGCGAGACTCTGCAACGCAAAGACACGGCTGCGGGAGAGCAGCGGCGCGATGACCTCAAAGGACGGGTTCTCGGTGGTGGCCCCGATGAGAGTGACGGTGCCGTCTTCGACGTGGGGCAGGATGACGTCCTGTTGGGCCTTGTTGAAGCGGTGAATCTCATCGACGAAGAGGATGGTTGCTTGGCCTTGCATGCCTCGGCGGTCGCGGGCTTCGGCGACGATGCGACGCAGGTCGGCCACGCCGGAGGTGACGGCGCTGACGGGCTCAAAGGCGGCCTGCGTGGTGGTGGCGATGAGTCGCGCGAGGGTGGTCTTGCCGGCGCCGGGCGGACCCCAGAGGATGAACGAGGGCAGGCGACCGGCGGCGATGGCGCGGAAGAGCACGCGGTCGCGGCCGACGACCTGTTCCTGGCCGACGAACTCCTCGAAGGTCTTGGGACGCATCCGCTCGGCGAGGGGCGCGTTGCGCTCGGAGTCGATGCGACTCTGCCGGTCGAAGAGGGACTCGCCGGATCTCTGCTTTCTGCTGGTCATCAAATTCCCGGTTGGGTCTGCTGTATAGGCACGAAGCCGCTAGGCAAAGTTCGGCATCACCTCTTCGGCGAAGAGGTTCATGGAGGACTTCACGTCCTCGTGAGGAATCATGCCACCGGTGTTGAACCAGCAGATGAAGCCGTCGGGGCCGTACATGCCCTTGAACTTGTCCAGCCTCTCGGACACCTGCTCGGGAGTTCCCACGGCTGCGTACTCGTCGAGGACGGTCTCGTAGTCGAGGGTCTGGGCGCGGGCCGAACCGCGGCTGGATCCAGTGCGAAGGGTGCCAAGGTAGTTGTTGATGGTCTTCTCGAAGCCGGCGCGGGCCTTTGTCTCATCGCGGTCGACGTTGACGTGGACTGTGACGTTGACGGCACGGTCTGCCGGGTCGTGTCCGTTGCTCTCGAGTTCGGCGCGGTAGGTCTCGAGGCCGGTCAGGGCACCCTGGGAGGAGACGATGGTGGGGGCAACGAGGATGTTGTGTCCCAACTGGCCAACGAGGTTGAAGGTGTCGGCGCTGTTGGAGGCGATGAAAACGGGCGGATGGGGCTTCTGGATGGGCCTCGGCGCAAGGTTTATTCCCTCAACCTGGTGATACTTGCCGGTGTAGGTGTAGTCGTCCTGGCCCCACATGCCGAGGACCATTTCGAGGCCTTCGGTGAAGCGCTCGCGAGCTTCCTCCTGGTCGACGCGGTAGCCCTCAAAGTGGGTAGGAATTGCGCCGCGTCCGATACCGAATATGGAGCGTCCGCCGGACAGTACGTCCAGTGCGGCGGCTTCCTCGGCCAGGCGTATGGGCTGGTGCAGGGGAACGAGGTGCACGGCAGTGCCGATGCGAATGCGACTGGTGGTCTGGGCCATGGCCGCGCCGATCACCATGGGCGCTGGCATGACGGAAAAGCGGGAGTTGAAATGCAGTTCAGCAAGCCAGGCGGCATCGAATCCCAGTTCGTCGGCCAACTGGACCTGGGCGATGGTGTCCTGGTAGCGCTGTTGGGGAGTCTGTTCGGGAGCGCAGGGCAACTGGAAAAAGAGACCGAATTTCATTGAAAGCCCTCGAATTCTGCGTGTGTTCAGATTCTACACCACAATGGCTTCTGCGACGCGAAGCGATAGGCAAGAGGGTGGCAATATGGGGGTAGCGTTCGGAATCAGGTGGTCAGGTAGGTCAGGCATTCCCGGATTGTGGGTTTCGCCCCGAACCCCATTCTTTGGGCAGACGGAATGGAACGAAATCCCGTTTCTTTGGTTGGATGACAGCCGGGAGAGACCAGTCTCATTGTCTCATCTGGAGGCTCTCGCGTGACGGTGTAACATTTTGTAACATTGTGTACAAAACCCTCTCATTTTGGGTCCTTAATTGAGACAGGGCAATCGGGCTGTTCTAATGATTCTCTCATCAGAACAATTGTACGACAAGCGATGGCTGGAGGCAAGGACTAGAATTCAGCAGGGCGTCGTTTCGGGTCCGGTGGTGAGGTCAGGAGTGAGGCGGAACTTGGATTCCCGTGTGGGCAGCAATGAAGAGTTGGGTAGCTAGAAACCACCTGAATTGGAACGCTATAGTAATATGGGCATGAATCAAATGCGAGATCACAGTGAAATGGAAGCTTCAAATCCGGAATCGGAAAGATACGCCGACCTGAGCCGCCACTACATCGAGAGAGCGGAGGAATACCTGCAGGCACAAGACCGTGTGCAGGCATCGGAGAAAGGCTGGGGCGCGGTTGCCGAGGCCATCAAGTCCATCGCCGAGCAGCGGGGCTGGAACCACCAGGGCCACCGGCTGCTGAACGATGTTGCATATCAGCTAACATCCGAGTGGAGTCGCCCAGATGTCAGGCGGTTGTACGATGCAATGGAGAAATTGCATATAAACTTTTACGAAGACAATATGGGGCTTGACGCGATCGCGGATTCTATCGGCGACGCGAAGTCCCTCCTGGCTGAATTGGAACTCCTGCGCAATTTACCACCTCGCCCGATTCCGATTGAGACTCGCGAGCAGCGCAACCGCTGGCGGCGGTTGACGGGGGAGTTACTGCCTCTGGGGTCTGAACCCGAGGCGGCAGAGTGAGAGCAACAGCAGGGGCGGGTGTTTGACCCGCCCCTGATCGTTTTGTCCTTGAATACGCGGGATCAGAGGGGTATGTTGCCGTGCTTCTTGGGCGGCATGGTGTCGCTCTTGGTCTGCAGCATCTCGAGGGCGCGGATAATCTGCGGGCGCGTCTCGGCGGGGTCGATGACGTCGTCGAGGTAGCCTCTGGCAGCAGCAATGTAGGGCGTGGTGAAGCGGTCCTTGTAGTCGTCTATGAGTTCCTGACGGGTCTGGTCGGGGCTCTCCGACTTGGAAATATCCTCGCGATAGATGATGTTAACGGCCCCGTCCGCTCCCATCACCGCAATCTCGGCGCCGGGCCAGGCTAGGTTGACATCGGAGCGCAGGTGCTTGCTGCTCATCACAATGTATGCGCCGCCATATGCCTTGCGGGTGATTACTGATACCTTGGGGACGGTGGCCTCGGCGTAGGCGAAAATAAGCTTTGCTCCGTGGCGGATGATGCCACCGTACTCCTGGGTCACCCCGGGCAGGAAGCCGGGTACGTCCACGAAGGTCACCAGTGGGATGTTGAAGCAGTCGCAGAAGCGGACAAAGCGGGCCGCCTTGACCGACGCGTCGATGTCCAGCACTCCGGCAAGGTAGGCGGGCTGATTGCCAACTATGCCCACGGGCTTGCCGTTCATTCGGGCGAAGCCGACGATAATGTTGGGGGCGAAGTTCTGGTGGACCTCCATGAACTCCTCGTGGTCCACAACCTTGTACAGAACGTCGCGCATGTCGTAGGGACGGCTGGGGTCCTCAGGCACCATGTAGCGCAGGTCCGGTTCGCTGCGGTCGGCAGGGTCGTCGGCCGATTCCTCGGGAGGGTCATCCATATTGTTTCCGGGGAGATAGCTGAGGAGGTGGCGCACCTCGTTGATGCATTCTTCTTCCGTTTCGCAGACAAAGTGCGAGACGCCGCTGCGCGTGGCGTGGGTTGCCGCGCCACCAAGGTCTTCGTGGCTGACTTCCTCGCCCGTCACCGCCCTGATTACATCCGGGCCAGTGATGTACATTTGCCCGATGTCTTTCACCATGAAGATGAAGTCGGTGATGGCCGGAGAGTAAACCGCGCCCCCGGCGGAGGGTCCTACAATGACCGTAATCTGGGGCACCACGCCGGAATAGAGGGTGTTGCGCAGGAAGATGTCGCCGTAGGCCGCAAGGCTCAGAGCGCCTTCCTGTATGCGTGCGCCACCGGAGTCGTTGAGTCCAACGACAGGGCAGCCGGCCTTGGCTGCCAGGTCCATCACCTTGCATATCTTCTGGCTGACTGCCTCAGAAAGGGAGCCTCCCATGACGGTGAAGTCCTGGGCGAAAGCGAAAACCTGCCGGTCCTCCACCTTGCCGTAGCCGGTAACGACGGCATCGCCCAGCGGACGGCGGTCGCCCAGGCCAAAGTCGGTTGTGCGGTGGGTGACGAAGGGGTCCAGCTCGTGGAAGGTACCCTCGTCCATGAGGCGTTCCAGCCGCTCGCGGGCGGTGAGCTTGCCGCGTCGGTGCTGCTGGTCTATCCGGTCCTGCCCGCCCCCCAAGCGGGACTGGCGGCGCATGGACTCCAGTTCTTCCAGTTGCTGGTCAATCTGCCTCTGTTCCGCGGTCACGTGGCCTCCCTGACCCGATGAGCACTGCATTCGCCATGGACGTTAAACCAGGCTCGAAATCCAATTCTGGGCATTTTATCGCGCATCCCGGTTGCGCGCTATGCGCGGTGATAAGATTGAATTGCGAGTTTTACGTTCGGAAATTCTCTTCCGGACTGTAGAATTCCTTTCCCTTCAACTCCGCATGCTAACATTGTCTATTCCCTATCGGGAGGATTCTCTTGAAGGTATTTATCAGTTGGTCAGGCGAAACTAGCAAGAAGCTGGCTGAAGCGCTTCACGACTGGATCCCGAACGTAATCCAATCGGCAGAACCATATATGTCAGCAGAGGACATCAGACAGGGGTCTCGGTGGTTTGCTGATATATCGACCCAGCTCGAAGAAGCACGTTTTGGAGTACTCTGTCTCACACCCGAAAACTTAGATGCGCCATGGCTGCTCTTCGAAGCAGGCGCTTTGTCGAAATTCGTTGATGCTAGCCTGGTTGTTCCATATCTGTTCAACCTTTATCCATCTGACTTGCAGGGTCCTCTTGCGCAATTTCAAGCAACAAGAGCAGACAAAGAATCAACAAGAAAGATGATGAACGACTTAAATGCTACGCTGGAAGACCAACGGCTTGGAGAGGCTCGGCTGGACTCGGCCTTTGAACGATGCTGGCCTGAGTTGGAGCAAGCATTAGATGCGATTGAAGCAGATACCACTGAGGCGTCGTCACCTAGGTCAGAACGCGATACGCGCGAAATATTGGAGGAAATCCTGGAAGTAGTAAGGCACGTCTCACGTCAATCATCTGAAGAATTGCCAGAAATTAAGTCAATGCTTAGGTTAGTTAGAAATAGTGTCGCGCATACTACGACAGTTGTGCCAACAAGCCCTCATCCTAGGCAGTTCGGCCTCCGCACAGAGACACCAGACTTGACTGTCAACGCCGGTGAATCCCTATCTAAATTTTTCCAGAATTATTTCAGTGCATCCAACCCATCTGAAGATGTATCACCGCCGCCGGAGGAAAATTAACGAAGGCTAGGTTCAAGATAGTCCTCCTGCTTCCGATGCACCATCTCAAGGATAGAATTTGTCTTTAGAGGAACTCGCGGTCTGCAACGCTGAGCCCCTGTATTGGCGTCAGCGCACCTACGTAATGGGTGTGATAAACGTGACGCCCGATTCTTTTTCGGGTGACGGCATCGGCGGCGACGTGCAGGCGGCGGTGGAGCAGGCACTGCGCTTCGAGGCGGAGGGAGCGGACTTCATCGACATCGGCGCGGAATCGACGAGGCCGGGGCATACGGCGGTGTCGGAGGCTGAGGAGCTTGCGCGCCTGCTGCCGTCGCTGGAAGCGGTGGCGGCTTGTGTCTCGATTCCCATCAGCGTTGACACCTGGAAGTCCGGTGTGGCCAGGGCTGCAATGGGCGCCGGAGCGTCGATCATCAACGACGTGTGGGGGCTGAAGGCAGACCGCGCCATCGCGTCGGTGGCGGCGGAGACTGGCGCCGGGCTGGTGCTGATGCATAACCAGCAGGGGCATGAATACTCCGACCTGCTGGAAGACATACTTCGCAGCCTGCGCGAGAGCGTTGCCACGGCCCTCGATGCCGGAGTGACGCGGTACAACATCGTTGTGGACCCTGGAATCGGGTTCGGCAAGACGGCCGACCAGAACATCGAAGTGCTGCAAGAACTGAGCAGGTTCCGCGGACTCGGCCTGCCGCTGCTGGTGGGAACGTCACGGAAGTCAACAATCGGCAGGCTGCTTGGGGGGTTGCCGCCCGAGGAACGAGTGGAGGGAACGGCGGCGACGGTGGCCCTGGCCATCGCCGGGGGTGCCGACATCGTGCGCGTTCACGACGTTCGGGAGATGAAACGGGTCTGCCGGGTCAGCGACGCCATCGTCCGCGGCTGGCGGCCCGAAGGCTGGGAGGCTTCGCAGTGACAGAGGAAATAGCGTACCTGGGGCTGGGGACGAACCTGGGCGATCGGGAGACCCACCTTCGCCACGCGCTGCGGCTGCTGTCGAGTGCGGAAGGGCTGCGGCTCCTGCGGTGCTCGAGTGTGTACGAGACCGAGCCCTGGGGTGTCACCGAACAGCCGAGGTACCTGAACTGCGTCGCGGAGGTCGGCGTCACGCTGGAGCCCGAGCCACTGCTCGCCATCTGCAAGGACGTGGAACGCGAGGTGGGCCGGCAGCCCGGACCGCGCTGGGGGCCGCGCCTGATTGACGTTGACATACTGCTCTTTGGGACACGCACGGTGGACCTGCCTCACCTTGAAATCCCGCATCCGAGGCTACACCTGCGCGCCTTCGCGCTGGTGCCGCTGGCGGAGCTGAACGCGGCGGCGGTGCACTCAGGCCTCGGTCGAAGCATCGGGGAGCTCGCCGCGGGGGCTGAGGGCCTGGAAGGCGTGACGTCTGTCGGGGGCATCGCATTGGCACTCGCAGATAGCGACTGCTAATTCGCTGTTGACAATCCCATCGGGTTGGCGCATATTTTATTGTGTTTTTGTGCGTCATTCCGACTGGTCTCGCAAGCAGAAGGCCGGTCTTTTCAGGCGAACCCAGCTTACGAACAGCAAAAATTCATCAAGGAGCAAACGATGGCGGATAAGCAGCTGTCTTTTGAGGAAGAAGCCCGAGTTAGCCTGCTGAGCGGCGTGGAGCAGTTGAGGCGCGTCGTCGGCCTGACCCTGGGCCCGAGCGGGCGCAACGTAATGCTGAGCAGGATGTTCGGCAATCCGGTGGTGTGCAGCGACGGGGTGACCATCGCGAAGGAAGTGGAGCTGGCCGACCCGTACGAGAACCTGGGCGCTCAGCTCGTCAAGGAAGCGGCCGCCAAGACCAACGACGCGGTGGGCGACGGCACCACGACATCGGTGGTTCTGGCCGAAGCGATGGTGCGCGAGGGGTTCAAGAACGTGGCCGCCGGCGCCAACGGCATGCAGCTCTACACCGGCATCGAAGCCGCCGTGGACGCGGTGGTTGAAGAGCTCCGGGCCATGTCCATCCCCGTCGAAAACCGCGAACAGATCGCTCGAGTGGCAGCGCTGTCGGCTCACGAAGAGGCAATCGCGGTGCAGCTGGCCGACGCTCTGGAGAAGGTCGGCCGCGATGGCGTTGTGACCATCGAGGAGTCCAAGTCCCTGACGGACGAGCTGGACTTCGTCGAGGGTGTGCGCATCGACCGGGGCTATCTCTCGCCGCACTTCGTAACCGACGCACAGCGAATGGAAGTGGCTATCGACAACCCCCACTTCCTGCTCACCGACCAGAAGGTCAGCTCTCCCAACGACCTCATCGGCATACTGGAGAAGATGGTCGGTGCGGGCAAGCGCACCCTGGTCCTTATCGCCGAGGACGTAGACGGCGAAGCGCTGTCGACGCTGGTGGTCAACAAGGCCCGCGGCATCCTGGACTGCATCGCCATCAAGGCGCCGGGCTTCGGCGAGCGGCGCAAGGCGCTGCTGGAAGACATGGCGATCGTGACCGGCGGCACGGTCATCAGCTCCGACAGGGGCCTGAGGCTGGACGCCGCAGAGATCGAGCACCTGGGCACGGCCCGCCGCCTGGTTGCCAACAAGGACGAGTCGACGATCATCGAGGGGCACGGGGCCCAAGAGGACGTGAAGGACCGTCTGGACCAGCTGCGGGTGCAGATTGAAGAGACGACCTCCGACTACGACCGCGAGAAGCTGCAGGAGCGCATGGCCGCGCTGGTCGGCGGCGTTGCCGTGGTCAAGGTCGGCGGCGCAACCGAGCCGGAAGTCAGCGAGCGCAAGTCGCGTACCGAGGATGCGCTGTCGGCAACCCGCGCAGCCATCGAGGAGGGCATCGTTCCCGGCGGCGGCGTGGCGTTGATTCGTGCGGGCCACGTTCTGGACGGAGTCATCGGGTCGCTGGAGGGTGACGAGGCCCTGGGGGCGCGTCTGGTGCGCGAGGCGCTCAGTGCGCCCATGAGGCTAATCGCCGAGAACTCGGGCTACGAAGCACCGGTGGTGGTGGAGAGCGTCCGGCGCGGCGAGGGCGACTGGGGCTTCAATGCCGAGCTGGGCGAATACACCCACCTGATCCAGGCCGGCATCATCGACCCGGTGAAGGTCACCCGCTCCGCGCTGGAAAACGCGGGCAGCATCGCGGGAATGATGCTGACGACCGAGGCAATCATCACCGAGATCCCCGAGGAGAAGCCCCTGCCCGCCGACATGCAGGACTTCATGTACGACTAGGCACCCGTCGGCACACTATTGCTAGAAGGAACGTGGAAGGAACGGGGGCGCACGATGGTGCGCCCCTTCGCATTTGCCCATGCCGGGAAATCCGCTTAATCGCGAAGAGATATTGCGCCTGATCGAGGGCGACCCGCCCTTGCTAGAGGGCTACGTGGACCTGGCGGCGCAGCGGCAGCCCAACGGGTTCGACTTGTCGGTGCGGGAGGTGGCGCAATTCTCGTCTGCGGGGCAGCTGGGAGCGGACAACGAGAGCCGCGTACTCTCCGACCTGACGGCGATGACGTTCGACGCAGACGGCTGGGTGTCGCTGGAATCAGGGCCGTACCTTGTAACGTTCAACGAGGTTGTGAACCTGCCGGGCGACGTGATGGCGCTGGGGCGGCCGCGGTCGAGCCTGCTGCGCAGCGGGGTGTCGCTGCACACGGCGGTGTGGGATGCGGGCTACCGGGGGCGGTCGCAGTCGCTGCTGACGGTGCACCACGCCGACGGCTTCCGGCTGCAGCGGGACGCGCGGTTGGCGCAGCTCGTCTTCTTCCGGCTGTCTACTCCGCCGGCGGAGGGCTATCAGGGCCGCTACCAGGGCGAGGGGTTGTAGGCGGCAGGCCGTTGGCCTCGCGGTAGGCGTCGGTGAGGGCTTCGAGGAGGCCGTCAGGGGGCATGCTCGACGATTCAAATGACCCGTAATCCTCTGCCCCCAGAATCTGCGCAATCCTTGCATTAGCCTTTGGAGCCCGGCTGAGGATGTAATTGCGATTTATTTGGCAACTTCCTGCACCATTGCCGCCCAACCAGATTATGGCGAAACACTCATTTACCGACGGGAGACTAGTGTGATGTATCCAAAGTACGTCGGCAAAAGCGGGCGACATTGGCCAGGATTTGGTCGGCAGTCTTGGTCCAGACAAACGGTTTGGGGTCCTCGTTGGTGACGTCCAGGTAGCGGTAGATGGCAGCCTCCAGTTCGGCGCTGCTCTGATGCACGCCACGGCGCAACTGCTTTTCGGTGAGCAGACCGAACCAGCGCTCCACCAGGTTCAGCCAGGAGGCGCTGGTGGGTGTGAAGTGCATATGGAAGCGGGGCCGCTTGGCAAACCAGTTACGGATCAGCGCCGTCTTGTGGGTGGCGTAGTTGTCCGCGATCAGGTGGACGTCCAGGTCGGCGGGCACCTCGGCCTCGATGGTATCGAGGAATTTGCGGAACTCCACGGCCCGGTGGCGGCGGTGGCACTGGCCAATCACCTGGCCGGTCCTCGCGTCCAAGGCGGCGAACAGCGACGTGGTGCCGTGGCGCAGGTAATCATGGGTGCGCCGCTCCACCTGTCCCGGGCGCATGGGCAACAGCGGACGGGTGCGGTCCAAGGCTTGGATCTGGGACTTCTCGTCCACGCACAGGACCAACGCCCGGTCCGGTGGATTCAGATACAGCCCCACAACGTCCCTGACCTTCTCGATGAAGAAGGGGTCCGACGACAACTTGAAGGTCTCCGTGCGGTGGGGCTGCAATCCGAAGGCCCGCCAGATGCGGCTGACCGTGTTGTGGCTCAGCCCGCTGCGCTGGGCCATGGACCGGGTGCTCCAATGGGTCGCGTCCCGGGGCGCAGTCTCCAGCGTCAGCGTAATCACACGCTCCACGTCGTCATCGGTAACCGCTCGAGGCCGTCCGCTGCGCGGTTCGTCCGACAGTCCGTCCAGCCTCCGTTCCAGGAAGCGAGAACGCCACTTCCCCACCGTCTCATCGGACACTCCCAGGTCGGTGCCCACCGCGGTATTGCTGCGGCCTTCGGCACAGCCCAGAACCATTCTGGCCCGCAGCGCCAAAGCCTGCGAGGTCTTTGGACGGCGAACCCACCGTTCCAGGGTTTCACGCTCCACGTCATCCAAGATTAGCGGCGGCATCGGTCGTCCCATCGCCATGGTCATCCTCCTCTGGACTGCTAACCCGGAGGATACCTCATCGCGATTACTTTTACTATTAACTTCCGTTACACCACACTAGCTCTTAGGGTTGCATTTACTCGACCCAGTCTGGTTTCCAGGCTCGCGAGATTGCTTTGCTCCAACGACACTACCCAATCACACAAATGGTTCAACATTGGTTTGTCTTCCGTGCGAGCCCGGCTAATTGCTTCTCTAAAGGCATCGCCGCCAAGGATCCTTTCAACACCACTAGTACGCCGGGGCTGTCGCTCCATTTCCTCCCATTTTCGAACCTTTACCAAGTAGTCAGATGCCTCTGGTAGCGGAATTACTTGGCTGCTATCGAACAGCAGACCATCGCCGGATTGAAACAGTTGCAGCTTGATGCAGCTGATGTCCATGGCACCACCGCGTAGCCACAGAACGCTGGTGGTCAACTCGGTGGAGAAACCCGCAGAAGCCAGGATGATACGCGGACGGTCGGTATGGATTTCTGCGTCAGGTTCTTCCTCTACCCCCAGATGATTGAGAACCCGACCCCTGGCGTCCTCTTCGACTCCCCTACGTCGAAGATATGCTTGGTGAGCGTCCACGATGTCTTCCAGCGTCATGTTAGCCGCCATGGCGGCGTATCGAATCGCCTGTAGTTCGCTGTGGTCTCCAGTCTGCGTTCGCTTTAACTCGATGACGACGAGATTGCCTTCGCCATCCAAAGCCAGCAAATCTATGCTGCGGCCGGAATCCTGCCAGTTGCTGAACTCTTCGGCGATAATGAAGAGCCCCTCTTCCAGGACTTCCGGTTGATCCCGGAGCAGCGTTCGAAGTTTCTCTTCCAGGATCTGCTCAGACTCGAAGGTAGTGGCGGGCACGGGTTCGAGGTTGTCGGGGTTCCAGCGGTAGAGGGGCATTGGTCGGCTCCGGGTGTGTTGGATGGATGGATTATAGCTTTCGCGATAAGATCTGGACGTTATGAGCGATCTCAAGACCATCGTCGTCGAGCAGGCCAGGGCGTGCGGGTTTGACCTCGTGGGCGTCACCGGCGCGGAGGACTTCGCCGACGACCGGGCGGCGGCACTGGAGCGCATCGGCGAGGGGCGGATGGACGGGCTGCCGTGGTACACGGAGTCGCGGGTGATGCGCGGCACGACTCCGGCAGAACTGCTGCCGGGAGCCCGGTCGGTGATATGCCTGGGGCTCAGCTACTGGGCGGCAGCGGAAGACGAGCGCCCTTCGACAGGCTCAGGACGAACGGATGGGGGCTTTGGCCGAAGGGATGGGCGCGGCGGCCGAACGGATGGGGGCATCGGCCGAAGGGATGGAGGGGGCGGACGAACGGATGGGGGCATTGGCCGAACGGATGGAGGGTGCGGACGAACGGATGGGGGCATTGGCCGAACGGATGGAGGGGGCGGACAAGAGGGCCTGGGTTCCCACCTTCGGGGGAATGACGGAAATTATGGAGCGGCCGGCCGGGTGGCGCGGTACGCGTGGGTGCGGGACTACCACCGGGTGATGAAGCGCCGCATGCGGGAGTTGGTGCGGACTCTGGAGCGGGAACTGGGGTCGGACGTGGCGGCGCGGTGGTACGTGGACGACGGGCCGATGCTGGACCGGGCGGCAGCGAATCGGGCGGGCATAGGCTGGTTCGGCAAGAACACCAACATCCTGACGCCGGAGTTCGGGTCGTGGATTTTCCTCGGGCAGGTCATCACCGACCTGGAGCTGGAGGCTGACACGCCGCTGAAGAAGACATGCGGCAGTTGCGTCCGCTGCATCGACGACTGTCCCACCGGGGCCATCGTCGCGCCGTACGTGGTGGACAACGCCCGCTGCATCTCCTACCTGACCATCGAGAACCGCGGGCCAATTCCGCGGGAACTGCGGTCGCTGATGGGAGACTGGGTCTTCGGCTGCGACATCTGCCAGGACGTCTGTCCGGTGAACCGCAAGGCACGGCCGGCCGGTCAGCCCATACCGTTTCCCGCCGCTGGGGGCTACTCCGGGCGCATGTCGAGCGCGGCCCCGGCCAACAGACTGGCGTCCCTGAATCTCGTGGAGCTGCTGGAGATGTCGGAGGAAGGCTTCAGGGAGCGCTTCGCGGGCACCTCAATCATGCGAGCGAAGCGGCTGGGAATGCAGCGCAATGCCTGCGTTGCCCTCGGCAACTCCGGGGATCGGTCTGCGGTGCCAGCCCTGTCCCGCGCGCTGCGCAACGCCGAGCCGCTGGTACGGGGCCACGCAGCCTGGGCGCTGGGGCGCATCGGCGGACCGGAGGCGTCGGCAACCCTGTCGATGGCCGCCAACACTGAGTCGGATGACGACGTGCACCGGGAAATCTCTGCGGCGCGTCAAGAGATTGCGCTGTAGAGCTGCCCTGGTCTGCAACACAGTGGGTCAGTCTCCGACCGCACCTGCCTCGGCACCCGCCTGACCGCCTTTGAATTAAGGGCGGCTCGGGGCGAGACTAGCGCTGCGGGGCAGGACGCTCTGCTGGAGCGCCGGCGCGAGGAGACGACTGGCTAGGACGGCTGCCGGAGCGACGACGGCGTGTCTGCGTCCGGGTGGGCACGATCGGGGTGGGCTCGTAGTCCTTGCCGTAATGGAGCTTCTTCATCTCTTCCTCAATGAGCAGGAAGTCGCTCTTGGGCAGCAGATGCAGGTTACCCTGGAAGGCCATGTACCAGTCCTCGGGGGCCCAGCGCTTCACGTATTCCAGCCTTGGCGCGATGAGATTGGCGTCCATGAACTGCTCATCCGGCAGGACGATTTCGGGACGTATCTTGACCCGGAAGGGGAATCCGGCCCGTCCCTCTCTCTCCCACACGGCGTCGTCTGACTCGAAGTAGTCTGACGTGGCGGTGGCGGTGGCTACAAAACGGCGACGGTGGGTGACGTACATGAGGATACGGTCGCCGTCGGAGATGCGCTGCACCTTGCGGCGGTGCTGGGACTTCAGCCCCATAACCGAGAATCCCAGGTTCTGCGTAATCCTGAAATTCGCCTCGTTGTTGGTTATCATCCAGAAGTTGCTTGGCATAGCCCCTCTGGGAAATGAAATATAAGTAAAGCTCTAGTTTATCACGGCTAGCTTTATGTAATCTTGACGGCGAAACATTGGACCCGAGGGAATTTGCGGCAACGAAATGCAGACGGCTCTCTTACCGACACTTGCCTGCTTGCCAACGAAGTCGGGTAAAGAGTACAATTGTTCGTATATTCTAGTCCTGTTGGAGAGACCCGGAGCCGATGGAACAGTTGTCTCAATTTAAGTCCATATTGATACCAGGTTTACAAAACTTTACACAACTTTACACTCCCACGTGAGGGCTCGCCCTTGGAACCCTTGGTCGAGGTCGATCCCCCACTTCGCTCCACCCAGCACATCCCGTCCCGACAAACGCCTGCCGGGTTGTGGCACAGGCGGCAGTGTTGTAGTATCTGGCCGACATTAATCCGTAAATCCGGACCTGCTATTGGGGGTTGGTCGTGACTTCATCTGCTCCCCGGGATATCGCCATAGTTGGTGTTGCAGAATCCGACGTGATGGGCAACGTGCCCGGCAAGTCGTCGCTGCAACATCATGCCGAGGCTGCTTACAACGCGCTGGAAGACGCCGGTCTGAAAATGAGCGACATCGACGGCGTTCTGACCGCTGGGTTCTCGACGCTGGCGACGGCCGAGTACTTCGGTATCGAGCCGGTTTTCACCGACAGCACATACGTAGGCGGCTCGTCATTCGTCATTCACGTGGCCCACGCCATCGCGGCCATCCGGGCCGGATACTGCGAGACCGCGCTGATCACCCACGGTCAGGCGGGGCGCTCGACGCGGGTGCGCGTGCCGGCGGACGGAAACCTGCCGGCGGCACAGTACGAGACGCCGTACGGGATCATCGGCGCTCCCATCAACTACTCGATGGCCTGCACCCGCTACATGCACGAGTACGGCGAGGACAAGACACGCCAGGGCATGGCCGAGATTGCAGTGGCCACTCGCAAGTGGGCCAACCTGAACCCGGTGGCGCAGATGCACGAGACGCCGATGAGCTTCGACGACTACCACAACTCCCGCTGGGTATCGTGGCCCTTCCACCTGCTGGACTGCTGCCTGGTCACCGACAGCGGGGCGGCGGTAATCGTGACCACGGCGGAGCGGGCGGCGAGTTGCCGCAAGCAGCCCGTGTGGGTGCTGGGCGGCGGCGAGTCGCACGACCATAACATCATCAGCCAGATGCCCTCGTACACCATCACACCGGCCAGGGAATCAGGGCCCCGGGCAATGGCCCGGGCGGGTCTGAAGCACGACGACCTGGACCTGGCGATGATTTACGACTCCTTCACCTACACGGTGATGGTCACCCTGGAATCGCTGGGCTTCTGCGGACGAGGGGAGGCGGCCGACTTCGTTGCCAACCAACGGACTGCGCCGGGCGGCGACTTCGCGCTGAACACCAGCGGCGGCGGTCTGTCGTACACCCACCCCGGGATGTACGGCATCTTCCTGCTGGTAGAGGCCGTGCGGCAGCTCAGGGGCGAATGTGGTGAACGTCAGGTGAAGAGCAAGGGCTCGCGGAGCGACCCCGCCAAGACCGCTATCGTCAACGGCACGGGCGGTTCCCTTTCCTCAACGGGCACGGTGCTGCTGGCAACCTGACCTTCTTCACAGAAACGAAATGCCTTCCGCAAGAGCCCTGGAAGAGCCGGGGCTCTTCGTTTTTCGTCACAAACGGACCGTGGATTCAGGTGCGATAACGGGGTTTGCAGACCGGATGCGAGGGGGCAGTTTTTTTGAAAAAAATCCACAAATTCCGCACGGGCGTCAAGTTTAGAGGCTCATATGGACTGTGCTAGTATCCTTCACAGTACTGGACAGGCATCCCCCCGCGATGACTTGTCCATCTGTTTCACGCTTCGGCGAAAGGATACGAGCTTATGGATCGCACTATTTCTGCTTTTCTCCAGCATCTCCTTGTGGAAAAAGGGTTCTCCCAGAACACCTGCGACGCTTACCGCAACGATCTTTCCCAGTTCTCGGAGTTCCTCGACAGGAACGGAGGCGGACCCGGCACCAGCAACTACGCCTTCGATTGGACGCGGGTGGATATAGACATCCTGAACCTCTACATCACTGATCTCAAGGACCGAAAAGGGTATCGCAACGCCACCACTGCCCGAAAGGTGGCATCGGTCAAGTCGTTCTTCGGCTTCATGGCAGAGAACGGCATTATCACCGAAGACCCCACAGAGTCGCTGGGGACTCCGAAAGTAGGCAGGTCGCTCCCGAAGTATCTCACCGAAGAGGAAATCACCAAGCTGCTGGAAGTCAGCTACAAGCCCGGGACGAACGAGGGGCATCGGGACTCGGTCATACTTGAGCTGCTCTACGCCACCGGACTGAGGGTGGGCGAACTGGTATCGCTGAACGTGGGCGACGTGAACACCGAGGAGTCTTACATCCGTTGCCTTGGCAAGGGTTCGAAAGAGAGAATCGTTCACCTGTATCCGAAGGCGCTGCAGGAACTGGTGAAGTACCTGCGCAACGCCCGCATTGCGATGCTGGGGAACCGGAAGCAGGAGACCGCGCTGTTCGTGAACCATCGGGGCGAGCGGCTCACCAGGCAGTGGGTCTGGTCGATCCTCAAGAACTACGCCCAGGCCGCCGGAATCCAGAGCAGCATCACTCCTCACACCCTCCGGCACAGTTTCGCCACTCACCTGCTCCAGCACGGGGCCTCGCTGCGGCATGTCCAGGAACTCCTTGGACATTCCAGCATTTCCACCACCCAGGTCTACACCCACCTGACCAGCCCATACGTCCGGGAAGAATACGAGAAGAGCCACCCCAGGGCATAGCAAACAAAGCCGGGAAAAGCAGAAGAGTTGGAGGGGCGCACCGTGGTGCGCCCCCTTCCTTTATGCGTTTGTCTGCAGGCGTTCTTTGCCTGACAGTCGGCCAATCGCCACCGTCAGCGCACTGCATTTTTCAGAAGATTGCTGGTATAGTTGATAGACTAAATTGAAATAATCGCTGGAACTCATCCCTGCGGCATTGCCGAAGGAGACGACCGGCGTACGTACCCTCCATGGGAGGTGTATCACTATGGCAGGAAAGTCTCGCAAGGTAGCGTCCAGGCAGGGTGAACTGAGTCGCCGAAGGAAGCGGGCACAGCGAGGCCCGATCGGCGTTCCGGCCACCACGGACCATCGGCAGTCGCAGCAAAACGGCGGCACGGCGTCGGTGACCGCAGAGGCCTCGGAAGGCGCGACAACCGCGACACAGGCTCCGGCGACAACGGAGCAGGCTGCTGCGCCGGTCGCAACCCGCCCGGCGCAACAGGTCGCAACCCAGGCGCGGGGACCACGAGCACGCGGCGAACGGCCGGCAGCGTACAATTACGTCGGCGCGGAACTGCGTCGCATCGGTGTGCTGTCCACGTTCGTGGTGGCGGCCCTGATAGTCATAGCCGTCGTACTGTAAATCAACACCGGGCGGCCCCTTAATGCCTCTTCCCCTGGTTTCGCAACGGCTGGAAGCCACACCGGAGCGACCCGGCGTCTACTTGATGAAGGACGCCCGGGATACCGTGCTGTACGTCGGAAAGGCCAGCGTGCTTCGGAACCGCTTGCGCACTTACTTCGGGTCGCCTTCCGCGCAGGCCAACAAGACCCGCCGGATGATGGGGCACGTCCACGACTTCGAGTACATCGTGACCGATACCGAGGCCGAGGCCCTGATCCTGGAAAATACCCTGATCAAGCGCTACAAGCCCCGTTACAATGCCCGACTCAAGGACGACAAGACCTACCCGTACCTCAAGATTGACCTGAACGAAGAGTTTCCCCGCGTCTACATCACCCGGCGGGTGGCCAAGGACGGGGCGCGCTACTTCGGGCCCTTCGCGACGGCGAACACGGTGCGGAAGTCGATGGACCTGGTCAAGCGGCTGTTTCCCTACCGGTCCTGCACCAAGACCATCACCGGCACCGACCCTCGCCCATGTCTTGAGTATTACATCAACCGTTGCGTGGCGCCCTGCACCGGGTTCGCCAGCAAGGAAGACTACGCCAAGGTCATCGACCAGGTCATCATGTTCATGGAGGGTGACACCGACGCTGTCACCAACGACCTTGAAGAGAACATGACCAAGGCCGCGGAACGGCTGGAGTTCGAACGGGCCGCAGTGCTGCGAGACCGGATCAAGGCCGTGGAACGGGTGGCCGAAGAACGGCGTATCAAGGTGGACTCCAATCCGGCGGCAGGCGGCAACCACGCCTGGCAGGCCGGCATGGACGTCATCGCAGTGGCCCAGGGGTCCAGCGAAGCATGGGTGGAAGTGTTCTTCATCCGCAAGGGAAAGCTCATCGGTCGCGAGCACTTCTTCATGGAGGGCGCGCAAGACGAAACACCCGGCGTCGTCATCGGCCAGTTCATCAAGCAATTCTACGGTTCGGCTCTTACCATTCCGCCCAGGATTGTCACGCAGCACGAAGTGGAAGACGTGGAACTACTGACGGAGTGGCTGCGTGGTCTGCGCGACGGAGCGGTGCAGGTGTCCTGGCCGCAACGGGGAGTGCTCAAGCAGCTCGCGGAGACCGTTGCCGACAACGCGCGGCAGGGCTTGGCCCAGCATCGCATCAAGTGGCTGGACAACCTGGACATTATCCAGCAGGCGATGTCGGAACTGGAGGAAGAGCTATCGCTGCCTTTGCCGCTGCGACGCATGGAATGCTACGACATCTCGCACATCCAGGGCAGCAACACGGTGGCCAGCATGGTGGTGTTCGAAGACGGCCAGCCCAAGCGCTCCCTGTACCGCCGTTTCAAGATAAAGACCGTGGAGGGAGTCGACGACTTCGACAGTATGCGCGAGGTGCTGCGCCGCCGCTTCAAGCGGCTGGCGGGAGCCAGGCAAGCCGCGCTGGATGCCCAGAAGTCGGGCGATAATGACGATGCCGACCTTCCTCCAGCGCAGGACGGATGGGCGGCCATTCCCGACCTGGTGCTGATAGACGGGGGCAAGGGCCAGTTGTCCGCGGCCCTGGAGGTGATGCTGGAGCTGGGATTGGAAGACATTCCCCTAGCGTCGCTGGCCAAGGAAAACGAGTGGCTCTTTGTGCCCCACACGCCGGAGCCCATAATCCTGCCGCGAGACTCCCAGGCGCTGTATTTGGTGCAGAGGATTCGCGACGAGGCCCACCGCTTTGCCATCACCTATCACCGGAACCTGCGCAGCAAGAGCAGCCTGGGGTCGCCGCTGGACTTGGTCAGCGGCATCGGACCAAAGCGCAAGCGGATGCTGATGCGCCGGTTCGGTTCGCTCAAGGGCATCAAGGAAGCCGCTGTGGACGAGATTGCGGCCGTCCCCGGCATGACTCGCTCCCTCGCTATCCGTCTGAAGCAGACCGTCTAGGCTCCCTGCTGCGGTCTGCACTTCTCCCTTTATTGTCGGCAATCCGCTTACTTTCACCATTCGCGTTCAACATGTCCCGGTAGACTTCTGGCGCTATCGCAGAAGGGAAATTGGTAACGCAGGTACTTGGCATAACGTGTGAAGAGCGGGTATGATACCGGCGTGTAGCAGAAGCGTATTGGCTTCAGGGAGGTGTGTGACAGATGGTGAAATTGACCATATCGCTACCTAACAGTACCCAGATTACACTGGAATCTGAAGAGTTCGATGTAATCACTCAGGTGCTGACAATGGTAATTCACGGAGCCGCTTCCGGCTCTGGCCCGTTCACCATGCCAGATGTTTCCATTACCACCGACGATCAAGATCCAAAGGAAAAAAGTAAGGATACATCAGGCGACCACCATCCCAATGGCTCATATTCCAACGGCTTCAACCACACACAATCTCCCGACGAAATGCAGTCGCACCTACCGGGAACGCCGGGTACCAACGGGTCATCCTCCATGCCAGTACCTGGCAACAGCGATTCGGACGACGACGAACTCTTCCTGGAAGCCTTTTCAGCGGCGGCCCGCGACGACTTCGTAGCCTTCTGCCAAAACCTGAACCCGATGGGAGACATGCGGAGAGTGGTGGTGGCCGCGGAGGGCGCCCACCGTTTCTTTGAGGCGGACGGGGTAACCGCTGACGAGTTGGGAGAGTTATTCGACCTGACGGGCTGGCGCCGGGCAAATAGTTTCACCCAAACTCTCCGAAATGCTGCACGCGCAAAGTTCGGCTGGCTGGAGCGCATCCCCGGCCGCTCGGGCCGCTACGCAGCCACCGACTATGGGCGTGAGGTCACAATGGGAGGGTAGTCCTCAGGGAGGGTAGTCCTGGACGCCGTGTCCATATTGTTTCCGGGTAACGAATTGCTCGCCGCTTCTCACCTTCCTCCAATCCCCTGTCGGTCAAATCAGCCGAGTCCTCAAGCCGACATAGCCCAGCCTCCGTAGAGTCAAAGTAGTCCGGGACTATTCGCTCATCCAGATCACCCGCCTCTGGTGGCCCTGTCCAACGTGCCGGGAGACGGCTAAAATGGGTGGGTACAGTCCAGCCATTTTGGAAGCATCCACCGCCTTCGTTCTGCCCATGAGCATGGCCCGGATTTTCAGAGAGTAAGGCCGCA
Organism: Dehalococcoidia bacterium; assembly: GCA_963667415.1. Taxonomy (GTDB): domain Bacteria; phylum Chloroflexota; class Dehalococcoidia; order Lucifugimonadales; family UBA3495; genus VXOI01. The sequence goes on along the minus strand of OY763410.1, from coordinate 1,114,322 downwards.
TCCAGCAGAGTCCGGGGCGGCCAGTCCTGAAGCGGTGCAATCTACGACAAGAGTCCAGATAAGGAAAACATCAATGCTACGGAATACCCAATTCGGCATGTCCGGTCCCACGTCGCAGTCCGGAAACTCAGGAGCGGGCTTCGAGATAGTAACCAGTGCTCCGAAAATCGCCATGGCGGTAACTCCTCACCCGGATGACTGCGAAGGGGGCTGCGGAGGCGCGCTATCGAAGTGGGTTAAGGAAGCCGGCACGGAAGCCGTTGTGGTGATGTGCACCAACGGCAACAAGGGAACCTCCGAGCGCGACATGACGTCTGAGCAATTGGCAGCCACCCGCGAGGTGGAGCAGCGGGCGGCATCGGATATTGTGGGCGCAAAGGACATCGTATTCCTGCGCCATCCGGACGGCGGGCTGGAGGACACGATGCTGTTCCGGAGCCAGGTGGTGCGCGCGATACGGAAGTACAAGCCCGACCTGATAATGTGCATCGACCCGTATCGCAGCACCAGCCACACCCACCGCGACCACCGGATGAGCGGCCGGGTCGCGCTCGATGCGGCCTTCACCTACGCCTGGAGCTACCAGCACTTTCCCGAGCAGATTACCGAGGAAGGGCTGGAACCGCACATGGTGGAGCAGGTGTATATGTGGGGCAGCGAATCGCCGGATGTGTTCATAGAAATTGGCGGGTACCTGGAAGCGAAGACACTGTCGCTCGAGGCTCACGCCAGCCAGATGTCGCCGGCGACCACCGAGGAACGACTTTCCCGCATTACCAACAATGCCACGCGCAACCAGGACCTGACGGGGGTCGAGTACACCGAAGGGTTCCGCAGGCTCCATCTAGGGCTCGGCAGTATCGAGTGGCAATTCCTGTATTCCTGAGCTAGCTTCCTTTATTCATTAGCTCCACGGCCCGGCGGTGGCTGGACAGCAGGCCGGGCACCCGCTGCGGGTCAGTACGCCCCCAGCCGCACTCGGTGGCGATGCCGAAAGCGGGAGCGAACTCCCTTGCGGCGGCGATGCGGGACGCGTCACCCTCAGCGTCGTCGAAGTGGACCAGGCCCAGGATGAGCTCGGCGCTATCCGGGAGATTGAGGCTGCGCAGAGGTTCAAAGTAACCCCGGTCGGTGCGGTCCTTCGGCACGGGCATGTGCATGAAGTCGAGACGTCGTCCCAAGGCAGTGCTGATGCCATTGCTCATTTCCACCAGGATGTCCATATCTTTGGGCATCACGAGATGTTCGTCAGCGGGTGAGCCGTAGCACAGGTGATAGCCCAGGTCGACGGCTTCGGGGACTCTCCTGCCCAGTCTTGCCAGCAGGGCGTACACCTGCTCCTTGTAATCGTCCGGCCTGGAAGGAAAGTAGTCCTCGAATAGCAGCACCTCCTGACAGACGTCCCACTGGATAGACAGCCGCTCGTGGGGAACTGTGGAGAGGATTCCGTCCAAGGCTTCTGTCAAAGAGCGTTCGTAAGCCGGAAGGTAGGCGTCCCGGGAGGCCTGGCTGACGTACATGTAACCCGTCGACATCGGCGTGGGCAGCGACACCTGAAAACGGGTGACAGTGCTGATTACGCCTTCGTCGCGCAACCGGGAGTAGGTGGCATAGGATGCCGCCGCCGCTTCGGCGTACCCCGTAGGGAAATGCAGGGTGCTTGGGTCGACCGACGGCTTGATGCGCAGGTAGGGCGTTTCGCGCAGAAGCTTGCCATCCCACTGGTAGACGGCGTACAGACCGGCGTCGGGGTCTTCCTCCAAGTCAGGGTGGTTCCAGAGCATGTCGCGTTGGAACCAGATCCAACGGATGCGTTCACCGGTCTCGCCGTCAGGTATGCGCCGCAAGTGCGGACCCAACTCGGCGCACACGGTGCGAAACACCGTCTCGGAATCGGCCAGAGGTATGGAACCAACCAGGTGGGCGTGACTTCTGATTTCGGGCATGGCAATCACAGCTCCCGGAAGTCTCGGATGATACGCCGCAGTTCCGTTTCATCGGGTGGCCTCTCGGAGTACAGGGTGAAGCTGGCTTCATCCACCAACCCGCCGTAGCGACGGGCGAACTCCCCGGCGATCTCGTCGTATTCGCCTGAAACGGCGAAGGCGTCCAGCATTTCATCACTGACCAGTTCGCCCATCTCGGCCCACTCGCCGCGCACCGACATTTCGTGGAGTCGCTGTCCGATCTCCTCGAAACCGTGGGGTGCCAGAACCGAGTGGTAGGTGCGAGTGGAGGCGTAGAACGCGATGCGGCGGCGCACGTCGGCCTGGGCTGCACGCAAAGAAGCCTTGTTGGGGCCGGTGATGAGAAACCCTCCGCCGCTGACGGTGATCTTTTCTGCATCGCGGCCAGCGCGTTCCGCGCCACGGGCCAGCGCAGGGTGGACCACGTCGCGCACATACTCGGGCGAGATGAGGCTGTGTAGCATCAGGCCGTCGGCCACTTCGCCAGCCACCTGGCAGTTGTAGGCATTGACCGCCGCGGTGAATACCGGCGGCGGCGGGTATTCGCCTGGACCGGGGCTGAAGAAGGGCGTCATCAGCGAAAACTGGTAGTGCTTGCCCTGATAGTTGAGGCGCTCGCCGGTGTCCCACGCAGCCCAGATGGCCTTGAGGGCCTGCACGTACTCCCGCAGGCGCGGACCCGGCGACTCCCACGACGTGGAGAATCGGCGCTCGATGTGGCCCTTCACCTGCGTGCCCAGTCCAACCCTGAATCTGCCCTTTGACAGATCCTGCAAGTCGCGGGAAGCATAGGCGGTGATCATCGGCGAGCGGGGGAAGGCGATGGCCACGCTCGTCTGAAGCATGGAACGAGTGGAGGAGGTGGCGGCCAGAGCCAGCGTCAAGAACGAGTCATTCGCGTTTTCGTTCTTCGAGATGGCGTCATAGCCCATGGCTTCGGCCCACGCGGCTTCCGCGGGAATGGCGGCCAGCGATGGCGAACTCAGGCGGTGGGTAACTCTCATAGTTGATGCCCCAATTGAGTCATGAGATTTCGGGGTGTGGATGGCTACGGCTGCTCTGGAGACATACTCGCGTAGATCTCGTCGGTCTTGGCGGCCATGACGAAGTCGTTGCGGTGGAGGTTGCGAATCTTGTGGGTCCACCAAGCGACACGCACTCTGCCCCACTCGGTGGTGAGCAAAGGGTGGTGTCCCTCCTCTTCCGCCAATTCGCCGACGCGGATGGTGAAAGCGAGGGCTTCGGCAAAGTTCCGAAAATTGAAGGTGCGGTCCAGCTTGGGGATACTGTCTCGGTCGATCAGCTGCCACTCGGGCGCTTGAGGGTGCAGCGCGGCGATTTCCTCTGCTGTGACGCTGGGGGAATCGCGGCGGCAGGCGGTGCAGCGTTCTAGGGCGAGCGTGGTCATGGCAAAGCCTCGTAGACAGGGGATGGGCAGTGGGTGTGGAGTCGGCTAGGACCGAAATATGTCGGCCAGTGTGACGTTGAAGCCTTCAAGGGCAGTGGCGGTAAGAACGTCGCCCTCGCCGTAGACGCCTGCGACCTTCAACTCGCCCTCATCCGGCAACAGCACCGCGATGGTGGCGGCTTCGGGGTCCACCAGCCAGTACTCTCGGACTCCGTGGCGCTGATACAGGTCGCGCTTTGTAGTCCAGTCTTGCCTCGCCGTTGAAGGTGATCGAATTTCCACCACGAGGTCGGGCGCACCCTGCACGTTGTCTTCGGTGATGATGTGCAGGCGCGCTTTGGACACGAAAATCAGGTCGGGGCGCAATGTGTCAGTGTCAGACAGTATCACGTCAAAATCTAAATAGACTTCACCCGAGTCATTTTCTTCCGCGAAGAGAGACATTCGAGAGCCCAATCTCATTTGATTCAGCTGATGCGATCTTTTCGCTGAAGGCGCCATAAACTCCTCATGACTGATCAACTCTCCGTCGATCAGTTCCCACCGTTCGCCTTCGGGAGTCTTGGCGTAGTCCTCATAGGTGAGCTTGCGTTTGGGCTTCTGCGTTACCATGCAGGTCCTCCGACACCATCCTCGGGTCACTACTCATCTGTTGCCAGCATATCATAGCCGCCCTTGAGCGGCGCCGGGCATCACGCTATAGTGGACTGCCGTATGACAGATTTCTCCGCCTACACCGTTTCCATCCACTATGACCGCCGTCTCTACCGCCAGGACATCGCCGGGTCGATGGTCCATGCGCGAATGCTGGCGAAGCAGGGCATCATCGCTGACGAGGACGCCGCTGCCATCGTTGAAGGCCTGGGGCGCGTCAAGCAGGAAATCGAAGCCGACGATTTTCCTTGGGACGCTTCGCTGGAAGACTTGCACATGAACATCGAGCGGCGACTGCACCAGCTCATCGGGCCAGCCGCCGGGCGGCTGCACACGGGGCGCTCCCGCAACGACCAGATCGCGCTGGACATGCGGCTGTACACGCGGGAGGTCATCGCAGATGCTGTGGCCGGGCTACGGAACGTACAGCGGGCGCTGCTGGGGTTGGCGAGGCAGTACCAAGCGGTGGTCATGCCCGGATACACGCACCTGCAACGGGCACAGCCTGTGCTGTTCGCCCACCATATGCTGGCGTACTTCGAGATGTTCCAGCGGGATATCGGGCGACTGAAAGACTGCCGACGCCGCGCCGACGTGCTGCCGCTGGGCAGCGGTGCGTTGGCCGGCGTGCCTTATCCCACCGACCGCGAGTTTCTGGCCCGGGAACTGGGCTTTTCGCGCATCAGCGCAAACAGCATGGATGCAGTTTCGGACCGCGATTTCGTGGTCGAGTTCATGGCTGCGGCTGCGTTGTGCATGATGCACTTCTCGCGAATGTCCGAAGAGCTGATCCTGTGGGCAAGCGGCGAGTTCGGGTTCATCCGTCTCGCCGACGAGTTCACCACGGGCAGCAGCATCATGCCGCAGAAACGCAACCCCGACTTCGCCGAATTGGCCCGAGGCAAGACGGGACGGGTCTACGGCGACCTGATTGGGCTGCTGACGACCCTGAAGGGACTGCCCCTCACCTACAACCGGGACTTGCAGGAAGACAAGGAAGGTTTTTTCGACACGGTGGACACGCTGCAGACGACCCTGGAGGTGTTTGCGGAGATGCTGCCTGGTCTTGAACTCCAAACTGAACGAGTGGAATCGCTGGCGGGGGAGAGCGGGATGCTTGCCACCGACCTGGCCGACTACCTGGTGGGCAAGGGTGTGCCGTTCCGGGAGGCGCACGGCATCATGCGCGAGCTGTGCCGTTACTGTGATGATCGCGGTATAGCGCTTCAGTCTCTGCCGTTGGACGACTACCAGAGGTTCTCATCTCATTTCAATAACGACGTTTATGGCATAACGGCGACGGCGTCAGCGGCGGCGCGGGACATCCCCGGCGGCACGGCACCGGGGCGTGTGGCCGAGGCGCTGGCGAATGCGGAGCAGATTCTGGAGGATGCGGGCGATGGTGTCTAGCGGCAACGAAGACGGGGTGCTAATTGCGCCGTCGGTGCTTTCGGCGGACTTCGGCCGGCTGGCCGAGCAGGTGCAAGCGGTCACCGAAGCCGGGGCCGACCTGATCCACGTGGACGTGATGGACGGGCTGTTCGTGCCCAACATTTCCTTCGGCGAAGTAGTCGTGGACGCAATCCGAGCCGCGACTCATCTGCCGCTGAACATCCACCTGATGATCCAGGAACCGGACAACCTGATGTCCACCTTCATCAAGGCCGAATACGACCAGATCCTGGTTCATGCGGAGGCATGCCGGCATCTGCATCGCACCGTGGCCGGAGTCAAGGAGCTGGGCAACCAGGTCGGGGTGGCGATCAATCCGGGCACGCCGGTGGCGGCAGTGGAGGAAGTGCTGCCGCTGCTTGACATCGTGATGGTGATGTCGGTAAACCCGGGATTCGCGGGACAGTCGTTCATACCGGAAAGCGTGGGGAAGATTCGGCGGCTTCGAGGACTTATCGACGACGCCGACCTGGCGACGCAGGTGGAAGTTGACGGAGGGATCAAGGCTGACTGGACCGCGCAGGAGTCAGTGAAGGCCGGAGCGACGATACTGGTGGCGGGTAGCGCCATCTTCAACCGCAACGAGACGGTGCCGGAGGCGATGCGGGGAATGCGAGGGTGCCTGGCTGGATTGGGCTAACGGCCCAGCAGTTCGATGAATTGCTCCACAGCCAGATTGGCCTTCCTCAGCTCACCCAGCAGTGTGCCTACCCTGACTTCTCTATGATTAGGAATGGAGAGGTGCTGGCGCACTCCCGGTTTTTCCAAAATCATGTGGCTTCCCCTTTGCCTTGAATACTGCCATCCGTCGCGTTCCAAAGCCCGGACAATCTCTCGGCCCGAAACGACAGGCAAAGGAGGCATTCAGTTATGCCGGTACGGGAACTGGTATAGTCACTTCCGCGAATTCTATGGCCAGAGGCAACCCGTATTCTATTCGGCCCTCTAAGATTTCCCGCACTTCCTGAACCAACAAGGCCGGGGTTTCAGCCAGCGGAAGGTCGCCAACAGCGGCATCCCCATTGAATCTTCTTTCCTGGACCACTTCGAGAACGAGTTCGATAGCTTCCCTTATCATCTCCAGAGCATGGCTCCGGTCATCGCCTTGGCTGCTACAACCCGGAAGGGCTGGGCAATGGACTGAGTATCCTCCGTCCCCCTCCAACTCCAATATCACAGCGAATTTCCTGTATCCCTCAGAAACCATAAATCCTCGCCGTATTAGCGACATTCGAGACAATAGGGCGAACTCACCGCGGTCGGTGTAGAGGTGAGTAACTACTTCAGTGCGGCGAATGCCTTTCGGACCTTGGGGGACTTGTGGAGGGAGCGCAGGCAGCGACTGCATATCTTGACTGTGAAGGGCGTGCCGTCACGGTCGATGGTCTGCTTGTGGACGTTGGCCTTGAAGCGGGTCTTGGTGTGACGGTTCGAGTGGCTTACGTTGTTTCCGCTCATTCCGGACTTGAGGCATAGCTGGCAGCGCATACAGGTCCTCTCTCAGCAAGGGCCTACGACTGCGACAGACGTGCCCTCTTTATCGCCATTCAACAGGGACTTTAGGTTAGCATAAGGCCCTTGACCAATACAAGAACGCCCCGAACGTCCGTCGCCCTTATGGGTCTACAATAGGCAAGTCCGGATAGGACTGTGACGTGGGAAAGGGACGTTCCGGGTCGACGCGCCGGAGTAGGAATGACTCCGAGTCCATAATGTCGTCGACCTGGGCGGGAAAGTCCTCAAAACGGTCGGCGAATGCCCGGATGAGTCGGCCGGAAAGGGCGCCGCAGTCGTCGCAGCCCAGAAACACCGCCAGCTCCGCCGCCCGCTCGATGGAGGCACCCTGGCCGGACGTCACCTGGACCCCACGCTCGTATGTGGCCACGTCACCGATGGCGAGGGAGAGGTCGCGGGTCTCCTCCCACATGCGGGTGTGAATGGAACCAGGGCTGATGGCGTTCACCGTTATGGGGGTATCCGCCAGTTCCAGGGCCAGGTTCTCTGTGAAGTTGACGATGGCAACCTTGGCGGCGTCATAGGCAGTCGTGTTGGGCCCGCCCACGCCGGACATGTTTACGATACGGCCACGGCCACGCTCCAGCATGGAGGGGATGGCCGCGCGGCAACCGTAGAACACGCCCATCAGATGCACCGCAATGGTGCGCGCCCAGTCCTCGGGGTCATTGTCCCAGACGCGGCCCACCGGCCCGATGTTGCCGGCGTTGTTCACCAGAACGTCAATCCGGTCGTAGTGGTTGAGGGTTTGAGCAACGACGTCGTCGACCTGTTCACGAATGGAAACGTCGGCCATTGCGGTTATAACTTCGCAGCCAAATTGGCTTGAAACAAGCCCGGCCGTCTCGTCAAGCTCGGATGCTGTGCGAGCCGACAGTGCCAATCGGGCCCCCTCAGCAGCATAGGCAAGGGCAATCTGCCGACCTATGCCGCGACCTCCTCCGGTGATAAGGGCAACTTGCCCGTCCAGCCTCTTGGCGTCAGCCATCCGAAAGTCTCCTGAAGTACCCCCGATAATGAGGGGATGATAAAATCGAACTATATCCTACACAGATCAGGGCCGTTTTGGCCCAGGGCGGCACGATGACAGACGCGAATGAAACGGTGGCCTTCACCACCATGGCGGAAGGCACCCGCGAGGACTACGAGCTACTGGAACGACTGGAGTCAAAATTCGCCGACGGGACTGCGGACCGGGTGCTGGCACAGCTACAGGCGCTGGCGGGCTCCCTTTCCGGCTACAAGGTGGACCGCCTCGAGCATTCCCTGCAAAGCGCCACCAGGGCATTTCGCGACGGCGCAGACGAGGAGATGGTTGTCGCGGCCCTGCTGCACGACATCGGCGACCTGCTGTCACCCTACAACCACAGCGAACTTGCTGCCGCAGTCCTGCGCCCCTACGTTTCGGAGAAAACCTACTGGATCGTGCGTCACCACGGCCTGTTCCAGAGCTACTACTACGCCCACCACACCGGCGGCGACCGGAATGCCCGCGACGCCTATCGTGACCACCCTTGGTACCAGGATACCGTGGACTTCTGCCAACGATGGGACCAGTCCTCGTTCGACCCTGACTACGAATCGCTGCCGCTGGAGTTTTTCGAGCCGATGGTCCGGCGAATCTTCGCCCGCGAGCCTTTCAGCGAGACCGAGCGCGACAGCTAGGCATCTATCGCCTGGGCAGGGCGTCCTTCAGCTCTTCGCTACTCTTCCAGGCCGGCTGCGGGGTCTCCCGGTCGCTATGGGGAACGTACTCTGACGGCTCCACGAAGCGGTATTTGTGGACGTACCGCGGGCAATTCTTGTAGACCTCGGTTATGTCCACCCGCACGACGAACTGGGCCTCAGCGTACTCATTCAGCAGCTCATCGTTTTCCTCGATTCGCGCCACGCCCTGAACGCGCAATCGCTGGCTGCCCTCGAAGTCTACAAACAGCAGACCAACGTTCGGGTTACGCAGCAGGTTGCCCATTGACTGGTATTTGCCATTCCCATCGTAGTTGGGGAAGGCCAGCGTAGCCTCGTCCACGACTCTCACAAAGCCTGGGTCACCGCCTTTGTATGAGCAGGTGGGCAGACCACGATCGTCGCAGGTGGCCAGGAAGAACATGCGGGCCTCCTCGATGATGGTCCGCGACTCGTCGCCGATGGTCTCCGTTACCCGCTCCTTGAGCCTGTCTGCCAGCCTGCGGGTGTCAAAGCGCTCCTGCAGTTGCAGATTGCCGTCATGGTAGTCGTGAACCTTCATTCTCCCACCTCCAGCCTAGTTGGCACGGCTAACGGGTACGATGGATTTGCACCGAGGCCAGCTCGATGGACGAGCCGCGCACCGGCGGGTTGGGCTTCTTGACTGTTACGGACACGGAGTCCACCGGAAACTCGGCCAGCACCCTGTCGGCGATGGCCTGAGCGGCGGATTCCAGCAGGTTGCGGGGCTCTCCTTCCATCACTGCCCGCACCGTCCGGTAAATGTGCGAGTAACTGACCGTGTCTTCCAACCGGTCCGATTCTCCCGCTATCCTCAGGTCGAGGTCGGCGGTCAGGTCAACGACGTATCGCTGCCCCAGGACCCGTTCTTCGGGGTTGACGCCGTGGTAGGCATAGAACTGCATACCCTCCAGGATTATCCGGTCAGCCATGTTACCCAGACATTCCGATTGACTCGGCAAGGGACAGGAGATTCTGGGCGCGCTTGACCACTGGCACATCCACCATCCTGCCATCCAACGCCAGCGACCCACGACCGCCGGACTCGGCGGCATCCCAAGCCTCCATCACGCGCCGGGCGTACTGGATTTCCTCTTCAGATGGGCTGAAAGTCAGGTTGATTATTTCCAACTGCGCCGGGTGGATGGCGAACTTGCCGGTGTACCCCATCCGTCGCGCCCTCCCTGCGTCCTCACGCAGGGCATCGGGGTCCCGAAACCGCACGAAGGGAGAATCGAGGGCGCCGACTTCGCCGGCCCGGGCCGCAACAGGTACCCATGCCCTCGGGACTGCAACCTCCTCGCCGGTGTCGGTGCGCTCAATGCCCATGTCGTTGGTGAAGTCCTCGGCCCCGAAGGCGAGGGCGACCACCCGCTGCGAGGCTTCGGCAATGGCGCGAGCGTCCCACGCGGCCTTGGCGGTCTCAATCCAGGGGATGATTCGCAGCGAACCAATGTCGATTCCGGCGGACGCTTCCAGCGGGCTGAGCAGGCTGTCAATTGTGCGTATGTCACGCACCGACTCGACCTTGCCAAGGCTGATGCCGTAGAGGGAGGGAGAGACCACGGTTTCCAGCTCGGCGCGGGTTAGACCGGTGTCGAGGGAATTAACACGCACCACGACCCGTTTGCCTTCGGCGTATAGCGCAGGCACCCACTCACGGGCCATATCGCGGGCGTTGACCTTCTCGCCGGGAGGAACTGAGTCTTCCAAGTCCACCATGATGACGTCGGCATCAAAAGAGCGGGCCCGCTCCAGCATGTTGGCGCGGTTGCCCGGAACGAATATTAGGCTCCGAATAAGTTCCATCAACTAGCTCGCTTACAACTGAAATGGCGGATGTATCTCGTCGTCGGGCACCTTCTCGATTTCGTGCGTGACCGGGTTGACCTTGAATCTCAGGTTTTGCAGCAATTCGTAGCCCAGAAGCGGAGTGGAGGCAGGCACCAGGATGGCCCTGAATCTTTCCCCCATCAATTCGCCTCTTGCAAAATAGGTATCAACCTCCACTGGTCCGGTGGCGCTTACGAGCTTTACTGTCCCCCAGTCCCCGCCATCCAACCCAAGTGCTTCAATCTCTTCCCAAGGAAGGGCCAGGTAGGTTGACCCGGTATCAACCATGAATGTGTACTCGCGTGATTCCAGTTCACCGAAGATCCTTGCTTGCACCGTAGTGACTCCCATTGGGGTACCTCATAGCAGATTCAATGGATGTGATTAAATCTACTCCATGTCGCCCCAGTTGTCGGCCCATTTGGCGTCCACCTTCAGCGTTACGTCGAGGCTCATGGCGGCGGGCATTTCGTCGAACACGAGGGTGCGTAGGGCGTCAAGTTCTGCGTTCGGAGTCTCGAAGACCAGTTCGTCGTGGACTTGGAGCAGCATCTTTGTTTGCATATCCTCAGCGTCCAGGCGGCTCTGCACCCGCACCATTGCCAGCTTCATTATGTCGGCTGCCGTGCCCTGGATTGGCATGTTGATGGCCATGCGCTCGGCGGCGCCACGGGTGTTGAAATTGGGACTGTTGATTTCCGGCAGGTAGCGGCGGCGGCCCAGAACAGTCTCCACGTACTGGTCGGCGCGGGCTCTTGCCTTGACATTCTCCAGGTAGTCGCTGATGCCCGGGTATTTGGCAAAGTAGGTATCAATGAACTCCCGCCCCTGCTCGCGGGTGAAGCCGGTTTGCTGCGAAATGCCATGGGGCGACAGGCCGTAAATGACGCCGAAGTTCAGCACCTTGGCGACCCGGCGCATCTCGGATTCGACCTCATTCAGCGGCACCTCGAACATCAACGACGCGGTGGCGCTGTGGATGTCCTCCCCTCGCTTGAAGGCATCCAACAGGGCCGGGTCCTGGGACAAGTGGGCCAGCACCCGCAATTCGATCTGCGAGTAGTCTGCTGAAAACAGTTGCCAATCCGGGGCGCCCTCGGCAATGAAGGCGCGACGCACCTGGCGGCCCAGTTCGGTGCGGATGGGTATGTTCTGTAAATTCGGGTCGCTGCTGGATATGCGGCCGGTGGCCGAGCCGGTCTGGTTGTAGCTGGTGTGCACCCTTCCGGTAATGGGATTAACCATCTCCGGCAGGGCGTCGACGTAGGTGGACTTGAGCTTGGACACCTGCCGGTACTCGAGAATCTGGTCCACCACCGGGTGCAATCCCTTCAGCGCTTCAAGGGAGTTTGCGTCCGTAGACCATCCGGTCTTGGTGCGCTTGGTCTTGGGAAGACCCAATTCCTGGAACAGCAGGTTGCTCAATTGCTGCGGCGAGTTGATGTTGACCGTGTGCCCGATGGACTGGTAGATCTCGTTTTCAATCCGGCCCATCTGCTGAAACATGTCGGCAGACATCTCATGGAGCACTCCAGAGTCCATCTTGATGCCGTGGCGTTGCATAGTTACCAGCACCGGCAACAGGGCCAGCTCGGTGTCGTCCATCAGGCCACGAAGGTCCTGCTGATGGATTTGCGGCTCGAACACGTCCCTCAGCCGGAAGGTGATGTCGGCGTCGGCAGCGGCATAGTCCGCGGCGGCGTCTATGTCCACGAAATCGAAAGTAATCTGCTTTCTTCCTGAGCCGATGAGCTCCTTGATGTTGGTCATCTCGTGGCCAAGCTCATTCAGCGACAGGTCCTTCAACCCCAGCTGGTTGTAGCTGCGCCCCAACAGGTGGGCGGCTATCATGGTGTCGAAGTCCACGCTTGCAAACCTGACGCCATGGTTGGCCAGGACGGTCATATCGTAGTTAGCGTTGTGGGCGCTCTTGGCAATTTCCGTTGACTCGAACAACGGACGCACGGCAGCCAGGACAGACTCAAGGGAAAGCTGAGAGCCCTCACGATGGCCGACGGGCACGTACCAAGCGCGCCCCGGGGCGGTGGCAAAGGACAGCCCGACCAACTGCGCCTGCATGGCATCCAGGGCGGTGGTCTCGGTGTCGAAGGCGAAACTGCCAGTCTCCTCTATGGCAGCGATCATCGCGGAAAATTGCTCTTCAGTGCGCACCACGGTGTAGTCTGTGTCGGTCTCCGGCTGGCTGGGACCGTCCGATACCCCTACGTCCGAACCGTCGGGGTTCGGCACGCGGGAGACAACGCTGAAGAACTCCAGTTCCGTCAGCAGGCTCACAACATCGCGCCTGTCATAGTTCCAGAAGCGGCACTGTTCCAGGTCCAGCTCCACGGGCGCGTCGCGGTCTATGGTCATCAGGCGCCGGTTCTCAAAGGCTCGCTCGCGGTTCTCACCAAGTGCCGACTTGACGCTGGGCGGCTTCACGGCTTCGAGGTTATCGTAGATGCCTTCCAGGCTGACGTAGTCGCCCAGCAGGGTCGCGGCCCTCTTCTCTCCGACCTTCGGCACTCCGGGAATATTGTCGGAGCTGTCCCCGACCAACGCTTTGAAGTCGGGCTGCTGGGCCGCAGTCAGGCCGGAGTAGCGTTCGGCCAGCTCGGCCTCATCGTACACTCGCCGGTCCTGGATGCTGGAAGCCAGGTCTACGCGAACGCGGGGAGATATGAGCTGGAAGGTATCGCGGTCGCCGGTGAGGATCACCGATTCGACGCCCGCCTCTTCGGCCTGGCGCGTCAGGGTGCCGATGACGTCATCGGCTTCCCAGCCCTCCAACTCGAACACGGGCACACCGAAGGCGGCCATGAGCTGCTTCACCCGGTCGAACTGGGGCCTCAGCTCCGGCGGCGACGGCGGACGCTGGGCCTTGTAGTCCTCGAACTGCAGGTGCCTGAAGGTGGGAGCGGAGGTGTCGAAGGCGATGGCGCAGTAGGCCGGGTTCCATTCCTGCACCGCCCTCAGGAACACATTGGCGAAGCCATAGACGCCGGTGGTGTCCTCGCCAGTGGCGCTGCTGGTCAGGTTGCGTTGGGTGGATATGGCGCGGAACGACCGGTGCACCATCGCGTGGCCGTCCATGATCATCAGCAGGGGCTGGCGCTCCTGGGGAAAAAGGGACATGGACATAGTCATGGCGGCACCTCGGCGGCTGTGGCTTTAGTGGCCGCATTATACAGCAGGAGGCATGAGGTTCCGGACGTTGCAGGCCCATAGTAAGGGAGCATTCCGGTTTGATTCTCGCTGGTCGCTTCTGGTCAACTCACACCCTGCCGACCGTGCTAAAATACCGCCCGTATGCCTGTATACGAATACCGTTGTGGTGGGTGCAGCACAGTCAGTTCCAAGCTGGTCTACAGTTGGTCGTCCGACCGGCCGGTGGAGTGCCGGGAGTGCGGCGGGACGGACATGGAACGACTGATGTCTTCGTTTTCCTTCCGCGCTTCCTGGGGCGACAGCCTGAACTGGGTGCCCAGCGGAGAGACTGCCCGCGACGTTGATGAGAACAGCGCGGCAAGCATCGACAACCAAATGGGGCGAATCAAGCAGGAAATGGGCGGGCAAACCACCCCGGACTTCGACCGGATGCGGCGGGAAATCAAGGGAGACTGACTTCCCGTCCTGGAGACTCCAGGTAGGTAAAGGAGCCTGGATCAGATATGCCCATATACGAATATCGCTGCCAGGACTGCGGGCGCGTGTCGTCCTTCTTCGTGCGCTCCATCGGCAGCGAGGTTACGGCGGTGTGCTCGCATTGCGGCAGCAGTGAAATGGCGCGGCGGATGTCATCATTCGCCATGGGCAAGACGGTGTCGTCGGTCCACGAGCAGTTCGCGCCGGGCAGCGAGCATCGCTCGCCGGAGTACTATCAAGACCCCCGCAACATCGGCCGCAACGTGGAGGCTGCCTTCGACAAATTCGGAGTGGACATGCCTCAGTCTGTGCGAGACAACATCGACTCCGCCCGCTCGGGCGAAACTCCAAAGGGGCTAGACCTGTGAGCAGCGACGGACACAGCCGTTACTCGATGATTCACCATTGCCTGAGCGCACTGGCCGCATCCCGTACAGCCGCCGGCTCGGACTCTCACCACGGTCTGTCAGAGCTGCTTCCTTCGTTGCCATCGCCCTTCGCACTGGAGGTGCCCGAGGAAGCGCCGCCACAGACCGGGGAGCAGGCACTGGCCGTGATCGCCACCGCGCAACTGCTCCTCTCGCAGTTGGAAGCGAACGAATCGTCCAGTCCCATCCCTTGGGAAATCGCCGGCCGCGTCCGACATTCTCTGGGAGACCTGGCCGCTCATGTAGGGGCGGCCATCCGCCGGGACAAGGCTGATGAGGTGCGGGGTCTCTACGTCATCATCGACCCGCAGGTGACCGGAGGACGCGACCCCTACGACATAGCAGTCTCTGCGGTCAACGGAGGAGCACGGATGCTGCAGCTTCGCGACAAGCTGCGGGACAAGGGAGAGTCGCTGCCCTTGGCATCAGCCCTGCAGGACCTGTGCGAACGCAACGGCGCGCTGCTGATTATCAATGACCATGCAGATGTCGCGGCCGCGGTCGGTTCCGGCGGCCTTCACGTGGGCCAGACCGACCTGCCCGTGGCGCAAGTGCGCCAGGTTCTCGCGCCACACCAGGTCCTGGGACGCTCCAACCGCGAGTTCGAGCAGCTTGCGCAGTCGAAGGATATGGGCGCAGACCACGTTGCCTTCGGCGCAATCTACGCCACCACCAGCAAGGGCGTGGCCCGCAATCCGCAGGGGCCAGAACGGGTGCGAGAGGCCAAGGGCATAGCCGGAGATACACCCCTGGTGGCAATCGGCGGCATCAACCTGGGCAACGTGGCCCCCGTGGTGGAAGCCGGCGCCGACGCCATCTGCGTTACCGCCGCCGTGGGCTCGGCCGAGGAGCCGGAAGCAGCGGCGGCCGCAATGACCGCGGCCATCGAGTCCGCCGGGGGGCGCGTCTGATGCCATCCAGATACAGCGACGACCTTGGTGAAATCGGCAACCGGGCCATTGAGCAGCTCACCAGTCGCAACAGCGACCGCGAGGTGGGTCTATCCGTGTCCCGGGAGGTGATTCGATCGTCCGCCAACGCCATCCGCGCCGTCCATCGCTCCGACTTCGAGGAAGCTCGCCGGTTGATAAAGTCGGCCGAGTCGCGCCTGCAGGATGCCGAGCACATCCGCACCGATAACCCTCTCATTTACAACGCAGGCTTCCTGAACGACGCGCGCAAGGAGTTCACCGAGGCCAATATCACTCTCGCAGTAATCTCGGGCGAAGACATACCATCAGCCGAGAAACTTGGCATCGACCCTTCTGCATACCTGAATGGCATGGCCGAGGTCATCGGCGAACTGCGTCGCTACATCCTCGACTCGTTGCGCCGCGACCACGTCGACCGGTGCGAAGAGTTGATGGAAGTGATGGACGAAATCTACGGCGTACTTGTCACCGTGGACTTCCCCGAGGCCGTGACCGGTGGCCTCCGACACACCACCGACGCCATGCGGGCCGTGCTGGAACGCACCCGCGGTGACCTGACCATCGCACTGCGACAGCGTTCTCTGGAAGCGCAACTGGCCGAGTGGCGCGGGCCGCGAATCGAAGGCAATTCCACCTGATTCGGAGGCAGCAATGCTATCGAGTTCAGCAGCAACAGCCGAAACACTGGAGCGCTTCTACGACGACCTACGGGGCATCGGCACCTCACCGCTGTGGCTGGTGCAGGAAGAGGCCCTGGTCGCCGAACCCAAGAGCAAGGCCATCCCCTTCCTGTGGCGGTGGCGCGACCTGCAGCCCCAGGCGCTGCGTGCCGGCGACCTCATCGGCACCGCCGATGCAGAGCGCCGTGTGCTGATGCTGCTGAACCCCGGCCTCAATCGCATCGCCACCACCAACTCCATGTTCGCCGGCCTGCAGATTGTCATGCCCGGCGAGGCAGCGCGCGCCCACCGGCACACTCCTGCGGCCCTGCGTTTCATGATCGAGAGCCAGGGCGGCTCGACCACCGTCAACGGCGACCGCATTCCCATGTACCCCGGCGACCTCGTGCTGACTCCCAACTGGACCTGGCACGATCACGCCAACGACACCGGCGACCCCATCATCTGGCTCGACGGGCTCGACATCCCGTTGGTGCACATGCTGGAAGCCGTTTACTACGAACCATATCCCGAAGACGTGCAGCCGGTCACAGAGCCCACCGACTCGTCGCTCACCCGCTACGGCGCGGGCACCCTGCGCCCGACCTGGGAGACCAGCGGCGCGACCCACTCGCCGCTGCTGCACTACCCCTGGACCCAGACGTGGGAGACCCTGCAGCGACTGGCCCCGGAGGTGGACGGCAGTCCCTTCGACGGGGTAATCATGGAGTACACCAACCCCAACACCGGCGGCCCGGTGATGCCCACCATGGCCTGCCACATCCAGATGCTGCGGCCTGGCGAATCCACCAAGGCACACAGGCACACCGCCAGTGCCATCTACCACGTTGTCCAGGGCCGCGGCCGCTCGGTCGTCAATGGCGAGTCCCTGGAGTGGGAGGACAAGGACGTCTTCGCCGTGCCAGGCTGGAACTACCACGAGCACGCCAACGCCTCCGATACCGAGCCCGCCGTGCTGTTCAGCTTCACCGAATCGCCCGTCCTGAAGGCCCTGAGCCTGCTGCGCGAGCAGGCCCACCCAAACGGACACCAGGGTTAGAGTGGGTATGAAAATCACTTTTCTCGGAACGGGCGCCGGCAACTCGTCAAGGCGAGCGCACTCGGCCATCGCCGTCGAGTGCCCCGACGGCACCAACCTGCTGCTCGATGCCAGCTCCGGCAACTCAGCGCTGCGTCACGCCGCAGCGGTGGGAATCGACATCCGGAAGTTCGACGACGTACTACTCTCCCACGACCATCCCGACCACATGTCCGGTGTCGACTTCATCCAGTTCGACCGCGCGTGGTCCGGCGAAGACCGTGGCCCGCTTCGGGTGCATGCCACCTACGAAGCCCTCGAGGGAGTGAAGCGGCACTGCCTGGCCACCCGCCTGAACATCTGGGACGTCTCAGGAGACACTGGTCGCAATTACGAAGGACGCGAACTGCTCAGATGGAAGCCCGCACTCCCTGGGCACGTCATTGAGCTGGGCCCGCGCACCACGGCGTGGCATTTCCCGGCAGACCACATCACCGGCACGGCCGGCTGGCGAATCGAATGCGACGGCACGGCCGTGGTGTTCTCAGGTGACACACGCTATACGCGGGAAGTCGTTGAGGCAGCGGCCGGCGCTGACCTGCTGATTCACGAGGCCTTCTGCGTCAGCGATGTTACGCTGGCCAGGGCTGCGGGACACGCCACCGGCGGCGAGGCGGGCCAGGTTGCCGCAGAGGCCAAGGTCGCCAGCCTGGTGCTCACGCACCTCACCGACGCGTACCACGTCGACTCCGACCCCTTGGGCATTGAGGCGGCGCAGTTCTACACAGGACCCATAGCGCTGGCCCATGATTGCCAACAGATTACGCTGGGATGAGTAGCTTGGAAATCATTTTTCTGGGAACCGGTGCGGGATTGTCGACCACCCGCGCCCATACCGCCATCGCCCTGCGCTGTCCCGACGGCACCACTCTGCTTCTGGACGGTAGTTCCGGCAACTCTGCCCTCCGTAACGGTGAGGCTGCCGGAATTCGAGCCAGGGACTACGATCATGTACTACTCTCCCACGACCACCAGGACCACCTCTCGGGCCTGATGTTCGTACAAGGGAATCGCTCTCGCGAGACCCCGGACGAGACACCCCTCTCGATTTACGGCAGTTCCCTAGCACTGGAGGGGCTGCGGAAAGCAGCCGTGGCAGGAAAAGTTCCTGATATTCGGGATGGCGCCGCCTACAACCAAGCTGGGCGGCAGGTGATGCGCTGGAAGGAAGTGCCACGAGAGCACCGGCTGGAGCTCGGACCGGAAACCGTGGCCTGGTCCTTTGACGTCGACCACATCCCCGGTTCAGTCGGTTGGCGCGTCGAGTCCGGCGGGATGTCGGTCGTATTTTCGGGAGACACCACATACAGTCGTGGTTTGGTCGAAGCTGCCCAGGGAGCCGACCTTCTGATACACGAAGCGCTGACCCCCGATTCGGACCACGAATTTGCATCCAGCCGTTTGCATTCCACCTCCGGCGATGCCGCCCGGGTCGCGGCAGAGGCATCGGTTAGTCAGCTCGTCATCACTCACATAGACAACGCCTTCCACGAAGACCCGACTCCATTGCTGGAAGACGCCGCCAGCCACTACACAGGCCCCATCAGCGCTGCGTACGACTTGCGTCGACTATCAATGCCCGGTCGGCATCAGGATTCTCGCACGGGTTAGGTTCTTGGTGTGAATTTCACACGCCGTGTTGTAGTATTACGAACGGCAGATTCACCTTGACGGATGATTGAGGCCAGGAGCCCGTCTTGGCGTCAAAAGCATCGCAAAACCCTCGATTCGAAGCGGATGAAAAACCCCCGGTCCTCTCGTCCCTGGGACTAGGCGCCCAGTTCAACCTGATTGCTTCCGCCACCCTCTTGGTGACGCCTGTGGTGGTGGCCAAAGAGTCGGGAAGGGACGAATCCTACCTGGTGTGGATGGTGTTCGCCTCTCTTCTGGTGGTGGGCGTGTCCACGCTGATACAGGTGCGCCGCATCGGTCCAGCCGGAGCCGGCGCCCTGCTTCCCATGTTTACCGCAGCGGTTTCCATACCCTTCTGCATTACGGCGGTGGTGGATGGTGGCCCGGGAACCCTGATGACCTTGGTGGTCGCCACTGCGATCGCCCAGTTAGTAATTTCCAAGTGGGTGGTGATACTGAGGCGCGTTGTCACTCCGTTGGTGAGTGGCATCGTGTTGATGATCCTGTCCATCACCCTGGGCTCTGTGGTATTCGCCCTGCTGGACGGAGCCGCCAAAGAGAATCCGGTGGAAGCGCCTCTGACGGCTCTGGTCACCCTGCTCGTGGTAGCCGCCCTCACGCTCCGCCGCTCGGTGGCGTTGCGCCTGTGGGGACCCGTCATCGGAATAGTTGTCGGCTGCATCGTCGCCGCCGCCCTGGGAATCTACGACATCGGGCTGGTCGTCGATGCGCCGTGGGTTGGCATCCCCGGTGATCTGCCAGATATGACTCCGGATTTTGGAATTCCATTCTGGACGCTGCTTCCGTCCTTTCTCTTCCTTGGAGTAATTTTTTCAATCCACTCCAACGGCGAAACCATTGCGCAGCAGCGGGTCGCATGGCGCGAGGACCGTGCGGTCGACTTCCGGCAGGTACAGGGGTCGATGGCTGGCGCGGGAGTCAGCAATCTGCTTGCCGGCTTCGCCGGAGCAGTGCCCAACATCATCAATTCCGGCATAATTTCCTTCACGCAGACTACCGGAGTTGCGGCCCGGAGGGTCGGTTACTGCATCGGCCTCATATTCATTATCGCGGCCTTCCTGCCCAAGGTGTCGGGCTTGTTTGCATCCATACCCGCACCGGTGATGACCGGATACCTTATGTTGGTAACCGGAACCCTGCTGGTCGATGGAGCCCGCCTGGTTATACAGACGGAACAGAACCGGCAAAAAGTGGTAGTAGCCGGAATCTGCTTCTGGATAGGCGCCTCGTTTCATTTCAACCTGTTTCACCTGCCCGATTTCGGGCCCGTCTGGTCCGCCCTGTCCAAGAGCGCCATCACGACCGGGGGATTGGCAGCGGTTCTGATGGTGCTGTACCTGGAGTTCACCAACCCCAGGCGGATGCGGTTTCAGTCTCCGCTTCACATAGACTCTCTTTCCGACCTCAATGAGTTCGTCGACCGATTCGCCACCAGCCGTGGCTGGGGCGCCGGCATGAAGGAGCGGCTCAGCGCCGTCGCGGAGGAAACGCTGCTGACGCTGGCCCCGCTGGACTTGAACCTGGACCTGGACGAAGAGGAAGGGGAGGATACTTCGGCAGGGCGGACCCTGATCGTGCTGGCCTCAAGTGAAGGCCAGATGGCCGACCTAGAGTTCATTGGCGGCGGAAACGATGCCAACCTGGAAGACCGGATACAGCAACTCCAACAGCACGATACGGCGGACCCGGTAGAGGAGGAGATTTCACTGCGGCTGCTGAGAAGTTTCGCCTCATCGGTCAGACACCAACAGTATCACGGCACCGACATCATCACGGTCCGGGTGGGCCCTCCCGGAACGCGTTAGCTTTTCAATCCAAACTTCTCACCCTACGCGGGACCAACCTCTCCGAGGAGAAAAGTAGTGACATTTTTGGGTTGAAAAATATTGCGCATAGAACTAATGTTTGGGGAGCAATGGATCTGATCGATCTGTATACCGCTTCCCATGCGTCCGGCAGCTACCGCCGCAGAAGGCCAGGCGTGGGCAAGCGAAGACGAGGAGAGGCCCATGTTAGCCTGCACCAATTCCTGCGCCACGGTAGGTCTGGAAGGTTTCATAATTCGCGTCGAGGTTGACCTGTCGCCCGGCGTTCCCAAGTTCAACATGGTCGGCCTCGCCGATACCGCGGTACAGGAAGCCCGTGAAAGAGTTCGCGCCGCGCTCCGCAACAGCGGCTGCGAATTCCCCATGCGCCGAATCACCGTCAACCTCGCACCGGCCGACCTGAAGAAGGAAGGCCCGGCCTACGACCTGCCCATCGCTATCGGAATCCTCCTCAGCTCAGGCCAACTGGAGAATGCGCCTCCCAAGACCGTGTTTCTTGGCGAACTGTCCCTCGACGGCAGCCTCCGGCACACCAACGGCATGTTGGCGATGGTCTCGGTGGCTCGCGACCAGGGCTTTGACTCGGTCTTCGTCCCGGCGGTGAATGCTGAAGAAGCCTCGCTGGTCGAAGACATAGCAGTCTATCCCGCCACGACACTGGACTCGGTGGTGCGCCACCTGCGGGGCGAGACGCTTATCGAGCCCATGCAGGGAGACGGCTGGTCCCAGTGCTCCGCCCTCCCGCCGGTATCCGACCCAATGGACCTGGCCAACATCAGAGGTCAGGACCATGCCAAGCGAGCTCTGGAAGTGGCCGCAGCAGGATTCCACAATCTGTTGTTCAGCGGCCCACCCGGCAGCGGCAAGACCCTGCTGGCCCGCTGCCTGCCATCAATTCTGCCGCGGATGGCCCCGCAGGAAGCGCTGGAAGTAACCAAGATATACAGCGTCAACGGCAACCTGCAGAGCGAGAGTCCGTTGATGATGCAGCGCCCATTCCGCTCCCCGCACTACACCATCTCCAATGCCGGACTGGTGGGCGGCGGACGTACGCTCCGCCCAGGGGAGATAACACTCAGCCACCGCGGGGTGTTGTTCTTGGACGAATTGCCAGAGTTCAATCACGCGGCCCTGGAATCCCTGCGGCAGCCCCTGGAAGACAAGGTGGTCACCATCAGTCGCGTCGCGGGCAGCGTCACCTACCCGGCGAGTTTCATGATGGTCGCCGCAATGAACCCTTGTCCCTGCGGCTTCCACAGCCATCCGGTCAAGGAATGCACCTGCAGTCCCAACACCGTGGCCCGCTACCAGAAGAAAATCAGCGGGCCGCTGATGGACCGTGTAGACGTGTTCGTGGAGGTGCCGCCGGTGGAATACGAGAAGCTGGTGGAGTGCAGTGCATCCGAAGACTCCACCGGCCCCAGGCAGCGGGTGGAAGAGGCTCGCGACTTGCAGCGAGAGCGGTTCCGAGACAACGGATTCCTCTGCAACTCCGAGATGGGGCCGGCGGAAGTCTGGGAACATTGCCAGCTGGAAGACGGGGCACGGAGCCTTCTGCAGACGGCGGCACAGAGGCTTGCGCTGTCGGCGAGGGTTTTCCACCGTGTGCTCAAGGTGTCCCGCACCATCGCCGACCTCGCGGGCTCGGAAACTATCGCCGTCTCTCACCTGGCCGAGGCATTGCAGTACCGGGCGCGGGCAGCGACAGGGTAAAGACTCAAGGATTCGGGAACTCTGCCCTCAATTCCGCCGGCCGCCGGGCGCAGTGAGATCGCTATTCCCTTGCCAGCCGTTGGCCTGCCTACTATGATATGACGTATGGAAGAGAAGCAGGTTAAATTCGCTCTCGGCCGCGTGTCGCAGGTCGAAGCGGTCACTTTCGGTCAACCCGGCCGACGTACCTTCAGGCTGGAACTGCAGTCAGGGTCGGCATCATGCTTTCTTTGGCTGGAGAAGGAGCAGTTATTCCAGCTGGGAGTTTACCTTCGCGACTACGTGGCGGGCCTCACCTCAGAAGAGCTGGAAAAGGAGAGCGCCCCACAGGAACCTGGCTGGCTCGGCGGAGAAACCAGCATCGACTTCAAGGCCGGGCAGATGTACCTCAGCCACGACCGTGAGACCAACTCCTTCTATATGCAGGCCCACGAGCGGGATACTGGGGAGGAAGAAGAGGAGCAATCCAGCGAGGAAGCCGACTCGGTAAGCTTCTGGATGACTCTGCCCCAGGCCACCTCACTGGCCGAAGAGTCACTGCGCATCTGTGCGGCGGGCCGCCCCAACTGCTTCCTCTGTGGTCAGCCCATCAACCCCGAAGGCCACGTGTGTCCAAGAGCCAACGGGCATACTGTCCTCGAAGCCGGCTGACGGCCGACGGGCTATCCCAACCTCCGGACAGCGCCGCTTGACCTCTGACACGACAGTCCAGGATGTGCTGCGTCACGGCGATATCATGTCCTGCCAGTTGACGCGCCTCGGTTCCAACTACACCTTCGTCGTTAACGTGGGGCTGGACGGAACTGAGGCTTGGGGCATTTATAAGCCCAGGGACGGAGAGGCCCCACTGTGGGATTTTCCCAACGGCACCCTCTACAAGCGTGAGTATGCCGCCTACCTTCTGAGCGACATTCTCGGCTGGGACCTCGTTCCCTTTACTCTCATCCGCGATGGACCATACGGCATCGGCTCGGTGCAGGAATTCATCGTCCATGACCCGAAGGAGAACTATTACAACCTCGGTAGTGAATACGCAGACCAACTGCGGGCAGTCTGCTGCTTCGACTTGGTGGCCAACAGCACCGACCGTAAGCCCAACCACCTCATCACCGGCATAGACGGCAAGCTGTGGAGCATCGACCACGGCCTGACTTTTCACTCAGACGTCAAGATTCGCACGGTTATCTGGGACTTTGGCGGTGATCCCATTCCTGACCCACTGCTGCATACCCTTACCGAATTCCAATCCAGGCTCAATGGCCCGGAAAGGAGCATGCCCAGACGACTACTGGAACTGCTGGAATTGCTGGCCCCCTCTGAGGTGGCGGCGCTGAAGGGACGGCTGGACTGGGTCCTCACCGAGCGCACATACCCCGGACTGTCGCGACCCCGACGACGGCGCGGCGGATAACGAGGCAGCGGAGCGGATTGAATTCATGGCGGTAGAGAACGTCAGCGCGATCACCCTGGCCGTAACCGACATGGCAAGGTCGGTGGTGTTCTATCGCGACCAGGTGGGACTGGAAATGCTCTACGGAGGAGAGGAGGCCCGC
Source organism: Dehalococcoidia bacterium (assembly GCA_963667415.1). Taxonomy (GTDB): domain Bacteria; phylum Chloroflexota; class Dehalococcoidia; order Lucifugimonadales; family UBA3495; genus VXOI01. Next base: position 1,090,278 of record OY763410.1, on the reverse strand, counting down.
TTCACCAGCTTTCGGCTGGGCGGCAGCTTCATCAACCTCATCATGGCGGAGGAGCCACCCAGATGGTGGGGCCGCCTGATTCTGCACGTAGACGACGTCGATGCTCACTACGAACGACTGACCGGCTTCGGCCTGACGACAACCACGCAACCCGCCGATGCTCCGTGGGGCGAACGCTACTTCCACATCGATGACCCCGACGGCCACGAGCTCAGCTTCGCCAAGTTTCTCTAGCCTGAACCGTTCAAATTGGGCCGTGAAGCCCGTCTCTGATAGTCTGGTTACACGTTCACCAGGAAGTTGATTACGTCCCCGTCTTTCACCGGGTAGGTCTTTCCCTCCGACCGGAGCACTCCTTCCTTGCGTCCCTGCGCGACGCTGCCGCACCGCATCAGGTCGTCGTAGTGTATGACCTCGGCTCGGACAAACCCCCGCGTGAAGTCGGTATGGATCGACCCCGCCGCATCCAGAGCCTGGATTCCGTCGGGGACCGGCCAGGCCCGGACTTCGTCCTCGCCTACAGTCAAGAACGACACCAGCCCCACAGTGCTGTAGCACACCTGCTTCACACGCTCTACCGCCGCCTCCGTGATGCCGAGGGCGTCGCGGAATTCGCTGGCTTCTTCCTCCGGCATCGTGGCGAGGTCCGCCTCAAGCTGTGCGCACAGTCGCACCTCGCCGAGCCCCGCTGTCATCGTTTCAGGAAGGTCCAACTCCGAAAGTCCCGGCGCCTCGCTCGACTCGTCGGTGTTAAAGGCGACCACTATGGGCTTGTCGGTGAGCAACTGGTAGTCGACCAACCCTGCGCGTTCCGTCGCAGTGAGTTCTTGATGGCGGATGCGTGTCCCGGATTCCAGCGAGTACTTTGCCTTCTGGACCGCGTCGGCCTGCATCTGTATGGCAGGACGCTCTGCGGGACGTGACTTCTTCAGCGCATCTGCGAAACGGGACTCGGCCCGGTCCAGGGTCTCCAGGTCCGCCAGGGCGAGTTCGCTCAGCATCTCGGACAGGTCAGCCGCGGCGGCGGGAGGACCCTGCAGATCATCCTCGAAGGCCCTCACCACCAGCAACAGGGAGTCGGTGCCCTGCAGGATGTTGCGATGGCGACCTGACAGCACCTGATTTCGCTGCGCCCGCTCCGCCGGAGACGGGGGCAGGTCCCAGAATTTAATCTCCGCGAAAACCACCTTTCGCGGAAGGTACATTTTCTCGAGTGCCGTCAGCCTGGGATCGAATACCTTGACCACTCCAACCTGCACAGGCCCAGCGCTTCCCCCTTCGGTAGCGGCGTGTCCGGAGGTGAGGGCGTTGAAAGTGGCAGACTTGCCGCTCTGGGGGAGACCGATGATAGCGATGTCCATTCCTGGGTAATGCTCCTGCTTCGATGTATGGCCAAATCAGTAAGACTGGAAAAGGCGGCCCCACTCGGTTTTGAGCGCGGCCTCGATGCGCCGGCGGCCCTTGGTCTTGAGCCAGTAGCCATTGTGGTAAAGGTTGGAGGCCAGGAAGGCCCAGCCAACGATGGGACTGCGCAGCAGCATGTTCTCCAACGGCTTCAGCGGCCCCCAGTAAATCAGCTTCTGGCCACGGCTGGCAAAGGTGTTTTCCACCCCGGAAAACTTCCAGTCCACGCCGCTGATGTCCTCTCCGCGCACGTCTATATCGCCGACCTCACCGCAACCCAGCCCACGCTCGTGGGCCAGTCGGATGAATGGAATCCTCATCGGGTCGAACCCCATCATCTTCGCTGCAACCGCGTCGATGGCGACCTGGTCGGCGCTGGCCAGGATGCGGTTCTTGACATGCCAGCGCATGGCCCGCGGCCCGGGGCCGTCGCCGGCGAAGGTGCCGTCCATCACCGCAAAGAGGCCGGGGTGTATCTCCTGTTGGATGGCCAGCAGGTCCACCAGCGTTTCGTGAATCACCGAGTGGGTCCAGTGACGCTTTCGATGCAGCAGACCACCGAAGGCGTTCTTCATCGCTCCCGTCATGGTGGTGAACACATGGGTCTTCATCGTCGGGAGCTGCACGATGTTGGTGCCAGGGAAGCACTCAGGTATCTGTATTCCCTCAGGGAATATCTCGTCCAGAGCCAGCATCTCGGCGCGCGGTTTGTAGTCAATCCACTTGTTCGGTGGACTGTCCAGGTGAACGGTGGGGAGTCCGACCCGGTCCTGCGCCGCCTTGTGCTTGTTGTTTTCCTCGCCTTCGTACGAATCGACGACCACAGTCCCGTTGTGCGCGGCCACTAGGTCAGTGTGGCCCATCGCCCTCAGGGCGTTGGCGACACCCTCTATCTGCCAGGGAGTGGAGGAGCATCCGGGGTACCAGTGCTGCCACGAGATGTTGACCTTGAGCAGCGTTCGGTTGCCAGTGGACAGGAACTGGGGAGCGCCCGCGAGGTCCATCGCTCGGGCGTAGTCTTCCAGCACGGTGTCGGGCGTGGTGGCAACCACCGCCACGACGGGAGCAGTCGCGCCTCGCGCGGAAGGATGGGCGGGAGCTTGCTGTGTCTGCATCTGAGGATTCTCCATCCGCGGGCACGGGCTACTCATCAGCGGCCCGCGGAAACTATTGTCCTGTCTTAAACTCGTCTATCCGTTGAAGAGCAACACCGCTGCCGACACCGCCAGCCACGCAACGATGCAGGCCAGCAGTGGCAGGTCCCCCACCATCAGCTGCTCGGGAGCCTCCGCACGGTCGCTGGTGTTCAGCAGGTACAAGTACCGGAACAGTCCCAGGGCCACAAGCGGCAGGGTGAAGAGCATGGCATTGTTCTCGGGCAGATTGTCCGCTTCGATCGTATATAGAGTATAGCTGAGCAGCGCGGCCGTTGCCGAGATGGTGAGAAGCTGGGAAATGAATGGCCCGGCGTAGTGCGTCAGGGCCGAACGCTGCTGTCCGGCGTCGTCCCCCGCCAGCCGAACCTCGGCGTACCGCCGCCCCAGCACGATGAACAGCGCCCCCGCGCCTGTGGTGGTGTAGAGCCACGGCGACGGCTCGACATCGATTGCCAGCGCCCCAGCCACGGCCCGGATCACGTAGCCGCTGGCGACGGAGAACACGTCCAGCAGCGGTAGGTTCTTAACACCAAGGGAATAAGCCACGTTTATGCCAAGATAAATGATCCCCACAATACCCAGCAGTTGCCCCACATACCATGTGGCGGCCAGTCCTGCCCCGCTCAGAAGGACCATCAACGCCATGGCGTGGGGAACGCCAACCCGACCCGAGGCGATGGGGCGGTTGCGCTTCGCTGGATGTCGGCGGTCTGCTTCCCTGTCCATGAGGTCGTTCAGTACGTACACGCCACTGGCCATGCCGCAGAACCCAAGGAACACCAGCACGAGCCGCAGCAGGAGCTGGGGAACATCGCCGGCAGAGTCCAACGACCACGCGATGTCCACCGCGAATAGGAAGGGCAGGAAGACCAGCCCGTTCTTCACCCACTGAAGGGGGCGCAGCAGACGGAAGAGGCCGATCATCTAGCTGGCAGAGGGAGCGGGCGCCTGTCGGGCTGCCCTCTCTTCGGCCCGCAGCAGCGAGTACCACGCACCCAGGGCCGACATGGTGCTGTAGTAGAAGGTGACGACGACCACTCCGCCCCACAGCAGAAGCGGGTATGCGAAATTCCCCAGTAGGGTGACAAGGACCGCCGCAATCAGCAAGATGGCGAATACTATCGTGCCGAGCCATAGACCATACGCGAAGGCCTTGCGTCCCGGCGAGCCGGAGTACTCTCTGGCAGAGTTGATACCGAAGTATCCCGCGATGAACGGACCGGCAGGTACACCGACGAAGTGCACCACAGGAATCACGGCCAGCACCACCACCACGCCCAGTCCGATGAATACACCCTTAATCATTGCGCAATATCGACCGCCCGGAGTATAAACAACCCCGCCATTATATCCGAAAATCGTCGCATTTCCCGTTGGCAGAAACGTCCCAACGGCCCCCGAGGAGGAACGAACTTGCCCGATGAAGATGATTCCCCTTTCCTGCGATACGTGGGAATTGAGCCAGGCCTGTCTGCGGACGGCGAGGGAAGCGTAACGCTGGCTATTCAGCCGCACCACCTGCAGGCCGCAGGCCAGGTTCACGGCGGGCTTATCGCCGCCCTGGTCGACACGTCCTTTTTCCGAGCCGTACGTTCCACGCTGTCATTCGGACAGCAGACGACAACCGTCGAACTGAAGGTGAATTTTCTCGAGGCCACCAACTCCGGCCTTCTCACTTCAACCGCCAGGATCGTGAGCAGCACCGAACGGTTGAGGGTAGCGGAAGCTGATGTCTCATCTGACGACGGCCGTCTGGTCGCCCAGGGCCTTGGAACATTCCTAGTGATCGACTGAGCAGGGCACAAGAAAAGCGGTCAAGCCGAACTTATTGGCTGAAGCTCAGGGTAATTGCAAGGGCAGGCAAGCTCTTTGGACGATCCGATTCGCCGATGCAGTGTCTGATTTGTGGCACTGATAGCGGCCCTATTCTCCCCTCTTCCGCTGGCAGGCCGGGCAACTATGGGACTGTCGCCATCGCTTGCCGCAGTGAAAACAGGACAGCCCGAATACGCGCACGGACATGGGCGTAGTTCTCGACCATGTCTGCCATCCACACCGGCATTCGTAATGGTGCCGGTCAGGACCGGCCATCAGATAGACTTCGCTTCTCTCTGTACGCCTCTGCCAGCAGGAATCGCACAAGACGCTGACGGGTCTGGCATTTTCTGCAGGCGACTCAGAACGACGTGCCGCTCCGCAGTCGGGACACGTGATGGTGAAATACGCGCTTTCTGGGCTTTCGGCGCGTTCCACGCTCGAATGCTCCACCATTTGTCAGGCACCTCCTGCGTTATTTGGGCAGTGGGCCTTTACCCCGGTACTTGTCGGTCTCCGTCGTTGCCGATTGACCCGTGCCATAGACGCCATTGTCAGCAAAGTCCCGCGCGCGACCAACATCAGCAGGAGTCTTGCAAGCTATTTCGATATTGTTGGGATAATTCACTACGATTTAAGCCACAAAATGAATGCCAAGTTCATTATACCAGTGTGTCCCCGGATACCAGTGTGTCGTAAATTATTCCGCCAGAAATCAGCCAGGTGAGATGTCGCAACCTGTCTCCCATCCACAGGCTGTGCCCGACCATGACCTCGACGGCTCTTCAGAAACTGAAGTGGTTTGGATGCGATGGGGATGTGGTGTATAATCGAGACTGCTCAGGCCCCCAAGGAGCGGCGAGATGAAAATCCCCATGCGCGTTGACTATGGGGTGCGGGCCCTGGTAGAACTGGCCATTCACTACGGTGAAGGGCCGGTTCAGACGGCCGAAATAGCGGCCAAGCAGGGAATACCCGTTGCCTATCTCGACCAGTTGATGGCATCGCTGAACAAGTTCGGGTTCGTGGCGAGTCGCCGTGGCCCGAGGGGCGGCCACTCCCTGGCAACGTCCCCCGACGACATCAACCTGAGCATGGTCATGTCCAAGCTCGACGCCAACAGTTCCCCCCTCGACTGCCTCATAAACCCCCTCGACTGCGTGCTGTCCGATTCCTGCGCCCAGCAGGAGGTTTGGAAGTCGGTCGAAGACGCCATCAGCGAGGTCCTCAGCAACATCACCCTCGCCGATCTTGCTGAACGTCAGCTCAGCCTCGCCTCCACCGCTTCCTGACCGCCTCCTCTTCCTTCGTTCCCTGTCACCGCCTCTTTCCCATTGGCCTGTATCTGAAGCCGTCTACATATTGGTCGATTTTCTACTTATAATAGTCACAATTGCTACGAGATTAGTAATCAGTTGGTATCGTCAATAACGCTTCGGTGCGGCGTTTCCGATTGACAGCACGATTAGCGGTAACTAAAATCGTCTCCAGAACCACAGTTATCCCATCTCTATTTTCCTATTCAACCGGAGGAGAAGGGTCAAATGGCAACCTACGACATCATTATCAGGGGTGGCACCATCGTGGACGGGACGCGCGCGCCCCGCTACATCAGCGACATCGCCATCAAGGACGGGCGCATCGCCAAGATTGGCGGTCTGAACGGCGGCGACGCTGAGCGGGAGATTGAAGCCAAGGGCCTGATCGTGGCCCCCGGCTTCGTCGACTTGCACACCCACTACGACGCCCAGATTTTCTGGGACCCCTACTGCACCCTGTCCGGCTGGCACGGCGTCACTTCCATTGCCTTGGGCAACTGCGGCTTCGGCTTCGCGCCCTCGCGCGTCGAAGACCAGGATCGCGCCATGCTGAGCATGACCCGCAACGAGGCCATCCCCTACGACGCAATGAAGGAGGGAATGCCCTGGAACTGGGTTACTTTCCCTGACTTCATCAATAGCCTGGAGAACACCCCCAAGGGCATCAACTGCCTGACCTATGTCCCCCTGACTCCGCTCTACGCCTGGGTCATGGGCTGGGACGAGGCCAAGACCCGCCGCCCGACCGAGGCCGAGCTGCAGGAGATGGTCCGCCTGATCCACGAGGCCATGGACCACGGCGCCTGCGGCTGGTCGGCCCAGGTCCTCGGCGAGACCTCGGTGCAGCGCGACTACGACGGCACCCCGATGATCACCGACCTGCTCTCGGAGCATGAGGTGCTCACCTTCGCCCAGATCCTTCGCGACCGCGACGAGGGCTTCATCGAGTTGGCCTACCAGGAAACCGGCGAAGATGGCCGCCCCCTCGGCGAAGAGACCCGCAATTTCTTCGAGCAGGTTGCCGAAACTTCCGGACGCCCGGTGCTCTACCAGGCTGTTGCCCCCAACGCCGTCCACCCGGAGCAGCACCGCGAGCGCATCCGCTGGCTGGAGAGCTGCGCCGAGCGTGGCCTGCGCGTCTACGGTCAGGGCGCTACCCGCCGCGGCGGCTTCGAGCTGACCTTCGAGGACTGGAACCTCTTCGACGACACCCCGATGTGGCGCGAGGTCACCCTAGGCGACAAGGCCACCCGCAAGTCCAAGATGCAGGACCCGGCCATGCGCCAGGGCCTCAAGGACGAGTGGGACTCGGGCACCCGCCCCACCCTGGTGGTCCAGGGCTCTGTGGGCAGCCTCCAGGTGATGACCCGCAAGGTCAGGATCGACATCGGCGCCGAGTCTGACTTTACCCGGATGCCGGCCAAGGTCAACGTCGCCGGATCCGACTACTTCCTCGTCAATACCCGCGACGGCTACAAGCTGCTCTCTGTCGTCTGCCCGCACCAGGGCGGCACCATCGGCGACGAGGGCGACGCCTTTGTCTGCGACACTCACTCCTACGAGTATGAGCACGACGGCGGCCGCTGCATTACCAACCCCGAACTGCGGATGAAGTCCTTCGTGGTCAACGTCGTCGACGGGCGCATGATTGCGCTGGCCCCCGATGAAACCGAGGCTTCCAGCCCCCAGGCCGGTCTGACGGTGCAGCAGATAGCTGACGAGCAGGGCAAGCACGTCATTGACGCGCTGCTGGACATGGTCGTTGAAGACGACATGGCCACCGAGTTCTATGCCGACACCCAGGGCCGCGACCAGGCCCAGTACACCGCAGAGGTGCTGGACTCCAACCACATCGTGGCCGGCGTGTCCGATGGCGGCGCCCACGTCAAGTTCCTGACCGCGGGCATCTACCCGACGGATATGCTCACCTGGTTGGTGCGCGACGAGAAGGTAATCACGCTGGAGGACGCTCACTACAAGCTGTCCTTCCTGCCCGCCCACTTCGGCGGCTTTCAGGATCGGGGCGCGCTGCGCGAGGGATCCCCGGCCGACGTGGTCATCTATGACCTGGAAAGGCTGGAAGTCCTGCCCAGCGAGGTGGCGGAAGACCTGCCCGGCGGCGAGTGGCGCCGCATCCAGAAGGCCAAGGGCTACCGCTACACCATGGTCAACGGCGAAGTGACGTTCGAGGACGGCGAACCCACCGGAGCCTTCCCCGGCCGCCTGCTCCGCAACGGCCGCGGCTAACCCATTGCCGTAACCTTCCGTTCGTCCTGAGCCTGTCAAAGGACCGTAACCCCAGAGGCCCCGGAGCATTCCGGGGCCTCTTCATTGGCGATTCCGCAGCTAAGCGCATGGTAAACTGGAGGTTGAATTCCATCTGCACGAGCTTGAATATGCCTCCTCGTCCACATCGAGAGAGCCCTGAACGCCGGGACCAGCGAATCCGCAAGCACGTGGCCCAAGCCCACGAATACTGGGAAAAGGGCGCTGAACACCTTCGCGAACAGGATATATGCCAGGCCGCAGAAAAGGGATGGGGCACTGTCGCCCAGCTTGCTAAAGCCGTTGCTACCTTGAGAGGCTGGACCCACTACGATCACATAGCTGTCCGTGAGTGCGTCATAGCATTGGCCGAGGAAAACCCAGACTTGGAAAGGGACATCCGGCATGGAATCCTGATAGCCGAAGGGCTGCACGGACAGTTCTACGAAATCTACATGGACTTCGGCAATGTTAAGGTGGCGTTGGAAGAGATTACGCCCCTTCTTGAAATCCTGTGGGCCCTTTTGCCCGAAGAATACACGGGCGGAGGGGCGTTCACCCAGCAGGTCGCCCCTTGAACCACAGGTCATTCGGAGCTCAGCATCCTCCTGTGCAGTCCAGAGTGCCCGGACGTGGGGCGCCCACAACCGTTGACACTCCAGCGCCCGCCGCGCTACACTCCAAAGCGCAAATGAACTTGTCGAACCGCCGTTTCGATTGCGCTTGTACCTGTCCCCCGACATAGGGGGCAGGATGGTTCGCTTATCTACCAGAACCTGCACCCGCCCCGCTTGGGGCTGCCCGCAAAGGGCAGGAGCAGGTTTTTTGTTTGCCCTTTCGTCGAGATAATTCCGGCGTCACCCGCAACTAAGCCAGAACATCGCCGCCCGCCCGGCGGCCAGGAGGGACCGAAGCTATGGTTCAACCCATTGCCCTTACCCCGGAACAGGTGAAACGCTACAGCCGCCACATCATCATGGGCGACGTCGGCTCCAAGGGTCAGCGCGCCCTCATGCAGGCCAAGGCCCTGATCATCGGCGCAGGCGGCCTCGGCTCCCCGAGCGCCATCTACCTCGCCCTCGCCGGCGTCGGCACCGTCGGCATCGTGGACCTCGACGTCGTCGACCTGTCCAACCTGCAGCGCCAGGTGCTGCATCACACCACCGACGTCGGCCGCCCAAAGGTGCAGTCGGCCTTCGACAACATCAAGTCCTACAACCCCGACGTGAACGTCGTCTTGCACGAGACCTGGCTCAACTCCGAGAACGCCATGGACATCATCGGGCAATACGATCTCGTGGTGAACGGCGCAGACAACTTCGCCACCCGCTACCTGGTCAACGACGCCTGCTACCTGCTGGGCAAGCCCCTGGTCGATGGCAGCATCCTGACCTTCGACGGCCAGGCTACCGTGTTCATCCCCGGCGAGGGCTGCTACCGCTGCCTGTTCCCGTCGCCTCCTCCCCCTGGCATGGTCCCCAACTGCGCCGAGGCTGGCGTGCTCGGGTCAATGACAGGCCTGGTTGGCAGCATTCAGGCCACCGAGGCCCTCAAGCACTTCCTCGGCATCGGCCAGTCGCTGTCTTCCCGCCTGCTCATCGTCGACGCCCTCGACATGAGCTTCCGTGAGGTGCGCCTCAAGCGGAACCCCAAGTGCCCGCTGTGTGGCGACAACCCCACAGTAAATGAACTGATCGATTACGAAGTCTTCTGCGGCGTGGCCGCCCCCCACGAGGAGCCCGCCACCGTCGGCGCATCCGACGACTAGACAAATCATCCGGCCATCCTTGCACCAGCAAAGGATGGCCGGTCTTTTGAAGCCATCCTCCGGCCCCGCCGATAGGGGTCGCGTTCCGTCGGTACTCTGGACAGCTACAGGTCATAGATGGTTGCGAAGCTGACTTACAAGGGCATCCTGGACACCATCGGCAACACGCCGACGGTTGAACTGCAGAACCTCAGCCCCAAGCCGGACGTGCGAATTTTCGCCAAGCTGGAGGGAGCCAATCCCACTGGCAGCGTCAAGGACCGCATCGCCCTCAAAATGATAGAGCGCGCCGAGGCCGACGGAGAGCTCAGCGGCAATCGCACCATCCTCGAGCCCACCAGCGGCAACACCGGCATCTCCCTCGCCATGATCGGCCGCATGAAGGGGTACCGGGTCTCCGTGGTTATGCCTGAGAACGTCAGCGTCGAGCGTGTGCAGCTCCTTGAGGCCTACGGTGCGGAAATCATCTCTTCCGACGGGAGCAAGGGCACCAACGGCTCCATCGAGGTCGCTCAGAACCTCATCGAAAAGCGCCCCCACGACTATCTGATGATGTACCAGTACGGCAACGAGGGAAACCCGGGTGCGCACTACGAGACCACCGGCCCCGAAATCATCGAGGCCATTCCCGACGTCGACATGTTCGTCGCCGGCCTCGGTACCGGCGGCACCCTGATGGGTGTGGCTCGCCGGCTGAAGGAATACAACTCCTCAATCAAGATCGTTGCCGTTGCTCCCGACCCTGACGACTTCATTTCCGGCCTGCGCAGCCTGGAGCACGGTTTCATTCCTCCCATCCTCGACATCAGCATGCTCGACTCCCGCATGCTCGTCGGCAGCATGGAAGCCTTCCAGACCACCAAGCGACTGCTCACGGCAGAAGGCATCTTTGCTGGCGTTTCCTCCGGCTCGGTGGTGTACGGCGCAATCCGGCAGGCGGAGCGCATGGAACGGGGCTCCATCGTCTGCTTGCTCGCCGACGGCGGGTGGAAGTATCTCAGCACATCCCTCTGGACCCGCGACTACGATCAGTTGCAAGATGAGTCCAAGGGCAAAATCTGGTGGTGATCAATCCCGCCTTCGCAACCGCGTCCCACTGATTCACATGCTGACCGACATTCGTTCGCCCTTCTGCAAGTCGAGGGCGAACTTTACTTTATAATCCCAAACGCTGCAGCATCTTTGGACCAGACCAAGAGGTAGGCACGAGGAGTAGATTTGCTCGATCGCTCGGGTTCCGCCCCGCAGGGCCGCGTCGTGATGGTGCAGGGCACCGCCTCCCACGTCGGAAAGAGTGTGCTGGTAACGGCTCTCTGCCGCATCTTTCGGCAGGACGGGTATCGTGTCGCTCCATTCAAGGCCCAGAACATGTCCAACAACTCCTTTGTCACTCCCTCCGGCGGCGAATTGGGCCGCGCCCAGGCAGTGCAGGCGGAAGCCTGCGGCATTGAACCGACGGTGGAGATGAACCCCATCCTCCTCAAGCCCGAAGCCGACCACAGCTCCCAGGTCGTGCTGCTGGGCAAGCCCATGGCCAGGGCCTCAGCCCGCTATTTCGCCACCGCCAAGCCCATGCTCTGGGAGACCGTGGCCGCTTCCCTCGACACTCTCCGGTCCCAGTATGACGTGGTGGTCATCGAGGGTGCGGGCAGCCCGGCGGAAATCAACCTGAAGCAGAACGAGATAGTCAATATGCGGGTGGCCCTGCACTCGGGAGCGCCCGTGCTGCTGGCCGGCGACATCGACCGCGGGGGAGTCTTCGCCTCTCTCCTGGGCACCATGGAAATTCTCGATGACCGGGAACGTGACGCCGTGGGCGCCTACATCATCAACAAATTCCGCGGCGACGTGTCTCTTCTCGAGCCCGGCTTGGTCTGGCTGGAGGAGCGCACCGGCAAACCCGTCCTGGGCGTGGTTCCCTACTACCGGGACATCGAGATTGCCGAGGAAGACTCAGTTTCTCTGGAAGAGCGCCAACAGCTAAAGTCCCAGACCGGCCATGTGCTGGACATAGCCGTCATGGGCCTCCCCCATATCTCCAACTTCGACGACTTCGACCCATTGAAACGTGAGCCCGGCGTACGCCTGCGCTACGTCGAGAGCCGCGACAGCATCGGCGAGCCCGACCTGATAATCCTGCCCGGCACCAAGACCACTATGGCCGACCTGTGGTGGCTCCGAGAGCGTGGCTTCGCCACCGAAATTACCCGGCAGGCCGACGCCGGCACCCCGGTCATTGGCATCTGCGGCGGCTACCAGATGATGGGTCGCCGCATCCTTGACCCGGAGGGCGTGGAGTCCCCCGAGCCCGAGTCGGAAGGTCTGGACCTGCTGCCCGTGGACACGGTGTTCGCCTCGGTCAAGGAGACCCACCGCGTTCGCGGCGTGGTCTCGTCGCCTTCCGGACTTCTGGCCCAGGCCGGAGACGCCGCCGTGGATGGCTACGAAATTCACATGGGCTCCTCCACTCCGACCGCCGAGTCGGTAACTCCTTTCCGCATCAGCCGCCCCGGACAGCCCGCCGCGGACGACGGTGTCATTTCCGCCAACGGCAGGGCCCTCGGCACCTACGTCCACGGCCTGTTCAATAGCTACGCCCTGAGACGGGCCCTCCTGGAGCAACTGGCAGAATGGAAGGGTGTAAACCTGCCACCTCCGTCCGACACGGGCGGCCAGCTTTCCCGCGACGGCGAATACGACAAGCTGGCCCAAACTGTCCGGAACAGCTTGGATATGGGACTCCTTTATCGCCTCACAGGGCTGGGAACACCCGAGATAGAGTGATTCCCTGGAGCATTTTCGGCTCAGCGAATTGCCCCTGGGCACCCTCAATCGGCCCCGGAGACCCACCATATCGGTTGCCGCGGCCACCCGGCGATGCTATAATTGCCGACACATGGTTCCTCCTTTATGTAAGCGGGTGCAGCCCGCTTTCTTGTTGATGGAGACCTGCCATCTGCGTATTGAATAGGGGTGGGGGCTGAACTATGAAAAGCGATTTTATGGTTGCGCTGAAACAGTTGGCGGCGGAGCGTCACCTGCCGATGGAGCAGGTTCTGGGCGCTATTGAAGTTGCCCTTGCTTCGGCTTTCAAGAAAGACAATCCGGCCTCGGGCCAGAATATCACCGTAACGCTGAACCCCAACAGCGGGGAAGTCAGCGTTTATGCCCTGAAGACCGTTGTGGACGTCGTGGAAGACCCGGAACGCGAGATTACCGTGGCCGAGGCTTCCAGGATTCGTAAGGGCGCCGAGCTTGGCGACGAGATTGCCGCGGCCGAGCCGCTGCCCCACAACGCCAGCCGCATCGCCGCCCAGACCGCCAAGCAGGTGGTTTTGCAGCGCCTTCGTGAAGCAGAACGCGAGCTCCTGTTCCAGGAATTCGCCCAGCACGAGGGCGACATCATGTCCGGCATCGTCGAAACGTCCGACCCCGGGCGTGCCATCACCCTCGATCTCGGTAGGGCCCAGGCCATCCTCCCTTCCGACGAGCAGGTGAGCAGCGAGCGTTACCGCAAGGGACAGCGCGTCAAGGTATTCGTGCTCAGTGTTCGCAGTGCTCCCAAGGGGCCGGAGATCCTGGTCTCTCGCAGCCACAGGAACATGCTGCGACGGCTGTTCGAAATCGAGGTGCCGGAGGTTTACAACGGCGTCGTCGAGATCAAGGCCATCGCCCGCGAAGCAGGCTTCCGCAGCAAGGTGGCGGTTTCCGCCAACCAACCCGGTATCGATCCCGTGGGGTCCTGTATCGGCATCCGCGGGAACCGCATCCAGAGCATCGTGAACGAACTGCAGGGTGAGAAGATCGACATAGTCTCTTGGGACACTGACCCGAGATCCTTCATCGCCAACTCTCTCAGTCCCTCAGAGCCGGTTCAGGTGGAGTTGCTCGATGCGGAGCAGACCGCCGTGGTGGTGGTCCCTGATCGGCAGCTCTCTCTGGCCATAGGCAAGGAAGGACAGAATACTCGCTTGGCCGCACGCCTTACCGGTTGGCGCCTGGATATCAAGGGCATGACCGAGTGGGAAGAGATTCGCGAGGCTCGGTTGCAGGCCGCAGCCCAGGCCGCTGCGGAAGCGGCTGCCAGGGCCGCCGAGGAAGCCGCGGCTATGGCAGAATCCGTCGCCGATACCGTGGTCGAAGAGCAGGAAGCGGAACTGGTCGCAGCTGTCGCCGAGGCCGAGGCCATCGTCGAAGAGGCCGCCGTCGAAGCTCCCGTCGCCTCTGCGGAGGCAACGGACGTCCCCTCAGTGGAGGCATCCGAGCCCGATGCCACTGAACCTGTCCCCGAAGCGGTCGTTTCTGAACTCGACGAAGACACCCTTCTGGACGAACTGATCCGAGAGGAAGAAGAACAGCAGGACGAGGAAACAGCCAAGCAGCCGGCGGATGGCTCCGTTGGTCTCAGCGTCGACGATCTGGATTCGTTCACCCTTGATGAAATCAGCGTGGTGGACGCGGATGACGACGAGGAGGAAGAGGATCTGGAAGAAGAACCCTTGGACTTCTCGGAGATGCCTGTGCTGACTCCGGATGCTGGAAAGATCCGGTTTGCCGAGGACATCGTCGAAGAGGTTCGCGGCGGTGGACGCCGCGGCGGCGGACGGTCCCGACGCGGAGGAGGCGGCTCCCGGAGGCGCTAGCAGTCCGGTCCCGGTTTCTCATCGGCAGGGAGGAACTCGCTTTGCCCAGGAAGCGGCACATTCCGGAACGCTCTTGCGTCGCCTGCGGTAGCAAGCGGCCCAAGCGGGAACTGGTGCGGGTCGCCACTTCCCCTCAGGGCGAGGTGTCCGTGGACCTCACGGGAAAGGCGCCGGGCCGCGGCGCCTATGTCTGCGGCCCCGATTGCTGGGAATCAGCTCTCGGTCGCGGCCGTCTCGCCCGAAGCCTGGGTAGGTCTCTCTCCAAGTCCGACCTGGAATCGCTCCGTGCCGGCAGCCCCGAAACTCTTCGGATTACTGGAGGCAACGCGGTCCCATAGGCATGCCCACGGGCATACTACGCGAGTCCAACCCTTTTTGGCAGGTGAACAGATAGATGACTACAGATGCGGGAACCGCGGCGGTTGACGAACAATCACGGGGGCAGCGACCCCGGAGAGAGCGCGGAGAGAGGCGCAGCGGGCAGCAGTCCCGCGCTTTGGTGCTACCTTCGACCATGACGGTCCAGTACCTTGCCGAGGTGCTGAACCAGTCCCCCATCGACGTCATCAAGCAGTTGATGCGAAACGGCATCATGGCCAGCATGAACCAGGTCATCGATTACCAGGTAGCCACCCTCGTTACCACGGCCTTCAGCATCCGCACCAGCATGGCTCCCGATGCCTCCTCATCCGCAGTGAAGGCATCGAACATCGCCGACGAAGGTGAGGATGAAAACTTGGTTACAAGGCCGCCGGTGGTGGTCGTGATGGGCCACGTTGACCACGGCAAGACTTCTCTCCTCGATTACATCAAGAGCTCCCACGTGGCCGACAGGGAAGTCGGCGGCATCACGCAGCACATGGGCGCCTACCAGGTCGAGACCGAAGGCGGCGGCGCAATCACCTTCATCGACACTCCCGGCCATGCCGCTTTCACCGCCATTCGCGCCCGCGGCGCCCGCGTGACCGACATAGCCGTCCTGGTCGTAGCCGCCGATGACGGCATCATGCCGCAGACCGTGGAGGCCATCAACCACGCCAAGGCGGCGGAAGTACCCATAGTGGTCGCCATCAACAAGATGGACCTGCCCGGCGCAGACCCGGAGCGCGTAAAGCGCCAGCTCAGCGAGAACGAGTTGCTGGTGGAAGACTGGGGAGGCGACATTATCTCCGTCGACGTGTCCGCTCGTACCGGCGATGGCATCGACGTGCTGCTTGATAACCTGCTTGTTGTCGCCGAGATTTCGGAGTTGAAGGCAAACCCCGATAAGTTCGGTTCAGGCGTGATTATCGAAGCCAAGCTGGACCGCAAGCGCGGGCCCAGCGCCACTGTCCTGGTCATCGACGGCAAGGTGTCCGTGGGCGACTACGTGGTTGCCGGCAACGCCGCCGGACGTGTACGCGCCCTCGTCGACGACAAGGGCAACAACATCGACGAGGTTGGCCCCGGCTGCCCTGCCGAAATCCTGGGCTTCGGGTCCCTTCCCGAGGCCGGAGACCGGCTGGATGTCGCTCCCAACGAACGCGAGGCCCGAACCTTGGTGAGCAGGCGTGAACGCACCCAGGGCTCCCGGATCACTCAGACCCGTGCCCTGAGCCTCGAAGAAGTGGTGAACCGCGTCGAACTCGGCGACGTCAAAGAACTGAACCTCGTTCTGAAGGCCGACGTTCAGGGTAGCCTCGAAGCAATTCGCCAATCCCTGGAGCGTCTCCAGGACGAGGACGCCAAGGTTCGCGTGCTGCATACGGCAGTTGGGGCAGTCACGGAGTCCGACGTACTGCTTGCCAGTGCATCCGAGGGTATCATCATCAGCTTCTCCATAGGCGCAGAACCCAGCGCGGAGCGTTTGGCCGACCGCATGGGCGTCGAAATTCGCCCATACAACATCATCTATCAGCTGATAGACGACGTGGAACTCGCCTTGCACGGAATGCTGGAACCGGTCTTCGCAGAGGTCATAGTCGGTAAGGCTGAGATCAGGGAGATTTTCGGCGGTCGCCGCGGCATCCAGATCGCCGGCTGCCGCGTCACCGACGGCCGGATGGTCAGAAACGGCAACGTGCGTCTCACCAGGGAAGGAGAGAACATAACCCAGACTACCATCTCCAGCCTGCGCCACTTCCGCGACGAAGTTAACGAGATGAACGCTGGCACCGAGTGCGGCATTATCCTCCAGGGATTCAACGACTTTCAGCCCGGCGACGTTCTGGAAGTCTACCGCCAGGAGCGGGCGCGGCGTTAGCCCGCCTGCTTCCCGGCAACGCCGGCTGGTCCTGCCGCCCGCCCGGCATCCTCCTTTGGAGGTGCATTGTGCCCCGCCGCATAGATCGAGTTAACGAACTTCTGCGCTCTGAAATAAGCTTTATCATCTCCCGCCAGATCAAGGACCCCAGGGTGGCTGGCGTAATCAGCATCACTGAGGTGACCGCCTCCAACGATCTGCGCAGTGCCCGTGTCTTCGTTAGTGTCATGGGAAACGAGAGCGACCGCCGCGAGGCCCTGGAAGGCATCCGGTCGGCAGCATCATTCCTGCGTCGCGAACTGCGTGAGCGTGTCAACCTGCGACACACGCCTCACCTCACGTTCCAGCTCGACGACTCCATCGAGGAAGGCGACCGGGTGCTTCGCCTGATAGAAGGCGCCACTCCGCAACAGTTTGCCGCCGAGTATCTCGAGCGCCCCGAGCCTCGCCGGCGCATCCGCCCTCCCCGGGGTCCTGGGAGCGACTGAATTTGCCCAAGTCACCTAAGAACAATTCAGAGCCCGCGGTCAACGGGTTCATTAACCTATACAAGCCGGTCGGCATCACGTCGATGGATGTCCTCCGCCGTGTGAAGAGGATCACCGGCCAGCGCCAGAAGGTCGGGCACGGCGGCACAATGGACCCACTGGCCCGTGGCGTTCTGCCGGTCTGCTTCGGGCAGGCAACCCGCCTCATGGACTATCTCGTCAGCGGCGCGAAACGCTACGTCATGGACGTCAGGCTTGGAGAGTCCACCTCCACCTATGATTCCGAGGGGGAAGTCACGGCGACCCGTAGCACCGATGGCATCTCCCGAGCCGACGTCGAAGCGGCCCTCGAGCCCTTCATCGGAGTCGTGGACCAAGTCCCGCCCATGTACAGCGCCGTCAAGATCGAGGGCCAGCGCCTGTACAAGCTGGCCCGCGCCGGCATTGAGGTGGAACGTGAGGCCCGCAGTGTCGAAATCCACGGCATCCGCTTGACCCGTTTCGACCTTCCTGAACTGACCCTCGACGTTGAATGCGGACGCGGCGTGTACATGCGTTCCCTCGCCCACGACCTGGGCGAAGCGCTCAGGTGCGGCGGCCACGTCATAGACCTGGAAAGACGAAGCTGCGCGGGGTTTCAGTCCGACAGCGGCGTGACCCTTGAAACGCTGGAAGCCGATGCGGCCGAACCCGAGGGCTGGCGCAAGCACATCCATCCCGTAGATTGGGCAGTGCGAGACCTGAAGACTGTCACCGTCGGCGCAGCCGCAGAGAAGTTCTTGCGCAACGGCCAGTCCGTCAGCTTGGGGCGCCCCGGAGTCAACGCCGGCTACCTGGAACAATTCCGTGCCTACAACGCCGCTGGCCAATTCCTGGCCCTCGTGCGCTTCGACCGATCTGCCAACTCTTGGAAACCGGTGAAGGTATTCAACTCCAACATCCGTTCCCCACTGGCTCCCTCCACCTAGCAATCTGCTCTGCGTCTCTTACATATTTCTGCGCCAAAACGCGATACGTCCCAATACTTCTTGACATTCAATTCCGGGATGTGTAGCTTGATGCCCAATTTATGGTAAAGTCGCTGGCACACTTATGCTGGCGGCAGTGGCGACGCAGGGGGCGTTGCGGCTACTAAGATCATCAGGGCCATTTCAAATAGGGAGGTGGATCATGGAGGCCTATTGCCTGAAGTGCCGGGAAAAAAGGGAGATCACTAATCCCGAGCAAGTGACGCTGAAGAACGGCCGGCCCGCAACCAAGGGAGACTGCCCCATCTGCGGCACCAAGGTGTTCCGTATCGGCAAGTCCTGAACCGAACTGTCCATCGCGAAACGCACCGCCGGAACATCTTTACGACGGCAACATAGCTTCGAACCCAAGCTTCGTCAGCAGTTCCCTCGGATTCTCCTGCAGCAGGGCGTGGACTTCGTCATCTTCGAGGCCCGCGCCTCGTGCTACCTTCTGGCAGAGCTCCGGCGTCAGCAGGTCCTCAGGAGCGTGGGCGTCCGAGTCCAACACCAATATCGCCCCAGCCTCCCTGGCCACCTTGACCACGTGGCCGTTGGCAAAACTGTGCCCCTTCCGTGCCGAGACCTCCAGCCGTACGCCGCGTTCAGCAGCGAGCCGCGCCTCGTCTGCCGAAATCAAGCCCGGGTGCGCCAGCACGTCGACCCACGGCGAACGGATTGCAGCCTCGTTGGTCCCCGGCTCGACCGGTTCCACCGGAGTCTCGCCATGGACCGCCACCAGCTTCGCTCCCATCTCCTTGGCCGTTCGCGCCACCAGATCAATGTCCTCTTTCGGCACGTGTGTGATCTCCACTCCCGGCAGCGCCAGGATATCCCACCGCTTGCTGGCCATCTCGCAGTCCACCGCCAGCGTCTTGACGACGTACTCGACGTTTCCCAGGCCCACGTGATCAGTCACCGCCATCGCCTTGTAGCCTCGAACGCACGCCCGGCGGATCAGCTCGATCGGCGACAGCACTCCGTCGCTCAGAAAGGTGTGGGTGTGGAAATCGTACATGGTTCCTCCCGTGTCTCCCGATCAGGGGCAGTTTTACGAAACAAGTATAGAAGCAGGGCTACGGGGCCACAAGCCGTAACACGGGCCTGCTGTCAACTGCAGCCTCCGCGTTGACTTCCCGGGTGCCGGTGCCTAGAATGCCCGCACTCACGAGGTGCCCGCGCCGGACGGAGGATGGTTTGAGCCAGGCCGATCAGGAAATCCACGAAGACGCACCGGAATCCAGCGCCTGCAGGGTGTGCGGCCGCGCTGCCCGTCGCGGCCGCTCTTTTCTCTTCCGGCCGCCCGGCGCATCAGACGCGTTGGCAGGCGTCCTGAAGTGCATCCTGTGCGGGCCGCGCCACGCCCCCATGCTGAGGCGCTCCGCCACCGTGGCCTTGGTCGTCGGCACCATTCTGACCCTGCTCAACCAGGGAGACGGTCTCATCTCGGGAGAATGGAACAACGCCCTCTATTGGAAGATACCCCTGACCTACTGCGTCCCTTTCCTAGTGGCCACCTACGGCTCGTTGGCAGCCGCTCGCCGCTAGCCGGTCCGCGGAAGTTGACCCGGGGCGGCAGGAATCCAGTCGGCCTGGCAACGGCCCATCAGTTGAACTTCCGAAGCACCGTGACCACCTTGCCTCGCACTTCCACGTTATCGGCCGAGCAGTAAATGGGGGCCATGCTGCTGTTGGCAGGCTGCAGTCTCACCTGGTCTCCTTCCAGGTAGAACTTCTTGAGCGTCGCCTCTTCCTCCTCCCTCAGCCAAGCCACCACCATCTCGCCATTTGAGGCGTCCCGTGCCGGCTTGATCACCACCACGTCACCATCGTCGATCAGTGCATCGATCATCGACGTCCCCTGTACTGTGAGAGCAAAAAGTTTGCCGTGACGTCTCGGAAGGTCAGGGGAGATCTCCACGGTGTCGAATTCCTCGCTGGAAGCCGAGCCCTCCGATGAGAATACGGGGATCGGCTGACCTGCGGCAATTGCGCCTACGATCTGCACCCTGGGGGCATTGGAAACCGGTTGCCCTTCGCTGTCCAGCAGTTCGATGCCACGGGCTACTTCCTTCCGCCTGTTGATGTAACCCGCTTCCTCCAGCTGCTTCAGATTGTAGTCCACCACCGACGTGGAGCTGATCTCACACGCCTGTTGGATGTCCCGAACCGTGGGGGGAATCCCGTTTTCCAGGTAAAATTCCTGCAGGAAGTCTAAGATTCTCTGGCGACGTGCCGGCATTTTTCTTTTCGATACCATATCACCCTCAGCATTTGCGCAAACCTTTGTTCTACTGCAGGCTATCAAATATCACCGCCGCCTGTCAACGGCATTATGTCACTAACCGGCCCATTGTCCTGACAAAAAACGCCGCCCACGATCGTGGGCGGCGGCGAATCAACTCCTGATATACCGTTGTCACTCTTCGGCGGCGGACTGCTCCAGGCTGTTCAGCTTGGCCATCATCCGCGACTTGCGGCGCGCCACATTGTTCTTGTGAAGGATCCCCCTGCGAACAGCACGGTCCAGCATACTGACCGCGCTCGCCACCGCCGACCTGGCGGATTCGGCGTCACCGTCATCCAGCGAACGGTTGGCTCGTCCCACAATTGTCCGTGTCTCGGTTCTGGCGCTGCGGTTTCGCTGCGCACGCTTCACTGCCTGGCGACCTGCTTTTTTTGCGGGCAAGGGTCTTGCTCCTGTTCCGTTTCGCGTTAGTTCCGCCCATGAAGGGCGGAACGAATTGCCATTATAAACTATGCGGCGGACAAAGCCAACCGCGACCTCTACCGCTACACGTCCAGGTTCTTGACGCTGCGGGCATGGGCCTGGATATAGCTCTTCCTCGGGGCGACAACCTCGCCCATGAAGGTTGTGAACACGTCGTCGGCCTCAACCTCGCTCTCGATCTTCACTTCGAGCATGTGCCTCGTGTCCGGGTTCATCGTGGTCTCCCACAGCTGCTCCGGGTTCATCTCGCCCAGACCCTTGTAGCGCTGAATCGAGGGACTTCGCTGCGTCGTGTTCTTGGCCAGTATGGCGTCCTTCTGTTCCTCGCTGTACGCGTACTCGATACGCCGGCCGTTCTGGATGCGGTACAGCGGCGGCTGCGCGATATACAGGTACCCGTTGTCGATCAGCCCGCGCATCCTCCGGTAAATGAACGTCAGAATGAGCGTGCGGATGTGCGACCCGTCCACGTCGGCGTCGGTCATGATGATGACCTTGTGGTACCGCACCTTGCTGGGATCGAAGTCCTCACCCTCACCGGCGCCCACCGCAGCCACCATGGCCCGGATCTCCTCATGCCCCAGGATCTTGTCCGGCTGCTGCAGCACCCGCTCCACGTTCAGGATCTTGCCCTTCAGCGGCAGGATGGCCTGGAAGTTCCGGTCCCGGCCCATCTTGGCCGAACCGCCCGCCGACTCACCCTCCACGATGTAAATCTCCGACCTCGCCGGGTCCCGCTCGGCGCAGTCCGCCAGCTTGCCCGGCAGCGACGAACCGTCCAGGGCGTTCTTGCGAATCACCAGGTCCCGCGCCCTCTTCGCCGCTTCCCTAGCCTTCTGCGAGGTCAGACACTTGTCCACCACCTTCTTGCCTTCGGTGGGGTTCTCCTCCAGGTAGCGGCTCAGCCCCTCATTCACCACCGACTGCACGATGCCGCTCACTTCAGGGTTGCCCAGCTTATGCTTGGTCTGACCCTCGAACTGCGGCGATGTCAGCTTGACGCTGACGACGGCGGCCAGACCCTCCCGCACGTCCTCACCGAGCAGGTTGGCCTGATCGTCCTTGAGTTGCCCCTGCTTGCGCGCGAAGTCGTTGATGACCCGCGTCAGCGCCGACCGGAAGCCCGTCAGGTGCGTGCCTCCGTCCGGGGTCTTGATGCAGTTGGCGTAGGAATGCACCGACTCCGAGAAACCGTCGTTGTACTGCACCGCCACTTCGACGGCCGTCTCGTCGATTGTCTTCTCGTAGTAGAAGGGGAAGGTCTGCAGCACTCGCCGGTTGCGGTTGTCGTTGCGCACCAGGTTGGGTATGCCACCATCGAAGAAGTAGGTGCGCTCAATGTCACCGCCGCGCCGTTCGTAGTGCCAGTGGCTGGAGAAGCAGATCTCAAGCCCCTTGTTCAGGTAGGCGATGTCCTTGAAGTGCCGGATCAGTTCGTCGAAGTCGTAATCGATTTCCCCGAATATCTCCGGATCGGGACGGAAGAGCACCGTGGTGCCGTGGTGCTCGGTCTTGCCTTCCTTCACCAGCTCAGTCGTCGGTAGGCCGCGCGAGTACTCCTGCGAGTACAGCACCCCGTCGCGCCGGACCTCGGCCCTCAGGTACTCCGACAGCCCGTTCACCACCGAGGCCCCCACTCCGTGCAGTCCGCCGGTGACCTTGTACGCTCCGCCGCCAAACTTACCTCCGGCGTGCAGCGTGGTCATCACCGTCTCCAGCGCGCTCTTGCCTGTCGCCGGGTGAACGTCCACCGGGATGCCCCGGCCGTTGTCCGAGATGGTGACCAGCCCGTCGGCAGAGATTGTCAGGTCCACCCGGGTGCAGTACCCGGCCATCGCCTCGTCAACGGCGTTGTCCAGGATTTCAATCATCAGGTGCTGCAGACCGCTCAAGCCGGTGCTGCCGATATACATCCCGGGTCGGACGCGTACCGCTTCCAGCCCCTCCAGTACCGTGATATCTTGTGCCGTGTACTCGGCGGAATTATCGGTAGCGCCAGCGATGGGCAAGGTCTGCTGCATAAAAGAACCACCAAAAGTAAAATGTGGGGCTATCGAGCCAGCGGCCTTCCAGTTTGAAAGACCCAGCACGGGCCGATAGTTTACTTTATGTATTATAGCACATTCGTATCTAAATAGCTTTATTTTTCGAACTATCTTTATTGCTTTTTCGGATAGCTTAACAAGCAGGAAGGGCAGGTGTGACGCCTGCCCTTCCATCCTTTTCAGGCCCTCTCGCTGCGTGTTCCGGCCTACTCCGGGAATATGCGCCGGTAGACCCCCGGCGATCCGCCCTCGTGCACCATGTGCGGCCGCACTTCATGGGTCCAGATGGGCGTCACCGCCGTCCTCCAGTTCTCCCACCCCTCGCTCTCCGACACCTCAAGCGATTCCATCTCGTGCACCGTGGCATACTTCGGCGACCCCATCACCGCCTCCCAGCGCCGCGCCCGGATGTAACCCGGTATGCTCAGGCACAGCGGCAGCCGCTCGTTGTTGTACGCCTCGTTGAACTTGGCGTCCAGCTCGTCCGGCACCGACATACGTCCCACCAGCAGCACCGGCGACATTCCGGCATCCGCCGTCTCCGACGGCACTCCCTCCGGATGCACCCTTCGGTACAGGTTGCGAATGTACTCCGTGCCAATGACGCTCGGCGACATCCGCTGCGACCACTCCGTCGGCTCCCGAAGCCATTTTTGCCACCCCTCGGAGTGCCACGCCTCGTGGCTGCTCAGCTCATACACCGCCAGGTACTTCGGCCCGCCCTGCACCGCTTCGTAGCGTGCCGCGCTCAGCACGCCCGGTATCGATAGCCGCTCCGGAATGTGCTCCTCGTTGTACCAGCGGTTGTATTCCTCGTCGTTCTCCGGCGCAACGTCGCTGTATACCAGCAACAGGCCGTCGCCCTTCTTCGCCGCCATCTTCGACTCCTGAATTCGAGATTCGCCCTCCCTTCAGGGGAGGTGTATATGCAGAAAGGCTCTATTCGCCCGGGTAGTAATGCCGCCCCGTCAACAGGCTGTCTATGGCGTATCGCATCGCCTCAAACAGCGGCTCCGGCAGCTCCCTCAGCGGAAACCACCCGAAGCCCTCGAACGCTTCCGGTTCCTGCAGCCTCGGCTCCTGTTCCCCGATGTCGCCCAGGAACTCCACGTCCAGGTAGTGCCGCCCGTAGGCCACGATGTTGGTCGTGCAGAGGTAGCGCACATCGCCCACCTCTACGCCGAACTCCTCCCGTGCCTCCCGGCGCGCGCACTCCTCCAGCGTCTCGCCGAACTCCAGGTGTCCGCCCGCCGACCCCCACGAGCCGCCCCCCAGCGCACCCTTGCGCCGCGCCAGGAACACTCGGCCCTCCCGCACGAACACCACGCCGACGCCCACCAGGGGCCGTAAATCCTGAGATGGCTGAAAGCCTGCCGACATCCCGGCGAGTATAGCATAGCCTCAGCCTCAGCCTCTGCCCGGTGAGCGCGCCGTCCTAGCGTCGCCTATAATGTCGGCCACAGAAACGTATGGAGGCAATAGCGATGGCGGACTTGCAACGGACCGCGGTTACCAGCGACCGGGCCCCCGCAGCCTTGGGCGCATATTCCGTGGGTATGACGGTCAACGCGGGCCGACTGGTCTACGTGGCCGGACAGGTCGGCGTCAACACCGCCGGCGAGCTCGTCGGTCCCGGCGATGCCGCAGCCCAGACCCGCCAGGTGCTCCGGAATATAGGCCACATCCTGGACGCGGCCGGCGCCGGCTTCAGCAACGTCGTCGAGTTCACCACCTACGTCGTCGGCCGCGACTCGGTCGCCGGCTTCATCGAGGGCCGCAACCAGGTCTTCCCCGACATCTTCCCCAACGGCGACTTCCCTCCCAACACTCTCCTCGTCGTCGACGGCCTCGTCCGCGAGGAGTTCCTCGTCGAAATCAAGGCCGTCGCCGCTCTGCCCTAGCACTGGACCTCCCGACTCTCCCTGTCGGAACGAGGCCAAAACCAACATACCCTCGCCATACGGCAGAGGGCTAGGGCTGTCCTGAGCCTGTCGAAGGAGTGAGGACGTGACTTTGAACGCAATCGACACCGTCCTCCACCGGCGCACGGAAACACACCTCGGCGAACCGGTGGACTACGAGATTCCCGTCACCGCCTACCACTGCGATTCCGGACGCCTGCTCATCATCTCGCCCGGCTCCGGTGAGCTGAAGGACGGTCGCCACGACCGCTGGCGCAAGCTGGCCGAGCACCTCAGCGACCTCGGCCTGTGCGCCACCGTCACCTACAATGCGCCTCGCCCCGATTTCCAGGTGCAACTCGAGTGGGAGGCCTACTCCTACCGCGGCGCAAGCTGGAACCGCATCCTCATGGAGAGCGTCTGCCACGTCGCCGACTGGTCCCTGCAGCGTGGCAAGGAACTGTGCGGCGCAGAGCAGCCTGAAATCTGCATGGCCGGCTTCTCCTCCGGCGGCTCGGCGGTCGGCGCCGTGGCCTTCCGCTACCCCCAGGTGCGCCAGTTGCTGCTCCTGTCCTCCTACGACAGCGTCGGCGACCCCTTCTACGAGGGCATCTCCCTCTTCACCGGCGACATCTTCATGGCCTACGGCGCCCAGGACCCGCCTGCCGGCATGCTGGCCTACGTCGTCAGCGTCGGCCCCCTGTCCGCCCGCTCCCTGACCGGCCGCCCAGTCCCCGACTGCGACCACCGCTTCAGCGGCCCAGACAACAGCCGGGCCCTCGTCAAGGCCGTCTACTGGGCCCTCGGCCACGACGACACCTTCCCCAACCCCACCGGCGCCCCCGCGCTCTACGAGTAAAGAGCCGGAGTGGTACTTAGACTTGCCGCGGCCCTTACGGTCATTTTCTCTCTTGCCGCCCTGTTGATGGCATGCGGTGGCGATTCTCCCCAACCCGTCACTGTTGTCGTGACCGCCACGCCAACCCCCACTCCCGTCGTGATAGTAGTTACAGCCACGCCGACTCCCCCATCACCACCCAGCGACACGCAACGGACCCCGACCCGGTCCGCGCCGACAACGCCTGCTTCAACCCCACCTCCTTCAACTGCGCCTACGCGTACTCCTGCCCCGGCTACCACTCTGACGCCTTCCCCCACCGTTACGCCCGCTCCCACAGAGACAGGAGAAAGCCGCCGTGAAGAGAATGTAATCTGGACATTCCCTCCCACAATTGACGGCGAATACCTCCATTTTGCTGGCACGACCAGCCGACCCGGTCTCCTTGAAGAATTCATTCTTGACGAAAATCCCTACTGTTCGCAGTTCCATTTGTTCAAGGGAAGTGGCAGGCGCGACTGGGTGTCCAGCGTATCCGAACCCCTGCGGGCGGGATGGTTCTACAGGACAGCCCCAAGTGTCGCCGTCATCAACGGCTGGATAGATTCCGACACCGGCCGGTTCACCGTAACCGCCAGGATCAACGACCAATCTCTGGTGAATGCCATGGGCCTGTCCCTCTCGGTAGAAAGCCGTGTCGCAACCGGAGCGGATGGGTTCTGCCTACCCAGTGAGACTTATTCCCAAACGCCCATATCAATCGGCACGATACCCAACAACCTCAAGTCCGCCGAGCACTACCACCTCGACGCCATCCAGTGGATCGAACCTCCAACGATAACCGGCGATACCATGCAATTCTCCGGGAAGGCCTCGCCCGGTCTTGTTCGACTCACCTGGCGCGAGGGATATTGCAGTCAATTCAGGCTCTATGAGCATGACGAGAGCGGATACCACCAGATAGATGCGATAAATCCCTTGCTGCCAAGCGACCGTTCTTGGACCGATCCCTTTGTTGCAGAAGTCACCAGCCAGCAAACGGCAGCCGACGGTACCTTTGAGGCAACGGTCAACCTGAGCACCAATGCGCTGAACAAGTACAGGAATCCTGTACTTGTGGTGGACGGCTCATCACGACTGGACAGCGTAACCAACGAATGCGGTGACTCGGACGCGTTATCTGCCATAAACATCCGGTCGTCTTCGGCATTACTCTCGCCCACGCCCACACCTGCGACTCCATCTACACCAACACCCAGCGCCACTCCTGCGCCTACACTGACACCGACGCCCCAGCCTCAGCCAACAGCGACGCCTCCAACGCCCACGGCCACCGCTCCCCAAGGCAAGACTCACAACACGCAGAACACGCGGTGGCTGAAAGGCCGTTATCCAGCCACATACCAGCAAATCCAGGAACTGCCCTGGGTCAAAGACGGCCTTTCCGAAAGGGAGAGCGAAACCATAGACGAACTGCTCTACATAGGCGTAGGTGACATCGCCAATCTGAAAACAGTCTTGGGACTGGCTTGGGTGCAAGACGAAATTTCGGCAACTGAATACGATGCCCTCTACTGGCTCGAAGGAGTGAATCAGGAAGACGCAAAGGCCGCGGCCTCGATTATCACCATGCCCTTCCTGGAGTCACTGGAGCCGACGGATGTGCTGGCAATTCGCGGAATGCGCAATCTCGCATACGACGGATTGCTCTCAATTCTGATGGGCCACCCAGCCATCCAGGACGGCATCTCCGACTCACAGACCACGCTGGTAGCTGCGGCGAGCACAATGCAGAATCCTCGTGAAATCGGCCTGATGCTCAATCCCGGATACGCAGACATCGAAACTTTGTCCAGTGGAACGGCTCTAACGCCCAACCTGAAAATCAGCATCGTTCGCACCGGAACGCAACCTCAGCCCTCGACTGCCCAACACGTAAGAAACGCAGTGGAATTCGCCGAGACTACAATGCAGCAGCCCTTGCCCGTCAGCCACGTAATTGCGGTGTTAAACGATAATGCAGTCATTGGTGGCTTCGCCGGAACCAACCACGGCAACGCCTTCAGCTATAAACCGGAATATGAGGACGGAGAAACCGCCTACGACAGGTACGCATTCCAGGCCGGTATAGTTCACGAGGTCGCCCACTACTTTTGGAACGGCAACGAAGATTGGATCGACGAGGGTTTGGCAAATACATTCGAATATATTCATGGAACTGAACAGAACATGAGCCCTGGACTGCTGAAAACCGGGCGTCAAGACTGTGAAGCCCGCGACCTCGAGATGCTTTCAGGGTTAAACCCGGGCAAGGCCGACTCTCAATTTATCTGCAACTACTACCTCGGTCAGCTCTTGTTCCAGAATCTCTATGAAAACATGGGCTTGGAGCTCTTTCGCAATAAACTCCGCGAGTTTTACCAGCTGTCGCTAACCCTCCAGGAAGAATGGGAAACACCCGGAATAGACGAAGTGCGTCAGGTCTTTGCCGACCAGGGCGACACAATCCTCAAGCACTGGAGCGGCGCACTGAACGCCCCGGAAAATCGCCCCTACGACCAGATATCCGGCGTCATCAGCCATGACCTCGTGGAGTGGCAGCGATTGCCCTTGTTCGAGCGAGGTATAGTCAGGCTGGAGGGCAAGCTGCTCGGGGGAGCGGTGTTCCAGAACGCCGATCTTAAGAACCCGTCGCACGGAGAGCTGTACCTTTCGACTTTCACCATCAGCAGCGCCAGCGAATTCGACTTCGCGGGTTCCATCCTCCCCGGTAACGACTGGCTCCTCGATCCGGGAGACGCTGCAGCATCAGCCCACCACTACTACCCGGCAACCAACACCTTCATACTCGAATTCCCCTTCCCCAAGGTTTTGGGCGAGCCCTCCGACTACGCTATCGTCGTCTGGGGCTTCCAGGACGACACCCGAACACCCTTCATCGGCGAAGACATAGACATCCTCGGCTACGCCCGCATCCGTGTACCATGACCCCGCGTTCCGGTAAACTACGCATGCCCCGGCTGTAGCAGCGCGAAAGCGGGCAAGGAGAATCGCCATGGCAGACCGCCAACGCCTCATCGATACCCTCGTCGAACTCATCCGCATCGACAGCCCCAGCGGCGAGGAAGACGCCATCGATGCCGAGATCAGCTCCCGTCTCTCCTCCCTCGGCCTCACCGTGGAGCACGACTCCTACAACAACATCATCGCCCGCCTCGATGGCGTCGGCGAACCCCTGCTCCTGTCCGCCCATCTCGACACCGTCGAGCCCGGCCGCGGCATCAAGCCCCAGCTCGACGGCGAAACCCTCCGCTCCGATGGCACAACCATCCTCGGCGGCGACTGCAAGGCCGGCCTCGCCATTGTGCTGGAAGCCCTCGCCTGCGTCGCCGAATCGACCGGCCCCCACCGCGCCGTCGAGGTCGCCTTCTCCCGCCACGAGGAGGGCGGACTGGTCGGCGTGCGGCACATGGACTTCAGCCTGCTCACCGCCACGACCGGCATCGTCCTCGACGGCGAGGGCCCGCCCAGCCGCATCACAGTCTCGGCCCCTTCCCAGAACGTCGTGACCGCCGAAATCGTCGGCCGTGCCGCCCACGCCGGCCTCGAGCCGGAGAACGGTCTGTCGGCCCTGCTCGTAACTGCGGAAATCCTGACCCGCCTGCCCCTCGGCCGCATCGACTCAGAGACCACCGCCAACATCGGCTGGATGGAGGGCGGTCTCAAGCGCAACATCGTCCCCGAGCGCGCCTCCCTCGACGGCGAGTTCCGCAGCCGCAGCAACGAGAAGCTGGCATGGCTGGAAGGCCAGTTCCGCAAGGTCTTCGAAGAGACCTCCTCCCGTTACCCCGACGCCCAAATCGATCTCGACATCACCAACACCTATCAGGCTTACCGCGTCGAGACCCGGCACCAATCGGTCGTCACCATCGGCCGCGCCCTCGACACCCTCGGGATGGCCCCAATCCTCGAGTCTTCCGGCGGCGGCTCCGACGCCAACGTCTTCATCTCCCGCGGAATCACCGCCCTGCCCGTTGGCATCGGCGTCCGCTCCTTCCACACCACCTGGGAGACCGCACTAATCCCCGAGGTACTGCAGGGCGCCGAAATGTGCCACGCCGCCATCATGGACGTAACCGGCAACTGAGAAGCCCTCCGAAAAACCCTCTCCTCCTTGAAAGGGGGGCGAGGGTGGGGGGTGCGAGGGTCGTTTGGAATACAACCACAAGGGCAATTCCTCGTTTGAAATGTGTGTCGTCCCCTTTCGAAGGCAGCCATACCAGTCCGTTCATGGTGAGCTTGTCGAACCACGAACGGACATCCCTTCAACAAGCCCTGGGCGAAAGTAAGAGTCAGCCATTACACACCCTCAGCCATCCCTGACGTGAAGGACGCCCAATGCCCAGCGTAGTAATAGTCGTCTTCGACGGCCTCCAGCCCGCCCAGGTCACGCCCGAGCTGATGCCCAACCTGCACGCCTTCGCATCCGATGGCGTGACCGGCACCGACCACCACGCCGTCTTCCCCACCGTGACCCGCGCCAACGTCGCCAGCATCGTCACCGGCCACCACCCCGGCGCCCACGGACTGACCGCCAACATGCTGGTAATCCCAGAGTTCGACCCCCATCGCGCCCTCGGCGCCCTCGAGCCCACTCTCACGGAGGTCGCCACCCAACACCCTGTCCTGCTGCAGCCGGCCCTCGGCGACATCCTGCACCGTCACGGGCACGAATACGTCGCCGTCGGCGCGGGCACCTCCGGCAACGCCTACCTTCAGAACCCCAACGCCGAGAGCTGCGGCGGCGCAACCATCCACCCGGACTTTTGCCTGCCCCGACGGCTGCACGACGCGATTATCTCCCGGTTCGGTCCATGGCCCGAGCGCCAGGGGCCAACTGCGAACAGGATGAGCCACATCCTGCGCATCTTTACCGAGTACGTCCTGCCGGAACGCCAGCCCGCCGTCTCCACGCTCTGGTTCTCCGAGCCCGACGTATCCCAGCACGCCACTGGCGTCGGTTCCCCCGAAGCCGTAGCCGCCATCCGAGAGGCCGACCGCCATTTCGGCCGCCTTCTGTCTTGGCTTGACGAGCACGGCCTCTCCTCCGACACCGACGTCATTGTCGTCTCCGACCACGGCTACTCCACCATCTCCGAGGTCGTCGACATCGAAGCCGAGCTCCGCGCCGCAGGCTTCCCGCCCGCCAACCAGCCCGGCGGTATCGCCGTCGCCCCCAACGGCGGCTCAGCCCTCTTCTACGCCCCCGATCACACCGAATCCACCACCGACCGCCTCGCCGCGTGGCTCACCTCGAAGCCCTGGTGCGGCGCACTCCTCGCCTCCGACGCCGCCGGCGAAATCCCCGGGACGCTTCCGGCCAGACTCGTAGGCCTCGAAGGCCCACGCGCCCCATCCCTCGCCATGTCCTTCCGCTGGGACTCCACACCCAGCGCCACTGGCTACCCGGGCCACGCCCACTCCACCAGCCTGGGCCCCGGGCGCGGGCAGCATGGCTCCATAAGCCCCCACGAGACCCGCAACATCTTCTTCGCCCGCGGCCCGCGATTCAGGAAGTCCGCCACCGTCGCCGGCCCCACCGGCAACGTCGACCTCGCCCCCACCATCCTGCACCTCCTCGGCCTCCCCGGCGCCGACGCGATGCAAGGCCGCATCCTCCACGAAACCCTCAGCGACGGCCCCGACTCCGTCGACTGGCACACCACCACCCACGAAGCCGAACGCACCACCACCGACGGCCTCTACCGCCAGTCCATCACCCTATCCCACGCCGCTGGCACCCTGTACGTAAACCAGGGCTACGCCACCCTCCAATAGCGTTCCAATTCAGGTGATGTTTCGCGACCCAACTCTTCATTCCCGCCCGCGGGAACCCAAATCCCGCATCGGCCCTGACCTCACCACTTGACCCAAAACGATGCCCGCTGAATTCTCGTCCTTGCCTCCAGCCATCGTATGCCGTACAATTGTTCTTATGGAGGAATCCCTGAACAGCCCGATTGCCCTGTCTCAATTAAGGACCAAAATGAGCTGGTTCTGTTACACAATGTTACAAAATGTTACACCGTCACGTGAGACCCTCCGGATAAGACAATGAGACTGGTCTCTCACGGGGGCGAGAAACTCAATGGCCTACGAAGTCCGGTTGACCAGACCACCCGACTCGGAACGCTCCGCCACCCTCCACCCCGGTTGACGCTATATAGACAAGGCAACGATAATGACCAACGGCGACCCGCCACGAAAAAACGATCGTCTGTTAAGGCGAATATTGGACGGCACGTCAGATGCCAACATTCGATTCGGTGACCTCCGAAATCTGCTGATACGATTGGGTTTTCGAGAAAGAATCAGGGGTAGCCACCACATATTCGCGAGGGACGACATTCCGGACAACATAAATATTCAGCCAAGTCGCGGACAGGTGAAGCCTTATCAGATTCAGCAAGTGAGGCGTGTTTTCGAAAAGTATGGCATCGCAGAATAATGACAAGCACAAATACGCTGTCATAATTTCTTGGAGCGACGATCCCGGGGACAAGGTCTTTGTTGCCGACGTTCCGGAACTCCCAGGCTGTACCGCCCACGGCGACACCCACGAAGAAGCCTTGGCGAACGCCCACGAAGCAATCGCACTGTGGCTCGACACTTGCGACGAAGACGGCGTTCCTCCACCTGACCCGGGTGTCATTTCGGAGATAATGAGGTCCAAATACGCCAAGTTGAAGAAACTGGGGATATCCGAATCCAGCCCCGACATCCTGAGGGCTCAGATTGATTTTCTGTGCCAGGAATCGCGACAAGAATATAATGCCTCTGTCCAAAGCAAATACGACTAACTCCATAGTCAACTGAAACCAAAAGTTTCCACACTCAGCTAAGGAGCATCACCATGGCAACGGCTACACGCAAGCGCACACTCGGTCGCCAGGTCGCCATCGTAGGCGCGGGCCTCTCCCAGTTCGGCGCCTTCCCCGACAAGGACAGCCGCGACCTCTTCGTCGAGGCTTTCCAGGACATGATGGCTACCATGGACAAGTCCTTCGAAATCGACGACATCGAGTGCGCCTACATCGGCAACTACTCCTCCGACCTGTTTGAAACCCAGGGCCACACCGCGCCCATCGTCGCCGACTGGCTCGGCATGACCCCCATTCCCATCACCCGCATCGAGAACGCCTGCGCCAGCAGCGGCAGCGCCCTGCGCGAGGGTGTCATGGCCATCGCCAGCGGCATGTACGACGTCGTCCTCGTCGGCGGCATGGAGAAGATGACCAACCTGCCCACCGAGGGCGTTACCGACGTCCTCGCCTCCGCCGCCGATGGCCTCTACGAGGTCCCCGCCGGCCTGACCTTCCCCGGCATCTTCGGCGCTATCGCCAAGGCCCACATGGACCGCTATGAGACCAACCTCGACCACCTGCTCAAGGTTGGTATCAAGAACCACCAGAACGGCGCACTCAACCCCAAGGCCCAGTTCAACGTCACCATCCACGACCTCATGGAACGCCGCAAGGCCCGCGCCGCGCAAAGCGGTCAGCCCGTTCCCGACTACCGCGACGAGATGGACTTCCTCAATGACGACTCGGCCAACCCCTGGATCGCCTGGCCCCTGCGCCTCTACGACTGCGCCCCCATCACCGACGGCGCGTCCTGCATCCTGCTGGTTTCGTCCGAAATCGCCCACAACTTCACCGACCGCCCGGTGGCCCTCGCCGGCATCGGCCAAGCCTCCGGCAAGCCCCTCCACGACGCCGATGAGCTGACCTCCCTCTCCGCCGCAAAGGAGGCCTCCCGCCAGGCCTACGAGATGGCCGGCATCACCTCCGACGACGTCGACGTCGCCGAAGTTCACGATTGCTTCACCATCGCCGAAATCGTCGCCAGCGAGGACCTCGGCTTCTTCGCCCCCGGCGAAGGCGCCCGTGCCGTTGACGAAGGCCGCACCGCCCTCGATGGCGACCGCCCCATCAACACCTCTGGCGGCCTGAAGTCCAAGGGCCATCCCGTTGGAGCCTCCGGCGTCGGCCAGGTGGTGGAGATCTACCATCAGCTCCGCGGCGAAGCCGGCGAGCGTCAGGCGAAGAAGCCCAAGCTCGATGTCGGCCTCACCCACAACGTCGGCGGCACCGGCGGCACCTGCGTCGTCAACGTGTTGCGCTTGGAGTGACCGACATGGCCAGCGAGTTCAACGCCTCCAATTACTACAAGCGCCTCGTCGAGGACGGTGCGCTCACCGGCATCCGCTGCAACTCCTGTGGGGCGGTGTCTCCCGAAGCGCGCCCCATGTGCGCCGACTGCCGCAGTTCAGACATTGATTGGCACGCCTTCAGCGGGCGTGCCACTCTCAGCACCTTCACCTGCATCTCGGTGGTGCCCGACTACTGGGGGAAGAAGGGCTACGGCCGCAACAACCCCTACTGTAGCGGCATCGTAACCTTGGAAGAGGGCCCACGCATCAGTGCTCGCATCACCGGTGTCGACGGCGCAAACCCCCAGTCCATCCGCACCGGCATGGCCCTTGCTCTCGACCTCGAAGACCTCGACCCCGAGCGCCCCTCGCTGGCCTTCCGGCCCGCCTAGGTGCATCCCTTGACACAGATTACCGGCGGTCCGCAAGGAGGGTGGTGAAGTAACATGGTGATTGTAATCGTGGTGGTTGCGGTTATCGCCGCCGTCGTGCTTGTGGCCGGATCCGTCTACTTCCTAATGCGCGTCATGCGACAGAAGGAGTCCGCAGACCTTAATCGTTACCTGCAAAGCGAGGACTGCCAGTGGGAGAGGCAGGGCGACGTCTCCACCGCCACAGCGGAAAACGGCATGCTCTTTTTCGTTAACCACGCTCCCCGCTCCCAGGGCATCGAAATGCGGGTGTATGAGTATGACGAGCCCGACGACGGCTCCGAGGGCGACGACGAGGGCGTCTGCCTGTCCATCATTGACCTCGAGAACCAGAACGGCATGATCCTCAACGGCTTCGCCCTTCACCTCGAGGCCATGCAGTTCGGCGACACCATCTGGAACGACCACTTCCTCGGCGACGCCGGCATCATGGAACGCATGATCACCGAAAAAAGGTCCGAGTGGGACCAGATGCAGCAGGAAATCATCGTCGGCCACTACGCCCTCTTCATGTAGACCGACACCCTTCCTCGCAGCAACAAAAAAGCGCCCGGCCAAATCAGCCGGGCGCTTCCTATGCCACCAGAATTCTAATCGACCGGATTCTAGTCCAGCCCTCGCGTGCCGACCCAGCCCACCTGCGAAACGTCGATCATCTCGCCGTTGGGCCCTTCGTACTTCGTCTCCACGTTCTGGTGCCGCGGGCCGGTGTTCCCTGCGTGCAGCGCCTGGTTCACCGACTCCATCTCGCTGGCCCCATTGTTCGCCAGCCGCGCCTCGATGTCCTCCAGGCTCTCGACCTCGAACCCGATGTGGTGAATGCCCTCCCAGTCCTTGCCGCGCTCGCCGGCCACGGCGTCGTTCTGGAAGTCCAGGATGGCCATGTTCACGTTACCGTCGCTGAGCATGAATCCCTTGGCGTTCTCGCCGTCCAGGGCCGCCACCTGGCGCAGCCCGAATACCTCGGAGTAAAACTTCGCGGTCTTTTCCGCGTCATTGGTGGCGATGGCGATGTGCTTGATCTGGGGCATTTCGCTACCTCACTGAACAGAATTGCCCTTACGGGGCTCGATTTTGGTGCGGTAAAGATACCACGTTCGCATCACCTCCGCCATATCCTGCGCCCCCTCGCCTCCCTGCCGCGCCCCAGCCAGCCCCGCTGTGACATTTCCTGCTTGCTTTCCTCTGTCACAGTTGACTAGCATATATGTAAAAGCGTATCCAATTGGACTCGCTATTGCTCGGGAGAATGCTCACCGAGAGGTGTGTGACAAATCCCTGTCTCTCTCCGGGAGAGGGTCAGAATGTGGACGTTCCTTTACTCCCGCAGGAATGAATGAAGGCTGCCTCTTGGGATAGTCCCCGATGTCCGGAAATGGCCGCAAATGGCCGGACATCGAGACTTTCAACTGCACCCTGCTGTACATTTGGCCCTGCCTCAATGCCCGATAACCTTTCTCGACAGCTTCGTTTCCCACCCCACCAGCCCATTCCCTGTTCAGAATCCCGCAGGACGCACGGTGCAAAGCTCGACCAAAATGCGACAGATTTTGACTCTTTTGCCCTCTGGCCCTATCCCAGACGGTCAATGGACGGGCGAAAGTGGTCGACACGCAGGCTCATGGCCCACCACCACCCCTTGGCTTCGGGCCCACCCTGCGCTGCCAATTCGCAGCCCGCACTCCCCGTTCTGGGTTGCGTGTTAGAATTACGAAAACCTGCTGACCGTAAGATTGCTCGCATGAAAGAGGAGAAGTTATGGCCGTTCCATACAGGATGAAGTTTGGCGTATTTATGGCCCCGTTCCACCGCGTCGGTGAAAACCCGACTCTGGCTTTGGAACGCGACCTCGAACTCATACAGTGGCTCGACACCCTCGGCTTCGACGAAGCCTACATCGGCGAACACCACAGCGCCGGCTGGGAGACCATTGCTTCCCCCGAGGTGTTCATGGCCACCGCCGCCGAGCGCACCCGCAGCATCAAGCTCGGCTCTGGCGTCGTCAGCCTTCCCTACCACCACCCCTACATGGTCGCCAACCGCTTCGTGCAGCTCGACCACCTCACCCGCGGCCGCGTAATCCTCGGCGTCGGCCCCGGCGCCCTCGCCTCCGACGCCCTCATGCTGGGCATCAAACCCGAGAACCAGCGGGCCATGATGGACGAGTCCCTGGGAGTCATCATGCGTCTCATGACCGAGACCGACCCCATCACCTACAAGAGCGACTGGTTCGAACTCAATGAGGCCGTCATTCAGCTCCGGCCCTACCAGTACCCCCATGTGCCCGTCGCCGTCGCCTCGGTAGAGTCTCCGGCCGGCGTCACCACCGCCGGCAAGCACGGCGCATCGGTGCTATCCCTCAGCGTGCCCCGCGACACCATCCGCCGCACCTCCCTCATGGAGCTCTGGGATATCGCCGAGGAAACCGCCGCCGAGCACGGTAAGACGATGCACCGCGAAGACTGGGGTATCGTCATGGGAATGCACCTCGCTGACACGAAGAAGCAGGCCTTTGAGGACATCCGCGAGGGCAGCGCCCGCGTCGTCACCGAGTACTTCGGACGCACCCTCGGCAACCCGGTGCCCGACGTACCCCGCAATCAGATAGTCGATTTCATGGTCGACCACAACCAGTGGATCGTCGGCACTCCCGATGACGCCATCGCCGGCATCGAGCGTCTCCAGGAAATCAGCGGCGGTTTCGGCAAGTTCATGATTCGCGTCGAAGACTGGGCCCCCCGCGACAAGCTGCATCGCAGCTACGAGCTGCTGGCCCGCTACGTGATGCCCCGCTTCCAGGGCTCCCTCATCGGCATCGAGACGTCCAATCAGTGGGCCGCCGAGCGCATCGAGGTCCTGCAGGCCAATCGCTACGCCGGACTGAAGGCCGCCACCGAAACCTTCGACGCCAGCCGCAGCCGCAACTAGCCCGCCCGGGATACGAGGAGCACATGGAAATCACCAGGGAAGACCTCCACAAGCTGGTCGACCATCTCCCCGAGTGCGAGTGGGAGGTGTCCTACTGGGTGCTCCTCGCCCACCTGAAACAGCACGACCCCATGCTCTGGCGCCTGATGACCGCCCCCGAAGACGACGAGGAACTCACTGAGGAAGAAATCCTCGCCATCGAGGAGGGCAGGGAAGACTTCAGAAACGGCAATTGGATCACACAGGAAGAGCTCGAAGAACGCTTGCGCGCGCTGCCGTGATTTGGCAGCTGCGTTGGTCAAGTAGAGCCTCGGACGATCTCACTCGCCTTGACCGGACTGTGCGAGAGCGTGTGAATGCCTCTATAAGGCGGTTTGCTGAGTCTGGCCAAGGCGATGTGATACGGCTGACTGGTCGGGGAGGAGAACATCGTCTCAGGGTTGGTGATTGGAGAGCAATTCTGGAACTGGACTACGAAAACAGAGCTATGCGGGTCCTTCGCGTCCTCCACCGCCGCGAAGCCTACCGTTAGACGCAGCCCGAGAGAGACGCCGCCCCGGCCTGGAGCGGTGTCTCTCATTTGTAAATGTATGTCATTGTAGAGCCTTTAACTAATGTTGGATAACGATAATCAGCCCGCCAGCGACTGGTTAAGGTTCAGTTCAGTAGACATCCCTGCGCATTGGAAAAATCGCTCCCGGTATGCGACGCAGGGGGCTCTCTTGCACTGGCCACCTGTATGGAGCGAGCTTATGTAGGCCAACCAATGCCGCATTTTCCTGCGATTTACCAGTAGAGATGTATCAATTCGTCAAGTTTATGTATTACACTGCAAAAAGATGACGCAAAGTTGTCGCCGGAAACGGTTGTCCGCCGCTGGTCGAGGTGTTGCGGACCATAGCTGTCATCCTTGACATCCGAGGCTGCTGAGTATGCGAAAGACGAAGATAATTGTTACCATCGGCCCTTCATCCAACGACGAGGAAACCCTGACCCGGCTGATCTCAGACGGCATGGACTGCGCCCGCCTCAACTTCTCCCACGGCACCCACGATGAGCACGCCGTCGTCATCGAACGCATCCGGCGTCTTTCCAGGGAGCATAACCGCACAGTCGGAATCCTCCAGGATCTCGGCGGCATCAAGCTTCGTCTCGGTCGCCTGGAGGAAGCGTACCCTGTCAACGTGGGCGACGAGATCGTTATCACCGACCAAAATGAGTCAAGTACCCACGGCCTATTGCCCTTCCCTCAACCGGGCGTCCTGCGTAACCTCGAGGTGGGCCACTTCGTCTTCATCGCCGATGGAACTGTGCAGCTTGAAGTGACTGAGGTAACTCCAACCCACGTCTACTGTCGAGCCCTCAGTTCTGGCGTGGTGTCTTCCTTCAAGGGAGTTAATCTGCCCGGCGTCCCCATTGACCAACCCGTATTCACTGACAAGGACAGGAAGGACCTGCTCTTCGGAGTCGAACAGCAGGTGGACTGGGTGGCCGTATCCTTTGTACGCACCGCCGAGGACATCCACTTCGCTCGTCGCCACCTGAACGCCGCTGGTAGCAAGGCCCTTGTAATGGCTAAACTGGAACGAGGCGAGGGCATCGACAACATCGACGACATACTCCCCGAAGTCGATGCAGTGATGGTCGCCCGCGGTGACCTCGGTGTCGAGATCCCGATGGAGCGAGTCCCCCGCGTTCAGAAACTCATCGTGGACAAGGCCAACGCTGCAGGCAAGCTCGCAGTCATCGCCACCCAGATGCTCCGCAGCATGGTCATAGCCCCAACGCCGACTCGTGCCGAAGTGTCCGACGTCAGCAACGCCGTTCTGGAAGGGACCGACGCCATACTCCTGTCCGACGAAACCGCCATGGGGCAATATCCTGTCGAGGCGCTGCGGGTGGCAGTCTCTACCATCAACGAAGCCGAGTCCGAGGACATGTACCCATATTTCAAGAACA
Source organism: Dehalococcoidia bacterium (assembly GCA_963667415.1). Taxonomy (GTDB): domain Bacteria; phylum Chloroflexota; class Dehalococcoidia; order Lucifugimonadales; family UBA3495; genus VXOI01. Next base: position 1,051,125 of record OY763410.1, on the reverse strand, counting down.
TGGGTACACGCGATCGCACCCAGGCCATCACTTCGGCTGCAGCTGGATTGGTTCGAACCCTCGACTCCAAGCCTATCGTGCTTACCAGCACTGGCCGGGCGGCCCTGGAACTGGCCCGCTTCCGCCCTTCCAACGACATCCTCGCCTTCTCTCACGACCCCGCCGTGCTGCGGAAGTTGTGTCTCGGATGGGGCATACAACCCACTGGCGTCATTCCCGTACAGCCCGATGTAGCCGAACTGGTGTTCCAGGTAATTCAGTCAGCCTTGGAACTGGGTGCCGTCACCGCGCAGGACGTGGTCACTATTGTCCACGGCTTCCTCACCGGCGTGTCTGGCACCACCAACGCTGTCCAAGTCCTGAGCATGCAGGAGTATATAGAGAACGTACGCAGCCTTCGTGCCCAGAGCGTCGCGGAAGTGCGCTAGGGAAATCGCACTCCAGTCAACACGCCAACAAAAGGCCCTCTCCGTTAACGGAGAGGGCTCAGCTTTCCCAGCGTTCAAATATCCCGTTGCCATTCGCCTCTTAGGCGAAATCAGTTCAATACGTTTCTGGCAACGAGCGTGGCAGGTTCGACTCTCCCATCAGGTAAAGGTCCACTGCCCGCGCCGTTTCACGACCTTCCGCGATTGCCCACACCACCAGCGACTGACCACGCGCGGTATCTCCAGCAGCGAACACTCCCGAAACAGTGGACATCCGATCATCACCGATCTTGACGTTTCCCCGCGGGTCAAGCTCCACGCCCAATTGGGTCAATAAACCGTGATGCTCAGGATGCAGGAATCCCATCGCCAACAGCACCAGGTCCGTCTCGACCTCGAACTCGCTGTCAGGTACCTCGGTCATGTTGGGACGTCCGCCGTCTTCCGGTTCGCTCCATTCCACTCGTACTGCGTGAAGCTTCTCTACCTTTCCGTCACTCCCGGAAAAAGCCTTGGTGAGAATGCTGTAGTCCCGGATTCCTCCTTCGTCGTGAGCGGCTGAGGATCGCAGGATCATGGGCCACTGTGGCCACGGATTCCCAACGGGCCGGTTCACAGGCGGTTCGGCAAGCAACTCGTACTGACTGACCAGCTCCGCTCCCTGCCGGTGTGCGGTACCCAGGCAGTCGGCTCCCGTGTCTCCACCTCCGAGAATTACCACCCTTTTGCCCTCGGCGCTGAGACGGTCCTCAGGGGACACATCTTGTCCCGCATTCAGGCGGTTCTGTTGAGTCAGATATTCCATCGCAAAGTGAACGCCGTCCAGTTCTCTGCCTGGCACCGGCAAATCCCTTGGGACCGTTGACCCGCAGGCCAGGCACACTGCGTCGAAATCTCGCATAAGCCTGTCCGCAGAGATGTCTATTCCCACATTGACGCCGGTCCTGAAAGTGATGCCTTCCTCCTCCATGATGGCGAGCCGGCGGCGTAGAACTTCCTTGTCCAGCTTGAAGTCGGGGATACCCAGCACGAGGAGCCCACCGATGTATTCTGCCCGCTCAAACACGGTTACCCAGTGTCCGGCGCGGTTCAGCTGCTGGGCGGCCGCGAGTCCGGCAGGACCGGAGCCCACCACCGCTACCCTCTTGCCGGTGCGAACCGCTGGAGGGTTCGGACGAATCCAGCCCTCTTCGTAGCCCCGGTCAGCTATTTCCTTCTCGACGTACTCGATGGTGACCGGATCGGAGTTGATACTGAGGACGCAACTCGCCTCACAGGGGGCGGGGCAGATGCGTCCGGTGAATTCGGGAAAGTTGTTCGTCGACAACAGCGTACGCAGAGCGTTTTCCCAGTCCCCCATGTACACGAAGTGGTTGAACTCGGGAATCACATTGCCCAGCGGGCATCCCGTGTGGCAAAACGGAACTGCGCAGTCCATACATCTACCGCCCTGCTCTTGGGCGGTAGTATCAGGCCAGCGATGATAGAACTCCCGGAAGTCCTGTACTCTGTCGGCCACCGGTCGACGCTCCGGGGGGCGTCGGCCGAATTCGATAAATCCGGTGGGTTTACCCATGCGCTACGGCTTCCAGTGCCCGGTCAACCGTTCCTCTGCTTTTCCTTTCTTCTAGGACGCGACGGTAGTCTCGGGGCATTATTTTCTTGAATTTCCTAAGGGCCGAATCCCAGTCAGCCAGCACCTTCGAAGCCGGTCTGCTGCCGGTGTGCCGGTAATGCTCTTCAATTAGCCCTCTCAGCAAGGCAATGTCTCCGTCCTCAACCACCGCCTCAAGGTCTGCCAGGCCGCTATTGAACCGAATATGGAAATCGCTATCCGCGTCGTAGACGAAGGCGATTCCACCGCTCATCCCTGCCGCGAAATTCCGGCCGGTCGGGCCCAGTACCACCACCACGCCGCCGGTCATGTATTCGCAGCCGTGGTCGCCAACTGCCTCCACCACGGCCCGTACACCGCTGTTGCGGACGCAGAACCGCTCACCCGCTACGCCGTTTATGAAGGCGTGCCCTCCCGTGGCGCCATACATCGCCACGTTGCCGATGATGATGTTTTCTTCTGGAACAAAAGTGGAATCTGGATGCGGCTTGACCACGATTCGGCCGCCCGACATGCCCTTCCCCATATAGTCGTTAGTGTCGCCTGCCAGATTCAAGCTGACGCCCGGTGCCAGAAATGCGCCGAAACTCTGGCCAGCCGATCCAGTGAAATTTATCCGCACCGTATCGGCGGGCAGCCCGTCCTCACCGTATTTCTTGGCGATTTTACCGCTGAGCATTGCCCCTACTGTGCGGTTCGCGTTGGAGATAGGCAACTTGATATCGACTTGTGTCCCGTCATCAATAGCGGGTTCTGCTAGCGATATCAGATTGTGGTCCATTGCGCGGTCCAGCCCGTGGTCCTGCTCCTCTGAGCAGTAGACTGTCTCTCCGGGCATCAGGGCCTTCTGGTGATACAGGAGCCGCGACAGGTCAATGCCCTGCGCCTTCCAGTGATCGATTGCCTCCTTGGTATCCAGAACGTCCACCCGGCCCACCATTTCAGCGACGGTCCGGAATCCCAATTCCGCCATAATTTCACGCATTTCCTCGGCCACGAAGCCGAAGAAGTTAACCAGATGCTCCGGCTCACCTGCGAACTGTTTCCGCAACTCCGGGTCCTGCGTCGCGATGCCAACCGAGCAGGTGTTCAGGTGGCACTTGCGTAGCATGATGCACCCGCTGACCACAAGGGCCGCCGTGGCGAAGCCGAACTCCTCGGCTCCCAGCATCGCGGCGATCACTGCGTCTCGACCCGTCTTCAGTTGCCCGTCAGTCTGCACCACGATACGGCTTCGTAGCCCGTTGGCCACCAACACCTGCTGCGTTTCGGCTATGCCCAGTTCCCATGGCAGACCAGCGTACTTGATGGACGACTCCGGGGACGCTCCCGTTCCGCCATCGTGTCCACTTATCAGCACCACATCGCCGTGGCCCTTCGCCACCCCCGCCGCCACCGTCCCCACACCGACCTCGGCTACCAGCTTCACATGGATGCGAGCGTCCGGATTGATGTTCTTCAGATCGTGAATGAGTTGCGCCAGATCCTCAATGGAGTAGATGTCGTGATGCGGCGGCGGCGAAATCAGCTCCACCCCGGGGGTGGTGCGCCGCACCCAGCCGATGTAGTCGTCTACCTTGTGGCCTGGAAGCTGTCCGCCCTCACCTGGCTTTGATCCTTGGGCCATTTTGATCTGCAGGTCCGTTGAGTTGATCAAATAGTTGGCGGTCACGCCGAACCGGCCCGATGCCACCTGCTTGATGGCGCTGCTCCGGTCGTCCCCGTTGTCGTCCACGATATAGCGGTGGAAGTCCTCGCCACCTTCGCCAGTATTACTGCGGGCGCCCATCCGGTTCATTGCGATAGCCATGGTCTCGTGGGCTTCCCTGCTGATTGAACCGAGAGACGCCGCGCCTGTGGCGAACCGCCTCACTATTTCAGAAACAGGCTCGACCTCGTCAATCGGAATCGGTCCCTTGTCCGTCCTGAAGTCCAACAGCCCTCGCAGGGTCGCCATTCGCCGGCTCTGATCGTTTGATAGCCGTGCGAACTTCTTGTATATCTCGTATTTATTGCTACGGGCCGCGTGCTGCAGTATGCCTATGCTGTCCGGGTTCCATTGGTGATGCTCGCCTCCGCGCCGCCACTGGTAGGCCCCGCCCATGGGGAGCGCGCGATTTGCCGGCGCATCTACAGCACTGTAAGCCGCCCTGTGCCTCTCCAGCGACTCCTGCTCAATAGCATCAAGCGCAATGCCGCCCACTCGCGAGGGCGTCCATGTGAAATACTCGTCCACCATGGCCTGGTCGAGGCCCACTGCCTCGAAAATCTGCGCGCCCCGGTAGCTCTGTACCGTGGAGATGCCCATCTTGGACATCACCTTGAGCACACCCTTCTCGTTGGCCTTGATGAAGTTCTTGCAGGCGTAATCCGGCTTGTGTCCGTTGAACTGGCCGCCCTCGGTCATTGTCCTGACCGTTTCCAGCGCCAGGTAGGGATTGATGGCACCGGCCCCATACCCGATGAGCAACGCGAAGTGATGTACTTCCCGTGCTTCGCCGGTCTCAATCACGATCCCAACGCGAGTTCGCGTGCCTTCCCTTATTAGGTGGTGATGCACCGCGCTCATCGCCAGCAGGCTCGGGATCGGAACGCGGCTCGGGCCAACGCCACGGTCGGACAACACGATAATGTTGTGGCCATCCTTAACCGCCTGGGAAGACTGGCGGCGCAGTTCTTCCAAGGTGCTTTCCAGTCCCCTGGCCGGGTCGAACAGCGTGCGAATGACTGTGGCCCGAATGCCCGGCAGATCCAACGCCTTGATGCGCGCCAGGTCTTCGTTATCAATTATCGGAGAGTGCAGCATCAACTGCCTGCAATGCAGCGGAGTCTCCTCAAAGATATTCTGTTCCGTGCCTATGAACCCTTCCAGGGACGTGACCATTTCTTCGCGAATTGCGTCCAGCGGCGGATTGGTAACCTGAGCAAAAAGTTGCTTGAAGTAGTTGAACAGCAGCTGGTTCTGGTCTGAGAGTACCGCCAGCGGCGCATCGTTCCCCATGGAACCGACCGCCTCATAGCCCGACTCGGCCATCGGTGCGGTCAACATTCGCAGTTCCTCAACGGTGTAGCCGAACGCGCGCTGCCGGCGCTGCAGGTCTTCAGGGCTCATCGGCGGTGCCGGTATTGCGGAGGCAAGTTCGTCTATCTGAACTCTGTTTTCTTTCAGCCACTGTCCGTACGGTTGCCGTGCCGACAGGCCCCGCTTCAGTTCCTCGTCTCCGATGATCCTGCCCTGCTCAAGGCTCACCATGAACATGCGGCCAGGCTGCAGCCGCCCCTTGAACCTCACCTCGGCCGGCGGGACTTCCAGCACTCCCGTTTCCGATGCCATCACCAGCTTGTCGCCGGTCGTTACCAGGTACCGGAATGGCCGGAGCCCATTACGGTCCAGCAGCGCGCAAATGTTGCGGCCGTCCGACGACACGATCATCGCCGGGCCGTCCCATGGCTCCATTAGAGCGGAGTGATACTCGTAGAAGTCCTTCTTCTCCTGGGGCATCGTCTCATGCTGTTCCCAGGCTTCCGGAATCATCATGAGCATGGCGTGATCCAGTTCACGCCCGGTCATCAGGAGCAGTTCCAGCGCGTTGTCGAAACTGGCCGTGTCACTGTCGCCCACCTTCATGATGGGCGGGATCTTGGCCATGTCGTCACCAAACAGGGGCGACTCGAACATGGCTTCCCTGGCATGCATCCAGTTGAGATTGCCCCGGAGAGTGTTTATCTCCCCGTTGTGGGCCAAGTACCGATAGGGATGCGCCAATCGCCAGTGACCCAGCGTGTTCGTGCTGAAACGGGAATGCACCAGCGCGAAGGCGCTGACCATTTCATCATTCTGCAGATCCTGGTAAAAGTCCGAAATCTGGTGGGCCATGAGCAGGCCCTTGTAAACGATCGTGTTGCAGGAAAGGCTGCAGATGTAAAAGTAGTCCAGTTCTTCTTCGGAAAGTCCGCATTCCTTCATGGAATGCTCGATGACTTTCCTCACCACATACAGCTTTCTTTCCAGTTGGTCCGCGTCTAGACCGCTCTGCCCAGATCCAACGAACACCTGGCTGATCAGCGGACTGCGTCTGCGGGCGTCACGCCCGATCTTGTCGGGGTCCACTGGCACTTCGCGCCAGCCCAGCAGTTCCAGTCCTTCATCGGTCACAACCCCGGAGATCAGGGTGCGCGCCTTTTCCGCAGCTTCCGGTTGCGGAGGCAGGAACACCATGCCCACACCGTATTCCCCTGCTGGCGGTAGCTGGATCCCAAGCACCCCGCTTTCCCGACGAAACAGGGCGTCGGGCATCTGCACCAGTACGCCGGCTCCGTCACCCGTCTCCGGATCGCTGCCGGCTGCCCCTCGATGGCCCAGGTTGATGAGCACCTGGAGGCCCTCATCAATTATCCCGTGAGACTTCCGGCCCTTTATGTCCGCGACGACGCCTACGCCGCAACTGTCGTGTTCTTGTTCAGGCGAATATAGGCCCTTTCCGGCCAATTCTTTAAGCGGGTCCATATCCTCAGCGATACCCTGCCAGAGAAACTTGGGAGCATGTGCCGCAAGCGGTGGGAAATAAACAATGGCTGGGCGGCCACAACCTTCCCAGCATAAGCATGGCGCAGCTTGTGTAATATATCACAATATCGATTGGGCACAAACCCGGAAACGCGACAAAGTATGTGCGAGGGCTTGGACCCAAAGGGGAATTATACCCTCCTATGTTCCTCCTGCATAGCTGAGAAAGAACGAGGCCCGAGGAGCGTATCCCGCATCAACCCGGGCCTGTGGATCATTCGTCCGCGCTTTCCGCATTGCGGAATACGCCGACCTGCAGGTCAATTCTGAGGGCTCATAACGTCCCCTGTCACGAAGCCTAATAGCTGCCCTATGGCCTCGACAGTAATCGACATCTTTAGCGACACCACGGCTTCCGACTGCGACACCTCCATGCTCGAAGCGAAAGTTCCAAGTTCGGGAGAGGTGGCTAGCAACCCTCCAAACATTGCGACAATTCCTTCCGAGTATTCTTTGGACGCCGTAGCCGCTTTGCCGTCTTCGAAGAACGATACCGTTTCCACCTCGACCGCATCATCGTGGAACAGCAGCTTCACACCGGTCAGCGGCGCCGTCAACGCCGACATATCCAGCGCGCCCAGCAGCCCCATCTGTGGAGCCCCTTCCTCACCTACGATGCCAGCCAGCGCTTCTAAGTAATCCGGAGGCAGCGCTATCGCCGCGCCCACATGCCGTTCGCCGAGAAAGTCGAGTGCCTCTCGCACGTCGCCGGAAAGCGCCGGAGCAGCACCAGCAGCTACGTCCAGCATCGCTTCAACACTGTCCCTTGCTCCTATCGCCACCGTCCCTTCGTCGACAATCCCTACGGTCATCGGGTCACCGCCCACGGCATCTACGAGGTATACGGCATAGCCTCGGTAATCGGAGGCTTCGTAATTGACGTCCTCGTCCCTTTCGAAGCTGGCGACGATTTCATCCTCATCTATGTCCCCGTAAAGGGCCAGTCCGAACGTCAGGTCACCCAGGTCTGTCTCCAGCCCCGTCGCCAGTAGCGTATCGACTTCCATAAACATTTCGGCATACTCGACCGAAAGCAGGTCTATGCCCGTTCCATCCCGGAATTCATTCAGTAGGTCGTCGAGGGCACCGTCCGCCGAGTCGGATATGAGGCCCAAGGCAGAGCTGATGAAAGGAGAAGGAGGTGCCAGGACAGTCGCGGGATAACCGTCGATGACCATTGTGGCGCCCGAAGGCAACAGCGACTTGACGGGTTGCCACGCCGTCAAAGGTGCTCTCCCAGTCGGCTCAGACTCCGAAGGAGCAACCGCCGGAGCGGCTGGCTGCGGCGTCGGCGTTGCCGTCGGCTCGGGGGTTGGGGTCGGGGTCGGCTCTGGCGTGGGCGTGGGCGCGGGAGTCGGCGTGGGCGTGGGCAATGGCGTAGCTGTTGGCTCCAACGTCGGCGTGGGCGTGGGGTCCGACCCGCATGCGACCACTAGAGCCAGAATGAATGCCACGCTCACGAGGAAGGCTGCCGGGTAACGGACGCTCTTGCGGTTCATTGGAACTCCGAAGCTGGAATCGAACTCTCATTGTACCGTCCGGGAGAGCTACGCGTAGGACACGTCAGCGGATTCTCCCCGAAACCGCAAACGCAACCTTCTTCACCGGCATTCATTCGTGATGTAATTGACCGAGCATTGCGGCGGGCCTATACTCGCCGAACACTAAATTAGACTTGCGTCGTTTATTTGGGTCCATACCTCGGACGCACATTCAGGGAGGAAATCGCGCTGGAACCCTTGGAAGTAGCCCAGTTTATTGTGGACGTTGCTTCGGACAAGCTGGCTGAGGACATAGTCCTCCTTGACTTGCGCAGCCTCGCGCCCTTCGCCGACTATTTCGTGATCATGTCGGCCGAATCCTCACGCCAGATAGAAGCGCTGGAATACGACCTCACCCAATCCCTGAAAGAGGCTGGAATTTCGCGCCACCGTCGCGAGGGTTCTCCGGCATCGGGCTGGGTTCTGCTCGACTTCAGCGACGTTATCGTCCATGTCTTCTCACCTGAAGAGCGCGAGTTCTACGACCTCGAACGTCTTTGGAACCGTGCCCCGCAAGTTGTGCGGGTTCTCTAATTCCTCACCGGCCCCTATAGAAAATCCTATACTCCCTTCCCTTTGGTCGGAAGAGAGTATCTTGCTGGCTCTCGACTCGGGCTATTCCACTATCCAGCCGTCGCTGCTGCGTTCGTACGACAGCACCTCTTCCGGTTTGAAGAATAGCGACAGTTCCCGAACTGCCGACTCCGGGCTGTCCGAACCGTGAATCAGGTTGCGGCCTATGTCCACTCCCAGATCGCCTCGAATGGTTCCCGGCGCCGCACTGGCTGGGTTGGTAACTCCCATGGTGCCACGGACTATTTCAACGGCGTTATTGGCTTCCCACGCCATTGCCACCACCGGCCCTGAGGTAATGAAACTGACCAGTCCCGCGAAAAAGGGCCGGTCGACGTGCTCTCCGTAATGCCGGTGCGCCAGCCCTTCGTCCACCTGCATCAACTTCATCCCCACCAGCTTCAGGCCACGTCGTTCCAGTCGGCTGATGATTTCCCCGATCAGCCCCCGCTGCACTCCATCCGGCTTCACCAACACCAGTGTTTGCTCCATTGATTTCCTTCCTGTCTAATAAAATTCCTCGGCCCTTAGGCCGGTTCATTGCTGACTCTGTTCATCTTTCTCGGGCCAAAGGCTCCATACCATGACCGCCACCCACCCGGCGAGACCAACCCCCAGGAGTCCCCAGATGCGCAGGCTCACCCACGCCGCCAACGCAGCGCCAAACACCAGATTGACGGCGACTATGGCGGACTTGCGCCGTTTGTCTCGGTAAATGGCAATGAAGGACGGCATCAGGTACACCGCCAGTCCGACCACCATCAGGGCAATTCTATACATACCCAGTGTACCGTCCCAATTAGGTCACGCCGCCTTTGGCCAAGGGCATCCCGTTGCAGCCACGGGCTACTCCTCCACCGTCTTGGTCAGCTGTATCTCCACCCCTCGACGCTCCATGTCCCACAGGAACGGCGCAGGGTCGAGCCCCTCGGGAGCGTGAAGACCGGCTGCGGGCAGTTCGCGGGTGAGAAGCATCCGCGTTCCCACGGCCAGGGGGGCGGCAATGCTCTCCTCTTCCAGTTCTTCCGGAAACGACCAGTTCATCGTGAATCGGATGCCACGCCCAGCCTGTTGTCCCTTCACCCGCAATTGCCGTGGAAGTCCACGTGGCTCACCCCTTCCTCCGGCGAAGGGCGACCACGGGCCCGAAAAGTAGGCAGCGGTGAATTCCGCCGGCGTTACAGCCCCTGCCTCCGTCTCCACTGGAAGTTCCCCTGCGAACCCATAGCGCACCAGGCTCTTAATGGCTTCCTCTGATTCCTCATCCGGGTACCCCCGATATCCCGTTAGTCCGCTCAGCGACGGCATGCTTACCGGAAGAGTAACCGGCTGCACTCCCACGATAAAGCACCTCACTGAACCCCACGGTGGTGGGAAAGAGATCTCCTCAGACTCGCTCAACGGTGCAACGTGGCTCCAGTCATTTCCTCGCCACACCAGGGCGGGCGACCCGAACGCCGCAAGGCGTTGTCGCCACTGCTCGGCACTGTTCCGTCGCAGATCGTCCACATGAAACAAGCAAACATCGTCGATTCTGTCGAGGCGCTGGCTCAAATATTGGGCCATGGTGTTCGTTTGCCCCGGCGAGGCTCCAAGCCCCGGCACCACTCCAACGGCCCGGTGGTCTGCTAAGGCCGCCACGTACTCAGAGTCGTACACCGTCTGCAACGACTCGGGGTCGTCGTTTGAGTCGATGTATGACACCCCCGCTTCCACCACATTGCGCATCAGGGAAAGCAGGGATTTGAGCGGCAGAACTAGCGTGTTTACCACCACCGAAACATCGTCGAGAACTCTGTTCAGCGCATTGTAGTCGGTCGGGTCCAGTCGGAGTGCTGCTCCCTTCCCTGCGCAGACTTCCGCTGCCGCCGTCGCCAGCTTAAGGTCATAGTCAGCGGCAATCACCCGCGCGATCGCCCTGTCCTTCCCCAGCAGACTAGCGGCTGCCTGCCCCACAGCTCCGCACCCCAGCAGTAACACTGCATCAGAGGACATCGAGACCTGCCCTGGGGCAGGCTGGAGGGCGTGAGAGCTGGCCCAAATCCGGGTTCACGATACATCTCTCACGTTTGCCGTTATCCTTCGCGATGATGCCTGAACCTGCCGGTCCCGCCGCTTCGGCGTCCCGATGCTGGGCATTCGCAGGTAGTTCGGTTGAAGGGTGTCGAGGTCGTCGGCTTCACCTCGTTCCAGCCGTTCGTGGGCCAACGCAGCCAAGGCGCCAGCCCTGCTCGATGCCGGCGTGTGACACAGCACGCTGTATTCACCCAACTTGCCTCGAATGACTTCCGCCCACGCTGGCATGCCCTCACCGCAGAACATTATCGGAACATCCTGATAGGAAGAAATAATCTCTTCCAGCAACTCATCCGGTCCGGAGATACGGTCCTGGCGCAGCCTGCCTCCATCGGCTCCAATTAGCGCCGAAGCGGCCTCGCCCCGTCCCGCCTCCAGCAGGGCACAGACCGGCAGCCCAGCCTCACGGAATGGGTGCGCCTCCAGGTCCAGGCTCCCTACGCCGATTATGGGTATGCGGGCCGCCAGTGCCAGCCCTTTCGCCGCGCTTAGACCCGTTCGTAGTGCGCTGAACCCACCCGGACCAAGCGCCACAGCCACGACATCCAGTTCATTGGGACGCACTCCTCGGCCCTCCAGTAGTTGGGCTACTGCGGGCATAAGTTCCGACGAGTGATTCACTGTCGAACGCCAGGCCTGAGTTGCAACTACTCGGCCTTCATCAGCTACGGCAACCGACGCGCTTCTGGTGGATGTATCAATGGCAAGAAGCATGGAAGGCTATCAGGCTCCGTCGCAAGCATAGTTTCCGCAAGCATAGTTTCCGGAGGAAGCGAGTTCCTCCATCAGGCAATCATAACGAGAAGATTCGGTCTCCACGATGATGTCCCGGCTGTTTTCATTCTCGCCGTAGCTGAACTCCAGCCACAGGACGTCCTGCGGCAAAATTTCCTCTGCTCTTTCCGCCCACTCTATTACGCACACTCCATCGCCGAAGAGCTGTTCATCCAGTCCCAGGTCCCAAGCCTCGTAAGGCCCGCCGATTCGGTACAAGTCCACGTGGTGCAGCGTGAGACGCCCGTGATGTCGTGTCATCAACACGAACGTCGGGCTTCTGACGTACCCTTCAACTCCCAAACCGCGCGCCAGCCCTTGAGTGAGGCAGGTCTTCCCTGCGCCCAGCGGTCCGCTCAACAGATACACGTCTCCTGCTTTGGCGTGCTCCCCGATGATCGCACCGACTCTCTGGGTCTGCTCTGGTCCGGCGGTATGTATTTGAATGGTCTTTGTCATACTGGTATGTCTTTCGGTATGTCGGGTACTGGCTCGTTATGCGCTGCCGAAATGGTCCCACCCTCCGGCTACCAGGGATATCTCCGCTCCGTCTTCCCTCACAACGGCCACTTTTCCGACATCGTCGGCACTGTCGACCGCAACGATGGCGCCGATAACCGCGCTGCCTTCACCCAACCTCGGCAACAGCCCCATCACGACGTCAGCTTCTCCGGCAAACAGCAGCACATAGTCCTCTCCGCCGCCCAGCGCCAAGCCCAGGTGGCTGTCGGGAAACATCTCCCTCAGGTGAGCATGAGTGGGAACATCGGAAGCTTGGACCACCGCCGCTACTCTCGACGACGCGCACAGCTTGCTCAGGTCGTCCGCCAGTCCATCGCTCACATCCATTGCGGTAGAAATCCCCGCCAGCGATAGCGCCCGTCCCGCGTCTACCGCGGGCATGGGCCGCCTGTGGGCCCGTCTCAGGAAATCGGGAGCCTCGCCGACCGCATCGGAGTTTTCCATCATCAGCTTCAAACCTCCCGCCGAGCTGCCCAGCCAACCCGTAACCCCCACCACGTCCCCGGGGCGGGCGTCAGAGCGCAGCATGGGGGCTCTTTCGGCCACCCCTATCAGGGCCGTTGTCACGAAAAACACCGGCGAGCGCACAATGTCGCCGCCGACGATACCCATCCCATACTCTTCCCCGATCTCCAGCATACCCCGGTACATTTCTTCGATATCGTCCACGTGGGTGGCCGGTGGCAGTCCAAGGGTGATCAGTGCGTAGGTGGGCTGTCCGCCCATCGACGCCACGTCGCTGATGTTGGAGGCGATGGCCTTCCACCCCAGGTCTCTCCACGGTGTGGTCTCACAGGTGAAATGGACTCCTTCCACCATTGTGTCGGTGGTGAAGAGTTCCCTCCCTTCTCCGGCCTGCCACACCGCCGTATCGTCGCCGGTGTCGACTTCAATTGGAAAGCTGCGAACGGCGTCGTTGCCCGTTCCCCGCATCACAATCATGCGGTTCAGCCGCTCAATTACTCCGAATTCGCCAATATCCCTTACCAGCATCGCAATTCGATTATAGCCTAAGCCGCTCATTGAGGAGTCTGATCCCTGTCCTGTTCGGCTTCAGCTGGATAGGAGCGGTTGACAATCCTGAGTTGAACGTGAAGTGGTCCAGATTATTGTCCTGTTGTCCGTGCTGTCGCTGGTGAGCCTGATGGCGGTGGCCTGCGGCCCCGACGAACCCGCGCCAACGGCTGTGCCAACTGCTACCACCGCTCCTGCCGCTCCCGCTGCCACCGAAGCTCCCGAGCCAACAGCCGCTCCCCCGTCCGACGGCGAAGTGTTCGAGCTGAAATACAGCTCCCAGTTGTCTCCGCCTCCTTTCCTTATCAGTGAGGTTAAGAAGTGCTGGGCCGATGAGGTCGCCCGCCGCAGCAACGGCCGTATTGTTTGGACCGACTTCTACTGGGCCGCCGCCTACCGTTAGCCGCCCAGACCTCGGCGCTGGTGTTCTTCATCCTGATCGGGGCAATGATTTTCGCCCGCTTCCTCGTGCCGACCGGGCTGCCTGGCGAGTTCGTCGAAGTCGTCAACGAGGC